>NZ_CP170645.1:508264-545369 GCF_051015765.1 Cupriavidus sp. a3 | reverse complement strand
GCGAAGTCGCTGCAAGCTACCTCAGTCGACTAGCTGCAGCATGAACCAGACGTGTCCGCGCTGGACAGAACACCTCAGACGTCGCAGCCGCGGCACTACAGCCGGACACGCAACTGCAGCGCGTCCTCGTCGATTCGTTGTCAGGAAATGCGATAAAGCCGGTGAGAAAAATAGAACAACAAAATCAGCAAAATGCCGCGCTGCCCTTTGCAGCTTCTAGCTCAGCACCCGTGCTAGCGCGGCGCTGAAGGCGTCTTCCGAGCGGCGCTAGGCATTGGCCGCCGAGACCATCATCCCGGACCGTGCTAGAACCTCTGCCATTGCGGCGACCGGCCCCATGCCACGATTGAAATCGCCCAACTCTGGTAACGTGCGACTAGGGCTAGCGCATCGAGTGGGCGCTTTCCAACCACTCGCCCCCCACGGCGTAGCCGACTCGCGGACGTATGAAACTAACCATTGGTGGTTGCACAGTTTCTCATTAAATTCGGCGTGCTATAAAGACGGCATGTGGATACGCGAACTGAATGTCCTCGGCGAGATACGTCCAACAAGACGACTCCGTGAACTCAGGAAAGCGGCGTAAAATCCACTGCTGACGCCGTCCCGGCAAATTTCGGGGCACCCGCCAGGCGTAGAACGCGCTCTACTACGCGCGCCAACGCGCCCGAGCAGACAATTGAAGAGGCTAGTAGTCGTAGCTCTGTCTGGCACTTCCTCACTGCTGGCGGGGTGGCTGCGGCTGCAGCCTCATGTACTGGTGTTGCATGATGTTGTTCATCATCATCTGCTGCATGCCCAAGTACTGGTCCATCATGTACTGCCGCTGCTTCATTTGCTCAGGTGTGAGCTTCGAATAGTAGTCGCCCATCTGCCCCCAACCCATCATGCGCCCGCCCATCGTGTGGCCTCCCATCATGGGTCCGCCCATTACCCCCTTCCCCATCACCCCCGGGCCCCACAAGCCGTGCATCATACCCATCGTATCCTGCATGGTCGTCCAGTGCTCCTGAAGCAACTTTTGACGCTCCTGCGGGTCCTGCGTCTTCTGGATTATTGCCATCTGCTCCTGCATCTTCCGCATGTTTTCCTGAATCTGCTGCGCCTGCTTATCGAATTCGGCGACATTAGGTTGCTCTTGTCTCGGGGGAGCACTCTTGGCCACCGGCTTGCCTTGTTGGGCAAACGCAGGCATTAGGGAAAGTACGGCAGCGGATAGCACGGCTACCATGAATCGCTTCTTCATCTTGTCTCTCCTTATTGGCTACCATTTCGACCCGAGCCGTCAATTATGAGGCTGCAATTGGGTCTTTACAGAATAGTGCTTTCCGCTTGGAAAGGCATGACGCGAGACAACAGTTCGGTTATCTAAGCGACTCAAGCCGCTGGCTGCTCGGCGACCGTAAGATGCGGAAGCGTGAGATCGGACAGGTAGCCCGCGGTCGTCAGTACCCTGTCGAGGATGCCTTAATGGCCATCGTGTATGGGCGATGCCATCCGCCCGAGCGTTACAGGCTCTCGGCCATTCGCGAATTGCGATCCCTTCAAATGATTCAAATCAGACGTGTCAGCAGTCGTATCGCACGTCATCGGCCCGGCGGGCTTTGAAGCTGAACGTGATATTATCGGGTGGATGAGATTTTGCTGGCGCACTGCACCGCGAGCCGGCCAGGCTCAGCCATGGCGTACTTCATTGTGGTCTTTGAAAGCCATTGTGCTTCTCGCTTTCACTTTGCCAGGAATCATGAGCACGGGCTGCAAGCCAGGAAGCCAGACTGTACTTTGCGAGCTTTCCGCAGAAGATGACCGCAAACACCGCCAATGGGGAAAGTTTCGCCAAGGCGACAAAAACCAGTGCGGGCGTTTGTGGCAGCGGCGATGCAGCGATGACCAGCAGTGCGGGGAGGCCATAGCTTCCGGTGAAACGCTCCACCGCCATCCATTTGGCGGAGCGTGTGAGTTCAGGTAGGTAGGTGAGCAACTGGACCCAGCCGAGATGGTGGAAGACGACATAGAGAAGAAGTGCCCCGGCACTGCTCCCCAGGGCTGCACAAAGCGCAATCATCTTCCATCGACGTGCATTCAGCAGCGTTGCCGCCGATAAGACCGGGACGAGCGGCACGCTCATGCTGATGGTCACGAGCAACGCCAAGGCTCCGACGAGCACTGGAAAGGCCTTGCGGTGCGCGCGTCGGCTCAGCATATCCAGCACGCCAGCGAACACCAGGCGGCCGACTCCCCCGATGGAAGTTGTGGGCGTTGACGCCCGATTCACGCTTCCCAGCGATAACGAACTGGGCTGCTGGCGTCTAGTATCAGTCTCCATGGACACCACGCGCAATCCTGCAGTTGTTGGGGCTATGTCAATTATCGATCCTGGCGCCGACAGTACACGACTGCCTGCGAGCCTGGCTCGCTTCCGCGTCTCCACATTGGTGGCTACTATGGTGGGGCAGTCAGACTTGGGAAACCCAGAAAATGTGACGGCACCATCCATCCTTTCGGATTGCGGACCTATGACGAATAGCCACTTCACTTCGCGATCACGCCGCTAAGCAGATGTTCCTCGGCATAAGGAAATACGATCTTCGGCTCCGGGCGAATCAGTTCTGTGTCCTTGCCCACATAGTGAAGACGAGTCAATAGATCCTTGATGACACTAAGGCGGGCTACTCGCTTGTCGTCGGCTCGAACGATGTTCCACGGCACGACATCGCTAGTCCGGGCAAGCATCTCGTTGCGCGCGTTGCTGTATTTCTTCCACAGCGATAAAGCCTGCTCGTCGATGGGGCTGACCTTCCACTGCTTCAGCGGATCCCGGCGGCGATTCTCGATGCGCTGCTTCTGCTCGGCCTTGCTGATGTCCAGGTAGTACTTGATGAGACGAATCCCGGAGCGCACGAGCATCCTTTCGAACTCCGACACACTCACCATGAAGTCCTCATGCTCGTCATCAGTACAGAACCCCATCACGTGTTCTACACCAGCCCGGTTATACCAACTTCGATTGAACAGCGTGAACTCGCCGGCAGCTGGCAGTTCAGTTGCATAGCGCCGGAAGTACCAGGAGCCACGGTCGCGGTCGGACGGCTTGCCAAGGGCAACGACACGCGTTTCGCGCGGGCTGAGGTGTTCAACAATGCGCTTGATCGTCCCATCCTTTCCGGACGCGTCCCTTCCCTCAAAGATCACCAGAATCCGGTCATTGCAGGAAATGAAGTGCTTCTGAAGCTTGACCAACTCGATTTGAAGTAAGTGCAGAGTCCCCTCGTAGTCCTCATGGGAAATAGCGCTTACCGCCAATTGCGCCCTCTTGCTACTTGCCTTTGTTTTCATGGCTCGCCTTCTGTGAATCGGGCGCGTCCGAAGTGCCTGGGTGCGGCTTCCCCGGCGGGGTGACCTTCTCGGAGAGCAGCAGTTCCAGGGCAGATCGGTCCACTACCTCTTGCTCGAGCAGTAGTTTCGCCAGGGCGTCCAACTTGTGTCGATTTGCCAGCAGTGTCTGCGTCACACGCTCGCTCGCATCGGCCAGAATCTTCCTGACTTCCGCATCAATGATTTGCGCAGTGCTCTCACTGTATTCCTTGCGTTCTCTAGGCATCAATCCTGACCCTGTTAGAAGCGGATTCGGCACGTCATCGTAAGTGGCAAGTCCAAGCTGCTTGCTCATTCCGAATTGCGTAATCATCTGGCGAGCCATGTCCGTCGCGCGTTGCAGGTCATGCTGCGCCCCGGTCGACACATCTCCGTAAACCATCTCCTCTGCCATGCGGCCACCAAGCAAGACATCGAGGCGGTCAAGTAGTTCGCTCTGCTTGAGCAGGTAGCGATCCTCAGTTGGTGTCTGTTGCGTGTATCCCAATGCCGCGACGCCTCTGGGAATGATGGAAACCTTGGATACTCTGTCAGCACGAGGCCGCGATTCCGCCACGATAGTATGGCCCGCCTCGTGGTAGGCGATGGTTTCCTTCTCCTGTGGATTCATCACGCGATTCTTCTTTTCCAGGCCGCCAATAATGCGGTCCAGTGCCTCGTCGAAGTCGTCCATCTCCACCGCGTCCTTCCCTTTCCGTGCCGCCAGAAGCGCGGCCTCGTTAATGAGATTGGCGAGGTCTGCGCCAGCGAATCCGGGCGTGCGGCCCGCCAACTTCGTTAGGTCGACGGTAGGAGCCAGGACGACGTCCTTGATGTGCACCTTCAGAATTTGTTCCCTGCCTTTCAGGTCCGGCCGGTCCAACGCAACGTGGCGGTCAAATCTACCCGGGCGAAGCAGCGCCGGGTCAAGAATCTCAGGCCGGTTGGTGGCAGCCATGATGATGACCCCTTTGTTGGTATCAAAGCCATCCATCTCGACCAATAGCTGGTTCAGGGTCTGTTCGCGCTCATCATTTCCTCCCACTGGGTTCAGCGCACGGGTCTTGCCCAAGGCATCCAGCTCGTTGATGAAAATGATGCAGGGCGCCTTGGTCTCGGCCTGGTTGAAGAGGTCGCGCACCCGCGCCGCCCCCACACCAACAAACATCTCGACGAACTCCGAGCCGCTCATGCTGAAGAACGGCACGCCGGCTTCGCCGGCCACCGCCTTTGCCAGCAGGGTCTTGCCTGTGCCGGGCGCCCCGAGAAGCAGCACGCCCTTAGGTATTTTGCCACCCAGGCGCCGGTAGCGCTGAGGGTCCTTCAGGAAATTGACGATTTCGGCGAGCTCCTCCTTTGCCTCGTCGATGCCGGCGACATCGGCAAAGGTCACGCCGGTCTCCTTCTGCATATAGACCCTGGCCTTGCTCTTGCCGATCTCCATCATGCCGGCGCCGGCGCCACCGACCCGCTTGATGAGGAAACTCCAGACGATAAAGAAGAGCATCGCGGGGACAACCCAGGACAGCAGCGCGCCAATCCACTTGTTGTCGACCTGGCCCACAAAGCGTACCTTGGCGGCCTCGAGATCCTGGACCAGATTGAGGTCATTGACTCGGAGTGTGGAAAATGGGTGGTCCCCCTTGCCCTGACGCAACATCTCCTCGGCCTGTTGCTTGGGTAGCAGATTCTCAATGCCGTTGGTGTTGAGTTTGCCGGTTATGGCGCCCTCGCCAACCGTGATGTCGTTGAGCTTGCCGGCCTTGAGCAAGATCTTGAAGTCGCTGTATGGCAGCGACTCCACATGCGATGAGGGAATAAAGCTCTGAAGGATGAGAATCGCCGTGACAGCCACAAGCAAGTACCAAAGGGAAAACTGCCTTTGAAGTGGTTCCATGATGACCTTTTGTCTTTTCGTATGCAGAAGGGCCTGAACCGTCGCGGATACTCGCCGCTAGCTGTCCATTTTCGTATCAATCAATGCGTGAAGGCTGCATTGGACGATCGGTTAGATGCTCTACCCGCGGCGCTCTCGCGCGGCGCGTGGCAATCACGCCGGCATTCCGCGACCTCAGCGCCATCCCCCGAGGCTTTCGTGCAACCATGCAAAGAATGCTCCGGCGGCAAAAGACCAGACTGCAAAGATAAAGCCTGGGTAGATGATGGACCATCAGGACAAAGGATGGCCTGTCTGAAGGCGCCGGAAGTCGAGTCCATGAAAGAGCGCGCTCATGAAATTCATGAAGGGTTCAGGGAATGCCAGCCAGACGAGCGAGCACAAGGCGTAGAAAATGGCGATCGTGGCTGAGAGCGTCAAACCAGTTTTATAGGGCTTCATGGCAACCTCCAGACGTAGGTAAGCTTATGGCTTAGGGCAATGCTGATTAAGTCCTCCAGTTCGTGAGAGTAAGCGTTATCTGAAGAATCACGAGCGCGAAGAGATGAACATGAAGCAGATGACGTTGGCGGCGGGTGCAGATCAAGGGGCAGGATTCGAGCAATACCGCAAGCCAACGCGACGCGAGGCTTTTCTGGCGACGATGGAGACGATCGTGCCGTGGGCAGCATTGTGCGCCGTGATCGAGCCGTACTATCCGAAGGCGGGCAACGGCCGGCCGCCTATTGGCCTGGAACGGATGCTGCGCATCCACTTTTTGCAGCACTGGTTCAACTTGTCGGATCTGGCCTGCGAGGAGGCGCTATATGACAGCGCCAGCCTGCGCCGCTTCGTCGGGATTGACTTGGGTCGTGAACCGGTGCCGGATGCCACCACGCTGCTGAAGTTTCGCCGCCTGCTGGAGAAGCACCAGCTTGCCGAGAGGCTGTTTGCTGAGGTTGGCCGAGTCCTGCAGGCAAGTGGCGTGAAGCTGAAGACCGGCACCATTGTGGATGCCACGATCATCGGCGCACCCAGCTCGACGAAGAACAAGGAGAAGGCACGCGACCCCGAGATGCATCAGACCCGGAAAGGACAGCAGTGGTTTTTTGGAATGAAGCTGCACATCGGCGTGGACAGCCAGAGTGGGTTGGCCCATTCGGCAGTCGTGACGCCGGCTAATGTCCACGACAAACATGCGCTGCCCCGGCTATTACATGGGCAGGAGCAGCGAGTCTATGGCGATAGCGCCTACGCCAGTCAGCAGGCGCTGATCGCGTCCAAGGCGCCCCGCGCCAAGGACTTCACCAATCAGCGTACCCGCAAGAACGGGCAGATTGACGAAGTGCAACGTGGGAAGAACCGCAACAAATCGAAGATCCGTGCTCGGGTCGAGCATGTCTTTGCCGTAGTCAAACGCCTGTGGGGCTTCACCAAAGTACGCTACCGTGGCTTGAAGAAGAATGCGGGCCGGGCCTTCACGGCCCTGGCGCTGGCCAATCTGTACCTCAGCCGAGGGCATTTGATGGGAGCAGTCCGTCCGTAAAGGGCGAATGTGGGGCAAGTGCTCCGCCAACACGCCCCATTTGGGGATGCGGTAGGAAAATTCTCGTCATCAGAGCCGAGTTTTTCGCCCGCACACGTTCTTATCAGTCTGAACGCACCAATTCACGCGGCTTGTTCAGCATAGCCCTAAGGACCAAGCGTGTCCGCCTCGATCAGGCTACCTCATCAATCAGGTCTGGAACTTCTGCAACGAGACCCAGTTCCGCAGCCTCAAGCGGTACTGCAATCGCCCGAAGGTCTGGTTGTCCGGCTTCGATCTCCAAAAGCTGACCAACGGCTTCAGCAAGTGTGAAGGCGTCTCCATCGGGTCGGCCACGCAGCAGCAGGTCTGCGAAGAATTTTCGACGCGCCTCAGGCAGTTCAAACGGCAGCGCCTCAACTGGCGCGTGCGCGACCGCAATTCCCCGAAATACTCGCTTGGCTGGGTTCCGTTCAAGGCGCGGGCACTGACATACAAGAACGGTCAGGTCCGCTTCAACGGCATCAGCATCGGCCTGTGGGACTCGTATGGCCTCTCGAAGTACGAACTGAGGGCGGGCAGCTTCAACGAGGACTCATTTCGCCTCGTCGTGCGGCGGTGCGC
Organism: Cupriavidus sp. a3; assembly: GCF_051015765.1. NCBI lineage: Bacteria > Pseudomonadati > Pseudomonadota > Betaproteobacteria > Burkholderiales > Burkholderiaceae > Cupriavidus > Cupriavidus sp. a3. Next base: position 537,990 of record NZ_CP170645.1, on the reverse strand, counting down.
CAATAGATATCCTTCGGCAATACATTGAGGAACAACAAGCGCCCCATTAGGACGCCTGCGGCGTCCGTGCTCTTGACCCCGGACTAAACTCCGGGGCTTCCCGCACAGCTGGTGACCGAAGGCAAGGATGCTGCCACGGTTGGCAAGTTCGCTGAACATCTGCACGAGCACAACGCTGCGCCTGAGCAGATCGGGGCGGTCAGTATCGACATGTCGCCGGCATTCATCAAGGGCGTCAGTGAGCATTTGCCCAACGCGCGCATCACCTTCGTGGACAAGTTCCATGTCGTGGCTCACGCTTCGGCAGCCGTGGACAAGACCCGGCGTATCGAACAGAAGACTGGTCCAAGCCTCAAAACCCTGCGCTGGACGCTGCTCAAGGATCGCGACGGCTTGCCAGCCGCACAGCGTGCCAATCTCGACGCGTTGATCGCCAACGTCACGACCAAACGCACTGCCCGTGGCTGGCTGTATCGCGAGCAGTTGCGCGACATCCTTGAGCGCAAGCAGATCAACGTGGTTTCCGCAATGCTCGAGCAGTGGTGGACCAACGTCATGCGATCCAAGGTCGAGCCAATGAAGGAGGTCGTGCGCATGATCCGCAAGCATTTCGACGGAATCGTTGCATGGGCCCAGACGCGCCAGACCAATGGCTTCCTGGAGGCGCTCAACGGCCTGTTCCAAGCCGCCAAACGCAAGGCCCGCGGTTATGTGAGCTTCAAAACCATGTGCACCGTGATCTTCCTGATCGCCAGAAAGCTCAACTTCTCCTCAATCAACCCGTATGCCGCATAACCCACTCATTTTTCAAAAGAGCCATTTTTCTGGACCGACTGGAATCCGGAATGAGTGGGATTGCGTGCAATTGCTGTCGACGCTGAGCCCGTACGACCGGGGCAGCCCAGACCTCCGCCGACTGATCGCGGTAGGAAGAGGCGCAAAGTTCCGAAGCCTCCTCGCCGCCGACCACGATGCACGGGTTCGGTTCGATAGCTTCGACGGCGGCAATCCGACATGGCGGTTGTTGCCATGAGCGATAGAGAATGGCCCACAAAAAAGCTGCTGACACGTCGGCGTGGTCAAGAGGCTGATGTCCTTCCACGGACGCGACGCGGTGGGCATTTAGTTGGGCGCGCTTCCAGGCGCCCGGGATCACGCCGAACGTGGTTGGCACTACTTCGCTAACGTGAGGTCGCCTAGGGTGTCGTCCATTAGGAAGCACCAAAAATGGCGAGCACTTGAGCGCATGCGTAGCAAATCTGATGCATGTTTGCCAGACGAGGCGCTTCATGCATGACCTCGTCCGTCTTGTCCGCCCAGGACAGCAGCACCGGGCGAGGATATCCCGATCCAAACAGGCAAACAGGTAGTAGCTGACTGGCCCTTTTCCCCAAGTTTTGGAACGTTGGCCAACCACGGCTCGCAAGATCCGGTGACCATCCCATTCACGCCAAACAGCCCAGTGCGAGAAACAACTACATGTCGTCATACCGCGCGTTACACGGTGCCTGACGCGAAAGCCGCGCCTCCTCCGGTGGCGCGGCGCAATCCTCCAATGGCCCTGCTCCAGCCGATGACAGCATCAGGCCATCGCCCGGCACGCCTGCAGGCAGATCGGGCTAATGGGCGAATGATAGCGAAGGCTTCTTCCACTGCCTCATCAGCCCGTTTGGTCGATCTGCTCCTTCGAGAAGAGCCATCCAACTGCATCGAGCCATTTCCGGGCGACACGCGGTTTCGTGTCGAAGCCTGGGAAAACGCAGCCATTCGTGCTCCGGTATCAAGCATTTCTCGTTACGCAGCAATGATGGCGCGCCTCGGCGAGGTCCGAGGCACGTGAAGCGCAGGACGTTTCCCACGCTTGTCGGTTCAGGCAACGGGACTGGGCCTTGCGCCCGATCAAATGGCAGCCGGTCCAACGTTCTATAGTAGCTTGTACTATGTCCGAACCTCCGTCCACCGGGAGTACCGCCATGACCCCGGTAGCTGTCCCCGGTCTTGACGCGTACTCGCCCAAGCAGGTCGCGAGCCGGGTCAACGAATTCTGCATAGCCAAGGCGCACATGCCGCTGCTGATGCTGGCGATGCTGGGCATGCTCGCGGGCGCGTTCATCGGGCTGGGGGCGCTGATGTTTGCTCTGGTGAGCAGCGATGCCTCGCTCGGCTTCGCGGCAAGCCGGCTGCTGGGCGGGCTAGCCTTTTCGCTCGGGCTGATTTTGGTGACGGTGGCTGGCGCCGAACTGTTTACCGGCAACAACCTGCTGGTCATGGCTTGGGCCAGCGGCTGCGTGAGCACGCGCGACGTGCTGCGCAACTGGGTTGTCGTTTGCGCGGCCAACTTCCTCGGCGCACTCGGGCTGGCGCTGCTAGTCTGGCTCTCGGGGCACGCCACGATGAACGGCGGTAACGTGGGAAGCACAGTCGTAGCCATTGCCACGGCCAAGGCCGGACTTTCGGCGACCGACGCCTTCTTCCGCGGCATGTTGTGCAACGTGCTGGTGTGCATGGCGGTGTGGATGGCGCTGGCCGGGCGAAGCTTGGCGGACAAGGCGGTGGCCATCGTGTTTCCGATTACCGCCTTCGTGGCCGCTGGCTTTGAGCATTCCGTCGCCAATATGTACTACTTTCCGCTGGCGATGCTGCTGGGTGCGCCTCTGGGATGGGATGACTTCGCCCGCAACCTGGGGCTGGTGATTGCAGGCAACCTAGTCGGTGGCAGCGTGCTCGTGGCACTGGTCTATTACACGATCTACCTGAGGCCGGCGGCACGGGAGGCGGACACCGCCGCAACCACGATCAGCACGAAGGATCCTGGATGCTGAGCCTGACGATTGACGGCAAAGCGGTCTCCGCGTCGTCCGGACAAAGCGTGCTTGAGGCAGCCCGCGCCCACAGCATCGAGATCCCGACGCTGTGCCATCATCGTGACCTCACACCGGTTGGCTCTTGCCGCCTTTGCCTGGTCGAGATCGAGGGAGAGGATCACTTCGCGGCCGCCTGTGTGCTGGAGGCCCGAGCCGGCATGGTGGTGCGCACGGCCACACCGCGCATCGTGCAGGCGCGCCGCGCGGTGCTGGAGATGCTGCTCTTGCGCTACGACGACGCGGCACAACCTGAGCGGGAGTCAGAGTTCATGCGCTGGGCGCGAGAATATGGGGCAAGCCGGCCGGAGGCCCCGCCCACCGCAACGCACTTTGCCGCCGATGCCGACCCCCACCCCTTCATCCGGGTCGATCTCAACAAATGCATCCTCTGCACCCGCTGTGTGCGGGCCTGTGCCGAGGTGCAGGGACGTTTTGTGTGGGGCGTGGCCGGCCGCGGTGAGGCGTCCCACCTCGTGGCCGGTGTTGACACCACCATGCTGGAGGCGCGTTGCGAGTCCTGCGGGGCCTGCGCGGCCGTCTGTCCCACGGGCGCGCTGGCGGACAGGAACTCGCTGCCCGAAAGTAAGGGTGCGCCCGAGCGCAAGGTCACGACAGTCTGCCCCTATTGCGGCGTGGGCTGCGGCTTCGACCTCAACGTGCGGGAAGGAATGATTGCGAGCGTGGCTTCTAACGCGCAGGCGCTGGTCAACGGCATGCACTTGTGTGTCAAGGGACGCTACGGCTATGGCTTCGTGCACGACGGGGCGCGGCTGCAGCAGCCGCAGGTCCGGCGGTATCTGCTCGAAGGCAACATCCGGCGATCGAATGAGGCCCGCGGCGAGTGGATCGCCGTCGATTGGAACGACGCGCTAGAGGTCGTGGCACGGCGCTTCGCGGCCATCGGCACAGAATCCGGCGCGGGTGCCCTCGGGATCCTCGCCTCGGCCAAATGCACCAACGAGGAAAATTTCCTCTTGCAGAAGCTGGCGCGCCAAGTGTTTGGTACGCACAACGTGGACCATTGCGCGCGCTTGTGCCATGCCTCCACGGTCGCGGGGCTGTCCATGGCCTACGGCTCTGGCGCCATGAGCAACACGCTAATGGACGTCGCCGAGGAGGCGGCCGCGGTCTTCCTCATCGGCTCGAATCCCACCGAGCAGCACCCGGTGTTCGGCACAATGCTCCGCCAGGCGGTGCGCAAGCGTGGCATGCCACTGGTGGTGGCCGACCCGCGCGCCATCGGTCTGACGGAGTTCGCCGCCCTGCACCTGCGTCACCGCCCCGGCACCGACGTAGCACTGCTCAACGGCCTCATGCACATCATGCTGGCCAAAGGCTGGCACAACGGTCAGTTCATTGCGCAGCGCACGGAAGGCTTCGAGGCCTGGCACCAAAGCCTGGCCGCATACACGCCGGCGCGCGTGGTCGAGGTCACTGGGGTGAGCGAAGCGGACCTGATCCGCGCCGCGTCCTTGCTGGCCCACGCCAAGCCCATGGCGGCGGTCTGGGCTATGGGCATCACGCAGCACACCAGCGGGGTCCTCAACGTACTGGCGCTTGCGAACCTGCAGATGCTGCTGGGCAACGTGGGCATGCGCGGCGGCGGAGTGAATCCGCTGCGCGGGCAGAACAACGTGCAGGGGGCCTGCGACATGGGCGCGCTGCCCAATGTGTTTCCGGGATACCAGGGCATTGCGGATGCCGCTGTGCGAGAGAAATTCGCCGCGGCCTGGGCACTGAAAAACGGACCATACCTCCCGTTCGGGAATGCACCAGGGCTTACCGTGACCGAGATGATCGACCTGGCGGGCCAGAGGGCTCTGCGAGCGTTGTACATCGTGGGCGAAAACCCGGCCGCGACCGATCCCGACCTCAACCACGTCAAGCGCTGCCTCCAGTCGGCCGAGTTCGTCGTGCTGCAGGAGATCTTTCCCTCGGCCACGGCTGAATTCGCCGACGTGCTCCTGCCGGGTGCCGCGTGGGCGGAGAAAAGCGGCACCTTTACCAACACCGAGCGACGGGTGCAGCGGGTGCGGCAAGCCATTGACCCGCCCGGGCAGGCAAGACCGGACTGGGACATCGTCTGCGCGCTGGCGCGGCGCGTACTCGCGCTGCAGGGCAGAGCGCCGGCTGGGCCGCACGCGGGCTGGGACTACATCGGCCCGGACGACATCCTGACTGAAGTGGGCATGCTGTGCCCGACCTACGCCGGCATTACACCGGCGCGGCTCTCGCGCGGCGAAGCGCTGCACTGGCCGGTGCCGGACACAAGCCATCCGGGGACACCTATCCTGCACATGGGACACTTCAGCCGCGGCAAAGGGAAATTCCACCTTGCCGAATACCTACCCCCTCAAGAACTGCCGGACGCGGACTATCCGCTGCTGCTCACCACCGGCCGCGTGCTCCCACACTGGCACGCGGGCGAGATGACGCGGCGGGTGCCCGGACTGCTGGAGCTCTATCCGCAACCGCTGCTCGAGATCAGCCCCGAAGATGCGGCGCGGCTGCACGTGGCCGACAAGCAGCCGCTGCGGCTGGCTTCGCGCCGCGGCGAGATGCAGGCCCTGGCGCAAGTCACGGACCGGGTACCGCCAGGGGTGGTGTTCGGCAATTTCCACTTTCCGGCCGAGGCCAACGTCAACAACCTCACGCGAGCGGCGCTGGATCCGGTAGCGAAGATTCCGGAGTTTAAGGTCTGCGCGGTGCGGGTGGTGGATTCCGGCACACGCACCGATTAGCCATAGCGGTCCCTAGCATCCATGCGGGTCTCCGGGCATCGGCAGGACGGGAAAGCGGCGCTGCGTCCACTGGCGGTGCCTCAGCGCTCGATCATGAGGCCAGTTGCTTGGGATCCCAAGGGGGGCCGCTACTTGTCTCCGCAAATGCCCTCGTCGATCCAGGTCGACGAAGGCACGTCGTTGAGAACCGCCGCCCGCCATGGCGTTGGAGACGGACTATCAGGGCTTGCAGTGGCCTTGACTTGATGCATATCAACCACAGTATTCTGCAGGAGAGGATGCTTAATTTAACAATGACAACAGATTCATCCGGAGGACTCCATGTTCTCGCTCTACGTCGATTTGTTAGCCAGCCGTTCGACGTTCATGCGCCGCTGCAGCCAAGAATCGCCGCGACGGTGCCGGGAGCCGCACCATGACCAACCACCTTGATCCAGTCAAAGAACTCGTCCCCTGCCAAGTCTGCTTGAAGGAAGTACCGAAGTCCGAGGCGATCATCCCCGAGGCATGCGACTACGTTGCTTACTTCTGCGGTCTGGAGTGCTATGCGCAGTGGCGTCGTCAGTTACCAGAAGAAGTCGCGCAGGGGGAGACAACGACGCCTCCCATCAAGCCGCCAGCTTGAGATGGCTCAAAGCGACTTCCGAAGGCTGTTTGGCCCCATATTAGAGGCAAGAGTTCTCGGCCATCCGTGGACGCGCAGCTCCGTCCTAATCCAGGCATAGAGTTCAACTATCCTCCGCTGGAGAGCCCAGGTCCGAAGAGCCGATCGCGACCAACTCGCTGTGTCCGAACCCCTGCGCATAATCGAGCACGCTAGCGATCACCGATACGATTGCCACGAAGACGATTTGCGTCGGCTCGCCGGGCGGCGACATATCCCACCCCGAAGGAAACTTCGAACGCAGGCATTGCATCGCATGCGCACTCTCAGGAGAATCGTCAGGCAGCACATGCGCCACCCCGGCCATCGAGAGCGCTCTGATGTCGTTCCAACCGTCGTAAGGTGCGCTAATGGTCAGCGATACCCGATTGCAATGCAGGATGTTTCTGAGCTTCGTGCTTGCGCGCGCAGTGCCGAAGTAAAGCGTCAGCCCATCGCTTGCGTAGCTGACGATATTCGCCTGCGGGTAGCCATCGTCGCGCAGAGTGGCCAGCGAGAGATCGCGCCCGCTCTCGATGAGATCAAGCATGAAATGCTTCAGGTTCGCGTCCATCGATATCTCACGTTGCGCATCTGCGCCGCTCGATTTCCGGCACTGAAGCGATGGCTTCAGAATACCTTCCTGTCATCCAGCGGCGAACCACCTGTTGGCGCCTCGCACCCATCCCCAGGGCACCTTCCAACTTGGCGGTGGGCGCTGTCCTTGGCGGTGAGCGGCGCTTAATGCCCGCAGCGAGCCCATACCGCCTACTTGTTCTTATTTATTAGACGGCGTCGCGATTGGTGATTTGATCGTCGTCAACCCATCGCATGTGTACTGCGCAGGCGCTGGTGGGCGGCGACATCCCGGACTCTCCGTCCCTGTCTTCGTACCTAACTCCGCTGAGATGGGTACCTCACGCCGACGGCGGTCTATCTGATCGCAAAGGAGGTGTTCCGGCGTAACCGTCCGACCGTCAGCGTTCTTGACGAAGGGGATACTTTCAGGCTGCGCTCTGGCGAAGCTGATCAGCCACCGTCAACGTGCCCTTCGGAATCCCCAGACGCTGCGCGGCCGACTGCAGCGTCAGTCCCTGTTCCAGCACCAGTCTCAGGCCTGCGACCAAGATACGCCCAATCCGCTATCATAAGCCTCCCGGTTATGATGAATCCGTCTAACTGCGCACCCGCGATATAAGACGAGCGCTTGAGGCGCAGCAAGCTGTCACGCGTCGCCGGAAGGTCGGAGAAGTTCTAGTGGGCGCAGCGCGTGCACAGCGCGTTGGAGCATCCGTATCAAGTCATCCAGTTCCTCCACAATGGTCTCGGCCTGCTCGACCAAGACTGGATTCGTTGCTCCCGAGACGAGACTGGCACCATTGAGAACCGTATGGGCCATGCCATGTAACTGGAGTAAGTCGTCGCGAATGCCTGCTGGCTCGCATACTCGGGTTCGTATCGTGTCGACGAGGTCCACAATGCGCAGGATCTCGCGGGTGTCGAAACTCTCCTGCAGGCGATGCAAGGCATCGGTGTCAACCGGGCCATAAGGGGTCTGGGAGTTAGGCATGGCGTGGTTTCCGAACGGAGAATGCCGGGGTAGCGAAAAGACTGTCGTGGATCCAAGCCTCCGGAGTCCGCTCAAGGTTTAGCTTGTAGTCGCCAAAGCGCTTGATGTTGCTGGTGAGATATGGGCTGAGGAAGCCGATGTCGTCCACGTCGACCTTGATACCGTCCTTCTCCATGGCACGAAGTGCCTGCATCATGTCGGCGGTGTTCTGAAGGATCACTGCGGAGGCGATCAAATCGTTGTAGCGCAATCGCTTTTGCTGCTCGTCGGGATCGTTCACAGGCAGCACATCGCCGCCGAACGAGAACCACTTGGCAAAGCCATTGTAGGACTCGATCTTGTTGGTCGTCGCTGTGATTTCCTGGCGCAGTTCGCGGCTGCCGATCCACTCCAGCAGAAACACGGTGCGAACAACCTTGCCCAGTTCCTGGGCGGCCAGCAGGAGGCGATTCTTGCGACTATCCGATCCCAAGCGGCGCAGCAGTAGGGGAGAGGATATGGTTCCGGCCTGGATCGACAAAGCGACCTGCATCAGGTCCTGCCAATGAAGGGCGATCAGGTCCCAGTCCACCGCGCCCGTGAAGAGACGGTCAATGTGACGATACTTGGAACTGGGGTCGGCTCGGTAAAGTTTCAGGTCCTGCCAGTTGCGAATCCGCGGCATCAGGTTGATGCCAAGCAGGTAGGTAAAGGCGAAAACGGCAGCCGACTGCCCTTGGGTGTCGGCATGCACCGTGTCGGCCTCCACGCTCAAGCCTGCCTTGAGCAAGCCCTCGATGACGTAGACAGCCTCCCACACGCCGGGTGGGATGAAGTGTCGAAATACGGCAATGTAGTTGTCTGCAACATGCCGGTAGGCCACCGCGCCCTTCTTGCGGTAGCGGAAGTGGTAGCCCGTGAGCAGGTTATTGTCGTAGAAGTCGTATTGCGTGCCGTCGGCCGCCACGGTCTTACCGTCCCCCCAATGCTTCGGCAGGTCGAGCTGGAGATACAACTCGATCAGTTCGCGCTGCGCGGTTTCAAGCCGTTCGAGACTCATATGCCGCCGATTGACGAACGACATCATGTGCGGCGTCACCCGTTCGCCCATGTGGCGAGCTGCTTGCGTGGGTCCGAGATTGCAGCCCATCGCGAAGATCGTCAGCAAGTAGCGCTCGGCGGCGTGGCGGATCTTGGGATCGCTGCCTGAAAGCGGGCCGAAGTGGCGCGTGAAGTGGGTCCAATGCTCGATGTTGGCCAGGACGTCCAGCAGGTTGCGGTTCGGCATGTGGTGGATCAGCTTCTGCTGAAGCTCAAGCGCACTGGCGGGGATTTCCTTGGCGACGGTCCGGCGGAGTACCGGCTCGCCGTTGCGGCCAATGGTGACGTGCTGACGCTTATCCGGAAAACCATCGTCCAGGCTCTGAGCCGTCGCGGCCAACCACTGACGTAGGTGTGCAACGAAATCCTGCGCGTTGGCCGGCATCTCCAGCTTGGCGCAGTAGTCAGGGAGGCGGCGCTCGCATTCACGCCAGGGCAACAGATGCAGCCGGTAGTCGGCAAACGCGTCTGAGCCGTCGACGCAGAGGTCGCCAGAGCGCAGTTCGGCGACCATATGCGAAAGCACGCAGAGCTCCAGATAGCGCCGATTGATGCCGGGCCCAAGATTGTCAGAGCGATGTACGAGCTTGCGCCAGCGCTCCGAGGCGAAGCTCAGATCGACGTCGGCGGCAAACCATTCGCGGTGCAGGGCCGCATTCTTCAACACGACTGCCAGTGCGGCCAGCAGGGTGCACGACTGGCTGGTTGACTGCCACTTCAGCACCTCGGCCAGACGCAACATTACCGCGCGGTGCGGGCGAAAATGCCGCCACAAAAGAGGTAAGTAGTTGTTCCCGCTGAAGGCGCGGACCTCGGCACAGCTCTCGCGTAGAGGCTCCAAATCGCCTGAGGGGGCAAGAAGCCGCCGTACCTCTACGCCGATCTGAGCATCGTCCTCGCCCTCGGCGACGATCTCGACCACGCCGTCGAGCAGCGCGACGAGCTTCTCCATTTGCGCGCGCCGGCGGGACTGGATTTGCTCCAACTCCTCCCGTGCCCGCTTGTGGATGGCGCTCATGCGCCGGATAAACATTTCGGCGAGATCGTCCCGCACCCGTACCCGCATTTGATTGAGGAGCGCCACCATCAGCGCATAGCGCTTCTCCGGCAAGATCTCCTTGAGATTGGCCGCGTCCAGGCTCATGGCCTGGCTCGCCAAGGAGCGCAGCTTGGAAGCCGGCACGCCTGCCACGGTCTTGGAAAAGTCTCCAATGGTGTCCAGCCAGGTCAGATGCTCGATCAGCAGAGTCAGGTGCTTGCGCGAGGGACGCAGCGCGTGGCGCTTGATGTTGTGATAAGCGGTCTGTCGGCTTGCTAGGTCTCGGGTCAGCAACCGGTCCAGCCTTCGCTGCTCGTCCTCGGACAGGCGTCGCCTGATGCGGCGAAACAGGGCCGTTTGCGTGCGAGCGTGGACCTGCTCGACGATGGCATCTAACGTGGAGAAGGACGGCAGTTCGATCTGACGTTGGACCAGCGCATCGATCGTCGCGTTGATGATGTCAACCGGTTGGTCCATCGTTTCGGCGGCGTCGCGCGCAGCGCGGATAGTGATCTCGTTGGCATCGGTGCCGAGGTAGGGCTGGAAGCCAAGGAACTCTCGCACGGCCGTGTAGTGCCGGAACAAGGTCGGCGACACCTTCCGGTCGTAGCCAAACTTCGTACCTGGGTTCAGGCCGGCGCTGATGCGCACCAGTTCCGGCACGCTGGCAGGAATCGTGTCAAGGTTCGGGAAGTGGTGTAGCTGCTGAAAGACCTTCAGGAGCACGAGCAGACCAAGTCGCGATTCTTGCCCGCGCGTGGACCGAGTCGCCCAGGCCAGTTCTTCCGCGTTTGGTGTGTAGCAGGCCCGCAATTCCTTGAGGGAAAAGACCTTTGGGAAACGCGGGTAGGCGGTACGCTCGACGGTGGCCATACAGGATCTCGACAATCGCTGAAAGGCCGGCCAGCCTAGCTGGGGCAGGTGACAGTTCCGTGCTTATTTCCACAAGTAATCAAGGTTGCCATCTATATAACCAGCGGGCTTATGATAGCGGTTTGGGCGTATCTTGGTCAGGGGCCGATCTGACCGACGCCGCGCTGCAGGCCGCGATGGCCAACGACATTGCCGACCTGCGCGGCCGCTTCCCCGAAACCCGCGCGCTCTACCGCGAGGTCTGCGGCTTGCTGTTCTTCCGCTACGGCGTCACGCCCACCGCCAACAAGCTCTACAGCCTGGTACGCAAGGGCAGCATGGGCACGCCGGCCGAGGTGCTGCAGGCGTTCTGGCAGGAGTTGCGCGGGCGCACGCGCGTCACCATCGACCATCCCGACCTGCCGGAGGCGTTGAAGGACATCGCGGCCGGGGCGGTCCAGACCATCTGGCAGGCGGCCACCGAGGCCGCCACCGGCGAGCTGGCCACGCTGCGCGCCGAGGCGCGCAGCGTGGCCAGCGCCGCCGAGGCCGAGCGCGACGCGGCCCGGACCGAGACCGCGGTCGCGCGCGATGAGGTCGCGGCGATTTCGGCGCAGCTGGGCGAAGCTAGGCAGGCGCATGAGGCCGTGCAGGCGGAGCTGGTGGCGGAGCGGCAGGCACACGCGGCGACCCAGGCCCGGCTGGAGGCGGGGCGGGCGGAGCTGGACGCCGCTGGCCGGCAGCTGGCGGAACTGCGTACCCAATTCTCGACCGAGCTGGAGCGCGCCCGCGAGGCGGTGACGCTGGCGCAAGAACGGGCCGAGGCCAGCGAGCGCCGCGCCTTGCGCGAACTGGACGTGGAGCGTACCGCGCGCCAGCAGAGCGAGCGCACGGCCGAAGCGTTGCGCGGTGAACTGGTGGCGGCGCGCAGCGAGGCGCGCGACGCGGCCGTGGCGCAGGCCGAGGTCCGCGCCCGGCTCGAGGCGCAGGCCGCGGCGCTCACTGAGCGGCTCGCCGGCGCCGAGCAGGCGCAGCGGAAATCGGTCAACGACCTGGACGCGGTACAGGCGGAGCTGGCCGCGGCACAGCGCCGGGCTGAACGGGCCGAGGCCGAAGCGGCGCTGGCGCGCCAGCTGCTGGCAGAATTGCGGATGGGGCCGCCCGAGCGAGATGGTGGTGGGCGGCGGCGCAAGGCCGGCGGCCCGGCGCCGACCCGGCAGGCGGCGCCAGGCGCAAAACAGGACCAACAGCTGGACGAACAGCAAAACGACAAGCAGGGCGCGCCGACGGCCGCATCCCACCCGGAAGACGGCAGCAATAGCGGTACCGACAACGATGACAGCAAAAACTGAGCGGGCGGCGGCGATCCGCTGGATCCAGAATGAGATGGCCGACTACGGGCTGACCATGGAGGAGCTGGCAGCGGCGGGGTGCTTCGATCCGCCGCCTCCGCCGCCACCGCCGCCACCCGCACCAGCGCCCGTGGTCTGCTATCGCAACGCCACGGGCCAGAGTTGGGACGGGCAGGGCGACATGCCCGACTGGCTGCGGCGGGCGGTCAATGCGGGGCAGAGCAAGGAGTTTTACCGGGTCGGCTAGTGGGACATCGAGGTAAATATACCTTTCGAATGAAATCTGACGGTTTCGTTAAAAGAAGCTATTGCGAGTCAAGGAGTTGCAGTCTCGCCGCTGTTGCGAAAGGCGTGAAGGGCCAGAGCTTTGACGGATGCGGCTCAGCAGTTGAGTACCGCCAATTTTTCCACGAAAAGCACGATCACCCGCGCGAGAGGTCTGTTTTTCAATAATTAAAACAGGAATGCCAGTATGGACGTAACGGAAAATGGGTTAATTAAGACAATCGGTGAAATCGGTCTCGAACGCTTGGAGGAGTGCTCCACCTGGGCTGGACAAAGGTTTCTTCCCTCTGTGCGTACCTGTTTTTGGTCGGATGTGAGAGGGCGAGCGGAGGCCTTCGGCACGTGTTTCTTGATGCGCGTTCAAGGAAAGCCATTTCTGGTGACGGCAGGACATGTGATAGATAAAAATGAAGGTGGCCAACGTACGATCTATGTTGCCTCTGGCAATCGACTTAGCCCTCTCCAGGCGACCTTCTATACGACCGCCGGACCCGATGGACAGAGAGGCAAGGACCACTATGACTTTGCTTTTGCGGAATTATCTGATTTCCAGTGCAAAGAGTTAGCCGCGGATTCGTTCATAGACGAGACAATGGTATCGGCAAACCAAGCGGCTCCAGAACGACGCGCCTATATGACTCTAGGCTTTCCTGCCTCTAAGCAAAAAGTCGCCTGGGACAAGCCAATCGCTTACACCGAACCTTGGACTTTCGTTGGGTTCCATAAGCACAAGCCGGAACTGGCAACGAAGCTAGAGGTGAGTGGCGAGCATCATTTTTTCGTCGATCGAGACGAGCGAGTGAGGAATTTCAAGGGGGAGCGACAAAATGCCGTTAAGCCACATGGGACAAGTGGTGGAATTCTTATCGATCTCGGTCCTTTTGATTTCGCTAAGCTGGAACCGGGAAGCCAATGTACAGCGCTGCTCGCGGGCCTGATTATAGAGCATCATAAAGAGCACAGAGCCATTGTTGCTGTAAGGATTCAGCTTGTGATTGAGCAAATGCTAATGGCTATAAGCTCTCGAGCCTAGCACCTGCCTGTCAAGTAGGAAGCGAGCGAATTCCGTCCCCGGGGGTTGGACACGGTGCGGGCATTGTCGAACGGATTCGCGGACTCGATCGGTACACGACGTTGCTGGGGTAATCGTCCTTTTAGAGCAGATTGATACGTTTTGGCTCGGAAAACACTTGTGATTCAAGAGCTTGCAAAGAAGCAATTTCTCAAGGCGATAGCGAACCGGAAAGCCTTGCTTGAAGCGGCGTCCCGGGGAGTCACCGTTACATTTTGAGCATTTCGAACGATTACCCCTAATGGCCGTTAAGACGGCGATTAGGGAACGGGATGCTGGATCGGAAAACGCTACAGGCGTTGGGCTGCTGGGATGGCTACAAGCTGGAACGGGTGGTGTGGACTGAAGGGGAAAGCCGTACGCTAGCGCTGTACCTCAAGCCGGTCGGCAAAGTCATGTACTGCGAGGAATGCGGGTCGAAGTGCCGGCAGGTCCATGAGACGGTGGTGCGGCGCGTGCGGGATCTTCCGCTGTTCGAGTACCGGGTCGTGCTGCACGTTCCCCGGCGCCGGGTGTGGTGCGACCAATGCGGTGGCCCGCGCCTGGAACGCTTGGAATGACTTGGCCGCTACCAGCGTGTCACGACCCGTCTAGCTCAGGCTTGCGGTCAGCTACTGCGTAGTTGCACGGTGCAAGCGGTGGCGGCTTTCTATGATCTGGGCTGGCACACCGTCAAAACGATCGACAAGGCACGTCTGCGCGAGGCAGTCGTCGAACCCGACTGGTCCAGCATTCGCTACCTGGCCATGGACGAATTCGCGCTGCACAAGGGCCATCGCTATGCCACGGTCGTCGTCGATCCGATCGGGCGGCAAGTGCTCTGGATCGGTCAGGGCCGCTCGCGCGAGACAGCACGGGCCTTCTTTGAGCAGCTCCCGGCGGGAGTAGCCAAGCGCATCGAAGCCGTTGCCATCGACATGACAACTGCCTATGAACTGGAGATCCGGGAGCATTGCCCGCAGGCTGAGGTGGTCTTCGACCTCTTCCACGTGGTAGCCAAGTATGGGCGCGAGGTGATCGACCGGGTCCGTGTGGACCAGGCCAATCGCCTGCGGCACGACCGTCCAGCCAGACGGGTACTCAAATCCACGCGCTGGCTGCTTCTGCGCAACAAGGAAAACCTGAGCGACACTCAAGCCGTGCATTTGAATGACGTGCTGCAGGCCAATCAACCGTTGCTGACCGTCTACATCCTGAAGGACGAACTCAAGCGGCTGTGGTTCTACCGCCGTCCCGCAGGGGCCCAGAAGGCTTGGGAGCATTGGTGCGCCCAGGCAAGGCAGAGCCAGATTCCAGCCCTGCAGTTGTTCGCGCAGCGCTTGCAGACCTATTGGCACGGCATCATCGCTCGATGCCGGCACCCGCTGAACACAAGCGTCGTTGAGGGCATCAACAACACCATCAAAGTCATCAAGCGCCGAGCCTACGGCTACCGTGACGAGGAATACTTCTTCCTGAAGATCAAGGCGGCGTTCCCCGGAATTCCTCGTTGAACCTCTTTTTTGCGGAGCCTGCTAGCGTAAGCAGTAGAACGCGCCCTTGCCCGGGTAGCTGGCGATAGCGCCGAGGTCTTCCTCGATGCGCAGCAGCTGGTTGTACTTGGCCATGCGGTCCGAGCGCGACAGCGAGCCGGTCTTGATCTGGCCGGCGTTGGTGCCCACGGCGATGTCGGCAATGGTGCTGTCTTCGGTTTCGCCCGAGCGGTGCGAGATCACGGCGGTGTAGCCGGCGCGCTTGGCCATCTCGATGGCGGCGAAGGTCTCGGTCAGCGTGCCGATCTGGTTGATCTTGATCAGGATCGAGTTGCCGATGCCCTTCTCGATGCCTTCCTTCAGGATCTTGGTGTTGGTGACGAACAGGTCGTCGCCCACCAGCTGCACGCGCTTGCCCAGCTTGTCGGTCAGCGTCTTCCAGCCGTCCCAGTCGCCTTCGGCCATGCCGTCCTCGATCGACACGATCGGGAACTTGTCGCACAGGTTGGCCAGGTAGTCGGCGAACTGGGTCGAGGTCAGCTTCAGGCCTTCGCCTTCCAGCTGGTACACGCCTTCGCCTTCGTGGTAGAACTCGCTGGCGGCGCAGTCCAGCGCCAGCAGCACGTCTTCACCGGCGCGGTAGCCGGCCTTCTCGATGGCTTGCACGATGGTGTTCAGGCATTCCTCGTTGGACGAGAAGTTCGGGGCGAAACCGCCCTCGTCGCCCACCGCGGTGGACATGCCCTTGTCGGCCAGGATCTTCTTCAGCGCGTGGAAGATTTCGGCGCCGCAACGCAGCGCTTCGCGGAAGCTGGTCTGCGACACCGGCATGACCATGAATTCCTGGATGTCCAGGCTGTTGTTGGCGTGCGCGCCGCCGTTGACGATGTTCATCATCGGCACCGGCAGTTGCATGGCGGCCGAGCCGCCGAAGTAGCGGTACAGCGGCAGGCCGGCTTCTTCAGCGGCGGCCTTGGCCACGGCCATCGACACGGCCAGCATGGCGTTGGCGCCCAGGCGGCCCTTGTTCTCGGTGCCGTCGAGGTCGATCAGGGTGCGGTCCAGGAAGGCCTGCTCGGAGGCGTCCAGGCCCATGATGGCTTCGGAGATTTCGGTGTAGATGTGCTCGACGGCCTTCAGCACGCCCTTGCCCAGGTAGCGCGACTTGTCGCCGTCACGCAGTTCGATGGCTTCGCGCGAACCGGTCGATGCGCCCGACGGCACTGCCGCACGGCCCATCACGCCGGATTCCAGCAGCACGTCGCATTCGACGGTGGGGTTGCCGCGCGAGTCGAGAACCTCGCGACCGATGATATCTACGATAGCACTCATATGTTCCCTATTTTTCGAAATTGACTGAAGAAGCATTGGTCTGAGCTACCCCCCCGAGATGCCGCGTAGACTTCGTAGGTGGGCTTCGCGCTCGCATGGACCATAGCCATCCTTGCCGGAATGCGTCGACAGCGATTGTTTTCTGTCGACGCGTGATCGTCTATAGATCAGAACTTATGGCGAACGCCGACGGTCAGGCCAACGCGATTGTCGTGACCGAAGAACGGCGTCGTGAAGCCGTTTTGCGATGCCAAGCTAGTCCAGGCGCCTTTCAGCTTGGTGTAGTCCGCCTCGGCATAGACGTCAGTCCGCTTACTGAATGCATAGTCCACCATGATGGATCCACCGTACCGGTTGCCGGACTGCGAAGCATGGTTTAGATGGTCGTAGTTCCCCAAGGCGATGACAGTCCAGCTGCCATCGATGGGATAACTTATGCCGAGGTGAGCCGCCTGGTTACGATAGTCGGCAGTATCAACATCGCTGTGAACGTAGTTCAGGAACAGCTTCCCTTTCCCCAACTTGTAATTGCCGCCGACTGTCCACACCTTTTGGTCGCTGGTCGGCACCGTGACACCAAAATAGGTGGTTGTATCCCGAATGATCTGATAGCCGCCGGTGAGAGAGAAAGGACCGGTCGCGTACGTAATGCTGCCTCCTGTCGAGGAGGATCTTGCGAAGCTACCGGCAGTCTCACCGAACGCATGCTGGGCTGCAAACGTGAACCCACCAAAGATGCCCGTGTACTTGAGCATATTGTCCTGCCGTACACCACCGGTGTAGTTACCGCCCTGAAAGCCAACCAGGCCCAGATTCGCTAGCGCCATGGCATCGTTGATAGCGATAGCTTCGTGGATGACGGTGAACTGACGGCCCAATGTAACTGTGCCGAATTCCCCTTGCAGGCCAACAAATGCACGGCGTCCGAAGAGTCGGCCACCTTGGAGGCTTTGTCCGGTATCCGGGGCGAACCCGGATTCGAGCACGAAGAGCGCTTGATAGTTGTTACCGAGCTCTTCCTTGCCAAGTATGCCCCAGCGGCTTCCCGTCAATACGCCGTCGGACATCTGTACCTTGCGATCGCCTGCCGCATTTTCGTTGGTGGTGTATCGAATCGTGGTATCGACAAGCCCGTACAGGGTCACCGAACCTTCTGCCTGGGCAAGCGGACTCACCGTACATCCGATCGCTGCCGCACAAAGAACGAGTTGTTGCTTCATGATCTTTTCCTCTCTCCGTTGTAGTTAGATTTCCCGCTTCTTCAGTTGGGACTTTTGATGGCTAATGCAGCTGTTGATTTCACCGCTTCTGCGACAAGGCTATGCGTCAGCGGTGCGTTGAAGCACTCCGATTGCTCACTCCGACCGTCGACCCAAGGCATCGCTTGCACGCCCGACTGCGAACACGCAGCAGGGCCGGATACTTCTCATGCGCCAAACCACTTGGCCGGCACAGTGACGAGTTGCGGGAAAAGAACCATTAGGAACAGAACGACGAACTCGGCCAGCATGAACGGCAGAACCCCTCGCGTGACGTGATCCATCTTCATACGTCCGACGCCAGCGACCACGTTGAGGACCGTTCCCACCGGTGGTGTCACCAAGCCTATCGAGTTGTTGATGATGAACAGCACCCCGAAGTACACGGGATCGATACCCGCCTGCTTAATCACTGGCATCAGCACCGGCGTTAGAATCAGGATGGTGGGCGTCATATCCATCGCCGTGCCAACAACCATGCACAGCACCATGATTGCGATCAGTAGCAGTGTCTTATTGCCCATGAAGGGCTCGAGCAGGTCGATGACTTTGCTCGGCAGGTCGGCTACTGTGATCAGCCAAGCCGACACCAACGCCGCCGCCACCAGGAACATGATCACAGACGTGGTTTTCGCCGCGCTGACGAACACTGCGTACAACTCCTTGAGCTTGAGTTCGCGGTAGATCACCGCCGCGACAAAGAATGCGTACACCGCCGCGACCACCGCCGCCTCGGTTGGTGTGAAGACACCGAAACGCAGGCCCACGAGGATGATGACCGGAAGCATCATCGCCCACGCAGCTTCGCGCAGCGACTTGACGACTTCCTTACCGCTCTTGCGCGGCGGTGGCACGATCCTTTCCTTACGGACGAGCAACATCCACGTCAGGCACAGCGAGGCACCGATCAGGATGCCCGGCGAGATACCAGCCAGGAACAGTTTGGAGATCGAGACGTTGGCCGCCACGCCGAAGATCACGAACCCGATCGACGGCGGGATAACCGGCCCGATCACGCCAGAGGCGGCGATCAGGCCGCCCGACTGCGCCTTGTCGTGCCCGGCGGCCACCATCATGGGTAGCAGCAGCGCAGTTAGCGCGGCTGCATCCGCCACCGCTGAACCCGACAGCGCGGACAACAGGATTGCAGCGAGGATAGCCACATAGCCCAACCCGCCCTTGATGTGGCCGACCAGCGATAGCGCGAAATCGACGATGCGCCTGGACAGGCCGCCAACGTTCATGATTTCACCAGCCAGCATGAAGAAGGGCACTGCCAGGAGCGGGAAGCTGTCGGCACCGTTGATAACGTTCTGCGCCAGGATCTGGGCGTCGAACAAGTCCAGGTGCCACATGAGGGCCACGCCTGAGGCCAGCAGTGCGAAAGCGATCGGGATGCCCACCGCCATTGCGCCGATCAGCGCCCCGAGAAAGATTGCGATGGTCATGGCTTCTTCCCCACGTGGGTGTTGATAGTCGCCGGCACCGCGGCGTTTTCCCTGGCGAGTTGGGCTTGGAGTTCCTCGAGTTCGGCCGCCTCTTCGGATTCCTTGACCATGACTAGCTCGCTTTCGCTCAATTGCCCGGCCAACACACGCCACAGGCTGCGCAACAGCAACAGTCCTGCCGAAACAGCGAATACCACACCAGCCGAATAGAAGATGCCTACGGATGCGCCGGTGACCGGCGCTTCGACGCTGAGGTTGATCTGAACTTGGGCCAGGCTGCCAGTGAGCAAAAGCCAGCTGATGTAGAGCATCAACAGGTGCCCCAGCACAAGGCAGATCTTCTTGCCCGCGACGGGCAAACGCGAGACGAGCATGTCGCTGCCCAGGTGGCCGCCTTCCTTGAGCGCAACGATGGCGCCAAGAAAAACCAACCACACAAAAAGCCAGCGGGAAACCTCATCCGACACCGTGATGCCGGTGTTGAAGGCGTAGCGCAACACCACGTTGCCGAACACCAGCACCACCATGACAGCAAGCGCCAGTGCAATCAAAGCATCGAGCAGCTTGCAGTAGCCGTCGACCAGTTTATTCAGCATGGCTGTCTCCAATCCTTTATCTCTTTGAACCGATTCAATTTTGAAGCGGTTCAATGTTTGTGAGGATCGGTGTAAACCCGTTGCGTTGACGAAATGCGAGCGAGGAGCGTCGGGGCGGACCTACCAAAATCGCTGCGCTTTGGGGGAAGCTACCGTCACTTGTTCGCGGGCGTGCCGGGCGAAAGCGGGGCGGAATGCTCAAGAGTGCCCATGAACAGCTGGGTCAGCGACACCGGAGGGTTCTTCCGTTTGCTGTCGTGGCAAGTGGCTAAGCCAAGAGGCGCAACAGCCAGATGCGGTCGCTCAAGGCGTAGGCAGGTAGGACTGCCAGCCAATTCAGGAAGTGGGAGCCTAATGCACCATAGTCAGCGGGTGCTGATGGTGGCACGAGTGCGCCGCTGCGCGCGGGGATCTTCCGACGGTCCGGTGAGCGGCAATCGATGTGAAGGCGGTCGCCGCGAAGCCCAGCTCAGGAACCTGGGCTGGGCCTTGGGCTAATGGCCTCTCTTCCTTATGCTTCGGCGGGCTCCGCGTGCCGGCCGATGTCCCCTTCCGCGGCCGGCTCACCGGCCACCATACGCCAGACGATCACGGCACCAAGCAGGTCGAACACCAAGAGGCAGAAGAATAGTGGGTTGTAGCCAATTGTCGTGGCAAGCGCGCCCACTACGAGGGAAAAGGATAATCCGCCAATCCAGCCCAGCATGCCCGTCAGCCCCGTGGCCGTTGCCACTTCGTGTTGGCCAAAGACGTCCGATGCCAGTGTGAAGAGGGCTCCCGAGATGGCTTGGTGCGCGAAGCCGCCGACGCAGAAGAGCGCAATCGCGGTATACGGGCTCTCTGCAAGGCCGATGCAGGCAGGTCCAACCATTAGCAGCGCGCCAGTGACTACCACGAGCTTGCGCGAGGTGATCAACGATACCTTGAAGCGTTTCATGAAGTAGGGCGCCAGATAGCCGCCCACGACGCAGCCCAGGTCGGCAGCAAGGAATGGCAGCCATCCGAACATGGCGATCTCCTTGAGATCCATATGGCGCACAGACACCAAATACAGCGGGATCCAGAAGCTGAATGTTTGCCAAGCCGGCTCGGCCAGCAATCGAGGGATGCCGATCCCCCAGAAGCGGCGCTCGCCCAAGATGTGCCTCCACGACGGTCGCGCACCGGTTTCTTGCTTGCTCGCCTCCTGTCCATCAAGGATGAGGTGTCGCTCCTGCTCTGACAGGTTAGGGTGGTCCTTGGGCGCGTGATAGAACGCAAGCCACAGCGCAACCCAGATCAATGCGATCGCACCCGTGACCGCAAATGCGGTCTGCCAGTTGAACGTGATGATGCAGAACACAACGAGAGGAGGGGCGAGCATTGACCCGACCGACGTGCCGCTGTTCAGCCAACCCGTTGCAACTGAGCGCTCCCGCGCGGGAAACCACTGGGAGATCGTCTTCATCCCTGCGGGGAAAATGGCGGCTTCGGTCAAGCCGAGCAGGCCGCGGAATACCGCGAGCGACTGCCAACTTGTCGAAAACCCGTGCAACATGTTGGCCACCGCCCAACCGACGGCAAACAGGGCGAAACCGATTTTTAGGCCAACCCAATCGAGGATCAGGCCTGCGATCGGCTGCATCACCGTGTATGCGGCCTGGAAGGCGGCAACGACGTAGGAGTATTGCTGCGTGGTCAGTTGCAACTTCTCGGTCAAGGTTGGCGCTGCGACCGATAGGGAACTGCGTGCCAGGTAGTTGAAGATCGTACCAAGCATGATCAGCCCGACGATCCACCAGCGTAAGCCTTTGATCTTCATTTCGTGATTCCAGAAGAAAACCGGACTTTGAACCGATTCAAAACGATCGGGGATTGGTGTAAACCCTTTTGATCGCGTAAACCCTTAGGTGTGTGCCCGGATGAAGCGCGAGAACGCACCGGAAGAGGCGGGAAAGACGCGAGAAAAACCGGCTCTGCCCGTTTCGAAGGGGCCGCAAAGAAGGTATGCTTGGTTTTGAATCGATTCAGCAATATCATCGTCATGGCGACAAATAGAATTACCCTCAAGGACGTTGCCCGCGAGGCCGGAGTGGCCACCGGGACCGTCTCGATGGTTCTCAACGACAGCCCCTTGGTAGCGGACGCGACCCGAGCTCATGTGCAGAAAGTGATGCGCGACTTGGGCTACGTGTATCACCGTGCAGCCGCCAATCTTCGCAACCGCCGCTCAAGCATTGTTGGCGTCTCGATCTGCGATCTCGTCAACCCCTACTATGCTGACGTGACCGCTGGCATCCAGGCTGCATTGGAGAACGCGGGTCGCGCCCTGGTACTCGGCAACTGTGCGGAGTCCGTGGAACGTCAGCTACGTTTCTTAGAAACGCTGCGTGAGTACAGTGTCGAAGGTCTGCTTCTCACTCCCGCGATCGGAACACCGAAGGCGCACCTACAGCGTGTCCAACAGTGGCGCATTCCTGTTGTGCAGGTGAGTCGCTATGTGCCTGGCGTGAAGACCGATTACGTCGGCAACGACAATCGGATGGCCACGGGCCTGGCAACAAAGCACCTGCTGGGGTTGGGACATCAGCGATTGGCCTATATCGGTCTGAACAAGGAAACCTCGACAGGCCGGGATCGCTTTGCAGGATTTCGGTCGGCGGTGGAATCGATCGAACCTGACGGCCCCTCACGCGTGATCGAGTGCCGACCAGGGCGGGAGGATGGCTTTAACGCTGTGCTTACTTTGTTCGCGGCTCCCGAACCGCCCACGGGCATCGTCTGCTTCAACGATGACCTGGCTTTCGGCGCGATGCTCGGACTTCGCCAGCTGGGGCTGGAGCCGGGCCGAGAGTGTTCGGTGGTCGGCGTCGACGATGTGGCTGAAGCGGGCCTGTGGAAGCCCGCGCTCACGACCGTCGCGATTGACAGGGAGAAGCTTGGCCAGGAGGCGGGTCGCTTGCTGGCTGACCGCATTGCCGAACCTGACCGGCCTTTTGAAAGCGTCGTCCTGGAGCCCAAGCTGATCGTTCGACAGTCAAGCGGCGAAGCGCCGCAGCCACGTCCGCTCCGGAAGGTCCGGAGGGCCTGACCGGCGCGCTTCCCTCGTTGTGTCCCGGGGTGACTTAGGATGTCCTGGGCCGATCAGTTCTTCACCATCAACGCATTGACGCCATCCTGAACGATGTCGCCATGTTGATTGATCACCTGTAACTGGAGCCGAACGACGCCAGTACTCGGATTGCTTGTTGGTCTGGCTTCCAGCACCCGCATGTGCGCTTCGATGCGATCGCCGACGTAGACAGGTTTCCTGAATCGGTATGTCCACTCCAGGGAGGCGATTGCATCGAACTGGAGGGTGCTGCGGTTCTTCAAGCCGTCGACCAGCGACAAGCAGAGCAGGCCGTGTGCGACGCGCGCTTTGAACCCCACCGACCGCGCAAAGGCGTCGTCCATGTGCACGTCGAAGAAGTCGCCAGACAAGCCCGCAAAGTTGACGATGTGGCTCTCGGTCACGACGATGCCAGGGCTCACATACCTGAGTCCCGGCTTAATGTCAGACAAACGGAGTTTGCGGTTCATCGTAGTGCTGGCACCTTCGCCAGGAACGATCTGGCCTTCATTAACAGACTTCAGCATGGCGTGCCTTGCAGATCTGCAAAACTTCGTCGACAGGACGCTTCCACCAGTCGTTCATCGAGAAGATCTCGACCTCGTGCATGCCATCGTAGCCGTTCTCCTCGACCCAGTTGCGCAACTGTCGCAAGTCGATGACGCCGTCGCCCATCATCCCACGGTCAAGCACGAGATCAGTCGTCTGCACCAGCCAGTCGCAAATGTGGAACGCGTGAATTCGCCCCTTGCCGGCGCGACTCAGCTGCCCCCTCAGTTCAGGATCCCACCACACGTGGTAGGCATCCACCGCCACGCCAAGCGCGGCAGCTCCTTGTGGATCAAGCTCATCGCACAGGTCCAGCGCTTGGCCCAGCGTATTGATGACGCTGCGGTCTGCTGCAGTCATTGGGTGCAACGGCTCGATGGCGATGGGGATACCGGATGCCCGCGCATGACCAAGGATGGCTCCGAGCCCATCCCGTACCATTTTTCGGGCGCCGTCCAAGTCCTTTGAGCCGGGTGGCAGGCCGCCGCACACCATCACCAGGCAGCGTGCGCCGAGGGCAGCCGCCTCGTCGATCGCGCGCAGGTTGTCGTCAATTGCAGCTTGTCTTCCGGCATCATCGCCTGCCGTGAACATCCCGCCGCGGCACAAGCCGGATACCGTGAGGCCGCAATCGTCCAGCACCCGTCGCGCTTCCGCAACACCTATCTCGGCCACGCGGTTGCGCCAAGGGGCGATGCCGCGGATTCCATGGCGCTGCAGCGCCTCTGCGGCCTCAACCAGGTTGCAGCTCTCCCACAACGTTGCGGTATTGATGGAAAGCCGGGTCGGATCGGGGGAAGGGCTATTTGACATGGCCTCAGGAATCGGTGAAGCTGGGATCGCGTTTGGCCTTGAATGCTTCGGCGCCTTCACGACCGTTGGGCAGCGCCAGCGCCAACCCCGCGGCGATCGTTTCGGCGCTAAGACCACCTGCCTCGGCGTCGATCAGTTGCTTGGAAAGCTGGACGGATTCGGGGGCTCGGCTGGCAATTTCTCGCGCGATCTCGTGCGCACGGATGGACAGCGATGCGGCTTCGACCACTTCCTCCACTAGCCCCCAGGCGAGCGCCGTCGAAGCGTCGATGCGGGCAGATCGGAAGACCATGTACTTCGCCCGGCTGGGGCCGATGAGGCGCGCCAGCCGTTTGGTGCCGCCCCATCCAGGGATCGCTCCGACCGATGCTTCCGGCAAGGCGAAGGTGCTATTGGACGCGGCCACCCGCAAGTCGCATGCCATTGCCAATTCCAGGCCTCCGCCGAATGCCAGGCCGTGGATGGCCGCGATGGTCGGTTGGGGAAGCGTAGCCAATCGATCGAAGATACGATGACCGATGCGAGTCCATACTCGCCACATCTCACTTGGCGTCAGCGCCCCCCACTCTGCGATATCGGCACCGGAGCAAAAAGCCTTTGGGTTTTCCGAATCCAGCACGACGGCCCGCACGCTTGGGGTGCGCTCGAGCTGCCCGCAGGCTGCATCGAGTGCGTCCAGCATCGGCACGGTAAGCGCGTTGAGCTTCTCCGCGCGAGCGAGGGTGATCCGCGCCACCGGACCGTCAACTTGTAGTCGAAGCAAATCAGACATGTTGAGACCTCCTGATGCTAGGGCTTAGAGGCGCTGGATATGAAGGCCGCCATCCACATGGATTGCGTCACCGGTACTGAAGCTGAACGCCCCGCTGGCCAGCGCCGCAACAGCGCGGCCGATGTCCTCGGGCTCGCCCCAACGCTGGATCGGGGTCAAGCCCTCGGCAATGCGACGGTCGTAATCCGCAGCAGCGACAGCCGTCATGCCCGTCCGGATCACGCCCGGGCGCACTTCAAACACGCCAATGCCGGCAGCACCCAGGCGGGTCGCAAACAGCTGGGTCGCCATGCTGATCGCCGACTTCGAGATGCAGTACTCGCCTCGATTCGTGGAGGCCGCGAACGCGTTGGCAGACGAGACATTGATGATGCAGCGGTACTGAGAGGTCGAAGGCTTAGCAATGAAGCCTGCCGCCACACGCTGAGTGAAGAAGAAGGGACCGCGTAAATTGATATTGATCAGCCGGTCGAAGCTCTCAGCCGTCGCCTCCAACAGGTCGCCGCGCTTGGCCACGCTCACTCCGGCGTTGTTGACCAGGCAGCTGACTGGGCCGAGCTCACGCTCGACCGATTCGAGCACCGCGGCATGCGAACTCAAATCCGAGATGTCGCACTTGGTGAACGCGGCCTTGCGGCCGTGGGCGCGAATGCCTTGAAGTGTCTCTTCGGCGTCAGCGTCCTGCTCGAGGTCGGCAATCGCGACATCAAAGCCGGCTGCCGCCAGGGCGTAGGCGATTCCCCGGCCGATCCCGCGTCGACCACCGGTTACGAGGGCGACGGAAGACTGCGTTTCGAGATTCAGATTGGCGCTCACGATGAGACTCCTGCATGGACTTGAAGAAACTGCTGCATGCGATGCAGCGCGAGCGCGGGGTCGGTCAACGCCCCGCACTGATCGGCGAGTTCGAACACTCGCGCATAGTGGGCGACGCTGCGCGCGGATTCCATGCCGCCGACCATGCTGAAATGGCTCTGCAAGCCGTTGAGCCACGCGATGAAGACGACGCCGGCCTTGTAGTAGCGCGTCGGAGCACAGAACACTTCGCGCCCAAGCGGAACCGTCGGGGCAATAATGCGGTTGTAGGATTCGACGTCGCCGCGTGCCAGCTCGCTGAGTGCGGCCGCCGCAACCGGTGCGATCGGATCGAAGATGCCGAGCAGGCCGTGGGAATAGTGCTCGCCGTCGCCGGCAATCAGTTCACCGTAGTTGAAGTCGTCGCCCGTGAACATCTTGATGCCTGCGGGCAGGCGGGCGCGCAACCGTTCCTCCCAGACCGGGTCGAGCAGGGAGATCTTGATCCCGTCGATATGGTCGGCGTTCTCGGCAATGATGCCCAAGACGGTTTCCATGGCCTGGTTCAGGTCGCCGGTACCCCAATAGCCCTTGAGTTCCGGGTCGAACATTTCGCCCAGCCAGTGGAGGATCACCTTGTCCTTGCACTGGCGCAGCAGTTTCCCGTAGACGGCGCTGTAGTCGTCGGCGCCCTTGGCCACCTGGGCCAAGGCCCGGCTGGCCATCAGAATGATGCGACCGCCGCACGCTTCGATCGCCTGAATCTGCTCTTCGTATGCCGCCACCACATCGGCCAGCGTAGTGGAAGCCGTGGCCACAAGCTGGTCGGTTCCGGCACCGCAGGCAAGGTCGGCTCCAGGGACCGTCTTCGCGTGTGCAACGCTGCGCTCAATGAGTTCCCGCGCCGTGGCCCAGTCCAGGCCCATGCCACGCTGGGAAGTGTCCATCGCCTCGGCGATCATGAAGCCATGGCGCCAAAGGTGATCGCGGAACGCAAGGGTAGTATCCCAGTCGATGACGGGCTTGCTGTCCCACGGATCGGGCGAGCGCAGCGGATCCACGACGACGTGGGCGGCTGCGTAGACGACGCGGTTGAAGGGGGCCTTCGGAACGCTTGCGTAGAGCGGCGTGTCGTTCACGAGGGTGTAGGGGCGAAGGCCCCCATCGGTTTGCGGCAGCAACAGCTTCATGTCTGTCTCTCCAAAAGTGGTGGTATGCGGGTGTTGGTCGAGAAGCTGATGGCTACTTCGTGGAGCGAGCCTTCTCGACCTCGGCAAAGAACTCGGTCTTCAGATCGGAAGGCAGCGATGCGGTGTGCTTCTCGATAACCGGCTTGACCCGCTCCTTCAACCGCGCCATTTCTTGGGGGGTGATTTCACTAAACTTCAGACCCTTCTTCTGCAACGTTTCGCGCGCCTTTGCCTCAAGCGAGCGAGCCGCCAGCCGCTGGGCCTGAATCGCCTCTTGGGCAGACTCCTGCAGGATCTTTTGCTCGTCAGCCGACAGACGATCCCAGAACTTCTTGCCGAAGAGGATGAGCTGGGAGGCGTAGACGTGGCGCGTGGGCGCCAGGTACTTCTGAACCTCGTTGATCTTGGCGCTCTCGATCGTTGCGTAGCTGTTCTCTTGGCCGTCCACGGTCTTGTTCTCCAGCGCGGTGTACGTAAGCGCGCGGTGATCTCGTCTTGACGACAGGGCCGCGGTCAGGACGGTGGGAGTTGCCAGTGATGAGGCAGAAGCTCTTCAATGCGACTGGCGGGCTGCGCTGGCAGCCGGGCGAGGACGTCCTTGAGATAGGCGTAGGGATCGTGACCGTTCAGCCGGGCAGATTGAAGCAGGCTCATAACTGCAGCAGCGCGACGGCCTGCCCGTAGCGAGCCCGCGAACAGCCAGTTGGCCCGGCCAAGGGCAATCGGACGTATCTGGTTTTCGCACCAGTTGTTATCAATGGGGACCTGCGGATCGTCGAGGTACCGCGTCAGCGCAGCCCATCTCCGTAGACTGTAGTCCAGTGCCTTGGCGGTAGCAGATCCGTCGCTCACACGAGTGCGTTGTCCGGTCATCCACGCATGGAGTGCATTGGCAATCGGCCGCGCACGTTGTTGCCGGATTTCCAGCCGCAATTGTGCAGCAACCTGCTGCACTTCTCGCTCGATCTCGTAGAGCTCACCTATGTACTGCAGGGCATCCTGTGCAATATGGCTTTTACTCGCCGCGTGGAGGTCGTAAAACTTACGCCTCGAGTGAGCCATACAACCCAACTCGGTAATGCCTTGGGCAAACAGCGCCTTATAGCCGGTGAAGTCGTCGCAGACGAGCTGACCTTTCCAGTTGCCAAGGAAGTTCCTCGCATGCTCGCCCGCGCGACTGTCGGCGAAGTCGTACACCACTGCGCGCAGATCCTCGAATGCCCCAGGGCAATACGTCCAAAGATAGGCGCGCTGTGTCTTGCCCTTGCCGGGACTGAGCATGGCCACTGGCGTCTCATCGGCATGTAGCACGCGATGTTGCAGAATCTGCTTCTTGAGCGCGTCCACCAGTGGTTGCAGTTGCACGCCGCACATGCCGACCCATTGCGCGAGCGTGGACCGAGGAATGGCTAGCCCTGCACGCTCGAAGATGCGTTCCTGCCGATATAGCGGCAAGTGATCGTTGTATTTGGCCACCAGGACCTGCGCAAGCAATCCGGCGGTAGGGATTCCCTTGTCGATCACCTGTGCCGGCACCGGGGCCTGAGTCAGCGTTTCGCATTGCGCGCACACCCATTTGCCGCGCACATGACGCTCGACGGTGAACACGCCGGGCGTATAGTCCAGCTTCTCGCTCACGTCTTCGCCAATGCGCTTGAGCTGACAGCCGCAACCACACGTGGTCGACGTCGGTTCATGGCGAATTTCGACACGCGGCAGATTCGGCGGCAGCGGCGCACGGCGCGGTTTGTTCGGCGGGGACTCGTCCTTCGGTTGGCTGGCGAGCTGTTCGAGCTCGTGTTCGAGGGCGATCAGGTCTGCGTCGATGGCCTCGTCCAGCAAGCTCTGTTGCTCGGCTGGAAGCTTCTCGCTACGGGCAGCAAACTTCCACCGTTTCAGCACAGCCATCTCATGCGTGAGCTGGGCAATGCGGGTATCTTTGAGGCGCAACTCGCTGTCCCGTGCCCGCACTTCCGACATCAACTCCATGGCCAGCGCCCGCAGTTGGTCTGCGTTCATGCCTTGGAGTTGTACGGTGTCGATCATGCCGGCCATTGTGCCGCACCCGGCATTCCACGGACATCGGCACGCGCACCGATTGCAATTGCGGACGTTACACGACTCGTATCACTCCGTCCTGACCGATGCGCTGCCATGGCAATCCAAGCACCAGGCCGGCCAACTGTTCGTGCGTCAGTGGGTATTGCTTTGGTTCGCTGGAACGCGGCCATGCGAACTGCCCTTGATTTAACCGGCGTGCTGCCAACCAGATGCCGATGCCGTCGTGAACCAGGACCTTCATGCGGTTGGCCCGGCGATTGGCAAACAGGTAGGCATGGTGCGGATGGGCGGCGCCGAACACCGTGACCACCCGGGCCAGCGCCGTGTCGAACCCGGCCCGCATGTCCAGCGGATCGACGGCCAGCCAAACCTCGTCAATGCGGATCACGCCAGCCACTCGCGCAGCCACGCAACGCATTGCGCTGCTTCGGATGTCGGCCAACTTACTGTGATCGACTGGTCTGGGCGACGGACTTCGATGCGGATCTCGGTTGAGCGCAGGTTCCTCGTCTCAAGTGGCACCGGCACGAATGCCGGCATCGCTGCCGGCTGGACCGCCACGGCGCCACTGACGATCGGGGCCGGCACATTCCCTTCGGCCTGATCAACCCAGCGCCTGAGCAGGTTCGCGTTGAGCTTGTGATGCAACGCAATTGCTGCAATCGAAACTCCTGGTCCCTGGCATGCGGCAACCACCTGCGCCTTGAATTCGCGGCTGTAGCGGCGGCGGCGACGTCGTCCGAGCGGCGCTTCTTCTTCGATAGTGTCCACGTATCCACCTATTCGTTAAGTGGACACGATACTCCCAAGGCCCTCACTGCAATTCAAGACGGGTTGCCCGGACGCTTAC
>NZ_CP170645.1:259070-508164 GCF_051015765.1 Cupriavidus sp. a3 | reverse complement strand
TGCTCATCTGTGCACACTCCTGATCCACGATCTTAATCTAAGGACCAAGCGTGTCCGCCTCGATCAGGCTACCTCACTTGCCTTTCAAGTTGACCAACGAGCTAGCACCGAACTGCACCTGTTCCTGTCGAAGCGCGGTGATTTCCGAAACGCGCGCGCCGGTGTTGTACATCGTCAGAAGCAGCGCGTAATCGCGCCGGCCGCGCCATTGGGACCGATCCGGCGCTACAAGCAGCGCATCGATTTCGACACGGGTGAGCGACTGCACAAGCAATCGATCAGTCCGCTTGAGCGGAACTGCGAGTACCCGTGTGGCCATGCCCACTGCTTCCGGTTCGCACAGTGCGACCCATCGGAAGAAGCTGTGGATCGCCGCCAGTCTGGCGTTGCGTGAGCTCACCGAATTGTGGCGCTCAGTCTCCAGGTGGTCGAGAAACGATAGGATGACGGGGGCGTCCAACGCAGCCAAGTGCAGTGAGGCCGGTTCAATGTGCGTCTTGTCCCGCACGAACTGAAGCAGTAGACGGAACGCATCCCGGTAGCTCGAGATCGTGCGCGGGCTGACATGCTTGTGGGCGAGCAGATGTTCAACGAAGAAGCTCTGCAGCAGAGGCCCAATCATGGTAGTTGTCTTCATCGCGTATCTCCCAGATTTGCATACTGTCCAAACGCCGCAGCCGCGGCGGTCAGCAGTGCTGGCGTTGCCGTCAGGTACCAGTACGTCTCAACCGGGCTGACGTGTCCCAGATAGACGGAGAGATTCGGTACCCATTGCTGGACCGGCACACCTTCCAGGCACCATTGCGTCAGCCGCTCGACGGCGAAGGTGTGGCGTAGGCTATGCAGCGTTGGCGCTCGAGCACCCAATGGTGGCGACATGCCCAACCGTCGGGCAGTGCGCGTGAACCAGGTGGCGAAGAATCCGTAGCTGATCGCCGTTCCGATCTCGGACATGAAGAACAAGTCCGACAGTCCTGCATATCCCAGCCTCCGGCGCAGCAGTGCGTAGGTCTTGAGCTTCTCGGCGGCGGTCGGATGCACGGGCACGATCCTCGACTTCCGGAACTTGGTCTCGAGGACCAATATTCGCGGCGGATCGATGTCAAGCCGCACGTCATCGACTGTCAACCGGATGGCCTCGCCTGCGCGAAGTCCAGTGCTGGCCAAAAGGCCAATCATTGAGACGTACACGTGCGGCCGCAGCTTGCGACGTGGCCGCATTGCAGCAGCGGCATCCAGAAGGCGGGTGAGTTCTTCCTGCGTGAAGATATAGGGCTTGCGTCGCTGCTGCCGCGCAATCAACCCGCTTCCAGGCACCTGCGTTTCTGGAACGCTGGCCCGCAGATAGCACAGGAACCGTCGGACGGCGGAAAGGCGGCTCGCCTGTCCGGCCGCACTGCGAACTGACGACGGTCCGCACGCCCAATCGAGAGCGAGCTGTGCGTCGATCGGCCATCTGTCAGTGGTGATCGCATACTCAACGAAGCTTCGCAGCAGCGTCCTTCTGGCTGCATCATTGAAGCCAAGCGCTTCCCTGACAGCGAGATAGGCCTCCAAGTGATCGCGTAACTCTGGATGCCCGCTCATGATCGCTCTCCCGGCCAAGGCAAGGCTACCTGCGCGAGCGTAGCGTGGTCGAGCTTCGCATAGATGGCTGTCGTCGCCAGCGAGGCGTGCCCCAGCACATCGGCGACTTCCTTGAAACTCGCTCCACCGCACACCATTTGCGTCGCCGCAGTGTGTCGCAGCGCATGTGCTGCAGCGGGGATGCCAACGACACCAGCGCGGTTCATTGCGCGGCGGACGGTTCTCGATACAACTGACGAGTCCAGGATCGGTCCATATGGCTCCCTGGTGCTCAGGAATACGGCTCGGCAAGAACTGCGGGGGCGTTCCCGCAGAAGGTAGGCAGACAAGGCTTCGCCAACATCATGAGGCAGCGGCAGGCAGCGTTCACGGTGAGTCTTGCCGGGGCGAATACGCATACATCCCGCACTCCAGTCGAAATCGTCAAGCATCAACTGCGTCAGCTCGCGGGCCCGTAGACCCATTCTCGCTAAGATCACCAGCATCGCCCGGTTGCGCAGTTCGTGGACGCCTCCGTCGAGCGAGGCGCCCAGCACGCGCTCGATCTGGTCTGCAGTGAGACGAACTGGCAAGGAGGCGTACTTCCAGTGAGGCATTGCGGGAATCGCGTCCTTGAGCTCACTGCCGGCCGTACCACAGAAAACCAAATACTTGAGCCAGGCACGCAATGCATTGCCAGGCTTCTTGCGGGAGTGCCCGTGGAGACGAGCCGCCTCTTGGCAGACGAAGGCACTAAGCCATTCCGCGCGTGGCATCCACTGGGCCAAGGCAGTTGCTTCACCGTATTGAGCGAGATACCGACGCACGTAGAAGCAATACTGGCGGCGGGAGGAACTTGCGAGCCCAACGACCTGTGATAGATGGCGATCGAAGTCGTCTAGCCAATGCTGCAGTTCGCTCGGTAACTCCGTTACCGAGGTCGCGTCGGGACGTCGCGCGTGGCGTGCCGACAGACCTGGGGACTGGGTGTGACCCATGAGCTTCTCCTCTCGACCAGATTGGTCGATCGGAAAAGCCTGCTCCGATTATGCGAAGACGTCACAGATGCCCGCGGACACAAATGGCCGACTCACGCCTTCTGCTGCATGTGATAAGTACAGACTGGGCATAACCGGGAACTGTGCCTAAACGCCCTTATGCTCTGCAGCGCATAAGGGCGTATCTTGGTCAGGGGCCCGCCACCGCCGCCACCCGCCCCAGCGCCGCCGCCGGTGGTCTGCTACCGCAACGCCGCGGGGCAGAGTTGGGGCGGGCAGGGCGACATGCCCGACTGGCTGCGGCGGGCGGTCAATGCGGGACAGTCGGTGGAGTTTTACCGGGTAGGATAGACGAAGCCCAAGTTGCTCCTGCCTCTGAATTACTTGCTCGCAAGCCGTTGCATCAGTTCGCCGCGCTGCTTGCGATGCGTCGCCATTGCGGCCTCCTTCACGGGGCCGAAGCCGCGAATTTGCTGTGGCAACCTCGCCAGTTCCAACGCAATCTCATAGCTATCTGAAAGCGTCGTGCTTAGCCTTTCGATGTCCGCGAAATACTCGGCCATCAGCGACCGTTCTGCGCGTCGCTCTGAGGTATAACCGAACACATCGGCGGGGGTGCCGCGCAGCCAACGAAGACGTGCCAGCATGCCGAGCGCGGGGAAGATCCAT
This sequence comes from Cupriavidus sp. a3, assembly GCF_051015765.1. Classification (NCBI taxonomy): domain Bacteria; kingdom Pseudomonadati; phylum Pseudomonadota; class Betaproteobacteria; order Burkholderiales; family Burkholderiaceae; genus Cupriavidus; species Cupriavidus sp. a3. The sequence continues at coordinate 504,931 of NZ_CP170645.1, read as the reverse complement.
GGACCGAAACGGCGTTTGCGGGGACGACCCGTTGGGGCATCGGTGCGTGAAAGCAGCGGAGGCGCAAGTCACAGGGATACCTTACTGGAGGAGGAGAATTGCGCTGCCAGAAACGTCTTAAACTCCTCGTCCGAATAGAGCCGAGCGATTTCGTATTCATCCTTATATGCCATCAGGCGGTACGCGTTCACCGCCACGGCCATCGCGAAGCTTTCGCTACCAGGCCTCGCAACAACTTCGGCACTCCGCGCCCGGAAAATTAGTTCCCGATAGCGTTCAGCATAAGCAGCATTCTGGTACGCGGTCAGTTCCTGCATCCGATGGGCGATCACTTCATCCAGCGTTCGAGGCTTGGCCAATGGGGTGGATGAGCCTTCAATCGACTCAGGGTTGAAGCCTGTCGCCAGAATCCGACCCCAGTCAAAGGCCCGCCGGTTGAGTGCCACTGCGGCACCATTCTTCGCAATCGCGCCATCAATCGCAGTGCGCGACAGAGGCACCAGCCCTTTCTGCATCAGCGTGTGCATGGGTAAGGTGTCACCAAAAAGCCGCTTGGCCGAAGTGCCGGCGTCGATTTCGTGCCACGCAGTTGGATGACAGCGGTTGCGCACGCGTTCCTGCATTGGTCGTACCCGGGCTTGAGGGCGCGATACCAAGAATCCGGCGCTGGCGCCACGCTGCACTACCTGCTTGCCTATCGACCGATGAGGTCAACCGAGTGATCGCATTCGCTGCGAGTGGCGATACGTACCAGCCACTGCGCAACACGGCGATCGTCCTCCTGCTCGCGAGAACAGGAATGCGAGCCGCCGAGGTGACCAAGCTCACGCTTGACGATATCGACTGGGGCAACGGCGTCATCCGCGTTCGCGGCACCAAGTCGCGTCGAGACCGCGATTTGCGCCCGCGACGTCGGCCGCGCACTGCTGGCGTACCTCAAACGCGAGCGGCCGCCCTCGCCGCAAAGGCCAATTTCCTCGAAGCGGCTCCACCATGGGAGCCATTCGCGGATTCGTCATCGATTTCCAAGATTGTCCGGAGAGCCATGACCCGAGCCGACATCTCTTCGGCGCGTGGCGCTGCACATCTGCTGCGCCACGCCGCCGCGACGAACATGCTCAAGCAGGAAACCAGTTTCAAGGGCATCGCCGGCGTACTCGGTCATCAATCGCTACAAAGCACCGCGATCTACGCGAAGCTCGATCTTCCCGCGCTCTCGCGAATTGCTAAGCCGTGGCCGGAAGCGCATGAAACCCGAGGAACTGGAGAATCAGCTTGCGCAGTACCTTGTGCATCGCGAGTCGCTGGGCTACCGTCAAACTCACCGCGGCGTACTGACGCAATTCGTGCGGGACTACGCCGTTGAACATCCTGGCGAGCCCGTTGAGACCGTACATGTACTCGCGTGGATCACGCGGGTTCACCGCACGCCGCAGACACAGTCCGCCATTCTCGGTGCGCTGCGCGGATTCCTACGCTTCGCACAAGCAACCGATCCCGAAACCGCCGTCCCCGACAAGCACCTTCTGCGATCTCGGTTCGAACCCCTCCCTTCCTTTGGAATGCGGAGCAGCTGCGATCAATTCTGGAAATCTCGGCTTGACCAAGATGGCGGAATCCTGCCCGGGTACCACCTACGCCAAGCTTTCCTGGCTGCAGGCCTGGCATATTCGCGACGAGACCTATTCAGAGGGCTTGGCGGACCTGATCAACGCGCAGTCGGCCCATGCCTTTGCTTCCCATTGGGGCGATGGCACCACGTCATCGTCGGATGGCCAGCGCTTCAAGGCCGGGGGACGTGCCGAAAGCACCGGGCACGTCAAAAGTACGGCTCGGATCCCGGCCGGGTGATCTACACGCACATCTCGGACCAGTACGCGCCGTATCATTCCAAGCTGGTCAACGTCGGCGTCCGTGACTCATGTGCTCGACGGCCTGCTGTACCACGAATCGGATCTGCGTATCCAGGAGCACTACACCGACACCAACGGCTTCACTGACCACGTCTTTGCCTTGATGCACCTGCTCGGATTCCGGTTCTCGCCCCGCATTCGCGACCTCGCCGACACGAAGCTGTACACATTCCCGGCAACCCCGACGATTATCCGGCACTAGCGCCCATGATCGGCAGCACGTACAAGGAGAAGCTGATCCGGTCGCACTGGGACGAAGTGCTGCGCCTGGCCACGTCGATCCGGCAGGGCACGGTCACCGCTTCGTTGATGCTGCGCAAGCTCGGCAGCTATCCGCGACAGAACGGCCTGGCCGTGGCCCTTCGCGAGCTCGGCCGCATCGAGCGGACGTTGTTCACCCTGGACCGGCTGCAGGACCTGGAACTGCGTCGCCGATCCCCCCCCGCGGCAGAATAGATTATATGAACGCCCCCGATGCGCTAGGTTTTCTTGTGTTCTGATTCAACAGGATAGGTGAGCTCGGTGAACGACAGAGGCAGCGGCGTTGCGCCAAGCGCAGACGTCAGGTCGATGAACACGGGGTTCTGAAACGAACGCAGCTTCAGCCCAGCGAAGTCCTCGACCTTGGTGATCGGACGCTTGCTATTGGTGTAGTGGCGGAAGCCCAGTTCCATGAAGCCGAGGCCGACCAGGTTCTTTTCGGGGAGATAGGACATCAGGCGCTTGCCGGCCGGGCCATCGAGCACGCGCGCGGCTTGCTGTTCGCTGTCGAAGACGAAGGGCAGATCGAGCACCACGAAGTTCTTGACGAGCCCGCTGAGCGCGGCCGGCAGCACGATCGTGGCTTCCACGGTTCCCCCCTGCAGCGACGAGATCATCTGCTGCTCACCGCCCAGCGTTCCATCACCGTACACCTTGACCTTGAGCTTGCCTTCACTCTTCTTGCCGACGATCTCGGCGAATTTGGTGGCGCCAACGCCCAACGGAGTGTCGAGTGCGGTAATCACAGACAGCTTGATCGACCTCTCCTTGATGTCGGCCGCATGGACAGGGGCCGCCCACATGCAAGCAGCAAAGGGCAGGGCAGCGATAGCTGCGGCAAGGTAGCGACGAGCATTCATCTCCAAAGTCTCCTGGGACAGCTTGTTGGAATGGTTCGAATTTGAACCGATTCAAAAAGCGCTCGGTATTAGTGTTTCCCCCTACGCCCAAGTGCATCTGCAGGATTTGACAGATCGATTTGAATCGATTCAAATTGCAGGAATCAGAAACGTTTGTGCTCGGCACCACTCTGGCCGCGGCATCACTGAACGGTGGAGACCTCATATGACCAAAATTGAAATTTCCAGTGCGTCCGCTGCGGCTGCGTTGATCAAGGATGGCGACACCGTCGCCGTCGCGGGCAATGGCGCCGGCATGGGCTCTGCCGAGGAGATCTTGGCGGCCATTGAAAAGCGCTTCCTGGATACCGGCCATCCGCGCAATCTGACGCTCGTGCACTCGCTCGGGCTCGGTGATCGGGACCAACGCGGCATCAACCGGCTGGCGCACGAAGGGTTGGTCGCCAAGGTGATTGCCGGACACTTCACATGGTCGCCGCGGATGCAGCAGTTGATCCGCGAAGAGAAGCTGGAGGCCTACAGCTTTCCTGCCGGCGTGATCCAGCAGCTGCTTCGAGAGATCGGCGCCGGCCGGCCGGGGCTGTTCACGGAAACCGGCCTGGGGACGTTCGCCGATCCCCGCCATGACGGCGGCGCCTGCAACGCGCGAAGCAAGGATCAATTAGTCGAACTGATGCAAGTGGATGGCAAGGACATCCTGCGGTACAAGCCATTCAAGGTGGATGTCGCTATCGTCCGGGGCACCTACGCGGATTCCCGTGGAAACATCAGTCCCGAAGAGGAGCCGATGGATCTCGACCTGCATACCATGGCGCTTGCCGCCAGCAACAGCGGGGGACTGGTCCTCGCCCAAGTGCGCCAGGTCGTTGAGGCAGGCACGTTGAACCCGCGCAACATCCGGATCCCGGCAATCATGGTCGACTACGTGGTCGAGGCCCCTAACCAAGAGCAGTTCTATGGCCTCGGCTATGACATGACGGTGAGCGGTTCGCGCCGCGCACAGCTTGGGTCGGCCACGGCAGACTTGCCGGCAAAACTGGAGCGGCGAATTATCGCCCGCCGGGCAGCCATGGAGATTGTGCCCGGCGCTTCGCTGAACTTCGGATTCGGTATCCCCGGCGGCATCTTCGGAGTCATCGCGGAACAGGGCATCGGCGACCAGCTCTGGATGAGTGTGGAGCAGGGCGTTCACAACGGCCGCATGCTCGACGATGCGCTTTTCGGGGCCGCCCGGAATCCCGAAGTCATTCTGCCTTCCATTGAGCAGTTCGACTTCTACAGTGGCGGCGGGATCGACGTGGCCTTCCTCGGTATGGGTGAGGTGGATGCTCAAGGCAATGTCAATGTCTCCCACCTGGGCGGAAACCTGATTGGGCCCGGTGGGTTCGTCGACATCACGCAAAACGCCAAAAAGGTCGTTTTTTGCGGAACGCTCGACGCCCAAGGAACCAAGCTGGCGTTCTCTGACGGAAGGCTGAATATTCTACAGCCTGGCAAGGTCCGCAAGTTCGTTTCCAGTGTCGAAAGGATTACTTTCAGTGGGGAATTCGCCCGTGAGCATGGCCGCGAGGTGCTGTTCGTTACCGACCGGGCTGTATTCCGGTTGGAAAAGGACGGCCTGACGCTCATCGAGGTGGCACCCGGCGTGGATATCGAAAGGGACATCCTTGCGCAGATGGACTTCAAGCCGGCCGTCGGCGAAGTCAAGCTGATGCCTCCGGAAGTGTTCCGCTGATCGCGATACGCTTAGGATTGGAATAGGACGAAGCCAATGCCGAAACAGGAGACGGATGCCGTGGCGAACCTTGCCGTCGCGCCCCCGGGTGCAGCTGACCATCAAGCCTTCGTTGAGGACATCCGCCTGCTCGGCCGCATCCTCGGCGACGTGATTCGCGAGCAGGAGGGCGCCGACACCTTCGCGCTGGTGGAAAAGATCCGCACGCTCTCGGTGACTTTCCGCCGCGACGAGGACCATTCTGCCGACAGCGCGCTCAAGGAATTGCTCAAAGGCCTCTCGACCGCAGAAACGGTTCGCGTGATCCGCGCCTTCACCTACTTCAGCCATTTGGCCAATCTGGCCGAGGACCGACATCAGATCCGCTGCCGCACCGGTGCCGAGCGTGCCGGTGCGCCGATTGAAGGTAGCTTGGAAGTGGCGCTCGCGCGAATTAGCGATGCCGGCATCGATGCGGGGCAGATCGCGGATTCGCTGCAGTACAGCTACCTCTCGCCAGTTCTCACCGCCCATCCCACCGAGGTGCAACGCAAGAGCATCCTCGACGCCGAGCGCGGCATCGCGCAGCTGCTCGCCGAACGCGACGACATTCGCCTGCGGCAGCAGTTTTATGCCAGTGCCATTGACGCGCTCAGCTCGCGCGAACTTGCCGATAACGAAGCGCAGATCCGCGTGCGTGTCACGCAACTGTGGCAAACGCGGCTGCTTCGCTTCACCAAGCTGCTGGTGGCGGACGAGATCGAGAATGCGCTTTCCTACTACGAGGCGACCTTCCTGCGTGAGATCCCGCGGGTATACGCCGACCTGGAAAACGCGTTGGGCCGCAAGAGCATCGCGCCATTCTTCCGCATGGGCCAGTGGATCGGCGGCGATCGTGACGGCAACCCGAACGTGACGGCAGAGACGCTGGACTACGCCTTGCGTCGTCAGTGCGAACTGGCGCTGCGACATTACCTCACCGAAGTGCACTACCTGGGCAGCGAACTGTCGCTGTCGGCCGCACTGGTGGATGTGTCGGAGGAAATGCAGTCGCTGGCAGAAGCGTCCCCGGACCCCAGTGAGCATCGCCGGGACGAGCCATATCGCCGGGCACTGATCGGCATCTATGCGCGCCTCGCGGCCACGCTGCGCGAACTGACCGGTGGGGTGGCGGCGCGCCACGCGGTGGCACCGCAGAACCCTTATCCGAATGCCGAAAGCTTGCTGGCCGACCTGCGCACGATCGAGAAATCGCTGCGCGAGAAGCATGGCTCGGCTCTGATCGAACCGCGTCTGCGGCCGCTGATCCGTGCCGTGGAAGTGTTCGGCTTTCATCTCGCGACGGTGGACCTGCGTCAAAGCTCCGACAAGCACGAGGCAGTAATCGCCGACCTTCTGAAGGTAGCACGCATCGAAGGCGACTACGCGTCGCTGGCCGAGGATGCCAAGCAAAACCTGTTGCTGCGCTTGCTCGATGATGCCCGCCCGCTGCGGGTACCCGACGCAGCATACGAAGCGCTGACGACGAGTGAACTGGCCATCTTCGCCCAGGCGCGTACCGCGCATGCGCGCTACGGCCGCGCCGCCATCCGCCACTACATCATCAGCCACACCGAGACGGTGAGCGACCTGCTCGAAGCGCTGCTGCTGCAAAAGGAGGTCGGTCTGATGCGCGGCACCCTGCAGCACGACGGGGTGTGTGATCTCATCGTGGTCCCGCTGTTTGAGACCATCGAGGACTTGCGCAATGCCGCGCCAATCGTGCGCGCGTTCTATAGTCTGCCAGGCGTTCATGCGTTGGTGCTGCGCTCCGGCGCCGAGCAGGACGTGATGCTCGGCTACAGCGACAGCAACAAGGACGGCGGCATCTTCACCAGCAACTGGGAACTGTACCGTACAGGGGGCGCTCTGGTTAAGCTGTTCGACCAGTTGAACGAAGCCCAGATGCCCCCCATCCGCCTGCGCATGTTCCACGGGCGTGGCGGCACGGTCGGCCGTGGCGGCGGTCCTAGCTACCAGGCCATTCTGGCGCAGCCACCGGGAACGGTGCGCGGGCAATTGCGTTTGACGGAGCAGGGCGAGGTGATCGGCTCCAAGTATGCCAACAGCGAAATCGGCCGGCGCAATCTGGAGACGCTGGTTGCCGCCACCTTGGAGGCAACCTTCCTCACGCCCGGCGAAGCAGCGCCCGTCGAATTCGTGGAGGCTGCCGAGGCGCTCTCACGCGCCAGCATGGCCGCCTACCGTGCGCTCGTGTACGAGACACCGGGCTTCGTCGACTACTTCTTCGGCGCCACGCCGATCCGCGAGATTGCCGAATTGAACATCGGCTCACGTCCTGCATCGCGCAATCCCCAGCAGAACATCGAGGATCTCCGCGCCGTGCCCTGGAGCTTCAGTTGGGGCCAGTGCCGCCTGACCATTAATGGCTGGTACGGCTTCGGCAGCGCCGTCGCGGGCTTCATCCAGGCAGCTCCTGGCGCCGAGTGCCGAAACCATCGAGAAGCTCTGCTGCAGCAGATGTACGAGCAGTGGCCTTTCTTTCGCACGCTCCTGTCGAATATGGACATGGTGCTGGCCAAAAGCGATTTGCAGCTGGCCAAACGTTACGCTGAGCTGGTGTCAGATCGCACGCTGAGCCAGAACATCTTCTCGATGATCGAAGCCGAATGGCACAGGGCTGCGGACGCATTAGCGATGATCACGGGCTCAAGCCTCCGCTGCTTAGACATGCAGTTATCTTTGCGCTATCGGTTTCCCTACATCGATCCCCTGAATCTGCTACAGCTTGAACTTCTTCAGCGCTTTAGGAGCGGCGACCAGAGTGATCGGGTACGGCGTGGAATTCACATTTCAATCAACGGCGTAGCCGCTGGGCTGCGGAACACAGGCTAGACTGCGGATCTATTGATCAAGGGTGGGGGCGGCCCCGACGCTGGTGGCTCACAGGAACGGGTCTATTGCCTGTTTAAGCAGCGATAGTCGCGATGTCGCTATCTGCAGGTCAATGGCCTGCAACCCGTCCATGGCATGTGACGGTGGACGTCGGGGCGCAGGCGCAGTCGCTGAGATGAGGATGAACAGCAGAAGAATATGCACTAGTGGACGGCCATCACTGCACATGGCTTCGCTCCATCGGTGACTGCTACAGGTCCAGTACCAGTGTCCCGCCACAGCACCGAGACACGCACGGAGTCATCACGCTTTGTCGTTCGCTCTCGTCGAGAATGAAATCCTGGTGGTCGACCTCACCGGCCAGATAGCGGACTTTACAAGTCCCACATAGGCCGGACTGGCAGGACGTCTCCACCGGCGCACCCGCTTGTTGGAGGACTTCTGCCAGGTTTTGGTCCGGTGCAACAGTGAGCTTCGTCCCGGACTGCGCCAACTCGACCACATAGCCCTCAACCGGCACATCGCTCGCACCCGGTGCTTTTTGCACCGGCGCCTTGAAGTGCTCGCAATGGACAAGTTCTTGTGGCCAGTGCGCGGCGGCATCGGCGCAAGCCTGCATGAATCCGGCTGGACCGCAGTAGTAGATATGCGTATGCGGTTCTGGATGCCTTAGCAGCTCGGTGATATTGAGCCCGTTCTTGGGATTCCCTCCATCGAAGTGACAGTGGATCTTCCCAATTCTGGCGACGCTCTTAAGTTCCGCTTCGAACGCAGCGTATTGTAGGCCCTTGGCACAGTAGTGCAGGTCATAGTCGATTCCCTTCGATTCGAGGCGATGGGCCATCGCCTTGAGCGGCGTCACACCGATACCGCCGGCAAGCAGGATGAACTTGCTGACGCCCTCAGCCAGGGTGAAGTTGTTTATCGGCACGCTGACCTTGACGCGATTCGGAACCCGTAAGGTCTCGTGCATTCCCCGTGAGCCGCCGCGGCCGGTTTCATCTCGAAGGACGGCGACGACGTAGCGGTGACGCTCCTGGGGGTCGTTACAAAGCGAATACTGACGGATAACTCCCGGGGCAATATGCACGTCGATGTGCGCGCCTGCAGTAAATCCCGGCAACTCATTGCCGTCGGGATCGACGAATTCGTATGAGTTGATTCCGGCAGCCTCCATGCGAACTTGCCGAAGAACCAGTTCCAGATGGGTGAGCGCGCTGCGCTCGGTGGTGGGGGCATTCATGGTGAACCTCGTATCTCCAGGTGCATCGGGCCGGGCGGTACGGTGCCGCCCGGCGTTCATGTGTAGGCTCGCGTTAAGGTTTCAGACTCTGCTCCAGTTCTTCGAACTTGGCCTTGACGAACGCAGCGCGCTCTTCGCCCTTCAGGCCATCGGCCTCCGTGATGATGGCGACCGCCTTGCGTGCGAGCAGGCGACGATTGGCGACCTCCTGCTCCATCGTTTCGGCTTCCGGGAGCTCGAATACGTTGCCCGTGCAGTAGCTGTTGGGCGCGCCACCGACGTCACGCAGCCATTGGGCGAAGCCTTGCGCAGCGGCGGCAGCGTTGGAGCCGCGCACCGCTTCGCGCAGCATCTTGCGGAAGGCATAGAGACCGGCATCGAACTTGGTAGGGTTTTCCAGTGCGTGCACCGCGATCGGACGCTGGCTAATGATCGCTTCGTAGTCACCCGGCGCGTACTGGGCATCCTTGTAGTTGGTGCGCTCGCGGTGATTGGGAGGAATCGGCGGCATGTCCTCGAGCTTGTACTTGCCGAATCGTTCTGGCCTGCGCATGGCGACCTGGCCATCGAGAAAATCGATGGTTTCGTATCCGACCATGCTCTTGTCGCCCACAAGGCGCGTATCGATGCCGGGGCCCATCACGCGCCAGCCGATCATCTTGCTATTTTCGTCGTCGACGGGCACGGTCCAGCGGATGATGTGGAAGCGGCTGAACAGCTTCTTCTTAGAGCCATCTTCCGAGGTATAGGCATGCAGACTGAGGTTCGGCAGGACCTGGTGCTGGATGCGCAGGAACATCTTGTCCTTGTCGACACGCCGGGCACCCGCGCAGGCGAGGCCGCGGCCCTGATGAACGGGGATGAACTGCATGTCCGGTGCGACTTCCATTGACGCAGCGCCGACTTCGTCGAAGGTCGTGCTCTGGAACTTGCCGCCCACGACGTTCTTCGCGGCATGCAGGGCGGTGGGGTGGAAGTTGTCGGCGGCGTTGTCCTGCACCTGGAGCCAGTTGCAGTGCTGGAAGTTGCTGTACGGCACCAGTTCGTCGGTCGGCAGCACCGTGAAATCCTGCTCCCACTCCGGGAACGGCGGCTCCTCTTCCGGCGGTCCCATATAGGCAAAGACCAGGCCGTTGCGCTCGATGGCCTTGTACGCACCCTGACGGATCGAGCAGGCGTACTTGTCGGCTTCGTTCTCCTCGCCCGCAGGGAACGGGACATGCAGGCAAGCGCCATCCACGTCGAACACCATGCCGTGGTAGCAGCATTTGATGCCACGCTCCTGGATCGCGCCGTATTCCAGCGAAGCGCCACGATGCACGCAGTGGGCATGCAGCACGCCGACGCGGCCACTGCCGTCACGGAACGCCACGAGTTCTTCGCTCAGGATCTTGAGGAAGCGCGGCGTGTCGGTGAGCTCCATGGACATGCACACCGGATGCCAGAAACGACGCATGTATTCGCCCGTCGGCGTGCCCGGGCCCGTTTCGGTGAGTTCGGGGTCGTGGCCAGGTACGCGGCTCGTGTAGTAGCCGCCGTAAGGAATCAGCTTCTTCGCGGCGGGGGCGGCAGCGGGAGTGCCTCCGGTGGTCTTGCTGGCGTCGTGTTGGTCGAAGGGCGTGGTCATGGTGGGGTCTCCTGGGGTCTTGCAGTTGTCTTTGACTACTGAATTCTGAACTCTGTATACAGAGTTTAGGCGCGCAATACGGCGATGTAAGTTCGGGTTTACGCGGGAATTGGCGCCTTGGTCGCTTGGCTGGGTGATCAGTTCCTGGTTTTGTCGACCAAGGCCGACTTGCGAATCCACGGCATCATCTCGCGCAGCTTCGCACCAACGACTTCGATCGGATGGGCTGCGGTCAGGCGTCGGCGTGACTGCAGGGTAGGTCCGCCCGCCTGGCTTTCGAGAATGAATGACTTGGCGTATTCGCCGGTCTGGATGGATTCGAGAATGGCCTTCATGGCGGCGCGGGTCTCGCTGGTAACGATGCGCGGCCCGGTAAGGTATTCGCCAAACTCGGCATTGTTGGAAATGCCATAGTTCATCGTGCCGATACCGCCTTCGTAGATCAGGTCCACGATCAGCTTGAGTTCGTGCAGGCACTCGAAGTACGCCATTTCCGGGGCGTATCCAGCATCCACGAGCGTGTCGAACCCGGCCTTGATGAGCTCGACGGTGCCGCCGCACAAAACTGCCTGCTCGCCGAAGAGGTCGGTTTCGGTCTCCTCGCGAAAATTCGTCTCGATCACTCCAGAGCGGCCACAGCCAATGGCCGTGGCGTATGCCAATGCGAGATCCCGGGCGCGTCCTGACCGGTCTTGCGCGACGGCGATTAGCCCTGGGACACCGCCGCCTTCCGCATAGGTCGAGCGCACCGTGTGACCGGGCGCCTTGGGCGCGATCATGACGACGTCCAGATCCTTGCGGGGAACGACCTGGCCATAGTGGATGTTGAACCCATGCGCAAATGCGAGGCTTGCGCCTTCACGCATTGCTGGCTCGATAGTTTCCCGGTAGACCCGGCCGATGGTCTCATCAGGAATGAGAAGAATCACAAAATCGGCGGCTGCCGCGGCCTGTGCCATGCTGGCGACCTGAAGTCCGGCTGCCGCCGCCTTCTGCCAGGACTCGCCACCCTCGCGCAGGCCGACGACCACGTCGATGCCGCTGTCCTTCAGGTTAAGGGCATGCGCATGCCCTTGAGAGCCGTAGCCGATAACGGCCACCTTTTGCTTTCGCAGAAGTGACATATCAGCATCTTTTTCATAGGAGACTCGCATAGATTCGTTCCTCGGTTGCATATTTCGAACTCTGAACTCTGTATTCAGAGTTCAAATTGTTGGCGTTGGATCAAGCCAAAGTCAAGTACATCGTGCGGACTCTGAATCCAATTGCATTGAACGGCCGGCTCCACCACAATGAACTGGATACAGAGTTCAGAAGGCAGTTACCATGGCGACCACATTTCCCAAGATTCAAGCCCGGCCCGATTTCGTCGATGAGGTGTACAAGATGCTTCTCGACGCCATCAGCGATGGGACGCTTGCTCCTGGGACGCGCCTGACCCAGGAAGAAATCGCCGAGCAGATGCAGGTGTCGCGTTCGCCGGTCATTCAGGCGCTCCGCATCCTGAAGAAAGACGGGTTCGTGCAAGATGCCCCGGGTCGGGGGGTGCTGGTCACTCCGTTGGATGCAGAGTCGATCGGGCACCTCTACGAGATTCGTGGTTCGCTGGATGCCCTGGCTGCCCGACTCGCGGCGAAGCGGCACTTCAAGGTCGATCCGAAGATCATTGCTAACGGCCGGCGTGCGACGCAGGGCAAGGACGTCAAGGCCATGATCGATGCAGACATGGAATTTCATCACGCCATCTATCGTGCGGCAGGCAATCCGTTCCTCGAACAGAGCGCGCAGAACTATTGGGTTCATCTCCGCCGCGCCATGGGGGCCGTTCTGCAATCGTCCGCGCAGCAACGCAAGACGATCTGGGACGAACACGAGGCCATCGCGGAAGCCATTGCTGCGGGCGACGCCGCACGCGCGGCTGAGCTGACCGATCTGCATACGACGCGCGCCCGGGAAAATCTGATCAGCCGCCTTGACGAGTACATCGGGGACACCCGTCAGACGGCCTGATCCATATCGTCCCAGTTGTTATCGGCGGCTGCCAATGTTGACCAGTTGCGCAGGCACGGTGAACACGAGCAGCGCGCCGATGATCAGACTCGCGGCCAGGACAAGCACGCCATTGCCAGTGGTACCGGTTGATGTCTGGACCCAGCCAATGAGATACGGGCTGATGACGCCGGAGATGCTGCCCACCGAGTTGGCGAGAGCAATACCGGCTGCGGCGGCCGCACCGCCGAGAATCGCGGGCGGCAAGGTCCAGAACTGGGAAATCGTCGTCATGATTCCCATCGTGCCAATGGTCAGCGCAAACATCGCAATGGCCGTATTGTTGGCATAGGCTACGCTAAAGCACAGACCCAGAGCCCCGAGCGCACCTGGTATCGCCAGATGCCAGCGACGTTCACCCCGGGTATCCGAGCTTTGACCCACGAGAATCATCGAAACAGTCGCGGCGGCGTACGGAATGGCTGACAGCAGGCCGATGTCCAGCGGATTGGAAACGCCGCTTGCCTTGACGATCGTCGGCAGCCAGAAGCTGACGCCGTAGAGCCCCATGGTAAAAAAGAAGTAGATCAAGCTGAGGAGCAGAATCTTCGGATTGGTCAGCCCGTCCCGCACCGAGTGCAGGGCGTGACCACGGCTCTCTGCAGCCAGATTGGTTTCGATCATCGTTTTCTGGGACGAACTCAGCCACTTCGCGTCCGAGATTTTGTCGTCGAGATAGAAGTACGCGACGATGCCGACAAGAACTGTGGGAATGCCTTCCAGCAAGAACAGCCACTGCCATCCGGCCCAGCCGTGCGAGCCGTGCATGGCGCTCATGATCCAGCCAGACAGCGGGCCGCCAACGACGCCGGACATGGGAATACCTGTCAGGAACAGCGCAGTCACCTTGCTACGGCGAGATGACGGGAACCAGTAGGTCAGATAAAGCAGGATGGCCGGGATGAAGCCGGCTTCGGCCACCCCAAGCAAAAAGCGCATGATGTAGAAGCTTGTCGGCGTTTTGACGAACATCATGGCGGCAGAGATCAGGCCCCACGTGATCATGATGCGGGCGATCCACCGCCTGGCGCCCACCCGTAACAGGATGAGGTTGCTGGGGACTTCGAACAGGAGGTAGCCCACGAAGAAGATCCCCGCGCCAAGGCCGTAGACGGCATCGCTAAGCCCAAGGTCCTGCATCATCTGCAGCTTCGCGTACCCCACGTTAATGCGGTCCAGGTATGCGCACATGTAGCAGAGAAACAGGAACGGCAATAGCCGCCACATGACCTTGGAATACGTTTCCGATTCGGTGGCGACGTAGGGCGTCACCACGCTCACTGGTGTTTGCATGGGGTGTCTCCTTGGGGGCTGTATTTATCGATGCAGAGGAGGCCGCGTCAGCATCGCGCTGCTGGACATGCGGCCTGTAAGGTCACGGGGCGTGACCTTTGGTGAGGCAATTGCTTAATCGAACATGTCCGGCTGGGTGAGGCGCAGGTGATCCCAGATCGGTTGGAAGTGCAGCCAGCCGATGTAGTCGCTGCCGACGTGTTCGCGGCTGTAGCGCGCGCGCTCGGGCGTCACCAGATGAGTCTTGGCGCCAGTCGCTTCGATCATCAGCTGCTGCTTGCAGCAACGCTCCAGCGCGATAAACCAGAAGGCCGCCGCTTCAATGCTGTGGCGGCTTGCCGTAAGCAGGCCATGGTTCTGGTGAATGGCGGCCTTCACACCGCGGAAGGCGTTGGCTACCTTGTGGCCGCCCTTAACCTCCACCGCAACCTTGCCCGCCTCGTCGCCGATCACGACGTGGTCTTCATAGAACGCACATGCGTCCTGGGTAATCGGTTCGATGCCCTTGCCCAGCGAGGCAAAGGCAGTGCCATATTCGGTGTGGGCATGGCACATCGCTACGATGTCCTGGTGCATCTCGTGAACGGCGGCGTGGAGCACAAAACCGGCGCGGTTGATGGCGTAATCGCCCTCGACCACGCGGCCTTCGTGGTCTGCGCAGATCAGATTCGAGACGTTCACCTGTGCAAAATGCACCGCCATCGGATTGGTCCAGTAGAGTTCCGGATGCTCCGGGTCGCGCACCGTCAGGTGCCCCGCGAAGCCGTAGTCCAGACGTTCCAGCGCGAAGGCGCGGCAGGCCGCGACCAGACGCTCTTTGCGATGCTGCCGCTCTTCTGCGGGCGTCGCGAACTTGGGCACGGACGGATAGATCAGCCCCATCTGTTCCGGCTGATAAATGGAGGTGCGTTCCTGCTCGTTAAAGACTTGCGGGGCGCGTTCGAGTACTGCTGCCATGTCAACTCCTCGTTGAAAACCGTGTAGGGACTATTTGTGTTCGCAAGGCGTGTTCGGGGCCTGCGGTACGTGTTCATAGTCGTGGCCCGGGACTGCGTTGACAAACGATGGGTGTTCATGAAAACATGAACCACACTCATGTATAGCTGGAGTCTTATGAGGCGCGTGCCAAATTTTGTGCTGCTTCGAGCCTTCGAGGCCGCTGCCCGACTGGAAAGCTTTACTCTGGCGGCCAAGGAACTGCATCTGACCCAGTCGGCGATCAGCCACCAGGTGCGGGAGCTCGAGGAGTATTTCAGCCGCAAGCTTTTTGATAGAAGGACTCGCCGCGTGGAACTCACGCCAGAAGGCAAGCGCCTTCAGGAGAGTCTTTCCCGGGTGTTCGATGTCATCGAGGCTGCATGCAACGAAGTCGCGCTGGCTCCTCAGTCACAGGTGCTGGCGGTGTACTGCGCGCCCAGCTTTGCCGTGAAATGGCTCGGTCCACGGCTGCCGCAGTTTATGCAGACGCATGGCGATATCACGATCCGACTGTCTTCGGGCGCGGAAGCCATTGACCTGACACAGGCGCGCGAGGTCGATGTCGCTATCACCTATGGTTCGGCGCACACACGGGCAGGACTGGTCGTTCGTCCTTTGGGCAAGGAGCGCATCGTTCCGCTTTGCTCTCCAGCCTTGATCAATGCCGGGGAGTCGCTACGGGATCAGATGGAAAAGCTTCCGCTGATCGATTCCCAACTCAGCCGGGTGAGTTGGCCAGATTGGTTTGGCGCTAATGGCATGGCCTGTCCAACGCGTCCGCGTGCATCCTTCGATCGCGGCGCGCTGGCGATTTCGGCGGCCGTTGATGGCATGGGTGTCGCGCTTGAGAGCATCCGGCTGGCCGAGCGTGAATTAGCCAGGGGCGATCTTGTCGCCCTCGGCGAGGATCAGTTCACCCAAATCGCACGTGAAACCCATTTCCTGTCTTACAGACAGAACGAGATGCACCTTACGAAGGTCGGTACGTTCGTAACATGGCTCATCGCGCAGCTTGGCGTCGATATGGAAACGGTAGCCGAAAGATGATGCGACCGAGCGTCTTGGACTGCAACGAGATCTTGCGTCATTGGCGTGCCGCTAATAGCCTGACAACTGAACGTCGCAAAGTTAAGCAAAGAACCGGAGCCGCTCGTACCCGGAGGCCCAGAGGAAGGCCTACGCCATACCTTGCTCTGTTGAGTTCACTTAGCGTGACCGCGTCGGAGCCAACGCCGATGCATTCCTCATTACTGATAGACTCGACCATAGGCTTGGAAATGGACATCAGCTTGCATTCTGGCGAAGTCGCGCGTCCAGCAGCCAACTCAACATGAAGGTCCGCTAACCGGTCGCCTGAATGACTGTATGACGGCGAAGGAGGTAAATGGCGGGTCGCCGACCCATCAGCAGTCGGCTATCTCGATCGTGCCGCCTAGCATGTGTAGTAGCCCCGGTGGCGGGCCATTTTATCGATCCCGCGACGACGGCCGCCATGTCGGAATACCGTCGTCGTCGGAACTATCGAACCACTCCCGAGATTGCGTCGACCCGTGTAAGCGCCGGAAGGTCCTGCCGCGATGCCAACGTCGCCCAGTCCTGGCGTTCAACCCGTGCGGCAGCAGGTCCTTGGTTTTAGAGACCGTTCAAACGTCAATGAATTTGCGCGATACGCAACAGGTTGGTGGTTCCCGCTACCGTGAACGGAAGACCTGCCGATATAACGATTGACAGTCCCGAGCTGCCAAACTTCTCCTTCAAGACTGTTTGGCACGCGAGATCCGTCATCTCAACGACATCTTCCACTTCCTGGCACAGGACGGCGTGAACGCCCCAGGCCAGGGCGAGACGACGTGCAGTGGATTCGAGAGGCGTCATCCCGACAATAGGGACAGCGGGACGCTCACGCGCCATGCGAAGCGCGGAATAGCCGGAACTCGTATAGGCCACGGCTGCTGGCACCTTGAGCAACTGCGCGATGTGCCGCACGGCGTTGCTAATGGCATCAGCAACTTGTTGATTCGGCGGCGTGTGCGAGGCCTCGATGGCGTCGTGGTACAGGGGGTCAGACTCTGTGCGCTTGATGATTCCGTTCATCATCTGCACGGCTTCCACAGGGTACTGACCTGATGCGGACTCAGCGGAAAGCATGACCGCGTCGGCGCCGTCGTAGACGGCGGTCGCCACGTCCGACGCTTCAGCCCGCGTCGGTACCGGCGAAGCGATCATTGACTCCAGCATCTGGGTCGCCACAATCACAGGCTTGCCGGCCTTTCGACAGGCCCGAATGATCTGCTTTTGGAGTGACGGCACCTGCTCCGCGGGCATCTCCACCCCGAGATCGCCTCGTGCCACCATGACGGCATCCGCTTCGCGAACAATCTCATCCAGGCTTTGAATCGCCGCCGGCTTTTCCAGCTTTGCAATGACGCCAGCCCGACCGTTCACGATCTTTTTGATTTCGCGAACGTCCTCTGGACATTGCACGAAGGAGAGCGCGACCCAGTCTACACCGAGCTCGAGTCCGAACTCCAGGTCGCGACGATCCTTCTCCGTCATCGCAGAAAGCGGCAGCATCACGTCCGGAACATTTACCCCTTTCCGGTTCGACAGTGGCCCGCCATTAAGGACGGTCGTTTCGGCAAAGTCTTCTCCGCGGCTATCCACACGCAGTCGAATCTTGCCATCATCCAGTAGCAGTTCCGAGCCTTCTCGCAAGGCGGCGAAGATTTCCGGATGCGGTAGATGCACTCGTCTCGCCGACCCGTCGGCCTCGCTGAGGTCAAGGCGAAACTTGTCGCCGGCAGACAGTGATACCTTTCCGCCAGCAAATGCGCCGATACGAAGCTTGGGGCCTTGGAGGTCGAGTAGCACGCCAATAGGGCGGCCATGTTGCTTCTCAACAGCCCGGATTTCCGTCAGCCGTTGCGCGTGGTCCTCATGAGTACCATGGCTGAAGTTGAGCCGAAACACGTCAGCGCCCGCCAGGAAGAGGTCGTTGATGACCTCGCGCGAGGAACTGGACGGGCCGAGGGTCGCTACAACCTTAGCATTTCGAATGCGTCTCACTTATTTACTCCGATATTGAGGCAAGGGGCGGGGCTTGCGGTGGAAGCAGGCTGCCGACCTCGAACGCAGTCGGCAGCATGAAATCGAGCTTGAGGTAATCAGCAAGCCGGTGGAAAAGGCCGTGCTGGGTTCGACCGACTTAGGATCAGAGCCAAGTTGGGCGGGCCTATCTTTTGTCGATTAGGATTGCCCGGAAGTCATTGACGTTCGTGAGCGTGGGGCCAGTCACAACGGAATCGCCGATAGCTTGAAAGAAGCCATGGCCATCGTTGTTGTCGAGGCTCTTGCGGGGGTTGATGCCAAGTGCCCAGGCCCGATCGAGCGTGGACGGCGTGATGCAAGCGCCAGCAATTTCTTCGGCGCCGTCAACACCATCCGTGTCGCCGGCAATTGCATGAACACCGGGCAGCTTATTGAGAGCCACCGCAAGAGACAGCAGGAACTCGACATTCCGACCACCACGCCCGTTGCCTTTAATGGTTACGGTCGCCTCTCCGCCCGACAGCAATGCGCAAGGAGCCTTGAACGGCTGTCCGCGCAACGCGGCTTGCTTGGCGATACCGGCCATCGTGAGGCCCAAGTCTCGCGCTTCGCCCTCAATGCTGTCTCCGAGGATATAGGGCGCGTAACCGGCCTGGCGCGCGACTTCAGCCGCGGCTTCCAAGGCGACCTGCGGCGTGGTAATGAGTCTCGCCTCCGTCCTGCGAAGGCGCACATCATCGGCCTTGAGGCTCTCCGAGTGCGGCTGGTGCAGGTAATTCAGCAAGTTTTCTGGGACGGCGATGCGATACCGTTCAAGGATCGCAAGCGCATCGGCACTGGTCGATTCGTCCGCAACGGTCGGTCCCGATGCAATATCAACTGGCTTATCCCCGGGGACATCCGAGATGAGTAGCGTGATGACTCGTGCGGGATAGCATGCAGCGGCGAGGCGTCCCCCCTTGATTGAGGACAGATGGCGACGGACGCAGTTCATTTCGGAGATCGTTGCTCCGGACTGCAGTAGCGCGGCGTTCACTGCCTGCTTGTCCTGCAACGTAATGCCTTCCCCTGGGGCTACGAGTAACGACGAGCCGCCTCCAGAGATTAGCGCAATAACGAGATCCGCTTCGGAAAGACCGGAAACCATTTTCCGCAGACGCTCGGTTGCCTTCAGGCCTGCTTCATCCGGGACAGGATGGGCAGCCTCTACGATCTCGATGCGCTCGCAGGGAACAGCGTAGCCATAACGAGTAATGACCAGTCCCTTCACTGGCGCAGACCAGTGCTTCTCCAACGCCTGCGCCATCGCGGCCGATGCCTTGCCAGCGCCCACAACTATGGTCCGCCCCATCGGCGGAGTGGGCAGGAATTGCGCGATGCAGCGATCAGGCTGAGCGCGACTCACTGCGGCGTCAAACATATTGCGGAGCAGACTTACTTGGTCGCTAACTGACATGTAATTTCGTTTTCAAACTGCAAGAGGCAAAGATGCGAACTCACGGGTTCGCCATGCGAAGGCGTGCTGTTCTCAGTCCAACTCATATCCGAAGAACTGCGCAACGCGTCGGGCTTGACCAAGGTGCATGTGCTTTCCGGAATGGGTACGATGTCCGGTGTCGATCGCACGCTGCAGTAACGGTGTGATCTCGGGCTTGGTGATGACGTCCACGATCAGCGTTTCGCGCGGCAGTTCGGCGGGATCGAACGGAAGCGGATCTGTGCTCTTCATCCCCAAGGGAGTGGCGTTCACCACTGCGTCGACGGCTTCTCCTGGTGCCGTCTCGGTCGTGATGCGTGCCGCGGGAAAGGCCGCCTGCAGTTGGCGGCAGAGCATGTCCCGCTTCGTCGTATCGGGATCGTGCAGCAAAAGACGGGCAACGCCGGCCTGGGCCAGAGCTAGGGCAATCGCAGCGCCTGCACCGCCAAGGCCGAGAAGGCGCACCCTCCAGCCTGAAGGGTCGTGACCCTGATCGCGCAACCCATCGACAAATCCGACGCCGTCGAACATGTCGCCCGACCACCTGCCATCCGGCTCACGGCGAGCCGCATTGACGGCACCTACGAGCTGGCCAGCGGCTCCGACCTCATCCAGGAATGCGGCAAGGCGCACCTTGTGGGGCATCGTAATGACAAGGCCCCGCAGGTTCCGCAGCGTGGACAGTCCGGCCCACGCCGAAAGAATGTCTTCCTCGCCGACGTGCATCGGCACAAGCACAGCGTTGATGCCGCGTTGCAAGAACATGGCATTGAATACCTCGGGAGAGCGTACGGCCGCTATCGGATCGCCCACGATCCCGTAGAGCTGCGTGGAACCGTCGAGTTGCTCGGGCCTCATGATCGATCCCCAGTTGGCTTCGGTGCGCTGCGTCGTTCGAGGAAGTTGCCGATGCGGGTCTTGGCTTCGGTGGTGTCAAGCACCACAGCCGCAAGCAGTCGTTCTATGCGAAGCGATTGCCGCAACGACCCCTCGGACGCCTCCAGGATTACCTCGCGTGCGAAGGCAACAGCGGGAGCACTGCGCTGCGCAATGGCTTCCGCCATACCGATGGCGGTCTCTACAACTTCGCTGGTTGGAACAGCGCGCGCTGCAATGCCGTAGTTCTTGGCCTCCACGCCAGACAGTTCACGCCCAGTCAGGATCAAGTCGGCCGCGATGGCGCGGCCTGCCAGGCCGATCAGCCGTTGGCTTCCACCCTGACCGGCGATGACGCCAATGCCGGTCTCGGGCAAGGCGAAGCGCGCGTCTTCTGCAGCCACGATGAGGTCGCAGTACAGCGCGAGCTCGAAGCCGCCACCGACTGCATATCCACGCACCGCAGCAATGATCGGCTTAGGCATCCGGCGGATAGTGTCCAGGTCATCGAGCCAGCCATTCAGAATTGCCTGGACGCCTTGGAGCTTGGCGACGTCGACCAGGTTGGCGCCGACGCAGAAATGGGTAGGCGTGCCAGCAAGGACGACGCTGCGCACCTGAGCGTCAACCATCGCTTCCGATAGGGCGCCCAGCAGTGCCCGTCCCAGCTCCGGAGACATGGGATTGCCTCGGCGCGGCATGCCGGTCATCGTAATGATGCGGACTGCCCCCCGGTTTTCCACGCTGATGAGCAGTTCACTCATTGCATTACCTCCACGTCGTAGGTACGGACGGCGCGAACGACGGGGGCGAAGTCCATCTGCGATAGGACGTCTCGCTGGAGATTCACGCCGGGGGCCAGTTCGATCAGTTCCACGCCTTCGGCCTTCAATTCGAATGTGGCACGCTCGGTCACATACAGAACTCGCTGGCCACGGCTCAGAGCTTGCTGGCCACTAAACGTGACTTGGGACACCTCGTTGACCAGCTTGCGAATGCGGCCGTGTTGTTGCACTTGGACTTGGCCATTCTCGATGTTGACCTGACTGCCCTTTGCATCGAAGGTGCCGCAAAAGACAACGGTCTTGGCGTTCTGGGAGATGTCGATGAATCCACCTGGTCCGTTGACGTTACCGTTGAGCTTCGACACGTTGACGTTGCCCGCGCCATCCATTTCGGCCATGCCCAAGAAGGCCATGTCCAGCCCACCACCGCTGTAGAAATCGAATTGGGAGGGCGAGTCGATGATGACCGAGGGATGATGCGCCATGCCGAAGAGGTCATCATCGATCATGTGGCCGCCGTGAATGCCTTGCTCGATGGTCAAGCAGTAGTCGTCAGACTTTCCCCGTTCGGCGATGAGGGAGGCGACCTGTGCTGAAGCGCCGAATCCGAAGTTCAGGCTGTCGCCCGGCCGGAGTTCGAGGGCGGCGCGACGCGCAATGATTCTCTTGAGGGGGTCCGTCGATGCCTGCGGCTTGCGGAATTCTCCGCCACGACCAACCAGCGACGGATCGAATCGGCCCCGGTAGGTTTGCATCTGCTCCGGCACGACGACCACCGCGTCGACCAGCGCGCCCGGGATGGCAACATTGCGGGGATTGAGCTGGCCCGCTGGAACGACTTCGCGCACTTGGGCGATAACTTTGCCACCGCTGTTGTGGGCTGCGAGCGCCACGGCGTAGCCGTCCAGGTCCGCTGGTTCTTCCTCCAGCGAGATGTTGCCGGCGGTGTCGGCAAAGGTGCCTCGGATTATGCCAACATCGACCGTGAAGGGCTTGTACCGGAGGTATTCCCGGCCGTCGAGTTGGAGCAGTTCAACCACGTCCTCCTTGGCCGCAGCGTTCATCCGGCCACCGCCATTGCGCGGGTCAACGAAGGTCCCAAGGCCTACGTGGGTGATCAGGCCCGGGCGGCCTGCGCCGATCTCGCGCAGCAGGTGGGCGATGACACCGCCCGGCAGTGCATAGGCTTCCAGGCGGTTGTCTTTGGCCAAAGCCTGCATTCGCGGCGACCAGGTCCAGTGACCACCGACGACGCGGCGCACCATGCCATCGTGGGCGAAACGGTTCGAGCCGCGCTGGTTTCTGTCCCCCAGTCCCAGGGAGTGGACCAACGTTAGACCGGCAGCCCCCTCGGCGTTGCGGAACCGCCGCTCGATGGCCTCGAAGATGGCATCGGGCTCGACCACCCCCCCACCCGAGCCCGTCACGGCGACCGTCGCGCCGTCGTCGACCACGAGGGCAGCTTCGGCGGGACTCATCGTCTTGTCGCGTATCACGGTGTTCCTTACTTCAGCTGCAGCTTTGCGACGATGTCGCTGTAGAACTTGAATTCGCGGTCGAGTTCGGGCGCGAGCTTGTCGCCATCTTCATAGACCATGCCAAGGAATTGGTTCTTGAAGAACTGCTGGTATTTCGGGTCTTGGCTCGCTTTCTGGGCGACGTCCTTCAGCTTCGCGATGACTGCGGGAGGCGTTCCCTTCGGCACGGCCAAGGCGCGCCAGGTTCCCAGTTGGAGGTCAATGCCGCGCTCCTTGAAGGTCGGGACATCCGGGAAGTCCTTGAGGCGCTGCGGTGCCATGACGCCAAGCAGGCGGAACTTGCCAGCCTTGACATAGTTCCCGGCTTCGCCGGTCGTCGCAAAGCCACCTTCGACTTGATTCCCCAAGATCGCGGTCATCTCAGGGCCGGCCCCGACATACGGAATGTTGTTGAAGGTGAGACCGGTTTTTTCCTCCAAGGCGACGGCCGCCAGGTGATACGTCGCGCCTTTACCCGAATTTGCAAGCGCGACTTGGCCCGGCTTTGCCTTGGCCTTGGCCAGCACATCTTCCAGCGTCTTGAACGGCGAGTTCGTAGGCACGATGAGCACGATCGGATCGACGTTCAGTCGCGCGATGTAGGTGTAGTCCTGGGACCGTGCTTTGCCGATTCCCTGCAGATAGGCCAGGTTAATCTCCGGCGTCACCATGGTCAGTTTGTAGCCATCGGCCGGCGCTCTGGCGCCTTCCTGGTGTCCGATGGCACCGGCGGCGCCCGGTCTGTTGACCACAATCATTCCGTGAGAAAGCTTTCGTCCCGCGGTATCGGCGAAGGCTCGTGCGACCGCGTCGGTTCCGCCGCCGACGGCGAAGGGAACAAGCAGTTCGACGGGCCGAGTGGGGTAGTCATCGGCTGCGGCATGGGCAGTGAAAGCGCAGAAAGTGAGAGCGCCAATGGCGGCGCGCAAGAAGGTCGAGCGGTGCATGAGTCTGTCTCCTAGTGGCGAGGGTTCTTTGACCATCTGAACCGGTTCAATTTGAACCGATTCAAATATCGAAGTAAAATAGGGGTAACCCTTAACTTCGACTCGTTCCTTCATAGTTTGCGCCGATAGCGGTTAACAAGTGGCCCCAAAGGCGCAGTCTCCACCTGGAAAGTGATTTAATGGATCTAAAATAGGCAATATTCGCGCCCCTCGACGCAGCCTGGTGCGCAAGGGCAGCATGGCCACGCCGGCAGAGGTGCTGCAGGCGTTCTGGCAGGAGCTGCGCGGGCGCACGCGTGTCACCATCGACCATCCCGACCTGCCGGACGCCCTGAAACAGGTGGCCGCCGAGGCCATCAAGACGATCTGGCAGGCGGCCAACGAGGCCGCCACTGGCGAACTCGCCACGCTGCGCGCCGAGGCCCGCGATGCGGCCAGCGCCGCTGAAGCCGAGCGAGACGCGGTACGGGCCGAGACCGCGGCGGCCCGGGAGGAGGTGGCCGCCATCACTGCGCAGCTGGCCGAGTCGCGCGAGGTGCACGACGCCGTGCAGGCGGACCTGGCCGCGGAGCGCCAGGCCCATGCCGCGACCCAGGCCCGGCTGGAAGCGGGGCGGGCGGAGCTGGACGCTGCCGGGCGGCAGCTGGCGGAATTGCGTACCCAATTCTCGACCGAGCTCGTGCCGTGCGCTCGCTCTGCTGGCGCGCGGTCCGCTCCGCGTCCAGTTCGCGCAAGCTCCGTCGCTCACTGGCCTCGGCCCGTTCCTGGGCGAGGTTCACCGGCTCGCGGGCGCGCTCGTGCGCGGCGAACTGGTGGCGGCGCGCAGCGAGGCCCGCGACGCGGCGGTGACCCAGGCCGAGGTCCGGGCCCGACTCGAGGCCCAAGCCGCGGCGCTCGCCGATCGGCTCGCGGCCGCCGAGCAGGCGCAGCGCAAAGCGGCGCACGACCTGGACGCGGTGCAGGCGGAGCTGGGCGCGGCGCAGCGCCGGGCCGAACGGGCCGAGGCCGAGGCGGCGCTGGCGCGCCAGCTGCTGGCAGAATTGCGGGTGGCGCCACCCGGGCGGGCGGAGGGTGGTGGCGGGCGGCGGCGCAAGGCCGGCGGCCCGGCGCCGACCGACGAGGCGGCGCCAGGCACAAAACCGGACGAACAGCAGGACGAAAAGCAGGGCGCGCCGGCACCAGCGCCAGTGGTCTGCTACCGCAACGCCGCAGGGCAGCGCTGGGACGGGCAGGGCGACATGCCGGACTGGCTGCGGCGGGCGGTCAATGCGGGGCAGAGTAAGGAATTTTTTCGGGTTGGTGGATAGGGGCCGTCGCAGATCCCAGCGTCCACCGTGGATCGCTCTGTGAGGGGCGCCTCAGAATTCGGAGATTTTTGCACGCTAGCGCCGCGAGATAGGCTTCCGGCAAGGCATTCGGCTGGTGCGGACCCCGGTCTGCCAGTGCCGGAGATGGTTTCCGAGGCGGCATGCCGGTTGTCGAGGCATTCCAAGCCGTGTTTGCGAAAGACTGACGGTATTGGAGAACGTGATTGAAGCGCCGGTTCACGTGCAGCGTGTGGCACGCGACAAGGCCGTGACGCGGGCGTGCACGCTGCTAGACAAAGTAGGGATGTCCCACAAGATTGATGCTTATCCTTCCGAGAAGTTCTTCACGGCACCTGACACCGATAGAGTACGCCAGTTTCTGGGGCGCTATTGTTAGTTGACTTGATCGGCAATCAGTCACGGACGTAGCTGTGCATATGAGTGATCCGCCGGGGCTGGGTGGTTCTTGGCGCGACGGACATCGCGCCACTTCAGCATGAGACAAATGAACTTACGGCCATTGTGCCGAACACGACCAAGTCGTCGCACCAGGGCGTTGAGGACAAATTCAATTGATTGTGAAAAGAGAAGAAAACACAATCGAATTATGAGGATTTTTCACAACTCAACCTTTCAGGGTCGAATTGCCGGAATGGGAAGCCATTTCTCGACTTATCGCTGAAGCGGGAAGCGACGCTCGCGCCACTCTCAGTTTTTTTCCTCGGCAGTCTGAGCCTTCGTACCACTCATATCGGCATACCATCACCATTTCCTGGCTCGCTAGTACCATGCGCTGAGGTCGTCCATTGAGATCATTTGCTTCGCTTACCCAATTGACTGTGTTCGTTCGAATTGCGGAATCGGGCAGTCTTTCTGCCGCAGCCCGCGCGTTGAGCCTGACTCCATCTGCGGTTAGCAAAAGCTTGGCTCAACTCGAAGAGCGACTTGGCGTTCTGCTAATCAAGCGTACTACTCGTAATCTGACCTTGACTGAAAGCGGTCGCGCTATTCTTGAAAAGGCGAATGACTTGCTTACGGACCTAGAAGCGACGTTTGACACAGCGCGCAGCATTCAGGGACGAGTTGAAGGGAGGCTGCGCGTAACCTGCTCCCTAGCGTTTGGATGCAGTCAGCTGACACCGTGGATCGCACGCTACATCGACGGAAATCCTCATGTGGAAGTCGATGTTGCCTTGGACGATCACTGCGTGAATCTTGCCGAAGGAAGCTATGACATTGCACTTAGGATTACCGCCGGAACGGACTGGGGGTACGCCGCACGAAAGCTTTCTGTTATTCGTTGGGTCTACTGTGCATCGCCAGAATACATTAGCCGCCACGATGCCGTCTCGACCCCAGAGGACCTAAGCAACCATCAATGCTTGGTCTACCCCGACATGACACCTCGCGGCGCCTGGACATTCCGGCGTGACAAGGAGATTCACCAAGTCACTGTGAAGCCGAAGCTAACAGCGAACTCCAGTCTCGCACTGCGAGAGGCGGCACTACTTGGACATGGGGTGGCATGCCTACCGACGTACCTTGTTTCATCCGACATTCTCCGTAGGCAGCTAGTTCAAGTTGTACCGGAATATAGGTCGGCCATCGAACATGTCTTGTACGCTATGTATTACAAGTCAAAGTATGCGAACTATCTGGTTCGTGACTTCATCGATTTCATCGCGGAATGCTACGGTGACCTTCCTCCTTGGGATCTAGCGCTTCAGAGCACAAGTTGACTACCTAGGGGGTAGACAAGCCACCGTGATACTGCGCACGAGCGAAAAATGCGAAACCGCTAGCTCCTGCGCCTCTTTTGCCAAAGAATCAGAACGATGCGTTCGCCAGCCTGTTCAAGGCCTCATCCACAGTGCTACGCGGGCACGCGAGGTTAATGCGCATAAAGCCTTCGCCGGCGGAGCCAAACTTCGAGCCCGGATCAAGCCACAGGCGCGCGCGTCGAATCATTTGGTCGTGAAGCTCCGAGGGGGATAATCCGAGTGCTCGACAGTCTATCCATGCCAGGTAAAGGGATCCCGTCGGCATCACACGCAATGGTAGGTCGAGCTCCCTAACACGTGCGGCAAAGTGCCGCTGGTTTTCCGCAACATAGTCAAGCATGGCGTCGACCCAGGGCGCACAATGCCGATATGCTGCCTCGCAGGCCACAGGTCCGAGATTGTTCAGGAGTTTCACTCCGCATCTCTCCGATTGTGCGATGAATGCCGTACGAAGGCGTTCATTCGGAATAAGGATGTTCGCACACTGAAGCCCGGCGGTATTGAAAGTCTTACTCGGTGACGTGCAAACGATGCAGCTATCTGCAAGTTCTGGGTCTAGGCTAGCAAACGGGATGTGTTTTTTATCGTGATCGAAGACGAAATCCTGATGAATTTCATCTGAAACGACAATAATATTATGTCGCCGGCAAATCTCACCCATCTGGAGTAGTTCTTCGCGTGTCCAGACATTCCCGGTGGGATTGTGCGGGTTACATAGAATGAACAGTTTTGTGCCAGGTCGTATCGCGGCTTCGAACTTGTCGGGGTCGAACTCATAGCCGTCAGCGGTGGATGTCAATGGAACTTCAAGCAGTCTGCGACCATTGATAAGAACATCGTGATGAAAGTGAATGTAAACCGGCGGCTGCACCATCACATAATCGCCCGGGTCTGAGAACGCCTGGACGGCCATATTTAGCGCATTCACAACACCGACGGCCGGTACTAGCCACTCCGACCGTGGCGACCACCCAAATCGCTTTGCCTGCCATTCAAGCACCGCTTCGATGTATCCGTCGGACACCTGTGTGTAGCCGAAGACCCCGAATTTCACCTCCTTTGCTAGCGCTGCACGGATTGGCCGTGGAACGCGGAAGTCCATATCGGCGATCCACATGGGCAACGGATCGGCGACCAGCTGCGCGGGGGTCAGCCTGCCTCTTGCGCCTGCCCACTTCATGGAGTTTGTCTCGGTACGGTCAATGACCTCGTCGAAGGAATACATGAATATGCTCACAATCTTTAGTGCAATCATTGTGCGCACACTCGACCACAGTCCAGTAGCGGAATTTTGGACCAGCAGTTTTGAATGAGATTCAAGAATGGTGTTGTGACGCAGATTTGATGCGCGAGGGCTTGCTCTCGCCATGGGGGCGTCACGCAGTCTTGCGACCACTATTTCCTTTGGTTCAAAGGTGATTTGAGTATATTTCGCAATGAAAATCTTCCTACTAGCCTTAAAGTAACAGGCGGAATACCTTGATGCGGATTCGGGTAGTAGTCCATGAACATCGATTCAAGCAACCACCATTGCTGGTGGCAGCAGATGGATGAGTTTTGTTATTTCCTGGAATGGACAGGTAGTCAACTATATTAGAAATGTGGAGGAGGATAGAGGAATGAAGTTTTTTGGCAAAAAAATGGTCGGGAAGCATCTAGCCGTTGGGGCGATGTTGACGTTCTCGACGTTCGGCGCAAATTCGCAAACGGTGAAACCGCTCACTATCGTTGTAGGCTTCCCCGCCGGAGGGAGTGTCGACCACATTGCACGCCTGTTGGCAGACAAACTGAAGGATCCCCTGGGCAGACCAGTCATTGTCGACAACAAGCCGGGAGCCAGCGGACGTATTGCGGCCAGCCAGGTGAAAGCCATGCCGGCCGACGGCTCAGTGATGATGATTGCTCCGAATACTCTGATCCTGCAGTCAATCATCTATTCGGGAAAGATTAACTATGACCTTGTCAGGGATTTTTCACCGGTTGCAAAGATCGCCACAATGCCAGTGGCAGTTGCGGTGCCGACCAACTCGCCCTTGAAGAATGTCAAGGACCTGGTTAGCTACGCAAAGGCTCATAAGGAAGATACCAGTTACGGTAGCAACGGGCCCGGTAGTCTTGGTCATTTGACCGGGCAGCGGTTTGCTAAGGCTGCGGGGATCGAATGGACGAATATCCCTTATAAGGGCGGTGCACCGCTGGTGAGCGACTTGCTGGGGGGGCACGTACAGTCGGGCGTGGATGGCTTGGCGGAGTACATTGAACACCACCGCGCCGGCCGACTTCGCGTTCTTGGCACATTTAGTGGCGAGCGATCGTCGCTGGCCCCAGAGGTACCGACGATCAACGAGCAAGGCATCAAGGGAGCCAACACTGAGCTTTGGTTCGGGCTGTGGTTCCCTGCCAAGACTCAGACTGCTACCGTTATTCAGATGCAGAATGCAGTCGAGAAAGTGCTGAAGGACCCGGACATCAAAAACCGGCTCAGCAAGATGGTAACAACCATCGACTTCGTCCCGTCGGCACAGTTTGCGCAATTTGTCCAAAAGGAGTTTGATGTCTGGCGCCCGGTGATTCGAGATTCGGGCGTCACCCCTGACTGAGCGAGAATAATACTGCGCGCCGGCGCATAAGCGAACCGGCGCCGCTGTTGGTGCGCCCACTTTCTAATACGACCGTTTGCGGGAAGTTGGCGCGAAGGCTGTGCCATATTTGCGGTGGGATCGACGCCAGGCTGTTCGCCGCGACGTCGATCCCTTCGCGATATCATTTCGCAGTGGGCATCGCGAACTCAGCTCCACGAGCCGTATCGTTGGGCCAGCGTTGCATGATGCTTTTCTGGCGCGTGTAGAAGCGGACGCCTTCTTCGCCGTAGGCGTGCATGTCACCGAACAGTGAACGCTTCCAGCCTCCGAAGCCGTGCCATGCCATTGGAACAGGGATGGGTACATTGATGCCGACCATACCGACTTCGATGCGCCGCGAGAACTCGCGTGCGATTTGGCCATCGCGGGTGTAGCATGCCACGCCATTGCCGAATTCGTGTGCGTTGACCAGCTTCACGGCTTGCGCGAAGTCATCCACGCGCACGCATGAGAGCACCGGACCGAAGATCTCCTCCTTATAGATCCGCATGTCCGGGGTCACGTTGTCGAACAGCGTTCCGCCGGTAAAGAATCCCTGCTCGAGACCAGGAACCTTGTAGTTGCGGCCGTCGACCAGAAGTCTGGCGCCTTCTTCGACACCGAGGGCGATGTAGTTTTCGATGCGTTCGAGCGCTTGGCCGGTCACGACGGGGCCCATCTCGGCGTCCGCCTCCATGCCGTTCTTGATGACCAGTTCGCGCGCGCGGGCTTCCAGCTTCGGGATGATCTTGTCTGCCACGTCGCCGACGAGCACTGCCACGGAGATAGCCATGCAGCGCTCGCCGGCCGAGCCGTATGCTGCGCCGATCAGTCCGTCCACGGCCTGATCGATGTCCGCATCGGGCATCACAACCATGTGGTTCTTTGCGCCGCCCAGCGCCTGAACCCGCTTGCCAAGCCTGGCGCCAGTCTCGTAGATGTAATTCGCGATGGGCGTGGACCCGACGAAGCTCACGGCCTTGACGTCGTTGTGATGCAGCAGGGCGTCCACGACGGTCTTGTCGCCCTGGACGACATTGAAGACTCCATCGGGAAGCCCCGCATCCTTGAGCAGGCGTGCCATGAAGAGCGAGGCCGAAGGATCCCGCTCACTGGGCTTCAGGATGAAGCAGTTGCCTGCCGCGATGGCGACGGGGAACATCCAGCACGGAACCATGCACGGGAAGTTGAACGGCGTGATGCCAGCCACCACGCCCAGCGGCTGGCGCATGGTCCAGTTGTCCATGCCGGTCGAGACCTGGTCCGTGAAGTCGCCCTTGAGCAGTTGAGGGATGCCGCAGGCGAACTCGATGATGTCGATGCCGCGGCTTACTTCGCCGGCCGCATCGCTTAGCACCTTGCCGTGCTCCGCCGTAATGATCGCGGCCAGTTCGTCCTTGTGCCGGTTCATCAGTTCCAGAAACTTGAGCATCACGCGGGCCCGGCGAATTGGCGGGGTGTCGGCCCACTTCGGAAAAGCGGCCAGCGCGGAAGCCACGGCGGCATTCACGTCCTCGCCCGTGCCCAGGCGGACCTGGCGCGCTACGGCCCCGGTGGCGGGATTGAACACCGCTTGCGATCGCTTGCCGTTGCTTTCGTACGGCTCGCCGGCAACGAAATGAATGACGTCTGCGGGGTTGGTGTAGGGCGTAGTCACGGGCATCTCCTGTCAGTACCGGCGGGATATGCATGCCCGCCGCGTTTTCGATGTCTGGAGTTTATGAAGGGCCCCTGTCAACGGCTAGTCATCGAACGCCGAACTAACTGTTCAGGAATTTTTGATACCAGCATGCTATAGATATGAAATATCCCTATCTGAATGTGCCGATCTAGGAGTATTGCATGCGCAAGGACAACGTCGAGGAACTTTGGGAGCACCTGCACTGGCTTGTGATACTGCATCAGCAGGGCAGCTTCAGCAAGGCGGCCGCACGCCTCGGCGTCAGCAAGGCGTCCATGAGCCAGCACATCACGGATCTCGAGAAGGCGGCGGGCATTACGTTGGTCCAGCGGACCACTCGCAGCGCAACGCTGACCGATGCCGGGCGGCAACTGGTGGATGCCATGCGCGGCGCATTCGAGCAGATCGCCACAGGTTATGCCAATGTCCGAGACCTGGCCGGAGCGCCAAGAGGGTTCCTGCGTGTCACCGCGCCGGTGGCATTTTCCAGGCAGCAGCTGGTACCTCGCCTGCCTGATTTCCTGCGCCGGTATCCGCAGATCCAACTCGAACTCGACATGTCGGATCGTTTGCGGCCGCTGGCCCAGGAGGGCTTCGACATTGCGGTCAGGCATACGTCTACGCCCCCGGAAACCCACGTGGCATGGACGCTCGCGACAACACGCACGGTTGTTGTCGCAAGCCGCGCTTACCTGCGCAGCAGCGGAACTCCCGAGACGCCGCAAGCGCTGACAGAGCACGCGTGCCTGCACTATCCCCGGCTGCAGGGAACGCCAACCTGGACCTTTGTCCCTGCGGTGGTGGAGTCCAATGTCAGGCACGCTGACCCTGTGACAGTGCCAGTCACAGGGCCCCTGACCGTCAACAACAGCGAAGCCTTGCGCGATGCCGCGATCGAAGGCCTGGGTATCGCGCTGCTGCCGGACTTCAGTGCACAGTCTGCTCTAGAAACAGGTCGACTCATCGAGGTTCTGCCGCAGTGGCGCTCTACCGGCGCATTCGGAGACTGGCTCTACGCCATTCGACCCTATTCGGCCCACGCCTCGCGGGTCTCGCAGGTCTTTGTGGACTACTTGCGAGAAACCTTCGCGCAAGGCTTTTCCTCGACGACGCCGCACCTTCTCTGAACACTTTGCGCAACGGGTGAGCTAAGCGTCATTTTTCGCCTATAAGTTCAAAAAATATCAAGCTATATATTATTGATTCAGAAATATCGATTACTTAAACTTGTTTCAACTCAACTGCAGAAGACCACGGCCGAACATCAGATGGAAGGCCATCCTGCGACGGTCTTCACGCGCAAGACAGGTTGGCGCGTCAGCGCATTGAAGGAAACGGGAGAGAGTGATGGAGGCGACAAAGGCCGCGCAACGCACGCTTACGGTACGCATTGCCCGGGGCACCGGCGAAGGCGATTTCAAAACCTATGAAGTGCCGTGGCGCGAGAACCAGACCGTTCTAGACGTGGTGACCGAAGTGCAGCGCCGCATCGATCCGACGCTGTCCTACCGCTTCGCATGCCGGGTGGGCGTCTGCGGATCCTGCGCGATGACTGTGAACGGCAAGCCACGCTGGACCTGCCGGACGCACGTCAGCCGCGTAGAAGAGGATGGCGTGATCGTCATCGAGCCGTTGCGCAACATGCCCCGCATCAAGGACCTGGTGGTCAACATGTCGGAGTTCTTCGACAAATGGAAGAAGGCCGGCAATACGTTCGTCGGCACGGCGACGCGCCACGATCCGCCGGCAGCGGTGTCTCCGACTAGCAAGAAGCGCAAGATGGCCGACGCCGCCATCGAATGCATCAACTGCGGCGTTTGCTATGCCTCGTGCGACGTCGTGTCATGGGACAAGGAGTATCTCGGACCCGCCGCGCTGAACCGGGCGTGGACCCTGTTCAACGACGAACGCCATGCCGATCCCAAGGACGTGCTGAAGAAGGCGACGTCGGGTAGCGGCTGCAATTCCTGCCATACGCAGGGCAATTGCATGACGCACTGCCCTGTGAGCCTGAGCCCGACGGGCAGCATTGCAGGGCTCAAGAAAAATGCGCTGCTGCAATTCCTGAAGGGAGGTGACTGACCATGGAGCAGCGTCTGTTCGCACTCCAGCGTCTCAGCGCAATGGTCATGGCGCCATTCGTGCTCGTGCATCTGGGCGTGATTCTCTATGCAGTCCGTGGCGGCTTGACTGCTGCCGAGATACTTTCCCGCACGCAGGGCAGTCTGCTCTGGATTCCGTTCTACTCGCTGTTCGTGATCAGCGTGGCGGTCCACGTGCCAATCGGGCTGCGCAACATTCTGATCGAATGGGCCCGGCTGAGCCGTGGCGCAGCGTCCGTGTGCTGTTTGCTGTTCGGACTGTTGCTGCTGTCGATGGGCATGCGCGCCGTGGCGGCAGTGGGAGGTCTGCTGTCATGAAGTCGCCAAGAAATCACCGCGCCTATTGGGCCTTTCTCGGGCACCGTCTGTCCGGCCTGGCACTGGGCATCTTCCTCCCAGCGCACTTCTATGTCCTCGGACTCGCACTGGACGAGCATGCGCGCATGGACGCGTTCCTGAAATTTGCCGACATGGGCGCGGTGAAGTTCGGCGAATGGGGCCTAGTGTTGCTGTTGTCCATTCACATGTGCTTCGGGCTGCGACTGCTGGCGCTGGAATTGCTGCCATGGAGTTCCACTCGAGACGCACGCCTGTCATGGATCAGCTGGGGCGGTGCGCTGTCGCTGTTCGTCGGCGTGATCTTTGCCCTGGGGGTAATCTGAATGCAAATCGAGAACCACAAGACAGACATCCTGATCCTCGGTACCGGAGGGGCAGGGCTATTCGCGGCGTTGCACGCAAAAAAGGCAAATCCCGCGCTCAAAGTATCTGTGGCGGTCAAGGGCCTGCTTGGAAAATGCGGCTGCACGCGCATGGTCCAGGGCGGCTACAACGTGGCACTGTCGGTCGGAGATTCGGTCGAGCGTCATTTCATGGACACGATCGAAGGTGGCAAGTGGCTGCCCCGCCAGGACCTTGCCTGGCGGCTTGTTGAAGGGGCGATAGAACGTGTCCGCGAACTGGAAAACGAGATCGGGTGCTTCTTTGACCGCAATC
Organism: Cupriavidus sp. a3; assembly: GCF_051015765.1. Lineage (NCBI taxonomy): Bacteria > Pseudomonadati > Pseudomonadota > Betaproteobacteria > Burkholderiales > Burkholderiaceae > Cupriavidus > Cupriavidus sp. a3. The sequence goes on along the minus strand of NZ_CP170645.1, from coordinate 470,960 downwards.
CCGATGGCACGCTGCACCAGAAGGCCTTTGCCGGCCAGAGCTTTGACCGCACAGTCCACAAGGCTGACCTGACCGGTATCGAGATCATCAATCGGCTAATGGAGCAGGTGCGGGCCCTCGATGTGGAAGAAATGGAGGAGCACCGCGCGATCGAGCTAGTTCCCGCAGCCGACGGCTCTGGTATCGCTGGCGTGTTGTTCATCGACATGCGTCGCGGCACTTATCGCTTCGTACAGGCGAAGGCCGTGCTGATGGCCACGGGCGCAGGTCCGACCATGTACCGCTACCACACGCCCTCAGGGGATAAAACCTGCGACGGCCTCGCGATGGCCATGCGCTATGGCCTGAGCCTGCGGGACATGGAGATGGTCCAGTTTCATCCGACGGGGCTGCTCGGCGGCCCGGATACTCGCATGACCGGCACGGTGCTTGAAGAAGGTTTGCGAGGTGCGGGCGGCTGGCTGATCAATGGCAACGGCGACCGCTTCATGACCAACTATGATGCCCGCGGCGAGCGTGCGACGCGAGACGTGGTCAGCCGCGGCATCTATGCTGAAATGCGTGCCGGCAGGAGCGGCCCGATGGGCGGCATCTTCATCCAGATGAGCCACCTCGGGCCCGAGAAGGTGGCCAAGACGTTCCCGGGGATGGTCAATCGCTGCAAGGACTGCGGCTTCGACCTTGCCGGCGGTCGCGTCGAGGTGGTACCGACGGCCCATTACCTGATGGGAGGTGTGGAGTTCAATGTGGACTGCAGCACCGCTTCGCCCGGCCTGTTCGCCGCTGGCGAGGATTGCGGCGGCGTGCATGGAGCCAATCGCCTGGGCGGCAACGGCGTGGCGAACTCGACTGTGTTCGGCGGCATCGCCGGCGACTCAATGGCCGCGTATGTTTCTGGCGTCCAGCACTGGAAGGAGCCGGACCGGCGCGTCATCTTGAGCGGCATCGAACGCGCCGAGTACCCGTTCTCGAAGACGCCGGGCGCCATTCATGAATTGCGCGATGCGCTTGCGCAGACGATGTGGGACGACGTTGGCGTCCTGCGCAACGAACAGGCGATGCGCCGGGGCCTGGATTCCGTCGCCGCGCATCGCGACGCGCTGCTGGGCATGGGCGTACCCGATGGCGAGCGCCGCTACAGCGTGACTTGGCACGACTGGCTCAACCTGCAGAGCCTAGTAGACATCTCGCGCGTGATTACCGTTTCCGCGCTGGCACGCGAGAACAGCCGTGGCGCCCACTTCCGCGAAGACTTTCCGGAGCCCGGTGACCTGCACACCAGCCGCTACACCCGCGTGACCGCGGACGGCGACGATATCCGCCTGGAGATGGTTCCGGTGAAGTTCGACATCGTCAAGCCGGGCACGTCACTGATCACCGGTGAGGCCGGTCAACCCCCAAAAGTTGCAGCATAGAGGACCGCTACGATGACCATCTCTATCGATCGGGTCGAGGAAGCCGCGTTCGAGATCATGAAGCGCGCCGCGATCGAGATCCCCAAAGACTACAAGCAGGGCATCCAGGCGTTGCAGAAGACCGAAACGGGAAAGCTCCCGCGCTTCGTGATCCACGCCATGCAGGATAACTGGGAAGCCGCTGACCAGGACCGCCGGCCCATGTGTGCGGACACCGGACTGCCGCGCTACTACGTCAAGGTCGGCAACAACGCTTCCATGCAGCGCGGCTTCGTCGCCGTCGAGCGTGCGCTGCGCAAGGCCACCGCCGACGCCACGCTGGCCGTTCCGCTACGGCCGAACCGCGTGCACCCGCTCTGGCGTACCGATAACAACAACAACGTCGGCATCAATGCGCCCGAGATCGATTGGTCGTTCGAACCGGACGCCGACTGGGTCGACATCACGACCGTGCACAAGGGCGGGCTGTTCGGCACCGACTACCGGATGCTGTTCCCGGGCGACGGGATCGATGGGATCAAGCGGTTCGTCCTTGACACGCTGATTGCCTTTGGCAAGCGCGGCCTGGCATGCCAGCCGGCCATTGTCGGCATCGGCCTGGGCGGGTCGAAGGACACCTGCATGCAACTCGGCAAGCAGGCGGCATGTCTGCGCGTGGTGGGTGATCGCAACCCCGATCCGAAGATCGCCGAACTCGAGCTCGAGCTGATGAAGCTGGGTAACTCGATCGGCATGGGCGCCATGGGCTTCGTGGGCTCGTCGATGGTCGTGGACTGCCATATCGAGGTGGGGCATACCCATACGGGCGGCATGCCAATCAGCCTTCACACATTCTGCCTGTCTTCGCGACGCGCCACGGCGCGAATTTATGCGGACGGCAACATCGAATATCGCACGGACCCACAGTGGTTCACCCCTTATCTGCGCAGGGAGACGGTCGAATGGTAAACCCGCAAGACGATGAACTGAAGGTCTTCCACATCAACCTGCCCGCGACCACGGAAGACATCGCAAGGCTTGAGCTGGGATCGGCCGTGTATCTGACGGGTGTGATCTACACAGCGCGGGAAGGCGTCTACAAGAAGGTGCTCGATGAAGGCCGGGAGCCGCCGGTAGAGCTGCGTGGGCTCAGCAACGTCAACTTCCATTGCTCACCGGCGGCGGCACCCGATGAAGATGGCGGCTACAACATCGGCGCGGTAACAGCGACGGCAAGCTTCCGGTTCTCCAAATGGATTCCGAAGTGGATGGAGAAGACGGAATGCCGGATCTTTATCGGCAAGGGTGGCATGCCTGCCGACGACTACAAGCGCGTGCTGGCGCCCGGCGGCGCCATTTATCTGACGACCGTAGGCTATGGCACGGGGGCGCTGCTCGGCAGAGGCATCAAGCGGGTGCAGGACGTGTTCTGGCTCGACGAACTCGGCATTGCGCAGGCGATGTGGATGTTCGAGGTCGAGAACTTTGGGCCGTTCATCGTCGAGAGCGATCTGGACGGCAATTCGCTGTTTGCACAGCATGCAGAGGTGATCAATGCCGGGATCGAAAAGCTGTACGTCGGTCTCAAGCCGCCGGCGTTGCACCGGTACGGCGAAACGGATGACCGCAAGAACGAGGTGATGTAAGCCCATTCCCGTAGCAGACCAGCCAGGAACAAGACATGATCATTGATTTCAGACTCCGACCGCCCCTCGGTGGCTTTCTCGATACGCTGATGTACTCGGCTGGCGAGCGCCGCGACGGCTTTACAAGGACGGTGGGCTTTGAGCCGTCGCCTGCCGCGCAGCAGCAATCGATGGAGCTGCTGCTCGCGGAAATGGAAGAAGCCGGCGTCGACAAGGGTGTCGTGGTGGGGCGCCTCGCCGGAACGCTGGGAAGCGTGTCCAACGAGGACGTGGCGCGAATCGTGCGCGATTATCCGGGACGCTTCATCGGTGCGGCATCGATCGATCCGACTAACCGCGTGGCTGCGTGCAAGACCATTTCGGAAGCGGTCGCCAGCGGCTTCAAAGCGATCAACATCGAACCGGGCTCGTATCCGATTCCCATGTACGCGGACGATCGTCGCCTGTATCCGATCTACGCACACTGCGAAGACCTGGACGTGCCCGTGATCATGATGGTGGGCGGCACGGCCGGGCCGGACCTGAGCTACTCCGATCCGGTTCGAACCGATCGGGTCCTGGCCGACTTTCCGAAGCTCAACGTCGTCGTCGTTCACGGTGGCTGGCCCTGGGTGACGGAGATCCTGCACATCGCGTTCCGCCGCCCGAACATGTACCTTTCGCCCGATATGTACTTTTCGCGGATGCCCGGTTGGGAGGAGTATGTGAAGGCCGCTGATTCCTTCCTGGCCGACCGCATGCTGTACGCAAGCTCGTTCCCGTTCTGCCCGGTGCGGGACTACAAGCGATGGTTCGAGACGTTGCCGATCCGCCCCGAGAACATGGAGAAGGTGATGGGAGGGAACGCTCGTCGCCTGCTGGGGATATAAGGGACGATGCCCGCCCATGCGGCAAAATGACGGCGCAGCGAGCTAGCGGCTTGAACCACACATCACTTTGTCAGCCATGGACGTCAAGACACTCTACACACTGGTAGCCATTGCGGACCGAGGCAGTTTTGCCGAGGCGGGCAATGCCATCGGGCTTTCCCTTTCGGCGGTGAGCATGCAAATGCGTTCCCTGGAAGAGGAGCTCGGCATGACGATCTTCGATCGGAGCCGCAGGCCGCCCGTGTTGACGGACGCAGGCCTCGCGTTCACGAACCGTGCGCGCGACCTGCTGACACATTGGGAGAGCATGTCCGCCGCGCTCAAGCGCGAAGCCGCCGGAGGCGTGCTCAAGCTCGGCTCCGTCCATACCTGCGTATCGGGAGTATTGCCGCTGGCATTGAAGCGGCTCCACCAGCAGGGACACCGCATCGACATTCACCTGACTACCGGGCTTACCCACGATCTGGAGAGGGCCGTGTACCGGCGGCAGCTGGATGTTGCGGTCGTGACGGAGCCGGAGGTGCCACGCCTGGACCTGCAATTCATGCCGTTCTTTAACGAAGAGTTCGTGGTGATCACGCATGTCACGACGCGTGGAGATTCGGACAAAGGGGTGTTGGAAACGACCCCTTACGTGCGATTCAACCGCACGGCTCGTGTCGGCCTGCTTGTGCAGGAGGAGATGGTGCGGCGACAGATTGCCGTTCGTTCCACGATGGAAATCGACACACTCGAGGGCGTCATCGCGATGGTGGCCAATGGCCTCGGATCTTCGGTGGTACCAGCCCGCGGCGTCGAGAACGAGTTCCCGGCGACGATCCGTACGATTCCGTTCGGTACGCCGCCGCTGACGCGTCGCCTCGGCATCCTGGTTCCGCGTGACAATCCGCGCGCGCACTTGTCGAAGCTGCTGCTGGACGCGTTAACGGATGTCACGTCACCGGCGAGTACGCCCGACGGCGGTCGTCCGAGGCTGGTGCAGAAGGGCTGACCATGGCGGCAGTACGATTCTCACTCCGGCAGTTGGAACTGTTCTCGGCAGTTGCAAGGACAGGATCTACATCTGCTGCAGGGGAGGAAGCGGCGCTGTCGCAGTCGGCCGTCAGCTCGGCGGTAAATGAGCTGGAGCAAAGCCTTGGGGTAACGTTGTTCGATCGCGTATCCAAGCGTCTGGTGCTGAACGATGCCGGCCGGGCGCTCCAGGAGCGGGCGACCCACCTGATTTTGGAGGCGCGCGCCATCGAACGCGAGCTTTCCGGCGGGGAAGCCACGTGTCACATGAAAATTGCGGCCAGCACTACCATTGGCAATTATCTGATTCCAGAGATGCTGGCTAACTATCATATCAATTATCCAGAACGACGCGTGGATACCCAGATCGGGAATTCACAGGAAGTAATTCGCCTCGTTGCAGAGACGCGTGTCGACGTCGGCATTATTGAGGGACCAAATCCTGCAACGGAATTGCTCAGCTACAGATGGCGCGATGATGAACTCGTCATCGTCGCGTCGCCCCATAACCGGCTGGCTGTCGCCCAACGTGCATCCGGCCAGGCGGTATCAGGCCTTGAGCTTCAGCAGGCGGACTGGCTGTTTCGCGAAGAGGGATCAGGCACGCGAGACGCGGTGGGGAGCGCATTGCATCCCTACCTGGGCCCGCTCAGCCCGAAAGCGGTGCTTGGAAGCTCCGAGGCTATCAAGTACGCAGTCGAGCTTGGCCTGGGTATCAGTTGCCTTTCCAGGATCCTGGTGCAGGGCATGCTTGACAAGGGGACGCTGGTTGAACTGCGTACGGAGTTTCCGCGGCTGACGCGACTGCTATCGGTTGTTTCACATCCGGCACGGCCGATCTCCCCGTCGATGTCGGAATTCCTGAATCCATATCGAAGCGGATAGTCATTCCATGAAGTCCAGAGTTGGTTAGTCGCACTCGCCGTTGAATATGGTGGGAGGAGTGCTTTTTTTCTAAAAAAGATAACAACTTTAATTGATCAACGTAAGTTCCATATTCCGTTTCCATCTGATGGACCTTGTTATTAGGATCGACAAAAAAGAAACGCAACACCGTAGACGATAGTCGCAAAACAAGGGCGACGCCACAAAGGAGACAACGATGAACTCAACACGCACGCGAAAAGCCGTCAAGTATTGGCTTGGACACTGGCGACAGTGGTTGTGCCGCATGCGGCAACATCCCATTTTGAAGGAGCGGTGCCGAGCCACCCATGCGGCGCGCTCCCGCACGTCCACGGCGTTGACCATGTTTGCGTTCGCGATCGCGCCACTCTATATGGTTCCTGCGCATGCCGAGGAATGGCCAAGCAAGCCTATTCGCCTGGTTGTCCCATTCGCCTCGGGTGGTGCGACCGATTTACTGGCGCGAGCCGTGGCCCTTGAACTCGGCAAGCAATGGAAGCAACCGGTTGTGGTGGACAACCGGCCAGGTGCTGGCGGTGCCGTTGGTGCCGAAGTCGTTGCGAAGTCGGCTCCCGATGGCTATACGCTGTTGCTGGCCTCCGGCAGCATGTTCACGGTCAATCCTTTTATCTATCAGAAGCTGCCGTACTCTGCCGAAAGCTTCGAGATGATCAGCAAGATCGCCAGCGGCCCGATGGTGGTGACCGTCAATACGAAGGTTCCCGCCAAGACGATCGCGGAACTCATCAGCTACGCCAAGGCTAATCCGGGCAAGTTGACCTTTGCGTCGGCGGGCAACGGGAGCCAGGTCCATATGGCCAGCGAGTCTTTTGCCGAGGCTGCCGGCATCGACGTCGTCCATGTGCCCTATAAGGGAGAGGGCCCCGCCTACTCGGATCTGATGGCCGGTACGGTAGACATGACTGTGGGCAACATCAACGCTATCTCGCCGCTTCTGAAGGGCGGCCGCTTGCGGGCGCTTGCCGTGACGGGCAAGGAACGGTCAACCCTGCTTCCAGACGTTCCCACCGTCGCGGAGGCGGGCCTGCAAGGCTTCACGTTTTACGGCTGGTTTGCACTGATGGCCCCAGCTGGCACGCCGAAAGGGCTGACGGCGAAGATGTATGCCGACCTCGAAAAGGCGGCAGCAGAACCGAGCATGCAGCGCTATCTGGCCTCCCAAGGCATGACCAAGACGCTGACTCCGAAGGGCAGGCTCCCCGAAGAGATCGCTCAGGAAGCCGGGCGCTGGAAGGTCTTGGTGGCAAAGCGAAAGATCTCTGCCAACTAACCGGTGCAGTGAATGCGTGAGCAGCCCCCAAGGATCGGGCGGAGGACATTGCACCTTAACCGTCGGCCGCCAACGCGCCGGGATTAACTTGTAGCAGGACATAGAAGAATAATCTCACCGGAGCCACGATGGGCGCAGAACACTATGCGATTCTAGGTGCGACAATTGCTGGCGCTTACACAGTGTTCGGCCTCACGGGCTTCGGTGCGGCGATGATTGCAGTGCCCATCCTGGTGCAGTTCCTTCCGCTGCAAGTAGTGGTTCCGATGTTGCTTCTGCTTGATCTCGTGGCAACCACGGTCGTTGGCCTGCACAACTGGAATTCGGTGTCGCGAACGGAGCTGTTGCATCTGGTCCCTTTCATGATGGTCGGCGTGGCGCTTGGGACCACCGTCCTGGCCAAGGTCGAATCCCGTTGGTTGCTGGTTGGCCTTGGGCTGTTTGTCCTGGCCATGACGGCGCGCACGCTGATGGCTTCCTCCGCTCGCATGGATTGCGCCGCAAAGGGCTGGTCGGTGCCGGCAGGCGTTATCGGTGGCGTATTCAGCGCCTTGTTCGGTACCGGCGGGCCTGTGTACACCATGTATTTGTCCAGACGTCTGCCGGAGATCGGCAAGTTCCGCTCAACCATCGCGGCCGTGATCCTGTTCAGCGCGGTAATGCGCCTCCTGGCGTTTGCTGGCGGGGGACTTCTGCAACAGGAGGAACTGTTGCGTAGCGCCGTGTTTGCGATGCCGTTCGGTCTGGTCGGGCTGACTGCCGGATCCCGCCTGCGGCGACACATTTCCGCAGACGCCGTGAAGCGTGCGCTACTGGTTTTTCTCTGCGCCAGCGGTGCTTCGGTGCTTGTTCGTGGTCTGATGATGCACTGACCGGCGCCCGGACGTGCTTTCGGCGCGCGGACCAACCGCGGCTGCTGCGGCAAACGCAGCCCCTTCCGCCGATTGAGTTTTAATTCAATTGCTCATGGGATTCCCCGCGCGATAGCCTTTCGCGAGTATATAACCATGATAGGGAGGAAGAGACAATGACCGCTGCTGCGAGCCTCAACGAGGTCGTTTCCAGGATAAAGGGTCCGGCATCGAACTATGTGCAAGCATTTGAAGCACACAGGCTGCACCTGCATGCATCCGGTGACACGGATGGGGCCCTGTCGCCCCGCCAGCGGGTCTTGGTTCGGATCGCTATTGCAGTCGCGATACCGTGTAGGGAAATGCTGCGAACTTGCAGAAGCGAGGCAGAAGGCATCCTCGCGCGAGAGGAGATCGAGCAAGCGGTGAGCGTTGCAACGGCTTTGCGAGCCGGTGCAGCGGTAGCTTATGGCAGACTGGCTTACAAGTACCTGAATGGGGACGCAGACGGTGCCGCCGTCTCTTCGGCAGTTTCGGAAATCAAAAGAGACCGGGAATTGATGACGCAATTCCGCAGGTCGTCGCCAGGCGATTTCGACCGGCTGACGAAGATGCTCGGTGAAATGCACAAGGACGGGCTGCCACTGTCCAAGCTCGACTATGAACTGCTTGCCATTGGCTGCTCGACAATCACCCAATGTGTGTATTGTATGGAGCGCCATGTGGATGCGGCCCGAGCACTTGGCGTCTTGCCGTCGCAAATTGCGCAGGTAGTTCATCTGGCTGTGTCGGCCCGGATTGAAGCTTCATTCCTCGCGGCCGAAGAGATCCTGTAGGCCCGCATGCACGAGGCGCGGTCTGCCTTGCTGGCCTCACATCCTTGCAAGGCTGGCAGACCTCGACCAGGTCCTGCGCTACCTGCTTGATATGTGCCCCGATGTGGTCCCGGCGAAGCCATGTGGTCCCGGCGAAGCCAAGAAGAGGGTCAGCTCCATTGACACCGCTGAGTAATGAGTTTAGTTTCAACGATCCGGGGGAAGGGATGAAACTGACCTCAATACAGCCTATGGATCGTCGATGCGCAAGTCTGAAAGACCTCAGCTCCCTACACTGCGGCAACTGGAGCTTCTTCTCGCATTAGTCTCTTCCGATGGAATTGCGGGCGCTGGGGCAAAGCTAGGCATGACGCCATCCGCCACCAGTCACGCATTGAGGGCGCTGGAGGACGCACTTGGCGTCCAGCTTGTCGAGCGAAACCAAACCGGTTTGTCTTTGACCTTCGCTGGTGAACAGGTACTCCCTCACGTACGGGACGTCTTTGCTTCGTTGCAACTCGTCACTGCCACCGCACGTGCCGGCGCAGAACTGAAGACTGGTTTGATACGCATTGGCTCATTTGGCGCAAGTGCGTCGCTGCATGCGTTGCCTGCTTTGCTACAACAGTTCAGGGGCAAGTATCCCGGCGTCAGTGTGGTGGTTACCGAGCGGCCGGACGAGGAAACCAGCCAGGACCTGATCGAGAGACGCATCGAGCTGGCTGCTGTCACGTTGCCAAAGCCAGACTTCGAAACCATTACCCTGGCGGTCGACGAACTGGTTGCGGTCTTGCCCGCCGACCATGAGCTTGCCTCCCAGCAAGAAGTCGAGCTCGCCGACGTAACCCGGTTTCCTTTCATCATGACGCGAGCCGGTTCTCAGAAACTCATTCAAAGGCTATTTGCGCGACATGGTTGTCGCCCGACTATCGCGCACGAGTTGCTGCAAATCATGTCCATCCTCGAGTATGTGTCCAGGGGTGAAGGGGTCTCCATCCTGGCGCGGCTGGCGGTGCCTGATTCATATCCGGGAGTATTGTATGCACCGCTTCAGCCCCGGACCCGCCGTAGTATCGGCCTGGCATGCCTGAGCGAGAACAAGCTATCTCCCGCAGCCAAGGCGCTGTGGCAGGAAGCGAAGCGGTTCAGTGTGGCGAGGTATTAGGCCAGGCCTTATCGTTAAACGGGACGTCTTCCAGCCCGTGTTCGCTGGAGGGCATTGAAAAGCGATTCAATTGCACATGAGCGGCATCGGTCTTAGCCTCGGAACCATTGCTTAGACCAATGGCTGACATCCACAGCGAAGCAGGGAGACAGCCACTATTGCCCTTGACCATGAGTAATATCGAGCACGCTGACGTCTGGATTCAGAAAGAATATTCTCCCGAGAACAGTCACTGCTATGGGTGCGGCGTGGCGAACCCATATGGTCACGGGCTCAAGACCTATTTGACCGGAGCCGAAACTGTTTCCCGTTTTACTCCGGACGCGATGTACAGCGGTGGCGTGCCTGGGAACGTCTATGGTGGGATGATCGCATCACTATTCGATTGCCACGGTGCAGCTGCCGCTGCCTCCTTTCATCGGCAGCACTCGGAGGACCCCGACGGACCCTTGGGCAGGTTCGTCACCGCCTCACTCCACGTCAACTTCCTGGCTCCCACTCCACAGTCTCGGGAACTGACGGTGTCAGGGGTTCTTAAATCCATCGAAGGGCGCAAGGTGTGGGTCGAAATGACACTCAAGGCAGGTGAGACCCTTTGCGCTACCGCTGAGATGTTAGCCATTGCCCTTCGCAAGTGACAGCGTTGGCCTGGTCATAGGGTCACCGCCTGTTCAAGGCGGCACAGCCGCTCAGGCATTCACCTGCCGCCCGTGTTGAATCAGGCAGCGCAACCGCAGCCGCACCGGCGCCAAGCGGGCAGTCCAGCATCATCTGCTACCGAATATCTTCGCTCCGTTTCCGCAACGCGGATGTGAGCCGGTGTACTGCCCACGCTTGCGCAACGAAGCGCAAGATGCGCTCGGCAGGACAGCTCCGGCATACCACCCTCAAACACGCAAGGACATTCTGCAGCCTGGTAGGCAACAGGCTTGCGATCACGCGTTGACCATCGCTTGCATTTGTCCACATGCCTAGGGTTTCTCCTATCCTTGCGCCGTAATTCAATTGAGGTTGTCAGACACCGATTCTTAGAATCATCGCATGATCAGAAAGGAGATTTCGTCATGCGATGCAGTGGGATGCAAGATCGCAAATTTGCCGTAGAAGGCGTTTGCTCACCGGACTCAAATGCTTGCGAGGTGCGGAATGAACGTGCCTTCTGACCGCCTGGCATTGGCCGGTATCAAGGTCCTGGACCTCTCCCGGATTCTCGCCGGTCCAAGCGCTACCCAACTTCTTGGCGACCTGGGCGCCGACATAGTGAAAGTCGAGCGTCCCGAGGAGGGCGACGATACGCGGAAATGGGGCCCGCCCTATATCGAGGACACTGCCGGGAATCCCACGAAGGAGAGCGCGTACTACCTCAGCGCAAATCGCAATAAGCGCTCGATCGCCATCGATCTGGCGTCAGACGAGGGGCGCGTCCTGATTCACGAACTCCTGAAGCACGCCGACGTGCTCGTGGAGAACTATAAGGTCGGGGGGCTGGCGCGCTACGGACTGTCATATGAACAGCTCAAGGAGCAGTACCCCAGGCTGATCTACTGTTCGATCACGGGTTTCGGCCAGACCGGCCCGTACGCCGGGCGCCCAGGCTATGACTTTCTCATCCAGGGGATGGGCGGGATCATGAGCCTCACGGGCGAACCTGACGGCCAGCCGATGAAAGTCGGTGTCGGTATCGCCGATGTCATGACCGGCATGTATGCCACGGTCGGTATTCTCGCCGCGCTTCAGTATCGCGCAATGCATGGACGTGGCCAGCACATCGACGTGTCGCTGCTGGACTCGCAGATTGCATGGCTTGTGAACGGCGCAACCAATTACCTTGCAGATGGCGTTCTCCCGCAGCGGCTGGGCAACGGGCATCCCAATATCGTGCCCTACCAGGTGTTCGACGCCGCCGATGCTCCAATGATTCTCGCGATCGGCAATGACGCCCAGTTCGAGCGGTTCTGCAGCGTCGCAGACCTCGTGCACCTTGCATCGGACGAGCGTTTTCGAACCAATCCGGCACGAGTGGCAAATCGCGAGGCGGTCTGCGAGCGGGTCGCCGTTGCCTTACGCACGCGTGCCCGTTCCGAGTGGCTCGCCGCATTGGAAGACGCGGGTGTGCCATGCGGCCCTGTCAACAACCTCGAGGATGTCTTTAACGATCCTCATGTCAAGGCGCGTGGCGCGGAGATCCGGATTCCCTGTGAATGGGCAAAGGACGGTCATCTGCGGCTGCTCGCGAACCCCCTGAAGCTGTCCGAGACGCCTGCAACCTATCGAAAACCCCCGCCACGGCTGGATGAGCATCGCGACGCGATCCTGAAAGACTGGCTGGGCAACTAAAGGAAAAATGGAGATAAGCATGTTCGAACTGACCTCTGAACAAAAAGAGCTGCAACTGGCAGCACGCGACCTGGCGCAGAACGTTTTCGGACCGACTGCCGCGGACACTGACGTTACCGAGGCCTATCCGTGGAAGAACGTGGACCGGCTGCTTGCAGAAGGCTTCATGGGAATGACGATCCCAAAGGAACTTGGGGGAAAAGGCCGCAGCTACCACGATACGGTCATCGTCATCGAGGAGATGGCGAAGGCCTGTGCCACCATGGGTCGCATTACTGTCGAAGCCAACATGGGTGCGATCGGCGCGATCCTGCGCTATGGCACCGATGAACAGCGGAAAATCGCTGCAGCGGCCGTGCTCAGCGGTGACAAGCCCGCCATCTGCATTTCCGAGCCGAATGCCGGTAGCGCAGCAAGCGAAATGACGACGCGAGCGGACCGGGTTGGGGACGACTACATCCTGAATGGGGAAAAGTACTGGATCACCGGCGGAGGCGTCTCGCGACTGCATCTGATCTTTGCACGGGTGTTCGATGACGGTGTCGATCAGGGAATCGGCGCCTTCATCTGCATGCGCGATGGCAATAGCCCGGATGGCCTGGTGACTGGCCGCCGTCTCTACGCGATGGGCGTCCGTGGCATCCCTGAGACGCATATCGAATTTCGTGATCTGAAGATCCATAAATCCATGCTGGTCGTGCCACCTGGCGGCTTGCAGCGTGGTTTCGCTTCACTGATGAACGCGTATAACGCGCAACGCGTCGGAGCGGGAACTGTGGCGCTCGGCATCGCGCAGGGCGCGTTCGAGGAGGGCGTGCGGTATGCGAAATCCCGCGAGCAGTTCGGCCGCCCCATTGCCGAATTCCAGGGCCTGCAGTGGATGATCAGCGATATGTCCGTGCAGCTGGAGGCCGCGCGATTGCTGTTGCACTCCGCCGCTTGCAGCGGGAAAGAGTTTCCCGACATGGCCCGGGCCGCCCGAGCAAAGATCTTCGCCGCCGAAACTGCCAACAAGGTCACCAACGATTCGCTGCAACTCTATGGGTCGTCCGGCTATGGTCGCCACAACCCGATGGAGCGGCACGTCCGGGACGCCCGGATGTTCACCATCGCCGGCGGCACGGCGCAGATCCTGAGAACGCAGGTTGCGGCGAGCATCCTTGAGATGAAACTGCCTCAGACGCGACACGGCTATCTCGCGAAGTAACGCTGGTCGCAGAACCAGGAGGAGACAAAAGACATGAAACGCAGAGACTTCATCAAAGCCATGTCCTGTATCGGAGCGGGGTCCATGGCTCCGCTCGCGGACGTGCGCGCGGCGTCCGAGACGTCATACCCTGCCTCACCGGTGCGACTTGTCGCTCCGTTTCCGCCAGGAGGCACCGTCGATATCCTTGCGCGACTCGTCGCGGCGCAGCTTTCCAGGGAGGTTGGCCAATCCATCATCGTTGAGAATCGTGCTGGCGCAGGGGGCACCATCGGCGCGGACGCGGTGTCGCGGGCCAAGCCGGACGGCTACACGATCTTGTTTGGGGCGGCGCATCACGCGATTGCGCAAACCGTCTATCCCTCGCTGCCGTACGACATCCGCAACATGGCGCCGGTCAGCTTTCTCGGGCGAGTGGATCATGTGCTGTTGGTGACCAACAAGCTGCCGGTGAAGAATGTCGCCGAGCTCATTGCCTATCTGAAGGCGAATCCCGACAAGCTTGCTTACGGGTCGCCCGGCACGGGCACGCTTCACCACCTGATGGCGGAGCAGTTCAAGGCCGTCACGGGAACCAGGATGATGCATGTTCCCTATAAAGGTTCCAGTCCCGCGCTTGTCGACCTGATCTCCGGCACCATCCAGGTCTACTTTGAAACCATGCCGTCCGCTCTGCAGTATGTGCGCAGCGGCAGCGTGCGCGCGCTGGCGGTGACCTCCAGGCAGCGGTCGCGCACCCTGCCCGATCTTCCCACTATCGCCGAATCGGGCGTGTCGAACTATGACGCGGCAAGCTGGTACGGGCTGTTCGCGCCACGCGGCACTTCGTCGCAGGTGGTCGCCGCGCTGAATGCCGCAACTGCCCGGGCTTTCGCAAACGGCGCGTTCGTTGAGCAATGGAGGCGGCAAGGTGCCGAGCCGGGTGGCGGCAATCCGGAGGTCCTTCGAAAGCTGCTGCTGAGCGAAGTCGATCGCTGGAGCGCCGTGGCGCGTGACGCGAACATCCGAGTCGAGTAACTGAGAGCGGAGGACCATCATGAAAATCACGAAGATTGAAGTGCTCGAGGCCGAACTGTCCGGGCAAGGTGGAATAGCCTCTTGGCATCACGTGTTCGCCAGAATCCACACCGACGAAGGCGTCACTGGACTGGGTGAAGTCGGCATGGCCTACGGTACCGGGGCCCAGGCGGCAGGACCCATGGTGTTGGCCCTGGGTCAGCGCTTCGTGTTGGGCCACGACCCGTTCTCCACGGAATCCATCTGGGAGCGGATGCTGCGCAAGTCCTTCTGGGCGGAAGGGGGCGGACCCGTGGTATTCGGTGCAATGAGCGCGCTCGACGCGGCACTATGGGACATCAAGGGTAAGGCGCTTGGCCTGCCGGTGCATCGGCTGCTCGGAGCCGACACACCATCGCCGCTGCGCTGCTATGCCAGCCAACTGCAGTTCGACTGGGCCGAGGAAACGGTAAACCTCGTCGATCCGGCACGGTATCGCGAAGCCGCTGTCCGCGCGCGCGAGGAAGGCTATGACTGCGTCAAGGTCGATCCGTTGATGATTGCACCTGACGGCAGTCGCGCTGCCAAGCTGCGCGGCATTCTGACGCCAGAGCAGCGTCGGATGCTCAGGGTTCGCATGGAAGCCGTACGCGACGGGATTGGTCCCGATGCCGACATCATTCTGGAATTGCACTCCTTCACGTCCACGGCTGGCGCACTGCAAGCGGCGGAAACACTGAAGGACCTCGGGATTCTGTTCATGGAGGAGCCAACCCATTACAACGGCGCGCATGCGCACAATCGTGCCGCGCGCAAATCGCCGGTGCCGATTGCCGCTGGCGAGCGGCTCTATACCCGTTGGGGTTTCCTGCCCTACCTGGAGGCAGGGTCCCTCGACATGATCCAGCCCGACGTGGGCCTGGTCGGGGGTATCAGCGAGGCCTGCAAGATCGCCCATCTAGCGCACACCTTCGATGTGGGGGTGCAGGCCCATGTCTGCGGATCGCCATTGGCCACCGCGATCGCCCTGCAGTTCGAAGCCGCCATCCCCAACTTCGAGATCCATGAACACCACACCTATGCGCTGAAAGGGTGTAACCGGGATTTGTTTGTCGAAGACTTGCAGCCCCGCGGCGGCTGCTTCCAAGTGCCGACAGCACCGGGCCTTGGCATGACGCTCGCGCCCGAAGCGGAGCGGCAGATGACCACCACCTTCGTCAGCCTTGGCAGTTGAGCGCGGCCTCAGTGGTTCCAGGCAAAACATAAGATGGATTGGAGACAAAGAATGCGAGCAATACTTTCCCTGCTGCTCCTGAGCGCCGCAGTGTCCTCTGCGATGGCGCAGGACGTCTACCCGAGCCGACCGGTCACCGCATTGGTCGGTTATCTTCCGGGCGGCGCAGCCGATCTTGTCACGCGCAAGCTAGCCGCCATCATGGCGGCCAAGTTCCCCGCTGGCATCGTGGTCGAAAACAAGCCAGGTGTCGGTGGAAGTCTGGCGGTTTCAACGCTCGCGATGGCAAAGCCCGATGGATATCAGTTCGCATTCGTACCAAATTCGAATCTGGCGCTGTCGCCGCAGGTCAACGCGTTGTCATATAAATCGCCGGACGATGTCACGCCAGTCATCAATATCGTCAACTTCGCGCCAGTGATGCTGGTGCCAAGCAACTCGCCCTACCAGACTCTCCAAGAGTTGCTCCAGGCGGCCAAGAAATCCCCCGAAAGCCTCAGCGTGGGCTTTCCGGGCGTGACGACCCTGAGCCATCTCAACTTGCTTCAGCTCGAGCGCCAGGCAGGTGTCCAGCTGATTGATGTGGCCCAGAAAGGGTGGGGGGAAGGCGGCCCCCAATTGCTGGGCGGGCACATTACGGCTGCGATTGCGCAGCCTATCGAGGCAGTCCCGTATCTGAAGTCGGGGAAGATGCGTGCCCTTGGCTCCTTCAGTGAAACGCGCCAGTCCCGGTTGCCGGACGTCCCAACGATGAAGGAGCAGGGCGTTTCGGCCGACTTTGGCGTGCGTTACCTCATCATCGTGCCCAAAGCGACGCCGGGGCATGTAGTGAAATACATCCACGACGCCGCCAAAGCTGCCATGGAAACGCCGGAGTTCAAGAAGTTCGCTGCGGATAACGCTCTTGACATCGCCTACCAGGACGGTGCCGCCGCACGCGAGGCAGCATGGGCTGACTACCGCAAGTACACGCCGGTTCTCAAGCAGAGCGGGCTACTGAAGTAGGCCCTTTACATCCGTGAGTGAAATTGGCTTCGACGGTGCAACGGACGCTCAATGCGGGAGCGACATGACTGCGTGGCAGTGTCTTCTTCCTGCCGCCGTCGAGGCCGCGTGACCGCGCGCCCAGAACCACGAGGAGGAAACATGAAGATCCTGATACCGGAGTTGATCCATCCCCGCGCGCTAGAGCGCCTGCGGGCGGAGCACGAGGTTCTGTTCGACCCTACGTTGTTCATGCGGCAGGAGGAGCTTCTGGATGCCGCCCAGGATGCCCATGCGCTGATCGTTCGAAACCGTACGCAGGTGAGGGGTGAGCTCCTCCATGCGCTGGGCGAATGCCGTGCTGTTGGACGCCTTGGTGTCGGTCTCGACAATATCGACGTTGCCGGCTGCCAGGCGCGCCGTATCGAGGTGATTCCGGCCATCGGGGCCAACGCCAGGTCTGTGGCCGAATATGTCGTCACCTGCGCCATGCTGCTGCTCAGGTACTCCCACTACAGCGTCAGTGATGCACTGGCCGAGGGCCATTGGATCCGTCCGGCAAAGCCTGAAGGACGGGAGGCCCGCGGTTGTACTTTAGGCCTGGTGGGTTTTGGTTCAATCGGCCAGTTGACGGGTCGGCTGGCTAGCCGGCTGGATATGCGCGTGGTGGCATATGACCCGGCGTTCCGGCCGGAGACGTCGATTGACTTCAAGTGTGAAATGCTTCCTCTGAGCGAGCTGCTCGCCAGCAGTGATGTCGTCAGTCTGCACATCCCCCTGATGCCGGAGACTCGTCACCTCATCAACGCCGAACGGCTTGCCATGATGCGGCCTGACGCAGTGCTGATCAATGCTGCTCGTGGGGGCATCGTCGACGAGGCAGCGCTGGCGCGCGCCTTGACTGGAAGAATGCTCCAGGCGGCTGCCCTGGATGTGTTCGACGACGAACCTCTTCCAGGCGGCTCCGTGCTGGTAGGTGTTCCCAATCTCCTGCTGACGCCACATGTGGCTGGGGTGACCGCCGATTCTGAACTGCGGGTCTGTGAACTGGTGGCGGATCGGATCCTCGGCGTGCTTAAGGCGATGTCCGGGGCCGCAGATGTACTACCGCGAGCGCCGCAGTGAACCGAGGAAGGAGAAAATCGATGGCAGTTCAGCGATTCAGCCACTGCAGCCACTGGGGAGCTTACACGCTGCTTGTGGAGAACAACAAGGTAGTGGGTGTGGAGCCGTTTGCCGAGGACCCGTCCCCGTCGCCGGTCATCCAGTCGGTGAAGTACTGGGCGGAGTCGTCGAAGAGAGTCCCTGAACCCATGGTTCGCAAGAGCTGGCTCGCGAATCGCGGGCCAAGCGAGCGGAGATCCGACGACGCGTTCGTACCGGTTTCATGGGAAGAAGCCAACGCAATCGTCGCAAGCGAGATCAATCGGATCCGCCACGAGTTCGGCAACCAGTCGATCCTCGCGGGCTCCTATGGGTGGACCAGTTGTGGCCGGTTTCATCATGCGCCCTCACAGATCAAGCGCATGCTGAATCTGGTCGGCGGCTATACCGGTCATGTCGACACGTACAGCATTGCAGCCGGTCCCGTCATCCTCCGCCACGTGCTGGGCGACAGCGAGGCATGCAATGGTGGTGCGACCACGCTCGATGCCGTTGCCAGGCACGCGCAAACCGTTGTCGTTTTCGGCGGGCTGTCTCCGCGAACGGCCCAGAGCGAAGCGGGCGGTATAGCCCGCCACCAGCTTGAATCCCATCTGCGCGCGATGGTCGATAGCGGCGTCAGGTTCATCCTGGTCTCGCCGCTGCGGGACGATTTGCCGGAGTGGGTGCCGGCCGAGTGGCTGCCCGTGCGCCCGAATACCGATGCCGCGGTCATGTTAGGCCTTGCCGGCGAGATCGTCTCGGAGAATCGGCACGACAAGGATTTTCTGAGCCGGTGCTGCAGCGGGGTCGATCGATTCCTCGCATATCTGGCCGGACAAAATGACGGAGTACGGAAAGACGCCGACTGGGCCTCCCAAATATCGAGCCTCGACGCAAAAGCTCTGAAAGCTCTCGCTCGTCGCCTGGTAGACACGCGGTCCATGATTACCGTTAGCTGGAGCTTGCAAAGGGCCCACCATGGTGAGCAGCCATACTGGGCCGCTCTTGCGCTGGCGTCAGTGATCGGCCAGATCGGGCTGCCCGGCACTGGAGTCGGTTTTGGGTATGGCTCCCTTGGTGGAGTGGGGTCGCCCCTTTCCCGCGCGCAGTCCCCGGCTTTTCCGCAGGGCGCCAAGCCCAATTCCGACTTCATCCCTTGCGCGCGCATCGCAGATCTGCTGCTGGAGCCGGGGCACCAGTTCACATACGAAGGCATTACGCACACCTACCCGGACACCCGGCTGGTCTACTGGGCTGGCGGAAATCCGTTTCACCACCATCAGGATTTGAACCGACTGCGGACAGCGTGGGCGCGCCCTGAGACCATTATCGTGCAGGAGCCGATGTGGACGGCGACGGCCCGTCGCGCCGACATTGTCCTGCCCGCGACCACTTCCATTGAGCGCAACGATATTGCGGGGAACCGTCGCTCCGACCACCTGATTGCCATGCATCAGGCCATTCGTCCCCTGGGAAAGGCTCGCAACGACTATGACATCGTCCGCGGAATCGCAGATTGCCTCGGTGTGGAAAGCGCTTTCAGCGAAGGGCGCGACGAGATGCAGTGGATCCGGATGATGTACGAACGGTCGGCGCGACACACCCGGGAAAGGTTGGGCATTGACCTGCCGGAATTTGAAGAATTCTGGGAACGAGGATCGACGCCTGTGCCGACCCGGGCCATGTTCACTTATCTCGATGCGTTCCGACGCGATCCGGCAGGACATCGCCTCAACACGGAAAGCGGACGAATCGTGCTGGGTAGCGACAAGCTCGCTGCCCTTTGCCTGGATGACTGTCCGCCGTTTCCGTCCTGGATTCCACCCGCAGAGTGGCTCGGCAGCGCCGAGTCGGAGGAGTTCCACCTGATTTCCAGGCAGCCATCAGGCAAGCTTCATAGCCAATTGGACGAGGCGCCCGTCAGCGTGGCGACAAAGCATAACGGCCGTGAGCGTGTATGGATCCATCCAACCGATGCGGCACGATTGTCCATATCCGACGGCGCTGCGGTGCGACTATGGAATGCGCGCGGACAGTGCCTTGCATCTGCCTCCATTACGGATGCGATCAGACCGGGCGTGTTGATGCTGCCGACCGGGGCGTGGTACGAGCCGGAAAATGAAGGGCCGAATGCCCTGGAAGTTGCCGGCAATCCCAATGTGCTCACCCTGGATAAAGGCAGCTCCGGTTTTTCGCAAGGGTGTTCGGCGCACACTTGCCTTGTGAGGATTGAAAGACACTAACGGACCGTCGGGTCAGTGTCCTGAACGGTTTGAGAAATATGGGGCGAGAGCACGGCACCCAGACGATGCAGCCCCAGCAAGTTGCCTGAGGAACAGGCTTGCTCTGATTCAGATGAATTAAAGACTTAAACACCAGAAAGGAGACATCAAATGAACCTTCCCAAGATTTTCAGCGACTTTGTCGCCGGAATGACCGAAATCGTCGATGCCGGTGCCAACAATGAGCAGCGAATTCTGGACGCCGGAGAGAAGCTTCTTGGCGAGCTGGTTGCCGTGGACAACTGGTTGCCGGAGGAGTTCGCGCAGCCGCATCCTCAATATTACGGCCAGTATCTGCTCTATGCCGACCCGCGCGACCGATTCTCGGTCGTCAGCTTTGTTTGGGGTCCGGGTCAAAAGACCCCGGTGCATGATCACACCGTCTGGGCGCTCATCGGCATGCTTCGTGGTTCCGAGACGTCGGAGCGATTCGAGATCGAGGCGCCTGGCAAGCCGATGCGTTCACTCGGCAAAGAGCTTCTTGAGCCCGGCCACATCGATCGGGTTTCCCCATCGATCGGAGATATTCACCGCGTGGCGAATGCATACGACGACAGCGTGTCGATCAGCATTCACGTATATGGCGGCAACATCGGCAAGATATCTCGTCATGTGTACGACGAGCAGACCGGGAAACAAAAGACTTTCATCTCTGGTTACACGAATGTCTAGCTGGATTTTGGATTTGGCCGCGGGGAAGTAGGGGTCAAATGTCTTGCATCTCGCCGGTCGAACCTGCCTCGTGGATTAGGTGATGCCACGGCGCGTCCCGAACGCCCGTGGCACTGCTGATGATTTACCTGCGGTTCGCCACTGGCCTTGACGTTCTGCGCTTCCATCTCCTCGCCACTACAACCCATGAAGTTCAACTCGTCCGTTGCCCGACTTGCGATTGCGCAGGCCTTTTCCGGCGCGAACTCCACAGTCGTGTACGCGACCGGCGCCATCATCGGCAATATGCTGTCGCCGCGCCCGGAACTGGCCACGCTGCCGATTTCGCTGTTTGTGGTCGGAATGGCACTGTCCACGCTGCCTGTCGGGATGCTTGCTCGCCGGTTCGGCAGACCAACCGCATTTCTCGCCGGAAACGCTTGTGGTGTACTCGTTGGCCTGTTGGCCGCGCTGGCGCTTGTCAAGCAGTCATTCGCGCTCTACTGCGTTTCCATGCTGTTCGGGGGCGCCTATGCCGCTGTAGTCTTGACGTTTCGGTTCGCTGCCGCCGAATGTGTCAGTGCCGAAGAAAAGCCGCGTGCGCTGTCGTTGGTGCTGGCCGGCGGGGTCGCTGCCGGGGTGGTGGGGCCGCAATTGGTGTCTGCCACAATGAATCTGTGGCCGCCCCATGCGTACGCCGTGACATATCTGGGCTCTGCCGCAATCGCGGTCCTTTCGGCGATCGTCCTGCGCGGCATCAGGTTCCGGGTCCGCACGACGGGATCACGCAGCAACAGCGGACGGTCTACCCGTGAGATTCTCCGGCAACCCCAGTTGCTTGTTGCCATGCTGTGCGGCATGGTCAGCTACATGATGATGAATTTCATGATGACTTCCGCGCCACTGGCAATGGAGCTGTGCGGAATTCCTCGTCTCTACTCAAACTATGGTATTGAGATGCACGTCATCGCGATGTATGCGCCGAGCTTCTTCACGGGGCGGTTGATCGCCCGGTTCGGCTCATCGGCAATCGTGCTGGCGGGCCTGGCGCTGACCGGATTGGCAGCGCTGGCAGGCATGAGTGGCATGACCGTCAACCATTTCTGGATCGCCCTGGTTCTCCTTGGGGTCGGCTGGAATTTTGGCTTTCTCGGTGCATCCGCCATGGTGCTGACTTGCCATACCCCGGAGGAAGGCGCGCGCGTCCAATCACTGAACGATTTCGTCGTGTTTGGGGCAATGGTCCTGGGATCGTTCGTTTCCGGCAGTCTCCTCGCTGCCTTTGGATGGGCGATGGTTAGCTCTCTGACTCTGCCGCCGGTCATTGTGGCCGCTACCGTGCTTTTGTGGCACCGATGGACGGTCGTGGAGCCGTATAGACAGCACTGACAGATTTCTCGGAAACGAGGCAACGATCCGGAGATCGGTCAGCCCCGGCTTTTTTGACTTCAAAACAGGCTGTTTATGACCGGCTACCGCCATTGGGAATCCCCGATTGCGGATCCGGATAGTTCGCGCAAAGTTATCCATTCATCCAGTAGAAAGCGCTCCCCTACCGCGAAAGTTGACATAGCGCCAGCTATGTCAAATTGCATAGCGTTGCAACGATACGGAGGAAGCAAAAAATGGGGGTCCAGGCGGGGGCTAGCGGCGCGGGGGCCGCCCGCACATGCCATTCGCCCCTGGGAGAGCCCAGCGCCTCAACCAATATTAGGATCGTCTGAGGAGTGCCCCCGACGCGGTGTAGCAGCGATCTTTCGCTCGGGCTTGGCGAGCGCGACAGCTTCCACGATGACCGTCGTCGTCGGACGCGAGCTCGGCTGGATGGTCGGATCGCCGGCCGGCGTCAAACCTGCCGCACGCGTCCTGGCCACCGCCTGCTCGATCGCACGTCCTACCACGTCTTGAAAGCGTTGGCTCATGATGTAGTCAGTCAGTTTCGAAGCCATGGCGCCTCCGCCTCTGTGATTTGTGAGTTCATCATAGCTGGCCGCGGCTAACCTCGCATTCGGGTGAGCCTGTCCAACCGTGAGGCGCGTCTGGACGGCGGTTTCATTGCCCGCTTCGCACGGATGCTGCAATCCGCACCAGTCGTTCCAGGCGTCACCGCGCGTCGCCGGTTGTCTGCTACCGCAACGCCGCGGGACCATGCTGGGGACGGGACCGGCGAGGTGCCAGACTGGCTGCCGCGGCGGTCAATGCAGGGCAAAGTGCTGAGTTTTATCGGCTCGGATAATGGACTCAAGGTCTCCCTCCCTCAATAGCGGACCGGTCTGGCGCGGTACACTTGTGATAGCGGATTCCCACGTTTGTGGCAGGCATGCTCACGGGTAGTGGAAATCGTTGCGAGCTTGTGTTGGCTCACTTCATGCCCGCGCTTTATGACAATCTCGGTGCCTGTATCAAGGTGGTTTGGAAGATTTACTCTGGCGAGTTGGTTATTGGGCTGGCGCTTGGCTGACCCCAACACTCGCGCAGCGGCATAGGCTGACTGAGCTGACAGCGCTGCAAGAAGCCACCTTCATGCAGGATTTCGAGCGCGATGCTGGCTGCGCGGCTTCGCCAGGCAGCGCCTCTCACTTGGGCTAGGACACGCAGGCGAGACGGCCTCGACGAGACAAATTTTCCAAGGGCTTTCGAGCGTAGCCTTTGCCAGAACTCGGCAAAGACGCTGTCATGCCTGGCCAGGCAATTCGCTGCGCTGCGCAGGCGGTCCGAGTCCGGTAGACTAGCAAAACAGGAGGTCCAGGCATGGCAACGAAACTGTCCCAGTACCTCATGAGCGAGAGGTTTCAGGCGGCCTTTGCCCGGGCGGTGTGGCCCGCGGAAGAGGCTAGGGCTGCTGGTTTGCCTCCGGCTGGCAATCCGGTAAAAACGCCGCCCTCGAAGCCACGCGCTACGGTCGTGTTTCCCCCACGGTCGACCCGTAAGCCAGAGGGAAGCAGGTAGTCAGCATCGTTGCGCCTTTCCAGCGTGACGATGGGCTGGCACAGCTCAAAGTTGGCCGCAAGGTTCGCCGGAAGGTCGCCACCGGTTCATCGCGGACTGAGAGCCGCTGTGCCATTCGCCGTTCCTTAAACTTTTCAAATCGGACTCCCCGATGATCGTGCACCGCCACAGCGTGTGCGCGGCGCTCGGCTGCATCACTTGCGGGGTCAGCAGTCATCGTACTTTCCGTGAAAAATATGGCGGTAGCAGACCCGCAGACCCGCCCGTACTAAGGCTTCTCAGTGGAACGAATCACACGCCGTTAGGTATTGTAAACCATTGATAGATAAGCCCTTTTCATTGCAAAGCGCCAGAAATTGCGCGGAAAGTACGATGACGCCGAACTGGACCACGAGCGCACCGCGCGTCAGAAGAGCGAGCGGACGACCGACGACCTGCGTACGGAACTGGCGGCGGCACGCAGCGAGGCGCGCGATGCCACGGTGGCGCAGGCGGAAGGTCGCGCGAAGCTGGAACGCAGGCCGCGGCCCTGGCTGATCGGCTCGCGGCCACCGAGTAGGCGCAGCGCAAGCGGGCGACCTGGACACCGTCAGGCGGACTCGCGGCGGCGCAGCGCCGGGCCGAGCGGGCCGAATCCGAAGCGGCGCTCGCGCGCCAGTTGCTGGCCACCCTGCGCCTCGCGCCGCGCGAACGCGACGGCGGTGGCGGTGGCGGTGGCGGTGGCGGTAGAAGCCGGTGCAAGGGCGGCAGTTCGGCGGCGACCTCGCCGGAAGAGCAGGGCGAGGGTCAGGGGGAAGCTCAGCAGGATGAGCTGGGCGAAAAACAGGGCGACGAGTCGGGGGCGGCGCTAACCAACAATCAGGACGAAGGCAACGACAGCAGTGACGGCAGCGATGACAGCAAAGCTGAGCGGGCGGACGCGATCCGCCGGATCCAGGCGCAGATGGACGACTACGGGCCATCCCCCAACCTTGCATCACATAAACGCCGATGGGTAAGTTCGAACGACACGCAAGAGACAAGGTCTCACCGTCCATGGGATTAGGAAGCATCTGCACGTGCAGTGACTTCAATGAAGGAGAACGAATTGGCCCCGGAGCAAGTGGTTGAACCCGTTGTCGCGAGCAAAGCGACGGACGGACTTGGTGAGATGGAGCTTCCCATCGCTGAGGCGATGCGCGACGCGGATACCGTCATGGGTGAAGCCAGTGATGCATGCGTCGGTAGTGGCAGCGTTGACACTCAGACCCGACGCTTGGACTTCTGGTCCACAAGCCGGGATAGCGGCCCGACGGCGACCGTGTCATATCGGCGCCGGCGGCCTTACACCGCTCCGGACGCTTCAACGGAAGACGTGGCACCGGAAGAATCGATGAAAGCCACTGCCTCGGAAGCTTTGACTGAATCTGACGCGCCGGAAGCGCCCATTGAAGCCATGCCCTCGGAAGCGAACATTGAAGCCGTGGCCGAAGCTCCCGTTGAAGTCCTGACCACGGACGAACTGACGGAAGCTGCCGCGCAGGACGAACTGGCCGAAACGGCCGCCCCGCTAGCACCGCTTTACGCCCCAGCTCCGGAAGCTGCGCCGGAAGAGACGCGGGCCCCCAAGCGCGGTCGTAAGCCGAAAATCCTAGCTGAAGTTGCCGCCCCAGAAGTCACGTCCCAAGAGACCCCAACCCGGAAGCGCGGGCCGAAGCAGATAACACTGCCTGGAGTGGAGGCTGCCTCGGAAGCGCCGACTCAGAAGACGCGAACCCGGAAGCCGCGACAGGAGCAAAAGGCGCCTACCGCAACCCAACGCCCGTCCCAATCCTCACTGCTCGCCCAACTGGCATCTGTCAATGCGCAACTTGAGCAGTTGCGAGCCACGGAAGTGCCAAAGGTCGTGGCGGAGATTCAGCAGTTGATGCAGGAGTACGACCTCAGCATTGAGGACATTGCGGGCAAGCCCGGTGTTGAGCCCGCTGCCCGCGCTGTTCGGACCAAGACGAAGGCCGCGCCGCCTCCGAGGTACCGCAACCCCAAGACGGGCCAGACCTGGTCGGGGCGCGGTCGGGCTCCCGCGTGGATTGGCAAGAAGCCCGAGCGTTTCCTCATCGATCTCATGTACTGAACGACAGGTTGGCGGGCGCGGCCGGTCCGCCAACCTTCTGACTAGCAAACTCGGCAGGCCGGAAGTTCGGCGGCCACTGCGTAGGAAGACCAAGGGGAAGAGCTGTGTAACGAGCAGGGGGCGGCGGCGCTGCCTGGCAATCAGGACGAAGGCAACGACAGCAGTGACGGCAGCGATGACAGCAAAGACTGAGCGGGCGGACGCGATCCGCTGGATCCAGGCGGAGATGGACGACTACGGGCTCACCTTGGAAGCGCGGCAGGGTGTTTCGCGCCACCGCCACCACCACCTCCCGCACCACCGGCGCCGGTGGTCTGCTACCGCAACGCCGCCGGGCAGAGCTGGGACGGGCAGGGCCACGTGCCAGATTGGCTGCGGCGGGCGATCAATTCGGAGTAGAGCGTGAAGTTTTTTCGGGTCGGATAAAACGAAGCTCCGTTGCTGGAAGCGGTATCGCGAGCGCGCCCTTGAATGGCTGCACACTTACAGAATGAACTGAAAAAATACGGATGACAACAAGCTGAGCGGTATTGCAGTTCGGGTTTTCCCGATACTTTCTGGACTTTCTGCAGAGCGACTTCAAACGAGCACAAGGCCCTCGGCGCCGGATCATCCTGAAGTCCGATACAGGTTTCCGGGCAGGCATGCGAACAAGCCCATCATGCATCATCCTGGGCTTTGCTCCCTGTTAAGGCGTCTGCCCGGCGTCGTTGCCTTGCCTGGCTTTTTTTCGCCTCAAAGTAAATCGTCTGCTTCTGCCGGCGCCGCTCGACACACCGCCAGAGGTACTGGAGGGCTGGAACGGCCGCTGAACAGCTTCCGAGCTTGATGCTGCGGTTTCTTCCCTCAACTGTTGTCGTATCCGTCATGCATTTGTAATAAAATGTTACGACAACAAGGGGGCCACATGTTTGGGAAGTTGTTTGGGAAGCGGACTGAGCCGCTTGCGACGTTTGATGGTGCATTGACGCGTGAGGAACTGATTCAGAAAGGAAGAATCGCCTTCATTGACGACGAGGAGCCGCTGCTCATCGAGCATATCAAGAGCAGCCAATTCGTCGTTGAGCACGATAGGACTGGCGATGACCTAAGGAACTACGACGCCCAGCTTTACGATGTTGCTATCGTCGACTATTACGGCGTAGGCCAGCGTCTGGGCGCCGGGCAGGGGCTTGACCTAATTAAGCACATTCGTCGCGTTTCACCTCGTACACGCATCATTGCATATACCTCCAGAAGTCTGAACGCTTCTGAGTCGGAGTTCTTCCGCCTTAGCCACGCCGTGCTTCCCAAGGACATGGGGCTTGGTGATTCGATGTTGCTTATCGAGGAGGAGTTGCGCAAGGCGCTTAGCAAAGAGCATCTATTTGAAGCTCTGATAATAAAGCTCTCGGTCAGTCGGAGTGAAGATCGAGACAAGATGAGAGACGCCCTCAGCAAGGCGCTTTCTGGGAAAGATAAGACTAAATTTAAAGAGTACCTTTCGAAGGCCGTTGGTATCGCGGCAGAGAAGACTGTCGAGGCAATCATCGGGAAGATGTTCGTATGACTAGGCCGCTGTCATTTCTTCCCCTCACCGACATTGCAAAGCTTGCGGTCATTGACGGCACCGAAGTTCCGTCCCCTCTCGTTTGCCGAGAGAGGGTAAAGTCGAATGACCAGCGGTGTCGTCGGCATTATGAGACACTCACCCCTGGGCGCTTTGCAGAGTGCCCCTTCGGATTCACGACCAAAGGCTTCGACGTCAATGGGAAGAAATGGGCCGTCTCGGGCGTCGTAGCGCATCCGCGGTTTGGGTCCGACCGCGAACGGGAGGTTGCAAAGAAATACCCAGCCAACAGAGTGACAAGGAACTCAGTGGATTCGGTGGTCAAGTTGGCTGACGAGTTGGTTGCGCTCAAAGCCGACGCATTGGTGGAGGCGTCGAAGGTGTTGCCGCAGGCTTTTCATGAACTGAGAAAGTTGAATGCCACCATCATTCAGCACGCCGAGCGCGCCATCTCTGATACCGGCGAAACAAGGGGTCTCTTGAGCATCAAGGGCGCCGCAGAGTTGATGAGAAATAACTTCGATATCTTGGAAGCGCTCTCCAACATCGAAGGAATGCGCTCTCTTCCTCTTGACTCTACTGTGAACTTGTATGACCTCGCTTTCAAGATGAAGCGAATCTATCAAGAGCGTGCTGCAGCTCGGTCAATGTCCATTTACGTCAATGGCGTGAGAGCGATCGTCAAAGGTAGTCAAAAGTCGTTCCCATTAATTCCCGCAGTGTTACTCGAGAACGCTATAAAGTATGGCGAGAAGGGGCAACGCATATTCATTACTGTGCAGGCAACCGGACAGCGCGCAATAATGGTTGTCGAGAATGAATCTCGTCATCGCATAGATCCCGTACGCTGTTTTGAGCGTGGAGTAAGGTTTGTCAATGCGGTTGAGGGCGGCGGCTTCGGATTGTTTCTCGCCCGCG
Organism: Cupriavidus sp. a3; assembly: GCF_051015765.1. Lineage (NCBI taxonomy): Bacteria > Pseudomonadati > Pseudomonadota > Betaproteobacteria > Burkholderiales > Burkholderiaceae > Cupriavidus > Cupriavidus sp. a3. The sequence goes on along the minus strand of NZ_CP170645.1, from coordinate 442,646 downwards.
AAGTTGTGGCCTCGCATTTTGGGAGCATTCGGTGCGAAGCGAATGACGACGTGGTCAAGATGATTGTTAATTTGCCTTTGTCGACCATAGGGCGCGATTTTTCGTAACCTTGAGACAGCAGGCTGCCGTTGGGCTGGCCGGGCGGGGCCGAGAATAGGATTCCTTACCAGAAGTGTAATGCCCACATATGCCTGGGCATCCCAACTAGGGGTCATCTATATGAACGCGCCCCGTTTGCGCAAGGTTTTCGCTTGTTCAGACACTGACAGGATGGGCTGCAGCTCTATATTCGGCCTTCTTGCAGCCGGTATCGCCGCTGCTGGCCCCTATGAAATATGCTGACCTGCGCCTCATTCGTACTGCGAGCTTAAGGCTCGTATGACCCCACAGGCTTAGCAGGTCCCGGTCCTACCTGACTTGTCATCACACTCGATTACCAACGCAACCTTCGACGTTTCACCCTGTAAGCAAGGGGTCACTTTGAGTGACCACTCGCAGTGCGAAACGCTCATCACAATCGTCAGGGGACCGTTCTGGATCGGCGCCCATTGATCGCCTATCTCGGCGTGCAAATCGTCTATCGCGGCTTGGGTTACATCGCCACCTGCAAAATTGACGGCTGTATGCCTTCGGCTCCTACATCCGCAGGGATGACAATAGGCACGGTTTCCGCCAAGCTCTTTGGTTTTGCGAGAAGGCCCGCCTACAACTGGTCCGGTGTCGCGCGGCGTAGTGGCAAATGCGCGAGGGTATTGCGTGATCAGTGTACTTGGACATTCGCCGGGCATTTTACGAGCAGGTGCCGGGGCGGCGACGTGAAAGCAATGTCAATATTGAATCCGATTTTTCGACGGCAGGGGCATGCATGGATGATCTATTTGCGCACGAGGTAGAACTCGTCGTCCCGAACATGGTGGATCTGATCGACCGAGCAGACGGAAATATGATCAAACGGCTACGGTCGGCGCAGCAGCGCGTGGCGGTCAAGTTGTCCCCGCTACAGCGAAGCGCAGGGTTTAGCGGATTCAGCCGAGACTTCGGTTCCTTCGCGGTCGTGGATCGTAATACCAGTTCGTCGCATGGGCACGCCAGTGTCCTCAAAGTTGACGATGCCTCTAGCATCGAGGCAGCCATGCGAGGGGAAGCAAAATGGCTGCTGCCACGCCCGCGTCAGGCGAGGGGGATGGAGACCGCGCAGATCGCTGATACCGAGCGTACCTTGGCATCTTGGGAGGATGCCCTAGATCTTCGGGTGGAACGTTACGATGGGGAGCGCCTCGTTCGGGCCGGCATGCGCTTGCCGCAGGTTGGTGCAGTCAGGGCCGTGCTTGCTCATTGGAGCGTGAGCCGGGCCGCAGTGACGGTCGTCCTGCCGACCGGGACCGGCAAGACGGAAACCATGCTTGCGCTTCTGGTTATGGCACTAATACCGAGACTGCTGGTCATCGTCCCGTCGGATGCGCTTCGCACGCAAGTGGCCGACAAGTTCTTGAGCCTGGGCATGCTTAGGCAAACCCAATGCCTTGCCCACAGTGCGCTGTTGCCTACGGTTGCTATGCTTAAACGCGCGCCGAAGACAATAGAGGAGTTTGTTCGCCTCCTCAACTCCGCACAAGTCGTTGTCACAACAATGGATCTAGTCACCGAGCTATCTTCGGACATGCAGGAGCGTGCCGCAGAGTGGGCGACACATCTTTTTGTCGATGAAGCGCATCACATTGCTGCTGCCACGTGGCGCGCGTTTAAGCAGCAATTCAGCAAAAAGACTGTTCTGCAGTTCACCGCGACGCCATACCGCAACGACGGTAAGCGTGTGGACGGGCGACATATCTATTCCTACCCCCTAAGGCAAGCCCAGCGTGATGGGCTCTTCAAGTCGATTAACTATATTCCCGTGATGGGTCTGGATCGCGATGATGCCGACGGTCAGATCATCACGCATGTGGGGCAGGTATTGCGACGCGACCGTGCGAACGGTTGGGCTCATCTGGTGATGGCGCGAGTGGGAACGATTGAGGCCGCCAAAGCCTTGCATCAAAAGTATCAGGCCAGGCTGGGCGAGTTTTCCCCACAACTGATACATAGCGACATGGGCGTGATCGCTCGCCGGGAAGCTTTGCTTAAGCTCCGTTCGGGCGAGGCCGCGATCATTGTATGCGTTAACATGCTCGGAGAGGGTTTCGATCTGCCAGAGCTGAAGATTGCCGCGCTGCATGACAAGCACAAGAGCGAGGCCATCACGCTTCAGTTCGTTGGACGGTTTACCCGAACCCGCGCAGACTTGGGCGCCGCGACAGTGATTGCGAACGTGGCAATGGATGATGTCAATGAGCGTCTGAAGGCCCTGTATGCGGAGGATGCCGATTGGAACCATCTCCTGAATGTAGTTGGCTACCAGAAGACGTTCGACGCTAAGCGCCGCGAAGACATCGTGACGGGCCTTCTAGTGCCGCCCGATAACTTCCATGTCGAAAACCTCCAGCCGCGAATGAGCACCATCGTCTATCGCACAGACTGCGAAGAATGGTGCGTTGAGGATATCGATGAGGCTATCGGAAGTCATGCGACCATCGCCGATGGTCCTAGCGTGAATCCTGCGGAACGCCTTCTGATCCTCGTGACCCGCGACGAGGAAGCCTTGCCCTGGACGAGCGTGAAGTTCCCCAGGAACGTCCAGTATAACCTTGTCATGGCCTACTGGAATGAGGAGCAGCAGCTTCTCTTCATCAATACGTCGCGCAAGAAGGACCTGCACATGCCACTGGCCAGCAAGCTGACCGGCGGCACGGCGACCCGGCTCGGTGGGGATTCGGTATTTCGTGCGCTGGACGGCTTTGAGAGGTTGATGCTGTCGAACCTTGGGCTAAGTGAGGCCCAGCGGAAGCCCGTGCGCTACTCCATGTTCATGGGTGTCGATATCGCTGATCAGCTCAACGCCTATGCCGGCAATCGCACAAAGACCCTCAACAATCTGTTCGGACAGGGCTTTGTAGATCTGGAGGACGTCGACGAGGACGGCGAGTCGCGGGATTCTATTCGAACGCGTGCCACACTGGGCTGTTCCATCAAGGGAAAAATTTGGTCGCAGACCACGACCAATAATCCGGCCGAATGGATGCGGTGGTGCGACAGGCTCGGGCAGAAGCTTCTGGATGAGCGCATCACGACTGAACGAATCCTCAGGAATCTTGTCAAGGCGGTGGCGCAGGAAAGTCTGCCAGCGGGGAAGATTCCATTGGCGATCGACTGGCCGGAGGACGTGCTGTTCGAGCGCGAGGATCGCATCGCGCTGGTGGCTGGCGATACCGCCGAGCCGTTTCAAGATTGCGAGATTTCCCTGGAGGACTTCACTTGCGAAGGCGGCATCCATTTCCGGATCGGCAGTGATCGCTTCGCTGCCACGTATCGCTTCACGATTGAGAGCGGCGCGCCGAATTTCTTTCAGCTTACAGGGCCAGCGCTGGCGATCCGTCGCGGCAAGAAGGAACAGGCCTTGCTGGAGTGGTTCCTCGAGAGCCCGCCGCACGTCTACATGGCCGATGGTGACATGCTGGTCGGCTCGGCCCTGTTCATCGTCCCGCCGCGCGACGCAGTTCCGGTTTTCGATCTGAAGCGCATAACCACCGGTGGCTGGGAAGGTGTGAACATCCGGTCGGAATCACAAGGCTTGGACAAAAGGCCCGATTCGATCCAGCGCCGGGTAATCGATCGCCTGCTTGAAGATCCGTGGGATATCGTCTTTGACGATGACGGCGCAGGAGAAGTAGCGGACGTTGTCGCCATGAAGCTGGAGGGCAATCGCTTGCGCGTGCATCTCTATCATTGCAAGTATTCCTCCAAAGCGAAGCCCACCGCACGCATTGAGGACCTCTATGAGATCTGCGGACAGGCCCAGAAATCGGTTCGCTGGGCGGAGCAACTGGGCAACATGCTCAAACGCCTGCAGCGGCGGGAAGCCGCTCGGCTCAAGGCGAATAAGGCCTCCCGGTTCGAGCGGGGGGGACTACCGTTGCTCGTGACCTGGATCAACCGATGGCAGCAGTTGCGTCCTGACTATGCCATGACGCTTGTGCAACCCGGCTACTCAAAGAAAGCCGCTGAACCGGCGCACCTGGAAGTCCTTGCGGCAACGCAATCGTATCTGACGGATACGTACCGGATGCCGATGTACGCGTGGTTTAACGAGTAGGCATTTGAGCGGCATGGCCGCGTGCGACATCGTGCGGCGACAGTGCTGTGAGGAACCAGAATTCGCTGGACTGCGTTTCCCGAAAAATCAATGACTTAACATCTAATTCCGTCGCCGCTTCGCGGTCTTGCACTCGGAAATAGCTGGACTGCCATGACGAGAAGCGCGAATTAGCCGGACTGCGGCGCGAAAGCCGTTTTGCGCACTTCTCGTTGCAAGGCTCATCACCCCGGTTGCTCTGCGGCTCTTGCCGACCCCTATGCTCAGGTCACAACTATGCGCAGATGGCGTGCAATCCTTGGTGCTGTAGCCACTCTGATGGGAACTTGCCGCGATACTGCATGCGCATAGTTATAACGTCCGTCTGATCCGCCTGCGCGTATCCCACGCCCATGATCGATGCATCGTGGTGTCGGCAGGCTTCAGTCATGCAACGGCCGTCGCCCCTTTCCTAGGTTGGGAATCAACATAACGGTGACGCGGCCGTGATGTTCTGCTGGCCGGGCGCGAGTGTAATGCCGTTGTTCGGCACGCCAGACCTCGGCCGCCATCGTAGCGTCTCCCAGTGGCGACACCCCGTCGAACCGCAGCGGAAACTATGCGTAGGTTTGCAATGATCAACCATTCCAAAACCCGCGCCGCCGGCGGACTCGACCATGCGCCCCCACTGCGACCTACACATAGTTGCGACCTGCACATAGGGGGCGCTATGCAGAGGTTTACATAGCGACCCATAGGTGCCGGTTCCGCCGCCAACGCTCCAAGGGCAGATGTCAGAGTTAAGCAGCCAGGCGAATCGGCAGAGAAGAAGGCCATCCGAGCGGTGGCACCAATGAGCGATGCGCGCAAGCGATCACCATCGACTGCTCGCAGAATGCGCGATAGTATCGTGAATATCTTGCGTCGGCCAAGATTGGCTCCGATTGACTCTCAGTGAGTGGAGAGCATGGCGCCGTACGCGTAATGGGAGATTATAGTGAAGAGTTTCGAGTGGCTTTTGATTGAAAGTGAGTGTGACATCGATAACGACCAATTATTTTCGATAGCCAAAGAAGTCTTTTTGAAAGACACAAAATTAAATAACCTAATCAAAATCGATCACAGAAAAGATTTTGTCGCCATCATAGCGGCATTTAGATTGGCGAGAACATCTCAGGCGCGCAAGGGCGAGCATTTTATTTCCGACAAGCACGAACTAGCTTTTTATATAACAAATCACGAGGCCCATCATTTTGACGAAGCCCTTGGGATAACAAGAAAACATTATGTCGATAAAGTTTTGGCGAAAGAGTGGAGGGACAAGCTTGCTGCAAAATTTCACCCAGACAGGGATAATGAGTCAAATTTCAAGGAGAATGAAGAGGTAACTGAGATTATTAATCGGATATATAAGCGAATGGTTGGTAAAGCATGACTAAATATAGTGCACCCTCTGTGCTTTATCATTCGTTGAGCGGGATGGTATCCAAATTGGAGTTGGAGGTCGCCCTCTCGGCCGCTTCGGCGAGCCTCGATCTAGGCCATGTCAACTCTATAGTCAACGCGTTCTTCAAAAATACAAAAATCTGTGTTACTGGCGTTCCCTATATTAAAATACAGGGGCTTTCGTCAATTCTGCGAACCGGAAGTTCAGGAGCTGAGCGGCCCTTGGTTTACCAAGGGCTCGCCGGAATTGTGTCACCTGCTGAAATTGTAAATATAGACGGATTCGAGCACATATCCGGCCCTACGTTAGTAGGACTGATACACGCAAGAATTCACTTTAAATCTGGTGCAACGAAACAATACTTGAATATAGCTTTGGATCTGTATACGCGGATTATCAATCTTGCCGCGGTTAGGGATTTGAAGGATGTATTTTTGGGGGAAATTGATAATAATAGACCTTATCTCAAATCAGAGCGAATCACCCGATATGGGATTTCTTGCTGTGAACTTTCCGGTTCGAGCTTTGACCATCCAAATCAAGTAGAGTTTTCGCATATCGAGAGTGTAGTGGTTAATCCAATGAAAGCCTTGGACGTCGACAATGGCCTAATCGTTCTGAAGGGCATTCATCTGGAATTAACGCGCAAACAGATTCACACCTATGAGCAGCTATATGATTTCTGCGCAGAGAATGGCTATTCAACAAATTGGGCATAGAGCTAATCACCCGGCCCAGGTGGTTGCTGTCCGCTGTAAGCGCAGAGTTGACGCTTGAGTGGCCACTTCTCAGCGTCTCCCGACGTAAGAAACTGGCCGGTAAGGGCCCGATCGACCGCGAGGGATTGGTTACGCCTGGGCCAGCCGACTGGAGCCGACTCTGAAGCGACATACGTCGACCGCATCTCGTCGCCGCAAAGCTGCCGGTCGAGCGTGAATACAGCCACCTGGAGGAAGGCCCCCACAGCAAAGGGCACACGTCGCCGGGCAGCCCTCGGAGCGATTGAGGCGAGAAGCGCGGCATGAGACCGTGCGTGCTCACCCCTTCGGGAGCCCATCGTGCACGCCACTGGCCGGCAGCCGCAGCGGACGCCGGACGGGGCGCCGCTCCACTACGAGCGCCACTACTCCAACCAGACCATGCTGTACCGCCTAATTCCAGCAACACGCCCCCAGCTTCATCGCGCACACGGAGGCTAGCACTGTGTTATTGACTTGATCCTTACAACGGTAATAGATTGTTACAGTCAAAAACAAACACGGGAAATCGATGAGGACCATCTATCTAGCAGCGGCACTGATCGGAGGTACGGCCGCTCTGGCCACGGCAACGCCGGTGCTTGGCGCACCGGCGGCTCTTTTTTCGTCGGGTACGCAAAAGATTGCGGCGACGAGTGACTGGTTCACTTCCGTGGGGGAGGCCGAAGGCCAGCTCTACGATGTACTCGACGCCAAAACCGACGAAGCCGAGGTCAGCCTAGCAGCGGCCGGCCGGCGTGTCATCGGACATTCGCGCGGCACGGCCGATTGCGAGGATCGTGATACGGACGACGGCAGCACCAAGTATCGCTGCTCTGGTGAAGTCGAGATCAACTGGGTGGACGATGCCGCCAAGGCTTCAACCGGCCAAAAGGCGAAATCGCCGCTCGCCGGAAGCCTGTCTGCAGCGGTGGCGAAACTGGGCATGGTCAGCGCTGGAGCCAGCGCCGCTGATGGCCCGTCATTGACACCCCTTACCAAAGTCCAGAGCCTCCCGCGCGAACGAATCGTAGTCGAGAATTACCTGCTCGACCAATTCCGCAAGAAGTTCCGCACCGACTACAACAGCATGACACTGGACTCGATCTCGGTATCGCAATCCGACCTCGTCATCGGTGACGTGGTGACCGCGTTGCCCCAATCGGTAAACAGCGAGGTATATGAGTTCATCAATGGCACCAATGCGCAGCAGACCCGCACCTTCAACATCGGCGTTACGGTGGTCGAACGCGAGAAGTTCAGCTTCAAGAAGACTGTCGTCACCGGTCGCAAGGAAACCTATTCGATCAAGGTTGATGGTTCCTTCAAGTTCGGCGGTATTGGAATGAAATCGGAAGGATCGGCGAGCGTCGAGAAGAGCCGCACAGTCACGGTGGGCCGGGAAACCGAAGAGGAAAACACGATCACGCGAAAGTTTGACGAGAGTTTTACTCAGAACGTCCCGGCCCAGAGCCTCCTCTTTATCAAAGTCCAGCGTGAGGTTTCGAACAACGTCTATTCGCTGAACGGAGGGGTGACCTTCGACGGCCAGGTCACAGTCGGCTGGCGCTGGAAAGACGTCTACGCTTGCGGCATAGGCAAGACGGACCGGTGCAGCCGCTGGAAGTCCCGCCAAGAAAAGGTGCAACTGTCGCAGATACTGACCCCGGCCGAGCGGACGGTCGATCTGAGCGGCGAAGTCATGGTCTCCTCGACCGCCAACACCAAGACCAAGATCAGCTGGGCGGAAAAACCGATCAGCGATCTGCCGGTCGACAGTGCGACGGCGCTCGACCCCAGCGACAAGGTAGGACTAGTCGACCCATCGAAATTCCTCCCGGGGCACGATGTCCGCAAGGTTGACATGGTCCAGGCAGGGCTGATCTGGCACAACAAGTAAGGAAAAGCTGGGCTCTGTCCCTGGCAGAGCCCAGCCTTCTTCTCGGAGCAGCCAGCCTCAGTCGCAACAAAGCTTCCGCCAAGGCGTCATTCGCGACCTACCGCTTCTGGCCGTCAACGGTCCTCCCTGGCTCACGCCGATCCTCGGCGCTGGATCCACCTGGCCGGCTTCTTATCGTGCTTGAGACGACAGCCGCCATGTCGGAATGCCGTCGTCGAAACTATCGAACCACTCCCGGATTGCGTCGGCAACAACGCTTGGATCGCAAGTGGCGGCATCCGGGATGCATGCCCGAATGAGATCTTCGACGTCAAAGAGTCGTTCCGCCCGAGCCCGCCACGCGTCGCGGTTGCGGGCGAGGATAGTGAGGTGCTGGTCGCGGATCGGAATATAACGCATGGCGGAAACAGGGAATGGAGTCCCGTATTGACGGCCGCCTCCCAAACATCTTGAGCCAGTCGCAGTGACCAGAGGGTGAACCTACAGTCAGGTCTGGGTCGGCGTTGGCGGGCATTGCACGGCAGTCCAGCGAATTCCGGATTTCCAGTCCAGCAAACTGATCTGTAGTCCAGCTAATTCCGGTTTCCTACAGTGCGGGCCGCCCCAGCGAAAGGCAGAACGGCGGTGGCGCAGCCCTCCAAATTTGACATAATGTCCGTACTCAGAAAAAAGTCGGAGGTTAGGACGGTTTTGCTGAATGGGGAGGGAGCATGTCTGTCGGCGCCGCCAGCACGCCAGTCAGCCAGGTATTGTCGAGTCAGCCGTCAATCAGGTGGTCAGCAAGCGGATTGTCAAACGGAAACAGATAGCCTGGCGGCCTCGGCACGCGCATGATTTGCTGCAGATCCGCAGGGCGGAACGTTGGTATCCTTCTGTCGCCGGAGAAGAAGACTACCGCCTTACCGCCTAGTCAGCCCCCGTTTTGGCGCGGTCTCCCTGAATGCGCAGGCTACCACCGCGCAAGCTTCTCAAGAATGGACGCGCGGATATTATCGATGTGCTCGGCAGTGCGGGCCGCAGCTTCCTCGGCATCGCCGCGTTCAAGGGCGCTAATCATGGCCAAGTGTTCATGGCAGACGGGCCCCAGACGCCGGTCGAGCCGCTTTAGCGAGAACATGCGCGTCTTGCGTCGAACTTCCGCAATGATGCTGGCCAGCATCTCGTTGTCACAGTATTTGCAGATGACACCGTGCAGGTCGGCGTCGAGCACCTGGTGCTCCGGATTGCCTGGCTCGTTGTGCTCGAGCAGTTCCTCCACTCGCCGGCGCAGCCTCGCCAGTTCCGCCTTGGGAATCTGACCCGCCGCACGTGCCGCGGCATCGGGTTCCAGCAGGCGGCGCACGTGCAGGGCTTCGAGGATCTCCTGCACCGTCACCTGCCGCACGAACAGGCGGCTGTTCGCGCCACGCTCGAGCAGGCGTTCCCCTTCGAGCCGATGCAAGGCCTCGCGCAGGGGCGTGCGCGAGAACCCGAGCTTGGCGGCGAGGGCGCGTTCCTGAATAGGGTCTCCAGGATGCAGTTCACCGGAAACCAGCAGGTCTAGCACGGCCTCGTAGGCAAGGTTGCCGAGCGCGCGTTCTTTCGGCAGATCGTCGGCTAGGGCATCGGCGTCGGGCAGTGTCTCCATGGCGTTCGCTGAATAGGCGAGGGCATCTGTTTTCGTCATGCGGCGAAGTATGGCACGGCGTTTGCTTGAATGCCAGTGGTATACCAATGGCATTCACTCGGAATGCCGGTATCGACCTCACGCGATTTTCATGCCGACTTCTTCTGCTTCCCGACTCTCCCAGCGCCTCGCCATGGCGCGTCCTTCCGCCACCGGCGCCATGTCTGAAGCCGCTAGGCGGCTTGCCGACGCGGGCAAGCCGGTTATCAGCCTGTCCGAAGGCGAGCTCGATTTCGACACGCCCGCCCATATCCAGTTGGCCGCGATCCAGGCAATGAGTGCCGGCCAGACGCGCTATACCAGCGTCGCCGGCACGCCCCAACTCAAGGCAGCGATTGCACGAAAACTGGCACGCGACAACGGTCTGCACTATGACGATGCAGAAATCATCGCCGGCACGGGTGCCAAGCAGATGTTGTTCAATGCGTTGCTCGCCACCGTCGATGCGGGGGACGAGGTCGTGGTCACGGCACCCTACTGGGTGTCGTACAGCGATATGGTGCACATCGCGGGCGGCACGCCGGTGCTGGTCACCGCCGCGCCCACGGACGATTTCAAGCTCACGCCCGCGGCGCTGCGTGAGGCGCTGACGCCGCGTACCCGCTGGGTGATGTTCAACTCGCCGTGCAATCCCTCGGGTGCGCTGTACTCGGCCGACGAGTTGCGCGAGCTGGCCCGCGTGCTGCGCGACTATACCGATGTGCTCGTGATGTCGGACGAGATCTATGAAGAGATCGTGTTCGATGGCGAGTTCGTGTCGTTTGCACAGGCCGCGCCCGATATGCGCGACCGCACGCTTACCATCAACGGCGTATCGAAGGCCTATGCGATGACGGGCTGGCGCCTGGGCTATGCGGCAGGCCCCGCTTGGCTGGTGAAGGCCATGGCGCTGCTGCAGTCGCAAAGCACCAGCAATCCAAGCGCGATCAGCCAGGCCGGCGCAGTGGCCGCGCTCGACGGTCCGCAGGAATTTCTCGATGGCTGGCGTGTCCGGCTGCGCGCACGCCGTGACCTGGCACTGTCGATCCTTGCCGATGCCGCGCCGGTGCTGACCATGGGCCGCCCTCCCGCAGCGTTCTATCTCTATGCGGACTGCAGCGCGGCGATCGGCATGCGCACACCCGATGGCGCGCGCATCGAAACCGATACCGACTTCGCGATGTACCTGCTCCATGCCGCCAACGTGGCCGTGGTGTCCGGTTCGGCATTCGGCCTGGCACCCTACGTCCGGCTCGCGTACGCCTTGTCCGACGACCGCCTGCGCACCGCCTGCGAGCGCATCGTGAGCGCTTGCGCCGCACTGGAGCGCCCGTGATGACCATTGCGCAACCAGGCCCCCCAACGATGGGACTGACGGACTGGCGCATCGAGCCGGTCGGCGACCGTTGCCTGCAGATTCGCCTTGGCGATCAGGTCAGCGTGGCGGTCAGCCAGACCGTGCATGCCGTGACCGAATGGCTCCTGCGGCAGCAATGGCGTGGCGTGCTCGATATCGTGCCCGCGTTCACTACGGTCGCCGTGCACTACCGGCCGGAGATGTTCCCGCGCGACAAGGGTTCCGCGTTCGCGCAGCTGTCGGCGCGCATCCGGGACGTGCTGGTCGACGGCGTGCCGGCCGTTGTTCATGCCGGCCGCGTGGTCGAAGTGCCGGCCTGCTATGGCGGCGAATACGGGCCTGACCTCGAAGACGTGGCACGCGCCTGCGAAATCGACACCGATGAGGTGATCCGGTTGCACAGTGCGACGCCACTGGTGCTCTATACATTCTTCTTCTCGCCGGGCAATCCGTTCGCCGGGCCCTTGCATCCGCGCCTGAACGTGCCGCGTCGCAGTACGCCGCGCACGCTGGTGCCGGCCGGCTCGGTGGCGATTGCCAATGGCATCTCGTCGATCTATCAGGTCGCGTCACCCGGCGGCTGGAATGTGATCGCCCGCACACCGTGGAACCTCTTCCACATCGACCGGCAGCCGCCAACGCGCTTGCAACTGGGCGACCACTTGCGCTTTGTGCCGATCTCGCCGGCCGAGTTCGACGCCATGCTGGAGCCACGGCCATGAACACGATGCGCGTGGAGCGGCCGGGCATGTTGTCGTTGCTCCAGGACGGGGGCCGTTACGGGTACCAGCGCTTCGGCGTACCGGTCAATGGTGCGATGGACGAGTGGTCCCACCGGCTGGGCAATGTGCTGATCGGCAACGACCCCGAAAGCGCCGCGCTTGAAATTACCCTCAACGGTCCGACCGTTCGCTTTTCTCAGGACACGCTGATCGCCGTGACGGGCGCCGACATCGCCGTGACGGTGGGGGGTGTCCCGCTGCCAATGTGTCGCGCCGTGATGGTGCGGCACGACGTCCCGGTCGCGTTCGGCCATTGCCGACTTGGCGCGCGGGCCTATCTCGCCGTGCGCGGCGGCTTTGCACCGGAAGCGGTGCTGGGCAGCCGCAGCACCAATATGCGCGCGAAGTTCGGCGGCGTGGAGGGCCGCCCATTGCGCGCCGGCGACCGCGTTGTCGTGGCGTCTCCATACCGAGAAATGCTGCCGCTTGCCCGCATGATGGTCCAGAGCGCCATGTCGTGGGTTGCGGCTCGTCAGCCTGCCGGTGCGCTCGGCTGCGCCACGGGAGTTGGCGGCGAGGCGGTGCGCTTCCTGCCCGGTCCGCAGTGGGAACGCTTCACGCCGGCGGCACGCAAGGACTTCGAGCAGGCTACGTTCACGGTGTCGAGCCAGTCCGACCGCATGGGCTATCGCCTCGAGGGGCCAGCGCTTGCGCTGACGTCACCGCTCGAGATGGTGTCTGAGGCGGTCAGCTTCGGCACCGTGCAGGTGCCGCCGGGCGGCGCCCCGATCGTGCTGATGGCCGACCGCCAGAGCGTGGGCGGCTACCCCAAGATCGCGTACGTGATCAGCGCCGACCTGCCGTTGCTGGCCCAGGCCATGCCTGGCACGGCGCTGCGTTTCCGCGCTGTGACTGCCGAGGCCGCCCAGCGCGAACTGCTTGCCACGGAAGACCGCTTGCGCGCCATTGCCCTCGACGCTGCACGCCTGCTAGGCCTTTCCCCCCAATAACACGAGGAACACGAGGAATCCAATCGATGCCGACTCTTGATATCAACTGCGACATGGGCGAAAGCTTCGGCGCCTGGCGCATGGGCGACGACGAAGCGATCCTGCGCCACGTCACGTCCGCCAACATTGCCTGCGGCTTTCACGCCGGCGACCCCGACGTCATGCTGGCCACGGTGCGCGCTGCCGCCAATGCCGGTGTGGCCGTCGGCGCGCATCCGGGCCTGCCTGACCGGCAGGGCTTCGGCCGCCGCGCGATGGCAATGAGCGCGGCCGAGGTCTACGCGCTGACCGTCTACCAGGTGGGTGCCATGCTCGGCGTGACGCGCGCCGTCGGCGTACCACTGCACCACGTGAAGACGCATGGCGCGCTCTACAACATGACTGCCCGCGATGCCGCACTGGCCACCGCCGTGGCCGAGGCCGTGCGCGACGTGGTGCCCGGCACCCTGATCTATGTCGCCAACGCCAATATGGCCGAGGCCGCAAAGGCCGCGGGCCTGCGTGTGGCCAACGAGGTCTATGCCGACCGCTCCTACCAGGACGATGCCACGCTAACGCCGCGCTCGATGCCGCACGCGATGATCGAAGATGTCGAGGCGTCGATTGCCCAGGTGCGCCGCATGGTGCTCGATGGCAGCGTGCTCGCGCTGTCCGGCAGGTCGGTGCCGATCGCGGCCGACACGCTCTGCGTCCACGGCGATCAGCCCGGCGCCGTGCTGTTCGCCGAACGTATCCGCAAGGCCTTCGCCGCCGACGGCATCGCCGTCCAACCGCTTTAACTTCCCCGTCCCCCGCTTCCACAGGTAACCGATCCATGTCCTCCAAGCTGCCCCTGCCCGCCACGCGCCTGCTCAAGATCGCTGCATGTTCGCTCGCCCTGACTCTCGGCGTTGCCGCCGCTGCCCACGCCCAGACCCGCGGCGGTACGCTGCGCGCCATCGCCCAGCCCGAGCCGCCCACGCTGATGCTGGGCCTGAACCAGCAGACGCCCACACAGTATGTGGCGGGCAAGATCTACGAAAGCCTGCTGACGTGGTCGCCTGACATGAAGCCGCAGCCAGGCCTGGCCAAGTCGTGGACCATCTCGCCGGATGGCAAGGTCTACACGTTCGAGCTGCAGCAGAACGTCAAGTGGCACGACGGCAAGCCGTTCTCGTCCGACGACGTGGTGTTCACGATCGACAAGTTCCTGCGCACGGTACACCCGCGTGCCCGCGTGGTGATCGACCAGTTCGTGCAGTCCGTGCAGGCGCAGGGTCCGAACAAGGTGGTCATCACGCTCAAGGAACCCTTCGCGCCATTCCTGAAGTCGTTCGTCAGCGACAACATGCCGATGGTGCCGAAGCACATCTATGATGGCACCGAGTACGCGAAGAACCCGGCCAACCAGACGCCGGTGGGTACCGGTCCGTTCATGTTCAAGGAATGGAAGAAGGGCGCCTACATCGTGCTCGCGCGCAATCCGAACTACTGGCAGAAGGGCAAGCCCTACCTGGACGAAATCGTCTTCAACGTGATCCCGGATGCCGCATCGCGAGCCGTGGCATTCGAGCGTGGCGACGTGCAGGTGGTGAGCGCCGGCGACGTGGACAACGTCGATATCAAGCGCCTGCGCGCGCTGCCGAACGTGCAGTACACGACCAAGGGCTGGGAGATGTTCTCGAAGCTGGCCTATATCCAGATGAACCAGCGCAAGGCGCCGTTCAACAACGTGAAGGTGCGCCAGGCCATCATGGAGGCCATCAATCGAAAGTTCGTGGTGAACAGCATCTTCTTCGGGCTGGGCAAGGTGGCCACCGGGCCGATCTCGTCGACGACTCCGTTCTACGACGGCAAGGTGCCGGCCTACGGCTTCGACCTCAAGAAGGCGCGCACGCTGATCAAGGAGTCGGGCATCGATCCGTCGAAGCACACGATCCGCATCCTGTCCTATCCGTACGGCGCAACGTGGGACCGCCTGGGCGAGTACACGCGCCAGTGCCTGGAGCAGCTCGGCTTCAAGGTAGAGATCGAGTCCGCCGATGCGGGCACCTGGGCCAAGCGCGTGTCCGAATTCGACTTCGACCTGACGTTCAGCTTTACGTCGCAGTATGGCGACCCGGCGCTGGGTGTGTCCCGGCTCTACCTCGCGCGCAACCAGGTCAAGGGCTCGGCCTTCGTCAACAACCAGGGCTATGTGAATCCGGCCATGGATGCGCTGTGGGACAAGGCTGCCGCGGCAACGTCGGACAGCGAGCGGCAACAGCTTTACTCGAACATCCAGAAGACCCTGGTGCAGGAGGTGGCCAACGGTTACCTGTTCGAGATGGAGCTGCCCACGCTCTATAGCGGCAAGGTGCACAACCTGATCCAGACGGCCATCGGCCTGAACGACACGTTCGCCGACGTCTATCTCAGCAAGTAATGCCGATTGCAGGGCGATGCACCGCCAAACCGGCGGTGCATCGGATGCTCCAGTCCCAAGAAGGATACGATCGCGTGGAAAAGGCACTCTCCATCCTGATCGCCAGGCTCGGCAAGGCGTTGTTCGTCGTGCTGGGCGTGGTCATCATCAATTTCATGCTGGTGCGCATGGCGCCCGGCGACCCGGCCGCGGTGCTGGCCGGCGAGTCCGGCGCGTCCGACCCGGCCTATGTGGAAGAACTGCGCAAGGAGTTCGGCCTCGACCAGCCGCTGCCGGTGCAGCTTGGCCGCTATCTGTGGGGCGTGGCCCATCTCGACCTCGGCTACTCGTATCGCGAGCGCCTGCCGGTGCTCGACCTGATCCTCGACCGGCTGCCGGCCACGCTGTTACTGATGTCGTGTGCGTTCGTGTTTGCGTTGGGTTTCGGCGTGGTGTTCGGCGTCATTGCGTCGCGGGCGCGTTATGCGGGGCGGCGGACCTGGCTCGACAGCGTGCTGATGACGGGATCGCTGCTGATCTATGCGACCCCGCAGTTCTGGCTTGCGCTGCTGGCCATCCTGTTCTTCTCGCTCCATCTCGGCTGGCTGCCGCCGTATGGCATGGAGGCAGTGGGCGGCAACCTGTCGGGCTGGGCGCGCGCGTGCGATATCGCCCACCACCTGGTGCTGCCGACGGTGTCGCTCGGCTGCTTCTTCATGGCCGTCTACGCGCGGCTGACCCGTGCGTCGATGCTCGAAGTGCTTGGCATGGACTTTATCAAGACCGCGCGCGCCAAGGGCGTGCCGCTTGGCGAGACCATCCGCCGCCACGCCTTGCGCAATGCGCTGCTGCCCGTGGTGACGTTCGCCGGGATCCAGCTCGGCCAGATGGCCGGCGGCGCCGTGCTGACCGAGACCGTGTTCGGCTGGCCAGGCATCGGCCGACTGATGTTCGATGCGCTGATCCAGCGCGACTACCAGCTGCTGCTTGGCGTATTCCTGGTCACCTCGACAATGGTGGTGGTCTTCAACCTGCTGACCGATTTGGTCTATCGCCTGATCGACCCGCGCATCGGCCGGGCCTGAGGAGCTGCAAGATGTCCTTACTGAAACGCTTTGGCGCCAACCGCGGCGCCGCCGTGGGCCTGGTGCTGCTGCTGGTCGTGATGGTGACAGCGGCGCTGGCAACCACATTCTATGAAGATCCGCCGTGGATGATGGTGGCGGACCCGCTGCTGGCGCCGTTCCAGGACAGCGCCTATCCGCTGGGCACCGACATGCTCGGGCGCGATATCGCCGCAGGTATTGCCTATGGCGCCCGTGTCTCGCTGATGATCGGTGTGATCTCGACGCTGGTGGCCGTGCTGATCGGCATTGTGGTCGGCGCGCTGGCTGGCTATTACGGCGGCCGCATCGACGACTGCCTGATGCGCGGCACCGAGTTCTTCCAGACCATTCCGCAACTCGCGATGGCGCTGGTGCTGGTGGCGATCTTCAAGCCCTCGCTCTACTCGATCGTGGGCGCGATCGCGATCGTGTCGTGGCCACCCGTGGCGCGGCTGGTCCGCTCCGAGTTCATGACGCTCAAGGAGCGCGAATTTGTGCAGGCAGCTGTTGTGATCGGGCAATCGCCGGCACGGATCATCTTCACGCAGATCCTGCCCAATGCCGCGTCGCCGGTCATCGTCACGGCGTCGCTCATGACTGCGACGGCAATCCTGACCGAGTCGGCGTTGTCTTTCCTTGGTCTTGGCGACCGCAACCTGATGAGCTGGGGCTTCATGATCGGTGCCGCGCGCACGATGCTGCGCGAGGCCCCCTGGATGAGCCTGTGGCCCGGCATCGCAATCATGCTGACGGTGCTCGCAATCAACCTGATCGGTGAGGGGCTGAACGACGCCCTGAACCCGCAACTGCGCAAGCGAGGAAACTGACCCATGACCGAATCCGGAGACAAGGCGCCACTGCTGTCGATCCGAAACCTGAGCATCGCCCTGCCCAAGGGCGGTGACCGACCCTATGCCGTGTGTGACACCACGTTCGATATCGGCGCGGGAGAGCTTGTTTGCATCGTTGGGGAATCGGGCTCGGGCAAGTCGATGAGCGCGAACGCGATCATGGGCCTGCTGCCCAACTACCTCAAGCCCGAGTCGGGCCAGATCCTCCTCCAGGGTCGCGACCTGCTGACGCAGAATGAAGCCACGCTGCGCGGCATGCGCGGCAAGGACATGGCGATGATCTTCCAGGAGCCGCTGTCGGCGCTGAATCCGTTGCACCGGGTCGGTGACCAGATCGCCGAAGTCATGCGCGTGCATGGCGAGCGCGATCTGGCTGCGCGCCGCGGGCGCGTGCTCGAACTGCTGGCCTTCGTGGGCTTGCCCGATCCGCCATCGCTGTACCATGCCTATCCTTTTGCGTTGTCGGGCGGACAGCGCCAGCGCGTGATGATCGCCATGGCGCTCGCGCTCGAACCGGCCTTGCTGATTGCCGACGAGCCGACCACGGCGCTGGACGTGACCACGCAGGCACAGATCCTGTCGCTGATCGCCCGGATCCAGAAGGAAAAGGGCATGGGGGTGATGTTTGTCACACACGACTTCGGCGTCGTGGCGGAAATCGCCGACCGTGTGATTGTGATGGAGAAGGGCTGCATCGTTGAGCAGGGCCCGGCCGAGCAGGTACTGAACCGGCCGATGCATCCGTATACGCGGCGGCTGATCGGCAGCGTACCGTCGCACCGCCCACCGGCTGCGGCGCCTGCGGACGACACCAATGGCTATCCGGTGTTGCGCGTTGAAGGGCTGCGCAAGACCTACACCACGCCCGGTGGCCTGTTCCAGCGCAAGCGCGTAGTCGAGGCCGTCAAGGGTGTGAGCTTCGACATCCGCGCCGGCGAGACCCTGGGCATTGTCGGTGAGTCAGGTTCGGGCAAGTCGACGATCGGAAAGTGCCTGCTGAAGCTGACCGCCAACGACGGCGGCGTGATGGCATTCGAAGGGCGCGATATCGCGCCAATGAGCGAGCAGGCGTTCCGCCCGCTGCGCCGCCATATCCAGATGATCTTCCAGGACCCGTTCGCGTCGCTGAATCCGCGCCATACCGTGGGCCGGATCCTCTGCGACGGACCGATCGCCAGCGGCGTGCCGCGTGCGCAGGCCGAGGCGCGCGCGCGTGAGCTGCTCAAACTGGTGGAACTGGATGCCAGCGCCTTCGACCGGTATCCGAGCCAGTTCTCGGGCGGCCAGCGCCAGCGTATCGGTATCGCGCGGGCGCTGGCCATGGAACCGCGCCTGATCGTGGCCGACGAGTCGGTCTCGGCGCTGGATGTCTCGGTGCAGGCGCAGGTGCTCAAGCTGCTGGCAGATGTACAGAAGCGGCTCGGCATCGCGCTGATCTTCATCACGCACGACCTGCGCGTGGCCGCGCAGATCTGCGACAAGGTGCTTGTCATGCACCGTGGCAGCGTGGTGGAGGAGGGCAGTCCTGCCGAGATTTTCGAATCGCCGCGTGATGCCTACACGCGCAGACTGATCGAGGCGATGCCCGGCAAGGCATGGGATCCACACGCCGTGCAGCCGACGAACGTGCCGGAAGCCGAAGCGATGGAGGCGTCATGAGTCTGCCAGCGGAACCGGATCACGCGCTGGCGGCAGCGCTGTTCGCGCAGCTGGCCGAGCAAAGCCACGACGGCGTGGGCATTACGCGAGACAGCTATGGCGCGGGCGAGAACGCGGCCCATGCGCTGGTTGGCGCGGCAGCCGAGTCGCGCGGGCTGGAAGTGCGCCGCGACGCCGCCGGCAATCTCTATATGACCTTGGCGGGACGGGATCGCACCGCGCCGGTTGTGATGACCGGCTCGCATCTCGACTCCGTGCCGCGTGGCGGCAACTTCGACGGCGCCGCCGGCGTGGTGGCCGGACTGGCGATCCTGGCAGGTTGGCGCCATGCAGGAGTCATGCCGGAACGCGACGTGACCGTCATGGCCGTCCGCGCGGAAGAGAGCGCCTGGTTTCCCGTGTCCTACGCCGGCAGCAAGGCTGCCTTCGGTCTGCTCGATGCCAGCGCGCTGCAGCTGTGCCGCACCGATACTGGCCGCACGCTGGCGGACCACCTGCGTGCAGCGGGCGGCGACCCCGGCAAGGTTGCGGCCGGAATCCCCGCGCTGCATGCCGCCGATATCGACTGCTTTGTCGAACTCCATATCGAACAGGGCCCCGTGCTCGACGCAAGCGCCGATGTGCTTGGCGTGGTGACCGGTATCTGCGGCAGCCAGCGCTACCGGCACGCCACGATCCGCGGCCAGTATGCGCATTCGGGCGCCACGCCCCGCAGTCACCGCCGCGATGCCGTGGTGGCGGCCGCCATGCTCGTCACGGCGCTGCAGCGCGCCTGGGTGGCGCTCGAGGGGGCTGGCCACGAGCTGACCGTCACGGTGGGCCAATGCATGACCGATGCAGCGCAGGCCGATTTCAGCAAGGTGTCGGGACGCGTCGATTTCAGCCTCGACATGCGCTCGCGCAGCCGTGCCACGCTCGATGCGATGGATGCGGCCGTTCAGGCCGCACGGACCGAGATCATGCAGGCGTGCGGCGTCGACATCGACCTTGGCGCGGCCACGTCCAGCGCGCCCGCCGTAATGAATGCGGGGCTACAGGCCATGCTGGCGAATGCCGCCGCGCTGGCCGGCGTGGCGGCACGTGCCATGCCCAGCGGTGCGGGCCACGACGCGGCGCTGTTTGCCGCGCAGGGTGTGCCCGCCGCGATGTTGTTCGTGCGGAATGCCAACGGCAGCCATAACCCCGACGAGTCGATGCGGCTCGATGATTTCTCACAGGCAACGCGCGTGCTCGCCAGCGTGCTGGGCGCGCGGGCCGGTGCCACTCTTTCTACTATCTCTTTGAATTTATGCCAGTCTGCCTGATTACCCAGCCGATTCATCCGATTGGCGCCGAACGCATGCGCGCGGCGGGCATCGAGGTGCGCCACAGCACCGCCACGAACGAAACCGAACGTGTTGCCGAAGTCCGCGATGTCGATGCGGTGATCGTCCGCGAAGGCCTCCCGGCCGCCGCGATTGACGCGGCACCACGCCTGGCCGTGATCAGCAACCACGGCACCGGCACCGACAAGATCGCGGTGGCGCATGCCCATGCGTGCGGTATTCCGGTGGTTTCCACCCCTGCTGCAAATGTCCGGGCCGTGGCCGAGCACACCATGATGCTGATGCTGGCCGTGGCGCGTGGCACGGTGCTAGCGGATGCAGCCACGCGGCGCTCCGACTGGCAGCATCGCTATAACGTGCCGATGCACTCGTTGTACGGCAAGACGCTTGGCATTGTCGGCTTTGGCCGTACGGGCCAGATCGTGGCCCGGATGGCGCGTGCCGGATTCGGCATGCAGGTGGTGGTGTGGTCGCCGCGTGTCGACGAGGCCGAGGTGGCCGCGCACGGCGCGGCCCGCGTCGATACGTTGCAGGCGCTGCTTGTGGTATCCGACGTGGTCTCGCTCCATCGCCCCCTGCGTCCCGACACGTGGCACACGATCGATGCCGCAGCGCTGGCGGCGATCAAGCCGGGCGCGATCCTGATCAATACATCACGCGGCGGATTGGTCGATGAGCCGGCGCTCGTCGACGCACTGCGCTCGGGCAGGCTGTTTGGCGCGGGACTTGATGTATTCGAGCGCGAGCCGTTGCCGACCTCGTCGCCACTGGCCACGCTTCCCAATGTCGTCCTGAGCCCGCATCAGGCCGGCTCGACGCAGGAAGCGCTGGCCGACACCGCCAGTCAGTGCGCCGCGCAGGTCATCGACGTGCTCGCCGGTCGCCAGCCCGAACATATGCTCGATCCATCGGTTTGGGCGCGCCGCCGCAACGGGGCGGCACAACGCGCGATGGAGGTGCAGGCATGAACGCGCCCGTTTGCAAGATGACGCGGGGCCGGCTGCCGCTGATCCTCTCGATCCCGCACGGCGGCGAGTTGCTGCCCCACTGGCTTGCGCCACGGCTGACCCCCGTGGCGCGTCAGCGTACGGATACTGACTGGCATCTGCGGCGGCTCTATGCGTTTGCGGCCGAGCAGGGCGCATCGGTGGTCGAAGCCAACTATTCGCGCTATGTGATCGACGTCAACCGGCCCGGCGACGGCAGCAGCCTGTATCCGGGGCAGACCACCACCACGCTGTGCCCGACCGAGACGTTTCGCGGCGAACCGCTCTATGCGCAGGGCAATGGTCCTTTGGCTGAAGAGATCGAGATGCGCAAGCGCGACTTCTGGCAGCCCTACCATGACGCGCTCGCCGCCGAGATTTCCCGCTTGCGCGAGCAGCACGCGAATGTGCTGGTCTGGGAGGCCCACTCGATCGCGGGCGTGCTGCCACGGCTGTTTGAAGGCAGGCTGCCCGATTTGAACATTGGCACCCACAGCGGAGCAAGCTGCGCCCCGGCCATGCGCGAAGCCGTGATCGCGGCGGCGGCCGGCAGTCCGTTCACATGGGTGGCCGACGGGCGTTTCAAGGGCGGCCATATCACGCGTCACTATGGCCAGCCGGCCAACGGCGTCCATACGATCCAGCTCGAAATGGTGCAGGCTGTCTATATGGACGAGCAGGCGCCATTCCCATACCTGCCGGATGCCGCGGCGCGCGTGCAGCCGGTGCTGCGCAACATGCTGGACGGGGCGCTCGCGGCCATGGCGGCACTGTAGTTCGCTGTATCCGGTGGCGCGGATCTTGCACCGGTCTGGTGGTCCTGAGCCGTACTCCTCTCCTCGCATGTCCTCCTCTCCACCGCCGCGCAGGCCATCCGTCACGCCGTTGAACCTGCGCCAGATCGAAGTGTTCCACGCGATCATGCTGGCCGGCTCGCTCAGCGAAGCCGGCCGCATGCTGTGCGTTTCGCAGCCGGCCATCAGCCGTGTACTGGCCACGATCGAGGCGCGCATGCGCTTCGCGCTGTTCGACCGCGAGCGCGGCCGCCTGCATCCAACGCCTGAAGCCCACCGGCTGTTTGCCGAGGTCCGTCCCATCCTCGATGGCGTAATCCGCTTCAACGCCGTGGCGGCCAGCCTGGCCGAGCATGGCGACGGGAAGCTGTCGATCGTGTCGAGCCCGAGCTACAGCGAATGGCTGATGCCGCGCGCGATCCAGCGCTTCCGGCATCGGCATCCCTCGGTGCGGGTTCACTACAGGCCATTGCCGTTCGACGCGTTGCTGCCCTTCGTGGAGCAGGGGCAGGCTGACCTCTGCATCGCGTCGATGGCGCCGCCCGACGGCTCGCAACTGCGTGCGCGCGAGATCGGCGAAGGCAACATCATGTGCGCGGTACCGCGCGGCCATGCGTTGGCCGATTGCGGCGAGCTGACGGTCGACGACCTGCGCGGTTCCACCTTTATCGGCTACGGCGCCGATACGCCGTTCGGCAGGCTCTCGGCGCCGTTCCTGACCTCGGAGCGGGGCACGCTCGCCCCCGATATCGAGATTCGCTCGACACCCGAGGCCATGGCGCTCGTACGCGAAGGCGTTGGCCTGGCCCTGATGGAGTCGTTCGGATACACGCCAGAAGGCGCGGGCGATATCGTGCTCAAGCCGATCCGCCCTGCGCTCACGCACAAGATCTACCTGATCCACCCGCGGCAACAGGCCATGTCGACGCTGGCCAGGGGCTTTGTCGCGACGCTGTCGCACCTGCTTGAACGGCGCCCGGCCTGAGTGTGGCGGCGTTGCGACGACGGCGCGCGTAGCGGCATCAACGTTTGTCCAGCACCTATAACGCGCGGTTATGGGGTGTGCGCGGCGAAGACACGATGCACGCCTGGTTTTGCCTTGTCGATCAGGGGCATAGGGCGCCGGATGCGAAGCCGGGCAGCACCACGCGGCGCGTGGGTCGGGCGCTTTCAGCGCGTTGCCGCGCTCCCTACACTGGACCTGTCTTCAACGCCTGATGCTCCCAGCACCCCCGATTCATGACCAGACTCATCACCGCAGCGGCTGCCCAACTTGGCCCCATCCAGAAACACGAGGGCCGCGATGTCGCGGTCGGTCGCATGGTGCGGCTGCTCGAACGCGCGCACCAGCGTGGGGCGCAAGTCGTAGTGTTCCCCGAACTGGCGCTGACCACGTTTTTCCCGCGCTGGTATCACGAGGATCTGGACGAAGCCGACGGCTGGTACGAGACCGAACTGCCGTCGCCGGCCACGCAGCCGCTGTTCGATGCGATCCGCCGCTACGGCCTGACCGTGTACCTTGGCTATGCGGAAATCGCGTTTGAGCCGGACGAGACTGGCGTGGTGCGCAAGCGCCGGTTCAATACCTCGGTCGTGATCGCGCCTTCCGGCGAAATCGTGCTCAAGTACCGCAAGGTCCATTTGCCCGGTCACGCCGAATTTGCACCGCACCGCAAGGTGCAACACCTGGAAAAGCGCTACTTCGAGATCGGCAATCTCGGCTTCCCGGTCACGCGCGCGCCGATCGGCGCAGCCGACGTGAACGTCGGCATGATGATCTGCAACGACCGGCGCTGGCCCGAATCGTGGCGGGTGCTGGGCCTGCAGCAGGTGGAGCTGGTCATGCTTGGCTACAACACGCCCAGCATGAACCAGGAGAACCGCGGCTTCGAGGCCCATCACCTGCGCGTGTTCCACTCGCAGCTCTCGATCCAGGCCGGCTGCTATCAGAACGCAACGTTTGCCGTGGCCGTGGCCAAGGCCGGCACCGAGGATGGTCACGAGATGTTCGGCCATTCGATCATCGTCAACCCGCAGGGCGAGATCATGGCGCAGGCCACCACATGGGATGACGAACTGGTCGTGGCCGACTGCAACCTTGACCTCTGCGAACTGGGTCGTTCCACGGTTTTCAATTTCGGGCTGCACCGCCGGGTCGAGGCCTATGGCCGCATCACGGCACAGACCGCCAGCGAGGCGCCGCCGGTATGGGCGCCCGCGTCGCGCTGAAGGGGCTATCCATGCAAACGATGCAAGCCAGGCCCAGGCCGGCGCTTCCGCCCACGATCCGCCACGAAATGCTGGGCGAGATGCGCGTACCCGTATTTGCCGATGTTGAGCGGGCAGCACGGGCGCTGGCCCCGCATATTGTCAGGACACCACTACTGCGCAATGCCAGGCTCGACGCGATGGCCGGCGCGCCGGTCTGGATCAAGCCGGAGTGCCTGCAGGTCACGGGTTCGTTCAAGGCACGTGGCGCGCTCAACGCCTTGCTGGCGATGGACGACGCCACGCGGGCGCGCGGCGTGATCGCCTACTCGACCGGCAATCACGGCCAGGCCATCGCCTGGGCCGCGAAGCAACTCGGCATGGATGCCACGATCGTGATGCCGGCCGATGCCCCGCGCAACAAGGTGGAACGCGCGCTGGCGCAGGGCGCGCGGGTCGTGCATTACGACCGCCGCCACGAAAGCCGCGAGACCATCGGCATGCGGCTGCTCGACGAGACCGGCGGGACGCTCGTGCCACCCGGCGACCATCCCGATGTGCTGGCGGCGCAGGGCACGCTTGCGCTCGAGGCGCTGCAGGACCTGCCGCACGCTGCGCGCCCGAACCTGGGCACGTTTGCCGCCCCGTGCGGTGGCGGCGGCATGCTGGCCGGCTGCGGCCTCGCAATCGAGGCCATGAGCCCGGGCACGAAGCTCGTCGCTGCGGAGCCTGCCGCCTTCGATGACACGGTCCGATCGCTTCGTAGCGGACGGCGAGAGACCAATGCACCGGGCGCGGCGTCGCTGTGCGACGCCCTGCAGGCGGTCACGCCAGCCGAACTGCCCTTCGCGATCAATGGCTGCTATCTCGATGCGGCGTATGCGGTCAGCGATGACGAGGTTGCCGCCGCGATCCGCTTCGCGCTTGAAGAGTTGCGGTTGCTCGTGGAGCCCGGCGGCGCCGTGGCGCTGGCGGCGCTGCTCGCGGGCCGGATCGACCTGGCCCGACGCGATGCCCTGCTCGTGCTGTCAGGCGGGAATATCGACCTGCCGCTTCTACAAACGATGCTGCAGCCCACTGCAGCCGCTCCGCACGTGACTTGAGACATCCGTGCTCCTGCCGACGCGTATTCACGCGCGCCGGACTACTGCCAACCCCCGCTGATATTGGAATAGTTCGTCATGTCTCTCAAGTCCACCACGTTCCGCGCGTTCGCGCGCATGGCACTCGCCGCCGCATCGCTGCTGCTGTCCGGCCAGGCCTTCGCTGCCTACCCCGACCGCCCGATCACGCTGATCGTGCCCTTCAACGCCGGCACCACGCCCGATATCGTGTCGCGTCTGTTGGCCGATGCGGTGGGCCGCGACATCGGCCAGCAGGTCGTGGTCATGAACCGCGTGGGCGCGTCCGGCATTATCGGCACGCAGGCCGTCATCAATGCGCCGGCCGACGGCTATACGATCGGCTTTGCCAATGTGGCGACGCTGGCCATCAACCAGTCGCTCTACAAGAAGCTGCCGTATGACGCCGACAAGCAGCTTGCACCCGTGGCACTGACCGGCTTCGTGCAGAACGTGCTGGCCGTGCGCAAGGATCTTGGCGTCAAGAGCGTTGCCGAGCTCGTGGCCAAGGCCAAGGGTGCGCCCGGCAAGCTGGCGGTGGCGTCTGGCGGTAACGGCACCACGGGCCACCTGAGCGCGGAAATGTTCAAGTCGATGGCCGGTGTGTCGATCACACACGTCCCGTACAAGGGCGGGCCGGAGGCCGATCTGGCAGTACTGCGAGGAGAGGTCGACCTTGTGTTCGAGAACATCACGTCGATCTCGCCGTACCTCAAGAATGGCAGCGTCGTGCCACTGGCCGTGACCGGCAGGCAGCGCGACAGCCGTCTGCCGCAACTGCCGACGATGGCCGAAAGCGGCCTCAAGGACTACCAGGCCGTGGCGTGGACGGGCTACGTCGCCCCCGCGGGCACTGACCCGCAGATCCTGGACCTGCTGAACCGCGCATTCAACAAGGCGGCCAATGCCGACGCCATCAAGACGCGCCTGGCCGACATGGCCTATGAGGTCACCACAGGCCCGCGCAGCGCACTGTTCGACCTGGCCAGGAAAGAGCGTCCGGTTTGGGCCGCGGTGATCCGCGCGTCGGGTGCGACCGTGGATTGATGTTCATGGCCGATTTCGACGTAGTGCTGCGCGGCGGCACGGTCATCGACGGTACCGCGGCGCCGCGCTTTGCGGCCGACGTGGGCATTGACGGCGAACGGATTGCGGCCATCGGCGATCTGTCCGGGGCTCGCGGACGATGCGAACATGACGTGCGTGGCCGCATCGTCGCGCCTGGATTCATCGATGCCCATACGCACGACGACCGCTACCTGATGCAGAATCCGCTGATGCCGGCAAAGCTGAGCCAGGGTGTGACGACGGTCGTCACCGGCAATTGTGGCATCAGCCTGGCGCCATGGTGCGCGGCGCCGGGGCAGGCCGTTCCGCCGCCGCTGGACCTGCTCGGCGATGACCCCTCGGTCTTTCGTTACCCCGGATTCGGGGACTATCTCGATGCACTCGGGCGCGCCGCACCTGCCGTCAATGCGGCCTGCCTGGTGGGCCACACCACCTTGCGTGTGGCCGTGATGGACAGGCTGGACCGTGCCGCGACCGACGCCGAGATTTCTGCAATGCAGGCGCTGCTGCGTGCTGCGATGGTCAGCGGTGCCTGCGGCATGTCGACCGGCGCAGCCTATCCCGCGGCCGGGTCCGCCCCGACCGATGAAATGGCGCGCATCGCCACGGCGCTGCAAGGCTTAGGCGGCGTGCATGCCAGCCACATCCGCGATGAGGGCGATCGCGTGTGCGAAGCCATCGACGAAGCCATGGCGATCGGTGCAGCGGGAGGGGCCGGCACCGTGGTGTCACATCACAAGCTGATCGGGCCGAAGAATCACGGGCGCTCGTTGGAAACGCTTGGCCACCTCGCCCAGGCGATGCGCCACCGCTGCGTCGGCCTCGATTGTTATCCGTACCAAGCCGGCTCGACGATCCTGCGCAAGGACCGTCTCGCCGTGTCGAGCCGCGTCATCGTGACCCGCTCGCAGTCACATCCCGAGTATGCGGGCCAGGACCTCGACGCGATTGCGGCCGCGATGGGCCTGTCACCGGAGGAGGCGGTCGATGCGCTGCAGCCAGCGGGCGCGATCTATTTCCTGATGGATGAGGCCGATGTCCGGCGCATCCTCGCCTTTCCGCAGACGATGATCGGCTCCGACGGCCTGCCCCACGATCCGGTGCCGCATCCGCGACTGTGGGGGACGTTTCCGCGCGTGCTGGGCCACTACAGCCGCGATGTCGGACTGTTTTCGTTGGAGACGGCGGTCCACAAGATGAGCGGCCTGACGGCTCGGCACTTCGGCCTGACCGGACGAGGGGTACTCGCCGAAGGCAATTTCGCCGACATCACGGTCTTCGATGCGGCACGCATCATCGATACGGCGACGTTCGAGCAGCCGGTGGCCCAGGCCACCGGTATCGCCTGTGTTTTCGTGAATGGCAACATGGCATGGCGTGACGGGGCCACCACCGGCACGCGTGCCGGCACAGTCATCCGGCGCGGCGATCGCGCATAATCCCACCATCCACTAATCCAGCACCTGAAGAATCATGACGCAATCTGTCTTTCACCTGGCGTTCAATATCACCGATCTCGAGGAGGCGCGCCGCTTCTACGGCGGCGTGCTTGGCTGCAAGGAAGGCCGCAGCACCGACACCTGGGTCGACTTCGATTTCTTTGGCCACCAGATTTCGCTTCACCTCGGCAAGCCATTCGAGACCGCGCGAACCGGGCACGTCGGCAATGCCCTCGTGCCGATGCCGCACTTCGGCATTATCTTGCTGCTGCCGGAATGGCGCGCGTTGGCCGACCGCCTAACGGCGGCCGGTACGGCTTTCGTGCTGGCGCCTCAAGTGCGATTCGAAGGCGAGCCGGGCGAGCAGTGGACGATGTTTTTCATTGATCCCTTCGGTAACCCGATTGAAGTGAAGGGGTTTAAGACCTGGGAGGCTGTGTACGTGCACTAGCGCGTAAGCGCTTTGCAGAAGGGACCCCGGATTTGACGGCTCGGCAGCGCAAGCGCGAGTGCGACTCTCGACCCACGCCCTCCTACAACTCCGAATTGCGCCCCGCGGCTGATGCCTCCAGTTTGGCCAGGCGTGCATATACCCGAGATAAGGCACGATAACGCGCCATTATCTGCGGAGGTTGGTGCAAAGGTAAGCGATGGCCGCTGGGCGCGAAAGACGCTTATTAGCCCGTTGGGAAAATCCAGGGGAGGGGATGGAGGGTGGATTTCGCAGGTGACAGCGGCGAATGAAAGTCCCCATCGATAGTTTCACGATCTCGAAATTACGTCTGCTGTCTCTAGACGATCGGGGGGCGTCATTCTAGTTCGTGAAGCTTCCAAGTCGGCTGCTTCAGAAGTACAGCGGTCACTCGTCATACGCGGAAACTAACGACTTCCATCGGCCTCAACGGTCTGTTACCCCGTCCCTCCATACCGGCCATTTCTCTGTTACCGGGACCGAATCTACGCTTTTTATCTGTGGCAACGCGGACTCTTGATCTTCATGGGATATTCGCGATTTCCGGAAGCGACCATGCGAGCCGATTGAACGATAATGCAATCAGAGCGCGGCTTATTATTTCCCGCTGCATGCTGCGGATTGCGATTGCCGGTAGCGCCCCGGACTTTGTCCAACGATCCGTTTGAACGCGGAATTGAAGGCAGCCTCTGAACCATAGCCTATGCTTTCGGCGACCGAAGCTATACTTTTCCCTTCTCGCAGCGCGGCGCCAGCTTTTGCGATACGCCAATTGGTCAGATAATCGATTGGCGTCATGCCGACTAGCGTCCTGAAGCGGTCGGCAAACGTTGTGCGCGACATGGCCACCGCCGCCGCGAGTTCATCGACTTTCCAAGGCCGGGCTACGTCCTCATGGATGAGGGCAAGGGCGGTCCCGATCTTTGGATCGGTCAGGGCGCCAAGCCAACCTGGCGTATGCGCTCCCGACGCCAGATATTCGCGCAGGGCTTGCACAAGTACCATGTTCGCGAGGCTCGATGCGGCAACCGACGCGCCCGGGCGGGGCGTCTCCATTTCAAGTCGCAGCAGATCGAGCACGGCCCGCAGCGCCGGAGCCGTTTCAGAAGCAGCCGGAATATGGATAAGCGGCGGCAAGGACTTCAGCAAGAGTTCGCTGGCATCAGCGTCGAAGACGAAGCGGCCTCCGGCTGCACTGACCTTCTCCCCGCTGCGGCCATAGCGCACGATCCCATCTGCGCAAAGGCTCGTGGCAAGCACTTCACGGCCGTCGACAGGAGTAAGTGAAGGGTCGCTTCCGGTGCAATACGCCCGACCTTGGGTCAACAGATAGAAATCGCCCGCCCTCAACTCGACCGGCGGGTCGCCATCTTCGAACCATAGCCAGAAAGCACCTTCCAGGACGCTACCGAACTTGATGTGTTGATAAGCAGAAAAGCGCAGCGACCAGGCACCATACGCTTCCAGCCGTGCCGACAGCACGCTCTCCACTTTGAGCAGGTGAAACACATCTGAGAGCGGGTCCATCCGAATCCGTACGATCGATAAATAAATACGTTGATTCGATTATAGATTGGACGACCCTGCTAGACGAACATGGGATGTACAGAGAGTGCGGGGCCATTTGATTCTCGCCCTCTTGGACAAGCGATGAGGAAAATATCATGTCGACAATCAAGGACAAGGTCGTTGTCATCACCGGTGCAAGCAGCGGAATTGGCGAGGCAACGGCACTGCTACTGGCGGAGCGCGGGGCGAAGGTGGTGATAGGCGCCCGTGGGGAGCATCGGCTTCGCGACCTCGCCGATCGAATTGCCACGACGCAGGGACTATGTGCATGGGCATGCACCGATGTCAGGCGCCCAGAGGACATGTCGCAACTCGTAAAACTCGCATGCGAGCGATTCGGTCAGCTCGACGTGCTGATCAACAACGCTGGCGTCGGGCCGATTTCCCCTCTCGACGAGCTGCGCGTGGACGATTGGGAAGACATGATTAACGTGAACATCAAAGGCGTGCTGTACGGTATTGCAGCGGCGTTGCCGCTCTTTCGTAAGCAGGGCTTCGGCCACTTCATCAATACCGCGTCCACCGCCGCTCATCGCATCGCGCCGAACATGGCGGTCTACGCTGCGACCAAAAGTGCCGTGCGCGCGATCTCGGAGGGGTTAAGGCAGGAGGCGGGAGACAAACTGCGTGTGACGGTCATTTCACCCGGTTTCACGCGGACGAACTTCGCAGAATCGGTGACTAACCCGGAAGCCAAGGCGCAAATCTCCGCCTCGATGGATAAATTCGCCATGCCCCCGGACGCCATTGCCCGGGCGATTGCGTTTGCAATCGAGCAACCGGCCGATGTTGACGTGGGCGAGATTATCGTCCGCCCCACGGCGCAGGGATAGGTTGCTGCCGCGGCAGCCGGCATTATCGCTTCTGGCTGGCAGCTGACATTTCAACAAATTGGTCGGGTTGGCCGATGCGACGGAGATCTTCGGCCTGCGAATGGCCGGAAGCTGAACGGAGTCGACACCTGAATGTCAGGTCCACGACACTAGCGGACGGCTCTTCATGGGCCGGCAGGCGCCAGATCGAGCCGGCGTCCGTTACGCTGGCGCCGGTCGGCGGAAGCCGCCCTTTTCCTGTACCCCGTTGCTCCCGAAAAACCCCCGTAGCGTGGGGCGCGTGTGGCTGGCGGTCTGTGGGCAAGCAAACACTGCTGACGGCAAAAATTAACGAAGACATACTGGCGGCTGCGAATCCGCCCAGGAGGCACAGATGAAACAGGTATCACTCACCATTCCAGAAATTGGACTGATTGCCGGAACACGGGCGGCAGGGGGGGGCGGGCCTCGCACGGTTGCTCAGCAATCGATTGAATCCGGAACAACGTCGCGCCATCGGCTGGACGCTGCTCGCCGTAGGATTCATCACCACATTGCCGTTAGTCGCGCTGGTGCTTGGAAGACGTCAGGCATGCAAGAACCTCGGCGAAAATTGAAGTGATGGGGTGAGGGTCGGAGCGCACGGGCTCGACTGCCGACTTTTACTGGCCGATCTCTGCCTTCGTCGGACCTAAGCCGGTAACAGACCCGTCTTCCTATCTCAAGAGTTCAACTATCACGACATCGCTGTCGTCTCGCGCCACCATCGTAAACTGCTGTTCATCGCCTGACGACGACTCCAACGCGTGGCGCGAGCCGGAAACCGACCATGATCGGGGATCAGATGCGCCAAACCTGACGTCAGCAACACGTGATGTACCGTCGTGCCCTCGCGTAGCGTAGCGTCGCGATTCGCACGCGCGCGTCGGCATTGATGAGCAATGCCCCCCGCGCACCGTCGTCCAGATCGCTGCTCGCCAGTACAGCTTTTTGCCTCGGTCAACAACAAAGCGTACCCGTTTCTGCGTGGAACGTGAGCTCGACAAAAAACATCGGGCAGAATCGAGAACATGCTCGGTATGAGAGAGACAGGCCATGCGGCCCATTAAGCATTCTGCTGGTTTAGTTGTGCTTCGACCTTCTGCCGGTCAGTGGCTCTGCCTGATCCTACGTGCATATCGAAATTGGGACATGCCCAAAGGCATGCCAGAGCCTAACGAAGAGTTGTTATCAGCCGCGATCCGGGAGGCCAGGGAGGAAACCGGCTTGTCAACGCTTGAGCTTCGTTGGGGAGAGGACTATCGAGAAACGGAACCGTATGCGAATGGGAAGATTGCACGCTTCTATCTTGCTGTATCACCCCGTGGTGGCGTGAGCTTACCAATTAGCGCTGAACTGGGGCGCCCAGAGCACCACGAGTTTCGATGGGTGACATTTGCGGAAGCGCAGCGACTCCTGCCATCTCGGTTCGAGCCAATACTGGAATGGGCTCAGAGCACGGCCGGATCACCGAGTTAAGGTATCAACGGAAGTTCTTATTCCCGCCCTGCCCAATCGCTAGTCTTTGCCGGCGTTGAGACATTATTACTGCTGCGAGCAGGAAGCTGGAGAATTATTCTTCTACGAATCTTTGGGATCGGACTACGCCTTCCTGTGATAAGGTAAGCACTGTTGTGAATTCCAGTTTTAATTCAAACTGTTCGGACCTCCACTAGAAAGGAAGAATCGTATGGCTACATACAAGGAATTGATTGCCCAGAAGCGGGCGCTCGAAGCCCACCTTGAAGAAGTGCGTGCCCAGGAAGTAGCAGGGGTCATCGAGAAGATTCAGGCTCTGATGGAAGAGTATGACCTGACAGTCGAGGACGTTACCAAACGCCGACGCGGACGCCCGGCTGGCAGCGGTGCAAGCAAGCCGAAGTCCGAACTGCCTCCGAAGTATCGTGATCCCAAGACTGGAAAAACCTGGTCGGGTCGGGGTCGTACGCCTGCTTGGCTGGGTAAGAACCCGAACCGGTTTTTGATCGCCGAAGAAGCTTAAGGTTCGGTTCGACGCACGAGTCCGTAGAATGCATTCGACCCTTGGGCAGCTCCTGGGGTCTCGCGTTTCTAGAATAGCGTCATGTCCTTTGAAGCGATCCACGCCGAAATCATGCTTGCTCGGCCATATCTGATTCCCCGCGAGCGCACAGACAAAGGGATAAGGAACGGGTATTCGTACTGGCTGAAAGTTCCTCCCAGCAAGGAATTGCGTGTTATCCGGCTTTCCCAAGAGGGCGACAGCTATGAGCTCGTGCGTTCTGCCAGCGAGCGAAAAGCTCTTCAACGGGTACGACAGCGCTTCTCCGGCTCAATGGCCGAGCTCCTGGCCATCATCGATGAACAAGTAGAGATCATCCGTGAGCATGGGCGTTAGACGACTCTACTTGGGTGCTCGACTGTACCCGCCCACTCAAATCACCGGCTCCGGACCGGGCGCGTGCACAGAGCGATGGTCGACGCTGAAATGACCTGTCATCTGTGGCATCGACGGCGACACGATATCGCTAAGACGTACGGAGTGCGCCGGTCGATTACGCGCTCAGCGCCCGTGTTCAGGCCACCAGCCGCGCGAAGGTACCGATGTTCCTTCGTTCGCTGGGCGAGTAAGGCCCGAAATTATTCGCTGGTCGGACCAACACTGATCGGCATAGCGCTGCCACTAGGCCGGCAGGCTGGCGTTTTCCCTCTGAGCGCGGCCCGCGTAAAGAGAAAAACCCCCGGCCGAGTGTGGTCGAGGGCTATGAGTGTTGACGGGTTGTTCGCAGACCTGTCACCCACATCATCACACTTAGCCTCTATACCGGCTTCCCCCTATTCGCGGGGTGACCGAAACCTGCGCATAACGACACCGCTACCAGCTTTTTTCGCGGCCCAGGCTAGCTGCGCAAGTGCTGAGTGGACGGTATCACCGCCATTTCGCTGATGTCCACGAGGGCGGCTGGACGGTCACGCCGTTGTGCTTCCGTCTCCCTTCGGCCCCATGAGGGCGTCCGTGGGGACGACGTTACTTGGAACGCCGCGATAGGCCAATCTCGGAAGGACTTACCGAACGTTTCGTACCGCTTCGAGCATCGAATGACCTTGGCTTGTCAGGCGGGGATAGGCATTGTCGCCGGCATGCCCGTGCTCCATCGTGACCAGTTTGTGAGCCAGCAAGCCGTCCAGTTGGTCAGGTTCCAGATCATCGATATCCGGTGCATCGCCGAGCAGTAGTAGTGCAGCAATTTCGTGCGGACTTAGCATGGTGGCCTCCTTTGCCGGGGTCGGAAAATGGAACCTACGACAGCTGGTCCGTGGATCGAATTCCACGAAGTGTGATGAGAACAGCGATGAAGCTCGGTGTGAGGGACGCGCGGGGGATGCGCACACCGATCCGTTACCGTAAACTTCTTTGGCACCAACGGCAAGTCAAAACTATGCTGCATAGCAGCAGCAGTCTCAGCCAAGGGCCGCGCTGCGAATTCAATGGAAAAAAGTCTTTTAAGTCGCCCGCCTCGAAGCTGCCAATTGGATGATGCAGCCCTCAAGGCGACGCCCGTGCGCGGGCCGCATACTCTAACCGAGTAAAGCACTTTGCCAAGGCTACAGTGGCTTAATTGCTTGCCATCGCTTACTGGGAAGAACACTGCAAGGGCGAGCCTAACCGCTTGAGCCAGCCACGCAGCTCGGCTGCACGAAAGGATTGGAATTTTCCGGAGACCGCCAAAAGAAGGTCCGTCTGGGATGTACCAAGAAGGGCAGCGGCTTGCGAAACCGTCAGCCCGGCACCTCGAATCCGGTCAGTGATGTCCTTCACAATGCCCGCCTTGAGCGGGATTTCATCGGCGTCCGCGAAGCCAAGCTGCGCATAAACATTGCTCGTTCCATACTCGAAGCGAAACATGTGGACTCCTCTGTTCGTGGACAACAATCTCTCCCTGCACCGGCGTGATGAGCTGAGGGCGCGATTATTCAGGGAAGACAATGTAAAGACAACTTCGGGGAAATACTGAGGACGTCCAAGGCGCCCTGGCGGCCGTTGGACATGAATTTGACACAGAAAGCGCGGCCTAGACCTGATCCACCGCAAGATCTAACAGTTGGGCCGGCAGCGCAAGCAAGGCACTCGAACAGTCGGTCCCACGGCAAGACCGTTGGCGTTCCAGCCGTCAAATCGCCATCTGTCGGCTCGAGACAAAGAGGCCTTCTGCTCTGCATAGCTCTGCGCCCGATGAGCGCGAATACAGCATTGCTGCAGTCGACGTTCTGCGCCCAGCGTACCTGTTTCTGCGGAGCCCAGGACCGAACACATTGATCTAAATAGCGAGTGGCTTTACTTCGGAACTCCATTCGCTTCACGCGGTTCATTGCCTTGACGGACGCAAAGAAACCACTTTCGGAATAGAACGAAGCAAACTATATACGAGGCGGTTTTAGACAGTGAATTCCTTGCAGGTCTTCTTTGGAATGCGTATAAGTTAATGGGGATCTAAAAATTGGAGGCAACAATGGCAACGTATCAGCAGCTGTTGCAGCAAAAGGAAGCTTTGGAAGCGCAGATCGCAGAGGCACGTTCGACTGAAGTCGCGGGCGTCATCGAACAGATTCGCGAATTGATGATTCGGTATGACCTCTCGCCCGAAGATGTGGCGCCTCGGCGTCGTCGTGGCCGGCCTGCCGGCACAGTAACCACTGGCGCGGAGAAAACCCCGTTGCCGCCGAAGTACATGGATCCCAAGACCGGCAAAACCTGGTCGGGTCGCGGCCGGACGCCGGCGTGGCTGGGCAAGCGGCCCGAGCGTTTCCTTATCGAAAAGCTGAATGATTGACACACGCCGGAGCGGTTGATGACTACTGCGGGGCGGATTCATCAAGGGGCCCGCCCAGCTCTGAGCGGTCAGCGCGCAAAAAAAAAGCGGTTCTCGAGCCGGTAGCCGAGAGCCGCGGAACGTCCAAGAAGAAATCGGGCAATGGGTGCATCACCCGCGCTCAGTATGACCCCGTCCCACCGGGCTACGCAATCGACCTGCCTAACGTTTCGCCTACGTTTGCCCTACCGAAAAAAAAGCCCGCATGCCGAGGGACGGTGGATGCGGGCGGTAGCAGGACTGCCCAGCCATCATAGGACCCAGTAAGCCGCTTCTAATTCTGAATTAAACGCCCGTTTTTGCCCCTGATTCCCTTTCGAGCGTCAGGGATTGAAACTTTCAAGCGTGAAAGTAACGCCGCCAATGGGGATGTTTTTCTTTCAGAGGGGGTTGCGGTTAAAAGTGCTTATTGCTGCGCACCATTGCGGGCTTTACTGCAACCGCTTGATGGCGGTAGTCAAGACTTGCTTAGTTTTCCAGTAGGCCTCCCAAGGATCCGCCACCTGGAAACTGAGGTACTCGCGGGCATCCCGAATCGTCCACTGATCGCCGCTTTTCAACTTGGGAAGCTGGTCCCAGGATACGGGCATGGAAACGCCAAGCCCTGGTCTTGCGCGCGCGGAGAAAGCAGCTGCGGTCGTTTGCGAGAAGCCGTTACGTAAGTAGTCGACAAAGATTCGCCCTTTGCGATTGGCGGCACCGGAGCGGGCAGTAAAGCGTTGCGGCAGAGTGGCGGCCAGATGTTGGACGGCCGCGCGGGAAAACGCCTTCACTTCATCGTAGGACCGCCGCGCGGCCAATGGCACCACGACGTGTAGACCCTTGCCGCCGCTGGTCTTCAGCCAGGCCTGCAGGCCGAGTTCATCCAGCAGCGTGCGCACCAGCACGGCTGCTTCCAGCATGGTTTCCCACGGCACCCCTTCGCCCGGGTCGAGATCAAAGATGACCCTGTCGGGACGGTCGATCTTGCCAGCGGTGGAATTCCAGGTGTGGAACTCGACCACATTCATTTGCGCTGCGGCGACGATTGGTTCGGATGAATCCGCCGTAAGCAGCGCCGCATGGCCGGGCCATAGCGAGGCGGGCTGTTCGGTCAGGCCTGGCATGGCCGTCTCCGCATGCTTCTGGAAAAACGTCTGGGTATCGATCCCCTCCGGCGCGCGCACCAAAGACAGCGGCCGATTCTGGAGGTGGGGCAGCATCAGCTCGGCCACGCTTTCGTAGTAACGAACCAGCTCAACCTTCGTAATGCCTTCGGACTTGTCGATGACACGGTCGGGGTTGGTGACCTTGATGGCGCTGACGCCGTGCGGCGTCACCGCGGTCTGGACAGCCTCCCGACGGATCGATTTGGGTGCATGATCGGTGCGCAGGCCTTTGAACGACGCATGACGGACCTGTCCCTCCGGGGTCCACTCGGAGAACTCGACCTCTGCCACAAGTGTCGGTTTTACCCAGCGCATCACGGCTTCTCGGCCACCACCCCATCGACGGCTGGAGCGCGCCTCCGTGGAGAACGGGCTTTGCTCGATCTCGATGGCCGTCAGGCGCTTCTTCAGGTCCGCTGCCGTGGCGCTGTCCCAGCCAGTGCCAACGCCACCGACGTACCGCAGCTCTCCCTCCGCATACACGCCAAGATAGAGCTTGCCGACCTCCTTCGCCGCCCCGCTACGGTCCGAGAACCCACCGATCACGAACTCCTGTCGCAATTTGCATTTGGCCTTGATCCAGGTCTGGGAACGCGCCGACACATAAGTCGCGTCCGCCCGCTTGAACATCAAGCCTTCGAGGCCTAGTTTGCATGCCGCCTGGAAGATCTGCACCGGTGGTGCATCGAAGGCCTCGCTGAAGCGCACGCGATCCGAATGACCCGCCACAAGGGCTTCCAGCTTCGCCCGCCGCTGCACCAACGGCACGTTTCGCAAGTCACGGCCCTCCCAGAAAGGCAGGTCGAAGGCGAAAAAGACGATCGCCTCGTTGCGATGCCGGTCGATGGCGTTCTGCAGCGCATTGAAATCGGGCACGCCGTCGCGCAACACCACGATCTCGCCATCGAGCCAGCCCTCCGAGATGTCGAGCTTTTCGAGCTCGGCCGCGAGGGATTTCAGCTTGCGCGTCCAGTCGTGACCATTCCGGGTAAAGAGGGTCACCTTGGCATCCTCGATCCTGGCAAGCATCCGATAGCCGTCGAACTTGGTTTCGACGACCCAGCCGGACCCTGCTGGAAGGGTGGGCGACAAGGTGGCAAGCTGCGGGGCCAGCTTGGCCGGCAACGGCGCGAGCGGCGCGTCTTTGATCGCCTCCGCGGCATCCACGTCGGGAGCATTCAGCGACGCCTGGGTCAGTGCACCGAGCGGTTTGGCGATGACACTGTCTGGAAACGCCGCCAACACGTCAAACTCCGCGAGCGGTCGCGCCCAGGCGTCTCGCTTCTTGAAGAGAATCCACTGTTCCGACTTGTCGCCTGGCTTGGCGATGCGTACCAGCTCCCACCGGCCCGCCAGCTTCTCGCCGTACAGGTCGAACAGCAGCTTGCCGGCGGCCATCCCCTCACGCGGGTCGCCGACCGGCTCCCACGTGCCTCGGTCCCAGACGATGACTGAGCCGGCGCCATACTGTTTCGCCGGAATCTCGCCCTCAAAGCTGGCATAGTCGAGCGGATGATCCTCGGTATGGACCGCGATGCGCTTTTCGGCGGGGTCGTAGCTGGGTCCCTTTGGCACGGCCCAACTGAGCAGCACGCCATCGAGTTCCAACCGGAAGTCGTAGTGCAGTCGTCGTGCCCAGTGTTTCTGAATGACGAAAGAGAGCTTCGGAGTAGTGTCAGATTTTTGCTTGGCACATCCCGACGGCTCGGGTGTGATCGCGAAATTTCGCTTAGCGTTATAGCGCTCGAGACCACCTTTGTGCGATGTCATGGCACGAGAGGCTTTGGGAGTGTGAACAGCCGATGCTGCTTGGCCGGCGTCATGACTGCGCCGCAACGATACCCTTGCCAAGGACCTCGTGAACTCCGCGTATCGTGGACGCGTGCATCAGGCCTGCTTCCGTGTCTTCTTGGCTGGTGCGGCGGCCGCAATATCGGCACGCTTCGCGCCGCGTCGCGCTGGAGCTTTCGCTTCGTTGACTGACGCTTTGGCCGCAGCCTTCCCCTTGGGCGCGCCGATGCTTTTGCGCAAGGCTTCCATCAGGTCGATAACTTCGGCGCCAGTCGCGGCACCCGGTGTCTCTGGAGCAATCGTGATCGCCTGGCCGGCAATCTTCTTGTCGATCTGTGCCAGGATTCGCTGCTTTTCCTCGTCGGCGTACTCAGCCGGGTCGTACCCCTCCACCGAACTTTGTTCGATCAGCTGCTCCGCCAATGACAGTTCCGCTTTGGAGACATTCACGGATTCGATATGCAGGTCTGCCATGGAGCGGACTTCATCGGCGTACAGGAGTTGCTGCAGGATCAACCCGTCGTTGCCGACGCGGATCTGCACCATGTACTGCTTGCCCTTCCAATTCCACTTCGCCAGTGCGCACTTGCCCGAGGCGCGCAGCGCTTCGGCCAGGAGACTGTATGGCTTTCCGCCACGCTTGTCGGGGCCCAGGTAATAAGCCTTGTCGTAGTAGATCGGGTCGATGGCAGCGAGCGGCATGAACGCGACGATATCGATGGTTGGCTGGGTCGCCTCCTCCAGCGCCTTGAGTTCGCTCGGCTCGAAGATCACGTACTTGTCTTTCTCGAACTCATAACCCTTCACCATGTCGGCGCGTTCCACGACAACGCCTTCCCGCTGGCAGATGTATTGCTGTCTCAGCCGCGAGCCACAGCCCTTGTGGAGGAAGTTGAAGCTGATTGCCGACTTGCTTTCCGTAGCGGAAAAGACCTTGACCGGTATGGACACCAGTCCGAAGCTGATCGACAGCGAGGCGATAGAGCGCGCGGCCATCTGGCACTCCTGGTAAGGGCGGATATCGGCCCGCTCTTTCAAAGCGGGCTTGCCAGCCTGAGAGGACCGGCTGGGCCGCTATGGCGCCTCAGCCGGACATGACTTTGGAATCAATGACTTCAACCCTTGACGTCTCGCGGGTCATGGCCGAAGGAGTTGCGCTCTCGTATCTGGCCATCTCGACCATGGATTAGCAACTCGACATTGTCTCGCTTGGCGCGTTCTGTGCCCGCCGAAATGGCGGCTTCCTGCGTGGGATAGGTGGTACGGGCTCCCCCGCCGGCGACTTCGACGGCCCATTCATCACCGGTGGGTACGACGTGGATGTTTGCGGTGGCCATGATGACCTCCTGCGAGCTGGTATGGCTTTAGTCTGCTGCCGGTCAAGTTGGCGAGCTATCAGCCGGTGTCCTACAAACCGGCTGGGAGGCGGATATTGCGAAGGAATTTTGCGGTCACTTTTCGGCGCGTAACTGGCGCGGCGCATACGGTATCCGGCACATGAGAGGAGGCCAACTAGGGTTCAGCAAGGCAAAGGCGGTCCGGACCCAACACCTCGGAAAGTGAAATAGATACCGTATGAAAAAACATAACGTATGGAAAAGCATAGTGTGGCGAGCGAGGTCGCACGCGTGTCGGTCCGCGTCCCTGGGAATGACCACAGGCATCGGGAGCAGATGCCGGCTCAGCAGCCCACTCTCTGACACCCAGCCAAGCAGTGACGACGCTTTGCGCGAGATCGGGCAGCCGACACTACAATGGTGCCTTCAGACGACAACGCCACGGTGACCGCGATGTGCTATTCCGCGCAAATTCAGGCGGACTACAGGAAATTCGTTCGAGAGTTCGGTGCCCGTGTCAGCTTTGAGCATTTCGTCGAGCTCTTCTGGCAGACGCGTCGGGAGGGTGGCTGGGCAAAACTTCCGAAGGCCATGCGTGCCGCGTTCCTGGCTCCCGCTGATGAAAAGGAGCGTGCTGTCGCCGACGTGGTCAAAGCGGGCGATCAAGAACAGGCAAGCGCGTGGGAGACCGAGCTGTTCCAGCAGAAGACGCGGCTGACGACGGCGGAGCGCGCCTTGGCAGCCAAGCCGACCAAGAAGGCTGAGAACGATCAACGCATCGCGACAGACAAGATTGCACGGGCGCAACGCAATCTCGCCGACCTGCAGCGCACGGACATGCGGGATCGTGATTCCCGTATCTTTCCTGGTCACTATGCTCCGGTAATGGTGGTGCAGGATGGCCGGCGGGTCGTCATTCCGATACGCTACCAATGCAGGCTGCCGGGGTGGACGCCGGCGATGGAGCGACAAAAGAACGGGTCATATAACGCCAGACGCGACAACCTCAAAAAGGCTTGGCGCCAGCTCTATGGCTATCGCCACGGCATCATGATCGTCAATGCGTTCTACGAGAATGTCTCGAGGCATCGCCTGGAGCAACGCGAGTTGGCGCCCGGCGAGGCCGAAGAGAACGTGGTGTTGGAATTCAGACCCAGGCCGCAGCAAGACATGTTGGTGGCGTGTCTCTGGTCAATCAGCAAAGGAGAAGAGGGCGAGGCGGATCTCTATTCCTTCGCTGCCATCACCGATGAGCCGCCCGCTGAGGTGTCGGCCGCAGGGCATGATCGTTGTATCGTACCGGTCAAGCCAGAGCACGTGGAAACGTGGCTGAATCCCGATGCGAAGAATCTGGCCGCGCTCGATGCCATCCTGGACGACCGGGACCAGCCGTACTACGAGCACCGCTTGGCGGCATAGGAAACCAACGATCCCGTCTCCTTGCCCTAGAATCGCTCACTTCCTGCATTTCGCAATTCGGTGTATTCATGCGTGTTGGCCGACCCATCCCTGCGCCTCCTCAGCCCCTCTGCGATTCCTGCGGCGGAAAGGCGGTTCTTGCCCGCATGGGAGAAGCGGCCTATCCCTACCAGGAGGATCACGGGCCTGTGTGGATCTGTCCGCCCTGTCAGGCGTGGATCGGCGTGCGTGCCCGCAGCAAGCACCATACGCCGCTTGGACGGTTGGCCGACGCCGCACTGCGTGAAAAGAAGAGCCAACTGCACGATGCCCTGGAGCCCTTGGTCGCGGCGAAGATGCGGCGCGACGGCGTCAATGCCTTCGAGGCGCGGGGCAAGGCCATGAAGTGGCTGATTGCATCGCTCGACCTGCCAATCGACAGCCCCACCATCCATGCCCTGTCGCTTGAGCAGTGCGAGCAGGCCCTCCAATTCATCACCGAGTTCCAGGCCGCACGTCGACGAGAACCTTCCGGTTCCTGATCAGG
This sequence comes from Cupriavidus sp. a3, assembly GCF_051015765.1. Taxonomy (NCBI): domain Bacteria; kingdom Pseudomonadati; phylum Pseudomonadota; class Betaproteobacteria; order Burkholderiales; family Burkholderiaceae; genus Cupriavidus; species Cupriavidus sp. a3. Next base: position 400,757 of record NZ_CP170645.1, on the reverse strand, counting down.
GCAACGAGGCCGCTAGCAGAAATCCCGGCTTGGCGAATGTAAAGCGCCAAGCAGAGGCGACAAATCGACAAAGCGCTGCGCGATCAGATGTCGCACCTCGCCCTCGCATTGCCACTGGCCGTAGACCCCGAGCAGGGAGGCCGTCAATACCTCGCGGCGGAATTTCTCCAGCACCGACGGCCAGACAATGACGCTGACAGTGCCCGTCTCGTCTTCCAGCGACAAGAACACCACGCCCTTGGCCGTGCCCGGGCGCTGCCGCACGGTCACGATGCCGCAACCCCGAGCGATTTGCCGCGGGGCATAGGTGGCCAGCACATCGGCGGGCACAAAGCGCAACGCGGCAAGCTTGTGCCGCAGCAGGGCAAGCGGATGGCGGTTCAGCGTGAGACCGAGCGAGCGATAGTCGCTGACGATCTCCTCGCCTTCGGTTGGCGATGAGAGCTCGGGTATTGGCTCGTCCAGATCGGCAGGCCGCAGCAGATCCTTGTCCGGGACGGCGGCCGCCGCCTGCCACATCGCCTGGCGTCGACTGCCGGTAAGACCAAGCAGCGCATTGCCGGCGGCCAGGACGTTGACATCATGGCGGTCCAGCGACGCTCGGCGCGCGAGATCCTTGACCGAACTGAAGGGCCGGATCGCGCGTGCTGTTTCGATGCGTTCGGCGGAGTCGCTGCGCATGCCCCTTAGCTGCGAGAGGCCAAGGCGTACGGCCGTCGCCGACCCATCGTAACGCTCCAGGTTGGCGTCCCAGCCGCTGACTGTCACATCGACAGGAAGAACGGTGACGCCATGGCGCTTGGCGTCCTGCACCAACTGGGAGGGCGTGTAGAAGCCCATTGGCTGGCTATTGAGCATGGCGCAGAGGAAGACTGCCGGCTCGTGGCACTTGAGCCAGGCACTCGCATAGACGAGCAGCGCGAAGCTCGCGGCATGGCTTTCCGGAAAGCCGTACTCGCCAAAGCCCTGGATCTGCCGGAAGATGTTCTCGGCGAATTCCGCATCGTAGCCGCGCTCAAGCATGCCAGTGACGATGCGCTCATGGTAGCGCTCCAGGCCACCTTTGCGTTTCCAGGCCGCCATGGCACGGCGCAGCTGGTCCGCTTCCCCGGCGGAGAAACCCGCTGCCAACATGGCCACCTGCATCACCTGTTCCTGGAAGATCGGCACGCCCAGTGTCCGGGACAGGGCCTGCTCCATTTGCGGGCTCGGATAGCTGACCGGCTCCAATCCCTGGCGGCGGCGCAGGTAGGGATGCACCATGCCGCCCTGAACCGGCCCGGGCCGGACGATCGCCACTTCGATCACCAGGTCGTAGAAGGTGCGCGGCTTCATGCGCGGCAGCATCGACATCTGGGCACGAGATTCGATCTGGAACACGCCGACCGTATCCGCTCGCGAGATCATCGCGTAGGTCCTCGGATCTTCTGCCGGAATGTCCTGCAGCTCAAAGACCTCGCTGCGTTGCTGTGACACCAGATCCAACGCCCGTCGGATCGCTGACAGCATGCCAAGCGCGAGGACGTCGACCTTTAGCAGCCCCAAGGCGTCAAGATCGTCCTTGTCCCATTGGATCACGCTGCGATCGGCCATCGCTGCGTTCTCGATTGGCACCAGCCGGGAAAGCTTGCCCCGCGCGAGCACGAATCCGCCCGTGTGCTGAGACAGGTGGCGCGGGAAGCCGAGCAGCGCCACCGCCATGTGGGCCCAGCGTTGGGACAGCTCCGCTTCCGTATCCACGCCGCTTTCGCCAAAACGCCTGAGCAAATCCGCCTTGCTGTCGAACCAGTGGTGGGACTTCGCCACCAGGTCCACGATGGCGGGGTCTACGCCAAGCGCCTTGCCGGTGTCGCGCAAGGCGCTGCGGGGTCGGTAGGTGGTCACGGCTGCAGCCAGTGCCGCGCGGTCGCGCCCGTACTTGCGATACAGGTACTGGATCACCTCCTCGCGGCGCTGGTGCTCGAAATCGACATCGATGTCGGGCGGTTCGGCGCGCTCCTTGGAGATGAACCGCTCGAACAGCAGGTTGCCGCGCGCCGGGTCGACTTCGGTGATGCCGAGACAGTAGCAGACCGCCGAATTGGCGGCGGAGCCGCGGCCTTGGCAGACGATGCCGTTCGAGCGGGCAAACCGCACAATGTCGTAAACCGTCAGGAAATAGGGCTCGTATGCCATGTCGCGGATCAGCGCGAGTTCATGCTCGAGCTGCTGCTGAACGGCAAGGGGGATGCCAGCCGGGTAGCGGCGATGCGCGCCGACATAAGCCTCTTCCCGCAGATAGTCGGCAGGCGTGACGCCGTCCGGGACCACTTCTTCGGGATACTCGTAACGCAGTTCGTCCAGCGAGAATTGGCACAGGTTGGCGATGTGGACGGATTCGGTCAGGTAGCGGTGCGGGTAAATGTTGGCGAGCCGTAAGCGGGAGCGCAGGTGCTGCTCGGCGTTGGGCAGCAGGTCATAGCCACACTCGGGAACCGGGCGATGCACGCGGATGGCGGTCAGCACGTCGTGCAGCGGCTTGCGCGAGCGCACGTGCATGGTGACGTTGCCAGTGGCGACAAGGCGCAGGTGATGCTGCGCCGCGGCCGCTTCGACGGTGCCACGGTGAATGTCATCCATCGGCTTGTAGAGCAGGCTCAATCCCATCCACGCCCGGCCAGCAAAGGTCGCGCTCACCCAGGCCGATTGCGCCTCCAGCTTCTCGGCCGCCACGCCGTAGTCGGGCGTGAACACGACCAGGCAATCCGGCAGCCCTTTAAGGTGTTCGTAAGGCGCTTCGGGCGCGGCCAGATCGCGTGGCGTCAGCACATACGAACCCTTGGCGGCGCGCATGCGCGCGAGCGTGATCAACTCGCACAGGTTGCCATAGCCTTCGCGGTTACGGGCGAGCGCCAGGAACGAGAGGGCGGGCGTGCCGTCGGCGTTCTGCAATCGGAACCAGGCGCCGACCACCAGGCGGACACCGGCGTTCTTCGCCTCGGTGTGGGCGCGCACGATCCCCGCCAGCGAGCACTCGTCGGTGATGGCGAGCGCGTGGTAGCCCAACTGGGCGGCGCGCTCGGCCAGTTCTTCCGGTCGTGACGCGCCAGCGAGGAAGGAGAAGTTGGAGCGGCAGTGGAGTTCCGCGTAGGCGGGCAGACCTGCCGTGGTGGTGGAGTCCATGGCTGTCAGCCGAAGAGGCCATGCAGATACCACCGCGCCTCGTCGCCTTCGCGGCTGCCCATGCGTTCCTGAAAAATCCAGTAGCAGGTGTGGTCTTTTGCCTCCGCGACAAAATAGTCGCGCGTCACCAGCTGGCCGCCCCACCAGCCCGACTCGATGCGCTCGGGCGGCGAGACGATCCGCAAGGGCGAGCCGTAGAAGGGTCGGTGGTCCCGCTCAATCAGCGGGATGGGCTTGCCGAGCAGCCAAGCGGGACGCGGCAGGCCTTGTGGCACCGTTGCGCTGGCCAGCTTGGCAGTGGCCGGCTGCCAGCCGTTGGCGACTTCCGGGCGGTAGTCGGCGCGCAGGCACGGCTGGCGAACATTGTCGGCGCCCAGGCGGGCCACCAGCAGTTCGAGCAGGCGTGCGTGGTCCTCAGGCGTGCCGCCCGGCTCGGGAAACAAGGAATCGCTGGGCGGTGCCACCGGCTCGGTCTCGAGGGCCGACACCGCGACAGCGATCATCGGCGCTTCAACCTTCAGCCGCGCCAGACGTTCCTTGAGCAGGCGCACCAGATGCTCTTCGTGCCAGTTGGGCTCAGCCAGTGCGATTTCGATCCCGGTTGGCGCGATGGCGGCGCGTCCGCGCTCGTGGCGTAGCTCGACCGCAAACCGCTTGATGGCCAGGTGCCTGGCGGTCAACCACCCGACCATCTGGACCAGCAAGCCGCGAAGGTAGGCGAGGGCGCCCTCGGCGCTCTCCATCCTGTCCGGAAGATCCACCGCGGCGTTAAACGATGGTGGGGCTTCGACCCATTCGAAGACTTCCGGCGCTTCCCCATGGGCGCGATCCAATGCCTCCAGGATGGCGGCGCCGCAACGGCGCTGCAGGCCTGCGCGCGGCAGCCGGCGCAGGTCGCCCAGCGTCCGGCAGCCGAGTCCATCGAGCCATTCGTCGAACGGCCGCGCTGCCGGCAAGATGGCAACGGGCAGGTCAGCCAGCTTTCGTACCAACGAGGGCGGACATAGCGCCACGCCGCCGCCGGCGCGGGCAAGCAGCCACGCCCCTTCGGCAGTGGGGGCGCATCCCGCGACAGGACTGAAGCCCATTGACGTCACGGCCGCCAGCATTCGCTGCCGCAGCTTGCGGGCACCGCCGAAGAGTCGCAGCGTGGTACTGACGTCGACCAGCACCGCTGCCTCCTCGGAGGCCGCGACATTGGGCGAGAACTGCAGCAGCGCCATCGTGACGCGCTCAAGCGCCGCCAGCTCCGCGCAAGTGTCCCGATCAAAGAGAATGGTGTCCGGCGCGATCGTCTGTACGCCGCCGCGTCGCATGCCCAGCTTCACGCCGGCCGCCATGGCCAGCGGCGACGCCAAGTGCACGCGCTCCTTGTCCAGGACAGCAACCGCCAGCTCAGTGGACCAGTTCGGCCGGAATATTTCGAGGGGCAGGGACGACAGGCGCAGGCAGATCCACAGGCGCAGCATGGCGATACAACAGAATGGGAGAGGGCTGCAGGGTTACGTTCAGCGGCGATTCCTGCTGCGGGCCTCGACGCTTCACGAACTGCACGCGAATGCCGTCCGATGCGGGCTCCAAGGCGAGGCGCAGCGGCGCTGGCGAGGCATCGCGTGCGCAGGCGCTTGGACGAACCACAAAGAACAGGACATCCGAGGCTTGGGCGGCAAGGTTGAGACGCCGAAGCGCCTCGTTACGCAGGTGCGACTGCCAAAAGACGAGCGCGCCGCAGGTCCGGGCGCGCAAGATCTGCTCCGCGGCCCACAGGGCGTCAGCGGTGTGCTGGGTGTCGACCCATAGAATCTGCGTGGGCGGGACACCCCAGTTGGCGAGGGCGAGCGCTTGAGGCGCGTGCGGCGGCGCCAACAGCGCGACCGGGCGGCTCGCGCGTGCCACGAGCGCAGGGCGTAGCAAGCGCAGCTCGCCGATACCGGGCTGGCGCTGCAGCAGTTCCGTCAGACAACTAGTCGGCCAGCCGCCGCCCGGCAGTTCCTTGTCGAGCGCGGGATAGCCGGTCGGCACGGTGCGTGCGCTACCGCGGGCCAGCTGCGCGGCGGTCCATAGCGATGGGTGAATGGTTTCGGGGGCGACGGTTAGCATTGGAGGGCTCCTGCCACTAGTGTACTGTATATCCATACAGTATTCACCGTGTACGGAACGCCTCCAATACCGCGTCCCGGGAAACGACTCGGAGGTCGGCTAAGCGGCGAGTTGTTACGTGACAATCATGCGGGGGACGCGTCGTCCCATATAGCGTGTCAGCCGTTAAACCCGTGTGGGTGGCTGACAATTCACTTCCAGACAATGTCCACACATAACCCGCTCCGCGCGGCCGCAAATGCCCTACGGCGAGGAAAATGTGAGATGGAGCGGGGCACCGGACCAAGCGCTGGGATCCCCTGTTGGCTAAAGCTTGGGCAGAAGCCGTTGCATAAACCGCAGCAGTAGGTTAGCATTTGCTTAACAACTAATCCGCGATGTCGGTGTGGCTCGACCACCTGGTGCGCGGGGGAAAAAGCCGGCGAAAGCCGGTTTTTTCGTTTCTGGAGTCGAGAATGGCGGGGGAAGGCTGGCCGGACCCTCAGGACGCGCGTCTAGCCGAGGTCCAGATCAGGACGACAAGCACGCGGGTGGCCCTGGGCTTGGGCTCTACATCGCGAGCGAAATTGCCAAGGCCCATAACGGGTCAATCGGCGCCGGTCCGACCAGACCGAGACCGCATTTGACGTGCGTCTGCCGCGTCGCGCATAACGGATGGCGTTAGGTAGGAATCAAAGGAAAGATTGCGAGCACCTGAGCCGCGCCAGGGTGTTGCTCGAATTTCACCGAGGTACTTACTACCAGCTTCCCCTTGGCACGATCAAAAACCACTAGCGCCTTCTGGTCGTTCAGATGGTTGGACATATACAAGAATCCATCCACGTGTGCCGGATGATCATGCACCGCGCGCGACCATTGTTGCGGAATGTCGTAGGGCGTCATGCTTGAAACGGCGGCGTTGCCACCCAAGTTCTTCAAATGAGGCCCATAGAGGGCGGCAACGTTTAGAAGCTCGCCTTGGAACGTCAGAACGTACCGATCGAGTTGGTCGGCTGTCAGCTTAAAACCGGTCGGGCCCGCGATTTCATCGTGGAGCACCGTCTCGGCAAAGGCGCACGGCAGAGTAAAGCCGAAATAGCTGGTGCTATAGACCGCTTGTGGATCATCAAACCGGTTGCCGCCGGATTTGCCAAAGTACGGCTCATTTGTGTTGTAGCGGGAAATTCGAACGAGACTTGCCGGTGCGACTTGCTCAATGTGGAGTTCAAACAAACCAAATTTGCTGCCCGGGGCACTAATTGCCAAAATGACTCCTCATCGCTCAGCAAAAGCCGCAGCGGCCTTCTTGACTTCTTCGAACTTGCCTCGTTTGAGTGCCTCCAGCGGGGTGGCTTTGTCCAACGAACCTTTTGCTGTCGTGAAGAATTGCCACTTCGTCCAACCAGGCAGATCCCCCAACAGCTTCGTGATTTCTTCCACTTTCTTGCGGTCGATATCGGGCCAAGTGTAGAACGCTGGATAGAAAACTTTTGTGCCCACGTTAATCGTAAACATGCGCTTGGCGAGCACAGCTTTGCTAAGCGCTTGTCGCGTCAACCCTAGCGCATTGATAAATTGGTCCGACGAGAGGATGTCTCGCGATTCGACCAACTCTTTACGCGATTGCTCCGCGCGGGCCTCGAATGCCTTGATGTCCACGGCAGCTCGGCTGCGTCCGAACTGGACCTGAACCACTAAACCAGATATCTGGGACAGGCCATTTTTCATAAGGCGGCCGAGGGCAGCGTCAGGCAAATCCAAAAGCCGCTGAGTTGCCTTCTGACTAAACATTGAGGCCGCACCCACGGCGCTTCGAAGAGCTCCTTCGCTCTCGGGGTCGAGGAAGACGACGTCCGCCTCTCTGACATGTGTATGTGTTGCTTTCGCCACAGCGCACCTCCTATGGTGATGATTCACTGTAGTTCGGTTTTGCAACCATGTCAACCAAATCAACCAACCTCATGACAGCCTGTCCCGCTTCCCGGGGCGACAACGGCGCCATCCCTCGATTGGTGGGCTGCGGATAACAGGCTGCCTGTGTACCGCAGCAACAGGAGGGCTACAAATGCGGTTAAAGCATGGCGCCGTTCTTGACCGGTAGTGGTATCTTTGGCGCCATTCCGCCGTCTCGATTGCCCCAAGCGCTGTCCGGCTGCAGGGCAGCTCCGGCGGCCAAGCCGCTGGAACTGACGCGAACGGAAATCTTGTTGGAGGCGTTTTGCCGCGCGGGCTTCGCGGAGACGATCTCGGATATCGGGAACTTCGCGATCCTTGCCTGTGCGTCCGCCGCGGGCTGCCGCATCGAGGACGCCGGCAGACTGGGGCTATACAACAAGCGCGCGCAGTTCCTCACGGCGAAGTGCAACGGACAGTCAGTCATCCTGGCCGCTCACTAGGCAGTGGATCCGACATTCATACTCGCCCCCATCCTGGGTAACTTCGTGCGCGGGCGGAACGAGGTCGGCTTCGTTGTCGACATTATCGGCGAAATGAACGCGAGCACGTCGGAGGCAACTCTGGCGACCACGATTGCGGATGACAGCTGGGCGGCGATGTCATATGGGATAGCCAAGCTCCTGCGTGCCCTTTATCGGCCCCAGATCAATTAGGCCCGCCCAACGGATTTCGACGAAATCCTTGCTGGTATTGAAAAATTCGAAAGAGCTACCAATGGCTAGCTCAACGAAATCTGCTCCAACAGGGTCGAGCCATGGAGGTTAGCCACAGGACGTCGCTAAGTTCTTACTTCGACTTACCGGTGGCAGCCAAGGCGGTATTGCTGGTCACGCAAGCCTCGGTGGATCTGCTTGAGTTGGTCCATCTGTTGCCACGCATTGATTTGGCGCTGCTGGTTTTCGTTGGCCCGGATCTGTGCCTCGATGGATCCGCATTGCCAGTGTAACTGGCGTTGCTCTTGCGCATACTGTGCTTGTAGTTGCGCCTGCTGATTCTGGAATTGCCTCTCGTCTGCGGCACGCATGGCTAAATATTCTTGCTCTGCCTTGCGAACGTTTTCTGACTTACCGACAGTGGACACGGTGCCGCCCATGGGTGAGGTGATGTCTGTGTAGCCGCTGGGACAGTATCGGTCTTGGGAGTAGAGAATATTTTTGCCACTGCGGCATTTCGCGGCGTGGGAAAGTGGTGAGCAGGCGATAGCAAGTGCGATTACGATGGTTTTGTGCATAGGTTTCGAGCTTGTGGCCATGCCCGTTACCATCTGTTGGCGCGCGTGCAGCGTCAACCCCTCGTAAGGCTTGCTCAGACTGTTGCGAGCAATGGGACGCTGGGGTCGAGGGTACAAACACTTGCCTGCCCCCCGGAGGAATGCCGGGGTCTTATCAACGCTTGACGATAATCCCCGCTGGGGATATACATTGCTGAACGTGACGCCGATGATCAGTGGTTCGATGGCAACTAACAAGAAACTTACCCCGCCCCCTCAGCAAGAGTTGCTACGCGAGGCTATGGTACAGCTTGGCATGACAAGAGAGGAGTTCGCGACTCGCATCAGCGTATCTAGGCGAACGCTTGACAAGTGGCTTTTGCCGAATGAATCCTCTGACTTTCGTGCCCTGCCTGATATGGGCCGAGCCTACATTCAGGAAATTTTGGCTTGGAATGCGAAACGCGCTTGAATATCCCCATTGGGGATGTAAAATAGACGCCACGTTATAGGATCATCATTTGCCATGAAAACATCCTGGCGCTCTCATTCCATTGGGAGCGTCATTCGCCGTGTGGTACAGGCGCACCGTGCCTGGAATTCACGCTTCTACGGCTCGGTCGTTCATGGAAATGATGTTGAAGGCAGCGACCTCAATCTCACCTCGCCCGAAGACGTGGATTAAACAAAAGGAAACGAGCGCGATGAAACCGTACAGCATTGACGTGTCATCCACCGGAGATACGGTGTGGGTAACAGCGCACGACGGCTCCTGCGTAGGGCGGTTCAGTAAGCGATTTGGAATCGACGTCCATCGGACGGTGGAGGAGCAATTGGCCGGCGCAGATCAGTGCTTGCATTGCACACACCAACCCGCGGGTGAGGGCGAATGGAAGGTGTTTCGCACGAAGGTTCTGCAGCACCACGGAATCGATGTCCCGGCTAACGCAATCAGGTTCTGAGCACGGAAAAGCATGACAGCATTGACCGTAGGAGATTCGCTTCGGCTAGCGATCAACGTCCTTCGGGACGCGGCAGAATCCCACCGAATGCCATCTGGCATTGTGCTCGACGACGTTGCCGCGGAACTGCACGCCGTTGCTGCTGAGACGCTCGCAGCATCGCTGGCCGAGCTGCACGATCACGAATAGGGGGAAGCGAAATGTCTGAATCAAAAGCGACGATTACGCGTACCCGCGCGGCTGGGCCTGACCACCAAGTTGTCACGGTAGAAGGTGGCAACGGGAGCTACCGTCGTCGCCCCTGCGCGAAGTGTCCGTGGAGGATTGACGCGGTGGCCGAGTTCCCCGCTGAATCATTTCGCCATTCTGCGGCGACGGCTTACGACATGGCGACTCACACCTTTGGTTGCCACGAATCCGGCGCAATGAAGCCCGCGATGTGTGCCGGATTCCTACTGCGTGGTGCGAATCATAGTATGTCGGTGCGGCTGAAGATGATCCAAGGCGAGAGTTTCGAAGACGTGGCAGATGGCGGCCACGCGCTGCACGAAAACTATCGGGCGATGGCAATTGCAAATGGCGTTGCGCCGGATGATCCTGTCCTAGTCTTGTGCCGCGATTGACGCCGTGTCAGTGCATTAAGCTTGGCGAGGTAGACCTGCAGGATCACGAGTAGGGAAACGAGTTTAGGAAAAATGAGCAAGCGAGTCTGGAATCTCAAATACGTGGCTGGCAATCCGGCGATGTTCACCACGGTAAGAAGCGACGCAGACAACCCCCGCACGCGAGCTGTTGCCCTTATCGATGCAACAAAGGTAGCGCAGAACGGCTGGCGCGTATGGGTCGAGCATGTCAATACTGGTGTACGAATTTTTGAGAGCGAGGCGGAACAGGCTCACTCCAAGGACCGCCAAGAAAAAGCGCTGTAACCAATGGGAAAGAGCATGATCATCGCATTGGACGCTGTGAAGGCGGTCTACCGTCGCGCCATCGATGCGAAGGCGAGCGACGGCGAGGGCCCCGCTTGGTGGGCCGAGGTATCTGCTGAAGTGACGGCCGTTATTCGTGCGGAAAACATAGTAGTCGCAGCGGCTCTTATTGCCTGGTGGCACCACAATTGGAGTCAGGTGAGCGACACGCCTAGCGCCGCTGCAGCTCGCCTCCGACGTGCCGCACGCGTCCTCAAAGTAGTTTGAAAGGAAAAACATGGAAGGGATTCTTACTGACGCCGAGCGAGCCGCGATCCGAGGCTTGGCCTCAGGCGATAAAGCCCAATTGGAGGCAGCCCGAGCCGCATTTGATCGGGCCGCGCAGGAGGGCCATGGCGTCCACACTTGCATTGAGCTTCAGTTCATGGCGGAGGTACTTGCCCCGGTTCCAGATTTGATCCTACGAGCGCGGTACCGCGCTGCTGTCCTGAAGCAGTCTCTTTGAGCATATAGCTGAACTCAAGAAGAATTTTGGAGAAGTGCGGCATGGCAACGTTACTCGAGTGTCTCAGGTCTCTTCCTAGTGACCTCGCAATGCGAGATCTCGCGGCGGTACGCAATGAAGTTGCCACCGTCGCAGAGCACATTGCTCGCCTCCATCACGATGAGGATGGATACGAGATTCGCAAGGAGCCTCGCAACTATGGTCGTAACGAGACCACGGCGGTGGGTCTGATCGGGGGGCCAGCCATGTACCGCGAGGTTTGAGAGTATCTTGGCTGGGAAGAACCATGTCTTCGTGGTAAGCATGCTGTGTGCCGTCTTGCGGCTTAAATTAATCGAACGGCTGACCAAGCCCACGCCGTTCTCCGACATGAGCGGTGGCTGTCGCGCGATGATGGTGCGCAACATTGCTTGATGTTTTAGGAAACATGCCACATTGCCTCGATCAGCGCGCGGCGAACTTAGGAGCGCTCCAAGACATGACCAAAATCACCCCCGGACGCGTCTCAGGGTAGTTATTGGGCCTATTTCCGTTGTGTTGGACATTTGGGATGGTTATACTCCGCAGTTCACAACACTATGATCAACTAACATGGTCGCAGCAAATAAAACGACGAGTCGGGTGAATGGGGTTGCCAAGAGCAAGCCTGCCGCAAAGAAAGTAGCCGTGCCGACGAAGAAGGCCAGCGTGCTTGCGCGCGAGGCACAGGCCGCCAAGAAGCGTCTGCTAAAGCTGCGCGCCGACACGAAGAAGGCCATCGAAGCTGCAAAGCGTGAGGTCGCAAAGGCAACGGAAGCCGCAAACGCTGCAACTCGCTTTGAAAAACAGGCCGCAAAAGAAAAAGCTGCCGCAAAGAAGGCTAAGGCCGCCGGTGCAAAGAAGGCAACGGCAGGCAAGGTAGCTGCGAAGAAGCCCGCTGCTAAGAAGGCGGTAGTCGGCAATAAGGTCGCGACGAAGCAGGTAGCTCCGAAAAAGGCTGCAGTGAAAACCCTGGCGAAAAAGCGCGCTCCGGCAAAGAAGGCTGTTGCGCCGGCCGCCATGCCTGCAGCTGCGGCTTAATTTATGCCTCGGCTGGAACGCGATGTTGCCGACCAGCCGATTGGTCGAAGATGTGGGGCGTGTCTTAGCGCTGCGCTCTGAACGCAAAAATCAACTGCTGCGCTTAGCGCCGACAACTGATTCGTTTCTGGTTTTATCGGGCCTCTAGCTCATGCCTGGTTAGAGCAGCGGACTCATAATCCGTTGGTGCCGTGTTCGACTCACGGGAGGCCCACCAAGGCATGCTCGACCCTGATGCGGGCCGGTCGGCCCGATACCCACCTAGCCTCTCTAGCGCCGCCCCCTTCAGAAAGGCACGTTCTCCAGAGGATGTAGCGCCGCGGCGCCGTCGGGGACGTCCCGCAGTTTCGAAATCTACCTCAGCAACGAAGGCTTCGCTGGCGCCAAAGTACATGGATCCCAAGACTGGGAAGACTTGGTCGGGAAGAGGGCGGGCGCCAGCGTGGCTCGGCAAACGACCCGAGCGTTTCCTAATTCCGCAAGAATAATCATCTCGATCAGCTAAGGTTTGAGCGGTGAGGAGTTGCGAACCGCACCAATGCGGGTGCAGGCCCATCGCTACCTGATTGAAAAATAGAACGTCTGGTGCTTGCAGGCGTGCACGGGCGTGACCCACTTTTCTCGGTTCGGGCGGCGATCGAGGAATATTGCCTTACTTTCACTATCGTGAAAGAATAGGCAACCTCTTTTTGCGCTGCTCTATGCCACGGCCGCTTCCAGATCCCACGCCCCCAGCCCGGGCCACCATTCGCTCTATCTCACAGTTGGGCGATCGCATTCGAGCAAGTCGGGCTGTACAGGGTATGCCGATTGATCAAGCTGCGAAAAACTGCGCTGTTTCCGTCGGTATGCTATCCAAACTTGAAAATGGTAAAAGCGTAAATTTCGAGCACGTCCTTCGAGTGCTGGAGGGTCTAGACCTGACACTTTTGGTTGTTCCGAAAGCCCACGGTCATTGGCTCGAGCAGGCGGCCACCCATGCTGCCACGCTTGGCGACGAGAGAGCGTGGGAACAGTCGTAACGGCCCGGTGGAAGCCGTCCTGTCAATCAGTCGTTTGTGGAGCGGGCTTTGCCAGACTGGCACACTGCGTTAGCTGCTGCGTCCCGCGTAGCGTGTTGATAAACCGGTGCTGAGGAACCCCGTTCCGCGAACACAATTTAACATAATACTTGTTATGCGGCTTTTAGATCACATTATCAGGCTTTGCATGCATCACAAAGACATTCCACGCTCATTTGAACTACAATCTGGTATCAACTGATACTAGAGGTGATGCCATGCTCGTCGTCTCGCCAGAGAACATTAGCGCCGCGATGGCGTTATCCCCGCCACTGTTATCGATCGCCGAACTCGACGCGGCCGTGCGCGAAGGTCTTCCCAAGTCGGCGCTGCGGGAAATCGTCGAGCACGTCGTGCGCACGTCCGAGGAACGACGCGCATTGATGTCCCGTATCGTGCCGGAAGCCACGTTCAAACGTCGCAAGGACCGACTTACCCCCGACGAATCGGAAAAGACAGAGCGGCTGGCGCGCATTTTTGCCACTGCAAACTTCGTCTGGGACGATGAGGAAGATGCACGCGCATTCCTCAATGCCGCCCATCCGCTGCTCGGCGGCAGCAAGCCGCTAGATGTCGCCATGACGGAGCTCGGCGCCAGGCGCGTTGAGGAACTGTTGTGGCGGCTCTTCTACGGCATGTCCGCCTGATGCAGATCTTTCGGATTGCGGACCAACGGCATGAGGTCTGGAACGGCACAGGCGCCATGCTGGTCGGCGGGCGCTTTAACAGCCCAGGGCGGCCCCTGATTTATGGCGCGCTGACATTTGCTGGCGCAATGCTCGAGGTGCTGGTGCATGCCCGCATCGGCAAGGTTCCGCGCCGTCATGTCCTCGTCATTGGCTCCGTGCCCGACGACATGCCAGTGGAACGAGCCATCGCCGATCAGTTGCCGACTGGCTGGGATACGCTGGAAGACCCCCGCGCCGCCCGTAGTTTCGGTGATCGCTGGCTGGCCGAGGGGCGATCTGCGATCCTGCTTGTGCCATCCGTGGTAGCCCGTCTGGAGTGGAACGCCCTCGTCAATCCCCACCATCCCGATGCGCCGCGGATCCAGGTTTCCACACCTGAGCCTGTGCAATGGGATGACAGGCTATTCCAGCGACAATCGTTGTAATGATCATCCCGCGATGACGCGTTTTCGAGCTGGCAATGCGGTCTGCTATCTGGTCGAGAGCTGGAACGACCGCTTCCAGCACGATTGTTGGCGCGCTCGTCTCCTTCAAGGCCCCGACAAAGCGATCACACTCCGCGAGCCAAATACGGTGACGCTGATTAAATTCATTGAGCTTACCGCTCATGCCGTCTCGTTTTTCCCCTTCGATTAGTGCCTGATAGCCGAACTTCAGTGTCGCCGCATCAGTAAGCAGCGCCGCCAGCAATGACTTGAACGGAGCATTCAACTCCGGAATTTCCAAGTACTTCTTGGTAGGGTTAGCGCGCTCCGCTTCGGCCGCCTCTTCCATGAGGCTAGCGTAATGAAGTGGCGAAACCAGTGTTCCGGAACCTGCCAAACGGGAACCTGCCAAACGTGCCTCGTACCAAGTTGGCAAAGCCTCGCTGCCCGGCCCAAGCTTGCAAACAATACGCTGGAGGACCAACGCCTTAGCGCGCGACGTACTTGACTTCGTCGGTGGCTCTGTAGAGTGAAAAGCATGCAACCCGACTCCATGCTCATGCTCTCCACTACACAGCTTCCCCTGTTTCCCGTCCCGCCAACGCTCTGCAAGGATACCGCCGAGCCCGCCCTGCTATTGATGGCCTGCTCCGGCTCGAAGCTCGATCGGGATGCGCGTGCTATCGACCTATACCGGGGCGTCATGTATCAATCGTACCGGGCACACTTGCGCACCGATGCGGCGCCAAGTGTCCTGATCCTGTCCGCGCGTCACGGCTTCCTGCATCCCGACACCGAAATTGCGCCATATGACGAGCGCATGACGCGGCAACGCGCCGACGAGATGATGGCCGACTTGTCGAGTTATCTTCGGCCCCGTGCCTGGCCAACGCGTGTCGGATCGGTGATGCTCGCCGGCGGTGCGGAATACCGGCGCGTCATGCGCGCCGCGCTGGCGCGCCGGTACGGCCCTACCCTGCCTGTCCTGCAGGAATCTTATGGTGGTATCGGCATGCGGCGATCTCAGCTGGGCGCCTTTCTTGACGGGCTAAAGCCTGCATTTCGTGACCAGGTCGGTCAGCATGCCAACGGCACACCGATTTTTCGCGCCTATGGACGGATTGTGGCGGGCGACGTTGTTACCTTGCGTTACCGGGCAGCGCCCGCTCTCCCCGCTCGCCAGGCCCGCGTGCTCTCGGTCTTCAATGGGCCGAGCGGGCCCACCGCTGATGTTGAGGTGGAAGACCTCGTGCGCGGGCGCGCGAGAATTTGCCCGCGTTGGGTCAGCGTCGCCGATCTGCATCCTTTCGCCAAGGAGCAGGCATGAGCGATTTTGCCCCGGAGCTGCGTCGAGAGGCAGTCGAACTGCGGATCGCGGGCATGCTCGATGCCGCCTATCCCCGCTATGCCTGCACCCGCGCAAGGCTCGCCGCGCGCCGCAACCGTTATGGGCGGCCGCGGTTCTGACCTCGCCTTGGAAAGCCATATCCGCCGCATAGCGGCGGCATTGGTGTGCGCTGGGTCCAATTCAGTATATAACAGCAGGTATGACACAAACGGACTCTCTCTGGCTCAGCAATCCCACCCTAGCCTACCGTGACTGGCAGGCGCGTGAGGCGGCTGGCGCTGATCGCCGCCCTTTCTCCCCGCGCTCGATCGTGCAGCACCAGGCGATGTTCGAGAACTTCCGACGACACCTGCTGGCAAGGAGCGCAACCGTTGCCTCATTTGGCACCGCCGATATCGAGGCTTTTTTGCAGACGCCCGACGCCAGGTCGTACTCTTCGGCTACACGCATGCGGTACGTGAAGCTGCTGGACCGCCTGTGCCGGCACCTGGTCTTCGCCGGTGTACGCCTGGACAACCCAGCCGCCCTGATGCTCTCCGCCGAGCGCTGGCCAGACCAAGAGCCCACACCCCAGTTCCTTGACGAGGCCGAGGACGCGCGGCTGCAGTCATATCTTCAATCCCCTGCCGACGATCTGGCCGGCTTGCGTAGCCGGGCGATCGTCGCGATGTTTCTCGCAACGGGAATTACCGCGGCGGAAGCGCGAGCCGCGCGTTTGAGGGACCTAGTCCCGGATGCAAACCCGCCCTATCTCTTCGTGACCGGACATGGGGCGCGGGACGCGCGCACTGTTCACCTGGCCGAATTCGCCGTACCGCTACTTCAGGCCTGGCAAACCCGCCGCGCAACGCTTCCCGTCGAAGGCGACCTGCTTTTTACCCTTACCCCGGATGGCCGCCCCATCACCGACATGAGCTTCGGCCGGATCGTGGCCGCCGCGCTGGAAGCGATAGAATTCGCCGGCGTCGAGCCAAGCCCCCGCACGCTGCGCAATACGTTTTGCCGGCGTCAGCTGCTCGCAGGCTGTACGCGCGACGACGTGACCCGGATCTTAGGGCTTGCCAGCAATCGCACCTGCGACCGCATTGCCGCTACCATTTCGGCTGCCCGACGACGAAAAATCCTGAAATCATAGGGGTTTCAGCGCATCTCACTATTGCACTCGCGCTTGCATTTGCTATTCTTCGCGGATGCGATGTACGCGATATCCCGCGCGCACGCATTTCTTACAGGTACGACATGGCCACGAAAGCATCCGCGAAGACTGCAACGAAGACCGCCGCAAAGAAGGCTGCCCCCGCAAAGAAGGCTGCCCCGGCAAAGAAAGCCGCTCCGGCTAAGAAGGCTGCCGCAGCCGCCCCGGTTGCCAAGCCGCTGAAGGACACGTTCAACAAGTCGAGCCTCCTCGCCCATCTGGTCGCCCAGACCGAACTGGACAAGAAGACCGTCCAAACCGTTCTGACTCACCTGGAAAACACCATGGTGAGCGCGATCCACAAGAAAGGCGCAGGCGAGTTCACCTTCCCCGGCCTGTTCAAGGTCTCGGCCATCCAGGTTCCGGCCACGAAAAAGCGCTTCGGCAAGAATCCGTTCACGGGCCAGGACCAGTGGTTCGCTGCCAAGCCGGCCAGCGTGAAGGTGAAGGTCCGCGCAATGAAGAAGCTGAAGGACGCCGCGATGTAACCATCACGGTTCCCGCGAGCCAAAGGAAAAGCCCCGAAATCTTACGATCTCGGGGCTTTATTCATCGGCTTTAGAAGAGAACTTGCTGAGGCGTAGCAACTTGCCGCCATGCCAACTGGCCTGCCGCCGGCAGGTCCTCGAAGGGAACCGCCCGCGATCGCAACGCCCCCACGTCGTACTCGATAGTGAGCCCGAGGCGGTCCTTGTACGCAGTGCGCCGCGCGATTTCGTCGTGCTCCGCCCGCTGCGAGTGCGACAACGTCAGGCATCCATACTGCGCGTACCAACGGTAGCCAGCAGTCACCTGCCCCGGCGCCACGCCAGCGTCATGAACCTCCAACAACCGATCTACCTCGAATTCCGAGATCAGGAACGCAGATTCCGCGTCAACGGAGAACTGTTGGGCAGTAGGCAACGCCCAAACCTCACGGCCATCAGCTGTGACCTGCAGCGCAGGCCCACAGGCCGAGTCGGCCGTTAAGCTCTCGAGGTATGGATCTCGTAGGCCAGTCCATCCCGCCGGTTCAGCGGTGTCGTCCCATTCCGAGCCCACGTGCAAGAAGCGCGCCGTCGGCACCGCGGTCTGGGCGACTTGGGCCACATCAGGAATGTCGTACCTGACGCCCCGCTGGTGAATATCCCGCCAGTCCGCCCACGCGGCGAAGGGTCTGGCGAGCCCATTCAGCGACTGCAAAGCATCCACGGCAACAAGCAGGTCCAGGGGCAGCAGTTCGAACTTCGGCCGCTCTCCAACGCGCTCAGCGCGGCATTGCTCATCGTAATCCAGCTGGAGCATGTACCGCACCAGTTCCCGCACCATTGTGGGGTGGTACGTGTCCGGCTGGACCTTGATCCAGCCGCCGCGGATAGTTCGACCCACCCAATGCCGCCGCGACCAGTCAAACCGTGTGTTGCGGATGAACCGGTTCAGGCGTTGCAGGCCTGCCGCGTAGGCGTAGCGCTCGTCGTACTCGATCATATTGGCAAGGCTCTTGTCCTCTGCCATCTGGCAGACGTGGCAGCCAAGACGAGCGCCGCACTTGCCCTGCCGGCGCGAGCCAGCGCCTTCAAGAATGGCGTCCGCCACGACGGCGCAGGACGTCCCGACCGCGTGGGCGTAAATGCGTCGCATGTCCTCGAAGTCGGAGTAGCCGGGACGCGCCCCGCTTCCATACAGCGCGATGCCCTCCCAGATATCGTCGTCTTGCCAGTGGCAAACCGGGCTCAAGACGAGGTCGCCGTCCTGGTTGCGCGCCGGCAGCGTGTCGGACTCACCGCGCTCCCGCATGCGGATGTTGCGCCGCGTGCTTTCCCCATAACGGGTGCCAAGCAGCGTCACCGGCTCCGCGTGCCCATGCCCGGCCAATGACCGAAAGAGCTGTCGGCGGAAGGTGCGTTGCGGTGAAATTTTGAGGTCGGTCGAGCAATCGCCGTGCGTACCCGGAAAGCTGGGCAACGCCCGACCGGAAAGGATTTTCACCTGAAACGTCGAGGCCATCGCCGGCTGTACCACGCGCGCAAGAACTTTGAAGCCACGCTGCTGGCCGTACCGGCACATCCCTAAAAGCTCTTGGCGGTAATGATGCGCGACTTCAGGGGACTCCACGAGAGTGTCCCCGGTCGTCACAACGACCAGCGGCTTGCCGCCCGCCGCACGATGGAGCGCTGCGGCATGCAGTGCCAGCGCAGCGACCATGCTGCTGTCCTTGCCGCCGCTATAGGCAAGGACGAGCGGGTGGCCAGCCTCCAGGAGGGTAAGAATGGCGTGAACGGCGCGGTCTGCCTTGTTCTCGATTGGATCGAGAGCGCCCTGCGGAAAGAGAGAAATGGTTTGCATGTGACCCCTTCGGAGCGGGGCCCCAGCCCACAGGGGCTGTGCCCCTGTGGGTTGTAGAGTGGAGGAAGTGCTACAGATCAGCGAGATAGACGATTGCGCCGCCGCCTTCTATGCCGGCCAGGCGTTGGCCCTCGCGACAGATGGAGAAATCGACTACTTTGCGTTCGATCTCATTAGCCAATTCGCGCAATTGCTGCGCGGCTTCGGTCCGGACCGGCCGTGCCCTGAAACGTAGGGCTATCAATATCAATGTCGACAATGAGGTTCATGGTAAGAGAAAGCCCGCTCCCCTTTCGGAGAAGCGGCCGTGTTGAATGATGAAAATGGCGGCCCTACTGCGCCGCCAGGGCAACTACATCGATGACAGCGTCGGCTTCGTCGACCAGATCCGGCGTTTGCGAGATGAAAAACTCTCGTTCGTAACCCCCTAGCCGAAGCACTTCGCGTTTCATTTTCATGAATGCACGCTTGCGCTCCGCATCCAAGGGACCATCGGCCTCGTCGGTAAAGAGGGTCTGGAACGGTTGCTGCGCGTCCTGCGCCCGGTAAAGGGCGATTCCGCGCGTCAGACACTCGTTGATCCAGACCTTCTGCCCGCCTGACATGACGGAGAAATCCTTCGTGCTGTCGTTGTCGGCGTCGATCACGTCGATGGCAAAGCCTTCCCGCTTCTCGCCGTTGGCTAACTCCGTCTGCGTCTGAATTGCGATGGTGAATCGCGGTCCGTAGCAGGCGAGCAATAGGTCGTTGACGATCTGCGTGATGGCCGGGCCTGCGTCATCGATGGACAATGCGATCACGCCATCGTTGCCCAGGCCCTTGGCCAACAGCCTCCACTGCGCGATCTGGTCGGACAGCGCTTGCGCCTTGGCCTCTACCGCCGGCAAACCTGCAAGCTCGACATCCAGCCGCTCGCGCTCCGCCACCAGCGTGCTCTCCTGCCGAATCAGTGCTTCGATCCGGCCGGCGATGGCAGCGCCAGCCTCCCGGCTGGCAGCGATCTGGCGTTCCAGCTGGGCCAGCATGCCGGTCACATCCTCTGTGGCCAGCGTTGCCAGTTCCCTGCGCACCGCTTCGAGCTGGGCTTGCACGTCTGCAGCGTCACGCTTGTGGCAAGCTGCTCGGGCGCCTTCCTCCTCAGCCAAGGTTGTCAGATCTCGATTGGCCTGCGCCAGTCCTTCGCGCGCGGCGTCCAGCATGGGCTTCCTGGCGGCCAGAGCCGTCAAGCGCTGCAGCGACTGCTGGTCGCGCTCCAGGTCATCGCGGAGTGCCACGAAGGCACTCCGCGCCTGGGCGCGCGCCGCAAGCGAGTCCTGCATCGCCTGCGCCTGCGCCTGCTTCTTGCGATAACTGTCACGAAGCGCCTCAACCGTCACCGCTTGCTCACTGAGACCGGCTTTGGCATTGCGCGCCTGTTCCAGCAACGGACAGGTGGCGTGCATCGGGTCGTTCCGGCAAGGGACCGTCTCGATGACGTCGGCCTGCAGCTTGAGCGACTTGACCCACTGCGCCGCCGAGGCACCGCGTTGTTCCAGGCCCTTGAGCTCGGAACTCAGCGCCGCGTGCTCGACCTGCACCGCATCGAGCTTCTCCACAGTCGCCTGCTGGCTGGCCAGTTCCGCCTGCTTCCTGCCGATAGCAAGTTGCAAGGCATCCCGCTCGCCGGCGGCCGATTCGATGGCCGCGGCCTCTGCCAGCACGGCGCGGTGGCTTGTCGCGTTCCGGTCCAGATCGCGTCGTCGCGCCGCAGCACGGCCGGCAGCCGCCTGTTCGTCACTGGCCAGCAATACCGCACGCCGGTCCAACTCGCCCTTGCGCTGGTTCAATTCCCGCAACCGCGCTTCGGTACCGGCATTGGCTTCCTGCTTCGCAGCCAGCGTCGCGCGCTCCTGCATCAGCTTGGCACCCTTGGCTGTTTCCAGTTCCCGGCCCTCCCGCTGGGCATCCAGGGTTTCACCAACCTGCCAGATCTCCTTGGCAACCACCGCGGCACGATCTCGCTTACTCGTGAGGGTTAGCACGTCGCGCTGCAGGGTGTCCAGCGAGCGGGTGAGCAGCTTGGCAACCTCCCCCGCTTTCGCAGAGAGGTCACGCAGATGCTCGATCCCGAGTAACTCGGCGAGCAGCTTCTTGATCTCGCCGGCCTGGTAGCTGGCGAGGGGGCGCCGGTTCTGGGCAGAAAACACGCTGGTAAAGAAGGCCTCGGGAGACCCGAGCACGGCTTCCAGACACCGGTTGTAGGTGTCCGCCTTGCCGTCCGACAGCGTACCGTCAGCCAACTGCAGCGGCTTCCAGTCACCTCCAGCGTCCTTTTCGAACAGGTAGTACTCGGCCTTGCGGCTCTTGCCAGGATTGCGGAACGCGAACGCGGAGCGATACGTCTTGCCACCGTGCTCCCACTCCAGATCCTTCTCCGCGCGCGGGGCGCAGAGATGGTCCCAGTATGAGAACGCGTCGGCCGACATCTTGCTCGCGTGGCTCGGCATAATGGGAAACGGGTGCAGGTTGTCCATGATCGTGGTCTTGCCAGCCCCGTTGGGACCGACTAGGGCGATCAGGCCACCGGGCAGCGTCGTCAGGTCCACCGTGACGCTATCGCGCTTCATGCCGTCGCGGACCCCATAGAATCCGGTGAGCATCAGTTTCAGTGGACGCATTCCGGCACCTCCGTACCATTGAAGGAGTGAAGGTATTCCGGCGGCATTTCCATGACGTTGTCGTCAAACACCGGAATCTCGGCCACGGCCGGGACATTGCGTTCCGGCTTGCCAGCGATTGCGCGCTCCAGCGAGCGTCGCGCTTCGGCAAATTCGCCGGCGGCCATCTTGAGCACCGCTGGCCAGTCCTCAAGACCGGTGATGGCCCTGAGTTCGAGTTGGCTCCACTGGGATGCCAAGCCATTGGACACTGACCAGATCAGGTCCTGCAGCTCCTTGGAAGGTGCCACGGCAAAGAAGGTGTTTCGGCCGACCTCACCCAGCGCCAGGACCAGCATGTGACCGCGTTTGGCGATCACCGTGCCGCGGCCCTGGCCGAACGGCTCGTACAGCATGCATTGGGTAAAGTCATGGGCGTCGGCCAGGCGCTTGGCCATCACCGAGCGATCCATGCACGCTTCTTCAACGAACAGCCAGTCGGGACCGGCGTGGTACAGAATCATTTTGCACTCCTGGAAAAGGACGGAGTGCGACCCAGACGGGAAGCACCCGTCTGGGTAGATGAAAGAAACGGATACTGCGGGGTCGATGCGTCAAGGACGCGGGGTAAAACCGGGTTTCGACAGCCGCCAGGGCTGTCGGAACATGGCTCATGTTCTGAGGTGCGTATTGCTACGCAAAGAGATCGTCCGTCAGCCAGTCCATCGCTGGGGCTGCAGGCAACGATGAGAACAAAGCCGGTGTGAGGTCCGTCTTCTCCTCCGCGACGGGCGGCACCGGAAGCCCAACTTCGTCTGCCAACTCCATGCCAACCAGCGCCGTTAGGACAGGTGGCGAGACAGGCTCGGATGGGGGAGCGTCGGGTGCGATCGCCACCGGCTCGGCAACAAAACCCGCCAGCATGCGATCGGCTATCGACTGCGCATCGAGCGTCTCCAGCATCGAGAGGCAATCCATGAGCGGATTGGCCTCAACCCCCGTCAATTCACACCAGCGTCCCAACTTCTCAGGCAACGTTGCGGCCCGGCTGATGCCTTCGGCGCGACTGCGAACCGCCGGCAGGACCCGCGCTTCGAGCTTCACCTCGGCACTGGCACCAAAGAGTGCCGTGATGGCCTCCCGGTCCACAAGCTGGCGGTGCTCCTCATTGACCGTCCAACGGATGCGCACGAACTTGCCGGCAGCGTCGGTGGCCATCTCGGTCAGCTTCGCCATATCGGGCGGGCCGTCGAAGTCAACGCAGACTGTCTGGCGAGCCGGTGTCGCCACCAGTGAGGCCTCGACCCGACCGGGAGCAATCTGCCACTGCAGGTAGCCCTTTTCTCCGATTTCACCATAATGGAAGCGCCCGATGGAGCCCGGATAGGCCACCACCCTGCCCCCCTGTGCCCATTGCTGGGCGCGGTGGATGTGTCCAAGCATGAAGGCATCGCAATCGGCATCGAACAGCGCACCAATGGTGAACTCGTGATCGAATCCGGCCATCGGCACCCCGTGCTCGGTCTGGCACCCGTTGACGGTACCGTGGGAAACGCCAATCGTGCGCGCGCCAAGCGATCGCAATTGGCGATTGACGGTACCCGCCGCCTTCAGATAGTCGGCCAAGTGATCCCCCACTGCCGTGGCAGCACTCGCCACGCCAGCCGCGGCCGCCAGCACAGCCTTGTTGACCGTCGGCACACAGGTGAACACCACTTCCGGTATGCCGTGCCCTGCTAGCAGCGCGTCGATCTCCGCGCCGTCGAACACCGGCCTCGCCGACGGCACAAATTGCCCCGCACAAAGCGCTACCTGTTGGATGCGATCCGCGACATAGACCGGGTACTGTGCGCCGATGAGGCGAAACAGGTCCAGCGTGCCTGGCGGCTCGTGGCTATACGTGCCTTGCAGCATCAGAACGGGCATGCGCACCGTTAGCTGGTGAACGCGCCGTGCCAGCGCCGAGAGCGCCGGCGTGTGCGCATCCAGGCGGTGGTCGGTGGAATCTCCCGACACCACGCCAACCTGACAGCCGGCGGTAATTGCATCATTGACTGCAAAGCCGAAACAGCGATCTGACTCTGCCAGGTGGCCAGGGGAATAGTGCAGATCCGAGAAATGCGCAACAAGCAGGCTATCGCCTTCTTTGTGCATGGTACGACCTCCAAGAGAATATGCCGGCCCGCGGCAAGAAAGGAAAAAGGGAAAGCCATATGGCTTCCCCTGTCATGCCGGCACAAGGCCGACGTTACGGTGCGACTTCCGCAGCAATCGCCGCAATCTGTTCGCGGAACGCAAGCGGATTGGTCAGCGCTGTGCGCATTTCGCCGAGCAGTTGGCGAACGTCCTGGTCACGCTTGGTCCAGCCGCGCCCGAAAGTGGCAGACGCGTAGATGCGGAACTGCGCCCGACCCTCCTGATTGGCCAGGCCGAGGCGCGCCATCAGATCCTCGAACTGACTTTCCAAGTCATCGCCGTCGACGGGCAGCGCATGGGTCGCTGGAGCGTCCACAACAGGCGATTGCTGCGGCGGTTCATTGCCCGGCAGCGACGTCGGCTCCGCTGGATGCAACTCGTCTTCCAACGCAGCAACCGCCTGTGTCGCCATCTCGAGTGCCGGCGCACGACGGTCAGACCCGTCCAGCAGGGCAGCGATATCGATCTCGGCGTCCAGCGTGATGAGCCACTGCATCTGGCGCACGGCCCTTCCGCTATCATCGATACGGCTGATCTCCACCTCCTGCTTCGCCATCCAAAACTTGACGCCCACCAGCCTGCCGCGCGCCAACGCAACGGTCTGCATGGCGGCGTGAGCCTTCTGCAGGACGTAAATAGAAGTTGTCGGCATTTCGATGAGGCCCAGGCCGGAAATGGTCGGCAGCGCGAAATAGAAACTGGCTGACAGGTTGCAATTCCCATCCTGGTACTGCGGGCACATATGCGGATCACAGATGCCGTCCGGGATATCGTCGTCCTGGCGAAGGATGATGGTGCGGCCGCCCCAGGTTCGCTTTGCGCGATTGGCGCGTGCGTCGCGCACGGGGGGCGCGTACATCTTGCAATAGCGCCTGCCGTCCGGCCCGTACTCCGAAAAGTACTGGCGACCGCTCTGCGTCCATGCCACGAGCTGATTGGGCATATTGCTCAGCCAGTCGTCGAACGCGAAGATGACCGGGAAGCGCCAGAGGCGAAAGCCGTTGCCGTCGCCACGATCTTCACCGTAGCGCTGCACGATGTCTTCAGCTACCGCCGGGTTGGCGAAGTCCGAGCCGCGGCAAGTAAACCACGGCACGTTCTTGGGAACCAGCGGTGTTTTGATTCCAGTGGCCCGGGAGATCTCTGCCCCGATGCGCTCGAAGCTCTGACCCTGCGCCAACATCCGGTCATGGATCTTGACGGCTTCAGGCTTCTCGCGCGCGGTCTTGGTCAGCACCTTGATGCCGGGCCGGATCTTGCCAATGATCGGTGGCCGCGTGGGCCGCTCCTCCAGGAGGCTGCGGCGTCCGCCAGGTTCGCTGTAGGTGATGGGTGCATGCATGGTACGTCCTTTCTCCTGTCAGGAAAACGAACGACGTCGGCCCGGATGGACGCAGCATGCTCCCGAAGGCGCTGGGCTGTGTCGGCCCCGCGCTGGGTCGTTGCGGCAATGGGAAAGCCTGTCGCGCAGGATTCCAAAAAGACTGGCGGCGCCAGTGGCGCGCCAGAAACGAAAAAAAGCCCGCTCCGGATTGCGCCGGCAGCGAGCTTTGATGTTCAGAACCTGCAATGCCACGCCCCTTCCGGGGGCGTGGCACTGAGGGAGCGGCACGCTAATGCGCGCTGCTCGATGCTGAGGACGTAAAGTCGCCCTCGTGCAGCATGGTCACGCTGCACAGCAACCCATTTCGCGAACCCACAGGTTCGGCCGCAGGTTCACGGATCGGCTCGACGGCTGCCGTTCTGCCCGGGAGGGGCCTTTGAGAGAGAGCTCCACATGATCCCGGGCTCGAACGTGTCCATCGCGTGCGCTCACAAGGAGGCACAGCGAGAACGCGTATTACGAGCTGATGAGGGAAGTGTTCGGCGAAAACACTTAGCACAAGGAAATATCCACACTGGTAGCCAACCAGTCGGCGCGTGCGCAAATGCACGACTTGAAGCAGAAGATGGACTCGCCAGGAGTCAGGGTCGATGCGTCAGTGACGCGAGGTGTGAAAGCATTGTGGCACAGAAAATTCCTGCAAGGAATGCGAATGCTCGCCAATTTGCCATAGCTTTCAAAGTCATCGCCGCCCCAGTTGTGGCAGACAATTTCACTCTGAGAGAGCATCCGAAAAACATGAAAAATGGCCGAACAAGATCCACCCAAGATATCTGTCAGTGGGCTCAAGCCCATTGAGCGTCATAACAGCGAAGAACGTCTCAGCCGTCTCACGCCGACGACGGCCTCAGCCACCCTTCACGCCTACTGCTCAAAGTTCGCGCGCGACTTCCTGGATGCACACTTCTACTATTGTTCGTCCAAATTCGTTGTCGCGCGTGGCGGCAAGGTTAAGGCGCTGGACGAAGCGTTCCGCGACGCGGAGGAGTGGTATGGCAGTGCGCTGAGCTGGCTTTCGAAGACTGACCAGATCGAGATTCCGCTCTTCTACGAGGAAAAGGAGGTCAAGGTCTCCCATTCCTTCGCCGGTCGGTTGCTTCGATTGCTGATGCAATTCGACCGCATCTTCGTTGAGACCCTGTACAGCCAGGAATGCGGATCCATCTCCGCGGACCAGCGCGCCACGACAATTGAGATTGCCTCAAAGCGCATCGCCGCGATCCACCAACTTTGCATCCCGGACACCGACAAGTTCGACGCCGACGGCACACTGATTTCCTCTCACAGGAGCTCTTCCGATGGACATGCGTGACATCGAGCAGCTGCATGCTCAATACGCCCAACCACCCCTCACGATCGACATCTCTCCGGCGGGTGCAGCGACGGCGCCGCATCTAGCCTATGGCGGCACTTCCTCCGCACCTGCAAAGCCATCCACCTCTCCTTTCCCGTTCGCGGTGGGCCGAAATCAACTGCTGTGGGGCCTTGGCTTCATTGCCATCGCGGCGCTCATGTTTGCCATTGGAGCGTCGATTGGCAAACGGGAATCGCGTGGTGGCACCGAGCAGATGCAGCCACTTCCCTCCGCTTCCGATGCTTCCGCGGGTGTTCCGGCTGGCGA
The DNA here is from genome assembly GCF_051015765.1 of Cupriavidus sp. a3. Lineage (NCBI taxonomy): Bacteria > Pseudomonadati > Pseudomonadota > Betaproteobacteria > Burkholderiales > Burkholderiaceae > Cupriavidus > Cupriavidus sp. a3. Next base: position 374,015 of record NZ_CP170645.1, on the reverse strand, counting down.
CGGCCACGAATGGCCGCGCAAGTCCAACAACGTTCCCGCATCGGAAGTCGTTCAGAGCACTGTATTGCCGGCATCTGCTGCAGCCGCAGGGGCCCCGGCCTCCACAGCATCCGTTGCTCCGGTGCCGGTTGAACAGCCGAAGACGGAGACAGTGAAGCGACCTGCGGCCCCGGGGGCTCCTGCCCCTGCCCCTGCCCCTGCCCCTGCACCGGCATCGGCATCGGCGAGGGCCTCGACCGTACCGGCTCCGGCCAGGACAGCACAGCAGCTGCCCACTAGCGCGGCGCCGGCGCGAAACACAGCGGCGCAACATGCCAACACTCCCACCGACATCAAGATGTTCTAAGCGCCATGGATAATCCTCCCATCTTCAGCGTGCTGCGCGCCGGCATGAGCATCCACGGCGACATTGTTTCGGACCATGGCTTTACCTGCCTGGCGCTGGTCACCGGCAACGTTGGCGCTTCCCGGGGCCTGCTGCATATCGCGGCAGGCGGTGTCGTGCACGGCAACGTCGATGGCGAGCACGTCATCGTAGACGGCGTGGTCGAAGGCGACGTGGTCGGTCGGGCGTCGTTGCTGATCAACGGCCGGGTGAAAGGCCGGATCATCTACGCTGGCACTATCCGCCTGGGCCCGAATGCCGCCCTGGACGGCACCATCACCCGCATTCAGGCGGTGGGCTATGCGCCATCCCCACAAAAGGAGGGGGTGACCGTCGCTGATTCTGCTGCCGAAGCGTTGGAGTCGGCGAGCAGTTGAGGAACATGTTCCTTCTCAGAAATCGAAAAGTTCGGTTACACCCCCTCTCTTTCAAAAGCAAAAAGCCCGGCAAATATGCCGGGCATTTTGTCGTTTAGTACATGCGTCGCAGCGTCATCAGCTCCGCCTGCGTGAATACCTCAGGGAACGCGACCCATAGATAGTCAACGCCGCAGGTGGGATCTCGAAACGACACGTACGGAAAGTCATTCACCAACTGCATTCTGAAGATGCGCCCGCTTCCGTCCTTCCCGCGCACTTCGTACACGGCCCCATTTACGAGATCAAATACAACCCTTCCCCGCTTTAGCGTCACTGAGGATGCGGGCCCTTGCTCATATCGCTGGTCCATCCAGGCGTCATACTCGGCTTGGACTGCTTCCTGCCTGACCAAACTCTGCCACTCATCGACGAGTTCATGAAAGCGCTCCTTGTGGAAATGCGCCACATCAATGGGCTGCCGTTGCTTCAGTCGCTCCGCGACTCGTTGCCCCTCACTACCGATCGTGTTACGACAGACATTGCGGCTAGGAAACGCAGGACGCTTCGCGTCAGTGGTTCGGAACAGCCATCGAGGGTATCGGGAGTAAAAATCAATCAGCATCATGGCAACGAGCGAAAAAAAACCCCGGCAGTGCCGGGGCTTTGTGAACCTAAAACGACTACTTCCATGCCAAACATCGGCATGGAGCGTCGGTCGCTTTAGGGCTAGACAATTACGATTTCGTCATGCAATCAGTTCGATCGCAGCGTCCCAAGCCCGCTGCTTGAGTGCCGCGCCGGCACCGAACCACGCCGAATCCAGCCTATTGCCTGCATTGCGCGCTCGCTGCTGGTGATCGACGTACTCGGTCACGCTATTCACCAGACCCCAGGCAGTCCCGGCAGCCGATTCCAGCGTGGCGCCACGACCATTGCCCTCGAAGAGATTGAGCACTGCCTTCAGGCCACGCTCATTCACCTTGTCGGGACCGTGCGAATCCGGCTTCGTCCACGGGTACGTGAACAGCCGCTGGAAGAAGCGTTCCGATTCCACCTGACTCACCTTGCGGTCGGCCAGTTCGTGCATGCGCACCATGAAGCCACCCCACGACGAGATGGCGATGCCCAGCTCTTCCTTAACAGCGCGCGGGTCGAACTGGCTGCGGTGCGGCACCTTGACGGCACCGCGGTTGCGGCCAAGCGCAATTTGCAGCGTGTTGTTGCAAACCACTCGCACGGACGTGAACTGGGCCGTGGTGGCCAGGGTGCCATCGCAAGCCGTGGCCAGCAGCAGGTAGCCGCGGACCTCGTCGACGCCAGCAATCTTGGTCGACTGCCCCGTACGCGCGAGGGCCCAGAGCTTGCGCCCCTCCTTGAGCACACCTGCCGTTTCGAGCTGGTAGCCCCCGACCTCGGTCAGGTCGCGGTAGAAGTCGAGGATCTCCGAAGGCTGGACCACCTGGTACCGCTTCGACACCGTCGCAAGCGCCTTCTTGGTATCCGAGCGGAACAGCACCTTCTTCTGGGGAAACGAATGAATCGGATCGAGATCGTGGGAGCCGGCGCGATACATCACGTCGGTTTCCTCGATGCGCCAGTTCATGCCAGCAGCGTCCGCCCACACTTCGAGCGGCTGATTGCTTTCGAGCTGGTTGCCCAGGCCGTGCCACGGGGTAGCGCCGACATAAGCCATGGTTTGAACGAGATGAGACATGGGAAGACTCCTGAAAATGGGATAGCGCGAACACGGCTCCAAGGCCGGTCGCATGAAAGGAATGGAAGGATCAGAATCCGCAACGAGCTGGATTACGCGCGTGCGGGCAAGACTGGCGCTTCCCGTGGTCGCGCAAAGCGGGGCCAGGGCGACGCGCCATAATGGCTAGAGCAAGAGTTGGAGATGCATGTGGGCAAGGGAGGAGGCCCACGAGAGACGTCCCGACAGGGATCGTCCCTGTGGGAAGTTGCAGAGGATGACCGGCATGCCGGCTTGGTCGATGCGTCGTAGACGCAGGTAAAACTCGGTTCGGACTGAACGTCCTTCAGTGCGAACAGAGCTTTGTGTGTAGTGCAAAGGCTAACGCAAGCATCGCGTCCGGCCGACCCGAATGCTAAGGATATCCCCGCGTGATTTGAAGAAGACGCCCCCCGGCCAGTGGCCGGGGGGCAAAACAATCATGCGGCAAGCGGCACGGGCACGGCGACCTGCGCCAAGCGAGCCCGTGCATAGTCGAGCGTGCCGTCCTTCGCACGCAGCGGTCGGGAAGTCCGCTTTACCGGATCGTGGATCAGGTAACGTCTGGCACTACCGCGGGGCTCGTCGATGAGCTGCGAGAAGCCAGCGTCAATGCAAAAGTCGACGTACTCGCGTCCGCTCATCACCTGGCCGGTCTCAAGACGGTACTTGACCGCCTCGGCCTGGCGCACGGCCTCAGCCAGTTCACGCTCGGCACGCTTCTGAGCTTTCTCGATGGCTTCGTGAGCCTCCCATTCGGCCTGTTCGGCTTCCGAGAAGCCACACAGTTCAAACAGCCGGCGGCGGCGAGTCATCGCTGAACATTGAAGAACGTCGACACCGATCTCGTCACGGAGGGCGCGCTTAGAATCCGTGTTCCAGTCCTTCGGGCCGTCAAAGATCTGCAGGACCGCCGCCACATTGCGCTGCATGACAGCGAGCGCAACTCGGTTCGGCCACTCATAGCCATAGGCAGCGCGATAAGCTGCAGCGGCACAGGCCTGGCGATCGAACTCTCGCTGGCTGATTCTCCGCGCTTCCCGCTCGGTCCGGGCCTTGTCCATGCTCTCTTGGAACTGCCGTTGGCTGATCAGCGCGTGAATCCGTGCAGCCAGGCTCGTCACCGGCCGCGCGTTCTCTGCCGTCGGCGACTTGGGCGTCGGGACCGTCCGCGGTGGCAGGATGCCCGCCACGAACAGCGCGTCGTCGACCTCCACGTCACAACCGTCGCGCGGCACATGCCGGAGGGCGGCGAGCAGCTTGCCGACATTGTGGTTCGTGATCGCAAGCTTCTCGGCACACATGGTCCGGCAAAGCGCCTGCAACACGCTCGCCGACAAAGCACCCCGTAGCGCGGGTACCTCGATCAGCGGCTTCATCCAGAGGTCATGGCGGCTGTGGTGCGGGTTGTCGCGGTAGGTATTGACAATGCAATTCCGAACCTTCTCGCCACGCATCAGCGCATAGGCAACGTGCACCTCATGGCGGGCATTGGGGCTCGCATCAGGGGCATACAACGGTCCGTTGACGCCGTAACCGAAACGACGCTTGAACTCGCCGCAAACAAACTCGGCGATGTCGAACGTTCCCTTCTCCTCGAAAAGGTCTGCCGTCTGGAAGAGCGGTCCCGCGTCGCCTTGAGACATGTCGATGGCTTCCGCCGGGAAGTACGCCAAGCGGCCGGCGGCCATCACAGCGCCCCAGGACGCGCGGCTCATTTCGTGCGGGCGCAGGACTCTTCCACCCACGCGCACGATGAAGCGATCGACCTCGTCAAGAATCCTGGTCAGGATGGCGCGCCGGGTGCCCGTCGGGCGCACCGCGAAATTGCCGGACGCCAGGCGCACTACCGGGATTGCCCCGCGCTCGATGTGGCGCACGGAGATGTCTTCGACACGCGGCAACGCGCGGCCATCGCGGTCATCGTTCAGAAGCTGCAGCACGCCGGCGAGCGACGTGCGATTCTCGGCCTGCTGGCCGATATGGACAACGTACATGGTGGCTCCTGCGACGGAGCACGCCCCTTCGGGGACATGCCCCGAAAGGGTTGAAAGGAATCAAGGTTCAGGCGAGCGCTGCAGCGCGGCGTACCGGCCTGGATCGCCGGGCGACCACGCGTGCGGCAGCGACCTGCGACAGGAGATCAGGATCAACAACACGCCAGATTTCGCCGCGGCCAAGGCCGACCTGGTTCGACCGGCCGGTCTGGACGAACTTGCCGGTGGCCAGCAGCGCGGCCTTGAGCTCGGCCGGCAGGTTCCAGTCGGCCGACGCAAGAATCTCGTCCTCGGCAAGGTCGGCGTCCTGCACGTTCACCGACAGCGCGCCGTAGGGCATGCCGTCGTCGGCGCAGACGAGCGAGAAAGCCGCGCGCAGGTTGGTGGCATAGACACTGGCGCGCAGCAGCACGCCAGCTGGGTAGCTGGCCAGGCCACCTCCGAAGATGGCTTCGTTCATGGGGCAACTCCTGTTTCGATGGGAGTCGCCCGACGGGACGACGCCCGCGTGGGTGTGGAAACGAAAAAACGCACCCCAAGAGGTGCGTTCAAATGGGAGCCGACGATGGCGGCCCCTGAGAATGGCTTGGACTCAGTCCTTATGGACGCGACGACCGTTGCGATCCGCCCAAAGCAGGAACGCTGAGACCACGCCAGTAACGACGAGGACGGCTAAACCGAACATGTCAATCTCCTTTGGAAAGGACTGCGCCTACTACGAATAGTACAACACTGCCGACAAGCAAGCAGAAGATCTCCCATGCAGCGAGAAGAGACCATGTCTGTACGGACTTGAAGTAACCGACCAGACCGATCAAGGCAGCTGCCGACAGGGTATGCGCAAAGCGCCCATACTGCTGGCGTTGGTCCTTGTGCGGCTCAATGATGGCCCGCCAGGCGAGATACCAAAAGCCATCACGGCGGCGGGAATTGCTGTCCAGGCGATACTGGTCCGCATCCTGATGCACCAACTGGTACTTGTAACCGTTGTCGTGCGCCACGATCTCGAATCCCTCGCCAGCATTTCGGGCCCGGTCAATGGAAACAGAGAACCGCGCCGGCAAGGTCACAACGCCCTTGGCTCGATCAATTTGTGCTTTTCCAGACACCTCCTCACCGGAGGTTGCTGAGAATGTCACTTTTATTAGCGTCGACATGGCTACTCCTCAGCTACGCCGCCCAGCCACCACGCGGAGCGTGGAAACCAGATCGTCATAGCCTTGGTCGGTCGCCAACGACTCCACGTTGACAGTGTTGTCGCGCCCTCCGGACATGTCATTGCGGCCGCGGCACGTCCGGTAGGACATGCGCACCCCGCCTTCCTGGCCAGGACCGTGCTGGATCTCGACAAGCAACGAGCTCGTATGCAAGGCGAACACGTTGACGTCACGGCGCTGCTGGCGATGCTCGCGAATCGTGTAGTCCCGCGGGCTGAGTGCCATGTCGCCGGCGAAGCGGCGCAGCACGCGGCATGCGTCACGGCGAACCGCTTGGCAGGCCGAAGAGTTGGTCGACGGGTGCCGACCGAAGAATGATTTGGGAAGTTTCATGATGTCCTCGAGAATGCGCGGGACACCCTTTCCCTACGGGACGAGTGTCCCGCAATGGGTAGGTCCAGCAGTGCCGGACAGTTTGTCGATGCGTCAGCGACGCAGGTGAAAGCGACTTGCCGAAGCCATGGCGGCTTCGGCAAGCCCTCTCGGGGCTTGCATTCTTGATGTCAGGTGACATCAAGCATTTTTGCCATCGCGCGAACGACCTCCCAGCCTTGCCGTTCCGTCAGCGTCTTGCCAATCAGCAGCTTCTCGGCCGTCGTCGTGAGGTTCGGCGCGTTGCCGATATAGCCGATTCGATCGACGAAGACGCCCCAACCTTCCGACCAACCACGCTGCATGTAGACAGCGAGCCGATCGCGAGCGCCAAGGACTGGCCATGGCCGACTCGGCTTGGGTCCATACATGGCTTCGTTGTCGTCATTGAGAAAGTTGGCGGCGTTCAGCCACTCCGGCTCCAACTCGGTACCGCGTAGTCCGTCTTCGAGTTGCCGCACCACTTCGGCTATGGTCTTGCCCTCGGTGAGGACGTGTGCGAATTTCAGTCGTGCGTCTGCGCATGCAGGCATGGAATGCTCCGATGAACGCACGGAGCCCCGCGCGGGGACTCCGCGCGGGAAGTTGCAGGATTGGAACCGAAGTTCGTTAGCGAGTGAGACGGTAGCCGCCGGCACCCGAGACGAGATACAGCCGCTCGCCAGAGACGAATTGCTGATCCGCATCCTGGGTAACGACGACCTGGCGGCCACTATCCGTGCGGACAATGACTTCCACGCCATCGCGGCGGCTCAACTGGTTCGCCGCCGTCTGTGCGATGACCGCTGAGACGGTGCCAGACAGGGCGCCGGCCAGATAGCGGCCATTGCCGTCGCCGATGATGCGCGCACCAAGCACCGCGCCGACGACGGCGCCGAGAACACCCGGCACGCCGGATTGCGCCGACATAATGCCGTCCCTGTCGAGAATCGTGACCGGGCGAACCCTGACGACGGTGACAGCTTCCGCACTACTGATGCGCAGCGCTTCCGTCGCCCGGTAGGTATTGGGCGAAGTAGGCTGTGCAGCGCAGCCGGTGAAAACGGCGCAGCAAAGGAACAGCAGAAAGAATCGCTTGAACATGATGGCCTCAACGAAGATGGAGCCATCATGCCCACGGGCAGGAAGGCCCGTAGGGGGAAGAAAAGGGATGTCCGGCTATACAACCGGAAGTGTCGATGCGTCGGAGACGCGGTAGGTGCAGCTATGTTAGCAGCGTCGAGCGGATTTGTGGAGCCACTCAATCGGCGCAGCTTACTTACCCCGCATCGGCTTCCGGTCAGCCGCATTCTGCGTCACGCCAACACCAACTGTCGCCGATCCCATAAAGAATCAGAGTTGCGCCTCCAACGCGATGCGGCCTTCCCTGGATGGAAACTGCACCGTGCTCATCGGAGAGCAGAAAGGAAGAATCACTTGCTACGTACTCGAGCGCTGGCATCGACTCACATAATTGCAGCGCTGACGCAAGCGTAAACAGCGGCACCAGGAAGCCGTTCCAACTGACTCCGTTCCAGTAGGCGTCAACCGAGAAGTTCTCCGGTAGCCAGTCGCCGGATACCCGAACCGGTTGGTATTCGAGAGAAAAAGGTGCATGGGGGTCTTGCATAGTGGTGTGCTCCAGATTGCCCGAAGCACAGCCCACCAGGGTGGTGTGCCCCGGGTGGGTGAATAAAAATTCGATGCGTCTCGACCGAGACGCTCCAAGAGAGAAAGCCATCCCCAAGCGATCGGGGATGGCTGGCTCAATCGGCCGCTCGAGTGGCGCGTCTAGCGCGCCGCTTCGGTTCGGGCAAGTGATACCCGAACCGCGCCCAGGCCTGCGGGTCCACCGGCAAGGGGTTGGTATGCCCCACAGCCAGATTCACGAACGCGCCGCAGTACTTCAGCGCCCCCGTGCGAAACAGCGTCCAGAGCAGGTTGTAGGCCTGCACCGCAATCGCCTGATTGATCACCAGAGACTGCTTTTGCAGCGCCTCTGCCATCGAGCAGGACGGCGCAGTGTCGGCCTTGTCCCCTTTCGGGTTCAGCAGCTCGGGGAACAGGTCGCCCACATGGGGCAAGCGCTGCGCCGCCTTGCCTCGCACTTGGCCGAGGATCACTTGGCCACTGTCCGACTCGTTGCCGCAGTCAAGATAATAGCCACCTGTGCCACGATTCATCGCTCCAAGGATCGCCTTGCGGGCGGCCCGCGTATCGACGCAGCCAATCACCATGTCGCAGACTAAGCGATCCCCGCTGCCGATCCGACGCGTCTGCGCTTCCCAGCGCGTCCCCATCAGATTGTTCAGCCGGTTCACGATCAGCGTGGCCTTGTGCTGGCCAACATCAACGGGATAGAAGCCCTGACGACCGATATTGGTCTCGCTGACGGTATCGTCATCGTAGACCGTGCAATCGATGCCGCCCGGATGGCCCAGCTCCAGCATGGCGTGATGCAGCCGCGCCAGATTGGGTAGCAAGGCACTGCCGGTGCCGCCGGCGCCAACCACTGCCACCTTCCATGCTTGGGTCGTCATGCTCGAAGGAATGCGATGCTCGAAGGTCATGCCAGCACCTCCTCGCGCGCAGCGGCATACCAGTCGGCTGGAACCTTCTCCACGTTCTCGAAAATGCCCTTGGCGCACAGCCGCAGCGCCATCGAAGGCGTTGGCGCATCGCAATTGCCCATCACGAACGCAAACTTCACGTCGTGCCGGTCGTCTTCATTGTCCGTCGGCGAGAATTTCGCGGTATGACGGCCGTGCGAATGGCAGTCGACTACCAGCACCTCGTCGTTCCCGAGCGCGGGGCGGTCGTACTTCAGATGACCACCGCTATGCTCCAAGATCTGCACAGGGACTAGCCGAAATGCCGCAGTTGCGGCATTCCAAACTACCCATCCGCCCGTTTCCTTGGGGTGCGTGACGCGCGCCATCATGGCGAACTCACCAATCAGGCTCTCCGGGATACGGCCGCAGCGTAGCTCGGTGGCTTCCATCGCCTCACCGTAGGGAATCGCGGTGCGATGCTGGAAAGCGCCGAGATGGCGGACGACACGCAGCCAGGGGCGGACGATCTCAAGGAACACGCCGTTGGCCGCGATGAGCAGACGCTCGCCGGACCGTTCCATGGGGGCGAGCGCGCCGAAGCGCGGCACCATCACAGAAGGAAAGGATTGCTGCAGAGCAGCGTCAGCAGGATTCATAATGACTTGTCCAGTTTGCCGGCGATCAGATCGCCCAGCTTGAGTTTCATGGGAACGAGAACTTGCCTTGGGTAGTCGGGAAACTGCCCGTCAAGCATGTCCTTCCAGAAGGCATAGGCGCCGCGCTCATATGTCACGCGTTTGGCGCCATGGTTGGGATGGGTGAAGGCCGAGTTGAAGAACCCGGCTTCCCAGCCTGCAATGGATGCCACGTCAATCTGCTTGGGCACATGTGCTGAGCCGATGCAGATCTTCCCGTGATCCCAGGTGTTGAAGTACGGCGGCTCGCAAAGCTCGCTGGCCGGTACCGGGCGCTCGTCCCCTTTCAGGGCGAAGACCCGGAACCCGGACTGCGATGCCTGGAACACCAGCGCGGGGTGTGGCACCACCGCGCTGCGTTTGCCGAATTCCTTGCAATCGAAGAACACGCGCCGCTGTGCCGCTGGACACCACCATGTCACCGCGCTCGGGCTGATCGACAGGACGTTGGGTGTGAGGAACTCGCCTTTGGGGAGCGAGGCCTCTGCCACCTCACGGACTGCGTGGATCAACGCCATACGGTTCAACGGCGTGCCGGCGCCAATGACGGGCCGACCCGAACCATCCGGCTCGATGCGATGGGCCGTGGCGTAGGAAAACTGCCCTGGTCCTTGCCCATAAAGCAAAATGGCCCCTTGCAGGGCCACATCGTGCGACCGCGTAGCGGTCAGGATTTCGGCCATGTGGCCCTCCTAGTCAGAAATGAGTGTGAGAACGCGATCGAGCGCCGAGATGGTCTTCAGCATGCCGTCCAGGTCTCTGAACTGCTGACGGATCGCTACAGGCTCGCTCGCAACGGGGATGAAGCACTGGAACATCGTCGCGTCGCCGTTGCTATTGAGCCCGTCATAGAGGTCATCGAGGACCTGCGTGACGTAGTCCGACTGCCTATAGGCGAGCGTGGCCGCGGAGTATGCCGGCTCGGCCCACTGTGATCCTGCAACGGCCGACCTATCGCCTTGCCTCTTCAGGGTCAGGTTCAGTTCGGCCAGCGCGACACATAGGTCCTTGACCCAGCCATTGTTGGTACGAGACAGCTCATAGAGCTTCCGGCTGCCGAATGCTCTCAGCTTGCTCGACGCTGGATAGCCGTGGCAGGCCGGTGGCAATACGTCATCCGGTGCGAGTTCCGGCCTCACAACAGACGGCAGGTATCGCTCGATTTCGCCTTCATCCATGCCACAACTTTCCGCGAGGAATTCCCTGGCGTTGTTGTCGTCGGCAAGGGTGCTGTCGTACTCCCAGTGCCACCGCGCAAACAGGTCAAGCAGGACTTCAGGGGTGCGCAGGAAGAGCGACTTCGCGCTGGCGGTGTTGACCAGCGACATCGCGGTGTAGAGCAGGTGCGGATGCGCCGCTCGCAGCGCGCTCGTGCGCGCTTCACCGATGAAGTAGACGTCGTCGCCGGGCATGTCGATGGCGAGATACAGCGGCGCCTCGATCTCGTCTTCCCAGCCGAATTGCATCAACTGATCCTTAGCAGCGCCAATGTCGATCAGCGAGAAGCCGAAGCTCAGTCGCTTGCACTCTGGGGTGCGGGCGCGCAGCCATGCAAACATGGCTTGGGCGAAGGCATCGCCAGCACCGGTTGGGTTCGACACATCGCTCGCCCGCAGTACGCCGGCGGCGAACTGTGCACGGACAAGGTCCATCACATCGACCTCGTCCCCGAAGGTGAGCAGCCCGCTATTCGGAACCCCAGCAGGGATGGCCGGCAGCGTCAGAAAATCATGGGCAGGTCGACGTCCGGTAACGGGATGTTGTCGCGCAGGCGCCCATGCGGGTTGTCCTGCATCGACCTCTGGAACAAACGACCGAGGATCGAACAGCATTGTTGGGTCTCCTCAGAATGTAAAAAGACCGCCCTTTTGGGCGGCTCCGTAGTGGTAGCGAACTGACCGGTGGCCAGTGCGTTCATCAGGTCAGATTTGCGCATGCGCGCCCTTGGCGCCGGCGGCGCGGACGAAGGTGAAGCTCGCGACGTCGCCCTTCACCTCCGGGCCATCCACCGAGGCGGTGGTCAGCTCGGGATACTGAGCCGAATAGATGTCGCGCACCTGTTCTGGCGTAAACGCCGGACCAGGGTCCACAAGGGTCATGCCGTTGTAGGAGAACTGACGAAGCAGCTTCTTGATTTCGAGTGCCATGTCTGTCTCCTTAGAGCAGGGACGCCAGATCCGTGCCGGCCGAGGCCGGCGCAATCGCCTTGGCGTCCGCCTCGGTCTGCGCAGCATCACCGTCTTCGGCATCGCCTGCTTCGTTATCATCATCCGACGCGCTTGAAGCCTCCGACGCCGATGGCGATGCGGCCTTGGCCAGCGCCTTCGTCGCCTTGGACGATTGCGTGGACTTGGCGGCATCGAGAATCGACTTCGTTGCCTCGGCCTGTTCGGCCAGCGAGCGATGCGCTTCGCTCACACTTGTGACGGCCGACGCGAACTCGGCATCCAGTTCCGCGGGCGTTGCCGACAGCACCAGAGGCGAAGTCAGTGCGGCATCCGCGGCATTCTTGATGACTGGCAGCACGACAACGGACATGACATCGCCCTGCATGGACAGCGTAACAACAACCTTGTCGCTCGCGCGGACGAGCGGCGCCAATTCAGTGAACATGGTGAATCCTTTTGGGGAAATGGGATGACGCAGGGCGCCGGTTGGCGCCCTGCGCTAAGGCAGAGTGAAAGAGATCAGTAGCCCAGGACCTTGGGCACCTTGCCGGTGTAGTCAAAGCCATCAACAGCCAGCAGGCCGGCAATGACTTCGGGTTTTGGCTTGTTGAACAGCTTGGCAAAGCTATCGCCCAGCGCCTTGCGAATGCCCAGTTCGTCCGCGAGAACCTTCATCTCGGACTTGGTGAGCATCTCCAGGAAGTCCTGCGACTTCTGCAGGTTCCAGTGCGCGCGCAGATCCAGCTTGTGGTAGCGGCACAGTTCCTTCAGGCTGGGCACCTCCATGCCGTCGATTGCCGCGACAGTCAACGCCACGGTTAGCTGCTGCCGCTTGCCAGCGTCCAGGGCATGCACCGCAGTCAGGCAGCCTTGCAGCGTCGAAGACGCCTTCTGCTCCGTCAGCTTCTCGAAGAATTTGCCCATCTTGTCCCCGCCGATGTTGCGTGCGAGGCCGTTGAGGGCAATCGAGATCAGGTAGGCATTGGCCTGGTCGGCGTTTTGCGCGACTTCCTTGCGCAGCGCCTTGCGCCAGAGATCGGTCCGGTAGTTCTTGACCTTCTCCGACTCGCTGATCGACGTGACAGGCTTCTCGGCTGGCGCCGACGACTTGTCCCCGCCTTTCGCAGTCGCGGGCTTGCCGGAACCGGCAGAACCCCCTGCAGGCTTTTGCGCCGCCGCTTTCGCGTCGCGCTCCGCCTTCAGGCGTTCCGCCACCTTCCGCTGGTTGCAGACTGTGTCGAAGCACTGGCCACTGTAGACCTTGCCCAGCGAATCGGGCAGGCCACTGACGGCAGCACCGAAGTTCTCGCAGGCGTGGCAGGCCTTGGCTTGCTCCTCCCCCACACCAGTCGGGCCATCGACCTGAAGCTGGATGCGGGTGTGGTTGTCGCCGGGGCGTACGATGCGAATGACCTGGTACTCGTCCTTGAGCCCGTAGCTGATGCTGTCGAGCTTACGGTCGGTCTTCTCGGTATAGCAGGCGCGGTTGGTGCAGTTGCCCGTCGCGATAGCCTCGCCAAACATCTCCGTCTGTAACGAAGAGTTGTGCTGGCAGCTTGCGCATTCCGCCTTGTCGAAGATGGCTTTCTCCAGGCTGCAAGCGGCAGCCTCGATGGTCTTCTTCAACTCGGATACGGACTTCTTCTCGCTCACGATGACGGGCAGGAGCTTGTCCTGCGTGGCCTTGGCGAGCGTCGCCAGCAGTTCGGCGTGGCCGAGCTGGATGACACGCGTGTTGAGCGCATCCAGAACCGAGTCGCTGCAGTTCATGAGCGCCAGGCGCTTGTCGAGCGTCGAGCGCGACCAGCCAAGAAGGCGGGCCGCTTCGTCGCGGTCGCCCTTCAGCTGCCCCACGATCTTCGATGCTGCCACAGCCTCCTCGGAAGGCGCCATGTCGGCACGCTGCACGTTTTCGATCAACGCCATGCGGTCAGCCTCGGCGTCGGTGATCACCTTAAGCGTGACGGGGATATGGTATCCATCGCCATGCGCGGCCAGTGCGGCGCGATAGCGGCGTTCACCGGCGACCACTTCATACTCATGTCCATTCTCATCGCCCTCAACGGGACGAATCAGAATCGGCTGAAGGATACCGTCCACGCGAATGGACTCGGTCAGTTCAGCCATCTGGGCAGGATCGAAGTACTTGCGCGGGTTACGGCCAGGACGGATCTTGCCAATGACAACGGTGGGATTTTGCATTGTTGGGTTCTCCGAGACGGAATGGGAACCCGTTGCCGCACCGGGAACGTGGTTCCCGATGGGATGGAAGGATGGACTGCCAGGCAAAGCCGGCTGCCACCATACTGCAGAACTTGGCACCAAAAGGTGCGGGGTCGATGCGTCAGGGACGCGGAATGTGATGTAAGGATACTCGAATTCTGTATGGGCGAGCAACTATCAGCCCTTCCCCGCTCGCTTAGGTCAGAATTCGGCCAATCTCGGCCGTTCGCTCTGGCGATCAGCACTGTCACTCAAGCGACCGGACCGGCTCCGTCAACGGACGTTCGAATTGTGTGAGGGACCGGTCGCCAGCCATCGCTGTTGTCGCGCGGCAAGAAGAAGTCAAACCGGATTTCGGCGCAACCGGCATGGGCCAGCCGGTGCCGCACTCCATTTCTGAATAAGCGGCCCGCCTTTCTTCCCTGAGTCGCTCAGGCGGCCACGCTGTTGTTACTGGTTCAGGTTGACATTGAACTGCTTGATAATCTTTCCAATATTCTCGAAGCCATCTCTTTCGACTTTCTCCAGCGAGTGGATCGATTGCGGCTGCACTGGCTCCAGCCCCAAGTCCGTCAGCCGCTTTTGCACCGGCCCGGCCGACGCGGCCTTGTAGGTCGCAATACGAATCCTCTCTGCCAATTCCGCAGGAACGGCGGATGGAATGATGACCACGGCCAGGTTGCTAAAGTTGATCTCCGGGTATCCCAGCTCAGCGAAGGTTGGGACGTTTGGAAGACTTGGCGAGCGGTTCTTGGCAATCACTGCGTAGGGCTTGAGCTTGCCGCCGCGAATCAGTGGCAGCGAAGTTGCGATACCGTCGACCATGATGGAAACCTGACCGCCCATGACCTGGATCAGCGCGGGCGGAGATCCGACGAAAGGCACGTGTTGCAGCTTGAGGCCGGCACGCTCGCCAAGCATCAACCCGGCGTAGTGGGAAGCTGAGCCGACAGCGTAGGAAGCGAAGGTACCCTTTTGCGGATTGGCCTTGAGATAAGCGATCAGGTCTTTGAAGTCTGTCGCAGGCAGATCAGGGCTTCCGACCAGGACGAAGCCGGACCGCGCAAATGCTGCAACCGGCATGACATCTTTGAGCGGCGAAAAGTTCTGTTTGATGACGTGCGGGATCTCCGTGAGAATGTTGTCGATGGCAATCATGATTGTCTGTCCATCCGCTGGCGACGACAACAAGGATGCTACGGCGACGTTGCCGCCCGCACCGCGTTTGTTGTCGACGACAAACGAAGTACCGACATCCCTGGAAAGCTGATCGGCCAGAACGCGCGCCACCACGTCCATCGATCCGCCCGGGACAGCGGGTACCACTACCCTGACCGGCTTGTTAGTCCAGGCATGAGCAACACCTGTTGCCGTCAGGGTAAACGCCGCGCAGAGCACTGCTCGAATCCACGCATTTCGGAAAAGGCACATCAACATCCAGGTCTCCTTTGATCTTTGATTCATGCCGCGCTGGCAATCCACGGGTCATCCGGCCGGGGACCTCCCGCGCAGGACGACCCGTGTCGACGCCAATCGCGCCTATGCAACGGCCCAGGTCGGCTGACCGCGCTCGTTCTCCCGGCGATTGGGCAGGTAGCCGACCTTCTGCAGCGTTTCGTCGACTGTCTTGTATTGCTCCCCGATCCGGTAGATGCGGCGTGCTTCATCGGCAGTGGCCACGTCTCGATACAGGCTGCGAGACATGTTCACCAGGCGCTCGACTTGCTGGACGGAGGTAAGGGGCTCGCCCTTGCGGCCCCAAAGCGTGTCTTCGATGCCGCAACGCACATGGAAACCCATGGCAATCGCCATCGTGGTCAGCGGGTGGACGTAGCGCATGAAGGACTCGACGGTGAAGACTGCGTTCTCCGGCAGACGGTTGACCATCTCCAGAAGGTTGCGCGGGTTCGGTCCCTCGGATCCTCCCCCAAGTTGAACCCAGTTCACCAGCAGCGGTCCCTTGTAGATGCCGCGGCGGATCAGGCGTTCGATGGATTCCAGCTTGCCGATTTGCCCTACCATGAAATGGGGTTGAATGCCGGCGGCCTGCAGTCGCTTGAGGTGTTCCTCCACAAACACGGGGCCAGCCTCGTAGGACATGTTGCGATAGGCCTCGTAGAAGGCCGGTTCGGCAAGCGAAGTTCCCGCGAACTCTTCCTTGGGGTGAAGTTCCGTGATGTTCATCGTAGCGCTGTTGACCACGATCGTGACCTGGTCCGGCTTGGGATTCAGTTCGGCCAGCATGTGGCGGGTGTCATCCGACAGCCATTTCGCGGCCGAGCCATCCCCTTCGGGGGCAAATGAAATGGATCCACCCACTTGCAGAATCATTTTCGGCACCGCCTCTCGCAGCCGTGCCAGCAACTCATTGAACATCGACAGGCGCTTGCTTCCTTTGCCATCGGCTTCGCGCACATGCACATGCAGGACAGTAGCTCCGGCGTTGTAGCAATCCACGGCCTTCTGGACCTGCTCCTCCATGCTAACGGGGATGTCATCCGAATCCCGCGGGAGGAATTGCGGGCCATAGGGAGCGACCTGGATAACAAGAGGTTCCTGATTCTCAGGCAAGAGGGAATCATCAAGGAATTGCACGACTGTCTCCTTAGTTGGAAGGTTGGATGGCTTAGGGCGATGCGATCGCAGTACGCATGCCAACCGCGCGCGTACTGCACCCTGAAAATGAGGTCCGTAAAAGCCGATTTGCGAATGGCCGCGGGGCGCGTCTTTCCTTCGCTCAGCAGAGTTCGCGGACCAGTTCTTCCGCTGCGGGCCATTCGCCAAAGCCGGCGGATGGGTTCAGGTGGCCAACCTCACCCAAGTCCACGAGGCGACTTCCCCAATCCGCAGCCATTTCGGTAACGCGATCGAAGCGTGCCAGCGGATCATTCCGGCTGGCCGCAACGATGCTCGGAAAAGGTAGCGCCTGCCGGGGAATCGGCAGCCACCCATTGCAGGCCAGCTCGTCCTGGGTCGTATGCCCCGCTGGCAAGGGCGTCTCGAAATCCGGTGGCGTAGCAAGCAAGGCCCCATGGATTCGCCGGCGGTACTGTCTTGCCCAATGCACGGCAATCATCACCCCGGCACTATGCGCGACGAGGATCACGGGACCTTTAATCCGTCCATACACTTCATCAATTGCCGCGACGCGCGCGGCGCAGCTCAGCTTGTCTTGCTCGAGTGGGGGGACGGAAGCAGCGTTCGTCAACTTCGCTTCGAGCAGCGTTTGCCAGTGCTCTGCCACATGGTCACGCAGACCGGGTACGATAAGGATGGTTGGATGCATTTCAGCAAGCTTTATGTGCTAATGGCGTATGCCTGAGGGACCCACAAGTACTTGTGGTGATGCGTTTTCTGGCAGGACGGCACTTCGTCAGAACGGCTTGCTGCCAACAATCCCGGCACGCTCCATCTTGCGGTAGCACGGGGGATAATCCATGACCGCGTAGTGCTGCGTGGCGCTGTTGTCCCAGATCGCCACGCTATTGGGCTGCCAGCGCCAGCGGACCTGATACTCCGGGACGTATGCCTGGCTGATCAGGTAGCGCAGCAGCTCGCCGGCGCCGGGGTTGGCATCCTGCCCGTAGCGGACGTGCGCCGCGGTGTGGAAGTTGGTGAAGTGGGTGGTGAAGACGTTGACGTACAGGACCTTTTCGCCGGTCTCGGGGTGCGTTCGCACGACCGGGTGCTCGGCGTCGGGATACTGTGTCTTGAGTGCCAGCCGCTTTTCGATGGGCATCGCGGAGCCGAACGTCGCCTCGATACTATGGCGGGCACGCAGGCCCGCGATCTCAGCCTTGACCTGCTCAGGCAGCTTTTCGTAGGCGAGAACCATATTCGCCCACATGGTGTCGCCGCCGATCGGCGGGCATTCCACACAGCGCAGTACTGCGCCGAACGGCGGCGCTCCACGCCAAGTGGCGTCCGAATGCCACGCGTTCTCATAGCGGTCAGGCCGTTGGTCCGGTGTCTTGTAGATGCGGACCAGGCCGGCATTCTCGGGATCCGAGCCCGCAACGGGGTGATCCTCGAGTTCGCCGAAGCGACGCGCGAACGCGACATGCTGTGCCGGGGTGAGATCCTGCCCGCGCAGGAACAGAACCCGGTGGGTGAGCAAGGTCTTGCGCAGTTCCGCAAACAGCCCGTCGTCGTGTATGGCATCGGCCAGCTTGACGCCCGTAATTTCAGCGCCCAAGGCATAAGTCAGTTGCTCGATTCGCATGATGCAATAGCAGGAGATGAACTTTGGTCGGTATAGGGGTCCCGCTCAGTGCGAGGGTTCAGGGCACCAGAACGGTGGCGCCGGTCGTCTGGCGCGATTCCAGAGCGCGATGCGCGTCCGCGGCATCGCTCAGCGCATAGGTCTGCTTTGGTTCGCTCGTGATCTTTCCGGCCAGCACCAGGTCGAACAGCTCTTCGGCCATCGACAGCATGTGCGCGCGCGGCGTTGCGTAATGCGCCATCGCCGGACGCGTCACCCAAATTGATCCCTTCAGCGCAAGCCTCAGCGCATCAAATGTCACGGGACCGGAACTGGTTCCGTTGCTCACCAGCGTGCCGCGCACCTGAAGGCTGTCCAGCGAGGACTGCAGCGTATCCTTGCCGACGGAATCGAACACCACGGGCACCCCCTTTCCATCTGTGAGTTCGCGCACGCGCTCGGCGATGTTCTCGCGCGACGTGACGATGGTGTGCGTGCAACCATTCGCCTTGGCAATTTCAGCCTTTTTGTCGCTGCTGACGGTACCGATCATCGTCACGCCCAGGGCGCGTGCCCATTGGCAGGCGATGAGACCCACGCCGCCGGCCGCGGCGTGATAGAGAATCGTCTCGCCTCCCTTGAGCGGGTAGACCTGTCGGAACAGGTACTGCGCGGTCATCCCCTTCATGATCAGCGTGGACGCGGTGCGGTCCGATACGCCCTCGGGCAGGGGAATGAGCACGTTCGCGGGCATCACGCGGACGTCTGAATAGGCTCCTTGCGGGCCCATCAGGTAGCCGACCCGGTCTCCGACCTTGATATCGCTCACATCGGCGCCGACAGCCTCGACGACACCAACGGCATCGGATCCGAGGCCACTCGGCAATGCCAGCGGGTAGTAGCCGGTCCGGTGATAGACGTCAATGAAATTGACGGCGATATAGCTATGTCGAATGCGTGCTTGCCCAGGCCCGGGTTCACCGACGTCCACGCGTTCGAGTTTCAGTACTTCCGGGCCGCCGGTTTCATATAAACGGATTGCCTGAGGCATGTGAGATCTCCAGTAAAGAGTGGCGCATCGATGCGAGGCCCCGTTGATCGGGCACGCTGCGAATTTGTTGGCTACTATATGGCAGCGTGGAAAATCAACTTTAGTTTCCATGCCAATGTTTTTAGTAACCACGCCACTACGCGTAAACACCGAGACCTGCCATGGCGATCCGTCAGCGATATCAAGTGTCGGGAACTGAACCCAATGCCCGGGCGGCAGCCCTGTCGAGCTATCCGCAGGTGGCACTGCGTCTTGGGCTGAATCCCCACGAATTCATGCGCCGGTTCGGGCTGGATCCGGCAACCCTGACGAACCGCGAACAACGCATTCCGTTCGCGTCGCTGTGCCGCCTGCTTGAGGCGACCGCGCTGGAATCCTCAACGCCTTCCGTCGGCATCCAGATGGCGGAAGCCCGCACGGCATTCGACTTCGGCGTGATCGGGCTGCTTCTCGCGCACAAGCGCACGCTCCGTGAAGTCCTGCTTGCGATGGTTCACTATCGCCACCTGCTCAACGATGCCCTCGGGCTCTACCTCGAGACGGCGGGGCCCCAGGTGATCATTCGCGAGGAGAATCTTTGTGACCTTGGTGTCTGGCCACGGCAAACGATGGAGCTTGCCGTTGGTGTCCTGGCTCGCACTTGTGCCGCCGTACTCGGCCAGAACTGGCGGCCGGTCAGCGTGCATTTCACGCATGCGGCACCGGCCGACCTCAGGGTCCACGGAAGGGTACTTGGTTGCCCACTGGTCTTTGAGAGTGACTTCAATGGATTCATCTGCCTCGCCAGCGACCTGGATCAGCCGAACCCCATGGCGGATCCCGAATTGGTTCGCTACGCGGAGGGACTTGCTGAATCTGCGGGCGCGGCCGGTCGGCTCACGATCGCTGCCGCAGTACGCAACGCCATCTATTTGCTGCTCCCTGTCGAGCAGGCCTCGATCGAACACGTGGCGCGACACCTGCACGTCAGTGTGCGCTCCCTGCAGCGCCACCTGGAAGAAGCAGGGACCACGTTTTCGAGCCTGGTCGACGAGGTACGGCAGGATTTGGCGGTGCGCTATATGAGCAACGAACGTTACCCGATCGGTCGGGTAGCCACGATGCTCGGCTACACCCAGCAGGCGTCCTTTACCCAATGGTTTTCACGACGTTTCGGGATGGCCCCGAGAGCGTGGCGTGCGAAAGAGAGGAAGTGACGCAAGCCACAGAGAAGGATCGAGAAAACGCAGGAATCATCCCACCTGCGCGCTCCGCCATGCGCGAGGCGTCGTACCAAAGCGTGCGGTGAACCACTGGGTGAACGACGATTGCCGGGAATATCCGAGCAGCACCGCGACCCGTCCGATCGTGTAACGCCGATTGGTCAGATAGCGTACTGCGAGCTCCTGGCGTACCCCATCGACCAGATCAGAGAAATTCGTACCCGCCGTCTCAAGCTGACGCTGCATGGTTCGCACGCTCAGATGCAGATGCAGTGCAACCTCCTCGACGGTCGCCTGTTCGATCGGCAGCAGAAGATGGATGGTCTTGCGCACGTCCAGCACAATGGATTCCGGCCCCGACACATTGAGTGGTCTTGCCAGACTTTCCGCGTATTTCACTAACTCCGGGTCGGCATTGGGATTCGGGCGGTCCAGGTCCGCCGCAGCACAGACAATGCCGTTGAAATCGCTGTCGAAGACAACCGGGCAGCCAAAGAACTGTCGATGAAAGCGCTGGTCCGACGGGGCAGAGTGAACGAAATTTACGCTCCAGGGCTTCCAGTGCTCCCCCAGCAGGCCAATACAACTGCGCGACAGCAGCCCGACCGCAAGTTCTGTTGCCTGGCGCGTGGGAGTACCCGGCTCCGCCACGATCTCCTCGCGGATCACCACGCTGTCGCCTCCGGATTCGACATGGATGGCCAATGCCTCGTTCATCAGGTGGCGGTACTGGACGGCGGCCAGCAGGACCTCGCGCAACGTGCGTTTGTGCGACAACAGCAGCTCGACGATACCGAAATCGAATGGCTGGCGCGTGTCAGCCATCTGCAGTCCGAACGTTGAACAATCTGCTTTCAGGGCCGCCACCTCCAGCAACCGGCAAACGGCCGTGATGGGAATCCGGTGCTCCGGGTTCGCCAGGACTGCGGCATCCAGCCCGACTTGCCGCAACAGCTCCTGCGGGGAGAACCCCAATCGCCTCGCCACCTGAAGATAGCCACTCAACGCCCTTGCACGGACCATGGGTTCCGCCACGATGCTTCGCTCCTGCCTTGATTTGCCGGGGAAGCGACTAATCGTCACTCTCCACTGGGGTTTACGCGGTTGGCGCGAAAACGAAAAAATTTGGCGCCGGATGCGAAAAGTCTACCGTATGAAAGACCTACAGTGGAGTCCAGCACCGAACCGGAAAGCAAGCAGGGCCTGAAGATGCGGGCCACACCGGCGGTGATCCCTCACACTGGAGACAACCATGCAATTCCTCGACGACTCGCTCCACCCCGAAAACCAGCAGAAGGTGGTTATCACCGTCGCGCCGTACGCGCCCGAATGGATGCCCTCTGACTTCCCGGAGGATATCCCGGTGACGATGGAGGAGCAGATCCAGAAAGCGGTCGACTGCTATGAGGCCGGCGCCCGCGTGCTGCACCTGCACGTGCGCGAACTCGACGGCAAGGGCTCCAAGCGCCTGTCGAAGTTCAACGAACTGATTGCCGGCGTGCGCAAGGCGGTGCCGGAGATGATCATCCAGGTCGGCGGCTCCATCTCATTTGCGCCAGAAGATGAAGGCCAGGCCGCCAAGTGGCTGTCCGACGACACCCGCCACATGCTGGCCGAACTGGATCCCAAGCCGGACCAGGTGACGATCGCGATCAACACCACGCAGATGAACATCATGGAGCTGATGACGCCGGACGCCGTGGCGGGTACCACGCTGGCCGAACCGGCCCTGCAGCACGCATACCGCGAAATGACGGTTCCGGCCGGTCCGGGCTGGGTAGAGGAACACCTGCGTCGACTGCAAAACGCCGGCATCCAGCCGCACTTTCAACTCGCCGGCATCCACTCCTACGAGACGCTCGAGCGCATGATTCGCCGCGGCATCTACAAGGGCCCGGTGAACCTGACCTGGATCGGCATTGCCGGCGGCGTTGATGGTCCCAATCCGTCGAATTTCATGTACCTCGTGCAGCGCGCTGCCGACGGCATCTGCATCACCTCCGAGTCGCTACTGCGCAGCGTACTGCCGATCAACATGATGTCGATGGCCATGGGCTTCCATCCGCGCGTCGGCACGGAAGACACCCTGACCGACCAGCGCGGCAATCGCATGACCTCAGTGCAGCAGATCCAGCAGTGCGTGCGCGTCGCGAACGAACTCGGCCGCGAGATCGCCAGCGGCAAGGAAGCCCGCGAGATCTACCGCGTCGGCACCTGGTACGACAGCGTCGAAGAGACGCTGGCCGCCAACGGCATGACCCCTAACCGCGTCCCGGGCGTTCGCGGCGTTCCGCTGCGCGCGGCGGCCTGACGCCACCTGTCCGGCCTGCCGCAGGGCGGCCGGGCATAGCACCACACAGGGCGCTTTCAAAGGAAAAGTGCCCGCCCCCCCCGGAGACCACCATGAACTTCCACTCCGCCACCCCGGCCATTGACGGCCGCGATGGCTATCTTGTCAGCAAGCCCAAGGCGTGGTTTGCCTTCGCGATGACGTTCGCGCTGATGTTGTTCGACTACATCGACCGGCAAGTCATCGTGTCGCTGTTCCCGCACCTGAAGGCGGCGTGGGGCCTGTCGGACATGCAGCTCGGCGGCCTGGTATCCATCATCTCGATTGTCGTCGCCATCGGCGGCCTGCCCGTGGCGCTGCTTGCCGACCGCTTCGGACGCGTCAAGAGCATCTTCGTGATGGCGACGGTGTGGAGCCTCGCCACGATTGCCTGCATGTTCACGCGCAACTACAGCCAGCTCTTCCTGGCCCGTGCCGTCGTCGGTGTGGGCGAGACCGGCTACGGCTCGGTCGGCGGCGCGCTGATCGCGAGCCTCTTTCCGAAGCGGCTGCGCGCAACGCTGCTTGGCGCCTTTCTCGCGGCGGCATCGATCGGTTCCGTGCTGGGCGTCGTGCTCGGCGGCGTCGTCTCAGCCCGCTGGGGCTGGGAAGCCGCGTTCGGCGTGGTCGGCGTGCCGGGTCTTGTGCTGGCCGTCTTGTACCTGCTGGTACCAGACTACAAGACTGTCGAAATGGCGCCGCGCGTCGAGCGCCGGCCATCGGCGATGGGGTTCATCAGGCAAACCGCCGTGGCACTGACCGGTTCGCCTACCGTCTGGTGGACGTGTGTCGGTGCGGCGTGCCAGCTCGTCGTTGTCTCGACGATCTGGGCGTGGCTGCCCAGCTACTTCAATCGCTATCACGAGGCCACTCCGGACAAGGCCGCCATGCTGGCCGCGGTGATCGTACTTTGTGGCGCGGTGGGTTCGTTTTTCTGGGGCGTGGCGGCAGACGCCGTCGCAGCGCGCCGTCCACGCAACAAGCTCGTGCTGATGGCCTCGCTGACCACGACGACGCTGCTGATCTTCATCGCCGCGTTCAGCCTGCCGATGGACCGCAACAGCCAGTTCCTGCTGATTGCGCTGGGCGGCCTGATGATGATGTGCACGGTCGCGCCCGCCTCGAGCGTGGTGTTCAACGTCGTCCATCCTGGCGTGCGCTCCACCGGCGCGGCGGTGCTGAGCCTGTTCCAGAACTTCTTCGGCCTGGCTGTCGGTCCCTTCGTGGGCGGCCTGGTGTCCGATGCGTGGGGCCTGCAGACGGCGCTCGCGGTAATGCCTGCCTTCGGCGTGATTGCCGCACTGTGCTTCCTGCGCGCCATGCGCACCTATGAACAAGATCTCGCCAGTGTCGCCGACATCCGCATGGATGCCGCGTCGCCCACTGCATTGCCGGCAGCCGTATCCGCTTGACGCTGCGTCTGGTCCCCACTTCTCTCGGCTGTGCCGTGACACGACGCAGCCACTATCAGTACCCAGTAATGAGCTATTCCAGCATCCCGACTTCCGCCCCCCGCCTGCCTGAAGCCGCGGCCCCCGCTTGGGCGCCATCGCCCGACATCGTCCGCCGCGCGCGCATCACCGCCTTCATGCGCTGGCTCGAGCAAGAGCGCGGGCTTGCCTTCGCCGATTACAACG
This sequence comes from Cupriavidus sp. a3, assembly GCF_051015765.1. Taxonomy (NCBI): domain Bacteria; kingdom Pseudomonadati; phylum Pseudomonadota; class Betaproteobacteria; order Burkholderiales; family Burkholderiaceae; genus Cupriavidus; species Cupriavidus sp. a3. The sequence continues at coordinate 349,916 of NZ_CP170645.1, read as the reverse complement.
CGCTGTGGCAGTGGTCGGTGGAAGAGATCGACGCCTTCTGGCTGGCGCTGTGGCAATGGGCCGACATCCCGACGCCGATCGCGCCCCGCGTGGCACTCGCGGACGCCAGCATGCCGGGCGCGAACTGGTTTCCCGGCGTGCGGATGAACTACGTCGAGCAGGTGTTCCGCCACGCCACGACGGAGCGCCCCGCCATCGTCCATCGCAACGAGTCTGGCGAGACGGGCGAGATGAGCTGGGCCGAGCTCCAGCAGCAGGTGGCCTCGGTGGCGGCAACGCTGCGCGGCATGGGCGTGGACCCGGGCGACCGCGTGGCGGCATTCCTGCCGAACACGCAGCAGACCATCGTCGCGTTCCTGGCGGTGGCGAGCATCGGCGCTGTGTGGTCTGCCTGTGCCCCGGACATGGGCGAGCTGGCGGTGCTGGACCGCTTCCGCCAGATCGAGCCCAAGGTACTGATCGCGGTGGACGGCTATCGCTATGGCGGCAAGGCGTTCGACCGCCGGCCGCTGCTGCAGGCGCTGGTGGAACAATTGCCGAGTGTGGAGCATGTCATCCTGGTGCCCGGTCTCGCGGAGCAATCGTCGTGCTACGACTTCCGCGGCGGCATCCCCTGGCCAGAAGCGACGGCGATGAACGTCCCGCTCGACCCGGAACTGGTGCCCTTCGACCATCCGCTTTGGATCGTCTACTCCTCCGGCACGACCGGCCTGCCCAAGCCCATCGTCCACTCCCAGGGCGGCATCGTGCTGGAGCACGTCAAGCTCACCACGCTCCATCTCGACCTGAATCCGGGCGACCGCTTCTGTTGGCAGGCAAGCACCGGCTGGATCATGTGGAATCTTCAGGTCGGCGGCCTGCTCGCCGGGGCGACGGTGTGCCTGTTCGACGGCAACCCGGGCTACCCGAACATGGAGATGCTCTGGCGCTTCATCGGCGAGGCAAAGATCGACTTCTTCGGCGCCGGTGCCGCGTACTTCCAGTCATGCCTGAAGGCTGGCGTCGAGCCGCGCGCCGTGGCCGACCTGTCGCACCTGCGCGGCATCGGATCGACCGGATCGCCGCTGTCGCCCGAGGCCCACCGCTGGATCCTCGACCACGTCAGTCCGGTCTGGATCAACGCTCTGTCCGGCGGCACCGATTTCGCGGGCTGCTTCGTTGCCGGCGTGCCGACGCTGCCCGTCTACCTCGGGGAGATGCAGTGCCGCTGCCTGGGCGCGCGCGTCGAGGCCTTCGACGAAGCCGGTAAGCCACTCATCGACGAAGTTGGAGAACTGGTCTGTACCGCGCCCATGCCATCGATGCCGCTGTACTTCTGGAACGACCCCGACAACCTGCGATATCGCGACAGCTACTTCGACACCTATCCCGGCATCTGGCGCCACGGCGACTGGGTGCGCATCATGCCGCGCGGCGGCGCCGTCATCTACGGTCGCTCGGACGCCACCATCAACCGGTACGGCATCCGCATGGGCACCAGCGAGCTGTACCGCGCGGTGGAGGAGTTGCCGGAAGTTCTCGACAGCATGGTCGTCGACCTCGAATACCTGGGCCGCGAGTCCTACATGCCGCTGTTCGTCGTGCTGCGGCCGGACGTCGAATTGACGCCGGAACTGACGGGCACCATCCGCGACCGCATCAGGGTGGCGCTGTCCGCCCGGCACGTGCCCAACGACGTGTTCCAGGTGTCCGCCATCCCTCGCACGCTGTCCGGCAAGAAGATGGAACTGCCAATCAAGAAACTGTTGCTGGGCCAGCCTCTTGAGAAAGTGGCGAATCCCGACACCATGGCGAATCCCGAGAGCCTGGCCTGGTACGCCGGCTTTGCTCGCGACCGCGCGGCCGCCGTCCGGTGAAGCCGCCAGTCAATCATTGAATGAATTTGGAGAACGAAGATGGCGAAGGCTGTCCGCTTTTATGAAACCGGTGGTCCCGAGGTCCTCCGTTATGAAGAGGTCGAAGTCGGCGAACCCGGCCCCGGCCAAGTGCTCCTGCGCCACGAGGCGGTGGGGCTCAATTTTGCCGACATTTATTTCCGCACCGGCTTGTATCCGGCGCCGCTGCCGTCGGGCATCGGCACCGAGGGCGCAGGCGTGGTGATGGCCGTGGGGCCGGACGTGACCAATGTGTCGGTCGGCGACCGCGTGACCTACACCGGCGCGTACAACACGCTGGGGGCCTACTGCACCGAACGCCTGATTCCGGCCGCGCCGCTGATCAAGCTGCCCGACGGCATTACCTGCGAGACTGCTGCGGCTATGACGATGCGCGGCCTCACCTCCGCCTATCTGATGCGCCGCATTTACGACTACAAGCGCGGCGACACCATCCTGCTGCACGCCGCCGCGGGCGGGGTTGGCCTGATCGTGTCGCAATGGGCAAAGCTCCTCGGCCTGACCGTGATCGGCACGGTCTCGAGCGAAGCCAAGGCCGAGGTAGCGCGGGCGCATGGTTGCGACCACACCATCAATTACAGCACCGAGGACATCGCGAAGCGCGTGCGTGAACTGACCGACGGCGTCGGCGTCAATGTGGTGCTCGACAGCGTCGGCAAGGACACCTTCGATGCCTCGCTCGACTCGGTCAAGCGCCGGGGGCTTATCGTCTGCGTCGGCACCTCGTCCGGTCCAATCGCGCCGTTCAATCCACACGTCCTCGGCCTCAAGGGCTCGCCGTACCTGACGCGGCCGGCGCTGGCCGACTACATCGCCGATCCGGCTGAGAAGGCCGAACTGGCCGGCGAGCTGTTCGGCCACGTGGCATCGGGCCGCATCCGGATCGAGGCCAACCAGCGTTACGCCCTGCAGGACGCCACGCAGGCTCATCGCGACTTGGAGTCGCGCAAGACGACAGGCTCCTCGGTCTTCGTGATCTGAGGTTCACTGCTTTAAGGACATCATCATGCGTATCGAGCAACTCACTTGCGCCCTGGGCGCCGAACTGACCGGCGTGAAACTGGCCGACGCCATTCATGACGACGGATTGTTTGCCGAAATCCGATCGGCGCTGCTGAAGCACCGTGTACTTTTCCTGCGCGATCAGGAAATCAGCCGGGCAGAACATGTCGCATTCGCCCGCCGCTTCGGCGAACTGGAGGACCACCCGGTAGCAGGCAGCGATCCTGAGCATCCCGGCCTCGTGCGAATCTACCGTACGCCGGAACAGCCGAACGACCGGTATGAAAACGCGTGGCACTCGGACGCCACCTGGCGTGAAGCGCCGCCGTTCGGCGCAGTACTGCGCTGTGTCGAGTGTCCGCCGGTTGGGGGAGACACCACGTGGGCAAACATGGTACTGGCCTACGAAAAGCTCCCGGACCACGTTAAGACCGAGATCGCTGACCTGCGTGCCCGGCACAGCATCGAGGCCGTGTTCGGCGCAATCATGCCGATCGAAAAGCGGCTGGCGCTCAAGGCGCAGTACCCGGATGCGGAACACCCCGTCGTTCGCACGCACCCAGAAACCGGTGAAAAAGTCCTCTACGTCAATGTGTTCACGACTCACTTCACCAACTTCCACACCCCCGCCCGGGTGCGCTACGGCTTCGATGCCAATCCGGGGGCAGCAGACCTGCTGCGCTACCTGGTCAGCCAAGCATACGTCCCGGAGTACCAGGTGCGCTGGCGCTGGAAGCCGAACAGTATCGCGATCTGGGACAACAGCGCGACGCAGCACTATGCCGTGATGGACTATCCGCCGAGCCATCGCAAGATGGAGCGTGCCGGGATTATCGGCAGCAAACCTTTCTGAGTACCGACATGCAAGACAACCTGATCACGCCGACACCGTCGGCCTACGCCTTCCCGCTGCTGGTCAAGCAGTTGCTGCTGAATGCGATGAGCATCCATGGCGACCAGGAAATCACGTACCGGGGCGAGCGGCGCTACAGCTTCCGCCAGTTCCGCGCGCGCATCGGCCAGCTTGCATCCGTGCTGAGCGGGCTGGACGTCCGCCATGGCACCACCGTCGCGGTCATGGACTGGGACAGCCACCGCTACCTCGAAAGCTATTTCGCCATCCCGATGATGGGCGCCACGCTGTTCACGGTGAATGTGCGGCTGTCGGCGCAGCAGATCCTCTATACGCTGAACGACTCGAAGGCGGAGGTCGTCCTCGTGCATGCGGATTTTGTCCCCATGCTGGAAGAGATCAAGGCCGAACTCAAGTCCCTGCGCCGCGTAATCGTCATCGCCGACGGTGAAGCAGTTCCGGCGAATTCCGTCCCTGTGGCCGGCGAGTACGAAGCGCTGATGGATGACGCGTCTGTCGACTTCGACTTCCCCGACTTTGACGAGCGCACCCGGGCCGCGACGTTCTACACCACCGGCACCACCGGTGACCCCAAGGGCGTGGCCTACAGTCACCGCGACATCGTCATGCACGCCATGTCGACCGCCATGAGCCTGTGCTCGCCGCGCGAGGGCCAGCGCCTGCATCGCGAGGATGTGTACATGCCGATCACGCCCATGTTCCACGTGCTAGCCTGGGGGATGCCGTACATCGCGATCATGCTGGGCCTCAAGACCGTGCTGCCCGGCCGCTACATCCCCGAACGGCTGGTAAGCCTGCGCGAGGCGGAGCGCGTGACCTTCTCGCACTGCGTGCCGACCATTCTCCAGATGCTGCTTCACGCTGCCGACGCTCAAGGCAAGGACCTGTCCGGCTGGAAGCTGATCATCGGAGGCTCCGCCATGTCGCCTGTCCTGTGCGAGGCGGCGCTTGACCGTGGCATGGACGTCTTCACCGCCTATGGCATGTCGGAGACGGGACCGATCGTCTCGCTCGCGCAACTGCCGCCGGGATACCAGCCGCAGGATCGCCAGGAAGAAGTGCGGATGCGCTGCGCGACGGGCCGACCGGTGCCCTTCGTCGACTTCCGCATCGTCAATGAGAACCTGAACGATGTTGCGCGCGACGGGAAGCAACAGGGCGAAGTGGTCCTTCGCTCACCATTCCTGACGAAGGCCTACGTCGGCAAGGCGGAAGCATCGGAGGAACTCTGGGCCGGCGGCTACCTGCATACGCAGGACATCGCCGTCATGGGTCCGGACGGGTTCGTCCAGATCGTCGATCGCGTCAAGGATGTAATCAAGACGGGTGGCGAGTGGGTGTCGTCGATCGAGGTCGAGAGCCTGATTGCTGGCCTGGCCGGCGTGCAGGAGTGCGCAGTGGTCGGCGTGCGTGACGAAAAGTGGGGCGAACGGCCGATGGCGTTCGTGGTGTGCAAGCCGGACGCGGACGTGGGCGTGGAGGTTATCCGTAACGGGCTAATGCAGCACGTCGATGCGAAGCGCATCAGCAAGTACGCCGTGCCCGGCCCGGACCGCATCGCCTTCGTTGCCGAGATCCCGAAGACGAGCGTCGGCAAGATCAACAAGAAGCTGCTGCGCGAGCATGCCAGCAATGGCGAACACGCTGGAGTCCGTGCATGACACCCGAGACCGACGCGGCTGTCACGCCCTTCTGCGATCACTTGCGAGCCAGCGGATACTGGAATCCCGATTGGGATGCAGCCGCTGAGCTCGATCCGGTCTGGACCGAAAAATTCATCGCAGCGGGCATGCATCCGGTCATGGCAGGCGTACTGGAGCCGAAGGTGCTCGAGTTCATCGCCATTGCCGTCGACGCCTCTTGTACGCATCTGTACGCGCCAGGCACGCGCCGCCATATCCGAAAGGCCCTTGAACTAGGCGCCACCAAGGAAGAGATCGCTGCAGTCCTGCAGGTCGTCAGCTTGCTAGGCATTCATACGATGAGCCTTGGTGCGCCGATCTTGCTCACCGAGCTGGCTGCCGGGCAGCACGAACCCGCCGAGGGCAACCGCGCTGCGGCATGAAAGCCCGTTGCACACTGAGAGCATGAAAAATCAAGTACAGATCGCATTCGCCAATGAGCTTTCTGCGGGTCAACGAAAGCTGATTTTTATCAACGGCCGGAGCATTGTCTTGTTCAATATCGACGGCACCTATCGGGCCATCGACAATTCATGCCCGCACAACGGTGCCTCACTGGCGAGCGGTCGCCTTGAGGGCAGCGTGCTGCAATGTCCCGCGCACGGCTTGCGCTTCGACCTGGCGAAGCCCACTGAACCTGGAAGACTGTGCCCGCACAGCTTCCAGGTGGATGAGATTGATGGAAAGGTGATGTTGCAGTTGGACTTCGCGGACACACCGTGAAGGTGGGCAATCGCAGAATCCGTCATCGATCTCGCCGGAGACTAACATGCCTTATCTCTTGCGCAGCGCAAGCCTCGCCAACTACGTCGAGGTTGCGCGGTGCGTTGGGCTGAATCCCTATCAGCAGCTCAGCGATGTTGGCCTCGACCGCCACGTTTTGCTCAACACGGAGGTCAGGATCCCCGTTGAAGCCGTGAGCGGCTTGCTTGAAGCATCCGCTCGAATCTCCGGCCATATCGACTTTGGGCTGCGGATGGCAGAGTCTCGCCAGTTGTCCGACTTGGGTCCACTGGCTTTCGCATTGCTGGAAGAGCCCACTTTTCGCAATGCCGTCGATTCGTTGGTCCGTTATCTGCGATTGCATAACGAAGCCCTCGCCATCCGGATTGAGGAGTCCGGCGACCTGCTCATGATCCGGACGGCACTGATATGCGGGATTCCTGGCATGTTGCGTCAATCCGTCGAACTCGTCGTTGGCGTCCTATACCGCACGCTGCATTGCTTCCTCGGCAGAAGGGACAGTGCTTCACTGACGCCATTCCAGGTCTGCTTCACGCATGCAGCCCCGGCCAACACTGCCACCCATACGCGATTCTTTGGCATGCCAGTGTCTTTCGGCCAGGAGTTCGACGGGATTGTGTATCGTATCTCCGACCTGCAGATTCCCGTGAAGTCCCATGATCCCGCGATGGCGCAACAAGTCAGGCAGTACCTCGATACGATGCTGGCAAAAACCAACAACAGCATGGCTGACAATGTAAGGCGGCTCGTATCCACCCTGCTTCCACAGGGCGATTGTTCGATCGATCGCGTGGCACAACAGTTGGGAATCGACCGCCGCACGGTACACCGCAAGCTCAAGCGTGGCGGCGAAAGTTATTCGATGATTGTCAATGCTGTGCGCATCGAGCTTGCCACCCGCTACATCGACAATTGTGAAAGGCGGCTTTCCGAAGTGGCGGCTCTCGTGGGCTTTTCGTCCCTGAGTACATTCTCGCGATGGTTCAACAAGCAGTTCGGTTGCTGCGTTTCCGAATGGCGTGCGCGACAAGCAATGACCACTCAGGGGGTAACCGATTTCGCCATGGGCCGTACAGAAGTTCTTTCTCTGCGTAGCGCCGCAATGTCTGCCAGCCGATATGCAGGATCAACCTAAAGCCAGTGGCGGCCTGCTTTCCGGCTTGGCCATGCTTCAAAAGGAGGTCCGCGCAATGACCCGGCGAGTGCATGGCCAAGCGGCCAAGCGGGCCTGGGGCAGTAATGCGGACTATTTAGCGCACGCTGCGGTGCTGATCGACGAGCAGATCGAACGAGCCGATGCGCGCGAGAAAGTCATATGCTTTGCATCGGCGGCGGAAATCGGACTCACTCTTCGCCATCAGGGAGAACGCTGCAGACTTGCTGCAATCCACACCGGATCCGACGCCATACGAGTCCTCTACTGGACCGCAGTGCGTCGCATGCAGCGTCCCACGGCGAGCGTATCCCGAGCAGGCGATTCAGGCGTTGAGGCATTAGGCCGAACACCGGCCGGGAAGCGCTCTTTACATCTTTGCTCCGTCAGCGAAGAGCGCAGGAGTGGCGAAGCTTTGCCGCCTGCGGCTCTTTGCCGGCACTGCGAAGGCCTACAGCGCGATTCGCACTGCGCCACCGGTCATAGCGCGCTGCATCCGATCTCTGGCAAGTATTTTCGCTGCATTGGCATGGGCATACTCTCCGAAGCACAGGGGTATGAGTGTCGCGTGTGCAAGACGACGTGGGCACAACACAGGAATATGGCGAACCCGTTCTCGGCGTGGACCATGAAGCGCCAATAGCGATTCATGGTTGTTCAGGCCGTAGGCTCCTTTGGGATGACCGTTAGCCACGGCCCTCGATCAGCACGGCGGGCAGGTCGGCCAACATGGCGTTGGTGCCTCTGGTGGCATCTACGCGCGACAAGCAGTGCCAGCAACGGCCTGCCCAGGCCGGCGGCGATCGGGAAGTTGAAGACCGCAGCGACGGCGAAATGACTCCGTGCTCGTCGGGTCATGGTGAACTCTCCCGAGCGGGATTGTTGCGGCCAGCCGGAAAAGTGCCCGGCCGGCTCGTGACATCAGCGAACCTGTTCGCTCCAGCAGTGCAGGCCTTCCTCCGCAAGCCCGGCCATGAGCTGGCGATGGCCGAAGGCGCGTGTGGCGGGCTGGAAGCCGACGCCCAGCAGTTTGCCCTTAAGGATGCGCTCTGCTGCAATGGCCGACAGCGCGCCGGTGGTGAGGTAAGGCGAAGTCACATGGAGCAGGATTTGTTTGCCTCCTGTGGTACCGCGCGCCCAGACTGAAATCATGGTCTGGTTGATCTTCGGTACCTCACGGACGGGCGTGGTGGCAATCGACATGCCCCAGGCGTTGGTGACATCTTCCAGCTCCTGCGGGGACTTGGTCTTGGCCAGTTCCGAATACTCCTTCATCCGGGCGACGACGAAGTCCACCAGAGGGCCCTTCGGGAAAGCCACCAGCACCGAGCAGTTCAGCACGCCCTGCTCGCGCTCCAGCCAGATGGGTTCGAAGCCGCCACCCCACGGCAAACCAGCATGAATGACGTGCGAGCCCGGGACCGCCACATCGACCACGGTATTGGCCGGCCACGCGGTCATGCTGCCGTACTGCTTGAGCGGGTTCGGCAGGCACAGCATGCGCAGGAAGGACAGCGTCGACGCCACGGTCGGGGCACTTTGGGGTGCATAGAGGATGTCGAGCGAGTCCACCGTCGGGTCTTCCAACGCGATTTCCGCTGCGATCATACCCGCGGTCCACATGAATGAGCAGCCCGGCGACAGCAGCAGGCCCTTCTTCGCGAAGGCTTCGTGGTACTTGTCTCGCAACAACACCGTCCAGTCCTGCTCGCCCGTGGTGTCAATGTAATGGCAGCCGGTTTCCAGCGCCGCCTTGACAACCGGCTCGCCAAGTTGACCAAAGGGGCCGACGACGTTGATCACCAGCTTGGCCCCGGCCAGCAGGTTCTTCAGACCCGTCTCGTCATGGCTCACGGCCTCAATCTGGACCTGGTGATCGCCGGGTACCGTGGCCAACTCGGCGGCGATCTTGTCGCGGCTTCGGCCAGCGGCTACAAACGGCAGGCCGCGCTTGGTCAGGAACTCGGCGATCAGCTTGCCGGTATAGCCTGTCACGCCATAGACGACGATAGGATGTTTGGTGTTCATGTGGTGTCTCCTGTTGGATGTTCTTGGCGTCCCTGTCGGGACGTTGCTAAAAAGAGGCGTGCTCAGCCGGTAGTGCTTGGCAACTGTTCGGTAAAGATGGAACTGCGGCTGGCATTGAACTGCTCCAGCAGGAAGCGGTCTTGCGGTTTCTCGGATGCAGTCTTGGGAATGGCATCGATGACCTGCACGTAACTCGGCACGAAGTTGGCCTCCAGCACGTTGCGGCAGGCACGGAAGATGGACTGCGGATCGAAAGCCGTTGCGGGTTTCGGGATCACGGTGGCCACGACGTCTTTCTCGCCTGGCGCACCGCTAGCGGCCGGCACGCCCCAGACGTAGACGTCGTCGACCAGACCGCTATCGGCGATCGCCTTCTCCACAAAGCCGGGGTTGACGAAATCGCCGTTGTGGCGAAGCCCGCCGCCCTTGCGGTAGTGGAAGAACAGCCAGCCAGCCTCATCCTCGTGCACGATGTCCCCCATCCACAGCCAGCCATCCTTGCCCTTGGCGGCCGAGGCTATGGGATTCTCGAAGTAGGCCACGTGGAAGGCGGAACCATCTTTCGGCCGGAACAGGAGCTCGCCCGGTTCGCCCTTGGGCACGTCCCTGCCATCTTCATCGACGATGCGGTATTGCAGATTAGGCGCGGCGCGGCCGATGCTGCCGACCGGACCCTCGCCAATCGGCTTGAAGGTCAGACCGCCTTCCGCTGCACCGTAGAATTCCAGCACGCGCAGGCCGAAGCGCTGCTCGAAAGACTCCCAGATAGCTGCGGGCATGCCCGCCGAGACAACAAAGCGCACCGGGTTATCCGCATCGTTCTCGCGCGGCGGCTCGGTATAGACAGCCGTTGTCATGCCGCCCAGCAGGGTGAAGCTCGTACAACCATAGCGGCGTGTGATGTCCCAAAGTCGGCGCTTGGTGAAGCGGCGCGATAGTACGCACGGGATATGCGCACTCAGCGCGGCCCCAAGCGTGATCCCCTGCGCATTTGCATGCGTCAGCGACAAGCCGGAATAGAGGCGGTCACCCGGTTGGTATCCGACCACGCGCGGCACGATCGCCGACGTTTCGCAGAAGCGCCGATGCGTCATGACAATGCCTTTAGGGTCGCCTGTGGTGCCTGACGTGAAGATGATCTCCATCGCGCAATCCGGGTCCGTTGTGCGTGAGACGAACGAGGGCACGTCTGCGGGCAGCGCACCAGCGTAGTCGGTCACGCCGGAAAAGGACGAAATCGGTTGCGCGCCTTCATCGGTCTTCAGACCGATCGCCCATTGCAGGCCGGGCACCTGGTCGCGGATTTCGGCGACCTGCGCCAGCGCATAGTCGGCAGCGATCACGCCCTTGCAGCGTGCGCTGTTGAGCATGAAGGCGAGCTTGTCCCCACGCGTACGCGGATCGATCGGCACGAATACCGTTCCAGCCACAGACGAGCCCACCATGCAGTCCACGAACTCAGCGTGGTTCGCCATCAGCAGCGCAAAGTGCTCGCCGGGCTGCATGCCACGCTCGATCAGGCATTGCGCGACGCGCTGGCCGTTTTCCCACAGTTGCCGGTAAGTCCGCACGTCATCGCGCCCCCCGTCACTCTCGAAGGTGACGATGGCGAGATCCGGGTCGGTCTGCGCCCGGTTGGCCACAATATGGCCGAAGATATTTTCTTCGAGGCCCATGGCTCTACTCACGTTCAAGAATGGTGACGACGGTGGCCGCCGCGTCGGTGCCGATCGCGCCGCCGCCGTTGTGGGCCAGCGCAAGGCGAGCGCCTTCCACCTGTCGGGCACCGGAGCGCCCACGCAGTTGTTCGGTCAGTTCGACAATCTGGGCACAGCCGGTCGCCCCGATAGGGTGCCCCTTGCGCAGGAGCCCTCCCGACACGTTGACTGGAATCCGCCCGCCCAGGCGGGTATGACCTCCCGCCAGCAGCGAGGCGCCGCCCCCGGTGGCGCACAAGCCGAGGTACTCATACGCAATCAGTTCCGACGGCGCTGACGCGTCGTGCAGTTCCACGCATGACAGATCCTCCGGCCCCACACCAGCGGCCTCGTACGCCTGCCGCGCTGCCAAGCCCCCCACGCTGTCGTGTTCGTCGATGCTGCCATCCCAGCCCGTTGCCAGCACGCTCGCCGCGATCTTCACGGGGTTGCTCAGCCCAAGTTGGCGGGCCTTACGGGCGCTGACCAGTACCACGGCGGCGGCACCGTCACCGATTGGCGAGCACATCGGCAACGTCAGCGGATCGACAATGGCTCGTGCCTTCAATACCTCCTCAACCGTCAGCCGCTCGCGGAATTGCGCACGAGGATTGAGGCTGCCGTGAAAGGCGTTCTTCTCAACCACTCTTGCGAAATCCTCCGCAGTGCTGCCATATGCCTTCATGTGCCCACGCGCCATCATCGAATAGATGTCCATGAACACCGAGCGGGCCGACGACGGACCAGCATCGGTATAAGGCTCACCCGCAGCCGCCGCGATTCGCTTGACGACATTGAGCGCGCCCTCGGGGTCTTCCACGTCAACCGCACTCAAGAACGCTCCCAGACTGCGCGACTTGTCTTCGTGGAACAGCTTTTCATAGCCGCACACCAACACGATGTCGTGATAGCCGGCGGTGACCATAGCAGCGGCTTGCTGCAGGGCAGTCGACGACGACGCGCAGGCATTTTCCACATTGACCACCGGAATCCCGCCGATTCCCATCCCGCGTAGCACCACCTCTCCACGGATCATCTCCTGGCCGGTGATCACGCCAGCCGCAGCGTTGCCCATCCAGGCCGCCTCCAGATCGGATGCCGCAATACCGGCATCCTCCAGCGCCGCACGGATAGCGCCAGCGGCAAGCGCCTTGAGCGTCTTGTCGGCGTGCTTGCCGAAGGTCGTCATGCCGACCCCGGCCACATATGCATTCATCTTCATTTCTATGGCCCTATCAGATCCGCTCGCTGTCGATCAACAACGTACCGCCCTTGATCGCCAGCATCTCGTTGCAACCGTCCTCGATCATCGAGGCGCGCGCGTCACGCATCAGTTTTTCGACCGGGTATTCCCGAGTGAGGCCGTTGCCGCCGAACATCTGGATCGCGTCACTGGCGACATCGAATGCCGTCTGCGTGGAGGTGATCTTGGTGGCAATTGAACCCTGCAGGGCAGGCACCGGCGCGGTAGCATTAAAAAAATGGACGCGGTGGTTGAGCGCGCGCGCAGCCTCCACGCGGCGCATCATGTGGAACAGCCGATAACGTACGTTCTGGTGGCGGATGATCGGCACGCCACCCTGTTTACGGTCGTGGGCATAGTTCAAAGCGTGCTCATAGGCACGTCGCGCCGCTCCGACCCAGATGCTGCCCATCAGTGCATTAGCTTCGGTAAGGATGGCGTAGGCCGCCTGCTCGTACTCGGCGCCGGGGCCGGCCAACAGGTGGTCGGCCGGGATGCGCACTTCATCGAAATACAACTCGCCCTGTGGCAACGCGCGCTGCCCCAGTTTCTCGAGCGGCTTGCCACGCGTGACGCCTGCGGCGTCCAATGGAACCAGCACTACACATTGCGCAGGCTCGCCGCCGCCATTTTCATAGGCTGCAAACAGCACGCAGAGCTGCGCCACCGTGCCGTTCGACACCCAGGCGGACTTCTGCCCTGACACAATGAAGCCATCACCATCCGGCCGGACTATACAATTGGGGCGGCCATACTCGCTTCCCGGCTGAGCGCACATGCGGCCAAAGTCGAGCGAGTCGCTACCGTGGTCGGGCTCGGTAATTCCCCAGCAGCCGATGCCGGAACCTTCAGGGTAACGCGCCAGCAGGCCTGTCTTGCCGGTGGCATAAATCATCAGCCACGGCAGGAGCGACGCCCCAAGAGAGATGGCCAAGCCGCCGTCACCTGCGCCAAGTTCTTCGAAGATGATCGGCATCAGACGGCCGCGCTCCTCGGCGGGAAGTTGCAGCAACTCTCCGATCGATAGACCCAACTTGCCAAACTCGGGGAACAGATGCCAGTAGGGAGAGTCCTTCTCGATGGCTTCGGCTGCGCCCAGCTTGTCGAGGCGTGCGGCAAGTGGCTCCATGACCGTCTGCGCGAATTTTCGGGTGCTATGCTGGATTGCCTGCTCCACTTCGCTCAGCGGTGCCTCGAATCCGGTCGGTGGCAAGCTCACCTGCAGTGCCTGGGTGGTCATCGTGGTCTCCTGGGAGTGAACGGCTCGCAGGTCGCTGCGGCCGTCGTTGTCATGACGGAATACTAGGCATTCCGCCACCTCTCCCACCATCCCCCGCCATAGGCACAAAATGGGGGATGGGAAAAACCCTAGCAGCCATCCCCCTTGGCATGCCTTGCCGCCATACTGTCGGGCATCCAAGTGATCAAACGTACGCGCCGCTCCACCTGACCCGTGAAGTCTTCCAGGAATCCCCCCTCGCATCAGGACGGTCTGTCCTTCCTCAAGCCGAAGGTGACACCGCCTCGGCCACCGTTGGGCATGATCGGCCGGCCACGCCTGACGGATTTGGTGGACAAGGTCGAGACGAGCCTGCTGACCGTGGTGTGTGCCCCTGCAGGCTATGGCAAGACGACGATTGCGCTGGCCTGGGCAGACGCGCTGCGCCGTCATGGGGAACTGGTGGCCTGGCTGTCGCTCGACCCGGAAGATGACGATCCTCTGCGCTTGATGCACTACGTCCTTCGAGCGCTGGAACAACCTGCGTCGGCGCGCGACGCCGGCGAAGGCGCGGGATGGTTTGGCCAGATCGGTGCCAGCGCCGACGAGTTGCTTTCCTCGGCGTTAAATTACGTCATGGAGCATGGTGAAGAGGTTCACCTGTTCATCGACGACTTCCATCACCTCGCTGGCGCAAAGACGCGGGAATTGGTGATGACCATGTTGCGGCATGCCCCCTCAAACCTCCACCTGGTACTGATATCGCGAGAGGTGTTGGCTCTGCCGCTCAGTCACCTCCGTGCGCATGGCGAGTTGCTGGAAGTGGGTGCGCACGACTTGCGTTTTACCGCTGGCGAAACTGACAGCCTGTTGCTCGCCAACACGTTGCCCGCGACCTATACCCATGAGTTGCAGGAGCTCACAGGTGGTTGGGCGGCGGCCCTGCAGCTTGCGGTGCTTGCCCGACAGAATCGCGAGGAGGTCGCACCCGGGCCGAAGCTGGGCGGTTCGGCCCGCCTGAGCGAACTGGCACGCGAATTGTTGGCGCATTTGCCCGCCGATGAAGTCGCGTTTCTCGAACACACCTCCGTCGCCGAGCGACTGTGCGCGCCGCTATGCGAGACAATGACTGGCATGACGAGTAGCCAGGCGATGCTGGAGCGGCTAGAGCGTCGAATGCTGTTAACCCGTCTAACGGAAGACGGCATCTGGTTCTCCAGCCACCAATTGCTGCGGGATGTCCTGATTGCGCGCCTTCGGTCCACCGGGCGCGAAGCCGTTCAGGCGTGTCACCGCAGCGCCAGTCAGTGGTATGCACGGGAATCCAGTTGGTCCGATGCAGTTCGGCACGCCCTGCTGGCGGGGGACGCAACGCAAGCGGTGAAATGGATCGAGCAATGTGCGATGACCCTGGTCAAGCGCGGCGACCTGCTAACGCTGCTGAACTGGGAAAGTCAGCTTCGTACCGCACTGATCGGCTGCCCTCTATCCTTGCGCCTTGCCATCCTGTGGGCGCACGTCCTGGGCGCGTATCAGCCCGAGAATGTCCGGCTGCTTGACGCCATTGAAGAAGAGGCCCGTCAGGCTGACCAGGGGCAGGCAGCGCGCATCCACTGGGAGTGCCGAGTCGTTCGTGCCATTACCCTCGCACAGGGGGAGCAACCTTGTGCAGCTCACCAGATCGCCGACGCGTGCGTGCGCGCCCCGCAAGGCGATGCATGGATGGTCAACGCGACCTACAACGTCTTGGTGTTTTGTCACCTCAAGGCTCGGCGCTGGGCGGATTTCTACGCTTCTCCCGTGCTGCCGTACCGCGAGGGCGAGCACGAGAGCAATGTGTTCAGCTCGATCTACCGCTTCACCCTGCGAGGCCTCGGGCACTTTCAGCAACTGCAAGCCAGCGCGGCGCAGCAGAACCTGAACGAAGCACTGCAACTCGGTATGCGCCATACGGGGGAGCAATCGCTTCCGACGACACTGCCTGCGGTGGTGCTGGCAAGACTGCATTACGAGCGAATGGAGTTAAATCAAGCGGCGCAACTCCTGGAAGGACGTCTTTCAATTGTTTCCGCAACGGGCTTTGGAGATGCGATTGTTGCGGCGTTTACCGTCGCCGCACGCCTGGAATGTCGGCAAGGTAACATCGAGCGGGCCAACGAGATCCTCGAACAAGGCTGCTCCATTGCACACGGGCTCGGCTTCGCGCACCTGGAAGTGGTCATGCTCTATGAGCGTGAACAACTCCTGCTAAGGAATTCTCGTCTTTGGGAAGCACAGGCATGCGTCAAGCGCATTGAGCACTTGGTCGCGCAGCCACATTCGGACGCCGATATCCGAGTCGAAATGGCAATGCTCGCTTCACTGTCACGCTGTCAGCTTGACGCGGCGCAAGGCCACACCGAGGCTGCTATAGCCGGCTTACGTGGTTGGTACGACTGGGCAAACGATCGTGGCGATTACTATTTGGCTCTTCACTGCGCCGCTTTTCTGGCTGTTGCCCTGGCCGCTGGCGGACAGCGGGACGGCTCTAACGCGGCCTTGGCGCGCTATTTCGAGCTCGCCGGACCACAAGGATTCAAGGCAACATTGCTGGATGCGGGGTCAACCGTCGCCTCGCTATTGAAATCCTTCTCCACCACGCCTGTCGCACGCTCTCTGGAGGGGCCGGCAGCGTCGCTACTTCATGCGCTCACCGAGCCGAGCGTTGCGGCGACCTCGCAAGCTCTATGCCCTAACAGCACCATCCTGAGTCCACGCGAACGACACATCCTGACTTTGATCGCACAAGAGAAGTCAAACAAGGAAATCTCGCGGGTGCTCAACATTGCGCCGGAGACAGTGAAGACGCACATCAAGCACATCTTCGGAAAACTGGAGGTAACTAAGCGAACCCAGGCTGCGAAACGTGGAATCTCCCTAGGGATTCTGGTACCGCCCGAGAAGATTTAGCAGGCTGGCAGATCCGCGAACGAGTCGCGGAAGGGGTCATTCTGATTGATTCACAGCATCCGGAGCTTATCCCTACTGCCTGACCGGCGCGGGGTGCTCCGCCAGAAGCGTTAACGGCCGTTGCAATCCCGCACCCGACGTCCGTTTGGCTCTGCACCGGACGTCTCAAACGGGTCGTTCTCAGCCCCTCGGTCACCTCGCAGACTGGAAAAAAAAGAAGCCCTCACGAGGAGGGCTTGAGGGAACGGGTACATCTTGAGAGGGCAATTCCGTAGCGGGGCACGCTACGGAATTGATCATAAGATGGTTCGTGCCTGGATCATCCACCGAAAGTTCGTCAATTTCGACTGCTTTTCGCCGGAATGGGTCCGATCGGCCTGGCCAGCACGCTGGTCACCGCGCCGCTAACCTGCCAGCCGTCCATCTCGCTCTCGGAGATGCCATGGACGAGACGGTCGAGGCAGATGACTTCCATCCCGTCCACCTCGATGGTGCCGAGAATTTGGGCAACGGTCGTGCTACGCGTGCCGCGTCGCTTGATCGTTGCCATTCCTTCGCCGATGTTGATGCTGCACTCGTTCGCTTTCATGCGGCCTCCTTGAGCAGGTCACGTTGATCCCGGGCCTTACGGCCGTGCAGCTTGGCGAGATCGTCTACAAATTCGTCCAAAAGCGTGTCCATGTGCAGAAACGCCTCGTCCTCCAGTTCCGGCGTCGCCCAGTCCAGGCCCGCCTCCATGGCGTCCCGTTTGTGCGCCACCATCTGGTCCTGATAGATATCGAGACTCCCCGGTAAGTGAAAGTACACCACCTTCAACTGCCCCTTTCGGTTCCACCGCAGCGCACGCCGCATCGCCTGATATTCAATGCGCCACGTCCACGAACGGTCATAGAAGAGGACGTAGTCGGCATTGGGCAGGTTGTAGCCGGCCCTGCCCGACGCCTTGGTACACAGCAGCCCTGTGGCATTGCCGCCCACGAAACGCTTGTCCTTGTCGGCCACGCGTTTCGCAATCGGAATGCCGCCGTGAAACGGCACCGTTTCAACGCCCCTCGCCTTCAACTGCGTGGCGATCAGGTTGATGACACCCGGGTTTTCGGCGAACAGGATTGCCTGCTTACCCTCCGCGGCGATGGCTTCGAGGCGCTTGATCACCGCGCGCTGCTTGCTGGTCAGCTGCCTCAGCGCTCCGACACCGTCCACCCCATGCTGCGGGTAGTTGGCGGCGAAGTGCACAGCACGGATGCGGGCGAGGATCGCGATCAGGTTGGTTGACTTCCCTTCCACCTTTCGCACGTCCCGGTACCACTGGGCGAACTCGTCGGCCGTCCGCAGATAGAGCGACAAGTGCGCAGGATCCCAGTCCGTCTCTAGCACTTCGACTGCGGGCGGCTCGATGCGGATATAGAGGGCTACCTCGGGCTCGCACACCAACCGACGCTTCACGTGCGGCGCCAGCATCTGCCGGTACCGCGGCAAGTTGCCGATCTTGGGCACTTCACGCTTGGCCCCATCCTGCAGGCTTTCGGCAAATTCCCAAGTGACCCACTCCAGCACCACGAAGTCGCTGCGGAACCGGTCGATGCCGCGCTCGGCATGCTCTACCGAAGCGAGCCAGCTAGCTTCCAGGTAGCCACGCCGGTAGCCATACGGCTGTGCCGCCGTGCCGTCACCGCCAGTAAAGGCGATCAGTCCGAAGATGTCGCGCGGGTAATTGGCAATCGGGCTGCCGGTCAGGATATAGCGCCGCTTTGCCGATAGCTGCCAGAGCGCCCGGCTCTGGTCGCTGGCCGGGTTGGACAGACGCTCACCCTCATCGGCCACCAGCAGGCCGATGCGACGACGCAGCCGGTGCGCGTAGGTGACACGGGGCGAAGCCTGCCGGTCGACGGGCATGCGCAGGCGCTCGTAGGCGATCAGATTGAGGCGGCCCAGCTGCACCAAGTCCTCAGGCGACTGAATCACGTGCACGTCCGATGCTGGCATGACCTGCTCCAGCTCGGCTCGCATCTCGGCGATCAGGCGTGCCTCGACGACGATCATGCCGTGCTTGACTCCCGACAGCAGTATCAGGCCCGCCGCGAGACGAGACTTGCCGCAGCCCTGCTCCCACGCCGCCACCGCGCCGTTGGGCTTGAGCAGCAGCTCGACCAGGTCGTCCTGTTGGAATTGCCAGTTCAGCCAGCGATCGATGCCCAGCGCCAGCAACCGCTTGCGCAGCCGCTCGGCCTGCCCGGGATAGCGCGTGGCCAGGCCCTCATGCACGATTTCCCATGCCTGCGCCGATTTCTCGACACTGTAGCGGGTGGTAATCTCGTCCAACGAGACGACGTAGCACTTGTCGCGCACCGTGTACTGGTAGCGGCCATCGGGCTGCCGTTCGAAGCGTACTACCTGGCCGGCCTTAATAACTGGGCCGCCCCAAACCGACGAATCGACAAGATGCGTCTTCGTCGCCGTACCGAGGATGGTATCGGCGGCACCTACGCCCGTCGTCCAGACCGCATGGCGCAAAGGCAACGCCTGACGCATGCTGCGTCGCATACGCTGGCGGAAGTGCTCGAGGAAGCCCGGCGCAAACTCCGGCTCACCGCCGGCGCCCTTCACCATGCCGACGAGATCGCCCAATGCCGCGATCGGTTCGGGGTGCAGCAGGTAAGCCTCCATATCCAGGCGGCCCGTGCCTGCGTAGCGAAAGCCACGGGGCAGGCGCTGGCCTTCCATCGACACGATGCGGCGCTCCAGCACTCGGTTGAGCACCATCGCCTCGACGAACCCGCAGTCGAACCCAAGCACGATGCGGCGGCCGTCGTGCGAGACTTATACCTTAACCATGCATAGTTAAGCGGATGGTCTGCTGGACGCCTTGCCAGCAAAGGGATTTAGGTACACTGGCGATGTATGTATCGATACATCGCAATACATACAAACACAGCAGGCCGGTGGAAACGCCGGCCTCTTCATTTCAACACGCTCTATTTACAGAAGCGGGTAAGGGAAGGACCGCAGCCGACCCATAACGGCCAGTCGCGCTCGGTTTAAGGACATTCACTGTGTACAGCTAGCGATAATCCAGTGACCAGAAGTGTCGCCAGCTAAACCCGTGTAAAGCAAAAAAGTTTCCGCTTCTCGACCCAGCAAAGGCCTATCAGCCTGTAGGGCTTGGGAATGGTTTGTTGCTATTCGGCGCCTTGGGAGTTACGTAAAGGACATGATTGGTTTCGTTTCCAACAACAACTGTCCAGCCCAGCAGCGTAGCCTTGTTGCAGACAACCATGAGAGGAAGTACCTTCATCCCTGCCGCCCCCAACCTTGCAAGCGATTTTAGGTTATCCCACTTTTTTTTGGGCCGCTGCAAGTCGTATCTCAAATATAATTCTGCAGCATATCTGCATTTTTCTAGGGATTTGTCATTGCAGATCAAGATGAATTCCTGATTATTAGAGAAAAACTGGTCGCAGATTTCGATAAAAGCTGGGTCTTCATAATTTACATACCGTCGGTTATTTTCTGTCACATCAATCTCCTGTTGACTTGGACAATTCTTCTTCTGTCCTGTGCCAGTGCCTAGTTCACTTTAGTATTCAGCTGTAGATCAAAGATATGAATTTGACCGATTCATGTCTCGACGCATTGGAGGCCTGAACCTATGGTGGCCGGTTTTGCGGTTAGTTGGTTCAGTAGAGTAAATATCCTCACTGCAATTCAAGACGGGTTGCCCGGACGCTTACGCTTAGGCGCCAGGTAAATGGAGTTATCGAAGTTCGCCCCAAGGGTATCTGCACTCATTCGACCGGATAGACACTTAGTTCAACGCTGGCTCCCAGCGAGTAAACTCGGTCCAACTCTTCGACAAGGACGGTAAGGTTCGCGTTTGGGTTAAAGGCTGCAATTCTTAAAATAGGGTCACACTTGCAAATCAGCGCCTCATTGCCCGCGAGCAAGGACAGAAAATTTCGCATCTGCTCAGCAAGTGAACCGGTATGGGGATTGGTTGGGCGGATGACTAATCCCCAACCCTGCTCAAGCCGATCCTCTAACGTGCAGGTATCACCGAGGCGCCGCTGCAACTCTTTCCACACGCTGCTTGGGCTCAACAATGCCAGTTCTATATCGAAAGTTGCCTGCCGCATCTTGATGACCGTTTCTCCGAGGTAGAAAATCTGCGATTACCGGCACGTGCCACACACTATCAAGCGCAGACGAGCTTGCGTGTGCGTTGGCAAACATGGGCGGCTAAACGGCTGCCGTCCATGCCTCTTGCAACCGTGGGAGGTCCGACTTCGATTCGTTCTATGACCGATTGTGGCCGGCGCGTCCCGCTCTAAGCAGTCGTTGGCCAGCGACAGACTGAAACAGGCCGGCTTCGGGCAACTGAGGGGGGAGGGCGCCGATCGGCGCTTCTCGGACCCGAAGCGGCCTTCCGGCAGCACCAGAATGCATGCGGGAGGAATAGTCCCCGTGGTCTGAGCGCTTCGACGTTTCATTCAGAATGACGATCCGTTCCCTGCGGCTATTCAGCTAGCTACAGATATTGTAAGTTCTGACCTTCCTTTTCACTGGGTCACACTCGAAGACGACCGTCACGCCCTCGGCGTCTCCATCTTCCCCCCAAAGGGATACTCCTAAGGTTGATGGCGGAGGCACCAATACCACAATCTCGGCCGGCTGCAACCTAGGGAGGTTCGGCCATTCCGAGGAGAAATCCTCATAGGCCATCGCTCGTGTACCGGTCAGCTCAAGAAATACCTTCGGGAATTCGTGAGGATAGTCCTGATATGGCCAATCGTCGGATGACTCCCGTTGGACCGATGCAACGATCTTGATTTCGCAACCGGAACCAATTTCATATTCCAACTCGCAGCCGTCAAAGCGGAAGCCATAGATCAGCACGAGGTCAGATAGTTCGCTTTCGCCCTTTGGTAGCGGAAGATCCGCGCGATCTAACTTAGCCACTTGATGCGGAAGGGCCGGGCCATGAGGTATTCCTGAAAGCTTGCCTGAAATGGGACCGCCGAAGTAGGACGAGGTCTCCTGCCTAGTGCCGGAGTAACTATAGACCTTCCCAGAGTGGAAGACTATTAGCAGTTGGTCTGACATACCGTGATTATTGGAACACGAACTTAGTTGGCTTTTAACAGGCGACCCCGGAGACGTCTTAGGGTATTAGAATCGTGTAGTTGGCGGTTCTTCTGCTTGTACGTTAGCCCAATTTCACGGCTTGGACATAGCCGCAGACCTATCGCGGCACAGCTAGCCCGCGCTTGTCGACTTGCTCGGGCGCCGGATTGTGCCAATTCGTTGAATGTTGGCAGTCTGGCCTTCGACGCGTATGTTGCCTACCGAACGCTTGGAAGAACCCCTCAGATGGCCGCTTCTGGCCGGTCTCGGCCCTCGGTCCACTTGGGCGGGGGCATGCCGGCGCCAGAGGCGACTACCGACCCAAAAGCGGTCCTCTGGCAGCGGTAGAAGCAGACATCAAAAGCTCCGTGGTCAAGTCATGCATGGCGCTGGGCGCGCTTCCTTTGGAGCTCGATATTGATGTCGTTCTCTTGCTCGGAATAGCCTAGTAGCGAGCCCTGCATTCGCTCAAATCCTTCGTTCCACCCCGAGCGCTTTGACGTTTCAAATAGAAGAACATAGGCTTTAATTCTCCACGCCTCCTCAGGGAGCGCGTAGAACACCCATCTAACTCGACGCAGGCCGTTGTCTACCGGTTCAGCATATGCATACTTCACGAACCGACCCGTTTCCACATGTGTATCAAATTTTGCTTCTGGAAAAAGCGAAGATACGGAATCTGTTGATGGCCCATCGTCAGTAAAAACACTAAGTGGCTTGCGCCCTTGGAGCATAAGCAACAGTTCGCGGTTCGTATGCAGCAAGTAGGGATGCTCGTCAACCTTGCCGCGCATCCTCAGTGTTACCCGCCCGTCATGATGTATTCCGAAACCATAGCCACAGTTGAGCGTTTCGATGTCCGTCTTATCCAACTCGTAGCTCGCCCACGACTCGAAGGTCTCAACCCCGAGTGCGCGGCAAAGCCCTGCAATGTCATGAACGTCGAGGTTGTAGGTCTGGATAATGCTGTCAGTTTCTCGATCGTAAGCCTCTGCGACTAGCGTTGTTTGGCCGTCGCTTACCACTGCGCTGCACCGGTTTTCGGTTGTCATGATGTCGGCCTTTCTTGGGATCAACCTCCGCTCCTGGCTTCCTCTCTCCAAGCCATCAATACATCGGCGACCTTCTGGGTATGAGCAACCTCTTGGCCCATTCCCATTCGATCGCGAACAACTCGGATCAAGTACTCCGTGATCACCGCTGCGCTTGCACCTTCTTTCAAAAGCTCGAACACATGAGGCACGTAGGCATTGTATTCGTCGCGCGCCGATGGAACTGTCGAGATGCCGATGGGATCCCAGATGTAATGCAGAACCTCGTCGACCCTTCGATAGAGTTCTTTATCGGGATCGGACAACCTTGTATCCATTGCAACTCCCCGTCCAAGCGCCGGAATACGACGTCTGAAATTGTAGGGCGGCAGGTCATTGTCGAACCGCCTCAAACTCTGGGCGGCGCGATCGGAAGGACGGTAGCTGAATTCACGTGGAGGGCACCGGCCTAACCCTCAGGATCTCGATAGATCGGCAATTGAACCGAGCATCAAAGCCGGCGAGAGGCCTCATATCAAAGCTAAGGCGACCATTGTCTTGCGTCGATATAACGATCTCGTCCAGCCAACCACCGCCAGACAGTTCATTGAGATTGATGTTGGTCTCACCTATATCCCGGCATAGGAATTCAACGATCCGATCCACGCCTGAACCCGTCCACTTTGGATTGTCCTGGCCGTCATGCCGTACCGAAATAGATGCATTAGCTACATACCGGCCTGATTCCTCAGCCAGCCTAATACAGAAGGTGACAACCTCAGAATCGTGAAAGGTTGGCCAGTAGCCAAACGCATTCAGGACCAACTCGCTGCGCTGTACCAACGTCTTACCCGACTCACCTGCAGAATTGTCTGCACTCATCGTTCGCCTCCAAAGGCTCAATACTGCTTCGCTCCCGTGGTACTCGTGTCTGCTGTCCGTTATATGCCCTGCAATTGAAGCATAACCGAGGTCTGGCCGGCGTACGCAATTCGCTGCATAACACTGGAGACCCATCGACGCCACGGCTCGCAGGATGTCCCAAGGCGCGCTGAGACGGCGTGCATCATGGCCGACTTCGAACGGAGGCTTTGTGGTCCGGCGGACGCTCGAATGTCTCAAGATAGGAGCGCGCGAAAGACGCGTTCTGGCCGAACCGAGACAGACGATCTGACATCGTCTGTCCGACCAAGTCCAACTCTCTACATCTTATGCCTCGGGCGATGCCTCCCACTCCTCTCCATCATCAAGGATCGGATGAGTATCACTCACCACAACCAGCGGCTTGCCACGATGGGCCAGCGCAATGCGCGATATCGCGTCGGCTTGCCCTTCCGGCATAACTTGGCGGCTCGGTCCTAGTGCCCCTACCCACACATACTGCCCGGACTCAAGGCAAGGTAGTAAGTCACACTCATGTGGTCCTCTCCTTTTCATTTTTGCTTCGCCTACGCAAGTATTTTTCGAATCGCCCGCGCGAACCCCACCTCAAACAACGTCCGGCCCCGTTCGTTGACGATTTCGCCGTGGCGGCCTTCCCGGAAGCCCCGCTCTTCGAGATAGTCGGCCGACACCGCCTTCTGCAAGGCTTCGCGCTCTGAAGGCGTGAGCTGCGCGGCCATGGCAAGCACGGTCACCGGCTGCGCTCCTGGCGCGACCGCAATAGCCGCGCCCAGCGGGCGCCGGTCCACGGTCACCTGGATGTTGGCCTTCAGCACGTTAAGTTGCGCCTTGAGCTTGTCCCGCTCCGCAATGATGGCCTGCATGATGGAGCGGATGGCCGGGTCCTCGATGCGCATCAGGTAGTCGTGGCTCGCCAGGGTCTTGGGCGGCTTCCGTGCGGGAGGTCCGGCGTAGACCGCCCACGCTCCGATGAGCGCGCGGTAGTCGGCGGACGGAGCGTTGTAGAGGGCGCGGCCCTTCATGATGCCTTCGGCTTCGGCCAGGCGGCCGATGGCGGACAGCGAGAAATCACGCGAACCGGCTTCATAATGCCGACGGCAAAGCTCGTGCATCTTTGCCAGGCTTGCGCGCCGGTTCGAGCGCCCGCCCTTGGCGAGCAACGCCTCCAGGACCGCGTCCGGCTGGATCGCTGTTTTGCCATTCATGCTTCATCTCCGGTGAGGGCCTGGCGCCCGGCGGGGAATGCCATGACGGGGTTCGCGGTCGGCAGCAGCGAGGCGAGGTCCATATCGAAGTGCCGGCTGAGGCTTAGTCCTGCGTCCATCAGGCGAATCACCTGGCGTTTGCCCAGCGCGGGATTCTCCGGATTTATCTGCTGGGCAAGGCGGCGCATGAAGGCGTTGCCGACGAGCAGTTGCTCCTGTTCACTCAACAGGATGAACACGGGCGGGAGGTTGTCTCGGTAAAGGACCGCATCGAGCAACTGGCTGCGCCGCAACACTGCCTTGCCGGGTTCCAGATCGGGGTAGACCTCGACGCTTTCGCACACGCCGGCGAGTTGGAGCAGCTCCGACTCCGTTTCCTCGAAGCCGACCTGTACATCGCCCCCCGTGCCTGCGGCCACCAATTGTGTGCCGTTACCCTGCGCTTCGAGCGCCGCCTTGCAGCGTTCGATGAGACGCCAGCAGGCCACCAGGTCTTCGGCGAGGTCGCTAAAGCGCTTCAGGGCGCTCTCCCAGAGCCGCTCAGCCTGCCGGAAAGTGTCCAGTCGGTTGAACGGCTGACTAGATTCTTCCGCATCGGCCTTCTGCTTCTTCAAGTCCTGAAGCTCATTTTCGCGAGTAAGACAGGCGCTGCGCGCCTCGTCGAAGTGGTAGGCGAGCGTGTTGAAGTGGGCCGCGAGCGCCGGCAGGTAATGCGGCTCGGTCACGAACCAGCGGCAGCGCACGCAGTTGCGGCTGCCGCCCGGAACAGGCCCATAGCTGGGCCTGGCAGCTGAGCCGAGGTTCGGCCCGCCGTTGTAGCAGCCGCCCACTGAGCCGTTGTCCTCGACCTCACTGGTGTTGCCGCCGACCAGACACAGCCCATGGTGCATCGGCATCCAGCCCGCCGGATTGCGCGCAGCCGGATGCTGCGGGATGGCTGCGGCGAGGCTGGGCACGCTGTTGCAAATGGCCTTTTGCAACAGGTCCTCATGCTTGGTGTCGAGCAGGAAGTTCTGGATGCTGGCCTCCTTGTTCGCCTCCAGCCGCTCGGCCGCGGCGAGCAGCACGTCGCGGATGTGCGACGCGCCGGGCTTGGTGTAGTACAAGGTCATCAGCAGGCGGCTGTGCCCAACCAGCTTTTGCAGGACGGGGAACGGTACCTGGCCTTCGAGTGCCAACGCGGTGATGAGGGAAACGCGCAAGCTGTGCAGCGGGAAGAGCGTTGTTTTTCCCCCGTTCCGCCGCTCTTCGAGAGGCGGAAGGAAACAAATCGGTGCACCGTTGCGATGCGTCTCTCGCCGGTCGGCGAGCCGCTGTTCCAATGCTTGCAGCAGGCTGAACCATGGCGGATCCAGGCTCCTTTCGCTAAGCGGAAGATGACACTCGCCATCACCCGCCTCAGCCATCCGGAAAAGGAAGCAGGCATCGGGATAGCCTGCCAGTTGCACCTCACTCTTCGCGCTGATATGACGACCATCGAGTTCCGCCCAGGCCGTGCACCGCGAGACGGGGTTGTACTTCTCCTGCCAGTCGCGCAGCCTCTCCAACCAGTGGAAGACGTCCTGGTACACCGGCCCGCCGAAGGACCACGGCAACACATAGCCCTTGTCGGCGCCAGACTTGGCCATGTCGGCGGTCTTGTTGGTGTTGATGTAGAGCACGGTCGGAACCGGCTCGCCATCGGCGAGCGGGACACTGCGGCGGAACATCCCCTGTTGCAGCGGCCGGCGTCCACTGCCCTGCGCGAGCCGGTTCGGGTTCTGGGTCCAGTGCCCTGCTGCGTAGCGCCAGGTATCGGCCTCTCCCGAGTCGAGCATGCGCACCTGGACGCTCCGCAGCGGCAGAATGAGCTTCGTGAGCAGGGCCACCCAGCGGACCGGGCTCCACATCTCCAGCACCTGCACGCGGCGATTGTTCCGGCTCACCGAGCGGACTCGCCACACGCAGTCCCGGTCGTTGCAGTCAATCTGGTCTTTGGTCACCTCGAACCAGTCGGGGCCGGAACTCCCGCGCTGACCGATTTCGGCCCCCAGCGCACTCTGCGCCCACTGCCAGTCGCGGAAGTACGGGCCTGCCGCAAGCATCTGGCGCAGTTCGTCGATGTAGCCGTAGGGCAGCGGCGAATGCACGCTCTCGTCGCGCTTCGGAATGCCGCTATTGGAAAGGCGTGGCACGGGATTGCGGAAGGCCGGCGAGACCACCGGCTGGCCGTCGTCGGCGGCTTCGCTGCACTCGTGCATCAGCACGAAGTGCAGAAAGGCGTGGATATAGTTGTTGTACTTGATACCCGCAATTGAATCCGGGCAAGCCGTCCGGTAGAAGTCTGGCAGGACGGTGGTGCGCGCCAGGAGCACCGCCACGTCGAGCGGTAGCGTCTGCCGGACAAGGTAGCGCTCGAAGAAGGCCACGAGGGCAGCCAATTTAGAGTCAATGCCTTGAGTTTCGCCCTTTAACCACTCCACGGCCAAGGCACGCCAGGCGGCGAGTTGCGGATATTCGCGGGCGACCCAGCCGAGCGTGACATCTGTATCCCGCTTCACACCTTTTACCTTTCGGGCTGAGGTGGCGGATGATTTGGATGCAGTCGTTTTCGTCCTTTCGGCCATGAGGTTCCTCAGTCGTTGAGTTCGATGCCGGGCAGAGGCAGTCTTGTCGCCGGTTGTGGCCTGGCGTACTTGCCGCGCAGCCGCTGGGCGGCCGCATGGAGTTCGGCCAAGGCCTCGCGGGTATTCGCCTGGGTATAGACCTCCTGGCTCTCCAGCGAGGCGTGATGCATAAAGCGGCGGATGAATGCCTTGTCGACGCCAGCGTTGCGCAGTCGCTGGCCGTAGGCGTGACGGTGTCCGTGTGGCGTCGTGCCTAGTGCCTTGCCGACCGTAAGCCCGATGCGCTCGCACGCGGCGGCATGCGCCTTGTTGTATTGGGTGAGCGTGTACATGGCGCCGACGGGCTCGCGGTTCAGGTTGATGAAGGCGAAGGGGTGGCCACGTTCGACGCGTGCGACCTGTTCGAGGTAGCAGCGCCAGAGGTGCAGGAACCATTCGCCATATTCAGGCAGGAACCAGTACGCCCGCTTGTAGTAGGCGGCATCGTGGGTGCCGCCCTTCCAGCCGGCGTGACGACGGTCCATGAGGTCGGTGCGCGGCACCAGGCCGAACTGGTGGGCGAGGTAATCGGCGCGGTTGCCTTGACGGGATCGTCCGCGCTCGTCGCGCCAGTCGACGGGGGCGGTACCGTGGCTTGGGTGGTGGATGAGGACCTGGGCCTGGTGCGGGTTGCCGGGGTCCGGGAACACGTCGGGTATGTAGACGTGGAACGGTTCCGATTCGCGGAAGCCCGCGCCGTGCAGCAGCAAGGTGATGAGCATGCCGCGGTAGTCATAGCGCCCGCCCGCGCAGAACCCCTTGGTCAGCAGTTCCTCGAAACGCTCCTCCGGGAAGGCTGGTGGTTCACCCTGTTCGACCTTGGGCAGCCGTCGACCTCGCATACGGTGTCCGGTTTCGGCGGGGGATGCGTTTGCCGCCCAGGTGTATCCGAGGAAGGCCTTACTGCGTCGGTACTGGTAGGCGGCCTCGTCGGTCTGTCGGTCGAAGGCGCCACCCGCGTAGCGGGGATTCACCTTGGCCGCTTCGGGCCGCATCTCACCGAGCCAATCGAAGAAGTCGGAGAGATGGGTGATGATGTGGGAGGCATCCTGCGGCGAGCGTGGCGCCCAGCACAGGCAGCTGGGGTCGAGGCCAGTCTGCCGGTCGAAGGTTCCGGTGTAGAGCCGCTGTGCGAAGTTCTGGAACAGGCGGTAGGTGTCGCACTCGGCCGGGTTGGTTTGCACGTATTCGAGGAACATCCGCACCGAGCGGGCGACCTTCGACATCCACGTCAGGCTGCGGTCGTGGCTGCGATGGAGGCAATAGTCGAGCAACGGCTCCAGCACGCCGGCTGGCGTCATCAGTGCTGGGAGCTCCGTGTAGACGCCCGTGGCGTCGGTGTAGACGCGGGCCTTGATGGTCACGAACATGCTGCGACCTAAATCCCAAGGCTGCGCAGCAGCGCAGTGGCACCCTTGAAGTCGAGGTTGTGCAGATGCATGGCCAAATCCACCGCACCACCACCGCCGCGGGCAAGCCGGGTGTCGTAGAACTTGGAACCCCGAAGTAGCAACTCAAAGTCGCGCCCCCCAATGCTGACGTGGTAGCGCTTCGTATCGTGCGCACTGACCGGCTCGTAGGTGTTATCGGCTTTCGCATAGCCACCCAGCTTCTCCAGCACCCCAAGGGCATCTAGCGTCCGCCAGCGTTCCAGAGTCAAGTTATCCACAGTCCGACGCCTCATCTGTCCCTCCCCCGGACCCCCACCGGCTACTCGGCTTTCAAAGAAAGCCGAGCTACTCGAAACAATCAGTGCTGCGATGTACGACGGTGCGTCTTCTACACAATATGTGTGCTTAGGGAATAGCTTTATCAAATTCCGAACAGAAAGCTTCCCTCTTCAGGGGTGTTGGGGGTCAGATGCCGCTTATCTAGCTCTAACTATGTATGGATAGTTGGGGGGAATAAATGCGAGATGCGTACCCGTTTCTGCGAGG
This sequence comes from Cupriavidus sp. a3, assembly GCF_051015765.1. Classification (NCBI taxonomy): domain Bacteria; kingdom Pseudomonadati; phylum Pseudomonadota; class Betaproteobacteria; order Burkholderiales; family Burkholderiaceae; genus Cupriavidus; species Cupriavidus sp. a3. The sequence goes on along the minus strand of NZ_CP170645.1, from coordinate 320,588 downwards.
TCACTGGACGCGTGATGGCCGGACCTTCGTCGTCCAGCAGCTGGTGGCCGAGCCGCGGCTCACCATAGAGGCGATCCTCGGCTTGCAGCTCCAGTGCGGGCAGCGGTTGGGTCAGATCCGACACGGCTTGCCGCACGAAATCGCTGGCTCGCATGCGGTAGCGCGCGAACACGGCAATGGAGGTGCGCACCTCCGCCCCTTCCTCCCGGAAGGCGCTCGATGGCAAGTCGAAGACGCCCACCACGCGCCTGGCGGCATCGCTGAATGGCTCCCCGTGAGCGATGAGCCGGCCGGCGAACTTGTCGACAAAGGTCGTGGGCAGTAGTGCCACCACGACCTGCGCCGCGTCCAGTGCCTGTGACAGCGCATACTCGTGGCTCAGGGCACTGGTGCCCGCGCCGAAGCGGCCCCCAGGTGGTGCAGTCGTAGGGCTTCAGATGCGGCGATTCGAGGTGGATTGAGAACGGCGGGTTGATGAGGGCGACATCGAAGCGAGCAGGATGGATTTCCTCCATGCCGGCGTGCCGAAAGCTGCCGTCAAAGCCAGCCGCCTCGACGGCTAGTTGCACCGCCTCGATCGTAGGTTGGTGCACGTCCACGCCATACAGGCTGTGCGTGCCCGGATCCGCGAACTGCAGCAGGCGTGCCGATCCCGCTGAGTTATCGAGTATCGACACCTTACGGTTTGGCTGCCAGTGGGCTACCGCGCCCCACATCAAGCGGGCAATGGCGTCGGGCGTGAAGAACTGAGACAGATGACGCTGACGCGCCGCGTACAACTCGCCCTGATGAGCGATTTTCTCGGCCTGAGAGCCAAGACTGACAATCGCCCGCAAGGGCGCGTACCAGGTAGTAGACATGATGGGTTCCAGAAAACAAAAAGCCCCGTCGGTGAAAGTCACTGACGGGGCGTTAAGGGGAATGCAAGCCGTGTTCGGCTATGCGGACTGAGGTGATATTCCGGCGTGCCGCTGGACGAATGCCAGCAGCGCATCAGCGACCGGCGTGGCGAAGCGCAACTCCCAATACTCGTTGTACTGGATGACGTCCAGACCAGGAAAAGTTCGCCGCTGCTGGGACTCAAACACATCGGCGGGATGGAACTGCGCGAGGCAGCTTGCCAGAACGGCGTGGCCATTGCGACGAGCAAAGACTGCGAGCGCTGCGAACGCCTGCGTCACAGGCTCCAGCGAGCCGAAATGCAGTTGGCGCGAGGGCCGCGAGGCATCGCTGACCGTCTCCGATAACGCTACGAGCTTGAGCCGAACGAAGGCGGTGGAGCGGCGCACGGCCGAACTGCTGACCAGGCCGAAGGCACGAACGAGCGTGGCCGCCGTCTGCCGCTCGGCTTTCGCCGGCCCGTCCGCCTCATACGTCTCGCGCAGCAGGTTCCAGAAGCGATCCAGATCCGGCACGACACCGGCCCGGATAGCCTCCCAGATGTTGGGATAGCCGTCGATGGGCAGCCGTGTTTCGTCGATGGCGATAGGTACACCATCGATGCCAAACTCAATACCAGCCCGCTGGATAATCTCGGCGACCTGCTTGCGGCAGAATCGCTTGAGTTCGGCAGACGCTGGTGCGGTCCCTTGGCCTCCGGCGAGAGTCTCCCCTGCGCGGAAAGTCTCAATGCGTGCGTTGTACATGTACTTCTACTCCAGGAAGACGAGGCGCCCGTAGGCACCACAAGTGAAAGTTTACATGGGACCTACGCGGCTTCCTGCATGAAGGCCTCGCCGTACTCGCCGAGGAAGAGCATCAAATCGTCTGCGACCTGGTGGGAAAGCTTGAATTCCCACGCGTCCTTGAAAAACACGATGTCCAGACCGGGGTAGCTAAGCTTTTCACGGTAGTTGTACTCGACGTCGTGCACGTTGACCTGGCTTAGCCCGCCTGCCAGCAACTGATGACCCGCCTTAGTGGCAAAGGTGGCGAGGCCGGACAGGCAGTCTGCCGTGCTCTGGTAGCTGTAGTAGCCCACCTTGCGCGCCGTCCGCCGATAGCAGGCTTCGGAGGTAACGTGCTTGCGCAGGACCACTGCCGAGGCGGTACGCTTGACTTCGCGCTTGCGGTTGAGGCCGAAGCCGGAAATGATCCGCTGGGCCGCCTGCTGGTAGGCCAGTTCCGCGCCGCCATGGCCGCCGTAGCGGCGGGCCATCGATGCCCACAGCCCATCGATGTCTGGGATCTTGCCGGCCCTCAGGGCCGCGTCGATATCCAGCCCGGCGCGCTTGTACTCGTCCTCGTGGACAATATCGAGACGCGCGCCCTGAGGGGCGAACTCGCGCCGGGCGCGATTGACGACGCCGCTGGCGACCGATCGGCAGAACTTCTCCAGTTCTTGCGCCGTACGGTATTCGCTGCGAAGCTCGACCGATCGATAGTGGTCAGGGATCGCAGCGACGGTCTCGCGTTCGAAAGCTGCGGCCGCAGCATACGCGGCGTGGGCCGCTTTCTGTGCGGCGATAAACTGCTCAATAATTTCTTTGTACATGGTGGTCTCTCAAGAATGGCATGGGAGACCACCCGACGGGAGGTCTCCCGAAGGGGTCAAAAAGGGGCAGCAGGCTGACCGGCGAAGTCGTCGATCTGCTCTACCGTAGGCTAGATCAGTGGAACGCCAGCGCAGGGCCGGTAGGCATCGGCACGAGACCCAGCGCCAGCCAGTGCGCGACCGGATGATCCGGAAAATCCGGAACCGACCTAAGGCGGTACAGATCCGGCACGTCCTGCAGCTCGCACTCGCCATCCCGCAGCAATCCGCGGTAGCGATCGCTCAAGCATAGCCAGGCCAGTTCGGCCCGGGCGACGTGATCCCACTGCGCAGGCAAGCGCGATTCATCGAACAGCGCGTGGCCTGCCGCATTCATGCAGGCCACCACTTCGTGGTAGCGACCGAAATCGTGAGGGAAGCTTCTGCGCACAAACGACAGCACTTCGGGTGCGTGCACACCGAAGATCCGGCCAAGTTGGCGGATGTACACCGCGCACTCCATAGAAGAGCGCTTGGCATAGTCATCGCTGCCGACCTGCGCGCATTCTTCTCCCCACGGTGCGGGACCGACTTCGATTTCGAGGAATTTCTGGAACATGGCGTTTCCTTTGGATGTGGCTCCGGGAAACGCCCCACCGGGGAGCGTTCCCCGGTGGGTAGTGGATTGGCAGCTGGCCAGGACGGTCAGCGAGCGATGGCAGGGCTCTGATCCAGATTCAGCAGCTTCGCGAGAAGCCAACTGATCAGCACCAGGAACTCGATTTCGGCAACGAGGTGCAGTTGCATTGCAACGAGACGATCGTCACCAGTCGTCACCAGGAAGTACAGCGCCGCGAACAGGTTGATGACGGTTGCAAGAACAGCCAGCGTGCTGATACGGGAAGAAATACGCATGAGAAGGCTCCAAAAAATGGGGCCTTCCCCATTGGGAATAGCCCCAATGGGTGAAAAAGCTGATGGCCGGTACGCCGGCAGTGTCGATGCGCAGTAGCGCGTAGAGTCGAGCGAATGTTACCGCGCCTCAAACGCCGGGACAAGGACCCAGCGCTTGTCGCACTGCCTCAGCCGAGCTTTGCCGCGTTACGAGCTCGCCGGCTGGCCTCGCGTAGCCGGTGGACCACAGCCCAGCGCCGCTGCGCCACCTCCTCGGGATTCTCCAGATTGGAGAAGTCAGGCAATGGGCCATCGTCGAAGGCCTGGTAGTCGTCGGGGATCTTACCTGCGGCCCTGAGTTCCGACCGGAGCCGCTTCGATAGTCCGTAGTTGATCTCGGTGATCGCCACGTAGTCCCACCGCGCTGGCACCGCTTGCTCAGAGAACCAGACCTCGCCCTCGCCTGGCGCGACCAGCGCCACCACGTCATAGGTCCTGCCCCTCAGCGAGGGCACGGCCCGCACTTCGAAGCGCAGCACCTCGCTACGCGGGTGCCAGAAGACACGATCCAGATAGCGCCGGAAGGTGAGTGCATCCATCAGCGCGATATCGCCGTAGGACGGATCGCCCGGTGGAATGGCTTCGCGCTCGCCCTTCGGGCGCGCACCGAGGGACACCTCGCGGAACTTGGAAGTAACGGGATCAGGCATAGCTTTCCGTAAATGACGCGGCAAATTCTATAGTTTTCATGGGAAGGTGCGGCGGAAATCGGCCTGAGAATGGTACGCGGCGCAACATGCGCGCCGCCGCCTTGACTTCGCCAAGGCCTCGGTATCTTGGATGTCAGAGCAATCCAGACCTTCCCGCCATGCGCTTTTCCCGCCTCGAACGCCACACCCCCGTCGATTTCAACACCCGTCGCCAGGCCGCCTTCGCGCGCAAACAGCAGCGCGAGCGCGACAGGTACCCGCTCTTTGCGGACCACGTGGCGGCCGAGCAGCATTCTCCCGACGAGGAACTTGCGCGCCGGCAACGGCGATCCGACAACCTTGAGAGGACCATGCGTGCTTTGCACGCCAGCATCTGGCGCGAGAAGCGCGCCGTCTACTTCTCACTCCCGGAAGCGCAGCGGGCCGAGATCCGCGCAAAGTGGCAGGCTTGGACCGGACCCACCACCGCGCTCTACTTTGCCTACATCGTGGACGCCGTCAGCGGCGAGTATGAGCGACGCTCGCAAGCCGCACGCGCAGACTCCCTTGCCATCCGTCGACGGGTTCTGGCGTCGCTGCCCGAGCAAACTGCATTGGAGATCGCCTGATGGTCCCCACAGACGAACAGGCCGCTGTTGTCGACGCGGTTAAGGCCGGCGGGCCGCTGAAAGTGAAGGCATATGCCGGCGCCGGCAAAACGTCGACGCTGCGCCTGGCAGCCGAGGCGCGCGGCCGCGCGCGAGGACTGTATCTGGCTTTCAACAAGGACATCGCCACCGAGGCGGCCCAGAAATTCCCGCAGAACACCCGCTGCCGGACCGTCCACTCGCTCGCGTACAGCGCCACACCGCCGGAACTCGCCCGCAAGCTCAAGAACCCGGTCGAGCCTCCGCATCAGCTCGCTTTGCGCTACGGTCTCGCCAAGCTGCGCCTGCCGACCACGATCGGAAAAGACCTTGAACTAAGCGCCAGCAAGGTCGCCCGGATGGTGATGGACGGCGCAGCGCGTTTCTGCCGCTCCGCACAGGCCGAGCCTCTTGCCTGTCACATTCCTGTTGAGTCTATCGTGAAGGAGGAGGAGGCGGAGCATTTGCGCGACTCGCTGCTGCCCTATGTCAAGCGACTGTGGGATGAATACCTCGATCCCGCTTCCCCGTCAGCGATCGTTCACGATGTCTATGTAAAGAGGTGGGAGCGCAGCCGGCCGCGCATTGGTGCCGACTTCATCCTGTTCGACGAAGCGCAGGATGCCGATGGCCTCATGCTGTCGGTGCTGCGCGCCCAGCAGTCGCAGGTGATCTACGTCGGCGACCCATACCAGCAGATCTACGAGTGGCGCGGCGCCGTCAACGCCATGGAGCATATCCGCGCGCCAGAGTGCGCCCTCACGGAATCGTTCCGTTTCGGCCCGGCCATCGCTCAGCTGGCCAGCCGCGTGCTCCGGCTCATGGACGAGGAGACGCCTGTCCGGGGACAAGACCATGTTGAGTCGCGGATCCTGCACGACTCGACGCCGGGGCACGACCGCTTCGACGCGATCCTGTGCCGCAAGAATGCAACGGTCCTGACGCACCTAGCGCAGGGCATCGGCCGCGGCGATCGCGTCGCGGTGCGCGCCAACGTCGACGAACTCCGCGCCTTTGCCGACGGCGCCGAGCAGCTCATGCGCGGCCAGCGCATCGGCTACCCCGCCACACTCGCCCTGTTCGAGACATGGGAAGAAGTCCAGGAGTACGCCGAATCTTTTGCCGGCCGCGACCTGAAGCCCCTTGTGACGTTGATCGACAACGAAGGGGTGGACTATCTGCGCCTGATCCTCACCCGCGTCGCCCCCGAGGATGAGGCCGACTACATCGTGTCAACCGTCCACCGGGCCAAGGGCCTCGAATGGGAGCGCGTGCAGCTCGCCGGAGACTTCAAGTTCAAGACCGGCGACGACGGCACGCTCACCATGGCGCCGGAAGAGATGCGCCTGCTCTACGTCGCCATGACCCGTGCAAAGCGTCTGCTCGATGTGAGCGAGATCCGGCGCGACCTCTACACCATGTTCCGGGAAGCCGGAGTCTAAAGGAGAGCGTATGATCACCGTGCGGGTTGGCGGGACCGAGTTCCCGCTGGAGGAAGTGCTGGAAGATTCGGGCAGCTATGCCCGCCACCTCGAGCGTGCCAAGACGATCCAGGGCTTTGCGGAATGCGGCTGCACCGAGAGCCGGCCGCGGCCCAAACTGGTGATCCGGCGCCACCGCGATATCTTCCTGCTGGCGCGCTGGCCGGAGCAAGCGTTCCGGCACGCCGAAGGATGCCCATTCCATCGGAAGACCCAGGCGGCGTCCGGCGCCGTCGACAGTCTCGACGCATTTAGGATACGCGACGGCCACCTCGATATCCGCCTCGACGCGTCGCTGTCGGTCAGCACCCACACTCCTGGCAAAACCGTCCAGCGAACGCCGAAGGGCCAGAGCACGAAGCCGCAACGGCGATCCGCAGGCCTGCTCGCCTTCCTCGAGTTCGCCTGGGAGCAGGCCGGGCTTAATGTCTGGCCCGGTACCGGTGCCCGCAACTGGAACGCCTGCTGGTCTCAATTGACGGCCGAGTTGGCCGACGCCCGGATCAACGGGAAGGCCGCCGACGGTCTGCTGCACGTCATGCAGCGGTGGGATCCGGAGCGCAAGTCCGAAATCCTCGCCGAGTTTGAGGCGTGGCAGGCAAGGCTTTCGCCTACCGCCGCGGGCAACCCCCGCGGCATCCTGATCGGCGAAATCGAATCCCACGCCGCCACTCCATATGGGGGCAAGATCGTCCTGCGCCAGAGCACGCAGCGGTTCTTCATGTCCTCGGGCCTGTATGAGCGCCTGCAGGCTTCGTATGGCACCGCGCTGGCTGGCATCGGACGGGCCGAGCAACGGTGCATCGCGGTCCTGCTCGTTGAGAAGTCGCGCTCGAACTACCTGACGGTTGTCGATATCGGCGCGATGCTGGCCAACCGGCAGTTCCTGCCTTGCGACTCGTCCCACGAGGTCGCCATGGCCGATCACCTGGTCGATTTGCGCCGGACATTCCGCAAGCCGCTGCGGCATATCGGTCGAGCGCAGGTGCACCCTGACTTCGTCTTGACCGACGTCCAGCCGGAAACGGTCATCGAAGTACTCGGCATGTCGGGCAATCCCGAGTACGACGCTAGGATGGCCGGCAAGCGCCAGCATTACCAGACTGCCGGCATTCCGTTCCTCGAATGGGATGCGGTCGCCACGTCGATTTCCAGCGTGCGCGTGCCGCCAGCTGGCACTCGGACGGCCGATGCACGCTGATCGGATCCCGGTCGCCGATGCCCTGTATGGCGAAGCGCTGGAGCTGCTGCATGAACACCGCGCCGCATCGGTCGCGCTGCTGGAGCGCCATCGCGGCATCGGGCTGGATATGGCTGAAGCGCTACTGCAACGAATAGCCAGAGAAACCACAGCAGTGCGACGCTTGCAGAGCGGCCTGTATCTCTATACGCACGGCCCGATCGGCGAGGAGCTGGCGGCACTCCACGGCTTCGTGCAGGAGGTCCTCGCCGCGATTGCAAACGACACCGTCGATGTCGATCAACTGCGTGCCGCTGCAGGCCGCTTCGGTCTCGCGACCCGGCACCAAGCCGCCCAAACGCGACTGCCGGAGCGCCGCTGAACGTGGCTCAGGCCTCCACGACCTGCTAGACAAAGTGAATCGTCCTCGCCTCGCCCGGTACAGATAGAGAAGAAGCCTCCATCAGCATCAGCACGGCATTAAGCGCACGTCCACACCGTGGTCCCGAGTCTTGACAATTCCCACCGCACGATACGCTGAGTCCAATGTAGTCGCACATATCCAAACCAGCCAGCCCACCATGAAACCCGCCGTCCCTCATATCACACCGAGGACACCTGCCTTTACGGCCGTCGGGAAGCGCGCGTCGCAGCCGCACTCGCCAGTCAGCATCGGGCGAGGTGTCTGCGAGCTCTGCGGCTCGAATGCAGCGCACCTTCACGTCGAGGCCAACCCGCCCGAGCGCGACACACGCACCCTGGACCTGTTCGAGGACCATCAACAATGAGCGAAAACACAAAGATCGAGTGGACCGACCACAGCTGGAACCCGTGGGAGGGCTGCCAGAGGGTCGGCCCCGGCTGTGACCACTGCTATGCCGAGACCCGCAATGCCCGCTTTGGTGGGGGCCAGGCCCAGAACTGGGGCCCCGGCGCGCCGCGCCGGCGTACCTCAGCCGCCAACTGGCGCAAGCCGTTCCGGTGGAACCTCGCACACGCCGCCTTCGCCGCCGTGCACGGCCGCCGGCAGCGCGTTTTCTGCGCGAGCCTGGCCGATGTGTTCGACAACGAGGTGCCGATCGAATGGTTCATCGACATGCTCGATGTTTGGCGGCAGACGCCGAACCTAGACAAGCTCGTGCTGACCAAGCGCGTCGGCAACGCCATGAAGCGGCTGGGCGAAGCGTTCAATGAACTACTGCTGCGCGACGACTGCGCAGAGAATCCCTTGGTGCCGTGGCTGGCCACCTGGATCGCCGGCAACGCACCGGCCGACATTTGGGTGGGAGCCACGATCGTCAATCAGGGCGAAGCGGAACGCGACATTCCGAAGCTGCTGCGTGTGCCTGCAAAGATCCGCTTCCTGTCCATGGAGCCCTTGCTCGGCCAAGTCGACGTGTTCTCGACAATCACGGGAGAGCTGCTGCACACGTCAGGCAACGAATACAACCCTGGATCGATCGACTGGGTCATCGCGGGCGGTGAGAGCGGAAGCGACGCACGCCCGATGCACCCTGCCTGGCCGCGCAGCTTGCGGGATCAGTGCGCAGCGGCGGGCGTGCCATTTGTCCTGAAGCAATGGGGCGAATGGCATACCATTTCCGTGCTCACGACCACCGGCGAGCCGGTATTCCGAACGTTCGAGACATTTGAGCAATGGGTAAACAAGGCCAGCACCTGGGTCGGCGGCGGCATCTGCCTCAACCCGCACGGTCAGCAGCTCCAGAAGGGAGACGATTTCATCCGTGCGCGCGACGAAGGCCGCTTCCCAGTCACGGTCATGCACCGGGTGGGCAAAAAGGTATCAGGCCGCCTGCTTGACGGCACCCTGCATGACGAGTTCCCTGTCACTTCTCTTGACGTGGCCGAGGCCTGCCAGCGCGCGCTGGCTCGTGGAACGGCCTGACATCGTGCGCACTCTACCATTCTCAAGAAACAGGAGTGAAGGTGGCTGTGTTCATGTGGCCACCTCTATCGGATTGACCTGAAACCCGAGGGCCGCGGCGCGGCGTCTGAGGGCGGCGATGCTGCGCTGGCGCTGCTGCTCTTCATAGTGCTGCTGGCCCTGGTCGACGAAGGCTTCCCCGCGGGTCAGCATGAAGTACACCATCCGCGCGAGTTTATGGGCGACAGCGGTATTGGCGCGCGGTTTGTCCATGCGGGCGCACAGCCGGCGATAGAACGCGCCGAGCGCCGAGTCGCTGTGCGACAGGCTCATGGCGGCCATCTTCAAAGCCTGGCGCGCCCGGTTCGCCGAGCGCTTGGTGCCCGAGGCGAGCACCTTGCCGCCGCTGATCTTGGTGCCGGGGCACAGGCCTAGCCACGAACAGAAGTGCTTGACATTGGCGAAGCGGCTGAGGTCCGTGCCGATCTCCGAGAGGATCTTCAGCACGGCAGTCGCGCCCAGTCCATTGATGCGCGTGAGGTCCACGCCCGCCCAGTTGGCCATGACCTGGCGGACATCGAATTCGGCACGCAGCTTGCTGCCGGCTCGGGGGACTTTGCCCAAGTCGATTTGGCACTGGCCCAACTTGCCCAGCAACGCCTGCAGCTTCGTCTCGCACTCGGCCAGATGCCGTGCAATGTGGTCGTACATAGCCAGCGCCTGGGCGAGTACAAACAGATGCTCTTCGCGCCAGTTACCCGTCAGCGCCCGGGTGACTTCCTCGGCGCTGGCCTTGACGCGGCTGTGACGGTGGCGCGCCAGTACCTTTGCATCGCGCTCGCCGGCCACGATGGCGCGGATGATGGCCTGTCCGGTCATACCCATCACATCGGTGAGCACCTCGGTGAGCTGGATGTTCATCTGCACCAGTGCCTTTTGTATGCGCTGCACCCAACTGGCCTGCTCGGTGAGCAGCACTTCGCGCTGGCGGGCCACTGCGCGCACCACACACACCTCGCTGTCGGGGCGCCAGGCCGCGCGCAACAACCCCAGGCTCATCAGCCTTTGCAGCCATTGGCAGTCCTGCACATCGCTCTTGCGTCCGGGCACGTATTTCATCTGCCGTGCATCGACCAGCCAGACCTTCAGCCCGCGCTGCTCCAGCACTTCGTACACCGGGATCCAGTACACCCCGGTGGATTCCAGCGCCACCGTGTCGACGCCACATGCAATCAGCCAGTCGGCCATGTCGTTGAGGTCGTCAGTCATCGCGCCGAATTCGCGCACCGGGTCGTCAGTCGCATGGCGGGGCACGGCGACCCAGTGGCTCGATGCTCCGACATCGATCCCCGCTGCGTTGGGAAATACCTCGTCTTCTCGCTTGCGCATGGCCATGGCCTGCTTCAAGATCGTCAGTGAACGGCAGCGCCATGGGAAGCGTCGATTTCGACTCGATCTCTCAAACGGGATGCGCATCGCTGCGCTCACCACTGTCGCCGACGATTCCCGGACCAGGCTCAATAACGGGCTCACCCAGCAGCGAGGCCAATCGCCGCGAGCTCGCACCAATGGGTTATCGGTCATCTCGGCGCTGCCGTTCCCCTTTATAGTCGTTTCTTCGCGAACGCCGGGCACAGGCATGGGCATGGGCTTGGGAAGCTCAATAGCAATGCATCTCCAAGACAGGGAAGACCGAGAGTATCCGGAACCAGAAACCGTCCTCGCTATCCGCGGCGCAATCGCCACCGGCCAGATGGGCGGTCCAATGGGTGAGCCCGGCCATTGGCTCAATGAGTTCTGGCAGATCGGCGCAGCCTTGCGTGATCACGCTGAAATCCTCCAGGGTATCAAGTCCGCAAATCGAAGAGCCTTCCTAAGCACGACAGCCGACTATCTGGCTGCCAGCGAAACAGCTTCTGACCTCGCCTGAGCGAGACTCCGGCCGCGGACAGGCATAATTCCGGCATTTTTCAGCACTGAACCCTCTGCCATGCCAAGCGGCCTCCTCCAATGCGCCCACTGCGACGGCGCCCCCACCTATGTCGCCGGCCGGCTCCAGGCCGTCATCGCGTGCGACGAATGCGGGATGTCAACGCCGCCGGTCGACAACGATCCTAGGAATAGGGACGCCGCCTTCCCGCGACTCAGCGCCATCTGGAACAGCCGCGTCGACCTTCGCCCGGCCGACAAAGAAGCCATCTCCGTGATGGCCCGGCGTGCCCTGACCTCCTCGGACCTCCCCTATTTCCTCAACCTGCTCGCCTCCACAACCAGCGACTGGGAATCCAACGGCCCGAAGTTCGCTGCGATGGCAGCGGCCCTTGCCCAGCCGGACTACGAGTTCAAGCACGTCGGCCCGCCTGAGACCGTTCTCTCGCAAGCCGCTCGCTACCAGAAGCTGCTGCAGCGCGCGAAGATCATTCATATCGACGGTGCCCCGATGGTGCGCTTCGAACATGTGCCGGCATTGGCCGCGGAAGTGGCGGAGGAAGGCTTGGCGGATCAGGATTGGCCGCTCCTCGACATGGAGGAGTTCATCGGCAAGGCCATCGACAGCCTGCCGAATCACTGGCAGCCTTGACTTTGCCCGGCGGCGGGCAAGATGAAAGCATGATATTTTCCACGAGGCTCTTGATGACCCGCCCGCTGATCGCCGCCGCTGTTCTCGCACTTGCATCCCTCACTGCAAGCGCACACACTGGCCAGGCCTGTGCCCAACTGCTGCCTGCAGGCCAACCCACAATTCAACCGGCGGGCCGCACGAAACTGCTGTGCTACCGCGCCTACGCCGTGCTCTACTCAAGCCAGACACGCACGGCACTGTGGTCTGCCGAGCGACTCACGCGGGACGCCGTCGATGCAGCGCGCAAGCTGCCACGCGACAGCGACTTCTACGAAGAGGAGCAACTGCCCGAAGCCGACCGCGCCAGGCTGACCGACTACAGACGCGGATCGGGCATCGATCGAGGGCACCTCGCCCCGAGCGGCGACTTCCCGGACAAGGCATCGCAAGCGGAGAGCTTCAGCCTCGCCAACGTCATCCCGCAGGACAGCGTATCGAACCGCCGCACCTGGAGCCATATTGAGACGTCCACACGGAGGCTGGCCCGCCAGCACGGCACCATCCAGGTGGTGACGGGGCCCGCATTCGTCGGCGTTCCCAGGATGCTGGGCCGCGTGCGCGTCCCAGACTTCATCTGGAAAGCGATCTACGTGCCGGGCGTTGGCGCTGCTGTCTACATCGTTCGCAACGACGCGACGCCCGCGTACAGCGTGATTAGCATCGCAGAATTGCGGCACTTTGCAGGGATCGACCCGTTTCCGGAACTCTCAAAGACCATGAACACCAAGGCGATGGACCTGCCCCCGCCCACGCCGCACCCCGGCGAGAAGCCGGCGCGCCGTGTCGCATTCGCATGGCTTGCCTCCGGTGAAGCCGCCGCGGCCTTGTCGGCGCCGGATTCTCTCCAGCACGTGGTCCGGGACGCAAACGCAATTTTGTCGCTGGCCCTTGCCTACGCACGTTAGCCGTTCATTGAAACCGCGGGAGGAACATGTTCCTTCCAAAAAGACGAAAGGCACGCCAAAAGACGTGCCTTTCGCAAGCGAACACCCGCTTTTGATGCTGATCGCTACTGATTAACCGCCTCTCGGAAACGCTGCCCGGCTTTGAACTTCACGGTCTTGGCAGCTTCCACCTTGATCTCCTCGCCCGTGCGGGGATTGCGCGCCAGTCGTTCGCCGCGCTCGCCCTTGCTGAAGGACCCGAAGCCGACCAGGTTCAGGCCTTCGCCCTTGGCGACGGCTTCCATGATCGCGGTCAGCGTCACATTGAGCACGTTTTCAGCCTTGCTCTTAGTCAGCCCATCCACACCTGCGGTGATGGCGTCGATCAGTTCGGATTTCGTCATTTCTGCTCTCCTTGAAAATTGGCATCAAGATTGGACCACGATGGTCAGGCCGGCCATCTCCGGAAAGACAGTGCAAAACGGCGAGCTTTCCGGAAAATGTGGATTCAAGCGCTCAGTTGCTGATGGCGACAGACAATGGAAGCCCGGACCGCTCGTCGATACTCGAAAGGAAGTCCGGCCGCTGGCACACCCGCAACACCTCAGGAACGTCCATTCCGCCCAACCACATTCCCAGCAGTTGCCCCGCTTCCGCGAGCGCCCCAGTGTCGGCAGCCGGGAAGAATCCTACCAACTCAAATAGCTTGTTGGTCTCGCTATTGTCCTGCCATTCCAGTTCACTATCCGCGAACAGCGAACTGGCCAAGTCTTCCAGGATGGGACCGGCAACATCCGATAGAAATAGTCCGACCACCTCTGCGTCCCGGCGCAGATGCTGAAGTTCGAGGTACGGATCCTGATCGAGGTATCCCGCGACGATGACCATTACCTCCAGATCAGACTGGGCCGCCAAGAATTCGATCACGATGCATCCCCAGGGAGTGCGCAGGCCGCATCGAGGACGAACAGCATTGGCAAGGTCTTCTTGCACATGGGGATCATCCGGATCCTCGCCCAGCGCGGCTCTCGCGACCTTCGCCACTGCCTCCGGCAATTCGACCCGAGGCCAGAGATCCACCGATTCGGGTGAGAGACCCGCCGCGAAAATTTGTGCCAACTCTGCTTGTGTGTATTGCTTGTTCTCATGCATGGGGAAAGCTCCTATCTAGACCTGCGCGCCGCTGAGCCGGCGATAGAGGCTTTGGCGAGTAATGCCCAATTCCTCCGCCGCCTTGCTCTTGTTTCCATGGTGCCGACGCAGCGCGGCTTCGGCTTCCTCCCGTGACACGCTGGGCCTGTCCTGTGCTGCCATCGCCGACAACGTCGAAAGGTACGCTCCACTCTTGGTGACCTTACTGTGCCCTGCAGCAAGCACAACAGCCTGAATCGCTTGGCGGTGAACTTCCAGATCAGTTGGCGTGCCTCCCTTGACCGGTGCGGGCGAGCCTGCGATCTCCTCGTACAACTGATGCGCCCATCCGTGACGCAAGCCGTGGCTGGTCACTCCTAGCCCCTTTTTGTAGACCCCATGCTTGCGCAGCACGGCGTTGTAGCGACTACGCCAGCGCTTGATTGAGTAGCTCGCGGGCGTGGTTGACCCGCTGACGGGATCAATCAGGCGAGCGGCTTCCCCCAGCACATCTAACTGCAATCGGATGGGGACTTCCCGCTTACGCCCTCCCTTCGTCCCGTCTACCACCCGAAGGGTGTCCAGGTTCTTCAGTGCCGTGGCGATCTTGAGCGACCAGCTCTCCTCTACCCTCAGCCCGAACGCCGCCTGCAGTTTCAACTGCACCGCCACGTGCTTATCCGTCTTGGCAATCTCCGCGATCAGCATCCTAGGGTCAACGCCGTTGCCCTCCCATGACTTATCCGTTGTCGTGACGTAGGACCGCACAAGTCCGTGCGCCTCTCTATCTACATACTGGCCAAGCGAACGAATGAGGTCGTGCTTGCCAAGCCATTGGCAGAACGCCTTCAGATGGCTCAGCTTGTTCTCGATCGTGCCGCCGACCTGGCCTTCCGCTACCCACCTGTCTACCAGCGCCTGGATATGCTTGTGGCGAAGAGAATGGGGGCTCTCGATCATGAACCCTTGCTCGCGCAGTTCCACGAATGCGCGACATACTGTGTACATGCGTCGCTCCTGCGTCTTGAGTGACGCACGCTTGAGACTCACCCGAGTCTGGCTGAGGATCCTCTTCAGATTGTCCGCCAACACCGCATCCAGTTCCGCCTTCATGCGCGTCGGAAGCTCGTACTTGGCCAACAGCCCGCGTATGTCAAAGACCGCGTCTTGCCGCATCTGCTACCTCGTTTGTCTATCCAGTCCCGACGGTCCGGGCGGCCCGGGTGTTCCCCGTAACACCGCTTGCCCCCGCCCCGTCGATCGTGCCGTTTAGCCATCGGCCATGGTCCTGCTCTTCCGTATCCGTTAGCGATTCCATTGGCTGGTCAGCCCTCACGTGGAAGAACGTGCATGACTGTCCCGACTGAGTGGTCGCGCTCACGCGCAAACCGGCCCGCCGGGCTACCCGGTTGCTGGAGGAACCGCTCTCCAGCATGAACGCAGCTCGGTGCAAGCACCCCGCTACGCCGCCCGCGTAACTCTTGTTGCGCTGTTTGGTGACGGCCGCGCACGCCGTTCGATAGGTGGTGGATCGTCCGGTTGAGTGGTCTCAACCTACGTCCTGCCCGTCAGGTAGCGACATCTGAACCGCGGTGTATCGGGTTCCAGCGTTCGCCTACCCCGCGTTTCGCAGCTGGGCAAGTGGAATGGATGGAGGCTGCGCAGGTGTCCGGTGTCCGGTCTGCACATGTCCTCATTTTGACCAATTTCCCAAAACCGCCCGCAAAGCCAATTGGTATCGCGGTGTCCGGGGTCCTCAGTGTGGGCCAGTATCTACTTGAGCCGATTGAAAAAAATGCCGCGACATTGTGCGGCTTGGACAGACAGGCGCCCGGGGTCAATCTTGAGACGGACTCGGGTGCTGATTTGCCACTCACTGGTGGCGAGGTCGATGCGTCGGGGACGCTGAAGGTATGCCAAGCATAAACCAAAGCTCCGAGCCGTCGCAACGAAATCGCCACCAATTTCGCGAGCTTTCGAAAACTTGACTTCGCGCGGCGCGGAGTAGATTCGAGAGAGAGATCGGAGAGCAGGTGTTAGATGCGGGTCAGTAGATATCAGCAGGTATCACCAGGTGATAGCTGACATCACGCACTTGGTGTCACTTGCTTACACTTGGTGCCACTAGATTACCCGGTGCTGTCAGACGTCTAACAGATATCTAACTCCAACGCGCTTCGACAACGTTCAACATGTCCAAGGAGAGCTTCAAATGAGCACCAATACCATTGCGGTTGATGTCGGCTACGGGAACACCAAATTTGCCTTCCCCCTCGGCGCAGATGTTGCGACCCGCATGTTTCCGTCGCTGGCCCCCACGCGATCGGCATCGAGTCTTGCCAGCCACGGCGGTGGCTACTTCCAGGCTCGCGATGTCGTTCATGTGACTGTCGATGGTGCCGAATACGAGGTGGGTCCAGACGTCTCGATCACCTCGGCCTATGGCAACAACGGTCGCACGTTGTCGGAAGATTTCGTCACCACGCCGGAGTATGCGGCCCTGCTGTTTGGTGCGCTTCACTATTCCCAGGCCAGGGACGTTGGCCAACTCATCCTCGGCCTTCCCGTCCATACGCTGCAGAAGTATTCCGGCGTCCTGCAAGAGCGATTCACCGGCGCCCATGACGTCGGCGCCGGCGACGTCACGATCAAGCGCGTCGTCGCGCTTCCCCAACCCCTCGGCTCGCTGGTGACCTTCATGCGCCAGTCGGGGAAGGAGTTGGACCCCGACGACAATTGCCTGATCGTGGATGTCGGCTACTTCACGACCGACTGGGTTGTCGCTCGCGGCTACATGATGGACGACACCCGAAGCGGCGGTGTACCAGGTGGCTCCTCTCGGATCTACAAGCAGGTGGCCACGCTTCTTTCCGCCGACGAAGGCGGCGAGCCGACCGGAGACATCGAGCGCATCGACAAGTCGCTTCGCGAGGGCAAGCTTATGCGCTACTACAACAAGATGGTTGACCTACGGCCGTACTTCGAAGTCGCCAAGGCCCAGTGCCAAATGGCTGTGAAGGAGATGCAGACCCGGGTGGGCCGCACGGAAGATATCGCGGCGATCGTCCTGACCGGTGGCGGTAGCGCCCTATACTCCGGCGCCATCCGCGCCGCCTTCCCGCGCTCGCACATCGTCGCCATGGAATCCCCATGCTACGCGAACGTCCGTGGCTTCTTCGACATCGGCAGCGCGCGTCAAGCTCGCGGCTGAGTAACCGGCTATGGAAAAGCTCGCGATCAAAGTTGCCCTCAGCCCGCTGACGACACCGCGGCTTTGCGAACAACTCGCCGAGATCAGTGATCCCCGTCTGCGGGCGGAGGTCCTCCGTCGCCTGGCGGAGTTGGGGGCGGAAGCGATCCTTTCGGCGGCTAGCGGTGCAGCAGTGCAACCGCCCGCCGGCGGGATCTTCGCAGCGCTCATGTACCGGCCCGACCGAACTTCGGCCCCCGCCGCGGCTCCGGTTGCGCCACCTGTTCAGGGGCCAGCTCCGCCCTTTGTGGGCCCCGCGGCGGCTGCTGGCACTGAGGACCGGCCAGTCGACCCCGTTGCCATGAGCTCGAAAGCGGAATTCTCTCCGGCATCGGTCAGCGACAGTGTCCGCCGGGAATCCGGAGATCAAACGGTCCGCCCCGCAGGGAATCTCGATCTGAATGCGGTGAATTCCGCTATGTCGAGATTCTTTGAATGAATCTGAGAGCTTGATTCCCCTGAATCCATGGCAATCTAGAATCATCCGACCAGACAAAGGAAGCCTTCTCATGCAATTCTTCGACTATCTTTCGACCAACCACGACATCAACCGATTTGTCTTCGCAGTCGTGATCTGCTATTGCGTCATCGAGGGAGTAGTGTCATGCTATCGCGGCGTCAAGGCGCGTAAGGCAGGCTGACCAGCCAGCAACGCGCCACAAACGAAAAAAGCCCAGCAGTTTGCTGGGCTTTGTCGTTAATGGGAGGCCGGCTCAGTGCAGCGTCGGCAAGCAGTATTCCAATGCGGAGTCCAGAGACAGGCTGCGTTCTACGAACACCATCCTTCCAGATTCGTCACGTCGGTAAATGTGAAAGAACTGGGCCTCCGACTGACAAGCCTGCACGTCACGGTATGGCGTGCTGCGCATGGCGTGGATGTGCAGCTTGTTGACGATCATGGTGAAACCCTTTTGCGGCATTGCATTCTCCAGAGAGACCTGCCACGCGGGGACTCCGCCCCTGTGGGTCGGACCCACAGGGCAGAGGTTAAAGTGATACCACCAGACGGTGGCGGAAAGTCAGGCTGCGACGGCAGCCTGTTGGGACATCTGGCGAAGTTGGTACTCCGTTCGCCACTGATCGCAAAAGTCCGTGCCACGGACCTTCGGGCGATGCAGCACAACAGTAAAGCCAGCGGCGCGCAGCCGCTTCTGCAGCGTCAGTGCGTCGGCCATCCCGGGGGACTTGCCAGTCTTCACATCGACCTTGTCGAAGTCCGCAAAGATGTGCACGGTATGGATGCCCAAGCCATCTGGAACCACGAACCTGCTCAGCTCGACACGGTTCAGACAGAACCAGGTCGGCACGCGGAACAGCATATATGCGGCATACGCGCTCTCGAGGCCCTCGGCGACGCCGATCTCCCCGTTACGGGGTGACATCAGCCGCACTGCTCCCCCATCGAGCGGCAACGCTGTCAGGTAGTTTCGCTTCGAGGGCAAGATCTCGCCGTCCTTCGAGATGACCCGTGCCTTCTCAGGCTTATGGGGATCCAGCGAAGTCCGGTGAACGGTCGCGATCCTTCCGTCTGGTAGACGGTACTCAGCGACGATCGTTGGATACCGACCTACGATCTCTTTCTCATGCCAGTACTCCTGCGTGGCCAGCCGCAATCCCTGCGGCAATGGCGCGCACAGGCCAGGAACACGGGTAGCAAGGTAGCGCATGCCATGATCACCCGCCGTCAGCGGCTTCGATGTACTGACTTGCTTCATCACGCAACGCAGCAGCTCTGCAGAACTCTTGGTCTCCCTTAAGGACGGCCGAGGCCGATGAGATGACACCTGAACCGGGTCCATGCACTGGCCGTTCAGCAGGCACTTCAGCTCCAAGTAAGACATGCCGGTGTACCGCCGGACAAGCTCAAGACCGTCGCCACCAGCAGGGCTGCCGTCGTTGCACTTGCGGCATACCCAGTCGCCGCGATTCCGCTTGCGGGTGTAGGTGAATCGATCACGCCCACCACACATCGGACACGGTCCCGGGCGGCCACGCCAGAACGCATCGGTAAGGGCTGACGCAGGCAAGTACTGCTCCACTAGGGCGTCCCATTGATCGGACGACCAGCTTGCAACAATTTCACTAAGGTCTTTCATTTTCATGGGATGACTCCAGGCGGAGTAGGTTTGTCGATGCCTGTGACAGGCGAAGGAACACTTGCTCAAAAGACATCCCGGCAGAAGCCAGAAGGTCTTTTCAGCATCGCGTTTTGCGGAAGAGAGAAACGAAGGGGAATGACCGGGCGGCCTGGAGAAGAGTGACTGCTGCTACCGGTGGACCCGGTAGCAGCAGTTAAGACGGTACTGCGACCAGCTATACGTCAATGCATCGGCGCGCCGTCATAGCGGAACGGGATTCCATCGAGCGCTGCCGGATGGCGGAAGGGGATGTCGTCGTCGAAATCGCCGAAGCCATTCGACGGCGCCTGTGCGGACTGTCGACGCGCAGGTGGTTGGCGCTGCCCTGCTGGAACGGAGCGCTGTGCGCCGGCGGGACTTTGCTGCGAGACTGCGCGATCCGTACCACCATCGCTGTCGCCGTCGTTGGCACCACCGCGACTGCCGAGCATTTGCATTTGATCGGCGACGATCTCGGTGCTGTACTTGTCCTGGCCAGACTGGTCCTGCCACTTGCGGGTGCGGATGCGCCCTTCGATGTAGACCGACGAACCCTTGCGGAGGTACTGGCCAGCAATCTCTGCCAGCTTTCCGAACATCGAGACACGGTGCCACTCAGTGGCTTCCTTCATCTCGCCACTCTGCTTGTCCTTGTACCGATCGGTGGTAGCGATGCGAAGGTTGGCCACAGCGTCGCCGCTGGGCATGTACCGGACTTCGGGGTCAGCTCCGAGGTTGCCGACGAGAATCACTTTATTAACGGACGCCATATTGTTTCCTTGTCAATGAATACGGTTCACTTGCCAGACCCATCGGTCCCAAAGCTTCTGTTCACCGGTGGCAGGGTCCAGAATTGGGCGACCCGTCCGATGGTGGAAGGCGGGAACCTTCTCCTTGTGCAAGCGCTTAATGCCTACGCGGTCGCCGATCTTGCACGCTGCGTCGGCCAAGGCGTCTTTCAGACCCTCACCTTGCAGCGTCTTCTCGCCGGCCTTGGTATCCAGCTTGACCGCGAAGGATGTGTACGTCGCCTCGCCGCCAGGCTTGCGATTCGGGAATTCCATTTCGCCCCACTCGATCAGAGTTCCGACCGTGTAGTTGGATCCGGAGGCATGTCCTTCGTAACGGGCCTCCGCCGACTTGGCCGGTGTGCGATGCGGCTGACGGTCAGCGAGTCCTGATTGCCGCGACTTGGCCGAGTGCTCCCGCACTGCAGGGGCAGCCACAGGCTGGCGCTCCTTCGCTTGGCGCATGACGGATTCGGCGACGGACTGCGGCGTCACGCCATCGCCAGAATGCCGGCCGAGCTTATTCCAGCGCGGAACGACTTCCGGCAGGACTTTGTCCCCGTAGGCCGTATGCTGAATCTGGCTATCAAAGACGGCAACGAAGTGAACGACATGGTCGCCTTCGTCACGAAACAGGTTGGGTACACCATTGATCGGGATTTGGAACTCGTTGTCCGCGCCGGTACCCACTGGAACTTCATCTTTGCGCTGAGCGCGGGAAGGCGGCTTGCCCATGAAGGCGGCAGCGGCTTGCTTGATGACTTGGAACAGTGTCATGGTTTCAAAGAAGAGACCCGCAGCACATACGCTTCACTCCATCGAGATCGGCTCGCAGGCGGGCATTGTTGAGAATGACGTCTTGCAAGACTTCCGGGCTGACGCCGGAGACCGCGCAGACATAGGTATAGGGAAGCGCTCCATCCCAGTATCCGAAGATCCAGCCTAAAGTCATGGAGTAATCCTCCAGTTCCAGCGGCTTGTTCCTGATACGGGCGCGCAGCAGCTCGGCGCAGTCGATCAGCGATTCCGGCATGTTGTCGCCACGGCGACTGTCACAGGCCAGGCTGATCAGGGCATCGACCATCCCTTCTCGTACAGACGCGCTCCAAAGCGAAGGGTCCGGTAATGGGTCGACCTTGGGAGGGGGGCGAACGATGGCGGCGGCTTCACCAAAAAAGTCCAGCTGCCATCCCGCTGTGGTTGTTTCCATGATGGTCTCCGGACAGGCACCTGGAGACCCACCTGCCGGCGGGTATCGGGTACCCGTGACAGGTGGAATAGGGCCGCCCAGGAGATCTGGGCGGCAAGAAGACTAGGAACGATCGTGCGTTCCCGTACGACGGATTGGCGTCACCACTGCCGAGCGCTCGTACTTCCGCTCGGTAGGCTCCGCGGGTTGGTCATGCGAAGGCATCGTCGTGGAGTTGTCATCCGGCATCGAGACCTTCGGCGCGGCCGGTACAGCGCGGCTCCACTGCAGCGCCTTCTCCTTCAAATAGAAGAACGCGACTGCAGCAACAAACACACCGACGATGAAAGACTGAGACGCCAGATACAGCGCCATGCAGAAGGCGAAGAGCTTGAGCGGGCGCTTGATCAGGTTATTGGCAAAGGATTCCATGGTTTCTCACGAGAAACTGTCAAAGGGATTTCCTGGCGGATGCCAGGCGATTATTCGATGCTCGGAAGAGCAAGGAATCCAATGCGGCGCGTTAAATACAGCAACGCGCTTGCGACATGCCTTGCATGTCGAAAGAACGCTGCTCGCGTGCGGAAAGAAATGGAGTCGCGGCGGGACCGCCAAGCGGGCCCGTGTAGCCCGAGCGGAATGCCAGTGCAAACTGGCCGCCAAGTCGATGCGTCGAAGACGCTAGAGGTGTCTGCACTCTACACGGCTAGTCAAGTCATGACAAGCAGCGCGCTGATGCCGCGTTTATTGAATCGAATCGCAAGGCCAAATCCAGAGTATTCGTGTTTTCTGAAGGAACATGTTCCTTCCGGAACGATTGCTGAGGGATGGGGATTGCCGCGCTTCCCGATCGACATAGAGCCCTGCCGTCAGTACGACGAGGGATTTGGCGAAGGCTGTATCTGCTCTCCTGTAAGGCATCGGTAAGCAGCTTTGGTGCACGCTCCCGAGAGAAGGGTTGCAGCCGGCTTGGGGCCAGCCTCGCGCTGGCCGGCGCGCGTTGGTGTCCGGCCGCAGGGTGCACTTGTCTATGCAACCATCCCCAACTGAAGGGGGTGATACCTTCAATTCGGATTATGCAAGTCGATAAAAAGCATAGCGAAGCACAACTGATTCGAACTTGACTTTCGAAAGCGTCCTGTTTTTCCATAGCTTTCGGTTCCGTTAAGTGCTCGACATCGGC
The DNA here is from genome assembly GCF_051015765.1 of Cupriavidus sp. a3. NCBI lineage: Bacteria > Pseudomonadati > Pseudomonadota > Betaproteobacteria > Burkholderiales > Burkholderiaceae > Cupriavidus > Cupriavidus sp. a3. The sequence goes on along the minus strand of NZ_CP170645.1, from coordinate 298,174 downwards.
ATATGCTTCCGCCCCAAGATCGCTGCATCCGTTGTCTGCTTGACATGTGCTTCTACCGTGTAAGTTGAAGTGGCTGCCGCGATCACCGGGGGCCACAACACAATTCCGTAGGGGCAAACAATGAAGAAGAAAGAAGAAGAAAGTCGCGAATTCAATCTGGTCGATCCAAAGTCGCCGAACGCTTTGCGCGAACTGGTGACCCAGCAGCTGGGTCAATATATCGACGCCGGTGCCATCGGGCGCATCGTGCAGGCAGCGCAGGAGATCGAACTCTCCCGGAAACGCATCCTGGCCGAACATACCGCCATCGGGTCTCGGCTATTCCAGATCTACCACTCCATCCTGACGTGCGTGCAAAAGCGACTGGGCGACACGCCGCGCGCCCGCGAGGAAGCCGATGACAGTCTCTACGCCATCGCCGTCAGGGGCATGCACATTTCACGCGCCTCTGTCATCAAGTATCTGCAGGCATTTCATCACTTCTCGGAGAACCACGACGCCTTGACGTTTCTGAACCTTGGCGAGCTGACGATCCTCAAGCGTTCGGACATCACCAACGAGGAAGTACAGCGGTTCATCGACGCGCGCAAGAACGATGAATCCTATTCACGCAAGGAGATCCTGCCATATATCGAGTGGTCTCGACGCACGCATCAGGACCTCAATCACGTCATGGCCACGCTGGAAGCCGCGGAAGAGCAACTGAACGAGAGTTTGGAGCGCCAGCGTGATCTCGAAGCCCAGATGCGTCACATGCGTGAGCAGATGAACTCTGCAGACGCGCTGAATGCTGCGCAGAAGGAGCAACTGGATCGCACTTCTGGCGCACTCACGTCCCAGCAGCACGCCATGGAAAGCCTGCAGCTCTCCATCACCAGATTGAACGAAGAGCGACAAACCTTGCAGAAGGCATTGGCCGATTCGAAGATCCGAGAGGTAGTGAGGGAGGTAAAGGTCGAAGTCGTTCCCGCTGAGTACAAGGACCTCTCCGACGCCATCATCGGTGAGAGCAGCAAGCTCGACGCCACCAAGTTGCAAGTCAAGGAAGCTGAACGACGCCTGGCAGAGGTCAACGCCGAACTTGAACAACACGAGGCAAAGGAGGCTGACTCAAGAAGCCTGGCGCTGCGCATCGATGGCTTGAAGGCCGATCTCGATGATGCGCTTGCCAAGCTTCGGAGCTCCGTCAAGTCAATCAAGGTGAAGGAACACGGCGCTGCGCTGTTGTCCTTGCGCCGCAGTGCGGAGGCATTCCACAACGAACTGATCGCTATCACCGGAGCTTGACGATGCAATCCACGCTTACCCGCTCCATCTTTGAGCAGTTTGTTATCCCGGCCTGGGTGCGAGATCGCGTGCTTTCCGCGAATCTCCGGATCAGCAACTACGTGCTGAACACGGTGTCGGTGCATCCGACGCTCGAGAACGCTTTTAGAGTCTCCAGCGAAAACCTTCGCTCGCTTCGTGACGATATGGGCCAGTCCTCAAAGGTATTGGGGACGCCATTCCTTGCTTACGCGCCGACGCTCACGACTGTCGAGGACTGGCGTTCGTTCATTGAGGGCAGAATGCCGACGGTCACGATGGAGCGCCTCAAGGCAATGGTGCCTCACAGCCTATCAGTGGTGGACAGGCTGGCGCTCGAGCACACCAACCGCTCGTACATCAATGCCGTGTACGACCTCCTGAACATGTCGGTGTTGGCAGCACCGCTGATCGGCATCTCCAACGAACTGGCGTCGTACCTGCGCTCTGTTCCGCAGCACCAATTCGACATGGCCATGACCGAGCGTCTGATGCCGCTCTTTCATTGGCGTTTTGCGGACGAGATGTTCTGGCTGGACGTTCACACCGGCCGACTTTCGCGGGAGATGATTGCCCACTACCTGATGGAAACTTCGCCGCTTCGCTCCGACCGCTTGCCCCATTCCGGCGTATGGGGCAAGTTTCGGCTGGAGACGTTCGAGCGCGACGCCTTGTTCGAAGCGTTTATTTTCCATAGCTGTCGCGCCATGAGCGTTGCCTCGCTCTTCAATACCAGCATTGAGCACGCGAGGAAGACCTACCAACGGCTACACGGGAAGTCCTCGCCATCCGGCCAGCCTCCTGCGTCGCTGATGTGGTATCTCGAATCCGCGCAACGCCGCGTTCAGGCGACATTCCAGATTTGGCTATTTCGGTCCGCCATCGCTTGTGATGTCTCGACCCCGGAAAGCTTCGTCGCAATGCTAGACGTCCACCGGGCCTTCTTTGCGGACGATTGCAAGGTCCCTGCCGAGCGTTCTCTGCATCTGGGCCGCTCCATGTCGACGAGCGAGGAACTTGCGGTTTGGCCCTGCCGGAAGTGCGGCACACCCTATCTTGCATCGAACTCGTCCGCAAGGATCGAACTTTCACAGTCGTTCCTTTGCCCCTGCTGCAGCGGGACGTTGACCCCCTCGCGTGGCGGGCGTCGAAACTAATGCGAAAGCACTTCCTCATCGCAGCGTGCTGTGCGGGCCCAGTATGGGCAACCGGCAGCGCGCCACCTCCCGCACAGTTGCCGGCCCCCACCGCGGCGGCTGCGCTCAGGATGAACGTGGCCGATCCAACTTACGCCGAGGGCTCTGGTCAGCTCGCGCTCTTCAAGGGCGTCAACACCTTGCGCCAGAAGTTCGGTGTCGGGCTGCTCGCGCAGGACGCCGCGCTCGACACAGCTGCCCAGGCGCATGCCGTCTATCTCAATGCCCACAGCGTGGCGCACGCATGACCAGACACCCGGATATCAGCATTTCTACGAGGCCACGCCACTGTTGCGCGCGCAGAAGGCCGGTGTCGTGGATTCCCATTGGGTAGCCGAAGTCGTGGGCGCAGCCAGGGGGCCGAATGACAGTGAGATTGGCCTCGGCTGCATCGACCGGTGGTACCACACCGTCTATCACCTGCAGTCCCTTTTGACCAACCAGGAATCCATGGGCGTTGGGTACAGCAGCACAGGTGCCTTAGGCCTGAACCATTGCGTTCTGGACTTTGGCACGAGCACCGCCACGCAGCCAAGCCCTACCCCCAACGGCGTACCCTATGGGGGCGGGCAGCAGTTTGACGCTGAAACTATTGTGACTGTCCCGGCGGATGGCGACATCGGAGTGCAAGGCGGATTCAATTTCGCCGGCGAGTCACCAAATCCCGGTCCAGACCTGCTTACGCCAGGCCGACCTCTGATGGTCTATGCGAACGGAGCGCTCGCGGAGGTGCTGTCCGTAACAAACTTCAAGCTTGTAGCCAGCAATGGCGCCGAGGTGCCTGCACGCGTCTTGGTGTCACCCGCCGCGAAGGCAGATGGTTCTGCTGGTGTTGCTGACGAGTATCTACGCAACAACGCGGCCTTCCTTCTACCGCTGGCACGCTTGGCAGAACGCGAGACCTACACGGCTTCGTTCTCGGGCTCTCGGGCCGGCAAGCCGGTGAGCATTTCATGGACTTTCAAGACTGCAACGGCCACCTCCACAGCCTTCTAATAGGCCAGCCCCTCCGAGAAAGAAGGGCTGCTCAGACGCGACAACAGGAGATCAAAGATGGAATGGATAACGATTGCGATCGCTTTCGCTTTGCCCGCGTACCTCGCGTTCAAGTGGGCCAAGCAGGAGAGGCGCTGGCCTTGGCCATGGGCGACCGCGTGCATGGTCTTCTCGTACTTTGGCTTGCTCGCATTCGTGCTGACACGCAAAGGCCTGCCGACGGTGAGCGAGTATGCGCGCAAGTATCCGGCTTCCGTTACGGATCGAGGCATGTCTTGCTACCGGTGCGGATCTCGAAGCATCCGCCTATGGCGCGAGCAGCCGTTCATCGCGGTCCACCAATGGCATATCTGCAATAGCTGCGGAACGTCTCTCTACCGCTCCCGGTGATGCGCCCTGGACAAAAGTCACTCCGGAAAATCGAGCCGATAGGAAAGGCACCCCACTTTCCGGGGGTCAAATTCGGCTCTTATTCGCCGTCTTGGTGGTGGTCGCCTTCGTGTATTCTCACGTCCGGCCGGGGATTGCGGGCACCTTGACTTCGCACATAGATCGGTAAGCTAAAAGTAACGGTCGATCCCCGGCCGGCAAAAGTCAGAGGAAGAACAATATGCAAAACTCCAAATTCACTCTCTCGGTGCTGGCTACGGCCATGACGCTCGCTCTTGCCGCATGCGGCGGTGGCGGCGGTGATGACGGTGGTTCCAAGAACCCGACAGCGCCACCGACTACCCCCACTACGCCGACGACGCCGCAAGAGCCGACGTCGGTGCCTCCGGCGAGTTCCGCTCCGGCAGCCAGCTACCCCAGCGGCGACCTGCGCTTGGCGGCTTTCAACGCCCTGAACGACTACCGGATCAAAATGGGCGTTGGCGCCTTGAAGCAAGATGCAGCCCTCGATATTGCCGCGGATAACCATCTGGGCTATATGAAGGCAAACTCCGTTATCGCTCACGAGGAGACTGCTGGTAAATCTGGTTTTACCGGCGTCAATCCCTACGAACAAGGTGTTGCAGCCGGAGCTTCCAGGAATCAATGGATTAGCCAATCCGCCAGTGGCTCGACTGACTGCGTGACAGTTTTCAAGAACACTGTTTATCATCTCCAGGGCATTACAAGTAACCAGGAGACCGTTGGTATTGCAGTGAGAGACGGGTATTGCGTTCTGAATTTCGGCGTGGTGACAGGCGCAAACGGTAGCGGGTACGGACTGCCTCAATGGGGCGGCCAACAGTTGCAAGGTAGCAACGTTGCCTATTCGCCTGTCGATAGTGAAGTTGTCCCAGGCATTTTCACCGCTACCGGCGAGCAACCGAGCCCTGCTCCTGACCTGCCGAGCGCCGGGCATCCGATCATGTTCAGAGTGCCGGCCCCGAATTCAGGCGACATGCTGACCGTTAGCAGCTTCACGCTGACCGGTCCCGGTGGCGCGTCCGTTCCGGTCCGGATTCTCGTAGCCAGCGCGGCGAAACCAGGCTCCGTCAACTCGGCGATTTCGGATCCGTACCTGTACAACGGAGTTGCATTTCTGCTGCCGACTCAACCGCTCACTCCGGGGGTTCACACAGCAACGTTCTCCGGTGCGCGCAATGGTGTGGCAATCAGCAAGTCTTGGAGCTTCACAGCCTTCTAAGCCAGTCGCCGCAATACTTAAGGCCCGCATCGCGGGCTTTTTTTCTTGGCTGCACCTCTTGGCATGCGACGGTCAAGCTCTTACCAGCTAGCGGCAAACCTCGTACACGCCGAATCCCATATTGTTCCCGTTGCTCATCCCGCCGGTAATATATGCTCCATAGCGATACCCCCCTGCCGCAACGGCAGCACTGGCGCGCGCGTTCAGTTCGCTCCAGTCCATGTAATACTGCCACGACTCCGAAGCGACGACCCGACCGCCATACCAAATGGTGTAGCCTCTGGACTCACAGCCTCCGTCAGCAGTGCATTGGCCCATATCACCGACGTGGATCCCGTAGGCATTCGCTTGATACTGACATGCCGGTGGCGGTGGGGGGGCGCAGCAAGGCGGTGGAGGTGGTGGCGGCGGTGCCGGGTATTCGCAAGTCGGCAAATTGTTCTTCATTATCCAAACCTTACCCGTTGGGCAGTCCGCTACCGTCATTGGCGGCGCGGGAAATGAGTACAACTGCGCATTGGCAGCAGTAACCTCCGTGGCAATTGCGCAAGCCAAGAGAATTCGCTTCATAGATTTGCTTGTCCTAGAAAGTGCAGCCGGTCGTGACTGTTCCTACCAGTTGGCCCCCGAGCGCGCCGACGTCGTTGCCTCCGTACCATGCCGCGGGAGAAATGGCGCTGGCTTGCGCGTACCAAACAGTTCCCCAATCATTCATTGAGAAGAATGTGCCCTGAATTGGCGGCATTACATTGCCGGTGATGTTGACCATTTCCTGCTTCGGCGTGTAAAGCGCCCATGCAGTGCCGCCAGGACAGTTGTCCTTCCCGAACGTCATGCCATCGGTCACGTTCTCGTACTTCCGAGTGATGGTCATGTTGCCAAGCGCATTGGTGAGTGCGATGTACCGGTTGCCCTTGCAGATGTAGCCTTGGTTTGTCGCACTCGTTGCGATTTGGTTATTGGTGCCGCACCACAAACCTTCATATATGTTCGCCACCGCCGTTCCAACCGACTGCCAGATACCGCCCGAGCAGATCACATGGCCAGTGCCGGTGGAGCTTCTTCGGGTCGACGTGTCGACACCGCAAGCGGTGCCAGGCGCACCTGTACTCGTCAGGTAGGTCTCGCCCCCACTGGTCAATGCAGTTGTAGCCGTGACGCGTCCTGCGCCGTTGACGTCGTTCCCCGCCATGTCAATGGACGTCTGCATCCGATTGAGTTCCGGATGGCCCGGAACCTGCACCCGATAGAGATAGCCGTTGTTGGCTTGCGCACCGGTAAAGGCGAGCAACGATGCGAGCCGGCCGCTGCCGGGGTTCGTGTAGCCGGCCAGCGGGACTTGCCATGCCCCATAAGCTCCGTAGGCCCGGGTAGCTACCATCGTCGGATCGCCGTTCTGCCCCGCGTAGGGCACGAAGCCGCCTTGGGCACCGGCTTGCGCAGCGATCTGCACGAGTTGGCGGGTGTCGGTGATGGCACGCCCGCCTTGCGACGTGACCAGCGCCTGAAGATTGTTCGGCGTCGGTTGCAGGACCTGAAGCAGCCAGGTCTGGCCGAACACGTTGGTCGCCGAGAATCCAGCGGGCAGATAGCCGCCGCTAATCAGCATGGCCGGCGTTACGTTGACTGGCACGCTTGGGGTCGCCTGCGCGACCAGCGTCGCGGCTTCATCCTGCACGAACTGAAGGGCGGCCTTGTCGAACACAAGCATCTGGCTCGCCGCGGCCGCGGTCTGCACGTTCGTGACACCCGCCTTCGCCCACGTCACAAAGCCGGCAAAGCTCAGTGTCGAGAGCATCAGCGCGATGAGATATCCGAGTATGGCTTCCATGCGATTAGGTATTCAGCTGGACCCAATGAACCAGCGCTCCAACGGGAATAGTGGAAGGCACGCTGTAGGCGATGCCGGTGGAGAGATTGATGGCCGTACCGTGGCTACGGACCCGGAACCACGCGAGACTGCCTTGCGTGCTCCCAAGCAGTGCGCCGCCGGCGCCAGACGAAACGCGTACGTAGCCGTACACGTCACGCCCACCGCCCGGGTTGGCTACGGCCATGCAGCCCGCCCCATTCGGCGCCACCATCCCTGAAGGCAGCGCCGGGACCAAGCTCGCGCCGACCAGCCCCGGCGTTGCATCGGCGGTCGACACGCATGCCGCCCCATAGGCCTGTGCCTGCTGCGCAGTCACCGTCGCGACGGCTTCCATGCGGCCCGGCACGCCGCCTCCCGGTGCTGCTTGTGACAATTGCCAGCTTTGCGCCACGAGGCCAAGGCTGAACAGGACCACCGCGATCGGCAAGATGAGATAGCCCATAGCCTCCTCCTCAGAAAGTGGCGACAGCGTTGGAGATCACTGGAACGTCAGCGTGAAGGTGGCAGTCGCGCTGCAGGCGGCGCCAGCAGTGGCCTGATCCGGCAGGTTCGCCTGCGTGAACGTCGTAGTTCCCACGGCCAACGAGACGTAGTCCTTGAGCCCCATGGCCGTGCTGACGCACTGCTTCGCCGTTTGGGCATTGCCGCCGCCGAATCGGATAACGCCTTGCGACCCAGCACTCGCGGCGGACAATGTCACCGCGTTGCCCCACGGATCCAGGAGCGTGGTGCCGCGCACCATGTCGGAGGGGAACATCCCACCGGTAATCATTGCCGGAATGTTCGCCGTGGTGAAGTTGGTGTATCCGTTGCTCCCCTGAGAGAAGCCGGCGCGTGCATTCGTGATCAGCTGCGAGATATTGGTGGCCACCACGCTCGCCTTGTGGTTCTGGAAGCCGTTATAGCCGGCATAGGCGATGCCAGCGAGCGCCAGCAGGCCCAGCACGATGGCGACGATCCGCCCGAGAATCCCATCCATGTCATTTCCCCAAACAATGCACGTCCTGCTTTCCGACGCCTCACCATCGTGGACGCGATACCAATGGTGAAGCGTGATTTGCGTTGGCTTGCTTACTGGAACGTGAGGGTGAAAGTCGCCGTGGCGCTGCAGGCCGCACCGGCGGTGGCCTGGTCGGGCAGGTTGGTCTGGTTGAAAGTCGTCGAGCCGACCGCCAGCGTCACATAGTCCTTGAGACCAAGCGCCGTGCTGACGCACTGCTTTGCCGTCTGCGCGTTGCCGCCGCCGAAGGTAATCACCCCCTGCGATCCGCTATTGGCCGAAGCCAGCGTGACGGCGTTGCCCCAGGAGTCGATCAGCGTGGTGCCGCGCACCATGTCGGACGGGAACATGCCGCTGGCGATCATCGACGCGACGTTTGCCGTAGTGAAGTTGGTATATCCGTTGTTGCCCTGCGAGAAGCCCGCGCGTGCGTTCGTGATCAGCTGCGAGATGTTTGTGGCCACCACGCTGGCCTTGTGGCTCTGAAAGCCGTTGTAGCCCGCATAGGCAATCCCAGCCAGTGCGAGAAGGCCCAAGACGATAGCGACGATGCGCCCGAGAATGCCATCCATGTGAAGCTCCTAATGAGTATGAATACGGTGGTTGTTAGAACTGGCCCATCGAGGACGTGAGGATCGATGAGAGTGAGTTCGAGCCTAGCTGAAGCACGACAAATGCAAGGAACATCAGGCCCGTGAAGACCGCCGACATCGCCATCCCTTTGGCGAGTAGCTGGCGCTCGATCACTTGGGCGTTCTGCCGCACGGCAACCGTGATCTTTTCGGTGAAATCGTCAAAGCCCGCGTAGGCGCCGATCTCATCAATCAGATCCAGCGACGGAAAGCCGTTCCCCGATTGCCGCATGGCTTCGGCCAGGTCCAGGCCGTCGGCCAGTCCGAGGCGAATCGGCCTCAGACGGGAGGCCAGCCACGGCGACGCAGTGCCGATCTGAGCCTCCAGCGCGGCGATGTCCGGGACCTTGGCCCGCAAGAGCGCGACAAACGACATCGCCCAGGTGAAGCCGGTGATTTCGCGATACGCCGTGAACGGGAACACGTGCTGGTCGCAGAATCGCCGCCCAGCGCCGCTCCACCGCGGCAGCGCCCACCAGCTCCAGATGGCATAAACGCCGAGACTCCCGAAGATCACCGGTGCCGGCCAACCCACCGCCAACTGGCCCATCCAGTACATGGCGTAGGCCCAATCGGTCCATTTCTCGATCGGCAGGATGTCGAGGAACTGCGGCACGATGTAGCTGCCGATCACCAGCAGGACGGCATACAGGCAAACCAGATACACCGTGGGCGCAAAGAAGCTGGCTTGCAGCTTCTGGCGCAGGCGCGTGGTCAGTTCGCGCACGTCCAGCACCAGCCGCATGGCGTCCGGCAACTGCCCGGCCTTCTCCCCGGCGTCCAGCACGCTGCGTTCCAGATCGCTGAGGCTCGCCCCCATAGCCGCCATCAGCGTCTTGCCATCGCGCACCTGGCGCCCGACCTCGTGCGCGGCCTCAGCGGCGCGCTTGCGCCCTCGCCTGTCCTGCCGCTCCCGGAAGTCCTCAATGACTTGCGCGAGGGTCAGCCCGTTTTCCAGTTGGCTCGATGCCTGTTGATACAGGCGCCGGCGCATGGCCCAAGACAATCCGCTCATAGGTCCTCCCGCATCGGAATCGCGTCAACACTTCGCTCGGCGTCGACCGGGCTCAGACGGCCGGCCAGCACGAGATCCATGGCGTGCGCGATCATGGGCTTGTCCGAACCCTCCCGGGCCCGATGATTGCGCCGTGCCTCCAATACCCCGTCGCTGATGCAGTCCTGCATCAGCTTCTCGCTCGTCACGACCACCTCAGCAACCGCCTGTTGACCAATGATGGCTTCGCCGTGGCAGTGATCGCATCCGCTCCCGCGAACGCGCACCTCAGACAAATCCCCCCACGAGCGCATCGCCTTGAGCATGTAGTCCGGCAGTGGCTCCAGGGCGCTGTCGAGCGGTACCGAGCAACGCGGACAGAGCAGGGGCACAATCCGCTGCGCAATCAGGCCGATGATCTGGGTGTGATTGGCGATCACCGCCATCGCCAACCGAACATGGTCCAGCATCACCAGTCGGGAGAAGGTCTCGAACGGGTCGGTCACGTGCAGGGTCGTCAGCACCTGGTGCCCGGTCGCGGCTGCCTGCAGCGTCGCAATCGCCTCCTCAACGCCCCGGATTTCGCCCAGCAATACCGCGTCCGGGTCCATCCGCAGGGTCATGCGCAGCATCTCCGGAAACCGCTCGCTTTCCGTGGTGAGCTGGATCGCCCAATCCATCGGGTACTCGGTCGGATTCTCGATTGTGATGAGCCGCTTTTGAGGAAACAGCCGCGCCTGGTGCCGCGTACACTCAAAGAGGGTTGTGGTCTTGCCGCTCCCGGTCGGGCCGGTCACGACGATCACACCCATGGGGCGGCGCAGCAGCTGCGAGATAAGCTCCACCTGAAGCGGTGTGTAGCCAATCTGGCCGAGCTTGAATTCACCGCCCGGGGCCTTCGGCGTGCGCAGATCGAGGCGCTTGGCCGCATCGATGGCATTCGCCTTCAGTGCGCCTTCGTAGTGCTCCCGGTACTGAAGCCGCGCAACGAGAAAGCTTCCGCCGCTCTCAACGGGATAGGCCGGTCCGCGCACGATCCGCACACTGGAGAGTCCAGTGCCCGGCAGCGCATCGCCCGCGATCTGGGCGTCCTGCACTTCCAGCGGGTTGTAAGTGGCCGCCTTCACCGTGGCGAGGCCGGTGCATATGGCTCGGTTCAAGCGCTCCCCCTCCTCGCGTCGCATCGACAAGGCCGAAACCGTACGCAGGTCGCCCTTGATGCGTACCTGGATCTCGGTATGGTCCTCGCGCACCAGGATGTGGATGTCCGAAGCGACCAGCACCGCGCAATCGGCGAACAGCCTGCGCGCGAGGGTCAGGGTCTGCAGGTCGGTGTCCTGCTGCTGGCCTGATCCGCGCTGCTGACGCAGCACGGCAAGCTCCTGCGCCGACACCTTGCGCAATTGGGGTGCGGCGCCAGCGCGGCGCAGTTTGGCCTCCCAGGTCAGAAGACGCGGCGTGCCGAAATGGCGGGCATCCACGTAGATATCGCAGCCGTGCACCGCCAGCACTTGCTGCACGTTGTCATCTGTCAGGCCCAGTTCCTTGGCGACATCCTCCACATACAGTCCGCTCTCTGCGACGCGCTGACGAAGCGCTGCCGCTTGATCAGCCGTCATATGGTTCAGGTTGCAGGCAACACGGTCGAAGGTGGCGGGCAGGTTGCGGGGATAGAGGATATGCGGCTCGAGCACCTCCGGAGGCTTCGGCAACACGAGCGCATCGGACTTCACTGAGGGCTCAGCCCGCGCCGCTAATGCGGTGCCTCGTGCCGACTCACTGCGTGGACTACGCCACAAACGATTGATCGTCGCTATCACTGTTGATGACTCCCCGGCACTGCGCCGTCCCGCATTGCATATAGCCTTCCGGCTCCCTTCCACGCCTGGCCGGCCGCTTCATAGCTGACTTCCGTGAGTCGCAGACCCGCTACGGCGTCGAGTCCGTCGCCCAAGCCCAACCAGGGCGGTGCACCGAAACCAATGTCGGCCGTCATTGCGAGCCACGGATCAACCGGCGTGTTGCCATCGGCCGGAAGCAGCGGCGGCGGCGACGTCAGCTGCAGGCCCACGCCGGTACCCTGTGCATACGTCCACATCGCACGCTGCGCTTGCGCAGGCCGATTGACTGCGCGCGACGAAGGCAGGAATGCCGCCGGCGCGTTCGCGGTCGCCGACGCCTGATTGCCGTCCGCGGAAAGCGTGCCCGGCGCATTAGTGGCCAAGCCGCCCTCGCGCTTCCAGGTCGTTTCGATCGTCAGAGCGGTCGACGTGGCCGCTTTGCAGCGCCAGTTGGAGAGCGTCCAGCCGTCTTCCGCGAGCGCCTGGCGATCCCACGCACGGCGGCACGCCTGCAGGAAGGCGGTCGGGGTAGCTTCCTCAACCCAAGGTACCGCCCGCTGCCGAGCCGCTTCATTGGCACGCTGCGCGGCAGCGACCGCGCGCTGGCGCATCAGCTGCGCCTCGCGCTCAGCTTCCTGCTGCCGGTCGTACCAGTACCAGCCACCCGCGAGCAGCCCCACCACGCACGCCGCTGCAGCAACCGTGTAGGAAGTCGACTTCCAAGGGTCGGTCAGGACGTCTCGCATGGGTGACACGCCTTTTGACGCTCGCGCCATGTTCGCGAGATCCCGTACTGTCCCTTCGACTTCCGTCCAATCCCCAAGGGCGCGATGCCGCTCGCGAACCGGCGCCAGCTCCTCAAGCGTGCCCACCCGATCGCCACCGGCAATGACGGCGTGGCCCTGCCGGACGGCGATGTACCAGTAGAGGCTGCCCTGCAAATGGAAGAGTCCCCGCCACGGCTGGCGGTGCTGGCCGGCCACAATCGCGGCGAGCGACTTCAGCCCGGCCGGCTTTGCGCCGGCGATTGCTTCGCAGAAGCCAGTCTGAACGGCGCCTTCCGCGCTCGCATGCACCACGCCCCAGCGGACATTGCGGCCAAGCTCCAGCGCCCGCGCGCGCAGGACGCTCTTGGTCGGCTGGGTTTCCTCGTGCTGCCAGGTCAGCCCGATGGCAAAGCCAGCCTTCAGTCCGGGGAACGACAGGATCTCAGCCATCGCTCACGGCCTCAGGGTGCGCGTGCGCTTGCCATTGGCAAGCTTGACCCCGCCGTCGTCAATGCTGACGACCTTCCAGCCACCATCCAGCGAGTCACCAGCCTGCACCGGAACCGTACGCCCGCTGACATCCACCACGGCGTTGTAGTGACCATCGAACGCCCGCAATGACACCAAGCGGGGGGCTTCCGGTGCGAGCCGAGGTGCTCGCTCAGCGACGCCGCCCGTCGGCATTGGGCCGCCCAGCGAAATCGACGGTAAGCCGGCTCCCGATGGCACGCCGGCGGGGGCTGCCACCATGGAATCCTCAGCACGCCTCACTTCCGCCTTGAACTTGGCGATCTCGGCACGCGCCTTCCACAAGGCCAGCTGGGACTGCAATGCAGCAAGTTCCGGCGCGTCCGTGGAGCGTGCCGGTTGCGACGTCTCGACCGGGGGCGTGTTCGCCGCTGATGGGCTCGAAGCCGGTGTGGCAACAGCCGCCGACTGCATCGACGGGCCAGTCCCCGGTTGCGATGTCACTGAGGTGCCGCCCGCCGATGCGATCGCCGCTGCAACAGGGTTCGACATCGTCGACGCCGCATTGGCAGGACCGCTTACCGAGAAGCCGACGGTAGCGGCGATGGCCAGCGCGGCCGGGGTCCAACGAAGATTGAATGCGCGATTCTGCATGGAAAGGTCTCTCTGTTACAGCAGACGGGCTGAGATCATGATGGCGATGACCGTATCTCCGCGGGTCGCACCGACTCCGCCGCCGAGCGCGGCCATCCACGGCTCACCCACGCCGTTGTTGGTCGTGGACGCTTTCTGGTTGCGCAGGCCGGTGAGCACCAGCGATTCGCCGGGCTTCAGGGTGATCGACTGCGTGAACCGATTGGTTGGCATCGTGCGCAACTGCACACTGGTCTGGTTCGCGTCGCCGCCCGAGTTGAATCGCTGCAGCGGCAGCAGGTCCGACAGCGTCATGTCGAAGTTCATCAGGATCCGGCCATCAACGACCTTCGGCAGGAAATTGCTGGTGAAGCCATAGGTCACCGTTCCAGTCTGGATGGAACTGGTTGAACCGACGTTGGCAGCCAGCGTCGTCTGGGATTGCGAGACGTAGTCCTGCAGCGTGGCGGTCTGCAGGGCCAGCACCTTGCCGTTCTGCGTGACGCCAGATCGCGATACGACCTGCGAGACATTGCCGAGCGTCGAAAGCGCTTGCACCACGGCCTTGCTGCCGGCGAAAGGACCACTCATGATCGTAGCGCCCAGATTCATGGGAGTTGCACTCCCTGAGATCGTTGGCGAACTGACGGAACTGAACGAGACGTCGGGCTTACCGCTGGAGCTTTGGTAGGCAAGCGACAGATTCAGGCCAAAGTTGTCCTCGCGCGTGACGCGCACCTCGTAGACCTGTACGTCGATGGCGACCTGCTTCCCATACATGGCCACGAGGCTCTTGACGAACTGCTCGATGCGGTCGCACTGCACGGGGTCGCCGGTGACGGTCAGCGTGCCAAGATTCTTGTCGACGACGACATCGGCGCTCGCGCCGGCGACTGCCTTGGCGGTCGCCTGTAGCGTCTCCCAGGGCTTCATCTCGATCGACATCGTCATGGACTGTCCGCTTCGTCCCGCCCCGCTTCCACCAGACCCGCCGCCATTGCTGCCGGCCGTGCCGCCGGAACTGCTGTCCGACGTGGTGATCGAGCCATTCATGGAAGATGAATCGGCGAGGCTCGGCAGCATGAAGGTCCGGGTTTCCGTCCTGAAGAATGAGACCGTGCCATCGTTGTAGCGGGACCAGACGCCAAAATGCGCCTCGACGGCATCCAGGAAGCCCTTGAAGCTGCCTTCGTACCTCAGGGTCAACGGCGCGGCCATCGCTATGCCAGCACCCTGCCCAGAGGCGGACGTGCCGGCCAGCGAGGTGGCCAAGTCCACGCGCGGTGTGCCGCCCATTGGGATCGGGCCTGTCGGCCGTCCCGCTGCGCCCGGCTGAGTCGCGGCCGTACCGGACACAGCGGACGCAGCGGATGCAACGGCCGATGCATCGACGGTCGCACGCACGCCGATGCTCTGCGCGATCCAGCTTGCGGCTTCGGTCAACGAGCCAAGCGTGCCCCTGAACACCACATGCTTGTTGTAGATGTCCGGCTGCGGCTTGCTGGCACGGATCTTCTCGCCCATCAGCCATGCGCCTTCATGCACCCGGAACACCGGGCGGCTGCGTGGCGCATCGGCGTAGGCCGCGTGCGCGTCGTTGCCGATGGCGTTTTGCAGGTTGCGCGTCTCCATCACCCCGCAGCCGGACAGCAGCGTTGCAGCCGCGACGCTCGCCGCTGTGTAGCGCGCCGTATTCCTCTTCAATTGCATCATCACTGCACCATCCCGTTTTGGCTGATAATCACCGTGCGATTGCCGCGCCAGCTATCGCCCACCACGTCCGCACCGTTGTTGGCGAGCTCTTCGACCACCCGCTTCACGGCGCTTTCGAAGTCACTGCCATAGTCCTTGTCGCCGGGCACAATCCAGCCGTCCGGGACATTCCATGCGACCGTCCAACCAGCCCGATTCGCCCAGTTCTGAAGCTGCTGTTGCAGCGCCTCCCCCTTGACAAGGCGGAACACGGCACCAGCCGCCGGCGCTACGCTCGGCACTGCCGGCGTGCTAGCCTTGGCCGGTGCCGCGGCGACCACGGAGGGCGCATTCGCCGCCAGCATGGTTGGGTTGGCAGCAGCCTTGGCCGCACGAAGTGGCTGCAAGTGCTGCCAGCCGTCATTGGAGAGTTGCGAGGCGTGCGCCGCTGGCACAAGGATCAGTCCGCTCAGCAACGACGCTGCGGCGACCGCAATGCGGATGGTTCGGGTGGATTGGCACATAGCTATGCGTTCGGTTTAGGTGAAGGAACTACCGCAAGGCGGCGCGCTGCAGCGCCTGCCACCGCGCATGAATCTGGTTGGCGTAGCGCAACTGTTTATCGGGTGAAGAAGCGTTGTAGGCCCCAACTGCTTTCCACGTCGGCCCAAAGCGCTGGATGTTCTCGCGCAGAATCCACGCGCCGACGTAGACATTGATGCACCCATCAAACAGGTGGGCGCGCGTGATGCCGTACCGGCCCAGCCGCGGCAGGTGGATCGAATTGATCTGCATAAGACCGATATCCTCCGAACCGTTGGCATTACGATTCGTGACCCATGGCCGCATCCCGGACTCCTGCAAGGCGATGCTCCGCAGCAGAGATGGGCTGACGCCATGAAGCACCGCGGCATCGTCCAGGCAGTCGGCATGGGCAACGCCGGTCAGCAAGATCGTGCAGACGACAGCGATCGCACCGATCTTCACAGCGCCACCTTTCCAGGCTGCTCTTTGAACCGGACCTGCGGCACGCGATCCACGTAGACCACACTCCCATCCGCGATCACGGTCAGGCGCGCGGCGATGCCATTGAATTTGTAGTACCGGTCCTTGAGTTCACCGTTGCGCTGGTGTTCATCGCCGAACACCGACACGCTCACCAGCGATTTGGCAAAGCTAAGATAGGTCGCACCATCCTTTTCGAAGACCATTTCCAGACCAGCGCCGTTCTGGTTCGGAAACTCATAGTCGATCTCCGGGGTGCGCGTGACGTCGACGGACTTGCCATCCGCCGTCGCCGTGAACCGATCGACCGTGGCAAAGGACAATACCCGCTGGGCCTCGTCCCACCTCGTCCAGATCTTGCTGTCGGATGCGTCGCGCAAGACCAGGTCCTTCGGCTCCTGCTCAAACCGGATTTCTATGCGGCCCTGTTTCGTGTCCCTGATCGCCATGGCACCGAATGCCGATGCCAGCGTGGGGCCATCGGGCAGCGGTGTCCCAGCTACCGGTGTTACCGCATCGACAGGTGTGACAGGCAACGTGGCAGGGGAAGTAGCCAACGTGTCAGCTGTCGCGGCAGCAGCCTGAAGCTTCCCGTCAGGGGTAGCGGCAGCGACGGCGCCCTCGACCACGGCGAAGCTGTTCGGTGGGCCGGCGCGCAGTGCGATGTTGCGGCGGCTGAAGTCCACTTCACCGTATAGGTTGCGCTGCTCGAGCACGCGGCCGAGTGCCTGTAGCCAGTTTTCCCCGCCGCGTGTTTCGAGGGTCACCTCTTCGGTCAAGGGGATGTCCTTCTGCGCGGTGCCGCTCCAGCCTGCTGGCGCGATCGACTTCACCAGCTGCGCGAGCGGCAGATTCGACCGGCCAGCACGGACGAGAGGCTGGCTGTCGTAGCTGCCGATCAGTGCGAGCCGTCCCGAGATAGCGGCGGGGCTACGGGCCACATCCCCTACTCGTTTCGCCGGCTCCGATGTGAAGCCGTTTGCACGCTTCCAGCGTGCGATGACAGGCTGCCCGCTGACCGAGTAGCGAACGACATCAGGCACCCCATCGATGATCCAGTATGGGCCACTCTGGATGGCGCCATCTGCCTGCACGGCCTGGCCATGCCGCGGCTGGATGTAAGTCGACAGCCCGTCGTTGAACACCATGGCGGGGCGATCGGCAACGCGCGCGACCACCTGATAGTCGAAGTCCAGGGGGGCGGTGTCGGCCGCCATGGCGTTCGTCGCCACCATTGCAAGTGCGGAGAGGAGTAGCGGCCTGATCATTGGAATTGCGCAACGTGTTTCATGAATCGGGAGAAGTACGGCCCACCGCGCTCCGGGTTCGCGCTGTGGTACCACGCCACCGCCTTCATGGCGGAGCCGCTGCGTTGCAGGTTCTCGGTCAGAATGTCTTCCGCCACGCGGATGTTCGTCGCCGGCGCGAGTGCCTCCCACGGCGAAGCGAACCGCTTGCCGTGGTAGCACCAGTTCACCTGCATCAGGCCGACATCGAAATCGCAGCGCTGATTGGCGAGCAGGCGGTTGATGGCCGCATACGCTTCCTCGCGCGTCGAGAAGAACATGCCGCGACCGGCCACATTCAGCGTCCACGGCCACGGGCGGCCTCGGTAGGACGACTCGTTCATGGCAATGCCCGCCGTAATCTTGGGATCGACGCGGCTTCCCAGCTGGGCGAAGGGTTCCGTCTTGGGGGCGCACGCCCAGCCGCCGCGCCGCTCGGCCAGCGCTTCCTGTGCGGCATCATTCAGTGCCGGCGGACGCAGCCAGCCCTCGCGCACGAACAATGCGGCGATCGGAACGGCTTTGCCGGTAAGCGTGACGACTGGACCAGCCTCCGCACCGGGATCGATCTGCGCACCGAGCAGACGCGCCGACCATCCGAGGAAGACTTCCAGTCCGCAATACAGGACCGGCTTGCCTTCAAGGGTGTGCACGCGCGCCTGGCCGTCCACCTTCACCACAATGGCGTTCGGGCTAATGACCGCATCGATCGTTGCAGCCTGTGCGCCAACAGCGATGAGCCACGCGCCCGTCAGTGCAAGGATGCCGGCAGTCCGCTTAGTCACGATAGGCCTCCAGCACGATGTCATGCTTGACCTGGACCATCATCTTTTGCCCCGGCTCGGTCGTGATGGTCGGCCGGATATTCTGGTTTCGGTTAAGGATGGTCTGTGCCGTCTGCGTGGCAATTTGACCTGCTGCGTTTCCATAGGCGACCAGACCGGCAGGCCCGACGGTGGTCGTCGTCGGGTTATCGTTGAAACGAAGCGAGAGCGCACCGATCACCAGCGCACCGCTGAAGATCCTCAAGAAGTGGTTATTGACGTCGCCGCTATTGCCGGCGGTCCCATCCGGATCGGCACCCTGCATCCCCAGGAGCGGCACGGTCTTGCCGTTGGGCAGTTGCATGCGCACGAACGCGGTGAGAATGCGCTCCTGCCCGACGGCAATATCGGCGCTGTACATGCCGACCAGCGTGCTGCCGGCAGGGATCACCTTGCAAGTACCCTGCACGGTGTCGTAGATGTCCTGGGATACGGTGGCGCGGAACTCGCCGGGCTTGTCCGAGTTGAGACCTCCCGCAAACACTGCCGGGATGACGAAGCCTCGGCTGACCGTGCATTTCGGCAACTTGCCATCGAAGCCGGTTCGCAAGGTGCTCATGCTCCCGGCGTCACGCAGGAACTGACGGTCAGCGGAAACTGTCTGTGGCGCCGCGTTGTCCTGTGCGAGTGCGGCGGCATCTGCAGCGCCCTGGCGCGCAGCCACCGCTTTCTGGATCGCGCGCATTTGCTCAGGATCCGAGACATCTGCGATCCCAGCAGGCAGTCGCCCCTGATTCAGCTGAGACTTGCGCACGCCGGACTTGAACACCGGAGCCGTGTAGAGATCATCCTCCTCGTTCTTCTTGGCATCCAGCGCGGGCGCCGCCTTCGCACCGCCATTCAGGTCAGCAGCGGTCAGCACCGGCTTCTTGGTGTCCGGCACAATAGCTTCCTTGCGCTGCTTGTCGGCTTCCTCGCGGGCCTTGTCGGCCTGAGCGCGAATCGCTGCCTCAAGGCTTTGTCCAGTGTCGACATTGCCGGCGCGCTGCTTGATCTGATCGGCACGCGCCTGTTCAGCCTTCGCTTCCAGTTGCGCGTCCGTGACGGTCTGGAAGTAGTAGCCCAGAACACCCACAATCAACGCAGAGACGCCACCGAGTGCAAACATCACGTTGCGGGGCAGCTTCCCCTTTACCGTGCGTTCCTGGGCATCGCTTACGGAAGCGACGTTCTGATCCATTTTCGACGCGCGCATCAGAACAGCCCCAGGACGCGGCGACGGCCACGCTCGATCTTGATCTCATCGTCACCGGAGCGTAGGACGACGGTATCGGCTAGGCGCTGCACCACCAGATAGCCGCCGCGGCGGATCTGGTTGACTACCACGAAGTCACTGCCGTCCTTCACCAGTGCGACCGGCCACGTCTGGAGCGCAGCAGCAGGCAGCCGCAGCCAAAGCGCCTTGCCATCGTCGAAGGCGGTCTCCGGCTTGAAGCTGGCGGTGCCGGAAATCGAATACTCGAAGTTGAGCTGGTCCGGCGACACCGCGACGGCGTCGGGGTTGCGCGCTTCCGCCCCGGCAGCCCCCTCCCCTTGATCGCCGCGCACATCGTTGCGCGCTTTGACCTTGGCCGCGATGGAGGTCGGAATGCGGAAGCGCACCTTCTGGTAAAAGATGCCGCCCAGCGGCGAGGACACCAGCGTGAACTCGTAACTGCGCTTGTTCGTGTTCACCGACAGGGTGTTGACGAGACCCGCCGCCTGCGGCTTCACGTAGAGATGGTTGGCGCCATCCGTGTCGTAGTCCCAGCGCACGTTCTCGCCCCAGGCCGGATCGCCAACGATCTGCTCATCGTCCGGAAACTCGATCGTCGTCACTTTCAGGGGCGCGCTCAGCACGCGGAAGATCTGGTCCCGGCTGTAGGTGAATACGACCAGGCGTGAGTCACCCGGCAACGCGATCGGGTCGACACCGCCGTTAAACGGGTTGCCCGGGTTCATGGCATCGCTCAGATCGCCGATGCCGAGCCCGGAAACGCCTGCGCCTAGACGGCGCCCAGCCTTTTCCGCCGCATTGCCGTCGGGGATGGAGAGCAACAGGGACAGGCCAAGGGCAATGGCGAGCGGGAGAAGTCGGGAGGGAGTACGCGCTTCCATGGGCATAGGACGGCTCAGGCCGCGGATTTCTGGATGGAGAAGAAGATGGGGAAGACACCAAACGGATTCGTACCAAGCATGGCTTCCTTGTCCGCCGGCTTGACCTGATAGCGGAAGGTGATCGCGTACCGCTGCTTGCGCGGCTTGTACCCATCCTCGGTTGTCGTGGTCACGAACTCCACCACGACGGTGCTGTCTGGCAGGCTGGCAATATTGGTGAACCTGGGTTCCCGGGTGAGCGTCGGTGCCGACATCACCTGCCGGAACGGCTCGTCTTCATCCACCCATGCCTTGAATTGCTCCTTGGCCGATCCCAGCATCTGCTCTCGCACCGAACGAAGGTTCGCCGCCATGCGCGATGACTCGATCTGTGGCGTCAGAATGGGCTCGATGGTGAACCACCGCTGCACGAGGTCCTTGAGGGCGGCCTGCACCTGTCGTTCATCCGGGTGGAATGCGTCCAGTTCGCGCGTGATTGGCTTGCCGGTCGCATCCGCCGAAACGCCAACGACCTTCACTACTGAGGGCGGGGGCTCGCGGGTCAGAATGGCCGCGAGGGCGACACACGCGGCGCCGACTGTCGCCAGCTTCCAGTGATTGCGGTCTACGGTGATGCGCGTGGTCCGATCGAAGATGACTTGCTCTGGACGCTCTTCGCCATACATGCCTGGCGCAATGGTCAGGGACTTGGCTTTATCGGTGGATCTGCGTAAGAAGCGCATGATGCGGCAGGGCTTTGGGATGCCGCTAATTGAATCAGTGAAACCACGTACACCTGCACTCGAAAGCTGTGCCAATTTGCAGAGCTTTCCATTTTTCTTCTCGCTGTACCTCAATTTGATCGTGCCCAAGCCGTCGGGATGGGTTGCACAATGGTCGTTGCCTCGAATCGTGCCGTTGCAGCCCCTAACCAGGCGTCAATCTTCGAAAGCTCAGGATTTGACCGCGTGATTCGCAGTCTTTGGAAGGAACATGTTCCTCCTCGCGAGGCTGGAAGCTGATGGTGCTGCATGACTTCGTCGAATGCTCTTGAAAATGGCCTAGCTTTCAGCCGACTACAGGACCGTTTGCCCGCCAACAATAGCGGGCATGGAATCAGCGTCCACCAACCACCCTCTTCTGCAGCTCACGCAGCTGGCCGACAGCGCCGTGTCGATGTTCTTCGAATCGCTGGCACCGTTGCACGACGTCATCCACGCCGATGACGTGGCGGAAGTCATGATCAATCGCCACAACAGTATCTGGGTCGAGCGACGCGGCATCATGACGCGACTCGATATCGAGATCGATCCGTTCAAAATCGAGGGAGCGATCCGTTCCCTGGCGTCGTCGGTAGAAAAATCCGCAGTGCGTGGCACGGCCCAAGGCATCATCAACGCCGGTCACAAGGGCCTGCGGATCGCCGCCGTGATGCAGCCAACGTCGATCGACGGCCACGCACTGAGCATCCGGCGGCATCGCGAAAAGAACATGCGCCTGTCGGACTACGTGAAGGCCGGCGCGTTCTCCTCCCGGCATGCGCGCACGGAAACCGAAACGCCGATCTTCTGCGGCCCGGTTGAGGACGACGCACTCGCCCATGCACTCGGCGAGCTGGTCCGCCAGCGCAAGAACATCCTGGTAGCAGGCGGGACATCCTCAGGCAAGACCACGCTACTCAATGCCATGGTCGGCGAGATCCCGCCGGAGGAGCGTGTCATCACCATCGAGGACACGACGGAGCTCAAGCCCAGCGTGCCGAACGTCGTGCGCCTGCTTTCCAACGCAGACAAGGGCGTGACCACACAGCATCTGGTCGCGCTCTCTCTGCGATTCCGGCCAGACCGGATTCTTGTTGGCGAAGTCCGGGGCGGCGAAGCGTACGACATGCTCCAGGCCTTCAATACGGGCCATGACGGCGGCATGGGGTCCCTGCACGCACCGAGTCCGCGCATGGCCTTGTCACGTCTCGAAAGCATGGCGTTGCTCGGTATCCCGCCCGGCTCCGGCTGGAAGGTCGAAGACATGCGTCGTCTCATTGCCGACTGCATTCACTACGTTGTGCACATGAAGCGCTCGGGAGACATGCGAGTGCTCTCCGAGATCATCGAGATCAAGGGCTTTCGCAACAACGACTACGAATTCCAACGTGTTTTCTAAACCTCAGGAGTCTTTCCGCATGACCTCCCAGTTCTCCCAGCGCGCCCGCGCGACAGCTCGCAGGTACGCCCCGTCCGCCTTGCTGCTCGTCGGCATGATGGCCGTTGCCACCTCTGCCGTCGCGGCGGACGATTCGTTTCTCGGCAATCTTGGCCTCTTCATCTGCGGGATCGCAACCTTCATCAACACGAAGTATCTGTTTGTCATCGGCCTGATCGTCATTGTGCTGGGCGCCTATGCCTATGCCAATGCGGAATCGAGCCTGTCCAAGTTCATCTCCGGGGCTTGCGTTGGCGTCGGCCTGGCCGCGGCCGCGCCGTCGATCCTCAAGACCCTGAACATCGTCGCCGCCTGCACCGGCTTCTGAGAGATGAGAACGCACCATGTGAGCATCGGCCTGTCGATGCCTCGCCTGATCGCAGGCGCGGTACGTGGCCTCGCAATCGCCAACGGCACCATCGTCGCGCTGCTGATCTATGTTACCTACCGCAGCGGCTGGGAGATTCCGGTGTCGATTTTCGTCATCGGGCTTTGCACCCATGCGTTGTTGGCGTGGCTGACGAGCCGGGATCCGTGGTGGAACCAGATCCTCAACGTCTACAACATGTACGGCGACCTCTACGAGTCGGTGCCCTGGCACGGAAAGTCCGACGCGGTCTTCCGCCGTCCGTACGGCTTTGACAGTGACCTGCCATGCTGAAACTCAAACGCCGACCGCTGGCCGAGATCGTGCCCTGGCTCACGTCCCTCACCCCTGGGTTGATCCTGAACAAGGACGGCTCGCTTCTGGCGACGTACGAGTTCCGCGGCGTGGATGCGGACAGCGCCGATGCCAGTGATATTGCGTCGGCCCGAGACCAGCTCGATCAGGCATGTCGATCCTTCGACAACCGGATCACAGCCTGGTGGCGCCTGTCCCATCGCCGGACCACCGGATTCATCGACGGCGAGTTCAGCAACCCCACCGACGCCAGGCTGAATGCGCTGAACCGCGCGCACATGACCACTGGGCGGTACTTCCGCAACACGCACGCACTCAGCATCGCCTATACACCGGAATCCGGCATCGCCAAGTTCTTCGAGAAGATTGGCTACCACATGACAGTGGGGGGACGCTCCGTCTACGGCGCCATCGTCGAAGCCGCCAAAGACACAGTGCTGTCTCGCAGCGCGTTTGCATTTGATCTGGAGAAGATGCAGGCCGATACCCGACGTTTCGAGGCGATGCTCGACGCGTTTTCCGGCGGCATCCCGCGCATCAAGCCGACCCGGCTCACGATGCAAGACAGCTATGCTGCGCTGCACCAAGTCGCCAATCCCAGCGTGCCGCCGCGTCGCATCCGGTATCCGGTCACGCTGCTGGACACGCATCTGACTGAATCCGAAGTCACGGTGGGCGCCGAGCGACTCCTTTTCGAATCCGCCCACGGCAAGCGCTATGCGGCGGTGGTCGCGGTGAAGGAATGGATGAGTTTCCAAGAGGCGGCGCTGGACAGTCTCCTGCAGGTCGATGCCGAGCTGGACATCTGCATCATGTACCGGTTCCTGGACACTGCGCGCGCGACCGCCTACATCGAGAAGGTGCGTCGCTTCTACAAGATGGCCGCGGTGAACCTGCGCTCCATGATGAAGCAGTACGTCTCGAAGGAAGAAAGCGAAAACGACGAAGGCCGCGAAGAGCTCGCCAAGGAAGCGGGTCACGCCCTCAAACGCCTCACCGCCGAGGGCGTGCAACATGGCTTTGCCAACATCTCGGTAATCATTTACGCGGATTCGGAAAATGAATGCGAAGACGCCGTCAGCGAGGTGGTGGGCGCATTGACCAACGCCGGCTTCGGGGCGATCCGCGAGAAGGCCAATCTGATGCCTGCGTGGAACAGCACCCTGCCCGGTCGCTGGGACAAGCAACGGCGCCTGCAGTTCGTCGAAACGCCGGCCGTATCCGATATCGCACCTGTCCGATCTGTCCTGGAAGGTCCCACCTTCAACGCGTGGCTCAGCGAGAAGACCGGCGCCGAGGTTCCCCCACTCACCTGCCTGCCGACCCGCCACCGTACCATCCAGCGCGTCGACATGCACCAGCGGGGCGGCAACGGTCATTTGTTCGTGATTGGCCCGATCGGAGCCGGGAAATCCGTGTTCTTGAACTTCCTGGTGTCACAGGGCGACCGGCACAAGGCGCGTCGGATTCGCTTCGACAAGGACAGGTCGACCCGCATTCCCACGCTGCTCAGCGGTGGCACGTTCATCGACGTGACGGGAAAGTTCCAGACCAGCACGCCGGTCAATCCCTTGTCGTTGCTAGCCGATCCATCGAACTTCACCTACGTCACGGAATGGCTGACGCTCGCCCTTGAAGACGATGACTTCACGCTGTCGCCGCAACAGGTCCAGGACATCTTTGAAGCCGTGAAGCTAGTCGCGGCATACCCCCGCGAACGCTGGACCCTCAGCTCCCTCTCGACGATGCTGCATGCCGACCTGCGCACGCGGCTTCAGATCTGGCTCAAGGGTGGCCAGTACGGCCACTTCTTCGATCACGCCGACGACGCATTCGCAGTCAGTGACAACCTGTGCATCGAGATGGGCGAGCTGTTCCAGAAGTATGAACGCGCAGCGGTGCTGTTCACCGACTACGCCTTCTACCGCATCAGCCAGTCGATGGACGGCATCCGCTACACGATCATCGAGGTGGAGGAATGCGGCTTCTTCTTCCAGAACGAACGCTTCTACAGGCGCTACGAGGACTGGATTACCACCATTCGGAAGCTCAATGGTGCCATCTGGTCGGCGACGCAGTCCCTTCGGCAGATCGCACGCGTCGCGAACTTCGAAATCCTCAAGGAGAACATCGCCAACTGGGTCTACCTGCCCAATAGCCAGGCCAAGACCACCCCTGAGCTCTACAAGGAGAAGTTCGGCCTGACCGACGACCAGATTGCATTGATCTCTGACGCGGTGCCCAACCGCGACTACCTCCTCATCACCACAACCCAGACTCGAATGCTTCAGACCGCGTTCTCCGACGCGATGGTCGCCATGCTGCGCTCGGACGGTGTCGCACAGGCCATCTGCGACAAGCACTACACGTCGGGGGACGCCGATTGGCAGGACCGCTATGTGCGCGAAATGCTCGCGCGCGCCGCATAACTTTGGAGAGTCAACGTGAAGAAGTGGATCGCCAACATCGCTATCGCCACCTCGGCCCTCGGGGCTTCGTCGGCCCAAGCCGCCCTGCCCGTCACCGATTGGGTCGGGCTTGTGCAGACGACCCGGACGGCAATGCAGTCGCTAAAGACCGAGGTCTACGAGAACACCAACATCGTCTACCAGTACAAGATGATGGCCAACCAGCTCCTGCAGGCTACGGGCCTGGACGCCGCCGCGCTAACGGAGCAGCTCGATGCGATCAGGGATGACATCGGCAAGTACGAGGTCTACGGCAGTTCGCTCAAGGACCTGTATGGCACCGTCTCGGACAATGCCGACTATCTGAAGAAGATCCAGAGCATGGTCGTCGCCTCAGGCAAGACCAAGGAGCAATGGTTCGAGGATCAGCGCAAGCTGCTGAGCAACGGCGACAAGACGGCCAAGAACCTGTTCAGCCTGGGGGAGCAAGTCTTCAAGAACACCCAATCTGTCGCGCAGCGGCGCCAGAAAATTCAGGCACAGGTCAAGCTCTCGCCGACGGCTCAGGCAGCGGCACAGACCACCAATCAGATGCTGGACGTGCTTGCCAGCCAGAACTCGGATTTGCTGCAGCTCATGAGCGTGCGGGCCCAGGCGGACGCAGACAAGGACCAACAGAGCGTTGCAAAGGAAGCGCAAAGCGCGGAGGCCATGCGCGCGCTTTCGACAGCGCAGGATGAAGAACTTCGGCAGTTACGCGCCCGAGTGTTCTCTCGCAAGCTGCAAGCCGACTGAGCCGGCGCCAGGAAGCCATGCTTATGCGTCTATTATTGATTCTACTGGCCACTGCTGTGCTAATGCACGTAAACGTGGCTTTCGCTCAGGTCGAGATTCCCCCCCTGATGATTGGGTCGCAGTCGGAAGAGTCTATCAAGGCCCCGCCGTCATTCTCCGGACCAAAAGGGTCGATCGGAGAATCTCTCAAGAGTTGGGTCGGCCAGTTCGAGTCGTTTCGCCGTGGCCTGATCGCAAGCGCTTCACCGCTGAGTCAGACCATCCGATCGGAAACCGACAAGTTAGCCTATGGCTTGGCACTCATCACGCTGACTCTGGCCGGCATCCGATTCGCTGCAACGAACGATCCCACCACGGCGTGGACGGAAGTTTTTGAGGCGTTCATGCTGCTAGGCATCTTTGCGGCGATCTATGCGGGGTACGACAGGTTCGCTCCGGGGATCTTTGACTGGTTCAAAATGCTTGGCGACAAGATCGCCGGTACTCGCTCCAGCAATCCGGCCTTGACGCTCATCTCGGTAGGCGCCGGTTTCCTGGACACCTACAACAAGGCTATGGACGCGGCAAGCGGCCTCTCCATCCTTAGCGTAGCCCTTTCCGGGATCGTTCTCATCATTACATTTGTCGTCTGTGCGGTTGCAGCGCTGCTTTACAGCTTTTTCATCGCTTTGGGGGAGGTGCAGGCGGCCGTCGGCATCGTCGTAGGCCCGCTCGCTGTCGCGCTCGCATTCTCGGACTATTCTCGCCGCTTCTTCGTCTCCTGGCTCGATTTCATGATCAGCGCCTCGATGTACACGGTCGTTGCCTCCGTCATGGCGCGACTCGTCTCCAGCGCGTTCACTTCCACAATGGTCGATCAGACTGACATCGGCACCCAGTCCCTTGCGGGGGCAGCCTATGCGCTCGGCATCGCGATTTTCATGCTACTTGTCGCGCTGGAGGTCCCCAAGATGGCAGGCGCAATCTTCGGGTCCGGTGGCGGGCTGAGCGGAGGTGCTGCCGGGCGCCTGGGCATGAAAGCGGCAAGCGGCATCGGCGGGTTCCTGGCCAAGAAGGGCAGGTGATGACGGTCCATCAACACCTGACTCCACCGGCTTTGCTGGCATCCCACGACAGCCGCCTTGCGTTGGTCCGACAGTACGCCAACGAATCGGATGACGCAGACTTCCGCAACAAGTGGCTGAGCGTCCTGGATCGCTGCGCCGCGTGGTTCTCCAGTATGCCGCTTCGGCCAACTGAGCACGCCGAGCCGGGTGGCGCGTTCCGTGCAACGGTCGAGGCCGCCTACTTCGCCATGCGGCTGTCTGGCGCACAGAAGTTTGCCGCGGATCAAACCTCGGAGCGCCGGCGCCAGCTTGAGCCGCAGTACCTGTATGCGCTGTTCCTAGCCGCTTGCTGTTCGAGGCTGGACGAGCCCTGCCGCCACTTTCAGTTTCATCGGCAGCGCGACGGAGCGGAGTGGGTTCCAGCAGCCCACGGCGCGTTCGGCGCATGGCTTGGCGATGACACCTACCGGGTTACCCGCCGCGAGGCACCGCTGCCAAGCGAGCGGATGCGCACGGCACTGCTCGCTAGGGAAATTCTAGGTGCGGAACGGTTGGGCGCATTCGACAGTCAGGTGCTGACCGATCTGTTCGGGGCCATCAACCCAGATCCACGACCGGCCGGCCTGGAAACGTTGCTGCACAAGGTGGTGCGTCAGGCCATCGAGACCGTGACCCAGTTCGAGTTGAAGGCCCGTCGGGCGGCCTTTGCCCCGGACGCAACACCTGCCCCGTCAGCGCAAGCACTGGCCGAGGATAGCATTCCCGGTGCGTCAAAGCCGCCAGCGCAGCCGAAGACGGAGACGGCGCCCGTACCCGAGACGGGAACGGCGCCGCCGGTAAAGCAATCGGGGACTACGACCGAGTCGGATCCAAGCTCCCCAGCTGGACTCCATCCGGCCGGCAGCGATGCGGCCGCGCAGCACCGTGCGTCGCCTAACGCCGTCCAACTCGACGGTGCCCGTTCCTTGCGCAAAGAACCACCCCCCGAGGATCCGTTCAAGGCGATTGCAGGCACCTCGAACCTCATGCGCGAATTCTTCAAGGCGCTCTCCCAAGATGCGGCCGCCGGCAAGACGAAGGTGACCCGCGTTGAGGGAAAGGTTGCCATCAGCAAGCGCTCGCTGGGCAACTATGGCATTGCCTCCGAGACGCTCATCGAAAATCTGCGCAAGTTCAAGCATCTCTACAAGATCGTGGGGCAAGACATCCTGCTGGTCAACGAAGTTGGCGACCTGATCCTGCCTGCCTCCCAAGCCCCTGAAGCATGAGCCAGTACATCAACCACTTCCGTCCCATCTACGAGTTCCGCGCCGTCGTCGGTTGGGCGTTGGCTGTCTTGTTACTGCTGGTGAGTGGCATGCCCAACAGTGGCTACTTTGCGCTGGGTGGCATGGCATTCCTGCTCTTTCGCTCCAGCCAGGTGTGGCGCGCGCTCAGGTTCCGTCTTTCCATCTCCACGAAGTGGCTGACCCTCGTCCGGATCGATGACCTCCTGACACAGAGCCGCAAGTTGCGCTCGGATGACAAGGACGACGATGCGATGTATTTGGGTACCGGCTACGAATGGACCCAGAAGCATTGTCAGATCGCCCACGACATCCTGCGTATGCCGTCGAGCGACATCCCAGGCCTGCCAAGGTGGCTGCCAAAAGACACCGTCAAGGCTATCGAGAAGGCGTTCGCCCCGGAGAACAGCATTGCAGACCGATCGCCACAGGGCAAATCTTGGATCGGTGGCATGGAG
The DNA here is from genome assembly GCF_051015765.1 of Cupriavidus sp. a3. Classification (NCBI taxonomy): domain Bacteria; kingdom Pseudomonadati; phylum Pseudomonadota; class Betaproteobacteria; order Burkholderiales; family Burkholderiaceae; genus Cupriavidus; species Cupriavidus sp. a3. The sequence goes on along the minus strand of NZ_CP170645.1, from coordinate 269,079 downwards.
TCCCTGCGCATTCCCGTTCCCTTTCACTACAAGGCGATGGGCGGCCACACCTCGATCAGCGGTACGACCGGTTCAGGTAAGACACGGACGTTCGAACTCATCTCGACACAGGTCATTCACAACCCGAATGACATTTTGATCGCGATCGACCCAAAGAATGACCCCGATTGGGTTGCCAGGTGCAAGCGCGAGTGCGAGAGGACCGGCCGCAAGTTCCTGTATTGGAAGCAAGCCGCGCCGTCGCAGTCCATCCGCCTGAATCCTCTGGAAAACTGGTCTCAACCTTCGGAAATCCCGACGCGTATCGCCCAACTGATGGAGGAAGGCCCCTTCCGCCAGTTCGCTTTCCTGTTCATCGACCGCGCCGTGAAAGGCGAGCTCTACGTCGGTGACAAGCCGAACCTGCGCTCGATTCTGCAGTACGCACAGAACGGCATTAATAATCTGCTTGAGCGTGGGCTGGAGCGATTCTTCCCCGAAGCTGGGAAGCCGGATTGGGAAGAGGAAGCCACGGGGTACATGCAGAAGGTCGCGCAGAAGGCGGGCGGCACCCGCCTGGACGCCATGGTTAGCCTGTACATCGACCGATTCTCCAAGCTCGGCAAGGGGCATGAAGCGATCGACGGCCTCATCTCGACCTATCAACACGACCGTGACCACTATGGCCGGATCATTGCATCCGCCCTGCCGCTGCTGCAGATGCTGGCGACCGGCGAGACAGGTCTAATGCTGGCACCAAAGGCCGACGACTTCGAAGACGACCGCGAGATCTGGGATATCGACAAGGTCATCAAGCAGAAGGCCGTGCTCTACGTTGGGGCGGACTCCCTTTCCAATTCGATGGTGGCACAGGCCGTCATGTCGATGCTGCTGGCCGACATCGCTTCTGTCGCGGGCGCCATCTACAACTTCTACGCCAAGCCGCCAGAGATCGTCCTGGTGGTCGACGAAGCCGCCGAGGCCATCAACGAACAATTGCTCCAGCTGCTGAACAAGGGCCGCGGTGCCGGCTTCAAGGCTTTCGTTGCCTACCAGACCCGCTCGGACTTCACGGCCAAGCTTGGAAACGTGGCAAAAATGCAGCAGGTTTTGGGCAATTTGAACAACCAGATCGTCTTACGATTGGAAGACATCGACACGGCGCAATGGTTCTCCGAAAAAGCCGGTACCACCGCCATTCGCAACCTGGTCGTGTCGAGTAGCACCAGCACCGGAACAGAGGCCCACATCGGCGAGTTCAGCGGGTCGGTGTCCCGTTCTGCCCAGCTTGAGAAGGTACCACTGATTCCGCACGACCTAGTCATGCAACTGCCGAACCTGCAGTACTTCCTCCGAATCTCTGGAGGCGCTGTCTACCAGGGCCGAATTCCCATCATCAAAGACTAAACACCAATGCGCAGCAGCCTGTTCCGACAAATCGTCAAGGAGTACAAGCTCTCGGCGAAGCTTTCGCCGGTGTTTTCCCTATCGCCGGACCTCGATGACATTTGCACCCGCGTGGTCGACTACATCGGTGTGAACTTCCGAATCCGCGAAGAGCCGCTGGTCAAGGAAATGCTGGCCGATGGCATCACCGCATGGCGTGCCGCACGCAAGCACGGCGACCCCAACGTCGCGTTCATGAAAGGCCTGTTCTCGCGCGCACATGAACTCTATGGCAAGCGGTACGCAGCTTTCAAAGGCGAAAAGTACAACGTCTGGTATCCGTTTCACGAGTCCATTCCAGCGTTCGAACAACGCCAGCCGGAAGGCTATGTCTGCCGGGTCGTCGACGAGCCGGCGCCAGGCGCAATCACCCAACGCTGCGCTGCGTTTCAGCTGGCCGCCCGCGTGCTGACGGGCTACACCTTTACCCGCTACTTCGAGAACTACGATGTCGCTGGCAACTTTGCACAATGACGCGCGCCACCTTGCGATCCGGCTCAAGCAGGCCCCGGTTCGCATGGCTGCCAAGCTTTTCGGTGTCGACCCAGCGCTTGCCCTGCACATGCATGAGTGGCTGTCGGCCCCTCCTCCCGGCGCGCCAGCAATGCCGCTAGCCTTCGCCACTGGAGCGGCAGCAGCGTGCTTTGCGCTCATTAAGATCTCCGTGGTCAAGCCGGCCGTCTTCTGGGGCGCATTGGTTGCTTTCCTGAGCCTGCCGGTACTGCTCGCCCTGCGATGGAGCTGACATGGCAAATAGCCGATTCGCGTCGCACGTTCGCCTGTGGCTGATCTTTTCGCCGCTGATGATCTGCACGCTCGCTCCGTTCATCCAGGACGAAAGCGCCTTCGAGATCAGTGAGGCAGAACAGGCCTCGGTTGAGCGCGTGCTCGGCCCCGAAAAGGCCGACGTCGCCGTGACACTGGCCAACGCCCGCTTTCACCAATGGTTCATCGAGAGCGGCGTCGTCAAGTCGTCGTTCTCTGGCTCTGACGCCCAGACCGGATTTGCCGATGGTGGCGCGTCTGCCTTCGGTAGAAGCTGGATGCAGCACTTCTGGCTGACGATCTACCGCGCACTGTATCGCGCCGCGGTCGGCCATTATTGGCTCGTTGGCGCAATCGTGCTGTTCCTTGCGTTGTTCAATGATGGGACCGTATCGCGCAAGATTCGCGCCGCCGGCGCGGGCTTTGCCAATCCGGTGTCCTTCCACGTGGCGGCACACGGCTTGATGCTCTGCTTTGGCTTCGGCGCATCCGCCATGCTGTTACCTCTTCCGATGCTGGCGAGCTGGTGGACCTTCGGTGTCTGCCTGGTCGGCTTGCTCTGCTGGCGTCTTGCAGCTTCATTCCACGTCGGCAAGTAGCCGACTCCGCAGCGACTAACAAGGCCGGGCGTCCGGCCTCTCAAAGGAGAAATTATGACCACGACCGATCTGACCCCTGCAGATGAGCCGCTCCAGGAAGTTGGTATGGCCAGCGCCGTTGCACTGCTCGATGAGCCTCCTGCCACGCTCGGCTCGATCGATAGCTCCGGCGACGTCGAGACAGAACTCGCGGAGATGGAGCAGTCCGCCGATGTTCTGCGCAAGGAGGGGCTGATCTCGACAGCCGACCATGAAGAGCGCAAGGCCCAAGTAGAACATACTCGCAAGTTGTTCCGCGACCTCACGCCCGAGGACCGCCAGGCGATCGTTCGCCGTCGTCGTGAACTCGGCCTGCTAATCCTTAATCGCGAGCTCGCGGGCGCGGCAGTCGTTCCTGTGGCGCTGAAGCTCAATCACACACGCCTGCGGCCGCTCTTCGAGCAATGGTGGCCGTACATGAATCGCATGTCGCTGAACTTGCAGCGTTTTGGCGCTGCCACGTTCTCGCGCACCGAGCTGTCGACGCTCGAGAACTACCTCGAACGCGAACTCTCGAAAATCGAGGATTACGTGGACGAGCAACTGCGTGTGGCGAAAGCTTACCGCGAGCAACGGGAACAGGAAATGCGTGCAAAGGACGACATCGTCTTCGTCCCAACGATCCAACGCCCCTCTCTTGCGCTCGAGGTCCAGGCCTACTCCCGCTTCTCGGTGCGTGTCCTGCAGGTTCTGATCAAGTTCGATCAAACCATGGACCAGTTCGACTTCATGGTCTGGAACGGTATTCGTGACCAGAGCGATGTCAACGACGAAGTAACCCGATTCCTCCGCAAGTTCCAGCCTCTGGGTCTGCGCAGCTACACCACTCATCTGAAGCTGATGACGACTGTGCGTGGGATCTGAATTCGATCTCATCTCCTTGATGATAGCTACAAGCAGATCCGGCCGCACGGTGCCGGCATCTGCCTCCACGTGACACGACGTGCCAGTTCCAATTTCTGATCCGCAGTCGAATCGAATCGGTTTATGTGGTAGCTGATGTTACATGCTGTCTCCTGCTGCGCCTTACTAACAACAAGTACGCCAATGATCGCCCACGTGGCATTTGGTGACACTTGCAATACTCAAGCTGTGTCGGGCCATGTCTCTAGCTGAAGTACTCGAAAGACTTAATCCGTCCCAACGGGAAGTCGTGGACTGCCGGGAGCACTGCATTGCTGTGGCGGTGCCTGGTGCCGGAAAGACGGCAACCATTGCGGCGAAGGCGGCGGTCCTTCTGGGTGACCCTAGCTTGACCGTAGGCGCTGTGACGTTCAGCAAGGACGCGGCGGTCGAGTTGAGGGACCGAATTCTCTCGCTAGCGGGGCCAGGGGCAAAGAAGCGATTGATTGCCGGGACGTTTCATTCGCTTGCTTACAAGCAGCTTAATTCGGCGGCCGGTAAGCGGCTGGACATTGCTTCAGACGGAGACCGCGCCGCCATGATTGCGCAAGTACTCCAGGAGAGCGGCTTCGAGTGGAAGCTCGACGAAGCCATCGCAGTGATTGAACGCCTAAAGACTGAGTTGAGTATGCCTGCGATGGACAGCCTCGAAGGTCAGCTTCTTGCTGGGTATCAGGAGGCCTTGAAGCGAAACGGCCGATTGGACTTCCAGGACCTGATGCGGCACGCCGTGGATGGAATGCAGCGCGGTGCCATCGAGCCATATGGTGTTGATGTGCTTCTCGTCGACGAGTACCAGGATTGCGATTCGTTGCAAGCGTCGTGGACGGCCATCCATGCACGAGCTGGCGCAACGACCAGCCTCGTATGTGACGACGACCAGACGATCTTTGGGTTTCGTGCTGCCCTTGGATTTAAAGGGATTGAGGCCTTTGCACGAGAGTTCAATGCTCGCCAAATTGTCCTTGGCATCAACTACCGATCTCATTCTGAGATCCTCTCGATCGCCGACAAGGTAATTCGGAACAATCGAGAGAGGATCACGAAAGAACTCATTTCTCACAAAGGGCTAGGCGGTACTGTCGACTTCCAGCGCTACGATGATGAGTACAAGGAAGGCGTCGCCGCAGTGGAAGCGATGAGCGTAGCAATTCGTTCGGGCAAATCGGCGGCAATCCTGGCGCGGACCAATCGAATTCTCGATCCCATAGAGGCCGTCTGCCGTTCGCATGGGGTGAAGTACCACCGTGCTGCAGGACGATCGATTCTCGACCGCCCAGAATCAGCGCTGATGGGTAACCTCCTCGAACTCATTCAGCAGACCAAAGCCAGCGGGCTTGACTCCCTTCTAGGTTTCTCCGGTATTGGGGCGACCGATCTCCAGGCTCTCCATAGGAGACTCTCGTCTGGCAAGGACGTTGAGGGCGCGAAGAAGAAGGATCTTTTAGCGGCCGGCGTCGCGGAGGATGCCGCTGAGAAGTACTTGGAGTTGAAAAAGAAGATGACGGAATGGCGCACGCTCTACGTGCGCCAGTTCCATGCACTTGTTCTTGATGGTGTGCATGAATGGATGCTGAAGTTTGCCAAGTCTGACCAGGGCAAGCGCTCCATCAACACCACCTACGATGTTCTTTCCAGATTGAATGGTCCATTCTCAGACCGCCTCGATTTTCTACGGCGCAGCAACAACGAGCCGGCAGATGACGCCGTGGTTCTAACGACCTTTCATTCGAGCAAGGGCCTGGAATGGGACCACACGGCGCTGATTCGGCTTGAGGAGAGCGTCATTCCGGATGACGGAAGCACCGAGGCAGAGGAGAGACGACTCTTTTACGTTGGGATTACGCGTGCCCGACGCACCATAGTCCTTTCCACAGCAAAGAAGAATCCAACGTCGCGCTTCGTCATCGAGGCGGGTCTGGCATAGCTAAAGATTCTCGTTGGCTTGCCGTCAGAACTTGACTTTGCTCAGTCAGAGCTAGCCTAGCCTTTTCAGCTGTCTGCAAGACCTCCCAGCAACGAACATGAGACTCAGACCACGTTCCCATCAGAACGAAGCCATCGTTGATGTGCTACATGGCTTCCAATCCCACGACCGAGGACAGCTCATCATGGCGTGTGGGACGGGCAAGACGCTTACGGCCCTATGGATAGCCGAGGCGTTGAAAGCGAGGCTAACCGTAGTCTTCCTGCCCTCAATTTCCCTCGTTGAACAGTTTGCGCTCTCATGGCGCGAGAACGTCGCCGACGCCGGCGGTTTCGATGCCCTGTGCGTCTGTTCCGACGAGAACATATCTCGCGGCGAGCAAACCGATGACATCAGCGTTGATTCTCTTCAAAAGTGTGGGCTGGCGGTAACCACCGACAGCAATGAGGTCAGCCGGTTTATTGCGCTTCCCGGACCTCGGGTTGTGTTTTCGACCTACCACTCGGCTAGGGTGATAGCTGCTGCGCAGGTACGGGATGGCGCTCCTGACTTCGATCTGATGGTATGCGACGAGGCGCATCGTTGTGCTGGAGATGCTCGATCGCCATTCGCTGTCGTACTAGACGGCAACTGCATTCGTGCACGCAAACGACTCTTCGTCACAGCCACCCCGCGGGTGCGCGGAAACGCAACTCATGATCGCGCGGAAGCATCGGGCATTGTCGATATGGACAATGAAACCGTATTCGGGCCTCGCTTCCATACCCTTCCCTTTCGGCGGGCGATTGACCTCGGCTTGCTGTGCGACTATCAAGTCGTCGTTGTTCTATCAAACAGTGAAGACCTTCGGACGGTAGTCGAACAGGACGGAAGACAAAGGCCTGCGGCCCAATCGGACAAGCTTTTGGAGGCCGGCCTAGTTGGCGTGGTTAAGGCTCTAGGCGAATTCGGACTGAGGAAGGTAATCACATTTCATCATTCCTTGAGTAAGGCAGCTCGCTTCCAGCGAGACATTGGCGCCGTTGCCGACGCTATGCGGTCCATGGGGAAGTCCCAGGTAAGGGTGCATGCGTCCTTCGTCTCCGGGAAGATGAAGGCCCATCAGCGCCGGGCGATTCTGTCTCAATTGGCTTCGGCTCCTCATTCCGAGCATCGAATCATCACGAATGCTCGGTGTCTGACTGAGGGCGTTGACGTTCCGAGCGTCGACGGCATTGTATTCGTCGACCCTCGAACCAGCGAGATCGACATCGCGCAGGCGCTAGGGCGCGCCTTGCGTGTGAGCTCTGGCAAGTCCGTGGGCACCGTCGTGTTGCCGATCCTCGTTGGGGAAGGCGAGTCGCCGGAGGAAGTTGCCAAAAGCACCGATTTTCGTGCCATTTGGCGCGTCCTCGCAGCGTTGAGAGCGCATGACGAAGACTTCGCCGCAGGGTTGAATATTGCGAAGGCTTCATCTCTCACGGGTAAGGCAGGCAGTGCCTTTGATCCACTAGCCAAGGTGGCCATCATTGGTGGCAAGCACACGAAAGATATCGCCGACATCCTACGCCCCCTCCTGGTCCATGATCCTTCTGACTCGTGGGAGGCTGCGTTCGAACTTGCACGGCAGCGCTTTGAGCGGTGTGGTAACTGCAATGCTGCAGGACATGAACTCTGGCCGCAGAATTCGACCAGTGGCTTCCAGCTGGGTCGATGGATTGCAGGTCAGCGTGACTATCGAAATAGGGGTCGCATGTCCGTGGAGCGTGCGAGGCGTCTGGAGTCCATCGGGATAGATTGGAAGCCGACTGACACCAAATGGCATTCGATTTGCAATGCGGTTATCCGTTGGATCGCTGCGAATGACAACGGTGTTGTTCCGGTTGGAGCGACTTCGGATGACGAGCAGCTAACAATCGATCTTGGACAATGGGCGACCGTACAGCGGCGGCACCATCGGAATGGCGACCTTTCGGCCGACAAGGTGGCAAAGCTGACAGACGCCGGGTTCTCTTGGGACCCGTTGAGCGATGCTTTTGAGAAGGGCTTTCGCGCAGCTGCTTCGTGGGCCGAGGAAAACGGCCATTGCAACGCGCCGCAGAGAACAGTGGTCCCGAACGGATACCCCTTGGGCGCCTGGATATCATCTCTCCGATTGGCACATGCTAAGGGGGCGCTGCCCATCGAAAGGAAGCTGCGCCTCGACAGTATTGGCATGCAGTGGAACTTTCGCGATTCCCAGTGGGAAGAAGGCTTCGCCGCTGCCAAGGCATGGGCCAGTGTTCACGGCGATTGCAACGCCCCAAAGCATTCCACCTGGCCCCGCGACGGTTCTAAGAACTACAAGCTAGGAAATTGGATAGGCACCCAGCGAAAGCTCTACCAGAGAGGAGAATTGGACGCCGCGAAGGTAAAGCGCCTTGAGGGTCTTGGCATACGCTGGGACGTGAGGAAGGAGCGGCACGATGCTGCGTGGCTCAAAGCTCTTGAACGCCTACATGCCTACCAGCGGGGACGCCGAGGTTTGTTGCCTCCTATGGCATTTGCAAGCGATGACGGGTTCGCACTAGGAATGTGGCTGCACGTGCAGCGAGACAGGTGGAGGAAGGGCGCGCTGGAAAAGAACCGCGTGGAACTCCTCGCCGCAGCGGGCGCGTCGCCTGAGCTCAGTTTGCGTGGCCAGCGCACGAGGACTAAGCGGACTGGCGAGAAACGGCCCCATAGCTCTCCACCCGTGATTGCCCCTGTGGCCGAAATCGTATCCTCAGCCAATGTCGTGGGCGCCGCCAGTTCGGGGCCCGTGATCTGGGCCCCTGCTCCCGAGAATCGCTATGTATGTGAGGCAGAAACTTCATTCTCGGAAGCGCGGCCAGTTCTATGGACTGGTCGACGCTCCAGGCGCAGCCTTCTGCGAAAGGCCATAGCCATTGGAGTGAGCAAGTGAAGGAAGACTAACGCACTGCGCGCCGCCCCCCATTACGCCGCCTGCGAATGTTGGCTCACGGCGAAGGGAAGCTGTTCATCAAGTCGCCTATGCCCGTGGTGCCCTGCAGGCGCCCAATATTGTTCGAGCGGACGCTTCTGGAGCTAGCGTGACCAATCGAATTTTGAAGGAGTTGTCGTTGAGCCCGTAGGCACGCTCCAACGAAAAAAGCCTGGAGTTGGCGCTCCAGGCTTTTTATCGGCACAGACAGAAGGGGGGACAGGCGTCGACCCCTCTTGACTCAAACTCTAAGACAGTTCGAGTCTACGAAGCCTCGCCCTTCGCTGTCAATGCTTCCTCCACAACTTTGCGCGTTGCTCGAAGATGAATTTTGGCTTCGACGGGCTTCCTATTGCCCAAAGAACACCAGCATGCGACGGTGCGTTGCACGCTCCAACCTCGGTTGTCAGCAATGGCCGGCAACGCAAGACCGCCAGGTGCGATGCAGGGCGGCTGCCTGAGCAGATCCTCAGAGCGATAGCATTGGTCTACGAGTCCGATGGGCTCCGGGGCTTGCACATCACGAGTCGCCAAGTTCTGGCCACCCTCATCCGCTTCGCCCTGAACCAGAAGGAGCCCACCGCGCTCGTCTTCATTAAGAAGGCAACGATTGCACAGCATCTCGCGATCAGCGAGGCCACTGTCTATCGAGCGCTTGGCGCACTTGAGGATGCCGGGCTAATTAAGCGTGAACGGCAGCAACGCACCAGGGCGCAGCTCGAAGTCGTTGGACGGATCGGATTCACCGCAAAGTTGCTTAACTGCATAGGGATCGGTGGCCTGCAACTGGGGGACGCTGAACCTTCCTCGATGGGCCAGGATGTGTCTAATGCTGGCTCTACATGTCTCGCACCGGTGAGTGGCGTAAACAAACTCAAACAGTCTTCTACGAAGAAACATCCCGGCCGGGGTGTATTTGTGCAAATTAACGATCGGGTGGTCCCCATTGATCTGGCGCCTCTCGTGCGCGATCAAGAGCTTAAGCGTAACCGTCCGACCGTCAGCGTTCTTGACGAAGGGGATACTTTCAGGCTGCGCTCTGGCGAAGCTGATCAGCCACGGCCCATGGCAGTAGTTCGCTGACGCGATTGACGGGGTGGTCGGCAATGCGGGCAATGACGTGTCGCAGGTAAGCCTCGGGATCGAGGCCGTTCAGTTTGGCTGTCGCAACAAGCGTATAGATTGCGGCGCCGCGTTCACCACCACTGTCGGAGCCGAAGTGCAGGAAGTTTTTCCGGCCGAGAGCAACTCCTCGCAGTGCACGCTCCGCCGCATTATTGTCAATCTCGACGCTGCCATCGTCGACATACAGCGTTAGTGCGGCCCACTGATTCAATGCGTAATTGATGGCCTTCGCAGTATCGCTTTTGTGCGACACCGTGCTGAGCG
>NZ_CP170645.1:0-258970 GCF_051015765.1 Cupriavidus sp. a3 | reverse complement strand
CATGTTCATCTCTTCGCGCTCGTGATTCTTCAGATAACGCTTACTCTCACGAACTGGAGGACTTAATCAGCATTGCCTTAGACCCCCTTTGGGTTTGGCTTCAGCCAGCCGTCCTAGCCGGCCGAGAAACTCGCGACGGTCTCTACGCTGCGTCAGATCGGCGGATACCGCGACCACGTCCTTGGAAAATTCGCCCAAGTCTTCGGCCAACGTGGCGCAGTCCGTTGCCAGTATTTCCGGCGTTGCGCGAAACGATGGCTACGCGCGCTCCCTCACGCAGAAAGCCGGCCGCGCAAGAGAGGCCGATGCTGCGGCTGCCGCCGGTGATGAGCACTCGTTGATTACGGAGTTCAACAAATGGCGAATCCCAATGTGTGGCAGGCCGGTTGCAACACCGGTGAGACGACAGGGGGCCATCATAGCGCGCCTGTTGCTGCCCACCAGAGTTTCACGATGATGAAATATGCCGTCGACCAGCTATTTCTTAGTGCCCCAGCCAATCCGGTGCCGCCCTTGCGTGGCTTCATGGCGCGCATCCTCCTCGCTGTGCAGGTAGCCGCTCGTCGTCGACAGCGATCTGTGCCCAAAGTTGTCGCGCACGAAGCGCAGGTCGACCTGCTGGTCGGTCATGAGCGACCCGGCGGTGTGGCGCAGCTAGTGCGCCGAGGCGCTGGCCAGTACCGCAGCTTGCGGTTTCCATTCTGGGCCGCGCGCCCGCAGGCGCCCCGCGGCCATGCCAAACACCTCTTTCCGGATCAGGTGCAGCGCACCGCGTGACAGCGGTTTCTCGCTGCCCGCTCTTCCAATCACCGGCGGCACCAGTGGACGCGTCTCCCCGAACTGCGGGGTCGGCGGCAACGCGTGCGCGCGGCGGTAGCGCGCTAGCTCGGCAATCAGCTCATCGGTGGCCGGCACCAGCCGGGTCTTGTTGCCTTTGCCGGTCAACCTCCAGCCACCAGCGCTCGGTTCCCTGGGCACCGCGCCGGCAGAAGAAGCGCCCATTGTGGTGGCTGTCACGTCGCACGCCAAAATATAAACGCAATTAATCGCCAAGCTCGACCTACAACCGTGCAAATGCTGGCTGGCGTCAGGTCGATTCCCCTCGGGCGACTCCTCGCAAGCCCAAATCGAGCGAAGCAACGGGCCGCTGTTGTATGCAGGGATGCTGCGCGTGCGGTGCGTGGCTTGACATTCCAGGTGGACTGGACGCATTGGGCTTCGTGCGGCCACGTCAGGTAGCGTGCCTTACGGGATGCGCAATTCCAGTGACACTGTGTGCAGTAAAAGCAGGCCGCTGCCCATGCCGACCGACACCACTGCATGATCGTCAGTGCGACCGTCAGGCCGGCGTGGACAAGGGCGGCTTGAGCATAGCCGCGGCCATGGTACGGATGTGCGACCCGACTAGCGCAACAGTAAAGTGCCGTGGCGCAATTCTTGCAAATCGAAGCGCTCCGCAGCCATGGATGCGGGATCGCAGCATCGCGCTCAGCCCGCTAGGCCGGGATGCGCCGGACACTGCGCCAGACGAAGCAAGAACACAAGGCAAGAAAACGAGGAGACCTGCCATGCCCGAAGTCCAAAGTATCAGGACGTGCCCGATTGAAGGCGTTGCTGCCGTGACCGAGCGCGCCTGAGTCCATCGCCATGTCGGCACGTCATCCCATCATTGCCATCACGGGCTCCTCCGGCGCCGGCACCACGTCCGTCACCCGCACCTTCGAGAGTATCTTCCGCCGCGAAGGCGTGAAGTCCATACTGATCGAGGGCGACAGCTTTCACCGTTACAATCGCGCCGAGATGAAGGTCAAGCTGGCCGAGGCGGAGCGCAGCGGGAACAATAACTTCAGCCATTTCGGTCCCGACACCAATCTCTTCGGCGAGTTGGAGAACCTGTTCCGCACCTATGCGGAATGCGGCAACGGCTCCCGCCGCCGCTACCTGCACAGCGAGGAAGAGGCGACGGCATGCGGCCAGGAGGCGGGCACCTTTACCGCCTGGGAGCCGTTGCCAGACGGCACCGAGTTGCTCTTCTATGAAGGCTTGCACGGCGGCGTGGTGGCCGGCGAGGTCAACGTGGCGCGCTACCCGGACCTGTTGATCGGCGTGGTGCCCGTGATCAACCTGGAGTGGATCCAGAAGCTGTGGCGCGACAAGAAGCAGCGCGGGTACACCACCGAAGCGGTGACCGACACCATCCTGCGGCGCATGCCGGACTATGTGAACTACATCTGCCCGCAGTTCTCGCGCACCCACGTGAACTTCCAGCGCGTGCCCTGCGTGGACACCTCCAATCCCTTTATCGCCCGCGAGATCCCGGCGCCGGACGAAAGCATGGTGGTGATCCGCTTCGCCAATCCACGAGGCATCGACTTCCAGTACCTGCTGAGCATGGTGCACGGCTCTTTCATGTCACGCGCCAATACCATCGTGGTTCCTGGAGGCAAGATGGAACTGGCGATGCAGCTTATCTTCACGCCCTTCGTGCTGCGCATGATCGAGCGCAGCAAGCGCGCCGCGCTGTAAGGACGCTCAGGCCAGCACGAGCGGCGCGGCCGCTTCCGCGATCGGCCAGCCCCGCTCCTGCGCGATGGCGCGCAGGCGGGGATCAGGTGCCACCACGATGGGGTGGCTGACGTGCTGCAACAGGGGCAGGTCGTTGCGCGAGTCCGAATAGAAGACGGTGCGCTCGAAATCCTCCCAGCGGCGTCCCAGCGTCGCGAGCCAGTCCGTCACCCGCTCCACCTTGCCGGCGCCGAAGCTAGGCACGCCGACCATCTCGCCGCTGAATTGGGCCAGCGGCCCCGCGCCGATGGTGGCGGCCTGCGAAGCCACCAGGTGCTCCACGCCAAAGGCATCGGTGAAGCCGCGCGCGACGAAGTCGTTGGTCGCCGTCACGATGCAGCACAGGTCGCCGGCGTCGCGATGCTGCGCCACCAGTTGCCGCGCCGGCGCCGGGATGCGGTCGGCGATCGCGGCGATGAACTCGCTGCGCCAGGCCTGCAGTTCCTTGCGCTCGAAGCGCGCGAGGAACGACATGCAGAAGCGCTGGAAGGCGTGGATGTCGAGCTTGCCTTCCATGTAGTCCTGCGCGAAGCGCTGGTTCTGGGGTGCGAATTCCGCCTCGTCGAGTACGCCGCGCTGCATCAGGAAGCGCAGCCAGGTGGAGCCGCTGTCGAAGGGCACCAGGGTGTGGTCGAGGTCGAATAGTGCGAGCTGCATGGGAAATGCCGGGAAATGGCTGAGATTGAGTGGAAAGGGATCAGAGGCTGCCGGGAGCAGGCGGCCAGAACAAGCGACGACATCAAGCGACGACATCAAGCGACGACATCAAGCGACATGATAAGGCCTGGCTCCCGCCCCGGTCCCTTGCGCGGACGTGGCGGCGCCATGCTGTCCCGATGTCGTTGGATCCGGCAGCGAGCTACTCGAACACCAGCAATTCCCCCCGGCCATCCACCGCTACATCCCCAACGAAACGGCGCGGCCGCAATGCCGGCAGCGGTGCGAACGGCCCGCCGGCGCGGGCCAGGCTGCGTGCAAGCAGGGCCCAGAATACATCGAGATTGCTGTCGGTACGCACGAAGGTGGCGCGCTCGCGCGGGCCGGTGCCGAGCAGCACGACGGTGCCGCGCCGCAGGCCATAGGCCAGGTGGTCGCCGACCGCGCCGGCGATCGCCATGGTACCCGCCACCATGCGCGAAGCGGCGAAATCGCCGGCGCTGCCTGCCACCAACACCGTGCCGCGCCGCATGCGGTCGCCCAGGCGGTCGCCCGCATCGCCGCGAATATCGAGCGTGCCGCCGCGCATGCCGTCCATGTCGCCGGGCAGCGCCGCGGCCGCGAAGTCTCCGGCATTGCCGCCGATGGCGACCTCGCCTCCCGCCATCGCCGCCGCGGCGAAGTCGCCGGCGTGGCCGCTCACGCGCAGGCTGCCGGCCTGCATGCCGCAGGCAAGGAAATCGCCGGCGTTGCCGTCGACGCGCAGGCTGCCGCCCGCCATCTGCCAGCCGATGCGGTCGAAGCGGCTCAGGTCGCCTTCAAAGGCAAGACTGGGCGTGTTCCCGGATGCGACGTGGGCATGGACGGTGAACAGGTCGCCCACCGTGATGGCTTCGCTGCCATGCCATAGCGGCAGGCGCGCCACGGCATCCGGCGCCAGCCCGGCCAGGCTGGCGGGCGCCAGGTGGCGCAGGTCAACGCGCAGCGCCGGCGCGCTGGCGAGGCGCAAGGTGACGCCGCTCATGCCGCTCATACCCGTTCTCCCTGGCCCGCAAGCCGATGCAGGTGAAAATGATAGGGTCCCAGCTTGCCGCCGTAGTTGCCGGCCGACACACGCACGAGCCCTTTTGCCGCGCCGTCCGAGACCAGCGCGTCGATACCGGCCCGCATGGCTGCGGCCACGTCGGCCTCGGCCAGGCCATCTATCACGATTTCCAGCACGCAGCGCACCGGCGGGGCGAGCTCGCTGCCCGCCACCAGCCCGGCCAGGCTTGGGCAGAAGGCATCGTTGGTCGAGGCATGCATGCCGGCGTACCTGGCGCCGACCTTGGAGCCCGAGCGCACCACGCCTCCCGGGAAGGGCAGGATGATATTGGGCAGCCGGCGCATTGCCGTCACCGCGGCCTCGGCCGCGGCCAGCGCGCCGTCGGTATCACGCGCCAGCATCAGCAGGTTGCCGCCGCCCACCGCCTTGATCACCGGGGTGGTTTCCTGGCAGACGAATTCGCCGTCCATGACCGGTACCCGCCAATAGCGCACGCCGTCGATCATCTTGGCGATCTGCCAGCCGTCGCCGAAGAAGCGCAGGTTCTTGCCCAGCGCGATCGGCTCGCCTTCGCGCAGCCCCGCGTACACCGCAGTGGTGGGGCAGGTCAGCACGCACTGGCCGACACGGCGCTCCACTTGCTTGGCCAGCTCCTTGCCCGACACCGCGAACAGCAGCACCGCCACGCCGGGCCGGCCGTCGGGCGTGTCGGCCGGCGCCAGCTCGCGCTCGATGCCGGCCTCGCAGCCGCAGGCGATCACCGACGTGGCAAAGCCGGTCATCGCCTGGGCGGCATGGCGCGCCCAGGCAAGGTTGTGTGCCGTGACCAGCAGGCGGGTCGCCTTCATCGGAAAGGCTTCCGCGAAGGTGTCGTCGATGGCGATTCCGTTGATCTGCATGCAAAGGTTTCCTGGAAGGTGGCCAGCGCTTCGTCTTACGCACCGGCGCCGCGCCGCATCGTCCCGGCCTGGTTCATGCGCCATCCTGCCGCTGCAGAGGATCGCACGCGGCCGGCAGCAGCCTGCCGCCCCGGCAGCAGCTGCACAGCTCGTCATGGCCAATGGCGGCGTTGCCGAAGTCGAGCGCGAGATGCTGGTCGCTGTATTTGCGCAGCGTCTTCTCGATGCCAGTGTCATACTCAGGCTCGACGAAATGCGTGCCGCCCGCTGGTGTCGCCACGATCTGCCCGGCGCGCGCCACCAGCGTGCCGTCCTTGAACACATACTCTGGCGCGCTGAACATGGTTTCGCGGTTGGCGTCTTCGCGATAGATCGCGATGTCGGCGGCCGCGCCCGCGCCCAGGTGGCCGCGGTCGCGCAGGCCCAGCAGACGCGCCGGCCCGGCCCGGGTCAGCACGGCGATCTCGTAGAGGCTCAGCTCGCGCCTGATGTCCGGCAACGCGCAGTTTGCCGCCACCTCGGGGTGCAGCCGCGCGAGCTGTTCATCGCGGAAGGACTTGTCCATCAGCAGGCGGATCAGGTGCGGATAGCTGGTGAAGGGGCCGCCATTGGGGTGGTCGGTGGTCAGCGTGACCTGCCAGGGGTTCCTGACCGTCAGGAAAACCTCCAGTCCGATGGCCCACTGCAGCGCATTGACATAGCTCTGCTCGCGGTAGCGGAACGGGACTACGCCGCAGCCCGCGTCGCACTCGATATCGGCGCCTATCCATTTGCGCGGCTGCGCGAAGTCGGCATTCTTTACCTGCATCATGGTGTCGCCCGATGCGGTGACGGTCTGGCCGAAGATGATCTGGCCGACGTCGATCGAGATATTCGGATTGGCGTTGACAGCCTCGGTGATGCGCAGCGCCGCGGACGAGAACTTGCGCGGCCCGTCGGCGCCGTAGCTGTGGAACTGGATATGGGTCAGGTGGCCAGGCAGGCCTTCCAGCGCATCGATGGTGGCCAGCGTCGATTCGATATTGCCGGGCACGCCGAGGTTGCTGGCGTGGATATGCAGCGGGTGTGGCACGCGCAGTTCGGTCAGGGCCCTGCCGAGCGTGCGCAGCACATCGCGCGGGCTGATGCGGTAGTGCTCGTGGTGGCCGTCGACATCGAGCTTGCGCTGGTTGAACTTGAAGGCGGAGATGCCGCCCGGGTTGACCACCTTCACGCCGAGCGCCTTGCTGGCGTTGATGGTCCAGCCCACGTAGTCGCGGATGCGTTCAAAGTCCGTGCCTTCCGCCAGCATGCGCAGGAACAGCTCGTCGTTGCCCAGCATGACGTAGGCGCCGTGGTCGATGATGGGCGTGTCTCCCATCTCGAAATGCGTCTGGCGTGCGTTCGAGGCCATCATCGCCGGTTCGAAGGCGGCGGTATAGCCCATCTGCGCATAGCGGTAGCCGGTGGCCAGCGTGCCTGGCGTACAGCCGCCGCAGGAGGCCAGCTCGAGGGGCCCCGCAGGACCCGGGCGGTCGCGATGGTCTTCGGGCAGCAGCATGCGCGCGAGGTTGACCTTGCCGCCGCCGATATGCGAGTGCATGTCGATGCCGCCGGCCATGACCACCATGCCGCCCACGTCGATCTCGCGCTCTGCCGGGCTGCCCGGTGGCTCGTCGACAATCCGGCCGTCGCGGATGTAGAGGTCGGCGCGCTTGCCGTCGATGCCATGCTGCGGGTCGAACACCCGTCCGCCATGGAGGCGCAGTGTGCTCATGATGCGGACTCCGTGCTTGAGGGGGCTGGAGGGACCGGGGGGACGGGGAGCGCCGCGGCCGCGTCGGCCGGCCGTATCCGCGTTATCCGCACCAGCAGTTGCGTCGCTACCTCGGCCACGGTGGGCAGGCCGTCTTCGCGCAGCGGACGCAGCGGCAGCACGATGCCGCCATCGGTGCGAAACAGGTGGCCAGCCGCGCCAATCCCTGGCGTCGCCACCGGGATGAAGACGCCGTGCCGGTCTGCCATCGACGCCGCCAGCGCGGGGTGCCCGAGCACCACGGTGGGCAGCGCGCTGGCGGGCGGCGGCAGGTCCGGCGTGAAGCTGGCGACCCAGAGCAAGGCATCGACACTGCGCTCGCGCAGCAGGCGGGCGCCCGCTTGGCCATGCGGATCGTGATCGAGCCCCTGGCGATGCACCTGCGTGCGCAGCGGCAGTCCGGACAGCCAGGTGAGCGCCTGGTTGACGGTATTGCCGCCGTCATCGCCGCCGAGCGAAAGCCCACCCGCGCGCGTGCTGCGGTTCAGTGTCTTGATCAGGTGGTGGATGCTTTCGATCAGCAGCGCGGCGTGCTTGCCGCCGGGGAGCCCGACCAGCGTCGAGGGCGTCCAGACCAGCACCGCATAGCGCGCCGCGCGCAGCTTGTCGGCAAGCGCGCGCAGCGGCGCTGGCGCGATGCCGTGATCCGGCAGCGCACGTGGCCGGCACAGCGCGTTGAGCAGCGCCACCGCCTGATAAAGATCCAGGTTCCCGGGCAGGTCGATCGCGCCGCAGCGCGCATCCGGCAGCGCCGCCGCAGCCGCATCGACCGGCGTGCCCACGAACACGATCTCGCGCGCGCAGGCCTGCTCCGCCTCGGCCAGGCCGCAGCGCCGGAAGAACTCGGGGTGCTTGTGCGAAGGCTGGGTGCCGATGCACACGATCAGGTCGGCGCGTGCGCGCACCTCGGCCAGCGTGGTGGTAAAGGCGCCGCGATCCTGCAGCGCGCGCAGGCTGGCCGTCATGGCGTCGCCATGCGCGTGGTCGAGCACGGCGGCGCACTGGTTGGCCAGCGCGTAGAGTGCGCGTGCGCCCGCCACGTCGGTTGCCAGTCCGCCGAACAGCGGGCGCCGGCTGGCGGCGAGCAGGCGCGCGGCGGTGTCGAGCGCCTGCGGCAGCGCCACCGCGCGGCCGTCGGCGCAAGGCCCGGTAGCGGCAGCCTGCGGGTCGAACGCCGCCAGCGCCCGTGTGGCGCGCGGGCAGGCGTCGCCGGCCAGCGCCGGTGCCTTGCCCGCGGCTTGCGTGACGCTGAGGCCGTCGCACAGCAGTGCGCAAAACGGACAGGTCCAGTCGGTCATGGCCGCGGGAGGGCCTGCGGTGCGACTGGCTGCTTGGAGGGAGGGGTCGGGTGCGAGTGCCATGTCCCTGTTCTGCAAAGCGTGTGCCAGCCGCGGCCCTATGCCGTGGCCGGAGCGCCGGGCGCCCGCCACGGTGGTCTCTGCGTCGTCCCGGGGTCCCGGCGGCATCTTCATCCGGCACCGGCCGCGGCACAGCCAGTGCTCCGGAGGCGGGGCAAGTTGTCACCCTGTGAGCAGGCGCGCGGCGCACGCAGCGTGTGCTGGAGCGGCGCACGGTGCTGGCATGGAACGTGTTTATGCCTGCCCATGCCGGGCGGTACCGCTCAGGTGGACTGGCCTCCCGGGGCGGCCGGCTCGGCGGGTTCTGCGGGTTCTGCAGGTTCTGCAGGTTCAATAAGGAGATCGTGGATGGCGGATGCGACCAGCCAGGCGCTGGCCCCGGCCCGCGCGGCGGCGGCGAGATCGGCTGCATGGCGGATGCCGCCCGCGCCGATCAGCTTGCGCGCCGCGCCCGCCTGCGTGCGGATGGCGGCAAGCGTTTCCAGGTCAGGGCCTTCGAAGGCTCCGACCCGGTCCAGCGCCATCACGATGAGTTGCGCCGGCCATGCCGCACTGGCTTGCCACCAGGCGGCGCTGCCCAGCGGCATGCCGTGGCGCCGGTCAAGCGAAAGCGGGGCGCCGGGCCATGCGTCGAACGGCGGCACGGCGGCGCCCACGTGGGCAGGTGCGGGCGGATCCGACAAGGATTCGCTGCCGAACACGGGTATCACCCGCGCGCCGCCATGTTGCTGCGTTGCGAGCGCGGAAATGGCGCAGGCTGCCGCCGCCGCGTCGGCAAAGCCCGCGTCCAGCCAGAGCGTTACGCCAGGCAAAGCCCGGCATAAGGACTGCAGCGCTTCCTGCTGGAGACCCTTGCCGGTGATCGCGTCGAGGTCCGCGACGTAGAGCGTGCGGCTCGCGCAGTACGCGAGCATGGCCCGCGCCACCGTCACGGGATCGCTGCCGGCACACAAGCGCGAGGCGATGGGGCGGTACTGGTCGCGCTGGCCGCGCACCGCATGGACGGCGCAGCCGCCGAGAAGGTCGATGACGGGGATGATGTGCATGGAGACGGAATGATGACGCGAGTGTTCGTCTACGAATATATCAGCGGCGGCGAGACCGAGGCCGACGCCATGCCACAACTGCTGGGCCAGGGCCGTGCCATGCGCGATGCCATGATTGCCGACCTGGCACGCATCGGCGATGTGAGCGTGACCTGCGCGGTGCTGCCCGGCGAGCCGTTGCCTGCCTGCCGTGGCACGAGCAAGGTGGTCTGCTGTATGCGCGCGCCCGATGAGGATGCGCCGGCCTTCGTGCGTCGGCAGGCTGCCTGCCACGACGTGAGCTGGATCGTGGCGCCGGAGTCCGATGGCGTGCTGCTGGGCCTGCACTACATGGTGGGCGAGGCCCGCTGGCTCGGTTGTGACGCCGGCGCCATTGCGCTGGCCACCAGCAAGCGCGCCACCGCCCAGCACTTCGGCGCACTAGGCATTGCCGCGACCCGGCCCTGGGACGATGGCCAGGCGCGCCAGCCCGAGGCCGGGCGCTGGGTGGTCAAACCCGATGACGGCGCCGGCTCGGTGGCAACCCATGCCTACGACGGCTTCGACGCCGCCCACGAAGCCTGGCTGCGGCGCCTCGCCGGCGGCGAACCGGTGGTGCTCGAGCCGTGGGTGGAAGGCGAGCCGATCAGCCTGTCCCTGCTGTGCGGGCCGGGCGAGGTGGAACTCCTGAGCGTGAACCGCCAGCGCATTCGCATCGATGCTCGCGGCCAGGTGCACGACGATGGCGTGCTGCCCAATGCCATCGAACGCAATGGGCGCGCGGGGCAACTGCTTGCCGAACTTGCCGCGCGCCTGCGTGGCGGCATGCCGGGGCTGCGCGGCTTTGTCGGCATCGACCTGGTCTGGCATCCCGAACGCGGGCCGGTGGTGATCGAGGTGAACCCGCGCGTGACCTGCGCCTATGCCGGCCTGTCCGCCGCGCTCGGCCGCAACCTGGCCTGCGAACTGCTGGCCGGGCATCAGGTCCGGGCCGAGCGCCTGGAGACCGACGGAGCCTCGCATGGCCGCTGATCGTGTCATCCTTGGCTGGGACCTGGGCGGCGCGAATATCAAGGCGACGCGGCTGGAGGATGGCGCCGTGCGGGACGTCGTCCAATGGCCCTGTCCCCTGTGGCAGGGGCTGCATCGGCTCGACGAGGTCCTGGCGCTGGCGTGCCGGCGCTGGCCCGACGCCATGCGGGCGGGCCATGCCGTCACCATGACCGGTGAGATGGCCGACCTGTTCCCACACCGGCAGGCCGGCGTGGAGGCGCTCGCGCAAGCCATGTCGCGCCGCTTCGGCGCGCGCGTGGCGTTCTTTGCCGGCGCCGCGGGCTGGCGCGAGCAGGCACGGGTGTCGCGTGACTGGGCGCATATCGCGTCGGCCAACTGGATGGCAAGCGCCAGCCTGGCGGCGGCATGCACGGACCAAGGCATGCTGGTGGACATCGGCACCACGACCAGCGACCTGATTCCCATCGTGGATGGCAAGGTCAGGGCGCAAGGCCGGGACGATGCCGGCCGGCTCGCTTCCGGCGAACTGGTCTACCTGGGCGCGGCGCGCACGCCGCTGTGTGCGCTGGCCCGACGCATTGCCTTCGAAGGCACCGAGTACAACGTCATGAACGAGCTGTTCGCCACCACCGCTGACGTCTATCGGCTGACCGGCGAACTGCCGGCCGAGCATGATCCCCACCCGAGTGCGGACGGCGGCCCCAAGACCGATGCGGCGACGCGCCAGCGCCTGGCCAGGATGATCGGCCGCGATGCGCGCGACGCCGCGCCGGCGGCGTGGCTGGCGTTTGCCCACGCATGGCGGCGGGCCCAGCTCGACGAGCTGGCCGTCAACCTGCGGCGGGTAGCGGATGGCGTGGGCCTGCCCGCGGATGCGCCGCTGATCGGCGCCGGCTGCGGGCGCTTCCTGGCGCGCGAGCTGGCGGTGCGGCTGGCCCGGCCCTATCGCGCCTTCGAGGCGCTGGCCGGCATCGCGCCCGAGCACGCGGAATGGGCTCAGGTCTGTGCGCCCAGTGTCGCGGTGGCGGTGCTGCGATGGCAGGACCGCGAGGCGGGCCGTGGGGTCAGGACACGGGAGATGACTTTGCGGTGCCGGCAGGCCGGTGCCGAACCAGCAGGAACGGAGGCTTCATGGTCGTAGTCAAGATCGGCGGCAGCCTTGGCCGCGACCCGCTGCTGCCCGACTGGCTGCAACAGCTTTCCGAACTGGGCCGCGGGCGCGTGGTGATCGTGCCCGGCGGCGGCGGCTTTGCCGACCAGGTGCGGGACTACCAGGCGCGGTGGGGTTTCGGCGACCTGCCCGCGCACAATATGGCCGTGCTGGCCATGGTCCAGTACGCGCTGATGCTGCATGCGCTGTGCCCGCGCCTGACCCTGGCCACCGGCGACGACGAGATCCGCACGGTCCTGCGCCAGGGCGGCGCCGCGCTGTGGACGCCCTACGCGCTGCTGCGTGCGCAGCCGGACGCCATGACCAACTGGGATGCGACATCGGACAGCATCGCGGCCTGCCTGAGCGAGCGGCTTGGCGCGCAGCGGCTGGTGCTGGTGAAGTCGTGCGAGGTCGCGCCGGGACTGAGCCTGGACCAGTATGTGCGGGCCGGCGTGCTGGATCGCGGCTTCACGGCCTGCGCACGCGCTGCCGCCTGCGCGGTGGAGATCCTGCACAAGCAGGAGCTGGACCGCCTGTGCGCGTGGTTGCGAGAAAATCAGGCCGCCTGAGCAGCTTGCGCGGCCTGCACGGCCTGTGCCGCCCGCACCACCTGGTATTCCCCATGCCCGAAAGCCAGCGGTGCCCGCCCGGAGCGGCCGATGCGCTCCACACGGCCGATATAGACCACATGGTCGCCACCGGGATACGCCGCCACCTGCACGCATTCCAGATGGGCGGCCACGCCTTCGAGGATCGGCACTTCGCCCAGCCCGCAGTGATGGGCGATGCCATGGAACTTGTCTTCGCGCGAGCGCGCGAAGTGTTGGGACAAGCCGATCTGGTCGTGCGCCAGGATGTTGACGGCAAAGCGAGGGCTGTCGCGAAAGGCGGGGTAGCTGCGCGAGGCGATGGCCTGGCTCCACAGGATCAGCGGTGGCTCCAGCGAGACCGAGCTGAAGGCGTTGACGGTGACGCCGTGGGCGACGCCGTCGGCATCGCGCGTGGTGACCACGGTCACCCCGGTGACGAACGTGCCGAGCACATCGCGCAGTTGCCGTTGGTCGAAGGGCACGAAAGACATGGAAGTCGCGGTCATGGTTGTCGTTCTCCGGTGTTGGTTCACGGGGACCAATGCCCCTGGGCGAGGCCGCAAACGCTCAGGCCGCCTGCGCCTCCAGTCCCGCGGCCAGGTTCAGTCCGGCCCGCAACGCGGCCACCTTTGCGGGGTCAAGCCTGCCGCCGCGCCCGCTGTCGCACAGCGCGCCACGGAAGCCGGCGAAGTCCGGCCCGAGCGCCCGCAGTCGTGGCAGATGCTCAAGCCGCAACGATCCCGCCATCCCCACCTTGATGCCATGCCGCCCGGCAAGCCCGACCATGGCGCGCAGCGTTGCCATGTCCGTGCAGTCGAACAGGGTGCCGGAGCGCTTGTCGGCCGTGTCCGCCATCACCGCCGGAAAGCCCAGCGCGCAGGCGGCCTCGACCAGCGCGAGGTCGACGCCATCGTCGGCCAGGAATACCGGCACCACCTGCCAGGGCAGGCCGGCCAGTTGCCCCAGGGCTTCGCGTGCGTGCGGGCCGGGGGCGACGCCGACCTTGACGTAGTCGACGCCGCACCTGCCGATGGTGTTGGCCATCAGCACCATGAGTGCATGCTCGGCTGGCGCGAGGTCGCCGATGGTGGCGCTCAGCAGGCGGTTAGGCCAGCGCGTGCGCACGGCCCGGACGACCTCGCACACGGTCTGCGCGGGCAGCGCGCCGAGCGCGCCGGCCCTGGGTTCCTTGAGATCGATCAGGTCGGCGCCGGCCCGGGCGGCTTCCAGGGCTTCTTCCACATTGCGTACGCTGGTGAGCAGGGCGGTCATGGTGTGGTCTCCAGGGAGGCAGCGTTGTGCGCGTCGATCCGCTCGCGCAGCCACTGCCATGCCTCGTGTTCGGCGGGGCCGGCGGTCTTGTCGATGGCGATCTGCAGGTAGGCCATTTCGCGGGCGATCTTGTCGGGTGCAAGCATGTGCAGGCGGCTGACCAGCACCGCGGCTTCGATGACAGCGGCCTGGGCACGGTTGAAGCCGGGAAAGTCGCCGTGGCGGCGCTGGAGCACGCGTGCCATGCGCAGCGTGGGACGGTTGGGGTCACCGCCTTCGTCGCGCAGGCGCAGTTCGAGGTGGCTCAGGGCGCCGGCCAGCCGCACGCCGCGGATGCGCTCGGCCGCGACGGTGGGCCAGCGGTGGCGGCCGGTGAGGCAGCCGGCGAAGACGCGCACGTCGTTGGTCAGGTTGACCACGGCGGCGCCGGTGCCGACGATATTGTCGTAGGTGGTGGATGGCCGGAAGGGCATCAGCACGATGTCGTCGCCACGGTGGCGCACGCCCATCGGTGCGATATGCGGCCGGCCCGCGGCCGAGACCGTGGTGACGATGGTTTCGTAGATGAGGTCGTTCATGCTGTGATGTCCGCTAGGCGCGCTTGCGCATGGTGGTGCCCGGCGCGCACCATTCGGCCAGGTTCTGCGCCTCGCGCCCGACGGCGCAGCCCCAGTCCAGCGACTGGTCCTGCACGTAGCGCTTGCCCAGGCGCCAGGCGACCTCGGCGCGGGCCAGTTCCACCCCCATGTAGAAGGCATGGTTGCCGTCATGCTCGAGCTGCAGGCGCGGGAACAGCGCAAAGGGGTCGGCGGCCACGTGGTGGCCGTCGCGGTTGTAGGCGTGGATGCCCTGCTCGGAGACCTGCACGCGGAAGTTCGGATCGCGGATGGCGCTGGCGGTCTCGGCGATCTCCTCGGCCGTGTCGGGATAGGGATCGCGCGCGTGCAGGGACATCATCTCGTCGGTGAGGCCCTTGGGCAGCGAGCGCTGCTCGCGCGCGGCATACATCATGCGGCGCGCCACGTCGGCTTCACGGATGGCGCGGCGTGCGTGGCCGCTGACCTGGGTGGTCAGCACCGCCGACGCGCGCAGCTCCACCGCAATGCCCATCAGGAGCGCGTTGATGCCGCCGGTGTCGGCCTCGGTCAGCTCGGTCAGGTTGCCGATGCCGAGCATGATGGGCGCATCGGCGAAGCGCTGGCGCAGGCGCTCGTAGCGCCCCAGCGATGCCAGCAGTCCGAACGGAATCGGATCGAGGATGGCGTCGGCGATGTAGGCGCGTCCGCGCGCCTGCATGGCTTCGACGGCGGCATGGAGCGAGCGTTCGTCCCCGGGCTGGCTGGGCACGAGGATGGGCGTCGCGGCGACTTCGTCGGCCACCCACAGGGTATCGAGCGACAGGCTGAGCAGGTAGTCCGCGCCGGCGCGGCCGCCACGCAGCAGCTCGTCGGTATTCATGGAATCGACGCTGACCTGGAAGCCTTCGGCCTTGAGCGCGTGCACGGCGTCTTCCAGGTGGGGGAATGCGGTGGCGGGCAGGCAGCCCAGGTCGATCACGTCGGCGCCCTCGGCGCGGTGGCGGTACGCGCGTGCGCAGATGCCCGCGATGTCGAGTTGCGGTGCGTCAACGATCTCGGCAAAGATCGCGATGTCATGCCGGGACAAATCCACGGGCCGCGCCTTGCGATTGAAGAACCCGGGCAGGTCCTTGAGGTCTTCCGGCCCGCGCTCGACCGGCATGCCGTAGTGGCGGGAGAGCTCGTCCAGGTCGCCGCGGCAGCGCCCGGGCACCACGATACGGTCTGCCGCCACCGGCGCCGCCACCCGCCGGCGCACCATGTCGGCGGTCATCAGCGCGGCTACCTGCAGGCCGATCTCGCGGATCTCCCAGGTGAACGGCGCGGGCTCCAGGCTGCGCAGCACCCGCTCCAGGCCTTTCTCGGCCAGGCGCCCGGTCAGAAAGACGATGTGTTCCATGTCAGTGACAGTGCTCTCAGTCGTTGATCCAGCGCCGCGCGCAACTCGCCGATGGAGCAGGCCACCTGGCAATGGTCGATGCGGCGCAGCCGCTCCACGTTCTCCAGTTCGATATTGCGGGGGTGCAGCTTGAGCCAGCCCTGCGGGCCCTTGGTCACCACCACGGGTTCGGTATCGCACGCGAACACCAGGCCGGGGATGCCGAGCTTGCCGGCCTGGGCAAAGATATTGGTGGGCAGCGTGTCCGAGATGCCGAACCCGCATTTGGCGACGGTATTGCTGGTGGCCGGCGCGATCACCGTGGTGTGGTAGCGGTGCCCGTACAGCATGCCAACCGGCGCCGCGCTGGCGGTCTTGTCGCGGAACACGCGAAAGCGCGCTTTCAGCGCTGCGAGCGGAATGTCGTAGATGGCCAGTACTTCCTCGGCCGCGCGCGACAGGAAGAGGTCCACATCCGGCAGCGCGGCAGCCAGCGCCAGGCTTTCTTCCAGGAAATGGCCGGAGCCCGTGACGGCCCAGGCGAAGCGGGGCCCGCCGCCGGCCTGGGCGGGGTGCCCGTCGGTGTCGTCCGTGCCGGGCAGGGCCGGGCCTTCGGTCGCGGGACGGAGCACGGCGGATGGCAGGGCGAATGGTAGGGACAAGGCGCGTATTGTCGGGATGATCGGTCTGGGCGCAGTGATCGCAGGAGTCATGCCTGGTGCGGCCGGCCTTGATGCGACGGCCTTTCGGGGCCTGCGCGGGTCATTGCGCCGGCGCGACTGTCCCGCGGCCGGGACAGTCTGTGACGTGGCCGCGGTGCGCAGATGCGCAGGCGCGCTACAGCGGGTGCCCGCGCGCGGGCGGCATGGCTGGCACTGCGGGTCACCGCGGCGCTGCCGGCTGCGCGTGGCCTGCTATTTGCGTGAGAGGTCGTGGGAGCGGCCGCCGGCCGCGCAGCCATTGCACGGCAGGGAGGCCTGATGAAGCGAGACGACATGATGGTGGCGGCCGCGACCGCGGAGTTCAACCGGGCGGGGCAGGCGGGACCGATGGCCGGGCAGTATATGGGTGTCACCAGCGGCGCCACCAGCGGCGCCATGGACCTGATCTTTATCGAGGGTTTCGAGGGCCAGACGGTGATCGGCATCGATGACGGCGAGCTGCACACGCCGCAGCCCATCCGCATCGACCTCACCGCCGGGCTCGCGCGCAGCGCCGCCTGCAGCACGGACCGGATCGGCGACACCATCGACTACGGCAAGGTGCGCGCGGCCTTGCGCGAGCTGATGGCCACGCATGGCCTGCGCTTGCTGGAAGCCTTTGCCGAGCGTGTGGCGCAACTGCTGCTGGAAGACTTCGGCGCCCACTGGGTGCGCGTGGTCGTGGTGAAGCCGAGGAAGTTCGACGATGTGAGCGCGGTCGGCGTGGCCATCGAGCGGCGCCGGGACGATCGGCTGGCTGTCAGGGAGCAGGGATTCGGCTGGCCGAGCCCGGGCGCGATGTCCGCCTGAGGCATCCGGGGCGGCTACCCGCGCCGCAGCGGTGACGGCGCGGGTACTGGGACCACCGGTGACTACCGTCAACTACATGGACTACAGGCCGACAGCGGACGTTGCCAGTGCCGGCGAAGCCGCGGACAGCGCGCATAGCGCCGGGTCGAGACAGCCGGCGATCATCGCGCTGGCCACCGTCAGGTCGGCGGTGGTGCCGGGATTGAGCCCGTCGGTCTTCAGCAGCCGGTCCCATCGGGCCAGCTCCTCGCGCGGGATGACCTGGCCGGCTTCGAGGCGCCGATGCAACAGGCGCGCCTTGTAGCTGACGTTCCTGGCCGCGGCCAGCCCATGCTTGCGCGCGATATGCGAATCCGGAAAGCGGGCCAGGAAGGCCAGGTACACCGCCGTGACCGCGCGTTGCAGCCGCGCCGGCCAGGGGCCGTGGCTCGCCAGGTGGCGACGCAGTACCGTCAGCCCGAGGGCGAACAGGTCGGCATAGCCATTGGCATACTGGCGCGCGACGCTGTCGCGCATGGCGGCCAGGCGCATGGCAGCGCGCAGGTCCACCGTCGGCGGTGCTGCCACATCCTGCTCGGGCGCCGCGCCCAGGCCGGCCGGATTGGCCTGGGCAATGGCGCGGTAGGCCGCCTGCGCATCGGCCACGGTCAGGCCAGCCAGGACGGTCTCCAGCCGCTGGCGCAGGGCTTCGGCGTCGCGCGGTGGCGTGCCTTCCATGGCGGCAGCGATCGGCGCGCACAGCAGCAGGATGCCGAGATTGGTGTTGCAGCGCGCGACCGCCTGCGTGGCGGACACCGCGCGCTCGATCCGTGCGCCGACCGCCAGCATGGTGTCGGTCAGTGGCGGCGCGGCCGCGGCGGCGCTGTCCAGGAACAGCCGCGCAGTCATGCCGTGGCCCGGCGCACACAGGCTGACATTGCCCGGCTTGGCCACCGCCACGTCGAGCGTGCAGGCCCAGAGAAAGGCGGCCGACGCGGCGCCGGCGCGGTCGTGCCCGCGCGCGGCCATCATGCCAGGGCTCCTGCACGCTTCGCGCACGCACGGGCGGCGGGCAGCTTGCGGCCCAGCAGGTCGTCCACCAGCAGGCCGGCGATGTCGCCTTCGGTGACGGACTGCAGGCCGCGCCAGGCGGCGACGCCGTTGACCTCGATCACGAGTGCGCCTGCCTCGCCTGCGCGAGCGCCGGCGGCAGGCACCAGGTCCACCCCGGCGTAATCCAGACCGAGTGCCTCGGTGGCGCGTATCGCCAGCGCGGCCAGCGCGGGCGAAATCTCGGCATGCTCACACTGCGCGCCTTGCGCCACGTTGTGAACCCAGTGATCGCTGACGCGGCGCATGGCTGCCACCGCCTGGCCACCAACCACCAGCACACGCCAGTCGAAGCCTGGCCTGGCACTGGCACCGTCGCTGGCACCGTCGCTGGCCGCCGGCGCCGGTACGAAGCGCTGCAGATACGCCACGTGCCGGTACGGCGACAGCGCGGGCAGCGGCGCATGTCCCGTCGCCAGCGCGCCGATGCGCTGCAGGCCCTTGCCTTGCGAGCCGAACAGGGGTTTTAGCACCAGCGCCCGCCCCGCCGCGCTTTCGCGCATCACCGTACGCCGGGCCTGCGGCACCGATTCGCTGACCCAGGTGGCCGGCGTCGGAATCCCGGCCAGGTGCAGCAGGAAACTGGTCATGCCCTTGTCTACGCTGCGCTCGATGGCACGCGCGTCGTTGTACACGGGAACGCCGAGCTCGCGCAGCGCGTGCAGGATGCCCAGGCGCAGCGTCACCTGCTCGAAGCTGCCGCCCGCGACGCCGCGCACGATCACGGCGTCCGGCAGGCCGCGGCCGTAGCCGGGGATCGCCAGGCCGTGCCAGGCCCAGGTGGTGTCGATGCGGCAGTCGGCCAGGTCCACGCAGTGACCCTCGCAACCGCGCGCGCGCAAGGCGCGCTTGAGCCTGGTGGTGTGCCAGCCGCGCTCGTCGGTCATGATGGCGACCCGCAGCCCTTGCGCCGTGCCGGCCACGGAGGGTGGGGGAAGAGAGGTGGGCCGCATCTCACGCTTCCTGCAGCCACTGGCCGCGCAGCAACGCCATGTTCAGCGCGCCCGCGTGCCAGGTCCGCCCGGAGGCCAGGTTGCTGACCCACACCTCGGCCGGGGCAAACAGTGCGGGGTCGATCCGGTAGAAGTCGTGATCGTATTCCCTGAAGATCTCGGCGAAGGGCCGGCCATAATCGCGCGAGCCGATAGAAGGCAGCGCCAGTGCCAGCGCGCGCGCGGCATCGTCGCCGGTGTCCACGGTCAGGTGCACGGTGCCGCCGTAGAGGATGGCATCGTTGGTACGGCCCATGGCCTCGCCGGCGTCGGCGCCGGGCGGCGGCAGCGGCGCGGCGGCGCTGCCTTCGACGATGCGATCGAGCGCAAAGCCCAGCACATGCGCCTTGTGCAGCGCCACTTCCAGCACCCGCCCCACGACCTGTGTGGTGCCGGCCAGGCTCGCCGTCGGCGTCAGGATCAGGGTCAGCTGCTCGGGCCGCAGCCCGCAATCGCGCAGGATCTTGGCGACGACGGCCTCGGGCGGGGCGCGGTCGACCTCCAGCACCAGGCAGGCGCCGCCGTTGGCGTTGGCATCGGCGTTGGCATCATCCGCGATGCGGTCGCGATAGCCGAGCTCCGCGAACAACGGCTCCTTGCCGGCGAGCGCGCGCGCCGGGCCGGAGCCCAGCGCGAAGAATTTTTTGCCGCCGGTTTCTTCCTTGCTGGCGGCCAGGCTCCAGCCCGCATACTGGCTCGCCAGGCAGGCCAGCACCGGGGCGCCGCTGCTGACCTCGACCCGCGTGGGCCAGCCGCCATCCGGACCACTCTCGCTGCGATCGCTGCCGTGCCGTAGCTGTACCCGGCCCAGGCCGCCCATGCAGATCTCGGCAATGGCGAGACCCGCCGCGATGCTGCCGCGGGTCTCGACACCCGCGTCGACGATGCGCACGCCCAGCGGCCCGGCGGACACCGCGAGCCGCCATGGCCCGGCCTGCGCGAGCAGGCGCGCGAGCAGTGGCTGGCTAAGCGAATTGACGCTGGGGCTGGGGGCTGCCCCGGCGTTCCTGGTGGCGGGCGTGGTGCTGGGCATGATGAGCCTCGAGTCGGTGGTGGATTTGCGCATGCCGCTGCTGCAGGAGGATGGCGAGGGAGCCTGCGGTCGCGGCTTCGACGAAGACCGTGCAAATGGGGTTGCCGCGGTCGACGGCGGTGCCCGGCGGCGGAATATCGTGGCACCAGCCGGTTCGCATCAGGTCTGCGGCGAGCGCTGTGCCAATGTGGGCCGCGCGCGCGGCGAAGACGGTGTGGAAGCCGCGCAGGGGGCTTGTGCCAGCCGCTGGCAGGGGCGCCGGGAGCGGCGGAGGCAAGATCCCCCGGCACGCCTGCAGATGGGCCTGCACCAGGCCGCCGGCGAAGGCATCGGCGTAAAGCGCCATGGTCGCGGATAGCCGCGGGTTGATTTCGAGCACGGCGATCTCGTCCGCGTCGAGCAGGAAGTCGATGCTGTTCAGCCCGACCAGGCCCGTCTCGCGCACGATGGCGTGGACGATCTCGCCCAGGCGGTTGGCCGTGGCCGGTTTCAGCGCCGTCGGTCCGCTGGCGCCGCAGAAGAGGAACGAGGTGGCTTCGTCGGGCACGTCCGCACTGCCGCATGCGCCGATTTCGCCGGCCGTATGCTGGCGGCTGACGCCCACCATGCGCGCCTCGCTGCCGTTCGCCAGGAACAGCGCGGACATGGACTGGCCCGCTACGCGCTGCTGGTAATACTGCGCCTCGCCGGCGCTGGCGCTGGCGGATGCCTGGTACAGCGGCCGGATATGCCAGCCACCGGTGCCGCCAACGCGCTTGCTCAGCCAGCCCTCGCCGCACGGTGGCGGGTTCAGGCGGGTAGGCGGATGGGCGATGCCAAGTGCATCGAGCAGCCGGAAGAAGCTGGCGGGCTGCTTGACGGTGCGCACGGTTGCGGCGCCATTGCCCAGCAGGGGCACGATGGCGTGCGCTGCCTCGATCAGCCCGGGCTGGTGCTCGAAGCCGCCGCCCGCGATCCATCCCAGCAGCGGGTGGCTGGCGCGCAGGCGCCGCAGCGCGGCCAGCAGGCGCTCCGGGTCGATCGACAGCGCGTCGGGACCGCCCAGCGGCTCCCAATGGCAGGCGGCATGGCGCGTGTCGGTATCGCCGAACACGTCCAGCGCGATCACGGGCAGCCCGGCCTGCGCGGCCGACTCGGCCATCATGCGGGCCGATAGTCCGGCGGCGATGAGCATGGGGGCATTGGGCATGGTCTTGCGTTCCTGTCTCAGGGCAATTCCGCAGCCACCGCGCGCGCCATTGCCATGGCTTCGGGGAAGCCCAGGTAGACCGGCGTGGTCGCTTCGCGCATGGCGAGAAAGAGCCGGTGCTGGACCTGATACTTGATATTGCCGATGGCAAGCGCGCCCACGCCCACCGCGGCCGCTGTGCCGATGCGCTTGCCGTCGTCCATCACCTCAACGCCGGCGATGCCGGCGGGCGGCACCGCGTTCACGTCCGCTGCCACCAGCAGCCTGCCGGCGGCGTCCCGGTCCGCTTCGCTCATGACCTGCACGCCAGCGCTGGCGGTGGCGAACACGATATCGGCTTCGGCCAGTGCGGCGCGCAGCGCTTCTGTGGTGCGGATCAGGATGCCCTGGGTCTGCGCCTGGAAGCGCGCATTGGTTTCCTGGCTGGTGCGCACGGCCTGTTCGTCGTCGACGCGATTCGACAGCCAGACCCGGGCGCCGAGCTGCGAGGCCAGTGCGCCGGCCACGCGCCCGACCGCGCCGCTGCCGCCAAGCACCAGCACCCGCTTGCCGGTGAAGTCGCTGCCATGCGCCTTGCGCAACTGGCGCTCCACCGAGGCCACCAGTGCCGCCGCGGTGGTATAGGAGCCGCTGGGGTCGGCGAAGACCGATACCGCAAAGGGCGGGACCATGGACTGGCGCGCGAGGTCGAGCATGTCGGCAGCCACCATCACGTCGCGGCCGCCGATGAAGATGCCGGTATTGGCCACGCCCTTGGGCCCGCGCGAGAAGATCGCGTCCTGCGTCATCGCGGCGACATTGGCGGGCCCGACTTCTGCATAGGGCACGACGTGGTCAAAGCCGGCGTCGATGGCCATATTGACGTCGAACGGGCTGGCCTGGCGGCCAGGCGTGAACATATGCAGGATGCAGGGGCGTGCCATGGGGATCTCGCTCGGATAGGGTTCGGTGCGGCCTGGCCGCTTCAGTTCGTTTCTGGTTGCTTCTGGTTGCTTCAGGCCGCGCTGCGATGCTGCGCCGGCAGCACGCTGCCGGCGCCATGGTTGGCGCCGCGCACGATGCGCGCCTCCAGGCAGCCCGGCAACAGGCCCGCCGCGCGCGCGCCGGCCACGGCTTGCTCGGCGGCCGCCTGCGACGGCACGATGGCAAAGCCGGTCGGCCCCCACGAACTCTGGCCCACCGCAACCGCATCGCTGCCGGCCTGCCGCGTGACCCAGTCCAGCACGCGCGCAACCGCCGGGCTGCTGTAGACCCCGCCCTGGGCTGGCGCGAAGTAGTTGCCGATGACTTGCTGCAACTGGTTCAGGCCCTGCGCGAACGGGGCGAACTCCTGCTCGGCGGCCGCCGGCAGGATCTGCATCAGCACGCGGTGGCAGAGCTCCGCGGCCAGCGGCCTGGGGAAGGGCGGCAGGGCCTGGATGGCCTCCTTCTCCGCTGCGCCGTGCAGGCCGGTGCGACTGTCGTCCAGCAGCAGCACGATGCGCCAGTCGGACGGGAACCCGAAGCGCGCCGTCAGCGGCGGCACGGTGCCCGCGCCGCGCGGTCCACCGTCCAGCAGCAGGCCGCCATGCTCGAACGCCGCGATGCCCACGCCGGAGCGGCCGCCGCGCTCCAGGATGCGGGCAATCTCCGCGCCGGACCACGGCAACGCGTGGCACTCGGCATAGGCCCGGCCAAGGGCCAGTGCGAGCTGGGTGCCGGAGCCGAAGCCGGCATGCGCGGGCAGCACCTCGTGCAGCCGCAGCGCAAGCGGCCGGCGCATGCCGCTGGCCTGCCGCAGCCGCTCCAGCCAGGCGCTCACGCGCGGCAGTTCCGCTTGCGCGGCAGGGTGGAGCGCGGTGATCCGGTCCTGCGCTGCGGGCGCCAGGTCCAGGACGGTGGCCGGCCCCTCGATCGCGAGGCCGAGGCTGCCGAAGCGCCGGCCCAGCGTGGCGCCGGGGTCGAGAAAGCCCAGGTGCAGCCGGCCGTTGGCGCGGATGCCGATGGCGCCGGCGGGCTGGCTGCGATGCGGTGAGGTGGCAATCTTGTGCATGGTCGATAGCCCGCTAGGTCATGGCAAGGCGCTGGCTTGCGCCTCGCCCTGCAGGTATGCCGGCATGTCATCGGTGGCGCCCGCGTTGCGCGCGGGGGGTTCCGCCTGCGAGACCCTGATGCAGAGCTGGTGCATCTTGCGGTACAGGGTATTGCGGCTGAGCCGCAGCGTGCGGGCCACGGTGCTGACGTTCCAGCGGTGCGTCTCCAGCAGCTCCAGGATGGTCCGGCGCTCGTTGAGCTGGATCGCGTTGAAGCGCGGCAGGTTCTCTTCGTCCGTGCCCGCTGAACATTGCGCGCTGCCGGCCTCGGCGCGCGAATCGGCACGCGCATGGGCGCCCGAATCGGCCGCGCGTGCGCGGCGCGCCCGTGTGCTGCCGTGCACGATTTCCGGGGGTAGTGCCTCCAGGCACAGGCGATCGCCGTCGCACAAGGCGGCGGCGGTGCGCAGCACGTAGCGCAGCTGGCGCAGGTTGCCGGGCCAGTCATAGCGCATCAGGGCCTGCTGGGCTTCGGGCGCTAGCGTGGGCGCGGCGTGGGGGGCCGCTTCCTCGGCCAGGATGGTGCGGATCAAGGCGAGCCGGTCGGTCCGCTCGCGCAGCGGCGGCAGGCGCAGTTCGACCCCGCTCAGCCGGTAGAACAGGTCTTCGCGGAAGCGCCCTTCGCCGACCAGCTCGGCAAGGTTGCGGTGGCTGGCGCTGATGAGCTGGAAATCGACCCGGGTCGCGCTCTCCGAGCCCAGCGGGGTAACCTGGCGTTCTTCCAGCACCCGCAGCAGGCGAGCCTGCAGCGCCAGCGGCATGTCGCCGATCTCGTCGAGAAAGAGCGTGCCGCCGTCGGCCTGCAGGATCTTGCCGCGCCGGCCCTCGCGCTGCGCGCCGGTGAACGCGCCCGCGCGGTAGCCGAACAGCTCGCTCTCGATCAGCGCTTCGGGCAGCGAGGCACAGTTGATGGCCACGAAGGCGCCCTGTGCGGCCGGGCTGGCCGCGTGCAGCGCATTGGCGAAGACGTCCTTGCCGGCGCCGGTTTCGCCGTGCAGCAGGATCGGCACATTGCGCTCGATCACGCGCGTGGCGAGCCGGATCTGCGCCTCCATGCGCGCATCGCCAGCGGCCAGGCGCGACAGCGCATGCTGTGCCGCGGCACGTTGGTGCGAGGCGGGCGCGGCGGGTGCCGCCTGTGCGGGCCGGCCCGCGCCGCGCACGATCGCGCGGACAGGGCGCGGATCACACGCTTGCGGCGGCTGCTGCGCCACCATGAAGAAGCGGTTTGCCGCCTGCGTACGGTAGATCGGCACCGGATGGAAGGACTGGCGTGCGCTGCGCGCCACCAGCTCGTCGAGCGACGTCATGAACAGTTCGTCGATGCGCTTGCCACGCAGCGCCTGCAGCGTATGGAAGCCAAGCTGGTGCAGCGCACTGCGGTTGGCGCCCAGCACCGCACCGTCCTGGTCGACCGCGAGCTTGCCTTCGCCCGGGGTGTAGACCAGCTCCGACTGGCTGTGGAAGCGGATCGGGAAAGCATGGCGAAAGCGCGCATCGAACAACCGGTTCTCGATGTTGCGGCAGGACATGGCCACCAGCACCAGCGAATGCTGCTGCTGCAGCGGCGAGCGGCTGGTGACGTCCAGCACGGCGCACAGCTCGCCGTTCTCGTCGAAGATCGGCGCGGCCGAGCAGGTCAGCGAGGTATAGCGTCGGAAGAAGTGCTCGTCGTGCCGTATTGCCACGGCACTGCCTTCGGCCAGGCAGGTGCCCATGCCGTTGGTGCCGGCCTCGCGTTCGCTCCAGATCGCGCCGACGCGCAGCCCTTCCGGCGCGATCTCGCGCGCGAACGGATCGGAGGCCACCAGGTGCATGATGGCGCCCTCGGCGTCGGTCAGCATCACGGCCATGTCGGCATCGGCCAACTGCTGGTGGAGCGTGCTCATCTCCAGGCGCGCGCAGCCGGCCAGCTCGCCGAAGCGCTCGCTGCGCTCGCGCAATTCAGTCGCGGTCAGCACCGGGGGCGCGGGGCGCAGCTCGGGGTCGAGCCCATAGTCGCGCAGGCAGCGCGTCCAGGAACGTACCACCGCCGCACTGACCTCGCACGCCGCGAGCGGCTGGGCTACGGCCTGGGCGATGCGATGGGCATGCGTGTCCATGGTCCTGTCCATGCACCGGTCCGTGCTCCTGTTCGTGCCCAGAAGCGGCTGGGTCAGGGTCATCATGTCTTCCTCCTGCTGGGCTTGCGCACTGGCTTGGGATGGAGTCTGCGCAACGGGGCCGGGCCCGGGCAATACCCAATAGGCGGTAGCCCGGTCGGGGCCAGGGTTTGCACGGGGTACCGCTACTACCTAGGAGGTAGTGCCAAGGGGAAATTGTTGGGGGGGTAGGTGCCAACCATACTCCGCCAGACACACCGAACCCATGCGGAGACAACCGATGACCCGAGAGTCCATCCTGAACGTACGACACCGCGAGCTTGGCTCGAAGCTGGACGGCGACACCTGGAACGACATGCCGATTCCCTGGCGTTACCAGCGCGATCCGCAGGACGAAGTGGTGGCGGTGCGCACTGCGGCAGGCCTCTATGACATCAGCGGCCTGAACATTGTCAGGGTGTGGGGGCCGGACGCCGCCGCGGTGATCGACAGGATGGTCCCGATCGACGTGCGCCGGCTGCGCCCGGGCACGGCGCGCCTGGCAGCGGTGGTCGACGAGAAGGGCGCCGTCAGCGACGACCTGATGGTGATCTGCGACGGCGAGAACCAGTACCGCCTGTCGCACGGCAGCGGTGACACGCAGCAGAAGCTGGCCGCGCTCTCGCAAGGCCGCGACATGCAGTGGGAGCAGGACTTCGACGTCCATATGCTCTCGCTGCAAGGGCCGCGCTCGGCTGCGATCCTGAAGGCGCATATCGGCATCGACCTGGCCACGCTGCCTTACTTCGCCCACCGCGAAACCACGCTGTTCGGCCGCAAGATCGTGATTTCCCGCGGCGGCTACTCGGGCGAGGAGGGTTTCGAGATCTCCTGCGCAGCGGCGGATGCCGTGGCGCTTTGGGACGCCATCCTCGAAGCGGGCAAGCCGCAGGGGCTGATTCCGTGCTCCTGGGATTCGCTGGAACTGGCGCGGATCGAGGCGGCGCTGCTGTTCTACCCCTTCGACATGCCCGAGGGCGACACCACGCCGTGGGAGGTCAACCTCGGCTGGGCCATCGATTCCGACAAGGCCGGCGACTACGTGGGCAAGGCAGCGCTGCTGGCGGCCCGGGGCAAGGAGCGCTTTTCCCAGGCCGGCGTGGCGGTGCGGCTCGATCGCGCGGTCGAGGCCGGGGCCAGGATCTTCGTCGACGGCAAGGAAGCGGGCGTCGTCACCAGCGCCACCTTCAGCCGCTACCTGATGCAGTCGCTGGCGCTGGTGCACCTGAAGCCGGCGTACAAGGCACTGGGCACCAGGGTCGAGATCCGCGACAGCACGGGCGCACATGTGGCCACCGTGACCAAGACGCCGTTCTACGATCCGCAGCGCCTGCGCACGCAGATCAAGGCGGCCTGAACGGCCCCGGGGCGAAGGAGCTTGCCATGCTGGTGACAGGGATCAAGAGCATGCCGGTGTACCGCGCACTGCAGTTCGACCGCAGCGGGCACACGCACCTGGCGGTGGCGTGCGGGGCGGGCGCAGAGGCCCTGCTGCGCCTGGCCGCGCAGGCCAGCCGGGCGGGCTCCGCGGCGCCGGCATGCGAGCTGCTGTACGCCCCCGCGGCCAGCGCCGACCTTGCCGAAGGCGTGCGCGCGGCCTGGCCCGGCGCCACCATCGCCGCTTCCGGGCACGCATTGCTCGCGGCGCTGGCGCAGGCCCTGGCGCGCCAGCCGATGGGGCTGCGCTTCTACGCCGCCGGCGACGAGGACTTCCTTGCCCAGGCGAGCCGGAGCGCCGAGCAGCATGGGCTCGATCCCGACGAGATGCAATGCGAGCACGTGGCCCCGGCCGCGGCGCGCCGTGTGTACTGCATCCATTGCCACACCTGCAACGCGGCGGTGAGCGGCAGCCTGGCGCCTTGCGCGGGCTGTGGCCGCACGCTGCTGGTGCGGGATCACTATTCGCGCCGGCTCGCCGCCTTCATGGGTGTGATGGCCGACGCGGAAACCCCGGGGGCAGCATGAAACCGCAGGAATCCATTCCGGTGCGCGTGGCAGAGATCGAGCCGGTGACGCCGCTGATCAAGCGCTTCACCCTGCAGCATGCCGACGGCGGCGCGCTGCCGCGCTTCTCCGGCGGCAGCCATATCGTGGTGGAGATGCAAGGCCACGACCGGCTGCACCGCAATCCGTACTCGCTGATGAGTTCGCCCTGGGACGGTGACCACTACCAGATCGGTGTGCGCCGCGTGGACGAAGGGCGCGGCGGCTCGCGCCACATGCATGAACGGGTCACGGTCGGCTCGGTGCTGCGCGTGTCCGCGCCGGTCAATCTCTTTCCGCTGCTCAAGACCCGGCGCAAGCACATCCTGATCGCGGGCGGCATCGGCATCACGCCATTCTTTTCGCACCTGGCGGAGCTGGAGCGGCTCGATGCGGCCTACGAGCTGCACTACGCCGTGCGCAGCCAGGAACATGCCGGCTTCGCAGTCGAGCTGCAGCGGATCGCCGGCAGCAAGCTGCATCTCTACGTGGAAGAGGGCGGCAATCAGCTCGACTTCGCCACGGTGCTGGCGGGGCAGCCGCTCGGCACCGATGTCTACGTGTGCGGGCCGGCCGGCATGATCGACGCCGTGCGCCAGGCGGCGCGCGCGGCGGGGTGGTCGGACGGCCACGTGCATTGGGAGCAGTTTCTCGCGCCGCAGCCCGGCGTCCCGTTCGAGGCGGTGCTGGCGCGCAGCGGCATCACCGTGCAGGTCGGCAGCGAGGTCAGCCTGCTGGAAGCCATCGAGGCGGCCGGCGTCAGGGCGCCTTACCTGTGCCGCGGCGGTGCCTGCGGGCAGTGCGAACTCGAGGTGCTGGAGACCGACGGCGAACTGCTGCATCGCGATCACTATCTCTGCGCCGAGGAACGGGCGGGCGGACGCAAGCTCATGCCCTGCGTCTCGCGGGCGCGCTGCCAGCGCGTGGTGCTGGCCATCTAGGAGGCGAGGAAGCGCGATGGAAACCATCTTCAAGCAGGACGAGACCTATCGCGGCGATTTCGTCTATAGCAACAGTCCCGCTGCGATCCGGCGCTTTCCGTTTCCGTTTGCCGAAGACCGGTACATGTACTCGGTCAATATCGAGCCCCACACCGCGGGGCCCGCCGGTAGCGTCACCGAGCATCCCTTCGACATCGACGAGCATTACCTCGGCGAATGCCGCGAGCGCGCGCTGGTGCTGGCGCAGGACCCCGGCCGCTGCATGGCGCTGCCGCACATGATGGAAGCGCAATGGGACACGCTGGAGCTGATGATGACCTCGCTGGCGGCCAGCCATCCCGGCCATTTCCAGTTGCGACGCGACGGCGCGCACTGGACCTGGGAGAACCGCCTGCTCGGCCTGGAACAGCGCTTCGTCTTCGGCGACACCGCCTCGCTGCCGCAGCCGCCGCTGGAGTACATCCTGCGCCAGGTGCAGGGCGACTGGGTGCTGATGGACCAGCGCCAGGACAACCTGTTCATGGATGCCGGCATGGTCACCACGCAGGCCGACTGGTCGCTGGACTTTGACCTGGGCATGAGCTTCACCGAATGGCACGGGCCGGTGCCGCTGGCGCACGAGCTCGGCATCTTCGACCGCGCCCTCAAATACCTGCTGCACCTGCGGGTGGGCGGGCCAGTGCGCCGCCTGAACTGGACCATGACCATCCATCCGCGCCTGGATACATCGCCGGAGCGCTATTGCGACTGGGGCGCCGAGCGGGCCGCCGTCACCCGCGAAAACGCCGGCGAGCTGGTTCACCTGCGCGTGGAGCTGCAGACCTTGTTCCGCCTGCCGCGCAGCAATGCCATCGGCTTCGGCGTGCGTTGTTACCTGATCAGCCTGCAGGAGCTTGCCACGGTGCCCAAATGGGCGGCGCGGCTGCACCGCGTGCTGCGCACCTTGCCTGGCGAACTGGTCGACTACAAGGGGATCACCCGCTACCGCCAGGCGGCGATCGACTGGCTGGCGCCATTCGACGACGCCCGCATGCTCAGCGAAGGCACGGCGCCGGATTAGCGCAGCGCAGCCAGAGAACAACAACAGACGTCCCGATTCGATTCAAGGCGGAGCTCGCGCTCCGCGTTGCCTGCGACGCCCGAGAGCGATCGCCCCACAAACCGGCTGGAGACCATCAATGGCCCGCGACCCACGCTACGACATCCTGTTTGAACCGATCCAGATCGGCCCCAAGACACTGCGCAACCGCTTCTACCAGGTTCCGCATTGCATCGGCGCAGGCTCCACGCTGCCCGGATTCCAGGCGGCCCATCGCTCGATGAAGGCGGAAGGGGGCTGGGCAGCCCTCAATACGGAATACTGTTCGATCCACCCGGAATCGGATGACACGCACCGGATGTCCGCGCGGATCTGGGACGAGGGCGATGTGCGCAACCTGCGCGCGATGACCGACGAGGTCCACAAGTACGGCGCACTGGCCGGCATCGAGATGTGGTACGGCGGCGCCCACGCGCCCTGCATGGAAAGCCGGGCCACGCCGCGCGGCCCGAGCCAGTACGCCTCGGAGTTCGAGACCCTGACCTACTGCAAGGAGATGGACCTGCGCGACATCGCCCAGGTGCAGCAGTACTACGTCGATGCGGCCTACCGCGCGCGCGATGCCGGCTTCGACATCGTCTACGTGTACGGGGCGCACTCCTACCTGCCGCTGCAGTTCCTCTCTCCCTACTACAACAAGCGCACCGACAAGTACGGCGGCTCGCTGGAGAACCGCGCGCGCTTCTGGCTCGAAACGCTGGAGAAGGTGCGCCGCGCCGTGGGCGACGACTGCGCCATCGCCACGCGCTTCGCGGTGGATTCGCTGTACGGCGTGGCTGGCATCGAGGTGGAGCAGGACGGCATGAAGTTCGTCGAGATGGCCGACCACCTGCTAGACCTGT
The DNA here is from genome assembly GCF_051015765.1 of Cupriavidus sp. a3. NCBI lineage: Bacteria > Pseudomonadati > Pseudomonadota > Betaproteobacteria > Burkholderiales > Burkholderiaceae > Cupriavidus > Cupriavidus sp. a3. Next base: position 228,749 of record NZ_CP170645.1, on the reverse strand, counting down.
GGGACGTGGACGTGGGCGACATCGCCGAGTGGGGCGAGGACGCCGGTCCCTCGCGCTTCAACCTGCAGGGCCACCAGATTCCCTGGACCCGCTTTATCAAGCAGGTGTCGAAGAAGCCGGTGCTGGGCGTGGGCCGCTTCACCGATCCGGAAAAGATGACCGAGATCGTGACCAAGGGCATTGCCGACATCATCGGCGCAGCGCGTCCGTCCATCGCCGACCCCTTCCTGCCGAAGAAGATTGAGGAAGGCCGCATCGACGACATCCGCGTCTGCATCGGCTGCAATGTCTGCATCTCGCGCTGGGAAATCGGCGGCCCGCCGATGATCTGCACGCAGAACGCCACCGCCGGCGAGGAGTACCGCCGCGGCTGGCACCCCGAGAGGTTCGCGCGCGCCAAGTCCGACGATTCCGTGCTGGTGGTGGGCGCGGGCCCCGCCGGCTCGGAATGCGCGCGCGTGCTGATGGAGCGCGGGCACACCGTGCACCTGGTCGACACTGCGGAGAAGATCGGCGGCCACCTGAACCAGATCATCACGCTGCCCGGACTGGGCGAATGGGGCTACCACCGCGATTACCGCGAGACGCAGATCGCCAAGCTGCTCAAAAAGAACAAGCAGAGCCAGCTCGCGCTGGGCCAGAAGCCGCTGAGCGCCAACGCCATTCTTGAATACGGTGCCGAGAAGGTGGTCATCGCTACCGGTTCGCACTGGGTGACCGACGGCACCAACTGCCTGACCCACGACCCCATCCCGGGTGCCGACGCCTCGCGCGACGACCAGTTGACGCCGGAGCAGGTGATCGCCGGCAAGAAGGCGATCGGCAAGCGCGTGGTCATCCTCAACGCGGACACTTACTTCATGGCGCCGAGCCTGGCCGAGAAGCTGGCGACTGCCGGCCACGAGGTGACCATCGTCAGCGGTGTGCACCTCGCCAACTACATGCACTTCACGCTGGAGTATCCGAACATGATGCGGCGCCTGCACGAATTGGGCGTCAACGAGATGGGCGACCATTTCGCCAGCCGCATCGAGCCGGGCCGCATCGAGATCTACAACATCTGGGGCGACGGCTCGCGCCGCACGTACCGCGGACCCGGCAAGTCCCCGCGGGACGAGAACAAGACCCATCGCTGGCTGGAGTTCGACTCGCTGGTGCTGGTGACCGGCCGCCGCTCCAACGACGGCCTGTACCGGCAGCTGAAGGCGGCGCAGGACCGCTGGGCCAGCGTGGGCATCAAGGAGGTCTACCTGATCGGCGATGCCGAGGCGCCGCGGCTGATTGCCGACGCCACCTTCGGCGGCCAGCGGCTGGCGCGCGAGATCGAGGAAGCCGACGCGCAGATCCCGCTGCCTTACCGCCGCGAAGTGCCGGTCTGGGGCGTGCCGCACAAGAAGGAAGGCACCTTCGAGATCATCTACAAGGTGTGATCCGCGGGGGGAGGGCCAGGCAGGCTGTGCCTGGCCCTCCTCGTCGCGACGCGCCCCGCCGCTCCTCCACGCATCGACCCAGACGGAAGCCGCCATGTTCGCCGCAGACAAGTTCGACCCGCTCCAGATCACCCGGGTCCTGTTTGAAGGATTCTCGTCCCACGCCATCGTGCTGTTCTACCTGGTGGGCTTCGGCGCCATCGGCGTGTTCTGCTGGGGCACCTATGTGCAGGTGCGCAAGTACCGGCGTGGCCAGCCCCTGGGCGCGCCGCTCGATCTGTTCAAGCGCTTCCTGCAGATGTGCCGCACGGTAGCGAGCCATCGCACTATCGCCAGGCGCGATCCCGCCGCCGGGCGCGCGCACCGGCTTATCTTCTATGGTTTCGCGCTGCTCTTCATCGGCACCGCAACCATTACGCTCGACTACGACATCACGGCCAAGCTGTTCGGCATCAGCTTCTGGCACGGGAATTTCTATCTGTGGTTCTCGCTGGTACTGGATTGCGCCGGCGTGGCCATGATCGGCGGTCTCGTCTACATGATGGTCCGGCGCGGCTGGATCAAGCCGCCCAAGCTGGACTACACGCGCCCCGACCGCAAGCCCGGCGAGCCCGGCTACGACCGCAGCGGCTACCGCCGCGAGGACTGGGCCTTCCTGTGGACACTGATCGTCATCGGCGCGACCGGCTACGTGCTGGAGGCCGCCCGCCTGGTCTGGCTGCAGCAGCGGCCGGAGGTATGGGAGTTGCGGTGGTGGTCGCCGTTCGGCGCGGCGCTGGCCGAAGGCCTGCGCGCTGCCGGGCTGAGCGCCGCCGCGGCGGGGCTGCTGCGCACCGGCCTGTGGTGGTTCCACGGTTTGCTGGCGCTGACCCTGATCGCGCTGATTCCCTTCACGAAGGTCAAGCACATCTTCACCGCGGCCGGCTCGCTGATGTTGCGCGATCCGCTGGCCGCGCAGCGCCTGCCGCGCCAGGCCGCCACCGGCGACAAGGTGGGCTATACGACCATCACCGACTTTACCTGGAAGCATCTGCTCAACCTCGATGCCTGCACCAAGTGCGGCCGCTGCCATGAAGCCTGCCCGGCGCGCGCCGCAGGGGCGCCGCTGTCGCCGCGCGACGTGATCCTCTCGCTGCGCGAGTTCGCCAACGATGCCCTGCAGAAGAACACCTTGCCGGAGCAGGTCAAGCTGAGCCCGCACGGCAAGGATGGCGGCCAGGTGTTCATGGAGACCCTGTGGTCGTGCCGCACCTGCATGGCCTGCGTGGAGATCTGCCCGGTGGCGGTGGAGCATGTACCCATCATCGTGCAGATGCGCCGCAAGCTGGTGGAAGAGGGCGAGATGGAGCCGCAGCTGCAGAAGACCTTGCAGACCATCCACAAGACTGGCAATTCCTTCGGGGAATCCAAGCGCAAGCGCGCGGCCTGGACCAAGGCGCTGCCGTTCCAGATCAAGGATGCGCGCAAGGAGCCGGTGGACGTGCTGTGGTTCGTGGGCGACTACGCCTCGTTCGATCCGCGCAACCAGAAGGTCAGCCAGGCCTTCGCCACCCTGCTGCACGAGGCCGGCGTCAATTTCGGCCTGCTGTTCGAAGGGGAATCGAATGCCGGCAACGACGTGCGCCGCGTGGGCGAGGAAGGGCTCTACGAACTGCTGGCCGAAACCAATATCGCCACGCTGGGCACCGCGCAGTTCCAGCGCATCGTGACCACGGACCCGCATTCCTACAACACCATCCGCAACGAGTATCCGGACTTCGGCGGCAACTATGAGATCGAGCACTACACCAGCTTCGTGCAGCGCATGCTGGAGCAGGGCCAGCTCAAGGTGCGCCAGCCGCAGCATTTGCGCGTGACCCTGCACGATCCCTGCCACCTGGGCCGTTTCAACAAGGGCTACGGCGGCCCGCGCGAAATCCTGAAGCGCATCGGCTGCGAACTGGTGGAGATGCCACGCCATGGCGACAACTCCTTCTGTTGCGGCGCCGGCGGCGGGCGCATCTGGATGCCGGATCCGGTCGGCGCCGAGAAGCCGTCCCAGCTGCGCATGCGTGAGGCGGCGGGCATCGACGGGCTGGAAGTCTTCGTGGTTTGCTGCCCCAAAGACCTGACCATGTTCGAGGACGCGCTCAAGACCAGCGGCTATGAGGGCAAGTTCGTGGTGCGAGAACTGATCGAGATGATCCGCGACGCGCTGGCCGAGCCCATCACGCTGGAAGCCGAGGTTGCCGGTGCAGGTGCCGGTGCAGCCGCCCTGCGTGCTGGCGGGTCCGCCAGCCCGCAGGGCGGCCTGGTGGAAGCCTGAGGCGCGCGGCGATGAAATTCACCGGTCGGCACTGGATGGAGCTGCTGCGGCGCGCGCGGGAAGACGCGGAGCCGTACCCCGCGGCCGCGCTCTATCCCTACGCCTCGGCGGTGCACCGGCAGTGGCTGGCGCCGCGCCTGTTCGAGGCGCGCCGCGACCGGCTGCTGCTGGCATCTGCGGCCTTCGTGGCGCCGCCCGTGCTGGCGCGGCTGGGTGCGGAAGCGCGCGACGATGCCATGGTCGGGCAGCGGCTCGCGCGCAATCCCGCCGCGCCAGCGGATTGCCTGGCTGCGCTCTGGCCGCGGGCGCGCAGCGAACGCATGCGACTGCTGCTGGCGCGGCACGCGCATATGCCGCGTGCGGTGCTGGCGCAGATCGCCGACGACACGGCGCAGGAGGAGATCCTGTGCGCGCTGTGCGAGAACGCGGGCGTCGCCGCGGACGTGCTGGCCGCGCTGCAGCAGCGGCACTTGCCGGTCCTGCAGCGGCTGCTGGCCATCAACCTGGCCACCGGCGAGGCCACCTTGCAGGCTTTGTGGCGCGATGCAGGCCAGGGGGACGAGGGGGACGAGGGCAACGGCGTAGCGGTGCGAGCCCAGATCCTGTTGCATCCGCATTGCCCGGACAGCCTGCTGCAGGCATTGCCGGCATCGGCGCTGGAGCGGCGCTGCCTGGCGCAGCAGGCGCGGGCCCCGGGGACGCTTCTGCGCCAGCTCGCGGCAGATGCCGATCCCGCCGTACGTCGTGCGGCAGCGGCGCACCCGGCCATACCCGCCGATGCCTTGCTGGCATGCTGCTTCGACGGCGATGCCGGTGTGCGCCGCGCGGTGGCGGGGCGCAAGGACCTGGCGGCGCGCATGGCGGGCTGGCTGCTGGAGGACACCGACCCCTGGGTGCGCCGCACGGTGGCACGCAACCCCGGCTGCCCGGTGGACTGGCTGGTGCTGGCCGCAGCGGATCCAGAGCCAGAGGTGCGGCGCTGCGCGGCGCGGCACCCGGGCTGTCCTGCGGGACTGCTGGAGCGGCTGGGCGCGGATCCCGTCGCCTGGGTACGGGCCGGCGTGGCCTACCGCGATGACCTGCCGTTGCCGCTGCTGCGCCGCCTTGCACGCTGCACGGACGTCGACGTACTGGCGGGCGTGGCACGTCATCCCGGCACCTCGCCCGCGCGGCTGGCGACGCTGGCGGCCCACCCGAGCGCCGATGTCCGCCGCGCCGTGATCCTCAACCGGAAGGCGCCGCGTGGCGTGCTGCTGGTGCTGCGTCACGACGGCTACGCCTTGCACCGCGCCATGGTGATCGAGCATCCCAACCTGACGGACGCGGACCGTTGGCGCATGCGCGGCGACCCCGACGCGCAAGTCCGCTTCCGCATCTTCGGCCATTTCGCCCGGCTGGCGGGCATGCGCGCGGCGCCGGCGCGGCGCCAGGCCATGCCGCGAGCCATACAACAAGCAGCGCAGACGATGGAGACGATATGAAGATACTGGTGACGATCAAGCAGGTGGCCACGCTGGACGAGGACTTCGAGATTCGCGACGACGGCCGCGACATCGATCCCGACTTCCTGGTGCACGACCTGAACGAGTGGGACCACTACACCCTGGAGGAGGCCATGCGCCTCAAGGAGGGGCCGGGCGGCGAGGGCATCGAGGTGATCGTGGCCACGGTGGGCCCGGACAGCGCGGACGAAGAGTTGCGCAAGTGCCTGGCCAAGGGCGCCGACCGCGCCATCCGCGTCTGGGACGATGCGCTGGAGGAATCCGACCCCATCGCCGTGGCGCGGGTGCTGGCCGCGCTGGCACGCCGCGAGTCCGCCGACCTGGTGTTTGCCGGCGTGCAGGCTTCCGACCACGCCTTCGGCGCGACCGGCATGGCGCTCGCCGGGCTGCTGGATGCGCCCCATGCGGCGGTCGTTGCGACGCTGGAATACACCCCGGGTGATGGCAAGGCAACGGTGCGGCGCGAGCTCGAAGGCGGCACCTATGCCGCGGTGAAGATCGACACGCCCGCCGTGCTCACGCTGCAGCTCGGCATCAACACGCCGCGCTATGCCTCCTTGCGCGGCATCAAGCAGGCGGCCTCGCGGCCGATTGAAGTGGTGTCGCCGGAAGACATCGGCCTTGCCGCCGGCGAGGCTGGTGCGGCGGGCTCCCTGTCGCGGGTGCGGCGCATGTACGTGCCGGAGAAGGGCCGCGCGCAAATGATCGGGGGCACCCCGGCCGAGCAGGCGTCGCAACTGGCAAGGATCATCAAGGAATACAGGGGAGAAGCATGATGACGGGCATTCTGGTGGTAGGTGAGCATCGCAAGGGCGAGCTGCGTCCGGTCAGCCGCGAACTGGTCGGCCTGGCCGTCAGCCTGAAGGCGGCAAGCGGCGAGCCGGTGCGGGTGGCGGTGATCGGCGCCGATCCGGGGCGCTACGCCGAGGCACTGAAACTGGCGGGCGTGGATGAGATCGTGACGGTGCAAAGCGCGGACGATGCCTTCGATCCGGAAGTATATGAAGCGTCGGTGCGCGCGCTGATTGCTGCCGGCAAGCCGTCGCTGGTCTTGCTGCCGCATAGCGTGGATACGCTGGGCTATGCGGCGCCGCTGGCGGTGCGTGATGGCCATGGCTTTACCACCGACGTGTTCAAGGTCGAGCGCGATGGCGATGGCTGGGTGGCCACGCGTTCCGGATACGGCCAGAAGGTGAACGTCGAGATGGAGTTCCCCGATCGCGCCACCGTGGTGCTGACGGTACGGCCGGGCTCGTTCAAGCCGGTGGAAGCGGCCGGGACACCGGCGGTGTCCAGCCAGGCGGCACCGCAGGTCGCGCCGCGCAGCCAGCACCTGGCCTTCGAAGAGCCGGCCGGCGGCGACGATGTGGACATCCCGGGCGCGGACTTCATCCTCTCGATCGGACGCGGCGTGGGCGAGGAAGACAACGTCGAGCAGTTCAAGGAGCTGTCGGATTCGGTGGGCGCCACGCTGGGCTGCTCGCGGCCGATCGCCGATTCGGGGTGGCTGCCGAAGTCGCGGCAGGTGGGGCAGTCGGGCAAGACCGCCGCCAACTGCAAGCTGTACGTGGCGATGGGCATCTCGGGTTCGGTCCAGCACATGGCCGGCATGAAGCATGTGGACACCATCATCGCCGTCAACACCGACCCCGAGGCTTCCATATTCACGATTGCGAAGTACGGCATCGTGGGCGACATCTTCGATATCGGCAAGGAGCTGCGCAACCATTTCTGAGGTGGATGGTGCAGCAAGCCGACGGCGGGAACCTGCCGGCGGTGACCTTCCTCGCCCGGTTGCACCCGCCCTCGGCCCGCATGGGAGAGGGCCCGGGTGAGGGGGGTATGGCAAGGCGCCAGCCGGACCAGAGCGCCGCGGCATGGGGAGCAACAACAAGCCACCAACAGTACGCCACCAACAATACGCAGTCGATGCAGCGCAAACATTCCTTGCCAAGGATCAAGCATGAAACTGTCCTCGCAATCCTGGTCCAGGGCCTTCGCCTCGGGTTGCTTGCTGGCCTGCGGTGCAGGCGCGGCCCCAGGCGTCTTCGCGCAGGAGGAGCCGAAGCCGCCCGCCAGCCCCCATACCTTCAGCGCCAATGTCGCGCTGATGAGCAACTACGTCTTTCGCGGCATCACCTACACGCAGGACCGGCCTGCCTTGCAGGGCGGCTTCGACTACGCGCACGATAGCGGTCTCTACGCTGGCGTCTGGGCGACCAACGTCAGCAGCAAGGCGATCAACGGCGCCAGCCTTGAGATGGACCTGTATGGCGGCTTTACCAAGTCCTTCGGCGACTGGCGCTTTGATGTCGGGCTGCTGCAGTTCTACTATCCGGAAAACCCCAAGCTGCCGGGCTCGGACGAGAAATACAACACGCTGGAACTGTACGGCGCGGTCGGCTGGAAGTTTGTGACCCTGAAATACTCCAGCACGCTGACCGACTTCTTCGGCTTCAACAGCGCATCGATGGGGACCAACCAGGGCAGCTCGCATGGCAGCGGCTACCTGGAGCTCAACGCCGATGTCCCGCTGCCGGAAGACTTCGTGCTGGGGCTGCATGTGGGCCGGCAATGGGTGCGCAACTACGGCGCCTTCAACTATACGGACTGGCGCGCCGTGGTCAGCAAGAGCTTCGGCACCGGCTGGACCGTCTCGTTGGCCTACACGGGGACGAATGCCGATCGCAGCCTGTGGGTGGCCGACGGCAAGCGGCTGGGCACCGCGCACTGGATACTCGGCCTGAAACGCGTGTTCTGAGCACTGGCTGCCATGGAGCGGGGCGGCGGCAGGCTAGGCGGCCGGCGCGATCGGCTCGGCCACGCCAACCCGGTGGATGAGGCGGCTGCCAAAGGCGCCGGCATCGCCGGCGGCCACCACGGGGATGTCGTGCAGTGCCGCAATCCGCAGCAGGCGTTCGAGCCGGATCCGTGCCATGGCGGCCTGGTCGACCCCGATGCGCCAGAAGTCGGCGAGCAAGGCCCACGTGGGAAAGGGCTCGCCGTCGCGACTGGCGGCCGGGGTAAGGTCCACGCCGACACGCACGCCACGGCTGCGCAGGCCGGCCAGCGTGGCTTCGAGATCGGCCAGTCCCGGGTCGACCTGTTGCGGCAGGAGCAGGTCGACCCGGGTGGCGCCGGGCTGGCCCGCGATGGCAAGCAAGGCGCCGTGTATCCCTTGCAGTATGGCCGCATCGAGCGGTACGACATCGATGCACAGGCACAGGCGCTGCTGCGGCTTCAGATGAAGACGGGCCTCTGCGAAGATGGCGAGCAGATAGCGCTCGACCACGGCCTGCAGCGTGCCGGCGCGGCACGCATGCAGGAACATGTGCTCGGCAGGAATCAGGCCGGCGCGTGGGCTGTGCCAGCAGGCCGTGCCTTCGGCCCAGCCCGGCTTGTCGCCGAGCGGCCTGACCTGGGCCAGGCTGACCTGCAGGCGCAGCGTGTCGCAGGCACGCGCAAATTCACTGGCCGAGCGTCGCCAGGCTTGCGCGACATGCCTGGCGGACTCGCCGGCGAAGGCGTAGCGCACGGTGCCGCTTGCGGTCTGCCAGCGGGCCGAATACACGGCGTGCAGCGCGTCGCGCAGCATGGCGCGGGCGTCGGTGCCGGCCTCGGTGCTGAATGCAATGCCCAGCCTGGCGCTGATGGAAATCGAGGTGCCGTCGAGGTCGAAGGGCGTGTCCAGCATGCCGGCAATGGTGTCCACCAGGGTCAGCGCGGCGATGACGCCACCGAGCTGGCGGTCTGCCGGTGCGCAGCCGGCGGGGGCTTCGGCGCAGGCGGCCGCGTCGCCACGGGTTGGCGCTTCCAGCGCGAGAATGGCGAACTCATCGCCGCCGCTGCGGCCGGCGGAGATGCCTGGCCCGCACCACGCCGCGAGCCGCTCCCCGAGCCGGCTCAGCAGCTGGTCGCCAAACGCGCGGCCGTGCCGCTCGTTGATCCGCTTGAGATTGTCGACGTCCAGGCACAGCAGCATGAAGGTCGCGCCGTACTGCAGCGCAAGATCGACGCGATCGAGCAGCAGGGCACGGCTCTTCAGGCCGGTGAGCCGGTCGCGCAGCGGCTCCCGCTCGGCACGTTCCTCGTCGCGCTTCTGGCTGCTGATGTCGGAGATAAAGCCCTCGATCGCCAGCAGGGTGCCGTTGCCCGCGTAGATCCCGCGGCTGCGCTCGTCGACCCATTTCTCCTGGCCGGCGCGCGTGCGGATGCGGTAGCGCAGGTGGAAGGCCTTGCGCTGCTCGAGCTGGCTCTGCACGTAATCCCAGACATAGGCGCGGTCTTCAGGATGGATCAGTTCGTCGTAGGACGGGTGGTTGAGCAGGTCGACCGCTTCCAGGCCGGTCAGTTCGAAGCAGCCATCGCTGACGAACTCCATGGTCCAGCGGCGGTCGTTGCGGCAGCGGAAGGCCATACCCGGGAGATGGTCCAGCAGGGTCGACAGGCTGCGGTCGCGTGCGCGCAGCACGTCTTCGGCGCGTTTGCGGGAATGGATGTCGGTCATCATGCCGGTGGTGCCGCTCACCTGGCCGTGCCCGTCGAAGCGTGGCCGCAGCCTGACTTCCACCCAGCGCTGCTGCCCGTCATGGCGGATCAGGCGGGTCTCGTAGCGGCAGGCATCGCCATGCTGCGAGAGGATCGTGAGAAACTGCTCGCGGTTGAGCGCCTGCTCGTCCGGGTGGACGTAGCGGAACAGCGGCGTGTGCAAGCTGACGTGCACATCCAGCATGGTGATGGACTTCCAGGCATGATTCAGGAAATCAAAGGCAGCCTCGGCGTCGGTCTCGAAGACGATGTCCTCGAGACCGTCGATCAGCGCACGGTAGTCGTGAAGGGGCGGGATCGGGCCAACGCCGGGGCGCGGCACCGCGGCGGCGGCAGGCCGGCCCGGCGCGCGCCGGTTGGTGGCCGCGGCCGCTACCACCAGGCCGAGCGCGCCGCCGAGGCACGCCACGGCAAGCGGTGTACTGGACGGCAGCCAGCCCATGGTGGCGCCGATGGCATAGCCACACGCAGCGGCTGCGCCGGTCAGGTACAGCCACACGGTCAGCATGATGCTCCCCTCGCGTGGAACCTGTCCGCATGCAAGACGCGCGTACGCTTTGCATGCGAACAGACCCTGGCCGCGCTTGTCTCCTTTTATATTCCCGCGTTCCTTCGTTATGCTGGTAATCGAACGCTCTGGGCTGAATGCGCGTTGCGACCCAAGGTGAACCCATGAATCTCAATTCCGTACCCGGCAGACGCGCCCCGCAATCATACTTGCTTTTCCTTGCCCGGCAACAGCGCGCGGTGCGGGCCTGGGCCGTGGTGATCACCGTGGCGGCGCTGGCGGCGCTGGCGCTGATGGTGCAACCCATCCTGACCGCGGCCTGGTCCAGCGAGGCGGTGAGCTTCCTGAGCAAGGCGGCCGAATTGCGCCAGCGCGGCAGCGGCTTCGACCAGCGCAACGAAGCCGGACGGGAGGGGCGCCAATGGCTGGCGGAAACGCGCCGGCTGCTGTCCGACCCGCCATTCGGCGCGGGGCTGGCGGACGAAGGGCAGGCCCATGCCTACGGTACGGTGTCGGCAGTCATGCCGGTGCTTGAGCAGGCGGCCGTCGATGTATCCGAGGCCTTGCAGCGCCACTTGCGGGTGGATATTGCGGTCCGCATTGCCTTGCTGATCGTGGCCGCCGGTGGCGTGCTGATCGGCCTGGGGATGCGCCGCCAGGCGCGTGAGGCGCGCGCGCCGGCAGGCGACATTCCCGCGGAGCGCAAGGACCGCTGGCTCAGCCTGCTCGAGCAGGTGATGACAGCGCTGTCCGGCGAGTCGCTGGGGGCGCAGGCCTTGCGCAATGTGTGCGAGGCGGTGGCCGACGGGCTCCAGGCGCGCGCCTGCTGCATCTGCCTGGACGACGAGACCAGCGAGGCGCTCGAACTGCCGGAAGTCGTGCACGCCGGGGAGCTGGGGTGGGCGCAGGTGGAGCGTGTGCGCGCGCTCACGGTGGCGGGCCCGCACATGGTGTTCGAGCTGGCGGAGCAGGGCGGGCACGCCGAGGTCGGGCTCGCGGTGCCGATCAGCGACGGCAAGGAGCGCTACGGGCATCTCTTCGTGCTGTTCCGGACGGCGCAGGACTGCCAGGCGCAAGGCAGCCAGATCGGCGAGGCGATCGGGCGTCACCTGTCCCTGGCGATCGGCAACTTCCGGCGCATGCAGGAAGGGCGCCGGGTAGCGCTGATCGAGGAGCGCACGGCCATGGCGCGCGAACTGCACGACTCGCTGGCGCAGTCGCTGTCCTACATGAAGATCCAGGTCAGCCGCCTGCAGACCCTGGCCGACCGAGGGGACGCGCGCGAGGGCCTGGAGGCGACCGCGGAAGAACTGCGCGACGGCCTGAACGGCGCCTATCGCAAGCTGCGCGAACTGATCACGACGTTCCGCACGCAGATCAATGTGCAGGGCCTGGCCGCGGCGCTGGAGGAGGCCCTTGATGAGTATGGCGCGCGCAGCAGCGTGGCCATGACGCTGGACAACCGGCTCAAGGGCTGCCAGCTCAGTGCCAACGAAGAGTTCCATATCGTGCAGATCGTGCGCGAGGCCCTCTCCAATGTCGTGCGCCACGCGGGTGCATCGCAGGCCACCGTGAGGCTGCTGCCGGAGGAGAATGGCGCGATCGCCATCGTCATCGAGGACGATGGCCTGGGCTTCGAGCCGGCCGCGGATCCGCGCAACCAGCACGGCACTGCCATCATGCGCGAGCGCGCATTGAGCCTGGACGGTGCGTTGTCGATCAGTCCCAGGCCGGGCGGCGGCTCCTGCGTTTCGGTCCACTTCCGTCCGGTGCGGCAGCCTGAGTGGTGAGCGTCAGCGCACAATCGGGAAAACCCCAGTCGCGCTGGCATGCGCTGACGCCTTCCCCAAAACCGGGGATGCCGGTAGTATCTCCGTTGCTCTCGCAAACAACCGCCGATACAGGCGGCAATGCGTCCCGCAGAAGTATCAGGCCGGATCAGGAACCGGCCGCGTGGCTGCAAAAAATACGGAGACAACGGCCATGGAAACGAGCAACACGGTTCTGGTCATCGACGATCACGCCTTGTTCCGCAAGGGTCTCGCGCAACTCATCGGCATGGACCAGGACTTCCGTGTCGTCGGCCAGGCCTCCTCCGGCGCGGAGGGCGTGGACATGGCAGTGCGCATGCAGCCGGATGTCATCCTCATCGACCTGAACATGCCGGGCATGAGCGGCATCGAGACCATCGGCGCCTTGCGCGAGAAGCACGTCGACTCCCGCTTCATCATGCTGACAGTATCGGATAACGAACGCGACGTGGTTTCCGCGCTGCGCGCCGGAGCGCATGGCTACCTGCTCAAGGACATGGAGCCGGAAGACCTGTGCGACTGCCTGCGGCGCGCGGCGAATGGCGCCTCGGTGCTGAGCGATTCCGTGACCGGCAGCCTGATGGAGGTGGTCGCGTCCAACCAGCGCGTGCCCGCCGCCCAGGCTGACCTGACCAGCCGCGAGTCCGAGGTGCTGGACTTCCTGGCGGAAGGCCTGTGCAACAAGACCATCGCCCGCCAGCTCGGCATCAGCGTTGGAACCGTCAAGGTGCACGTCAAGCACGTGCTGTCCAAGCTCAATCTTCACTCCCGGCTCGAAGCCGTGGTCTGGCGGCACGGGCAGCAGAAGCCGCGGCACTGAGCTAGTCCCCCCAGCGCAAGTCAGCACCGCCTGCCGCGCCGCGCGGCACGGCGGCGTTCGCGCTCTCGTCCCCTCGCACTACGCGCATTTTTCCGCCAAGTATGCCGGCCGCGCATGCCTCTTTGTAGGTATCTCTCCTTTGGATTATTGTGCCGGCCCCGCGCCCCTCCAATAATCCAACGCACATGTTCGTGCGGTCCTTTCCGTATGTGGACATGAGGCTCGAATCAGGCGTGCATTCCGACGCGCCCACCACAGGAGGATTCATGACGACCGTCGGCCAAGCGAAGGTGAGTTTTCGTGCCCGCAGCATCCGCTGGGGCTTTATCTGGGCGCTGTGGTGTGCGGTCTTGTGGGGTGCGTGGTACGTGCCCGGCGCCGCGGTGTGGAAGGAGGCGCCGTTCGCCGCCATGGACATGGCCAACCCGCGCCAGTTCCTGACGGCGGCGGCGGTTATCACGACCTTCAACGCATTCTCGGTGCTGCTGTTCCTCTTCCTCTGGCTGATCGTGCTGGACAAGTTCAAGGACTTCGGCCGCACGCTGGTCCAGGTGCGGCGCATTTCCAAGTGGTACTTTGCCGCGGCGATCTTCGGTGGGCCGATGGCCATCTTCGGCTCCTTCCTTGCCATGGGCTACGTGGGCGCGGTGTTCGCCGCCATTGCCGGGCTCTTGTATCCCATCGTCGGCGCCAGCATCGCCCGCGTCTGGTACAACGAGAAGATTACGATGCGTGCCGCGCTGGGCATCCTGGTCATTATCGGCGGCGGCGTGGCAATCTACGCGCCCGGCATCCTCGGCGAGCTTTCCGGCGCGTCCGGCAAGCACACGTCGTGGCTGGGCTACCTCGGCGGCGCCATGGCGGCGCTGGGGTGGGGCGTCGAAGGGGCGCTTGCCGGGCGCGCGCTCGATGTCACCGATCCTGACTGCGGCATCACCGTGCGCTTCACTGCCGAGGCCCTCTACTGGCTGTGCCTGGTCCTGCCGGCGCTGGCACTGTTCGGCGACATCGACGTGATGCGCATGATGGCGCAGACCTGGAACCTGAAGGCGATGACCTGGCTGCTGCTGGCGGGCATCACGTTCGGCTTCTGCTACGTGTCCTGGTACAAGTCCTTTCCGCTGATCGGCGTCGGCCGGGGCCAGGCCATCGCAGCGCTCTATGGCGCCTTCGCCGTGGTGTTCCTGGCCGCGTTCACGCTGCAGTTCCCGGCGTGGAACTTCCTGCTGGGACTGACGCTGGTGGTATCGGGCGCTTTCCTGATGTACACGGAGAAGAGCGACGTCCTCGAAGTGGTCCGTGCGCTGTAACCCGTTCTGGACATGTGGGTGGTTCTCAATCGGGAGATGAGAGATGGCGAAGGTGCATATCAAGGGATTCATACTGCAGCAGATCGCGGGGACGGACGGCATGTGGGATAGCGATATCGCCGCCTCGGTATGCCGGGAGTACGGCAAAGGGGGAAACTACTGGGCCGGATCCGTGCGGGTCATCCTGACCGACCTGTATTCGGGCGGGCTGCTCACCAGCGTGGAGGAGAAATTCGACACCTGCGCCGACAAGATGCGATTCCGCTTCCGGTTGAGCGATTTCGGCCGGCAGCGCATGCGCGACACGGGCTTGCTTTGACAGCGGCGCAGCACCGGTGCTGCGCAACCACACACTAGGAGATTGCCATGTCGGATTTCTGGGGCTATGCGGGCGCCGATGTGCTTGCCATTGTCATCATCACGGCGCTGAGCCTGGTCGCGCTGTACCACGCCAGGACGTTCGTGACGAAGATCTAGAGATTGAAAGCCGGCATGTCGTGCAGGGAAACGGAAGACCTCGATGTGCTTGCCCGCGCGGCTGCCGCCGCCACGCGCTACCGCCAGGCGGCAGGCGCGGCGCGGACGTGGCCGGCCACTTCCTATGCGGACTGCCGCGAGGCCTGGGATGCGCCCACCCCGGAAGCCGGCACGCCGGCGGACGAAACCATCGAGGCCCTGCGCGCACTGGCCGAGCCCGGCCTGCTCGCCACCACGGGCCCGCGCTTCTTCGGCTGGGTGGTCGGCGGCTCGCATCCGGTCGGGGTCGCCGCAGACTGGCTGACCAGTGCCTGGGGACAGAATTGCGCCAACCATCGCGGCGCGCCTGCGGGCGCCGCAGCGGAAAACACCGCGGCCCGCTGGCTGCTCGACATCCTGCGCCTGCCGGGTACCGCCTCGGTCGGCTTCGTCACCGGCGCCACCATGGCCAATTTCGTCTGCCTCGCGGCTGCGCGCACGCAGGTACTGCAGCGCGCCGGGTGGGATGCCGAGACGCAAGGCCTGTTCGGCGCACCGCGCATCCAGGTGCTGATCGGCGCGGAGGCGCATACCTCCGTCTACGCCGCGCTGCGCCTGCTCGGCTTCGGTAGCGCGTGCGTGTCGCGCGTGCCGGCGGGCCGTGACGGTGCCATGCGTGCCGCTGACGCGCAAGCCGCGCTGGCGGGCGGTGCGGGCCCCGCCATCGTGATCGCTCAGGCCGGCCACATTCATACCGGCGCCTTCGATCCGGTCGCGCAGATGCTGCCTGCCATCCGCGCCCGCGGCGCCTGGCTGCACGTGGACGGCGCCTTCGGCCTCTGGGCCAGGGCCTGCCCTGAAACCGCGGCGCTGGCCGCCGGATTCGAGGCGGCGGACTCCTGGGCGACCGACGGGCACAAATGGCTGCAGGCCCCCTATGACAGCGGCTACGCCATCGTCGCGCACCCCGAGGCGCACCGGCGTGCCATGACTGCCGCCGCCAGCTACCTGCCGCTGGCGGATGGCGATGAGCGCGATCCCTCCCACTACGTGCCGGAGCTCTCTCGCCGCGCGCGCGGCTTCGCCACCTGGGCCATGCTGCGCCACCTGGGACGCACCGGTGTTGCCGGGATGATAGCGCGGCACTGCCGGCTGGCGCGCCGGCTGGCAGCGCGGCTGGGGCAGGAAGCCGGCATTGCCGTGCTGAACCGCATCTCGCTCAATCAGGTGCTGCTGCGCTTCGGCCCGGAGGAAGACCCCGTCGCCGCCGACCGCCTGACCCGTGCCGTAGTCGCACGGGTGCAAACCGCGGGTGAATGCTATGTCGGCGGTGCCGACTGGAGGGGCCGGGCCGTGCTGCGGATGTCAGTGATTTCCTGGGCCACCACGGAGGAGGACATCGACCTCGCGGCCGGGAGCATTGTCAACGCGTGGCGGGCTGTGGCCGGAGAAGACCGGTAGCGCGTTTGCTCGGCCCGTCGTGACCGATAAAGCAGCGAAAAATTACGGTCCAAGCGTTCAACCAACCAACTAACCAACCAACCAACCCCGTGCTGGCTTCACGCGACCTAATGAAGCTTGGGCCGATGCGCCACACCAAAACGCACTGACAAATCGTCGAGACGCTTGTCCAGCGTCCATAGCTGCGCACCGGGTGTGATCAGAGTGGAAGCCAGCAATGAGACGTCCACCAGGCCGCAACCCAGTCCATACAATTTCTCGAGTTCGATAAACGCCATTACCTCTGCCAGGCTCGCCTGCTTGGCGGGCTGCAGCAGTCCGATGTCGCCGAGTGTCCGGGCGCGTGGGGCTGGGGGTGTCCCGCAAGCCAATTCCAACAGGACCATAGGGTGGGTCGTCCTCACTGGCCGCAGAACTTAAATAATTTCATCTTAGTGAAATAACTTGACGGGCGCCGGCAACGTCAAGGCTCACGGACACGGTGCCCTGCGAACTGTACTGCAGGCTTCGACAGTAATGGTCTCCCCTTGCACGTCGCTGGAGACGAAGCTTACCCACACGGGCGAGAATACGATCGATCCCACCGAGAACTTGCCTCAAACGATCAACGTAGACCAAACCGGCCGGAAATAAAGGCCTTGACTCGGCCGTCACACAATGTGCGGAGACCCGCAAATTCTGTCACTTCGGAATCTGCCTGGAACCCGCGCCGTATATAGAAGTGCCGGCGAGCCGCCCACAGCTGGCAATCTTCAACCCTTCAGATACATATTCAGCCGTTCCGCGGCGTTGCGCAGGTGGATTTCCGCGGCTGCCGCAGCGCGCGCCGGATCGCCGGCGGCGATGGCGTCATAGATGGCCTTGTGCTCTTGCTGCACGGCCTCGATCAGGTCTGCATGCTGCGCCTTGGTGTTGCTGCGTGCCTGCCGGATGACGCGCCTTGCCCCATGCTCCAGGTGCTCCGACAGCGCCCGGAAATGCGGGTTGTGCGTGGCGTCCACGATCGCCTGGTGGAAAGCAAAGTCCTCCTCATCGCCCAGCCGGTCGTTGGCGATCTCGTATTCCATTCCGATCAGTGCGCGCTTGATGCGCTTGAGGTCTTCCGGCGAGCGGCGCATGGCGGCGAACCGGGTTGCTGCCACTTCGATCGTCACCAGCAGTTCCATCACCATGGCCAGCGAGTCCTTCTCGTCAATGGTGACGTCCTGCATCCGAAATGCCTGCTTCTGGCTGCGCTCGGTGACAAACACGCCGCTGCCGGCCCGTGACGAGACCAGTCCCTCTCTCTTGAGTTGCGAGAGGGCTTCGCGGACCACCGCGCGGCTGCACGAGAACTGTTCGCAAAGATCGCGCTCGCTGGGCAGCCGGTCGCCGATTGCGAACTCGCCGGCCTGGATGGCTTGCGTGAGCCGCGACGCAATCTCGTCGGGCAGGTGCTTGGGCTCGGGGTAGAACGATGTCCCTTCCGCGCGTTTGGGTGTCTTCAGCACTTGGGCAGATCCTCTCGACGTCATGATTCTTCTCCCTCGGCCGGGCGCTCGGTTCCTTGCATGGATCGGTGTGTAATTGGTCCTACAGGTTAATGTAGCATGCCCCGCGCGCTACATTCCGGGAAATTGCTTTCCCCGTGGAAACCCTAGATCCGCCAATACGGCATTGACTGTGTCTGCCGGACTTCTTATATTTCACTGGTCTGACCACTTTTTATTGTTGTCAGGCCACTTCCGCCAGAACATCACAATAGGAGACAACCATGAGCGGTAGCCGTATTCCCAGTCGTCTTGTCGCTTGCGCGGCCCTTTCGCTGCTGGGGGGCGCCGCAAACGCGGCTCCGGTCAAGATTGCCATCGTCGAGACGCTGTCCGGCCCGCAAGCCTCTACCGGCCTGATGTTCCGTGCCGCTGCGCGCTACGCGATCGACAAGATCAATGCCGCCGGGGGCTGGAACGGCGAACCGCTGCAGCTGGTGGAGTACGACAACCAGGGTGGTCCCGCCGGCGCCGCCGACAAGCTCAAGGCCGCCATTGCCGATGGCGTGCAGATCGTGGTCCAGGGCGCATCGTCGGCGGTATCGGGCCAGCTGACCGAGGACGTGCGCAAGTACAACCTGCGCAATCCGGGCAAGGAGATCCTGTTCCTCAACGTTGGCGGCGAAGCGCTCGAGCTGACCGGCGAGAAGTGCCACTTCTACCATTTCAAGTTCGCCACCAACGCCGAGATCCGCGTCAAGGCGCTGGTCGGCGCGATGAAGCCGCTTAATGCGCTCGGCACGCGCGTGTACTCCATCAACCAGAACTATTCCTGGGGCATGGACATGGAGAGGGCGATCGCCAAGGACGCGGCCGCGGGCGGCTACCAGGTGGTGGAGAAGACGCTGCACGACGTCAACAAGGTGCAGGACTTCTCGCCTTACGTGGCCAAGATCGCCGCGACCAAGGCCGATACCGCGATGACCGGCAACTGGTCGAACGACTTGCTGCTGCTGATGAAGTCCACCAAGGCGGCGGGCCTCAAGACCCGCTTCGCCACGGTGTTTCTGGACCAGCCGGGCAATCTCGGCAACGCCGGCGAGGTGGCGCTCGGCCACTATGTCGCCCATCCGTTCAACGCGGAAGCGGGCGGCGCCGAGGGCGAGAAGTTCGCCAACGACTTCAAAGCCAAGGCCGGGCATCTGCCCGCCTATGTCGAGCCGCAGGCGGTGTTCGGCATCGAGATGCTGGGCCAGGCCCTGAAGACGGTCAAGCCCGAGAGCGGCAAGCTCAACGTCACCGCGCTGGCCAAGTCGCTGGAGAAGGCCACGCTCAAGGGGCCGCTGGGTGAGCTGAGCATGCGTGCCGACGACCACCAGGTGCTGCTGCCGATGGTGGTGTCGGTGGTCAGCAAGGATGCCAGATTCAAGGTGGACGGCACCGACATGGGCTTCAAGCCGGTGAAGGCTTTCCCCGCCGCGGAAGCCGCCACGCCGCCGCAGGCCAGCTGCAAGATGCAGCGCCCGGCCTAGGCCTCTTCCCCCGCGTCCGCGGCCCGTCCGGGCCGCACCCGCCACGCGCGCACGGGCTGGTCCCGGCGCGCGGCGGCCCGGTTCGTCCCCAGGAAGCGCACATGGAATACTTCATCGTCTCGCTGCTCAACGGCGCCATCTACGGCCTGCTGCTGTTCATGGTCTCCGCCGGCCTGACGCTCATCTTCGGCATGATGGGCGTGCTCAACTTTGCCCATGCATCGTTCTACATGCTGGGTGCCTACCTTGCCTTTTCGCTGCAGGGCGTGATCGGCTTCTGGCTCGCCATCGTGGTGTCGCCGCTGCTGGTGGGACTGGTCGGCGTGGCCGTGGAGCGTTTTTTCCTGCGCCGTGTCCATCACCACGGCCATGCCCACGAGCTGCTGCTCACGTTCGGCCTGTCGTTCATCATCGCCGAACTGGTCAAGCTGTTCTTCGGCAACTTCCCGGTCGACTACCGGGTGCCCGCGTCGCTGGATTTCGCCGCGTTCCACGTGGGCGCGTCAACCTACCCGTTCTACCGCGTCTTCATGGGCATCGTGGCCGTCGCGATGTTCGTGGTCATCTACCTGCTGCTGACCCGCACCCGCGTCGGCATCGTGGTGCGCTCGGCCATCTATAAGCCGCGCATGGCCGAGGCGCTGGGCCACAACGTGCCGCTGGTGTTCATGGGCGTGTTCGGCATCGGCGCGGCGCTGGCCGGCCTGGCCGGGGCGGTGGCGGGCGCCTTCTATACCACCAACCCCAACATGGCGCTGGAACTGGGCGTGCTGGTTTTCGTCGTGGTCGTGGTGGGCGGCCTCGGCTCCCTGGAGGGCGCCATGGTGGCTTCGCTGCTGATCGGCCTGATGACGGCGCTGTCGGTCGGCGTCGACCGCAGCCTGGCCGACCTGCTGGCGCTGGTGGGCGCGGGCGACTGGGCCAGGGATGCAGGCGGGCTGCTGACCCTCAAGCTGTCCAGCCTGTCGGCAACGATCCCCTTCGCGCTGATGTTGCTGATCCTGTTGTGCCGCCCGTCCGGCCTGATGGGCGAAAAGGAGTAAGCATGCGTCATTCCCGCACGATCCTGCTGGCGCTCGCCATTGCCGCGCTGGTCGCCGCCCCCGCGGTGCTGTCGCCGTCGCTGGTCAACGCCACCATCCAGATGCTGATCGCGGTGCTGTTCGCGATGGCCTTCAATCTGCTCAGCGGACAGGGCGGCATGCTCTCGTTCGGCCATGCCGCGTACTTTGGCGTGGGTGCATTTGCCACGGTCCACGCCATGAACGTCGTGGGCGGCAACGGCCTGCTGCCCACGCCGCTGCTGCCGCTGGCAGGCGGCGCGGCCGGGCTTGCCATCGGCCTGGTCGCCGGGTGGTTTGCCACCAAGCGCACCGGCGTCTACTTCGCCATGATCACGCTGGCACTGGCCGAGCTGCTGCATGCGCTGGCGCCGCATATCAAGAGCTGGTTCGGCGGCGAAGCCGGCATCTCCACCATGCGCATGCCGGCCTGGGGCCTGACCTTCGGCGACAGCAACCAGGTCTACTACCTGACGCTGGCCTGGGTGCTGCTGTCGCTGGCGCTGCTCTACCTGTACACGCTGACGCCGGT
This sequence comes from Cupriavidus sp. a3, assembly GCF_051015765.1. Classification (NCBI taxonomy): domain Bacteria; kingdom Pseudomonadati; phylum Pseudomonadota; class Betaproteobacteria; order Burkholderiales; family Burkholderiaceae; genus Cupriavidus; species Cupriavidus sp. a3. Next base: position 208,004 of record NZ_CP170645.1, on the reverse strand, counting down.
CGGCCGCCTGACGCTGGGCCTGCGCGAGAACGCCAACCGGCTGCGCTTCCTCGGCTACGACATCCATCGGCTCGGCGTGCTGGTGTTCGCCATTTCCACGATGTTCTCGGGCATTGCCGGCGGCCTGCAGGCCATCAACATGGAGGCCGCCAACTACGTCGTGTTCGACGCCGGCGTCTCCGCGGCGGTGGTGCTCAACAGCTATATCGGCGGCGTCAAGGTCTTCCTGGGGCCGGCGCTCGGCGCGGCGCTGATGACCTTCTTCGGCTATGCGGTGTCCGACCTGACGCGCTCGTGGCTGCTGTACCAGGGCATCGTGTTCGTGCTGGTGATGCTGTTCATGCCGGCCGGCATCTCGGGCCTGCTGACCTGGTGGGTTGCGGGCAGCAAGATTTATGGCGCGCGCCGCCTGCTGCCGATCGCCGTCGCGTTCGTCGCCGCCACGCTGCTGCTGGCGGGCGGCACCGTGTTCGGCGTCGAACTGCTGCAGCGCTTCTTCTCGCAGGACTATCGCGCGCTGGCCGCGCTCAATGGTGGCGCGGGCTGGCCGCCGATCCCGCTGTTCGGCCGCGAATGGGCGCCGCTGTCGCCGCTGACGTGGCTGCCGCCCGCCGTGCTGGTCGGCGCGGGCGCACTGCTGGCGCACCGTGCCAGCCAGCGCTGGCAGCGGCTGCGCGAGGACGCTGACACCACGGACATCGCCGCCGGCGATGCCATCGAGGCCGGGAGGAACCCCGCATGACCGCATCCCCCATCCTGTCGCTGCGCGGGCTGCGCAAGTCGTTCGGCGACGTCGACATCATCCGCGGTGTTGACCTGGATATCGTGCCGGGCGAGCGCCATGCGCTGATCGGCCCCAACGGCGCCGGCAAGTCCACGCTGTTCCACCTGATCTCCGGGCGCCTGCCGCTCACGCGCGGCGAGATCCTGCTCGGCGGCAAGCCGATCCATGGCCTCTCGCCGCAGGACATCAACCGCCGTGGCCTGGCCCGTTCGTTCCAGATCACCAATATCTTCGCCGGCCTGACCGTGTTCGAGAACCTGCGCCTGGCGCTGATGCGCCGGCATGGCCTCCAGTACACGCTGTGGAAGTTTGCCCACAAGGCGCGCGCGGTCAATGAGGAGGCCGCGCACCTGCTGGAGCAGTTGCGGCTCGCGCGCCGCGCGCAGGTGATTGCCGGGGAGCTGTCGTACTCGGAGCAGCGCTCGCTGGAGATCGCCATGACGCTGGCGTCCGATCCGCAGGTGATCATGCTCGACGAGCCCATGGCCGGCATGTCGCACGAGGAAACCAGCTACACCGCGGGGCTGATCCGCGAGGTCACGCGGGGCCGCACGCTGATGATCGTGGAACACGACATGGACGTGGTGTTCTCGCTCAGCGACCGCATTAGCGTGCTGGTCTACGGCGAGATCGTCGCCACCGGCACGCCCGACGAAATCCGCAACAACGCCCGCGTGAAGGAAGCCTACCTGGGCGAGGAGGTCAGCGTATGAACCCCGCACCGCTGCTGTCGGTGGAAAAGCTGCACGCGCACTACGGCAAAAGCCACATCCTGCATGGCGTGGACTTCCAGGTCGGCCAGGGCGAGGTCGTGAGCCTGCTCGGCCGCAACGGCGCCGGCCGCTCGACCACGCTCAAGGCGATCATGGGGCTGGTGCCGCCGTCGGCCGGACACATCCGCCTGCGCGGCCGCGACCTGGCTGGCGCACGCTCGTATGCCATCTGCCGCAGCGGCATTGCCTACGTGCCCGAAGAGCGCGAGGTGTTTGCCAACCTGACCGTCGACGAGAACCTGCGCATGGGCGAGCAGCGCGCGCCAGAGGGCGCGCCGCAGTGGACCGTGGCGCAGATGTTCGACTACTTCCCGCGCCTGAAGGAACGCCGCAATACCAAGGCCGGCAGCCTGTCCGGCGGCGAGCAGCAGATGCTGACGATGTGCCGCTCGCTGCTGGGCAACCCGCTGGTGATGCTGATCGACGAGCCCACCGAAGGCCTGGCACCCAAGATCGTCGCCGTGGTCGGCGAAGCCGTCCGCGACATCCACCGGCGCGGCGTCTCGGTGGTGCTGGTGGAGCAGAAGCTTGCCATCGCGCTCAAGGTGTCGAGCCGCGTCTGCGTGATGGGCCACGGCCGCATCGTGTTTGAAGGCACCCCCGAACAACTGACCTCCAACCCCCAACTACTCAAGGACTGGCTCGCGGTATGAACGCTCCTTCCCTTACCGGATTTCCCGATGCGCAAGCGTTTGCCCCGGCCCGCTACCCGGGCCTGGAGGGCAAGGTGGTGCTCAACACCGGCGGCGCCAGCGGCATCGGCCGCGCCATGGCCCACGGCTTCGCGCGCCACGGCGCGCGGCTGGTGCTGCTGGACCTGGATGCCGAAGGGCTGGCCGCCACCCGGAACGAGCTCGAGGCGGCCTTCCCCGGCGTGCAGGTGCTGACCGTGCAGGCATCGATCACCGACGACGAGGCGGTCGAGCGCGCGTGCGCAGAGGCCGAGGCGCGCTTCGGCCGCATCGACATCCTGCTCAACAACGCAGGCATCTCGATGAACAAGCCGTCGATCGCACTGACGCCGGCCGAGTGGCGCCGCACCATCGATATCGACCTCTCCGGCGTCTTCTACTGCACTCAGGCCGCCGCGCGCCGCATGATCCGCCAGAACGGCGGCGTGATCCTGAGCACGGCGTCGATGTGGGGCATGGTGTCGTCCGCCAACCGGCTGGCCTACTGCGCGGCTAAGGCCGGCGTGGTGTCGCTGACCAAGTCGCTCGCGGCCGAATGGGCGCAGCACAATATCCGCGTCAATGCCGTCTGTCCGGGCTATACGCGCACCGCGCTGACCGACACGCTGATCGAGCGCCGCGCGCTGGACGCCGAGGCGCTGATGGCGCGCACGCCGCTGCGCCGCTTCGGCACGCCGGAGGAGATGGCCGAGGTCGCGCTGTTCCTGGCGTCGGACGCGGCCGCGTTCATCACCGGCCACGCGCTGGTCTCCGATGGCGGCTGGACGGCCGACGGCTTCTGAGCCCGGGCGGCCCCGACTCGCACGACTCGCACGATCCGAACATCCTGAACCAAGGACTATTCCATGTCTGAATGCATCGCCCTGCAACCCGGCGCCGACTGGGTCGAGTTGCGCACCACGGAGGAAGACTGGGCCAACGCGGCCCCCGGCCTGCTGGGCACCATGCTGACCCACATGCACCTGATCCGCGGCTTTGAAGAAGCCGTGCTGGAGCTGGCCGCCGAGGGCCTGGTCCACGGGCCGGCGCACTCCAGCATCGGGCAGGAGGGCGGCGCGGCGGGCTCTATCGTGGGCCTGACCGGTGTCGACCAGGTCAACGGCTCGCACCGCGGCCACCACCAGTTCCTTTCCAAGGCCCTCGGCTACCTGGCGCCGCAGGGGCTGGATCCGGACGCGCCATTCTCCGCCCCCGTGCAGACGCTGCTGCAGCGCACGCTGGCGGAGATCCTCGGGCTGGCGCAGGGCTTCTGCAAGGGCCGCGGCGGCTCGATGCACCTGCAATGGGCCGAGGCCGGCGCGCTAGGCACCAACGCCATCGTCGGCGGCGGCGTGCCGCTGGCGGCGGGCGCGGCCTGGGCGCACAAGCATGCCGGCACCGACGCGGTGGCCGTGGCCTACTTCGGCGACGGCGCGGTCAATATCGGCTCGGTGCTGGAGACGATGAACCTGGCCGCCGCATGGAAGCTGCCGTTGTGCTTCTTCATCGAGAACAACGGCTACGCGGTCTCCACCACCGTGGCGGAATCGACCGCCGAGCCGCGCCTGTCGGCGCGCGGGCTGGGGTTTGGCATCCGCAGCTGGAAGGTCGACGGCATGGACCCGCTGGCCGTGCACCTGGCGATGCAGCAGGCGCTGGCCCATATGCGCGCCGGCCACGGCCCGGCCGTGATCGAGGCGGACGTGTATCGCTTCTTCCACCAGAACGGCCCGTTCCCGGGCAGCGCGTTCGGCTATCGCAGCAAGGAAGAAGAACAGCAGTGGCGCGCGCGCGACCCGCTCGAGCTGCTGGCGCACCGCATGCAGGCGCGCGGCCTGGTCACGGCGGAGCAGGTGCAGGCCCTGCGCGAGCGCGTCAGGGCAGCCATGCAGGCCGCCATGGCGGCGCTGACGCAGCCCGACCCGTCCGGCAAGCCGGGCAAGCGCATCATCCGCCCGGAACTGTGGCCGAGCCCGGACTTCCGCGACGTGGGCATCCGCAGCGAGCTGAAGGAGCTGGAAGGGCTGCGCTATGAAGAGCAGGAGAGCTTCACCGGCATGCTCGACACGCGCAAGTTCGTCGACGTGGTGGCCGACGTGATGGGCCGGCGCATGGAAACCGACCCCACGGTCGTGGTGATGGGCGAGGATGTCCACCGGCTCAAGGGCGGCACCAATGGCGCCACGCGCGGGCTGCGCGACCGCTTCCCCGAGCGCGTGCTCGGCACGCCGATCAGTGAGAACGCCTTTGTCGGCCTGGGCGGCGGCGTGGCGCTGGACGGCCGCTTCAAGCCGGTGGTGGAGTTCATGTACCCCGATTTCATGTGGGTGGCCGCCGACCAGGTCTTCAACCAGATCGGCAAGGCCCGCCACATGTTCGGCGGCGACAGCGACGTGCCGCTGGTGCTGCGCACCAAGGTGGCAATGGGCACCGGCTACGGCTCCCAGCATTCAATGGACCCGGCCGGCATCTTCGCGACCAATCCGGGCTGGCGCATCGTGGCGCCTTCGAACCCGTTCGACTACGTGGGGCTGATGAATACCGCGCTGGCCTGCAAGGACCCGGTGCTGGTGATCGAGCATGTGGACCTGTACAACAGTTCCGCGCTCGGCCCGGTGGACGACCTTGACTACTGCCTGCCGCTGGGCAAGGCCGCAGTGCGGCGCCAAGGCAGCGAGGTCACGGTCATCACCTACCTGTCGATGGTCGGCCACGCGCTGGAAGCCGTGGAGAAGACCGGCGTGGATGCCGAGGTGATCGACCTGCGCTGGCTCGACCGCGCCAGCCTGGACTGGGAAACCATTGAAGCCAGCATCCGCAAGACCAACAATGTGCTGATCGTGGAGCAGGGTGCGCGCGGGACCTCCTACGGCGCCTGGCTTGCCGACGAACTCCAGCGGCGCTGCTTCGACTGGCTGGACCAGCCCGTGCAGCGCGTCACCGGCGCGGAAGCGGCGCCGAGCATCTCCAAGGTGCTTGAGCGGGCGGCGGCGGCGCGCACCGAAGAAGTCATCGACGGCCTGCGCCATGTGATGCGCGAGAAGGGCCAGGCCTGAACCGGGGAGTCATGGAAATGAAGCTGAACATGGTGGTACCACTCGAAGTCGGCATCGCGGTCCGGGACCTGCCCCGCATGCGCCGCTTCTACGAAGACGTGCTGGGCTTCACCTTCGTCAGCGAGGTGGTGGTGCCGGCGGAGAAGTCGGTGCAGGCCGCGATGCATGCGCAGGGCTATACCGTCGTGCGCCTGCAGACCCCGTATGGCGAGCGCATCAAGCTGCTGGCGCCGCAGCGGCCGCCCGCCGCCGAGCCGGCGACGGCGTATATCCTGGACAAGGCCAATGCGTCGTACCTGACCTTCATCGTCGACGATATCCAGGCCGTGGTCGATGCGCTGGTAGCGCAGGGCGTGGAATGCATGACCGGTCCGCGCCGCGTCGAAGTCCGCCCCGGCACCTACCTGGCCTTCTGCCGGGATCCGGAGGGCAATGTGCTGGAGATCGTCCAGTACACGGACATCGCCGGCTATCGTCCCGACCTGTTTGCCAGGGGAGATGCCTGATGGCCGTCCTGCTGCGCATGCCCGAGGTGGCCGCCAATGCCACCCACGCCACCCTGCAGGCCTGGACCCGCCAGGAAGGCGACAAGATTGCCGTGGGCGACTGCATTGCCGAGATCGAGACCGACAAGGCGATCGTCGAACTCAATGCCGACACCGCCGGCACGCTCGGCCGGATGCTGGTCCGCGCCGGCCAGGAGGTGGAGGTCGGCGCGCCGATCGGCGTGCTGCTGGTCAATGGCGAGACACACGCGGATATCGATGCGCTGATCGCTACGTCCGGCGGCATCGCGGTGCCTGGGTCGCAGTCGCCGATGCCGGTTCCGGAGGCGGCCGTCGCGGCCGCCGTTGCAGAACCCGCCGCCGCGCCGGCCGGAGTCCCGGTGCGCATCTTTTCCAGCCCGCTGGCACGGCGGCTGGCCGCGCAACGCGGCCTCGATCTCGCCACGCTGGCGGGCAGCGGCCCGAACGGGCGGATCGTCAGGCGCGACGTGGAGGCGGCCCGGGCTGAGGCGCCTACCGCGACTTCCACCGCAACCCCCATCGCAACCCCGGCGCCGGTGCGGGATGCCGGCACCGAAGACTTCATCGAGATTCCGCACAGCAATATGCGGCGGACCATTGCGCGCCGGCTGGCGGAAAGCAAGTCCACCATCCCGCATTTCTACCTGTCGGTGGATTGCCGGATGGACCGGCTGCTGGCGCTGCGCGCCGAGATCAACGCCGGCGCCGCGCGCAAGATCTCCGTCAATGACTTCGTGGTGCGCGCGGTGGCCGTGGCGCTGCGCGAGGTGCCGGAAGCCAATGTGGCATGGACCGACACCGCGATGCGCCAGTTCCGCAGTGCCGATATCGCCGTGGCCGTGTCCACCGACACTGGCCTGATCACGCCCATCGTACGCGCGGCCGACAGCAAGCCGCTGTCGGTGATCAGCGCAGAGATCGCCGAACTGGCGGCGCGGGCGCGCGCGGGCCAGCTGCGCCCGGACGAGTACCAGGGCGGCAGCTTCAGCGTCAGCAACCTTGGCATGCATGGCGTGGCCGAGTTTTCCGCCATCATCAATCCGCCGCAGGCGGCCATCCTGGCGGTGGGGGCCACGCAGCCGGTGCCGGTGGTGCGCGACGGCCAGGTCGAGGTGGCCCAGGTCATGCGCTGCACGCTGTCGGTCGACCATCGCGCCATCGACGGCGCGCTGGCGGCGAAGTGGCTGGCTGCGTTCCGGCGCCTGCTGGAAAACCCGCTGGCGATGCTGGTCTGAAGGGGGCGCGATGACATCTTCGTTCGACCTGGCCATTGTCGGCGGCGGGCCCGGCGGCTACGTGGCCGCCATCCGCGCTGCGCAACTGGGTATGCGCACCGCCGTGATCGAGAAGGCCGCGCTCGGCGGCATCTGCCTGAACTGGGGCTGCATCCCGACCAAGGCGCTGCTGCGCTCGGCCGACGTGCTGCGCCTGGTGAGGGAAGCCGCGGCCTATGGCGTCACGGTGGCCGAGCCCCGGGCGGACGTCCCGGCCATGGTGGCGCGTTCGCGCGCGGTCGCGGCGCAGCTCAACAAGGGCGTGGCGCACCTGATGAAGAAGCATGGCATCACCGTGCTCAATGGCCATGGACGGCTGGCGGGCCAGGGCCGGTTGCAGGTGCGCGGGGCCGACGGCCAAGCCAGCACCGTCGGCGCCGGCCATATCGTGCTCGCCACCGGCGCCCGCGCGCGGCCGCTGCCGCAATTGCCGGTCGACGGCAGCACCGTCTGGAGCTACCGCGAGGCGCTGGCGCCACCGGCGATCCCGCGCCGCATGCTGATCGTGGGCGCGGGGGCGATCGGCGTCGAGTTCGCGAGCTTCTATCACGCGGTGGGCGTGCAGGTCACGCTGGTCGAGATGGCCGAGCGCATCCTGCCGACGGAGGATGAGGAGATTGCCGCGCAGGTGGCGAGCCAGCTCCGGCGCGACGGTATCGCCATCCACGCCGGCACGCGCCTGGAAGGGGCCCAACGCGGTGCGTCCGGGTGGACGGTGACGCTGGCCGGCGGCGCATCCACGCAGTTTGAGACCGATGTGGTGCTGGTCGCGGCCGGCATCGTCGGCAATGTCGAAGAGCTCGGCCTGAAAGGCACCGGGGTCCGGGTGGAGCGCACGCATATCGTCACGGATGCATTCGGCCGTACCGGTGAGCCGGGCGTCTACGCCATCGGCGACGTGGCCGGCCCGCCGTGGCTGGCGCACAAGGCCAGCCACGAAGGCGTGATTTGCGTCGAGAACATCGCCGGCCTGCAGCCGCACCCGCTCGACCCGCGCCGGATCCCGGCGTGCACCTACAGCCATCCGCAGGTGGCCAGCGTCGGCCTGACCGAAGCGCAGGCGATCGCGGGGGGCCACCGCGTGCGTGTCGGCAGGTTCCCGTTCTCGGCCAACGGTAAGGCCATCGCAATGGGCGCGACGGCCGGGCTGGCCAAGGTGGTGTTCGACGAAGGCAGCGGCGAGCTGCTGGGCGCCCACATGGTGGGCGACGAGGTGACCGAGATGATCCAGGGCTACGGCATTGCGCAGGCCCTGGAGACCACCGAGGCCGAACTGATGTCCGCCGTGCTGCCGCACCCGACCCTGTCCGAGGCGATGCACGAGGCCGTGCTCGCCGCCTACGGCCGCGCTCTGCATATCTGAATCGAACTGACCGCACGGAGACACCGCATGTCTGACTTTGCATCGCGCACGCTGCTGTTGACCGGGGCCAACGGGGGGATCGGCCGCGAGGTCGCACGCCTGTTCCATGCCGGCGGCGCCAACCTGGTGCTGACCGACCTGGATGCGGACAGCCTGGCCGGCTTCGCGCAGACGCTTGGTGACCCGGACCGCATCGCCACGCTGCACATGGATGCTGCCAGCCCGGACGACAGCGCGCGCGCCGTCGCCACGGCGGTGGAGCGCTTTGGCGGCATCGATTTCCTGGTGCCGTCCGCTGGCCTGTACCAGGCCCAGCCCGTCGCATCGATGACCGACGACCAGTGGCGCCAGACGCTTGGCATCAACCTGGACGGCGTTTTCTACCTGGTCCGCCGCGCGATGACCGCCTTGCGCGAAGACAGCGCCATCGTCAACCTGACCTCGGTGGCGGCGCACCGCGGGGCCTACAGCAATGCCCACTATGCGGCCTCCAAAGGGGCGCTGCTGAGCCTTACGCGCAGCCTGGCGCGCGAACTGGGGCCGCGTACCCGTGTCAATGCGGTGTCGCCTGGCATCATTGAGACGCCGATGACGACCGAACTGGTGCGCACGCGCGGTGCCGAATCGGTGGAACAGACGCCGCTGCGGCGACTGGGCCATCCGCGCGAAGTCGCCAGCGCGATCGCTTTCCTGTGCAGCGGCGCCGCCAGCTTCATCACAGGCGAAGTGCTGCACGTCAACGGCGGCCTCTATATGGCCGGCTGATACGGCTCAACCCATCACACCGACTATGCTGAACCTGCAAGATTCCTCGCTGCTGCGGCAGCAGTGCTATATCGACGGCCGCTGGATCGACGGCGAGCGCCGCATTGACGTGACCAACCCCGCCACTGGCGAACGCGTGGGCCAGGTGCCGCAACTGGGCGCCGACGAGACCCGCCAGGCCATTGAAGCCGCCAACCGTGCGCTGCCCGCCTGGCGCGCGCGCACCGCCAGGGAACGTTCGGCGCTGCTGCGCAAGTGGTTCGAACTGATCCTGGCCAACCAGGAAGACCTGGCGCGCATCATGACCGCCGAGCAGGGCAAGCCGAATGCCGAGGCGCGTGGCGAGATCGCCTATGCGGCCTCCTTCATCGAATGGTTTGCTGAAGAAGGCAAGCGCGTCTACGGCGACACGATCCCCGCGCCGGCCACCAACCAGCGCATCGTCGTGACCAAGGAGCCGGTCGGTGTCTGCGCCGCCATCACGCCGTGGAACTTTCCCGCGGCAATGATCACGCGCAAGGCCGGCCCGGCGCTGGCGGTCGGCTGCACCATGGTGCTCAAGCCTGCCTCGCAGACCCCGCTGACCGCGCTGGCGCTGGTCGCGCTGGCCGAGCGTGCCGGCATCCCGGCCGGCGTGCTGTCGGTGGTGACGGGCTCGGCGAGCGCGATTGGCGGCGAGATGAGCGGCAACCCGCTGGTGCGCAAGCTGACCTTTACCGGCTCGACCGAGGTGGGCCGCGTGCTGATGGCGCAGACCGCGTCGACCATCAAGAAGGTGTCGATGGAGCTGGGCGGCAACGCGCCCTTCATCGTGTTCGACGATGCCGACCTGGATGCCGCGGTGGAAGGCGCGATCGTGTCGAAGTACCGCAATGCCGGCCAGACCTGCGTCTGCGCCAACCGCATCTACGTGCAGGCGGGCGTGTACGACGCGTTCGCGCAGAAGCTGGTGGCCGCCGTGGCCGCGCTCAAGGTCGGCAACGGCATGGAGGATGGCGTGCGCATCGGACCGCTGATCGACGACAAAGCCGTGACGAAGGTGGAGGAGCATATTGCCGACGCCGTCGGCAAGGGCGCGCGCGTGCTGCATGGCGGACAGCGCCACGCGCTCGGCCATTCGTTCTTCCAGCCGACCGTGCTGGCCGATGTCGCGCCCGGCATGCTGGTCGCGCGCGAGGAAACCTTCGGCCCGCTGGCGCCGCTGTTCCGCTTCGACACCGAGGACGAGGTCGTGGCCATGGCCAACGATACCGAGTTCGGGCTGGCCAGTTACTTCTATGCGCGCGACCTGGGCCGCGTCTGGCGCGTGTCCGAAAGGCTGGAATATGGCATGGTCGGCGTGAACACCGGCCTGATCTCGAACGAGGTGGCGCCGTTCGGCGGCGTCAAGCAGTCGGGCGTGGGCCGCGAGGGCTCGCACTACGGCATCGAGGACTACCTGGTGATCAAGTACACCTGCATGGCGGGCATCTGAACATGCTGATCGACGGCAATACCCGGTTGGTCGGCATCATCGCCGACCCCATCACCCAGGTGCGCACGCCGCAGCTGTTCAATGCCTCGGTGTCGCGCCAGGGCCTGAACGCCGTGTGCGTGCCGTTCCACGTCGCGCCCGAGCAGTTGCGCGTGCTGCTCGACAGTCTCCCGGCAATGAAGAACCTGGCCGGCATGGTAGTGACCGTACCGCACAAGGAAGCGGTCGTGGCGGCGTGCGCCGAGCTGACGGAGACCGCCCGCCTGGTCGGATCGGTCAACGCGCTGCGCTATGACCGTGACCAGCGCATCTGGGTCGGCGGCAACTTCGACGGCGACGGCTTCGTCGCCGGCCTGCGCGAGCGCGGCCACGCGCTGGCGGGCAAGCGCGCCCTGCAGGTCGGCGCCGGTGGCGCCGGCAAGGCCATGGCCTTCGCCATCGCGCGGGAACGGCCAGCGGAGCTGGTGATCCACAACCGCTCCGCGGGGAAGGCGGCGCAACTGGTCGAACGGTTGCGCGCAGCGCTGCCCGATGTGGCGATCCACGCGGGCGGCGATGACCCGGCCGGGTTCGATGTGGTGGTAAATGCCACGTCGCTCGGCCTGCGCGATGACGATGCGCTGCCGTTGCCGGCCGAGCGCCTGGCCCCCGGCACGCTGGTCTGCGAGGCTGTCGTGCGCGATCCGGAGACCGCGCTGCTGGCAGCGGCGCGCGAGCGAGGCTGTCGTATCCATCATGGGCAATGGATGCTTTACGGGCAAATCGTGGAGATCGCGCGTTTTCTCGGCGTGTCGCTCGAGGCCACCTTTGTAGAGCGGACACTGGGGCCGTGTTGAGTCCATTTGCGTCATGTCTCTCTTATATATTGAATTTAGCTCTCTCCCTAAACCCCTGTCGTCTCGCCGAGGCGCCCGGTGCAACAACTGATCGAAATCGCTAATGCCAGCACCACGGTAGAGTAGAAGGATGAAGATCCGCGACGCTGACACAGCGCACCCTTGCGGCGGTTGGCAACCGCGCTGGCGGTTGCCTTCGGCGTCGCTTCCTTGCATGCCACCGCTGCAACAACCGCGGAGACGCCCACGCGCATCATTATCGGATTTGCGCCCGGTGGCGCGCTCGCGTACTTCGACGCCTTGCAGCGAAAGTTGCCCAATCTCTTCTCGTTCCGCGAACGACAAGTACCTACCGGATATGGGGCTCGACATGAATAGTGGCATGCCGCCACTATGCCGGAACCAGCGAGTGCCTACTGCCTGCGACACGCCAACCGCCTCTGCAGCCTTCTCACTTGTAATCCCTGTCGCGATTTGCGCCCAAAATCGCCGTTCGGTCTCACGCCGATGTGACGGCGCACCTGGCAAACGCATCGCTTCTCGCCCTGTCAACTTCTGCATCCACCCCGCTGGTCGTCCCATAAACACCTCCTTGATTAAAGGTGTTGCGACGACCAGTTGAATCCGCCCTCTATAACGTTGGTAATTTTAATCAACTGCTTCGGAGAGCTCAGGCAACGCCTCACCGGGACCCTACTCCGCATGGGAAACATACATTCGCACGGATGCTGAGCGCAAAAATGACATGCTCGCATGAATGTTGAGCGTGGCTCGCACGAATGACGATCTTCAACAAACGTATGGCGATCTTCACCGGCCTCATAAAATGCAATTAATCGCAAAGAAAGGATCCCAACCCAAAACGAGGCCGCCAGAGACGCGGCCCCATCCCATTGACTAAGCCGTTTCCCGCTCTTCGCGTGCCGCCATCCATTCAAGCAAGACAACCTTCCCCCATTGGATGTCATCGCGGATGGCCTGCGACGCGGTGGCCGGGTCATGGCGCTCCAGTCCGTCAAGCACGCGATAGTGAGGGTGAGATTTCAAACTTTCACGGCTGGCGCGCAGTTCAGTATGGAAGATGTGCAGGAGCGGACCCATGCGTACCCACATGCTCTCGACGACTGCGTACAGGTTGGTCAGCCGCGATGCCGCCATCAGTTCGAAATGGAACTTGCGGTTCTGCGCTGCGGCCTCGCGCGGGCTGACCGCCACGGCCTTGATAAACGCCTCGTGCGTCTTGCGCAGCCGGGCGATTTCCTGCGGCGTGATGCGCTGCGCCGCGGTCTCGGCAGCGGCGCCCTCCAGCAATGTGCGCATCAACTGGATTTCCGCGACGGTGCCGGGATCCAGTTCGGGGACGGTGATCGAGGTGGCAGCGGTCATGGTCAGCGCTTGCTCGCTGACCAGTCGGAAAATCGCCTCGCGCACCGGCGTTGAACTGGTGCCAAGCGACTGCGCGAGCTCGGCCACGCGCAGCCGTTCGCCGGGCACGTACTTGCCGCTCATCAGCGCAGAGCGGATTTGATCGTAGACTCGGGAAGAGAGATTGCCTTTTTCCACCCGTGCAAGTTCTTTCATGGGTCCTGCCTCAGCCATAGGTTCATGGACATATCATATATGATGTGCCGGCGCCGATTTCCCGCTGCGGCGATGGCGCTACTGCGCGGGGGTTGCGCTGAGCAGGAAGTCGGCTAGCAGCCTGATCTGCGAAGTGACCATGTGCTCGCCACGATGCACGCGGCAGCCGCGCTGCCGTGCCGCAATCAGCAGGGCGGTCTCGACCGGCTGCATGATGACCTCGGCGACGATGGTGCCGGGACGCAGCAGGGCGGGGTCGAGCGGCAACGGGTCGTCTGGCTTCAGGCCCAGCGAGGTGCCGTTGACGACCAGGTCCCAGTCGCCTTCCAGGCTGGCGGCGGCCTGAACCGCGGCACCGGGCCGGCGTGCCCGCAGCAGGGCGGCGAGTTCCTCCGCCTTTGCGCGCGTACGGTTCGCCACCGTCAACTGCGCGACACTGGCGTCGAGGAGTGCGGCAGCCACCGCCGTGGCGGCTCCCCCGGCACCGAGCAGCAGGGTGCGCTTGCCCGCCGGGTCGATCTGGTTGTTGCGCATGCCTTCGACAAAGCCGATGCCGTCGTACATGGCGCCAATGAGGCGGCCATCGGCGGTGCGCCGCACCACGTTGCATACGTGCAGGTCGGCGGCAATCCCCTCCAGTTCATCGCAAAGGCCGGCAATAGCCTGCTTGTGCGGCACCGTGACGATCAGGCCTGCGAGGTTCTCAACCTCGCGCAGGCCGCGTACCGCGTCGGCCAGCTGTGCCGGCGCGACCTGCCAGGGCACGAGGACCGCGTTGGTGCCGGTCTCGGCCATATAGGCATTGAAAAACGATGGCGTGCGCACGTGGTGGGTCGGGTAGGCGAGGATCACGATGACGCGGGTATGGCCATTGATGGCGGCGCGGGGCTGAAGATCGGGTGGCTGCATGAGCTATGTCTCCTGAAGCGGGTTGGATGAGTCCGAAAGAAATTCCTTGCCTGACAGGATATATCCTATATCATGTATCGAAATTCGGCGAGCGCCGGGTGAACGCGAGAGGAGACAACGTGCAAGCAGTATTCGGATCGCCCGGACGCTATGTCCAGGGTGCGGGAGCCATCGAAGTATTGGGCGAGCACGCGGCGCGCCTGGGCAGCAATGCCTTGCTGGTGGCCGACCGCATGGTGATGGGCATGGTAGGGGAACAGCTGGTGCGCCTGTGCGAACAGGCTGGCGTGGCGACGCGCAGCGTCAGCTTCGACGAAGCCCTGACACCTGGCCTGGTGGCGCGCCTGGCGGCAGAGGCCGGACAGCCAGGCCCCGACCTCGTGGTTGCGGCTGGCGGCGGGCGCAGTATCGATGCGGGCAAGGCGCTGGCCGACCACTTCGGCGTGCCGGTGATCACCGTGCCCACCGTTGCGTCAAACGACGCGCCGACCAGCAAGAACTATGTGCTGTATGACGAGGCGCACCGCCTGCTGGCCGTGCGGCATCTGCCGTACAGCCCCAGCAGCGTGATAGCCGACACCGCACTGATTGCCCAGGCGCCTGCCTCGATGTTGCTCGCGGGCATCGGCGACGCCATCTCGAAGATGTTCGAAGCCGAGCAGTGTGCGCGTGCGCGGGCGGGGCGGAATATGTTTGGCACGCGTCCGTTGCTGTCGGCCGCCGCGCTGGCGCGTGCCTGTCATGCGGTGCTGATGGCGGATGCGCAAGATGCGCTGGCCGCCGCCGGCACCGGCACGCCGACGCCCCCGTTTGAACGCGTGGTGGAGGCCACCATCCTGATGTCGGGCCTCGGCTTCGAGAGCGGCGGTTTGTCGATTGCCCATGCGCTGACGCGCGGGCTGTCGGCGCTGCGCGGGGTCAGACACGCGCCGCACGGCCTGCAGGTGGCGTACGGCCTGCTGGTGCAGCTGGAACTGGAGCGGCGCGACGATGCGGCGCGCACTGAAGTCGAGGCGCTTTACCGCAGCATCGGCCTGCCATTGTGCCTGGCTGACCTGGGTTTGCCCGATGCGACGGTGGAGGAGCTGCGCCACGCCGCGGAACTCTCGCTGGCCGCGCCCCATATGCGCAATTTCATGCGCGAACTGGACGCCGGCGACCTGGTCGCGGCGATGGGCGCGGTCAACGCGCGCGCGCTGCAGATGCTGCAGGCTGCGGAGGCATCATGAAGCTACGCGATGCTGAACTGCTGCGCACGCGCGGCCTGATCGGCGGCGAATGGTGCGACGCCGACAACGGTGCCCGCTTCGCCGTGACCAACCCCGCCACTGGTGCAGTCATTGCCGAAGTCGCCGATATGGGTGCCGACGAAACCCGCCGCGCCATCGCCGCGGCCGAGCGCGCCCTGGCCGCGTGGCGCAACACCACCGCCAGGCATCGTGCCGAATGCCTGCGGCGCTGGTACGAGCTGATCCGCGCGCATGAGGCGGATTTGGCCGCGTTGATGACGGCAGAGCAGGGCAAGCCGCTGGCCGAGGCGGCAGGCGAGGTGGTCTACGGCGCGTCCTTTGTCGAATGGTTTGCCGAAGAAGCCACGCGCACCTACGGCGAGTGCATTCCCACGCCATCGCCTGATCGGCGCCTGATGGTGATCCGCCAGCCAGTGGGCGTGGTGGCGGCGCTCACGCCGTGGAATTTCCCGATTGCAATGGCCACGCGCAAGGTGGCGCCGGCGCTGGCCGCGGGCTGCACCGTGGTGCTCAAGCCGGCCGCGGAAACACCGCTGAGCGCGCTGGCGCTGGCGGAACTGGCGCAGCGTGCCGGCGTGCCCGCGGGCGTGTTCAACGTGGTCACCGGCGCCAGCGCACCGGCCATTGGCGAAGTGCTGGCGCGCAACGAAACCGTGCGCAAGCTGACCTTCACCGGCTCCACGCGCGTCGGCCGCCTGCTGATGGAGCAGTCGGCGTCCAATATCAAGAAGCTGTCGCTGGAACTGGGTGGCAACGCCCCCTTTATCGTGTTCGACGATGCCGATATCGATGCCGCGGTACGCGGTGCGATGGCCTCGAAGTACCGCAATGCCGGCCAGACCTGCGTCTGCGCCAATCGGATCTTCGTCCATGACGCGGTCTACGATGCCTTTGCCGCGAAGCTGTGCGCGGCGGTGGCGGGGCTGAGGATGGGCGACGGCAGCCAGCCTGGCGTCACCATCGGCCCGCTGATCCATGCCGGCGCGGCACGGCGCGTGCACGGCATGGTCGACGAGGCGGTCGGACTGGGGGCGCGCGTGCTGGCGGGCGGAACGCCGCCGCAGGATGGCTCTGCCTTCTATGCGCCCACCGTGGTGGGCGAGGTCAGCGCGCAGATGGCGCTGGGCCGCGACGAGATCTTCGGCCCGGTGGCGCCGCTGATGCGCTTTCATTCGGACGAGCAGGTCGTGCAGATGGCCAATGACACGCCGTTCGGGCTGGCCGGCTATTTCTACACGCAAGACCTGCGCCGCGTGTGGCGCGTGGCCGAGGCGCTGGAATGCGGCATGGTCGGCATCAATGAAGGCCTGATCTCGACCGCCGTGGCACCGTTCGGCGGTATCAAGGAATCCGGGCTCGGGCGCGAAGGGGCGCGCCAGGGCATCGAAGACTACCTGGAAGTGAAGTACCTCTGCATGGGGAGCCTCTGACGGCCGCCATGGCTGCCAAAGGCCAATTTTTTGCCCAATTAAAGGATATATGATGCATCATAAAAATGGAGATGTGAGATGAACCAGTCTGTAGCATCTGCGCTCGTCAGCACCGCCGCCGACCCGTTTACGCCCAGCGCCGAACAGGTGGCAATGCTCAAGGAGCGCGCCACCTTCGTGCGCCTGGAGACGATCCGCCTGATCGAGATCGCCAAGACCGGCCACTACACCTCGGTGTTCTCCGCGGCTGAGACCTTTGCCGCGCTGTACTACGACGTGATGAATCTGCGCCGCGGCGAGCCCGCCTGGGCTGGGCGCGACCGCTTCCTGATGGGCAAGGGGCATGCCGCAGTGGGGCTGTTCCCGATCCTGGCAGATCTCGACTTCTTCCCCAAAGAATGGCTGGACGACTACACCCGGTTGGGGAGCCCCCTGGGCGACCACCCCGACATGCGCAAGGTGCCCGGCATCGATTTCAGCTCGGGGTCAATTGGGCACGCACTGTCCGCGGGCTTGGGCATGGCACTCGCAGGCCGGCATGCGGGGCAGGACTTCACCACCTTTGTGATGCTGGGCGACGGCGAGATGCAGGAAGGACAGGTATGGGAAGCAGCGCTGTCCGCCGCGCACCATGGTACCGGCAGGCTGATTGCGATCGTTGACCGCAATGGCTACCAGCTTGACGGCGCAGTCGACGAGGTCATGGGCATCGAGCCGCTCGACGCCAAGTGGGAGGCGTTCGGCTGGGAGGTGCACAAGGTCGACGGCCACGATGTGACCGCGCTGACCGCGCTGCTGCGGCGGCTGCGGGCCGACACCGCGCGCACGCGCCCCGTGTGCGTGATCGCGAAAACCGTCAAGGGCAAGGGGGTTTCCTACATGGAGACCGAGCCGGGCTGGCACCTGGGCTACCTGGCCCCGAACGACGCCCAGCGCGCCATCGAAGAAATTCTCGCAAAGGACTGATTGCAATGAACCAGCCACTCTCCAAGGACTCCTGGCAGTACCGCGGCCTGAACGCGATCACCCCCGGACTCAGCTACCTCTCCGACGGCCTGATCGACCTGGTCGAAGCGGGCGCGCCGGTGCTCGCCGGCTCCGCCGACCTGCAGTACTCCAACGGGCTGATCCGCTTTGCCCAGCGGCATCCGGACCGCTATATCCAGTTCGGCATTTCCGAGCAAAACATGGTGACGGCCGCCGCGGGCATGGCCACTGCCGGCTATACCCCTTTTGTCGCCACCTTTGCTTCGTTCCTGGCGCTGCTGTGCTGCGAACAGATCCGCATGGACGTCGCGTACTGCGCGCTGCCTGTGCGCCTGATCGGCCATCACGCCGGCATCTCGCTGGGGTTCTACGGCACCTCGCATCATGCGACCGAGGACCTGGCCATCATGCGCTCGATCGCGGACCTGACCGTGGTCGCCCCCGCGGACGGCCCGCAGTT
Source organism: Cupriavidus sp. a3 (assembly GCF_051015765.1). Classification (NCBI taxonomy): domain Bacteria; kingdom Pseudomonadati; phylum Pseudomonadota; class Betaproteobacteria; order Burkholderiales; family Burkholderiaceae; genus Cupriavidus; species Cupriavidus sp. a3. The sequence goes on along the minus strand of NZ_CP170645.1, from coordinate 189,864 downwards.
GCGCGCGGCGATCAATGCCTCGAAGGACCATGCGCAGCCGATCTACTTCCGCATCGGCCGTGGCCGTGAGCCCGCCGTCTACGAGGAGGGCACCGTCTTTGAGTTCGGCAAGGCGATCGAGCACCTGCAGGGCGAGGAACTGACGCTGATCGCGACCGGCTCGACGGTGCATCCGGCGCTGGAAGCGGCTAAGCGCATGAATGCCGCCGGCCGCTCGGTCGGCATGATCGACATGGCCACCGTCAAGCCGCTCGACCGCGAGGCAGTGTTGCGTGCGGCAGCGCGCTCCAAGGCAATCATGACCGTCGAGGAGCACAACGTGCTGGGCGGCCTGGGCGGCGCGGTGGCCGAGGTGCTGGCTGATGCGGGTGCGGGTACGCGGCTGGTGCGTCACGGCATTCTCGACGAGTACAGCCTGATCGCGCCACCGACCCACCTGTATGCGCACTACAAGCTCGATGCCGCCGGCATCGGCGAACTGGCGCAGCAGGTGATGGCGGCCTGACCGGCAGGGCGCGGGCCGCGCGCCCGCGCCGGATCACAGAAGCAACCCAGAGTTGCACCGGGCCGTCGGGTCCGGACCAAACCAGGAGACACTATGCATACGCACCCACGTTCGTCCCGCCGTCGCTTTATCGGCGCCTCGGCCTTGCTGCTGGCGCTGGCGGGCGGCAATGCCATCGGGCAAGTCAAGGAGATCCCGATCGGCTTCGTGCTGCCGCTGTCGGGCGGCGCCGCCACCATTGGCAACCAGACCAAGCTCGGCGCGGAAATCGCCGCCGAGCAGATCAATGCCGCGGGCGGCGTCAAGGCGCTGGGCGGCGCGCGCCTGAAGCTGGTGTTCGCCGACAGCCAGTCCAAGCCCGACGTCGGTGTCGCGGAAACCGAGCGCCTGATCCAGCGCGAGAACGTCACGCTGATCGTCGGCGCCTACAACAGCGCGGTGACCTTCCCGGCCACCGAGGTCGCCGAGCGCTACAAGGTACCCTGGCTGGTCACCGGCGCAGTCAAGGACGAGATTACCGAGCGCGGCTTCAAGTATGTGTTCCGGCCCAACAACAAGGCCATCTATGACGCACGCGAGCAGATCGACGCGCTCGACCTGCTGAAGAAGGAGACTGGCAAGGGCCCGAAGAGCATCGGCCTGTTCTACGAGGGTACCGACTGGGGCCGCTCGCATGCCGCCAACGTCAAGAAGCTGGCGAAGGAGCGCGGTTACGCCATCTCGCTGGATGAATCGTACCCGCCCAACCAGACCGACCTGTCGGCGCAACTGCTCAAGATCCGCAGCGCCAAGCCCGACGCGCTGATCGTCGTGGCCTACACGCCGGACCACATCCTGTTCACGCGCCAGCTCGCCGAAAGCCGCGTGTACGTGCCCTATGGCATCCACTCCGTGGGCGGTGGCTCGGAGGATCCGAACTTCTACAAGGCGGTGTCGCCCAAGGCCGTCGAGAACATGTTCGTGCAGGACGACTTCCAGGTCGACATCATGCGCGCCGCCAAGGATCCGGCCATGATCGCCGCCGATGCCAGGTTCAAGGCGGCGCTCGGTTACGGCATCAATTCCTACGGCGCACAGGGCGTGTCCAACGTCTACATCGTCAAGGACGCGCTGGAGCGGGCTGCCTCGACCGAGCGCGGCAAGGTGCGCGACGCCCTGGCCGCGACCGACATCAGCAGCGGTCCCGCGCTGATCACCGGCTACCAGCGCATCAAGTTCGACGCGCAGGGCCAGAACACCTTTGCCCACGGCGTGATCTCGCAGAACCAGAATGGTGAGCGCCGCACGATCTGGCCGGCATCGAACCGCCTGGCAGGCGTGGCGCCGGTGTGGCCGCTGCCCGCACCCGGCGCGCGCTGAGGCACCCGGCAGGACGGTCCGGCACGCCGTGCCGGGCCGGATGTATCGCAACACGGGCGCTGCCCGTGCTTATCGAGATAGTGACATGGACCCAACCATTCTGGCCTACGCCGTGGTCAACGGCGTACTGCTGGGCGGCATCTACGGCGGCATTGCGCTTGGCCTCAGCCTCATCTTCGGCGTGCTGAGGGTAATCAACTTCGCGCATGGCTCCTTCCTGATGCTCGCCATGTACCTGAGTTACCTGATCTGGTCGGTATTCGGCCTGCATCCTTACCTTACCGTGCTGTTCACCGTGCCGCTGCTGTTCCTGCTCGGCTATTTCACCCAGGCGGTAGTGATCGCCCCGCTGTTCCGGCGCGAGGCCACCATGGTGGTCGAGCCGCTTGGTGCCTTGCTGCTGACCACCGGGGTGTTCCTGGTGATCGACAACGGCATTCTGATGGCCTTCGGGCCCGATGTGCGCACGGTCACCACCGATGCGCTCAGCGGCTCGATCGACCTGGCATCGCTGCCGGTCAACGTGCCGCGGCTGATCGCGTGCGTGGCGGCGGTGGCGGTCGCGGCCGGCCTGTCGTACTGGCTGCGCGCCACCGACACCGGCCGCCAGATCCGCGCAACCGCCCAGAACCGCGACGCCGCAGCGCTTTCCGGTATCAACGTTGGCCAGGTCTACAACGTCACCTTCGGCATCGGCGCCGGCATCCTCGGACTTTTCGGCGCGCTGCTGGTGCCGTTCCTGTCGGTATCGCCGACCACCGGACTCGGGTTTGGCATCAAGTCCTTCCTGGTGGTGGTGCTGGGCGGGATCGGCTCGATTCCGGGTTCGCTGCTCGGCGGCCTGGTGCTGGGCGTGTTCGAGTCGGTCGCCTCGCAGTTCGTCACGGCCACGTCCGCATCGGTGTTCTCGTTCTGCCTGTTCATTATCGTGCTGCTGTTCCGCCCCAACGGGCTGCTCGGCCGCAAGTAGGGAGGGACACATTCATGTCCGTACTCATGACCGTATCCAGGACCAATATCAACGCCGTGATCGGAATTCCGCTGATGGCCGTTGCCGGCGTGCTGCCGCTATTCGTGCAGGACGGCTACGCGCTCCACTCGCTGATCATGATCCTCTACTTCGCCTACATGGCGTCGGCATGGAACTTCGTCTGCGGCTATGTAGGTCAGCTGTCCCTGGGCCATTCGGTGTTCGCCGGGGGGGCCGGCTATATCACCGTGCTGCTATTCACTCAGTTGGGCATCTCGCCCTGGTTCGGCATGCTCGCCGGCGGGTTGGCTGCGGCGCTGCTGTCGGTGTGCATCGGCTATCCCACCTTCAAGCTCAAGGGGCCGTACTTCACGCTGACCACCATTGCCTTTGCCGAGATCGTGCGTATCTGGATCGAGAATACCGATGAGTTCCTCGGTATCCCGCTCAAGGGGGCGCAGGGCCTTGTCATTCCGCCATCGCAGGCAGGCTGGCTGGCGTTCCAGTTCGACGACAAGGTACCGTACTACTACATCATCTTTGCGATGCTGGTGGCGATGCTGCTGGCCACACTGGCGCTTGAACGCTCCCGCCTGGGCTACTACCTGAAGGCGATCCGCGGCGACGAGGCCGCCGCCCAGGCGGTAGGCGTCAGCACTACGCGCTATCCGATCATTGCGCTCGCGATCAGCGCGTTCATGACCGGGCTGGGGGGCGCCTTCTATGCGCAATTCTTCCGCTACATCAATCCGGAGCGGAACATGGGACTGGACCTGTCGATCGACGCTGCCATCATGGCCATCGTCGGCGGCCAGGGGACCATCATCGGCCCGGTGCTGGGCGCCTTCGTGCTGCACCCCATCGCCGAACTCGCCCGCGCCTGGTTTGCCGGCAAATTCCTCGGCCTGCACCTGGTGATCTATGGCCTGATCCTGATGGTGGCGGTGCTGTATTTCCCCAAGGGCATTATCGGCCCGCTCGAGCGGCTGCTGCGCTACCGGCGCGCACCGCATGCTACGGCCAAGGCGGTCGTCGCCAAGGACGCCTGAAGGAAGATCCATGGAACGTATTCTCGAAGTGAAATCGATCTCGAAGCGCTTCGGCGGCCTGCAGGCTGTCAGCAAGCTTTCGTTCTCGGTGGGAAAGGGCGAGATCCTGGGACTGCTCGGCCCGAATGGCGCGGGAAAGACCACTGCCTTCAACCTGATCGCAGGCGCAATCCAGGCCGACGAAGGCGACATCCAGTTCGGCGGACAGCAGATCGGCGGCAAGCGGCCGCATCAGATATGCGCCGCTGGTATCGCGCGCACATTCCAGCTGTCGAAGCCTTTCGGCGGGCTCAGTGCGTTGGAGAACGTCATGGTCGGCGGCTTTTCGCGCAGCCGCGTAAGGGCGCGCGTGCGCGACGAGGCCTACGCCTGCCTGGAATTCCTGGGCTTGGCTGCGCGTGCCGATACCGATGCCAGCGACCTGACTGCCTTCGATAAGCGCAAGCTCGAACTGGGTCGGGCGCTGGCCACGCGTCCGCGCCTGCTCTTGATGGATGAGGTGGTGGCGGGGGCCACGCCCAACGAGGCGGGCGAGATGGTCGAACTGGTACGCAAAATCCGCGACACCGGCGTGACCGTGCTGATCGTCGAGCACGTGATGAAGGTCATCATGGGCTTGTCGGACCGCGTGATCGTGATGGAGCAGGGGCGCCTGATCGCCGACGGGGCGCCTGCTGACGTGGTCCGCATGCCCCAGGTTCTCAATGCCTATTTCGGAGATGGCTATGCCAGCAGCAGTATTTGAAGTGGAGGACCTGTGGTCCGGCTATGGCGAACAGCAGGTGCTGCGCGGCATCAACCTGTCGCTGGCGCCGGGCTCAATCACCGCGCTGATTGGCGCCAACGGCGCTGGCAAGACCACATTCCTGCGCACAGTGTCGGGGCTGGTCCGGCGCAAGCGCGGCGCGGTGCGCATGGACGGACGCGAGCTCGATGCCCAGGCGCCGCACCGCGTGGTGCTGGACGGTTTCGTTCAGTCGCCGGAAGGCAAGCAGCTCTTCCTCGGCATGTCAATCCTCGAGAACCTGCTGATCGGCGCCAGCAATCGGCGCGCGCGCCAGCGGCGCACGCAGACGCTGCGCGAGGTGTTCACGCTGTTCCCGATACTGGAGGAGCGCCAGCACCTGGCCGCCTCGACACTGTCCGGGGGGCAGCAGCAGATGCTGGCGGTCGGCCGCGCGCTGATGGCGCTGCCACGCGTGCTGGCGCTGGACGAGCCATCGCTCGGGCTCGCGCCGATCATGGTCGATCGGCTCTTCGACAGCATTCGCCAGCTGCGCGAGCGCGACATGGCCGTCCTTGTGATCGAGCAGAACGTCAACCAGGTGCTGGACATGGCCGACTACGGCTACGTCATCGAAAGCGGCACCATCGCGCTGTCCGGGCCGGGCAAGGAACTGCTTGCCAACCCGCACTTGCGCGCAACCTACCTGGGCGTGTAGCGCCCCGTTTCTTCAACAGGGAGTGAGGCAGTATGAGTCAACGGATTGCAGTGGTAACGGGCGGTGGAACCGGAATCGGCCGTGCCATCGCCGAATTGTTTGCACAGGACGGCCTGCGCGTGGTATGCCTGGGCATGGACGCCGACGAAGACCTGCCGGGCGCTCTGGACTTCCGACGCGGCGATGTCACTGCCGTGGACGCCATGCGTGACGCCGCGGCGGACCTGGATGCGGTGTCGGTGCTGGTCAACGCAGCCGGCATTATCCTGCACGAACGCAAGGAGTTCTCACCGGAGGGATTCCGAAAGGTGGTCGACGTGAACCTGAACGGTTCGCAGGCAATGATCAGCGTGCTGGAGGAGCGCCTGGCCGCTGCACGCGGCGCCGTCGTCAACGTGGCGTCCATGTGGAGCTACTTTGGCTCACCCAATAATCCGGCGTACACGGCCAGCAAGGCCGGCGTGCTTGGGCTGACCCGCGCCTACGCTGCAGCGTTGGCACCAAAAGGCGTCCGCGTGAACGCGGTCGCGCCGGGCTGGATCCGCACGCGCTTGTCATCGGGCGCGCTGGATAACCCGGAGCGCAGTGCGGGGATCATGGCTCGTATTCCGATGCAACGGTGGGGCACGCCGCGCGATGTGGCGCGCGTGGCGCGCTTCCTGTGCTCCGACGACGCAGCCTATGTGACCGGTGTCATCTTGCCGGTTGATGGCGGGTTCGGCATTGCCTGATTCAGAAGAACCCAGGTCCGGTTGAAGGTGCTGTTGAAGCTCGGGCAGGTCCCGTGCATTGAATGCCATGTGGTCAATTACCCCAAATGGGGGTGCTGAAGTATCGCTGGAGATCAGATGCACGATCGGCCCACCGTTGCAGTACAGCCATGCGCCAGGGAACGATAGTCCCGGGCGCGGTCCTTTCGAGAGCCAAAGTGTTTGCGCGTAGAACTGCACGCTGGACGCCAGGTTCTTTGTCAGGACAGTGAAGTGATTCATGCCAGTGACTTCCATCGCCTATTCCTTCGTGAACGATTGTCATTGATGCATGATATATCCTAGTGGAGATCGCGGACTGGCATCTACGTAACCTTGCGCGCACCATTTGGCTTCGCGCGCTCACCTGGCCAAAACGGGAATTCCTGCTGCTTGTTTTGCATGACGGAACAAATGGCCCGCGGCTTCGAAGCGCGACTACGTTTTCCTAATATCGTTCGACCAAAGCGAAAACGGCTGGCCAGCGCACCCATCCAGAGTATGCGGGATAAGGGCAGAAAGGCGGGCTTCACTCGGCTCTGATGCCGCTGTGCCGACCCTTTTCATTGGCGTAAGCCCCCGCTCCACGCTGGTCTTAGATATTTCCGAATCAGTTCGCTGAAGAGCTTGCCGTGAAGATCACGGAATTGTTTCGGTGGAGCGGACGACCATCATCAAGCAATGACGGTGACACTCTTTCTGGAGTCCTGAGATGAAGAACGACATGACCAGCTTGCGCCAGAAGCTGGGATATTCCGTCCCTATTTTCGCCTTTTCCCACTGCCGCGATGTCGTTGTCGAGGTCACGCGCGCCGGTGGCTTCGGCGTACTGGGCGCATCGTGGTTTACCCCGGAGCAACTGGAAGTAGAGCTTGCCTGGATCGACAGGCACGTTGACGGCAAGCCTTACGGCATCGACATCGTCGTGCCTGGAAAGTACTCGAAAGAGGCGGAGGAAACCACAGGATCGCTGGATGCACTGATCCCTGGCGAGCACAAGGCATACATGGATACCGTCCTGAAGGAGGCGGACGTGCCGCCGCTGCCCGCGGAAGAACATGGCCGCCTCTACGAGGAGATCCTTCAGGTCGGGCGCAATCGTACGGCGAGCGGTGGCATGCGCCTGGTGGAAGTCGCACTGCAGCATCCACAAGTCAGGCTGGTGGTCAGCGCGCTAGGCGAGCCGCGCGCCGACATCGTGTCGCTACTGCGCAGCCGCGGCATCCTGGTGGGCGCGCTTTGTGGCAAGGCTGAACATGCCGAGCGAAACCTCAAGGCCGGTGTGGACCTGCTGGTGGCCGTTGGCACTGAGGCGGCCGGTCATACGGGCGAGATCACGACCATGGTGCTGGTGCCGCAAGTGGTAGCCGCCGCTGCCGGCCGAGTGCCGGTGCTAGCCGCTGGTGGGATTACCCGCGGAAGCCAGATTGCTGCAGCACGGGCACTGGGCGCGGAGGGAGTCTGGACCGGCACGATCTGGCTTGGCACACGAGAGAGCGAACTGATCGAGCCGTTCCAGAAAGAGGTGCTGTTTGCAGCGCGCTCCGAAGATGTCGCGCGGCGCCGGTGCTGGAGCGGAAAAACTGTCCGCATGATCAAGAGTCAGCTTTCCGAAGCTTGGGAGCGTCCTGATGCGCCCGTACCGTTACAGGCGCCGCTTCAAGCCGTGCTCTGGAATCCGGCACAGGCTCGTGTGGTGCGGGCGAAGCGCAAGGAGTACTTTTCATATCCGGCGGGCCAGGGCGTCTGGGACCTGACACATGAGCGCTCGGTCAAGGATGTCATGTACCAACTGCAACTGGAGTATGCCGAAGCCATGGAGCGCATGACCGCGCCCGACGATTGAGCGCCAGGGAGTCCATGCGCGCACGGCAGCAATCGATCAATCCGGTGCGCATATCACCACCCGCAGTTCGCTGTCGGGCTACGCATCGCGCCAGAAAACGTTCGCGTTGCGTCGAGCTCTTGTACTGTCTGACGACAAATCTTGGAGCCAACCGTGAGAGGATTTCCCAAAACATTCTTTGCCGCCGTGCCGCTTATCCTGGCGTGCACAGGGGCGATGGCGCAGTCGTCGTTCCCATCCCGGCCGATCCGTGTGATCGTTCCGTTTGCGGCCGGCAGCACTACAGACCAGGTGGCGCGCTTTATTGGCCAGCATGTCACCGAGCAGACCAGACAGCCTGTCGTCGTGGAAAACAAGCCCGGCGCTAATGGGATTATTGGTATCCAGTACGCACTGAGCCAGCCTGCTGATGGCTATACGGTCATCATCACGACCAGCACCACGCACGCGTCTAACGCGAGCCTGTACAGGAAGATGCCTTACGATCCCGTCGCGGACTTTGTCCCCATCGCCGGGATCTCGTTAGGTGGCATGGTGCTTGCCGTCTCACCGACCGTAAAGGCCGAGAACGTACCTGAGCTGATCGCCCTGGCCCGGGATAAACCCGGAACGCTAACCTTTGGCAGTGCCAGCTCGTGGACACTTGCAGGCGGGGAGCTGTTCAAGCAGCAGGCAAAGGTAGACATCCTGCATATCCCATACAAAGCGATGTCGGCAGTGGTCGGCGATATCATCGGTGGCCGTGTCGACATGACGTTCGGCGACTCGCTTTCGATCATGCCGCAGGTCAGGAACGGCAAGCTGCGCGCGCTTGGTGTCTCGACGCGCAATCGCATGCCTGGCCTTGAGACGGTTCCCACGATAGCCGAGCAGGGCGTCCCGGGTTACGAACTAAGCGGCTGGGTCGCGGCGTTCGCACCAAAAGGCACGCCCGCAGAAGTGGCGGACAAGCTGAATGAAGTCATCACTACTGCCGTGAGGATGCCCGAAGCTGCTCGACTGTTTGGCGAAAGCGGCTGGCGGCCGATGCCCATGTCGCGCCAGGAGCTCGCGGACTTCCAGAAGAAGGACATCGAACGCTGGTCGCGCATCGTGAAGACTGCGAAGATGGAACTCGAATAGCCTGCCATCGAGAACCGCCGGCCGTGCGAATGCCGAACGGTCGGCGGTGCGTTTTCACGCCGGCCGCGCTTATTCCCTTATTCCGAATCCGGCTGATAATGCTGGGGCCAGTAGCGCTGAATGACACTGCGGTGTTTCGCATAGCTGTAGCAGCTGTCCACCTGGACCGGGACCTTGCTGGTGTCCACGGTTGTCTGCCCTTCGCGCTGCACGCCATTAATGCCCTGGAAGGCGGTAGTGCCCATGGGAATCAGCATCTCCATCAGATGCGTACAGCTCGCCGCGCCGCGCAGCTTCGTCTTGACGGTCGAAGACCAGCCAGATGCGATCCGATCTCCAACGAGCACGGATAGTGTCGACTCGGTTTCCTTGCAAAGCGAGTAGGGCGTGGCATCAGACGAGGCTTCCACCGCGCGCACCACATAGTCCCGATCCACCGTGAGGCGCAGGGACAGGTCATGAAGCGGTTCGCCCGGTGGCAACGGATCCGGCAGGCTGATCCGCTGGAAGGCAAATGGCTTGGTATCGACCAGTCGTGCTTCGATTTCGTAGAGCCCGTCTTCACTCTGATACGCCTTCATCGAAATGACCCGCTCGTGGATTTCACGGCGGGCAGCGGGGGATGACAGGGCATTTGAAAGTCTCACATGTTGGGGCCGCGGATGGCGCTATCACGCTAACAGCGATACCTTCAGGTCATCTGCGACCTTCAGCAGCTGCGGCGCTATTTCCCGCTCGACGCGTTCGGGATAGAAGTCCTGGGCCGACATGCCACAACCAAGCACGAAGATATCGTCGCTGCCGGTGGGTATCACGGGGACCGCGACAGCGCCAATGTTGCGCGACAAGTTCGAGACCGAGGTACAGTAGCCCTTGCTCAGGTATTCCTGCCGCGATCGTTCGATCTGGCGCGCCAAAGGCGACCACCGTTCCCCATACTGCGACCGCAGCCGCTCGAGCAGCGGTGACGCCTCGCTTTCCTTGAGCGCACAGAGAGCGGCGAACCCAGATGCGGAACGACAGATCGGTAGCTTCCCACCGACATCCAGGACAACGGCATCCGGGTGGTACGGACTCACGACGTGCTCGACGACCTGGACCAGGTCGCTCTGCCGTATGCTCAGCGCTGCATACACATCGAGTTCGCTGGCGAGTTGTTTCAGTTGCTGCTGCGATGCGGAAGCAGGAATCCGCGCGAAGGCATTGCCAAAGCCAAGGCTCAGTGTCAATGCTGTAAGTCGCAGGCGTCCGCGCTGGCTTTCGCGAGCGAGGTAGCCCAGGTCAACCAGGACGGCGGAGAGCCGCGAGACAGTCGTGCGCGTCAGACCAGACCGCTCGGAAATCTGCGCGTTGGTGAGCCACGTATCGTGGTCTTGCCAGGATTCAAACAGCGCGAGGCCATGGGCCAAAGCTTCGACGAAATCGGAGCCCGGGTCCTGGCGCGCAGGCGCAGTCTTGCGTGTGGAAACGGCCTTCCTGCGCTCTTCAGAGGTGCTGTGAACCCTGCGCACGATCCCTGTCAGGTCCAGCCTCGTTGCCGTCGGGTCGGCCATCTGCCAGACATTTTGGAGCGGCTTGGTATCCATTGCTTGCTACCTCTCGATACAGCTATTGCTGTGCAATGTCTCGCGCGGACTGGCAAAGATGCAGTCCGACACAGGCGAGCCGCGCCTCGGATGGCGCTTCGGGCTGCGGCACATGCAGCGTCAATACGAAGTCACCGACGTGCTCGAACCGCACTGCGGTACTGGCGCTCAGTTCGCTGGCCGCCACGTCCCACCAATAACACCATCCCTTCTCGCTGAGTTGCCTGGCAAATTCCCCAGTGACGCTGGTCTTGTCGCCATAAAAGAACTCCCGGCAATGGCGCGACGGAACCTGCTCATCGTCGGACACCTCGCTGGTTCCCTGTGACAGCAGCGTGCTGGCGGCAGCAGACCAGCGGAACACCGGGACCATGGTGCGTCCGATCATCGCTTCCAATACCGCGATCCCACCGGTTTCCTCGAAGAATGCCTGGAAGCGCGGCGCATGCTGCGCCAAGTCGAGTCCGGCGAGCATCGACCGGCCCGAGCGTGCGCTGAGATGCCCCGGCACATAACTGCCCTGGTCGGTGCGACGCAGGTAACCCATGGCCGCCAGCGTGTTGGTCAGTCGGGACACAGTCGCCTTCGGCAGTCCGGTGCTTGCCACGACATCCCGGTTGCGCAGCGGCCTGTCGGCGCTGCCTAAGGTTTGCAGTACTGCCAGGCCACGTTCCAAGGAAGTGACTTTGTAAGGCTTGGATGGCATGGGGAGATGCGAAAGACGGGGACGCCCCGAAGGATGACCCAGCTTAGTGTCGTGAATCGATAGCTGTCAACAACGGGTAATCCCTGCCCGATTTAGCGATTCTATTTGCCGAATACTGGGTTTTGCGAGGTGGAAGACTGCGTGGACGGCGACTCGCGAGTTTTCGCTGCCGGAACAACTTGCGACTTGCTGTCGCGCGCAGGCCGTGCTCCGCAAGATGCAGGTCATACGCGAATCTAGTCCAAGGAGCCTCCGGTGCGCGAAGCCGTCATCGTATCCACTGCACGAACTCCCCTTGCCAAGTCCCATCGGGGGGAATTCAACATCACGCCGGGTCCCACCCTGGCTGCTTTCGCCATCCAGGCCGCGGTTCAGCGCGCCGGCATCGAGCCGGGGCGCATCGAAGACCTGATCCTGGGCTGTGGCTACCCGGAAGGCACGACCGGCAGGAACGTTGCCCGTCAGGCAGCACTCCGGGCGGGCCTGCCGATTGGCGTCGCAGGTGCCACGGTGAACCGCTACTGCGCATCAGGTCTCGAGGCCATCGCTATTGCAGCCGGACGGGTGGTCATGGATGGCGCCGATGCCGCTGTCGCAGGTGGTGTCGAAAGCATCTCCCAAATCCGAGCGCGCGCAACCGACGGAACCGATACCACCATCGATCCCTGGCTTGCCGAGCATCGCCCTGAACTATTCCTGTCGATGATCGAGACTGCGGAAGTGGTCGCCCGGCGCTACGAGATCAGCCGTGAAGCACAGGACCGCTTTGCCGCCGACAGCCAGCGAAAGGTGGAAGCGGCGCAAAAGGCGGGGCGCTTTGCCGACGAAATCGTCCCATGCACGACGACGATGGCGGTCACCGACAAAGTCACCAAAGCCGTGACGCACAAGGAAGTGACCGTCGACGCCGACAACTGCAACCGCCCGGGCACCACCTACGAAAGCCTGGCAAAGCTTCAGCCCGTGCTGGGCGAAGGACATGTCGTGACAGCAGGGAACGCTTCGCAGCTGTCCGACGGCGCCGCGGCATGCGTGCTGATGGAGGCGTCCCAAGCGTCGAAGCGGGGACTCGAGCCGCTCGGCGCTTTCCGGGGATATGCGCTGGCCGGCTGCGAGCCCGACGAAATGGGTATCGGTCCCGTCTATGCCGTTCCCAGGCTACTGAAGCGGCACGGCCTGACCGTGGCGGACATCGGCCTGTGGGAACTCAATGAAGCCTTTGCGAGCCAAGCGGTCTACTGCCAGCGTCAGCTTGGGATCCCGGACGAGCGCTTGAACGTGAATGGCGGCGCGATCTCTGTGGGACATCCGTTCGGCATGAGCGGCGCGAGACTGGCAGGTCACGTGTTGCTGGAGGGCCGCCGGCGGCGCGCCAGGTATGCGGTCGTGACGATGTGCATCGCCGGTGGGATGGGCGCTGCCGGCTTGTTTGAAATCTTCTGAACCCGGGCAGCGGCTGCATTCGCCGCCGCGGCTTGTTTTCACCCGCGGAACAGTCTCATGCCGGCTTCGCGCTGGACGCCAGCCGCCGCATCATGGTTCTCACCTTACAGGCAATGCGCAAAACCTCAATGCAATCCTTCCGTCATATCGTACCGGCCCTGCGCATCTTCCAGGGTGCGGACAGCCTCGGCTCGCTCGGGGCAGAGCTGGAGCGGCTCGGCAGCAAGCGCGCGCTGGTCTTCTGTGGCGCAACGCTCGGCCGCGACGCCGGTATCGTCGACCTGATCGTCTCGGCGGCGCAGGGACGCTGTGCCGGTGTCTATGCCGGGGTGCGTTCGCAAAGCCCGCTGCCTGCGGTCGAGCAAGCCGCAGCGGAACTGGCGCGGGTCAATGCCGATGCCGTCATTGCGGTCGGCGGCGGGTCGGCGATCGTGACTGCGCGCGCAGCCAGCATCCTGATGGCCGAGCAGCGACCGGCCGACGCCATGTGCACGCAGCGCGACCCGGCGGGGAAGCTGACCAGCCCCAAGCTGCTCGCTCCCAAGCTGCCCCAGCTGGTCATTCCGACCACGCCGACGACCGCCATCGTGAAGGCCGGCAGCGCCGTCCTCGATCCGGCCGACGGCAGCCGCCTGGCGCTCTATGACCCCAAGACCCGGGCGCAGTCCGTGTTCATCCACCCGGACCTGCTCAGGACTGCGTCGCGCCAGCTGATCCTCAGTGCCGGACTCAATACGTTGTCGCTGGCAGTCGAAGGCCTGATGTCGCGCAAGGGCGATTCCATGGCCGATGCCATGCTGATGCACGCGGTGCGCCTGCTCACGAAGCATCTTGGTGCGAGCGAGCACGAATATGACGACGGCGAGCGTGCGGAACTCATGGCGGCTTCGATCCTGTGTGGCCATGGTTCCGACTACACGGGTGCGGGCGCTGCCCTGACACTCGGCCACGCCATCAGTGCCAGGTTCGGCATCGACAACGGCATCACCGACGCCATCGTGCTGCCCGCCGTGCTTCGTTTCAATGCCCCCGAAGCCGCGCAAGGCCTTGCCAAGATCGCTACCGCGCTTGGGTTGCCTTTGCAAGGCGCGGAACAAGAGGTGGCCGGCGCCCGGGTGGTCGATGCGCTTGCGTCGGTGTTCGGCGCACTGAAGCTGCCCACGCGCCTGCGCGACCTCGATGTCCTGCAGGACGCGCTGCCCGAGCTGGCCCGGGTTTCCTTCGACGACTGGTACCTGCAGAACAACCCGCGCCCCGTGCGCGACGCGGAACAGTTACAGCAAATTCTCCAAGAGGTGTGGTGACAACATGAAAGACATCGTACGTATCGGATCTGGTTCTGGTTTTTGGGGAGACGCACTCGACCCCGCCCTGGAACTGCTGGAACACGGCAAGCTTGACTACCTGTCGTTCGACTTCCTCGCCGAGCTGACCATGGCGCTGCTGCAGCGCCTGCGGGCCAAGAATCCGCAGTTGGGCTACGTGCCGGACGTCATCGACTACATGCGCGCTACCATGCCACTTGCGCGCCAGTCCGGGACGAAGCTGATTTCCAATGGCGGTGGCGTCAATCCCATGGCCGCTGGCAACGCCATCGTCAAGACAGCGCAGGAATTGGGCTTGTCGGGGACGAAGGTTGGGGTCATCGAAGGCGATGACGTGCTGCACCGGCTCGACGACATTATCGCGAGTGGCATTCCCCTCGTAAACATGGATACCGGCGACACGGATTTCGCCAGAATCCGTTCGCGCGTCGTCGCGGCCAATGTCTATACCGATGCCTCGGGCATCGTGGAAGCCCTGGGGGCCGGCGCGGATGTGGTGGTGGCGGGCCGCGTGTCCGACAACGCGCTGTACGTGGGCCCAATGGTCCACGAATTCGGGTGGCGCTACGAAGCATCTTACGAGGATCGCATTGCCGCGGCAGTGACGGTAGGCCACGTCCTCGAGTGCGCCGGCTGCGCCAGCGGCGGGATCAACTCGCGTTTCGCCGAGATGCCGCATATGGGGAATCTCGGCTTCCCGTTCGCGGACTTCTCCAAGGACGGCACCGCCGTGATCAGCAAGCTCCAGGGAACTGGCGGCCGGGTCGACCAATTCACGATCAAGGAGCACCTGCTTTACGAGATCAATGATCCTCGCCGCTATGTGATGCCCGATGGCGTCGCCGATTTCACTTCGCTCTCGCTTGAAGAACTGGGTGGCGACCGCATTCGCATCAGCGGCATGACGGGAACGGGGCGTCCGGATCAGCTCAAGGTCGTCATCGGCTATGAAGACGGCTGGATCGGCGAGGGCATGATGTTCTTCCCTTGGCCGTCGGCGCTGGCGCGGGCGGAAAAGGCCCGCGAAACCCTGCTCGAGCGCTTTGAGCGTCTGGGCCTGAAGGCCGACGAGATCCAGTTCGATTTCGTTGGGGTCAATATGCTGCACGGCCCGGCCGCACCCAGAAGCAACTGCGACCACAACGAGGTCGGTCTGCGCGTCGCAGTGCGCACGCGCACAAAGGACGAGGCCGAGAAAGTTCGGCGGGGCTGCGCCCATATGTGGATCATGGGCCCCGGCGGCACGTCGTTCGGTGCACCGATGAAGCCGCGTCCCGTGGTGTCGCTGTGGCCGACGCTGATTCCGCGCGAGCTGATCCAGCAGACCGTGACGGTCCTCGACGTTTGAAATGGAGATCGACAGCATGACTTCCCTGCTCAAAGACATTGCCTACGTGCGCTCCGGCGATAAAGGCGACACGGTGACGATCGGCGTGATCGCAAAAACGCCACAGGATTATGAGGCGCTGCGCCGCTCCGTGACCCCCGAGGCCGTGAAGCAATTGTTCGGCGAATGGGTCCGCGGTGACGTCGAGGTATTCGAGGCCGCAAATCTGCACTCGCTCAGCGTATTCATGCACAAGGCGCTGGGCGGTGGCGCCACCCGGACGCTGCGGCTGGACCAGACCGGCAAATCGCTGGGCAATGCCATCCTGCGCCTGCCAGTGATCGAGCCATGAATGCCGAAACCATTGCGGAAGGTTTGGTCTTGGCCGAAGTGGCACCCGGCGTGGTGGAAGTCAGGATCGACCGCCCACAGGCCCGTAACGCGCTGTCTGTGGCGGTCTTCAACGGCCTGAGCGCGGTATGGAAGCGCATCAACAAGGACAAGTCAGTCCAGGTGGTGATCCTCACATCCGCTGACTGCGGCACCTTTTGCGCCGGCATGGACCTGAAGGAAGCGGCGGCCATCCGTCGGGACGATGCCACAGCCGACATTACGGACCGGATCGAGGATCCCTTCCAGCAAGGCATGAGAACGGTCAACGTGCCGATCATCGCTGCCATGACGGGGAGTTTTACCGCGGGCGGCATGATGCTTGCGCTGAACTGTGACTTGCGGATCGGCTTGCGAGGGACGTTAGGGGGCATTGCCGAGGCGAAGGTGGGGCGCGGCTCCCCCTGGGGGGTTCCGCTGCTCTGGATGCTGCCGCAGGGAGTGCTGATGGAAATGACCCTGACCGGCGACTTTTTACCGATCGAGCGCCTGCACGCGCTTGGATTTGTCAACCATGTGGCAGAGACGCCAGACGAGGTTCGTACTGTCGCACTCCAGATGGCGACGAAGATTGCAGCCAATGCGCCGCTTTCCGTGCGCGCCGGAAAGAAAAGCATCCAGCATGCCGGCTCGGTCGGTGTCGAGCAAGGCCTGCGCGATGCGGTAGACATCTATGCCACGGTGTACGCAAGCGAGGATGCGCAAGAAGGCATGCGCGCCTTCGCGGAGAAGCGGGCGCCCCGCTGGCAGGGGCGCTGAGATTGGCGGTTTTGCATGGCGGAACAATGCGCAACATGGTTCAGCCGCCAGGCAAAGCCCGTCATGATAAGTATCAGAGGCCAACAGTGGCCGAGCGCTTCCGCGTGCTGCGGGACGCGGTAAGTCATAGCAAATGAGGAGATTGGTGATGGTTGACCTGCACGGAGAGGATATCGCTGCGATACGCGACAGCGTGGTCCGGTTCATGGAGCGTGAGGTCGTGCCCGTGATGGACGGCTTCGAGGCGCGCAAAGAGATGCCGCGCGAGCTGGTGAGGAAGGCTGGGGAAGCCGGGTTCTTCGGGTCGCTGTTCCCGGAAGAGGTGGGTGGCACCGGCACAGGCTACTTGGCCGCCGTCGTGATCCTGGAAGAGCTGGCCCGGATGGATGTGCGCTTTGCCTGCTGCAGCAACCAGCAGTCGGGCACTTGTCCCGCCGGCATCTACCTTGCCGGTACGGAAGAGCAGGTGCGTCGCTACGTGCCGCGCCTGGTGGGCGGTGAGATCATTGGCATGATGTCCCTGACCGAGGCCGGCGGCGGCTCGGACGCACTGGGCAACATGAAGACCACGGCACGACGCGACGGTGACAAATACATCCTGAACGGGTCCAAGATGTGGGCGTCGCTCGGCAACGAATGCGACGCCGGCATCCTACTGGCTAAGACCGATCCCAGTGCCGGCGCGAACGGCGTGACCGCGTTCATCGTCGAACCCAAGAAGTACCCGGGATTCACCGCACATCCGATCGAGACGATGGGACTGTCCAAATCCTTCCGGACAGCTGCACTGTACCTGGACGACTTCGTTGTACCGGTTGAAAACCGGCTCGGCGACGAAGGCGAGGGCTTCAAGATCATCATGCGCGCGCTGGAGTCGGGGCGCGCGGTGGTTGGCGCTCTTGCGCTCGGCATTGCCCGCGCGTGCTTCGAGGACGCCGTGCGATACGCCAACGAACGAATGGTCCGCGGCAGCCCGCTGGGCCGTTACCAGATGATCCAGGCGGATATCGCCGAAATGGCTGTCGCGATCGAGGCCAGCCGCGCACTGCTCTACAAGACTGCCCAGCACATGGACGCGGGGTTACCCACTAATCGGCTGGCGTCGATGGCAAAGTACCATGCGTCGCAGACCGCCAAGCTGTGCGCTGACAAGGCGCAGCAGATCTTTGGCGGCTACGGCCTCGCAGTGGAATATCGGATCTCCCGCTACAAGTGCTTCGCGGACATGATGTTCACGGGCGAGGGCTCGGCGAATGTACAGAAGATCATCATTGCCGAGGACGCGCTGGGATATAAGTCGGCGGACAGGCACCATGGCACGTCAAAGCTCAGGACCTTGCGCAAGGAGCCAGTTACCGGTTGACCGGTGTCACGGCAAGGCGTTTGCAGGCGGATCGGATCCGTCCGCCACACTCTATCAATACAGCTATGTTGACCAACATCTCGCGACCCCTGCATGGCATCCGCGTGCTCGACCTGACCGTGGCGCTTTCCGGTCCGTACGCGACTTTGATCCTTGGCGGGCTTGGCGCGGAAGTGATCCGGGTAGAGGCCCCGGGCGGAAGCGATATCTCTAGTTCGAATCCGCCGTCGGTGGGCAAGGCCGGTATCAACTTCGGACCGAATCCGGACGGGGACCTGTCGCTGACCACGCTGAGCCGTGCCCGCAACAAGAAGAGCGTCACCCTCGACCTGAAGACCGAGCGCGGGCGCGAGATTCTGATGCGCCTGGCCGCGGAATGCGACGTGGTCGTGGAAAACATGAGCGAAGGCACGGCCGCACGGCTCAAGGTTGACTATGAGCACCTGCGACAAGCGAATCCGCGCATTGTCTACGCGTCCATCAAAGCTTTCGGCGAGCCCAGCGAATACCCGAGTCTCAAGGGCATGGACATCATTGTTCAGGCACTCAGTGGTGTCATGGAGGCGACGGGCTTTGCCGATGGCCCGCCCACCCGGCTGGGCATTCCCGTTGCCGACTTGCTGGCGCCGATGTTTGCCGTGCAGGGCATCCTCGCCGCGCTCATTCAGCGGGGCCGCACAGGGGAAGGACAGCAGATCCAGGTGTCAATGCTGGATTGCCTGGCGTCCTGGGTCGCTGAAGAGCACTTCGATGTGCTGTGCAGGGATGGACAGCCAACGCGCACGGGCAATTCCCTCGACCGGCTCGCGCCATTCGGCGTGTATCCCACAAAGAACGGCCACGTGGCGATCGTGGCGTTTCGTCCTGACTGGATGAAGGCGCTGCTGGAAGTCGTCGGACGGCCGGAGCTTGTGGACGACCCGCGCTTCGCCACGCGTGGCCCGCGGCTGCAGCACGCAGCGGAACTCAATACCGTCATCCAGGCCTGGACGCAGACCGTCACTTCAGAACACGTGGTTGATGTGCTGCTGGAACAACGGGGCATTCCCGCAGCGAAGATCCGGACCCCGCACGAAGTCGTGCAAGACCCGTCCCTCCATGAAAGCGGCGCGCTGACCAGGCTGACGCATCCACGATACGGCGGTGTGGCCGCGACCAGCATGGGCCTGCCGATCCGGTTTTCGGCCAGCGTCGCGCAGTTCGACCAGCCGGCGATGGAGTTGGGCTCGTCGAACGAAGAGGTGTATGGCCAATTGCTCGGCCTTTCCGGGGAAGAGATTGACGCCCTGCTAAAGCAAAAGGTCATCTAGGCATTCGCTGCCGTGCGGCGTGCAGCCGAGGCCTGTGACCTCGAAGGCCAGGCTGGATAACGATAATCAACGGAGACAGCACCATGATATTCACGAAGGCAATCAGGACTTTTCCTCGTCCCATTTGGTATTGGGATCGCTGGCATGCTGGGGACCCCGTTCGCAGCGGCTGCGGAATGGGCCCCGTCCCGGCCGGTCAAGCTGATCGTCCCCTCGACGCCTGGCGCCGGTGCCGACATTACCGCGCGCTTGTTCGGCGAGCGGCTTGCCGTCGCGCTGGGCCAACCGGTGGTGGTGGAAAACCGCGGTGGCGCGGGCGGCCTAGCCGGCGCGGAGGCGGGAGCGAAGAGCGCACCGGACGGGCAGACACTGGTGCTCGGTTCGGATTACGCGTTCACGATCTACCCCCAATTGGCGAAGACCCCATACGATCCGGTCAAGGACTTCGTGCCAGTCGGCCTGATCGCCAATGTGCCAATGGTGCTGGTGGTCAATCCGAACAAGGTCGGCGCCCGCAGCGTCAAGGAATTGATTGCACTGGCCAAGGCAAATCCCGGCAAATTCGCCATTGCCTCCGCCGGCAACGGTTCGTCCCATCACCTGGCGGCGGAGTACTTCAAGCATAAGGCCGGGATCGACCTGCTGCATGTTCCGTACAAGGGTGCCGCACCGGCGATGACCGACGTCCTCGGTGGGCAGGCCGACATGATGTTCGTTAGCCCTGTCACGGCGTTGCCCTACCTCAAGTCCGGAAAGCTAAAGGCACTCGGCGTTTCGGTGCCGCACCGGATTCCTGTCCTGCGCGACGTGCCCACGCTGGATGAGGCTGGCGTGCCGAATTTCGATATCGGGATCTGGTTTGGCTTCCTCTATCCGGCGCGCACGCCGCCGGGCGCGATCTCCCGGGTGAATGCAGAACTGCAGAAGATCGTCCAGATGCCGGAAGTGCGCTCCCGGTTGGACGAAATGGGTTACACCCCGGTGGGCGGGACGCCGGAGATGCTAGCAAAGCGGATCGAGAAAGACTCGGCAACCTACCGCAAGCTGATCCACGACGCCAAGATCAAACTTGACTAAGGGAAGCGGCATGCCCGGCAATGCCAGCGAAATAACAACGACAGATAGAGCAGGGAGGAGATTCATGAACAAGCATTACGCCGCCGCATTGCTGGCGGTCGCAGCACCCTTTGCCGCACCGATCGCCAGCGCGCAGAGTTCGGTCACACTGTACGGTGTGGCGGACATCGGCATCGAGTTTCTCAATCATGCCAATGCGAACGGCAATACGCTGACACGCATGAACTCTGGCAATGTATCGGGTTCGCGCTGGGGATTGCGCGGTACGGAAGATCTAGGTGGCGGGCTGAAGGGGCTATTTGTGCTGGAGAGCGGCTTCGATCTCGACACTGGTGTGATGAGCCAGGGCGGCCGCTTATTTGGCCGGCAAGCCTTCGTCGGGCTGGAGCACCAGTGGGGCAGGCTGACGCTGGGCCGTCAGCAGAACACTCTGTATGACCTGCTGATCAACTACGAACCGATGGTGCTGGCGGCGCGCTATTCAGCGCTTGGTTTTGATTCCACGCTGGTCGGCCGCTATGACAACACGGCCAAATACACCGGAAAATTCGGGCCGGTCACCGCGACCGCATTTTACAGCTTTGCGCGCGGCACGACTGTGACCACTGCAACTGGCAGCACCATCGCCGGCGAGACGCCCGGCGACGTCAAGAGCGACCGGGCGTTCGGTGGTGGCGTGGAGTATGCAAGCGGCCCGTTCGGCGCAACGGTCATCTACGACCAGCAGCAAGGCACACGCGGCATTGCTGGTCAGAATTCGGCACAGGCCGACCGCCGCATCGCCGCTGCGGCGAACTTCTCTTTCGGCAATTCGACGATTCTGGCGGGATACCGCTGGTTCAATGGCGACATCGGCGGAGCGCGCCGCAACGACCTGTTTTGGTTGGGCTACCGGTACAAGGCGACTGAGGCCCTAACCCTGACTGGCGCGGGTTACTACTTCAACAACAAGCGCAACGGCCAAGACCCCTGGGAATTGGTGGCATCGGCCAATTACGCATTTTCCAAGCGGACGGATGCCTTCCTTACCGTTGGCTATGTACATAACAAGGACAACTCGAACTTGGGTCTGAATGGGTTTGGCAGCACCATAACGCCCGGTGCCAGCCAGACCGGAGTGTCCTTGAGTATGCGTCACAAATTCTGAGCAGGGCGAGTCAGATCAGTGTCTCCATCCGGGGGAATAAAGTCCTCCAGGACTTAGGGGCCCGGGCCAGAAGGCTTGGGCTCTTTTTCTTTGGCTGCTAACACGACCGTCTCCCTGAGTTCGTCTTCTCGATAACGCAGCGCTTCAATGACGAGTGCGAGCGCCGGCGAGATGTGACGGCGGCTGGCGTAGTAAAGGTGATAGCCCGGAAACAGTGGCCACCACTCCTCAAGCACCGGCACGAGCCTTCCAGTCTGGATATGAGGCGCCATCAGGTCCAAGGGCACATAAGCGAACCCCATGCCGTCTAGTGCCGCCTGCAACATCAGAAAGGTGTTATTGAACACTGTCTGACCACTTACTCGCACGTTGAGTGCCTGTCCATCACGCTCGAAGTCCCAGGCATACAGGCCGCCATGAGTTGGAAGACGTAGATTGATACACCGATGCTGGGTCAGGTCGTGCGGCGTGGCGGGAATACGCTTGCCGGCCAGGTAATCGGGGGAGGCGGCTACGGCCATGCGCAAGTCCGGCGCGATACGCACGGCAACCATGTCCTTGTCCACGCGGTTCCCCGTGCGAACGCCAGCGTCGAAGCGATGCGCGGCGATGTCGGTGAAGCCGTAGTTGACGCTGAACTCGATTTCAATGTCTGGATATTGCAGCAACAGCGGCTGCAGGCGGGGCCAGAGCGCCGTCGCGATGGAGTGGTCATGGGCTGTGATGCGGACCGTACCTGCCGGTTTATCCCGCATGGCACTGAGCGAGCTCAGTTCCTGTTCTATCTCATCCAGCCGCGGCGCCAGTGCGTTCAGCAATCGCGCACCCGCTTCCGTCGTCGAGACGCTGCGGGTGGTGCGTGTGAGCAATCGCACGCCCAGGCGAGCTTCCAAAGCTAGCATCGCATGGCTTAGCGCCGAACGGGACAATCCCAGTTTCGCGGCGGCTCGCGTGAAGCTGCACTCACGCGCCACGGCAACGAAGGCCTGCAAGTCGTTGAGGTTTTCCTTGGACATTGGTGAATCTCACACACAAGCGTGTTCTGATTTTACAGTCTTCTCAACCAATCAATCGGCCCATACAGTTGTATCGGTCGTCATTTTTCGAGATAAGAATGCCCAACCTTCTGAAAGCCACACTGCTGGTCACTGCCGGCCAGGCCGCCGTAGCTTGCGCCGCGGATCCGCAGATAACCACGCAAGCGAACGCGGTGAGCCAGCAAATTGCCCGAGCCGGGAGCCAGGCGTCGACGGTAGGCCCGGCCGATTACTTTACGGGCCGCGCAAGGATTGATCCGGTCTGGCCCGCCGACAAAAACATCAATGCTTCGGGCAGTCTGGTGACGTTCGAGCCGGCTGCACGCTCGGCGTGGCACACGCACCCAGCCGGGCAACGCCTGGTGGTGGTGTCTGGGGTGGGACTCACGCAAGAATGGGGCAAACCTGTTCAGGAAATCCGTCCCGGCGACGTGGTCTGGTGTCCGCCAGGCGTCAAGCATTGGCACGGCGCAGCCGCTGCCACGGCGATGACGCACCTGGCTGTTACCGGCACCGTGGATGGGAAAAATGTCACGTGGATGGAGAAAGTCAGCGATGAGCAATATCACGCGCGCTAAGCCGCAGAAAATATGCTGCAGGGGCTCCGTGCTTGCGGTCGCCGTGGGCTTCGGCATGATCACTACGCTGATACCCGTAGTCGCTAATGCGCAGGAGGGTCCAGCTTTGAATGCTCCCCAAAGTCGCGCGCCAAGCGCATCTGAAACGCTTACGGCGCGGCAACAAGCCATCGTCCCTATTGCTGCATTCGGTGCTGCAAGCGACATCGCAAGGCTGAACGCGGCATTGAATCGGGGTCTTGACTCGGGTTTGACGGTGAGTGAGGCAAAGGAAATCCTGGTGCAGCTCTACGCTTACGCCGGTTTCCCGCGTAGCCTCAATGCCCTGGCTGAGTTGATGAAGGTGCTTGACGCGCGCAAGCAGCGGGGCGTCCACGACGTGCCCGGCTCAGACCCGAGCCGTGCCGTGCCCAAGGGCGATGCGTTACTGATTGCAGGAACGGCCAACCAGACCAAGTTGTCTGGCGCCCCGGTCAGGGGCGCGCTGTTTGAATTCGCTCCTGCCATTGACGAATATCTGAAGACCCACTTGTTTGGCGATATCTTCGAGCGCGACAACCTCGACTGGCAAAGCCGCGAACTGGCGACGGTGGGTATGCTTTCCGCTTTGCCGGGGGCTGAATCGCAATTGCAGGCACATATGCGTATCAGCATGAACGTGGGCCTCACGGCGGGCCAGTTGCGGCAGCTAGTCCAGGTCCTGGGCGATAACGTGGATGCCGATAGCGCTCGTCGTGCGCAGGCCGCGCTGGAGCGGCACCTGGTCCAGTTATCGGGATCGTCGTGAGTTCGGACACAGCGTCGGTACGATCTGCTCTCGTGAGCTTCCTTTCAAGACCTCCAAAATGCAATTAATCGCCAACGGAGCACCCTGACAGACAATGCTGTTTTGCAGGCGAAGACCATTATTTCATGTTCGTGAAAGTATGCAGGTTGTAGCCGTCTGCCGTTAGGCATAGGCGCCAACGCTTCGATGGTCATGCAGGAATTTACTGGTGAAGTGAGCGCTCAGGCGCTTGCGCCGCTTCGGAGCGGGAAGTCAGATGGGTCAGTCCGGCGGCAATGAGTAACATCGCTGCACTCGCTTCAAGCGTGCTTTGATAACCAAGCGTGTCAAACAGCAAGCCGCCGACTGTGGAGCCAATCGCAATCGAGAGCTGGACGACGGCAACCATGAGCCCGCCACCGACCTCGGCGTGGTGGGGAAACGTCCGGGTGATCCAGCTCCACCATCCGACGGGTGCGGCCGACGCGACCAGCCCCCAGAGCCCCAGCAGCGCGATGACGGCACCCGCTTGATGGCCGAAAGCGATTAACGCTAGCACAATGACCGCCATCAACAAAGGGATGGCAATCAGCGTGGCGTAGAACCCGCGTCTTAGCACAGTGCCGATCAGAGAGGTGCCGACGAAGCCCGCCACACCCATGACAAGCAGGATCAGGGAGAGCGCCGCAGCATCGACCCGCGTCACCGTTTCTAGGAAGGGCCTGATATAGGTGAACAGCGTGAACTGGCCCATGAAAAACACGCCGGCCGAGAGCATGCCTAATGCCACAACCGGCCGCCGCAGGTGTGCGAACGGATTGCCCTGGCCGGCGTGACGAGATTGCACTGGCATGGCAGGCAGGCTGAACCATTGCCATGCGAGCGCGAGCAGGGCAACGGGTACGAGGCAGTAGAAGGCTCCGCGCCATCCAACGACCGCGCCGAGATAGCTGCCCAGCGGCGCGGCGACGACCGTGGCCAGTGCATTGCCGCCATTGAACACGGCCAGCGCCCGTGCCACCTGGTGGGCCGGCACCAGCCGCATGGCTGTGGCAGCCGACATCGACCAGAACCCGCCCACGACCACACCGATCAACGCGCGTCCGGTCATGTAAGCGAGGTACGTCGGTGCCAACGCGATGATGGCGCCGGACAATGCCATCACGCCTGTGAGGCCAAGCAGCAGGGTCTTCCGGTTCATGTTGCCGGCCAGGGCAGAGATGAAAAGGCTCGTGATGACGGCAAAAGCACCGGAGATGGCGATGCCCTGGCCTGCCATCCCTTCCGTCACATGCAGGTCGGCAGCCATCGGGGTCAGCAGGCTGACCGGCATGAACTCGGAGGCGATCAAAGCAAAGACGCAGAGCGTCATTGCGAAGACCCCACTCCAGTACGCCCGCGGAGTAGGGGTCTGATGTGCGGAAGCGGACGAAACGCGGGGAGCAGCAACTGCGTCCAGGCCGATATTGCGCGGGGTGGCGCTGGCTTGATGAAGAACTGATTTTTCCATGGTGCGACATCTTGCTAAGAAATGGCGCACCCGCCTAGATCATGAATACTCAAAGCCTTTATGAAATGCACTCATGAACACCCTATGGCAGACTCCGCTCCATCGACGTGCCGGAGGTTGCGCATTCATGAAGAGGATTCATAAGCGTATGCAGGACCGGCACATTAATCGGGCCGCGCTTTTCCGCTACCATCCCGCGAACTTCAGCCACGTAATTGCCGATGACATCGCTCAAGATCAATGGTCAGGTTCATGATGTCGACCTGTCCCCCGATACCCCATTGCTGTGGACGCTCCGTGATGCGTTGGGCTTCACGGGCACGAAATTCGGATGTGGCATGGCGCTGTGCGGCGCCTGTACCGTCCACGTCGACGGACAGGCGGTGCGCTCCTGTGTGACGCCGATTTCCGCGGTGGGCGGCAAGGCCGTGCGCACGATCGAAGCGATGGATGCCGATCGCGTAGGCAAGGCCGTGCAGGACGCGTGGGTAGAGCTCGGCGTGGCGCAGTGCGGCTACTGCCAGGCGGGCCAGATCATGACGGCCACCGCGTTGCTGAAAAGCAATCCAAAGCCGACCGACGCGCAGATCGTCGCCGCGATGAGCGGCAATCTCTGCCGATGCGGTACCTATACCCGCATCAATGCCGCCGTGCGGCTGGCATCGTCACGGCTCCAGGGCAACAAGTCGGGGGCCAGGGCATGACGCGCACCGATATTCAGCTGTTGGCGCAACCGGCTCGCCGCCGTCTTTTGCAGGCCGGCGCGGCGTTTGCGTTGTCTGTTCAGTTCGGCGGCCTGATCGCAAAGGCCGATGCCGCTGAAGGGGAGAAGAAGTACGGCGCCGCCTCGATGCCGGGCGGCGTGGTGGACAACCCGCTGGTCTTCGTGTCGCTCGCGCGCGACGGCACCGTGACGATCGTCGCGCATCGCGCCGAGATGGGCACCGGCGTGCGGACCAGCCTGCCGATGGTGGTGGCAGACGAGATGGAAGCCGACTGGCGCCGCGTTAAGATCGTGCAGGCCGACGCGAACGAGGCACGCTATGGCAGCCAGAACGTGGACGGTTCGCGCAGCATGCGGCATTTTCTGGCGCCGATGCGCCGCGTGGGCGCGTCGGCGCGCCAAATGCTCGAAGCCGCCGCCGCCGGCCAGTGGAAAGTGCCGGCGACCGAGGTGCGGGCGCGCAACCACGAAGTCATTCATCTGCCAACGGGCCGTCGGCTCGGCTACGGTGAATTGGCTGAAGCCGCCATGCGGCAGCCGGTGCCGCAGCCCAGCCAACTCCGGCTCAAGCAGCCCGACGCGTTCCGCTATATCGGCAAGGGCAAGATCGTACCGACCGACAGCCGCGATATTGCGCAGGGCAAGGCCACCTACGGCATCGACGTACGGCTCCCCGGCATGGTCTACGCTGTCATGGCGCGGCCGCCCGTGTACGGCGGCAAGCTGCGCAAGGTCGACAGCGCCGACGCCATGAAAGTACCCGGCGTGTTGCGCGTCGTCGAACTGAAGGGCTACGACGGTCCGCCGCTGTTCAACCCCGTTGGGGGCGTTGCCGTGGTGGCGACGAATACCTGGGCGGCAATGCGGGGGCGCGCCGCGCTCAAGCTCGAATGGGATGATGGCGCGAACGCAGGCTACGAATCTGGCGCGTTCCGGCGTACCCTGGAGACGGCGGCGCGCCAGCCCGGCAAGGCGTTGCGCAACAATGGCGATGCCGTGGCAGCGCTATCGTCTACCAACGGCCGGCGCAAGGTTTCGGCCGAGTACTACATCCCCCATCTAGCCCACGCGTCGATGGAAACACCGGTGGCCACGGCGCGCTTCGTCGATGGCAAATGCGAGATCTGGGCGCCGTCGCAGGCGCCGCAGGGCGCCCTGGAAAGCGTGGCCAAGCATGTCGGGCTCGAGGCGAAGGATGTGACCTTGCACCTGACGTTGCTGGGCGGCGGGTTCGGCCGCAAGTCGATGGCAGACTTCATCTCCGAAGCGGCGCTTGTTTCCAAGGCGATGGGTGGTACGCCAGTCAAGCTGCAATGGACGCGTGACGATGATATCCGTCATGACTACTACCACACGGTATCGGTCGAGCGCATGGAGTCGGTGCTGGATGCCAGGGGCAAGCCTGCAGCATGGCTTCACCGGTCCGCCGCCCCCACCATCGCCTCCACGTTCAGGGTCGGCGCGCAAGGCAAGGCCGCGTTCGAGGCGGCGATGACGGCCATCAACATCCCGTTCCAGATCCCGTCGATCCGGCTGGAGTCGGCCGATGTGCCGGCGCACACGCGCATCGGCTGGTTCCGTTCGGTGTCAAACATTCCGCACGCCTTTGCCGTGCAGAGCTTTGTCGCCGAACTCGCGCACCAGGCCGGCAGGGACCCGAAAGACTACTTGCTGGAGCTGATCGGGCCGCCGCGGAAGATCGATCCTGCGACCCTATCTGACAACTGGAACTACAGCGAATCGCCGGACCTGTATCCACTCGACACCGGCCGCATGCGGCGGGTGATCGAGGAAGCCGCGCGGCGGGCCGGCTGGGGTCGCAAGCTGCCGAAAGGCCATGGCCTGGGTATCGCCATGGCATACAGCTTCGTCACGTATGTGGCGACCGTCGTCGAAGTCGCCGTCGATGCCAAAGGCCAGCTCTCGATCCCGCGTGTCGATATGGCAATCGACTGTGGTCCGCAGGTCAACCCGGAGCGCATCCGATCGCAAGTGGAGGGCGGTTGCGTGATGGGCGTGAGCCTTGCCATGCTTGGCGAGATCTCGTTCCAGCAAGGCCGCGTGCAGCAGAGCAATTTCCACGACTTCGAGCTCTTGCGCTCGCATATGGCGCCGCGTGCCATCCACACGTGGCTGGTCGGCGGTGATTTCGACGTGCCGCCAGGCGGCGTCGGCGAGCCACCGGTGCCGCCGGTGGCGCCTGCGCTGTGCAATGCAATTTTTGCGGCCACGGGCAAGCGGATCCGCTCGCTGCCGATCCGCGACCAGCTTGCGCAGGCCTAGCGGCGTGCGCTTTCGGGGCGATACCGGATCGCGTCGATGACAATCTTCAAGGCGCGCGAAGACTGGCGGCGGCTTGGGTAGAACGCGTGATAGCCGGGGAAGGTCGGGCACCAGTCGTCCATGACACGGACGAGGCGGCCGGCCTCCACATACGGCTGGACCAGCGGATAGGGCAGGAACGTCAGCCCGAATCCGTCCAGGGCGGCGTTCAGCATCTGGTTGACGCTGTTGCAAATGAGCTGGCCCTCGACGCGCGCCTGCAGTTTCTTTGCACCCTTTGCCAGTTCCCAGGCATAGAGGCCGCCGCTCGTCGCAAGCCGCAGGTTGATGCAGCGCTGGTCCAGCAGGTCACGCGGCGTGGCAGGCTTGTCGTGGCCCTTGAAGTAGGCGGGGGCGCCAACGATGGCCATTTTCACATCGGGGCTGATGCGGACCGCGATCATGTCCTTCTCGATCTGGTCGCCAAAGCGCACGCCAATGTCGTAGCGTTCGCCGACGATATTGGTGAGGCCATAGTCGACAGTCAGTTCGACGTTCAGCTCAGGGTATTGCGGTAGTACTTTCGCCAGGCGCGGCCAGATGATAGCGTCGATCGGATGGTCCACCGCGGTGATGCGTATCGTGCCAGCCGGCCGTTCGCCGAGTTCCGCCACCGCGGACAGGTCGGCTTCAATCTCTTCGAACTTCGGGCCCAGGGAGCGAATCAGCCATTCGCCCGCGTCGGTCGTGGACACGCTGCGCGTGGTCCGGGTCAGCAGTCGCACGCCAAGCCTGGCTTCGAGGCTGCGAATGGTATGGCTCAGCGCCGACTGTGTAACGCCGAGTTTGGCCGCCGCGCGCGTGAAGCTTTGCTCCTTCGCGACAGTGATCAATGCCAGCAGGTCGTTGAAGTTATGGCGGGGCATGGAAGTTGTCTACTCGAAGCCTTCGGATAGCAGCGGGCGGTATGCCGTCGCGGCATTTAGGCAATGATGAAGGGTTTTCATCAATGCTTTTCGCTATTGTTCGCTCTCGAGCCGCCATGTTGCAAGCTTATTTCTCGGTGCCCCAGCCGATCCGATGCCGCTCCTGCGTGGCTTCATGCCGGGCATCTTCTTCGCTGTGCAAGTACCCGCTCGTCGTCGACAGCGAACTGTGCCCGAAGTTGTCGCGCACAAAGCGCAGGTCGACCTGCTGGTCGGTCATGTGCGAACCCGCGGTGTGGCGCAGCCAGTGCGCCGAGGCGCTGGCCAGCACTGCGGCTTGCGCCTCCCATTCTGGTCCGCGCGCCCGCAGGCGCGCCGCGGCCATGCCAAACACCTCTTTCAGGATCAGGTGCAAAGCGCCGCGTGACAGCGCTTTCTCGCCGCTTCCAATCACCGGCAGCACCAATGGACGCGTCTCCCCGAACTGCGGGGTAGGCGCCAACTCGTGGGCGCGGCGGTAGCGCGCTAGTTCTGCAATCAATTCGTCAGTTGCCGGCACCAGTCGGGTCTTGCTGCCCTTGCCGGTCACCTCCAGCCACCAGCGCTCAATGCCCTGGGCATCCCGGCGGCAGAAAAACGCGCCCATCGTGGTCGCGGTCAGCTCCGACGCCCGTAACCCGCCCAGATAGAGCACGCTCAGCACCCAGCGGCAGCGTGCCGCGTGCAGCCGTTCCCGCACGGTCTCGGTCGGCATCCCAGCGACCGTCTCCTTGACCGTCTCCCACAGTTCGTGGCTCAGATAACGGGTGATGCGCGCCTGGGTGGGCGCGCGCCGGCGGCGGGCGAGGGCGAGCGGGTTGCCGGCCAGATAGCCCGCCTCGGTCATCCACGCGAACAGCGCGTTCAGGATCACCAGCGCCTGGCGCACGCTGCCGGGCGACAACGGTCCGGCAAACGGGCGCCAGTCCGGATGGTTGCGCGCGAGCTTCTTGTTGCCGGCGAGCACCCAGCGCGCGGCCGGTTGCGGGTCGGACAGGAAGCGCTCATACGCGAGCAGATCCTCGTGCGTGAGCGAAGACAGTGGCTTGCCGAGCTGCAGCACCGCCCACAGAATCAATCGCTCGACCTCGCGTCGGTAGGCAGCCAGGGTCGCCGCGCTGTCGGCATAGCGCGCGAGCCAGGCGGTGGCGGCGGCAAGTGTTGCAGATCGCCAATACCCCCAGCGGTAGCCGCTATATCCGCTAGCATTCACCTCGATCCAACTGATTGATCCGTAATGGATCTCTCGTCCGTTGTGACGTCTACCATTGTTGCTGGTAGGCAACGCGTTTTGGGGCGTTGGTTCCACTAATTCCGCCAGCCTGGGTCACCCGTTCAGTAAATCGCCTAATGTGACTGAGACCGCTTGCATACCTGAAGTTGTATCTACTTTCACCTAAATTTGTGGCTTGCTAATGGGGCGGGGCAAGGAACCTCAATCGAAGAAGGGCAATTCGCAGCGCCTTGATGGCTGTCCGCGGCGACTCGCCTATCCCCTGCACGCGTCCGTCGCATAGACGCGCGACCAACGCCCCGCCCGTTTCCCGGTAAATCCAGAACATCGCGCCGGCATCCTGCTGGCCGAGTAGGCGTCGCTTGCGAATATCGGCGTTGGCGGGGGTGAAGGTGGTTGCGACTGTCCAGCCCCTCTCTCGTGAGAACGTTAATCCGGGGCCTTGGCTATGCCATTGCGCAACGATAGCTCGCCTGCGACGGTGGCGACGGCGAGCGACGCCGAAAAGGCGCGCCGCTTTGCTGGTCCTCGACATGTTCCCCCACGCCTCGCCGCAATCAATAACCGGTTCGACAAAGCGGGTGATGTCACAACGTCGCTTCGCACCCCACCACGGACGAAGCGGGCAACCGTCAATTTCGACATGCCTCAGCGCATTCCCGCGGCCAAGGAGAATCTCGTGGACAGCCTTGTCCGCGTATGCCCACACCTGGAGCAACGCGGTGGCCGCCGCATGGTATGCGATCCAGGTGTGAGTCGCGGAGAATTCCCGACTCGGGGGGCTGATGGAGGCATGTAGCATTACCTGATCGCTCAACTCCGCAGACACGCCAGCCGGTGGTGCACGATAAGGCCAACGGCGAAGGCACACATAAGGTTCAACGCTTCGTGCCCACAGGCCCTCTGTGATCACCAGCGCTGCCTGGGGATGGTGCGCCAGCGTCTCGGCGGCGATCGCGGCAGTCGGAGCCTCCAACCACTTGGTGGCCCGCCGGGCCACATGACGTCGAAAGTGTCGCGCCATGGCGCGGTAGACCGAGAAAGCTGGTGCGTCGGACCAGTAGGACGACGCTTGCTCTGTTAGATCCAAGTTCGCAAACGCCTGCTGATGGCAACTGTCATTGTGCAAAATTGTGTTCGGCCCATGCACGACGCGCAGTGCGTCCCTCGTTTGATGTGGCTGTATGCCCGGTGGGCAAGGGCGTCCCATCGCCTCACTCAGGGCCAGAATTTCCTCCGGCTCGAGTCGTTGCGTCCAAAAGCACTGGTATGCAACGGCTTCCGAATGGGCGAGACATGTCATGCCGTCGAGCCACGCGACCAATTGATCCATGGCTTGCATGCTGGCTGAAGTCATTCGCGGGCGGCGACACAGCTCTGGGGTAAAGAACCGAAGCCTATCGCACGGACAGCTACCGGGCGGGCCGTCCGGATCCGACAAGATCATCATGAACGCGCGGCCGCAGCGACAGTGCGACCGCAGCGGGACGGCGTGGACAGGGCAGGTCTGCAGGAAGCGGAGTGCAAACAAATCGGTGTGATAACCCTCTGCCAGGCAAAGTGAACAGATCCTGGTGTCGTAGCCGAAAAGCGCAGGCCGCAACCACTCCGGTGCATCGTCAACGGTTGCCCACCGAAACTTCATCGCCGGCTCGCCCAGCAATGTCGCGAGCCGTTCCCGGTCAATCCCCCCGAATGGCTGGGGTGCCTCGTGCCGATCACGGGCTTGAGTCATGGCAGCAAGCTGGCGCGGCCGGAGCCCATTGAGCTCACATGCGCGGAGCAGCGTGTGGTACAAGGACGCGTAGGGAAGGACGCTGCCGCGATGCCATGTCAGACGCGGTGGCTCAGTCATGTCTGTATCGGACTGCGATCGTTGCGTTGTCGCGCTGCGGTGGCTGACACCACTGCCATTAGCCTTCTATGTCCTGATGCCTCTACTACCTGCCGCCAAGAGGTCGGCGAAGTCACCTTCTCGACGTCCGCGCCAGAAGCCAGTCGCAACAAGACGTGGCGGCACGCGTGGGTTACCGTCTTCATCGGAAAGTTGATGGGGCCTGCGTACCGCGCGGGCAGGCAATCCGTCATGGCCTGCATCAGCGTAGCCGCGAAGTCGGCGAGTCGGAATCCCTGAGCCCAGGCATTGGGCACCAGGCTCGCAGTGAATGACAGGCCTGACCCCGGAGGCCATTCACTGCCGCTGTCATAGCCGGCCATGACATAAGCGAGTTCCTGCTCACTACGAATGCCATCGAACGCCTTTGTGGCCAGCATGAAGCGAGCCGCAGCATGCGCGCCGCCGGACAAGGCCATGGTGATTGCTTCATCAAAAAACTGGAGCGAGGCCACCGAGATTACGCATAATCGAATTCGTTGCCTCTCGAGTTGACTGTGCAACTCCACGAGCCATAACCACTCTCGCTGCGACATACCCTGGGCTTCATCAATAACTAGCACCAGAAAGCGCCCACCGCCTTGGCTGGCCAGTTCGATCCAGCGTTCCAGCAACATATGGTGGCGCGCAAGCGGACTTCTCACGAATCGCGCCAGCGAATGGGAACTGGCTTGTAGCAATTCCGCATAGAAGCTGCCGACTGAATACAAACCGCCGGGGTCGGTGTGGCTCCAAACCACCATCGGCACATAGCCACCGCAGCGCTCCGAGAGCAATCGCTGTAGCCAGTGATTGACGCCGCTGGACTTGCCAAAACGCGAGGGGCCATAAATGGTGGCGCCATCGATCTGGTCATCGATCCAACCGGCTACTGTGTTCACCATCTCCTCAATCGCGACGGTATAAAGGGAGTAATCACTTGTCACAATAGGATGGTCGCGTGGCACATGACTCGGTGCCAGGGGAGGTGGGGGATTGTATGTAGACGCTACCATAGCTGGGCCTTTCGCATCGGAGGCAGGGATAGAGGCGACGCCGGTCCGGCTGGCATGGGATCGGAGGCAACTTCACTCGGCAGCGCTTGGCGTGCCAAGGTGACCATGGATTCTCCCGCAACCAGTTCGGCATACTGCTGAAGGATCCGCCGTGCCTCCAGATAAGCGGGGTGAGGAGGGAGCCGCTTGCCGGGCGAGCCTTCTGCATATTGCAGCAAAGCCTCGACCGCGTCGCAGCCGCTGGACAGGAAGAGCAACCGCCTGCGTTCGAGGGAGCGAATAGCCTGTCTGACATAAAGGGAGTGCGGGGTGCGATGCCACGGAGGTGAGGCACGAACGACGCCGAGAAAATGTCCTTCTCGCGTTGACACTGCGGCGAACCGGGCATCGTCCTCGTTTTCTATCGTCAGCCATAATTTCTTGCCGAGCAGATCCCCGCGCAGGCCAAGCCACTCTGCGGCGTAACGGGCATTGGCGAAGCAAAAATGGGGTCGTCTACCTGTATGGCTGCCGCCCAGTAGCGTACAGAGCTTGCGCACACCCACCATTTTGCTTACAGCAATCGGATCCGCCGTGGGTAACGGTCGATCTTCCTGATCGGCCAATAATTCAAGCTGGTCAAGCGGACTGCGATACCCAAGGCCGGAATGTGGTGTGGCGTTGTAGTTCGCGATCAGGACGTCGAGTAGTTCCTGCGCAAACTCCAATTGGAAGTTAGTGTCCGTCGCCGTCTTCTCCGGGTCGGTGCCACGCTTCTGATCTGGTGAGTTGCCGGTGGTGGTCGCCAGGCGATGAAAGCCACCCGCAGCCAGACAGCGGAAGAATGCCTCGATGAAGGGGCGGTCGTCTTTGCTACGCCGGTGGCTAAAGCTGGCGGGATCCTGAGGCTTCAATATTCGCGCACCTACGACGTCTTGCAGGGCGGCTTCAACCCGATTGCAAATGTTCGCCAGCGCCCCATCGACGCTGAATTCGTCCCAGCAAGCTCCCACGAACCGTGGAGCCCGAAATGAAGGCAGGCCGGCGCCCTTAGCATAGACGTTGTTGCTGAACAGAATGTCTCGCGGTGTCCACAGTGTCAATGCGCAACGTATGGCACGCAAAACATCCTCGGCACCGCACTCGCGGCGCAGCGACAAGCTGTAGCCGAGAACCGCGCGTGAAGCCACTTCAATCAGCACGACGACCCAGAGACGGTGAATGACACGCGGCTCGTGACCGCCGTGGGGTGAAGGGACGAGAATCACCATCCGCGCGTCGAGCTTGTGCGCATCGCATTCAACCCGCTCGAACAGCCGCAATGCTGGACGGCGTGTCCCATCGCCTGTGCGTGTCTTGCGCAGGGCCTCCGGGCCTCCAAGTAATGCGCTACGGGTCCGTAGCGGCGCCTCCGCGATGACGTCGGCGATGAAACGGCATATGGCCTTGTAACCTTGCTTCGCAACGTTGAACGGCCATTCACCGCGCTGCTCGAAGCCTCGTTCCCGCAACGCGTTAAGGAACCAGCGGTAGAGCACTGCCCGAGGTTGTCGGGTCGACTCGAGCGTCTTTCGATGACCAAGGATCTGCTGGCGAAACTCAGCTTCCAGGCCTTGACCTGCAGCGCTTCGGAACACGGCTTGAAGCGCTCCGGCTGCACCGCCGCCCCAGGGATTCACTGCAATAGGAGCAGTACGCGTGTAAGGCCGGACGCGTGCGTGCGGCAACAATCCGCGCCAGCCGTAGATTTGTCCGTCAGGATGCGGTGCAAGGCAACGCTCAGTGATCAAGCGGTACACCTGGGCGCGGCCGATTCCCGCATTGGTCCTTATGTCCCTACCGCTAGCGCCATCCAAATAAAGCCGCACCGCGCAAACGCGTGCGCGGAAGCTGGCACGCTGAGCCTCCGGCAAGGCTTGATCGTCGACCGCGGGCCACGTCGCCAAGTTGATCTCGACGTCTGACGCATCGGCAGCAACGGTTCGGGCTCGCAGACGTAATCTTGCGCGCACTCTACGGCCCTCCATCCCGCTCCAACTAGACACAACATTAGGTGAAATCGCTTCCCCGGAACACAACTTTCCGTGGGAAAGGCAACGCACCTAGGAAGGTAGAGCCCTAGCAGTGCCCTGATTTGATGGGACTTCCCGAGTCTCGGTGTCGATTGATCGGAGTCACAACTTTAGGTGTGCGAGCGATTGCAACGAAGCGCGAACTGGCGATTGCAAGGGTTTTACGTCCGCTTGGGACGGCTCCGCTTACGCGTAAGCAAGCTGAGAGCGCTGGCAAATTGCTTAGAATCCATTGGGCTACGGTTTATCACTTGCGCCGGCGCTTCCTCGCAGACCCTGTGGCGAGCGCGTTGATACCTTATGACCGAGGTCCCAAAGTGGGAAAGTCGCGTCTAGCAGCGAATGTCGATGAAATCGTGAGTGAGGTACTTGCCGATTGGCTGCCGCAACAGCGTCATCTTGCTCATCCGCTTTTCGAGCTTGATGTCGAAATCCGGAGACGATGCGCGGTGGCCGGTGTTCGTCCGCCAAGCAGGTCTACCATTTCGCGACGCTGGGCTGCCCATCGAAAAGCGGAAGCGCTTCGCCTAGCAACTCTGCCCGGCTCGGAGATTCCGCCTGGTCATCTTGTGGCGCGCTGTCCGATGGATATCGTGCAGATCGATCATACATTGGCCGATGTGATCCTGGTGGACGATACATGCCGACGCCCAATTGGTCGGCCATGGCTAAGCATTGCTCTCGACGTTTCGACAAGATGTGTCGTCGGCGTGTATGTGGGGATGGACCGCCCCAACGCGGCAACAGTCGCGTTGCTATTGACACGCGTGGTCTTGCCAAAGGATGGCTGGCTCGCCAGCCTCGATGTCGGCGTTGATTGGCCAATGCACGGCATTCCACAACTACTTCACCTCGACAATGCGGCCGAACTCAAGAGCAGGGCATTGCGAGCGGGGTGTCGTGAGTATGGTGTCGAGTTGATGTATCGACCCGCAGGAAGGCCGTACTTCGGCGGACATATCGAACGGTTAATGAGGACCATGATGGAACGTGTCCACAGCCTGCCAGGATCGACGGGATCGTCCCCGAAGGGGCGCAAGGCCAGACCGCCGGAAAAGGAGGCCTCCTTGACGATCCGAGAATTTGAGCGATGGCTCGTTCTCGAGATTGCCGAGCGCTATCATCACAATGCGCACCGCGGGCTGCAGGGAGCCACTCCGTTTTCGGAGTGGGCAATGGCGACTAAGAAGACGGCTCCACGCTCGCTTCCCAATGCTGCGCCTGAACCCTTGCGCTTCCTAATCCAGTTCTTGCCAATGACCTATCGGACGGTGCAGTCAGATGGTCTAACGCTGTTTTACCTTCGGTACTGGCACCCCATATTCGCAGCCTGGCGGGCGACAAAGCAGAAAGTTATAGCACGGTACCATCCTGAGGATCTCTCCAGAATCTTTGTCAGTGTCGATGGAAAGCACTACGTCGAAGCGACGTTTGCGGACTTGCGCCGTGGCCGAGTGTCACTGTGGGAGCAGCGCAGTGCGTTACGGAGCTTACGATCTCAAGGCAAAGAATATGTCACCGAAGCGAGGGTATTTGAAGCGATCGACGAACAGCGTCGGATTGTCTCCCGCGCAAGTTCGCAAACAATGGGAGCAAGCCGCAAAGGCGAAGCGCTGAAGGAACTCGCTCCCCACGGTCTTGGCGAGATGCCAGAATCGGCGCCTGCGAACGGGTTTGTCAAGCCATCTGAGCCGGCTGTAGATTACAACAAGCCGCCCTCTGTGTTCAATGTCGAGTTGCTGTAATTGCGATGCGCTCGCCGCTATCACATCTGCTACCGGCCGCGAGAGAACTGGCTCAGTGCGACGATGCTGTCAGAATTAGAGGCTTGGCACGTAGCCATTGGATAGACTATCCGCGCGCTACCCAGGTGCTGGAGATTCTCGAGCGTCTCTTGCAAACACCACAGCGGGAGCGCATGCCGTGTCTGTTGCTGCACGGTGATTCCAACATTGGCAAGACGCAGATTGTCGCGAAATTCCAGCGTCGTCATCCACCGGAGTATGACGAAGAGAAGGGCGTCGAGATGCGACAAATTGTCGCCATGCAGATGCCCCCGACACCTGAGCAGCCGCGGTTCTATTCTTCATTGCTCTTTGAGCTTGGCGCTCCCTTTAACGCGGCGGCAAGGCGGTCTGCGCTCGAGAATCTGAGCCGCGGACTGCTTCGAAAAGTGTCTGCGCGCATGCTGATCGTTGACGAGGTCCATCACTTGTTGGCAGGCAACTATCGAGAGCAGCGTGCATCACTGAATCTGCTGAAGTTCCTCGCAAATGACCTGAAAATCGCTGTTGTCCTGGTTGGAACCCAGGACGCCGTCATGGCGCTTCAGACGGATCCCCAGATGGTCAGCCGATTCTCCCGTCTCGAGGTGCCGAGATGGCAGGAGACGGAGGCATTTCGTTCTCTGCTTGCTGCCTTTGAGATGGTTTTGCCGCTTCGACGTCCGTCGAATCTGGCACGACGAGAGATCGTACACGCGGTTCTGACTGCAAGTGGAGGGCTCACAGGAGAAGTGTCGCGCCTCTTGACGGTTTCTGCGGAACTTGCGATCCGGGATGGGAAGGAAGCCATCGATCTGGGTCACATAGAGAATGCAGCACGGACGTTGCTGTCCTGAAGGCGTCAGGCCCTGGCCTGTTGCTCCGCGGCCATTTGATGACGAAGCGTTTGGCGGTTGGCTGGGTCGCCTGGCGGCGAGGTACCAGATCAGTGTTGAGCAGCTGTGGCAGATTGGCGACCTTGGTGCGTATCCAGCGTTGACCAATGCTGGGTGGCTTCTGTTCCCTCCGATGAATGAACAGGCCCTGTGCCGCCTCGCGTGCTTGACGCATGTTGGTATCCAAAGGTTGGAGGCGCTTCAAACGCCAACGGCGTGGGTCTCCGACCGAGATCAGCTCCCATACTGTTTCGAATGCCTGTTACTGAATCCCGTCGACGTTTCCTCGCCTCGCTGGAAGCGGGATTGGCTTGATCCGCGCACGGCTGTCTGCCAAGTCCCCGGCCATAGAATGAATACGCTCGCGCCGTGTAGGCTACGAATCTGTCGCAACCTCACCGCGGTACTCTGGGAGGTTCGGAAGCGTCAGCGCAGGAGTAGCTAACGTTCAGATTTCTACATTGGCGGAATTAGTGCCCGCCATTGGCGGAAATAGCGATCTGCAACAGCCAGCGTGAATACCGCCAGCAGGAAGGCCGCAATCTCGGTCTGGTAGCCAGCGACAATGGCCAGGCCGCAAGTCAGCTGCACGAAAATAGTCAGCGACAGCACCAGGCGTGGGAACGGCAAACTGCGTGAGCGCACTTCGTCCAGGCCGTGCGCGAAGAAGATCAGCTTGTTGGCGCCGCTCAGCACAAACATGAAGGCAATGAACAGGCGGCCGGAAAGGAGGTAGTAGTCGGCCATGCCGGCTCCGGTCGGGGCGGGGTTAAGCAAAAGAACAAAGGAATCGCGCCCCGCGTGGCGCGGGGCGCGTGGTGCATGAAGTTGGGGGCGGGCATGCCGGCCCCCAACTTCAGGTGCGGTCGTAGGAGAACTGGATGCCAGCCGTGCCGCCGGTCTGGATGAAGAGATCCATGAAGGCCGGGACGGTCTCGCTGCGGGCCCAGTCGCGCTGCAGTTCGCAGAACAGCTGAGCCACGCTGATCATCTTGCCGCCAGCCTGTTCGATGCGGCGCAGCGCGGCCTCGTGCGCCGCCACGGAAGTACCGCCTACGGCGTCGGCCACGACATAGACCTCATAGCCTTCCTTGAGCGCGTCCAGCGCCGGGAAGGTCAGGCACGCTTCCGTCCACAGGGCAGTCATGATCAGCTTCTTGCGCCCCGTCGCCTCCACTGCCGCGCGGAACTCCACGTCTTCCCAGGAGTTGATCGAGGTGCGGTCGTAGGTGGGGAAATCGCCCAGCACCTTCTGCAGCTGCGGGATTGGC
Organism: Cupriavidus sp. a3; assembly: GCF_051015765.1. Classification (NCBI taxonomy): domain Bacteria; kingdom Pseudomonadati; phylum Pseudomonadota; class Betaproteobacteria; order Burkholderiales; family Burkholderiaceae; genus Cupriavidus; species Cupriavidus sp. a3. The sequence goes on along the minus strand of NZ_CP170645.1, from coordinate 150,443 downwards.
GGCTTGTTCAGGCCCGTCTTCACATTGACCGTGGAGTGCACGATCGGCAGCTTGTACGCAACCGCGGCACGCGAAGCGCCGACGATGTTATTGATCAGCAACTGCCGGTCCATGGAGGCGATGGAGTTCACCTGGACCGGTTGGTAATCGATGATCACGAAAGCTGCGTTCTGCGGAGTCAGCAGGTGGTCGTTTGCGGGATCGCGAATGGGTTCGCTCGCCATGGTTATCTCCAGAACAAAGGGTGGGTTTCTGCTACTCGGCGTTCCCGGGCCGGCGCTGCATGTACCGTGCGCGACGCTGGCCCGACTGCCCGGCGACGGTACCGGCATTGCCGGACACTGCAAACCGCAAATGCGGTTCTGATGCCGTCCCGCATGCGCTGCGGTCGGCCGTCGCAAGGAGCCCTTGCAGCATAAGCCATGCATTGGGGCGAGCGTGATAGCCATCTGCCAAACATGCTGTTCGCGCTGATAGAACGATCCGCGCGCCCTCCGTGTCCTGCTTGCTTGCGCCGTGGTATTTGCCTAGTCTTTGCTGACACCATATGTGCAGAGGACACGAACCATGGACGATTTCTATGTGCTGGTGGTCTTGTATGCCAAGCCCGGGCGCGAGGCGGAGCTACGGGAAAAACTGCGGGCCGTGGTGGCGCCTTCCCGCCGCGATGCCGGCAACCTGCGCTACGAGATGTTCGAGCAACAGGATGATCCGCGGCGCTTTGTCTTCGTAGAGCACTGGGACAGTCCCGCCGCGCAGGAGGCGCACCATACGCAGACCGAGCACATCCGCCGCTTCCAGGAAGATGGCAGCGATGCGGTGGAAAGGATGGAGTTGTTCTATCGGATGAAGCTTGTGGCCTGAGGCGGGCGGCTGGCGGAGGTTTCGCGGAAGCGCTGTCCTACTGCGGCTCTGGCAGGATCGTGACGGTGCACGTGGTGCCCATGGCCAGCGGCAGATCGTCGGGCAGGGCGTCCAGCCGGATGCGCACAGGAATACGTTGCGCCAAGCGAATCCATGTGAACACCGGGTTCACGTCGGCCAGCAGGTTGGCGCTGGTCGGGTTGTCGCGATCGGCAATGCCGCGCGCGATGCTTTCGACGCGGCCGGGAAGCGGCTTGCCGCCGGAAAGCAATCTGACCTCGGCCCTGGCGCCGACACGCACATTCGGCAGCTTGGTTTCCTCGAAATATCCGTAGACCCAGTAGGAGTGCTTGTCGATCAGCGCCATGCGCGCTGCACCGGCGCTCACGTAGTCCCCGGCGTGCAGGTTGAGGTTGGTCACATAGCCGTCCACCGGCGCATGCACCTCGCTGCGGCTCAGGTTCAGCCGGGCCGTGTCCAGCGCCGCCAGGCTGGCGTCGTAATTGGCCCTTGCCTGCTTCTCCTGTGCGCCGATGTCTTCGCGGCTTTCCGCCGACACCACGGAGCTGTCCAGGTTCATGCGCCGCGACGCCTGCTGATGGCGCATGTCAAGCTCGGCCTTGCGCGCGCGTACCTGCGCCTCGGCCTGCGCCACGGCCTGCCGGAACCGCTCCGGGTCGAGTGCGAACAGCAAGTCGCCCTTGCGGACTTCCTGGTTGTCCCGAACCGGCACCTGCTCCACCGGGCCCGAGACATCGGCGGCGATACTGACCACGTCCGCCCGCACGCGGCCGTCGCGGGTCCAGGGGGAATACATGTAGTGCTGCCAGAGGCTGTAGCCCAGCACGATCGCGGCGATTAGCAGCAGGCCGGTGCCGAGCACGCGCAGCACGGCAGGTCCGTTCAGTTTCATGGTCCTTGTTCGCTTTTTTTGAACCCTGCGGCGCCTTCAGGGCTGACTCAGCGCCACAGCGCCAGTCCGACGGCGCTGAAGATCGACACAAACAGCGACACCCGGAACAGTGCCGGATGCCACACCAGCCGGTAGACGCCCAGGCGCACAAGCAGGCGATCCACCAGCAGGTACAGCAGCAGGCAGCCGACGAACACCGGCAGCAGCGACGGCATCAGAATGGAAGCCAATGCGATCTCACGCGGCATAGCGGGTGCCTCCTTGCATCATGACGGCTCGCCGGCTACCGCGGCAGCGTCGAAGCCGCCACCCAGCGCCTGCATCAGGCGCGCCCATGCGTCCAGGCGGGCTGCGCGCGCCAGCGCCAGGCTCAGCTCCTGGCGCCGCAGCTCGTTCTCGGCCGCAAGGACGTTGAGGTAGTCGGTAAAGCCGCCGCGGTAGCCGCGATCGGCCAGCGCATAGGACTGCCGGGCCGAGCGCAGCGCCTGTTCGATGCTCGCCTGCTCGCGCGTGAGCGATTGCAGAGAGATAACCGCGTCCGCCACGCCTTGGAAGGCGGCCAGTACGGCTTTGTTGTAGCTCTCGACGGCGATGTCGTAACTGCGCGTAGCAACGCCGTAGTTGCCCTGCCTGCGGCCGCCATCGAAGATCGGCAGCGAGAATGCCGCGCCTACGTTGTGCCCAATCGCATCCCGGTCGACAAAGGTGAAGAAGTTGCCGAACGCCGCCGAGGCCAGGCCGATGCTCGCCACCAGGTTGATGTTGGGGTAGAAATCCGCCTTGGCGACCTGGATGCCCTTTGCGGCAGACTCGACGCGCCAGCGCTGCGCCACCACGTCCGGACGGTGTCCCACCAGTTCGGCCGGCAGCGAGGCCGGCACCGCGATCGGAGCCGCCAGGACCAGGGCAGGGCGCGCCAGCTTGTCGCCTGCGCCGGGACCGTCGCCGCTGAGTACCGCGAGCTGGTTCTTCACCAGCGCGATGGCACGTTGTGCCTGCTGTACCTGCGCCTCCAGGGCGGGGATCGGCGTGCGTGCCTGGCTCAGCTCCAGCTCGCTGGCCAGGCCGCGGCTGGTCCGCTTGCGAATGATTTCGTAGATGCGGGTCTGGCGCGCCAGGTTGGCCTGGCTGACGTCCAGCAGGGCGTACTGCAAGGCCAGGTCGATATATGTGCGCACCACGGACGTCTCCAGGCTCAGCTGCGCCGTGCGCGCATCGGCTGCCGCCGCCTGCACGTTGTCCAGCGCGCCTTGCAGGGCTGCGCGGTTGCGTCCCCACAGGTCCAGGTCGTAGGAGAGTTCGGCGGCGAGATGGTTGTTCCAGGTGGTATGCCCGCCGAGCGGCTGCGGCGTAGCCAGCCGGGGAAAGCGCGTGCGGCCGAAGGCGCCTCCTGCATTCACATTGGGCTCGATGGCGGCGCCGGCGATCTTTGCCTGCGCCAGCGCCAGTTCGCTGCGCGCCTGCGCGATGCGCATGTCGGGCGAGCCGGCAACCGCGTGTGCCACCAGCGCATCCAGGTTGCGGTCACCCAGCTGCGACCACCATGACCGATGTGGCCAGCCGGCATCCTGCTGCGTGGCGCGCAGCGCTGCACCGGGATCGACCGCGCTGGCGTCGAGCGGCGTGGCCGCAGGCGCGATCCCGCCCGTGTTGGCGCAAGCGGCCAGCATGGCGACGCAGGCGCCGGCGAGCGCGAGAGTCCGCAGTGTCGCCCTTGCCGGCGTTGCCCATGTTGCCCTAGCCCGCATCGGGTCCACCTGTGTCGTCGGTGCTGGCAACGCCAACCAGCGGCAAGGCATCGTCAAGCAGTGACAGTCGCATGGCATGCAGGATGGCGCGCGCCTCGCTGGCCGCAGGGGAGGCATTGCGGCCGGTCCACGCGATGGTTTGTTCCAGGGCTTGCATTGCGGCACCGAAGGTGGTCGGCGACGGCGTGCGGAACAGCGCGGACAGGGCCGCCAGCAGATCCGCCTGGTGGCGCTCCCATGCCATGGGCAGCACGCTGCGGGCCGTGACCTCGCGTAGGGCGATCGTGCCCACCCCGATCTCAAGCGCGGCAAAAGCCCAACCGAGCAGCTCTGCCTGGCCGGCACGCCCGGCCGGCGGGCGCGAGCCGGCAAACTGGATAAAGTCGCGGATATGGGTTTCGAAGTACAGTCGCAGTCCCGTGAGCGGGGTACGGCAGATGTCGCTCGCTACCAGTTCGCGCAACTGCTTCAGATACTGCTCGGCCAGCCAGTGGCCACCCTGCGGCACGATGGTAGCAAAGGCCAGCGAGGCGATGGCGATACCGGTCAGTGTGGCGATGCCGGCATCGAGGTAGCCGGCTGGATTGAAGACCATCGGATTGCTGAGGTTGCCGAGAAAGCAGAAATAGATGCCGAAGCCTAGTCCGATCGCCGCGGTCGGCGGGAAGGTGCCGAGATAGCTGCCGATCGCAATGAACGGCGCCAGCGCCACGGCCAGCAGCAGGAAGCCATCGAGATGCGGCAACAGGAAGAAGTTGAATACTAGGCCCGCCATCCACGCCATTGCGCAGCCGATCAGCATCTGCCGCGCAATGGCAATGGGCTGGGGCATGATCGAGTACAGCGAGATGGCGATCGTGGTTGCGATCACGCCGGAACTGCCACCGGCCCACCCCGAGGTGATCCACAGCCACGCGCTGGCCAGCACCGCAACCATGGCGCGCGTGCCCGAGGCGATGGCAAAGGCCCGGTTGGCCGGGTTGGCGCGCCCGCGGGGCTGCACGCGCGTCGCCGGCGTCGCCGCCATGCCGGGGGCCCGCAGCGCAAGGAAGTTGCCAGTGTATGACAGCAAATCGGCTACGGCTTCACGCAGCGCGGTGGCGCCGGCGGCAAAGCGGTCGGCCGCCAGTGGCGGCGCATCGGCCAGGGTGGCGCTTGCCGCCGCGATGTAAGCGGGCAGGGCCGCATCGAGGCCGAGCATGCCCTGGTGCAGTGCGGCGATTTCCACCAGTTCCAGCCGCGTGCGCCCCGCTGTGGCGGGCAGCAGCGCGGCAAGACGTCCGAACAGGGCGTCCAGTGCGTCGCCCGCACGGCGATCGGCTGCCTTGGCCATGCGCGACCTGAGCTGGTGGATGGTATGGAAGCGCGCCAGTGCCTCGAGGAAATCGTGGTTCAAGCGCAGCATCAGCGCGTTATTGGCGCGCATTTCCGGATCCTCGAACACCGCTGCGCTGCGCAGGCTTTCCAGCTGTGCGCGCTCGCCGGCCAGGCGCAGGTGCAGCGCGCCAAGGCCCGCGGCGGTCTCGCTGCCCTGCAGCGCGGTGCGGATGAAGCCGGCGAAGGTGGCGATGTGCTGTTGCCCGGCGGCCAGCAGCATCGGTGCCACGCGCTGCGGAAACAGCAGGCCGCTCACCATGCCGGCACACGCAATGCCCACCGAGACCTCGCTCAGGCTGATCACGACGTTGTCGAAGATGGCGTACGGGTTTGAGATCGACGGCACCGCCGCAATGCAGGCGGCATAGCCCGAGAGCACGAAGCCATAAGACTGGTAGTTGCGGAAATATGCCGCGCCGCACACGCACAGGCCGATCCACAGGGACAGGCCCAGCAGGAACATCACGCGCTCCTGCGGGAACGAAAAGAACAACAGAAGTGCGGCCACGCTGCCTACCAGCATGCCGACGGCACGGTAGAAGCCCCGCGCCAGCACCATGCCGCTTTGCTGGTGCATCATCAGGATCACCACCGACACCATTGCTGTGCGCGGCGACGCCAGTTCCAGCCGCATCGATAGCCACGTTGCCATCAGCACGGCGATGACTGTCTTTGCCGCATGCAGCAGGCGGCCACGGTCCGCTTGCCACCAGGTGCGGGCCGCGCCGGCCAGCCCTGCGCCGCCAGAGACGGCATTGGCTGCGCCGGTCATGGGCGCAAGCGCAGGACCCGCCAGGGGGCGGTGCGCAGCGAGTGTGCGGTGGAATGGCGCCGCATGGACACGATGGCGTGAGTATGGTCTTCTGTGGCTTCTGTTACGGCGTGATCATAATTCAGGAAAATGCTGGCGAGCGTTCTCGCCGGACGAACATGGTGTTCGGGCATGGGCGCCTAGCGCTTGCACCGGGGCGCCGATAGTCTGGTCAGTCTCCACACCACCGCGCCGCTTGGCAGCAAGGAGTCGATCATGAGCAACACCACGGCACAAGCCACGCCTTCAACATCGCGCGACTGTGAACCATGCCACGGCCAGCCGGTGCTGGAACGTATCCCGACGCGGCCGGCAGAGGTTGGCGAAGGCCTGATCATCCACCGTGCCTTGCCCAACCGGCAGCGGCGCATGGTTGGCGCCTGGTGTTTCCTTGACCACGCGGGGCCGATCGACTTTCCCGACGGGCGCGGCTTGAACGTCGGGCCGCATCCGCATATCGGTCTGCAGACCTTTACCTGGATGATCGAGGGCGAAGTGCTGCACCGCGACAGCCTTGGCTATGAGCAGGTGGTCAGACCGGGGCAGGTCAACCTGATGACGGCGGGCAATGGCATTGCCCATGCGGAACATTCCATCGGCACCGGCGGCCGCCTGCACGCCGCCCAGCTCTGGATTGCACTGCCGGACGGCAAGCGGCACATGGCGCCGGCATTCCAGAACTATCCTGATCTGCCGCGCGTGGTGTCGGGCGGGTTTGGCATCACGGTCTTGGCTGGAACGGCGTTCGGCCAGACCTCGCCAGTGGCGGTGCATTCGCCGCTGGTCGGGATGGACCTTGCAACCGGACAGGCCGCCAGCACGATCATTGCTGCCGAGCCTGCGTTTGAATACGCGGTGCTTACGCTCAGCGGCAAGGCGGCCGTGGAGGGAGAGGTGCTGGATCCCGGCACGCTGCTCTACCTCGGCACCGGGCGGCGGCAGATTGCCGTGCGCAGCGATGGGCCAGCCGACCTGCTGTTGATCGGCGGAATGCCGTTTGAAGAGGAGATCGTGCTCTGGTGGAACTTCGTGGCACGCAGCACGGCCGAGATCGAAGCTGCCACGCGCGACTGGAACGGCGGCGCCAGCCGCTTTGGCGACGTTGCGGGGGATGTCGGTACCCGCCTGGTTGCGCCTGACGTGACTGGCATGCACCTCAAGCCGCAGCGGCGCTGAAGCCGGGACGCTGGGGTACGGGGCTGCACGCCAGTGCGTTCCCTCAGGAATCGACCGCAAGGCTGCCGCCTTGCGGTCGATTTGCATTGGAGCGCAATCTCGCTCGCTATTGTTCCGGCATTGGAACGCTGTGTTTGTGCCAGGCAGGCTTCCGGAAAATCGTGCCGCTGATATCTTCGGTCGCGGTCATAACAAGAGAAAACGGCGGTGCTGCGTCGATTCGCGGACGCTGCCGGAGCCTAACGATGTCAGTAAAGAAACCAACCACCTTCCGCGCCCGGAACCGGGCCGCCGCGATGCTGCCGCTCGCGGCAGGTCTTTGCGCATTGCCGGTTGCGGCGGGCGCGTCAGCGTTCTCCATGCAGGGCGGCTATGGCCGCGATAACGGCCACGGCGTGGAAAAGTATGAAATCGCCGCGCGCTGGGACGACATCGTGCAATGGCAGCTGTCCAGCCGCTTCACGCTCTCGCTGGATGGCGAGGTCAATGTCGCGAACTGGCGCGCATTGTCTGGCCGGCCGTCCGGCCAGCTGATGGAGTACGGCATCTCGCCAATCTTTCGCCTGGGTTATGCCGCGGAATTTGCCACGCCGTTTATCGAGGCGTCAGTGGGTTTGCGCGTGCTCAGCCACACCGAGATCGCCGGCGGCCACCGCATGGGGTCGGCGTTCCAGTTCTCCGACATGGTCGGCGTTGGGGTTGCCTTCGGCAAGGCGCAGCGCCTGACCATCGGCTATCGCTTCCAGCACCTGTCCAACGCCGGCATTCAGGAGCCGAATCCGGGCGTCAACTTCAGCATGGGCTACATCCGCTATCGCTTCTGACGCGCTTTTGAGGACGTGCCGGCATCAATGGCCGGCACGATCACCGCGATCGCGTCGCGGACCAGCGCATCGATCTCGGCGTCGTCCGGACGGACGCCGGTAGCTAGCGCACGGTGCAGGACGCTGGCCAGCACCATGCCGTGGAACAGCCTGGCACTGACCTCAGGGCTTGCCGAGAGCCGCGTGCCTCTCGCCTGCTGGCTGCCAAGGAAGGCCGCAACATAGGCGCAGGTCGCCGCCGGGCCGCGCCGCGCGTATACCAGGCGTTCCCCAGCGCGGGGAAGCGCCGCGACTCCGCGAAGATCAGCCGCAGGAACGCCAGGTGGCGTTCCTCCAGCAGCGACTGCAGAAAACTGTGCGCGATCTTGCCGAGCCCCTGCACCGCATCGCAGCGCGACACATCCACGCCCTTCTCGGTCTTTTCCAGGAAGCGGTCGCACAGCCCGCGACGCGGCGCCGGCAGCGCAGGTGCTCGGCATCGACATGCACGGGCTGAAGACCGCGATGTTCGTGCTGTCGGCCATGCTCGGCTCGCTGGCGGGAAGCCTGTTTGCGCACTATGTGTCGTTCGTCAGCGTGCAGAGCTTTGCGGTGGAGCGCTCGATCGTGTTCCTGCTGGTGCCGGTGGTGGCAGGCGCGCGCTCCACCTACGGCGTGGTGATCGGCGCATTGTTTGTGTCGCTGGTGCCGGAGTTGCTGAGCGGATTGGGGGATTTCCACCAGGTGCTGTTTGGCGCGGTGCTGGTGCTGGTGGTCACGCTGATGCCGGGCGGGATCATGGGTGGGCTCGCGGACATGGTTGGCCGCATGCATCGCCGCAGCTTCGGCCGGACGCACAACCCCGCATTGAAGGAGGTCCAATGAAATCCGCCATCGCTGAATTCGGCACCAGTGCTGCGGGTCGAAGGGTCGCGCACAGCTTTGGCGGCCTTGACGTGCTGCGCAATGTTGCGTTCGATGTGCCGGCCGCCGGCATCATCGGTCTGATCGGCCCCAACGGCAGTGGCAAGACCACCTGCTTCAACATCATCTCCGGCTTTCTGCGACCCAAGGGCGGCAAGGTGCTGCTGGCGGGGCGCGACATTACCGCGGACAGCGTGCAGCAGCGCAGCCGCGCCGGACTGGTGCGCACGTTCCAGACGCCGCAGGTGTTCGAGCACATGACGGTGCTGGAAAACCTGATGGCCGGCTGCCACAAGGCCACGCGCTCGGGCGTGGTGCATGCGATGCTGCGCTCGCCGCTGTCGCGCCGCGAGCTGCAGTCGATGCAGGAGGCCGCGCTGGGATGCGCGAGGAAGTTCGGTCTGGAAGGCCTGCTGCAGCACCGCGCCGGCACGCTGCCGGCGGGCCAGCGGCGCATCGTGGAACTGGCGCGCGCCTGCATCGGCGAACCCCACCTGCTGCTGCTGGATGAACCGTCCTCGGGGCTGAACAGCGAGGAAATCGAACTGCTGCGCGCGTGGATCCTGCGCCTGAACGGCGAAGGCATGACCATCCTGCTGGTGTCGCACGACATGGGGCTGATGACGATCTGCGGCACCGCCCACGTGCTGTATTACGGGGAAATCATTGCCAGCGGCACGCTGCAAGCCGTGCAGGCGGATCCGCGCGTGCGCGAAGCCTATATGGGAGTCTGACCATGCTGAAAGTGAAAGGCCTGTATGCTAGCTACAGCCCGGTGCCCGTGATGCATGACATCGACATGGAGGTCGGACCGGGCGAGGCGGTGGCCGTGGCCTTGACGATGCTGCCCGCCATGGGCCGCACACAGTTCGCAGACTTCGTCATGCGTGAAGCGCATTGCGCCGCCGCGCGCACGCCTGCCGGCTTGCTCGGCCAGCCGCAGGTTGTCGCGCACCAACAGCTCGCCGAACAGGTTGCGGTTCTCCAGCACTACGGCAATGCCATGCTCGAAGCGGCGATGCCCCGGCACATGGCCGATTTCCACCCCGTCCAGCCCCGACAGCGTGCGCACAAGCGCGGTCTTGCCCGCGCCATTGGCGCCCTGCTGCTTTTGCTGTCCCAGGCCAGGCATTTCAATAGATATGTTGATATGGAATTCATCATTCATTGCCTTGACCACGCCGATGCGCAGCAGCGCCGGCTCGATAGTTACGACGCACATCGCGCCTACCTGGCTGCCGCAAAGGTCCGGTGCGTCATGTGCGGGCCGTTGATGTCCGATGACGGCGACCGCATGATCGGCAGCATGTTCCTCGTGCGTGCGCAGGACAAGCGGCAGGTCATCGACTTCACCAGGGGAGATCCCTTCCAGCAGGCCGCCGTGTCGAAAGAGGTGCAGATTCATCCATTCATGCTGCGGGTAGACAACCGCGATCCCGACTGAACGGACGCGATGGTGTTTCCCTCGGGGAAACACGGTGTTCGCCGCTTGCAGTCTTATCGTAAGGAGTGCCCGATGCTAGCCTTGCAGGCTGGTCCCGTGGCGCGTGCAGCGGCTGCGGGGCGCCTTGCCTGACTGACGCATCCGAGGAGCACGAATATGGCGCAAGCCCACCCAGCCCCGTCCCGCAACGATGACATCGACACCGAGGAAACCGCCGAATGGCTGGATGCATTTGACTCCGTCATCGCGTACGAGGGTCCGGAGCGGGCGCATTACCTGATCGAGCGGCTGATCGAACGGGCGCACGGTGCCGGCATCTGCCTGCCGTTCAGTGCGAATACCGCCTACCTCAACACCATCCCGGTGGAGATGCAGGCGCGCAGCCCCGGCGACCACGAGCTGGAGCACCGCATCCGCTCCTATATCCGCTGGAACGCGATCGCGCTGGTGTTGCGCGCGGCGCGCGATACCAATGTCGGCGGCCATATCGCCAGCTTCGCCTCCGCCGCCACGCTGTATGAAGTTGGCTTCAATCATTTCTGGCATGCGCCGTCGGCGCGGCATGGCGGCGACCTGGTGTTCTTTCAGGGCCATTCCGCGCCGGGCTTCTACGCGCGCGCCTTCCTGGAGGGGCGGCTGACGGCAGAGCAGATGGACAACTTTCGCCAGGAGGTGGGCGGCAACGGCATCTCCTCCTACCCGCACCCCTGGCTGATGCCGGATTTCTGGCAGTTCCCGACCGTGTCGATGGGCCTGGGGCCGATCATGGGCATCTACCAGGCGCGCTTCATGAAATACCTGCAGGACCGCGGCTTCGGCCAGCATCACGGCCGCAAGGTGTGGGTGTTCTGTGGCGACGGCGAGATGGACGAGCCCGAGTCGCGCGGCGCGCTGGGCATGGCCGGGCGCGAGCAACTTGACAACCTGGTCTTCGTCATCAACTGCAACCTGCAGCGGCTGGATGGCCCGGTGCGTGGCAACGGCAAGATCATCCAGGAACTGGAATCCGAGTTCCGCGGTGCCGGCTGGAACGTGGTCAAGGTGGTGTGGGGCAGCAAGTGGGATGCGCTGCTGGCGCGGGACAAGGCCGGCATCCTCGCGCGGCGCATGATGGAATGCGTCGACGGCGACTACCAGACCTTCAAGTCGAAGGACGGTGCCTACGTGCGCGAGCATTTTTTCAACACTCCCGAGCTCAAGGCCCTGGTGGCGGACTGGTCCGACGATGACATCTGGGCCCTGAACCGCGGCGGCCACGATCCGCACAAGGTCTACGCCGCCTACCAGGCCGCGAGCGAGCACCGCGGCCAGCCTACCGTGATCCTGGCCAAGACCATCAAGGGCTATGGCATGGGCGAGGCCGGCGAGGCGCAGAACATCACCCACCAGCAGAAGAGCATGCGGGTGGAGGCGCTGGCGCACTTCCGCGACCGCTTCCGCCTGCCGTTGTCCGACCAGCAACTCGACGAGTTGCCTTACCTCAGCTTCGAGGAAGGATCGCGCGAGCATGCTTACCTGCATGAGCGGCGCCAGGCCCTGGGCGGCTACCTGCCGGCACGGCGCCGCCGCGGGCCGTCGTTGCCGGTGCCAGAGCTGTCTGCCTTCGAGGCCCAGCTCAGGGCCAGCGGGGAGGGCCGCGAGTTCTCCACCGCGATGAGCTTCGTGCGCATCCTCAATACGCTGCTGCGCGACAAGACGCTGGGCCGGCGCATCGTGCCCATCGTTTCGGACGAGTCGCGCACCTTCGGCATGGAGGGCCTGTTCAGGCAGATCGGCATCTGGTCGCAGCAGGGGCAGACCTACACGCCGCAGGATGCGTCGCAGCTCAGCTTCTACAAGGAGTCGAAGGACGGCCAGATCCTGCAGGAAGGGATCAACGAGGCCGGCGCCATGGCCGACTGGATCGCTGCCGCCACCTCATACTCGACGCACGGCGAGCCGATGATCCCGTTCTTCATCTTCTATTCGATTTTCGGCTTCCAGCGCTTCGGCGACCTTGCCTGGGCGGCAGGAGACCAGCGTGCGCGCGGCTTCCTCCTGGGCGGCACCGCCGGGCGCACCACGCTCAATGGGGAAGGGCTGCAGCACGAGGACGGCCACAGCCTGGTATGGGGCGGCACCATCCCCAACTGCATCAGCTATGACCCGACCTTTGCCTACGAGCTCGCCGTGATCATCCAGGACGGCCTGCGCCGCATGGTGCAGGAGCAGGAGGATGTGTATTACTACCTCACGGTCATGAATGAAAACTACGAGCACCCGGCCATGCCTGAGGGCGCCGAAGCGGACATCCTGAAGGGGATGTACCTGTTCCGGCGCGGCAAGGAGGGCGCAGGCGGCGAGCCTCGCGTACAGCTGCTCGGCGCCGGCACCATCTTCCGCGAGGTCATCGCCGCAGCGCAGCTACTGGAGGAGGACTGGGGCGTGCAGGCCGATCTGTGGGGCTGCCCCAGCTTTACCGAGCTCGCGCGCGAAGGCAACGCGGTGGTGCGCTGGAACCTGCTACACCCTGGCGACAAGGCGCGGCGCTCGCACGTGGAGCAATGCCTGGCGCCGATGCAGGGTCCGGTGATCGCCGCTACCGACTACGTACGCGCGCTGGCCGAGCAGATCCGCCCGTTCGTGCCGCGGCGCTACGCCGTGCTGGGCACAGACGGCTATGGCCGCTCCGATACGCGTGAACAGCTGCGGCATTTCTTCGAAGTGGACCGCTACTGGATTGTGATGACCGCGCTCAAGGCGCTGGCGGATGACGGCGTCGTCGATGCCGCGCTGGTAGGGCAGGCCCTCGGCAAGTACGGAGTGGATCCCGACAAGCCGTATCCATTGCACGCCTGACGCCCGCGGCTCAACCGTGCCGCAGCAGGGGCGCCGACTCAGGCACTTGGCTGCCGCCCGCGGCGCGGGCCTCCCACGGCGGCGGTGACATTGCCCGCTGCAGGAATTGCACCAGGGTCCGCACTTTCTGCGAGGTGAAGTTGCTGCGCGGATAGATCGCGAAGATGCCGTCGTCGAGCGGAACCTCTTGCGGCAGCACCTGGACCAGGCGGCCCGCCGCCACGTCCGCCGAGATAATGAACAACGGCAATACCGCAATGCCATGGCCGGCCAGCGCCGCGTCGCGCAGCACTTCGCCGTTGTTGGCGGTGAAGACCCCGCGCGGAGCGATGACCTTCGGCGCGGCCTGCGGGGTCGCGCCACGGAACGCCCACACCTGTCCGGGCGCGGCGTTGCTGTACGACAGGCAGGCATGCTGCGAGATGTGGGCAAGGCTGGCCGGCAGCCCGGCGCGCGCGGCGTAGGCCGGGCTGCAGCATGCGATGCGCCGGCTCACCGCCAGCCGGCGCGCGATCAGCGCGCTGTCGCCCAGACGGGTGATGCGAATGGCAACGTCGTAGCGCTCATGGCCGGTATCGGTCAAGCGGTCATCCAGTTCCATCACGACATGCAGGCGCGGGTGGGCGCTGGCAAACTCGGCGACCAGCGGTGACAGCCAGAGCGTGCCGAAGCTCATCGGCGCAAGGATGCGCAACTCGCCGCATAGCTGCTGCGATGTCTCGGAAATGCTTTCCGCCGCATGCGTCAGTTGCGCCATCGCAGCACGGGCCTGTTCGTAGAAATGCCTGCCGCTTTCGGTGGGCTGCACGCTGCGCGTGGAACGCTGCAGCAAGGTCACCCCAAGGCTGCGCTCCAGGTCGCTGATACGTTTGCTGACAACGGACTTCGACAGTGCCATGTGGCGCGCGGCACCACTGACGCTCCCTAGCTCCACCACCAGCAGGTATGCCTCAATTTCCTCGGTCTTGAGTTGCATGTTGAATTCCAGTTTTTCGTTGCACGCGGATAGGATACTGAACGGTACGGTGCAACAGCAATGGATGCGAAAACTCTCACAAGCGTTTGGAGTTTGCGCTGGCCCCAATCCTTCCAGACATGCCTCGTCGAAATCACCTGGACGCCGCCATCCCGCATTTAACAGACGTCACCGGGGCTGGTACTCATCCACTGAGTTTTCCGGCCTTCCAGCTTGCGAATCTGTAGAGTGGCAAACTTGCGTTTCGGTCAGAACGTATAGGCTGCAGACAGGTAGGTGAAGTTAGTGTTGTGGCCACCGACCGCGCTTAGCACCCTGGCGATGTCCACGTGCACGAGGCCGGCATTCATCGCGAGATGCCGATTCACCTGCCAGAACACATCCAGAGCGAGTTGGCTGCTCGTGAAACGCCCGGCGCGGCCTGCGGTGCCTGCGATGGGTACGGCCGCTGCTGTGTAGACAGCGTCGCTCGTGGTCTGTCGCCAGACGAAGTCGCACGATAAAGTGAAGCGAAGATGATCTGTCGGCTTAAGCGTCAATGAAGGCTGGATGTCCATCACGTTCGATGCACCGAGCAGTCCAGCCTGATTGAAGTAGGCGAGCTTGGGGAAGAGTCCGCCATATGTGCCGAGCTTGCCATCATGAGGATCACGGTCACCGCTACCAATGGTGGCCTTTAGTCCCGTCCTTGCCTTCCAGTTGCCCACCGCAAAGGCGTATCCAGTGTCGCCGGAGAATCCCCACGCCAAAAGGTCTTGTCTGCTGAAGCTGCCGAACTGCACCAGTCCTTCCCAGTCCCAGTCCCAACGGCCGCTAGCGCCGAACACCCGCGTCCCGACGGAATGCCGCCTCTCCACCCCGGTGCCAACGCTGAACAGCGCTCGGCTGTTCTCGAAACCCAGATAGTACAGATCCGCGCCCGAAGCCGGGATGACGGACTTCGGGAAGGTCGTGTAAAGCCCCCAGAAGCCCTGCGCATGATTCGGCTGGTCGTCGAAGTTGCCTGCCTTCAATAGCACCGGGCGCGTCGCGAACACATCCAGCCTGATGTCGCCAGCCGTGCCGCCCAGACGCACTCCGTCGAACGAGCGCCTGACGTTGGGCGCGTCGCGTACCGAGACTAGCCGCTGGGAGCCGTAGGCCATTTCCTGCCTGCCGACGCGCAGCGTTGGCAGGCCCGCAGGTGCGGCGGCATCGGCAACCACCGGCAGGCGTAGATCCACAAAGGCCTGCTGTAGATCCAGACGGTCCTCGTACGGCGGTGTGGCAATGTTCTTGCCTGGCGCCAAATGGTTGCCGAACTGGACGAAGCCACGCAAGTAGTCGCCCGCGTGCAAGTCGGCATGGAGCAGGACGCGGTGCAGCAAGTATCCGTCTGGCGAGGGACCGGGCACTCCAAAGTTCGGCGCTGAGTAGTTTTCGAAGCGCTCCCGGATCTCGCCGCCCAGGCTCAGGTAGGCGTTGTTGGAGCCAATGGGGACGTACTTGATGGGATCCCAGCTGTCGACTTGCCTTGTCGGATCCTGCAGGTAGTGATAGTCCTCGTCATAGCGGAACAGTTTATAGTGCGGCTCCGCTGCGGCCGTCGGGGTTTGAGCCAGGGCCTGGCAAGCCACGCTGGCTAGCGCGAATATTAGGAATCGAGCCTTGCCCATATTGATTCTCGCCCTGGTGAGGGAGAAAAGGATGGTCCGACAATGATTGGCGCCTACCCGGTGAGCGGGTGCCGTTCGTGTGACGCGCCCTGTGCCACCAAGGGCTAGCTGTGTGTGCAGCCTAGGAGAGGAACCCGCTTCGAGCAAGGATCCTGGTACGCATTGTCTGATGCCCGCAAACAGTAATTCCGGATGAATGCCTTCCCTGCAGCCACGGTCCAGAGTTGTCGTGAGGCCAACTCGAATGCGCGCAGGCGCGCTACCAACGGCCTCCCGCCATTGGGATCTCCTGTGCCATTTTGAGAAGACGCCGCAGGGCATCGACCATGGGCGCCTCTGATGAATGACCCGATGCCTATGTCCACTTCACGCCCGGGCTGGTTACTGATGCCGGGCACTACCGTTAAGTCGACCGAGCAGTTTCTGCGCGCGTACATGAAGAATTTCCATGTTTTTGTCGCGCGGGTCCTCCAGGTTCTTCCGCCGCACAGGGCAGGTTGACCGTTCAGGCGGTGATGGGATGGTCACATTCGTCGCAACAGGCAGGCTACTTCCGCCTGCGCTGCTACCACTATCCTTTCCCGCCCGACGGTATCCGTTTCCCTTCCGCCAGCGAGCGGCCTCACCAGGGATGTTTGTCATAAGGCCAAGCTGCCATCGCGAAGGTCGATGGCAGCATCACCAATCGCTGCTTTACGGGCAGCGCTGCATCTTTCACCCTCAAGCGTTTTCACCATCTTTCGGTCCTCGCTTCTCGCGGCGCGGCTGCGTCAAGCATAGTGCGTCAGATGCGTGCCTTGTCGTCGACGAACCTTGATCATTCGAATCCGAGAATAAAGCGAATACGGTATATGAAATAGCAGAAATGTCGAAAATTTATTACCTTGAAGGTCATTATGCTTGCATAAAAATTTCAGTTTCAAATCAGTGTGCCGGATATATTTTGATGCCACGGGAATAATGAACTGGATCGAAACCTGAAATATATTCTCGCGAGTAAGATTTCTTTTTTATTATTTGCGCCGAAAATATCCATTGAGATAGACGTTGATCGAAAGAATTACACGAACGGAAACTGACGAGGTCTCGGAAGATTCCGCCGTCCGCGTGCTGGTCATTTTTCACTCGTGGTCTGGAAATACGCTGTCACTTGCCCAGGCAGTCGCAGACGGTGCAACGAGCGAATCCCATGCGAGCGTCTGCATCCGCCGAGTCGCCGAGATACGGGATGAACAGGAACTGCTGTCGGACCGGCGCTTCGGCCAGCAGTTTGCCGCAGCATGCGCATATCCGGTCGTGACCGTGGATGAAGTGCTGGACGCTGACGTGATCATCCTTGGCTGCCCGACGCGCATGGGAACACTGTCGGCCGAGATGAAGCGCTTCATCGACGGGCTAGGTCCGATATGGAGCGACGGGGCATTGGCCAACAAGGTGGGCGCAGCCTTTACAACGGCGTCCACGGCTCATGGTGGTCAGGAAATGACGCTGTTGTCGCTGGTGGTTGCAATGAGCCATCTCGGCATGATCTTGGCGTGCCCGGGGTATACCGCCGACGTCTTCGAAGTCGCGGGATCGCCCTACGGAGCAAGCTCGACATCGAAGCTCGACGGCATTCGCACCCGACCCCGGCCCGCGGATCTTGCAGCGGCCGCCGCACTCGGGGAGCGATCGGCTTGCGTGGGGAGATGGGTACGCCGCGGGCGGCAGATAAAAAAGACTTTAACCGAAGGAGAGAGACAAGATGTCGAGACAAGAAGCAACACTGGAGAACGTGTATAGCCCGATCGGGCATCGGGATATCCGGAAGGACAATGCATTCGGATTGAACCGGATCGATCATTTTGCATTGCCCACACGCAATATCGCGCTGATGGAGCGCTTTATTCGTGAACTGCTGGGTGGCGAGCCGTATTACTACGCCGGGTTCGACGAGGTGGACCGAAAGATGGGCCGCTCGCACCATATCTTCATCCGTGTCGGCGACGTGCTGATGCAGTGCACCGAGACCGACGATGGCTCGATGATCATCCGCAAGGACGATCCGAACATCGCGCCGCACATCGCGTTCAAGGTGTCGGCGGATGACCTGACCCGCAACTTCGAGCGGCTCAGCGAGGTGATTCCCGTGGCAGGTCCCTTCCGGCACCGTGGCGTGGACGTGGTGTCGTTCTATTTCATGAGCCCCGAGGGGCACAAGCTTGAGATCTGTACGTGGGAGCCTTACCCCGAGGAGAAGGCGCGAATGATGGGTGCGCCAGGCGTGGGCATCATGAAATGGGCGGACCTCGTGCACGACTGGCCGAACCAGCCTGAATAAACGCGACCGTGGCGATACCTAATTTCGATTCCATCCAAGGGGCTCACTTTGCTTATTCTCGACGATACCTACCCGGTTGAACTCAAGCTGCTAATGCCGGGCTTCAACTGGCTTCGCCTGGGCGCGGTGGTCGCGCATGCGCTCAATGGCTACCACAGCCCGCTTCCGGCTGGCTCTTCCATATCCGTACACACGCGCCATGCCGGGCGCATGTGCTTCGAAGGTCCGGAGTTGGTCCATCGCGGTGTCTACCATGTCGGCGTGTCGTCGCCGCCGTGGCTCGTCGGGATGCTCGCCCAGAACCGCCTTGAGACAGGACATCCACTCGATCTCGTGGCACTCGCGGTACTGCCGCACAAGGACGTGTCGACCATGATGGTGAGGCGCGACCTCGGCATCAAGCGCGTCGAGGACATACTCGAGCGCAAGATCCCGCTGCGCGTCGGCATCGCTCCGCGCGGCTTCGATCATCCAGGCGGCTGGATCATAGACAAGGTGCTCGAAGAATACGGCTTTAGCCTGGCAGACATCGAATCCTGGGGCGGGAAGGTGATCGATTCCGATCGTGCACCGATCGAAGCGCTGGCGGTGCACGTCAAGGAAAAGAGCCGTGTCCAGAAGATCCGCGACGGCGAACTCGACGCGATCTTCGACGAGGCCATCATGACCAAGCCGTGGAAGGACATTACCGACACCGTTGACATGCAGTTCCTCTCTATCGACGGTCCCGTCCTTGATCGTCTCGCAACCAAGTATGGGGCAAAGCGGGCCGTACTTCCGAAGGGCGCCATGCGTGGCATCGAAGAGGACGTCGCCTGCGTGGATTTCAGCGGCTGGTGCCTCTACTGCCGCCGTGACCTGCCCGAGCGCTATGCCTATCTCGTGACCCAGGCGATTGTCCAGCATGCTTCGGAGGTCGAAGGCATGTACGAGGAGGGACAGTTCAGCCCGCTGACCTCGCGGATCAGCGCCCAGGTGCTCTGCGCCGACGACACGATGACTTACCACCCTGGCGCCGTCCGCTTCTATGAGGAGCATGGAGCCGTGATCGGCGGCCAGTGAACGCTCCGGCTGTTGCCTCAGAAGGATGCCTCTGGGGCATCAGCGGGAAGACGTCGCGGGCCGCCATTTGGCCCATAACAAGAATTCGATCAAAACAAACACCAGAGGATCGACGTGATGCGTAGAAGGAGCTTTCTATACGGTGGACTCGGCGTCGGACTGACATCGATGGCCTGCCAGGGCCGCGCCCTGGCTCAGTTGATGGGTACCGATCCCGACCCGGCGGCCCTTGGCTACAAGAAGCTTGGCACTGTGCTTTCAACTCCCGAAGGCCGGCTGATATCGATGGATTCGCTGCTGTTTATGGACGACGACCGCATCACGACCAACGATGTCGTCGTGGCGGGCTCCTACTGTGGCGCCGCGACGCTGCCGCATGCCACGCGTAAAGGGGTTAAGGCCGTCATTGCCCACGATGCGGGTATCGGGAAAGACGAGGCGGGCGTTAGCGCCATGACCGCCGGCGATGAGCACGGCATGCCGGTGGTCGCCGTGGCATGCATGAGCGCATCAATTTCAAACGGCAATTCCATGGCCCTGGGAACGATCTCTCGTGCCAATCGACTTGCCCGCGAACTAGGGGTGAAGCCGGGGCAGAGCATCAGGGAGGCTGGTGCACTACTGCTCAAGGCGCCTGCCGGAAAGCCAAATGCATTGGCGATCCCGTTCGACAAGAAGGTCTATGAGATGGACCGCGTGGGCGAAGGGAGGATCTTCGCATCATCGGCGCTGACGAACCTGCCACCGGGGCAGGACTACTCGAAGGACGTCATCGCGTGGGGAGCGCACTCGGGCGCGGTCGTCGAGGACCTCATGGCCAAATGGAAGGTGAAGGGCTGGATCGGAAACGACGCCGGTATGGCGAAAAATAACACAGGCATAGGTGGCTTGCCTGTCAGCAATGCATTGGGGATCGCTGCAGCGGCGGTTTCAACAATGTCCGCACGCATTGGCGACGGCATGAGCACCTATAGCGAGGGCGTTATTTCCGCCGTCAACGACGTGGCTGCGGCGAAGGGAGTAAGAATCGGCATGAGAACGCCAGAGGCCCTGCGCATGATGATTCGTTAGTGAGCAGACACGCAATAGCATCCATGGCATGTCCGCCGTGTCGCAACGACGGTCCGCCATGCCACCTTGACCACCTGAGAAACGTTGAGGACTTGTTCATGCATACCGAAGAGATCGACTATTCGCACGGCGGACGAAAGCGGGGCGGATATTTTGCTTGCAATGACAGCATGGCGGGAAAGCGGCCGGGGGTCCTGGTCATTCATGACCTGTGGGGGCTAGGCGAGCAACCGAAGGAGCGTGCGCGCAAGCTCGCCGAGCTGGGCTACGTGGCCCTGGCCGTCGACCTGTATGGCGACCGCAGGCAACCGAAGGCACTGTCGGAGGCGCTACCGCTGGTTGACGAACTCCGATCGGATAACAGGAAGTTCCGCGACTTGTTGAGAGCCGGTCTTGAAATGCTTCGGCAGCATCCGCTGGCCGATGGCTCGAGACTTGCAGCGATTGGATTCTGCCTCGGCGGCATCTCTGTGCTCGAATTGGCGCGAGACGGCGCCGACCTGCGCGGCGTCGTTTGCTTTCACGGCAATCTCGATACGCCAGCGCCAGCGCAAACAGGCCAGGTCAAGTCAGGTGTTCTTGTTTGTACGGGGGGCGACGACCCTCTCATTCCCGGCGCGCAGATCACTGCATTCCAGGAAGAGATGAGAAATGCGGAAGTCGACTGGCAGGTCAATATCTACGGCGGGGCCGAGCACAGCTTCACCAATATTTTTGCGGACCACGCGGGCATTCCGGGAGTCCGATACCACAGAAATGCCGACTTGCGTTCGTGGGAAGCGATGCGCCAGTTCCTGGCCGAGCGCTTTGGAGATTGACTGACCAGAATGCCCATGATGCACTCGATTCGCTTTCTCGAATAGTCCGATTACGGATCGGGATATAGCGGAAATATAGCCACCTGACTATCGTTGACCCGTCCTCAGGAAGAGGAAGAACTTTAACCGAAGGAGAGAGACAAGATGTCGACACAAGAAGCAACGCTGGAGAACGTGTATAGCCCGGTCGGACATCGGGATATCCGGAAGGACAATGCATTCGGATTGAACCGGATCGATCATTTTGCATTGCCCACACGCAATATCGCGCTGATGGAGCGCTTTATTCGTGAACTGCTGGGTGGCGAGCCGTATTACTACGCCGGGTTCGACGAGGTGGACCGAAAGATGGGCCGCTCGCACCATATCTTCATCCGTGTCGGCGACGTGCTGATGCAGTGCACCGAGACCGACGATGGCTCGATGATCATCCGCAAGGACGATCCGAACATCGCGCCGCACATCGCGTTCAAGGTGTCGGCGGATGACCTGACCCGCAACTTCGAGCGGCTCAGCGAGGTGATTCCCGTGGCAGGTCCCTTCCGGCACCGTGGCGTGGACGTGGTGTCGTTCTATTTCATGAGCCCCGAGGGGCACAAGCTTGAGATCTGTACGTGGGAGCCTTACCCCGAGGAGAAGGCGCGAATGATGGGCGCGCCAGGCGTGGGCATCATGAAATGGGCGGACCTCGTGCACGACTGGCCGAACCAGCCTGAATAAACGCCTGCCTGGAAATCGTCCGGAAAGGCTTTGTCGGGTTGCTGGCCGTCCCCGCGCTGGCGGGGATGGCTAGCTCGAAGAGAGCACCACCTGATGCAAATAAAAAATTCCGCAAAAGAAATCGCAGTAACCCATTGTGAGCCTTATTCAAGGACATGCATCTAGGGGTGAAAATGGATGAAACTGAAACCAAAAGGGCCGCCAGCCTGGTAGGCGGCGAGCCGATGTTTCGGATGAGCGCCCGGTCCGGCGGGTGCGAGCTCAAATTGTCTGGCGTGTTGCCATTCTTTGGTCCCGCAGTCGTGGTATCGGTCGCGTACATGGATCCTGGGAATTTCGCTACAAATATCCAGGCGGGCGCACGCTATGGGTATTCCCTGCTGTGGATCGTTCTGCTGGCCAATGTGATCGCCATGCTGTTCCAATCGCTTTCGGCAAAGCTGGGGATTGTTACTGGCCGTAACCTCGCAGAACTGTGCCGCGACCATTTGCCGAAGCCGCTGGTCTACCTGATATGGGTCGTCAGCGAAGTTGCCGCCATGGCCACGGACCTGGCTGAGCTTCTGGGCGGGGCCATCGGGTTGAGCCTGCTCTTCAATCTGCCGCTTCTCGCCGGCATGGCCATTACGGCCATCGTGACCTACGCAATCTTGCTCTTCGAGCGAAGCGGATATCGGCCGTTGGAGGTAATCATCGGTGCGCTGGTCGGCATCATCGGCCTGTCCTATGTGGCAGAACTGTTCATCGTCCCCATTGAATGGGCAGGCGTTGCAGTGCATCTCTTCAGGCCGGAACTGCCGGATGCGCAAGCCGTGACCATTGCAGTGGGGATTATCGGCGCTACGGTCATGCCACACGCGCTCTTCCTGCATTCTGCGCTCACGCAAAACCGTGTCAACGTCAACTCGGAATCCGAGCGTGCGAAGCTGGTGGACGCCTCAAACTACGAAGTTGTGGTTGCCTTGACCGCTGCGGGGGTGATCAATATGGCGATGGTGATCATGGCGGCCGGTGCCTTTCACGCGGGCCATCCCGACGTTGCCAACATTGAATCGGCATACCACACTCTTGCACCCGTTCTCGGCATTGCTGCCGCGGGAGTTTTTCTGTTGTCTCTGATCGCCTCGGGGATATCCAGCTCGGTGGTGGGAACGATGGCCGGGCAGATCATCATGCAGGGCTTCGTCGGCTTTCGAATTCCGGTCTGGCTGCGCCGGGCGATCACGATGGTCCCGAGCTTCATCGTCGTGGCGCTCGGCGTGAATGCGACAGAGGCGCTCGTCACGAGCCAGGTGATACTCAGCCTTGCACTACCGTTCCCGATGATCGCACTGGTCTGGTTCACGTCCCGCACGGACATCATGGGCCGATACCGGAACCGGCCGCTGGTGGTGGGCATCGCGGCCTTTTCGGCGCTGGGCGTCCTGCTCATGAACGCTATCCTGCTCCTTCAAACCTTTGGTGTAAGCGTTCCAGGCCTGTAAGGCCAGCGGATGAGCCCCGCCTGATCGAGCCAGGCCTGGCGGCCTGGACAGGCGCGGGACAGGCGCGGCTGCCTTGCATGGCAGTCCGCGCGCTTTCCTTCAAGACCTGTTCATCTCGAGAATGCTCTTGCGCAGCCAGGCGTGCGCCACGTCATGCTGCGACCGCGGATGCCAATGCTGCGAAATGCTGAACGTCGGCGTGCAAATGGGTACCGGAAGGGTTGTCAGGGGATGGTTCCGGAGCAGCACGGCAGCCAGCCGCTCGGGGACGGTTGCGATCAGGTCGGTGGCAGCCAGCATCTCCGGTACTCCGAAATAGCTAGGGGTTACCACCGCTGTCTCCACCGCGATGCGTGCATCGCGGAAGGCGCGCCTCAGCAAGGCGAGGGAGCTGCCGTTGCCGTCGACGAGGATGTGTTGTGAGGTTGCGTACGCTGAGGTTTCCATGGCCGCGCCGGCGAGCGGATGATCGACACGCAGCAGGCAGACAAACTTGTCTTTGAAAAGAACCTGCCGATACAGTCCGCGCTTGCTCTGGCCCATGTAGCCTATGGCAAGGTCGATGTCGCCGTGCTCAATGCGTTCCGGTGTTTCAAGGTCCAGGGGCCGGATATCAAGCGTCAGATGCGGCGCTTGACGACGCAGGTACTCGACGATTCCCGGCAACGTCACCAAGGTGCCCGCGTCCGCCAACGCGACGCGAAACTTCCGTGAAGCGTCTTGCGGTGAAAACTCCGGCACTGTCTCCCCCGACTGGTCGATGAGGCGAACAGCCTCGAGCAGGGGACGCGACAACTCGATCGCGCGCACCGTGGGTTGCATCGTCTGACCGCTGCGGACGAACAGCGGGTCCCGATAGTGCTGGCGCAGCTTCCCAAGCGCGATGCTGATGCGCGGCTGCGTCGTGTCGAGTGTCTCTGCGGTGCGCGAAACGCTACGCTGGCGAAACAATTCCAGAAAAATCTTCAGGTGCTGCAGATCGACAGCGGTTCGCTGAGCTTCAGTCATATTCGGTTCCGGGAATAGCGAAATTACCAACCATGGCATAGAAGAAATCATACTGATTCAGTATCGTCCAATCAATCCGCTGCACGACAAATCCGCGCGAACTCCATGCTTCAGGAAACAGGAGATGTAGAGATGAGAAATCTGCAGGCAAGCCTCGATCACCTCTCGATCGGCAGTCCCGATCCCGGGTCGTTGGCATCGTTCTATGCGAGTGCGCTTCACCTCTCGGTCGAAGCAAGAGAGGGAGATGCGTTCGAATGCACCGGACGCGAGCGCCGCGTACTGATCGTTCCCGGCACAAAGGGAACGTTGAACTTCGTCGCGCTCAACCTGCCATCGCTGCAGGCGTTGCGTGAGTTTCGGACCCGGCTTGCGAGAGAAGGCGTGGCGATCGAAGCGGCTCCGCCGAGCCTGTTCAGAGAGGAGACCTTTTCCATTGTCGACCCGGATGGAAACCGGCTCGTTTTCGGCCATGCCATACGTGAGGATACCGGCGACGGCATGAAGGCGAGGCTCCAGCATTTCGCCATCGGGACGACCGATATCGATCGTGCGCTTGCGTTCTACCAACAAGTGGTCGGACTGAGAACGAGTGATGTGGTTTGCTCCGACGATGGCCGCGTACGGACCGCATTCCTGCGCGCCGGCGATGAGCATCACATCATCGCGGTGTTCCTGGCGCCGAAGAAATCCTTTGACCATCACTGCTACGAGGCAGGTGACTGGGCTCTGATCCGCGACTGGGCAGATCACTTTGGGACGCTGGACATCCCGCTGGACTGGGGGCCCGGGCGCCACGGTCCGGGTAACAACCTCTTCATCATGATCCGCGATCCGGACCGCAACTGGCTGGAGATCTCCGCTGAACTGGAAGTCGTGCCGGACTTCAAGCCAACCGGAAAATGGGAGCATTGCCAGAAAACCGGTAATTTCTGGGGCGTCGCGTATCTAAGAAGCTGAGAAAAATTCTGGAAAACTACTTCATTTATCCCGCTGGCCTCATTCAATAAACCTGCAAAAAAATATATGAAAAATGCGTTCGAAGACCCGCAAACGATCGACGTAAAGACACGTCTGGCGTGCGAACACACCGTGGTGAGCTTCATGGCCCACTTCGATCAACGTGAGTTCGAAGCCATGGAGGCATACCTGGATCCGGATGGCACGTGGCTTCGCGCGGATGGCGCGGTCAACGGCATCGCGGGTCTTCGTGAACTGGGCAAGGCAGCTCCTGCCGACGTCCGTGTGCGGCACGTGCTGTCCAACTTTCGCATGACCCAGCGGGACGCTGCCCATGTCACGGTCCGCAGCTACGTGACGGTGTATCGGGAACAGTTCACGTGCGATGCGTCGCCTGCCTGTTTCAGTGGCCCGCATCTGGTTGGACGATATACGGACGAGCTCGTCTTGACGGATGGGGCCTGGAAGATCGCGCACAAGACGGTCATCAGGGATTTCGTCAGGGATTAGG
Source organism: Cupriavidus sp. a3 (assembly GCF_051015765.1). Lineage (NCBI taxonomy): Bacteria > Pseudomonadati > Pseudomonadota > Betaproteobacteria > Burkholderiales > Burkholderiaceae > Cupriavidus > Cupriavidus sp. a3. The sequence continues at coordinate 124,960 of NZ_CP170645.1, read as the reverse complement.
CGCTTCACGGAAGACTAACGATTGTGTGACAGCTTCCTTGCAGGAAGCGCGAGGAGACGATATGCGTCTGGCCAATGTCAGCGTAGGTGGCGTCGCCCGGTATGGGGCGATCACAGAGGATGGATTCATAGACCTCGGTCTGTTCTTTGGCGGTCGCTGCCAGTGCCTGGCCGACGTCCTGACGGATGATCTGCTTGCAGAAGCATGCGCAGCGGTGAAGGAGGCCGCGGCATCGGCAATTCCTCTGGAGGCGATCCGGTACTTGCCCGCGCTGCCGGGCAGTGCATCCAGGGTAATCGCCATAGGATGGGCGTACGGCGAGCATCAACGCGAGGTCGGACGCGAGCCGTCACCCTTCCCGTCGATCTTCCCCAAGATCCAGGAGTCGTTTGTGGGGCACGGCGAAACGCTTGCCGCACCCCACATATCGGACACATACGACTTCGAAGGCGAAATCGCACTGGTCATCGGCAAAGGCGGGCGCGATATTCCGGAGTCGCAGGGCTGCGAGCATATCGCCGGCTATACGATCGTCATGGACGGATCGGTTCGCGATTGGCAGAAGCACAGTGTGCCTGCCGGTAAGAACTTCGAGAAAAGCAGTGCCGTCGGACCCTGGATCACGACCGCCGACGAAATCGCGCGCCCGGGCGACATGAGGCTTTCTACGAGACTCAATGGGCAGCTGATGCAGCAGGCTGACTTCCGGGAGATGGTGTGGGACCCGGGTTACCTCGTGCACTACCTGTCCACGATCTTTACGCTGCGCCCCGGCGATATTGTTTCGACTGGCACGCCTGCCGGTGTCGGGCACAAGCGTCGGCCACCAGTCTTCATGAAGGCGGGAGACGTCATAGAGGTAGGCGTCGAAGGGATTGGTACGTTGCGCAACTCGATAGGAAGGAGTGTCGCAGCATGAGCTCACCAGCCTCTCGGGCGGTAGCATCTCAGCCCCGAAACGAGCCGCACTATGCGGTGGTGATAGTCGGAGCCGGCCCGACCGGACTGACGTTGGCGAATCTGCTGGGCGCCTATGGAGTCCGGACGCTGCTTGTGGAGCGTGGCTCAGACGTCGTCGACGAGCCGCGCGCGGTCAGCATTGACGACGAAAGCCTGCGCACGCTGCAGGCCGCGGGCGTGGTCGAATCCGTACTGGAGCAGGTGGTCAGGGGCTACGGCACTTGGTACTACTCATGGCGCGGAAAGGAGTTCGCGCGGGTCGAGCCGAACGCCAGCGAGTACGGCTTTCCGAAGCGGAACGCCTTCCGCCAGCAGATCCTCGTCGCGCAATTGCGGGATAACCTGAAGCGGTTCGAACATGTTTCGCTAAAGTTCGACCACGAATCAGTCTCCTTCACTGACTACGGCGACGGCGTCCGGTTGCAACTGTTGCATGCCGGCGAGATCAAGCCGGTTCGGTGCGATTGGCTGGTGGCATGCGATGGCGGGCGAAGCGGCATCCGCGAACAACTCGGCATCGTCCTTGCCGGCAGGACCTACGGCAAACGGTGGCTCATCGTCGACCTGATCGGACGGACCTCGCCGTTCCGCCATACCAAGACCTTCTGTGATCCTGCGAGGCCGGCGATCCGGTTGCCGGGGCCGACTGGCACGCTGCGCTACGAGTTCATGCTGCACGACCATGAAAGCGCGGAGGATGTCCTGGATGAACCGCTGATCCGGCAGTGGATCCGTGCTCGGGACCCGCGGGACGCTCCACTGCCGATCGCGCGAAAGGTCGTCTACACGTTTCACGCGCGGGTTGCCGAGCAATGGAAGAGAGGGCGCGTGTTCCTCGCCGGCGATGCGGCGCACCTGACGCCGCCCTTTGCGGGACAGGGCATGAACAGCGGCGTGCGTGATGCGGCAAACCTCTCGTGGAAGCTCGCCGCGGTCGTTCATGGGCGCCTGGGCGAGCCATTGCTCGACAGCTACGAGGAAGAGCGTCGCCCACATGCGTGGGCGCTGATCCGAATGGCCATGCGCATCGGGAGGTTCATGCAGCCGACATCCGTGGCCAGTGCAATCCTGATGCAGGCAACGCTGAAGCTCGTCAGCACCTACCGTCCTGTCCGTGACTACATCCTTCATCTGCGATTCAAACCGAAGCCGCGCTTCGGGAGTGGATTCTTCTCAGCGGGACACGCAAGGCGCGCCTCCGTTCCGGCGGGTCAGCTTTTGCCCCAGCCATGGGTCGAGCTCTATCGCGGCGAACGCGTTCGACTCGACGATGTCCTCGGGACCGGATTCGCCATGCTGATGCTGCCAGGCGCGGGCTCGACCGAGTTCGGCCGGATCTTCGAGCGCGCCGGTGTGCCATATCGGCGGGTAAGGATTATTCCCAGGATCGACGATTTCATCGAGGAGCCCGAGGCGGGCTGCACTGAGGCGGTCATCCGTGACGATGCAGGGGTCCTGGAGGACATCATGCGCAGCGTCGGCGCGGACGTGATGTTCGTCCGACCCGATCGCTATGTCTTGGGCTACGCGAGGGCGGATGACCCTGACAGCATCGCTGCCCTCGGTCAGTTGTTCGGGCGCTTTGTCTACGCCACACGGCCAGCGATGTCCGCTGCTTCCCCGGAAGCCTCCGGAGCGGTTGCGCCGGCTGATGAGGAAATGGCCGACAAGATCGATTGAATTATCAGATGGAGAGACACGCTTTCCCCTCACTTGCTTTGCAAGGTGCTTTCGAAGTGGGGGGTCGTGAGATGGTGGCGCAGCAACTGACAATATCCAATAAATCGGGAGACACTGAACATGAAGCGATCGCTGTTTGCTATGATGGCGCTGAGTGCGCTGGGAACTGCAGCGCCGGATACCTGGGCAACCACCGTAACCCTTTATGGGGTCGTGGATGCGAACGTCGAGTATGTCACCAACATCGCTCCTGGCCTGCCGACCGTGAATCCGGTGACGGGACAGGTGTCCGTCGGTCCGGGGCATGACCGCGTGGCGTTGCAGAGTGGGGGGATGTCGGCATCACGCTGGGGCTTGCGCGGCGTGGAGGACCTGGGAGGAGGCGTACAGGCGCTGTTCGTGCTCGAAAGCGGCTTCAGTCTGGACGACGGAAAATCCATGCAAGGTGGACGCCTGTTTGGCCGCCAGGCTTTCGTCGGATTGTCCAATAGTCTCGGCGCCTTGACGTTCGGACGCCAGTACACCCCTCTTGGCACTGCTCTCGCCAACTTCTCGCCAGGCGCATACGCTTACCAGTATGAGCCTCTGGATGTCATGACCGGCCTTAACTACCGGTCTGACAATACGGTCAAATATGCCGGGAAATTCGGCAGCTTCAGCGGCGAAGCGTATTGGTCTTTCGGGAATGGCGTCGCCGGGGCAGGCGAAGTACCGGGTCGATTCATGCGCGACATCGGCTATGGCGCCTCGCTGGTCTACGCGAACGGTAGCTTCTCTGCCACCGTTGCCTACGACGAATACAGGCCGACGATCACGCCGGTCACCGGCGCTACTGGCAAGTTCAGGAAAGCAGCTGGGGCCGTGAACTATGCCTTCGATCGCGCGACGATCATGGCGGGATACCGGTGGGGCAGAAACGAGTTTCCGGATGGCTCGGTGGCGTTGCACGACAACCTCTGGTGGATCGGAGGCAACTACGCAATTTCCCCGGTGCTGAAGGTTTCGCTGGGCTATTACTACCAGGACCTGCGCACCATGAAGGTGACGCCGGCTGCTCGCTCGTTGCACCCAGCCAATCCATGGGAAGTCTTGTTCATCGTTGACTACTCCCTGTCCAAGCGTACCGACGTCTATCTCACCACGGCGTATGCCAAGAACGCCGGACTGGACCTTCACTCGGTAAGCCTTGGCTTTTCGGACGTTTATGTGCTCGGCCAGGGCAAGACCAATATGTTCGGCGCTGCCGTGGGCATTCGGCACAAATTTTAGCCGTTGACGTGCCCGAACAGGGTCCAGTAAAGGTCATGCCGTGCCTGCCACGGCCCGGCATGACGCGCGCCGATCGACAGCTACCCGTACTTCGCTTTCCGCGATGGCGCCTTCGTCAAATATTGCTTTACGTGTGGCATCAGATATTCCACTCTGAAGCCGTTGCCGCAGATCTAGATCAACGCATGTCGTCCATGCTGGGTGCTTGCGCACCCTGAATTTTCGAGAAAGAAAGCTAGCCGATGCAAATTAATCAACTTCTTCCTTGCACGAAACAAAGAAGAAGATAGAGGCATGACTCAGAACAAATAATTAAAGGTGGAAAATGGATGACAGCGGGGGAAAAGTGGCTGTGGATGTCGTGATGGAAGCCACGATGGAGGCGCGTCGGAACAGCTTGTCCGGATTTCTGCCATTTCTGGGGCCCGCCGCGATCGTATCGGTCGCATATATGGATCCGGGAAACTTTGCGGGGAATACTCAAACTGGCGGAACCTACGATTATTCATTGCTTTGGATTGTGCTACTGGCAAATGTAATTGCCATGCTGTTTCAGTCGCTTTCCGCCAAACTCGGGATTGTCACAGGGCAAAATCTCGCGGAACTCTGCCGAGATCATTTTCCTAAGCCTCTGGTTCACTTGTTGTGGGTGATCAGTGAAATTGCCGCGACGGCTACAGGCGTGGCACAGCTCCTGGGTGGAGCGATAGGTTTGAGTGTGCTATTTCACTTGCCGCTGCTGGTCGGCATGATCGTCATGGCGATCGCGGCATATCTCATATGGATCATCGAGAAGAGCGAGTACCCACCACTCGAGCTGGTGATCGGTGGCCTGGTGGGTTTCATTGGCTTGTCCTATCTCGCTGAATTGTTCATTGCCTCGATTTCTTGGTCCGGCTTTGTGCCACACCTATTCAAGTTTGAACCGCCCGATGTCAAAACCGTAACGTTCGCTGCTGGCCTCCTGGGAGCGACCATCATGCCACACGCACTGTTCTTGCACTCCGGAATCGCCCAGGGGCGTGCTTGCGTAAAGCTGGAATCCGGGCAGGAGAAGCGACCGGAAAATTCCAACTATGAAATCGTCGCTGCATTGACGGTAGCAGGGTTAATCAACATGGCCATGGTCATCATGGCGGCTGGTGCCTTTCACGAGGGGCATCCTGTCGTGGCGAAAATTGAAGCGGGATCCCATACGTTCGCGCCGTTTCTCGGCATCGCTGCTGCAGGGATCTTCCTGTGGTCCCTGGTCGCCTCGGGGATATCAAGCTCGGTCGTGGGCGAGAAGACCGCGCAGGTAATCATGCAAGGCTTCATTGGCAGGCAAATGCCGAGCTTGTTGCGACGCACAATCCCGATGATCCTGATTTTCACGGTGATAGCGCTCGGTGCAAATGCGGCACAAGTGCTCGTCATGAGTCTGGTAGTGCTCAGTCTTGCCTTGCCGTTTCCGATGATCGCACTCGTCTGGTTCACGTCCAGAGCCGAATTCATGGGGCGGTATCGGAACCGTACTCTAATCATTGGCGTGGCAAGCCTTTGCGCCGCAGGCGTACTACTAATGAACGCCATCCTGTTCCTGCAAGCCGTTGGCGTAAGCGTGCATGGTCTGTAGTGCCCGATCCTTGAACTTTGATTTTGTCAGTGAAGTCCCGGGGTTCTGTGCGCATTGAAGAATAGCTGCCCGGACCGCACCGGCTTCGGCCGAAGGCGCCGTGATGATGCACGGTGCCCGACCTGTCCTTCAGCCATCACGACACCAAACGAGTTGGAAGCGACGCAGGCGCCTTCATGCCGCAATCAGTCTGCCTCCCAGCCCGAATCATTTTTGTGAATCGCAGTGAAATCCTTCTTTTGCTTACCGTTCCGATGCGTGGCGGCCGGCACGGCCTCGATGCTCACCATGGCCGTTCACGCCCAATCGGTGCCATCCGAACCTGTTACCGCTTCGTTTCCTCCTTCCACGGACCGGGCAGCCACAGAAAGCGACAAGACTCTGGGTGCCATCGTTGTTACAGCGAAGCGATTGGATGACGCGCGCAACGCGCTGTCGCCGCAAACAGGTAGTTCGGTCTATCGCTTTGACGGTAGCGACATCAATGCGCTGCCAATGGGAGAAAACACTCCTCTTAACCAGGTTCTACTAAGAGCGCCTGGAGTCGTCCAAGGCTCCTTTGGGCAACTGCATGTGCGCGGCGATCACTCCAATCTCCAGTATCGCATCAACGGTGTCATCGTCCCCGAACCGATTAGCGGCTTCGGGCAGATGCTGGACACACGCTTCGCCGACGAGATCAGGCTGATAACAGGCGCTCTGCCGGCACAATATGGATACAGAACCGCAGGCGTGGTTGACATTCGCACCAAAGGAACCGAGACGGATGAGACAGGCGAACCAAAGAGCATTGGTGGCGAAGTCGGAGGCGTGATTGGCAGCCATACCGACCGCGAAGTGAATGCGCAAGTCCAGGGCAAACTGGGTCACGTGAGTTATTACTTAAGTGGATCCTTCGTTGAGAATAATCTTGGCATCGAGAATCCTACAGGCGGAAGCCAGGCGATTCACGATCATACGAATCAGCGCAAGGCGTTCGGGATGCTCTCCTATCTTTTAAACAATGACAGCCGTGTCAGTTTCCTCTTTGGGAGCGCCAACAGCCGGTTCGAAATCCCAAACCGACCGGGCATCACACCCCAATTCACGCTTGTCGGTGCGAATGCACCGGCTTCGGAGGACCTGACTTCGAGCCAGCGGGAGAAGACAGATTTCCAGATACTCTCGTACCAAAGAAAAGTATCGGAAGCACTGGATTACCAGATCTCGCTGTTTCACCGGAAGAGCCGCCTGGAATACACTCCCGATCCCGTCGGGGACTTGGTATACAACGGCATTGCATCCTACATTGCACGTAGCAATGACGCGTATGGCATCCAGACGGATGTCAGCTATGTTCTCAATCAGCGGCACACAGTTCGCAGCGGCGTGTTCGCGCAGCGCGAACAATTTGGTGTGCGCAATACATCCAGTGTGTTTCCCGCTGGAGCCGATGGCATGCAAGTCAGCAGCGTGCCATTTGGGATCGTCGACAACACAAGCCACACCGGAACTACCATCGGCATCTACCTGCAAGACGAATGGACTGCTACAGAAAAGCTAATCATAAATTATGGCGCACGCTACGATCAGGTTAGAACGGTCGTGGATGAACAACAATTGAGTCCTCGCATCGGACTAATCTATGAATTTTCCAACATTACGCGGTTGCACGCCGGCTACGCACGCTACTTCACGCCTCCTGCAACGGAAAAGATCGATGCCACTGATGTGTCAAAGTTTGTCGGCACAACGAGTGCTTTACCTTCGGACGCCAATAATTCGGTACGGTCCGAACGGTCGGATTACTTCGATGTGGGAGTTTCTCACCAGGTCACACGTAACCTGACGCTTGGCCTCGATGCATATTTTCGGAGATCTCGCCACTTGCAGGATGAGGGGCAGTTTGGTAATGCGCTGATCTTCTCTTCTTTCAATTTCGGACGCGGCAAGATCTACGGCATCGAAGGTACTGCGAGTTATCGTAATGGCAACTTCGCATCATACCTTAATCTCAGCATTTCACGTGCACGCGGAAAAGGCATTGAAACGGGCCAGTTTAATTTCAGTCCCATGGAGCAGGCTTTTATCGCCAGCAATTGGGCGCATCTGGACCACGAGCAAACCGTCGCGGCATCATTCGGCGCCTCGTATCTGTGGGATGGTACGCTACTGACAGCGGACGCTATCTATGGAAGTGGCCTTCGAAATGGCTTTGCCAACACAACCCATCTTCCGGCCTATATTCAATTCAACATCGCGTTGGAGCGAAAGTTTGATGTTTCCGTTTTCGGAAAGATAAAATCACGATTTACTGTAATCAATCTGTTCGATCGTTCCTATCAACTTAGGGACGGGACTGGCATTGGTGTGGGCGCACCTCAATATTCGCCGCGACGCAGTTTCTATGTGTCCGTATCCAAACCATTCTGATTCTGTAATCATCTACTACGTTTCAGCACACATGGATCGATTTCGTTTCCCTCCGACCGAGGCACGCGCACGCACCGGGTTCGGCAGCCACCGCCATCGGCCTTCCCCATATAACGATTCGTCAGAACTTTTGCGACGGCCATCAAATTTGTGGTGAAGTGAAGTAAAAGTGGGTCTTACAGGAAAGCGACAGCTCTGGACGATCCGTTCCTCATAATCGCGATAGGGGTCCAAAGGCGTCGGACCCCCACGCGTTGGGTGCGCGCTCGGGGAGTAATCTCCCTCCAGTGATGAACATGCGCACGGTTACGTTGCTGATTTCAAAGCTCGCGCGCAATTCCTTTCATCGAGCCGCCGTGAGCGCGTAGCGCCATCAGTTGCTTGTACAACGCCAGTAGCGTGGCGCGTCGCTGATCGCCCAGACGCTTCTGGGTGGCTTGGCGCAGTTGTGGCCTGAGTCGGTATAGCAACCTCTCTAGATTGTCGCGCAGGTTGCTCAGCAGATGCCAGCGATCCGAGCCTTACGTGACTGCCGGCAGCGCGATGTCGACCGCTTCGGAATAGGCCCCCGCTCGGTCCCTGGCGACGATCTCGATCGATGGGTCCGCACGCATCCACAAAGCAGTAATGGTGTCCCATTGCACGTCGCTGGAGGTGAAACGCTTACCCACACGGGTAACGATCAACGTACGCCGCCTCGGCGGGAAAGGCCCTGACTCGGCCGTCACACAAAGTGCGGGAGCCCCAACTTTACTTCGCAAAGGGGGCGAGATTACCCGAGCGCAAAAATGACATGTTCAGGGAATTTGAATGTCACCTTCGCGAGATTTACCACTGCGCCAAAAACGCAATTAACCACCTGGATCGACAGCAAACCAGCCCATTAGCTTTGCAACAAGGCAAGTCTCCATAGATTCACAATCACGAAATAACACTTCCGCGTCGCTATTTCTTCGTACCCCAGCCAATCCGGTGCCGCGCCTGCAGCGCGGTAATTCGCTCGTGCGGGGCGTCCTTGAGCAGCTTGTTCAGCGGCACGTCGACGGTGCCATCAGACAGGGCCGTGATCTCGAACTTGCCGAGCATCATCCGGTAGTAGCCAGGCGCTTGGACACCGACCTGCGGCGCGGCGGCGTAGCCGGGCAGGGCAAATGATGAACACAACATCACACCGACCAGCAGCGCGCCGCGCCACAGACGTTGCATAGATGCGGAATGGGACAACTTCATGGCATAGCCTCGTAGTGACTCGCGAACATGGCGCCATTGTGGTAGTCGGTCCAGCATCGCGCAAATCGATTGGACTGATTGGGACTATCGCCACAGGTGATGTCGTCCGGCACACCGCCGTGCATTCCGCCACGGAAATAATCACCCACAAAACTTCACTAGGACGTCCCCGGTGCGTCGCTGATACTGAATCACACCAAGACACCACAGAAGGGGACAGCAGATGAAAAAACTAGCGGTAAAGGGCCTGGCCGTCGGGGCGATCGGCGTTCTAGGCATCATGGCCGGGACGCCAGGCATGGCAGGGGCGGCGTGGCCGGACAAGCCGGTGCGCCTAATCGTGCCGACCGCACCGGGCGGCGCGCCCGATATCGTCGCGCGTTTGTTCGGCGAGGGGCTGTCACGGCGCCTAGGCCAGGCGGTGGTAGTCGAGAACCGGCCCGGTGCCGGCGGCAATATAGGCATGCAGGCGCTGCTGGCGGCACCTGCGGACGGCTACACCATCGGTTATGGCAACAATGCCACGCTGGCTACAAACCGCTTTCTGTACAGCAAGCTGCCCTACGACCCCGACAAGCTAGTCCCCATCGTTGGACTGGTCACGACCTTCAATATCCTCGCCGTCAATAATTCGCTACCGGTAATGTCGGCGCAGGAACTGATCTCCTATGCGCGCGCCAACCCCGGCAAGCTGTCGATGGGTTCGGCCGGCAACGGCACTACCAGCCACCTCGGCGGAGAGCTGTTCAAAGTGATGGCCAATCTGAATATCACGCATGTGCCATACAAGGGCAGCACGCCGGCGCTGCAGGATCTGGTTGGCAACAACGTGCAACTGATGTTCGACAACGTGCCGTCGATCGGGCCTTATGTCACGTCAAAGCGCGTGCGAGCACTGGCGGTCACGTCGAGTCAGCGCTCGCCGCACTTTCCCGACCTGCCGACCATGGGCGAGGCGGGCCTGAAGGGCTACGAGCTGACCGCTTGGGCCGGATTGGTGGCGGCGCCGGGCACGCCCGCCGAGGTCATCGAAAGGCTGAACCGCGAAGTCAACGCGCTGATCCGCGATCCGGCATTCCGCGCGCAACTCGACAAGCTGTCGTTCGAACCGCTCGGCGGCAGCGCGCGCGACTTCCGGGCGCTGATCACATCTGAAACCGTCAAGTTTGGCGACCTGGTGCGCAAGAGCGGCGCCAGGGTCGACTGAACTGAGGAAATCCAAGCACCATGCATACGCAATATGACCTGATAATCCGCAACGGCGACCTGATCGATGGCACCGGCGCACCGCGCCGCACGGCCGACCTGGGAGTTCGCGACGGCGAGATTGTCTCAATCGGCGACCTCGGCCCGTCGCGTGCCGGCACCGAGGTGGATGCCGCCGGACTGATCGTGGCGCCCGGCTTTATCGACACCCACACCCATGACGACTGGATGGTGTTCCAGTCGCCCGAGATGCTGCCCAAGGTGACGCAGGGCGTTACCACCATCATCGCCGGAAACTGTGGCATCAGCTTGTTTCCCCTGGTCACCGACAGCATTCCGCCGGCGCCGCTCGACATCATGCGTGGCGGGTACCGCTTCGATTCGGTGCATGCGTACCGCGAGTCGTTCGCGGCCAGCCCCGCGGCGGTCAATGTGGCGGTGCTGGTCGGCCAGTCGACGCTGCGCGCACGGCACGTGCCGCAGCTTGGCGTAGCCGCCAACGACGCGGAAATCGAGCGCATGCGGCAGGACGTGGAAGACGCATTGCTGCAAGGAGCGATCGGCGTGTCGACCGGCACCTTCTATCCGCCTTCGGCGGCGGCACCCGAGGAAGAAATCGTGCGCATGTGCGAGCCGATGCAGCGGCTCGGCGGCGTGCTGGTTTCGCATATCCGCGACGAGAGCGACAAAATCGCCGAGGCGATTGACGAGACCGCGCGCATTGGCAAGGCGCTGGGCGTATCGACGGTGATCTCGCACCACAAGCTGGTGGGCAAGCAGAATCACGGACGCAGCCGCGACACGCTGGCGCAGGTGCGCAGCCTGGCCCGGACCATGCCGCTGTGCCTCGACTGCTATCCGTACGCGGCGTCGTCGACCATGCTGCGCCCCGAGCGCGTCACGCAATGCGACCGCATCCTGATCACCTGGTCGGCCCAGCATCCGGAAGCCGCCGGGCGCTACCTGGAAGATCTGGCGCAGGAGTGGGGCCGGACTCGACTCGAGGTGGCGCAGGCACTGGTGCCGGGCGGCGCCGTGTACTTCATCATGGATGAGGCCGACGTGCGCGACATCCTGTCCTATCCGGATACCATGGTCGGCTCGGATGGCATCCCTTCGGACGAAACGCCGCACCCGCGGCTGTGGGGTACATTTCCGCGCGTGCTAGGGTTGTATTCGCGCGACCTGGGCTTGTTTCCGTTGGAGCGCGCGGTGCACAAGATGACCGGCATGGCCGCGCAGCGCTTCGGGCTGGAGCGGCGCGGCGAGTTGCGTACCGGCCATGTCGCGGATATCACTGTGTTCGATCCGGCAACGATCCAAGACCGTGCCACGTTCGAAGACCCGCAGCGGCCCGCAACAGGCGTGCGCCATGTGTTCGTCGCCGGACAGGCCACGCTGCGCGACGGGATACCTGTCAGCAGCCGCCCGGGGCGTTTCGTCACCTCCACGCTGGTGCGGGCAGACGCGGCGCGGGCGCAGTAGCCTACGGCGCCTGGCGCCCGCCTGCGGTTTGCTGCTGCAGCCACGCGATAAAAGTCTGCATCGCAGGGCTGTCGCGCTTCTCTTCGAGGCAGATGAAGTAGTAAGCCTTGGGCGAAACGTAGGGCTCGGTGGCCACGCGCAGCAGTCGTCCCGCCTTTATGTCATCAGTGGTCACGTAGTCGGGCAGCAGGGCTATGCCCATGCCGCTCACTGCGGCCTGCAGTCCCATGGTGAGTAGGCCGTAGCGCGGGCCATCGTCAGGATGCGCCAGCCGTATCCCCATCTGCTGCAAGTAGGCCGGCCACGCCTCCAGCGCCGCGATCTGGTGCAACAAGGGCATGCGCTTGAGCGCCTTGGCCAGCGTGCCGCCGCCGGGGAGCAGCTCGGGCGCGCACACCGGATAGAGTTCCAGCGGCATGACCTTCAGCGCGAAATGGCGCGGCGGCGGCGCGCCGCAATACATGATCGCGGCATCGAGCCCAGTGCTTTCCAGGTCGACCGGGCCAACTTTGGTGGTGACGTTCAGCTGGATCTGTGGCTGTTCCTTGGCAAACCTGAGCAGGCGCGGTAGCAGCCAAATATTGCCGAGCGACACCGGCACCGAAAGGTTGAGCCGGCCGCCCGCGGCGCGGCCTGACTGGACTTCCAGCGTCGCTTCCTCGAGCATGGCGAGCGCCTTGCGCACGCTCCTGAGGTATTCCTCGCCGGCGGGGGTTGCCGCCACTGCGCCTTTGCGGCGATTCAGCATGCGCGCACCAAGAAAATCTTCCAGCTCGGTAATCTGCTTGCTCACCGCACTCTGCGTCAGGCACAACTCTTCGGCTGCGCCGGTGACGCTGCCGTTGCGTGCCGTGGTCTCGAGCGCGATCAAATTCGCCAGCGCGGGCAAGTGGCGTCCGGGTGTGCTTTTCATGGGCGGTGCAGCGTGGAGGGCTGTGGCTATTGTCATCTATTCATTCCGGTATGGAAAGAACCTGCGACGAAACATCCATTGCCTAGGCGGCGCCGGGTAGCCAATATGCAATGCATCCCAATCTCGCCAGTGAGACCGATGCCCGCCGTTTCCCCTGCTCAATTTGCCCGCTTTGATCCGTTCGAGGCTTCACTAAGCGACCTCGCTGAGGCCATGCGCACCGGCCGAACGTCCGCGCAGGCGATGGTTGCATCCTTTCTCGCCCGCATCGCGGCCTTCGACCAGGCCGGCCCCTGCATCAACGCCATTAGCGGCGTGAACGCCGCCGCGATGGACAATGCGCGCTTGCTCGACGAGGAACTGCGCGCACACGGTCCCCGCGGGGCGTTGCACGGCATACCGATGGTAGTCAAGGACAACATCGATGTTGCCGGCATGCCGACCACGGCCGGTTGCACGGCGCTGCGCGAGGCCTACCCGCGCACCGATGCCGCGTGCGTGGCGCGGCTTTGTGCAGCCGGCGCCATCGTACTGGCCAAGTCCAGTATGTCGGAGCTGGCGGCGTCCAACGGACGCTTCGGCTATAGCTCGGCGAACGGGCTCACGCTGAACCCCTATCGCCTGTCGCGCAATGCCAGCGGTTCCAGCAGCGGCACAGGTGCGTCGGTAGCAGCCAGCTTCGCCGCGTTCGGGCTCGGCACCGACTCGTTCGGCTCAGTGCGCGGGCCGGCCTGTGTGCACGCTCTGGCAGGTTTACGTCCAACCCATGGCCTGCTTGACAGCACCGGCGTGCTGCCGCTGGCGGCGTCGTTCGACACCGTCGGGCCACTGGGCCGCAGTGCGGCCGATGTGGCGCTGGTGATGGCCGTGCTGGCGCCGGGGCACGGCTTTGGCACGCAACCGGAAACGCTAGCCGGCCGCAGGCTTGGCATCGTGGCGGATTTCGCCGGTGGCAACGATGAAATTGACGCGTTGTTCGGCATCGCGACCGCAGCGATGCAGGCCGCAGGCGCCCAGGCCATTCCCGTGCGCCTGCCCGCTGGCGCGCTGACTCTGTACACAGATGTACTTGGCGAGATCACGCGCGTTGAATCGGTGCGCGGACTCGACCAGTATTTGGCGCAGGCGGCGGCCGCTGCGCCGCACAGCGCCGCCGAACTTCTCAGGCGCATGGAAGCCGGGGGCGACGCCGGCGCCCGCGCGGTCAATCCGCTGACCCTGGCTGCGCTGCGCCACGCAATCGCGACACGAGACCAGCCGCCCGGAGCCGGCGTTGCCGCGGCGCGGCGCTGGCGTGGCCTGCTCAGCGAACACTTGATGGCCCACGGCCTCGATGCGCTGGTCTTCCCGACGCTCGCGTGCCCCGCCTCGCCGCGCTTCGACATGGCCGATGCCAGTTACCATTGCCGGGCCGGGCAGCCGCTGGCCGCGATGCATCTGGCCAGCGCCGCCGGCGTGCCCGAGGTCAGCGTGCCGATGGGCATTACCGCCGCCGGCGTACCTGCGGGCGTGTCCTGGCTCGGCCTGGCCGGCAGCGATGCCACACTGCTGGCCATGGCGTCCGCGTTCGAGCAGCTGACTCAGCACCGCCGTGCTCCGCCCACCACGCCCGCGCTGTAGCGAGCAGTTGCCATGCGGTCTGCTTTCGGGTGATGCTTCAGTGCGGGCCGTCTACCAGACAAGGAAAACAGCGTGAGTATCAAGGAAAGCCATTTTCGTGGTGTCGACCTGAACCTGCTTGTGACGCTGTCCGTGCTGCTGTGCGAACGCAGCGTGTCGCGCGCCGCGGCGCGCCTGCACCTTGGCCAGCCCGCGGTCAGCGGTGCACTAGCGCGACTGCGCGAATTGTTCGACGACCCGCTGCTGGGTCGCACCGCGCAAGGCATGGCGCCGACCGAGCGGGCGCTCGAACTGGAACGGCATCTGATGCCGGCGCTTGCGCAGATTGAGGCCGCGCTGCTTCAGCGCCGCGAGTTCGACCCGCGAACTTCAGACCGCACCTTCGTGGTCGGCATGCCCGACTGGGTCGAACTGTGGTTGGCGCCGCGCATGCTTACGCAGCTCCGGGAACTCGCGCCGCAGGTGCGACTTTCAATCGTGCCAACCGACCCGTTCCGCGGCACCGACATGCTGGAGCGCAACGGGATGGATCTCGGCGTGGGCCCGTTCGCCAAAGGCCCGGCCTGGCGCCGTGAATGCGAGCTGCGCACCATGGGCTTTCGCTGTGTCTATGGCGCTGCCCCGCTCGATGGCGACAAATGCCTGTCGCTGTCCAACTACCTGCGCCTCCCGCATGTGCTGGTGTCCTATCGCGGCGCCTTCGACAGTGCCGCGGACGCCTGGCTGGCCACGGAGGGACACGCCCGCCACGTGTGCTACAGCAGCGCACGTTTTGCCAGCGTGCCGGCGATCTTGCAGCGCATTGCCGCGCTGGCAACGGTGCCAGAGGTACTGGCCGAGCAATGGTGCACGGACCACGGGCTGCACCCGTTTCAGTCGCCTGTGCCAATGCCGGACTACACCGTGGCGGCGATTTGGACCGCGGCTCGTGACAGCGACGCCGGCCTGAGGTGGCTGGTGGAGCTGATTGCCAAGCTTGCGGAGGAGGGTGGAGACCGGTCGTAACCCTGGTGACAGACATGTCGCGCGTCGAGATGCGGGGCAGAGGTACAGGGTGCAGCGACGCCCCAACTCGTCTGGCGCTCCCATGGCTGGTCGCAAAGAGAGATGTCCGCGCCTGCCGAACGACAGGAACGGGGTGCAGCCGTTGTGCTTTCGCTAGCCTAGGCCTGGGAGTAGCCGCGGCGCGCGGGGCCGGGGTCGCTAGAGGCCGGCGTTGCCGGAACGCGGCGATAGGGCACGAAACGTTGCCTTATCGAATTGCCGGACACTGGGAAGGCGTGACGCTGATGTCCCGCGACTTCCTCGGAGGCAACTGCGAGGGTGGGGAGTCTCCGTCCTCGGTCCCGCCGGCGCCTGTTATTCTTTTACCGGCTAATGCGCTGCAAATCAGCGCGGAAAGAACAACGTCTTCTGACGGATTGCCGGATTTGCTGCTCGATACGCGGCACTGTTGCCGAACTCGTGGTGCGCCCAGACGATACCGGCCAGGATATCCGTGAACTGCAGCGCGAGGCAGTCCTTGCTTTCCCAAGGCGTTGTCTGCAGCCGCGTCATAGCGCCGCGGACTGCCAGCTCGGTCCGTAGGTAGTCGTGCAACGCGTGTTTCAGTTCGGTTTTTAGTGAACGCGCATCTGGGATGAAGTTCTCGGCTCGATTGTTGACGCGGGCAGCAGCCTTGACGAATACGAGCCTAACGTTCGCCAATTCCGGGACGTGAGCCTTGCCGCAGGATTGATGCGCAACTGATCGGTGACGATCTTGCTCGGTACTGGGCATGAGCGAAGCAGCCGCTTGAAGAAGCGTTTGGCCGCAGCCTTGTCGGCCGCTGTTGCGGCAGAATGTCGAGTTCGGCGCCATGCTCGTCTACTGCGCGCCACAGCAGGTATGGCTCGCCGCGCAGCGTCACGAACACTTCATCGAAATGCCAGGTGCTTCCCGGTTTGCGCCGCTCGGCTTTCACCCGGTGAGCAAAGTGGGGCCCGAATTTGTCGCACCAGCAACGGATGGTCCCATAGGTTACGACCACGCCGCGCTCGAAGAGCAGCTCCTCGATGTCGCGCAGGCTCGGATTGAACCGGAGGTACCAGCGCACCGCGCTGCTGATGACTGCGGCGGGAAAGCGATGGCCGTGATAGAGCGAGCTTGTCTTCTTCATAGCGCCATCTTACGCGACCGAGCCGGCAACCTGACAATGCCGCTTCCAGTGCGATCGTGCCAGGCCGGGCGAAGTGGGTCTGCGCGCTCATGGCGGGCCCTCAGCAACTGCGAGCCACGGCGTGATAGCCTGCAGGCCATCCGCACCAGCGCGACCAAGACTCGTCGAATTTCATGCATGCCTTGCCCGTCGCGGGGGTCGACGGCAAGCAGATCCATTCGGATGCCGAACAAATGGCTTCTCTTGTTACACAGTATTTAGCGCTCTCGCAAGCGATGCACCAGGCGGTCGCCACTTGCCTGCACGACCGTGACTAGCGCAATCAGGATCACGATGACGACCGCCATCACGGTGGTATCGAACCGTTGGTAGCCATACCGGATAGCAAGGTCGCCAAGTCCGCCCGCGCCGACCGCGCCGGCCATGGCTGAGGCACCAATCAGCGAAACGACGGTGATGGTAAAGCCGCCGACTATACCGGGCAGCGCTTCCGGCAGCAGCACGTGCAGCAGGATATGCCGGCGCCGGCAGCCCATGGCCTGTGCGGCCTCGACCAGGCCTGCATCGACCTGGCGCAGGCTGATTTCCGCAATGCGTGCAAAGAACGGCGTGGCGCTGACCGCCAGCGGCACCACCGCGGCCCAGACGCCGATGGTTGCACCGACGACCAGCCGCGTGAACGGCAGCAGCGCCACCAGCAGCACGATGAACGGCGTGGCGCGGAAGCTGTTGACCACGCTGCCGAGCACGCGATGCAGGCGCGGCGCCGGCCGCATGCCACCGGGAGCGGTGACCACGAGCACGAGCGCGAGCGGGACACCCGCCAGCACGGCAATGGCGGCCGATGCGCCGACCATCGTCAGCGTATCGAGAAATCCTTGCCAGAGGCGTTCAATAAGAATCGGTGACATAGCCCAGTGTTTTCACGTATGGGGAAAGGGGAGAGCGCAGCGAATCTGGATCCGTGCCGGTGCCTGCCAGTGACAACAGCAGGCGGCCTTGCGTGTGGCCCTGGATGCGGTCCAGGCTGCCGTGCAGCAGCTGCGCGCCCGTGCCGAGTCCGGCGGCCAGGCTGGCGAGGTCCGGCGCGTGCTCGCCACTGCTTGCATAGTGCAGTTCGGCGATGCGCCGGTGCGGCCCCGCCGGCGGCTCGGGTAGCAGCCGCGCGACGATGTCTTGCGGCAGTCCCGGTGTCAGCGGCGCCAGCAGCGCCTGCGTCGCCGCGTGCCGCGGCTGGCCAAATACCTGCCATACGGGACCGGCTTCGGCGATGGCGCCGTGCTCCAGAACCAGCACCTGGTCGCAGATTTCGCGGATCACGCGCATCTCGTGCGTGATCAGCACGATGGTGAGCCCGAGGTGCTGGTTGATGTTGCGCAGCAACTGCAGGATCGATTGCGTGGTTTCAGGATCCAGCGCGGATGTGGCTTCATCGCACAGCAGGATCTCAGGGTGGTGTACGAGCGCGCGCGCAATGCCGACACGCTGCTTCTGTCCGCCCGACAGGCGGCCGGGATAGGTATCGTGCTTGCCTTCGAGTCCAACCAAGGCGAGCACCTCGTCCACGCGCCGCGCAATGGCGTCGCGCGGCACGCCGGCTACCTTCAGCGGCAGCGCCACGTTCTCGCGTACCGTCTTCGCCGAAAGCAGGTTGAAATGCTGGAAGATCATGCCGATACGGCGGCGCAGTGTCACGAGGCCGTTTTCGTCGAGCGTCGCGATATCCTGCCCGTCGACCAGCACGCGTCCATCCGTTGGAGCCTCGAGCCGGTTGATGGTGCGCAGCAGCGTGGATTTTCCGGCGCCGCTGCGCCCGATGATGCCGAAGATGCCGCCGGGCGGTATGTCGAGATCGATGTTGCTGAGCGCCTGGACGATACCGGCGCCGCTCGCATAACGCTTGCTCACGCGTTCGAAGCGAACGGCGCCGGTCGCAGTCCGCGCATGGCCGTCACGCGTGGCGGTGGCGGCGTCGGAGCGTGTCGCGGCGGGCAGGAACCCGCGGCGCAGCAATGCAGTGGCCAGGCTCATGGCAGTCCCTTGTGTGTCACGGCTGCGCCTTGAGCCACGGCAGGCTGTACAGCTTGTCGTTGTTGGCGTAGGACGTGCCGAGCTGCTTGCGGACCGCTGGCGAGTCCTGGTAGATCTTCACGAAGCGCGCCACGCGCGGATCTGCGGCGTTGTCCTCGCGCGTGACGAAGCGGATGGCGAAATATGTATCGTCGATGCCGGAGTACAGCAACCCGGCACCGGCCACTTGGGCCTTGCCGGCGTTAACGAAGTGCGCGGGGTAGCCCTGCGCCAGGTCTACGTCGTCCAGCGCGCGGACCAGTTGCGGTCCCTCTATCTCGATCAGCTTGAGCTTCTTCGGATTCGCGACGATGTCGTTGACGCTGCCTTTTGCGCCCACGCCGTCGCGCAGCTTGACGAGGCCAGCCTTCTGCAGCAGCAACAGGCCGCGGCCCTGGTTGACCGGATCGCTCGCCACGCCGACGCGCGCGCCTTCCTTCAGTTCGTCGAAGCGCTTCATGTGGCTCGAATACAGGCCGATGTTCGGCAGCACGCCGAGCGCCACGCTGCGGAACTTGTAGCCGCGTTCCTTGATGGCGTTGTCGAGGAACGCCTGGTGCTGGAAGTAGTTCACGTCGAGGTCGCCGGACGACAGCGCGACATTGGGCGTGGTCCAGTCCGTGAACTCGACGACCTTCACGTCGAGGCCCTGTTTACGCGCTTCGGCGGCCGCTACTTCGACGGAGTCGGCGAGTGCGCCCGGTGTGACGCCGATGCGCAACGGCGCGCCATGGACGGCCGGCAGCAGCGCCAGCGAAGCAAACAGGGTGGCAATGGTGGCCGGAAGGAGGCGGGAGATCTTCATGGTGTCAGTTGTGAATGTGGACAAGGGAGGGATGCGTCATGCGTGACGGAATGCGTCGGCCGCGTGGCGCGCCGGCAGCCGGTCGCCTTCGGCGAACAGCTTGCGCCGCAGCGTGCCGTCGGCATACGCGGTCTTGTAGCGGCCGCGCTCCTGCAGTGCGGGGACGACGAGGTCGACGAAGTCCTCGTAGCTCTCCGGCACCACGGTGCGGCTCAGGTTGAAACCGTCGATGTCGGTCTCGTCGACCCATTCTGCGAGCGTGTCGGCCACCTGCGACGGGTCGCCGACGATGGCCGGGTAGCGCCCGCCCAGCTCGAACAGGTCCAGCAGCTTGCGGCGCGTCCAGCCATGCTGGGCGGCGGTCTTTGTCGCCGATTCGATGGCGTTGCCGCCCTCATAGTTCACGGGGTCGTCGAGCCCGTAGCGCGCGAAGTCCACGCCGGTGCTGGCCGCGAAATGGGCGAGTCCGGCCTCGCGGCTCGCATAGTCACGATACTCGGCATGCTTGGCGCGCGCCTCGACCTCGGTGCGGCCCGTGACCACGGCTGCGCCCATGAAGACCTTGACGTCGTCCGGACGCCGCCCGGCTGCCACGAGCTGCGCGCGCAGCGCGGACACCGTCTTGCGCGCCGCTTCCTTGTTCGGCGGGGAAATGAATACGCATTCGGCGTGGCGCGCGGCAAAGCGCTGGCCGCGGCCCGAGCTGCCGGCCTGGAACAGCACAGGTGTGTGTTGCGGCGATGGTTCCGACAGGTGATAGCCGTCCACCTTGTAGTAGCGCCCGCTGTGGCTGACCTTGCGCACCTTCGCGGGGTCGGCGAACACGCGCGCGGCCTTGTCGCGCAGCACGGCGTCGTTCTGCCAGCTACCTTCCCAGAGCTTGTAGAGCACGTCGAGAAACTCGTCGGCGCGGTCGTAGCGCTCGTCGTGGGCGAGCTGTCCTTCGAGGCCCATGGCGCGCGCCGCGCTGTCGAGGTAGCCGGTCACGATGTTCCAGCCGATACGCCCGCGCGTCAGATGGTCCAGCGTGGAAAACCGGCGCGCCAGCAGGTACGGCTGCTCATAGGTCAGGTTCACCGTGACCCCGAAGCCAAGGTGCTTGGTGGCCGCGGCCATGGCGGGGACGAGGAGCAGCGGGTCGTTCACCGGAAGCTGAATCGATTCCCGCAGCGTGACATCGATGTTGCCACGATACACGTCATAGACGCCGACGATGTCGGCGATGAACAATCCGTCGAACAGGCCGCGTTCGAGCGTGCGCGCCTGGTCCACCCAGTACTCCAGCGTGTTGTACTCGTCCGAGCGGTCGCGCGGGTGCGTCCACAGCCCGTGGTTGATATGCCCCACGCAGTTCATGTTGAACGCGTTGAGCAGGATCTGCTTGCGCTGTCCATGGTTCTCCATCAGATCGCTCCATGCCGCGGCGGCAGCTTGTCATTGAGATGGAAGTTGCCGACCGCGTGGTATTTCCAGCGAACCGGATCGTGCAACGTATGCGTGCGCGCGTTGCGCCAGAAACGGTCCAGACCCTGGTTGTCGAGCGTAGCGGACGTGCCGCCCAGCTCGAACAGCCGCGTGCCGGCAAGCAGCGATGCGGTCGTTGTCAGCGCACGCGCAGCAGCAACGGCCAGCGACGCCTGCGCGACGGTTTGCTCGTCGGGCACCTGTTGCGCGGCATCGGTGGCACGGCCGGCGCGGCGCACGAGTGCTTCGGCGGCGCGCAGCCGTACCTGGACCTCGCCAAGCTGGTGCAGCGTCAGCGGGTCGTCCGCCGCGCGTGCTACGCCGGCATCGATCCACGGCCGTGCGTGGTCGCGCAGGAACGGCAGTGTGGCTGCCAGCGCGCCACGGCCGATGCCGAGGTCGATTGCCGCATGCAGCAACTGGGCAAAGGGACCGATAGTCGTGGGCCGCTCGAACGAGGCGAGGAACGGCACCACCCAGTCGGCCTCGACGGGTACGTTCTCGAACGTCACCGAGCCGCTGCCGGTGACGCGCTGGCCGAAGCCGTCCCAGTCATCCGTAATGCCGACACCGTCGGCCGTGCGCGGCACAAACGCGAGCCACGTGACTTCGCGTCCGGCTTCCTCTGCCACCACGAGCGTGGGAATCCAGTGCGCATACAGCGCGCCGGTGCAATAGAACTTTTTGCCATTGATGCGGAAGCCGTCGCCGTCGGGCGTGAGCCGTGTGCGGCGGCGGAAGTCCTTGTGGCCGATCTCGGCCAGCGCGTTGCCGAAGCGCTCGCCGGCCAGTGCGCGCGCATAGAAGAATGCCTGCTGCGCTGGCGTGCCGCCAACACGCAGCACCTCCAGCGCATAGAAGTGGTTCTGCGGAATCTGCCCGAGCGAGCCATCCGCGGCGGCGATGATGGCGATGACCTCCGCCAGCGTGGTGTTGGACACGCCCGCGCCTCCGTATTCGCGCGGCACGGTGATGCCCCACAGGCCGCTAGCGCTGAAGGCTTCCAATTCATCCCAAGGCAGGCGCCGTTCGCGGTCGCGCTGGGCCGCTCCGGGCGCAAAGTGTGCGGCGAGCCGGCGCGCGATGGCGATCGCTTCGGCGTCGTCGCGGACAAGATGCGGAACCACGGCAGGCGCGGGCGCCGCCTGCGCCCGTCCATCGGCGGGCGGCGGATTGAAAAGCAACGACATATCAGTTCCAGGAGTGCCGCTTGGGCAGCGCGTTGTTCAGGTAGTAGTTGCCGATCAGATGCAGCTTCCAGCGCACCGGATCGTGCAGCGTGTGCGTGCGCGCATTGCGCCAGTGGCGGTCGAGGTTGCGCCCGGCGCGGGTGGCGGAAGAGCCGGCCAGCTCGAACAGCTTCTCGCTGGCCTGCAGCGCCGCTTCGGTGGTCAGCACCTTGGCCTCGGCCACAGCGACGGAAGCCTGTGCGCTGCTTGCCTCGGTGACCGGCTGCTCCGCGATGGCATCGAGCGTCAGCGCGGCTTCGCGCAGCACTTCGCGCGCGGCTTCGAGTTCGATCGCCAGGCGGCCAACGTCGCCGATCAGGTGCGGGTCTTCGGTCGCACGCGCGACGCCTGCATCGATCCACGGACGCGCGTGCTGGCGCACGAACGCAGTGGCATCGTCGAACGCGGCCTGTGCGATGCCGAGATCGATCGCGGCCTGGATCAGTTGCGAATTGGCGCCGTAGAGGCCGGGCCGGTCAGCCAGCTGCCACACGGGGATCACGTCGTCCTCGGCGACTGCGACGTGGTCGAACACCACCGTGCCGCTCGCCGTCGTGCGCTGGCCGAACGACGACCAGTCGTCGACCACGGTCAGGCCGGCGGCGTTGCGCGGTACCCAGACCTGGACCGCACGGCCGTCATCGTCGAGTGCACGCGTTGGCACGCGGTGAGCGAACAGCGCGCCGGTGGAGTAAAAGCGTGTGCCGCTCAGGCGCAGCCCTTGCGCCGTGCGACGCAGACGCGTGGTGCCGTCGAGGATGGTCTGGCTTTCAGTGGAGCGCCGTTCAGGCCCGGCATTGCCGAGGCGTTGCCCAGCCAGCACTTCCGCGTAGAAGCGGCGCTTCTGGGCCTCGGTTCCTGCTTCGCGCAGTACGCCAAGCACGCCGAAATGGTTCTGCGGAATCTGGCCCAGCGATGCATCGGCGGCGCTGAGGATCGCAAATACCTCGGCCAGCGTTGCATAGGAGACGCCGGCGCCGCCGTAGACTTTTGGCACGGTGATGCCACCCAATCCGCTTTTGGACCAGCGGTCGAGCTCATTCCACGGCAGGATGCGTTCACGATCGCGCACCGAAGCGCCTGCACGGAATGTCTCGGCGAGCGCGCGGGCAGCGTCGATGGCTTCTGCGTCGTCTTGGATGCGTCGTACGCTTGCTGGATCGGGTAGGACGGGTTCACGCCCCGCAGCGGCGGGCAGCTTGGCTGCGTAGATATCGGAGAGATCGGTCATGACAAGTCGGGAGGATGCTTTGCACCGGGCATGGTGGTGTCTCGCATCGAAAAGGGCTGACGATTGATTGGAGCATGCGCGTCCACGGCTTTCCCACGAATATTTCCGAGGATGCTTAGAAGCGTGGCTGCGGTGGCTGTGAGGTGGTTGATGGCGTGGACCCCACAAGTGTTTGCTCCCCGCTCCTGCGAGCAGGAGGGGAGCAAAACTTCGGCGCGCGCTTTGTCAGGCAGCCCGCGTACCGACCGACCAGTAATACGTCGGCGCCGTGCCGTTGATCGCATGGTCGCCGACGATTCGTGCCTTGTAGATGGCCGGGTTGTGCGAGGCCAGTGTGCGTGCGTTGCGCCAGTGGCGGTCGAGCTGGTGCGCGGCGTCGAGCGCGGAGGCCCCGCCGACGTCAAACAGCCGGCTGGCCGCGCCGAGGACCGGGTCGAGCATGCCGATCTGCGCGCGCGATGCATCGAGTTCGACGTCCTGCAGCAGGGCGCCCGGCACCGCCTCGCCGCGTTGGCGCAGCGCATCGATCTCGTCGAGCTTCGCGGAAACGGCACTGACCGTTGCCTGTGCGACAAAGGCAACGCCGGACAACTGGCCGACCACCTGCTGCACGAGCGGGTCTTCTGCCGCCGTCGCCGCGCTGCCATTGCTGTACACGCGCTTGCGCTCCCGCACGAAGGCGGCAGCGTCGCGCTCGATGGCACGCGCGATGCCGGCCAGCGTGGCCAGGTGCACGAGTTGAAAGCAAGCGGTGACGGTGGTCGGGTCCGTGCGCGAGAACGACAGCACGTGCTCGTCGGGAACGGCAACGTCGAGAAAACGCGTCGTGCCCGATGCGCTCAGGCGCTGGCCGAAGCCGTGCCAGTCGTCCAGCCGGTCGACGCCCGCCGCATCGGCCCGCACCAGCACATAGGCCGGGCTGTCGTCATCGGTGCGGGTGGCCGACACCGCGATCCAGTCCGCATACAGCGTGCCGGTACTGTAGTACTTCTCTCCGTCGAGGCGCCAGCCTCCGGCGCCGTCGGGGGCGAGCGTCGTGCGGTACCGGCCGAGCTGGCCGTCGCCGCGCTCCATCGCCGCGTTGCCGAAGATGACGCCCTGCGCCGCGAGCCGAAGCCACGGCGCGCGCCGTGGCGGCGCGATCTCGGCATGCAGCCGTTCGATGAAGCCGAAGTGCGCGCGCAGGATCTGCGGCAGGTTGGAGTCGGCCGCGCCCAGCTCGATCAGCAGCGCATACAGCTGCGACGCGGAAGCACCCAGGCCGCCATGCTCGCGTGGCACGCGCAGTGCACCGAAGCCGGCGTCGCGCAGCAGTGCAACCGCGTCGTGGGCCAATGTGCGTGTGCGTTCGCGTTCGAGTGCACCGGCAGCGATCTGCGCGAACACCGGACGAAAGCGATCGGCGAGCGATGCGAGTGTCGGAGCCGCCTGGGCGGAAGGTGAAGCAGAAGCGGGGTGTGGCATGTGCGAATGATTCAGCGCTCAGGCGGCCTTCAATGCAACCCGGCGGTGCGCCGCAAACAACGGCGCGGCGCGGTCGGCCGCGAGCCGGATACGCTCGCGCAGCGCGGGGCTCTGCACGGTGTAGTTCTCGAAATCCGAAGGGATGGCATAAACGCCAATAGGCAGCGTCAGTGCCTGCAGGAAGCCGAACAGCGGCCGCAACTGGTGCTCGAGCACCAGTGCATGGCGGTCGCTGCCGCCGGTGGCGGCGAGCAGCACGGGCTTGTCGGCGAGCGCTTCCTGGCCGATCAGGTCGAACAGGTGCTTGAAGTGGCCCGGATACGCGCCGCGATAGACCGGCGACGCAGCGATGATCAGATCGGCCGATTCGATTGCCTGCAGTTGCCCTTCGATCGCGGTCGGCAGTTCCGTGCGCCATAGCGCGCCACCGAGCGGACGCGCAATATCGGCCAGGTTGATGACATGGGCGTCGACATGCAGTCGCGCGTCGAGCTCGGCAATCAATGCCTCGACCAGCGCAAGCGTGCGCGAGGGCTGTTGGGTACTGCCGTTGACGGCAACAATCTTCAGGGGCTTGGACACGATGGGTTTCCGCAGAGAGTGATGGCGTTGGTGTTGTCGAGGGCTGCAACGGTATGGTTTTCCTGCTGCGCAGCCTGGAGGGTGCCAAGACGATACTGCAGCGCGGCCGCCGCGCGAACGACGCGTTCGTTCTATCCATAGGCGATCCGTGTGCATAAGGGCATGCGCAATCGTTCGTTCCGGGCAGATAGGGGCGTCTCTATAGTTGGTCACCCTTGCAGACATTGGCCTATCTTTGCGCCCATCACCACCATGAAGAACCCGTTCCGGCCATCGCGGCCCTCGCAACTATTCCGGCCGTTCGCGTTCCTGGCTCCCGTCGTGCTGTCGCTGCCGCTGCTGGGCGGCCTGCTGGCGGCACCGGCCAACGCCGCTCCGGCGGCACAGGCCGCGGAAGTGCCGCGCGCCGGTGGCACGCTCACGACCATCATCCAGCCCGAGCCGGTGATCCTGACCTCGGCGCTCAATTCCGCCGCGCCGACCGGCTTTTTTAGTGCGAACGTCTTCGATGGCCTGATCGAGTACGACAACGACTTCAAACTCAAGCCGGCGCTCGCGCAGAGCTGGGACATCTCGAAGGATTCGAAGACGCTCACGTTCCACCTGCGGCCGAACGTGAAGTGGCATGACGGCAAGCCGTTCACGTCGGCCGACGTGAAGTGGACGCTTGAGAACGTGTGGAAGAAGCTGCATCCTCGCAACCAGATCCTGTTCGGCAAGGTCACGCGCGTCGATACGCCCGATGCGCTGACCGTCGTGCTGCATTTCTCAGAGCCGTCGCTGGCGGTGCTCAGCTCGCTGAACAGCAACGGTGCGCAGGTGCTGCCCAAGCACTTGTACGAAGGCACGGACGTCCTCAACAACCCGTACAACAACAAGCCGGTGGGAACGGGGCCGTTCGTCTTCAAGGAATGGAGCAAGGGCAACTACATCGTGCTCGAGCGCAACCCAGACTACTGGGACAAGGGCAAGCCGTACCTCGACAAGATCGTCTTCAAGG
Organism: Cupriavidus sp. a3; assembly: GCF_051015765.1. Taxonomy (NCBI): domain Bacteria; kingdom Pseudomonadati; phylum Pseudomonadota; class Betaproteobacteria; order Burkholderiales; family Burkholderiaceae; genus Cupriavidus; species Cupriavidus sp. a3. Next base: position 98,567 of record NZ_CP170645.1, on the reverse strand, counting down.
TGATCCCCGATGCCAGCGCGCGCGCCGCGGCACTGGAGAAGGGCGAAGTCCAGTACGCGCCGTTCAACCCGGTGCCGCTGAAGGATGCACAGCGCCTGTCGCAACTCCCTTCGCTGAGACTGGAGACGCGCGGCTACGAATGGCTGTCGCCGTGGCTGTTCATGGATGTCAACATTGACCGTCCGTACTTCAAAGACGTGCGCGTGCGCCAGGCGCTGGCCCATGCGATCGACCTGAACGCGTTGAACAAGGTGGTGTGGTTCGGCTTTGGCAAGCCCGCGGTGAGCCCGGTCGTCTCGACGCTGGGGCAGTTCTTCAACCCCAACGTGCCGAAGTATCCGTATGACCCGGCCAAGGCCGAAGCCCTGCTAGACGCTGCCGGCCTGAAGCGTGGCGCTGACGGCAACCGCCTGAAGATCCAGATCGACTACCTGCCGTATGGCGACGACTACAAGCGCAGCGCGGAGTACATCAAGCAGGCGCTCAAGCGCGTGGGTGTCGACGTGACCGTGCGCACCCAGGACACGCCCACCTATACCAAGCGTGTCTACGGTGATCGCGACTTCGACCTTGCGGTGGTCTGGTTCGCGGGCTTTGCCGATCCGCTGGTTGGCGTGACGCGCGCCTATCGTAGCGACACGGTCGGCAAGAATATCCCGTGGTCGAACGGCTCGGGCTATCGCGGCGATGAAGCGAACCGGCTGATCGACCAGGCACAGGGCTCGCCGAGCCAGGCCGAACGCGTCGAGCTGTTCCGCAAGTTCCAGTCCGTGGTGCAGACGGACCTGCCGTCGATCCCGCTGCTCGAGCTGCGCTTCTTCACGGTGCAGTCGTCGAACCTGCGCGATACGGTCAGCGGCGTGGACCAGGTCTATGCCTCGCTCAAGCGCGCCTGGCTGGCGCCGGCGGGCACGGCCGTGGCCACGGCCACCACGCCCGCTGCCGCTGCGGCGCAGGCCGCGCGCTGACGACGGGCGATGACCATGCCCACGACCGCGCACACGCCTGGATCCAAGCCGGCATGGCTGGCCCGCTTGCCGTGGCGGACGACCTGGCGCCGCCTGCTGCAGCTCGCCAGCATCGTCGCCGGCATGGCCGTGGTCAATTTCTTCCTGCTGCGGCTCGCGCCCGGCGACGCCGCGCAGGTGCTGGCCGGGGAGGCGGGTGCCGCCACGCCGGAGTACCTGGCGGCGCTGCGCGCGCAGTTCGGGCTCGATCAGCCTCTGTGGGTGCAGCTCGGTAAGTACCTGTGGCACCTGGCGCAACTCGACCTTGGCTATTCGTTCCGGCAGGGCATGCCGGTGCTGGACCTGATCCTGCAGCGCCTGCCGGCCACGCTGCTGCTGATGGGCACGAGCATCGCGTTCGCGGTGGTGATCGGTGCGGGCCTCGGCGTGCTGGCGGCGGCGCGCGCCGGACGCGCGCTGGACACGCTGATCTCCTCCGTGGCGCTGGTGTGCTTTGCCACCCCGCTGTTCTGGGTCGGCCTGATGCTGGTTCTGGTGTTTTCGGTCCGCCTCGATTGGCTACCGGTGGGCGGCATGTTCACCGTGGAAGCCGGGCTCACGGGCTGGGCGTATGCCGCCGACGTGGCGCGGCACCTGGTGTTGCCGGCCGCCACACTCGGCCTGTTCTATATGGCCGTGTATGTGCGGCTGATGCGCGCCAGCATGATCGAGGTGCGGCGGCAGGATTTCGTGCGCACGGCAGTGGCCAAGGGCGCGCCCGCCGGCCGCGTGCTGACGCGTCATGTCCTGTGCAATGCGCTGCTGCCGCTGGTGACCATGGTCGGCGTGCAGGCCAGTTCCGTTATCGGCGGCGCGGTGCTCGTGGAGACCGTGTTCTCGTGGCCCGGACTCGGCCGGATGGCGTTCGAGGCGCTGTACCAGCGTGACTACAACCTGCTGCTCGGCATCCTGCTGTGCAGCGCCGTGGTGGTCGTGCTGGTCAACTGGCTCGTCGACGCCGTCTACGCGCGCGTGGACCCGCGCATCCGGCTGGCCTGACGCGGCCCGGAGTTTGCAGGAGTATTCGCTTGTCTTTGTCTTCTTCCTCCCTTCCGGCGCCTCTGCAGCCGGGTCATTCCGATGCGCACGGCGCCGCGGCTGACGTCACTGTGCCCCTGCCGCCACCCGCGGGCCGGCAGCGGCTGCGCCGGCTGCTGTCGTCGCCCAGCGCCGTGGTGGGCCTGGCGCTGTTTGCCACGGTCTTGGCTGGTGCGCTGTCGGCTGGCTGGGTATTCCCCGGCGACCCGCTCGAAATGGCGACCGAACCGCTGCTGTGGCCGGGGCGCGATGCCGCATTCCCGCTCGGCTCCGACATGCTGGGCCGCGACATCCTCGCGGGCCTGTTTCATGGCGCGCGCGCCTCGCTGCTGATCGCGGGCGTCTCGACGGCGCTTGCCGTGGTGCTTGGCGTCGCGGGCGGTGTGACGGCCGGCTACTACGGTGGCCGCGCCGACCGCGTTTTCGGCACGCTGACGACATTTTTCCTGACGATCCCGTCATTCCTGTTCGCGCTGGCCATCGTGGCGGTGGTTCAGCCTTCGGTGTGGAAGATCGCGCTTGCGATCGGCATGACGTCGTGGCCCGCACTCGGGCGGCTGGTGCGCGCCGAGGTGCTGCGCCTGCGCCACGGCGACATGGTGCTGGCGAGCGAGGCGGTGGGCGCCAGCCACGCGCGCATCATCATCGAGGACATCCTGCCCAACACGCTCACGCCCGTGCTGGTGTCGGCGTCGCTGATGGTGGCCACGGCCATCCTGACCGAATCGAGCCTGGCGTTCCTCGGCCTGGCCGATCCCAACGTCGCGAGCTGGGGAAACATGGTCGGCGCGGGCCGCGAGGTGCTGCGTACGGACTGGTATGTGTGCGCATTGCCCGGCCTGGCGATCGTGCTGACCGTGCTCGCGCTGAACCTGCTCGGCGACGGGCTGGCTACCGCCTTCGATCCGCGCGAAGGCCGCTGAACGCCTTCGCCGTCCCCGTTCCCAACCGACTTGATAGGAGAGCGTCTTGGCACGCATTCATGACATCGATCCCGACGCCTTGCAGGGCGAGGCCCGCACCACGTTCGAACGCGTGGAGCGCGAGTACGGCGCGTTCGGCAACATGCTGCGCGTGCTCGGCCACCGGCCGCCGGCGGTCGCGCACCTGTTCGGCCTGCTGCTGGATTCCGCACGCGACGCACTGATTACGCGCAGGCATCTGGAGATCGTGCTGGTCACGGCATCGCGGCTGAACGCGTGCCACTACTGCATCAGCCATCACGTGCCGAGGCTCGAAGCGCTGGGCGTGGCGCCCGAAACGGTAGAACGGATCCTGGAGCCCGACGTGCCTGGGCTGGACGCCGTGGAGCGCCTGGTGCGTGACTACACCGTGCAAGTCACGACGCAACGCGTCACCGATACGGTGGTGGCGCGGCTGCGCGAGCATTTCACCGAAGCGCAGGTCGTGGAGCTGACGCTGCGCGCGGCGCTGTGCGCATTCTTCGCGCGCTTCAATGAAGCGCTGGAGATCCAGGTCGAGCCCGAACTGCTGGCCGCCGAAATCCACGCCACCTGATTTGTCCCGAGGCATCATGAAGCCGTTGCTTTCCCTGCAGGAGCTTTCCATCCGCTATCCCGGCGCTGCGCGGCCCGCCGTCGCGAACCTGAGCCTGGATGTCGGCGCCGGCGAGACCGTCGCGCTCGTGGGCGAGTCGGGCTGTGGCAAGTCCACCACCGCGCTGGCGCTGCTGCGGCTGCTGCCGGCGTCCGCGCAGATGCGCGGGCGCGTGCTGCTGGAAGGGCGCGACCTGCTGACGCTGAGCGAACGCGACATGACCACGCTGCGCGGCAACACGGTGTCGATGATCTTCCAGGAGCCGATGACCTCGCTCAACCCGGTGCTGAGCGTCGGCGCGCAGGTCGTCGAAACCCTGCGGCTGCATACGGCGCTATCCGCGCAGGCGGCCCATGCGCGTGCAGTCGAATTGCTGGACCAGGTCCGGATTCCCGAACCGCAGCGGCGCTTCCATGCCTTTCCCCACCAGTTGTCGGGCGGGCAGCGCCAGCGCGTGATGATCGCCATGGCGATCGCATGCACACCGAAGCTGCTCGTGGCCGATGAGCCGACTACCGCGCTCGATGTCACCGTGCAAGCCCAGATACTGGAGTTGCTGGACACGCTGCGGCGCGAACTACGCATGGCGATGCTTCTGATCACGCACGACCTTGGTGTGGTGGCGCGCTGGGCCGATCGCGTCGCGGTCATGCACGACGGCATCAAGGTGGAAGAGCAGCCTGCCCGCGCCTTGTTCCGCGCGCCTGCACACGCTTACACACGCGGGCTGCTCGGCGCGTCGCTGAGCGCTGCGGACGGCGTGGTGCCGCACTATCGGCAGGTCCGCCTGCCCGAGATCCGCGTGGACCGTCGCGCCGACGGCACGCCGGCGGCATTCCGGCTCGAACGTCCGGCCCTGCGTTCGGCTAGCGGCAACGCCGCCGCGTCGGCACCGGCCCTGCTGGATGTCGAGGATCTCCACGTGACCCACCGGTCCGGCGCGCACGCTACTGTTGCCGTGCAGGGCGTTTCGTTTTCCATAGCTGCGGGGGAGACCGTGGGCCTGGTTGGCGAATCGGGCTGCGGCAAATCCACGCTCGCGCGGGCCGTGCTGCGCCTCGCGGACCATGACGCGGGGCGCATCGTCTTTGATGGCACGGACATCGCGCCCGTCAACCGCCGGCGGATGCGCCCGTGGCGCGGCGCCATGCAACTTGTGTTTCAGGACCCGTACAGCTCGCTCAACCCGCGCAAGACCGTCGCCGAGGTGCTGGAAGGCGCGCTGCAGATACACGGCGTGCGCGACCGGCAGGAACGGCGCACCCGCGCGGCGGCGATGATAGACCGCGTGGGCTTGCCCGCCGCGGCGCTGCACCGCTATCCGCACGAGTTTTCCGGCGGCCAGCGCCAGCGCATTGGCATCGCACGCGCACTGATCGTCAGGCCGCGCCTGCTCGTCTGCGATGAACCGGTGTCGGCGCTCGACGTTTCGGTGCAGGCGCAGGTCCTGAACCTGCTCGCCGACCTGCAGGCGGACTACGGGCTGTCATGCCTGTTCATTTCGCATGACCTTGGCGTCGTGCGCTATATCGCCGACCGCATCCTGGTCATGCGCGAAGGCCGCCTCGTCGAGAGCGGCGACCGTGACGAAATCTGGAACCGGCCCGCGCATCCATACACGCGGCAACTCCTGGCTGCCGTGCCACGGGCACTGCCGGCGCAGGGCTATGCGCCACTTTCGCAACATGCAGAAACGCATGCGTCCGGCGTATCTGGATAGCCGATTTTATTGGTTTGGTTTCGCGTGCGTTTCTTTCATAGGAGACCGACCTCCGCGGGACGCGCACGAGATGTAAGGCTGGCAGAGCACGTGCTTGGGCGCGCGGGAGGTGCCGCGTGAACTCAGCAGTTTCGAACTGCAGACGTTCCTCTCTCCTTGTCCATATACCCGGAGCCGCGACCGCTAATCTAAAAACCTCTGCTTAACGCGGTGCACGGCGCTAAAGTTCGGTCATATCACCGATGCACAGCACCACCGGAAACTGCACTGCCCTGGCTGCCGTGAGCTCCCAATGCGGCTGCATCACGTCCCGCCAATTGATCTGCTCATTGCCGAGAAACCGATACGCCGCAATGGTTTGCGACCAGTCGTCGCATGCGCCGGGAATACTGGCCGTAGGCAGGGCTGCAAACCGCTTGAGCAGCTCCTTGGCCCGCCGATCCCGCCGCGGATCACCAAGATCCAGACTCTCAAATTCCTTGTCCACCCATGCCCCCGACTCGTTGCCCATCGCTGCTCGAGAATCCGAGAGTAAACGCGAGTCTGCAGATATTTACAACCCCTTGCCTCGGAATTTTCGCCGCATCAGGCATCTCGCCGCCCTGCGGAGGCTGTTCTACTTCTATAAGGAGATGAGTTTAGGGAGAGCGGGTAGATTTCGGCAATGGCGTTCTGGCGGTAAGTCAAAACTTGAGCGGCTTACCTCCTTTCGGTTCACCCGAGCGCATCGGCCCAGGGTAACAATCAGGTTTCAGCAGGTTTGCCGTCGGATGTTTTCTGCGGAATCCGGCTTTCGTTCTCGCGGAAGCGCGCGGCCAAGGAAATGCTTGCCACCATTGGTTGACGCTCCCATCACCTGTGGATGCGTCGACTATGCAAAGTAACTGCTATGACGCCGTCAGGAGGCGTTGATTTCCATCCTCATTGGAAACCGCATATTCATATCCTGACATCTTCGTTCCTGCATCTCTTCATCGTCAGTACGCTTGAAAGCTCGCATACCGTCATCATGCCTCACCAGTCATGACTTCGAGCCTTACAAAGCCTATCCTGGCAACCGATGCAGGAGCCGCCGCCGGAATCTCCACGACACCGCCCACTTCCACGGGAGCCCGCGCTACGCCACGCGAGTTTTCCCGCGCGCAACTCGCCGCGATCTCGTGGGCGACGCCGTTGGCCGTCCTGCTCGCATGGGAAGCGCTTTCCCGCGCCGGTCACATTGAACCCCAGATTCTTCCGGCGCCGACCAGCGTGGCGTTGACCGCCTGGGAAATGATCCGCGACGGTTCGCTGTTCACGCACCTGGGCTACAGCCTGGCCAGGGCCATGACGGGCTTCGCCATCGGCGGCCTGATCGGCCTTGCGCTGGGCATCGTCGTGGGCTTCTCGCGGCTGGCGGAGGCGGTGTTCGACCGTTCGGTGCAGATGGTGCGCGCCGTGCCGTTCCTGGCACTGCTGCCGCTGGTGATCATCTGGTTCGGCGTGGAGGAGAGCGGCAAGATCTTCCTGGTGTCGCTGGCGGTGCTGTTTCCCATCTACATCAACACCGTGCTGGGCATCCGGCAGGTGGACCCGAAGCTGCTGGAAGTCGGCAAGGTGACGGGCCTGAGCCGGGGTGAACAGATCCGGAAGATCATCCTGCCCGGCGCGATGCCGTCGATCCTCACCGGCGTGCGCTATGCGCTGGCGGTGTCCTGGCTCGCGCTGGTGATTGCCGAGACGATCGCCACGAACCGTGGCATCGGCTTTCTGGCGATGGACGCGCGCGAATTCCTGCAGACCAACGTGATCGTGCTGACCTTGCTGATCTACGCCGCGATCGGCGTGGCGGCGGACAGCCTCGCCCGGTTGCTTGAGCGCAGGTTGCTCTCGTGGCATCCCAACTACGACCGCAAGGGAGCCCGCTGATGGCCGCGCAACAGCAAGAGCGCCGCCAGGGTGCCGCGGTGGTCGTGCGCGGACTGGTGCGCCAGTACGGCGGCCGCGTGGTGGTCGACAAACTTGACTTGCGCATCGACGCCGGCGAGTTTGTCGCGCTGCTGGGGGAAAGCGGTTGCGGCAAGACCACGCTGCTGCGCGCGCTGGCCGGCCTGGACCAGATCGACGCCGGGCACGTGGACGGTCCCGCGCAGCCTGCGGTGGTGTTCCAGGAACACCGGCTGATGCCGTGGATGTCCCTGTGGCGCAATGTCGCGCTCGGCATTTCCGACAAGACCGGCCTCCCGCTGGCGCAAGCGGCGTTGAGCGAAGTCGGCCTGGCCGGCCGCGAGGAAGACTTGCCGCGCAACCTGTCCGGCGGGCAGGCCTCGCGCGTATCGCTGGCGCGGGCCCTGGTGCGCGAGCCCCGGCTGATGCTGCTGGACGAGCCGTTCGCCGCGCTCGATGCGCTGACCCGGATCAAGATGCATGCCCTCGTCCGCGAACTCGTGGCGCGGCATCGGCCCGGCGTGCTGCTTGTGACGCATGACGTGGACGAGGCCATCGCGATCGCGGACCGCATCCTGGTCATGCGCGCAGGGCGTATTGCGGCGTCCTATCACGTCGGCGCCCAGGAGGCCGGTACGTTGCGGGCCAGCCTGCTGCAAGAGCTGGGCGTCCACGCAGCGGCCGCTGCCTGAACTGCGACCTGTCGTCGTCAGGTCATTGCCGCTGATGCCGGTGGCGCAGCGCGCGCCGCGACGACATGCCCGAATTCCCTTCTCGCTATTTATCTTTGATGCTGCACGAGGTTTCGATGACACAGAATTCGTCTTTCTCCATTAGCCGCCGCCGACTGTTACAGGGCGGGCTGGCAGCCAGCGCTGCGGCCGGACTGTCGCTGCCGCTTGGCGTTGCCGCGCAGGGCACTCGCAATACCGACAAGGTGCGCATCGGCTGGGGCCCGGGCGGTTTGCCGCTGATTGCCCGTGAACGTGGCGAGTTCGAAAAGAATCTGGCGGCAAAGGGAATCAAGGTCGAATGGGTCGGCCCGTTCCCCAACCATGCCCCGTCGCTGCAGGCGGTCGTGGGCGGCAGCGCGGACTTCGGCTTCTGGGGCAGCACCACGCCGGCATTGGCATCCATGATCGCCGGATCGCCTCTGGTGTTTACTCAGTTCAACGTATACGGCCCGCGCAGCACGGCGATCATCGTCAAGAAGAACTCGGGCATCAATTCCGTGCGCGACCTCGCCGGCAGGAAGGTCGCGGTCAACCGTTCCGGCCTGGGGGAGTTCCTGCTGGTGGCGGCGCTTGAGAAGAACGGTATCGACCGGTCCAAGGTTGAGTTCGTCTACCTCAATCCGCCTGATGCGGCGCCCGCTTTCGGCCAGGGCAAGGTCGATGCGTGGTCGATGTGGTCGCCGGGGGTGGACATCGCCCGGCAGCAGTTCGATGCGAAGACTATTTTCTTCGAGGGCAGCGACCTCGATTTCCTGATCGACTATTCGTCGCTGGTGACCGCGCGCCGCTTCGCCACCGAGAATTCGGCACTGGTGCGCGCGGTGATCGACGCCTACCGGGTCGAGGGCAAATGGCTCGACGAGAACGGCCCGCAAGCCGAGTTGTTCGCGCAGAAGGAGGGCAAGTACGGCGACGCGGTACGTGACCACCTGGTCTCGCTGCGCCGCAAGAACAAGTTCTACGAGGCCGACGACCAGGCGTTCCTGGGGGACTTCCAGCGCGCTGCCGACTGGCTGTCGGCACGCCGCATCCTGCCGAAGAAGATCAACGTCGCCGACTACTCGGTCCGGGTGTAACGCGCCCTGCCGCCTCGCATCCGCCCTCGCGCGGATGCAGCCCCACTTCCTGCGAGAGCCTTCCCATGTCAAACGCTCCCCAAGTGCGCCTGGGCGTCAACGTCCTGGCGTCCGGGCGGCACGACGCCGCCTGGAAAACGCTGCCCGACGCGACGACGCTTTCCACCGACATCGACGCCTTCATCCGCATTGCCAAAATTGCCGAGCGCGGCAAAATCGACGCGCTCTTTCTCGCCGATGGCCCAGGCGGCCTCGTGCCTGAGGCGTTCCACCGGCCCTGGCGCGCGCTGGATCCGCTGGCGCTGCACGCCGCGCTCAGCGCCGTCACGCGGCACATCGGGCTGGTGGTGACGGCGTCGAGCCTGTTCGGGCACCCGTATACCGTGGCGCGCCAGATCGCTTCGCTCGACCACATCAGCAAGGGCCGGGCGGCATGGAACATCATCACCAGCCAGGTGCCGGTGGCACTGGCCGCCTACGGCGTCGAGCATGGCTTCGACCAGCAGGCCCGCTACCAGCGTGCGACGGAGTTCGCCGAGATCGTCGTCCAGCTGTGGGACTCGCTGCCGCGGCGGGCGGTGGTGGCCGATGCCGCCCGCCACGTCTACGTCGACAAGGAGCGCCTGCGGCCGATCGGCTATCACGGCGCGCACTTCCGCAGCGCCGGCGCACTGTCCACGCCGGCCACGCCGCAGGGCCGCCCCGTCATCTTCCAGGCAGGCCAGTCGGACGACAGCAAGGCCTTTGGCGCGCGCTTTGCCGATGCCTTGTTCACCGGCCAGCGCAACATCGACAAGGCCCGCCGCTTCTATGCCGACGTGAAGACGCTGGCGCGCGGGTATGGCCGCAATCCCGATCACCTGCTGGTGATGCCGGGCCTATTCCCGATCCTTGGCAGTACCGAGGAAGAAGCGAAACGCCGCAAGCGCGAGCTGGACGAACTGCTGGACCACGATTTCCTGCGCGGCGAACTGGCCCATCATCTCGCGCTGGATCCGTCCGACCTGCCGCTGGACGACAAGCTGCCCTATGACAAGATCGCCCAGGCCGAAAACCGGGTGCCGGTCGCCTCGCGCTGGCATCGCCAGGAAATCCTCAATGAAGCCCGCGCCAACGACTGGACCGTGCGGGAGACCATTGTCAGCAATATCACCGGCGGACACCGGGTGATCGTCGGCACGCCGGAGCAGGTCGCTGCCGATATCCTGCACTGGGTCGACACCCGCGCCGCCGACGGCTTCAACCTCAATATTGACGTGCAGACCAGCGGTCTCGACGACGTGGTCGATCACCTGATTCCCGTGCTGCAGCGGGCCGGGCGCTTCCGCAAGGAATATGCCGGGACGACGCTGCGCGACCACCTCCGTCTGCCGGCTTATGTCGATCCGCGCGAAGCCCGCCACGCATTGACGCAAGGAGTCGCGAGCCATGCCTGACACCCCGGCCATTGACCTGTTGGCCTGGAGCGAGGTCACGCGCCGCCTCGGCTACGAAGCCCTGTTCCGCGAACTCGCCGAAGGCGCGGCCGCGCGCGATGTCGAGCACCGCCTGGCTGTCAGCGAGGCGGCGGCGCTGAAGACTCGCGGCTTCGGCGCCGTGCGCCTGCAGCGATGGGAGGGTGGGCAGGGCGTGTCGCTGCCCGAGTTGTTCGACCTGGTCCGGGACCTCGCCGCGGCCGACTCCAACCTGGCGCATGTGTTCCGCAACCACTTCTTCGCGGTCGAGCAGCACGCCGGCACCCGGGACGCACCGTTCTCACGCCGCGTGCTGGCACTGGCGGGGGAGGGCAAGACCTTCGGCGTGGTGTTTAACGAAGTCACCGGCGAACCGGCGGGCTCGCTGGGGCAGATTCCGGCCACGCGCCTCGAACCCGTTGCCGGTGAAGCCGCCTGGCAGGTATCGGGCAGCAAGATCTACTCGACTGGCAATCTCTACGCCGACTACCTGTTCTCCAGCGCGCTCGAGCCGAAGCGGGGCAAGATCCGCCAGTTCTTCGTCGCGGCCGCGGCGCCCGGCGTGCACCTCGACGACGACTGGGACGGCTTTGGCCAGAAGCTGACCGGCTCGGGCACGACGGTGTTCGAGCGCGTGCGCGTGCCGGATGCGGACCTGTTCGACGTCCCCGCGCGCGTCGATGACGGACGGCCGAAGCTGTACGCCTTTACCTTCCACCAGGTCTACCTGACCACGGTGATCGCCGGCATCGTCAGCCGGATCCTGGCGGACGCCATTGCGCTGGTGCGAGCGCGGCGTCGCAACTACTACCACGGGCTGGCGCAGCGGCCTGCAGACGAGCCGGAGCTGCAGGCGGCGGTCGGACGGATCGCTGCCTATCGCAGCGCCGTGCACGCGGTGACGCTGCGTGCGGTCCATGCGCTGGACGCGGCTTGGCAAGGGGCCGGCAGCCCCGAGGCACACGAGCTGTCGCTGGCCGCCACGCTGGCCGCGTCAGAAGCCAAGGTCGTGACCGACGAGGTCGCGGCGACGCTGGCCAGCCTGTTGATCGACGTTTCCAGCGGCAGTGGTGTCTCGACGCGCCAAGCACTGGATCGGCACTGGCGCAACATCAAGGTCATTGCCTCGCACAACCCCCGGCTTTACAAGGAGCGCGTGCTGGGCGACCACTACCTCAACGGGACGTTGCCGCCGACGGGGGCGTTCTTCTAGGTCGTCGCCTGCTTGCTCCCCTCTCCCGCTTGTGGGAGAGGCGCCGGGGGTGAGGGCCGGTATGTCAACGAAATGAAGGCCGGCAGAACTCTTGAACAGCCGTGCTTCTCACAATTCAACGCCCGGCCGCGGCCTGCCTCTCGGCCTCGGGGGACGATGAATGCCGTGTATCTGCAAGAATGCGGAACACCTGCAGTTCATCTTCCTCGCACTGGGCGATCAACCCGGTTTCCCACGCCAGGTACGCCCTGGCCGCGTCCTGGTTGCCTTCGTGGCGGTCATGCACGAAGAACAGGTAATCGATGCGCGTAGCCGGGGGCAACGGCTCGGCGTCCACCGCTTGCGGCAGTCCAGCCGACAACCATGTTTGATAGCCCTCGTCGGTGCGCAATACATTGCCGTAGCCCGCGTCCAGCAGGTCTTTCCAGGCGAGCGCAGCCACATCGGCCTCGCTCGCGAGCAATACCACCGGATCGTCTGGCGTCGTGCCTAGCGACTGCAGTGCTTGCAGCAGACGCGGCCGGGTCGACCAGACTGCGCCTTGGGCGTGGCCTTGATTGAACGCGGCGCTTTCGCGAAGATCGACGACAGCCAGCGTTGCGACTTCACCGTGCAGCTTGCGCAGCTGCCCGGCGTCGAGTATACGCGGGCCCCCGCCGAGTTCCGGCTGCGGCCACGCCCGCACCTTGATGGTCGAATCCAGGCCATCGGCAAGGACGGCGCTCTCAAAGCCAAGCTGGTGCAGCCAGCTGGCGATCACAGGCGCACGCACACTGTCATCGTCGAACACGATGACTCGGCTGCCGCGCACCCCGATGTAGCGATCCGTGGCCTGGACCAGCTGCCCGCCGGGTGCGTGGACGGCGCCTTCGATGGAGCGCCGGGCGAATTCCTCCGCGGTGCGGATATCGAAAAGGTAGGTCGTGCGGTGCTCATCGTCGAGCCATTGCTGCGCCTGTGCCGTCGAAAGGGACGGCAGGCCGAAGCGCTGCAGCAGCCTGGCGGATCGATCGCGGGCAACCTGCAGAAGGGGACCGGTGGGTACGGCGTCGGCGAATCGCTCGCTGCTGTGTTCGAGCGCATGACCTGCCAGGTACCAGCCCTGCGTGCCGTTCTCCAGCGCGAGCACCGGGTTGGGCAAGCCGAGGTTCAACACCGTCTGCGCGCCAATGATGCTGCGCGTGCGCCCCGCACAATGCACGACGACTGGTGTATTCGGATTGGTCAGCAGCGCCGGCAGGCGCAGCGCCAGTTCTCCGTTGGGACACCCCAGTGCGCCGGGAATGGTCATCTTGCGGTGTTCTTCCCCGGTGCGGCCGTCCACGAGCACGAACGGCTCACCCGCGGCCCGGCGTGCGACGAAATCATCGGCGCTCAGATGCGGCGTGTGCTGGATATGCTCGACCAGTTCGCCGAGCGTCTTGGAAGGCACGTTTACGCCTTTGAACAGGGTATATCCGGCAGCCGCCCAGGCTGGCGCACCGCCAGCCAGCAGCGTCACGCCAGCGTAGCCGAGTTGCGCAAGCCGACGCGCAGCGCGCGCTGCCACGTCGCTGTCCCCATCGTCGAACAAGACGATACGCTCCGCGCGGCGCGGTGCCAGGCGGCCAACCTCCAGTTCCAGGCGGCTATAGGGCAGGGGGACGGCAAAAAAGGGATGGCCTTCGCCGTACTGGCCATGCTCGCGTACGTCGAACAGAGCCAGCGACTGGCCGTCATTCAGCCACTTGCGCAGCGTGGCGGCGTCGATGGTATGGGTCTTATCAGTCATTTGGTGATGTCCGCTGTCAGCGCAGGGCGATGCCGGATGAGGCGATCACGGAGGCATACCGGGGCAGGTCGCGCGACAGCGTGGCATCCAGTTCCTGCGCCGACGAGGCGACCACGACATAACCCGCGTCTTCGAGTTGGCTGCGCGTGGCGGGTGCGTGCAGCACCGCCGCCACATCGCGACTGATTCGGTCCACCACGGCCGCCGGCGTTGCAGCGGGGGCAAGCAGTCCTTGCCAGCTTTCCACGGAGAATCCCGCGGCACCGGCTTCGGCCAGCGTGGGCACTTGCGGGAGTGCCTTGGAGCGATACGGCGTGGTGACCGCCAGTGCCGTGAGCTTGCCTGCCCGTACATAGTCGGTCACCGCAGCCAGGGTGATCAGCGTGGCGTCGATATGACCACCGAGCAGGTCCACCGTAGCCGGCGCTCCCCCGGGATAAGGAATGTAGTTGACCTTGAAGCCAAGCTGGCGCGACAGCATTTCATGCGCGACGTGCGCGATGCCGCCATTGCCGGGCAGCCCCAGCGCCAGTTCTCCCGGCTTGCGGCGGGCCAGGGCCAGGTAATCCTGGAAGCTTCGTACCCCCAGGTCCGGCCTGACCACCAGGACCTGCGGATTCACCACGGCCTTGGTGACGCCGCGAAAGGCATGATTGGCGTCATACGGCAGATTCTTGAACAGCGAGGCGTTCAGCGTCACGCCTTCGCCGCCAAGCAGCAGAACGTGACCGTCGGGGCGGGCCTTGGCGACCTGTGCCGCGCCGATGGTGCCACTGGCGCCGACCACGTTGTCCACCACCACGGGTTGCTGCCACACTTCGCTGAGCCGGGTGGCGAGCGTGCGCGCGAGCTTGTCAGCGCTGCCGCCGGGCGCCACCGGTACCACGATGCGCACAGGGCGCGTGGGGAATGCCGCGTCGGCCGCAGCCGCCGGAAGCGGCGGGGCGGCCAGCAGCGCTGGCGAAAGAACAAGGAGAGCGCGGAGGAAATTGCGGCGGAGCATGGTAACGACCTGGATGGGAGCTTGCAGGCCGTCGTGGACACGACAGTACGAAGGCCTGATCGGACCGTCAAGCTTACGAAGCCGGCCGACGCGCACCAACGAATGTTTGAGCCTATAGATATGCGGCATGCCGCTGGCCAAGACCGGTTTGCGATGGAAGCGGGCAGTATGTTGATACTCGAAAGCCTTCTTTTGCACCGCTTCGTGGCGGCGTTACAGTCGCCGCATGACCCAACAGAACCTTTCCCCATCAGCGGTGCCGGGCAACGACGTTGCCAGCCGGCGCCACGCGGCCGTGGCCGCATTCGTCGCCGAGGCAAGACAGTTGCTGGAGCGTGCCCCATATGCCGACCGCGAAGCGCTGCAGTCCGTGGCGCGCGCGCTGGAGCGGCTGGGAGCGCAACGGGAGCTGTTCCCGCCGGCGCACTTCCCCGTTGCCGCCGACAATCCCGCGCAGGTCTATCGCCTCTCCGAAGATCCCGATGGCCGCTATGCGCTGTACGTGTCCGCCGGGCTGCCGGGCAAGGCGCAGCCCCCGCATGACCACACCGCATGGGCAATCATTGCCGGCATCACCGGCAATGAGCGCAATGTCTTCTATCGTCGCGAAGCCACAGACGACCCCGCACGCGACCGCCTGACCGAGACTGGTCGCAGCGAGGTCGTGAGCGGCAGCTCCGTCACGCTGTTGCCCGACGATGTCCATACCATCGAACTGATCGGCGATGAGCCGGGCCTGCACCTGCATTTCTATGGCTTGGCGCTTGACCGCCTGAGCGGGCGCGTGGTGTTTGACAGCACTGCGGGCGGCAGCTACCGGCATTTCGGGCCACCCAGGCATATCGCCCATGCCGCCATCGATGCGGTAGCACTGAAGGCGGCGCTGGCGGACGGCGACGAGATCGCGCTGCTGGATGTACGCGAGACCGGCGTCTTTGTGCGCGGGCATCTGCTACTTGCGGCTTCGGCGCCGTTGTGGCGGCTGGAGCTGCTGATCGACCGGCTGGTGCCGCGCCGCGAGACGCGCATCGTCCTGACCGATGGCGACGATGGCGGCGATCGCCTGGCGCACCAGGCCGCCGCCAAGCTGCTGCGGCTGGGCTGGCGCAACGTGTCGGTGCTGACCGGCGGCACGCAGGCGTGGGCCGCGGCGGGCTTCGAGGTCTTCAGCGGCAGCAACGTGCCCAGCAAGGCCTTCGGAGAAGTGATCGAGTACCAGAAGCACACACCGTGGATCAGCGCCGACGAACTGCAGCAGCGCATCGAGCGCGGCGACGACCTCGTGGTGGTGGACAGCCGCACCACCGAGGAGTTTGCCGACTTCAGCCTGCCGTTCGCGCACAGCCTGCCCGGCGCGGAACTGGTCTACCGCATTGGCGAGCTGGCGCCACGGCCGGAAACGCTGGTCGTGGTCAACTGCGCGGGCCGCACCCGCAGCATCGTCGGCGCACAGACACTGATCGACGCGGGAGTGCCTAACCCCGTGGTCTCGCTCAAGGATGGCACCATGGCGTGGCTGCTGGACGGCCGCACGCTGGCCCACGGGCGCCATATGCCGCTGCCTGAGCCAGCCGACGCGAGACGCGAGGCCGCCCGCACCCGCGCCGAGGCTGTCGCCGAGCGCGCCGGTGTGCGCCGTCTCGATGATGCCGGCCTGGCCAGGCTCGAACGCGAAGCGGGGCAGCACACCTTGTATCGCTTCGATGTGCGCACGCGCGCCGAATACGAGGGCGGCCACCTGCCGGGCTGGCGCTGGGCGCCGGGCGGGCAACTGGTGCAAGCGACGGATGAGTACGCGGCAACGCGCCATGCGCGCATCGTGCTGGCCGACTGGGACGGCGTGCGGGCGCTGACCACCGGCGCGTGGCTGGCGCAACTGGGTGCGCACGAGGTGTTCGTGTATGCCCCGTCGCCCGACGCCACGGTCGACACGGGTCCGGAGCCGCTGCGCGTGCTGTCGTCGCGGCCCGCAGCACAGCCGGTGTCGGCGCAGCAGGCTGAGGCGCTATTGCAGGCAGGCGGCGCACGCGTCTTCGATGTCGAGCGCCGTGCCGCCTACGAGAAGCGCCATGTTGCCGGCGCGCAGTTTGCGGTGCCGGACCGGCTCGAGGCACTGATCGCCGGAATTCCCGCCGACCAAACGATGCTCATCACCTCGTCGGACGGTGTGCTGGCGCGCATTGTGGCGGCGGAACTGGCAGCGCGCAGCGGCCGTGGCGTGCGCTACCTGGCCGGGGGCACGCAGGCATGGACGGCGGCGGGGCTGCCCACCGGCAGCGGCGCGCAGGGCGTGCTGACCGGCGACGACGATTACTGGTACAGCCCTTACCACCACGCCGATGAAGCGCTGCGCGATGCGGGCTTCCGGGCCTACCTGGACTGGGAGATCGGTCTGGTCGCGCAGCTTGAGCGTGAAGGGGACATCGGCATCCGGCTGCTGGCGCACTGAGATGGGCGTCGATCGCGAACCCCGGATCGCTTCTCCGATCCATAGCGAAATCGATTTCGAAGGCCCGGGGAAGCAGGTCGGCTACCTGCGCCTGCCGCATTCGGTCCATCGCTCGGCCTACGGCTGGCTGCCCATTCCGATTGCATCGGTCGCATCGATCGGCAACGGCAACGGTCCGGCCGTGCTGGTGATGGCCGGCAATCACGGCGACGAGTACGAAGGCCAGATCCTGGTCTCGCGCCTGGTCCGCGAAATCGCGCCCGAGCATGTGCGGGGCCGGCTGATCCTGCTGCCGATGGCGAACTACCCGGCCGCGCAAGCCGGGCTGCGCACCTCGCCGCTGGATGGCTGCAACCTGAACCGCAGCTTCCCCGGCGATCCGCGCGGTACGCCGACGCAGGTGATCGCGGACTATATCGAGCGCAGCCTGTTGTCGCGCGTGGATGTGGCGATCGACCTGCATTCCGGCGGCAGTTCGCTCCAGTACCATGGCGCGACGCTGTTTGCCCAGGCCGATCCCGATCCGGCGCGCCATCGACGCGTGCTCGACGCCGTGGGCGCGTTCGGCCTGCCGTACGGGCTGATCAACGAGAGTCCCAATCCGGTGGGCCTGCTTGCCGCGGCGCGTCGCAACGGCGTACTGGGACTGCTGACCGAACTGGGCGGCGCGGGCACCGTGGATGCCGCCGTGCTCGGCACCGCCTGGCAAGGCCTGCTGCATCTGCTCGGGCATCTGGGGGTGCTGGAAGGACCGCTGGCGCCGCCGGGGCCGCCGCACGACACGCGGCTGCTGCGGGTGGACCGTGCGCGCCACTATGTCTACGCGTATGACGACGGCATTTTCGAGCCGCTCGTGCAACTCGGCGAGCGTGTCGAAGCCGGGCAGCCTGCGGCACGGCTGCACACCCCGGAGCGGCCCGAACGCGAGCCGGTGACCGTGGCTTTTCCCGCGGCCGGGCTGGTCATCTGCAAGCGCGTTCCCGCGCTGACGCAACGCGGCGACTGCCTGTACCAGCTGGCCGACGATCTCCCGCCAACGCATTCCTGAACCGGCTTCCTGATGAAAGAGACTTCCCGATCCGGGCGCCGCATGGCGCTCGCCATGCTGCCGCTCGCACTCTGCGGCGCGATACCGGCTGCTAAGGCAGACGCCACCCTCGATCGCATCCGGGAGCGCGGCAAGATCACCATCGGCGTGATCGTCAATGGCAACAGCGCGTTTGGCTCCATCGATCCGGGTACCGGCAAGCCGGTCGGCTTCAACCCCGAACTCGCGCGCAAGATCGCCAGCGAGCTGTCGGTACAGGCCCAACTGGTGCCGGTGCTGCCGACCAACCGCGTGCAGTTCCTCCAGCAGGGCAAGGTTGACCTGCTGGTTGCCAGCATGCTGCTGACGCCGGAGCGCACCACGCTGCTGGACCATGTGCCGACCCCCTACTACCGCAACGGCGGCACCGCGATCTTCCTGAAGAGCAGCGGTATTCGCCGCTGGGAAGACCTGCGCGGCAAATCGGTGTGCCTGTCGCAGGGCAGCAGCTATGCCAAGCCGCTGGCAGCCACCTACGGCGCCGAGCTCAAGGGCTTCAAGGGCATGGCGGAATCCCTGCTCGCGCTGCGCGGTGGCGCGTCGTGCGTGGCCGCGGTCCATGAGAGCCTGACACTGAACCAGCTCGTCGCCAAAGATCCGCAGTGGCGCGACTACGCCGTGCTGCCTGAGGAGGTTGATCCGGCGCCCCAGGTGGCATGGGTACGCAAGGGCGAGAAGGACACGGTCGCGGCGGTGGATCGTGTGCTGCAGCGCCTGCACGGCTCCGGCTGGCTGATCGGGCTGGAGGCCCGCCTCGACCTGGTGCCGCGCTCGCCGCTGCTGGTGCAGTTGCAGCAGCAATATGCCGGCAAGCCGTAGCGCGTAGCGGGCGGGGCAAGCACTGTTGGCATGCCCCGACCGCACCGTACTCACCCGCGCCAGACCGCTCCCGCATACCGCTCGGGACCGAAGTCCGGCTCCACGTCGACGCGTGCCCGGGCCTCATGCAGGTCGAGGTCGGCCAGAAACAGGTCCTCGCTGATGCGGCGCACCGCGGCCGGGATATCGCGCCGCATGCTCGGCACATCGCCCAGCGGCACGCCGACGGTCGCATAGCCTGCCGGGTTGTAGACGTGGATCGCGCCCAGCCACGGGGCGGTGCCCGGGATCTTCTCGTTGTACTGCAGGCCGTCGCCGAGATAGGGCGATGCCCCCAGCGCGTCGTCGCGCTCGCCGGCGGGCGGGGTGTAGCGATCGCGCCAGCGCGCCACCAGCGGCGCGATGCGCGCCAGTGCGGGGCGGTGCGCCGGATCGATGCTGTAGCCGGTCCCGGCGATCACGAACTCGAAGGCGAAGTCACGGCCATTGACGTCCGCCACCACGCGGCCATCTGCCACGCGGGCGGTTTCCCATGGTGACGCCAGGTGGAGGTGGAAGTTGTCATGGGCCAGCACGCGCCTGACCGCATCCGGCGGTGGCGTCGAGCCCGCGCGCCGGTAGCGCACGGCGTGATGCCAGCGATGCGCATCGGGCAGCCGCGGGAAGTGATCGTAGAAGCCGGCGTAGCCGCGCGGCTTGGCGACCGCGCGCGCGGCGATGTGGTCGCGGCGCGCGAACAGGTGCACGGCTGCGGCGCCGGCTTCGAGTGCGACCGCGGCCGCGTCGAAGGCCGAGGCGGCCGCGCCGATCACGGCGACGGTCTTGCCCGCCAGCGCCGCGAAGTCGATTGCATCGGCGGTGTGTGCCGCCAGGCCTGCCGCAACCGCCGCGCGCAGGCAGGCGGGTAGCACCGGTGCGCCGTTGCCGGCCACGCCGTTGGCGAGGATGAGCTTGCGCGTTGTTTCCGTGCGCGCCTGACCGTTCACGACGAGCTGCACCGCCAGCCCCGGGACAGCAGCCCCTTCGTGCGGCGCGATCTCCGTGAGCTGAGTACCGTAGCGGACCTCGATCTCGAGGAAGCGGCGGAACCAGTCGAGATAGGCCGCCCAGTCGGTGCGCGGGATTCGGTCCAGCGCGGCGTAAGCCTCTCTGCCGTGGCGGGCCTCGTACCAGGCCTGAAAGCCCAGCGCGGTGTTGCCCAGTTCTGGGCCAACCAGGTTCTTGACGGTGCGCAGCTTATGCATGCGCGCCCGCGTCAGCCAGACGCCCGCCTGCGCGGCGTCTGGCGCGGCATCGATGATGGAGACGCCACCGATGCCGGCGCGGCGCAGCGCATACGCAAAGGCGCTGCCGCCCTGGCCTCCGCCGACGATCAGCACGTTGTGGTCGAAGCCGTCGCGCGCCGGCACCCAGTTCTCGGGCGCAGGCCCGAGCAGGCGCAGCGCTTCGCGGGCGAGTTGATCGGGATCGCTCATGTCAGGTGAGGGTTCGGTGAAAGGCCTGGTCGAGATCGGCCAGCAGGTCCTGTGTGTCTTCAAGCCCGACGTGCAGCCGCACCACCGGTGCATTGCCTTGCCAAGCCCGATGCTCGCGCAGCCGCTCCGGCGGGGCGACCAGCGCGAGGCTTTCATATCCTCCCCAGGAGGCGCCGATCGAGAACCACTTCAGTGCGTCGACAAAGGCGCTGGCAGCATTGGCGCCCGCGTCGCGCAACGCGAACGACACCAGACCGCTGGCACCGCTGAAGTCGCGCTGCCACAGCGCGTGGCCGGGGTCGTCCGGCAGCGCGGGGTAGAACACGCGGCCCACCTGCGCGTGGCGCTTCAGCCATTGCGCGACCTCGGTGGCATTGCGTTGGTGCTGGGCCAGACGCAGTGGCAGCGTGCGCAGGCCGCGCAGCGACAAGTAGGCGTCGTCGGCGCCAATGGCGAGGCCCAGGGCCTCATGCGTGGCGGCGATGCGCTCCGCCAGCGCGGGGCTGTCCACGACCACCGCGCCCTGCATCACGTCGGAATGCCCGGCAATATATTTGGTCGCCGCCTGGATCGAGATATTGGCGCCAAGGCGCAGGGGCTGCAGGAACCAGCCGCCGCTCCATGTATTGTCCACGGCCACCGGCACGCCGCGTTCGCGCGCCACCGCCGCCAGCTTTGGCAGGTCGAGCACCTCGAACAACAATGAGCTTGGCGATTCCAGGTAGACGAGCTTGGTCTCGGGCCGGATCAGCGCGGCGACGTCGTCATGTGCCGGTGAAAAATATTCCACGGTGACGCCCAGCCGCCGCAGCAGCGTCTTGTCGACGCGCCGCACAGGGGCATAGACGCTGTCGGACACCAGCGCATGGTCGCCGGGGCCAAGCAGCGTCAGCAGCACCAGCGTGATCGCCGACAGCCCCGACGGCGCCAGGAATGCGCGATGGCCGCCTTCGAGCGTGGTCAGCGCGTCTTCCAGCGCCTCGTGCGTATCCAGCCCGTGGCGGCCGTAGGAGGCGACCCGCTCGCCGGCGGCGCGGCGGTGCTGGCGCGACTCCAGTGCCTGCTGGCTGGCGAAGCGTACCGTGCTGGTCCTTACCACCGGTACGTTGACCGGTCCCGCGCCGTCGCGCAGCGCCGGCGCCCCCGCGTGCAGCAGCTGCGTATGTCTGCCGGCGCCGCTCATGCCGCCACCTTGCTCGGTTGCATCTGCGTGGCGTTGTAGTTGACGATCTCGCCGGTCTCCGGGTGCACGCCGTAGCGGCCTGTCAGCGTCTCGAGCGGTCGGCCATAGCAATGGAAATGCAGCGTCGGCGCGTCGCCGACCACGTGGATGCTGTGGATGTCGTCTGGCAGGAAGGCGATCGGCGTGCCCGGCTCGACCGTCAGTTCGCGCGCGACTTCGAGCTGCGCGAATGTCGGGTCGCTGCGGTCGTCGGTGCGGCGGTAGACGCGGTTGAACTCGCGGCCTTCCACCGCGACGATCGCGGCCCAGGTATCGTGGTTGTGAGGGATGGTCGTCTTGCCCGGATTGATCGAGTTCAGGTACAGCGCAGCCGCGTCGTCGCCATCATCGGGATTCAGCCGGTAGCGCGTCGATGCGCCGCTGGCCGTATCCGCAGGGGGCGGGAAGTCCTCGCGGGTGAACAGTTCACGCTGTGCCGCCAGCGCCTGCAGGCGCGCGGCCACTGCGTCGAGCGCGGCGCGGTCGGGCTGGCCTGCGGCCAGGCGGCGGATGTCGGTCAGTGCGTCGGCCACTGCCTGACGGCGGGCCGCCTGGCGTTCGGCGGGAGATGAATGGCTCATGGTGCGGAGACTCCGTCAGCAGGGAAGAGGGAAGGCGCCGGCGCGAACGCGGCATCGAATTCGGCCGGCAGGCGCGGGATCGCACCCAGCGCGCGGCGCAGGAACGCGCGCGTGCGTTCATGCTGCGGCTTGCCGAATATCTGGGCGGGCGGACCGTGCTCGACGATGCGGCCGGCCTCGGTAAAGTAGATCTGGTCGCTGATCTCGGCCGCGAAGCGCATCTCGTGCGTCACCAATACGCAGGTCATGCCGTCCTCGACCAGATCGCGGATAACGGTCAGCACTTCGCCGACGGTCTCGGGATCGAGCGCCGAGGTCACCTCGTCGAACAGGATCAGCTCCGGCTGCATCGCCAGCGCGCGCGCGATCGCGACGCGCTGTTGCTGGCCGCCGGACAGCT
The DNA here is from genome assembly GCF_051015765.1 of Cupriavidus sp. a3. Taxonomy (NCBI): domain Bacteria; kingdom Pseudomonadati; phylum Pseudomonadota; class Betaproteobacteria; order Burkholderiales; family Burkholderiaceae; genus Cupriavidus; species Cupriavidus sp. a3. The sequence continues at coordinate 76,035 of NZ_CP170645.1, read as the reverse complement.
CGCCCGGGTAGGAATTGGCTTTTTCCGACAGCCGTACCTTTGCCAGCAGCGCATGTGCCTCGCGCTCGGCCTCGCCGCGCGCGCGGCCAATCACACGGGTCGGTGCGAGCACCAGGTTCTGCAGCACCGTCAGGTGCGGGAACAGGTTGTACTGCTGGAACACAAAACCCACGCGCTTACGCAGCGCTATGAGCGCGTCCTCGCCGTGCAAGGTCTCGACGGCGGTGTCGCCCACGCGGATCTGCCCGCGCTGCGGGCGCAGCAGCCCGGTGATGCAGCGCAGGATCGTGCTCTTGCCCGAACCCGACGGGCCGATGATGGTGACGGCCTCGCCGCGACGCACGGCGACGTCGATGCCGTTGAGCACCGCATTGGCGCCGAAGCTCAGGTGGACGTCGCGCAGCTGCACCAGCGGCGATGTGACAGTGCTGCCGGTGTCCCGGCGCAGAAAGGACTCAGTGGCGTTCATGGCGGCGTTCCAGCGCGCGGGTAGCGCGCGCAATCGGGTAGCAGTAGGCGAAAAACAGGGCCAGCAGCGTGAAGTAGACGAGGATGGTGAAGTCAGTACGCGCCACCGTGTTGCTGGCAACCTGCGCGGTGTCGACCACGTCATGGACGCCGACCAGCGACGCGAGCGACGTGCTCATCGTGATGCTGGCGTACAGGTTCATCCACGGCGGCAGCATGCGCCGCAGGCACTGTGGCAGCACGATCAGGCGGAAGATCTGGCGGCGGCGCAAGGCGAGCGACTGTGCCGCCTCCCATTGCGCGCTCGGAATCGACTGGATCGCGCCGCGGAAGATCTCGGCGACGTTGGCGCTTGCCGGCAGCGCCAGGCCCAGCACGACCTTGACCCAGTCCGGGAACGGAAAGGTCCAGTGCGCCAGGTGCAGTTCAAACGGGAACACATAGGTGGTGAAATAGACCAGTACCAGCACCGGCGCGTTGCGGAACGCCTGCACCCAGGTGCGCGTGAAGACGCGCAGCGCCACATGCGACGACAATGACAGCGCGCCGATCACCAGGCCGACCACGGTGCCGAGCGCCATCGCCAGCACGCTGATCTCGATGTTGGCCAAGAGCCCGCGCAGCAGCGCAGGGGTCCAGGTCCAGAGGCTGCGCACCGCGGCCGGGGTGCTGCCCGTGGCGCTCCAGAACAGCAGCAGTGCCGCCACCGCGGCGAGGGCGAGCACCCACGGATCGCGCAGCGCGCGCGCCAGGGGCGGGGTGTGGCCGATGGCGGCCGGAAGAATCGAGTCACTGGCCATAGCCTGGCATCCGCAGGTGATTTTCCAGCCAGCGACCGGCACGGCCGACCAGCCAGGTCAGCAGGCCGAACCAGGCCAGGATCAGCAACAACAGCTCCAGTACGTTGTCGCGCTGCGTCCAGATCATGATGGATTCATAGGTTACGTCACCGACCGCGATGGCCGAGGCCACTGCGGTCATCTTGACCAGGTCCACCACGTTGTTGACAAGCGCCGGCAACGCGAAGCGCACCGCGAGCGGCAGTTCGACCTGGAGCAGCAACTGGCGCCGCGAGAAGGCCAGCGAGCGCGCCGCTTCCAGCGTGATGCGGGGCACTGCTTCGATACCGGCGCGCAGTGCCTCGGCATGGAACACCGCCTTGTGCAGCGAGACCACGATCACGACCCAGACGAAGGGCGTCAGCGGATTGCCGGTGCCGCGGCTGGCGAGCTGCTGGGTGATCAGCATGTTCAGCACCAGAAATGCGCAGTAGAGCTGCACGAGAGTTGGTGTGTTGCGCGTGAGCTCGATGAAGGCGCGGGCCGGCGCGGCGAGCACGCGCCGGCCCGAGGTGAGCATTGCCGCCAGCACGATACCGGCGGCGAGGCTGCAGGGGATGGTCAGCAGGCAGAGCTTCAGCGTCACAACCAGACCACTCAGGAACGCCGCACGTTCGCCGGCGTCGAGTACGAAGGCATAGTTCAGGCCCAGCGGCTTGAGCGCCGCGACAACGGGGGTCAGGAGATCGCTCATGCCACCACCCCCAGCTTTGCCGGTTGCAGCGCGGCAACCGCACGCGCGATGCGCTGCAGCGCGTCCTCCAGCACCGTGTCGGCCACGGCAAAGGAGAGCCGGAAGTAGGGCGACAGGCCATAGGCAGCACCGTCGACGACAGCCACGCCTTCGGCCTCCAGCAGCCAGTCGACCACATCGGCGTCGCTTTCAACGGGCCGCCCGTCTGGCCGCAGGCGTCCAATCAGGCCGCCGCAGTTGACGTAGGCGAAGAATGCACCCTGCGGTGGCAGCAGTCGCAGGCCCGGAATCGACGGGATGGTCCTGGTCACGAGTTCGGCGCGGCGCGCGTAGGCTTCCCGCGCGTGCTGCACGAACGTCTGGTCGGCTGCATCGAGCGCCGCCGCCACGGCGGCCTGGCCGATCGCGCTGGCGCCCGAAGATACCTGCGACTGGATTGCCGTCATTGCCTGCACCAGTTCCACAGGGGCGATGCCCCAGCCGATGCGCCAGCCGGTCATAGCGTAGGTCTTCGATGCGCCATTGACCAGCAGTGTGCGCGCGCGCAGGTCCGGCGCCACGTTCAGCCAGTGCGGTGGTGCAGCGCCAAAGCGGATCTGCTCGTAGATTTCATCGACCAACACGAGCACGTGCGGGTGGCGGCGTAGAACCTCGGCGAGGGCCGCAAGTTCGTCTGCACTGTAGACCGCGCCGGTCGGGTTGGCCGGGGTGTTCAGCACCAGCCAGCGCGAGCGCGGTGTAATTGCGGCTTCCAGCCGGGCGGCGTCAATCTTGAAGCCGCTGCGCTCGTCGCAGGGCAGGACCACCGGGGTGCCGTCATTGACGCGAACGATGTCCGGAAAGGAAGGCCAGTATGGCGCCGGCAGCAGGACCTCGTCGCCGCTGTCGAGCGTGGCCGAGAACGCCTCGAAGATGACCTGCTTGCCGCCGTTGGCGACGCAGACGTCGGCAGGTGTGACCGCGAGCCCGTGGTCGCGTTGGTACCTGGCAGCGATTGCCCGGCGCAGTGCGACCGTGCCCGCGGTGGGCGTGTATTTCGTCTCGCCGCGCGCGAGCGCGGCGATGGCGGCCCGTTTGATTGCATCGGGCGTATCGAACTCGGGCTCGCCCGCGGTGAGGGCCAGGATGTCGCGGCCCTGGCCGGCCAGGGCGGTGGCACGCTGCCCAGCGGCGGCGATCGGCGAGAGGCGCACCCGGCGGGCGCGCTGTGACAGGGAAATGCTCATGGAGAAATCTCGGTAGGGGAGTCCGGCAGCACCTTGCCGGGGTTGAGCAGGCCGAGCGGATCGAAGGCCTGCTTCAGGCGCCGCATCAGCGCGAGCTCGACCGGGCTCTTGTAGCGCTGCAGTGCCCCGCGCTTGCGCTGCCCGATGCCGTGTTCGGCGCTGATCGAGCCGCCATGCGCATGGACACTGTCGTGGACCAGTTCATTGATGGCAGCCTCGGTGGCGAACAGCGCTGCCGGCGTGGAATCGGGCGCGTGCGAGACGTTGTAGTGCAGGTTGCCGTCGCCGAGGTGGCCGAAGGCCACCGGCCGCACCCCGGGAAAATGCCGCTGCAGCGCCGCCGCGGTGGCGGCGAGGAAGTCGGGGATGCGCGAAATCGGCAGCGAGATGTCGTGCTTGAGGTTGCCGCCGTCGCGCTGCTGCGCCACGCCCAGCGCCTGGTCGCGCAGGGCCCACAAGGCCTGGCTCTGCGCCAGGCTTTCGGCGACGGCGGCATCGGCGACCAGGCCGTCTTCCATGGCCTGGCCGACGACCGCCTCGAAGCGCGCACGCGCATGCGCCTCGCCCTCGCTGTCCGACAGTTCGATCAGCGCATACCAGGCGCGGCCGGGCGCAAGCGGGACGGCCTGCTCGGGCACGTGCCTGGTGACAAGGCCCAGCGCGGTGTCGGAGATCACCTCGAACGCGGTCAGCGCCGCGCCGAAGCCGGCGCGCGCCTGCGACAGGAAAGCGATCGCATCGCGGATGCATTCGAAAGCGAGGAGTGCCGAGTATTGGACCGCAGGCTGCGGATAAAGCTTCAGCGTGGCCGCCGTAATGATGCCGAGCGTGCCTTCGCTGCCAATGAACAGGTCGCGGAGCGCGTAGCCGGTATTGTCCTTGCGCAGGCCACGCAGGCCGTCCCAGATCTCGCCGTCGGTAGTGACCACCTCCAGGCCAAGCGCCAGGTCGCGCATATTGCCGTAGCGCAGTACCTGCGTGCCGCCAGCGTTGGTCCCCAGATTGCCGCCGATGGTGCAGCTGCCCTCCGCGCCGAGGCTGAGCGGGAACAAGCGCCCCGCCTCATGTGCAGCGTCCTGCAGCTGCGCCAGCACGACGCCGGCCTCGGCTGTGATGGTGTCGTTGTCGGGGTCGATGGCGCGGATGCGGCTCAGCCGTCCCAGCGACAACAGCACCGCGCGGCCGCTGGTGTCCGGCGTGGCGCCGCCCATCAGCCCGGTGTTGCCGCCCTGCGGCACGATCGGCGTGCGATGGGTCCGGCACAGCCGCACCACGGCTGCCACTTGCGCCGTGTCGGCCGGTCGCACGACGGCCAGCGCGCGGCCGTGCAGCCGGCCATGGCGGTCGGTCAGGTAGGCGGCGGTGTCGCCCGGCGCGGTCAGTACGTGGGCATCGCCCAGCGTGTGTCGCAGGGCTGAGAGCAAGTCTTCCATGGTCAGTCCGGTTGCAGCAGGTCTGGCACGCCGGCGCCCGCGGCCAGCTCGCCGAGTTTGCGCAGCAGTGCCGCCGGCAGCGCCACGCCGGCACGCAGCCGTTCGGCGCGCGCCGCGGCCTCGGGGTCGCCGGGCACCAGTACGGGCTGCGCGGGGTCGGCAGGACGGGTGGCATGCAGCACGTCGATAATGGCGTCGAGCTCGCGCCCGAAGTCGCTGGCGTCGCCGAAGAACCCCGGATCGATGGCGATGAAGCTGTGGCCGACATTGGCCGGCGCGTTCGTGCCGTGGCTGCGACGGTGCAGCGGCGAGAAGGCGCCGCCGTTGAGCGTACCGCCGAGCACCTGCGCCAGCAGCGACAGGCCATACCCCTTATGGCTGGCGCCCTCGGCACTGCCGCCAAGCGGCGTGAGACCTCCGTCGGCATGATCGAAGACCTGGGTGCGTGCCGCCTGCGGGTCTGTCACGGGCTCGCCCTTGCTGTCGACGACCCACCCCACCGGCACCGGCTCACCACGCAGGGCCTTGACCTTCACGCGGTTGGCGGCTGCCGTCGTCGTCGCGATGTCCAGCACCAGGTCGTGGTTGCGCGACGCCTCGGGCACCGGCGCGGCAAACGCGATCGGATTGGTGCCGAGCACCGGCACGGCCGCGCGTGTCGGCACGAGCAGCACGCCTTGCGCAGAACTGGTGACCAGGCCAAGCAGGCCCTGGCGCGAGGCGATGCGCGCGTACACGCCAGCTGCGCCAAAGTGATGCGAGTTGCGTACCCCGACCAGCGCGATGCCGGCAGTGCGCGCCTTCTCCACCGCCAGTTGCATCGCCTGCCCCGACGCCGCGTGGCCGAGGCCGGCGCCCGCATCGAACAGCCCAGCCGCGACGCCGTCGCGCACGAGCCGTGGCCGCGCGTCCAGGCGAAGCTGGCCACGGCGCCACATCGCTTCATACTGCGGCAGCATCGATATGCCGTGCGATTCGATGCCCAGCAGGTCGCTTTCGACGATCAGTGCAGCGGTTGCGCCGGCGAGGTCGCCCGGCATGCCCCAGGCCTGCAGCAGGCCCCGTCCCAGATCGCGCAGGCGCTCGGCGGGGAAACGTGTCTCTTCGGAAGGCATCTGGTCAGGCCGGCGGGAGTTTTTTTAACTTTTCGTGTAGCTGATACAGCAGCGGTGTCGGCGGCAGGCCATTGTGCTTGCCTACATCGATCAGCCAGCCGCTGCGGTGCCAGCTCCGCACGATCTTGTCGATTGCCGCTTGCGTGTCGGTCTCACCCTTGCGCAGCCAGATTACAGAGGGGGAGGGAATCAGGTCGGAGGGCGAGACGATTTGATAGTCGTTCCAGTCCGGATTGCCGGACACCAGCTCGCGCAAGGTCGGGCTGACATGGACAGCGGCCGAGCACTGGCCACCGCGCAGTGCCAGCAGCGATTCTGGCTGGCCACGGAACGCGCGGATTTGCGCGCCGTATTGCTCGGCCAGCGGTCGGGTGAAGTTGCTGCCCTGCGAAACGCACACCGGCTTTCCCTTCAGGTCTTCCCACTTCGCGATGCCACTGCCCTTCGGCGCGATCGCCGCGCCGCCGACTTCCTCGAACGGCGTCGGCACGAAGGACAGTATCTCGCTGCGTTCCTGGGTCCATTGCATGTTGGCGATCAGGATGTCGACCTTGCCTTGCTGCAGGAACTGCACGCGGTTCGAGGGCTGCACCTGTATCGTCTCGAGCGCAACGCCCAGCCCCTTCGCCACGCCTTCGGACAACTGCACGTTGTAGCCGACATGCTTGCGTGTCGCCGGGTCGATAGTGCCGAATGGCGGGCCAGACAGCATCACGCCCACAACCAGCGTGCCGCGCTGGCGGATCTTGTCGAGGGTCGCGTCGGCGTGGACGGCGGTGGCCGTCACGGCAAGCAGGGCCGCCAGCCATGGAAGCAGGCGCGCGCTCATGGCTTCCTGCTCTCGGAAAAGACGGCGAAGTCGCCGGGCGCGACATCAAACTTTCCCTGTTGCGCTCGCGCATTGGCTGACTTGATGTAGGCGCCCTCTGGTACGCCGTACTTGCGCGCCGTGGCCAGCAGCAGGCCAGAGCGGTGCCAGTCGCGGATGGTCTTGTCGACGAAGGCGAGCGTATCCTTCTCGCCGCGGCGCGTCCACACGACGGTGGGCGACGGAATCAGCTGGTCCTCGGTCGCAAGCGTGAACTCCTTCCACTCGCCGGCACTAGGCCCGTTCAGCGTGTGGTAAAGCGCGGGCTGGATATGTACCGATGCCGCGCACGTACCGCCCTTAAGCGCCAGCAGCGATTCGGGAATGCCGCGCAAGCCCTTGACGATGGCGCCGTAGTTCTCTGCCAGCGGGCGTGCGAAGTTACTGCCCTGCGAGACGCAGGCGACCTTGCCGCGCAGGTCTTCCCAGCGCTTGATGCCGCTCGCTTTCGACACGACGGCCGCGCCGCCGACAAGGTCATACGGCGTTGGCGCGAAGCTCAGGATCTCACTACGCTCCTGTGTCCACTGGATGTTGGCGACCAGGAGGTCGACCTTGCCCGCCTGCAGGAACTGCACGCGTGTGGCGGCTGTGACCGGCACGGTTTCGAGTTCGACGCCAAGACGCTTCGCCAGGTCTGCCGCAAGCTCGGTCTGGTAGCCGCCAGCCTTGCCGGTCGTGGTATCAAGGAAGCCGAACGGCGGGCTCGGGCCGTCGATGCCGACGGAGAGCTTGCCGCGCTGCTTGATCTTGTCGAGCGTGGCGTCGGCGTGCACATGGCCGGAAACAGCCAGCGCCGTGCAGAGGAAGGGGAGTAGCAGGAAGACTTTTTTCATATCAGGATGCCGCCGCATCGCAGGTGTGCAGGAGCTCGGCTCAGGACGCGTTCTTGAAGCGTGCTTGCAGTTCGGGCAGCAGCGGCTGCGGCGGTGTGATGCCGAGGCGCTTTTCCGTGGCGATCAGCCAACCCGAGCGGTGCCATTCTTGGACGATCTTGTCCACCGCGGCGATGGCGTCCGTCTCGCCCTTGCGGGTCCAGACCACCGATGGCGCAGGCAGGATCTCGGTGGAGATTGGCGCGGCATAGTCGGCCCAGTCGGCGTTGCTGCGAACCAGCGGGTGGATCAGCGTCGCGTCGTGGACCGCGGCGACGCACTGGCCGCCCCGCAGTGCCAGCAACGATTCAGCGGACGTCTTGAAGCCACGCACCTGCGCGCCGTACTGCTCCTGCAAAGGCTTGACGTAGCTGCTGCCCTGCGAGGCGCAGACGGTCTTGCCGCGCAGATCCTCCCACTTGGCGATGCCGCTGCGCTTCAGCACAGCTGCCGTACCACCGACGCGGTAGAACGGCGTTGGTGCATAGCCGAGCAACTCGCCGCGCTCGGGGTTGTATTCCATCGACGCAATCAGCAGGTCAACCTTGCCCTGTTGCAGGAACTGCACGCGATTGGAAGGCTGCACGGGAACCAGTTCGGCTTCCACGCCCAGGCGCTTTGCCAGGTCGCGCGCCAGATCGGGATTCCAGCCGACGGGCTGCTGCGTGGCGGGGTCGATCGAGCCGAACAGGCTGCCGCCGACGAGCACGCCGATGGAGACTTTACCGCGTTGCTTGATGCGGTCCAGCGTGGCATCAGCCCAGGCGGCGTTCAGAGTAAGGCAGGACAGTGCCGCAGTAGCGGCGATGCGAAGGAGCGGGAGCGCGGGCATGTCTGGTCATGAGAACAATGAGGAGACGATGCTATCGCCCGGCGCCGCGGTGAACAAAGAAGGCTTTCGGATATGGATATACGGCGTGCCAGCCGGGTGGTCGCGCGTTGGCGCAGCGGTCAGCGCAACGAAAGACCGATGCCGAGATGACGGCGGCGACGCGGAGCAGACCTCGCGTGAGCGCGCCGTCGAGTTCCCGTAGAGGTTGCAAATTCACCCCCCCGCGCTCCCCGCCGCCCGGCAGTCACTCCGTCTCGAAGGCGAAGCGGCCTTGCCTCACCAACTGGTGGAGCGGGTGGCGCTGGTTGGGATGCTCGCGCGCCTGCAATGCCTCGGGGAGCTGCGCCTTGTCGCCCTGCTTGCCGATGGCGACCACTGCCTCGATGGCATAGTCCTGCGGCACGTCCAGCGCATCGCGCCCTTGTCGAAACCGCCGATGCCATGGGCGTGCCAGCCCGATAGCGTGACCTGCAAGGCCAGGTTGGCCCAGGCCGCGCCGGCGTCAAAAGAATGCGTGGTGATGGCCTGCGGCTCCGTCTTGCCCGGGGGCGTCCAGACCTTGCGCGACAAAATCACCACCAGCGCGGACGCGCGCGTAGCCCAGCCCTGGTTGTATTCGGACAACGCTGCGAAGACCGGCTGCCATTCCGGCGTGTCGCGCCGTGCGTAGAGAAAGCGCCAGGGCTGCGCGTTGTAGCCGGACGGTGCCCAGCGCGCGGCTTCGAAGAAGCGCAGCAGCGTTGCCTCGTCAATGGCTTCGCCGCTGAATGCTCGCGGGGACCAGCGCTGGAGAAAGAGTGGATGGATGTCGTGTTCGCTAATGCGTGGCTGAGACATGGAAGCTCCTGGGAATATGGGCAGGCGATCGGAAGTGTCAACGTCGCAGGTGGCTGCCGCAGGGCCGCCCGCGCGCAGGCAAAGCGTGCCATATCGCACCGCGAAGTCGAACTGCGAATTTCGCATGTTCCGGCCCGCCCGCTTCCGTCCATCGATATGCGGGCGGCCCGCCTATGGATAGACGAACATCTAGTTTCGCAAGACCGGTGGTGATCCCTACGATGTCAGCCTGGCCCCAGCGGACGACGCTGTCGGACCGCATGGCATAACAGGACGAAGGGCATGAATGCGCCCGACAACCGCGACGCACGCCGTCGGCTGGCCGCCACAACCGGCGAGGACGCGGCTGAACATTGACAGACTGAGGACAGGAGAGGCAGACATGGCAAGACGCGAAGGTTTGATGAGCCTGGGCGCATTTCTCTATCCAAGCGGGCACCATATCGCCGCCTGGCGACATCCCGATGCAAAGGCCGACGCCGGTATCGACTTTCGGCACTACGTGGCTCTGGCGCAGGCCGCCGAGGCTGCCAAGTTCGACCTGGTCTTCCTGGCCGACGGCGTGGGCACGCGCGGCGATGATGTCGAATTCCTCAGCCGCACCGCGCACAGCTACCAGGCTCAGTTCGAACCGATCACCTTGTTGTCGGCGCTGGCGGCCGTCACCGGGCGCATCGGGCTAGTGGGCACCGCTTCGACCAGCTTCAACGAGCCTTACCACGTGGCGCGCAAGTTCGCGTCGCTCGACCATATCTCGGGCGGCCGGGCCGGCTGGAACCTGGTCACCACCTCGAACGAGCACGAGGCCCGCAATTTCAACCGGGACGAGCACTTCGCGCACGCCGATCGCTACCAGCGCGCAGAGGAATTCGCCGATGTGGTGACCAGGTTGTGGGACAGCTGGGAGGATGACGCCTTCCTGCGCGACAAGGCGAGCGGCCGCTACTTCGATCCGGCCAAGCGCCATGTGCTGCGGCACAAGGGCGAGCACTTCTCGGTGCAGGGACCGCTAAATGTGTCGCGCCCGCCCCAGGGACATCCGGTGGTGGTGCAGGCCGGTTCCTCGGAGGCTGGCAAGGAGCTGGCGGCCCGCAGCGGCGAAGCGGTATTCACGGCCCAGCAGACGCTGGAGGAGGCGGTCGCGTTCTACGCCGACCTGAAGGGCCGCCTGCCGCGCTACGGCCGTTCACCGGACGACCTCAAGATCCTGCCCGGCGTATTTCCGGTGATCGGCCACAGCGAGAGCGAGGCGAAGGAGAAGTTCGAGCAACTGCAATCGCTGATCGACCCGGTAGTGGGCCTGGCGCTGGTCGCCGGCCTGACGGGCGGCTTCGACCTGTCCGGCTATCCGCTCGACGGCCCCATTCCGGAGCTTCCGGCGACCAATGCCAGCAAGAGCCGCCAGCGCCTGGTGCTGGACCTGGCCCGGCGCGAAAACCTCACCATCCGCCAGCTCTACCAGCGGGTGGCTGGCGCGCGCGGTCACTGGCAGCTGGTTGGCACGCCGGAACAGATCGTGGATCAGCTCGAAGAGCGCTTTCTCAACTACGGCGCCGACGGCTTCAATGTCATGTCGCCGGTTCTGCCCGGAGGGCTGACCGATTTCATCGCACTGGTGTTGCCCGAGCTGCGGCGGCGCGGGCTGTTCCGCAGCGAATATACGGGGGCCACGCTGCGCGAGCATCTCGGCCTTACGCGCCCGGAACATCCGGCGGTCAAGGGAAAGCACGCCGGCGTTGCCGCGGCATGATCGTGGCGCGTTCAGGATCCCGGGATGGGGGCGGCCGTCCCGTTCCTGGCGCCACCGGATGACCCGGGTGGCCGCGCAGTGCGATGGCGTCACACTCCCTGCGGGAATGGCCTCGATCCTGCAGGATTGGCACCACTTCCATGGTGAAGTCTCGATCTGCTCGCGTGGAACCGACGCTTTGTGTGGAGTTCGCCGGCTGGCACGGCAAGGCATGGCTTGCCTTCGACCACGGCAACGTTTGGGCGCCGACGACGTGCGCAACGATGCAGGAACTGGCCAGCCGGCTGAGGGCAACGGTGCAGGGCTATGCGCACCAGCGGCGCGACCCGCCCGGCGGTGAGCCGGGCGAGGGCGTGACCGGTGCGGACCGGCCTCGGCTGTCGTCGATGCCGGCGAGAGTTGCGGCCGGGGGCGCGGGCGTGCTTGGGATGTGTCTGGCGCTTGTCGCGGAATCGGGCTGGGCGCAACTTGCGGGGGTTTTTCTCACGACCTTCGGGGCCTATTACTGCATCACCTGCCACTAGCGCGCGTCAACCTCTCAGCCCACAAAGGCCTTTTCGAGCACGAAATGGCCCGGCTCGCTCATATTGCCTTCCATGAAGGCGCGCGCTTCCAGCGTAAGCCGGACTTCCTTCAGCATGTCAGGGCTGCCGCACAGCATGATGCGGTCGTTCTCTGTCGAGAAGGCGGGTACGTTCAGCCGCTCGAATAGTTCGCCCGATTCGATCAGCTCGGTGATGCGGCCGCGGGTGTGGAAGTCCTCGCGCGTGACCGTGGGGAAGTAGACCAGCTTGTCGCGCACCAGCTCGCCCAGGTATTCGTGTTTCGGCAGGTGTTGCGAGATCAGTTCATGGTAGGCCAGCTCTTCGACCTCACCGAACTCTGGCAATGGCATGGAGCATAACACTGCCTTGCGTCGTAATGCTGGGTCGCCTGTGTCCGGAATCCAAGCCTTCCAGTTGCACCAGTTGTCGCTCAATAAGCGAGTCAACAGTGGCACGATCCAGTTCGCTTGGGATGGAAGTCGCTTCTCCAATCAACATGAGTGTGGCTATTTCATGAGGCGTCAGCATCATTGACTCCTGGAAGGAATGTCAGCGAATTAGCATGCTCACTTTTTTGATGCGCGCGAGCCTGAAGTAAAGGGAGCTTCGTCAAGGCGGAGCGTCGCTTTATGCGACGATCTGTGTTTCGGGGTCGTCCACCCTCTCATGGCCGGCCTTCTTCGTTCTTGCCTATACTAGGCGGGTAGAGGGGATGGCGCAGTGCCACGAACACCAGAACGACGGTGGCGACCGCGGTGATCCAGTCGAGCAGGTCCATGATGCGTTCCTTGTGTGCGATGATGGGCGTGGCTTTCGACAATAGCCAACAAGTGCCGGCTGAACAACGAAGCTCTCGTCAGAATCATATGCGTGCAAGGTGCGAAGCTACGCATCTAGGTTGCTGCGCAGCTTAGAAGGCCGGCACCAGCGAGCCCTTGAACTCGGTGTCGATAAAGCGGCGCACCTCTTCGGACTGGTAGGCCCTGACCAGTTTCTTCACCCAAGGCTTGTCCTTGTCCTCGGCCCGTGTCGCGATCAGGTTGGCGTAGGGGCCGCGCACGTCTTCCACGGCGATGGTGTCGCGCTGCAGGGAGAGGCCGGCCCGATACGCGTAGTCGTTGTTGATCGAGGCCGCCGCGAGGTCGTCGAGCGCGCGCGGCAGCTGGGCAGCGTCGAGCTCGATCAGCTTGAGTTTCTTAGGGTTCTCCATCACGTCGAGCGGCGTGGCATTGACGCCGTTCTCGCCCACGCCCGACCGCAGCCGGATGAGGCCTGCCTTCTGCAACAGCAGCAGCGCGCGATTGCCGTTGGAAGGATCGTTCTGGATGCCGATGCGCGCGCCCTGCGGCAGTTCGCTGACCGCTTTGTATTTCTTTGAGTAGATGCCGAGCGGTGCCGTCAGCGTGAGCCCCACCGGCACGATCTTGTAGCCCCGCGCCTTGATTTGGCTGTCGAGAAAGGGCTTGTGCTGGAAAGCGTTGGCGTCGAGGTCGCCGGCCGCCAGCGCCTCGTTGGGCTGCAGGTAGTCGGTGAAGGTGATGACTTGGATCTCCAGGCCCTCGCGCGCGGCCACCTTCTTCACCACCTCGAAGGTCTGCTCGGCGTTGCCTACTGAAACGCCCACCTTGATGCGGGTCTTGTCCTGCGCCAGCGCGGCGGTGCCGCCGAGCGCGAATGCTAGTGCCGCCAGCGCGGCCGCCTGCCATCGTTTTGCCTTCATGAGCCTGAGCATGGTTGTTCGCGTCAAGCAGTCTACGCATCGGCCGGCGCGGACGGAAATGCGGAATCCGCGGTTGGATATGCGGCCGGAGAACCAGTTCCAAAAACGCTCCTTGGCTGCAATCCCGGACCCAAGGGATCTGTAGGCCATGCTGCCGCCGGACGTCTCCGCCGGCTTGCCATCCGCATTTCTTGAGCGTCGGGCAGCCAACGAACTGGGCGCGGTGAAGGCGGAACTCGCCGCCGTGTAGAGCCGGGCCGAGCGGGGCGAAGCCGAGGCAGCGCTCGCACGCCAGTTGCTGACAGAACTGCGCGTGCTGTCGCGCGAGCGGATGGGGGACGATGCCGCCCGATGCAAGGCCGGCGGCCCGGAGCTGAGCACGAAGGCAGAGCAGAGCCTGTCGACGCTTCCCTCAATCCTCAAGACGGCGACGACAGCTGAAATCGGACGGACTCGATTCACTGAATCTGATCTCTGGGCCAAGGTGCGCGTGCAAGCGTTTTCGGAGGGAGCGCGCGCCCTGAGTCGGATGCGTTGCCGCCATCAAGGTGCCACGGCAAGTGGTGGAAGGCCTCGCAATGCCGGAGGGCCCGCGAATGCCACGCCGTACCGGCCGGCCGAACAGCCAAGAGTGCATATGGATGCGCGTTTTACTTCGTTGGCGCCGTGCGGGCCGGGGGATAGCATAGCGCTCTTTTGATCGACCCTGGCCGTCAAGTTCGCATCGTTGCGTGGGTGCATGGTTTGCGCCAGCGATGCCCCTCGTCGGATATGCCCGCTTCCCCCTTTGTTGACGTTGACTTCGCCACCGGCGCCGTGCCGCTATACCTTTGCACGCCCGAGCGGCTCGACGTCCTGCTCGAATCGCTACTGCCTTCCCAGGCCCACTGGGTGCGCGCCAATGCCTGCACCGCCGCGCCCGGCACCGAGCTGATGCTGCCAGATGCAAGCGGCGCACTTGCCGGTGTCATCGTCGGCGTCGATGCTGGCCAACCGCTTTGGCAGCTGGCCGGGCTACCACGGAAACTTCCGGCGGGCCTCTATGCCATCGCGGATGATTGGGGCGGCACCGATCCGTTCCTCGGCGCACTGGGTTGGGCCATCGGCGCGCTGCCGGAACCGGAGGAACACGCCGGCGTTCCCGTTGAGGCCGCTCAATTGGTGCTGCCACGGCACGAACAGGAGGCGGTGCTGCCCTTGGCCGAGGCGATCGGGATGGTACGCAACCTGGTCAACGCCCCAGCCAACCAGCTCGGTCCGGCCGAGCTCGCGGCCGTCGTGCGCGCCCTGGCACTGGAACACGGCGCGGACTATGAGGAATGGGTCGGCGATGACCTTCCCGGCGCCGGCTTCCCGCTCGTGCATGCCGTGGGTCGGGCCGCGGCGCCGGGCCAGGCGCCGCGCGTGATCGCGCTGCACTGGGGCGACCCCGCTGCACCGCGGGTGGTGCTGGTGGGCAAAGGCGTTTGCTTCGATTCTGGCGGCCTGGATCTCAAGCCGGCGTAAGGTATGCGCTGGATGAAGAAGGACATGGGCGGCGCGGCCCATGCCATCGCGCTGGCGAGATTGGTGATGGAGGCCAGACTGCCGCTTCAACTGACGCTGGTGGTACCGGCGGTGGAGAACGCGGTGGGTACCGGTGCGCTGCGTCCGGGCGACATCCTTCGGGCTGGCAACGGCACCACGGTGGAAATCGAGAATACCGATGCCGAAGGCCGGCTGATCCTCGCCGATGCATTGCACCACGCGCTACGTCACGACAGGAACACGCCGGCCGCGCTGGCCATCGACCTCGCCACACTCACCGGCGCCGCCCGGGTAGCACTGGGCCACGATCTGCCGGCGCTGTTCAGTAACGACGACGGACTGGCCGCGGAACTGCTCACACTGGCCGACTCGCAGGGCGATCCGCTTTGGCGCCTGCCGCTATGGCAGCCGTATCGCAGCATGTTGAAGTCCAGTTTCGCCGACACCGCCAATGCCGGCACCGCGCCGCTCGCGGGCGCGCTGACGGCCGCGTTGTTCCTGGAATCGTTCGTTCCGGAGGGCACGCCGTGGGTGCATCTGGGTCTGTTCGCCTGGAACCAGGAAGAGCGGCCAGGCCGCCCGCGTGGCGGCGAAGCGCAGGGATTGCGGGCGCTGTTCTCGCTGCTGACCCGGCGATATGGCCCTGCCTGACACGCCTCCCATCGCGGCCGGGCCCGTTCATTGCCACAAGACAAGAACAAACAACCGAAGAGAAACCATGATCAAAAGAGTCATCCTGGCAACCATGCTGGCCTCGGGCATCGCCATGACGCTGCTTGGCGCGCCCGCGCTTCACGCGGAGACCGTGCGCTGGGCACGCTCCGTCGACGCCTCCACACTGGATCCGCACGCACTGAACAATGGTCCCAACCACAACCTGCTACATCAGGTCTACGAGCCGCTGATCATCCGCACGGCCGACGGCAAACTGCAGCCCACGCTCGCCGCCTCGTGGCAACGCACGAAAGACCCCACGGTATGGGAATTCCAGCTGCGCAAAGGCGTGAAATTCCATGATGGCAGCGTATTCACCGCCGACGATGCGGTGTTCTCGCTGCAACGCGCCAAGTCTCCCAACTCCGACATGAAGTCGGTGCTGGCGTCGATCACCGAGGTTACCAAGGTCTCGCCCTTCGTGATCCGCATCAAGACCGCGGGCCCCGACTCGCTGCTGCCCGACAACCTGATCAACATCCAGATGCTCAGCGCCGCCTGGGCCAAGGCGCATGGGGTGGAGCAGCCGCAAGTCGCTTCGGTCAAGGAGGAGACCTACGCCACGCGCCACGTCAACGGCACCGGCCCGTACACGCTCGTCTCGCGCGAGCAGGATGTGCGTACCGTCCTCAAACTGTTCCCGCAATACTGGGGCCGGGGCCAGTTCCCTCTGGAGATCGACGAGCTGGTCTACCTTCCGATCAAGTCGCCCTCTACCCGCGTGGCGGCGTTGCTGTCCGGCGAGGTCGATTTCGTGCAGGACCTGCCCATCCAGGACACGGTGCGCCTTCGCGCCGACCCCAGGCTGCGCGTCAACCAGGCGGCGGAGAACCGCGTGATCTTCCTTGGCATGAACGTCGGCAACGCGCCGCTGAAGTACTCGGACGTGAAGGAGCGCAATCCGCTTGCGGATCGTCGCGTGCGCGAGGCCTTTCAGCTCGCCATCGACCGCAATGCCATCAAGACCGCGGTAATGCGCGGCCTGTCCGTACCGACCAATATCATTGCACCACCATTCGTACACGGGTATGACAAGGCCTTCGATGTGGTGGGCAAGCCAGACCTGACGCGCGCCAAGGCGCTACTCGCGCAGGCAGGCTACCCGAACGGCTTCTCCATCACGCTTCACTGCACCAACGATCGCTACCTGAACGACGAGGCCATCTGCCAGGCCACGGCGGGGTTCCTGGGTCGTATCGGGGTGAAGACGAATGTGGTGTCGCGCCCGTTGGCGATCCAGACTGCCGCCATCAACAACCTGGATACCGACTTTTATCTGTATGGCTGGGGCGTCCCCACCTATGACTCGGCATACATCTTCGATTACCTGGTCCACACACGCGGCAAGAACTCGCGTGGCGCCACCAACGCCACGCGATTCAGCGACCCGGATGTGGACGCCAAGATCGTGTCGCTGGCGGCCGAAGGGGACCAGAAAACGCGCGACGCCACCATCAAGAGCATCTGGACCACCGTGCAAAAGGAACTGATCTACCTGCCTCTCCACGACCAGATCCAGACCTACGCCATGGTGCGCAAGCTCGATATCCCGGTGAACCCGTCGAACACGCCGTATTTCAAGCTGTTCAAGCTCGCCAAATGAGCGCCGGCAACCCGACGAATCCACGCCGATGCTAGTCCACCTTCTGCGCAGGTTGGGGCAATCCCTGCTGGTACTGCTAGCCGTATCCTTCATCGCCTTCCTGGTATTTCGCCACATCGGCGATCCCACCGTCAGCCTGCTGGGCGAGGATGCATCGTTGGAAGACCGACAGGCGCTGATCTCCGAGCTCGGCTTCGACAGACCGGTACCAGTACAGTACACCCGCTATCTCGGTCACGTGCTGCGCGGCGACCTTGGCATCTCCTACCGGCTCAAGCAACCGGTGACGAAGGTGATCCTCGAACGTGCGCCCGCCACGCTGGAACTGGCGCTGGTGGCCGCGGTGGTGGCGGTGCTGGGCGGCGTGGCTCTAGGCGTTCATACCGCGATCCATCGCGACAGCTGGCTGAGCTGGGCATGGATGACGACCTCGCTGGTGGGCGTATCGCTGCCCACGTTCCTTATCGGCATCCTGCTGATCTACCTGTTTGCAGTGGAGCTGCGCTGGCTGCCCGCCTTTGGACGCGGCGACATCGTGGCAGTTGGCGGCTGGAGCACCGGCCTGCTGAGCCGCTCGGGCTGGGCATCGCTGGTGTTGCCGGTGGCCACGCTAGGCTTGTTCAAGCTGACGCTGATCATGCGGTTGGTGCGCGCGGAAATGATGGAGGCGCTGCGCACGGACTATGTGCGCTTTGCCCGCGCTCGCGGCCTCCCGGAGTGGCGCATCCACTATGGCCATGCGCTTCGCAACACGCTGATCCCGGTAGTGACCATCACCGGTCTGCAGATCGGCTCGCTGATCGCCTTCGCCATCGTCACGGAAACGGTATTTCAGTGGCCGGGCGTTGGCCTGCTGTTCATCTCGTCGATCCAGGCGGTGGACGTGCCGGTGATAGCGGCCTACCTGCTGTCTGTCGCGTTGCTCTATGTATGCATCAATCTGACGGTCGACCTGGTGTACCTGTTGATCGATCCTCGCTTGCGGCGGGCATGAGACGATGAAAGACCACGCTACTTCCACGGTATCCGGCGCGCCGCGCCGACAATGGCGCAACGCGGACTCGCCCGTGCTGCGATCGTTCGCCCGCTCGCGCACGGTACAGCTGGCCGTCTGCCTGCTTGCTCTGCTGGTGCTGGCCGCGCTGTTCGCGCCATGGCTCGCACGTCAGAATCCTTTCGATCCGGCCGCGCTCGAGTTGCTGGATGCATTCACCCCGCCCTGGCACCAGGGCGCCTCGGGTGCGTTCTACC
This sequence comes from Cupriavidus sp. a3, assembly GCF_051015765.1. Lineage (NCBI taxonomy): Bacteria > Pseudomonadati > Pseudomonadota > Betaproteobacteria > Burkholderiales > Burkholderiaceae > Cupriavidus > Cupriavidus sp. a3. The sequence continues at coordinate 57,738 of NZ_CP170645.1, read as the reverse complement.
CGCTGGGCACCGACGACCAGGGCCGCGACATCTTCTCGGCCTTGCTCTATGGGCTGCGCATGTCACTGCTGGTGGGCGCGGCGGCGGTGGCGCTGTCGCTTGCCATCGGGATCGTGCTCGGGTTGGTGGCCGGCTACGCCGGCGGCTGGTTCGACACGGTCGTGATGCGACTGGCCGACGTTCAGCTGACCTTTCCGGTGCTGCTGGTGGCCCTGCTGATCTTCGGCATCGCGCGCGAGCTGCTTCCCGCGGGGTACCGCGACGAAATGGCCATCTACGTGGTCATCCTTGCCATCGGCCTCTCTGAGTGGGTGCAATACGCGCGCACGCTGCGAGGCGCCGTGATGGTCGAGAAGCACAAGGACTACGTGCTGGCGGCGCGTATCTGCGGGCGCTCGCGCAGCGGCATCCTGGTGCGCCACATCCTGCCCAACCTGCTGGCGCCGGTGCTAGTGATCGGCACCATCAGCTTTGCACTGGCCGTGGTAGCGGAATCCACGCTGTCGTACCTCGGCGTGGGCCTGCCGCCAACGGAGCCGTCGCTTGGCACGCTCATCCGCGTGGGCCAGGGCTTCCTCTTTTCCGGGGAGTGGTGGATCCTGCTCTTCCCCGTGCTGGCGCTCCTGGCACTGGCGCTCTCGGTCAATCTGGTGGGTGACTGGCTCCGCGACGCCCTAAACCCGAAACTGCAATCACCCGAATGGTGACTTCCCTGCCTTCCACGGCGCTCGGGCCGCCCGTGCTGCGCGTACGTGATCTCTCCGTGGAGTTCGACACCCATCGCGGCACGGTGCGTGTGCTGGACAGCGTGTCCTTCGAAATCGCCCCCGGCGAGATCCTCGGCGTGGTCGGCGAATCCGGCGCCGGCAAGTCCATGACCGGGAATGCGATCACCGGCCTCATCGAGAAACCCGGCCGCCTGGCGGCAGGCCGCGTCGAACTGCACGGCGAGCGTATCGACACACTGCGCGGCGAAGACATGCGCCGCCTCCGTGGCAGGCACATAGGGATGGTGTTCCAGGACCCGCTCACGAGTCTGAACCCCGTCCACACCATCGGCCGCCACCTCACCGAGGCCATCCGTACCCATCTGCCGCTCGATGCGGTGCAGGCGCGCAAGCGTGCGCTGGCGCTCCTGGCCGACGTGGAGATTCCTGATCCCGCCGCTCGCTTCAACCAGTATCCCCACCAGCTGTCCGGCGGCATGCGGCAGCGCGTGGCGATTGCCCTAGCCCTGAGTTGCGAGCCGGCACTGCTGATCGCCGACGAGCCCACCACGGCGCTGGACGTGCTCGTGCAGGATCAGGTGATCACGATGCTGCGCCGCGTGTGCCGGGAGCGGAATACCGCTGCCATGCTGATCACCCACGACATGGGCGTGATTGCCGAGGCCGCGGACCGGGTGATGGTGATGTATCAGGGTCGCGTACTGGAACACGGCCCGGTGGATGATATCCTGGCCCACCCGCAGGCACCCTACACACGGACTTTGATGGCGGCCATTCCGTCGGTTCACCTGCGGCTGAAGCGGCTGCCGGTGCCGGAAGCGGGCGTGGCCGACGTCCCGGCGCAGGTTGCTCCCTCCGAGCAGGCAAGCGCCTGTACCGGCGCCGCGCCACTTTTGCGCGTGCAAGGCCTGTCGCGATCCTACGATCTTTCATCGGGCTGGCTGGTGCGCGCCCTGACGCGCGAGCCGCGCCACGTACTGCACGCGGTAAGCGATGTCGGCTTTGAGATCCCGCGTGGTTCCACCTTCGGCCTGGTCGGCGAGTCCGGCTCGGGCAAATCGACGGTTGCACGGATGATCGCCGGACTTGTGCGGCCCGATGCCGGCAGGATCGTGCTGGACGGCATCGAGCGTGGCGCGGGCCACAACACGGAGGCCGCGCTGACAGGCCGCTTCCAGATGATCTTCCAGGATCCCTATGCCAGCCTGAACCCGCGCTGGCGCATCGACCGGATTATTGCCGAGCCGCTTGAAGTGATGGGGCTCACTCCGGATGCCAACGAGCGCGACGAGCGCGTGGCCCAGGCCCTGCGGTTGGTGCGGATGTCGCCGGACGATGGACGGCGTTACCCACACCAGTTCTCCGGTGGCCAACGGCAGCGGATTGCCATCGCCCGAGCGCTGGTCAGCCGGCCGGCCTTCCTGATCTGCGATGAGCCGACCTCCTCGCTCGATGTTTCGGTGCAGGCCCAGGTGCTGAATCTGATGCGGGATCTGCAGGACGAGTTCGGACTGACCTATCTGCTGATCAGCCACAACCTAGCGGTGATTCGACAGATGTGTGACCAGGTGGGTGTCATGCGACAAGGGCGGCTGGTCGAATGCGGGGCTGCGGAGTCAGTGTTTGCCGCACCCGTGCATGCCTACACGCGAGAGCTGATGGCAGCGGTGCCCGACGTCCGCCGGGCACGACGCATCGTCAACGCCTGAAAGCGCGCCGAGACGAGATTGCGACGACGTCACTGTCGCCGCTTGCGCAATAAATCCCTGGGCGGGAATCATCACGTTCCGCCCACCCAGGGGTGGGCGGCATCCGGACGTCGGCCGTCTGACAGACGGTTACGTCACCCACCCACAAGCGCGCCACCCGCTCCGCAAGCTCCGACGTCTCCTGTGGCTTCAGCCGCGCAAAGCCTCTGTCGCATCAGGTGCGATTGATGTCGCGCACGAAGCGCAGATCGACTTGCCGGTCCGTCATGTGGGAGCCGGCGGTGCGACGCAGCCAGTGGGCCGAGGCGTTGGCCAGCACCGCGGCCATGCTGTACACCTCTTTCACAACCAGATGCAGCGCCCCACGTGACAAGGCCCCGCCAATACCAGCGGTGGCTTCATCGACCTGAACGGCCGCGAATACCTGATCCGCAACCTGGGGCGCACCAACCGGCTCGACGACCTGACGGGGCTGCCAGTCGCCTATACGGACTGCGCGCCGGTGCTGCTGGAGCAGGTGGCCGGCGTGCGCTATGCCGCGGCGCTCAAGCGCGGGGATGCCGGATTCAATGGCAAGCCGTTCGCCTTCCTGCTGAGCGCGCGCGCCACCGCGATCTCGCTGGTGGCGATCCCGCTGTCGCTGGCCGTCACCGCGCTGGCCTTCCACCTGCTGGGCCAGTCCATCAACGTGATGACGCTGGGTGGACTAGCCGCCATCGGCGAGCTGATCGACGACGCGGTGGTTGACGTGGAGAACATCCTGCGCCGGCTCAGGCAGCGCGCAAGCATGGAGGACCCGCCGTCCGTGCTGGAGCTATCTGGCGCGCCTCGGTCGAAGTCCGCTCCGGCATCTTCTATGCCACGCGGGTGGTGCTGGTGTTCGTGCCGCTGGTTTGCGCTGCCGGGTACCTGGACGCGATAAGGCACGATAACGTTGCCTTGTGTTATGTACTGCATTGAATGCAGGAACGTTGTGATCTATAAAGCATATATGCAGGGCATCCGCGGCAGCTGACTATCGAGTCGTATCGACGCGAAAGTCCTGTGCGTCCTGCTCTGATACTCTACGGCCAAAAAATGAAGCGATTCGGCGGTGTTGGCCGCCGGCAGGCTGGAGTCAGACAATGAAAAGGGCGTCAACCAAGAAGAGTGACGGTGCGGTGGTGCGCGCCACCTCGAGCCTTGAACCGGCCGATGTACTGAAGCATCTGCATTTCAATCCGGCGGAGGGCCTCATCTGGCTGGAAGACCGCCGTATGGTCCTTCTCCATGTGGAGTCCCTGGGCGCCTTGCGGCAGGAGTTTGTCTTGGGAGTCGGCATGGAAGCGACGCGCGGCCTGCTGACGCGCTTCGGCTACTCGGCCGGATGTCGCGATGCGGAGCTTGCGCTGAAGCTGCAGCCACCCGGCACGTCCGTCGAGCAGCTTCTGATCACCGGCGGATATTTCCACGCCCTGCAGGGCATTGTCAGCCCGCCGGTCGTGCTGACCCAGGAGGTCAATATCGAAAAGGGCTCCTGCCATATCGACTTCTATTGGAAGAACAGCTACGAAGACCAGCTGCATATCGAGGCATTCGGCATTGGCGGTTCCCCCGCATGTTGGATGGAGACCGGCTATGCCTCCGGCTTTCTCAGCACGTGCCTGGGCCGACGCATTCTTGTACGTGAAGTCGAATGCCGGGCCATGGGCGCGGACGTTTGCCACTGCATCGCACGGCCGGTCGAGGACTGGCCCGATGCCGAGCTTGACTTGGCCTACTACGAGCCCAGGCCCTTCAGCCTCGCGCCAAAAGAACCGTCGGAGCGCCCCGCAGCGCAGGCAATGTCGGTCAAGATGGAGAGCGGCTCGCGCCCCGGCAATGCCGAGGGGGTGATTGGCGCCTCCGTCGCCTTCAACAACGTCATGCACAAGATCCAGCGCGTGGCATCGACTACGGCGACGGTGCTGTTGCTTGGGGAGAGCGGCGTCGGCAAGAGCGCCTTCGCGAGGCAGATACAGCGCCTCAGCGCGCGGGCCGACAAGCCGTTCGTCGAGCTGAACTGCGCGGCAATTCCCGAGTCGCTGATGGAGGCGGAACTCTTCGGCGTAGAGCGCGGCGCGTACACCGGCGCCGGCGAGGCGCGGCCCGGGCGCTTCCTGGTAGCGGATGGCGGCACGCTCTTCCTCGACGAGGTCGGCAGCTTGCCGATGACCGCGCAAGGCAAGCTGCTCCGTGTGCTCCAGACCGGCGAGTTCGAGGCGCTGGGCAGCGCGGCGACCCGCAAGGTCGACGTCCGGATCATCGCCGCTACCAACGAGAACCTTTGGGCCGCCGTGAACGAAGGCCGCTTCCGGGAAGACCTGTTCTATCGCCTCAATGTCTTTCCGATCCAGGTTCCGCCACTGCGCGAGCGGCGCGACGACATTCCGCTGCTGCTCGAGCACCTGCTGCGCAAGTACAGCGAACGCTATGGCCGCCGCATCCGCGGCGTGACGGCGCAGGCGTTGCAGATCCTGCTCAACTATCGCTGGCCCGGGAACGTGCGTGAGTTCGAGAACGTGATCGAGCGCGGCATCATCCTGGGCGAGGACGACCAGCCGCTGGGCTACCATCAGCTCGTCACGATAGACAGCGAGATGGGCGCGCAGGGTCCGATGGCGCTCAATGAACTGGGCCTGCTCGCGGAGAAGCGCGACTATCACCTGGACGCTGCCTCGCCCGAAGCCAGCCACGAGGCGGAGGCCCTGGCCGTGTGGGCTGAAGGCATTGTCGCCCGCTCGCAGGTATCGATGGACGTGATCGAGAACACGCTGGTCAAGGCTGCATTCAAGGCGGCGCAGGGCAACTTCACCCGGGCGGCCAGCCTGCTTGGCCTGACGCGCGCGCAACTGTCCTATCGGATCAAGAAGATGGAAGAGGACGGCGTTTCGCTGCACTAACCGGCCGGTACGCCGGCCCACCCCCGACCATGCCCGGAGGCTTCCATGCCTGCCGGGCATTCTTTTTTGCGCACGAAACTGCGCCTGCGAAAATTCGCAAGCGGCGCAACGCCGAACTCCCCGCATCTGCGGAAAATTATTAGGTGACCCGCCCCGACGCCGCGTTCTGACGCGCGCCCCTCACACCCTTGCGTTCCAAGAAACTTCAGAAATATCAATGACATGAGCCTTTTCCCCGCGCGTCCCGAGACGCCCGCGAGCGGCACTGGCACGCCGATTGCAGATAGGTAGTGACGCCGAACAAAAACGGCAGATTTTCTCAACCAAAGAATTCCGCCCGTCATCACCCGCATGGCGGGCAAGCAAGGAGACAGCATGTCGGATATTTCCGCCCTGGGTTACGTCGTCCTCAACGTGAGCGACCTGGACCTGTGGGAATCGTTTGCCACCAACATCATGGGTCTGCAGGCCGGCCGCCGCACCAGCGGCGCGCTGTCGCTGCGCATGGACGAGTGGGCGCAGCGCATCCTGCTGGAACGCGGCGAGGACGATGACCTGGTCGCGCTCGGCTGGCACCTCGATACCCCGGAAGCATTGCAGCACTACGTGACGGGCCTGCGCGCACGCCATGTCGAAGTCGTCCAGGGCGACCGCCAGCTTGCGCAGTTGCGCCAGGCCGAGGCCGTCTACTACTGCATCGACCCGGAAGGCTTCCGCCACGAGTTCTTTTGCGGCCCGACCCATGCGCCGATGTCCCAGCCGTTCCGTTCCCCGGTTCTCGTTGGCAAGGGTTTCGAGACCGGCCGCCTTGGCGTGGGCCATGTCTTCGGCGTGTCGCGCGACTACGCTGGCGCAGTCAAATTCTGCACCGACGTGCTTGGCCTAAAGATTTCCGATTACATCCGTGACTCGGAGACGATTCCCGGCGTGACGGTGGACTCCACCTTCTTCCACGTTGCCACGGGCCGCCACCATTCCTTCGCCACGGCGGGCATGCCGTTCCCGAAGAAGATGCACCATCTGCTGCTGCAGGTGCAATCGCTTGACGACGTCGGCCTTGCCTATGACCGCGTGCGCAAGGCCGGCGTGCCGGTGATGATGGAAATCGGCCATCACCCGAATGACGGCATGGTGTCCTTCTACTGCGTCACGCCGTCCGGCTTCGCGATCGAATTCGGCTGGGGCGGCATCGTCATCGACGATGGGCAGTGGAACGTCCGCAACTACACCCAGCTCAGCGACTGGGGCCATCGTCCCCCGATGCCGCAGCAGGCGTGAGCGCACGCCGCCATCAACCATTTCCCCAACCCAGCCAGACACAACCAATCCGAAAGGGAGACCCATATGAGCTTGTGGCTTGATTTCCTCGGCGCGGAGATCCGCTATGTGAAGACCAGCTTCGGCGCCATCCGCATCGCGGAAGCCGGCAAGGGCAATGCCGAAGCGCTGTTCCTGATGCACGGCATCGGCGGGCATATCGAAGCCTATGCGAAGAACGTGATGGCGCTGTCCGACACGTTCCACGTGATCGCGCTCGACTTCATCGGCCATGGCCTGTCGGAGAAGCGCGAAGACGTCGAATACACGCCCGTCACGTACGCCAGGCTGCTCGCCGAACTGATGGACGTGATGGGCATCCGTTCGGCCCATATCTCCGGCGAATCGCTGGGCGGGTTCGTCGCCGGTGTCTTCGCGGCCATGCACCCGGATCGCGTCAAGCGCCTGGTGCTGAACACCGCAGCGGGCATTCCCGTGGTCACGGAAAAGGGCCGGCAGGATCTGCGTGACCTGGACGAGCTGAACCGCAAGAACTTCGGCAAGCCGCCTTCGATGGAGACCATCCGCCTGCGCATGCAATGGCTGATGCACGAGTCGAACTGGCACCTGCTCGACGACGAGCTGATCGGGAGCCGGCTTGCGCTGTACAGCCGCCCCGATTTCCAGAAGACCGCGCCGCTGGTGTTCGCGCTGGTCCGCCGCCACCACGAGATGGCGGAGGCGGGCGCCATGATGCAGCCGCAGGACATCCAGTGCGAAACCCTTTACCTGTGGACGCGCTACAACCCGGTCCACGACGTCGCCGCCGCCGAGGCCGCCTGCGCCCGCACGCCCAGGGGCCAGCTCTACGTGATGAAGGCCGACGCGGCGCACTGGCCGCAGTACGAAGCGCCCGACGAATTCAACACCGTCATGCGCAACTTCCTGACGACGGGCCAGTGCTGAGCCGAAGGGAACCCAAGAGAACCAAGGAGAAGACAAAGTGGGCGTCATTGTGGAAAAGAACATTGCTGTGCCGGGCACGGAAGAGCTGGTGCAGCGCGCGCAGGCCATGATTCCCTGGCTGCGCGAGCAGGCCGAAAGCGTGGAAGAGAACCGCGCCGTGCCGCCGTCTACCGTGGAAGCCTTTCGCCAGGCCGGCTTCTTCAGGATCCTGCAGCCGGCCGCCTGGGGCGGCTACGAGATGAACCCCGAAGCGTTCTACCGCGTGGTGATGGAGATCGGCCGCGGCTGTCCGTCGAGCGGGTGGACGCTTGCGATCCTGGGCATCCACCAGTGGGAATTCGGCAAGATGGACCCGCGCGTTGGCGAAGAAATGTGGGGAAAAGACCAAGAGGTGCTGGTCAGCTCGTCTTACGCGCCGCTCGGCAAGGCCCGCAAGGTCGAGGGCGGCTGGATGCTGTCCGGCAAGTGGCCCACGTCGAGCGGCTCCGAGCATGCACCCGGCGGCGCCTTCCTTGGCGCACGCGTGTACGACGACTCGGGCAACTTCCGCGACCTGCGCTCGTTCCTGGTCAATCGCGAGGACTATGAGCTGATCGACGACTGGCACGTAGTGGGCCTGTGCGGCACCGGCAGCAAGAGCCTGAAGATCAAGACCAAAGCCTTCGTGCCGGATCACCGTTCGCACAGCTTCCTTGACTATCAGTTGGTCCCGGGCGCTGCGGCAACCTACCAGTTGCCGTTCAACCAGGTGTTCTCGGGCGTGATTTCTTCGGCGCTCGTCGGCTTTGCGCAGGGCATGGCCGATCTGTTCATCGAGCACACCAGGCCCAAGCAGAACCAGTTCGCGCTCGGACCCAACCCGGCCAAGAACCCGTTTATCCAGGAAAAGCTCGGCACGGCCATGCTGCAGATCCGCTCGGCGCGAGCGCGCATCCTCCAATGCACGCAGGAAGCCTCGGTCTACGCGCGGCGCGGCGAGCTGGTGCCGCTGGAAGTGCGCGTGCAGCAATTCCTGGACGTGCAGGCGACCGGCAAGGACTGCTTCGGCGCGGGCCACATGCTGTTCAAGAAGAGCGGTGCACGCGGCATTTTCCTGAACACGCCAATGCAGCGCCAGCTGCGCTCCCTTCTGGCCGGATGCAACCACATCACCCAGAACGAGGACGACTTCTCCGCCGTCCTTGGCGCCCACCTGCTCGGCGAGCCGGTTCCGCCCGGCGTGTTCGGCGTGCCCGCGCCTGCGCAGGCCTGACCGGCACGGGCGCCTTTCCCGGGGAGGGAAGAGGCGCCACGGCCGCCGTCCGTCGCGGCGGCCCGCAAGCATGACGAAGGTCCGGGATCACGGACCCATAACCAGGTCCATAAGCAGAACCAGAAGACTGGCGGAGGAAGACATGAAGAAGTCCAAGGCATGGCGCAACGCCCACGCCGTGAGCCCCCTGTTTCTCGCGTATCTGGCGGCGCTGGTCGGCAGCGGCCGTGCTCACGCGTTCGAGCTGGAAGGGTGGTCGGACGTGAAGGCGCGGTGGGACAACACGGTGAAGTACACCGCCGCGGGTCGTCTCAAAGACCCGGATCCGTACGTGGCCAACCAGAACGGCATGCAGCCCAACGTCGACTTCGGCGACCTGGGCAACCGCAATGGCCTGATCAACAGCCGCTTCGACGTGCTGTCCGAGTTCGACCTGAAGTACCAGGACGTCGGGTTCCGCGTATCCGGCGCGTACTGGAACGACAGCCGTTACACGCGCGACCACAACGATTTCAACACCCCGGTGCCGAACACGCAGGCGGCGGTGCTTGGCGGCGCTAACAACGCGATTCCCCATGGCACGAAGCGGACCATGGGTGAGCGCGCCGAACTGATGGACGCGTTCATCTTCGGGCAGTTCGATATTGCCGACCGCAGCCTGACGCTGCGTGCGGGCCAGCACACTCTTCTGTACGGCGAGTCCCTGTTCCTCGGCATGAACGGCATCGCCGCCGCCCAGGGGCCGGTCGATGCGATCAAGGCGCTGTCGTTGCCCAATACGCAGTTCAAGGAGATTGCGCTGCCGGTGCCACAGGTATCGGGCAGTTTCACGATCGCGCCGGACGTGAGCGTTGGCGCGTACTATCAGTTTGGCTGGCGCGCCAGCCGGATTCCCGCCGCCGGCAGCTATTTCAGCGCGGCCGACTTCGTCGGCGATGGTGCGGATCTGTTGCTGCTGCCTCCCGCAATGCAGCAGGCGCTGGGAGCACCGACGCCGTTCGCCTCGCGTGGCGCGGATGCGAAGGGTCGCAACAATGGCCAGTTCGGCATGCAGTTCCGCTTCAAGGCCGGGGACGTCGACTATGGCCTGTACGCGGCGCGCTATGACGACAAGGCGCCGATCGCCGTGCTGAACGTGCCGTCGGTCGCGACGGGCGGTGGCAACTTCGGTAGCGGCTCGTACAACCTGATGTACGCGCGCAAGATCGATGTGTACGGGGCGAGCTTCTCCACGGTTGTCGGCGAGACCAACATCGCCGGTGAGATCTCCACCCGGCGCAATGCACCGCTGGCGGTCCCGGGCGACCTGATCATGAGCGGCAGCCCGGCGGCCGACAATGACCGGAACACGCCGTACGCGCGCGGCAATTCCCTGCACCTGAACCTGTCGGCGATCAGCGTCTTCGGCGGCAACGCGCTGTGGGGCGGCGCCAGCCTCGTCGGCGAGCTTGCCTACAACCGGCTGCTCGACATCACCTACCGGCCGACCGTCGCGCCTGGCGTGCCTGGCGTGCCGGACCCGGTCAGCACCACCAGCACCCGCGACGCGGCCGCGGTGCGCCTGGTGTTCACGCCGACCTTCTTCCAGGTCTGGCCCAACGTCGATATCGATATGCCGATCGGTATCGGCTATGGCCTGTTCGGCCGCTCGGCGGTCGTGCACATGGCGCCGGAGCGCGGCGGCGACCTGTCGCTCGGCATGGTCGCGACCATCCATCGCAACGTGAAGGTAAGCCTGAACTACACCCACTTCTTTGGCGGCAGCGGTACGGCACCGTCCCCGTCTGACGGGTCGACGCCGTCCTACGCCTCCTACAAGCAGTTCTACAAGGACCGGGACTTCGTCGCACTCACCGTGCAGACCACGTTCTGAAGCCCAGCCAGCACCACCACTCCAGGAGACCCGCATGACGCAGTACAAGCAGATGGCCGCGGCCATCGCCATCGCCACGCTCGCGGCGAACATCGCATGGGCCGCCGTTCCGCCCGACGAAGCGGCGCAGTTGAAGTCCACGCTGACCCCGCTCGGGGCCGAGAAGGCGGGCAACAAGGAGGGCACGATCCCGGCCTGGACCGGCGCCTACTCGGCGGCGCTTCCCGGCGCCGGCAACGGCAAGTACCCGGACCCGTTCGCCGCGGAGAAGCCAGTGCTGCAGATCACCGCGCAGAACATGGGCCAGCACGCCGGCAAGCTGACAGAAGGCACGATGGCGCTGCTCAGGAGATACCCGTCTTTCCGGCTTGACATCTACCCGACGCATCGCACGGCTGGCGCGCCGCAATGGGTCTACGACAACACGTTCAAGGCGGCAACCACGGCCAGGCTCACCGACAACGGCCTGAGCTTCGAGGGTGCGTGGGGTGGCGTTCCATTTCCAATCCCGAAGAACGGCAACGAAGTCATGATGAACCACCTCGTCCACCCGACGCCGGTGGCCTTCGACAGCGTGTCGCGCAACTTCGTCGGCACGTCGGATGGCAAGTACAGCATGGTGTCCAAGACGCAGCTGGCCAACCTGTCATCGTACTGGCAGAAGGATGGCAATGCCGACAAGTACGGCAAGGTCTACCGCTATGTGCGCCTGGAGACCGTGGCGCCGACCTTCAAGGCGGGCGAAGCCGTGGTGTCGCATGGCTCGCTCGACGTGTCGCAGGAGCCGCCGGCCTGGCAGTACCTGGTCGGCCAGCGGCGCGTGCGCCGCGCCCCGACCATCGGCTACGACACCCCCGACTTCATCGCGTCGGGCGCCAACTACTTCGACGAGGTCTACGGCTTCATGGGCCGCCTTGACCGCTACAACTGGAAGCTGGTCGGCAAGCAGGAAATCTACGTTCCGTACAACAACAACCGGTTCTTTGCCGCGGGCGAGGAGAAGGCCATTGTGCCGTTCCACACCAACCCAGATGCCGTGCGCTGGGAGCTGCACCGCGTGTGGGTGGTCGAGGCCACGCTGGCGCAGGGCAAGCGCCATGCGGTGCCGAAGCGCCGGCTCTATATCGACGAGGACAGCTGGGGCGTGCTGACGATGGACGGCTATGACGCCGAAGGCAAGCTGTGGCGCGTCTCTCACGTGATGAACCAGGTCGTCCCGGAGGCCGGCGGCGCGCTCGATTCCAGCTGCTCCGTGGTCTACAACCTGCAGGCCAACAGCATGTCGGTGATCCAGTACATGGACAGCCTGAAGCTGGTCACGCCGCGCTCGGTCAGCTACTTCACCGGCGATGCCTTGAGCAACGCCGGCGCACGCTGACGCGCGCGTGCTGCCTGCCGGAGAATCCGGCGGGCAACATTCTGCAATGCCATATTGAAAGCCCCCAGATGCGTGATCCCATGATCGTATTGAACATCGCCGCCAGCCGGAACGGCTGGCTGCTACCGCTGGCGTTCGCGTGCTGCCTTGGCAGCGCTAATGCCGACGTACTCGACAAGCCCGCCGTGACCTCGGAGAAAGCGGCAACGCTACTGCAGCTGTCAGTGGCCCGCGCTGGCAACCGCCTGGTTTCCGTTGGCGAGCGTGGCGTCATCCTGCTGTCCGACGACAACGGCAACCGCTGGCGGCAGGCGAAGGTGCCTGTCTCCGTGGCGCTGACGCGCGTGCGCTTTGTCGACGCCAGGAACGGCTGGGCCGTCGGCCACAGCGGCGTGGTGCTGGCCACGCGCGACGGCGGCGAGAGCTGGAGCATGCAGCTCGACGGCACCAGGGCGGCGAGGACAGAGTTGGCCGCCGCCAAGCGCGAGGAGGGCGATGCATCGCGCCGCACGGCCGATGCCCGCCAGCTTGTCGAGGACGGCGCTGACAAGCCTTTCCTCGACGTGCGCTTCTCCGACGCGCAGCACGGCATGGCCGTGGGTGCCTATGGCATGGCATTCCGCACCGAGGACGGCGGCCGCAGCTGGCTGTCGTTCATGGGCAGCCTGGCCGCCGCCGATGCGCGCCATATGTATGCCATCGTGCCGACGCGCGACGCCCTGTTGCTGCTCGGCGAGCAGGGCACGGTGCTGGCGTCCACAGACGGTGGCCGCCAGTTCCGCCGTATTGACTTCCCTGGCAACGGCACGCTCTTCGGCGCGGTGTCCTCGGCCTCGGGCCAGACCATTCTTGCCTATGGCCTGAAGGGCAACGTCTATCGCAGCGCGGACGCAGGCATGCATTGGGAACGGGTGGAGCTGCCGCCGGTTTCGATCACGGCCGGCACGCGGCTCGGCGCGAGCGGCTTCCTGCTGGTCGACGAATCGGGCCAGACCTATCGCAGCGACGACGACGGCCGCCAGTTCCGCGCGGCGGCGCGCGGCCAGCCTATGACGGACATCGCACTGGCCGCGGATGGCGCGCTGGTGGGCAGCACCGTGCGGGGGCCGGTACGGTTCGCCGCCGGCAACGGGAAAGAGGCAGGCAAGCCATGAGCCATGTTCCGACAGGGTACGAGCCGCCGGTGATCCGGGACCTCAGCGACTTCGACCGGCAATCCGGCTCCTTCATCGAACGGCTGCTGTTCAACCATCGCGGGGTGGTGGTCGCGCTGTGCCTGCTCGTCACCGCCATCCTCGGCTTCCAGGCCACCCGGCTCACACTCGGCGCAAGCTTCGAGAAGATGATTCCGGCCCGGCACCCGTATATCGTCAACTACCTGGCGCACAAGGCGGACCTGGCCGGCCTGGGCAACGTGGTGCGCATCGCGGTGGAGAACACGCAGGGCACCATCTATGACGCGGAGTACCTGGAAACGCTGCGCAAGATCAACGACGAGGTGTTCCTGCTGCCGGGCGTGGACCGACCGTTCATGAAGTCGCTGTGGACGCCCGCGGTGCGCTGGATCGGCGTGACGGAAGACGGGCTGGACGGCGGCCCCGTGATCGAGGACAGCTACGACGGATCGCCCGATGCGATGCGCAAGCTGCGCGCCAACGTCGAGCGCTCCGGCGAGATCGGCAGCCTGGTCGCCGCCGACTTCCGCTCGAGCATCGTGCTGGTGCCACTGATGGAAGGTAGCCACGGCGCGGGTGAGCGGCTGGACTACCACCAACTGGGCGACCGGCTCGAACAGATCCGCGCACGCTATGAGAGCGACCGGATCCGGATCCACGTCACTGGCTTCGCCAAGATCGTCGGCGACCTGATCAGCGGCCTGCAGCAGGTGCTGCTGTTTTTTGCCGTGGCGATTGCCTTCTGCACGGCCGTACTGTTCTGGTATACGCGCTGCTGGCGCAGCACCTTGCTGGTGGTGTCGTGCTCGCTGGTGGCGGTGGTCTGGCTGCTCGGCGTGCTGCCGACCATCGGCTTCGAGCTCGACCCGTACTCCATCCTGGTCCCGTTCCTGGTCTTCGCGATCGGCATGAGCCACGGCGCGCAGAAGATGAACGGCATCATGCAGGACATCGGGCGCGGCACGCACCGCCTGGTGGCCGCGCGCTATACCTTCCGCCGCCTGGTCCTGGCCGGGCTGACCGCGCTGCTGGCCGACGCCGTCGGTTTCGCGGTGCTGATGGTCATCGATATCCGCGTGATCCAGGACCTGGCCATCACCGCGAGCATCGGCATGGCGGCGCTGATCTTCACCAACCTGGTCCTGCTGCCGATCCTGTTGTCCTTCACGGGCGTCAGGGCCGGGGCGGCGCAGCGCAGCCTGAAGGCGGACACCGCAGGCATGCAGGACGGTCACGGCAAGCATGCACTGTGGGCGTTTCTCGACCGTTTCACGCAGCGCCGGTGGGCTGCCGTGGCACTGGCCGTGGCCGTCGTGCTGGGCGCCGCCGGCTTCGCTGCCAGCCTGCACCTCAAGATCGGCGACCTCGATCCGGGTGCGGCAGAGTTGCGCCAGGACTCGCGCTACAACCGCGACAACTCCTTCATGACGCAGAGCTATGCCGCCAGCAGCGACATCTTCGTGGCCATGCTGAAGACGCCGCCGGGAGAATGCGCGAGCTACGCCAACCTGGCCAGGGTGGACGCGCTGGAGTGGGAGCTGCAGCAGCTTCCCGGCGTGGAATCCACCAACTCGCTGGCAGCGGTGGCCAGGAAAATGGCGGTCGGCATGAACGAGGGCAGCATGCTCTGGTACGAGATCCCGCGCGCGCAGAGCATGATCAACGCGATCGTCACGCGCGCCCCGCGCGAGATCTTCAACCAGCGCTGCGACCTGCTGTCGGTCTACGCGTACCTGAAGGACCACAAGGCGGACACGCTGGCGTCCGTGGTGGCCGCGGTCGAGGACTTTGCCCGGCGCAACGACGACAAGGACGTGAAGGTGGTGCAGGCGGCCGGCAACTCCGGCATCGAGGCGGCGACCAATATCGTGGTGAGGACCGCCAACACGCAGATGCTGCTGCTGGTGTACGCGGCCGTGATCCTGCTGGCCTTCATCACCTTCCGCTCGTGGCGCGCGGTGATCTGCGCGGTGCTGCCGCTGATGCTGACCTCGGTGCTGTGCGAAGCCATGATGGTGGCGCTCGGCATCGGCGTGAAGGTGGCAACGCTGCCGGTGATCGCGCTTGGCGTGGGCATCGGCGTCGACTACGCACTCTACATGCTGACCGTGATGCTGTCGTTCCTGCGCAAAGGGGAAAGCCTGTCGCGGGCCTATTACCAGGCGCTGCTGTTCACCGGCCGCGTGGTGGTGCTGACCGGCGTCACGCTGGGACTGGCGGTGGCCACGTGGAGCTTTTCGCCGATCAGGTTCCAGGCGGACATGGGCATCCTGCTGGCCTTCATGTTCCTCTGGAACATGCTGGGGGCGCTGATCCTGCTGCCGGCCCTGTCGTGCTTCCTGTTTCCGCCGGGCAAGCGCAGCGTGCCGGAGCCGGGCGTCACGCCGCTGCAAAGGGCCGAGCCGTCGACGCCGGCATCGTAAGGAACAAGGAGAGTTTCGATGAACCAGCCAATCAACCAGCGTCTTGACTGGACGCCCAACCCCGAGCTGCTCGCGCTGCCTGCCGTCAGCGCACAGGAGCACCGCGGCGGTCTGCGCAACTTCGCCGCAGCCGTCAGCATCGTTACCGCCCGACATGAGCAGGCGCGGGCCGGGCTGACCGCCACGGCAGTAGTCTCGGTCACCGCCGAGCCGCCGCGCCTGGCCGTGTTCGTCAACAAGAACGTCGTGGCGGCCAACATCATCATGGACAGCGGCGCGCTGTGCGTGAACGTGCTGTCGAGCCGCCAGGAAGGCGTAGCCAGGGCCTTCGCCGGCATGATCGAAGGTGTGCACGGCGACGAGCGCTTCCGGCATGGCGGCTGGAGCACGATGGTGACCTGTTCGCCGGCGCTTGACGACGCGCTCGTCAACTTCGACTGCCGCGTGGTCAAGGTCTATGACGAAAGTACGCATCACGCCTTCCTGTGCGAAGTGCTCGCGACCAGGGGCTGCGCCAACGGCGCCGGGCAGGATGCCCTGGTCTACCTCAATGGCGGCTTCAGGCAGATCCCGCACTGAATGCCGTCAACCATTTTCAAGAAGAAGGAGTCCGACTTGAACCAAGAACTGATTGCCGATATCGCGCGCCGCCTGCGGGAGGCGGAGGCCACGCGCACGCCGTGCCCGCCGGTCCGCGAACTGATTCGGGAAGCAGCGACCGGCGCCGACGTCGTGGGCGCAGCCTATGCAGTGCAGGCGCACAACACACGACAGCGGCTGGAGGTTACCCGCCTGGTCGGCCGTAAGATCGGCCTGACGTCGCTTGCCGTGCAGAAGCAGCTGGGCGTGGATGCCCCCGATTTCGGCATGCTGTTTGCCGACATGGCGGTCGGCGACGGCGAGGAGATCGCTTTGTCGCGCACGCTCCAACCCAAGGCCGAAGCCGAGATCGCACTGGTGCTGGAGCGCGACTTGACGCATGAGAAGCACACCTTCGCCGATATCATCGGCGCGACCGCCTATGCCGTTGCCGCAATCGAGATCGTCGGCAGCCGCATCGCCAACTGGGACATCACGCTCGCGGACACCATTGCCGACAACGCCTCCAGCGGGCTGTTCGTGATGGGTTCCCGCCCGGTGCGCCTGCACGAACTGGACCTGGTGAACTGCGCCATGACGATGGATCGCGCCGGCAAGCAGGTGTCCGCCGGCACGGGCACGGCCTGCCTGGGCAATCCGCTCAATGCGGCAGCCTGGTTGGCGGACATGATGGTCAGGATGGGCTCGCCGCTGAAGGCCGGGGATGTGCTGATGAGCGGTGCCCTTGGCCCCATGGTTCCGGTTAGCGCCGGCGACCGCCTAGTGGCCCGCATCGAAGGCCTCGGCGAAGTGTGCGCCGTCTTCGCGGAATAAGACACCAGGAACCATGATGAAGCCAGACAGCAAGAAGATCCCGGTTGCCATCATCGGCTCGGGCAATATCGGCACGGACCTGATGATCAAGGTCATGCGCCACGGGCGGCATCTGACGATGGGGGCCATGGTCGGTATCGACCCCGCTTCGGACGGCCTCGCGCGGGCCTCGCGCATGGGCGTGTCGGTCACGGCGCAAGGCCTTGACGGGCTGCTCGCCATGCCGGACTTTGGAGACATCGGCATCGCCTTCGACGCCACTTCCGCTGGCGCGCATGCGCGCAACAACGCGCTGCTGCAGGAGCGCGGCGTGCGCGTGATCGACCTGACACCAGCGGCCATCGGTCCCTATGTCATCCCAGTCGTCAACCTTGACGCGCATCTGGATGCTCCGAACATCAACATGGTCACCTGCGGCGGGCAGGCGACCATCCCGATGGTGCGCGCTGTCTCGCGCGTCGCCCCGGTCCATTACGCGGAGATTGTTGCGTCCATTGCCAGCAAGTCGGCCGGTCCCGGCACGCGCGCCAACATCGACGAGTTCACCGAGACGACTTCCCGGGCCATCGTCGAAGTCGGCGGCGCGAGCCACGGCAAGGCCATCATCGTGCTGAACCCGGCCGAGCCGCCGCTCATCATGCGCGACACGGTCTACTGCCTGGCCGAGCTCGACGCCGACCAGGACGCGATCCGTGACTCGGTGCGCGACATGGCGGCCAGCGTAGCCGAGTACGTGCCGGGCTACCGCCTGAAGCAGGCCGTCCAGTTCGAGCGCTATGAGGTGGAGCGGGCGCTGAACGTGCCGGGCATCGGCTGGCAGGCCGGCCTGAAGGTGTCGATCTTCCTGGAGGTCGAAGGCGCGGCGCACTACCTGCCGGCCTATGCCGGCAATCTCGACATCATGACCAGCGCGGCGCTGGCGGCCGCGGACCGGCTGGCCGCCGCGAAGCTCGGCCTGTGAGCCCCGGAGGAATTCCCATGTTCGACAAGACCAAGAAGATCTACGTCTCCGACGTCACGCTGCGGGACGGCATGCACGCCATCCGCCATCAGTACTCGCTGGAACAGGCCGTGCGCATTGCGCGTGCGCTGGATGTCGCCGGCGTCGACAGCATCGAAGTCGCCCACGGCGACGGCCTGCAGGGTTCGAGCTTCAACTATGGCTTCGGCGCCCACACCGACCTCGAATGGATCGCGGCGGTGGCGGATGTGCTGACGCACGCGAAAGTGGCCACGCTGCTGCTGCCAGGCATCGGCACCATCCATGACCTGAAGCATGCCTACGAAGCCGGCGCCCGCATCGTGCGAGTGGCCACGCACTGCACAGAAGCCGACATCTCGAAGCAGCATATTGAGTACGCGCGTCACTTGGGCATGGACACCGTGGGCTTCCTGATGATGAGCCACATGACCACGCCCCAACATCTGGCCGAACAGGCAAAGCTTATGGAGAGCTATGGGGCGCAATGCGTGTACGTTGTGGACTCGGGCGGCGCGCTGAACATGTACGACGTTGCCGACCGCTTCAGGGCATTCAGGGATACGCTGAAGCCCGAGACGCAGACGGGCATGCACGCCCACCACAACCTGTCGCTCGGCGTGGCCAACTCGATCGTGGCGCTCGAGCATGGCTGCGACCGCATCGACGCCAGCCTGACCGGCATGGGCGCGGGCGCGGGCAACGCGCCGCTGGAGGTGTTCATCGCCGCGGCGGACCGCATGGGCCTGAACCATGGCTGCAACGTCAAGACGCTGATCGACGCAGCAGAGGACATCGTGCGTCCGCTGCAGGAGCGCCCGGTGCGCGTGGACCGCGAGACGCTGGCGCTTGGTTATGCCGGCGTGTATTCGAGCTTCCTGCGGCATACCGAAGCCGCCGCCCAGAAGTATGGGCTGTCGGCGTTCGACATCCTGGTCGAACTGGGCCAGCGGCGCATGGTTGGCGGGCAGGAGGACATGATTGTGGATGTGGCGCTGGATCTGCTGCAGCGGGGGGATGTCGGTGACGCCGTAGCGCATTGAACCAAGGACGTTCCGGAGTAAGTTGGAGGTAGCAATACTGCTGGCGGTGTGCTGGCGACTGGCATCCACAGCGGGGCGTCCGCGGCAGACGTCCCGCGCGGCGTGGACCCGCGGCCGAATATCCTGCTCCAATGTTTCGTAGTGGGCGATCAGTTCCTTCAGCTTGTCGGGGTACGGCGGGCAACCGGCCGACCGGGTGATCAAGGGCGGGTCCTAGTCGCGCGCAGACGTTTCCGTGTGCGCCATGTGACACATTGCTTATGGCCGCGGCCACGGCGATAATGATCGGCCGACCCCATTAGTCAGTCCTTCAGATGGCCAATCCCGTTTCGCATACCTCCGATTACGCCCTCTGGCTCGCTGAACTGAAGCGCCGCGTGGAACTGGCGCGCCAACGCGCGCTGAACTCGGCGAACCGGGAATTGATTCATCTTTACTGGCAGATCGGGCGCGACATTCGAGAGCGCCAACAGCATCAGGGTTGGGGAGCTCAGGTGATTGACCGGCTTGCTCGCGACCTCCGAGCCAGCTTTCCCGATATGAAGGGATTCTCGCCGCGCAACCTTAAATACATGCGAGCCCTCGCTGAGACATGGCCGGACGTCGCATTTGTGCAGCAGCCTGCTGCACAATTGCCGTGGTTTCACATCTGCACGTTGCTAGACAAGGTGAAGAATACGCCGCTCCGCGAATGGTATGCCGTCCTGCCCTGAAGGATCCCTACATCTTCGACTTTCTGGGTCTATCCGCTAATGCGCAGGAACCCGAGATCGAACGGGCCCTCACTCAGCATAGTAATTGGCACCATGCAAATGCCGTTCCTAGCTTGCCACTCGTGGGCCACTCACAGAAGCGGCCGTAATACCGCCGCGTGAGAAATCTGCCCACCCTGCGACGAATTTACGCTGCGAGCCAATGTCGGAAATGATCAGCGTGTCGGCCAGCGTTCTGGACACGGATGACTGGTTTTTTTTAGGGGCGCATTCCTCTTTTGGCAGTTTTTTTGCACATCAGGAATCCCCGCCCGCCTTCAGTCATGCCAGTATCCCGACGGCCGATGGCTAAGCCGCGGGCGTCGGGGTACTCTGCTACGCGCCTTCATCATCGGCTGTTGAAGCGCTTGTTTCCGGGCTGCTGCCTGCTTGGCGGCTCGCGCCTTCTCGATCAAATACAAGTCGGCGCCTGCCGCCTTGGCGGCAGGCAAGGGAGCGGCGAGGGCGGCGGCAATAGTAAGAACGAACCTTTTCATGATATTTCCCGTTGACTGCGCGCAGCATGGGTGCCGATGGCGCGTGACACGACGGGCGGCAGGCGCGGCTGCTGATGCCGGAGACCTTTGCATGCGCCCACGCCGCTGACGAGCGCTGTCCGCCTTTGAGCGGCGTCAGGAAATTATCGATTGAGGTGGTCGTTCGCGGGCGCGGACACGATGGAGAAGTACGGCAGCTCCTGATGTGCAACCAAGACACATTCCCCGATACTCCTACCACTCCCCGCCATGGACGGCGACGGAAGCACAGATGGCGGTGCAGATCGAGTGAGCGGGCTTGTTCAATTGCGCATGCGTCAGCAGGCAAAACCTGTTTCAACGTTTCCGCGTCATTTCAAATGACGGGCATTCTGCCGCCGCTGTCGGCCTGGACGACCTGGTCCGGCTGAAGGTTGAACAGGGTGCGCGCCGCCGGATCGCTGGAAATAAACTGTTGTGCGTCGGGATCTTCCATGCCAAGCCGTCTGAGCAACGTCGCGATCGTGTCGCCGCGAGAGCTGGGACGGGCAGGGCGACATCCCGACTGGCTGCGACGGGCGGTCAATGCGGGGCAGGGTGTGGAGTTTTTCCGAATTGGATAGTGGCATCGCCGGAATGGCGCTGCGCCTTGGGGAAGGAGCGGGTGCCTGCGGCCCCTACTTACGGAGGATTTCCTCACGGAGTCCCGTTTGTGAGGCTTCGACGTCGACCACTCAATATCATGCAGAAGAAGATTTTCGGCACTTCTCGTCTGCATGCTCATTGGTCAATAGTTGTGAAGCTTCAATACGTTGTATCCGTGGTTCATCCGGACTGAGTCGCAGCGCACCTGGCGGGGGTTGGCCGCACGTTGGCTGGCCTCGGTGCTGATTTTTGGTCGCCGTTGACGTGGGGAGGTGGATGGACCTATGCCCAGCGTGTCATCGGATTTTCCGGAGCGTTCCTGACTCAACTTGGCCTGTTCCTCGCCGACGTCCTTAGTCCTGAGAGGCTCTGGCGTTGGCTTGGCACAAGGTCTTCTGCTGTTCAGCATTCTCTTGGTCGGGACAGCGGTTCACTTACTCGTAGCGCCGGCCGCCAGCCTCAGTTTCCCGAGCCCGAACAGCCAATGCCATAGTGGCCACAGCAGGTGCGCGACACCTGCGTGGCCAAGTTGTAAGGGGGTTAGGGACATCGTGCATCGCCCCCTATACTGCAAGTTGACGCGTCCCGAAAGCTAAGCGCTTTTGCTCCGCCAATCACTCGTTTCCGGGCCTTCCCCCTCGACGACGTCTTAGGACTGGTGACTCCTGAAGTCACTCATGGGGATCCCAGGAAAATTCATGCGACATGCCAACTCGGCGACAATTGTTTCGTCCAGTCGCCCATCACTCAGTAAGCCGGTTTTTCGCAAATATCGATGCAATCGATATCTGGCGAGCGAGATTTTTCTCTGCCAGGCCGAACGCAAAGTTGGCTTCCACCTTGATTGCTGCTCTTCCGCGTTTCCGGTTGGCAAAGTCGTACTCTCATCGTGACGAAAATGCCGTAATGGTCCTTGGCAACGCGATACGGGTGGAAAAGATGACCCGTTCGCGATGGAAGATCGGGGCCAACACCGGCGACGCGTCGTTACAACTATCGGCACTTTGCCAGCCGGGTGATCAACACAGGACAAACATGCCTAATACCTCTGCAATGATCAGCTACCGAGCTCGCCCCCTGCACACCAAGCTCTGTTGCCCGACGGCCGGATCGGCCAGCCCGCGAAGGGAAACATCCATCGATTTGGATTCATACGAGTGGGGGCAACCCGATGCCATGCGGAAATCACACTGACAATTGACTGGGATCGCGCTGTCAACGAAGGTTGGCCAAACCTGCGGTCAACATCCTGCCCCAATGCCAAGGTACTCCGGAGCGTGGGCCGCAGTCATCAAGAACCATCCTCCGGCTCGCCGGAAGAGGGAAATGAGATCGCATGAGGTAACGTTATGCGTACGCTGCTGTATTTCAAACTAAAAGACGCCGCCTCGGCACAATTAGCCCAAACGCGATTAGGCGAGTTGGCGCGCACCCCAGCACGCGTGGCAGGGCCATGGTTTGGCCATCCCGACAACCAGCCAGTCGACGGATTGCCGACGATTGACGTCAGCCAGACTACATACTGCGAGGAGGCGGCGATTACAGGGATTTTCGTCGGCGGGATCGTCGGCGCGCTGGTAATCTTCAGCTACGGAACCTCCGTCGGCGCCGGCGCCACCGCCGTGGCGTATGTTGGTGCTGTCGTGCTTAGCGCGATGGTCGGCTGGTGGATCGGCGGATTGGTGGGCGGCAAGATCGGGCGCCTTGGGCTGAGGCGGCACAATGCGCAAGCAGAACCGGGTGAGTTGCTGATGATTGCCGGCTGCGATTCGCAATCGAAGGAAGTCGTGAAGCAGATCATCAACGAACTGGGCGGCGTAGGGATCGACGGTCATAGTGACCTGATGCCGAATCTCAGGTGGCTATGATTGCAGCGCCGGATCCACGATGCCGATACGGTTCCGCAACTCTACGTTGCCCTGCCTGAAAGAAGGAGCAGCCCGAATTATCTCCAGGAATTTTGACGATTCCATCGCGAGATGAATATGGTGGGAGGCGAATGCGCTGGACACAAATCAACATAAATTGCTACCGGGTAATTCTTACGAGCCGGGGACGAATAACCACCTGAAGGAGGTGGAATATGGTGCGAAGCATCCTATTAATCGCTGTGATGGGCACCGCGCTTGGCGCTGGGGCGGCATACTCCAGGACGGGTATGCGCGATGTCTATACTGATGGCGCCGGCACAATGGGGACGCGTGACCCCTATACAGATGGAGGGAAAACCACGAAGTTTGACGTCTACTCCGATGGTGCGAGAGTCACGGAAGGCCGCGATGTGTTCACCGATGGTGCAAAAGTCACGGATAGACGCGATTTGTTTTCCGACGGAGCGTAAATCACCAACCGTAATAGGATTGACGATTCGCGATTTTAATCATCATTCTAAATAGCGCTTAGAAGCAGCGAGGTGGGCGCCTGGCGCGCGCCCATCCGCGAGTTGTCACTCTCTCAATGGATTCCCTCGGGATGACGATAGGAACGGGAACGGTGCACTGGGCTACCCAAACATGGGAAGAGCCCCCCTTTGATGCGGGAAAGTCGATGGACACCGCGTTGAGAAAACTTACCCGAAGATGGGGGGACGACTATGGAACGGGTGACGGAATATCGTGGGTTCAACATCCATGTCGAACTCAATATGGCATCCAAAGACATGTTCGACGTCTGGTTTCAGGTCGAGGAACCAATGAGTTCGCCAGGCATCGCTGCCTTTGGTAAGCGAATTGAAGTCTTTGGCGGGCCATACTCTCGACGTTGGGCTTACCTCGTGGCCGAGCTGGCAGGAAGGGACTCTGTGGACATGATTCTCGAAGCGGATGAGTGAACCGCAGCCGGTCGCGGGGCAGACATGCCAAGCCGTTCACGATCTAGGCATGCGACGTGTCGATTCAAGCTGAGCAACAGTTCCCCACCCCAATCAGTCCTGCTTTGGGCAATGTGGTACGCGATTCAATCGTTCGTTGTCGCAGCGGGGCGTCCTGATCCATCCACCTCTGAGAGGACTTGCAATGGATTGGATTATTCACTTTGAAACGAGGATTCCATGATCATTTTGGTGCTCGCCCTCCTTGTAGTGTTGATTGCGCTGTATGCTTACATCATTACAGTGGGAATCCGACAAAGGCCGGCGCCCTACAAGGCGAAGTACTCGCTTCGATACTGGTGGAAGCGCCTCGCCTACGTCCTCAAGTAGTCGAACACGTAGCAGAGAGGTTAGGTCGGTCAATAACTAACCCGTTGCGTGCATCTTTTTACTATTTCCCACGTCGCCAAACATACATATAAGTAAACGGCACCACTTTGGGACTTAGATAGCGCTTGCGGTTGCGGCTCTCGGTCGCCCGCATCTCCTGGCATGATCAACCGGTTCGCGACCTGCAATCCTCCCGGACCGATTGTGACGTCGTGGAAGGCGGGGTAATCGTCCTTTTCTTGCCGATTGATACGGTTATCACAATCAGCCCCGAGTCCCCTGTTGGCGTGGCGTTGCAGCCCATTCATTGACGTTATTGCGGCCATCCGAGCACTTGTCGTACGACCCGAACGACACCCAAAAAAGTGCAGATGTCGGCATTTGCGTATCGCTACGTTGGCAGGGAAGGTTGCCTGCCCGCTTGACAGAATTTGACCTGCAGCAGTTCTTTCAGCTCACCAGTGCTGACATCGCGGCAATACGGGAGCGGTTTCGGGCCGACAGATTCGCCGCGGTCGGCCTGCAGCTCGTTTGCCTCCGGGCCTTCGGTCGGCCGTTGGACCGGTTTGCTGTCGTTCCGCGCAATCTCCTTCAGTACGTGTGCGAAGCTTTCTCCGCGCCGTTGCTGTCGATTGCCAGCCTGAAGTCACTGTACCAACGACGTCCGACGTTGTACGAGCATCAGCAATGGGTCAAGGAGCACCTTGGCATCAAGCCGTTCGATGTCACCAGCCAGACCGCTTTGCAAGAGATGCTCCGCGTACAAGCTGCCGCTGCGGCAGACGTGGATGAGCTTGTCACCACCGCTCAGCGATGGCTATACGATCGCTGCCACCTCATTCCCGGCCAGCGCCAGATCACCAACTTGGCACGGCATGCATTTTCCAGCTACGAGGCGCAAATGCTCGCAGCGGTCAACCGCGCAGTGTCGGCGGCCACGCTGCAGCAATGCATGGAATCCGTCCGCAGTCCACGGGCTGACGACTCTGCAACGCACCTCGAGTGGATCAAGGCGCCTTCCAGACGCAACGGCCCCAAGAACCTCGCTGAAACGCTGGACAAGATCCGCTACCTGAAGTCCCTCGCTGTGCATGAGTGGAATCTGGATGACATCGCTTTGCCTAAACGGCCTACGACAAAGATACGCCAAATCCACTACCATAAGCCGTCTAGTTATGATGAATCCGTCTAACTGAGTATTTTCGATATAAGGCGAGCGCTCGAGGCGCGGCAAGCCTGTCACGCGTCGCTGGAAGGTCGGAGAAGTTCTAGTGGGCGCAGCGCGTGCACAGCGCGTTGGAGCACCCGTATCAAGTCTTCTAGTTCCTCCACAATGGTCTCGGCCTGCTCGACCAAGGCTGGATTCGTTGCTCCCGAGACGAGACCGGCACCATTGAGAACCGAATGGGCCATGCCATGTAACTGGAGTAAGTCGTCGCGAATACCTGCTGGCTCACTGACTCGGGTTCGTATCGTATCGACGAGGTCCACAATGCGCAGGATCTCGCGGGTGTCGAAACTGTCCTGCAGGCGATGCAAGGCATCGGTGTCAACCGGGCCATAAGGGGTCTGGGTGTTAGGCATGGCGTGGTTTCCGAACGGAGAATGCGGGGGCAGCGAAAAGACTGTCGTGGATCCAGGCCTCCGGAGTCCGCTCAAGGTTTAGCTTGTAGTCGCCAAAGCGCTTGATGTTGCTGGTGAGATATGGGCTGAGGAAGCCGATGTCGTCCACGTCGACCTTGATACCGTCCTTCTCCATGGCACGAAGCGCCTGCATCATGTCGGCGGTGTTCTGAAGGATCACTGCGGAGGCGATCAGATCGTTGTAGCGCAATCGCTTTTGCTGCTCATCGGGATCGTTCACAGGCAGCACATCGCCGCCGAACGAGAACCACTTGGCAAAGCCATTGTAGGACTCGATCTTGTTGGTCGTCGCTGTGATTTCCTGGCGCAGTTCGCGGCTACCGATCCATTCCAGCAGAAACACGGTGCGGACAACCTTACCGAGTTCCTGGGCGGCCAGCAGGAGGCGATTCTTGCGGCTATCCGATCCCAAGCGGCGCAGCAGTAGGGGAGAGGATATGGTTCCGGCCTGGATCGACAATGCGACCTGCATCAGGTCCTGCCAGTGAAGAGTGATCAGGTCCCAGTCCACCGCGCCCGAGAAAAGGCGCTCAATATGACGATACTTGGAGGTGGGATCGGCTCGGTAAAGTTTCAGATCCTGCCAATTACGAATCCGCGGCATCAGGTTGATGCCAAGCAGGTAGGTAAAGGCAAAAACGGCAGCTGACTGGCCCTGGGTGTCGGCATGCACCGTGTCTGCCTCCACGCCTCAAGCCTGCCTTGAGCAAGCCCTCGATAACGTAGACAGCCTCCCACACGCCGGGCGGGATGAAGTGTCGGAATACGGCGATGTAGTGGTCTGCAACATGCCGGTAGGCCACCGCGCCCTTCTTGCGGTAGCGGAAGTGGTAGCCCGTGAGAAGGTTATTGTCGTAGAAGTCGTATTGCGTGCCGTCAGCCGCCACGGTCTTACCGTCCCCCCAATGCTTGGGCAGGTCGAGTTGGAGATACAACTCGATCAGTTCGCGCTGCGCGGTTTCAAGCCGTTCGAGACTCATATGCCGCCGATTGACGAACGACATCATGTGCGGTGTCACCCGTTCGCCCATGTGGCGAGCTGCTTGCGTCCGAGATTGCAGCCCATCGCGAAGATCGTCAGCAAGTAGCGGTCGGCTGCATGGCGGATCTTGGGATCGCTGCCTGAAAGCGGGCCGAAGTGGCGCGTGAAGTGGGTCCAATGCTCGATGTTGGCCAGGACATCCAGCAGGTTGCGGTTCGGCATGTGGCGGATCAGCGTCTGCTGAAGCGCAAGCGCGCTGGCGGGGATTTCCTTGGCGACGGTCCGGCGTAGTACCGGTTCGCCGTTGCGGCCAATGGTGACGTGCTGACGCTTATCCGGAAAACTATCGTCCAGGTTCTGTGCCGTCGCGGCCAACCACTGACGTAGGTGAGCAACGAAATCCTGCGCGTTGGTGGGCATCTCCAGCTTGGCGCAGTAGTCAGGGAGGCGGCGCTCGCATTCACGCCAGGGCAACAGATGCAGCCGGTAGTCGGCAAACGCGTCAGAGCCGACGACGCAGAGGTCGCCAGAGCGCAGTTCGCCGACCATATGCGAAAGCACGCAGAGCTCCAGATAGCGCCGATTGATGCCAGGCCCCAGATTGTCAGAGCGATGTACGAGCTTGCGCCAGCGCTCCGAGGCGAAGCTCAGATCGACGTCGGCGGCAAACCATTCACGGTGCAGGGCCGCATTTTTCAACACGACTGCCAGTGCGGCCAGCAGGGTGCACGACTGGCTGGTTGACTGCCACTTCAGCACCGCGGCCAGGCGCAACATTACCGAGCGGTGCGGGCGAAAATGCCGCCACAAAAGAGGTAAGTAGTTGTTCCCGCTGAAGGCGCGGACCTCGGCGCAGCTCTCGCGTAGAGGCTCCAAATCGCCTGAGGGGGCAAGAAGGCGCCTTACCTCTACGCCGATCTGAGCATCATCCTCGCCCTCGGCGACGATCTCGACCACGCCGTCGAGCAGCGCGACGAGCTTTTCCATTTGCGCGCGCCGGCGGGACTGGATTTGCTCCAACTCCTCCCGTGCCCGCTTGTGGATGGCGCTCATGCGCCGGATAAACATTTCGGCGAGATCGTCCCGCACCCGTACCCGCATTTGATTGAGGAGCGCCACCATCAGCGTATAGCGCTTCTCCGGCAAGAGCTCCTTGAGATTGGCCGCGTCCAGGCTCATGGCCTGGCTCGCCAAGGACCGCAGCTTGGAAGCCGGCACGCCTGCCACGGTCTTGGAAAAGTCTCCGATGGTGTCCAGCCAGGTTAGATGCTCGATCAGCAGAGTCAGGTGCTTGCGCGAGGGACGCAGCGCGTGGCGCTTGATGTTGTGATAAGCGGTCTGACGGCTTGCTAGGTCTCGGGTCAGCAACCGGTCAAGCCGGTGCTGCTCGTCCTCGGACAGGCGTCGTCTGATGCGGCGAAACAGGGCCGTTTGCGTGCGAGCGTGGACCTGCTCGACGATGGCATCTAACGTGGAGAAGGATGGCAGTTCGATCTGACGCAGGACCAGCGCATCGATCGTGGCGTTGATGATGTCAACCGGCTGGTCCATCGTTTCGGCGGCGTCGCGCGCAGCGCGGATAGTGACCTCGTTGGCATCGGTGCCGAGGTAGGCCTGGATGCCAAGGAACTCTCGCACGGCCGTGTAGTGTCGGAACAAGGTCGGCGACACCTTTCGGTCGTAGCCAAACTTCGTACCTGGGTTCAGGCCGGCGCTGATGCGCACCAGTTCCGGCACGCTGGCAGGAATCGTGTCAAGGTTCGGGAAGTGGTGTAGCTGGGGTAATCGTACTTTTCGTGCAAGATCTGGCGGTTTCCCTGAAAGCCTTTGTCGACAAGGCTTTCCTACAAGCCCACACTCGTTAGCCGCTGCGAATGCGGAGAGGGCGTAACATATCCGCCCGCGATTCGGATCGCGCCGTCTCGATAGGGGCAAGAGATGCCGGGCTTGGGATTTCGCTATGTGGGAAGTGACCGGCTGCCGATGCGGCTGTCGGAATTCGATGTCGAGCGGTACTTTGCATTGACCGACAGTGACGTCGCAGTGCTCAATGAGCGCTTTCGGACCGATCGGCGCGCTGGCGCGGCCATCCAACTGGTATTTCTGCGCGCAAGTGGGCATAGCCTCGGCCAGGTAAGTACGCTGCCGCGCCAGTTGCTTCACTATGTCGGCCAGCGGCTCGGCCTACCGACGCCGACGATCGCATCGCTTCGGACTCTATATCGCCGGTACAAGACGCTCTATGACCACCTGATCTGGGCCTGCGGGTATCTGGGCTTGAAGTCGATCAGCCCGGACCAGTGGGCGGAGCTCGAAGCATGGATGCGCCAGGATACCAAAGAATCGCTCACGCTCGACGAACTGCTTCAACACGCGCACTACTGGCTGTACGAGCGCAAGATTCTGATTCCCGCCGACCGAACCCTGCGGGATCTTGGACGATCGATCTGGGCGGAGATCGAGCGCGACACGCTCGCCCTGGTCGGGGCGACCATTCCTGAGACGCAACTGGTGCGCGCCGATGCAGAACTATCGAGCCAACGCGAGCCCGCAGGCATGACCGTTCTCGAGTGGCTCAAGACGCCGCCGGCCAGGCACAGTCCGACGACGCTCACGGAAACCGTGGAGAAGGTTCAGTATCTCAAGGAGATCGGGGTACACACGTGGACGCTGGACACCGTGCCGATCGATAAGCAGCGTGCCTGGGCGCAGCGGATTCAGGCGCGCCGTCCGGTGAAGACCCGCGAGCTCAAGGTGTCGACGCGCACGCTTGAGGTGGTGTTTTTCCTACGCGTGACGCTGCTCGAGTTGACCGATTCGCTGCTCTATCAAATCGGACGTCGCGTTTCCGATCTGGTTCGGCACGCTTACAACAAGACCATAACGAAACAGGCTCGCTCGGCAGTTGAATACCGACAACAACTGGTTGCGATCAAAGCGCTCGTTCGTGACAATACGCGCCCGGCGGAAGCCCGACTTGCAGAGATTGAAGCACTGCTTGGGGAACTACCGGACAAGCCTCCCGCCAGCCATGCAGCCAGCGTGCGCGAAACGCTGACTGATGATAACCGGCGCATCCGTAGTCTCCTTGCACCCCTATGTGAACTGGAATTATCGGGCCGAGACGCAGAACCAAGCCTGCAGCAACTCGAGCTTATCGCCAGGCTACGCGATAGCGGCGCGACGGAGTTGCCCATTGACCACGGAGTGCCGATTAGCGCCAACTGGCGCGCCATGGTCGACTGCGACGATCGTAAACGTGCACTGCGCGCTTTGGAAGCCGCCGCGATCACGAGCTTGCGCAAAGATCTGCGCCGCGGATCGGTGTGGATCAACCACAGTCTGTCCTTTCGTGAACGTGACCAGATGCTGATTTCGCCGTCAGATTGGGAGTCCGAGCGAGGCCGACACCTATCGTTATTGGGTCTACCAGCTACAGCGGAACCCTTTCTCGAGCGATTGACTGAAAACCTGAAGGCCGGCCTCGCGGCGCTGGAGGAAGCTCGCGAAGCCGGCCGCGTGACAATCGGCAGGGATGGCGCTCTGCACCTCTCGGCACTTGAGGCGCTACCGGCGGACGGGGTACCGAGGCGCACACGCGACCTGCTGTTCAAGGCGATCGGCACAGCTCAGTTTGCGGATCTGATGATGGAAGTGGATGTCCACACGGGCTTTAGCGAAGTACTGCTGGCACGGAAGGCACGCGATGCCAACGAACTTGTCTCGCTCTACGGTGCACTGATGGCACACGGCACCGAGGTCGACGCGAAAGGCGTTGCCGCTATGATTCAGCAAGTCGATGCTGCGGCGATTTCGAACACAATGCGTGTGCTTGAGATGTCGGGACGGCTGTCGCGAGCCAACTCGCGCGTGGTTGAGTTTCAACGTACGCACCCCATCACAGAGTTGTGGGGAAGCGGGCAGCGAGCCTCGAGCGACTCGATGAGCCTGGATACTTCACCTCATCTGTTTTACGCTCGTGTCGATCCGCGTAGGCGCACGCATGCAGTCGGTATCTACACGCATGTCCTGGACCAGCATGGCATTGTGTACAACCAGCCGATCGTCCTTAACGAGCGCCAGGCGGGGGTCGCAATTGAAGGGGCAGTGCGCCACAGCGACACGCGCGAAGACGGCCGGCCTCCTCGCACTTGCCGTTGATACGCATGGATATACGAATGTGGGGATGGCCGTATCGAAGCTGCTCGGCTTCGATCTATGCCCGCGGCTGCGCAATTTGTTGGAGCGCAAGCTCTATCTGCCGCGGGGTATGGAGATAGCCAAAGATCTTGCTCCCATAGTGGATCATGGTATCTCCCTGAAGGCTATTCGCGACGGCTGGGACGGGCTGCTGCGGCTTGTTGCATCAATCAAGTCAGGGCGTGTCAGCGCTGTCGTCGCGTTGCAGCGATTCGGCAGCGCAGCCCAAGGAGATCCGATTTATCGGGCGGCAGAACAACTTGGCAAGCTGCTGCGCACCCTGTTCCTGTGCGACTATTTCAGCAACGTCGAGTTTCGCCGAGAACTACATGCACTACTCAGTCGCGGTGAGTCGGTGCACGAACTCCAGCGTACGATTTATACGGGAAAGGTCACGCCGGAGCGCGGCCGTCGTCGTGACGAAATGATCGCGATTTCTGGCTCCTTGACCCTGCTGACGAACCTGGTGATTGCCTGGAACACGCAGCGCATGCAAGCGACAGTCGACGCGTGGCGCGGCAAGGGACAGCGAGTCGACGACGATTGGCTGCGTCGAATGGGGCCGGCGCATTCGGCGCATGTGAACTTTCGGGGCACGTTGCAATTTCCCCTTGAGCAGTACCAGGACATGCTGCTCGAAGCGGCGCCCTGGCAGCGTGCGGCAGGCTCGTGAGGGCCACCTTCAAGGAGGAGGAGATGGACATCAATACCGACGCAGTCGACGAGGTCGTCCTCGCGCTGCTCTACCTCAATCTATGCGGCGAGAATCGCGCCTGGCGGAGTTTTGACTGGGACGCGCTGAATCGCTTGCACGACAAAGGGCTCATCGGGGATCCGGTGAACCGGGCGAAGTCGGTGTGGCTAACCGACGAGGGCCTCGGCGAGGCCGAGCGGATGTTCACGAAATACTTCGTCCGCGCTGGCGACTAGCAAGTGGTTAGCAGGTGCATGTGCTCTATGGCACACAAGCTTGCAATCCGCCTTTCTGCATAGTCCAAGGGCTCTCGGGCTGCGTTTGCTGGCAAGGCTGGCAAGGCTGGCGCCAGATTTTGCATCGAAAGGCAGCAAGCAAGTGAACTTGATGATTTCTTAACGCTTTGATTTGTAAAGATAATTCGTATCTTACCGCCAGATTTTGCACGGAAAGTACGATTACCCCAAGATACCACTGCGCCTGCTGTTTGGAAGGCAGTCCTTTCAGTACGATGATGTAACGGCGAATACGCCGTTTTTCGCTCGCGCCCGTAATTTGCACCAGAGCCCGCCCACCCCGAACTTCTACTCTGGTTCGATCCCAGCCGTCTTGACCCATTCGGCCCAGCGGGCCCGATCTGCCACCATGTGCGTGCGCAGGACTGATGGCGACATCACTTGCGGAGTCATGCCTTGTCGCTCCAGTGCCCCCCGCACGTCCTGGTCGGTGACCGCGTCGGCCACCAGTGCGCTCATCCGCTTGACCACTTCGTCCGGTGTACCGGCTGGCGCCGTCAGACCAAGCCATCCTTGCACGTCGAATCCGGGCAGGTGCTCGGCCACGGCAGGTACACCGGCAAGCTGGCGCATGCGTTGGGGCGATGTCACTGCGATCGCCGTCAGTTGTTTGTTTTGCAGCGCGGGCGCGGCCGACAGGGAGTCCAGGAAGGCGAACTGGATCTGACCGCCGATCAGGTCAGTCATGATCTGCGTGATATTCCGGTATGGCGCACCTGTGAAGTCGAGCCCCGCGCGCGCGCGCAGCAATTCGGGCGGCACGCGCGACGATGAGCTGTAGTAGCCGAAGGTCATGCGTCCCGGATGGCTCTTGGCATATCGGAGCAGCTCTGGTACCGACTTGAATGGACTGTTCTGTGGCACGATCAGAATCGTCGCGAACGTGCCGAACATCCCAACCGGGACAGAATCCCGCACGGGATCGTACGGTAATCGTCGATACAAACTGATTATTGAGCTTTCCCAAATTCGCGACAACGCAAAAACACCCACTGTCATTCCCGCGCAGGCGGGAATCCAGCGTCGTTAAAGTCACTGGGTTCCCCGCCTGCGCGGGAACGACAAGCAAGAAGCGTTGTCGTGAATTCCGGAACCATCAATAGTAGTGCCACCCATCGCTGAGCTCATATCCCAGCAACTAGCGCACGCCGAAGGCCATACGTTCCAGGTCGACGAGGCGGTCGAATTCCTCGCCGTTCAACACGCCCAGTTCGATGGCTGCCTCACGCGATGAAATTCCGCGTGCCATTGCATGGCGCACAATGCGCGCCGCCTGGTCGTAACCGATTACCGGATTCAGGGCAGTGGCCGCGAGGAGCGGGCTATCGAGCTGTCGAGCCAGCCTTGCGCGATCCGCTTCCAGGCCCGGGACCACACGTTCAGCCACGGTGCGAGCGCTATCGGCGAGCAGCCGGATCGACTGCAGTACGTTGTAGATCAGCACCGGCTTGGCGACGTTCAGTTCAAAGCTGCCCGATGCATTCGCCATTGTCGCGGTGACGTGATTGCCGGCTACCTGCATGCCAGCCTGCACCATGACCTCAGCGATAGTCGGGTTGCGCTTGCCCGGCATAATAGACGACGTGAGCCCGTCGTCTGGCATGACCAGTTCGCCGATGCCGCAGTGGGGGCCCGAACTCATCCAGCGCAGGTCGTTGGCGATCTTAATGAACGATGTCGCAATTACGTTCAACACACCGGAGAGTTCCAGTAGGGCGTCATGCGCGGCCATGCCTTCGACCTTGCATGGATTCGCCGTGAACGGCAGCCCGGTCAGGCGGCTCACCTCAGCGCAGAACGCCTCGGCGAAGCCGACGGGAGCGTTGAGGCCCGTGCCCGCCGCCGTGCCGCCCTGCGGCAGCACCAGCAAGCGCGGCAGGGCACCTTCGAGGCGCGCGATGGCGTGCTCGACCTGGGCGCTGAAGCTTTCGAAGCTCCGACTCAGCGTGGTCGGCACGGCATCCATCAGGTGGGTACGGGCCAGCTTAAGGATTCCGGCAAAGCTGACGGCGCGCGCCTGGAGGGCATCGCGCAGTGTCGCCAAGGCCGGTAGCAACCGGTCTTCCAGTTCCAAGGCCGCGCTCAGATGCATCACCGTTGGGAAACTGTCGTTCGACGATTGCGAGCGGTTCACATGGTCATTGGGATGCACTGGCCGCTTCGTGCCCAGCGCCTCGCCGAGCCGCTCGTTGGCACGGTTGGCGATGACCTCGTTCGCGTTCATGTTGGTCTGCGTGCCGGAGCCAGTCTGCCAGACAGTCAGCGGGAAGTGCGCATCAAATGCACCGCTGCGTACCTCGGCCGCCGCCGTGATGATGGCCTGCGCCATGTCCGGATCTAGTTCTCCACACTGCAGATTGGCCTTGGCTGCTGCCATCTTGTGCAAACCGAACGCATGGATCAGGCAATCGGGAAAGCGCTCGCTGCCGATGTCGAACACAACCAATGCACGTTGCGTCTGCGCGCCCCAGTAGCGGTCGGCGGAAATTTCCACGGGACCGAACGCGTCTTGCTCAATACGGATCGTTGCCATCGTCATCAGTCCAGCGAGATGTTGGCCTTGGCGGCGACCACCTTCCAACGCGCCACTTCGGCCTCAGTGTATTTTCCAAGCGCGCTGGCCGTGTACTTGTCGGCCGGCAGCATCTGGATGGCTTGCGCCGACAGCCGATCCGTGAATGCCTTGTCCTTCATCACCTTCAGGTAGGCTGCCTGCATCTTCTCGATGATCGGCTGCGGCGTTCCCTTCGGCGCGTAAATACCATACCAGGTGGCGGCCTCAAAACCGGGCACCACAGTTTCGGCTAGCGTCGGCACGTCCTTGAGCTGGCTCACGCGCGATGCGGAGGTCACAGCCAGCGGCCGTACCTTCGACTCCGTGATCTGCGGCAACGCCGTATTGGTCTGGTCAAACATGCCATCAACCTGGCCGCCAATCACATCAATCAGCGCCGGCCCGGCCCCTTTGTAAGGCACAAGCGAGACCTTGATGCCCGCCGCCGATGCGAACATCACGGCGATCAGGTGCGATGTGGAGCCCATGCCCGCATTGCTGATGAACAGCTTCCCAGGGTTCCGCTTGCCGTACTCGACAAACGCCTTCACGTCCTTGGCCGGATGATCCTTGCGCACCATTAGCACCATCGGCGTGTCCGGGAATCTGAACACCGGCGCGAAATCCTTGACCGGGTCATACGGAAGCTTCTTGTACAGCGCCGGGGCCGCACCCATATACCCCATGTGTCCTACCAGCATCGTATAGCCGTCAGCCGCCGCGCGCGCAGCCTTGGCGGCCCCAACCGTGCCACCGGCGCCAGGCGAGTTGTCAATGATGATCGACTGCCCGACCTCACGCGACACGCGCTCAGCGATGTTGCGCGCCAACGCGTCGGTGGGTCCTCCGGCTGCAAATGGCACAATCCAGGTGATAGGCTTACTCGGCCAGGCTTGAGCATGGGCCGACAGTGCGGTGGTAAGAGCGGCGACGGTCAGTGCGCCGCGCACAAAGGCTTTTAAGGTTTGCATGGGTTGTCTCTTGTCTAACTTTGTATATCGTTGCGATCAGCTCGCCGTTGCGCTTTTGAGCGGTATCCCGCCCGGATGGGGATTGGATGCATCCGCATCCTCGCCAAGCAGGTTGCCGTCGTCGAGCGCCGCATCAGCCTGCGCGGCGTCGGGATACAGCTCGGGGTAGAGGTGGCGACGGGCTGTTTCGGCGTCGAACGTGCCAGACCACTTGGCCACAACCACGGTCGCCACGCTGTTGCCGATCGTGTTGCACGTCGAAATGGCCATCGACAGGAAACGGTAGACGCCGAAGATCACGGCCAGCCCTTCGACCGGCAGCATGCCCGTGGAGGTCACGGTGGCGGCGAACACCACGAACGACCCGCCCGATACCGTGGCCGCGCCTTTGGAGGTGAGCAGCATCAACAGCAGGATGCCGATCTGGTGGTCGAGCGTCAGCGGCACCCCGTAGGCGTGCGAGATGAACAGCACGCCCATCGCCATGAAGATCGATGTGCCGTCGAGATTGAACGCATAGCCGGTTGGAAGTACCAGCCCAACGGTCTGCTTGGCGCATCCAAGCCGCTGAAGCTTGATCAACAGGCGCGGCAGCGCGCTTTCCGACGATGCTGTGCCCAGCACGATCAGGATCTCGTCCTTGATGTAGCGCAGGAAGCGCCACAGGCTGAAGCCCGCCACCTTCGCGACGACGCCGAGCACCACGGCGATAAACAGCACCACCACCGCATAGAAGCTCAGCACGAACTGCGCCAGCGCGATCAGCACGGCGGCGCCGTTGCTGCCCACGGAGTACGCCACCGCGCCGAAGGTGCCGATCGGCGCCAGCTTCATCACGAGGTTGATGAACGAGAACAGGACTTCCGAGATGCTGTCGAGGCCGTCGTTGATCTTCGCCCGACGGGTCTCGGGAATGGCGAGGATACCGATGCCAACCATCACCGCCAGCACCACCACCTGCAGCAGTTCGCCCTTGGCGAAGGCGCCAACGAAGTTGTCGGGGACAATGTGCATCATGAACTCGAGGAAACCCTGCGGTGCGGCGCCCTTGGCCGCGGCCGGCGTGGCGGCGCTGCCGGCGACGTGCGACATGCCCTTGCCGATCTCCAGAAGGTTGCCGGCGAACATGCCGACCACCAGCGCGATGGTGGAGATCACCTCGAAGTACAGAATCGACCGCCAGCCTACGCGCCCGGCGCTCTTCACGTCGCCCGCCGAGGCGATGCCGTGGACGATCGTCAGAAACACCAGCGGCGCTACGCCGGCCTTGATCAGCGACAGGAACATGTCGCCCAGCAGCTTGAGCTGCGAGGCGAACTTCGGAAACGCGAAGCCGACGGCGATGCCGAGGATCAGCGAGACGAGCACCTGCATGCCGAGCTTGCGGTACCAGGGCAGTCGCGGGGCCGCAGACGGTGCGGGCGGAACAGCGGGAGTCTGGATGGTTTCGTTGTGCATGATGTCTTCCTCCACCGGGGGCCTGTGTCAGGCCACCTTGCGGGACAGTTCGAGGGCGCGGTCGACCATTTGCGGCGCGAGGCCGAGGTAGTTGGCCGGATCGGTCATCCGGTCGATGGCGGCGCGGTCGAAGTGCTTCGTGACGGCCGGCAGCGCGGCCAGCGCGTCGGCCAGCGTGCCGCCGTGCTCGTTGACCGTGCGGCAGGCGTCGTAGACCACGTCGTGCGCCTGCTGGCGGCCGATATGCGGGGCCATGCCCATCATCACGGCCTCGGCCACGATCAGGCCGCGCGTGATGCCGAGGTTGTGTTGCATGCGGGCTTCGTCGACGATC
This sequence comes from Cupriavidus sp. a3, assembly GCF_051015765.1. Lineage (NCBI taxonomy): Bacteria > Pseudomonadati > Pseudomonadota > Betaproteobacteria > Burkholderiales > Burkholderiaceae > Cupriavidus > Cupriavidus sp. a3. The sequence continues at coordinate 20,416 of NZ_CP170645.1, read as the reverse complement.
AGCCCGCCCAGCGCGAACTTCGCCTGGTGCAGTGCGCCCGAGGTGAGGATGAAGCTCTCCGGAATGGCGATCCATTCGGCGTGCCAGGGACCGGTGGCACGCTCGAAGTCCTGCACCATTGCGTCGACCATCAGGCCCGCATGCTGGCGCACCGCCTTCGAGGCGGCGAGCATCAGTTCGCTCGAGATCGGGTTGCGCTTCTGCGGCATGGTGCTGCTGGCGCCGCGCCCCTTGACGAAGGGCTCATAGACTTCGGCGAACTCGGTCGACGCCATGATCATGATGTCGAGCGCGAGCTTGCCCAGCGAACCGGTGATCAGCGCGAGCAGGTTCACCGCTTCGGCAAAGCCGTCGCGCGCCACGTGCCAGGTGGTGGCCGGCACGCCCAGCCCCAGTTCCTGCGCCAGCGCCTCCTGCACCGCGAAGCCCTTGTTGCCGCCTTGTCTGCCCAGCGAGGCCAGCGTGCCGGCCGCGCCCGCGAACTCGACCACGGCCACGCGCGGGCGCAGTTCGGCCAGGCGCTGCTGGTGGCGGTCGAACATCGCCAGCCAGATCGCCGCCTTGTAGCCGAAGGTCACCGGCAGCGCCTGCTGCAGGTGGGTGCGGCCGGCCATCGGCGTGTCACGGTGCCTGACCGCGAGGTCGGCCAGGATGCCGCGTAGCGCGCGGAGATCGGCGTCGATGCTGTCGAGCGCATCGCGCACCTGCAGCGCGACCGCGGTGTCCATGATGTCCTGCGTGGTGGCGCCCCAATGCACGTAGCGGCCGGCGTCGCCGCACATTGCCACCAGCTGGTGTACCAGGGGCAGGATCGGATAGCCGACAATGTCGGTTTCCTCGCGCATGTGGTCGAAGTCGATACGCTCGATACGGCATTCGCGAGCGATGGTGGTGGCGGCGTCGGCCGGGATCACGCCGGCGCGGGCTTCCGCCTTGGCCAGCGCGATCTCGACGTCGATGTAGCGCTGGACCAGCGCACCGTCCGAGAAAATCTGTCGCATCTGTTTCGTGCCAAAGGCATCACGGAACAGGGCGGAGTCGACAACGGTGCTAGCGGCGGGGATCGTGTAGTTGGGCATGGTCCTACCTTGTGGCAATTCGACGGAAGTCCTAATATATTCGAACATATCGGCATTAAATATGTTCGAATATATTTGCGGAATCGGTGTTAACCCTTTAGTCATGCGCCCATGGCAACTTCGAAATGTGATTCAAAATCAATATGAGTAAGAGAGACGCTGCACAGATCAGCCGGCAGTTGCTGGACGGTATTACGACCGGGCGATACCCGGTGGGCGCACTGCTGCCGACAGAATTCGAGCTGTGCGAGCAGTTCCAGGCTACCCGCTACACGATTCGTGCGGTGCTCCAGGAATTGCAAGACATGGGGTTGGTATCGCGCCGCAAGAACGTGGGCACCCGCGTGGAGGCCGCGCGGCCCAAGACCGTATTCAAGCCGGCGCTGGCATCGGTGGAAGATTTGATACAGTTCGGCGAGGCGCACCGGCGCGTGTTGCAGTCGGTGGAGACGGTGACCGCGCCGCCGGAAGTAGCCGCTGCCCTAGGCGGAGCTCCCGATGCTCAATGGTTGCGCATCTCCAGCGTGCGGCTTAACGACGAAGCGAGCGCTGCGCCTATGGCATGGCTCGACATCTATATCGACCCGGCCTACGACGATATTGGCCGAATCGTTCGCGACACGCCCGACATGCTGGTCAGTTCCCTGATTGAGTCGCGCCATGGACGGCGGGTCGCCGAGATCGAACAGGACGTGCGTGCCTCGTCGCTGATGGACCCGCGCGTCGGTCGCGCCCTGGGGCTCGAGCTAGGGACGTCGGTGCTAAAGATCGTCCGACGCTACATCGACGAGGCGGGCGAGACGTTCGAAGTGTCCGTGACCACCCACAGGGCGGAGACCTTTTCAGTGACTACGCGCATGAAGCGCTCGGCGGGTTGAACGCGGCTTTTATGTGCACGACGGGTAGCCGCTCTCGCGCAGCCAGCCACGTTGTCCCGCTTCGTCGGCGTTTCATATCGGGTGATTCCGAAACCCGGAGGATTGGAGCGGAGTCCAAGCGGGCGCGACTGGCTCGCGGCAAGGAGGGCTCCGCGACACTTGACTTGTACTGCCAATTACGTGCGCAGCCGAATTCCTCAGCGTGTTTGACGCGTATCTGGGTGCGCCAAGGGCTTGGCGAATGGCACCCGCAGGAAGTATGGCCGGTTTCTCCAAGGCTTCCTGAACGGCTGGTGTCGCGACAGTCCACCGATTTCAAGAGGCAGCTACGCTGGCGGGTGCCGTGTCGCTGACCCAAAACCAGATGGCTCAGAACGACCTGAGCTGCCCTTCGACCCGGGGCAACCCCTACGGCTGCTCCCAAGATCGAACGGTCATTCGTGGGGTCACATCCGTCGGTAAGCGGGCGGACAGCTATGTATTTGTTACCGGCGATCCCTCCGCATCGTGGCGGGCGCAAATCATCTGCTCTGCCCGCGAAGTAGCGCTGGGTAGAGATCTGCCGCCGAGATGCGACGTGCTTGTCTGACCCCGGCTTCGTGGGGGCATGATTGCCGAGCTTCTGGAAGCGAAGCGGCTATTTGGCATTGCCTTGAACTGAACGGGCATGGCGGGGCCTCAAGGTCAAGATTACCGCCAGTGCACCACCTCAAGCTCCGCGCCCGCCGCCGTTGCTCCGGTCGGTGTGCCTCCTTCTCGGGTAAACGCCACCTTTGAGTCCATACGCCATTTCGTCTATAGTTCTAATAATAGAACTAAAAGCGGTGCGCGCAGGATCACTCGCACTCGTTCACTCAAGGAAAAGCATGACGTTGCAAGGTAAGACGCTATTCATCACAGGTGCCAGCCGGGGCATCGGTAAGGCCATCGCACTTCGCGCCGCAAGGGATGGCGCGAACATCGTCATCGCCGCCAAGACTGCCGTCCCGGATCCTCGGCTGCCCGGCACGGTCTACAGCGCGGCCAAGGAAATCGAGGCGGCAGGCGGCAAGGCGCTGCCCGTGGTGGTGGACGTGCGCGACGAGGGGCAGGTCGCCGAGGCCGTCGCGCAAGCAGTCGGCAAGTTTGGCGGGCTCGATATCCTGGTCAACAATGCCAGCGCGATCAGCCTCACACGCACGCCGGACACGCCGATGAAACGCTACGACCTGATGATGGACATCAATGTCCGCGGCAGTTTCGTCTGCGCGCAGATCTGCCTGCCGCATTTGCGCCGCGCCGACAATCCCCACATCCTGACGCTCTCTCCGCCGCTGAACATGCGACCAAATTGGTTCGCTGATCACGCAGCCTATACCACTTCCAAGTACGCCATGAGCATGATCACCTATGGCCTGGCTCACGAGTTGCGCAACGAGGGCATTGCCGTGAATGCACTGTGGCCGAAGACTCTCATCGGTACGTCGGCGCTGGTGAACGTGACGGATGCCGATGGGGCAGGGCGGGCCAGGATGCCGGACATCATGGCAGACGCCGCCTACCAGATTCTCACACAGCCCAGCCCGCACGTGACGGGCCAGTTCTTCCTCGACGAATCAGTGTTGCGCGACGCCGGCCTGCAGGATTTCAGCAAGTACCAGGTCAAGCCAGGCGTCGAACCGATGCTGGATCTGTTCGTCGACGCTTGACGACCAGGCCGACGGCCGTCATTGGCTTACAGGGATGATAGAGATATGAAGAACGAGGAGACAGCCGGCCCACTGGCCGGCGTGAAAGTGGTGGACATCACGTCGGTGTTCATGGGCCCGTCAGCTACGCAGATGCTTGCTGACCTGGGCGCCGACGTGATCAAGGTGGAGTCACCGAACGGAGACAGCACGCGCGGCATCGGCCCTTGCGGCGATGAGAAGCTGGGGCCGCTCTTCCTCGGGCTGAACCGCAACAAGCGCAGCCTCGTGCTGGACCTGAAAACCCCGGCTGGCAAGGAGGCTCTGCTTCGCCTGGTCGAGGATGCCGACGTGCTGGCCTACAACGTGCGCCCGCAGGCCATGCAGCGCCTTGGGCTGGACTATGAGTCGATCTCCGCAATCAATCCACGCCTGGTCTACGTGGGCATGTTTGGCTTCTCGCAGCGCGGGCGCTACGCGCCGCAGGCTGCGTTCGACGATCTGATCCAGGCCGCGACCGGACTGCCGCTGGCGGTTTCCCTGGGCGCCGGTGACATCCCCCGTTATCTGCCAATTACCATCGCCGACCGCTCTGTGGGCCTGTACGCCTTTGGCGTAATCTGCGCAGCCCTCTACTCGCAGGCACGCACCGGAAAGGGGCAGCGCGTCGACGTCCCCATGTTTGAGACGATGGTGCCCTACGTGATGGGCGACCATCTGTATGGCGAGACATTCGTTCCGTCAAAGGGCGGCTTTGGCTACCCACGCCTTCTGTCTCCCGAGCGACGCCCTTACAAGACCAAGGATGGGTACGTCTGCTGCCTGATCTATCACGATCATCACTGGCGGACCTTCCTAAAGGTCATCGGCAAGCCAGAGCTATACGATGCCGACCCCCGCTTCTCCAACATCACCACCCGCACAGCGCATATCACCGAACTCTATGGCATGGTCAGCGACGAGATGACCAAACGTACGACAGAGGAGTGGCGCGCCTTGCTCAAGGAGGCTGATATTCCCGTCTTCCCGATGCATACGTTCGAGTCGCTGCTCGACGATCCCCATCTGCGTGATATTGGCTTCTTCAGCGAGTCTGATCATCCCACGGTTGGCCGTATCCGCGAGATGGCGGTGCCGAGCGAATGGCATGGCACGCCTCCGGTCAACCGCCGCCATGCACCGAGGCTGGGCGAGCACAGCCGGGAAATCCTGCGCGAAGCGGGCTACGATGATGCCGCCATTGATCGCCTGATCGCGTCGGGCGTCTCGAAGGAGGGCGGCCCTGCTGAGTTGCGACCCATGGAGACCGACAATGGCTGATGAGCTTAAGAGCGAGGTCCGGGGAGTCGTTCTCACCCTGACCATCAACCGGCCGGAGCGCCGTAACGCCATGAGCCCGGCAGTGGTGCAAGGACTGCGTGACGGCATTCTGCGTGCCAACCGCGACTCCGCAATCCGCGCTATCGTCATTACCGGCGTGGGCGAGCAGGCTTTTTGCGCGGGTGCCGACCTGCAGACCGGCAAGGCCTTTGCATTCGACTACGCCGATCCCTACCTCGGGCTGGCCGACCTCTTCCGCATCGCGCGCCTCTCGACGGTGCCGCTGATCGGCCGTGTCAACGGCGCCTGTATGGCCGGCGGCATGGGGCTGATGGCGATGTGCGACATGGCGGTGGCCAGCGAGCACGCGATCTTCGGCCTGCCTGAGGTCAAGGTCGGCCTGTTTCCCGCACAGGTACTGAGCGTCCTGCAGTCCCTGGTGCCGCGCCGGGTGCTCAACGAACTGTGCCTGTGCGGCGAACCAATCTCCGCCGCCGAGGCACTCGCAGCGGGCCTCGTCAACTACGTCGACACCGACCTCGACGGTAGGCTCGACTGGTTGCTTAGCCGCCTACTGAACAAGTCGCCCGCGGCCATCCGCCGTGGCCTCTATACCCTCAAGCACGTGGAAGGCATGCCCTTCGAACAATCCATGGCCTTCACGGAAAGCCAGATCGGCCTGCTTGCCATGACGGAGGATGCGCGCGAGGGCCAGGTCGCCTTCCGCGAGAAGCGCCAGCCCGGCTGGACTGGCAGATAGGAGAACAAGCATGACAGCAAAAACAGTTCGCATCGGCGGCGCCTCCGGCTTCTGGGGCGACAGCAGCGTGGGTGCTCCGCAACTGGTGCGCCACGGCAATATCGATTACCTGGTGTTCGACTACCTGGCCGAGCTAACCATGTCGATCCTGGCCTCCGCGCGGCTGCGCAAGCCGGAGCTTGGCTACGCCACCGATTTCGTGACGGTGACGATGAAGAGCCTGCTCCGGGAAATCGCCGAGCGCGGAATCCGCGTGATCAGCAATGCCGGCGGCATGAATCCTCATGGGTGTGCCGAGGCGATTGCCGCGCTGGCGGCGGAACATGGCCTGACGCTGCGCATCGCCGTGGTGGAAGGCGACGACGTGATGCCACTGCTGCCCGGGCTGCGAGAAGCCGGCGTGCGCGATATTCAGAAGGGCCGCCCCCTGCCGGAGAAAGTCGTCAGCGCCAATGCCTACTTGGGCGCGCTGCCGATCCGACAGGCGCTGGATCAGGGCGCCCAGATCGTCATTACCGGGCGCTGCGTGGACAGCGCGGTCACCTTGGGCGTGCTGATGCATGAATTCGGTTGGAAGCCGGACGACTATGATCGACTGGCCCAAGGCAGCTTGGCCGGCCACATCATCGAGTGCGGATGCCAGGCTACAGGGGGCCTGCATACCGACTGGGAAAGCGTACCGGATTGGCACAACATCGGTTACCCCGTGGTGGAATGCCGCGAAGATGGCAGCTTCCTGGTGGGCAAGCCCCCCGCGACTGGCGGCCTGGTAAACACCGCCACGGTTGGTGAGCAAGTTCTGTACGAGATCGGAGATCCCTCGGCCTACCTGTTGCCAGACGTGACCTGCGATTTCACTCAGGTCAATCTGCGGCAGGTCGACTCGGACCTGGTCGAGGTAGCCGGTGCGCGCGGACGCGCGCCTAGCGGCGCCTACAAGGTCAGCGCCACCTACGTCGATGGCTTCCGCTGCAATGCCCAGATTTCGATCATCGGTGTCGATGCGGTCGCAAAGGCGGAGCGCACGGCGGAGGCAATCCTCGCGCGCACGCGACGGATTTTCGAAGAGAACGGCTGGGGAGACTACAGCCGCACCCGGATCGAAGTGCTTGGGGCAGAGTCCTGCTTCGGGCCGCATGCTGCGACACGCCACACCCGCGAGGCGGTGATGCGGCTGGCCGTCATGCATCCAGAAAAGGCTGCGCTGGAGCTATTCGCACGGGAAATCGCCGCGGCAGGAACGAGTTGGGCCCCCGGCACGACGGGTTCGGGCGGGGGTGGACGCCCCAGCCCGTCGCCATCGATCCGGCAGTATGCTTTCCTGCTGGACAAGGCCGCGCTGGCCCCGGCGGTGGTGATGGACGGTGTCCGCAGTGCGGTGGTAATCCCGGCGGGCGACGCGTTGGCCACAGATGTGACTGCTGTGGCCGCGCTGCCCCGGTGCGAGGAGAACGCGACGGCGGTTACGCCGGCGCAGGACACCATTGAAGTGCCGCTCATCCAGCTCGCCTACGGGCGCAGCGGCGACAAGGGCGATATCTCCAACATCGGCCTCATCGCGCGCAAGCCTGAATACCTGCCGATGTTGCGCGCGGAGGTCACCACGGCACGCGTGGCAGACTGGCTGGCCCATCTTGTAAAAGGCCCAGTGACGCGCTATGAGCTGCCGGGCTTCGACGCGATGAACTTCGTGTGCGAATCGGCCCTGGATGGCGGTGGCATGGCCTCGCTGCGCAATGACCCGCTTGGCAAGGGCATGGCACAGATCCTCCTGGCGATGCCGGTGCGCGTAACGGGAGGACTGCTGCAATGACGCGCGGCACGGCACACAGTTCCGCCAATGACAGCCTCGTACTGGGCGAAGACGGCAGCGACGGCGTGACCCGCTACCGGCAACTCGCCAGCGTAATTCGGCACAAGATCGTCTCTGGCGAATACCCGGTCGGCCAGCAATTGCCGACTGTGGACGCGATGGCGCAGACCTATGGCATCGCCAAGGTCACGGTACGACAGGCCTTCGCCCTGCTGGCCGAAGAGGGCCTGATCAGTAGTCAGCGCGGGCGCGGCACGCACGTCATGCAGGTGCCTTCCGGACTGGACGAGCGTCTGCGCGCGGCAATCAATGATGATTCGGTTGCCGCGACCGATCTCGAAATCCGCATCCTCGACAAGCGCGAGGACGTCAGCCTGCCCCCGGAGCTTTCCAGGCATGGCAAGCCGCTGGACAGCTATGTGATGGTGCGCAAGCTCCATGTCCACGACGGTGCACCGTTCTGCCTGATTGAGATGTTCGTGGCTACCTCGGTGTATGCCAAGTTTCCGCGCGGTGGCGAGAAGCGGCATAAGCTTGTCCACCTTCTGCGCCGCGCCGCGGGCGAGCGGCTGGGCATAATGCGCCAGACGTTGACGGTCGAGCCCGCCGACTATGTCCTGGTGCGCGATTTGGGCTACATCTTTGGGGCGCCCGTTGCGAAGATGGCCAGGACAATCCTGGATATCGACGGCAATGTGCTGATGGCGGGTACCTTCTGGTACCGCGGTGACCGCTTCGTCCTCGATGTCGCGCTGCCAGCCACGCTGACCGAACACTATCCGGCCTTGACGATCCCCGAAACGCGTCGCTAGCGGACCCAGCGATAGAACAGAGGAGAACGACGATGACATCACCCTTTGTGTTGCGTGCCGCCGATGTAGCGGCATATTCGCCCGCGAACCATACCGGCACTGCCAATCAGCGCATCATCGGCAAGGAAACGGTTGGCGCGCGGCGGGTCGAGGTCCTGCTCGGCACCATCTCGCGGGGCCATGGCGCCTTGCCTCACGCCCACCCGAATCTCGAGCAGGCGGGATATCTGCTCGCTGGCGAAGGCGTCAGCGAATTGCCAGGCAAGCGTCGCAGCCTGCGCGCCGGCGACTGGAGCTTCAACGCGGCGGGTGTATTCCACCGTTTTGAAGTCGTGAGCGACGAGCCTGTTCAGGTCATGGTGGTTTATGCACCGCCTTACAGCGAGAACCCGAATGCGGCCGTGGTCGCAGACGGGATGGACGACCCGCGCTTCCGCGCCGGCGCAATCGAGGCACGCGACGTGCCAGTGGATGCGTCGCCGATCGACTTGCCCCACTACCAGCGCGCGCAGGTCAGACCGGTAATTTCGCGCCAGACGGTTGACTCCAGGTTTCTCGACATCTACATGGTGGAACTCGCCGCCGACGGTTGCGTTGCGCCACATGCCCTGCCGGATGTGGAACAAGTGCTTTTCGTGCGCTGCGGCGCCATAGACGGGCAGATCGACGGTCAGCCGTTCCAAGCAATCGCTGGCGAATGGATCTTTGTGCCCGAGAACAAGGAACTGAGCCTCGAGGCAGTTCGCACGCCATGCGCACTCGTTGTCATCCGCGCACACGATGCCGCGACCTGACACGCGCAGGAATTCACCGAAAGACAAATGCAAGGAACACAAGAGGAGACACGATGACACAGCAGATTAACCGGCGGCGCTTTCTCGGACTGCTTCCCGCCTTGGCCGTATCGGCGGCAGCACCGGAGTTGGCCTCAGCGGCCGGCATCAATGACTATCCGGAGAAGCCCATCCGCGTAATCGTACCGTTCCCGGCCGGCAGCGGTACCGATGATAGCGCGCGCTTCATTGCCCAAAGCATCACCGCCCAGACGGGCCAGTCTGTCGTGATCGATAACCGACCTGGTGCCAACGGATTCATCGCGGCCAAGGCTGCCGCCACCGCGCCGGTCGACGGCTACACGATGTTGGTAACCACCAACACCACGCACGCGGCCAATGCCTCGCTGTTCAAGAAGCTGCCCTACGACCCCACCAAGGACTTCGCTCCGGTCTCGCTGATCGCAAAGAGCGGTCTGGTATTGGTAGTGCCGTTGGACAGCCCTGTGCGCACGGTGGCAGAGCTAACGGCCTTGGCCAAGAAGAAGGAAGGGAAACTGACGTTCGCGAGCGGCAGTTCCTCTACCCGAATCTCCAGCGAGCTTTACAAGATCATGAGCGGAGCACCGGCGCTACACGTGCCCTACAAGGGCGTGCCGCAGGCGCTGACCGACCTGATGGGGCACCAGATCGACTTCATGATCACTGACATCTCCCCGGCCCGCCCGCTCATCCAGGCCGGCAAACTGCGTGCGATCGCCGTGACCACCGCGCAGCGCCATCCGCTGTTCAAGGATGTGCCGACCATGGCAGAGAGCGGGTTGCCGGATTACGAGTTAACCGCGTGGGTCGCAGCGTTCTTCCCCGCAGGCACGCCCAAGCCGATTGTCGAGCAGATGAGTCACCTGATCCAGAAAGCCGTGGGCAATCGCGCCGCGGTCGATCATTTCGCCAGAACCGGCGGGCAGGCTCTCTCTTCGACACCAGAAGAACTGACGGCATTCGTTCGCAGCGAGACCTTGAAATGGGCCAAGACGATCAAGGCCGCGGGCATTCAACCAGAATAAATGTTCCCAGGGCGGTAGACCTGCGCTGATACTAAATGACTCCTCAAGAAACATAGCCATAGTCGGCGGTGCTTGAGTCGGCATCAACTTGCGTTCAGTCCCCCTTCATGCGCGACAGAGGGACACGCTGATACTGCATTGCCAGCCGGATCACACCGGAGGAGCCGACCAGCGAACCGGCGATGAACAGCATCGGGTATTTCAGCGAGAAGTTGACGCCCGCTGCCGCCCCGCCCGAGCACGAGTTCACCATCGACTACACCACCGGCGTGTCGGCGCTGCCGATCGGGATGATGATCAGCGCGCCCAGCACCAAGACGATCGCCAGCGTGACCAGGAATGGCTGCCAGTCCAGCGACATGAAGAAGACGATGCCGAAGCCCAGCTGTTGCCGACCATTAATTCGGCAAACGGTGACCACTAAATCCGCCAATGATCATCGATCTAACTGATTGATCCATAAGCGATTTCGTGAAGTGTAGTAGGAGTAGTACCTCCGAAGCCGGTCACAAGACTAATTAAATCAATGAGTTCGCGTTTCTTGTGTGGGCGTGCGTACCAACATTGCGACGATTTTGCGAGTAGCAATCTTGGTCCTCTCTGACTTCGCGGAGTAATGTTGAAACTCTCGCTCGTCGCTTGCTTCGTAGCATCTTTACTACTGTGTCCGATGTCGACCCGGATCCCTCACGCCAGTACAGCCGTCCACTAGCCTTCGCCCGCAATGGATGGCGGCGGCGCATTGAGGTGTTTAGCCCAAAGCTTGGGCGTCGGTTGAGCCTCGGCAGCTATGACGCTTATCGGACCTGGTTGATGATCGAAGCCAATCCTGCAATCGAAACGTTCACAGAGCGTCCGGCCCGGGTCGGCGATGACGGTAGCGCAGTGATTGATTTTTGGGTTCGATCCCGAGACGCGACGGCCGGGGAGTTCTGGCTGATAGAGCGCCGTCGTGCCGAGGATGGTAGCGAGCCAGAACCTGATGAACTCTTGTTTGAGACCAATACCTTGCATGGTCTCCCTGTCCGCGTCATTCATCAATCTGAACTGCAAACCTTGTCTGTGCCGATCGCCAACTGGTCGCGCATTGTCCCGTACCTCGTCAGCTACCGGCAATTTCGCGCCCCTGTGCTCGAGCAGGCCATCGTGGTCTACCTGAATAAGCCGAGGGAGTTGGATGCGATCCTTGAGCGCTTCCCCGAACACGACCCGGCGAGCGTGGAGGCTTCACTTTTTGCCTTGTTGGCATCCGGCCGCGTAGTCAGTCCTGACTTGGTGGTAGCGGCACTGAGCGGAGCGACTTCGTTTCAAAGGGCATAGGGGGGTGCAAATGGTCGAGCCGTTTCGCCGAATCGATCCGAACGCAATTCGTTTGTCGGATTGGCCCCAATTGGACGACCGAGCTCTCAACGACGAAGCGCGGACGACGTTTGGACAGCGTCGCGACGCGATTGAGGCCTATACCAGCGGTAGCTCCCTTCTGCATATCTACAAGACCTGGGGCATCCACCGTTCCACGCTACACCGTTTGGTCCGTCGAGCACTGAGCGCACACCCGGACGGTCGCCTGTGGGGCTATCGCGCATTGGTGCCGCATGTCCACGTACAGACCTATGAACGAAGCAAGGCGCCTCATGCGATTGCGCACGGAAAAGCGGGAAACGCAGGGGCCTTCGGACAGTTGCTGCGGCGTCACCGTAATCTGGCCACGCAGTTGCGGAAAGAGATCGAAACGAGAAAGGTCCATTTGCAGCCCGGTGAGAAGGGCCGTCTGGTTGGCCTCAAGGCAGTGATACAACGCTTCCACCAGTCCTGCCGTGAATTGGGTCTCGGCGCTGGCGACTATCCGCTGAACCAGCATGACAAAGCTGTTCGTTCACTGGCCCGCACACTCAGGGAGTGGCTTCAGGATGATTTCGACTTAGCTGCGCGCGCTGCCGGCCAAAGGATCAAGCCCGCATCGGCGCTGCGGCAGCTGCCTGAGCGGGGTAGCGCAGACGCGTTCGATACGGTCGAATTTGACGCCCATAAGATGGACGTTCGCCTGAAGGTAATCGATAACGATCCACTGGGCGGCGAACAAAGCTATGAGATCGAGCGCGTCTGGTTGCTGGCCATCATCGATGTTGCCACGCGCTGTCTCCTGGGCTACACCATGTCGTTGGGTCGGGAATGTAATCGCTTTGACGCCATCGAAACCTTCAAGCGCGCCGTGACACCGGCGAAGGTCCCCGAACTCACGTTGCCGGGCCTACGCCTGCTGCCTACCGGTGGGTTCGTCTCGCAGGCCTTGGAGCAAACCAGCTACGCCTGCTGGCGACAGATCCGGCTAGACAATGCGCGAGCGCACTTGGCGGCCACCAGCCTCGATGTCGTCTGCGAGGCGTTGGGTTGCGCAGCCGATTTCGGTCCGGCGTATCAGCCCGATGACCGACCATTCATCGAGCGCTACTTTGGCACGGTCGCCGCAACACTTTCGCGGCGGCTCCCGGGGGCGATACGAGGAAAGGATGCGGCAAAGGCCATGCTGAAACGTCTGCGCGACCCGGACGACACTCTGCGGCTGCTCGTCACCTCTCAGGAACTGGAGGAGCTGCTGCATGTGACGGTGTGGAACTACCACGGCTCGCCTCACGCTGGCCTGGGTGGTCTCACCCCATTGGAGATGATGCACCGGCACGTGCTTGGCATCGGTCGCGACGCGATCCGATTGCGTCTGATCCCCAAGCCGCTACGGGAACATCCCGAACAGCTGCATGACCCGGTAACGTGCCGCGTCCATGGAAACCTCGGCCGCGGTGAACGACCATACATAACCTTCTATCACGTGCGCTACACGAGCGAGAAGCTTGCCCGAAGCAGTGGATTGATCGGCCAGCGGCTGCGCATCCACTATGATCCGTCAGACTTGCGACAGCTGTGGGCCAGTACTGAAGACGGTCACATGTTGGGCAGTCTGTTCGCTAGCGGCAAGTGGCGCGACGAACCGCATTCGCTGCGGGTGCGCCAGCAGATCTTCAAGGCCAAGCGGGCGCGCGAGCTCGACTTCGGCCCAGGCGACAATCCCATCGAGGTCTTCCTTGCCCTCAGACGCAAGCAGGCCGCAAAGCGCAGGAGGGCGGCCAGCGATATCGCGCAGGTGCAGCGCGAGCGCCGGACAGCAAAGCCTCCTCCCTCAGCTGCCGAAAATGAAACGGTGACAACGGCACAGCCATCTTCGCCGCTGGCCACGGGACCCGTTAAAGGCAAGGCGTTGCGCATTACCAGGGGGTACACCCGCTGATCGTTGGGGCACGCGCGAAAACGGGCGCTGGCCGGGCCCGACTGTTGCCGGCCATGAAGGGCGAGGAGGAACTGATCTCGCCGGCAAGGAGCAGGCATGAACGAGAAGACCACCACGGCTCCGAAAGGCGCACCGCGTGCACGCGTCAGGGCGACCCGAGTCCGCTCAGCCAGCCGCACGCCTCACGCAACGACGGTGAATCCGGCAGACCTGACGGTACACAATCACCCGCTCGCTCGCCGTCACTATCGGGTGGCGACGGCAGCGATCGAAGGTTTCGTCGACCTCGTCGAACACTGCGTGCGCGTATTGATCCCGGGCGCGCTAATCTACGCCCGTCCTCGTATGGGCAAGACTCACGCCATTGATTACTTGGCATTGCATCTTGGCAGGAATCGGGGTGACATTCTCGTGATGAGGATGTCTTGCGAATATCATCGCAGCGACTACGAGGGGGCGTTCTTCAGTGCATTGTTGAGCGCCGCTGGTATCAGGGACCCACAGCCCAGGTGCATTGCCGACAAGCGCTTCGCCTTGATGCGTCGGATTAACGAGCAACTACAAAAGCGCTCGGGTCACATTGTGGTGCTCTTTTGCGACGAAGCACAGCGACTGTCCAAGCATGCACTGGAATGGCTGCGCGATGTCCATGATCAGCTTGCCCACCACGGCGTGCGCCTGATCACCTTTCTGGTAGGGCAGCCGCAGCTGATGGAGCAGAAGGCGCAATATCAGCTGTCCGGTGACGAGCAAATCGTCGCTCGCTTCATGATCGAGCAAATGCACTTCAGAGGCATTACAGGCGCCGTTGAAGCAGCAACCTGCCTGGCTAGTTACGATATGACTCGCTATCCAGAGGACACCGGGAGCACCTTCACGGCCTTTTTCTATCCCGACGCGTACGCCGCCGGCTTAAGACTGGAGCAATCGGCCGCGGCGCTGTGGAATGGCTTCGTGAACGCCCACACGGTCGCGCAACTGGCTGGACCGGTAGAGTTGCATATGGACTACTTCACCCGTGCCGTTGAGTCGGTGCTACTGAACGGTCCTCAGTGGGACAGTGCAGGACTAGTACTAGATTCGGCGCATTGGGAGCGAGCAGTGCGGGAGTCGGGGTACGTCGCCGCGCAACAGACCGTCCAGCCGGAGGTATAGACCATGGTCTTGCCGATCCTTGTGCCGGACCTGGCTGAGCCCAGCCCAGCGAAGGTGTGGATACCGCGCCCGTCTACTGATTCCGCCACGCCGGTTGCTCCGCTCAATCGATCGCCTCGGGTGCGTACGACGACGGACTCGAACATAGCGGTGAAGATTGCAACGGAGCGCGAACGAGCGATTGTGAGGGTCTTACGTCCGCTGGGAATTGGGCCCCTCTCGCAGAAGCAAGCTAAGAAGGCTGGCGAACGGCTTGGTCTCCATTGGTCTACGGTCTATCGCTTGCGCCGGCGCTTCCTCGCGGATCCTGTAGCGAGCGCGCTGATACCTCATGACCGGGGTCCCAAGGTGGGAGATCTGCGTCTAACAGCTACGGTCGAGAATATTGTGAGTGAGGTGCTTACCGATTGGTTGCCGCGACAGGGTCGTCTCGCGCATCCGCTTCTCGAGCTCTGCGCCGAAATCCAGAAGCGATGCGCAGGAGCAAATGTTAATCCGCCAAGTAGAGCTACCATTTCGCGACGCTGGGCTGCCCATCTGAAAGCGGAGGCGGCGAGCAGTGCGAGAGTCAAGCGTCCGCTCAGACAATCGTCTCGGCTGTGTAAGACCACGGTTCTGAACTCGGCGGTGGGGATTGCAACGGAGCGCGAACGGGCGATCGTGAAGGTCCTACGTCCGCTGGGGATGGGGCCCCTCTCGCGTCAGCAGGCTACGAAGGTTGGCGAGCTGCTTGGAATCCATTGGTCTACGGTGTATCGCTTGCGCCGGCGCTTCCTCGCAGATCCTGTGGCGAGCGCGTTGATACCTCACAACCGGGGTCCCAAAGTGGGTAGTTTGCGTCTAGCGGAGACGGTCGAGGAGATCGTGAGTGAGGTGCTTACCGATTGGCTGCCGCGGCAGCGTCATCTTGCCTATCCGCTTCTCGAGCTCTGTGTCGAGATCCGGAAGCGATGCGCAGGAGCAAGTGTTAATCCGCCAAGCAGACCTACGATTTCGCGGCGCTGGGCCGCCCGTCGGAAAGCGGAGGCCCAAAGCAGTGCGAGAGTCCGGGTACGTCGCCCCGTGACAGAGAGTAAGGCTGGAGGTATAGATCATGGTCTTGCCGATCCTCGTGTTGGAGCTGTCTGAGCCCAACCCCGCGTACGAGCCGATACCGCACAAACGCAAGGCTGTTCCACCGCCAACGAGTAAGCGCGATAAGCTCATCCGTCAATGGCGCCAGATCCTGGGCAGCCGAGCGTCTATGACCAACAGCGGGCGCTATCGGACCCGCGCATCGTGCGACTGGACATACGAGGCGATGGCCGGCGGCGAATCGAGTGCGTTGCTGCACGACAGCGAGCATTTGACAAGATTATTGCTGCGCCGGGCGTGGGCAAACGTGCCGCGTCGCCAACAGCGGCTGCTTCGTCTCGCCGTTCGATGTTTCGATCCGAACAATCCCGCCATCAAGGTGGCAGCCACTCAGGTCAACGCGACGGCGTGGCTGCTCGCCG
Source organism: Cupriavidus sp. a3 (assembly GCF_051015765.1). Classification (NCBI taxonomy): domain Bacteria; kingdom Pseudomonadati; phylum Pseudomonadota; class Betaproteobacteria; order Burkholderiales; family Burkholderiaceae; genus Cupriavidus; species Cupriavidus sp. a3. Next base: position 4,313 of record NZ_CP170645.1, on the reverse strand, counting down.
CGATGCACTGGAACGGCTGTCGGCATCCCAGCGCTCTCTGGTGCAAGCCCCTGCATCCGCTGACTGGAGTGGTGCGTTGGCTCAGCGGCTTTGACATTGTCGAACAGCATGAGCGTTCGCGAGAGATCCTAACGAAGCTGGCGGAAAGGGTAGGGCGGGTCGAACGACATAGCCGCCAACTCGTTGTTGCGATGAGGGCCGAAAGGCAAGTTGTCGCGTTGCTGCCTGAGCTGCTGCAGTGAGAAAACTTGAGTCGTGAGAGACGAAACCTGCACAGCCCATGGTGCGGAGCGAAATTACTACGTAAACGTACTGCGATTACTACAGTTCACGGTCAGCCAGGCAAAGAGCGCATTCAGGATGACCAGGGCGTGTCGCACGCTGGCGGGCGACAGTGGCCCGGCAAACGGGCGCCAGTCGGGGTGGCTGCGCGCGAGCTTCTTGCTGCCGGTCAGGACCCAGCGCGCGGCCGGCTGGGGGGCGGCCAGGAAGCGTTCATAAACGAGCAGGTCTTCGTGCGTCAGTGAAGACAGTGGCTTGCCCAGTTGCAGCACGGCCCACAGGATCAGTCGCTCGACCTCGCGGCGGTAGGCGGAGAGCGTCGCCGCGCTGTCGGTATAGCGCGCGAGCCAGGCGGTGACGGCGGCGAGGTCGTCGGTCGCGGCAATGCGGGTGGCCGTGGCCGGTGCGCGGTTGCTGCCGGCCGCGCCGGACAGCGCCAACGGCAGCCGCAGCTGCTCCAGTGGCGTGGGCAATGCGGTGAGGAGGCCGGACACAGGCGGGCAGGGCGGATGGGCGGGCGATTCCAAGGTCGGGTCAGCGTGGGAGGCGGTTCGAGCTGTTATTATAGACATAAGCGCAGTTATGTCTAAACTATTGTCGGAGAAATTAGCTTTATTACGTATTACGATGTAATATTTGTCATCACTTTTCCGTTTTTCTCCCGATGGCCGCTGCCGACCTGGATCTGACCGACACTGCGCTACAGGCTGATTTGGCCGAGCTGCGCGGGCGCTTCCCCGAGACCCGCGCGCTCTACCGCGAGGTCTGCGGCCTGCTGTTCTTCCGCTACGGCGTCACGCCCACCGCCAACAAGCTCTACAGCCTGGTGCGCAAGGGCAGCATGGGCACGCCGGCCGAGGTGCTGCAGGCGTTCTGGCAGGAACTGCGCGGGCGTACGCGCGTCACCATCGACCATCCCGACCTGCCGGAGGCGTTGAAGGACATTGCGGCCGGGGCGGTCCAGACGATCTGGCAGGCGGCCAACGAGGCCGCGTCCGCCGAGCTGGCCACGTTGCGCGCGGAGGCGCGTCACGCCGCGAGCGAAGCGGAAGCCGAGCGCGATGCGGCGCGCGCGGAGACGGCTGCCGCGCGCGAGGACGCCGCGGCGCTCGTCGCGCAACTGGACACCGCGCGCCAAACCATCGAGGAGGGTCAGGCGACGCTGGCGGCGGAGCGGCAGGGGCACGCGGCGACCCAGGCCCGGCTGGAGGCGGGGCGGGCGGAACTGGACGCCGCGCGCCGGCAACTGGCGGAACTGCGTACCCAATTCTCGACGGAGCTGGAGCGGGCGCGCGAGGCCGTGACGCTCGCGCAGGAACGGGCGGAAGCCAGCGAGCGGCGCAGCCTGCGCGAACTGGACCAGGAGCGCACCGCGCGCCAGAAGAGCGAGCGCACGGCCGAAGACCTGCGCGCCGAACTGGCGGCGTCACGCAGCGAAGCGCGCGATGCGGCCGTGGCGCAGGCGGAGGGCCGCGCCAAGCTCGAAGCGCAGGCTGCGGCGCTGGCCGATCGGCTCGCGGTAGCCGAACAGGCGCAACGCAAGGCGGCGGGCGACCTGGAGGCAGTGCAGGCGGAACTCGCCGCGGCATTGCGCCGGGCCGAGCGCGGCGAAGCGGAAGCGGCGCTCGCGCGCCAGTTGCTGGCCACCCTGCGCGTCGCGCCGCGCGAACGCGACGGCGGTGGCGGCGGCGGTGGTGGAAGGCGGCGCAAGGGCGGCAGTTCGGTGGCGACCGCGCCGGAAGAGCAGGGCGACGGTCAGGGGGAAGCTCAGCAGGAAGAGCTGGGCGAAGAACAGGGCGACGAGCCGGGGGCGGCGCTACCCAACAATCAGGACGAAGGCAACGACAGCAGTGACGGCAGCGCTGACAGCAAAGGCTGAGCGGGCGAACGCGATCCGCTGGATCCAGGCGCAGATGGACGACGACGGGCAATCCCCCAACCTTGCATCACATAAACGCCGATGGGTAAGTTCGAACGACACGCAAGAGACAAGGTCTCACCGTCCATGGAATAAGGAAGCGTCTGCACCTGCAGTGTCTTCAATGAAGGAGAGCGAATTGGCCCCGAAGCAAGTGGTTGAACCCGTTGTCGCGAGCAATGCGACGGACGGACTTGGTCAGATGGAGCTTCCCATCGCTGAGGCGATGCGCGACGCGGATCCCGTCAGTGGTGAAGCCAGTGGTGCAGGCGTCGGTAGTGGCAGCAATGACACTCAGGCCCGACGCATGGACTTCTGGTCCACAAGCCTGGTCAGCGGCCCGACGGCGACGGTGTCATATCGGCGCCGGCGGCCTTACACAGCCCCGGACGCTTCAACGGAAGACGTGGCACCGGAAAAATCGGTGGAAGCCACCGCCTCGGAAGCGTTGACTGATTCTGACGCGCCGGAAGCGCCCATTAAAGCCATGCCCTCGGAAGCGACCACTGAAGCCGTGGCCGAAGCTCCGGTTGAAGTCCTGGCCACGGACGAACCGACGGAAGCTGCCACCCAGGACGAACTGACCGAAACGGCTGCCCCGGTAGCACCGCTTTACGCCCCAGCTCCGGAAGCTGCGCCTGAAGAGATGCAGGCCCCGAAGCGCGGTCGGAAGCCGAAAGCGCTCACCGAAACTGCCGCTGCGGAAGCTGCGCCGGAAGAGACGCGGGCCCCGAAGCGCGGTCGGAAGCCGAAAGCGCTCACCGAAACCGCCGCTCCGGAAGCCGCGCCGGAAGAGAGGCGGACCCCGAAGCGCGGTCGGAAGCCGAAAATCCTAGCTGAAGTTGCCGCCCCGGAAGTCACGACTCAAGAGACCCCAACCCGGAAGCCGCGACAGGAGCAAAAAGCGCCTACCGCAACTCAAAGCCCGTCCCAATCCTCACTGCTCGCTCAACTGGCATCTGTCAATGCGCAACTTGAGCAGTTGCGAGCCACGGAAGTGCCAAAGGTCGTGGAGGAAATTCAGCAGTTGATGCAGGAGTACGACCTCAGCATTGAGGACATTGCGGGCAAGCCCAGTGTTGAGCCCGCTCCCCGTGCTGTTCCGACCAAGAAGAAGGCCGCGCCGCCTCCAAGGTACCGCAATCCCAAGACGGGCCAGACCTGGTCGGGGCGCGGTCGGGCTCCCGCGTGGATTGGCAAGAAGCCCGAGCGTTTCCTAATCGATCTCTTGTACTGAACGACAGGTTGGCGGGCGCGGCCGGTCCGCCCCCCTTCTGACTAGCAAACTCGGCAGGCCGAAGTTCGGCGGCCACTGCGTAGGAAGACCAAGGGGAAGAGCTGGGCAACGAGCAGGGGGCGGCGGCGCTGCCTGGCAATCAGGACGAAGGCAACGACAGCAGTGACGGCAGCGATGACAGCAAAGACTGAGCGGGCGGACGCAATCCGCTGGATCCAGACGCAGATGGACGACTACGGGCTCACCCTCGAAGAGCTCGACGCGGCGGGGTGCTTCGCGCCGCCGGCCCCACCCGAGCCACCCCCACCGCCGCCTCCGCCTCCGGTGGTCTGCTACCGCAACGCGGAAGGGCTGACCTGGGACGGGCAGGGCGAGATGCCGTCGTGGCTCAAGCGGGCGGTCAATGCGGGGCAAAGCGTGGAGTTTTACCGGGTCGGGTCCTTATAGAGCCGCACGCAAACTGCCTTGACGCTGCGGGCAGGGGGCGTAGAATCTGGAGCGTTGGGGCCGCAAGGTTCCCGATAATGGTTGTGAACCTTCTTCTTGAAGGCCTTCTGGACGGCGGTTCGATTCCGCCCAGGTCCACCAGAAGCACATTGCACTGGTAGTGCGCTTCTGATGGGCCTGACTTGGTTTCGACAGGGGGAGATAGGGTCGTGAGGCAACCCGTCAGAGAAGACGTTAAAACTAAATCGAAGTAAATGCTAACGACGAAAAGTTCGCATTGGCCGCCTAACAGCCGCCTTGGGTTGTAACTGACCTCGAAACAGAAAAGTTACTGACAAGGGCTCCTTCGGGGGTAATGCCGTTCAGTTAAGGTCCTTTCTGAGGAACCGGACGGTGTAGCGCTTAGGCAGGGCTTTGACTTCACGGGGG
>NZ_CP170644.1:2254475-2437191 GCF_051015765.1 Cupriavidus sp. a3 | reverse complement strand
GGGGGGATTAGCTCAGCTGGGAGAGCACCTGCTTTGCAAGCAGGGGGTCGTCGGTTCGATCCCGTCATCCTCCACCATCACTCTGCCGAGTGAGCACGGATACCTGGAATTGGTGGTCAAATGCAAGCGCTTAAGGATTGAGCGTTTGCATTTGGCATTGCCAAGCGACGAAAGTCGGCTGTTCTTTAACAATATGGGATGTAGTAAAGGTGTCCTCCCCGCCTCCCCGCTTTCCCGCTTTCCCGCTTTCCCGCTTTCCCGCTTTCCCGCTCCCCGTTTTCCTGCCTCCCGGCTTCTATGCGCCGGTCCTGGCGCTTACTTTCCTATCCACATGCCGCCCGCAGAAACGGGTACGCCTTGCTGCAGTGCAAGCTGCGGGCGCCATCCGCCCGCTAACGCAGAAACGGGTACGCCCGTCGCCATAAAGCCTCTTCCCAGCGGCTCGCAACAACGCAGAAACGGGTACGCCTGGTGCCAGAACGCCACCTGGCGTGGGTTCGCACAGCCCGCAGAAATAGGTACGCCCGGTTCCACCGCGTTACCAGGCTTGCTCGGATCATGGGGCGCCGGTAACAGCCGGACGCCTAGATATCCACACGACTACGCCGCGAACGCCACGCAGAAATGGGTACGCCTCGTATTGCAGCGCACAAGATCCGTTCAGCCAAAAGCTTGAAACGAACGCTCGCAGAAACAGGTACGGCCACCACAAGTGCGTGGATGCCGCCTGTCGCGCAGAAACGGGTACGGCGTCCGGGGTTTCCGGACATTTCCGACTTGTTGGGATGAAGCGCAGCCCCCGACTGGCTCGCAGAAACAGGTACGCATGGATGAGGGGCGGCACACTCATGTATACGTTGAGTGTGAGCGCTAGCTTTTTCTATGAGGCAGATATATAATAGAAACTTGGCAGTACATCCATCCGCAACCCCACCCCTTCAACGCAGAAATGGGTACGGATGCAGGTACAGAGCCCGAGATCTCACCGCAGAAACGGGTACGGGGGCCAACGCCCGGCGCACAGGTCTGCGGGCGCAGAATTGGGTACGCCGCAGAAACGGGTACGCAGAGGCAAAGGCGCAGCCGTTTTTCTCCGCCACGCAGAATCAGGTACGGTTTCGGCCCATTCACCGCAGAAATGGGTACGCCGCCGGCGCTGGGAGGCCGAGGGCGATCCAGGGCTCGAACCCTTTTCTGCGTGGATAACCCATGTCGCAGGCCGCGCGACGGCGCAATCCGGCGGTAAACCGGGCGTAAACGGCGTATACCGCCCGGGTCGCCGCAGAAACGGGTACGCTTTGCGCGGTCTGCGTTGTGGAAAAGCCTGTGGAAACACGGGGTTATCCCCGCAGAAACCAGTACGCGCGGTCCGCAGATACAGGTTCGGGGCGCCGCAGATACGGGTTCGGCCCTTCGCAGAATCGAGTACGGTTGTCCGCAGATTCGGGTTCGCAAGGGTAGTTTTTTTCCTTACGAATCAAGGCGCTGAACTTCACGTATACGGTTTACAAGTAGTTAACCCGTATCGGTATCGTTTACTGGTAGTCACAGGGTTGCGCACCGTGGACAACCCTTGCGGGTTGCCCACCGTCCGCCCCCCAGCTACCAGTCGTGAGAGTCCCCGCACGACAAAACCGAGGCAAGCAAGACCAAACCTCAGCGTACCTGTTTCTGCGTGACAACTTTTGCGGCTTCGAGTACAAAGGCGGGTAATCCGAAGCACGCCAATATGCCCATCAAACGCTCCCCGGCCGCCACGGGGGATCGAAGTGTCCTCGACGTGGATGCCGAGCCCTCCCGCATCATTGTTCCCGGCAACGAGAACATCCTGGTTCCGTCCGAGAAATTCCAGCGTCTGTTTGACGAGGCGCAGGCCATGGAACGCGAAGACGCCTGGCAAAGCGGCGAAGTTGGCTTCCTCAGCCGCGCCAGCGTCCAGGTCACGCTGCCATATCGGGCGCCCAAGGGCGCACCGCCGGTATGGACGCGTACCAGCGGCAATATCTCGCTGATGATCCAGCCGGGCTACTTCACGCAGCAGCGCTCTGAACGCGCCGCCAACGGCCGCCAGAAGCTGGTGTCGGAGACCGTCTCGCTGGGCTATCCCTATGGCTCCTATCCGCGCCTGATGCTTGCCTGGATCGGCAAGGAGATCATGGCGAAGAAAAAACGGGGTGAATTCACCGGGACGGTGGAAGACCGGCGTATCTCGCTGGGCAATTCGCTGTCCGAATTCATGTACAACCTCGGTATCCCGATGGCCACTGGCGGCAAGCGGGGCACCATGACGCTGGTTCGCCAGCAGATGATCCGGCTGTTCTCCGCAACCATTGCGATCGTGCAGAACAAGTCGACGCCTAGCCAGAACCAGAACCCGAATCACGAGCCGCTATCGATCGACCGTGTGGGCTACCTGCTGGCCGACCAGTTGTCGACATGGTGGGACCCGATGCAGCCGGGGCAGGGGTCGATGTTCGAGAGCTTTGTGGTGCTGTCCGAGCCGTTTTTCAACGAACTGGTCAACCGACCGGTACCGGTGGACATGCGTGCACTGAAGGCGCTGAAGCAGTCGCCGTTCGCGCTGGACGTTTACTCGTGGCTGACCTACCGGTTCTTCACGATCCAGCGGCGCACCGAGATCCCGTGGGAAGCCCTGCAAATGCAATTCGGTACGGAAACCGAAAGCGAGCGCAAGTTCCGCGCGCTGTTCCGCAAGGCGCTGAAGGACGTGCTGGTGGTCTATCCGGGGGCCAAGGTCGATGCGGATTCGTCCAAGGCGCTGATCCTGCAGCCGTCCCGTACCAGCGTGCGCAAGCTGGGCTGAGTTCCTGGCCGAATGGCCAGATGCAAAAAAGGCAAGCGTTGAACGCTTGCCTTTTTGTTTGTCCGCCGCGGCAGGTTTGCTGCAGCGGGCAAATCAGCTGGATCAGGCCGGCTTGATGGCCGAAGCCTGCAGGCCCTTCGGACCCTGCTTGACTTCAAACGTCACGCGCTGCCCATCCTTCAGGGTCTTGAAGCCAGAACCCTGGATTTCGGAGAAGTGCGCAAACAGATCTGCACCACCATCGTCCGGGGTAATGAAGCCAAAGCCCTTGGTCTCGTTAAACCACTTGACCGTACCGGTTGCCATAAGAGTTCCTTTTCGAAGCAAGTTCTAGTACACCACGCAAACAACCGTTCAAGCACGTTGAGTTCTCGTAGATACCGAACGGAAGCCGACGAGGTTGACACGACTTGACTCGACTGTAGCGCGCATCATAACCACTTTGGATTGCGGTGTCATGTGCGGCGTAATGCGCACTACAAATACTTTAGACATAGGGGCGGGCGCATTTCAAGCAAATTTATTGTCGAACGCGACCTCTCCTGCAAAAAAGCCGGGACGACGCTCCGCTGCACCTTAATAAAATATTTGTAAATTTGTAAAACGGTTGAAGCGTCACCTGGTTTTGGCTACAGTTGCGCCTTAAGAGTCAACCGCGCTTTCAGCGCTGAAAGAGAGGTCGCAGTGGCAGCCAAAATCATTACCGTCTTCAACCAGAAAGGCGGTTGCGGAAAGACCACGGTCAGCATGCATCTGGCGGGAACACTCGGCCTGCGCGGTGCCCGATCCATGCTGGTCGACATGGACGAGCAAGGCACCGCCACCCGCTGGGCTGCGCAGGCCAGCGATGAGCGCCCGTTTCCCGCGTCGGTGATCGGCCTGGCGCCCTCGGGCGGCGCCATGCACCGGGAGGTTCGGAAGTTTGTGCAGGACTACGATTACATCGTGGTCGATTGTCCGCCTGCGGTTCATTCGGCGGCGCCATCCAGTGCGCTGCTGATTTCCGACCTTGCCATCATCCCGGTAGTGCCGTCGCCTCCGGACCTATGGGCGGCGGTCGCCGCTAAAACGCTGGCACAACATGCGCAAGTCCAGAATGAAACCTTGCTGATCCGGGTAATGGCCAATATGGTTCAGCGGCGCGTGTCGATCGCACGGCAGGCGATCGAGATCCTGGGTGACGATGGCGAGGTGCCGCTTTTGAATTCGATGATTGGATCGCGCTCGGCCTTCCGCGAATGCCAGGCGATCGGCTGTACCGTCCATGGCGTTGCCGGAGCGCGTGAAGCGGTACAGGAGGTCGACATGATGGTCGACGAAGTGTTGTCTTTGATTGAGCAATAAGGCATGGCTACAAAACTGAAAAGCCTTAAGGCCGGCATGCTCGCCGGCATGGTGGCGGAGAAGAACCGCAACGACACGCTGGACCGCTTTGCGCGGGCCGAGGCAGCAATTTCGCAGCATCCGAATGGCCTGCTGCAGGGCAGGGCCAACGACGCCGCGGCGGTTTTCAGCGCTGAAAGTGCGGGCGAGATGGCGTCCGGCCGGCAGCTGGTGCGGATTCCGCTGGCGCAGCTCCACGACAATCCACTGAATGCCCGCCGGATCTATGATCCCGCGGTCGTGCAGGAGCGTGCGGCGTCGATCGCCACGCATGGACAGAAGACCCCCGGTCTCGCTGCACCCGACCCCTCGCGTCCCGGCCACTACATCCTGATCGACGGCCACTACCGCAAACGAGCGCTGGCTTCGGCCGGCAAGCTCGAGATGGAGTGCTTTGTCGAGGACGACCTGAGCGACCTGGATTTCTACCGGCTGTCGTTCATGCTCAACGAGCAGCGCTCGGACCAGTCGGCGCTGGACAATGCGATTGCCTGGCGCCAGTTGCTCGATGAAGGCAAGGTTCAGAAGGAAGAAGAAATCTGTGAACTGACCGGGATGTCCGCTGGAACGGTCAACAAGACGCTGGCGCTATTGCGCCTGCCCGAGTCCGTGCTGGGCGTGATGCGCGAGCGGCCGAGCGCGATCGGCATCGCCGCGGGCTATGAGCTGACTTTGTATTGCAAGCTGGCGGGGGAGGAGCGAACCCGCGAGCTGGCGGCACGGATCATCAACGATGGCCTGTCGAGCCGCGAAGTCGAGGCAATCCGCAAGCACGCGCAGGAAGGCAAGGCGCGCAAGGTCAAGGAAATCAGCCGGCAATACAAAATCCGGACCGACAGCGGCCAGTTGCTCGGAACCATCAAGGAGTGGGATTCGGGGCGCGTCGTCCTCGATGTCCAGCTGGGCGACCGCAGCGCCCGCGAGGACCTGGTCGAACTCCTCAAGGCTCGCTTCGGGCTGGACAAGACCTTGCTCTGATCGAGTCCGCTGAGCGAGTCAGGTGCCGGGGAAGCGGGCTACGAACCACCGCACTCCCGGCGCATCAGGGAGACCGCGGACGTGGCAGGATCGCTCGGCAAGACCCCTGCAGCGTACCCAGTTCTTCGGTGGCGATGCTGCCACCCATATCTACGCCAAGGCAGATGGTCCGCCAAGGCTGTTCATGCCGAAAAGGGTCCTGTTCCGTACAGTCAGACCCTACGGCGACTCTTTCTCCGTACCAACTTCTTCGGCCGACGCCAACGCTGTCCGGCAACGCCGCGCCTCGCGCACGAGGTCACGCGGCGTGCACGCCGGGAAGCTCGCATCCAGCCTCCGATAGCGCGTAATCACCGCCGACAGCAGTGCGTGCAGCCCTCGCACCGAGTAGGGCGGGTGGGTCATGCTGGCGAGCTTGCGCTGCGCCCGCCGGGTGGGCGGCGCAACGGGCGGGCCGAGCAGGGGCACATCCGCCATCGCGGGCATGTCCAGGTCCAGCGCCCGGTCTTGCCAATGGCGGCGTAGCGCGGCCAGCGCCGTGTCGCTGAGCGCAAGCCGGTCGCCATCCAATGCTTCGTCCGCCTTCGTTGCCGGCACCCGGTCGAGGATCCGCAGGTCTTTCCAGCGCAGCGCCACCAGCCCGGCAAAGCGGGGCCGGCATTCGCGCAGCAGCGCGACCGCTGCGGCCGCGGCGCGGTAGCGCCGGCCATCGGGCTGGACGCATTCGTTCTCCAGCCAGGCAGTGAAGCGCACCAGCGCCATGTCGTCGACAATTCCCTCACCGGCAGCGCTGCCTGGGTCAAGGCCGGAAGCCACATCGCCTGCCGCGCGCGTCATCCCGATATCCGTTCCTGTACCCGTTGCCGGTCCGCCTGCTGGCAGCCACCGCGCGGCCGAGTCGTACCCGTTGCGCGCCATCCAGGCCCACAAGGTGCCCAGGACACGCATGCTATGCCGCAAGCTGGCATCGCCCAGCGGCCCGGTAAATGGCCGCCAGGCCCCGACTTGCCTGGAAGCCCGCGGTCCGCACCAGCGCGCCGCCGGCTGCGGGTCCGCAAGAAAGGCCAGGTATGCCTGGCGGTCCTGCCCGTCCAGCGCGGCGAGACCCTTGCGGCGCTCGACCACCGACCACAGCAGCAACCGCTCGGCCTCCTTGCGGTACGCCGCGTACGTGGCGCCGGCAGGGGGAGCACTGGCGTGCAGCCACTTGCGCACCACGTCGACGCCGCTCGCAAAGGGACAGGCGGGCGGTGCCCCGGCGTCACCGGCGAGCAGTTCCAGCGGCAGCAGGCGCGGCATGTCCGGTGTCAGCGCGCCGCGCGCCAGCGGCGCGCGGTCACCTACATGCGCGGCCAGCATGGGTTGGCCCTGGGACGTGCGGACCAGGTCGCGATGTTCCGCCAGCCAGCGGTTGATGGCCTGGCCGGCGAGGGCGCCGATACGTGGCACACGCCGCCACCATCCCGTGCCGCGGGCATTTGTCAATGCAATAAGTTCCTTAATAGTAACAATATTGGCTTTGCGCAGGCGGCGTGCCAGTGACGGCCCGAACCACAGTTCCACGCCATGCTCCGCCCGCGGCGCCGCCGTACCGAGCCGTTCCAGTTCCGCCAACGCATCCACCCGGCGATCCATGCCGCGGTTGGAACGGCCCGGACCGGACACCAGCAGTTCGCCCAGGTCGGCGCGGCCATGGAGATGGGCGAGCTGGACCATGCGGTCGCGCAGACCCAGCAGGGTTCGCAGTGCCGATTCGCCGGCATCGTCGTCATCGCCGTCGTCGGCAAGGTAACGGCCGACGACCAACACTGCCGGCATGCCCTGGACATAGGCGCGGACGGCGGCGAATTCGCTGCGGGTCAGGCTGACGGCATGCGATCCGGACAACATGGGCAGGGGTGCGGGAGCGTCGGTGGGGGAGGGCACATAGCTTACGGTAACTCCTTGATTTATAAGGCACTTGAACTCAGGCCAAATCCGTCCGACCGGAAATGCACAGCAAAGAGCAATGCCGATAATTTTATGCGAGGTAAGCGGCATTCCGCCAGTCCCCGGGCCACCCGAACACCCGTTTGTCGATCTAAGCTCGCTGGCAGGGTCGCAGTGGGCCGCCCGTGACAGCGTTCCGGGACGAAGGGACCCCCCTTCGGGAATACCCGCTGCAATGCAACAGAGGCTTGCTTTCGACGCCCCTGTTTCATAAGCTGAAGATCAGAATTAGATTCTGTTAAATTTGATCGGAAAGTTGCTAAAGCGTTAGTCATGAACTGCGCGGGTCCGGCACCAGCCGGCCAGAATCGGTTCGAACGGCGCAAACGGGGCGATTCGGCACTCCAAGGGAAGGGACGGGCACGGCAACCGACGGGACGCCGTACCAGGCCAGGAACAAGCCGGATCGTATGGATCGACGAGCCGCAGCATAGCGGAAGGCGGTCCAACAGCAAGAACGGGTTTGTCGCAGGACCTGGGCTTGCCGCAATAAGAAGGAGAGCGGCCATGGCCAGCATCCTCTTGATCGAACACCATCCACTGCTGCGCCTGGGTCTTCGCCACCTTCTGGCCCAAGCGCATCTCCCGGGCGACCTGATCGATATCGATCCGCTCGCCCCGATCGACCCCGATCTCTGGCTGGTAGACGCCGACTTGCTGGTGTACGGGCTACCGCTCGACGCCGCGGCAGGCTGGGCCCAGCTCGACGACCTGTGCGAGCGCCTGCGGCCCCGGCGCGTGCTGCTGCTGACCGAGCGGCCCGCCGCGGCACTTTCACGGCCGACGCTGCCGGAGTCCATACGTGGCTGCCTGCACAAGGCCGCCAGCGCCGAAGCGCTCGACGCCGCGGTGCGGCTGGTGCTGGCCGGTGGGGAGTGCTTCCCGTCGCTGCTGCTGTCCGAGCCAGCCAGCGGACGCAGCGACGATGCCGGCACGCTGGCCATGTCCGCACAGTCCGAACAGTCTGCACCGGCCGCGCCATCCATGCCGTCCGGTCACGCCGGCGCCCCGGTGGTGGTGCCGCTGCATGCGTTGCGCGGCGAAACACCGGCCACGCCGCCTGCGTATACGAGCGAAACGCCGTCGAGCGGCGCGCATCTGCTCAACATCACCGAACGGCAGTATGAGGTACTGGCCCTGCTCGCGCGCGGCTATCCGATCAAGACCGTCAGCCGGATGCTCAATATCTCCGTCGCCACGGCCAAGACGCATGCCTGCACGCTGTACCAGCGGCTCCATGTACGCAACAAGGGCGAAGCTGTCTACGTGGCGCTGCAGCGTGGCGCCACGCTGGACTGGGCCGGCCCGCCGGCGGTGCGGCCGCTCGGCGCGTGCCGGGCCGCCTGAAGCCCCCCTGCATGACCGTTCTGGGGTGCATCGGTTGCAGCCATGCCGGCGCCGGTCGGATCCGGTGCCGCGGCCATCCCCGCAGGTCATCCATTTGACGTGGCGGCCTCCGCCAAAAGCATGAGGCGGTGCGGGGGAGCGCTTGCTACGTTGACAGGGAGGCGTTCGCCGCCGCCTGCCGCGCGCCATGCGTCAGGCGCCCAACGGCAGGGCGCGCACCGCCGCGAGGCCCGCCATGTTCGCCACGGCGGGCCATCCGGCCACTTGACCTTCTGACCCCGGGCCCATCCCGCCGCACCGGCCGTGGCCTCCATTGCCGATTCGATGCCGACCTACCTGATCGCCAGCAACGAAATGATGTGCCGCACCCTGGTGCGGCGCCTGGAAGCGCTGGGCCTGCCGCGCCCGATCCGGTGGCGCGCGCCGCATTGGCTGCAGGATGGTGCTGCCGGCCGGCAGCGTCATCCCGATGCGGACGAGCCCGGCAGCGACCCGGCCGATGTCGCGCTGATCGATTGCAGCGGGCTGGACGGCGACCCGCGCAAGCTGCTCGAACAGATGCAGGCCCGGCTCGCGCCGCGCCGCTGGCTGGTGTTGTCGGACCGGCTGGACGCGACGCTGATCGTCCACGCCGCGCTGCTGGGCGCGAGCGGTTGCCTGGCGGTGCCGGCGCCTGCCGAGCTCGTCTGTGCCGCGACCGCGCTGGTGTGGGCTGGCGGCCAGTGCTTCCCGCGCATGGCCCTTTCGCTGATGCAGGCCACGCCCTGCGACAGCGTTGGCGCCGCCTGAATCTGCCCGTCCCTCTCTTGCTTCCCTCCTTCGGCCACCACAGGATTACAGCCTGCGGATGAGGGCGTTCTGTGCGCGCAAGCACTATGCTTGAGATGCCCGGCGTCCGAGCAGCCCCATTCCAAGAGGGCTTGCCGCGCCGGGATGCTAGGGGGTCGTATGGAAGGCGGGATGGAATACCTGGTCGTGCATGGCTTCGCCGTGCGCGAGGGCCGGGGCAAGTGGGCTTGCTGCTTCGAGATCCGGCTGGCTGGTGCGGGCGAGCAGCCGCTGTTGTATCGCGGAGAACTGCATGGTCGCCGCTACGATTGCGAGCATGCCGCAGCGCAGGCCGCGCGTGAAGCAGGACAGCGTGAAGCGGTGTTGCGGGTGGAAAGCCTGCGCGCACTGATCCTGGCGCAGCATCGCCTGCGCCTGCCGGCAGCTACGCTGCCCTGAGCCAGGGCGCCGCGGCGCCCTGCTGTGTTCCGCGTGCCTCGCCAGCGCCAGCGCGAGGCGCGACCACTGCTGCCATTGTCCTGCAGCAGTGCTGCCTGCCACCAGTCCCGCTCGCCAGCCATTGCCGTGCACCCACAGGGCATGCACATGCCTGCTGGCGTCGCCGCGCTGCCGAACCCTGTCGCGCGCGCCGTGCCATGCCACAAAAAAAGAAGCCCGCCGACCGGGGGACCATGCGGGCTTTGAAGGCGTGCAGGCAATACTGCCCGCCCACACGTCCTCTTGACGATATCCAATCGGCACGCACGCCTCTATCAACCAGAAGCAGCATGCGCGTCACGCATGCGGCTGAATGCCACTAAACCGGCTCAACCGGAACTCAACCTCTGCGGCGAACGGTACAGACGCGCTTGCCATCGGCATGCGCGTCCTTGCGCCACGCAATGACGGCCGAACCTGTGGGCCCGTGCAAGGTTTGTGCGCCGTCCAACAGACTGTCCTGAACCGCGCGCGCCAAGATCGCCATCAAGACCGATGGCGCAAGCATTTGGCTCGGGGCAGGGAGAAGGCGGGCATGACAGCAGACAGTCAGTGCACGGCAGCCGGAACGCGAGCGCGAGGGCGCGCATCCGGCGCGGGCCACGCACACCCGCGATTGGATCGGCATGGCAGGCGCGGAGGTCTCTAGTGTACGGCGACACCAAGATGCGTGGACGTGGCGGGCCTGGGTTGCGTGGCGGCAATCCGGTGTGGTCGCACGTCAACTGCCATGTCGACCTGTGGATCGAGTTGCTGCACGGACTTGAACTGCCACCGGTCGCCGCGCTGCCGTGCGCAGTGCGCCAGGATTTCGAGGCCGATCATTTCACGCAGTGCCGCTTTCCGGTGGCGGACCTGGAGCGGCTCTACGGGCTGACCGCCCATGCGCTGACGCTGTACGACTCGCTCGAGTCGCACGTGGCGGCGCAGACCGCGCGCGGCCATCTCGTCGTGATCGAACTCGACAGCGGCCAGCTGCCGCCGCCGCCCGGCGCGGGCTACCAGCGCCACCGCACGCCGACCTGCATCGCCGTCGACGTGCTGATCCCCCAGGCGGGCGCCGTCGGCTATTACCACACCGACGGCTACCACACCGCCAGCGGCGAGGACTACGCCGCGATCTTCCGGCTGGCACCGGGAGCGCGCAGCGCCGAGTCGCTGCCCTTCGTGCATGCCGAGGTAGTGCGCCGCGATGGCCGGCTGCGCGGGCGCGAGTCGTTGCTCGACGCTTCGCTGGCGCTGCTGCGCACGCACCTCGGCAACCGTCCGCAGCAGAATCCCGTGACACAGTTCCGTGCCGTGTTTCCCGCCCACCTGGAGCGGCTGATGGCGCGCGGCGAGCCGGGCTTCCACCACTACGCCTCGGGCGTGCTGCGCCAGCTCGGCGCCAACTTCGAGCTGCTGGCGCGCTACCTGCGCTGGCTGGTGATGCAGGGACAGGAGGTCCCGGAGAAGGCGGCCGAAGCGTGCTACACGATGGCGTCGGAAGCGATGGTGATGCAGTTCCGGCTGATGCGCGCCGTGATCAGCCGCAAGCCGGATCGCTGCGAAGACTGCCTGGACCAGCTCGAGGCCTCTTACCAGGCCAGCGTGCCGGCGCTGGCCCGGCATTTCGGCGAGTATGCGCCATGACCGCCGCTGCCGAGGCCACGGGCCGGCGAGCCGCCGCCCTCATTCCGGCCGCCGTTCCGTCCGTCGACGTCACACCCCTCACCGCCTTCACCGACGTTGCGGGGCGCGCGCCTTGCGGCCCGTGGCGATGGCTGCAGACGCTGCCCGGCGCGGCACCGTCGCCCGCGGTGCTCGACGATGGCGCGTGCTGGCTGCCGGCGCCGGTGCCCGGTTCGGTTGCGATGGCCATGCAGGCGGCGGGCCGCTTGTGCGAAGGCGCGCCGGTGCCGCTGCACTGCCACGACTACTGGTACCGGCTGCGTTTTGCCGGACACGGACCGCGGCTGCTGCGGCTGCGCGGCCTGGTTCGCGGCACCGAAGCGTGGGTCAACGGGCGCCAGGTGATTGCCGTGGATGATGCGATCGGGCATGGCACTGAACTGCACGAGTTGCACGCACCGCATCAGTTGTACGAGGCCGCGATCGAACTGTCGGGCATGAACACGATCCACCTGTGCTTCCGCGCGCCGCGCGTGCTGCATCCCGCCGCGGCGGCAGTGCGTGGCTGGCGCTGCACGGTGGTGGCCGCCGCCGGCCACCTGGCCGGTTTTCTTCCGCGCGCCTTGCCGTTGGATGAGGTCGGGCCATGCCAGCCCGTCGAATTGCTTGCGCCCATCACGCTCTTTACGCCATTTGCGCCCCTTCCGGCACCGCTCGTTTCCGCCGGCCGCCCCGCGCTTCCACCCGTCTCCGACTTTTGCAGGAGGGCCCGGCACCTGCCGGCGCCGCTGCAGCGCGCTGCACGCTGATTGCGCCGTGGCCGGGCATCCGCTCGGCTTTCCGGCCAACCTCCCGATGGATGAGCGCTTCCCAACCATTCGCCTACTGTCGCAGCGCCTCGCCATGACGCTAAATAGAGTCACTGGCTTGCAGTCAGCGCCGCAGCAGGGTCAACGGCGCAGCCAGGCAGTCGGAAACCAGTCATGCCGGTCCATGCCGGCGCTGAACGGGGACCGGCAAGGCTGAAGCCCGTTTTCCCGAGTGGCGTTCGCCGAGCCGGCTGGACGTTGTTCCCGAAAACGGGTTTGGACAGGGGGTACGAAAAATGATTACGCATCGGTCGGAACTGCATGTCAATCACCTGCTCAGCGCGTTGCCGCGTGGCGAGTGGGAAGCGCTGGCCCAGCATTTCGAGCTGGTCCGGCTGCGCGCCGGGGAGTTGCTCACCGATTCCGGCCAGCGCATCGTCCACGTCTACTTTCCAACCACGGCAGTGGTTTCGCTGCTGTCGCTGCTCGAAGACGGCGCGACCGTCGAGATCGCCGCGGTCGGCCATGAAGGGCTGGTCGGGATCCCGGTGGTCACCGGCGGCGACACCATGCCCAGCCGCGTCGAAGTGCGCAGCCCCGGCCTGGCCTACCGCATTCCCGCACGCATGCTGCGCGCCGAGCTGCCGCGCCTGCCCACGCTGCAGCGCGTGACGCTGCTGTACGTGCAG
This sequence comes from Cupriavidus sp. a3, assembly GCF_051015765.1. NCBI lineage: Bacteria > Pseudomonadati > Pseudomonadota > Betaproteobacteria > Burkholderiales > Burkholderiaceae > Cupriavidus > Cupriavidus sp. a3. The sequence continues at coordinate 2,424,295 of NZ_CP170644.1, read as the reverse complement.
GCGATGCTGACGCAGATCGCACAGACCGCCGCGTGCAACCGCCACCACTCGCTGAACAAGCAGCTGTGCCGCTGGCTGCTGCTGGCGATCGACCGGCTCAGTTCCAACGAGCTGGTGATCACGCAGCAGGTCATCGCCAACATGCTCGGCGTGCGCCGCGAAGGCGTGACCGAGGCCGCGGGCAAGCTGGAGGACCTGGGACTGATCCACCACAGCCGCGGCCATATCACGGTACTGGACCGCTGCGGCCTGGAGAAGCATTCATGCGAATGCTACAAGCTGGTCAAGCGCGAATATGACCGGCTGCTGCCCGCGCTGGCCAGCGCCTGAACGGCGCTGCCAGCTGCCCCTGGCGGCGTGAGGTGGCCACGCGCGGCGCAGGACGCCGCGCTGATCCCATTTGAGGAGCGGTACCCGTGAGCAGACTGTCATATGCCAGTGCACCGGCGGAAGGTGCGGCCCCCCGGCGCGAAGCCCAGCCCGCCAGCACGCGCCAGGCGCGCGCGCTGATGGACCATATGGGCTGGATCGTCGCCGCGGGCGTTGTCGGCGCCGGCGTCGGCGCGCTGGTGGCGCTGTCCGAGCCGCCGCAATACCGTGCGCAGGCGCTGGTGCAGGTGGAGGGCCGCGACGGCGGCGTGCGCAGCGTGGCGCAGACGCAGGGCGCCGCCGGCTTCGACGCGGGGCTGCTCAAGAGCCGCGCCGTGGTCGGGCCCGTGGTGGAGCGGCTGCGCCTGGATATCACCGCGCAGCCGCTGCGCGCGCCGCTGGTGGGCGCGCTGGTCGACCGCTTTTCCACGCCCGGCCACGTGCGCGGCACCTGGCCCGCAAGCCAGGGCTATGCCTGGGGCGGCGAACGCCTGGTGGTCGACACCATGACCGTGCCCGAGGACCTGGTGGACCAGCCACTGGTGTTCGAGACGCGCCGCGACGGCGCCTACCGCCTTTTCGACCATGACGTGCTGCTGCTCGAGGGCCGTGTCGGGGAGACCGCCAGCGGCAACGGCATCACGCTGCGCGTGGACCGCATCGAGGCCGCGCCCGGCACGCGCTTCGCACTGACGCGGCATGACCTCGCGCGCACCGCCGAGGCCGTGCGCAAGGGCCTCCAGGTCGAGAGCGAAGGCGCGCAGATGTCCGCGAGTCAGGGCAGCGCACCGGCGCAGCCGGGCGGCACGGTGCGCGTGGGCTGGCAGTATGCGGACCGCCAGCTTGCTGCCGAGCTGGTCAACGGCGTCACGCGCGCCTATATCGACGGACAGACCACCAAGCGCCGCGAGGACGCCGCCGGCACGCTGGCCTTCCTGTCGAACGAATTGCCGCGCGTGCAGGCCGAGCTGACCCGTGCGGAAGAGGCGCTGACGCGCTACCGCGCGCGTACCGGCTCGATGGCGCCCAGCCGCGATGCGCAATCGTTCCTGAACAACAGCATGGAGTACCAGCGCCAGATCGCCGCGCTGCGGCTGGAGCGCACACGGCTGCTGCAGCGCTTCACCACCGAGGCCAATGAAGTGCGCATGGTCGACAGCCAGATTCAGCAGATGACGCGCGAGCGCGCCGAGATCGATGCGCGCATGCAAAGCCTGTCGGCCTCCGAGCGCGAATCGGTGGCGCTGACGCGCGACGTCAAGGTGGCCGAGGACATGTACATGGCCCTGCGCACCAAGGTCGAGCAGCTGTCGCTGATGCTGTCCGACAGCTCCAGCCAGCTGCGCGTAATCGACGCCGCGATCGCGCCGGTGACGCCGGTGGGGATCGGCACGTGGCCGTTCGCTTCCGTGGGCGCGCTGCTCGGGCTGTGCCTGGGCGTGGCCGGCATCAACCTGCGCCAGCGCCTGCGCCCGTCGGTGGCCAGCGCGGCTGATGCCGAAGAGCGGCTTGGCATGGCGATGCTCGGCGACATCGCCTTCAGCAACGAGCAGGCCGATCTGGAGCGCCAGATCGAAACCAAGCGCAGCCTGGGCATTGCCGCGGGCTTCACGCTGCCGACCGAGGCGCGCCTGGGCTGGCCCGAGCCGGGCACCGAGGTGATCGATGCCGTGACCGCGGCCGCGCCGGAGGACAAGCGCGCGCGCGCCGAACGCCTGCTGCGCCAGGGCCTGCACGACCAGTACCTGCTGGCGCGGCGCGCGCCGCATTCGCTGGCGGTGGAGGGATTGCGTACCTTGCGTGCGGCGCTGCACTTCGCGCTGCGCGATGCGCCCAATTGCCTGGTGGCGATCACCAGCCCGGCCAGCGGCGCGGGCAAGACCTTTACCGCGGTCAACCTCGCGGTGCTGTTTGCCGAGGCCGGCCAGCGCGTGCTGCTGATCGACGCGGACCTGCGCCGCGGGCGCGTGGCGGACTGGTTCGACCAGCCGGTAGAGCCGGGCCTGGCCGAAGTGCTGGCCGGGCGCGCCGCGATCGCCGACGCGGTCAGGCCGAGCGTGGTCAGCGGCCTGTTCCTGCTCAACCGCGGCGCGGCGCCGGCGAATCCGTCCGAGTTGCTGATGCTGCCGGCGCTGGCGGAAACGCTGCGCCTGTGCGCGGGCCGCTTCGACCTGGTGCTGGTCGATACTCCGCCGGTGCTGGCGGTGGCGGATGCCACGCTGGTGTCCAACCTGGCAGGCTCCACGCTGGTGGTGGTGCGCGCTGACGTAACCGCGGCGGGCCAGGTTGACGACGCCCTCAAGCGCCTCGCGCATGCCAACGCGCGGCTGGCGGGCGGGATCCTGAACGGGGTCATGCCACGGCGCAGCAACAGGTCGGACTTCAATACCATCAATCCCTATCTGGGCATGCCCTTGCCCAAGGCGGAAGCGAAGCGCCCGGCATTGACCAGGCAAGTCAATGGAGCGGAGAAAGCCTGAAGCTGGAGCTCAGGGTCGCGGGACGTGCCAGTTTCTGCGCGACATACGCACGAGCGCATGCAGCAACGCCGGCAAAGCGTTACGCAGAAACGGGTACGTCCGCATCGCGTGACGGCCCTCGGTCGGTGCCGCCTCCGCGCGGAGCTGCTCCATTGGTAGCGCTATGGCAAGAAGATCCTGACAGGGTCTTCGCCCCGAGGCCTGGATGTCCCTTCGTGCTTTCCCGCGCAAAGACCACGCATTGCCCTCGCAACTGCAGCCGGGCTTCTCCGCCCGGAGCTCGCCGTGCCCGGGCAGCCTTGCAGGCGTGCCGGCACCGCAGCCCATTGGTACGGAAGCGTACCGATTCGAGCCCGAAGTTCAGGCTAAATGGCTCAACACCATGCTTCCCCAAAATCTGGAGTCCCAGCATGAGAGCAGCCATACGTACCATCCTCTCGGAAGTGGCTCGTCTGAACGTGCCAGTTGAATCGTTGGACGACCACGCCGATCTGTATGAAGCAGGACTGTCGTCGCTGGCGACCGTGCACGTCATGATCGCGATCGAGAACGCTTTCGGCATCGAAATCCCCGATCGCATGCTGACCCGCCAGCTGTTTCGCAGCATCGGCGCACTGGCGACGGCAGCCGAGCAACTCAAGAATGAGCAGGAGGCGGCATGAGCCCCGCGCTTGCCAGCGTTGAGCTGGCACCTCCGCGCGCCGAGATTGCCGATGCCGCGCACTGGCTGGCGGCGGCCAGGCTGGTCGCCGCAGAAGCAGCACGGCATGCAGACCAGGTCGACCGGGACGCAAGCTTTCCCTGTCAGGCCTTCACGGTATTGCGCGAGCACAAACTGCTGGGTGCCATGGTGCCGACTGACCTTGGCGGTGGTGGCGCGCCGCTCGAGACGATCGCGGCGGTTTGCCGCGTGCTCGGCGCCGCCTGCGCTTCGACGGGCATGATATACGCGATGCACCAGATCCAGGTGGCATGCCTGGTCAACCATGCCGGCAACAGTGCATGGCACGCGCAACTGTTGCAACGGCTTGGCGGCGAACAGTTGCTGCTCGCATCGGCCACCTCCGAAGAGGCTATTGGCGGTGCGTTGCGCAACAGCGGATGCGCGGTCAACGTCGACAACGGCAACCTCCATTTGCTGAAGATGGCGCCAACCATCTCCTATGGCGCCCACGCTGACGGAATTCTCGTGACGGCACGTCGACACCCCGATGCCGCGCCCACGGACCAGGTCATGGTGAGCGTTCTGAAGCCGGACTACACGCTGGACAACCTCTCCGCATGGGACACCCTGGGCATGCGGGGCACGTGCAGCAACGGCTTCCGGCTCGAAGCGCGCGGCCATACCGATCAGATCCTGCCGGTGCCGTTCGGCGAGATTGCGGACGTTACGATGACCCCCGTGTCGCATATCCTGTGGTCTGCCGTGTGGACAGGCATCGCGGCGGACGCGGTCCAGCGTGCCAAGGCACTGTTCCAGGGCCAGGCCCGTGCCCGACCCGGCACGCTGCCGCCATCGGCAACGCGCGTGGCTGAGGCCGTAGCCATCATCCAGATGCTCGATGGCCGCCTGGAGCTGGCGCTCAGCCACCAGCGCCAGCGGCAGGCAAGGCAGGGCGTGTCGGCGATGTTCAGCCTGGCGGCGGAAATGAATGGTCTCAAGACCAGCGTGTCGGTGCTGGCGCTCGAGGCAGTCCAGATCGCGATGCTGGTGTGCGGCATGGCGGGCTACAAGCATGGCACGCCGTTCAGCCTGGGACGCCACCTTCGGGATCTGTGGTCGGCGCCCCTGATGATCAACAACGATCGCATCCTGACCAACACCGCCAATCTGCTGCTGGCGGACCGGACTGCCTGAGGATCCGAGCATGGACGACACCAGCAACACTTGCACGCCCGACGAGAACGCATCACCTGTTGCGGGTGATCATTTTTTCCACGCCGTACCGGTGCGGGATCCGGACCTCGGCCGTCGTGCCTACCGGCAGGCGCTCATCGATGCCCGCGTGCTCTTTCCGACCAAGGTCGATGGCATTTATGGTCGCAGCGCGCTGTTCGAAGGCATTGCCGATGGATTGAACCTCGCCATCGGCAAGCTCGGAGCCGACCAGCATGCGGAAGTGATGCGATTTCCTCCCGCGATGCCGCGCGAGGATTTCGAAGCGAGCGAATACCTCAAGAGTTTTCCGCAACTGGCGGGGACGGTGCATTGCTTCTGTGGCGGCGAACGGGAACATCACCGTCTGCTCGCCCGTGTGGAACACGGTGAGGACTGGGCGGAGCAGCAGCGACCGACCGAAGTGGTGCTGGCACCCGCCGCGTGCTATCCGGTCTACCCGGTAGTGGCCGACCGCGGGCCGATGCCCCGTGGCGGCCTCGTGGTCGACGTGCTGACGTATTGCTTCCGCCATGAGCCCTCCATCGACCCCGCACGCATGCAGATGTTCCGCCAGCGCGAGTACGTGCGGCTCGGGACAGCCGAGCAGATTGTCGAATTCCGCCAGACATGGATGGAGCGTGGCCAGAAGCTGGCCAGCATGCTCGGGTTGCCGCACGAGGTGGATATTGCAAACGATCCGTTCTTCGGTCGTGGCGGCAAGATCGTCGCGGACAGTCAGCGTGAACTCAAACTGAAGTTTGAGCTGCTGGTGCCGATCAACGATGGCGCGCCCCCGACCGCTTGCATGAGTTTCAACTATCACATGGATCATTTCGCCCATGCGTGGCCGCTGCGCACCGATGACGGGGCGCTGGCCCATACCGGCTGCGTGGGCTTCGGCATCGAGCGCCTGACGCTGGCTTTACTGCGCCATCACGGCTTCGAACTGGCGCGCTGGCCGCAACGCGTGCGCGATGTGCTCGGAGGCATCTAGTCCAACGCCGCGAGCATTCGATCGGAACCGCGCAGAGTGTTGCCGGCTGATGCCGCTGGAGCCAATCTGCGAGGCAGTCGGCTGTGATCCGCCAGGCTGGCATCCCGGCCCTGCCGGGTTACGCGATGAAGGCAGTCCATGATGTCCCAAGGTTACCCGGACACAAACACCTCGATGCCTGATCCGGAGTCATTCCCTGACATCCGATCGGGCATCCCCATTGGCAACGCCGTGCTCGGTGGCGAGTGGACGTGGATACAGACGGACGCCGGTGCAGCCGACAGTCCGGCGGGCCTGGATGGCACGGCGGGCTGGCTGCCGGCCCCGGTTCCTGGCACGGTGGCCAGCGCGCTGCGCGCCGCCGGCCGCTGGGACGACTCCGCGCCGCCGCCACTGCACCTGCATGACCATTGGTATCGTGTGCGCTTTGCCGGGCGGGGCAGGCACGTGCTGCGCTTTAACGGACTCGCCACAGTGGCCGAAGCCTGGCTCAACGGAAAACTCGTGCTGGGTGTTCAGCATATGTTCGCCGCGCACGAGGTCGAGGTCGACCTGGACGGAGACAACCTGCTGTATCTCTGTTTTCGGGCGCTGCATCCATGGTTGCGCAAGCGGCATGGCGCAGTGCGCTGGAAGCCCAGAATGATCGTGCCCCCCACCTTGCGTACGGTCCGCACGACCCTGCTTGGCCATATGCCGGGCTGGTGCCCGCCGGTGCATGCGGTGGGGCCCTGGCGTTCCGTAGAGTTGCTCGATCCGGCAAGCGACGACATTCTTCACGGCGTGCGCGCTGACATGTCGGCGCAAATGCCGGAAGGACACGGCGTCGTCTCGCTGCGGCTGCATTTCCCGGGGGCAGCGCCGGCTTCGGGGTCGTTCGAGGCAACAGACGGTGAGGGTTGCCGCCATCCCGGCACACTCTCGCGCATTGACAGGCACACCCTTGCGGGCACGCTACGGGTCGAACAACCGAAGCTATGGTGGCCTCATACGCACGGCGAGCCACACCTCTACCGTGTCGATGCAACCGTCGACGGGCGCGCCATCGAATGCGGCCGGGCCGGTTTTCGCACGGTATCGCTCGACGGTGCGAGCGCATCGGCTTCGTCCGGGCCTTCGCGGTTGTCTGAGCCGTTTGCACTGTGCATCAATGGCGAGCGGCTGTTTTGCCGCGGGGCCTGCATTTCCAGCATCGATTTGCCTGGCCTCGCAGACACTGATGAAGCCTCCCGGTACTGGCTGACGCTTGCGCGCAACGGCGGCATGAACATGGTGCGCATCAGCGGTGTCACGTGCTATCCGGGTGAAGCCTTCTATCGGGTTTGCGACGAACTGGGCTTGCTGGTCTGGCAGGATTTCATGTTCGCCAACTTCGACTATGGCAGCATCGGACCCGGCGTTGGCCTTACCGATGACTTCCAGCGCGAAGTCACCGGGTGGCTGACATCGACCCGGGCGCATCCAAGCGTTGCGGTGCTTTGCGGCGGTAGCGAGGCGGAGCAGCAGGCGGCAATGCTGGGTACCTCGCGTGGCGAATGGAAGCAACCGCTGTTCGAGGAGTTGATCCCGGGCCTGGTTGCCGCGCATCGTCCGGACGTGGTCTATGTCAGCAATTCGCCAACCGGAGGGGCCTGGCCGTTCCAGCCGGACAGCGGTGTCTGCCACTATTACGGCGTGGGGGCCTACGAACGTCCGTTGACGGATGCGCGGCTGGCACAGGTCCGCTTCGCCTCCGAATGCCTGGCCTTTGCCAATGTTCCCGGTGATCGAACGCTGACAGAGCACGGACTGTTGCTGCCGCTGTATTCCCCGCGCTGGAAAGCCACGGTGCCGCGCGACGCGGGTGCACCGTGGGATTTCGAAGATGTCCGCGATCACTATTTGCGCGCCTTGTACGATGTGGATCCGCCGCGCTTGCGGTATGAGCAGCCCCAACGCTATCTGATGCTGTCGCGGGCGGTGACGGCGGAGGTGATGACCGAAGTCTTCAGCGAATGGCGACGGGTGGGATCGGGTTGTTCCGGCGGCCTGATCTGGCAGCTGCAAGACCTGACGCCTGGCGCAGGCTGGGGTATTGTCGATGCGTGCGGGCGCCCCAAGTCGGCATGGCATGCGCTACGCCAGGTCTGGCAACCAGTGCAGGTGCTGATTACTGATGAGGGGCTCAATGGACTGCACCTGCACGTGCTGAACGAAATGCCGCAGCCACGCTCTCTGCTGCTGGTCCTTCGCTGCCTGCGTGATGGCGCGATGGTGGTGGCTGAAGCCCGGCACAGCCTGCGGCTGCCGGCGCGCGGGTCGGAGCGTATCGAGGCGTCCGCACTGCTCGATCGCTTCTTTGACTTCACGTATGCCTATCGCTTCGGCCCGCCGACGCATGACGTGGTACTGGCGACGTTGCTTGCCGGCGACAGCGGCGAGCCACTGAGCCAGGCGGTGTACCTGCCCGACCGCCGTGCCACCGCGCTCAAGGCGCCTGGGTTGCGGGCGCAGCTAGAGCAGGTTGGCGACGAGTGGTGGCTGACGGTGTCAGCGGAGCGCTTCGCGCGCTGGGTGCACATCGAGGACGTTGCCTACCAGGCTTCGGAGAACTGGTTCCACCTTGCACCGGGAAGCAGCCGGCGAGTTCGACTCGTGCACGAGCGCAAGGGCGCGGCGCAAGCTGTTACCGTTCCCTCAGGCGAAATCTACGCTGTGAATGCTGACCATCCGCTTGGCTATGATGGTTAGCGACGCCTGCCGGTCGCGTGCTGGCTCAGCCGAAAGCCGATAGCAGTCCTGCCATGGCCTTGTCATGGCAGGACTCCAGGCTATCCAGGCAGTCCGCGCAGAGGTCGGCGCGCCGGCGTGCCACTGCCCGCGCCAGTCGGAACTGCAATACCTTGCTCTCGGTTGCGATGGCGCGTGCGTCGTCTGCGACGGCCAGGGGCGTCTCGTGCCCATGCTCGCTTAGCCAGTACAGCCAGTGATGCAGCATCTCGAAGTTGGCGCCCAGCTGGCGCGGGAAGTTGAAGGTGTACAGGTGAAAATAGGATTCGTCCCTCGCCAGCAGGGCGTCCATATGCTTGCCGAACACCTGTCGCCAGCGACCTACCGGATTGCCTGCGGGGCGCCTGGCGAGGTGGTATCGCATCAGTGCCACCGAAGCATCGACCAACGCGGACGATTCGAGCGGAGGCCGCACGCGTTTTGCATATTCAGCATAGGGGAACAGGATGTTTGCGTTGCCTGCGAGCTCGGGCAAGAGCCGCATCAGGCCGCGATAGTCCTCGCCCTGCGCGTTGTGGTAGCCCAGGCTGTGGTAGTACCAGACACGCTCGGCCTGGTTGTCGATACGGTTGATCGCTATCGTGGTCTTGACGTGCTCGCGCCGGTAGGCGGTGGCATGCGTGTCGGGCAGGTAAAAGCTGTCGACTTCGACCAGTGCGGTATGACCGCGTTCGACCTGCGCCGTGACGTGTGCCTGCAGCGTGTCATAAACGGCCATTTCCTGCACGCTGATCCCATACAGCGTTTCCAGATCCATCTGCGGGTACTTGAAGAAGGTGAAGTGATCGCCTTCAAAGTCTTGTGCAACGGTGAACGCGAGTCCTGCGCGCGGTTCGAGCCCCCAGCCATGCAGCAATTCCACCCACAGGTCGATATAGCAATTGGTTTCCTGCCAGATGGCTTCGGAACCATGCAGAGCGTGGGGATGCGCGGTCGCCGGCAGGGCGGTTCTCAGCCCGCCTCCACCTTCGCCGCTTGCTGTCGAGACTTTCATGTCGGTCCTCTGCACCTTTCATTGTGCTGGCTTGCGTACGGACTTCCGATTCTGGCGTGACGGCACCTGCCATTCGGTGCGCTCTCAAACAGACTTGAAGAACTGGTGAGGCAAGCCGAGGAAAATGGGTCGCGGGAGTGCTCGCTGGCGCCGTGGCAGAGCCGGCGGCTGAAGTGTGAGATAGCCAACGGTGCAAAGGGGCGCCGCGGGGCATAGTCACTGCAGGCAATCCTCCGCATTGAGTGCCCGTGGATGGATCGTTGCCATGGGCAAAGCAACCGAACCAAGAGCATGAAGCCTGTCAGCGGCGCTCCCCTTGCGCCATGCCCAAATGAGTGCGGTTTCTCGGAGCCATTGTGATGAAGCGCATCTTTGATGTTGTCCTGGCCTTGCTGGGCATGCTGCTGCTTGCCATTCCGCTTCTGCTCCTGGTTTGCGTAGTGCGCGTGCGTCTGGGCAACCCGGTTTTCTTCCGGCAAATCCGGCCGGGGCTTCATGGCGAACCATTCCACATTCTCAAGTTTCGTACCATGACGGATGCTCGCGGACCGGACGGCGAACTGCTGCCTGATCCGGAGCGGCTGACCAGACTTGGGGCGTTTCTTCGCTCCACCAGCCTCGATGAGCTGCCGGAGCTCTGGAATGTACTCAAGGGTGACATGAGCCTGGTTGGGCCACGGCCGCTATTGATGGAATACCTGCCACGCTACTCTCCAGAGCAGATGCGCCGCCACATGGTCCGTCCCGGCATTACCGGACTCGCACAGATCAGTGGACGCAACGCGATCAGCTGGGAAGAAAAATTCCGGCTGGACGTCTGGTATGTGGATCACGTTTCGGTGTGGCTGGACATCGTGATCTTGTGGAAGACCGTCATCAAGGTAGTAGCGCGCGAGGGGATCAGTGCCGCGGGAGAATTCTCCGCCCCTCGCTTCATGGGAAGCAAACGGAGCGCCTCGGATGCCGATATCGCGCGATGAACTGGAAACGGGTGGCGACATACGCCGGGGCGCACGGGTAAGCGACCATTCGACAACTTGAGGCTCCTGATGCAGCTATCCTGGATGCTCATTGTCCATAGTGGCGGCGCGTCACTGGCGGTCCCCCTGGCGGGCCTTGTTGCGCTCCGTCTGGCCTACCTGGGATTGTGGGAGCGCGCGTGTTACTGGCTCATGTCGCTGGTGGGCGGTGCAGCCGTCATTCTTGCAGGGAAGCTGGCGTTCGAATTCAATGGGTGGTCAATGCCATCGGTGAACGTGTACAGCGTAAGCGGGCACGCCATGCTCACTGCATCGGTCTACCCGATGCTGGGCGCGATACTGGGATCGGCATGGGGCAAGCGAACGGCCAGGATCGGCCTGTCTGCCGGTGTACTCGTGGCCGTACTGGTGGCGATTGCCCTGATCGTCGGACACTATCACACGCTTGCTGAAACCCTGATCGGTATGACTGTCGGATTTGCCGTGGCGTGGATCAACTTGCATCCATTTCGTCAGCCCGCTCGTCAGCGTGCGCGCCCCGGTCGGACGCCGATGCTTGCGAGGCTGGCGCTTTGCGGGTTCCTGTTCGTCTTTGTGCTGGCAGCGACACGTCCCGTCAAGGGTCGATTGTGGTCACATGGAATGGATTGGTTCGGCGTCACCGAGCGCTATTCCAGGTACATCGATACCGATCCGGTCTCCGGCCAGATCGTGGTGACGGTCGTGAAATGCCGGGTGCCGTCGTACCGCGTATGTTCTGAAACCTTTTGAGCTGGGCCCCGAGCTGTTCGAGCTGTTCATCACTGATCGCGAATCAGGCGTGAGGTCATCTGGAAACTGCCGGTAGTGATGAACTGCCGGTCCTTGGCGCTGGTCGAAACGCAGGTGTGAGAATCGACAACGCATTCCGCGCCGATGCTGACGCCCGGAAAGAGCGTCGCGCGTGTCCCCAGGAAGCACCGCGGTCCGATGGCGGCGTTGCCGTTGAGGACCGCATGAGGAGAAAGCACGGAGCACGCACCCACCCGGGCACCGTGCCCAATTCCGCTGGAGACATTGGCCACCACGCCGTCCTCCACCACCGCGCCCCGGCTGATGACCGCAAACGGAAAAATCAACGAGCCGACGCCCAGGTGGGAGGAGGGCGAGACGAGGGCCGTACCGTGGACATAGATCGGAACCTCGATCCCGCTATGCAGGAGCCATGACAGCACCTCTTGCCGTGCCAGGGTGGCACCGATCGCTACCAGCACTGCCTGGCGCGGCGTTGGCCGGTACTGACGAATCGACCCCAGATGTGGCAGGTCTATGCCCTCCGGAACCTTGTCTGGCGTGTCATCGATGAAGCCCGCTACCGTCGGTCCGCCGCACAGCGCTTCTGCCTGCAGATAGTCATAGAGTTCCAGCCCAAGTCCGCCTGCGCCGGCGATGACCACGGACGAGACGGCATCCGCATGAACGAGTGGCATGACTTGTTTGCCCTCAGCGAAGCAGAGTTCGAGTTCAGCGGCCGACGGCTGGACGGAAACTACACCAGCCGCCGCCGTCGCCCTGGCTAAGCCCGCTTGGTCTGTCCATTGCCGTAATCGGCGAGATAGCGATACTTGCCAAAGTAGCTATGGGACCGGTACCAGCGACCCTCGATCAGAAGCCCGTTGAACAGCACGCCCTTGACATCGGCGCCAGCCTGCCGGATCGCGCGTTGCGCCGCAACCAGTTCGCCGGTCGTGGTCTTCTCGGCGCGCGCCACCAGGAACACGGCGCCAGCCTTGCCTGCCAGGATGCCCGCGTCGGCAGCCACAAGCACTGGCGGCGTATCGATCAGCACCAGGTCATAGCGCGCTTTGAGCTGCTCAAGCACGGAGTCCATGGCGGGGCTCAGCAGCAGATCTGTCGCGTGTGGTGGTTGCGAGCCGGTCGGTATGAAGTCCAGGCCGGGCACCACTTGCCGCTGCAATACCTGCTCCAGCGGCGCGCCCATCAGCAGTTCCGTCAAGCCAGGGCCGCGCTTGACATCAAAGGAACTCTGCAGGCTACCGCGGCGCAGGTCGGCATCAATGAGCACCACGCGGCTTCCGGTCGCGGCAATTGCGGCAAAGTTAGTACAGACAAAGGATTTGCCGACGCCCGGGGCAGGCCCGGTGATCACTACCGTCGGGCTGTTGCTCCCGGCCATGGCGAAACGCAATGCGGTACGGAAGCTGCGCAGACTCTCCACCGTGGGATCGTCCGGTTGCTGGAGTGCCAGAAGGCCGGCGCCGGGTGACAACTGTGACTGTTGTTTGCTGAAGGGGATGGTCGAGTAGACAGTCATCCCTGTCTGCCGCTCGATCTCGTCCGGGTCTGCCACGCCGCCCTCGAGCGTATGGCGCACGAAGACCACCAGCAGACCAGCAACCAAGCCCAGCGCGAGCGATAGCCCGGCAATCAGCGCGCGGTCCGGCCGGACCGGCTTGAGCGGTACCTCCGCCGGGTCGACAATCCGCGCCGTTCCTACCTTGCTCGCCTTGATCAGCTTTAACTGCTGGACCTCGTTCAGCAGGGACTGCAGCAGCTCGGTGCTGACCTTGACGTCGCGCATCAGCCGCAACACGTTCTGCTCCACGTCCGGCAGCTTCTGGATCCGCCCGGACACTCCGTTCAGCTGGGCGGTCAGGCCGGAGATCTGGCTGTCGACGAGTGCGACGGCCGGATGAGTTGAAGTAAAGCGCGCAGCCAGTTCCTGGCGCTTTTGCTGCAACTCCTGCAGCTTGGTCTGAATCTGCACCGACTGACCCAGGATCAGCTTGGACTCCTCGCCGAGGTCGATCGTGCCGCGTTGATTGCGCATCGCGTTATATCGGGTCTCGGCCGTGTCGACCTGCTGCCTGAGCAGCGGCACCTGCTGCTCGAGAAATGCGAGGGACTTTTCGGCTTCGGCGGCTTTGCGGCGGATGTTCTGTTCAACATAGGCATTGCCGACTTCGTTGAGGATAGCCGCCGTCATGTCTGGCGAGGCACCTTCCAGAGCCACGCCGATCACGCCGCTATCCTTGCCGCGTTCGCTGATCGTCAGCTTCTCCTGCAAGCGCGCGATGCCAGCAGCGCGCGCCAGGCGACGCAGCACGAACTGGGTACCGGGACGCCCGTCCAACTGGCTTACCAGCATGGTGACCGCGCCGTTGGCAGTGGTGATCGTCAATGGCGATCCCACTTTGCCGGTAGCCTCGACATCGTCGCTGGCAAACCGCACCCTGTACTCGTTGTCACCCAGCGCGGTCAGCAGGATCTTGCGCTCCTCCATCGACGCAGGAACGTCGAGTTGGGACACGGCAATCGATTCATGGCCCCACGCAAAGCCACCCCATCCAAACAGCCCAGGGTGCGACCGTTCAGGATTGAAGCTGGCGATTACCGGGCCAATCACGGGGAAATAGCGCGGTGCGGCTTCGATATACAGGTGCAGGTTGTCGACAGCCTTTCCGACCACCATCCGCGAGCGCAGGAGTTCAATCTCCGCGGAAGCGGCGGGTTTGGCATCGGGTCCCGGTGAGATGGAGGCTATGAGCTTGCTGACGTGGCTACCACCCGAGTCCTCCACTTGCACCGTCATGTTCGTGCGGTAGACGGGCTTGGCCAGGAGGGCATAGGTAAGGCCGACCACGAGGACCACGCCGACGACGGACAGGAAGGTCTTTCGATAGCGGGCCAGCAAATCGAGATAGGCGGTAAAGTCCACGGCCGATTGATGCTCGTCCCCGCCAGCGGGAGCTTGATCCCCGGTACTGACCGTTCTCATGATACCTCTCCTTGAGCATCAGTTGGTGCAACCTCTGCCAGCCGTGCAGACCATGAAGCAATGCCCTGCTTGATCAGTTCCAGAACGATATAAAACATGCTTGGCGAGCATCCGTACGGATCCGGCACATCCGTGGACGTGGATTCGCAAATCCGGTGGGTCTTCCCGCGTGCCAGCGGGAAAACCCGTTCAAGCTCGTCGCGTTGCTCGCTGTCCATCACGAGGATCAGGTCCGCAGCTGCCACAAGTGCGTCGTTCACAGCGCGGGCGCGGTGACTGGCAATATCGAGGCCCTCGCGCGCAAGCAGCCTGACAGCGCTTGGGTCCGCGGGTGCGCCGACCGGCGGAGCGAGTCCGGCCGAAGCTACCTCGCATGCGGGCAGAAGTTGGCTCAGCAGGCAGGCCGCCATGGGGCTGCGACAGACGTTGCCGATGCAAATCACCAGGATCGAGCGAGTCATGTTTCGCATCCCGCTATTTGATTGCCGTGGCAGTACTGAACACAGGCTGCGTGCTCGGCAACAACTGGTTGATCACACGGCTCCAGCGGACCACCTCACGTGCGTCCACATAGACCACATCTTTCGGTTCCAGCTCGAAGCCCTCGGCGATAGCCAGCGCCGCCGGAGAGTTGCTGTTCAGATGGAAGATGTTGGGTTCGCCATCGGCCGCCTTGCGGATGACGTAGATCTGTTCCGCATTGGCCGAACTCGGATTGACACCGCCGGCATCGCCAAGTGCTTCGTTCAGTGTCATCCGTCCATTGCGCATGAGCAGGGAGGCCGGGCGCACCACTTCGCCGGTGACGAAGATCTTGTTGTCCTCGCGCTGTTCCACGCGGACGATGTCGCCCGAGCGCAGCAGAATGCGGGACGGATCAATACCCCTGGCAAGCAGCGCAGGAATGTTGACATACCAGCTACGCTCGCCGCGGGTAACGCGGATGCGGCTGTTGTCACCGGTCAGATTCAGCACGCCGCCGGCGCGATTGAGCGCTTCCACCAGCGTCATGGGCGCGTCATCGATGGCCTGCATGCCAGGCGTCTTGACTTCTCCGTCAACATAGACACGCTGGCTACGAAAGCCGAGCACCCGCACCGTCATCTGGGGGTTCCTGACCACTCGCGACAGAACCCGCGCCATCTGGTCGCGAACCTCGTTTGCTGTCTTCCCACCCACCTTCATGACGCCGGCGTAGGGGAATTGGATATCGCCCTGTGCGCTGACCACATAACCCGGCACGTTGGCGCCGCCGCTGGACTGCGGGATTTCGAAGGCGGCGCCGATGCTGTAGGTCTGCGTGGGAAACACCAGTTCCGGATGGTCCCACACCACGACCGAGATGATGTCGCCAGGGCCGATCTGATAAGGCCGCGGTGTGGCGAACAGTTCTTCGACCCGCTCATTGTCTGTACGAACCTTGCTGCGTTGGGCTTTCACCAGATCGAGGGTGATCGGTGTCACCTTGGGTACGACATCGGGACCGATTGCGCTCACCACTGCATTGGTGCCGAAGTACATGCCCGGCGAAGCAGAGCAGGCTGCAAGCAGGCCGGTGGCGACAAGTATCGACAGACTGGAAGCGATGTTGTGGCGATGGGTAGCCAGGATGATTCGGGAATGCATGCGCCAATTGACTGGTCTCACGGCGGTCTCCTTACTGATGGCAGCGGACAACGCATCGCATCTGCCATGCCCTGATGCTTTGCATCGTAGGAGGGGCAGCTCCATGCTTCGGTGCGTTGTCGCACGTTGAATGTTCGGACGTGAAAGCTGTACTGCCGCGAGCGCCAGCCTTCGCCCAGTGGGCCCCTCCGTTCGCTGCATCTCGCTTCCTGCAGTAAAGGTGCAAAGGCCAGCACTGGTCTTCCAGCCCGTGTGCAATGCACGGAGCCTCGATATCGACCAGGTCAGGACACCGGGTTGGCCTGAGGTCTGCATGCTTCGTCCAGCACACCAGCCAGGCGCTGCGCCAGCAGCTGGAAGCTGTGGTTGCGCTCGACATATTCGCGGCCGGCGCGCCCCATACGCAGGCGAGCCTCGAGCGGCGCTGCGGCGATGCTGATGATGGCGTCGGCAAGCGCCTCCGGCTGCTCCGCGGCCACTGTCAATCCCGCCGTCGAGTCGGCCACCGGATTATTGGAGGCATTGGAGGCAATGACGATGGGCCGGCCCGCAGCCAGGTAGTCAAACAGCTTGTTCATGCTGATGCCGTACCGGTACAACTGTGGCAGGTCGCGCACGGCGATGACAAAGGCATCGGCCTCCATTGCCACAGCCGGAATGCGGGTCTTCGGTACGGGGGGCTCAAAGATGACATTGCACAAGCCGAGTTGCTGCGCCTGCGCCATCAGCGCAGGCTTGAGGCCGCCATCTCCAACCATGCGCAGGATGATGTGCCGCCCCTCTGGCCGCTGCTGCACAAGCTTCATTGCCTGCAGCACATTGTCCAGGCCGTTGGCTTGCCCGTGGGCGCCGAAATACATCAGCGTAAAACGCTCGGACGGCGCGACGGTGCGTGCAGGCGTGGGCGGCGGGAACAGCGACAGGTCCACGCCGTTGGGTATCCAGGTTATGCGCTCTTTCGGGATGCCCAGCGGCGCGATGTACTCCCACGCGTGCGGCAGCAGCACGACGATGCGAGTGGCACGCCGATACAGCCAAAGCTCGAGCTTGCGCAGCGCCCAGGTAAGGAAATCCCCTTCGCGCAGGCGACCCATGTCCACGAGCGTCTGCGGCCACAGGTCACGCACCTCGAACACGAACGGGACCTTGAAGCGGTGCGCCAGCAAGGCGCCCGCCGCCGCGGCGAAGGGGTGTACGCTGGAGCCGATCACCACGTCGGGACGCGGCAGGCCACGCGTGGTCCGCCGCCGCAAGGCGCGCCAGCTGTAGGCCAGCATGTTGAGGATGCGGCCAGCGCCATTGCCTTCGTATGTGGGCGTACGTACCCAGAGGAAAGACACATCGCGAATACTGTCAAGGCGCGACAACCTGCCCGCCTCCAGATGCCGTTCCCTTGCGCCGACCGTGTTGGCCGCGATAACGGTTGCCTGCCAGCCGGACGACCTCAGGTGCTCTGCCAGGTGGAAGTGTCTCGTACCGCCGGGGCTGCTGCCGGGTTCCAGGGCATAGTGATTGAGAATCCAGACGTGCTTCATGGAGGGACCGGATCGTTGGATGCTGGCGCACATGTCATTGGCGGGCTTCGCCCGGTTGGCCGACCCGGCCCGCAGGGTGGGCCACCAGGGCAGACGCGGGCCTGACAATAGCTGATCCTGCCGCGACCGCATGTGGACGCGCAGGGCCATGGTCAGGGCCATGGTCAGGGCCGGATGAGTACTTTCCCATCCGCCCGAATACATCTAATCAGAGTCCGACGCCCCGTGAAAGCGCATAGCGTGGCCCAGACCACACTGCCCGGCATCGCACCGCGGCAGCCTCGCGGGTGCGGCAGGAAAGCGCGCGCGCCTTGCGTTCGGCGTCACACCCAGCTTCATTGCGGGCACGGTAGCGAGTCCCGATAATCTTCTCTGTCAGCGCAGTCGGCTGTGGCTCGGCCATCCGGTTTGCCATGTGCTGTCCATGCCCTGCTCAAAGCCGTGCACAGACGTCGTTCAATCAGACGCCGGCATTCTCACTCTGGAATTCCCTATGAAGCACATGACTGAGGAAACCCTCTCCTGGCTGCAGCGGATTCTCGCGGAGCGGTTTGGCCATGGTTTTCAGTTGCAAGGTACCGACGCGGGCTTTGTCCGCTTGAGCCTTGCTGGTTGCGGCGAGGGATCGATCGAGATTGCCGCTGACCCCGTCACCTTCAAGCGCGCGGACTCGGCGCTCGCCTTTACAACCTGGGATGCACTTGCCGAGGGGTGGCAGACGGCCCTGCGCGGACCTTTGCCGGCGCCAGGCCTCGCGCGCGCTCCGTCGCCGCTGATCGAGTCGACGCCGGCTGGCTATCGAATCCACTATGACGTTCTCGGTCTTTGCTACTGGATGCTGTCGCGCCAGGAGGAGGTTGGCCGCACCGACCTGGATAAATACAGGCGCTTCCCGGCGAGCGGCTCGCATGCCCACAGGCATGGCTACCTGGAGCGACCGGTGGTGGATGAGTGGTTGCATATCCTTGGGCAGGTGATCAGGCGACAGTGGCCAGAACTGCAGCTCAGGCAGCTTCGGCCCGGCATGAAGGTGTCGCATGACGTGGATGTTCCCAGTCGTTATGGTTTTGGCTCCGCGGCGCGAATGCTCCGCCGCATGGCCGGCGACATTCTGATTCGCCGGGACGTACGGAGCGTGCTGCAGGCCCCGGTCATCAGGATGAAGACGCGCACCGCGCTGCATCCCGGCGATCGGGTCAATACCTTTGACTGGATCATGGATGTTTCCGAGCGCCATGGACTGGTCAGCGCCTTCTACTTCATCTGCGGCCGCACCCACCCAGGCATGGATGCCGACTACGAGCCGGAGCATCCTGCGATACGCGGATTGATGCAGCGTATCCATGCCCGTGGTCATGAGATCGGCCTGCATCCGAGCTTCAATACCTATCAGGCCCCCGGCGCGGTGCAGGCGGAGGCAATCCGGCTGCGGCGGGTATGCGAGCAAGAGAAGATCGAGCAGGAGGTCTGGGGCGGACGCATGCACTATCTGCGCTGGGAGCACCCGACCACGATGCTCGGTTGGGAGCAGGCGGGCATGACCTACGACAGCACGCTCAGCTATGCCGACCACGCCGGATTCCGCTGCGGCACCTGCTTCGAATATCCGGCCTTCGATCCGGTGGCAGGCAAGGCCCTGAACCTGCGCATTCGCCCGTTGATTGCCATGGAAGGCACCGTCATGGGTTATATGGGGCTTGGAACCGGCGAGGCGGCATGGAGCAAGTTCCGGGAGCTGAAGGACACCTGCAATGCGGTGAATGGCTGCTTTACCATGCTGTGGCATAACTCGTCGCTCGGCAAAGCCGAGGAGCGCGAGTTGTACCAGGCTGTCGTCGCCCACTGACAAGCTGTCGCGTCAGCGAGCCACGATCGCCCCACCCCTGCCGCCCGGCCGCGCGCGATGGAAACGAGCGCGGCGGTTGGCTCGTCCCTTCAGCGCGCGCCGCCGCGGCGCACCAGCGTAGGCCAGAACATCATCTCGGCAAGCATGCGCCCGCTGTCGCCGGGCTGCCTGGCAAAGCCGGGGTAATGGGCTGCAACGAAGTCCCGGTCTTCCTTGCGCGACGACTGGGTAATGTCGTACAAGCGCACACCCAGCGCGTGCATGGCTGGCCAGGTTGCATAGCCACCGGTGGGGAATGACTCAGACAGGCCATACGGTGGATAGCCCTCCGCGCAACTGCCGGTACCGTTGTCGTAATTCACCCGATACCAGCCGTTGGCGCCACTGAAGTAGTTGGCGAACAGGGGGCGAGCCCGATCCTGATTCCAGACGCGAAGACTGAACTGGCGTGCAAAGGCAGCCATGGTGTCTTGCGAGGGCAAACTCGCCGGGTCTATACCGTAGACCTGGACCATGGCCGCACGATTGCGCTCGATGGCATCAAAGAAATGTACCAGCCGTCGTGCGTGGCTGATGTCCCAGCCGATGTTGGCGACCGGCGCGAAGCGCTCGGCTGGAATATGCGTCTGCGCCGTGACCAGCTCGGGTCTGGCCGGATCGCGCTTGCACACCACGGGCTTGTCCCGCCCGGTGTAGGAGGCATACCGGTTTGTGTCATAAAGCCGCCAGAATCCCGCATCAAGATCGGCCACCCTGATGCCCTTGCCGGTCTTGCCCTCCGGGTCAGGAAGCGCCTGTACAGTAGTACGAGCCGCAACCAGGCGCAGCAACAAGTCCAGGTGTGCTTTCATGGTGGCAATACTGCCGTCATTCAGGCCCATCGCCTGGGCAAGCCGAGGCCGCGCGGCCAGCATGCCGGCCAGATCCGCGTAGATGGCAATCTGCCAAAGCTCCTTGTCGGTCAGGAACAATTCCGACGAGGTATTTTTTACATCCTCCGGCCTGGCGGCGATCCGCTTGCGCAACGCGTCCTGCGCCGCAGGCGTGTTCCAGCGTTCCAGGTGCTCGCGCGCGATGCGTGCCGTCTGCTCGACAAAGTCGTTGGGAGCCCCCGTCCGAACCTCGCGGCTCATGCCGTTGGCAAGGCTGCTCGCGAAGGCCAGGAACTGGGTGCTGTTGAGCAACACCTCGGTATTGCGCAGCCGGATGCTGTGGCTGCACTCGGGGCCACCGCGGCATATCCAGGCCCGCCCTGGCTGGTCGCCGGGCGCGGGTGCAAGCTGTGCATAAGTGCTGGCAACCAGGCCGGCCAACTGGGCCTGGCGCGCGCTGCGCTGGCAACGTTGTGCCATGGCCAGCAAGTTATGAAAGAAGACCTCTAGGTGATATAGCGCATAGGTGTCGCCTTGCTTCACCAGCCGTTCCGCGATCAGCTGCTGTTGCACGAAGACGAACCCGCCTTCGTCCCAGCGGCGCCAGACCAGGCCTTCGACAGGGCCACCGCATTCCAGCGCGGCCGGCATCACACCGCCAGACTGCGCCTGCGCCGCTGGCACGGTACAGGCCAGCAGTACAACCAGGCTACCGGCGCGCAGCAGAGCGCGCGCAAGAGGTCGACGGGCGCGTGCGTTGTGCTTGCTCATGCCAGCATCTCCTTGTAAAAGCGCGGGCGCTTTGCTTTCCCGGCGGCACGGCTATCGGGAACGCATGAGCTGATACAGCGAGAGCGCCCTGGATGGTGTCTTGGTAATGAGGAAATACGGTCTCTGAACAGCACCGAAGCCTCGGAAGAAGCGTTCCACCGATTCCAGCATGGAGCCAGAGAAGTCATAGACCTTGGTTACCGTCGAGGCGAACCTGATGGTTTCCCAAATGCAGTAGCTGCCGGCTCCGGTATTGGATGGCATGTCCCGGTTTGCGCCTCCCATCAGGCCATATGCGCTCTGCTCGTCCCACACGAGATAGGCGCTGTAGTGAGGCCGTCCCTGCTCATCCTCGACGATAAAGATCCTGCGTCTGCCCCGCTCCTTGCACGCAGCGTCGATTCGCCTCGCGACGTTATCGGAATAGCCTCGGCGCCATCTTGGGTCAATGCCGACATTGCGGTTCAGTGGCAGGAATTCATCAATGTTGTCGGTGTGGCGCACGCGAAGATTGAAGCGGTCGCTTGCTTTCCGGATGTCCTGTTTCACCGTGGGTTGCATGGCGCTCCAAAGCGATGTCTCGTCACTGAGGTCCGGAAGAATGTAGGTATATCTCGTGGTCTGCCGATAGCCTTTCCAGAAGAAGGGCAGCCAGTTGGTATTGTTGTAGTCCCAGGCCTGCACGAAATGGTCGAACCTCGGCAGTTGTTCGATCAGATTCGTCATCAACTCCTTCTGTTGGCTCAGTAATTTTGTCGGCTTTGCATCCTTGCACGCGAGCCATGGTCCCAATCCGTTTCCGGCGGGAGGCTGGGTAAGGATGACAAAGCCATACCTTGTCTTCTTGACGTAGGGCATGGCTGCGATTACCTTTCCTGCCCGCTCCACCAGGGCCACGCTCCAGCGGTCGGCCCCGACCGTCGCGTCAAGCCACCAGGCCCGGCTGGACAGCGGGATTGAAAGTTCGGTCTCGCAGAGCTCCCTGTATTTGCTCTGATTGATGTCCATACGCCTCAATCATCGATGAATATCAGTTGCCGCTGTACAGGCCTTGCCTGGTGACCAGACTGGCGGATACCTGTCAGGATCGCGCAGCTTGCTGACCTGGGCACCGCGCAAGCGCAGGCCGGCTGCCCGCCCGCTCGCGCTTGCGCAGTGCGCAGGCCATCGCGCCCCATGCCAAGGCGAAAATCGGGTCGTTGACGGATTTGGCGGTGGCCGCCAAGGTCACGGTATAGACGCTGAATGCCAGCGCGAGCGCAACTTCCGGATTCGCGGCGTAGCCCTTCCTGGCCAGCCTGGCTGATTGCACCAATGCATAGCCGAGCAAGAGTACGAAGCCCAGGAAGCCCACCAGCCCGAAGCTGACCCACGCGGAGAGCGCGTTGTGCGCGTAGCTCCCGATCTCGCCGAGATACAACTGGGAAGCGTAGCTGCCGAGCAGCGGATGCTCTGCGATTGTCCTGACCGCGTACTGCTGCAATTCGTTTCTTGCCTGATAGGAAGTCGATTCCCTGATCTCCAGAAGCTGGAGGATGCGCGAGCTGCCTTCGAAGACCTGGAAGCTGACAGCCAGATAGGCGAGTCCGGCTATGCCAAGCGGAACCCAGACCAGCGTGGTCCGCGATGCGCCGTCCCGAAGCCCGAAGAGAACTGCGGCTACGACGAGGAAGGCCATGAACTCGCTGCGCGCCCCGAGCAGGAACAACAGCGGTACGGCAATCACTACCACCAGTGCGGCACGCAATCCGCGATGCAATGCGAGCGCTGCCAGGGCGGCAATGGCGGCAGAACGGGCCAATCCCTGATAGCCGGAAACCCGCACGGCGTCACCGGCAATCTTCTCTGTATCGTAGAACTGGCCATTCGAGTTCCACGCGGCGATGGCCAGGAATACGGGCAGTGAAATAGATATTATCCAACGCAGCCACTTCTCGTTCAGATCGAGGTTCCTTACCGACATGTAGACCACCAGCCACATGAGTATCGTGCTGAGGTTATACATATAGAAGTCGAAGGACTCCTGCACTCCTGTACCAAGCAGGTAGTGCAGGCTTGACCATGCCAGGACAAAGAGCACATACAGAACGAAAGCACGATCGATAAACAGAGTCGGCTCGCGCCCGCGTACCAGTGCACCGAAACCGAAAATCACCAGCGGGATGCCGAGGACTACCGACATGGGGCCGAAGAAGCCACCCAGCACCGGCGGAAAAAAGGCGCCGGCCACCGCGGTGTGGTAGTAGAAATAGCCCGGAAACAGCGTGAGGAAGACTACGCTGCCAAAGAGCGAGAGGTTGCCGTGCTTCATGACCGCTCTGCCGCCTCCCTGTTAGTCGTCATTGCGGATTCCGGATCGCCGTCCCCTTGCAGTCCATCAGCCAGTGAAAGTCTGCCCCCCAGGCAAGCGGTGGATCTAGCCTTTCCGGATGCAAGGCTCAGCCACGGATATCCGCTCGCGCTCCATCCATCTAATCAAATTTGCCGCTACTTTGATAGCGCAGTGCGTGAGCCAGCCCACACCGGACAATGCGCAAGCCCGAAGCCAAAGCCATTCCTCGGCCGAGTCGCTGAAGCGGCGAACCGGCCACGCACTTAGGCCAGGATCCGCTCGTAGAAATGAAACAGCTTGTCCTGCTCGTTCGCCCAGTTGTATTTCCTGGTCACGGTGCGGCGGCCGTTCTCGCCCATGCGGCGCGCCTCATCGGGATGCGTCACCAGATAGTCGACGGCATTGGCGATTGCCTTCGGATCCAGCGGATCCACGCACAGGCCGCTTTCGCTTTCCTCGACGATTTCGCGCCAGAGCGGAAAATTGGAGGCAATGGGCGGGATCCCGGCCGCCATGTACTCGAACATCTTCACGGGCAGTGCATCGAGAAAATTGATGAGCGGGTGCAGCGTCACCAGGCCGGCCACCGACCGCGCCAGCACGCCCCGCACCCCGTCCCGGTCCAGATAGCCGAGTTCGTTGACGCGGGACCAGCCGCTGGCCGCCCTCACCTCCGATTCCAGTGCCTGGTCGCCGAACCGGCCGGCCAGATTCAGTCGCGCCGCGGATTGCACCTGCTCGAGCGCCATGACAGTCTCGCGGATACCGCGAGTTGAGCTGATGCTGCCGACATAGCAGATTTCCGCTCGCTTGGATTCCCACTGCACCGGGCCGCCAAGTTCGCCGAGAATCGGGTAATTGTTGATGTCGACGGTGCGAGGATTGATCGGCAGGAAATTGTCCCTGATAAAGGGGGTAGCCGCGACGATGCCGTCGAATTCGCGACAGGCACGTCTCTCGTATATGGCAAAGGCACCCGCCAGCGCGCGCAATCGCCTCGGCCCCAGGTAGGGTTTGCTGAGCAACTGGCGGGGCACGTCCTCATGCGAATCATAGATGACGCGTTTACCCATCTTCTTCAGCTTCAAGCCAACGGGAATCAGCTCGGGGTCGTGCAGGTGGTAGACGTCGGCATTCAGCGTGAGCGCCCGGCGCAGCACGCGTGTCGTGGTCCGGAAGACGCGGTTTAAGCGCCCCGCCGAGCCGCCGACATCGGTGATGAAAACCCCGTCCCGGCTTTCATCCCCTTCGCCGTCGGCCACCACCAGCGAGACCCGATAGCCGTTGGCCGCCAGGCTACGGCAATGCTTGAGGAAGATGCGGTCATCGTAGCGCGGATGAACCGAGGTGAGGTGGGCTACGTTAGCAACTTGCACTTGAAACTCCGTCTACAACGCCACGACATGCATCCGGCACAGAGATGTCTGGTCCGCTAGCGGATCGAGGCTACCGTCGTTCATCGTCAGTTCGCGTCGGGCGCAGCGTGCGCCGCATCCAGAACGCAGACAGGGCCAGGAAGTAAGCGGCAGAAACCAGGGTCCGCCAGTCGGGTTCGCCGCTGAACAGCAGTATCGAAGGCAGTGCCCAGGCGCAGAAGACCAGCAAGCGCCCCGCATCGTGCGTCACCATTGTCTTGAGCCTCACCCCCACTCGCGACATGAACAGGGTAAGCATCCCGAGATAGGCAACGGCGCTCACTGCGGAGAAAACGGCAATGCTGGGGTCCGCCGGAACGCTGAATCCGTAACAAACTGCCAGCGTGGCAAGACGAATCGCAAAGGTGCTGAACTGCGCGATCAGTTCCATCTTCTGCAGTTCCATCACATCAGGGAGGCAGGAGAGCGGCGAGAACTGGAACTGGAAATAGATCCAGGGAGCCATCCAGCGCGCATAGTGGCCGGCCATGCGCCACCGTTCGCCGAACACGGCCGCGAACAGGTCCGGCCCGGCGCAAACAAGCAGCACCAGTGCCGGAACGCCGGCATTGGCCAGCTTCCGGCGCAGCGCCTCGGCCGCCTCGGGCAGGCGACCGGCCCGCATGGCGGCCGGCGCCTGGGCGAAAAAAACACTACCGATCGCCGCGCCGATCAGTGAGATCGGCGCCGATACCATGCGCAGCGCGAAGGCAAAGTGGCCGACTACGGCAGCGCCGAACAACGCCGAGAAGATCAGCGGCACCAGGTGCACGCCCGCCACATTGAATGTGGCTGTCCAGGTGGAGTACAGCGGAAAATCCTTGTAGCGGCGCGCAAGGGCCACGATGCGGATCAGCTTCACGTTGCCGCCCCGCCTGCGGCGGATTTCCCTGATCGCATAGAACAGTCCGCCGGCGCCATGTCCGATTACCGTTCCACCCATCAAGGCCAGGACGCCGAAACCATAGCCGCCCAATTGCACCAGGTTTGCGATCACGGACCGCACCAGCCTGGTCTGCGCCAGCTGGCCAAAATACTGCATCCGGACCATCCATCGCTCGATCACAGTGTAGAGGCCGACCGAAGCAACGCCGAAGGGGAGCAGCCAGAGAGCGCTGGCGTCGATTGACCAGTTAAGGGTCAGGATCAGCGATTCGCCGAAGAACAGCACGCCGAGCGCGCAAAGCGCGCTGGTCGTCGCCACGCACAGCAGGCATAAGGCCACCAGGTTCTCGGCATCGCGATCGCTGGCGGGCAGGGCGATTGACAAGTCATAGCGCAGGCAGGCGACAACGCCGAAGAACGCGAGCAGGCCCGCGAAGACCGCCACGGCGCCAAAATCCTGCGGAGAATAGAGGCGCGTCAGAACTGGCGAGACCGCCAGCGTAAGTATCTGCGCGGCGGCCTGCCCGCTGACCAGCACGCCAATGCTTCTGCCGACACGGGGTTTCTCCGCCGTGCCGGGGTCCACGGCGAGCGCCTGCTTGTTCAAGGCACGACTCGCTCTGGCTGGCACATGGCATGTCGGAGAATCACTGAACAGATAGCCTGCTGGCTTGCCATGTCGAGGTACGGATGCATCGGCAGGCTCAACACCTCACGCGCCAGCGCGTCGCCGACCGGCAGGCGGGCCTCGCAGGCGGCTACTGCGGGCTGCCGGTTCAGCGGCAACGGATAGTGCACGACAGTGGGGATTCCGGTGGCTTTCAGCACATCCTGCAAGGAATCGCGATCCGGGACACGGATGGTGTACTGTGCCCATACGCTGAGGTTGTGGGGTTCGACATGCGGCGTGGCCTCGAACCCCCCCTGGCGCAGCAGTTCTCCGTACCGCGCCGCCACTTGCTGGCGTAGCTCGACCTCCTCATCGAAGATCGTCAGCTTTGCCAGCAGGATGGCCGCCTGCAATGTATCCAGGCGACTGTTCACGCCAACGCGGACATGGTGGTAGCGCCGGTCCTGGCCATGACGGGCGATCTGGCGCATCGCCTTGGCCAGGTCTTCGTCGTTGGTGAAGATCGCTCCGCCGTCCCCGTAACAGCCTAGTGGCTTGCTGGGAAAGAAGCTGGTACAGGCAATCGTGGACAGATTGCAGCTACTGCGGCCCTTGTAGGTGGCACCGAAGCTCTGCGCAGCGTCCTCGATGACCGGCAAGCCGTGGCGCGCGGCAATGGCATTGATGATGTCGAAATCGGCACACTGTCCATACAGGCTGACCGGGATGATGGCCCTTGTGTGGTCGGTGATCGCCGCCTCGAGCGCCGCGGGATCCAGGTTGCAGGTGCGCGGATCCACGTCCGCATAGACCGGCTTCGCTCCCAGCAAGGCGACGGTCTCAGCGGTGGCAATATAGGTAAAGCCGGGCATGACGACCTCATCGCCGGGCCCGATGCCCAGCGCCATCAGGGCAATCTGCAGTGCGTCCGTGCCGTTGGCACAACTGATGCAGTACCGGGTGCCGGTATCGTGCGCAAGCCGCTGCTCCAGCTCCTCGACCTCCGGACCGAGAATGTACTGGCCGTGCGCCAGCACGCGCTGGATGCCGGTGTCAATCCTGTGCTTGATGCGGGCTTGCTGCGCTTTGAGGTCGATGAACTCGATCATGGCTGATTTCCTGTGCAGACGGCATGCGGAGGGGACTGGTCACTGCCTCAGTCTGCGGCCTTGCGCAGTGTTGCGCCGTCCAGGACGTAGCGCTGCCCGCTATTCCGGCAGACGGCCTCGCCCTCGCCGCGCACTGGCAGGTCAAGCTGCTCGCCGAATTCGCTCATCCAGCCGACCTGCCGTGCGGGAACGCCGACCATCAGCGCATAGGCAGGTACGTCCTTGTTGACAACGGCGCCTGCGCCGACGAACGCATATTCGCCGATAACGACGCCGCAGACGATGGTGCAATTGGCGCCCAGGGTCGCGCCCCGCTTCACCAGCGTGTCGCGGTACTCGTTCTTGCGCTCGATCAGCGAGCGAGGGTTGTAGACATTGGTGAACACCATGCTGGGGCCGCAGAAAACGCCGTCCTCCAGCGTGACGTTATCGTAGACGGAGACGTTGTTCTGCACCTTGACGTGGTCGCCGATGACGACGCGGTTACCGACGAACACGTTCTGGCCGAGCGAGCAATGCCTGCCGATGCGCGCACCGGCACAGACATGGACAAAATGCCAGACGCGCGATCCTTCGCCGATCTGGGCTCCCGCGTCGACGATGGCCGATGGGTGTACCTGGTCCGTCATCACAGCCTCATGCAAGAAGTTGCTGCAGGAAAGGATGGCCCTCGTTGTCGCTGGGCGCCGTGGCGCGTGCGGAACGGATTGTGCTGACCGTCTCTACGCAGTGACGCGCGTCGTCCAGGCCGTAGCCCCGGCCCGCGAGTATCTCCCGGTAGCTGGTGGTGTGCAGGTCGGTGAAGCCTTCCGAAAACTCGATCTCGGCACCGTCCACGGCGATCGAACGATAGGTCGTCTTCTTGCCCTTCACCGTGGCAGGCAGGTCATTGGCATCGATCGATAGAAACCAGCGCACGCGCGCATTCTCGTATTCGAGGTAGCCTGCAGCCTTGTTGTCCGTGCCATAGTGCACCACATTGCGTTGCAGGCTGCCAAAGATGAAGTGCAACATGTCATAGAAGTGCACGCCAATGTTCGTGGCCACGCCGAAGGATTTGCGCGTGTCGCCTTTCCAGCTTTCCAGATACCACTTTCCGCGCGAGGTGATGTAGGTCAGGTCGACCTCGTGCTTGTGCCCGTTGCGCTCGCACGCAACCTTCTCCTTGAGCGCGAGGATTGCCTGGTGATGGCGCAGCTGCAGGATATTGAACACGCGCCTGCCGGTCTCGCGTTCGACGAGCGCGAGTTCATCGAGCAATGCAGGTGTCGGGACCAGCGGCTTCTCGCAGATCACGTCGCATCCGAGGCGCAGGCCGGCAGAGATATGCGACTGGTGCAGGTAGTTCGGCGAGCAGACGGAGATGTAGTCCAGCGCTGCGCCCGGCTGGCGCCGCAGGCGCCAGGCATGGTCATAGAAGCGCTCGAATTCGGT
This sequence comes from Cupriavidus sp. a3, assembly GCF_051015765.1. Lineage (NCBI taxonomy): Bacteria > Pseudomonadati > Pseudomonadota > Betaproteobacteria > Burkholderiales > Burkholderiaceae > Cupriavidus > Cupriavidus sp. a3. Next base: position 2,395,617 of record NZ_CP170644.1, on the reverse strand, counting down.
GAAGAATTCGCTCTGTGGCGAAATGCTGTCGAGGATGCCAACTGAATCGTTGATGTCGTACGCCGACACGAGCTCATTGCCCGAATCCTTGATGGCGGTCATGTGGCGTGGCGCAATGTAGCCGGCCGCTCCGATCAGTGCGAATCGTTTCACGCTAGCGCTCCCATGTGCTCAGGCCTTGACAACATTCGCGTATGACGCGCGATACTTTCCGCGGCTGTCGACGAGGAGCTTCGCATGCTGGCGGATGAGAAGATAGTCGAAGGCGTCGTGATCGGTGGCCAGCACCACGGCGTCGAAGCCGCAGAGCGATTCGCCGTCGAGCGGCACGCTCGACAGCTCGAAATAGTGCTCGCGCATTTTCGGAAACACCGGGACGTGCGGGTCGCTGTATGCGACCGTCGCGCCGCGTGCGCGAATCTGTTCCATGATCTCGACCGAGGGCGACTCGCGCATGTCATCGACGTTTTTCTTGTAGGCAATGCCCAGCACCAGCACCCGGCAGCCTTTGAGTGCCTTGCCCTGCTGGTTCAGTCCGTCCACCAGCCGGCTGACCACGTACTCCGGCATGGCCTTGTTGACTTCGCCGGACAATTCGATGAAGCGGGTGTGCAAGCCGTATTCGCGCGCCTTCCAGGTAAGGTAGAAGGGATCGATGGGGATGCAATGCCCGCCCAGGCCCGGCCCGGGATAGTAAGGGGTGAAACCGAATGGCTTGGTTGAAGCGGCGTCGACCACTTCGAAGATATCGATGCCCATCCGCGTGGCCACGATCTTCATTTCGTTGACCAGGCCGATGTTCACCGCACGATGGATGTTCTCGAGCAGCTTGGTCATCTCGGCGGCCTTGGTCGAGCTGACCGGCACCACGCGGTCGATCGCCACTTCGTACAGCGCCATACCGACCTCGCGGCAGACCGGCGTCTGGCCACCGACGATCTTGGGAATGCTGCGCGTTTCGAATTTGCCATTGCCCGGGTCTTCGCGCTCCGGCGAATAGACCAGGAAGATGTCGCCGCCCACCTCAAGCCCGCCTTCCTGCATGCGAGGCAGCAGTTCCTCCTCGGTCGTGCCGGGGTAGGTGGTGCTTTCCAGCGACACCACCTGTCCGGCGCGCAGGTACTTCTTGATGGCGTCCGCGGTGTTGATGACAAAGCTCATGTCGGGTTCACGATGCTTGTTGAGCGGCGTCGGCACGCACAGGATGATGGCATCGCACTCTCCGGCACGCTCGAAATCCGTAGTGGCCTCGAACCCGGTCTCGCGGGCACGGGCGATGCTGCGTGCGGGAATATGCTCGATATAGCTCTGGCCGGCGTTGAGCTTGGCAACCTTGCCCTCGTCGATGTCGATACCCAACACACGGAAACCGATTGCGCAGTAGCGCAGCATCAGGGGCAGCCCGACATAGCCCAGGCCGACGATGCCGATAATGGACTCCCTGTTCTTGATCCGTTCGATGAGATCTTTGGCGATTGGGCTCGACATGATGGAATCAGAAGGTTTGTGGTTGAAGCCGATCGAATCGGACTGACTTGCGAGGTGACAGCGCTGAACTGATGAACCGTGCTCCGATTGTAGAAATTCGCCGACCGCCGGATATGTGGGCATTGTTGTCACCCACACACATTGCTGCACATACACCTGCGATCGGGCGCGTCCCAGCGCCGGTACTCGTCGCGGCGTGCCGGGGAGCCTTCAGACTAGCGATTGGCAATTGAAGGAAACATCGTTCCAACGGGTATCGTCCATTCGACTGAGGCCGTACCACGCCATCGCGCGTGCGGTGCGCGACAGGCCAGCAATGTGCGAAACCGCACGGATGCTGGCAAGGTGGCATTCCCGGAATGCGAGCAATGGGGGATCGGAGCTGCCGCGAATCCACGCGCAGCTGCTACGGATCGGCGCGACCTGAGCGCAACGCGCGTCGACGCAATAGGCACTGCCACAACAAGCAATCCCTCAGGGATTGAGGAGCGAACGCAGGTACAGGTATGTCAGCAGGATGCGCGAGGGGGTCTTCTGGATAAAGAAGTAAGGCTGCTGTCTGGCGCCGAATGCCCTGAAAAAGCGCTCGACCGGCTCCAGCATCGACCCTTCGAAGTCAAACGTGCGCGCCACGCCCGAGGCGTAGCGGATTGCTTCCCACATGCACAAGCTGGTCGCCCCACTGGTCCGGAGCACTGGATCTGAGCCGCCCATCAGGTAATAGGCGACTCGCCCGTCCCAGACCAGATAGACGCCGGCATGACGACGGCCTTCCTTATCCACGGCAATGAAGAACTTGCGTGCGCCTCGCGCCGCACACGCGGCGTCAAGGCGGCGCACGAAGTCGTCCGTGTAGGGTATCGCCATGCGTTGCCGGGAGAAGACCTGCCGGTTCAGCTTGATGAACTCGTCGATGCCAAGGTCGTCGCGCACCTGAAGACCATGGCGGGAGCCCGCCTTGCGGATTTCGGCTCTGATGTTGTGCTGCATGCCATTCCAGAGCGCTTCCGGATCCGACAGGTCATCGAATACGTAGGTGTACTTGGTGGTCTGACGGAACCCCTTCCAGGCAAAGGGCAGCCAATTGGTCTGGCCGGGATCCCAGTGCTGCTGGAAATGGTCAAACCGCGGGAGCTGCCCGATCAGATCGTCCATCAACTCCTTCTGCTGGCCCAGCACTCTCGCCGGCTTGCCATCCATCGGGGCCAGCCACGGTCCGGACATCTTGGCCAGTGCCGGCTGGGCAATGACTGAAAACCCGTACATGCGCCGGGGGGCGTAGGGCAGGCTTGCGACTATCTGACCGCCGCGCTCGACCAGCGCTACGCTCCAGTTCCCGGGGCCGGCGGTGGCGTCCAGCCACCACGCCTGACTAAATAGCGGAATATTCGCAGTATTGCAGAGCTGGCGGTAGCGGGCTTGTGCCGCGTTACCCGCAACCTCCGTGTCAGCGACCTGCCTGACGGGAGCAGTGGCTCCGCTCGCCGCTGGAGCATTTAGTCCGGGGTGGTGGTCAGCATCCCCTTGACGGCTGGGGTCGGAAGTCGGCCGCACCAGGTCCGTCGCGGCACTGGCAATCCCATTCGCGCTGTTCATCGATTCCTTCCATGCCGTTAGCCGGCTGATGCTTCCATGGCAACATGCTGCTCCGCCAGTTCGCCGACCCTGGCCAGGTAGGCGCACTTGAACAGTTCGATGCCGGCCTGATAGTGGACTTCCTGGCCGTGCTGCCCGCGCACGCAATTCAGCAGCACTCTTACCAGGTTGGCTCCCGCCAGATGGGTAAAGGGGTAGCCGCCTCCAAATCTTGGATTCAGCTCCAGGAGATACTGGCGCCCTTCGCGCTCGATCACATCGCAGTCGACATTGCCGATATGTCCCAGTTCATGGCTGATGCGCGTGGCGATGTCGTCGAAAGGCCCGCTTTCGACCGTGATCGCGCGATCGGTCTCTCCCGCGCGCATCGACAGCTTCTTGCGCACGGCAAATCCGACCGGCCTCGCTTCAAGGTCGTTGAAGATATCGAGTCCGTACTCCTGGCCCGAGATCCATTCCTGGATCATCACCGCCGCATCTGGCTGTCCCAGCCTGGCAAAAGCCGATTTCCTGCACATCCGCTGGCAGTAGGCATAGGCGAAGCGAAGCTCGTCGAGGTTCTCGACGAACAATATGCCAAAACCTGCGCTGCCCCAGCGGGGTTTGACCACCAGTGGGAAAATCTCGGTTCCCGCCGAAATTGCATCTTCGGCGCTCTCCAGCGTGGCATAGCTGCGCGGCGTCGATACTCCGATAGATTCGGCAAACTGCACAGTCAGGAACTTGTCCGCGCACAGATTCACCACCTCTGTCGACGAGATCACCGGTATCGTTCCGATCTCGCGAAACCGTTGTGCGTTCGCCGCAAGGAGCGGAAGTTCCAGGTCATTCAGGGACAGGATGGCGGAGACCCGATGCACCCTGCACAGGTTGAGCAGGAAGTCGATGTAGTTATCCGCATCAAGCCCGGGCGCCAAAAAAAACCTGTCGCACGCGCTCGCAGCCGGCGCGCCGCCATTCATGTCCACTCCAAGCACCAGGCCGGCGCCATTCAGCTCCGACTTGAAATACTCCGCCAGGTAGCGCCTTCTACCTATGCACGTCAGCAGAACGTTCATGTTCACCCCAATGCCATTCCAGTCACAATGACCCTGTCGTAGCCCAGCAGGCCCCGTCATGCAGGCCTTCGGCCGTTTTCGTTGGAATAGTGCCTGTATACCGGCATTTTGTTTTCTGCTGCCTTGAGTCGTGGCTTGCCGACCGCGCGGACGCCTGCTGCCCCCGATGCCCACGCTCAATGTCTGACATATGTCATCTAATCAGAATGGCCTGCCCGAAAGCAGCGCGATACGTGCGCAAGTTCACGAAGTGGCGACACGCCTCTTGTACCGCGAGCGGGAATGTGACATTCAGCACGAGAAGAGTCATCATGCGATGTGAATCGGAACGTCTTCGTTCGCAGCGGGCCGGGGCACGCTCGCCGCATGCTGAACACCGGGACTGCCTGTGAACGTCGGTACCTCGATGTCCCCTGCTGCGTTAATGCCCTGGCGGCCGACAACGGTGCCTACCGTGCGCAAGAGGATCTTCAGATCCAGCCAGAAAGAGTGGTGGTCCACGTACCAGGTGTCCAGGCGAAATTTCTCTTCCCAGGTCAGGGTGTTCCGCCCGTTCACCTGTGCCCACCCGGATATGCCGGGGCGGACCAGAAGGCGGCGAGCCTGGTCGGGTGAGTAACACGGCAAATACTTCATTGGCAGCGGGCGTGGGCCAATGACACTCATGTCCCCCAGCAGGACGCACCAGAACTGGGGTAGCTCATCGAGGCTGGCGCGGCGCAGGAATCTGCCGAACGGCGTGAGCCTGTCGTTGTCCGGCAGGAGATTGCCATCCGGGCCTCGCTCATCCGTCATGGTTCGGAACTTCACAACCCGAAATGGCCTGCCGTCCAGGCCCGCCCGCGTCGGTCGAAACAGCACCGGACTGCCTAGCTTCCAGCGCACGGCACCCGCCAGGAGCAGCAGCGGTATTGCCAGCACAAGCAATGCCATGGAGGCGAACACAATGTCAAACAAGCGCTTCATGATCGATCCGTCCAGTCTGTCACGCAGAGGAGTTCATTGCCGCCGTCCGACGGATTCCGAATTTCCGCTCTGAGTCTTATCTCACCAAAATCGGCTCGTTGTGTGAAGCAGCAAATGTGGCCGAGGCCACGTTCTGCCGCGCCACTGGTCATGCCAAAGTCGGGGCGCCGCTGTGATCGAAAAGGAGTGTGCGGGTCCGTACCGATGCACCGGAGGGCAGGTTTCAGACTGCCGTAATCTGGCTGGGCGCGTGATCGAAGCAACCGACGACGGCTGCATGGCGCGCAACGCTGCTCCGGAAGGCGCGGCTTCGCAACCGCCAGGAAAACTCAAAAGGGAAGAGCAATAATGTTCTCATCCACGGATACGGTTATTGTCGGGGCCGGCCCCTATGGTCTGTCGGTTTCGGCCTATCTGAGCAAGGCCGGCGTGCCCAATCAGATTCTCGGGGAACCAATGCATGCCTGGAGAAATTTCATGCCGCCGGGGATGCTCTTGCGCTCGGAACCGTTTGCCTCGAATCTCTACGCGCCGTGGAAAGGCTATACGCTGGAAGAATATTGCCGTCGTAATCGCGTCGCGTACCGACAGGTCGGATTGCGCGTGCCGCTGGAACTCTTCGTGGACTATGGGCTGTGGTTTCAGTCGCGACTGGTCAGTCATGTGCGCCCGGTGGAAGTTGTCGACATGCACCGCAAGGAGGGGCTCTACCGGCTGCTTCTGAGCGATGGCAGCGCCATGGCGGCGCGGCGCGTGGTAGTCGCCCTGGGCCTGAAAGGATTCGCGCAGGTGCCCCCGGCACTGCAGGCCATGCCGAAGCCTTACGTGGTCCACTCCGGCGAGTTCGGAAGCCTGGCTTGGGCGAAAGGCAAGAGTATCGTTGTTGTCGGCGGGGGCCAGTCGGCAATCGGGCTGGCTGCGCTTTTTGGCGAACTCGGAGCTCGGGTTCGGCTGCTTGTGCGCGGCGAGATCAATTGGGGCAGGGAGCCGCGTGTCTCCGGCGGTGGTGTCACAAGGCTGCTCCGAGGGCGCGTCGGCCTGGGACGTGGTTGGGATTCCAATAGTCCAAGTGTGCTTTTGATGTCCTTCCTGTTGTCCGAGCACCCCGCCTTCTTCCACATGATGGATCTCCAGCGCCGCCAGAGGTTGCTCGACACGGGTTGGGCACCGTCTGGGGCGTGGTGGCTGCGCGATCGCGTGGAGGGCAAGGTTGATATCCGGACCCAGAGCGAAATCAGGGATGCCGAACTCAGGGACGGTCAGGTAGTCCTGCAGGTCTCGAGCGCGAATAATGTGTCCCGAATCAGTGCCGATCATGTTGTTCTGGCCACAGGGTTCAAGATTGATATGGCCAGGCATTCCTTCCTCTCCCAGGAGCTTCAGGATTCGCTCTCACTCGTTTGCGGCGCGCCAAGCCTGACGCGCAATTTCGAAACCAATCTACGCGACCTGTACGTGGTTGGACCCGCGGCTGCGCTGAGCTTCGGGCCCGCACTGCGTTTCGTCTATGGCGCGAAGTATGCGGCGCCACACCTGGCACGGCACATTCTCGGGCGCTTCAAGGAGGACGGGGATCATCGTGTCCAGCCATCGGCCCGAGAACCGGAACTGGACCAGGAACACAGTGGAAGCCGTTTGCATGGGCAAACCATGCTTCATGTCTCCGACAACAAGGCGAAATAGCGTCGGAATCCCTGGCTTTGTCCATCGGGCGCCGTACTGGATCTTCGACAGTGCGGCGAACAGTGTCGTGGCGTCATGACGGATGATGTCAGGCACGTCGCAAGCCAACGATGCCGCGTGCGTTCTCCACGAAGCACGGATAGCCGCAGGCAGGCTTGACGGCTGGCGCGTGCGCTCTGCACGCACCAGACCCGCGCAGCACCACCCTGCCTGACGCTCGGAACGCTCGGAAATGCATGGCCCTCGGACCAGGCGCGCGCTCAGCTGTGCCGAGCCACACGGGGCCGTGCAGGACCTGGCTCGGCAATTGGGTTACTGCGTCGCCGTCCCGGGCACCTGGCCGGCCGCCTTCAGCCAGCCTCGCTCGGATTGGACAATGTTGGGGGCTGCAGGTCCACGCCGACTTCCGGGGACGGGTTCCGGCGCGATGTAACGCCGCGCAACGGCGGCGGTGCGGGTGCCAGCACCTTGCGGGCGGGCGAATCCAGAGAGCTGTAGGGGGTGTACTCGGAGACCAGGCTCTGTACGGCGATCTGGATCTCCAGCTCGTCGCGGGTGTCGCAGGCTGCGAGCAGGCGCTGGAGCTTCGCCTGCAACTCTGCGGCTTCGAGAAACGGTTCGTTCGAGCACATGATGCGCTCGTGACCGCTGGCCGTCACCTCGCCGCCGATCAAAAGCTCTTCAAAAAGCTTCTCGCCCGGGCGCAGCCCTACGACTTTGATCTCGATGTCGCCGGCAGGGTTCTTGCGCGTCTTTTCCACCAACCCGGACATCTCGATCATTGTGCGGGCAAGGTCGATGATGCGGACCGGCTTGCCCATGTCGAGCACGAACACTTCGCCACCTTTGGCCATCGCGCCGGCCTGTATTACCAGCTGTGCCGCTTCGGGGATCAGCATGAAGAAGCGAATGACATCCGGATGCGTAATCGTGATGGGCCCGCCCGCGCGGATCTGCTTGCGGAACAGCGGCACCACCGACCCGGATGAGCCCAATACATTACCAAAGCGCACCATCGAGAACGTAGTTCTCGTATTGGGGCGGGCGGCGGCAGCCTGGAAAACGAGTTCTGCAATCCGCTTGCTTGCGCCCATGACATTGGTAGGGCGGACCGCCTTGTCGGTGGAAACCAGCACGCAGGTCTGAACGCCGAAATGATCCGCCAGGTCGGCGACGGTCTGGGAACCCAACACATTGTTGCGAATGCCCTCCGGCATGTTCACTTCGACCAGCGGCACATGCTTGTAAGCCGCGGCGTGATAGATGGTGTCGACCTGCTGGCCGCGCAGTGCCGCGGACATTGCGGTGGAATCGCAGACGGAGCCGATCCGGGCATCGATCTGCAGTTCAGGATAGCGCTGCCGCAGCTCCTCTGCGATCGCGTAGAGGGCATATTCGGAGTGGTCGAACAGGATCAGTCGCTGCGGTCCCTGCGTGGCGATCTGACGGCATAGCTCCCTGCCGATGGAACCACCCGCGCCGGTGACCATTACCGTCTTGCGTAGCGTGCACTTGGCGAACAGGTCTTCACGTGGGGGGACGATGTCGCGGCCCAGCAAGTCTTCCACGCTGATGTCACGGATGGACTGCACGGTGATCTGCCGGTCGACCAGTTCGAGCAGGGTGGGCACTGTGCGCACGCTGACCGCATAGTGGTGCAACTTCTCCACAAGCTGGCGGCGGCGTTCTATGGGCAGGGTCGGCGCGGCCAGCACGACTTCATTGATCGCGTACTTCTGGATCTGCGCGCGCATCTGGTTGCTGTGATGGACGGGGAGGTCGGCAAAGATCTTGCCCTCGAGCGCGAAGTCGTCATCAAAGAAGCAGACCGCCTTGTGACGCAGGCTGGATCGCATGGCGATGGCGAGCTGGAAGCCCGCCTCGCCGGCTCCAAATATTGCCACGCGCAGAGGCGCTGGCTCGGCCTGCACCTGCCGGGACTGGAGCGAGCGCATCAGCAATGCACGCGCGACAAAGCGGGAGATTACGACATAGGAGAAAGCGATGAACCAGTAGATCAGCAGGCCGGTGCGAGGCAGCCGGTCGAGGTGCACCAGGAACGACAGCGCATAGGTGATCCCGATGATGCAGGCCAGGCTGGTGCCAGTCGTCCAAAGGACTTTCAGGTCGAAATACCTCACGACGGTCCGATACAGGCCGCTGAGCGAGAACACGGGAATCGTGCAGGCCGCAATGATCAGCGGCGGTGTGATGCCGTACTGGGCCAGCAACTCGAAATTGCCGACGCGCAGGAACAAAGCGAAAGCAAAGCACAGCGGCAGCGCAAGCAGGTCAGCCGATATCATGAGCGCGACCTTGCGGCGTCGGGGCAGCGCAATCAGCCAGCGCGAAAATAGTCTGGTCATTTGCCGGAACCTCCATGCACCGCAGGGTGCAGGGACCTGGTGGCGACCAGGCTGCGACAAGGATGCCCTACTGGCGGAACGAACAAGAATGGCTGCACACGGTTTTGCATTGTCTTGAGGCTTCTTCTGTCAATGGCTTCCGATTTGCCCGTTGGCCCGTCCGTTGGCCCGTCCGTCAGCCCGTCAGCCCGTCAGCATGACTGGGTGCTTCGGCACCACTCCAGACTGAAGCAATTATTGTTGCTGGCGCTTCTCTTGCAACACCGCAACGTGGGCTTGCGTACGCAATGGGCGCCGGCGCGCGCCCTCACCATGGCGCCTCATCTGAGTGTCCTAGTCCACATGGTGGCCTTCACGTGCCAATGCAAGTCTGGTTAGATGATGGCATTCCAGCGGGTGCTTAGTTGACACCTGGCCTGCGCGGCAGTACCCGCTCCGACTTCCATTGCTGAGGTGGACGACCATGCTGGATACCAGCTTTTCTCCCTGGCCAAGTTTCACCGCCGACGAGGCGGCTGCCGTCCAGAAGGTGCTGTTGTCTAATCGTGTGAACTACTGGACAGGCTCCGAATGCCGGGAGTTCGAGGAGGAATTTGCCAGTTGGGTGGGGACGCCGCATGCAATTGCGCTGGGAAACGGGACGCTTGCGCTCGATGTCGCGCTGAAGGCGCTAGGCATTGGCCCAGGCGACGAGGTCGTGGTCACGCCACGCACGTTTATCGCCAGTATTTCATGCGTGGTGAATGCGGGTGCAACGCCAGTCTTTGCCGATGTCGAGCTTGCGAGTGGCAATCTTTCGGCAGCGACGATCGGCAAGGTGCTGACGCCAAGGACACGAGCCATCATCTGCGTGCACCTGGCCGGCATACCCTGCGACATGGACCCGATCATGGCGTTGGCGCGCGAGCATGGCATCAAGGTGATCGAGGATTGCGCGCAGGCACATGGCGCGCGCTACAAAGGGCGCTCGGTTGGCGCAATTGGGGATGTGGGCGCCTGGTCCTTTTGCCAGGACAAGATCATGACCACCGGCGGCGAGGGCGGGATGGTGACGACCAGCGCAAGAGACCTCTGGCTGCGCATGTGGTCGTACAAGGACCATGGCAAGAACTGGGATGCGGTCTATGGGCGCCAGCATCCCCCGGGATTCAGGTGGTTGCATGAGTCCTTCGGTACCAACTGGCGCATGCTGGAAATGCAGGCGGTGATCGGGCGCATACAGCTTGCGCGCATGAAGCAATGGACGGCGCAGCGCGCTGCCAATGCGGAGGTCATTGCCGGCGCGCTTCGGCAATGCGCTGCAGTCTGGCTGCCCGCCTGCCCACCTGATGCCCGGCCTGCGTGGTACAAGTTTTATGCATTCGTCCACCCGGAGTTGCTCAGGGAAGGCTGGAGCCGTGACCGCATCGTGGCCGAGATCCAGGCAGCCGGGGTGCCCTGCTATGTGGGCGGCTGCTCGGAGGCTTATCTCGAGAAGGCGTTCGATGACACTGGCTGGCGTCCGCCGTGTCGGTTGCCCAATGCCAGATTGCTGGGTGAATGCAGCCTGATGCTGCTGGTACATCCCACCCTGACCGAGGCCGAGATTGCCCTGGCTGCGCGGGTGGTGCGCGAGGTAGTCCTTCGTGCAACCCTGCCGACGGGAGCAAGGCAGGACGTGGAAGGCGTGGCGATGCACGATGCGGCTCGGGATTGCGCCGGCGCCATGCAGCGATGATGCACCGGCCAACGCTGATCCGGCTGGACACCGTGGGGTCCCTTCGTGCTGGTGCGCCAGGTTTTTTTCGCGTGGGAGGACAAACTGTGCAGACCGGCAGGCAGCCTGAACCGCAACCTGTGACGTCATGAAGATCCAGCTGCTCGCTCCATCAGACACCGCCTGGGGTGAGGTGCTGCGGCGCCGCTGTCACGACTGCTACCACATGCCTGGCTGGGCGCGTGCGGCGGAGTTCGGCGACCGTGGCAGCGCAGGGGCGCTATATGCCCGCGACGGTGAGGCCGAGTTGCTGCTGCCGCTGGTAAGGCGCGCCATTGGCTGTGGGGAGTGGGATGCCGTCTCGCCCTACGGCTACGGCGGGCCGCTCCTGAGCGAGGGCGCCGGGCAGGACTTTGCCGATGCCGCACTGCGCAAGGCTATCGCCATGTTGCGCGCCGATGGCTGCGTGTCCTGGTTCATCCGTTTGCATCCGCTCCTCAATTCAAGCTGGAACAGCGCAGTCGGCGAGGTGGTGGATCAAGGCCCTACGGTCACGATTGACCTGACCAAGAGCGAGGCCGCGCACTGGCGCGACACCGCGCATGGTCACCGCAGCGATATCAACCGGGCCATGCGCGCCGGTATCACTGTGCGCATCGACGAGTCCTTTGGCGCGCTGGGCAGCTTCCTCGCAATGTACAACGCGTCGATGCGGCGGCTGGGGGCACCGGCATTCTATTACTTTGATGAGCGCTACTACCACACACTGCGCCATGAACTCGGTGACCTGCTGAAGCTGTTCGTCGCCGAGGAGGCTGGCATGCCCATCGCCGCAGCGCTGCTTACCGTGGCGCCGTCGTCGGGCATCTTGCAGGGGCACTTGTATGGCGCCGACGATCGCGCCCTGAATCGCCAGCCGCTGAAACTGCTCATTCACGCGCAGCGGCAATGGGGCCGCGAGCACGGATATCGCGTGCTGAACCTGGGCGGGGGGCGTGGGAGCAACGGGGAGCAGGATTCGTTGCTTCGCTTCAAGCGAGGCTTCTCGCCTGACACCCGGATGTTCCGCACCCAGCGCCTGATTGTCGATCCCAAGCGCTACGCCGCGTTGTGCGGCGGTGGCAAGGCTGGCGAGCAGGAGTTGGCGGACCTGCGCGGATACTTTCCGGCGTACCGGCGCTAGTTTGATCCCGGAGTGGGACGCAGAAACGGGTACGCTGGCGCACCCTGCGCGGCGCCACTCAGGCCATGGATCCCGGCAGGCTCGTCCCGGCTGCTGCGCCGCGCGCCTGCGGCAGCCGGTCGGCGCGCAGCAGCGCCCACAATTTCCGTGTCGTGTCCCACGCCGGCACCGCGCCATGCCAGCCTGCCTGGCGCACATTGCGCGCCAGCATATGTGGCAGCGCCACCGCCAGGAACAGCGCCGCCCTGACCGGACGGTGCTGGCTGCGCCCGTGGCGGCGGTAGGTCACGTACAGGCGCGACGCCGCGCTGGCCGGCTCGGTGTCCTCGTCATGGCCGACGGAGACCATGTACTGATTGACCGCGCTTGGTACCAGCGCGATGCGGTGGCCGAACTCGTACACCGCGCGGCTGGCGAACTCGCAGTCCTCGTAGCCTGCCGCGAGCTGCTCGCAGAAGCGGATATGGTCGAACAACTCGCGCGGGAACACGGTGCTGTGGAGCACCACTGAGCACAGCCGCTCGCCATGGCTGTAGTCCAGAGACGGGTAGCCCAGAAAGGCTGCCTTGCGCGGCTTGCCGCGCTGTCCCTGGCACATGTCCGTGCCCGTCACGATCAGCGGTGTGGCGCAGCCCGATGCCGTGCGGTGCATGTAGTCGTCAGCCAGGCAGTCGGCCATCTGCTGCAGGAAGGTTGGCCCCAGCCGCGTGCGGTCGTCCAGGAACAGCACGTGCGAACCGGTGGCAACGGGCAATATACGGTTGCGGTTTGCGGCCCTGGTGCGGCGCGGACCTTCCAGATAGGTGATGTCCGGATAGTCGCGGCGCATCATTTCGCGCGTGTCGTAGCCGTGACTGTCGTCCGTGACGATCAGCTGATGCGGCGGCATGGTGGAATCGGCTACCGATTGCAGCGTGTGCCGCAGGCCTTCAGGTTGGTCGCACGTGGCGACACACACCGAAAAGGTCGGCATGAAAGTGCGTGCCGGCATGTTTGACCCCCTGTGATCCACAGATCCAGGCACTGCGCCGGCCCGTCTTGCGCGGGTACGGCGCAGAGTCTGGTGTTACAGCGCCGTGCTGGTGGCCTGGAATGCGGCGTCGCCACCACGGGATGCGGCTAGCGGGCGCGCGCTGCTGTCGCGCGAAAAACGTTCGTCGCCGCTGACCCACTCCAGCGTCGCGCCGCGCTGCAGGGCGGCGTAGACCGCCTCGCCCTTGTTGCGCACCTTGAGCCGCTGGTACAGCGTGCAGGCGTGGCTTTTCACCGTGGCCACCGAGATATTCAGCATGCGGCTGACCGTCTTGATCGGATAGCCGCGTGCCAGCAGCACCAGCACTTCGTACTGGCGCGGCGTGATCTTGAGCATTTCCGCTTCGCCGTAACTCGGTTCTTCCTCGCCGATCGGCATGGCGCCGGCGGCGTCTGGCGCGGGCAACGGCTGGCCGGGCCTCAGGTCGGTCAGGTCGCGCACCGCCACGGTAGTGCGCGGCGTGCTGCGCTGCGCGCTGGCGCATGAGGCGAGCGAAAGCGATTCGGTGGGCAGGTTCGCCGGCAAGGGCAGCGGCGCGGCCGAGGCGAGCGATTGCACCGCCGGCATGGCCGAGCGCGAGGCGGAAGGCGTGGTCCCGGTTTCGGCCGAGAACAGCAGGCCCTGCACGCCGGAGATGGCCAGGCGGATGGCCGCCTCGATTACCGCCAGCGAAGCGGTCTTCGGCAGGCAGCCGCACACGCCGCGGGCGCTTTCCGGATTGGGCACGTGCAAGGGCAGTACGTCGGCCAGGATCAGCACGCGCTGCGGCTGCAGCACGGCCTGCGCCTGTTCGAGTTGTGCCCAGCCCGGACCGGATTCGGCGGGCATGCCAAACACGAGCAGGTCTGCATGGTGGTGCCGGCTATCCAGCCTGGCGATGTCCGCGGGCGCGATGGCTGCCACCTGGGCGGATTCCTGGATGTTCTCGAGCATCTGCAACAGCCCGAGCCGGAGCAGCGGATGCTCCTCGATCAGCAACGCGTTCATCGACTTCACTCCCCGTTTGCTCGGGAGCGGACTGCGGGGCGCTTTGCGTATGGAGGGCAGTGCAGGACGTCAGCCACCATTGGTGCCTGACCGCGTGTGTGACCCCCATGCTTCCATGCCCCGGCAGTTCCGTTCTTCTGGATGGAACTTGTCGATGGCTGGATGGTTGACCCGAACCCGAACCCGAAAGATTCTCGCTCCTAAATCGGCTTAAATTCATCTTATGGGCTGGTTGAGTGGATTGCAAGCGAGCGGATTTGGGACGAGGCAGGGTGGGAATGACAGACGCGTCATAATCCTTTAAGAATTCACCCAAATGCGCCATGCCAGGTTCCGCAAACGCCGCGCTGGTGCCGGGTCCGGGCAGTTTCACCGATGTGACAACCGAAATTAAATTGGTTGCAGCGTTGAAACAGATCGCATTATCCAAAGCCCTCGTGAGAGGGATTGGTAACCCCATCGTGGGGTGTACGGAATATATCGCCCATGCAGGTGGCGCAATAATGAAACGGCAGCTTGATACGGGGCTTCGTAATATATCTGCACGATTAATGACGCGCTCGGGCGCATGGCCTAGTGCTTCTGGATGAGGAGTGGCTACACCCTCGGCATGAGACCTGGGAAGGCTGCTGCACCGGTCTGCACCCGGCTTGCCACCAACTGCATCAGACAAGGTGGCAAGCCGGTTTCGGGCCTTGTCAGTCAGCGGGTCCAGTAGCCGGGGCGCATCACCCAGCCGTTCGGTCCGCGCACCCAGCGGTCGGGCACGAAGCGGTGGCCCGGGCGTTGCGCCTGCCAGTAGCCGGGGCGCCAGTCGTAGCTGCCGCGAGCGCCGACCCAGTGGCCGGGCACCCAGACCTGGCCGCGGCGCGCGGCGGGATGCGGCTCATAGCGCGGCGGCGGCGGATGGCCATAGCCGTGGGCGACGGCCGTGGGATGGGCTTCGGCGGGCGCGATGAGTCCGAAGGCACCGCCCGTGGCGAGGACGGCTGCTGCAAGCATGAGCTGGCGTTTCATGGAATGGCTCCTTGTGGGCGGTGGTGGTCAGGCAATCAGGCAAGCGATCATCAATCTCAATCCGGGGATCAATCCAGGGGATCAATACCGGTCGTAGTGATGGTGGTAGCGGGGCGGCGGGCCGCCCCGCGGCGGCACGACGATGCAGGCGGAAAGCAGTGCGGCCGTGGTCGACAGCAGCACGACCAGGGAAAGGGCTCGTTTCATTTCTGGGCTCCTGGCGGGATCGCGTTGGACACGGCTTCAATGTAGCGACCGGCCCCCTCGCTGCGTGCTTGCACTTGTAAGGCTGTCTCACATGGGGCTTAATCGGGCGCGATCGGGCGCGCGCTGCCTGGCGATGCCTGCGCAGCCTTGTACGGCAAGGCGCCGCACGCCGGAGCGGCACCGCGGATGGGTGCGGCCAGCCCTCGGGTGGCGTAATGTGACGTTACATCGGAAATAAACCTAGCAAGCAAGCGCGTGCGTCGGGAGGCCGCCAGCGTGTCGGCCGGGCGGCCGGCGCACTGCCACTTCTGACGCCGAAACGGGTACGGCCGGCGCCGATGCCGAAGCCTTGCCTGCAGTCCTTGCCGGGACCGGGACGGTGCAGCATGCTTCAACATGGCTCGCGCTGCGTGCCGGGCTGGCTCGTCACGGTGCGCGCGGGATGCCAGTACGGCCGCTCCGGGGCATTGCGCCAATGGCATGAAGCTTGCGCGTGGCGGAGTGCCAGACGGAGTGCCAGACGGAACCCGGTCGGGCCAGGAAGTGGAATCTGCCACGTGTGCTTGAAGGAGGCGCCATGCCAATCATGCTCATCGTGCTTGCCTTGCAGTTTTTGCAGGGGCTGTCGCCACCCGCCGCTGCGCTGTTTGCGCTGCCGCAGGAGCTGGAGACGCCGGATGCCACGGCCACGGTCGAAACCGCGCTGACTCGCTGAACCTGCCGCCAATGGGCGGTGGCGCTCCGCATGGCTTCCATCCACGCCATAGCCATGGAGGCAGCATGAACCGCAGCGACGTCACCGATCTCATCATCGAAGCCAAGGTCAGGCGCGGCATTACCTGGGCGCAGGTTGCCGAGCGTGTCGGCCGCAGCAAGGAATGGACGACGGCCGCGTGCCTCGGCCAGATGACGTTCGACGAGGCCGGAGCGCGCGCGGTGGCGGAGATCTTCGGGCTGCCGCCCGAGGCCGAGGCCTGGCTGCGCGAGGTGCCGTACAAGGGCTCGCTGCCAACGGCGGTGCCGACCGATCCGTTGATCTATCGCTTCTACGAGCTGGTCAGCGTGTACGGCACCACCTTCAAGGCACTGATCCACGAGGAGTTCGGCGACGGCATCATGAGCGCGATCGATTTCCGCATGGACCTGCAGCGCGAACCCGACCCCAACGGGGATCGGGTGCGCATCGAGATGTCGGGCAAGTTCCTGCCCTACAAGACCTATTGAGGGCTTACGGGCTTGTCGTCGATTGTCGTCGACGGCCTGGCCGCCGGCGCCGGCGCGGCGTAGGCCGCGCCAAAGCTGGCCGGGTTCAGGCGCAGCGTCAGCACGCCCACCAGCGCGGCGCAGCCGAGGTGGTACCACCAGCCCGCGGCAAAGCCGCCGGTATGGGCTTGCAGCATCGCGGTCAGCCACGGCGCCAGTGCCGCCAGCAGGAAGCCGCCGCCCTGCATCAGCGCGCTCAGCGCGCCGGCGCTGTCCGGGTCGGGCAGGTGGTCCAGCGCCACCACCAGGTACAGCGCAAAGCAGCCGCCCAGCCCGGCGCCGCCGATCACGGCCCATGCGTACGGCGCTGCGTCGGGCCAGAGCGCGAGCCCGGCAAAGCCGGTCACCTGCATCGCCAGCGCCAGCAACATCCACGCGCGCCGGTCGACGCGCCGTGCCGCCAGCGCCGGCAGCAGCAGCGCCGCGCCGGCCTGCGCTACCGCCATCAGCGCCACCAGCGTGCCGCTGGCGGGTGCGCTCCAGCCGTGGCCCTGGTAGAACGGCGCCAGCCAGGCCACCAGCGAGGCATAGCCGCCATTCATCACGCCAAAGCATCCCATCAGCAACCACGTGCGCGGCCGGCGCAGCAGGGTTCGCGTAATGGCTGCGGACTGGCCCGCGGACTGGCTGCGCGCCGCCGCGTGGTCCGGCAGCCGGTCGTTGCGATGCGCGCGCGGCAGCGCCACCCAGGCCAGCGCGAGAGCGGCCAGCGCCGGCAGCGCCCACAGCGCCAGCGCCTCGCGCCAGCTGCCGGACAGCGCCGTCACGTAGGGAGAAAGTTGCGCGCCCAGCGCGCCGCCGCCCATCAGCGCGGCCGAGTACAGTCCCATCACCGGGGCCACGCGGCCGGGGAATTCCTGCTTGACCAGTCCCGGGCAGGCTGCCTGCACCACGGCCACGCCCAGCCCGCACAGCGCCGCCGAGGCGATCAGCCAGCCGGCGTCGGTCACGCCGAGGCGCAGCGCGCAGCCCGCGCCCAGCAGCGCCAGCGCGCCCAGCACCGCGTTGCGCGCGCCCAGGCGGGCGCGCAGCGCGGGGCCGAAGAACGCGCCCACGCCCATCAGCAGCATCGGCAGCAAGGTCAGCCAGGCCATGCCCTGGTACGTGAGCCCGGTGCCGGCGCGGATCGACGGCGCGAGCGGCCCCACCGCGGTCAGGAACGGCCGCAGGTTCAGGCCGATGCCTGCCACGGCGGCCAGCACCAGCCAGCGCGCCGGGGCCCTGCCGCCGCGCGCGCACGCCGCGGCGCCGGCTAGGTCGGGCGCCTGTGCCATGTCCGCCATGTCAACCGCGCGGAGCGTGCGGCGCGCGCGGGCCGTAGAGCTGGGCGGCGGACAGGTCTACCGGCAAGCGCGTCAGCGGCAGCGGGGGCGGATCCAGCGGCAGGCGCAGCGCCTGGTAGGCGGCCTCGCTGGACAAGCCGAAGGGCGCGGCATCGTTGTTGTCGAAGGCGTAGTAGACCGCCTGCACCCCGGCCATGGTCATCGCCGCCAGGCACATCGGGCAGGGATGGCCGCTGGCGTAGACCACGCTGCCGCGCAGGTCCGGACGGCCCAGCTTGCGCGCCGCGGCCCGCACCGCTTCCATTTCGGCGTGGGTGGTCGGGTCGTGGCTGTGCACGATGTCATTCACGCCGGTGGCAACGGCCTGGCCGTCGATGGCCAGCACGGCACCGAACGGACGACCGCCGCGTTTGCGATTGGCCGCGGCAAGGCGCACGGCCTCTCGCATGAATTCCTGGTGAGTGGTCATGGTTTGCGCAGGGATCCCGAAAAGTGAGTCCACGCTCGCAAGTCTTGCGGCATGGCAGGTGGCAGGCTGCACACTGTACGCGGGGGCTTGGTGATTGGGAAATTAAATGATGAAATCGCCGGCAGTGGAAAACCCAATGGAAAGCCGGCCATGCAGGACCCCCGACTCGATCCCGTGCTGTTGCAGAGTTTTGTCGCCGTGGCGGAAAGCGGCAGCTTTACCCGCGCAGCGCAGCGCGTGCACCTGACCCAGTCGACCGTCAGCCAGCAGGTGCGGCGGCTTGAAGACCAGCTCGGCTGCGTGCTGCTGGACCGCGGCGGGCGCTACGTGGTGACGACGCCGGAGGGGGAGCGGCTGCTGGGCTACGCGCGCCGCCTGCAGCAGCTGATGGCCGAGGCGGTCGGGCAGTTGCGCCAGAGCGCCGGCCAGGGCGAGATCCGCATCGGCGTGCCCGAGGATTTTGCCGCGCGGCCGCTGACGCCGGTGCTGGCCGGGTTTGCCGACGACTGGCCCGGGGTGCGCCTGGAAGTGACCAGCGGCATGAGCCACGAGCTGTGGCAGCGCTTCCAGGACCGCGAGCTAGACCTGGTGCTGGTCAAGCAGCGCGTGGCGCAGGCGCCGGGCATGGCGAGCTGGCCCGAGCCGCTGTGCTGGATCGACAGCCGCAGCCGCCCGGCGGTGGCGCGCGATCCGGTGCCGCTGGTGGCCTTTCCCGCCGGCGGGCTGTACCGCGGCGAGATGACGCACGCGCTCGACGCCGGCGGGCGGCGCTGGCGCATCGCCTTTGTCAGCGCGAGCCTGGCCAGCATACTGGCCGCCGTGGCGGACGGGCTCGGCATCACGCTGCTGCCGCGGCGGCTGGCCACGGCGCATCACGAGGTGCTGGATGGCGGCGGCTGGCCGGCGGCGGTGCCGGACGTCGAGCTGAGCCTGCACGCGCAGCCGGACCTGCCGGCCCCGGCGCGCGACATGGCCGCGCGCCTGGCCGCCCTGTGCGAGCGTGTCATGAGTTCCGGCGCGGCGGCGCCGGACGCCGGCTAGCGCAAGCGTCAGCCGAAGTATTCGTTGTAGTAGCGGGTGCAGGTGCCGGACGGCCGGAAGGTGTACGGCAGTTCGGCCAGCGCGGCGGCTTCGAGCGAGCCGAAGGGGATGTCGGGCGCGTTCAGGCTGGCGGCTTCAGTGGTGTCGGATTGATGGGCGGGATGCTGGGCGGGATGCTGGGCGTGGGCTTGCGAAGTCATTTTTGCGGTACGTCGAAGGCCGGACGGGCCGGCGATTGGCAACGCATCCATCCTAATGCGCCCGGGCCTCGCGATCAGCCCCCCCGCGTTGAACACACTGTTGCGCAATCGCGTCCAATCGCGGTGCCTTGTGAGACGTTGGCGGCGGATGAATGCAACTCGCCGGTTGCGCGGACGCCTTCCGCGGCAAGGTCTATATTGGCCGTGGGGCACCATCGTGCGGTGCTCCGGCCGGGAACCTGCCGGCCAGCCAACCGGGAGCGCGCAATGTCAGTCCCACCGTGCTTTGCCGATCGCCGCGAAGCCGGCCATTACCTTGGCCGCCGCCTGGCGGAGCTGGGCTTCGGCGCCGACAAGCTCGACCAGCCCGCACTGGTGCTGGCGCTGCCGCGCGGCGGCGTGCCGGTCGCCTTCGAGGTGGCGCGCGCGCTCGGTGCGCAGCTCGACGTGCTGCTGGTGCGCAAGATCGGCGCCACCGGCTACCCGGAGCTGGCGCTGGGCGCCGTGGTCGAGGGCGATGCCGCCGGCGGCGGGCCGCATACGGTGGTGAACGACGATCCCTGGGCGCGCCGAGCGGTGGAAAGCGGCAGCTTCGATGCCGAACGCGGGCGCCAGCTCGACGAGATCGCCAGGCGCCAGCAGCGCTATCGCGGCGGTGCGCCGGTGCCGGCGCGGGCCGGGCGTACCGTGATCGTGGTCGATGACGGCGTCGCCACCGGCGCGACCATGCGTGCCGCATTGGAAGGCGTGCGCATGGCGGGCGCCGCGCGGGTGATCGCGGCCACACCGGTCGGCGCGCAGGAAGGGCTGGCCAGCCTGGAGGCGGCCGCCGACGAGGTGATCTGCCTGAATACGCCGCCCAACTTCGGTGCGGTTGGCTCTTTCTACCTGGATTTCACGCAGACCAGCGACGACGAGGCGCTCGGGCTGCTGCGCCAGGCCACCCCCACGCGCGCGGGCTGACGCGCCGGCGCCAGCGTCAGTATCAGGCCCGGGCGGCCAGGCGCCGCTTCAGGTGCGGAACCAACCCCCCGGCGCCGAGGATTTCGCGCAGGAAGCCAGGGATCGGCTCGCACGCCACCGTGCTGCCGTCGTCCAGGCGCAGCAGCGCCGTCTCCAGGTCCAGTGCCACCCGGGCGCCGTCGGGCAGCCGGGCGGCCTCCGCGCACACCAGCACCGGCAGTCCCAGGTTGATCGCGTTGCGGTAGAACAGCCCGCCGAACGACTGCGCCACCACCGCGCCCACACCCAGCTCGCGCAGCGCCTGCGGCGCTTGCTCGCGCGAGGAGCCGATGCCAAAGTTGGCGCCCGCTACCAGCACATCGCCCGGCCGCACGCTGCCTGGAAACTCGGGGCGCAGCGAGGCCAGGCAGTGCCGCGCCAGCACGGGCAGCGGCGATTTCATCAGCACGGCGGGAGCCATGGCATCGGTGTCGACGTTGTCGCCGAAACGCCAGATGCGGCCGGCCGGCGTTGGGGCCGTGGTTTGGGCCGCGGTTTGGGCCAGTGTGGGGGCCAGTGTGGGGGCCGGTGTGGGGGCCGGTGTGGGGGCGGTAAGGGCAGTCATGCAAGAGGTCAGGCCCGCCTGCGCGGGGCACGTGGTCAGGCCGCGTCGCTATGTCTATGTCTTTATGGCAGCAAGGTGCGCGGGTCGGTAATGCGGCCGGTGACGGCGCTGGCGGCCACGGTCATCGGCGAGCCCAGCCACACCGCGCTGCCGGCATCGCCCATGCGGCCGGAAAAATTGCGCGCGGTCGAGGCAATGGCGCTGCTGCCGGCCGGGAAGCGTGCGGCGCCATAGCCCGCGCAGGCGCCGCAGGCGTTGGCCAGCAGGCTGGCGCCGGCCTCGGCCAGGATGGCGAGCGTGCCTTCGCGTTCGGCTTGCTGCTGGTCGCGGCGCGAGGCGGCGGCCACCTGCAGCTTGACACCCGGCGCGACCCTGCGTCCGCGCAACACGCGCGCGGCCATGCGCAGGTCTTCCAGCTTGGCGCCGGTGCAGGCGCCGAGGTAGGCGATCTGCACCGGCTCGCCGGCGGCCTGGTCGACCGGCGCGCTGTTGGCCGGCGAATGCGGCGCGGCCACCTGCGGCGCCAGCGCCGCGGCGTCGAAGCGGTGGTGCGCCAGCACGGGCGCCTGCGCGTCGGTGCGCCAGTGCGCCAGGTCGATCTGCGCCAGCACCTGCGCCGGCACGCCGGCCTGTGCCAGCCAGTCCAGCGTGACCGCATCGGGGGCGACCAGGCCGGTCTGCGCGCCCAGTTCGGCGCTCATGTTGGCCAGCGTCATGCGCTCCTGCATCGGCAGCGCGGCAACGGCGCTGCCGGTGTACTCGATCGCTTCGTAGCGTCCGCCGCCCAGGCCGAGCGTGGCGCACAGGAACAGGTTGATGTCCTTGGCGCAGACCCCGGCTGCGAGCACGCCGTCCCATTCCAGCCGGATCGTGTGCGGCACGCGCAGCCAGATCTCGCCGGTGGCCAGCACGCCGGCCATCTCGGTGGCGCCCACGCCGAACATATAGGCGCCGAACGCCCCGCCGGTCGGGCTGTGGCTGTCGCCGCCGACGATCAGGCGGCCCGGCAGGACGTGCCCGCGTTCGGGCAGCACCACGTGGCAGATGCCTTCGGCATCGATCAGCTCGGCGCCGGCCTGGCGCGTCCAGTCGCGGGTGAAGCGCAGGATCGATTCGGCCTGGGCATCGCCGCCCGGCACGAAGTGATCGGTCACCACGACATAGCGCGACGGGTCCCACACGCTTACGCCGAGCTCCTGCAGCAGCGGCGCAACCCGGCGCGGGCCGCTGGAGTCGTGCGACATCGCCAGGTCGACCCGGCAGATCGCCACCGTGCCGATCTCCGCATAGTCCAGTCCGGCGGCGCGGGCGACCAGCTTCTGGGCCAGCGTCGCCGGCCTGGCCGCCGCCTCCGCGCAAGGGGAGTCCGCAGGCACGCTCATTCCGGCGATGCTCCCGAATACTTGACCACCGATGCCCAGCGCTTGACGTCCTGCTTGACGAAGGCAGCAAATGCCTCGGGCGCCATGCCCACCGGCTGCGCACCGTCGTTTTCCAGGCGCTTGCGCACCGAGGGCGACTCCAGCCCCTTGCGCGCCGCCTGGTAGAGCGCCTGCGTGAGCTCCGCAGGCATGCCGGCCGGGCCGAACAGGCCGAACCACGCGCTTGACTCGAAACCCTTGACGGTTGCGCCGATCGGCGCCGCGCCCGGGAACTGGGGCATCGGCGCCGGGCTGGTCACGCCCAGCACCTTGAGCTTGCCCGCGCGCACGTGCGGCAGCACGTTGATCGTGCTGGCGAACATCAGGTCGCACTGTCCGGCCAGCACGTCGGTAAGCGCCGGCGCGGTGCCCTTGTACGGGATGTTGACGATATAGGTGCCGGTCATCATCTTGAACATGTCGCCGGCCATGTGCAGCGACGAGCCGACCGAACCGATGGCGAAGTTCAGCTTGCCCGGCTCGGCGCGCGCCAGCCGGATCAGCTCGGGCACGTTGTTGGCCGGCAGCTTCGGCGTGGCCACCAGCACGCTGGGCACGGTGGCGACCAGTGTGACCGGTGTGAAATCCTGCACGGGGTCGAAGGGCAGCTTCTTGTACAGCGTGGCATTGATTGTGTGGCTGGTGAAGCTCATCAGCAGCGTGCTGCCGTCCGGCGCGCTCTTGGCGACCAGATCGGCGGCGATATTGCCGCCCGCGCCGGGCCGGTTCTCGACCACCACGGACTGCTCCAGCAGCTGCGACATCTCCTGGGCGATGGTGCGCGCCAGCGTGTCGGTGGTGCCGCCGGCGGGGGCGCCCACCAGGATCCGGATCGGCTTGCCGCCAGCGACCTGGCCCTGCCCCTGGGCAGCGGCGCCAGGCGGCAGGATCAGCCCGCAGGCGGCCAGGGCGGCCAGGCCGGAAACGCGGCGCAGCGCGGTGCGGCGCGCGGACACAGGCGGAGACTGACGGGTCGGGCTGGACGAAACCAGGCGGAACACTGGCATGACGACTCCTCGCTAGATGTGATCGGGAGTGCGCAGTATCGCCCGACTCGGGTGCCCGCGCATCCTTTGGCTTGCGGCGCGCGGGCAGGCTCAGTCGCGCAGGCCGGGGCGGGTCTCGCTTTCCACCCAGACGTTGGCGCTGTCCACGCCGGCGGGTGACAGTTCCATGCGGTATTCGTAGCGGTCGGGACGGTACTGCCCCAGCAGCAGCTGCACCGGGCGCCCGCCCTGGTCCTTCACCACCCGGCGCACCGCCAGCAGCGCGCCGCCCACCGGCACGTCCAGCAGCGGCGCCACCACCACGTCTGCCAGGCGTGCCGACAGTACCTGGCTGGCACGGCCCAGCTTGACCCCGCCGGCCTCGAGCAGGCGCAGCACCGGGGTTTCCTCGAGCGCCTTGCGCGAGATCGGGCGGCCCAGGTCCGCGGGCAGGTAGACGGTGATATGCGACAGCGGCCGGTTGCGGTAGTGGCGCACGCGCACGATCTTGATCACCGGGTCGCCCGGCTGGAGCTGCAGCGACTCGGCCACGTCGGGCGTGGCGTGGACTTCGTCGATCGAGATCACCTTCACCGACGTTTTCTGGCCCATGTCGATGATGTTGTCGAGCAGGCTCGCGCCGCGTTCCTCGGTAGCCGACGCGGGACGCACGGGGTGCGGGTTGACGAAGGTGCCGAGCCCACGATGGCGCCGTACCAGGCCTTCCTGCACCAGCCGGTCGAACACGCGGCGCATGGTCACGCGCGAGGCGTGGAACTGCTTGGCCAGGTCGATCTCTCCCGGCAGGGGACCCTGGCCGAAGCGTCCTTCGACGATCTGCTGGCGCAGTACCACGTAAATCTGGTGATACAGGGGAACGACGGCTTCACTCATGGTTTCCCTTGTGGAGAGATGACAAGTCTGTAATGCCTCTAATGTACTTTAAATCAGACATAGAGCCTAGCACGGACAGCGGCTGAGGCGCTTCGGATACAACGTGTGCGCGCGCCGCTTCAGCATGACATCCGCATCGCGCCAAGCCAGCGGCCGATCACACGGCGGCGCTCGTGCGCGTGCCGGTGGCGCCCCGCCGGGGCCAGGCGAAGGGCTTCCTGAGGAACGCACCGATGACCGGAATCTGGCGGCGAAAAACGGACATCGCCGCAATGTGAGGCAGCCCACATGGGAGACGACGGCGGCACCTCGGGAATCGTGTTTCAGGGCCGATACGTGGCATGGCGCATCGGGCAACTCCCAAGGCGATCAGTAAGCCATTGAAATCTAATTAATTTTTTTGGAGGGGTGGCGAAGCCCCTGAGCCGCCTTGGGGGGCGCTGTCACACCGGTGTGACATGTCGTTTGGCGTGCACAGCAGGCGGGCCCCCATTGATGGCGCAAGCGGCTAGAAAGTTCCCCCGGCTGGCACCGGGCAGGCCTTGTATCACAAGGGTTTGCCGCCTCACGTGGCGAACCTGGCACCGATTATGCGCTAGGGGTGGTCGGTTTGGCAGTTGCCGGACCTGAACCTCCAGCCGTCGTTCCGGACGTGAGCGCCGGCCGGAGGCTGAGCCGCAGTGACACTGTGAATACTCCTGGGAGCTAGGAATGAAAAAGACCTTACTGGCGTCGGCAATTGCCATGGCATTTGCGGGGCAGGCATGGGCCAATCCGATCAACCTCAATGATGGTGTAAGCGGGGGGGGTGACAACAACCAAACGGCAACGGCAAGCTCGACCCAAAGCGGCGCCGGCGCATCGGCAAATGAGTTCTCGAAGGCCATCCAGAAGAACGACAACAGCACCGACAACAGTACTGACACGCGGACCACCACGGTCACGAAGACGAAGAGCAAGACCAATTCCGACAACCGCCTGAAGGCTTCGGCTGACGGCATCGGGACTGCGGCGGCTGTTGGCGGCGCCGCATCGTCCAGCATCGCCAGTTCGTTCAACAAGACCACGGCAATCGCGCTCAGCAAGCTGAATGGCACCGTGAGCGGCAACAACATCTATGGCATTGGCAACGTTGCCACGAACACCGGTAGTGCCAACGGCGGCACCGGCTACGGTGGCAAGGGCGGCACGGGCGGCGCCGGCGGCACTGGCCAAGGTGGTTCGGGCGGCGACGGCGCCGTCGGTGCAGTGGGCGGTAGCGCCACCGCAACCAATGGCAGCGCCACGGCTGGTTGGGCCAAGGCAGGCTCGGCCAAGGCAGGCGACGGCGGCGACGGCGGACGTGCCTCCAACTGGGGTGCCAATGGCGGCGACGGCTATGGCAAGGGCGGCAGCGCGCTTAGCGCGGCAGGCGCTGCGGGCGCCAGCGGTGGCGATGGCTTTGGCAAGGGTGGCGGTGCTCTGAGCGCTTCGCTCGGTGCAGGCGGCCGTGGCGGCAGCGCCGGTGCAATCGGCGGTGATGCCCTGGGGGCCAGCGGAGCCCTTGGCGGTCTGGCCGGTGCAGCCGGCGGCTCTGGCGGCTCGGGCGGCAGTGCTAACGGTGCGGGTACCGACACGGGCGGTGCAGGCGCTGCGGGTGGCACCGCAGCCGCGGCCGGGACCAACACGGCTGGCGCCGGCTCTGGCACGGGCGGCGGAGCGGGTGCTACCGGTGGCGCAGGCGGTTCCGGAAGCTCCGGCGCGACGGCGACCGGTGGTGCGGGCAGCGGCTCCGGCGGCGCCGGCGGCACGAACACCGCGGGCTCGTCGTCAACTGGCGGCGCTGGCTCGGGCACTGGCGGTGCCGGTGGCACGCAGACGGCTTCCGGCGGCGGCGGTGGCGCTGGTGGTGCGGCATCTGCAGGCAGCGCCAGCACCTCGGCCTCGAACGGCAGCGCTACCACGGGTAGCGGAGGCGCCGGCGGCTCAGGTGGCGCTGGCGGTGCAGGCACCGGCGGTACCGGTGGCGTTGGCGGTGTCGGCAACGGCGGCGCCGGTGGCGCTGGCGGCGCTGGCGGATACGTCGTCGTCACCACAGGCGACTTCAACATGTCCAACCTGATGACCAGCGTCGGTCAGTCCGCGGCGGGCATCATGATGGCGAGCCAGAACAGCGGCGCAGCCTCGCTGACGCAGATGAGCGTGAACGTGCAGGCCAACGTCAACGCTGGCCCCTGATACGCGCAGACTCGGCCCTGCCTGAGCTTCTTGCGAGGGCGGGCCGGCACTTCGCGATGCCATGTCGGCAGGACCGGCGCCCGCATCCTGTGTGCGGGCGCGCGGGTCCTGTCACGTCCACGCAAGCCTATATGCCTTAGTGCCGCCCGGGACAGGGTACGTGCACGAGGCCTGGGGAGGATGACACCATGCAATCGGTCCGCATTGCCGTCAGTGCGTTTGCGACGGTCCTACTTGCCTGTCCTGCACTTAAGGCAAGTGCAGAGCCGCCAGGGCTGGATGAGGCCATGGCAGCCGCACGCAGTGTTGCAAGCATCCCTCAGGAGACTGTTGCTCACACGCAACCTGCAGCTCCAGCCGATACCACATTGTTCGGCGCGGTGGCGAAAGCTGTACCTGTGACTAAACTAGACGATATCCGCGGTGGTTCGGAGGTCACTGTCAACGACATGCGCTTGCACGGCACCGTGGCTGACAACGCGGCAGTCAATGTGTTGTCCGGTGCGAACAATATTGCGGACGGCGCGTTCGCGAACGCCTCTGGAATTCCTACGGCAATCCAGAATTCCGGCTCCAACGTGCTGATCCAGAACGCCACGATCCTCAACGTCCAGTTCAAATAATGAAGCTGCTGCGCAACCTGTCGGCGTCTGTACCGTTCGTGCTGGCCACGGGGGCCATTCCGTGCGCCAATGCCGCGGATGTCTATCTCTACGGGCCGGTCGGCGAACCCTACAGCGTCAGGGTCACCAGTGTTCGCGAAGCGCGCTTCAAATCCACGATCCGCCAGCAATACGATTTCAGTTGCGGCTCTGCCGCGGTGGCCACGCTGCTGACCTACCAGTACGGCCATCCGATGAACGAGGCCACGGTGTTCCAGACCATGTACCTCAACGGTGACCAGGCAAAGATCCGCGCCGAGGGGTTCTCGCTGCTGGACATGAAACGTTTCCTGGCAGCGCTCGGCTACGAGGCGGACGGCTATGAGCTGCCGCTGTCCAAGCTCGAGGAAACGCAGATCCCGGCCATCGTGTTGATCGTGGAAAACGGCTACCACCATTTCGTGGTGGTCAAGGGTGTAAAAGGCAACCGCGTGCTGGTCGGTGATCCGGCCCGCGGAACACGTGCCATGTCACGCGAGCACTTCGAGAAAGTATGGGAAAGCCAGCTGTTGTTCGTGATCCACAACCGCACGGACAACGCGCGCTTCAACCTGGCCGCGGACTGGCGCCTGGCGCCCAGCGGCCCTTACTGGATGGGAGTCAACCGGGATAGCCTGTACTTCACCGTCATGCCCAAGCATGGCGTTGGCGATTTCTGAGGAATGCATCATGTTGCAGACTTCCCTCCCGACCCCAGCAGCGCCTCGCACCGCCACGTCGGCGGCCGCGATGCTGCTTGGTGCGGGCCTGGCCTGTGCCGGCGTGGCACATGCCAGTTCGCTACCCCAGCCCGACAGCCTCGACCCGTCGGCGCTGCCGTCGCAGGCCGCTTCTGCCAGCGACCGGGACCCTACACCCGTGGCTGCCGCGCGCGGCAGCATGGCCGGCTGGAAACCGGTCGCGCATGACAAGCTTGACGAGATGCGGGGCGGCTTCGAGATGTCGGGCCTGCAGGTTTCGTTCGGTATCGAACGCGCTGTGTACATCAACGGGGCCCTGGTCGTCGCAACCAGCATTAACATCCCGGACGTCGGACGCATCACCGCGGACCAGGCGGCGCGCCTGGCGACGACGCTGGGCCCCGCCATCATTGCTTCCACCAACGCTGCGGTCGATAGCGCGCTGGCGGGCGTCACGGCCGGCGCTCAGGGTGGCGCGAACGGATCCGCCGGTAGTGCGAGTGCCGGCGCCGCAGGGGCTTCCTCGGCCACGTCGGCTGCGGCCAACGGCGGCAGCGCCAGTGCCAGCGGCGCCGCGGGCGCGGCCGGCCTGCCCGCTGCCGTGGTGTCGACCGGCACGGGCCAGGTGGTGACCAACGGCTTGCTGAACGTGATCCAGAACGGCCCTGGCAACTCGGCCGCGGTGGCGGCGCTGGCCGGCACGCCCACCACGGTGATTCAGAACAGCATGGACAACCAGAGCATCCGGAGCCTGATGACAATCGACGCAAGCGTGAATACGCTGCAGGCCTTCCGGTCGCAATTGGCCAACGCGACGCTGCAGGATGCGTTGATGCGGGCCGCCAGCATGAGGTAATCGTAGCGAAGCAGCAGGCACTACAGGTTGCGGGCTCCTGACAACAGCCCGCCCGTCCCGGGGGAGGAAGACGTGATGAAGAAGCGGTCGATGCAGGGCATCCGGAATGCCGGATGCTCGACGTTGCTGTTGCTCGGCGGCCTGGCGCAGGCCCAGACGCCCGATGCGGGGGGACCCGCGGCAGGCCTGGAATCGCTGCAAAGGGAACTCGCCGAACAAGCCACCCAGCTCGACGCCATGAAGCGGGCGCTGGCCGAACAAGAGGCAGTCATTCGCGAGCTGCGCAGCGTCATCAGCAACGAGGTGCTGGCCACCAAGCGCGGCGGCCAGGGTGTCGGGGGTGGTGTGTCGCCCTCCAACAACGCCACCAATGCCGCCACCGCTGCGGCGGCGGCCAGCGCGGCGCAGAGCGCGCCCAACGCGGTCAACAACCCGCAGCAGATCACGCTGCAGCCGCCGCAGGATGTCGCGCAGGGCCCGCAGGCGGGCGAGTCCGCCAACCCCCAGACCGTGGCCGTGGAAGAACCCGTGGGCCGTCCGCCCGAGCGCGAGACCCGGCCGCCCGAGATCGCGCCGATCATCGACCAGCCCGGCGTGCTGACCGCACAGGGCAAGCTGGTGCTCGAGCCAGGCTTCCAGTACGGCTACTCCTCCAACAACCGCGTGGCGCTGGTCGGCTACACGGTGATCCCCGCGATCCTGATCGGCCTGCTCGACGTGCGCGAGGTCAAGACCTCGACCTACATCCCGTCGATCGCGCTGCGCTATGGCGTGACCAAGCGGCTGGAAGTCGAGGCCAAGGTGCCTTACGTGCATACGTCGGGCTCGACCGTGAGCCGTGAAGTCTTCACCGGCACCGCCGTCGACAACGTGTTCAATGCCAGTGGTAGCGGCATTGGCGACGTCGAGGCGACCGTGCGCTACCAGCTGAACTACGGCAACGAGAAAATCCCGTACTTCGTTGGCTGGCTGCGCTACAAGTCCGCCACCGGCAGGGACCCGTTCGAAGTGGTGACCGATTGCGTGACGCGTTGCATAGGCAATACCACCGGCACCGGCCTGCCGCTCAGCATGCCGACCGGCACCGGCTTCCAGGCAATCCAGCCGGGTATCACCTGGCTGCTGCCGACCGATCCGGCGGTGTTCTTCGGCACCTTCAGCTACCTGCACAACTTTGCGCGCGACAACGTCAGCCGCACCGTGCTCAACGGCCAGACGGAGAACCTGGGCAAGATCGCCCCGGGCGATATCTTCGAGTTCAGCTTTGGCATGGGCCTGTCGCTCAACGAGAAGGCGTCGTTCAGTATCGGCTATGACCAGGCCATCATCTGGCCGACCAAGCAGAACGGACAGACTGTGCCAGGCTCGGTGCGCATCACGCAAGGCACGTTGCTGGTGGGCTACTCGTACCGCTTCAACGACCGCTACACGCTGAACCTGTCGGTGGGTGCGGGCCTGACGCGTGACACGCCCGACCTGCAGGTCAACCTGCGCCTGCCGATCACTTTCTGAGGCGGCTTTCGCCGCGCTTTTCCAGGCGTTTCTGACTCACGTGACGTGTGCCTTGCAGCAGGCAGGGCATGCGTGCGCGTCACATGCGCGCGCGCACGCGCAGCGCTCCGGCACTTGCCTTGCGCTTGCCCCCCGAACGGCGTACAACGAAATAACCCCGCGCCGTCAGCGGTACTTTCTCACCCGGTCTACCCACACCATCGGCGCGGCCTGAACAAGGAGAGAGACATGCGCAAACGCATCTTCTGGTTGTTGCCCGACGTGGCGAGCGCCCGCCGCACCATGGACGACCTGCTGCTCGCCCGCGTCGAGAACCGCCGCATCCACTTCGTGGCGCGCGACGGCGAAGACATGACGGGCCTGCACGAGGCCAACCTGTTCCAGACATCCGATATCGTCCATGCCGCGGAAATGGGCCTGGTGGTCGGTGGCGGCGTGGGCGTGGTGGCCGGCGCGGTGGTGGCGATGTTCCCGATCGTCAGCGATACGCCGCAATGGGGCCTGGTCGGGGTGCTGGCGGTGCTCGGCGCGGTGTTCGGCGCATGGGCCGCGAGCATGATCGGCAGTTCCGCGCCCAACAGCCGCCTGCGCGCGTTCGAGAAGGACATCGAGGCGGGCAAGATCCTGCTGATGGTCGACGTGCCGCGCGGCCGCGTCGAGGAAATCGAAACGCTGCTGCAGAACGCGCACCCGGAAGCCCGTTTCGCCGGTCTCGATCCGGCCGTGCCGGCCTTCCCCTGATCCGTCCGCAGCAAGCCTTGCCGTCGCGACGGCAAGGCCATTCGCAGTCTCTCTCGTGCGCCCGCGCGGCGCACTTTGACGCGCATCTCTTAGCGCGTAGCTGGCCACGCCGGAACCGCCCTCCGGTTCCGGTGTGATGCCGCTGCAACACCCCACCACCTCCTGTTTGCCCTGACCTGGCGCATGCGGTAATTTTCGCAACGGCGCATGGCCGTTGCCGTGCGCAGCGCGCGTAAGCTCGCAACAGCGCGCATCAGAATAACGACATACCAGAGGGGGCAATCGATGAAGGCGAAATGGATCGCGTGCGGCATGCTGGCCGCCACGCTTGGATGGGCCGTGCAAACGGCGCAGGCGGAACCGGGCGTGACCCGCAACACCATCCGTATCGGCCAGTCGGCCGGCATCACCGGCCCCGTCGCCGGTTCGGTCAAGGAACAGATCGCCGGCGCGCAGGTGTACCTGCGCACGGTCAACGCCAGCGGCGGCGTGGCGGGCCGGCGCATCGAGCTGGTCACCTACGACGATGGCTTCGATGCCAAGCGCACGCCGGACAACGTGCGCAAGCTGCTCGACGAAGACAAGGTGTTCGCGCTGTTCATGGTGCGCGGCACGCCGCAGAACGAGAGCATCCTGCCGCTGGTCGCCGCGCACAAGGTGCCACTGGTGGCGCCGCTGACCGGCGCGATCACGCTGCACCGGCCGGTGAACCGCTACGTGTTCAATGTGCGCGCCAAGTACCAGGATGAAGTCGCGCGCGCGATCAACCACCTGGCCACCACCGGCATGAGCCGGATCGGCATTTTCCACACCACCGACGGCTTCGGCCAGGACGTGCTCGAAGGCTATACCACCGCGCTGCAGGCGCGCGGCGTGCAGCCGGCGGCGACCGTCAGTTTCGCGCGGCCGATGGGCGACATCAGCCAGGGCGTTGCCACCATGAACAAGGCTAACCCGCAGGCGGTGCTGGTGATCGGCTCGGGCTCGGAAGCCGCGCGCATCATCCGCGAGTTGCGCAGCGCCGGCAGCCAGGCGCAGTTCGTCACGCTGTCTAACAACGCTGCCGATTCCTTTATCCGCGAGCTGGGCGACGATGCGCGCGGCCTGATCATCACGCAGGTGGTGCCGGGCACCAACTCCAGCCAGATGACGCTTGCCAGCGAATACCGCAGCCAGGCCCGCCAGCAGGGCGTGGAGCCGTCCAACGCCGGCATGGAAGGCTTCATGTCGGCCAAGGTGCTGGTGGAAGGCCTGCGCCGCGCCGGGCCCGAGCCGACGCGCGAGCGCCTGGTCAGCGCGCTCGAAGGCCTGCGCGACTACGACCTCGGCGGCATCCTGATCAGCTACAGCCCCACGCGCCATACCGGCTCGTCCTTCGTCGAGATGTCGATCGTCTCGTCCACCGGCAAGCTGATCCGCTGAGCGGGCGGGCGGACAGGCCTGCGGGGCATGCCGGTTCCGCGCCACGCGGGCCGGCCTGCTGCGGTATATTCGCCCGCATGGCTACTCCTACCTCATCTCCCGACGCCGCCGCGCGTACCACATTCTCGTTGCATGGCCGCGTCGCGCTGGTGACCGGCGGCGCGCAGGGCCTGGGCCTGGCGATTGCCGCCGGGCTGGCCGATGCCGGGGCCCACGTGCTGGTGGCCGCGCGCAGCGAGGCACGCGTGCATGACGCGGTTGCCACGCTGGCCGCTCGCGGCGGCAGCGCCGAGGCGCTGGTGCTGGATATCACCGATGAAGCGGCGGTCGAGGCGGCGTTCGCGCGGATCGATGCCGCCCACGGCCGGCTCGATGTCCTGGTCAACAATGCCGGCGCGCGCAACCGCAGCTCGATGGCGCATCTCGATGCCGGCGACCTGCGCGCCATGCTCGAGACCAACCTGGTCGCGCCCTACACGCTGTGCCGCCACGCCGCGCAACGGATGCAGCGCGGGCAGTACGGCCGCATCGTCAACGTCAGCTCGATCGCGGGCCAGGTGGCGCGCGCGGGCGACGTACTCTATCCCGCCACCAAGGGCGGCCTGGACGCGCTGACGCGCGCGCTGGCCGCGGACCTGGGCCGCTTCGGCGTCACCGTCAACGCGATCGCGCCCGGCTACTTCGCCACCGAACCGAACCAGCCCATGGTCGACGACGAGAGCGTGGCCGAGTGGCTGCGCCAGCGCACCTCGCTGGGCCGCTGGGGCCGCCCGGAAGAGATCGCGGGCGCGGCGGTATTCCTGGCATCGCCGGCGGCGTCGTATATCACCGGGCACGTGCTGGCGGTCGACGGCGGCTACCTGGGCCACTTCTGACCCGCCGCCAACGGCAAAGCGTACCCAATTCTGCGTGCCATTCCGGTGACGGCGGTGGCCGCGTTTCAGCGCCGCGCCGGCGCCTTGCCGCCGCGGTAGAACGCCTGCAGGCTTTCGATCATCGCCGCGGCGGCAGCGGAGTCGCCGCGGTCCTTCATCCGCACCAGGCAGATATCGCGCACCAGTGACGGCAGCTGCAGCGGCCGGATCGCCAGGCCCTCGCGCCGGAACTGGAACAGCGCCAGCGACGGCACCGCGCTGATGCCGAGTCCCGCCTGCACCAGCGCCGCCACGGTTGCCAGGTGCTCCACCTCCATCACGCTGTGCAGCCGCAACGGGTGCAGCGCCGCATCGAGATGCTGGCGCACGCTGGTCGTGCGCGACAGCTGGATAAACGGCTCGCCCGCCAGGGCTTGAGGCGCGATGCGGCGCTTGCGCGCGAGCGGATGGCCGGCCGGGCAAACCAGGTGGAACGTGTCGCGCACCAGCGGCTCGACGCGCAGGTCGTCGTCCTGCGCCGGCGCGGGTGCCAGCGCAAAGTCGGCGCGGCCCTGCCGGACCAGCTCGATGCAGCCATCGGCGAGCTGGTCGAACAGTTCCAGCACGATGCCCGGGTAGCGTGCGCGGAACTGCGCCAGCAGCGGCGGCAGGTCGCCCCCCGCCAGCGACGGCAGCGCGGCGATCGACACGCGGCCCTTGCGCCGCTCGGCGTGCGCGCGCAGGTCTTCGAACGCCGCTTCGAAATCCGCCAGCAGCCGCCGCGCAGTCTGCTCGAAGCGCACGCCGTCGGTGCTCAGCTCCACGTGGCGCGTGGTGCGCTCGAACAGGCGGCTGCCCGCCTGCTCCTCCAGCGTCTGCACCAGTGCGCTGAAGGCCGACTGCGACAGGTGGCAGGCGCGCGCCGCGCGGGTGAAGTTGCGGTAGGTCGCCAGCGCCACGAAGGCGCGCAGGTGCTTGACCGACAGGTTCATCGAGGCTTCATATTTATCCAGCAAGTCGATAGATTAATCCAAATAATCCGTTTTTTGGCTGGACGGTACCGGCCTAGAATGGCTTCGACCCCGCCAACAACCTTGCCCCCGACCATGACTGCTCCCTTGCTCATCGGCTCCGGCGCCGGCTTCTCCGGCGACCGTACCGACGCCGCGTTGCCGGTGGTGCGCACGCTGATCGCCGCCGGCCAGCCCGCGGCGCTGATCTTCGAGACACTGGCCGAACGCACGCTGGCGCTGGCGCAGCTGGCGCGGCGCAACGATCCCGCGCACGGCTACGAACCCCTGCTCGACGCGCTGCTGGCGCCGGTGCTCGGCCTGTGCCTGCAACACGGCATTCCCATCGTCGGCAATTTCGGCGCGGCCAATCCGCACGCCGCGGCGCGGCGCGTGCTGCAGCTGGCAGGCGAACTCGGCCTGCCTGCGCCGCGCGTGGCGGTGGTGGAGGGCGACGATCTCTCGCAAGACGCTGGCCGCACGCTGCTGCAGGGCATCCTTGGAGACGCGTTCGACGCCGGCCGCTTTGTCTGCGCCAATGCCTATATCGGCGCGCAAGGCATCGCCGCCGCGCTGGCCGACGGCGCGCAGGTCGTGGTGTGCGGCCGCGTCGCCGACCCGGCGCTGGCGGTGGGGCCGGCGATGGCGCATCACGGCTGGTCGTGGGACGACTGGGACCGGCTCGCCGCGGCCACCATGGCCGGCCACCTGCTCGAATGCGGGGCCCAGGTCACCGGCGGCTACTTTGCCGATCCCGGCATGAAGGACGTACCCGATGTCCACGCGCTGGGTTTCCCGATCGCGCAGCTCGCCGAAGACGGCGCCATCGAGATCTTCAAGGCGGCCAATACCGGCGGCTGCGTCGACCTGCGCACGGTCAAGGAGCAATTGCTGTACGAGGTCCACGATCCGGCCGCATACCTGACCCCTGACGTAGTGGCCGACATCAGCGCCGTCACCGTCACGCAGATCGGCCCCGACCGCGTGGCGGTGCGCAACGTGCGCGGCCACGCACAGCCGGCCCAGCTCAAGGCCAATGTGTTCAGCCACGGCGGCTGGCTGGCCGAAGGCGAGATTTCCTATGCCGGCCCGAACGCCGCCGCCCGCGCGCGCCTGGCGGCCGACATCCTGCGCCGGCGCATGCAGATGCTGGGCCATGACGTGCCGATCCGCTTCGACCTGATCGGCGTGCTCAGCGTATTGGCCGACGACGCCGGCACGATGCTCGCCCGGCGCCAGCCGCACGAAGCCGAAGCGCAGGACGTGCGCCTGCGCGCCGCGCTGGCGCATGACGATGCCGCGGTGGCGCAGGCGCTGCTGCGCGAGGTCAACGCGCTCTACACCTGCGGCCCCGCCGGCGGCGGCGGCGTGCGCACGGGACAGCGCGCGCGCCTGAACGCCGTGTCGTGCCTGGTGCCGCGCGCAGCCGTCAGCGCCACGCATCGCTTCATCGCCTGAGGACGACGCCATGACCACGATCGATATCGCTACCGCCTCGCTCTACCAGTTCGCCCACGGTCGCACCGGCGACAAGGGCGACCGTTCCAACATCAGCGTGATCGCCTACGACGCGCACGACTACGAGCACCTGGTTGCCCACGTCACCGAGGACGCCGTGCGCACGCTGTTCAGCGAGCGCCGGCCCGGCGCCGTCACGCGCTACCTGGTGCCGTCGCTGCACGCCATAAATTTTGTCATCGACGGCGTGCTCGACGGCGGCGTCAATGACGCGCTCAACCTCGACACCCACGGCAAGGCGCTGTCGTTCCGCCTGCTGCAGCTGCAGATCCCGCTGCCGCCGCGGCTGGTGACCGCCGCACCCTGAATCTGCACCAACAACGCGCACCAACAACGATTCCGACAGGAGACAACGATGCACCGATTCCTCAAGCCACTGGCCGCCGTCGCGCTGTGCGCACTGGTCCTGCCCGCCGGGCAGGCATGGGCCGAATTCCCCGACAAGCCGATCCGCTTCGTGGTGCCGTTCGCCGCCGGCAGCGCCACCGACCAGCTCGCGCGGGCCATCGGCCAGGCCATCACGCTGGACAGCAAGGTCACCGTGGTGGTCGACAACAAGCCCGGCGCCAATGGCTTTATTGCGGCGTCTGACGTCGCCAAGGCCGCGCCCGACGGCTACACCGTGCTGATCAGCACCAACACCACCCATGCCGCCAATGAGCACCTGTTCAAGAAGCTGCCCTACGACCCGGTCAAGGACTATGCGCCGGTGACCGCGCTCGGCCGCGGCGGCCAGATCATGGTGGTCAACCCGCAAGTGCCGGCCAAGACGGTGGGCGAGTTCATCGCGCTGGCAAAGAAGCAACCGGGCAAGCTCAGCTTCGGCAGCGGCAGCTCGTCGTCGCGCATCGCCGGCGAGCTGTTCCAGCAGATGGCGCACGTCGAACTGCTGCACGTGCCGTACAAGAGCAACCCGCTGGCGATCACCGACCTGCTCGGCAACCAGATCCAGATGATGATCACCGACACCGCCACGGGCCTGCCGCAGGTCAAGAGCGGCAAGCTGCGCGCGTTGGGCGTATCGGGCAAGGCACGCTCGCCGCTGGCGCCCGACGTGCCGACCATCGACGAG
Source organism: Cupriavidus sp. a3 (assembly GCF_051015765.1). Classification (NCBI taxonomy): domain Bacteria; kingdom Pseudomonadati; phylum Pseudomonadota; class Betaproteobacteria; order Burkholderiales; family Burkholderiaceae; genus Cupriavidus; species Cupriavidus sp. a3. The sequence goes on along the minus strand of NZ_CP170644.1, from coordinate 2,358,669 downwards.
GCCGGCGTCAAGGGCTACGAGATGAGCTATTGGTTCGCGGCCTACGCGCCGGCCGGTACGCCGCAACCCGTGGTGGCCAGGCTGAACGCGTTGATGGTGAAGGCCGCGCGCAGCGACACTGCGGCCAGCTTCTACCAGTCGACGGGCACCGAAGTGTTTACCAGCACGCCCGCCGAACTCGCGAAATTCCAGGCGCAGGAGTCTGGCAAGTGGGGCCGCATCATCAAGGCGGCGAATATCCAGCCTGAGTGACGACGAGCCGCTGCAAGCTCGCATGAATGGAAAACGGGGCCACGCGGCCCCGTTCTTTACGCAGAAGTAGGTACGCTTTGGTCGGGCGTACCTATTTCTGCGTAGCTGTTGTCGTGTCGTCCGCGGTCTCTCCTTGTTGCTCGCTGCCGCGCCGGGCCTGCTTTTCCGGTGAGTCGCCATCCGGCTTAACATACGCCTTCGGCCGGTGTGCGCGCCGGCCGGCGCTGTCTCCCCCGACAACCACCAACAACAAGGAACCAGACATGAAGCTGCAGTCCGCCGCGCGCCTGCCGGCATTGGCCATGGCCGCCGCAACCGCCGCCGCGATAGCCATCACGATGCTACCGGCCACCATCGGTAGCGCCCATGCGGCCGCGGCGCAGCAGAAGACCCAGGTACCGGGCTATTACCGCATGGTGATCGGCCAGCTGGAAGTCACCGCACTGTACGACGGCTACATCGACCTCGACCCGAAGATCCTCAAGTACACCAGCGCACGCGAGGTGCAGAGCCTGCTGGCACGGATGTTCGTCGAGTCGACGCCGGGCATGCAGACGGCGGTCAATGCCTACCTCGTCAATACCGGCAGCAGCCTGGTGCTGGTCGATACCGGCGCAGCGGCATGCTTCGGTCCCACGCTCGGGCGCATTGGCGACAACCTGCGCGCGGCGGGCTATGCGCCGGAGCAGGTCGACGCGGTGCTGCTGACGCACCTGCACGGCGACCATGCCTGCGGCCTCGCCGCGAACGGGCAGCCGGCCTTCCCCAACGCGACGGTCTATGTCGACAAGGCCGATGCCGACTACTGGCTCAACGAAGCCAATGCCGCCGCGGCGCCGAAGGAAGCACAGGGGCTGTTCGCGATGGCACGCGCCGCGGTCGCGCCATACCAGGCGGCGAACCGGTTCCGCACGTTTAACGGGGGCAGCGGCGGCCAAGGCGGCAGCGGCGCCGAACCGATCCCGGGCGTGCGCGCGCTGCCCGCCTACGGGCATACGCCGGGCCACAGTGGCTACCTGTTCACCTCGGGCAAGGACAGCCTGCTGCTGTGGGGCGACATCGTCCACAGCCATGCGGTCCAGTTCCGCCGTCCGCAGGTGGCGATCGAGTTCGATACCGACAGCCATGCCGCGGTGATCACGCGCAAGCGCATCCTGGCCGATGCGGCCAAGGGCAAGCTGTGGGTAGGGGGCGCGCACCTGCCATTTCCGGGGCTGGGCCATGTGCGTCGCGACACGGCCGGCTATACCTGGGTGCCGGCCGAGTACGGGCCGATCCGAGCGGATCGATAGCCCGGGGCGCACGCCGCGCTGTTCGCCATGCCTGGGGAAACGCTCAGGCCGATGGCCGCAGAAATGGGTACGCTTGCCCGCTGCGGCACCTTGGCCGAGGGCATCGCGTTCTTCGACGTGCTGTTCCTGGCTCCGCCCGTAGCGGGCTGCCGCAGCCGGGGCGCGACCACGCCGACGCATGGCGCGCCGGGCGGCCGCTGTTCAGGTTGGTACGCCGGGGAGTTCTCGCGCAGATGGGCGCGGAGTGAGGCGCGAGGATCAGTCGGGACTGGCCGGTACGGCTCAGGGCCGGCGCCGCTCCATTGCCACCATCGATGGCGTAAAGCCGAGCTGGCCGAAGAACGCCGCTTCGGAAGAGCGCGCCGCGCGCAGCACCCAGGTGATATCGGGATCGTTGCCCATGACGTGGCGCACCAGCGAGCGGCCGATGCCGCGCCGGCGGTGGCTCGGGGCCACGGCTACCATCGACAGGAAGCCGTCGGAGACGTCGTCGCACAGGGCCCGGGCGAAGCCGACGATCTCGCCGCCTTCCACCGCCACGGCCACGCGCTGGGAATTGGCCACCAGCCGCGCGAACTTGTCGGGACCGCCTATCCGGTTGGACCAGCCATTGGCGATCAGTAGTTGTCTGGCTGCCTCGATGTCATCGGGCAACAGGTTACGGATTTCCATTGGCGGCTCTCCCAGTAAAGCATGTACGGCCCCTCGCCGCCCCTTGCCACCAGGGGCGCCGCGAGTCGAGAACGGCACGGGAACCCGCGCCGCACAATTGGCGGAGTGTAGCGAGCGGGCGCGGGCGCGTCAATTTGGCTTCCGGGTGGGTGGGGGTGCCGCTCACGCCAGCGCGCCGGCGGGGTATCATGGCCTGCATGAACGCCCCCGTCTTCTCCTCAGCCCATCCGGCCGACCAGCTCGCCGAATTTTCTGACGCAGATGCAGCGCTGGCGCGCATCCGCGAGATCTACGACGCCTCGGTCGGCGCGGTGCGCGCGCGCTTCGATGCATTCGCCAGCGGCAAGCCGCTGCCCTCGGCCGCGCACGCCTGCTATCCGTACCTGGGGATCTCGGTCAACATCGAGACCATGGTCACCGACAGCCGCCCCTCCTGGGGCACGGTGGCCTACCCCGGGGTGTACGGCACCACGGTGACCCGCCCCGACCTGCTGGCGGACTACTACCGCGACCAGATCGAACGGCTGATGCGCTACCACCGCGTCCCGGTGGTCGTCGGCCTGAGCCGGCGCCCGATCCCGCTGCCGTTCGTGATCGAAGCCTCGACCACCGACATCAGCTACACCCAGGCGCGCGAGCTGGAGGCCTCGTTCGTGCTGCCCGAGCTCAGCCGCATCGACGACGGCATCGCCAACGGCACCTACGAGCCGATCCCGGGCGAGGCCTGGCCGCTGTCGCTGTTCCCGGCCGAGCGCGTGGACCTGGCGCTGCAGCGGCTGTACCACTACACCGGCACGGCGCCGCAGCATGTCCAGCGCTTCGTGCTGTTCACCAACTACCAGCGCTATGTCGATGAATTCGTCGCGCTGGGCCGTGCGCTGATGAGCAGCAGCGACGGCGGCGGCTACACCCGCTTCGTCGAGCCCGGCGACGTGGTCCAGGACCTCGGCGGCGCCGAGCCCGAAGACACGACCCGCCCGCGCGCGCTGCCGCAGATGCCGGCCTACCACCTGGTGCGCGAGGACAAGCTGGGCGTGACGCTGGTCAATATCGGCGTGGGCCCGTCCAACGCCAAGACCATGACCGACCATCTTGCCGTGCTGCGCCCGCATTGCTGGCTGATGGTCGGGCACTGCGGCGGCCTGCGCCGCTCGCAGCAGCTGGGCGATTACGTGCTGGCACACGCCTACGTGCGCGACGACCACGTGCTCGACCACGACCTCCCGCCCTGGGTGCCGGTGCCGCCGATCGCCGAGATCCAGGTGGCGCTGCAGGAAGCGGTGGCGCGCGTCACCGGCCTGTCCGGCAGCGAGATGAAGACGCGCATGCGCACCGGCACCGTGGTCTCCACCGACGACCGCAACTGGGAGCTGAAATCCAAGTCGCTGTATGCGCGCTTTAACCAGTCGCGTGCCATCGCCATCGATATGGAAAGCGCCGCGGTGGCCGCCAACGGCTTCCGCCTGCGCGTGCCCTACGGCACGCTGCTGTGCGTCTCGGACAAGCCGCTGCACGGCGAGCTCAAGCTGCGCGGCATGGCCAACGCGTTCTACCGGCAGCGCGTCAGCCAGCATATGACCATCGGGCTGGAGGCAATCCGCATCCTGCGTGAAAACGGTGTCGAGCAACTGCATTCGCGCAAGCTGCGCAGCTTCGACGAGCCGGCATTCCGCTAGGCTGCGACGTTCTTTCTTGCCCAAGCAAAAAAGGCCGGCTCCCGACGGGAGCCGGCCTTTAATTTTTTACTCTCGCGTTGCCGCTCAGAAGCGATAGCCCACGCCCATGCTGAACAGCCACGGGTCCAGGCTCACCTTGGACACTTTGACGTCGCCGGCCTTCACATCGCTCGACAGCCAGATCTTCTTGATGTCGGCATTCAGGAACCAGTTCTTGGTCAGCTTGTAGTCCATGCCGATCTGCAGCGCCGGCCCGACGCTCCAGCTGTCGAGCTGCAGCGCGTTGTTGGCGAGGTTCTCGCCCCAGATGCGGGTGAAGTTCAGGCCCGCGCCGATATACGGACGGAACGTGCCATTGGGAATGAAGTGGTATTGCACCAGCAGCGATGGCGGCAGGTGCTTGAAGGTGCCGATCTTGTTGCCGTCGAGATAGACGTTCTGCTTCTGCGGTACGGTCAGCACCAGCTCGGCGGCGATATTGGGGGTGAAGAAGTAGGTGACGTCGAGCTCGGGGATCCACTTGTTGTTGACCGTGATGCGGTCCGATGCCCCTACGCCGCCAACCGGGTCCGAACTGTTGGCCATGTCGAGGTAGGTGCCGCGCAGGCGCACCATCCAGTTGCCTTGTGCATCGTCGGCGGCCATCGCGGGCGCGGCGAACGCGCCGAGCATGGCGCAGGCGGCGATGGCGGAGCAGGTGACCCGGGTACGGAGAGAGAGCTTGATCATGATGTTTTGTCTTGGTCTGGTAAGGAGTCCGCGGACAGTTTGGCCGAGCGGGTTTGTGCGGACCTTGATGCAGAACAAGTCGAGAAGCCGCCACACAGGTGCGTCGCGATCGCGCGACAGCGGAGTTGCGGCGCTAATCCTCCGCTAATAACCACATGCGGAATCATTCGTGGCAAGCCGGCGCGCCAGCCCTTACGCTGTGCAGGAGATCAGCGCCCGCGAGCTTCCACGCAAAGGCGGGCGCCGTGGCACCGGGCATGTCGTGGGCGTCCGCAAGGGCGTCTTTCCGGGTGTGCCCCGTGGGGGCGGGGCACACCGGTTTTCTTCGGATCCCCTTGCGGCGAGCGCCGTGTCAGGCCACGTCGGCTTCGTCGGCCGGCGCGGTGCCGGCTCACGCCCGAGACCACCGCGCGCAGCGACGCCGTGACCGGGTTCACGTCGATGCCCGCGCCGAAGCCCGTCGGCGAATCTCCCACCCGCACTTCCCATAGCAAGCCGCGCGCGCATCGGCGCCGGCGGTCATCGCGTGCTCGTGGTAGTCCATCACGCGCACCGGCAGGTCCACATCCGTCACGCCGCTCCGCCTCGACCGAAGGACGGTCGCATGTGCGCTGAAAGTATGAGTTATGCGCGGGTCCGTACGTTATCCCTCAGTCATCTGGCCAGTATTGCGCTGGCACCTTTGCACCTAGGCTGGTAGCGCGTGAAAGAACACGGGGGAACATCATGAAACTGAGAACGTGGGCAACCTGGCTGGCAGGGACTGCCATGACATTCTTGCTGGCCGCCTGCGGCGGTGGGGGCAGCGGCGGCTCGAGTTCGCCCTCCACGCCTGCCGCGACCACGCCGCTGACCTTCACCGTCAAGATGAGCACGACCTCGGGCGAGGTAGGCGTGGGCCGCACGCTCACCATCAGCGCGCTGGCGGTGGACAGCAACGGCGTCGATGTCAGCGGCAATACGGTGTTCACCTGGAGCAGCGCCGACAATGGCATCGCCACGGTCGAACCGGTCGCGGCCACGCCGGCCAATGCGGTGGTGCGCGGCATCGCCACCGGTACCACCAACGTGCAGGTGGTCGCGACCGTCAGGAACGCCGACAACACCACCACCACGCTGCCTGCGCAGACCGCCACCATGACCGTGGTGCCGGCTTCCGCGGTCAGCTACAGCCTGTCGATTCCCCATACCAATCTGTCGATGAGCGACGGCCAGGAGCTGCCGGTCAAGGTGTCGCTGGTCGACAGCAACGGCAATGACGTCTCGGCCAGCGTCAACAGCTGGGCGTGGGCGAGCAGCGCCACCGCGGTCCAGGTCACGGCCAGCCAGAACAGCGCCACGCTGAAGGCGAGCAACAGCTCGACCACCGCGGCCGTGACGGCTGACGTGTCGGTGTCGGTCACGGCGCCGGATGGCCGCGCGATCGGCGGCGTCATCGTGGTGACGGTGGCGAAGAACGGCTCGGCCACCTATCGCGTGGTCACCACGCGCCTTGGCCAGCCGGTGGATGCGCTGCAGGTGCTCAACGACCATCCGGCCAAATTCACCTCGCGCGTGCTGCGCAACGACGGCCAGGATGTCACGGCCGACTTCGACGGCACCTGGACCTACACCGCCACCTCGCCGACGCTGTCGACCGCCGAAGCCGCGGGTACGCACGATGCCACGGTCAGCAGCAGCCTGGCCAAGGGCACCGGCCCGGTCCAGAGCACGCTGACGGTGACCGCCGTGAGCACCAAGCTGGCCGTGCGCCCGGCTGCCGCCCTGTCCGTGACCGAGAATCCGACCTGGACGCTGGTCGACGACAACCAGCAGCCGCTGACGCTGCTGCTGATGCCGGCGATCCCGGTGGAAGTGACCGCGCGCATGAAGCACCTGGGCGATGATGCGCAGTACACCGCGTGCAAAGACTGGGCGTGGGAAAAGACCGGTCCAGTGTCACTGACGCCTAGCATGCTGATGTTGCCGCACCAGGTGCGCGCGACGGGCACCGCCGCCGGCGACTTCACCATCACCGCGACCTGCACGGTGGTGGCGGACAACACGCCGCTGAAGCTGGTCTTCGTCGGTACCGTCAAGTAAGCAGCAACGTTCCCGCGCGCAAGTGAAACGCCCTCCGGTCCGGAGGGCGTTTTGCATTGGTGCCTTCCCAAAGCGTACCCATTTCTGCGCAGCAAGGAAGAGTCGTATTGCGCGGCCAATACAGCCCGCGAAACCACCAGGTGAGCCCACGTCCTGCCAGTGCCGCGGCCCGCACCGACCACGTTCCGCACCCAAAGCGTACCCATTTCTGCGTGCCGCTTCACAGTCCTTCATTGCCGCCGGTGTACCCCATCAGCCCGCGCCAGACGAGCGTATCCCGCTGCCTGCGCATGCCGCGCAAGCAGTCGGCGTACCCGTTTCTGCGTGAAGGAGCCCAGAAGGGAGATGGAGGGGAAAATACGCGCCGTTCAGCGCTTGCGCACGAAGCGCACGACCTGCTCGGCGGGCTTTCCTTGCGCGCCAGTGGCGTTGGCGGTGTTGGAGCCGCAGGTGTTGCAGCCGCCGTCGTCGCAGCCGCTGGTGCAGCCCGAGGCCGCCTGCGGCGCCAGCCACCGCACCAGCCGGCCGCGCCAGCCGCTCGCGGCGGCGCCGCCCAGGCGTGTCGCGAGGGCGGCCTTGACGCGCTCGCGCGTGCGCGGCGCATAGCGCGCCAGCACCGAGACCGCGCACGCCAGCACGATCAGCGGGACCAGCAGCGTTTCGAAGGCGTGGTAGAGCGTCATGGCAGCGATGGCGTCAGCTGAACAGCAGCGCGACGCGGTAAGTGACAAACGCGGCCAGGTAGGCCAGCCCGGTCAGGTACACGATCGATCCTGCCATGACCTTCCACGAGTTGGTCTCGCGGCGGATCACCGCCAGTGTCGAGATGCACTGCGGCGCGAACACGAACCACGCCAGCAGCGCCAGCGCGGTGGCCAGCGACCACTGCGCGGCGATCATCGGCGCCAGCTGCGCGGCCATGGCGTCTTCACTGCCAGACAGCGCGTACACCGTCGCCAGCGCGCCCACCGCCACTTCGCGCGCGGCCAGGCCAGGCACCAGCGCGATGCAGATCTGCCAGTTGAAGCCCACCGGCGCGAACACCTTCTGCAGCGCATGGCCGATCATGCCGGCAAAGCTGTAGTCGATGGCCGGCGCGGTCGCGCCTTCCGGCGGCGCCGGGAAGGTCGACAGGAACCACAGCAGCACGGTCAGCGTCAGGATCACCTTGCCCACGCGCGACAGGAAGATCCGGGCACGCTCCCACAGGCCGATGGCCACGTCGCGCACATTGGGGATGCGGTACGACGGCAGCTCCATCAGCAGCGGATGGTCGGTGCGGTCGCGGCGGAAGAACTTGAGCGCATAGGCCACCACCAGTGCGCTGACGATGCCTGCCACGTACAGCGCAAACAGCACCAGCCCCTGCAGGTTGAACAGGCCCATCACCGTGCGTTCGGGGATAAAGGCGCCGATCAGCAGCGCATACACCGGCAGCCGTGCCGAGCAGGTCATCAGCGGCGCCACCAGGATGGTGGTGAGGCGGTCGCGCGGATCCTGGATGGTGCGCGTGGCCATGATGCCGGGAATCGCGCAGGCAAAGCTCGACAGCAGCGGGATGAACGAACGGCCGGACAGCCCCGCACCCATCATCAGCCGGTCCAGCAGGAATGCCGCGCGCGGCAGGTAGCCCGATTCTTCCAGCGTGAGGATGAACAGGAACAGGATCAGGATCTGCGGCAGGAACACCACCACGCTGCCCAGGCCCGCGATCAGGCCGTCGACCAGCAGGCTCTTGAGCAGGCCGTCGGGCAGATGCGCACCAAGCAGTTCTCCGGCCCAGTGCACGCCGCCCTCGATGCCGTCCATCAGCGGCTCGGCCCAGGAGAACACCGCCTGGAACATCAGGAACAGCAGCACCGCCAGCAGCAGCAGGCCGAACACCGGGTGCAGCACGATGCGGTCGAGCCGGTCGTCCAGCGCCGCGGTGCGCGCCGGCATGCTGACCGCTGTGGCCAGCAGGCGGTTGACCTCGGTGTGCACGTCAACGTCGCTGGCGGGCTCGGGCGAGGACGGCGGTGCGGCAGGCAGGGCGCCGTCGAGCAGCGCCAGCAGCGCTGCCGCGCCGTCGCGCTTGACCGCCACGGTGCTGACCACCGGCACGCCCAGCGCGGCAGCCAGCTTGTCGCGGTCGATCCGGATGCCGCGGCGCGCGGCGGCGTCGCTCATGTTGAGCACCACCACCATCGGCAGGCCCAGCCGGCGCAGTTCCAGCACGAAGCGCAGGTGCAGGCGCAGGTTGGTCGCGTCCACCACCGACACCAGCAGGTCGGGACGCTGCTCGCCGGCGCGCACGCCCATGCAAACGTCGCGCGTGATGGCTTCATCCAGGCTCGCCGCGTGCAGGCTGTAGGCACCCGGCAGGTCCAGGATGCGCACCTGGCGTCCCGCCGGCGAGACGAAATGGCCTTCCTTGCGCTCGACGGTCACGCCGGCGTAGTTGGCCACCTTCTGCCGGCTGCCGGTCAGTCGGTTGAACAGTGCGGTCTTGCCGCAATTGGGATTGCCTACCAGCGCGATGCGCAGGGCAGGAGTCGGGGAAGCTGCTACAGACATATTCCGGAAGGGCTCACGCGGTCCGCTTGGTCCGCTCGTTCGGTGTGGGCGTCGTGGCGCCGGGCTGTTTGCCCGCTTCGGCAGGCGCGATGCTGGTCACCGAGGCGCTGGCGAGCTCGATGCCGATGCGCGCCGCTTCCACGCGGCGCAGCGCAAAGCGCGTAAAGCCGATCTGCGCGACCAGCGGATCCATGCCGAAGGGTCCGTAGGCGATGACCTGGACGATTTCGCCGGGAACAAAGCCTAGCTCTCGCAGGCGGCGCGCAACCGGGTCGCCGGGCGTGGCGTCGTCCACCGATTGCACTACGGCGGGCGTGCGCCGTGGAAGTTCAGACAACCGCATCATGCTTCCAGTCCGTTGGCGCGGTCGTCCAACGCGGCCGTGATGCGGCCGGCATGACCTCGCCAGGTACGTAAATGAAAATCGTTTTCATTGTATCGCAAATAGGGCATGACGATGCCCGCAAGTGGCGGGCACGCCAGCCGCCATGCCGCTGCGCGGCAGGAGGCGAATGATAACCGGTGACGGCGCGCGCGGAGGGGCCAAGCTTACGGCCGTGCGCTGGCACACATGCGCGCTAGCGTTTCGAAGTTCGGCTGTCCAAAACCTAATGCAACAGGTCTCATGCAGCACCATGCAATTACTACATTTGCGTTATTGGATGCCGCAAGCCTGCGGCGTTAAGCTCCAAGCACGCTGAACACCCCGTTCCACGCGTACTTCACAAGCCATCGGCCGCAGGGCCGGTGGCTTTTTCTTTGGACGTTGCTTCTTTGGACGCCGCTTTCGACGCCGCCTGCGCGGCCACCATCGCCACAAAGTTGTCGCGCGCGGGATGGTCGGGCGCCGTCTTCCACACGCAATAGACTTCAGAGCGCACCGCCGTGCCCGCCAGCGGCCGGAATGCCGCCCCCGCCATGCCGGAACGCGCCAGCGCCGCCGGCACCACGGCCACGCCCATGCCCTGCGAGACCAGCGAGACCACCGAGAGCCAGTGGCGCACTTCGTGCCGGATCTGCGGGTAAAAGCCCTGGGCCGCGCACATATCGAAGATGCGGCTGTAGTAATCCGGCGACGCTTTGCGCGAAAACAGCACGAAGGCCTCGCCGCGCAGGTCTGCGAGCGCCAGCTCCGGCTGCGCCGCGAGCGGGTGGTCCGCCGGCAGGCAGCAGACGAACGGTTCGGCATGCACCCGCGTGGCCCGCAGCGAGTCGGGCACCCGGCCGGTGTGGATAAAGGCCGCGTCGAGCTCGTCGTGCAGCAGCGCATCGATCTGCTCCTGCGAGTTGAGCTCGGTCAGCGCCACCTGGATCCCCGGGTAAGCCGCCTCGAACCCGCGCAGGATCTGCGGCAGGCCGCGGTACAGCATCGAGCCGACAAAGCCGACACGCAGCCGGCCTATGGCGCCCGCTTCGATCTCGCGTGCCAGCAGCCGCGCGGCCTCGGCCTGCGCCAGCAATGCCGTGGCCGATTCGCGAAAGGCGCGCCCGGCCGCAGTCAGCCGTACGCCGCGGCTGTCGCGGTCGAACAGCCGGGCGCCGACCGAGGCTTCGAGCTGCTGGATGTTCAGCGACAGCGGCGGCTGCGAAATCGCAAGCCGGCGCGCGGCCCGGCCGAAGTGCAGTTCCTCTGCCAGCACAAGGAAATAGCGCAGGTGACGGAATTCCATGGCGATACAAAAATCATATTGATCGAGCCAATTTTAGAATTAGACGCAAATCCTTGGGGTTTGAATAATGCAGGTCAAAGGGCCGCAGCGTGTTCGCCAACCATGCCGGTCCACCCGCCAAGGAGACCAGACATGCCGACCAGCGCCGTGCGCAATACCGCACCTCACGCCCAGCCCGACAGCCCCGCCGCCGCCCATCCGGTGCCCGACCGCCAGGGCGGGAGCCTGCTCGGCGCCGACCCCGAGTTGCGTGCGCTGCTGCCGCTCTACCTGCCCGCGGACCTGTTCAATCACCTGCTGCCGCACCTGGAGCGCATGGGCGCGCTGGCAGGCGGCGTGCTCGACGAACTGGCCGCCGTGGCCGACCAGAACCCCCCGACGCTGAGCTACCGCACCCGCAGCGGCATGGACGCGCAGCGCATCGACAAGCATCCCGCCTACGTGGAAATGGAGCGCGTGGCCTTCGCCGAATTCGGGTTGGCCGCCGCCTCGCACCGTGGTGGCGTGCTCGGCTGGGACAAGCCCATGCCGCCGGCGGCGAAGTACGCGCTCACCTATCTGTTCGTGCAGGCCGAGTTCGGCCTGTGCTGCCCGCTGTCGATGACCGATTCGCTGACGCGCACGCTGCGCAAGTTCGGCGATCCGGCGCTGGTCGGGAAATTCCTGCCCAACCTGACCACGCAGGTATTCGAAGACCTGTACCAGGGCGCCATGTTCATGACCGAGCAGGGCGCCGGCTCCGACGTGGCCGCCACCGCCACGCGCGCGGTGCGCGACACCGGCGCCGAGGGCGGCTGGCGCCTGCACGGCGACAAGTGGTTCTGCTCGAACCCCGACGCCGCGCTGGCGATGGTGCTGGCGCGCGTGGAAGACGAAGCCGGCAACGCCGTGCCCGGCCACAAGGGCGTGTCGCTGTTCCTGCTGCCGCGCAAGCTGGCCGACGGCAGCGACAACCAGTACCGCATCATCCGGCTCAAGGACAAGCTCGGCACGCGCTCGATGGCCAGCGGCGAGATCCGCCTCGAAGGCGCGCAGGCTTACCTCGTGGGCGAACCCGGCCGCGGCTTCGTGCAGATGGCCGACATGATCAACAACTCGCGTCTGTCCAACGGCGTGCGCGCCGCCGGCCTGATGCGCCGCGCGCTGACCGAGGGCCTGTTCATCGCGCATGAGCGCCGTGCCTTTGGCAAGCGCCTGGAGGACATGCCGCTGATGCGCCGCCAGCTGCTCAAGCTGACGTTGCCCACCGAGCAGGCCCGCACCATGGTGTTCCAGACCGCCGAGGCGCTGCGCCGCGCCGATGCCGGCGAGGCCGATGCCTACCCGTTGATGCGCATCCTGACACCGCTGATCAAGTTCCGCGCCTGCCGCGACGCGCGCAAGGTCACCGGCGACGCGATGGAGATCCGCGGCGGCTGCGGCTATATCGAGGAATGGAGCGACCCGCGCCTGGTGCGCGACGCCCACCTCGGCTCGATCTGGGAAGGCACCAGCAATATCGTCGCGCTCGACGTGCTGCGCGCGATCCGCCGCGAAGGCGCGCTGCCGGTGCTGCAGGCACACCTGGCCGGGCTGCTGGCCGATACCCCGATGCACGCAGACGCACACGCCACCTTCGAAGGCGCCATCGCCGCTGCCGCGAAACTGGCCGCGCATGCCGCCGAAGCCGGCGCCGACGGCGACCTGCTGGCGCGCCAGGCGGCTTCCGCGCTGTACCACGTGACCACCGCGGTGGCGATGGCGTGGGAAGCCGGCCGCATCGGCTCGGTGCGCCGCATGCGCCTGGCGCAGCTGGTGCTGCGCCATCGCGTGCTGCCGCAGGATCCGCTGGCGGCAAGCACCGAGCCGGATTGGCTGGCCGAGACGGTGGCGCCCCCTGCTGACGGCGTGGTGCGCGCAGCGGGCGCGGTCGCAGACGTCAACGTGTTCTGACACCGTATCCATCCCGATTGTTTGCTCCGCTCTCCCGCAAGCGGGAGTGGGAGCACCCCGCCTCGACGACGCCCCATACCATCCCGCCTCCGCGGGAGACGCCCTACACCAGGAGACAACGCCATGAAACTCTGGCACCGCCTCGCGGCCATTGCCGCGTGCTCGCTCTGCATCGCCGCCCCCGCCTTCGCGCAGAAGGACTTCCCGACCAAGCCTATCATGATGGTCGTCACCTATCCGCCGGGCGGCCCGACCGACGCGATGGCCCGCACGCTGGCCGCCGCGCTCAAGACCAGCCTGGGCCAGCCGGTGGTGGTGGAAAACCGCGCCGGCGCCGGCGGCAACATCGGCGCGGAAGCGGTGGCGCGAGCGGAGCCCGACGGCTACACGCTGATGTTCGGCACATCGGCGCCGCTGGCGATCAACGTCAGCCTCTATCGCAAGATCAACTACGACCCGGTCAAGAGCTTCGCCCCGGTGATCCAGATCGGCCAGCTGCCCAACGTGCTGGTGGTGAACCCGTCGGTGCCGGCAAAGAACGTCAGCGAGCTGATCGCCTACGGCAAGGCGCATCCGGGCAAGCTCACCTATGCGTCGTCCGGCAACGGCGCCTCGTCGCACCTGGCCGGCGTGCTGTTCAACAACGTCACCGGCACCGACTTCCAGCACATTCCGTACAAGGGCACCGGCCCGGCGCTGAACGACCTGCTCGGCGGCCAGGTCAGCATGACCTTCACCGACGTGCTGACCGCCATGCCCTTCATCAAGAGCGGCAAGGTGCGCGCGCTGGGCGTCACCAGCAGGGCGCGCTCGCAGGCGCTGCCGGATGTGCCGACTGTCGCCGAGCAGGGCGTGCCGGGCTTCGACGTTTCGGTGTTCTTCGGTGTCGTGGCGCCGGCGGGCACGCCGCCCGAAGTGATCGGCAAGCTCAACCGCGCCTTCGCCGATGCGCTCAAGCAGCCCGAGGTTCGCAAGACGCTGCAGGCGCAGGGCCTGGAATTCGCGCCGTCGACCACGCCGGAGCAGCTTGGCGGCTTCGTCAAGGCCGAGGTCGGCAAGTGGCGCGCTGTGGTGCAGAAGTCCGGCGCGCAGCTTGATTAAGCGACCAAGCGAACAGGAGCCAGCCATGACCCAATCCAGTCCCGGCGCGCTTGCCGGCATCCGCGTGGTCGACCTGTCGCGCATCCTGGGCGGCCCGTACTGCGGGCAGATCCTGGGCGACCACGGCGCCGACGTACTCAAGATCGAACCGCCGCAGGGCGACGACACCCGTACCTGGGGCCCGCCGTTCAAGGACGGCGTGGCGTCGTACTACTTCGGCCTGAACCGCAACAAGCGCGTGATGCGGCTGGACCTGACCACGGACGCCGGGCGCGAAGTCCTGCTCGCGCTGCTGGCCGAGGCCGACGTGCTGGTCGAGAATTTCAAGACCGGCACGATGGAGAAATGGGGGCTGGGCTATGACGTGCTGTCGGAGCGCTTTCCGCGGCTGGTGCATTGCCGCGTGTCGGGCTTCGGCGCGGATGGGCCGCTGGGCGGACTGCCCGGCTATGACGCGGCGATCCAGGCGATGTCCGGCATCATGAGCATCAACGGCGAAGCCGATGGCGATGCGCTGCGGGTGGGTTTGCCGGTGGTCGACATGGTCACCGGGCTGAATGCGGCGATCGGCGTGCTGCTGGCGTTGCAGGAACGTGCGCGCAGCGGGCGCGGGCAGTTTGTCGAGGCCGCGCTGTATGACTCGGGGCTGTCGCTGCTGCATCCGCATGCGGCCAACTGGTTCATGAGCGGCAAGACGCCGCAGCGCACGGGGAATGCGCATCCCAACATCTATCCCTACGACACGGTGGCCACCGCGACGGACCCGATCTTCCTCGCGGTCGGCAATGACCGCCAGTTCCGCATCCTGTGCGAGCATCTCGGGGTGCCGGCACTGGCGGAAGACGAACGCTATGCCTGCGCCGGTGCGCGGTCGGTGAACCGCGTGGCGCTGAAGGCCGAGCTGGAGACGCACCTGCGCAAGCACGACGGCAAGGCACTGGCCGACACGCTGGTCGCCGCGGGCGTGCCGTGCGCACCGGTGCTATCGGTGGCCGATGCCCTGCAGCATCCGCACACATTGCATCGCGAGATGGTGGTGGAAATGGAAGGCGGCTACAAGGGACTGGGCGCGCCGGTCAAGCTTAGCCGGACGCCGGCCAGTTATCGGCATGCGCCGTTGAGTGAGGGGGAGGGGTTTCTTGATTGAGATCCGGCTGTGAGGCGGGGGCCGCGGCCTGGCCAGCCGCAGGCACATCCCACGCGCCGCAGCCGGCCCGCCGCTCAGGTCAGCCCGGAATCATCCCAGGCAAGAGATAAGCCTGCACCATCGTGATGATCCCGATGACCACCGCGAACAACAGGCTGTGCTTGACGGTAAACCGGAACAGCTCCGATTCCTTCCCCACCAGTCCCGTCGCCGCGCAGGCCACTGCGATCGATTGCGGCGAAATCATCTTCGCGGTCACGCCGCCGGTGGTGTTGGCCGCCACCATCAGCGTATCGGACACGCCAATCTGGTGCGCGGTGGTGTTCTGCAGCGAGCAGAACAGCGCGTTGGACGACGTATCCGATCCGGTCAGGAACACGCCCAGCCAGCCGAGGAACGGCGAGAAGAACGGGAACGCGGCACCGGTGCCGGCCAGCAGCAGCGCCAGCGTCGACGACATGCCGGAGTAGTTCGCGACGAAGGCAAAGGCCAGCACCAGCCCGATCGACAGCACCGGGCGCGCCAGTTCCACCAGCGTTTCGCCGAAGGTAACAACCAGGTCGCGCGGCTTCATGCGCAGCAGCACGGCCGAGATCAGCGCGGTCAGCAGGATGGCGGTGCCCACGGCGGACAGCAGGTCAAGCTTCAGCACGGCCTCATAGGCCTTGGGCGTGGCCACGATCGGCGCGGCCTTGATCACCATCTGGTCCAGCCCCGGCACCTTGAACTTCAGCACCGTGCCCGCCAGCGCGCCGTTGGCGGCGAACAGCGCCTTGAACGGCTGCAGGCTCCATACCGTGACGATCGCCGTCAGGATGCCGAACGGTGCCCAGGCGCGCAGCGTCTGCGCCAGCGTGTAGGGCGATGCCTTGCGGCTCACCGGCGCGGCGCCAAAGCCGCCGCCAAAGCCGCCCAGCGCCACGGTGCCGCCGCTGACCGTACTGCCTGCGCCGCCAGCGCGTTGCGACGCGCCGCGCGGCTGCCACACCTTCAGGAACGCCGCCAGCGACACCAGGCTGACCAGCGCCGAGGTGATGTCCGGCAGTTCCGGCCCGATATGGTTGGAAGTGAAGTACTGCGTCACCGCGAAGCTGCCGCCGCACACCAGCGCCGCCGGCCAGGTCTCGCGCACGCCCTTGGCGCCGTCCATCATGAACACCAGCCAGAACGGCACCAGCAGCGACAGCAGCGGCAGCTGGCGGCCGGCCATGGCGCCGATCAGGAAGGGATCGATGCCCGTGACCTGTCCGGCCACGATGATGGGAATACCCATCGCGCCAAATGCCACCGGCGCGGTATTGGCGATCAGGCACAGTCCGGCGGCATACAGCGGATTGAAGCCCAGGCCGACCAGCAGCGCGGCGGTGATCGCCACCGGCGCGCCGAAGCCTGCCGCGCCTTCCAGGAAGGCGCCGAAGGCAAAGCCGATCAGCAGCATCTGCAGGCGCTGGTCGTCGGTGATCGCCAGCACCGAGGCGCGGATGATGTCGAACTGGCCGGTCTTGACCACGATCTTGTAGAGGAACACCGCGGTCACGATGATCCATGCGATCGGCCACAGCCCGTAGGCAAAGCCGAAGCCGGCCGAGGCCAGCGCCTGCTGCACCGGCATGCCGTAGGCGAAGATCGCCACGCCGAGCGCCAGCAGCAACGTGACCGCGGCGGCGACATGGCCCTTCATGCGCCACACGGCCAGCGCGATGAAGAAGAACAGGATGGGAATGGCCGCCGCCAGCGCCGACAGCCACAGGCTGCCTAGCGGCGTATAGAGTTGGGTCCAGGGTTGCACGGCTTAGTCTCCTACTTCAGTGGTGTTTCGGGAATTCTTTGTAGTTCTGGCAAACAGGCGGGCGTGCCTACTCCGGCTGCCCCTTCTCCTTGAGCAGATCCGCCAGGCTCTTCGCCGCCGGCTTCAGTGGCGTGCGATGCTGCGTCCATCCCATCTGCTTCGACGGCGCCAGCGCACGCAGTCTGGTGGCCGCCCAGCGGAACATCCGGTAAGTGGCCGGGTGCGAATACGCCCCGCTCCAGAAGCGCCACACCAGGTGCTCGCCCTTGCTGTACTTGGCGCCCTGGCCACGCAGCGGATTGGCCACCCGCTCCTCGGGATCGCGGTTGGATTCGGTGCGCAGGCGCACCAGTAATTGCGGGATCGGGATGCGTACCGGGCAGACCTCGCCGCAGGCGCCGCACAGGCTGGATGCGGTGGGCAGGTCCGCCGTGGCCTCGAGCCCCAGCAGATGCGGCGAAATGATCTTGCCGATCGGACCGGGATAAGTCGTGCCATAGGCATGGCCGCCGATGCGCGTATAGACCGGGCAATGGTTCATGCATGCCCCGCAGCGGATGCACTGCAGCGTGGCGCGCAGCTGCGCGTCGGCGTAGGCCTGCGTACGGCCGTTGTCGAGCAGCACCAGGTGCACCTCGCGCGGGCCGTCGCGCTCGCCGTCGCGGCGCGGGCCGGAGATCAGGTTGAAGTACGTGGTGATCGCCTGCCCGGTGGCCGAGCGCGTCAGCAGGCTCGACAGCGGCACGATGTGCTCGAGCTTCGCCACCACCTTTTCCATGCCCATGATGGCGATATGCACATCGGGGACCGTTGTCGAAAGGCGGCCGTTGCCCTCGTTCTCGACCAGCCACAGCGTGCCGGTGTCCGCCGCGGCGAAGTTGACCCCGGACAGGCCGATGTCGGCGCCGACGAACGCCTGCCGCAGCGCGCGGCGTCCGGTCTGGATCAGCGCGTCGACGTCCTCGGTATAGGGCGTGTCAGGAATATGCTGCTCGAACAGCGCGGCGATATCGCCCTTGGTCTTGTGGATCGCCGGCATCACGATATGCGACGGCTTCTCGCCGGCAAGCTGGACGATGTATTCGCCCATGTCCGACTCGATGCATTCGACGCCGCGCTCGGCCAGGTAATGGTTCAGCTCGATTTCCTCGCTGGCCATCGACTTGCCCTTGATCACGCGACTGGCCTGCCTTGCCGCCGCGATGCCGTGGATGATGCGGTTGGCGTCGTCGGCGGTCTCGGCCCAGTGGACCTGCACACCGGCGGCGGCGAGCTGTTCCTCCAGTTGCACCAGCAGGTCCGGCAGGTTGGCGAGCGCGTGCTGGCGCACCGCTTCGCCCAGGTCGCGCAGCCGCTCCAGCTCATCGGCGTCGGGAAACTGCGCCAGCCGCTTGCCCTGCAGGAAGTCCATCGCGCCGCGAAAGCTCTGGCGCAGCTTGGGATCGTCCAGCGCCTCGCGCGCGCGCGCCTTGAAGTCTTGCGGCGCGACGAAATGCAGCGTGTTCTGGCTCATTGCGCGGCCTCCTTGTTATCGATGTCCTGCTTGTCGATGTCCTGCACGATGACGACCCACAGCCGGCGCGGGCCGTGCGCACCGTAGGCCAGCGTCTGCTGGATATCGGAAGTCTTGGACGGGCCCGAGATCATCACCAGGTTGGTCGGCATGCCGTCGCGCCAGCGTTCGGCGCGCGCGGCCATGTGCAGGTCCTGGTGCAGCGTCGATGCGCGCACCAGCGCCACGTGCAGCGGCGGCACCAGCGATACCGTGCGCGGCGATCCCGCGTCCGGTGCAACGATCAGCGTGCCGGTGGCGGCAATGCCCGAGCGCGCCACGGTGAAGCCGGCGTCGACGGTGTCGAACAGCTCGGCTTTCCAGGCTTCGATGGGGCGGTCATAGCCGATGGCTTCGACCTGGGGCGGCAGCGCGGCAGCCAGCGCCGCGCCGGCGTGGCTCGCGGGATCGAGCAGCAGGCGCCGGACGCCGGCTTCGGCCAGCGCGGCGGCCAGCAATGCCGGCCACGCTTGCGCATCGGTGCACCAGACTTCAGCGTGCGAGGCTTCCAGTGCCATGCGCATCGCATCGACCAGCTCGTCGGCGCTAGGCGCGCGATGCCGGCGCGCCTCGAAATGGCCATCGATGCGGCGATCCAGTTCAGCGGTGGAGGACGCAGGCGTGGGGGCGGCGGCGCGCAGCCGGCCCAGCATGCGTTCGCGGGCGCCGGGCGTGCTCATGCGGCACCTCCGGTGCGCCGCCACAGGAAGCTGGCCAGGTGTTCGACCTGCAGCGGGGCGCCGTCATGCGCGGCGGTATGGCCGATATTGAGCAGGCAGCCGCAGTCGGCCGACACCAGCCGCTCGCAGTCGGTGGCGCAGGCGGACGCAACCTTGTCGCGCACCATCGCACCGGAGATATCGGGATGCTTGAGCGAAAACGTGCCGCCGAAGCCGCAGCATTCCGACTCGCGCTGATGCTCGACGCGGGTCACGCCAGGCAATGCATCGACCAGTGCCACGCCATGCTGGCGCGTACCCATTTCGCGGCGCGCGCCGCAGGAGGTATGCAGCACGATGCGCTCGGGCGCCTGGCCCGGCGGCACGGCGTTGTGGAAATCAACGTGCAGTACGTGCAGCAGGAATTCGCCCAGCTCGTAAATCCGCTCGGCCAGCGCGCGCGCCTTCGGGCCGGCCACGGGATCGTCGGCGAACAATTGCGGCCAGTGGTGGCGCATCATGCCGGCGCATGACCCGGACGGCACGATGACCGGCCAGGGCTGGCTGAACAGGTCCAGCTGCGCACGGGCTACCGCACGCGCGGCGTCGGGATTGCCGCTGCTGTAAGCCGGCTGGCCGCAGCAGCTCTGCGCACGCGGAAAGTGTACGGTGAGGCCTTCGCGCTCGAGCAGCCGCACGGCGTCGAGCCCGGCCTGCGGCACGAACAGGTCGACCAGGCAGGTGGCAAAGAGATAGGCCTGCGTAGGCGCAGGGCCGTTGGGGTACTGACGATCCTTCATGTCTCGCTCCGTATGTGCTGGGTTGCGCTGCTTGGCGTCGCACATTTGGGCGCATAATTCCCGCTTCCGCGCGGTTGTTCAAATTGGTTGGACCAGTCGGCGGGGCGATTGTGGAGCGAGGGTGGACGGCATGACGGCGGCGGCACAAAGGAGCGGACGCACCCGCGGGCGCGTGGAGGCGGTCATGCGCGAGATGGAAACCGCGCTGCTGGACGGTACGTGGCCGCCGGGCACCCGGCTACCGGCCGAGCGCGTGCTGGCCGAGCGGTACGCGGTGGCGCGCAACACCGTGCGCGAAGCCATCCAGCGCCTGGCCGCGCGCGGCCTGCTGCAAAGCCGGCGCGGCGCCGGCGTCTATGCCACCGACCAGTTGCGCGCCGGCATTGCTTCCCCATGGGGCCAGCTGGTGGCCGACCATCCCGCGCTGCGTGACGACATCCTGGAGTTCCGCCGCGTACTGGAAGGCGCGACCGCCTATTTCGCCGCGCTGCGCGCCAACGCCGCCGACGTCAGGCGCATCCGCACCCTGATGGATGAACTCGAACGCGCCCGCGCCGCCGACGACAAGCAAGCCGAGGCCGATGCCGATGCGCGCCTGCATGACGCCATCGCGCT
Organism: Cupriavidus sp. a3; assembly: GCF_051015765.1. Taxonomy (NCBI): domain Bacteria; kingdom Pseudomonadati; phylum Pseudomonadota; class Betaproteobacteria; order Burkholderiales; family Burkholderiaceae; genus Cupriavidus; species Cupriavidus sp. a3. The sequence goes on along the minus strand of NZ_CP170644.1, from coordinate 2,338,145 downwards.
GGCTTCGCACAACACCATGTTCCTGCACCTGCATACCAGCGTGATCGGCATGCTGCGCGAACACATCACCATCAATGGCACCGGACTGCGCGAACAGGACGACAGCGCCTCGGAACTGTTGCTGCTGCAGCACCGGACGCTATGCGAGGCGATCTGCGCGCGCCGGCCGGAAGAAGCGCGCACGGCGATGCAGACGCATATCGACTTCGTGCGCAGCCGGGTCGAGCAGGACGGGAGCTGAATGCGCGTAATTGGTCGGACCAGCGGGCGCTGGGGCGCCGGAATGGAAAACGTCTCCAATGCCAGCAACGGCTGCGGCACATTCGCCCACTTTTGCCCGCGGCCAAAGGCCAGGGCGCTGTGTTTATATCAGGCCGGCACCGGCCAGTTCCCGCTTCAGGTATGCATAGAAAATCGGGCCGGCGATCACGCCGGGAATGCCGAACAGCGTCTCCATCAGCAGCATCACGACCAGCAGCTCCCACGCCGCGGCCTGGATGCGCGCGCCGATGATGCGGGCGTTCAGGAAATACTCCAGCTTGTGGATCACCACCAGGAACACCAGCGAACCCACCGCGATCGGCAGCGATACCGACAGGGACGCCACCACGATGGCGGTATTGGAAATCAGGTTGCCCAGCACCGGCAGCAAGCCGGCCACGAAGGTGATGACCACCAGCGTCTTCGACAGGGGCAGGTGCACGCCGAACAGCGGCAGCACCAGCAGCAGGTAAATCGCCGTCAGCAAGGTATTGATCGTCGAAATCTGGATCTGCGCAAAGATGAACTGCGAGAACGCCTGCTGCAGCGTGCGCGCCCGCGCCACCAGCGCAGCCGCCAAGGGACGGCGGTTCGGCCGTGACACGGCGCGGTAAAGCGCCACCATCGCGCCGATCACCAGGCCGATCAGGATATGCACCAGCGTGCGCAACACCTCCGCCCCCAGCTTCTGCGCCATGGCAGCATGCGCGCGCAGCGCTTCGATCAGCGCATTGGCCAGCTCGTCCACGCCGTTGGGCAGCGCGTCACTGAGCCACGGCGGCAACTGCCCGCGCGACTGGTCGATAATGTCCGCGACATGATTGAGCAAGCCATCCAGCGTATTGCCTTCCCCGCTGATAAAGCGCACCAGCAGCCAGCCTGCCAACGACAGCCCCAGCAGGATCAACGCCGACAGGATTGCCACCGCCAGCGCATCGTGCCGCTGGTTCAGCCGCTTCAACCGCGGCGCCAGCACATCCACCAGGGAATACAGCAGCAGCCCGGACAGCAAGGCTGCCACCAGGTTCGCTTGGAGCACGGTCCAGAGCGCCAGCGCAGTCAGGACATAGGCGACGGCACCGACGCTGTACCACGCGGCCGGCAGCAGGCGCGGGGCGTTGGTCTGGTCGGGGTCTTTCATCGATGGTCTCCGGCGTTGGGGGGCACGCGCCCTCGGCGGGTGCGGGGCGGGCCAGGGCAAGCCCGCCTGTCAGTTCGGGTCAGGCAGCCTAGCGCTCGATTGTCGGGGCGGTGGCGGGGTTAGGCAAGCCTGCCGTGAACGGGTCCCGCTGGTGGCAAAAGGCTGGAAGGCGTGCCGCGCAGCGCTCCTATGCGGACTCCCGCACCCAGCGCTCGACAAGTTCCTCCGGTATGGCGCGGTAGACGTCTTCGAAGCGCTTGCCGATCAGGCGCTCGACCTGCCATAGCAGCAGGGCAACCGGGCTGCTGGGTTCATGCTGCTCGAACCACTGGCGCACAGCCCGGACCTGGCGCAAGGCGGCATCGCGGCCAGCGGGGCTATCGCCGGGGTCCGGGATGACTGGCAGGGCGGCAGGCGCCGATGGCGCCATGGAGTGAGAGGCATCTGACATGGGCATCGGCCCAGGCTTGACGGGGCGATCGGCCATTGCCTCCGCCACGGTCGTGCCCGCGAGTTCCGGATTGCCGACGAGCCGAAGTAACTTTCCAAGCGGCGCGAGGTCCGGCGCATGGCCCGCCAGCGTCTCATCGCCCCAATGCTGCAAGATCGCTGCCAGGCCGTAGGCTTCATCCATGGCGGCAATCTCGCGCATGCCCTGGCGCCGCAACGCGTCCAGTTGCTGGCGCACGGACTCTGGCGCGAGGGCATCGGCAGGATGAGGTACCCCCAACGCCCGTTCGATATCCCTGACCTGCAGGCGCGTTGCCGCATTGCCTGCCAGCACGATCTCGCGTATATCGGCGAGAAGGCCGTCCGGGTCGACCAGCGCCGCGAAGGCGTTGGCGCGCAGTGCCGGATCGTGTTCGCCTTCCACCATCAGCTGGGGATGGATGTCTTCCGGATAGTCAGCCAGCAGGCGTTGCAGCAGCGCCATGCCATCGCGCAGGCCCTCGGCGTGGTCGAGCCGCGTGCGGCAGCGAAGCAGCAGGTTCAGCAAGCGGATGTCCTTGCTGCGCATCAGCAGGCGCCGGCAGTCGCGCTCGAGCTCTGTCCAGTTCGGTGGCTCGGCCTGCGCAACGAAATCGCCGTATTGTGCTTCCGCGCCGGGCGCCGCCTTTGCCATCAGGACGACGAATTCCGGGTCGTATTCGAGATCGGGGCCGCAAGGATGTGCGGCATCGATCGGCTGTGCCAGCTCGGCGAGGCGGATTGCCTGGCGCGCATCGGATCTGGCTGCCCTGGATTTTGCCTTCATGGCAGCCTCAGTGTGTGACGTACTTCTCGGGGTCGAAGACCATGCCGGTGATGGCGCGCTGCTGGTCGGCCTCACCCAGCCAGGTCGACCAGCCCAGGCCCTCTTGCGCACCGAGCACGGCAGGCGGCGCGCAATGCGGCTTTATCTGCAGCTGCAGCTCCCACTCGTATTCGAAGCCGATGAAGGACCGGACCCATTCCACCAGCACCGGCAGATCGCGCCCGTTGGGCGTGAAGTTCAGGTACTGCTGCAGATGCAGCGGACCGATGACGAGACGGAACTTGTGCTGCCGGTCGGGGACCATGTCGCCCAGCAGCGCGCCCTGGCCCATCACGCCTGGCGAACCGGGGCGGCCGAGACGGCTGTGTTCGGCCGGATCTAGCACGATCCAGTGCAGCACGAACTCCTCCAGCCGCACCGGTACGCCAAAGAAGTGCGACACCGTCCCGGCGATGCCATCGGGACAGCGCGACTCGCGCACATGGTGGGCGCTCGCGGACAGGCGCGCGTGCGCCGGCAACGGGCCGCGGCGGATTTCTCCGGGATCCTGCCCCGCCAGCCAGCCCACGTAGCGCGAAAAGACTTCCTCGTCCGGCCGGTCGAGCCCCGCCGTGGCCTGCGAGCCCGCCCAGGCCTGGTAGAACTGCGTCAGCGCGCGATGATGGAACAGGTCGAGGAAGGCCGCAGTCGTCCCGTCGCGGTGTGCCTCGGTGCGCTCCCTGACAATTTCCGTGTGATGGATCGGCAAGGCGCCATTGGGGCCTAGCATGCCGAGCCCGAACAGCTGGATTCGCAACCGGCCCGCCTGCATCTCAAGCCGGGCAATCTCGCGCGGCGCAAACGCCAGCGAGGCGGCCTGGCCAATGCGGAAGCATTCCGCTTGCGGTCGGATGGCGCGGCCGGCCGGCGGCAGGTCGGCATGCTGCGCCGACAGCGCGCGCAAGAGCCCGAGGAAGCTGACCTTCCATGGCGCGCGTTGCGCATCGTCTGCGACGGAGCGCGCGGCGCCGCGCTGGCCGATACTGTTGTCGGTCTGGCTCATGGCTATATCGCGCCGCGTCCTCCCATTCGTACCGGCCAGCGGTGAATCAGGCCGCGTTCGATCGCGTACAACTCCGTTTCCGCGAAGGCGTTGACCGATACGTGCCGCGCCAGGAAGTGCTCGAGGATCACGCCGAACAGGTAGGGGCTGATGCCCGAGAAGCCGCTTTCCTCCACCGTCAGCTGGCACTGGACACCGCGGCCGTAGAGGATGGGTCCGTTTCCGGGCAGCCGCCGCGTGACCGGCCGGATGCTGCTGCCGATCAGGCTCTGGACCTGCCGCTGCTGGGCCGCGTCGTCGGGGGCGACGAACAGCCGCAGCAGGTCGCGCAGTCCCTGGCCGCCTTCGCGATGGTCGAGATCGGTGAGCGACAGGTAGTTGAACCCCAGCTGGCGGATCAGCCGCCAGGCCATTTCTCCCTCGGCGAAGGGCGCGCGCGGGGCCGACGGCGGCCGGATCAGCCCGACCCCGCCGACGGGAATCGAATCCGGTGTGCGCAAGTCATCGTAGCCATTGCGCGGGACAAGATTCGGCAGGTCGCGGTTGGTGACCATGGCCTGCACCGACAGGTAGCGCAAGTCCTTCGGGTAGGGGGCCTCGCGCTGGTCGACCAGCGACAGGAACACCTCGGTGCCGGTGTACGCGGTGCGTGTCCCGTACTTGCGCGCATGATCGGAAACCAGCCGCCGTTCCCGCCGCATGGAGAAGTAGCGTCCATGGTTGCCCTCGTCGCTGTTCAGCGTGGCGAAGAGCGGCCGGAACGCCACCGGCGTGCTGCGCTCGGAAACCTGCCCGGACAGGCCCTGCACCGAGAAGACCTCGTAGTCGAGCGGCCGGCGCCGGTCCGGCACGAGGTGAAACTCGGTGTGCCCGGCATGGATTTCCATCCGGTCGGTGCGCATCGGGAACAGGTTGACCACCGGCGTGCAGAACAGCGCGAACTGGCTCGCATCGACCTGGCTCGCGAGCACCCCGGGCGGCCTGGCCAGCAGGATCACGATCTCGGCCTCGCCGCCGTCGATGCCGGCCAGTCCGGGTGCGAGTCCGTTGAGTGCGGCGAAATAGAACCGCTGCGGACACGCGAAATACTCGTGCACGAGGTTGTGCCCGTGAAACTTGTTCCAGGGCACCGGCAAGGCGCTTTCCTCCGGTGCCATGCCGACGTAGCCGACCGCGTCCTGCGGGACCGCGCAGGGCCGCTCGCCCATCGCGCCTGGCTTGCCGATGAGCACGGTGACGCCGGCACCATGCAGCAACTCGAACAGGTGCGAGGCGATCTGGTCGTTGCCGCACAGATGCAGGGGCAGGGTATCAAGCCCGGCCAGCCTGGCGAACGTGACATTGCGGGTCAGCCTCAGTCGCAGCCGCAGCGCACCCTGTACGTTCACGTGGGCCGGCACGTAGCGTTCGAGATGCCGGATGTCCGGCGGGATGCCGGTAAGCCGGGCGTCGGCGATCTCGATCGGCCACAGTGTCAGCGGCTGGGTCGTGCGAAACTCGCATTGGGTCGATTCGCCCGCCGGCGCACGAGCCAGCAGCGCGGTGCCGCGCGGTATCGGGATGCCGCGGACCAGGTCGCCCTCCTTGTGGCTGGGATGGAACTGCGCGACCGCGATCGCCGGCGTCGGCGCGATGTAGTTGGGATAGATGACTTCCAGCAGGCGCTGGGTAAAGCGCGGGAATTCCGCATCGAGCTTCAGCTGCGTGCGGGCGGACAGGAAGCAGAACGCTTCGATGAGGCGCTCCACATAGGGATCGGCCACCTCGATGCCCTGCATACCCAGGCGCCTGGCCACCTTGGGATGCTGGTTCGCAAACTCCCCCGCCAGCTCGCGCATGTAGACCAGTTCGCGGTTGTAGTACTCAAGCAGCCGAGGGTCCATGGTGGTGGGGAGGCATCAGTTGGCGTGAATCGACTTGACCTGCATGCGGCTGGTCTCCAGGTCGAGCGAGCTTTGTGCGGTGAAGGCCATCGGATAGGGATCCATGTGGATCAGGCCGGAAATCTCGAATAGCAGCACGTTGTGGCGATGCGGCGCATCCTCCTTCAGCATCGGCGCGATCCCGAGCGAGCCCGGGATCAGGCGCGGCTCGAAATCCTCGATGGCGCGCTGGACGATGCGGATGATGTCGTCCCATTTGCGCTCGGACAGGTAGCTTCCTGCGAGCGCGGGAACGCCGTAGTTGAGCGTCGAGCTGGCAGCCTGGGGATAGCGCGCGCGATCGATCTCGTCCTCGCGGTTGGTCGTGTTGAGCAGGTAGGTGAGATCGCGCTGGATGATCTTGCGCATCTGCGTGCGCGTGACGGTGTATTCCTCCGGCGCTTCCGTCCTGCGGTGCGGCGCATCGTCGCGCAGCCGGTCGAACAGCGTCGGCAGCAGTTGCGAATTCGGACGGCGGGGCGGACCGGCGCGGCGCAGGGCCGCCGGCGTGCCACGGTCCGGCCGCTCAGGTGGTTTGCTCATCGTCCGGGGACCATTCGCGTTCTGGGCAATAGACGCTGTCCATGGAAACCAAATGGTGTTCGCGCCGTGTAAGGCTGGCGGTGGCGGCGCGGACTTGCGCGCAATCGATGCCGCTGGCAAAGAGCCGCAGAACGTCCGGGGCTCGCGGTTGCATAAAGAGCTGGCAGTCATCCGCGGCGTCTCCTGCGCTGATGCAGGCATCGATATGACCGGCCACGTCCAGCATGTCCATCAGCCTGGCCGTACTGGCGGCTTCGTGGGCGAGCGTCTGCAGCGGATTGGGATCGGACGCGGCAAGCGGGGTGGGCGCCCTGGCGCCTGCATCGTGGACGCCGACATAGTCGGGATCGCGCAAGACGGCCTCGGCTTCCAGCATGAGCCGCGCCAGCATGTCCGGGCCCGCCGCGATGCCGGCGTGGCTGGCGCTTGGCGCCGGGATGTGACCCTGGCCGACCAGGTCGAGCAACCCATTCGCGTCGGGTCCTGCGTCGGAAAGCGCCCTTGCTGGATCGCCTGGCCATTCGCTCATGTCGCCTCCGCCCACCTCGGTTTCAGAAAATGGCGCTGATGATAATCACAAAAATTGCGGAAATGAATGCGGAAATCCGGTATTACGTGCTATTAATTTCTAATATTAGATTTAATTTAATTTCATTAAAAATATGAAGAATCCTATTGTTTGACTTGCGGGTGTGTGTAGTCAGTGACGGCTGTCCCGTATTTCGATGAGAGTCCGAAGAAATAAGGCTGTCTGTCATTGCAGCATGATTCATGCGGTGGTAATTGCGCACGAGATGGGTCGAACTACGCCATGAATGTTGTGATTCGATTTTTATGGCGCCGCGCTATGAATATTCAGATTGTCGGCGCATTGCATGCCTGAAGATTTGTCAATAGTCTGAAAAAAAGCAAAGACAACCGTCCAACGGCTCGCATTCATGCAGCCGTGAACGGAAGACGCAAGGCATTCGAATGGATATTTCGCGCCAGGCCCTGTTTGGCCGACTCAATTCCACCCTGTTCAAGGCGCTGGAAAGCGCGACCGCTTTCTGCAAGCTCCGCGGCAACCCGTACGTGGAGCTGGTCCACTGGCTGCACCAGTTGCTGCAGGCGCCCGACGGCGACATGCAGCGCATGCTGCGGCATGCGGGTGCGGACCGGGCGGCCCTGGAGGCCGACCTGACCCGGGCGCTGGCGGCGCTGCCGGCCGGCGCTTCGTCGATCAACGATTTCTCGTTCCAGATCGAGACAGCGGTGGAGCGTGCCTGGGTCTACGCAACGCTGGCATTCGATGACGGCCGCGTGCGCGGCGCCTACCTGCTGACCGCGCTGCTGAAGACGCCCGAGCTGCGCCGCACCGTGCTTGGCGTGTCCAGGCAGTTCGGGAAGGTACAGGCCGATGATCTCGTCGCCAACCTGCCGACACAGGTTGCCCAGTCGCCGGAAGCGGAGGAGGGTGCATATGACGGTAGCGGCCTGGCGCCGGCGGCGCCAGGGGAGGCGAGCGGCGCCATCGCCGGCGCGCCGTCTGGCCGGTCGGCGCTGCACCAGTACTGCCTTGACCTGACCGAAGCCGCGCGTGCCGGCAAGCTCGACCCCGTGATCGGCCGCGAGCAGGAGATCCGCACCATGACGGACATCCTGTTGCGCCGCCGTCAGAACAACCCGCTGCTGGCCGGCGATGCGGGTGTAGGCAAGACCGCCGTGATCGAAGGATTCGCCCGGGCCATCGCGGCAGGGCAGGTGCCGCCCAGCCTGAAGGATGTCCGGCTTCTGAGCCTCGATGTCGGCGCGTTGCTCGCCGGCGCGAGCATGAAGGGGGAATTCGAGGCGCGCCTGAAGGCTGTGCTGGAAGAGGCCGACCGGTCGCCCAAGCCGGTGATCCTGTTTATCGACGAAGTACACACGCTGGTCGGTGCCGGCGGGCAGGCGGGCACCGGCGATGCCGCCAACCTGCTCAAGCCGGCGCTGGCCCGCGGCGCGTTGCGCACGATCGGCGCCACCACCTGGACGGAATACAAGCGCCATATCGAAAAGGATCCCGCGCTCACGCGACGGTTCCAGGTGCTGCAGGTCATCGAGCCGGAGGAGGCCATGGCAATGACCATGCTGCGCGGGATGGTTTCCACTTTCGAGACGCATCACCAGGTGCTCGTGCGCGATGACGCGGTGCGTGCCGCGGTCAGGCTCTCGCATCGCTACATCCCTTCGCGGCAGTTGCCTGACAAGGCGATCAGCCTGCTCGACACTGCCTGCGCGCGCGTTGCGCTGTCACTGCACGCCCCGCCGAAGGAGGTCGAATTCCTGCGGCAGCAATTGCAGGCATGCGATACCGAGCATGCGCTGCTGGCCAAAGAGGCGACGCTCGGTGCCGCTCCGGGCAAGCTGCTGACGCCGCGGATGGCCGACCTCAATACGCGCCGCGAGCGGATCGAGGGCGAGCTGGCGCTGGCCGACGGTCGGTGGAAGCGCGAACTGAGCCTGGCCAACGACCTGCTTGCCTGCCGGCGCGTGCTGAGCCAGGCGCCGGAGCAGGCGCCGTTGGCCACGGACGAGGCCGGCCGCCAGCTCGAGGACATCGAAGCCGAACTGAGCGCGGCCCGCGCCAGCGCGCAGCTGGTCCATACCGAAGTGGACGAGGCAGTCGTGGCCGAAATCGTCTCGGACTGGACCGGCATCCCTGTCGGCCGCATGGTGGCGGACGAGGTAGCGGCGGTGATGCGGCTGCCGCAGACGCTCGCCGCCAGGGTGACCGGGCAAGACCACGCGCTTGCCCTGCTGGCAGAGCGCATCCAGACCGCCAGGGCGCAGCTGGCCGATCCCGGCAAGCCGGTCGGGGTGTTCCTGCTGGTCGGGCCGTCCGGCATCGGCAAGACCGAAACGGCGCTGGCGCTGGCCGATGCGCTGTACGGCGGCGAGCAGAACCTCATCTCGATCAATCTCTCCGAATTCCAGGAGGCGCATACCGTCTCGACGCTCAAGGGCGCGCCGCCGGGTTATGTCGGCTACGGCGACGGCGGCGTGCTCACGGAAGCGGTGCGCCGCCGGCCGCACAGCGTGGTATTGCTCGATGAAGTCGAGAAGGCGCATGCCGATGTGCACGAAGTCTTCTACCAGGTCTTCGACAAGGGCCATATGGAAGACGGCGAAGGCCGCCACATCGACTTCCGCAACACGATCCTGCTGCTCACCAGCAATGTGGGTTCCGAGCTGCTGCTGGACCTGTGTGAGCGCAACGGCTCGCCCCCCGACCTTGCCGCGTTGTGCGAGGCCCTCACGCCCGAACTGCGCAAGCATTTCCCGGCGGCCTTCCTCGGCCGCCTCGTGGTCCTTCCCTACCTGCCGTTGGCGCCGGAAAACCTCGGGCGCATCGCGCGCCTGCAACTGGAGCGGGTCGCGGCACGCCTCCAATCCCAGCACGGCATTGCGTTGAAGTACGCGGATGCCGTGGTCGATCTCATCGTGTCGCGGTGCGCGGTGGGCGAGACCGGCGCGCGCCAGCTGATCGGCTTTATCGAGCAGGCCATCCAGCCGCAGCTCGCGCGGCTATGGCTGACGGCACTGTCCGGCAAACAGGATGTGGCGGCCGTCGCCATCGGCCTGTCCGGTACAGGGCCGGGCGAGCTGACCTATGACATCGAATACCGTTCCGGCCAGGGTCATGCCGAGCCGGGCAATGCCGAAGCCGGACCGGCCTGATGCCTCCGGCACATCCTTGAAACCCGTTGAGGAGAGCCATGTCCGTTGTGAACAGTTCGCAGAAATTTATCGCGCGCAATCGCACGCCGCGCGTCCAGATCGAGTACGACGTCGAAGTCTATGGCTCGGAGAAGCGCATCGAGCTGCCGTTCGTGATGGGCGTCCTGGCGGACCTCACGGGCAAGCCCGCCGAGCCGCTGCCGCCGGTGGCCGACCGCAAGTTCCTGGAAGTCGATGTCGACAATTTCGACGAGCGCATGAAGGCGATGCACCCGCGCGTGGCGTTTGCCGTGCATAACACGCTGTCGGGCCAGGGCCAGCTGCTGGTCGACATGACCTTCGAGAGCATCGAAGACTTCTCGCCGGCCGCCGTGGCCGGCAAGGTCGACGCGCTCAGAAAGCTGCTCGAAGCCCGCACGCAGCTTGCCAACCTGCAGACCTATATGGACGGCAAGTCGGGCGCCGAAGCGCTGATCAACCGGCTGCTCCAGGATCCCGCGCTGCTGCAATCGCTTGCCAGCACACCCCGGACACAGGCCAGCGAAGACAAGGGCGAAGCCGAGCCCTCGTGAATCGGCCGGCTGCTTGCCTACCTGAACCATTTTATCGAGCAAGGAATCCATGGCTTCCGCCCACCAAACGCAGACCCAAGCCGCAGCGGCCGCTGAGCATGCCGCCGACCACGCTGACTTTGCCGCGCTGATCAGCCGCGAGTTTTCACCCAAGACGGAGCAGGCGCGCGAGGCCGTCGACCTCGCCGTCAGGACGCTGGCCGAGCAGGCGCTCGCCAGCGCCTGCACCCTGAGCGACGATGCCTACAAGAGCATCGAGGCCATCATTGCCGCCATCGACAAGAAGCTGTCCGAGCAGATCAACCTGATCCTGCACCACGCGGATTTCCAGAAGCTGGAGTCTGCGTGGCGCGGCCTGCATCACCTGGTCGCCAACACCGAAACCGACGACAAGCTGCGCATTCGCGTGATGGACGTTTCCAAGGAAGAGCTGCGCCGCACGCTGCGCCGCTACAAGGGCATCGGCTGGGATCAGAGCCCGTTCTTCAAGCGCATCTACGAGGAGGAATATGGGCAGCTCGGTGGCGAGCCCTATGGCTGCCTGGTGGCCGACTACTACTTCGACCACACGCCGCCGGACGTGGAACTGCTTGGTTCGATCGCCAAGATCTCGGCGGCGGCCCATGCTCCGTTTATCGCCGGCGCCTCGCCGTCGGTGCTGCAGATGGATTCGTGGCAGGAGCTGGCCAATCCACGCGACCTGTCCAAGATCTTCCAGAACCTGGAGTACGCGCCATGGAATGGCCTGCGCAGCTCGGAAGACGCGCGCTACGTGGGCCTGGCCATGCCGCGCTTCCTGGCGCGGCTGCCGTATGGCATCCATACCAATCCCGTTGATGCTTTCGACTTCGAGGAAGACACCGACGGCGCCGATCATCGCAAGTATGTCTGGAGCAACGCGGCCTACGCGATGGCGGTCAATGTCAACCGCTCCTTCAAGCTCTACGGCTGGTGCACGCTGATCCGCGGCGTCGAGAGCGGCGGCGTGGTGGAGAACCTGCCCTGCCATGCCTTCCCGACGGATGACGGCGGCATCGACACGAAATGCCCGACCGAGATTGCGATCTCGGACCGCCGCGAAGCCGAGCTGTCCAGGAATGGATTCATCTCGCTGGTGCATCGCAAGAACACCGACTACGCGGCCTTTATCGGCGCCCAGTCGCTGCAGAAGCCTGCGGAATACTACGACGCCGATGCAACCGCCAACGCCAATCTCTCTGCCCGGCTGCCGTACCTGTTTGCCTGCTCGCGCTTCGCCCATTACCTGAAGTGCATCGTGCGCGACAAGATCGGCGCGTTCAAGGAGCGCGAGGACATGCAGCGCTGGCTCAACGAATGGATCATGAACTACGTCGATGCCGACCCGGCCAACTCCTCGCAGGAGACCAAGGCCAGGCGCCCGCTGGCGGCCGCTGAAGTGCTGGTGGAAGAAATCGATGGCAATCCCGGCTACTACAGCGCCAAGTTCTTTCTTCGCCCGCACTTCCAGCTGGAAGGCCTCACGGTCTCGCTGCGGCTGGTGGCGCGGCTGCCATCGGTCAAGGACGCCGCATAGCCCACGTCGGGGCATTGATCCGGGCCGGAAATGCCCACGGCAAGGCCTGCCGTGGCCCTTGTCCGCAGTTTCTGACTTACGTAAAGGAGTGACGCAATGGCGCAGGACATCTTCCTGAAGATCAACGGCATCGATGGCGAATCGCAGGATTCGTCCCACAAGAACGAGATCGAGTTGCTCGCGTGGGACTGGACCATCGAGCAGCAGTCGACCATGCACGCCGGCAGTGGCGGCGGCGCCGGCAAGGCGACGGTGTCGGACCTGAGCTTCGAGCACTACATCGACCGCGCTTCGCCCAACCTGATGAAGTACTGCCTGACGGGCAAGCACATCAATGAAGCGGTGCTGGTGGTGCGCAAGGCCGGCGGCAACCCGCTCGAGTACCTGAAGCTCACCATGACCGATGTGATTGTCACCAAGGTCAGCCCGAGGGGGTCGGTGGACGATGAAGTCCGCATGCGCGAGCAGGTGGCGCTGTCGTTCTCCCGGGTCAAGCAGGAGTACGTGGTGCAGAACGCCCAGGGCGGCAGCGGCGGCGCCGTGACGGCGGGATACGACATCAAGGGCAACAAGGAGGCTTGACCCGCACCCCGGCGTGGGGCCCTGCCGCGAACCCTGATAAAGGGGATCGGCAGGGCCTCCGCCTGGCACGCGAGGCGGTTGCGGCATGACGCCCGAAGGCCAGACGCTTATTCGTGCGGTACAAGGAGATTGCAGTGAGCCTACGCATCATGGCGGCATCGGCTGCCGCATTGCTGTGCGCCTGCTCGGCGCCGCAGCCGGACGCCTCCCGGGAACAGATCAAGCTCGCGCTGGCTGTCGATGCCAGGCCGACCGTCAACCCGGACGAACAGGATCGCGCTGCACCCGTCCTGGTTCGCGTCTACGAACTCAAGACGGAAGCGGCGTTCAGCAGCGCTGACTACTTCTCGCTCGATCAGAACGACAGCACCGTACTGACCCAGGACCTGCTGGCCCGCGATGCGTTCGTGCTGCGCCCCGGGGAATCCCGATCGATCGAGCGCAAGCTCAATCCCCAAACCACAGCGCTGGGCTTCCTGGTCGGATACCGCGACCTGGGCAAGGCGACCTGGCGCACGGTCTACCCATTGCCGCCTGCACCGGAAGCGGCGTGGTACCGCGCCGTCGTGCCTGCGCGCAAGGTCAGGCTGCAGGTCGTGCTCGACCAGCAAACCATTACCGTTATAAAACCCGACTGATTCATGAGCTGGTACAACAAGGTTGTCTGGAGCGAAGGGTTGTTCCTGCGCCCGCAGCTGTTTCAGCAGCAGGAGCGCTATCTGGAGCATTTCGCGCATAAACGCGCCGCGGCGCTGAGCGCATTCTTCTGGGGCTTTTCACACCTGGCCATCGACACCGAGGCGCTGGCGCTCGGCAAGCTGGTGGTTTCCGGCGCCGCCGGCATCCTGCAGGATGGCACGCCGTTCGACGCGCCCGCCCATGCGCGGTTGCCCGCCCCGCTGGCATTGCGCCATGAGCACCTGAACCAGCGCATCTGCCTGTCGGCACCGATTCGCACGCCCAATACGGAAGAGACCACATTCGACAACGCCGCGGACTCGTTGGCGCGGTACCACAGCTTCGAAGAGGAACTGCTGGATGCCAACTCGATCGGGCAGGGGCCGAAGCTGGTGCAGCTGGCCGACTTGCGGCTGCGCCTGCTGCCGGAGAAGGAGCTGACCGAATCCTGGATCGGACTGCCGCTTGCCAGGGTGGCCGAGATCCGCGCCGATGGCAGCGCCACGCTCGATCCGGCGCTGATCCCGCCGGTCAACGTGTACACGGCCAGCGCCTTGCTGACGGCGTGGCTGGGCGAACTCCACGGCCTGCTGCGCCTGCGTGCCAGTGCGATGGCCGAACGGCTTGCCGCGGCCAGCACCCGCGGCGGAGATGCCGCCGAGGTGTCGGAGTACCTCATCCTCCAGCTGCTGAACCGGCATGAGCCGGTGCTGACGCATATGCTCGAGGCCAAGGCAGCCTCGCCGGAGGATCTCTATGTCATGCTGACCGCGCTGGCCGGCGAGCTGTCTACCTTTGTCCGCACCGCTACCCGGCGTCCGCTGCCGTTTGGCGCCTATCGCCACGACGAGCCGCACACCTGCCTGAAGCCGGTGGTCGATGACCTGCGCTTCCTGCTCAACGTGGTGCTGGAGCGCAGTGCGCAGCGCATCGAGCTGCGCGACCAGTCCCACGGCATCCGGCTTGCGGTGCTGGAGCCGAGCGAGTTCTCGCGCTTCCATACCTTTGTGCTGGCCGTTGGCGCGCAGATGCCGCCCGACGTGCTGCAGCGGCAATTCCCGGCCCAGGCCAAGGCGGGGCCTTCGGAGCGCCTTGCCGAACTGATCCGCTCGCACCTTCCCGGCATCCCGCTGCGGCCGCTGCCCGTGCCGCCGCGTCAGATTCCGTTCAACGCCGGGCAGGTCTACTTCGAGTTGTCCCAGGACCATCCGCTGTGGGAGCAGGTCCAGCGCTACGGCGGCCTCGCGTTGCATGTGGCCGGCCATTTTCCGGAAATTCGTCTCGAGTTGTGGGGAGTGCGCAGCTGATGGAAGACGCAGTCGAACACACCGGCGAGACCATGCCGCCGTCCGCCATCGCGGACGCTGTCAGCGGGGCCGACGCGACATCCGCGGACACCACCGCGCCAGGACGTTCCGCATGGCGCTGGAACACACCCGAAACGCTGGAGCAGCGTGCCGCGCGCATTGCGGCCAGCGCCAATCCCCTGCTTGCCGCGGCGCAACCGCTGCTGCGCACGCTGGCCGACATGCCGGCGGAGCTGCCCGGTGATGGTGCGGCGCAAGCGCTCAAGCAGATGCTGATGCAGGAGATCTTGCGGTTCCAGGCGGTCTGCGAGCGCGCCAACCTGCGCCGCGAGCATGTGCTCGCCGCACGCTACACGCTCTGCACCGCGCTTGACGAGGCCGCCAACGCGACCCGCTGGGGCGAAGCCGGCGACTGGGCGACGCAGAGCCTGCTGATCCAGTGCCACCAGGAGGGAGACGGCGGCGAGAAAGTGTTCCAGCTGCTGGGCCGGCTGGTGGCCTCGCCGCAAGAGCACATGCACGTCATCGAGCTGGTCTACCAGGTGTTGTCACTGGGCTTTCGCGGCCGCTACGGCAAGCGGTCCGAAGGACCGCGCGAACTCGACGCGATCCGCCAGCAACTGTTGAACCTGATCGCCGGCGCGCGCGAAAGCGTGCCGCGCGAGCTGTCTCCGCACTGGCGCGGCGCGGCGCCCGGCAAGCTGCGGCTGCTGCGTTCGGTGCCGGTGTGGGTCACGGCCTGCGTGTTGTCGCTCGGCATTGCGGCATTGTTCGGCTGGTACAAGTACCAGCTGCTCGCCGGCACCGATGCGCTGGCGCGGCAGATCGTCGCCATCGGCCACGCCGCGCCGCCGGATCCGCCGAAGGCAATGCGGCTGGCGGCGCTGCTGCGGGCGGAGATCGCCCGCGGCGTCGTGAGCGTCAGCGAAGACGACAAGCGCAGCACGGTCACGTTCCGCGGCGACGACATGTTCGCCGCCGGCCAGGTGGATGTCGGCAGCAAGGTCCTGCCGGTGCTCGACAAGGTGGCCGCAGAGATCAGCAAGGTCGCCGGACAGGTCAACGTCATCGGCCATACCGACAACGTTCCGATCAGGACCGCACGCTTTCCTTCCAACCAGGTGTTGTCCGAAGAGCGCGCGGCCGTCGTCGCCGAATACCTCGCCGGCAAGGGCGTTGCCAAGGGAAGGCTGGCGGCGGTGGGCAAGGGCGATAGCGAGCCGCTGGCGGGCAATGCGTCGCCCGCCGCGCGCGCCCAGAACCGCCGTGTGGAAATCGTGGTGATGCATTGAGAGAGAGTGCGGTATGGAATTCCTGAAACGTTGCCTGGCCGTGCTGTTCTCGCGTCAGATGCTGGTGTACGTGGCGCTGGCGCTAGCCGCGGCCGCGATCTGGTTTATCGGTCCGCTGCTCGCGTTCAATGGTTTGCGGCCGTTGGCGGGGATCGGCATGCGGATGGCCGCCATCGTGCTGCTGCTGGCGCTGGCATTGTTGCTGGTGCTGCGCTGGTCGGTGGCGGTGATCGGGATCGCCGTGCTTTGCCTGGCAATCTGGCATGCCGGGCCGCTGCTTGCTGTCGGCGCAGCGCATCCGCTCGCTTCGGACGTCGTGCGGGTCGTCGTCATTGCCGTGCTTGTCTTTTTGCTCGCGGCCTATGAAGTGTTCCGTTTCCTGCGCCGCTCGCGGGCGAACGATTCGTTGCTGCAGAAGCTGCTGAACCCTGGCGGCAAGCGTCCGGAAGCCATTGCCACGGACGAGCTCGCCATTGTGGAAGAGGCTGTGCGGAAGGCGCTGAGGCAGCTCAAGGGGATGCGCAGCGGTGGCGGGATCGGTCGCGTCCTGGAAGGCAGGCGCTACCTGTACGAACTGCCGTGGTACATGGTGGTCGGCGTAGAGGGAGCGGGCAAGACCACCGCCCTGCTCAATGCCGGTTTGCAGTTCCCGTTGCCGGAGCAGATGAGCGCCGCCGCGCTGGCCGGCAAGGATCGAGGCACCCGGACTGCAAGCTGGTGGCTTTCGAATGAGGCCGTGCTGATCGACACGGCCGGCCGCTATACCAGCCATGGCCAGAATCCAAAGATCGACCAGGCCGAGTGGACCGGGTTCCTCACGATGCTGCGCAGGCATCGCAGCCGGGCGCCGATCAATGGCGCGGTGCTTGCCATCAGCGCCGAGGACCTGCTGACGCAGTCGCCCGAAGTGCGCGTGCGCCAGGCGACCAGCCTGCGCGCCCGGCTGGCCGACCTGCGCACGGATCTCGGCATCCGCTTCCCGGTCTATGTGATCGTCACCAAGCTCGACCAGCTGGCGGGCTTCGGCGCGTACTTCCGGTACCTGAGCAGCGAAGGCCGCGCGCAGCCGTGGGGCTTTACTTTCCCGCATGACGACCGCAAGGCCAGGCGCTCCGATGCGCCCGACGCCTTCGCGCAACGCTGCCGCACCGAGATGGCGCTGCTGGTCGACCGGCTGCAGGCGGGACTCGATGCGCGGCTGTATGAAGAGTACGACCCGCAGCGCCGCAAGGACCTGTTCGCGCTGCCGCAAGAGTTTGCCGGCCTGGCCGGGCCGGTCGTCGCCATGCTGGCGCAGGTGTTCCTCGATTCCCGCTTTGACGATACCGAGAGCACCCACATGCTGCGCGGCGTGTACTTCACCAGTGCGGCCCAGACGTCGTCAACGGTGGTGGCGGACCATGAAACCGTGCTCAGGCGCCTGGAGCGCAACCATGCCGACACCACGGAAACTGCGGAGCAGGCCTTCCCTGCCACGGCCGAATCCGTTGCCGATTCCGCGGCGGCGCAAGCGACGGGCCATCGCAGCTATTTCCTGCAGGACGTCTTCAAGCGCGTGATCGTGCCCGAAGCGCATCTGGTGAAACCGAACCTGCGCTGGGAATTCCGCTTCCGCCTGCTGCGGCTGCTCGGCCACACGCTGGCCGTGGTGATCTTCCTGTGGCTGGCCGGTGCGCTCTATGCCAGCGATGGCCACAACCGCGCCTACCTGCAGTCGGTGCGGCAGAAGGCCGGGGCGCTGGCCGCTACCGTCGCCGCCTTCTACAAGGCGCCGCAGCCCGGCACAATGCCCGAGGTGCTGTCGGCCGCGCGCGACCTGCCTGCCTATGCCGGCCTGGCGCCGGCCGTTCCGCCGCTGGCATGGCGCTACGGCCTCTACAGCGTGCCACCGGTCCTCGATGCCTCGATCCGGACCCACGTCAGGCTGCAGGACAACTTGCTGGTGCCATACCTGGTGCGCCGGGTCGAATCGGTGCTCGAAAGCGCGGTGGCCGCGCGCGATGCCAGGCAGACCTACGACACGCTGCGCGTCTACCTGATGCTGCACGAGAAGAACAGGTTCAGCGCGCCGGAGGTGCGGGCATGGGTCCAGAGCGATTGGGCCACCGGCAACGGCGCGGCCGCCTTTGGCGGCAGGGTCGCCGTGCTGGAACACCTGAATGGGCTGCTGGACGGCGGCCGGCCGGTGCAATCGCCCTATGCCAGGAACGAAGCTCTGATCCGCTCGGCGCGGGATTTCCTTGATGGCAACACTTCGATCGAGCGGCTCTACGACCGTGCCAAGGCGGCCATGCTGGAAGCCGCGCCGCAGGACTTCACGCTGGTCCGGGCGGTCGGGCCGCAGGCCGGAACGGTCTTTACGCGGGCCAGCGGCGAGCCGCTGGAGCGGGGCATTCCCGGGCTCTTTACCTATGCCGGCTATCACGATCTCTTCAACGCGCGCTTGCCCGAGTTTGTCGGCAAGGCGCAGGCGGTCGACGCCTGGGTGATGGGCCGCACGGGCCACGACGGCGCTCAAAAAAAAACGCTTGAGGCCGCAGCGGGCAAGCCGGGCGATAACGACCCGCTGACGCGCGAGATCCGCCGCCTGTACCTGGAGGAGTATGCACGCCGCTGGATCGCGTTCCTTGGCGACATACGCACGGTGACCGGCGACAACCTTGCCTTTGACCTGGAGATCCTGCGAAATTTCGCCGCGCCGGACTCGCCGCTGGCCCGGCTCGGCCGCGCCGCGGTGCAGGAGACCACGCTCTCCACGCTCCCCCGGCCGCTCGCGCCGCAGGACCCGTCGCTGGCGCAGAAGGCGCTGTCCGTACTCGACAAGACATCCGGACCAGTACAGGTGTTGAATGCGCGCGCCGAAGCGCGCCAGGAGCGCGAACTGGTCGACAACCGCTTTGCCGCGCTGCGCGAGGTCGTGACCGGACAGGCCGATGCCGCCGCGCCAGACGCGCTGGCAACGGGCGCCAAGCCGCGGCTGGAGGCGATTGCCGGCATGGTCAACGCCTACTACACCACCCTGGTGGTAGCCAACAACGCCTTGAATACCCGCAACCTGCCGCCGCCGGCGGACACCGGCGCGCAGCTGCGCATGGAAGCGGCCAAGCTGCCCGCGCCGTTCGCTGCGGTGCTGGCCGACCTGGTGGTGCAGGGTACGCGCGATGTCAACAAGGGCATCGGCAAGATCCTGGTGGCGCAGATGGATGCCATGATCGGCGAAAGCTGCCGCAGCGCCATCGAGGGCAAGTACCCTTTCGCCCCCGCGGCGGCACCGGATGTCGATCCGGAAGACTTCGCGCGGATCTTTGCCGCCGGCGGCGTGCTCGACGACTTTTTCGAGAAAGTGCTGGCGCCGCACGTCGATACCACCATCTCTCCCTGGCGCTACAAGCTGACCGCGCCGGACGTGCCGCCGGTGGCCGGGCCGAGCCTGGTGCCGTTCCAGCGCGCACGGGACATCCGCGAGGTGTTTTTGCGCGATCCGGGCGCGAAGAGGCTGGCGTGGAAGGTCGACCTGAAGGTCGTCGGGCTCGATCCCGAGATCGTCGAGCTGAACCTGGACTTCGACGGACAAGGGCAGCGCTACGTGCATGGCCCGGTGGTGCCGCTGAAGATCACCTGGCCCGGTCCGCGCGGCGGCCAGGGCGCACAGATCAGCGCCAGCCCGCGCATCCGCCCGGAGACTTCGACGCTGGCCGCAAGCGGCCCATGGGCACTGATGCGGATCGTGGCAAGGGGAAAGCTGGCCGGATCGGCCAGCGCCAGCCATTTCATGGCGGAGTACGACTTCGACGGCCGCAAGGCGCGGCTGGATATCAACACCGGCAGCCTGGCCAATCCGTGGACCACGGGCTTGCTGCAAGGCTTCGAATGCCCGGGGCGTTCGGGATGATGACGCACGCCGCGATGGGTAATGGCAACCACCTGCTGCGGCTGGCGCAGCCGGTGATCTGGGTGCTCGATGAACTGACGCCGGAACTCGATTCCGCGGCGCGCCTGGAGACGCTGCAGGAAGCCGCGCACACGCGCCTGGCCAACTTCCGGCAGGCCTGTCGCGCGGCGGCGTTGCCGGCGGAGGATGTGGAGGCGGTCCACTATTTTCTGTGCGCGGCGCTGGACCAGGCGGGCCGCCGCGTGCAGGGACGCTCCGGTGCCTGCCGTGGCGCCTGGCTGCAGCGCGGCCTGCTTGCGGCGCACTACGGCGAGGCGGAGCGCGGCAGCC
The DNA here is from genome assembly GCF_051015765.1 of Cupriavidus sp. a3. Lineage (NCBI taxonomy): Bacteria > Pseudomonadati > Pseudomonadota > Betaproteobacteria > Burkholderiales > Burkholderiaceae > Cupriavidus > Cupriavidus sp. a3. Next base: position 2,318,074 of record NZ_CP170644.1, on the reverse strand, counting down.
GCTGCCGCGCACTGGTCGCCAGGCTGCAGCAGCGAGCCGGCGCCCATGCTGATGCGCTTGAAGTCGTTGCATGCCTGGTCGCACGCGGGCTCACGGATGAGTACGGGCGGCCACCGGCAGAACTGGTGCCGCGGATCCGGCCGGCGACACGCGAGATCATGGCGCTGAGACCGGCATCGCCATGTGAAGCGCAGCCCGAAGCGCCGCCGCGGGTGCCGATGGCCGGCGCCCGGCCGCTGCTTGCCGTCGCCGCATTGGCCTTCCTAGTCGCTGCCGTCGTCGTGGCGGTCCAGGCGACGCGCCAGAACGCCGCGACCGAAGCGCTTGCACTACGGGTGGAACGGCTGGCACAAGCCGCTTACCCACCCGTTTCCCCGTCCGTTTCCCCGTCCGTTTCCCCGTCGGCAGACACGCTGGAGCGGGACATCGAACAGGCCTTCGCCGGGCAACTCGCCAGCGCAGCCATCCATGCCGATGTGCGCAGCGGCCGCCTGCACATCGTCTTCCAACACGGCCTGTCGTTTCCGCCCGGGCAGGCGCAACTGCCACCGGCGCTGGCCGAGCAACTCGACAAGCTGGCCGACCTGCTCGACGGCCGGGCCGACTGGATCACGGTGGTCGGGCATGCCGACGATTCTCCGGTGGCCCCGGGCGGTTATCGGTCCAACCAGGCGCTGTCGCAAGCGCGCGCGCAAGAGGTGGCCGGCTACCTGCAGGCGCGTGGCCTGGCAGCGGTGCGGGTCGACACCATCGGGCGGGGCGCCGCGCAGCCCGTGGCAGACAACCGGACCGCCGGGGGCCGGATGCTGAACCGCCGGATAGAAGTCTTTGCCAGCGTTCGCTAGGCGCCAGCCGGCATGGGAATTGCTCCGCTTTTCGTATCGCCGCGCCAGCCAGGTGCCGCAACGGTGACTATATTAGGGGCATCGGCCCCCGCATTGGCCCCGGCATCGGAACCGCATTCCCCATGGCATATACCCACACCATCGGCAGTCAGCGCCATGTCTTCGACAGCTTGCGCACGCTGCTGGCCAAGGCCAGCCCGGCGCGCTCCGGCGATGCGCTCGCCGGCATCGCCGCCGCCAGCGAGCAGGAGCGTATGGCCGCGCGCCTGGCGCTGGCCGACGTGCCGCTGACGCAATTCCTCAATGAGGCGCTGGTGCCGTATGAGGCGGACGAAATCACGCGGTTGATCGTCGACCGGCATGACGCTTGCGCTTTTGCCGCGATCGGTGCCACGACCGTCGGCGACCTGCGCGACTGGCTGCTGCGGCACGAGACCGACAGCGCCACGCTGGCGCGCGTCGCGCCGGGCATCACCCCCGAGATCGCGGCCGCGGTCAGCAAGCTGATGCGCAACCAGGACCTGGTAGCGGTGGCGCGCAAATGCCAGGTGGTGACGCGCTTTCGCAATACCGTCGGACTGCCGGGGCGGCTGGCGGTGCGGCTGCAGCCGAACCATCCTACCGACGACCCCAAGGGCATTGCCGCTTCCGTCATCGACGGCCTGCTGTACGGCTGCGGCGACGCCACCATCGGCATCAACCCGGCCTCGGACAACCTGGGCGCCATTGTTTCGCTGCTGCATATGCTCGATGCGCTGCGCAGCCGCTTCGATATCCCGACGCAGTCGTGCGTGCTGACCCACGTCACCAACACGCTGCGCGCGATCGCGCAGGGCGCGCCGGTCGACCTGGTGTTCCAGTCGGTGGCGGGCAGCGAACGCGCCAATACGGCCTTCGGCATCAGCCTGGCGCTGCTGGCCGAGGCCCACGACGCCGCCCAGGGCCTGGCGCGCGGCACCGTCGGCGACAACGTCATGTATTTCGAGACCGGGCAGGGCAGCGCGCTGTCGGCCAATGCTCACCATGGCGTCGACCAGCAGACCATGGAGGCGCGCGCCTACGCCGTGGCGCGCGCGTTCTCGCCGCTGCTGGTCAATACGGTGGTGGGCTTTATCGGGCCGGAATACCTGTACGACGGCAAGCAGATCATCCGCGCCGGGCTCGAGGACCACTTCTGCGGCAAGCTGATGGGCGTGCCGATGGGCTGCGACGTCTGTTACACCAACCATGCCGAGGCCGACCAGGACGACATGGACACGCTGCTGACGCTGTTCGGCGTGGCCGGCATCAACTTCATCATGGGCGTGCCCGGCGCCGACGACATCATGCTGAACTACCAGAGCACGTCGTTCCACGATGCGCTATACCTGCGCGAAGTGCTGGGCCTGCGCCCCGCGCCGGAATTCGAGCAATGGCTGCAGCGCATGGGCATCGCAGATGCCGCCGGCCGGTTGCTGGAGCCGTCCGAGCGCCAGCCGCTGCTGCAGATGGCGCACAGCCTGTAAGGCCGCCCCCGGCCATTCTTCACGACACGCCATGTCCGACCTTCCTTCGCGCCCCGCCAATACCGCCAATAGCGCCAATACCTCCGCTACGCACGACGCCGATCCATGGCAGCGCCTGCGCCAGTTCACGCGCGCGCGCATCGCATTGGGGCGCACCGGCCACAGCCAGACCACCGAGGCCGTGCTCGCGTTCGGCCTGGCCCATGCGCAGGCGCGCGATGCCGTGCATCTGCCGCTGGACGCCGATGCCATCGCCGGCGCACTGCGGCAGGCGGGATGCGACCACGTGGTCGTCCATAGCGCAGCGCCCGACCGCACCCATTACCTGCGGCGCCCGGACCTCGGCCGGGGCCTGGATGACGCGAGCAGGGAGCGCCTGGCGGCGGCGCGACCGCAGCAGGCGCCCGATGTCGTGTTCGTGATCGCCGACGGCCTTTCGGCGCTGGCAGCGCAATCCCATGCCATAGCGGTGCTGGAAGCAACGTGCCGGCTGCTGCCGCAGGAATGGCGTATCGGACCGGTGGTGGTGGCGGAGCAATCGCGCGTCGCGCTCGGTGACGATATCGGTGCCGTGCTTGGCGCGCGTCAGGTGGTGATGCTGATCGGCGAACGGCCCGGGCTGAGTTCGCCCGACAGCCTCGGCATCTACCTGACCTACGCCCCGCGGCCCGGCCGTACCGATGCCGAGCGCAACTGCATCTCCAATGTGCGGCCCGAAGGGTTGTCCTATGTGCAGGCCGCGCAACGGCTGGTGTTCCTGCTGCGCGGTGCCGCGGCACTCGGGCGCTCGGGCGTGGACCTGAAGGACGACAGCGAGCGCGCATTGGCCGGCGCGGCGCCGCCGGCAGCGGCATTGCGGGACCTCGAATGAATGAAAACGAAAACGGCCACCGCGGGCGGATCCGCGGTGGCCGCACCGTAACGTCGCCGCGCTACATCATGCGGCGCGAGAAGTGCCCCGGCGTGGCATCCGACATCAGGTCCATGAACTGGTCCCGTGTCATGTGCACCAGTTCCTGGTGGTCGCCGCCTTCGAAATACACCTCGGGCTGCTGCATCAGGCTGTCGTCCACATAGGTTTGCATGCCATACGCCATGGCGACCGGCGGAATCGCGCCAAGGTCGCAATCCTTGAAGATCTCGCGGATTTCATCCTCATGTGCGAGCACCAGGTCGCGGCCGGTCTGTTCGCAGATCGCAGCCAGCTGCAGGTGATGGCTCGAAGGGATCACGGCGGCGACATAGCCGCGCTCGTCCTCGAGCAACAGGGTCTTGGCCAGACGGTCTCCGGGAATGTGCGCAGCCTCGGCAGTGGCCATGCTGCTGAGGGTGTAGGGGTGGCGGATGATGTCGTACTGGGTATTCTTGCTGCTCAGGCAGTTTGCAAGCGTGCTAGACAGGGCCATGGTTGCTCCTCAGAACAGGGATACGCCTACGGTTATCCTTGTGTTCCTAATATAGTGCCTGGCGCCGTGCCCAACGGCTCCCGATCCGCCTTGCAGCGCTAGCGGTGCAGCCGCGGCCACACCGCCTGCAGCTCGGTTTTCAGGAAGTTCAGCAGGTAGCGCGTCGCCAGCGTCTGGTAGCGGTTTGGCATGGTCAGCATGTACAGCCGGCTGCCGAACACGCTGATGCGGTAATCCGGCAGCAGCTGCACCAGCCCGCCGCTCGCCAGTTCCTCGCCGATCGCGTAGATTGGCGTGATGCCGATGCCCAGGCCGGCCACCACTCCTTCCTTCAGGAAGCCGAAATTATCGGAACTGAGCGTCGGTTCCAGCACCACCTGGTCGCGGGCTTCCTGCGCTTCGCTGCCGGGCCGCGTTCCCGCGACCTTCAGCTTTTGCCCGACTGGCGAGGCGCAAACGATCGCATGCTGCTGCAGGTCTGCGAGTGACTGGGGCGCGGGATGGTTTGCCAGGTAGGCGGGCGAAGCGCAGATGACCCAGTCCACCGTGCCAATCTCGGTGGCGATGACCGAATCGGGCGGCGTGGAGATGATGCGCAGCGCCACGTCCACATCCTCGGACACCAGGTTGTGCACGCGGTTGTCGAACACGACATCGAGGGTGATGTCGGGATAGCGCTGCTTGAATTGCACCATCAGCGGCGACAGCAGCGTATGGCCGAGGCCGGTAGGAACCGAAAGCCGCACATGGCCCTGCAGGCTCTTGCCCATGTTGCTGATCAGCGCATTGGCGGCTGCCACCTCGCCGAGGATATTGCGCCCGTGCTCGTACAGCCCGGCCCCCACAGGCGTGGGCTCGACATGGCGGGTGGTCCGCCGCAGCAGCTGCACGCCCAGCTCTTCTTCCAGCGCCTTCAGCCGGTAGCTGACATTGGCGCGCGTCATCTTGAGCTTGCGCGCGGCCGCGCTCAGGTTGCCGGCGTCGACGATGTCGACGAACAGGCGCAAGGCGTTGAGGTCCATGGCTAGTAGGAAAGAGCTAGTAGGAAAGAAAAAGGGCCGGCCCCGTATATTGCCATGCTGGCGCGCGCACCTCGGCGCCGAGGTGCAGCATACGGCGAACGTATCATCAGGGTTTGGGGGATTGTCCAGCCGGCGAAACAGTGTGTGCCGCGTTTCGGCCGCCCGTGACGGCGTTTCAGGCTGGCCATCGCTTGCACCGAACGCGACTCTGGGCAATGATGCGATCCACACCGTCAACCGGCCCGACGCGCCCCCGTTTGCCATGCACCGCTTGATGCGCCGCTGGCTGTGCGTGCCTTTGTTCATTGCCGGCGCCAGTGCCTCTGCCCAGGACCTGGTCGAATGCAAGCGGATCGAGCATGACCAGCTGATTGCCGCCACCCAGGAAACGCTGCTGTTCCTGCGCTGCCGTGCGCGCCAGGTCGCCTACGAAGCGCCACGCCTCAAAGGCGTCTCGCAGCGCTTCAAGGATGACCTGATCTTCGCTTGCCTGGACCAGGCGGACGCGGTCGAGCACCAGTTGCGCGTACGCCATGGCTATTCGCGCGAAGCGCTGGCGCGCCAGCGCTGCAATCCGCAGGGCGGCACGCCCGGCTGAGCCGCGCGACCGCCATCAACACGCGCTCGTGTCGACGCGGCTCATACTTCGCGCGTCATGCCGGCCAGGTCGATCCACTCGCGGAACTGCTCCTCGGTCACATGTCCGGACGCGATCGCCGCTTCCCGCAGGGACAGGTTGCGCTGCACCGCCAGCTTGGCGATCTCGGCGGCCTTGTCGTAGCCGATATGCGGGTTGAGCGCCGTGACCGGCATCAGCGAGCGTTCCAGCAGCTCGGCAATGCGCTCGCGGTCGGCCTCGACGCCCTCGACCATATGCTCGGCAAAGCTCGACGCCGCCCCCGCCAGCAGGCTGACCGACTGCAGCAGGCTGTAGATGATCACCGGCTTGTACGCATTCAGCTCCAGCGTGCCCAGGCCGTTGGCCAGCGTCACCGTGGTGTGGTTGCCGATCACGCGGCAGCACACCATGGCCAGCGCCTCCGCCTGGGTCGGATTGACCTTGCCCGGCATGATCGACGAGCCCGGCTCGTTGGCCGGCAGGATCAGCTCGGCGAAGCCGGCGCGCGGCCCCGAGCCCAGCAGCATGAAATCGCGCGCGATCTTCAGGAATGACGAGGCGGTGGTGTTGAGCGCGCCCGACAGGTCGGCCAGCGCATCATGCGAGGCCTGCAGCGCGTAGCGGTTGGGCGCGGGCTCGAACGGCAGGCCGGTGTAATCGGCCAGCGCGCGCGCAAAGGCCACGGCAAAGCCGTGCGGCGCGTTCAGCCCGGTGCCGACCGCGGTGCCGCCCTGCGCCACCGGCATGGCGCGCAGCATGGCCTGCTGCAGCCGCGATTGCGCATCGGCGACTTGCGTCATGTAGCCCGAGAACTCCTGGCCCAGCGTGAGCGGCACAGCGTCCTGCAGGTGCGTGCGGCCGACCTTGACGATATCGGCGAAGGCTTCCACCTTGCGCGCAAAGGTCTGCTGCAGCTGCTCCAGCGCCGGCAGCAGCTGTTGCTGGATCGCGCGCGTCGCGGCGATGTGCATCGCGGTCGGGAAGCTGTCGTTGCTCGACTGGCTGGCATTGACGTGGTCGTTCGGGTGCACCGGCTTCTTGCTGCCGACTTCTCCGCCGAGCAGCTGGATCGCGCGGTTGGCGATGACCTCGTTGAGGTTCATGTTGGTCTGCGTGCCCGATCCCGTCTGCCAGACCGACAGCGGAAACTCCTGCGGCCAGCGGCCTTCGATCACTTCCGTGGCCGCCTGCTCGATGGCCTGTGCCAGCTCGGGCGGCAGTACGCCCAGCTCACGGTTGGCGCGGGCCGCGCACAGCTTCAGGACGGCAAAGGCCTCGACCAGCGCCGGCGGCATCTTCTCGTCGCCGATGCGGAAGTTCTGGCGCGAGCGTTCGGTCTGCGCGCCCCAGAGGTGGTCGGCGGGCACCGGGACATCGCCCAGGCTGTCTTTCTCGATGCGGGTGTTGCTGGCGGAAGGGCTGGACATGGACAGACTCCTTTGCAAGGCAGGAGGCGGCGCTGCGGGCGCCGGCATTGCCGGATGGAAGGAACGTGGCAAGGAACGTGGGGAAGCGCGGGCGCCGGCAAGTCATGGCTGTCTGGAGCCAGGCCGCGCACCGCCCGTGCGAGCAGTCCGCCAGATTACGCCGCAGGCGCGCTGCGTGCGTTCAAGTCCATGCTGCCCGCCGGGATAACCAGCATGCGGCCGACGCGGCGGGCGGGGGCGCGGCTACGCCGTCATCTTGAGGCACTGCTCCATGCAAACCGCACAGGCCCGCGCGCACTCCTGGCAGTGCTCGGCGTCATGGCGCTCGCATTCCTCCTTGCACCACTTGCAGACTTCGGCGCAGTCCTCGCAGACCAGCGGCGCGAACTCGCTGTTGCGCAGCATGTAGGAGGCGGCCAGCTGCGCGATGCCGGCGACATCCATGTCCAGCGCGATGCAGCGCGCCATCCTGTGCACGTCCTGCTCTTCCAGGCAGGCCCCGGCGCATTTCAGCGCGGCGGCGGCACAGGCGTTGCACGCGGCGATGCAGTCGGCGTAGCGGGCGGCGTTTTCCTGCACGGTGGGTCGGATCATCGAGCGTCCTCCTTCGGGGGTAGGTGGATGGAACCGTGAATGCCGGCGCGTGGCCGGCGGGCGCAGGGCACCGCGCCGCCCTGGCGGCGGCAAGCCGGTCCCATGGCGCGGTGATGCGGGCGCCCCAAAGGCGCCGTCACGGGGCATCGTTATTCACAATAGCAGGCGAAAGTCGATCCTGCGGGCCCGGTACTTGCAGCGCCGCGCTGGTTACAATGCCGCCTGCGCCAGGCGTTCCGGAGGATAGGGCGCGGGTATCGTGCCCGGCACCCGGCGTGGTCGTCGGGCACCACCGTCCCCCCAACCGCATCTAACAGGAAGCCGCAGACAACATGACGCATTGCCGGGCTCCGGCCGGGCACGCGACAGGCCGCCAGTCGGCTACCCAACAACACACCGCACCGCGTGGCCACAGTGGCCGCGCCGGGGCAAGCACACCGGCAGCACGGGAAGGAAGGACATCATGGGCGAGGCAAAGAAACGGGGCACCCCCGAAGAGCGTGCGGCACAGGCGCGCGCGAAGATTGAGGCCCTGCGTCCGGCGCAGCTGGTCTGCGGGCACTGCAAGACTGCGTTCAAGCAGTTCGACACCCTCAACGTGCCGGGCCTGCCCGGCATCGACGCCGTGTTCGGCGGGGAATGCCCCGGCTGCGGCAACGATGTGGTGGTGTTCAAGGGCGCGCCGGAAGCCGTGGCGCAGGCCATGATCGCCTGGGAAAAGATGCTGGGCGCCGACGCCCAGCTTGGCTACCAGTCCAGCGACGGGCGCCATGTCCCGTTCGAGCCGGAAGGCAGCGGTGCGGCAACTGCCAACACCGTGCCTGGCAAGCCTGGCGGCACGCTGCATTGACGGGCCGCCGGCCCGGCACGGGCCTGCCACGGCCCAGCTGGTGGCTGAGTTCGCCGGCCAGGTCCGGCGGACCGATTTCATAGCGCCCGCGCCCGGCACCCTTGGCGCGGTACAGCAGCACGTCCGCGAGCCGCGTCAGCCCGCGGTCCTGCACTGGCCCGCCGTGGTAGAGCGCCACATCGGGCCAGCACCTTACACCCCTTCGGGTCACGCGCACGGGACTGTGCCTTGTGCATCCGTCGCGGTATAGTGCCGCGTTATCGCAAGGCACGCAGCCGTTTGCCGGGCGCTGGCCAGCCTGACGGGTTCCGTGGCAGGCGCGCGTCGCTGGCGCCAGACCGTTCACGAAGACCATGAGACTGACTGCGCTTCCCCCTGCCTTGCTGTCGCTGCTGGCCGCGGCAGGCGGGGCGCTGCTGACCGCGGGGGCGTGGCGCCAGGTACAGCAATTCGAGCAGCGGCTGGCCCAGCAGCATTTCGATGCGCGGCTGAGCCAGGCCAGCAGTGCACTGCGCGAGCGCATGCTCGAGAACGAGCGGCTGCTGCGCGGCGTGGCGGGCCTGATGACGGCCAATCCGGCAACTTCGCGCGCGCAATGGCGCAACTATCTCTATACCGCCCAGCTCGATGAGCTGCCGCCCGGCACACAATCGATCGGCTACGCACCGCTGACGGCGCCGCGCCAGGTCCAACCCCTGATCGCGGCCGCGCGCGCCGATGGCCTGACCGATTACCGGATCCATCCCGCCGGCCCGCGCAGGCTCTACGCGCCCATCCTCTACGTGGAGCCGCTGGCCGGGCGCAACGCCCGCGCCGCCGGCTTTGACCTGCTGTCCGAGCCGTCCCGTCGTGCCGCGATGGAAGCGGCGCGCGACAGCGGCGAGCCCCGGCTGACGCGCGGGCTCGACCTGGTGCGCGAGGCCGAGGCGCAGGAGCGGCAGCGCGGCGCGCTGCTGTTCCTGCCGGTCTACGGTGGCGGCGTGGCCGCCAGCACGCTGGCGCAGCGGCGCGAGGCGGTGGTCGGCTATGTCTATGTGTCGCTGCAGCTGGGCGACCTGATGCGCGGGATCGGCGCGCCGGCACTGGCGGACCTGGAACTGTCGCTGCACGAGGGCACGCCTGCCATGCCCGGCCCGCAGCTGTCGGATACGGTTGGTACCGCGGATCGCGATGACGGCAATGCCCCATTGCTGCGCGGCGAGCGCCAGTTCCACTATGGTGGCGCCGCGTGGAGGCTGCGTGCGGCCACGCGTCCCGCGTTCGAGGCGGCATATGGCCCGCGCCAGGGGTATGCCGTGCTGGCCGCGGGCGCGCTCGCCACGCTGGCGCTGGCCGGCATGGCCTATGCGCTGGCACGGCAGCGCCGCACCGCGCGGCAACGCGAGGCGCAGGCTGTCCCCCCCTGGGAAGACGACAATGCCACGCTGCAGGCATGCATGGCGCAATCCGCCGACGGCTTTGTCCTCACCGACGCCAACGGCGTGGTCGTGCGTGCCAGCGAGCGCGCCGGCATGCTGTTCGGCATCGCGCCGCCCGATCTCGTCGGGCGTAGCCTCGATACGCTCGCCCCGGGCGCCACCGGTGTCGTGGAGGGTGCCGATGGCGCTGGCCTGGCCCGCGGCGCCGCGCAGCGAGAGCTGGCCGGCGTGCGTAGCGACGGCAGCCGTTTCCCGCTGCGCGCCAGTGCCGCGCACCTGCCCAGCGCCGAGGGCGGCGACAGCAGCGACAGCGGCGCCCACTGGCTGTGGGCAATCACCGACCTGGAGCCGCAGCAGCGCGCGCACCAGGCCGCCGCGCACCAGGCCGCGCGCTACGCCGGGCTGCTCGACCATGCCAGCTTCGGCGTCATCACCTTCGGCGACGACGGCGTGATCACCAGCGTCAATGCCGCAGGCACGCGCATGCTGTGGTACACCACCGCCGAGCTGGTCGGCCGCATGCCGGTCACCGGGCTGCATCTCGCCGACGAACTGGCGGCGCACGCGCGCGCGCTCAGCCAGGAGCTGGGCGAACCGGTGCCGGCCGGCATGCCCGCGCTGGTCGCCAAGGCGCGGCTCGGGCTGACCGACGAAGGCGAATGGACCTGGGTGCGCAAGGGCGGGTCGCGCCTGCCGGTGCAGGTATCCGTGTCGGCGCTGGCCGCGCAGCCGGACGGGCCGCCGGCAGGCTACCAGGCCATCGCCTACGACCTGACCGAACGCCGCCGTGTCGACGAATACATCCGCCACCTGGCGCTGCACGACCCGCTGACCGGCCTGCCCAACCGCGCCGAACTCAACGAGCGCGCACAGCCCATGCTGCTGCACGCGCGCCGCCACGGCGAACGCGTGGCGCTGCTGCTGCTGGACCTGGACCACTTCAAGCACATCAATGATTCACTCGGTCACCCGGTCGGCGACGACGTGCTGCGCACCATGGCCGACCGCCTCAAGGGCGCGGTGCGCCAGGGCGACCTGGTGGCGCGCATGGGCGGCGACGAATTCGGCGTGGTGCTGGGCGGCCTGCGCGACGACAGCGAGGCCGAGCTGATCGCCGCCAAGATCCAGGCGCGGGTCAATGAGGAACTGCTGGCCGGCGGGCAGCGCCTGCGCGTGACCCTGTCGATCGGCATGGCGATCTTCCCCGAAGACGGCGATTCGCTGACCGAGCTGATGAAGTCCGCCGACGCCGCCGTCTATGCCGCCAAGCAGGGTGGCCGCGCCCAGCTGTGCCGCTTTGCCGCGTCGATGGCGGAGGCCTCGCTGGCGCGCTTCACCATCGAAGGGCTGCTGCGCCGCGCGCTGGCCGGCAATGAATTCCGGCTGCGCTACCAGCCCATCGTCGATACCGCCACGAAAGAGATTACCGGCGTCGAGGCGCTGATCGCCTGGGAAACGCCCGAACGCGGCCCGATGCAGCCGTCCGAGTTCATCCCCATCGCCGAGCAAAGCGGGCTGGTCGCGCCGCTGGGCGATTGGACGCTGGCCACCGCCTGCCGCGAGATCCAGGCGCTGCGCGAGGCGTTGGGCCGTGACATCGAAGTGGCGGTCAATATCTCGCCGCTGCAGCTGCGCCAGGCCGGCTTCCCGGACACCGTGGCGCGCTGCCTGGAGCAGGCCGGCCTGCCGCCGCGGCAACTGGTGATCGAGGTCACCGAAGGCATCCTCGTCGACGGCGGCGAGACCACCATCGAGACCTTCCGTCGGCTGCGCGCGCTTGGCGTGGCGCTGTCGATCGACGATTTCGGCACCGGCTATTCCGGCCTGAACTACCTGACCCGGCTGCCGATCGACCGGCTCAAGATCGACAAGTCCTTCGTCGACGACGTGGCCACGCCCGGCCACGACCAGGCGGTGGCTGCGGCGATCATCGCGCTCGGGCACCAGTTGCACCTGAAGGTGGTTGCCGAAGGGGTGGAAACCGCGGCGCAGTTCGAGTTCCTGCGGTCGCAGGGCTGCGACGGCGTGCAGGGCTTCCTGTTCTGCCAGGCGGTGGCGCCGCACGCCTTGCGCCAGCTGCTGGAGACAGGCCTGGAAACGCCGCTGGCCGACCAGGCCGCCCCGCGGCAATAGGCCGGACACGCCGGACTGCGGCCTCGCAGAAACGGGTACGCTCAGTGCGGTTGGGCGGCTTAGTGAATGCGCGGACCGGTCAGGCTTCGCGCGGCGTGTCGGGGGTGGGAAGCTCGGCGTGCAGGCGGCGGTACAGTTCGTCGATGCGCTGGCGGCTGGCCGCCAGTTCCTCGCGGCCGCGCTCGGTCAGCAGGTAGACGCGGCCGATGCCGTCGCGCAGCACGCTTTCGAGATAGCCCTCCATCTGCAGGGCGCGCAGCAGGGGACGCACGGTGCCGATGTCGACCTGGAAGCCGTACTCCAGCAGCATGTCGGCGAGCATGGCTACCGTGGCGGGGACTTCCAGGGCAAATTGCAGGACGTAGACGCGGGCAAGCAGGCCCAGGAACTGTCGTTTCATGAAATCTGGCAACGCGGCAGCCGTACCGGCGGTTGACGCGGGCGGCATGCTGGATGTTTGGGTTTGCGGACGTTGTGCCGCCAACAGCGGAAACGCTGCCGGTAGCCGGGTTTGCCGTGCAGCGTATGCCGGATAATTCACTTTAGACGGCGCAGGCAAAAAAGAAGCCGCCAGGAGCCCTGGCGGCTTGTCGGGAATGCGTCGGAGGGGTCAATTAACTCTGGCGCAGACCAGAGTTTAATTTAATTGAATACGGCTTGTCACCTGTCTGATTCGACACCCCTCCCATGGAGGGGTATGGGTGTAGGCGGTTCGAAGGGAACGCCCTGCAATTGTCTGCCATTGTGCCCAAAAAGGCAGCCTGATGTGAGGTAGATCCCTCAACTGCAGCGAAAAAGCGACTCACATGTGCCGCATTCATCGCATGCAACAAGATGCAGATGTCCGAATCCGGCTTGCGCCCGTGCCACCACCAGCGTCAAATCGCGACACCCTCATCTTGCCGTGGCGACGCAGCTCGCCGCCGCCTCCTCATGAAGCCCGCCGATCTCGCACGCCTGCTCACCTTGGCCGCCATTTGGGGCGCCAGTTTTCTGTTCATCCGCATTGGCGCGCCGGTGCTCGGCCCGATGCCGGCCGCTTTCGTGCGCGTGCTCGTTGCCGCCATCACGCTCGCCGTATGCCTGCCGTTGTTGGGACTGCGCTGGGACATGCGCGCCAAATGGCCGGCGGTGCTCACACTGGGCGTGATCAACTCCGGCATTCCGTTCGCCATGTACGCGGTGGCGGCGCTGTGGCTGCCCGCCGGCTATTCGGCGGTGTTCAATGCCATGACGCCGCTGATGGGCGTCGTGATCGGCGCGCTGGCCTTTTCCGAACGGCTGACGCGCGCCAAGGCGCTGGGCGTGATGCTGGGCGTGGCCGGCGTGGCGGTGCTGACGCGCACCGGCCCGGTCGCGTTCTCGACCGAGCTGCTGCTCGGCGCGCTGGCTTGCCTGGTGGCGACCGCCTGCTACGGCCTGTCCGGCTTCCTGGCGCGGCGCTGGATCACCCAGCGCGGCGGCCTGGACAGCCGCCTGGTCGCCGCCGGCAGCATGGTCGGCGCGACGCTGTTCCTGCTGCCGTTTTGCGCCGCTGCGCTGTGGCGCCACAACACCCTGCCCGAGGCCGGCGCCGGAGTGTGGTGGGCCATGGCGGGCCTTGGCGTGCTCTGCACGGCGCTGGCCTACATCCTCTATTACCGGCTGATTGCCGACCTTGGCCCGGTGCGCTCGCTGACCGTGACCTTCCTGATTCCGCCGTTCGGCATGGTCTGGGGCGCACTGTTCCTGGGCGAGGCGCTATCGTGGGCCCATGCCGCTGGCGGCGCGCTGATCGGCCTGGCGGTGTGGCTGGTGCTGCGGCCGGTGATGGCCGACGTGCCGGCGGCGGCGGCGGTGGGGATGCCGGCGAAACGCTGACCTGTCAGCAAGCCGCCCCTGGGCGCGCTGGCGCTCCCGCCGTCGTTCCCGCGGCGACGTTGTACTGCTCCCGCACCATCATCACGACGCGGCGCGCCTGGCGCCAATGACGGATGGCGTCGGCCTCGGTACGTTCGGGGAAATCGACCTCGGCGCTCCAGTTGCAGCCGGTGTGGTCGGGCCGGTGCACGCACACCGCCCGCAGTTGGCAGTCATGGCAGCCGGGTTCCTGCCTCAGGTACACGCTGAGCAGGCGTTCCAGTTCGGATAGCGGCTTGGTCAGGCGCTTCATGATGGCTCCGTCAGGGCGCGGCATCGCTATGTCTACGCGGACCTCGGGCGCGTTCAGGCTTGCGTGGGCAGCGCCGCGGACAGATGCGTTTCGTCCGCCGCGCCGGCACGGCACTCGGGGCAGACGCCGTACAGCACCAGCATGTGCTCGCGCAAAATAAAGGCGTTGTCGGCGGCCACCTGGCGCTGGCGTTGCTCGATGCTTTCGTCGCGGAATTCCTCCACGCGGCCGCAGGCAACGCAGATCAGGTGGTCATGGTGGCCGCCTTCGTTGAGTTCGAACACGGCGTGGTCGGACTCGAAGGTGTGCCGCAGCAGGATGTCGGCCTGCACCAGCTGGTTGAGCACCCGGTACACGGTAGACAGTCCCGCATCCTCGTCCTGGGTCAGCAGGATGCGGTAGACATCCTCCGCACTGAGATGGCGCCGTGCGCTGGTGCGGAACACTTCAAGGATCCGCATCCGCGGCGACGTAGCCTTCAGGCCCGCGCGCTTGAGGTGGATCGGGCTGGACTGTTCGGATGACATGGCGGATGACATTGGAATGCTGCTGTTGCCCCGCATCGGACAGGGCGGCACCGTGCCCGTCGCCGCGCACGGCGGCGTCGATGGCTTGGCGGGATATTCAGGCTGGAGCGCCAGGGCCGGCCGCGCGCAGCGCTGGCGTCCCTGGCGGCACGCCGTGCCTGCACGACGCGCTGAATAAAAAGGCGGCCTGGCTTGCCTGCGGAAGACGCGATCGGGAAAGCGGGGTCTGGTTGCTTTCCCGATCTTCCGAAGACTGGCTACTGCCAAACGCTCCGCGTGACGGAGCGGTCCCCACAAAAGTCGGTATCGGATGCCGCGTGGCATGGCACGTGGCGGCGTCCGGAAATTCTGTCCTGCCAGGGTTCGGGGCGGTGCCGCTTGCCGCGGCGGCCTCGGTGCTGGCCGGGCTGCCTGGGTGGTGAAGCACCGTGCGTCAGGCAGTGATCGAATGGTAAATGGGAATCGATCTCATTACAAGTGAAATTTTTGCCGATCTGATTTCTGATTGAATCGAGGCCCAGTCACACTGAACTGCGCGGGGCTTCTTCCATGACATGACGCTGGACGGAGCCATCACCTCGCCTGCCTGCCGTGACCCAATTCACCTAAAGTTGACTTTGCTTTGACGAGCGCGCAGCCAGCATCGCTCCCAGATCCACAGCGGGAGCGCACCGCTGCGCTTGGCTTGTGTAGCGGCCCCGGCACAAGGTAAGGAGAAGCGTGATGGCTCAGGTATTCGACGCGATCATCATCGGCACCGGACAAGCTGGCCCCGCGCTGGCCGCGCGGCTGTCCGGCGCAGGCAAGAAAGTGGCAGTCATCGAACGTGCGAACTTTGGCGGCACGTGCGTGAACACCGGTTGCATCCCGACCAAGACCCTGATCGCGAGCGCGTATGCGGCCCATCTTGCGCGGCGCGCGGGCGACTATGGCGTGACGATCGGTGGGCCGGTTGCCATCGACATGAGGCAGGTGAAGGCGCGCAAGGACGAAATCGCCGGGCGCTCCGCCAGTGGCGTGGAACAGTGGATGCGCGGCCTGGCCAACGGCACCGTCTATCAGGGGCACGCCCGCTTCGAAAGCGCGCACACCGTGCGCGTCAATGGCGAACTGCTGGAAGCTGAGCGGATCTTTATCAACGTCGGTGGCCGGGCCCTCGTTCCGCCGATGCCCGGGCTCGACGAAGTGGCGTACCTGACCAATGCGGGCATGATGAACGTTGACTACCTGCCCGAGCATCTGGTCGTCATTGGCGGCAGCTACATAGGCCTGGAGTTTGCCCAGATGTACCGACGCTTTGGCGCCAGGGTCACCGTGGTGGAAAAAGGCCCGCGCCTGATCCAGCGCGAGGACGAAGACGTGTCGGAGGCGGTGCGGGAGATCCTGGAGCGGGAGGGGGTCGAAATCCGCCTCGATGCCAACTGCCTGACTGCCCGCCGGGCGGGAGCAGGCATCTCCGTCGGGCTCGATTGCGCGTCTGGTTCGCGCGACGTCAATGGCTCGCACCTGCTCCTGGCAGTGGGGAGGGTACCCAACACGGCAGACCTGGGACTCGACAAGGCAGGGGTCGAAACCGACGAGCGGGGCTATATCAAGGTGGATGAACAGTTGCGCACCAGCGTCCCCGGCATCTGGGCGCTGGGTGACTGCAACGGCCGCGGGGCCTTCACGCATACGTCGTATCACGACCACGAAATCGTCGCCGCCAACTTGCTCGACAACGATCCTCGCACGGTTGCGGACCGCATCACGGCCTATGCCTTGTTCACCGATCCCCCGCTCGGGCGCGCCGGCATGACTGAAACGGAGGCCCGCCAGTCCGGGCGCAACGTTCTTGTCGGCAGGCGCCCCATGAGCCGCGTCGGGCGCGCCGTGGAAAAGGGCGAAAGCCAGGGTTTCATGAAGGTGGTGGTCGACGCCGACAGCCGCTTGATCCTGGGCGCGGCAATCCTGGGTCTGAACGGCGACGAGGTGATTCACTCCCTGCTCGACGTGATGTATGCCGGGGCGCCCTATACCACCATCAGCCGCGCCATGCACATCCATCCCACGGTATCCGAGCTGGTGCCGACAATGCTGCAGGAGCTGGCATGAGTGGATGGAAATGGCGACAGCCGAAGGTGAGGCGTAGGCCTGCGGCATCAGAGTCCCTTGGTGAACGAGTCCGACTCGCCGGCGCGGGCGCCGTCGGTGTACAAGTCGTAAGCACCGATGCGCGCACCGTCCGTGAACGGATCGGGCTTGCGAGCGGGCGACGCGGACACACCTGTCCGGTCCATGCCGGCCACAACGACTTCTCCTGCGTGGGCGTAGCCGCCCGACAGCGCGGCAGCAACGGTCAGGGTCGTCGACGCAACAACAAGAATACGGGCGAAATGGGAAATCATGATCAGCTCCTGAATCTTGGTAGGAAGAACCTCGTTTGCGGCTTCGCTGGATTGGTGCGTCGCCGTTGGGTTCAATGTAGGAGCCAGCTACTCAACACAGTAGAGCGATGAGTAGCGATTCAATGACAACCGATGGTTGGTAATGGTGGGATTCAGGCCGTGGGCCACGGCCGCTTGCAGCGTTCCGGGCAGGCATGGCAACACTCAAAATGGGGTTGGCTTGCCGCCGGATGCCAATGTGTTCGCTCATCGACACGGGTGCTGCTTTGCAGCAGCTTGGCTTGGTGTAGCGCTCGGCACGATCTCCTGGCAGCCTCAGGTCCTTGCCATGGTGACGCCCATGCGCTTTCGCGGCTATGGCATCCACGTATTGAACGTGAGCGTATCGACGCAGCCAGGCGCCGGGGCCGTGGAAGCCGCCGAGGCCGCGCTGGCCGGGCCACTGATGGAGCTGGCGGCGGCGATCCAGTTGCGGATGCTGCGGCTGGAGAACGAGGGATCCGGCTAATCCGCGCCGGGCGTGGTCCTGGCAAACATGGACATGTGCCGCGTGATATGGCTTAGCAGTTCGAGCGCAGCCGCCGGCAATGGCCGGCCGGCCTTCACCATCAGCCTTGCCTGGGTGCCCATGAACAGCGGGTGATCGATCGGCACGACGGCGAGCGTGCCTGCCGCGATCTCGCGATAGGCGGCAAATTCACCGATCAGCGTCATGAAATTGTTGTAGCCGACGAACTGCTTCAGGGCCGTCAGCGAATTGCTGACCAGCGTCGCCCGGATCGAGATGTTCTCGGCAAACTCCACCATGCTCAGTGCATGACCCACGCCGAAAGATGCCGGCATGATCGCGAGCGGGTAGGCCTGCAGATCCTGGAGGCTGGCCGCGCCGCCGCGCACGGCAAGCGGATGGTCGGGGCGGACCAGCAGGACCACCGGCTGCGCCGCACTCGCGCGGTACTCGACGCGCGGATGGGGCGGCGGATTGTACGCCAGCCCGATATGTGCGCGGCTTTCGGCGACTTCCTGCAGCACGCCGTCCACCGCCAGGATGTCCATGTGGATATCGAGCTTCGGATACCGGGCGCAGAACTGCGCAAGGACTTCGTTGACCAGGAGGTCCACATAGCCTTCGCTCAGCACCAGCCGGACCTCGCCTTGCTGCAAGCCCTTCAGTGAATGCAACTGGTCTTCGAGCTTCTCCTGGTGCGAGCGATAGCCACGCCAGAACTCGAGCAGGTGCGCAGCCGCCGCAGTCGGCTTGAGGCCACGCGGCTCGCGCTCGAACAGCGTCGCGCCGAGTTCTTCCTCGAGCAGCCTGATCTGCCGGGTGATCACGGACGGCGAGGTATTGAGGCTTTCCGCGGCCCCCCGGATGGTGCCGTGAGCCACGACTTCCCGGAAGTATCGCAACCGCTGCTGGTTGATCTCTCGCATGTCGAAACGCTCCGCTTCGCTTTCTGACCGCGCTGACGATACCTGAAGCCGGAGGCCCTTGCGCGGCACTTGCGGCACTCGGCGGAAAATCCGTTGCTCAAAAGGGAACGAACCGTGGACTTAGTTGCTCTTTGCCTGCCCCTCTCCGGCTGCCAGACTTCAGGCCAGAAAAACATGCAGACGACACGCAACCACAGGAGACAGGCAGCATGCTGGCAATTCCCACCTCGAGCGCCGCCGACGGCGCTTCCGACGCTTCCTCGCTGTACAGCAAGATCAACTGGCGCTTGCTGCCTTTCCTGCTGGTCTGTTACCTGTTCGCCTATCTGGACCGGGTCAATGTCGGCTTCGCCAAGCTGCAGATGCAAAGTGACCTGGGCTTCTCCGATGCCGCGTACGGCGTGGGCGCGGGGATTTTCTTTATCGGCTACGTGCTGTTCGAGTTGCCCAGCAACCTGATGCTGCCGCGGGTTGGCGCGCGCAAGACGTTCAGCCGCATCCTGGTGCTGTGGGGCATTACCTCCGCCTGCATGCTGTTCGTGCGCAACGTGCCGACGTTCTACGCCATGCGCTTCCTGCTCGGCGTGTTCGAGGCGGGATTCGCCCCGGGCATGATCTATTACCTGTCGTGCTGGTACGGTCCGCAACGCATGGCCCGCGCCATCGCGATCGTCTTCCTGGCGGGCCCGATCGGCGGGATCGTCGGGGGTCCGGTGTCGGCGTGGCTGATGACCGCGCTCGCCGGCCAGGCCGGTCTCGCGGGCTGGCAGTGGATGTTCCTGGTCGAGGGCCTGCCCTGCATCCTGCTCGGTGTGATGGCTTTGCGGCTGGTGCCGGATCGGCCCGCCCAGGCCAGCTGGCTGAGCGAACAGGAACGGCGCCTGCTTGAAGCCGAGCTGAGTCCCGCGGCGGCGCACAAGCATTCCTTCAAGGCCGTGGCGAAGGACGCGCGGGTCTACGTGCTGGCCCTGGCATACTTCTGCATCATCGCAACCATCTACGCCATCAGCTTCTGGCTTCCGAGCCTCATCAAGGCACAGGGCGTGAACGATACGGTGCAGCTTGGCTGGTACTCGGCCATCCCCTACCTGGCTGCCGCCTTTGGCATGGTCTTCATGGGCCGCAGGTCTGACCGGGTCGGGGAGCGGCGCTTCCACTGCGCGGTGCCTGCGCTGGGCGCGGCGGTGCTGCTGGCGGCCTCGTTTGCAACGGATGGAAACCTGTTCGTGACGCTGGCATTGCTGACGCTCGCCACGATGGGGCTGTGGATGGCCTACACGGTGTTCTGGGCCATGCCCGCCGAATACATCAAGGGTCCGGCGGCGGCGGGCGGCATCGCGCTGATCAATACCATTGGCTTGTCGGGCGGTTTCTGGGGTCCTGCCGTCATCGGCTGGACCAAGGGCGCGACCGGCAGCCTAAGTTATGGGGTGCTGCTGATGGCTTCGCTGCCGTTGCTCGCCGCCGTGATCGTCCTTGCCAACAAGCTGCCGGCCAAGCGCTGAACCTGCGCCAGGCGGCATGAATCAAGTATCGTGTCCGGACGCACCGGAGATCAAAAGGAGTAGCAATGCGCTTGCATCTTTCAACCTGGGCTGAAATCGAGCAATACCTGGCGCGCAGCCGTACCATCGTGGTTCCGATCGGCTCGAACGAGCAGCACGGACCGACCGGGCTGCTCGGCACCGACTGGCTGTGCCCGGAAATCATCGCCAATGAAGCGGAGAAGGGGGCCGATGTCCTGGTGGCACCGACGTTCAATATCGGTATGGCGCAGCATCACCTCGCCTTTCCGGGGACCATTTCCCTGCGCCCCTCGACCTTTATCGCCGCGATCGGTGACTGGGTCCGCTCGCTGGCCGGGCATGGCTTCGAGAAGATCCTGTTCCTGAACGGCCACGGGGGCAATGTGGCATCAATTGAAGCCGCGTTCTCCGAGCTCTACGCCGAGGCGAGCTTCGCCAGGCGCCGCGCGGGCTTCGCGCTAAAGCTGTGCAACTGGTGGGACCTGGAAGGCGTCGGCGAGCTGGCGCGCAATCAGTTCCCGGCTGGCCACGGCTCGCACGCCACGCCTTCCGAGATTGCGATCACTCAGTGGGCTTTTCCGGACGCCATCAAGATTGCCGACTATGCGCCGAAGATCGCACCGTCGGGCCCGATCCGCGAAGCGCTGGACTTCCGCGCGCGCTATCCGGATGGCCGTATCGGCTCCGATCCGGGACTGGCGACGCCGGAAAAGGGTGCCGAGCTGGTCAGGCTGGCCGCGCAAAGCCTGGTGCGCGAACTGGAAGCGTTCGGCCGCGAGTCCATGCCCGCCTGATTCACACGCTGCGCGCCGCGGTGGGGAACGTTGCAGAAGGCCCGCTGGGCCTCCGCCTACGGCGGCTATCTTGCGCCAAGAAGCGCCGCGCACCTTCAGGCTGTCGATGACGGTCGGCTTCCGAGCGCTGTGGCGCCCTCCGCGCTCTCCGTGCCCCCAGGGCCTTCGGCGACGGCGCCCTGCAGCAGGTCCAGCAGCGCCTGCGGCGCATACGGCTTGCGCAGCACCGCGGCGTCGCCCAGCGCCTGGTGCTGGGCCGGCGTCAGCGCCAGCGGATAGCCGGTGGCAAACACG
The DNA here is from genome assembly GCF_051015765.1 of Cupriavidus sp. a3. Classification (NCBI taxonomy): domain Bacteria; kingdom Pseudomonadati; phylum Pseudomonadota; class Betaproteobacteria; order Burkholderiales; family Burkholderiaceae; genus Cupriavidus; species Cupriavidus sp. a3. Next base: position 2,297,141 of record NZ_CP170644.1, on the reverse strand, counting down.
ATACGCAGCCGCGGCTGGCGCTGGCGCGCGGCCAGTGCCAGGTCCACGCCCGAGCCACTGGTGCCGCCGTGCAGCGCGACATCGGTCAGCAGCAGGTCGAAGGTGCCGGCGGCAAGCAGTGCCAGCGCCTCGATGTCGTTCTGCGCCTCGGTCACCTCGGCGCCGCAGGCGCGCAGCAGTTCCGCCGTGCTGGCGCGCACCTGCGCGTCGTCGTCGACGCACAGCACGCGCGTGCCCGAATCACTGGGCGCGCGGCCGGCGGCAGCCACAGCCGCTGCCCCCGCGGCACGCTGTTCCCGGTTGGCCAGCACATGGCGGACCCTGCGCGCCAGCGCTTCATGTGTATAGGGCTTGCTGAGCAGTTCGACGCCGGGATCCAGCCTGCCGCCGTGCACGATGATGCTGTCGGTATAGCCCGAGGTGAACAGCACCCCGATGCCCGGCAGCCGCTCGCGCACCTTGTCGGCCAGTTCGGTGCTGCGCAAGGGCCCCGGCATCACCACATCGCTGAACAGCAGGTCGATGTGAACGCCCCGCTCGACGATGGCCAGCGCACCCTGCGCATCGCGCGCGCGCAGCACGTGGTAGCCCAGGCTGGCAAGCATCTCGACCACGGTGGCGCGTACGTCCTCGTCGTCCTCGACCACCAGCACGGTTTCGCCGCCGCCGCGCGCGCGGTCCATATCGGGTTCGGCATCGGGATCCTCGGCCATGTGCACGCGCGGCAGGTAGAGCTTCACCGTGGTGCCGCGGCCGGGCTTGCTTACGATCTTCACATGGCCATCCGATTGGCGGATAAAGCCATACACCATGCTCAGGCCGAGGCCCGTGCCCTGGCCTTCGGGCTTGGTGGTGAAGAACGGCTCGAACACATGTTCCTGCACCTCGGGCGTCATGCCGGTGCCGGTGTCGGTGACCGCCAGCAGCACATACTGCGCCGCCGGCCGCGGCGCGCGCCCGTGCGGCGGCTCTTCCAGCGCCTCGTCGAGCCACGTGTTGCGCGCCTCGATGGTCAGGCGGCCCTGGCCGTGCATGGCGTCGCGCGCGTTGATCGCCAGGTTCAGCAGCGCGTTCTCGACCTGAAACGGGTCGACTAGCGTATTCCACAGGCCGTCGGCCACCACGGTTTCGATCTCGATGCCGTCGCCCAGCGCGCGCCGCAGCATGTCGTCCAGCGTGCGCGCCAGCCGGCCCAGGTTGACCACGCGCGGGGCCAGCGGCTGGCGCCGCCCGAATGCCAGCAGCTGCGACGACAGCTTGGCGCCGCGGGCCACGCCGGCCAGCGCATTGCGCAGCCGCGGCGCGGCGTCGGTATTGCCGGACAGGTCGCGCGCCAGCAGCTGCAGGTTGCCGCCGATCACCTGCAGCAGGTTGTTGAAGTCATGGGCGACGCCGCCGGTCAGCTTGCCGATGGCTTCCATCTTCTGCGCCGTGCGCAGGGCCTGGTCGGCATGGCGCAGCGCCGCCTGGACTTCGCGGTCGCCGGTCACGTCGCGGCCGACGCCGTGGAGATGGCCGTTGGCCGGATCCACCGTCAGGGTCCAGGCCAGCCAGCGCAACGCGCCGTCCGCGCGCGGCTGGCGGCATTCGAAACGCACCGGCGTGCCGTCGTGGCGCAGCGCCGCCAGCTGCGCGGTCACCAGCACCAGGTCGTCCGGATAGATGAACGACAGGTAAGGCCGGCCCAGCGCCTCGTGCGGGGCATGGCCAAGCGTGCGTGTCCAGGCCGGGCTGATGCGCTGCAGGGTGCCGTCGAAGCCGGCCACGATCAGCAGGTCTTCGCTCAGTTCCCACAGCCGGTCGTGGTCAGTCACGGCCTGCGCGATGCGCCGCTCGAGCGAGGCATTGAGGTCCTGCAGGCGGCGCTCGGTGGCGCGCCGCAGCTCTGACAGGCGCAGGTTGCTGGCCACGCGGGCCAGCAGTTCGCGGGCCGAGAAGGGCTTGATCAGGTAATCGTCGGCGCCCGATCCCAGGCCGCTCACGCGCGCTTCCTCGCCGGCGCGCGCCGACAGCAGCAGCACCGGCGTGTCGCGCAGCGCCGGATCCGCGCGCACGGCCTGCACCAGGCCGAAGCCGTCGAGCCTGGGCATCATCACGTCCGACACGATCAGCGCGGGCAACTGGCGGCGCGCCAACTCGAGCGCGGCCTCGCCGTCGGGTGCCACCTCGACGCGGTGGCCGGCGGCATTCAGCAGCCGGCGCATGTAGTCGCGCAGGTCGTCGTTGTCGTCAACCACCAGCACGGTGGCGGGGGCAGCCGCTTCGCCGCCGGGCGCAGGCGCATGTTGCGGGCTGTACTGCGCGTCCTCTGCGGCCATGGCCAGCGCCGGTGCCTCGGCATGCGGCCAGCGCAGCGTCGCGTCCACGTAGGCGCGGGCCTGCGCACTGCTGGCCGCGAGCGCTGGCACCGTGTCCGCCGGCACGTCCCCGGCGGCCGCCACCGGCATCGTGACCGTGAAGCAGGTGCCCTGGCCCTGCATGCTGTCGACTTCGACGGTGCCGCCATGCAGGCGCACCAGTTCCCGCACCAGCGCCAGGCCGATGCCGCTGCCTTCGATCGAGCGGCCCTGCGCGCCTTCGACGCGATGGAAGCGCTCGAAGATGCGCGGCAGCTCGCCGGCCGGGATGCCGATGCCGGTGTCGCGCACGCGCAGCACCGCATTGTCCCCATGGGCCACGATGCTGACGGTGATGCTGCCGGCAAACGTGAACTTGAACGCATTGGAGACCAGGTTCAGCACGATGGTCTCCCACATGTCGCGGTCCACCGCCACCGGCTGCGGCAGCGGTTCGCATTCGACGCGCAGCGACATGCCGGCGCTCTCGACACAGGCACGGAACAGCGAGGCGAGGTCGGCGGTGAAGGCGGCGAGGTCGGTGGGGTGGCGCCGCATGCGGATGCGGCCGGCCTCGATGCGCGAGAAGTCGAGCAGCGCGTTGACCAGCTTGAGCAGGCGCATGCCGCTGCGGTGGGTCATCTCCAGCAGCGAGCGTTGTTCGTCGCCGGCGCTGTCGTCGCCAGTGCCGGCGCGCCGCAGCAGCTCTTCGAGCGGTCCCAGCATCAGCGTCAGCGGCGTGCGGAACTCATGGCTGATGTTGGAGAAGAAGGTGGTCTTGGCGCGGTCGATCTCGGCCAGCGCCTCGGCACGCTTGCGCGCTTCCTCGTAGGCCTGCGCCGAATGCATGGCCGCGCCGATCTGGCCCGCCACCAGGTTCAGGAAGCTGCGGTAGCGCTCGCCGAACAACCGGTACGGGTTCAGCCCCACCACCAGCACGCCGCGATGCGAGGCGCTGCCCGACGGCGCCACCGGGATCACCGCGGCCGCATCCGTGGGCACACCCCACGCGCCGGCGGGCAGCGGCGCGGCAAAGCGCGTTGCCAGCTGCTCGATCAGCGCCGGCTGTTGCTGCTGCAGGACCTCGGCCACCGGCCACGGCGCCATGCCTTCGAGCGAGATCGCGGGCGGTGCGGCGGGGTGAGCAGGATCGATGCCGCTGGCGACCACGCGCTGCAGGTCGGTGGCGCCGGGTTCGGCGATGTAGAGCAGCGCGAAGACGATGTCGCGCGGGTCCGATGCCAGCGCGCCCATGGTGCGCTCGCACGCCTGGCGCCACGAACGCGCGTCGGTGGCCGCCGCGGCCACGTCACGCAACACATTCAGTTGTCGCTCGGCCAGGACGCGCTCGGTATCGTCGCTGTTGGCGCAGATGATGCCGCCGGTGCCGCCGTGGTCGTTCGGCACGGGGCTGTACGAAAAGGTGTAGTAGGTCTCTTCCGGATACCCGTTGCGCTCCATGATCAGGAGCTTCTGCTCGACGAAGGTGCCCTCGGCACCGGTCATCGCGGTGTCGAGCAGCGGGCCGATTTCCGGCCAGATTTCACGCCAGACCACTGCGGCCGGCTGGCCCAGCGCGCCGGGGTGCTTGCCGCCGATGATGGACTTGTAGGCGTCGTTGTAGAAGAAATGCAGCGCCTCGCCCCAACCGATCCAGATCGGCTGGCGCGAGGTCAGCATGATGCGGATGGCCGTCTTCAGGCTGTGCGGCCACGCCTGCGGCGGCCCCAGCGGCGTGGCGGCCCAGTCGTGCGCGCGGATCAGCGCGCCCATCTCGCCGCCCCCGGCCAGAAAGCCAGGCATGTCTGGGCAGGCGGGCGCTTGCGGCCCGATGCCGTCGGGTCTGCTCATGGTGGTCTCCCGAGCCGCGCCTGCGCTGCGCGCGCGTCCCGCAAGACTTTGCCTAGCCTGGTGGCGCAATGCAAGCTGCGCCGGCGCCTACAGCGGCGGGTTCACCCAGTACGGGTCCCGCCCGTAGTACTCGTGCAGCGACTTGCCCCACTGCGGATCGGCCATGGCCGGCCAGCTGTCCTTGTTGAAGCCGGGGGCGGACTTGATCCGATCCGCCGTCACGGCGATCCGGAAGCACTTTTCGTCGGTGTCCATCACCAGGGCGTTCCACGGGATGGCGTGCAGCGTATCGCCAATGCCGAGGAAGCCGCCGGCCTTCAGCACCGCGTAGGCGATGCGGCCGTGCGGCACGTCCAGCATGATCTCGGAGATCGTGCCGACGTGTTCGCCGTCGGACGAGTACGCCTTGGTGCCGTCCAGGCTGGATGCCGCCATGACTTCCGGACCGGGGCCTTCGCCCACGCCCGAACCGATGATGGCCGCGCCTTGACTGCTGGGAGATTGGGTTTGCATGTTGGGCTCCTTGTGCCAATGAACTCAGGAACATGGAGCGTGCGCAATGACCATGCCTGCACCGCGGGCGGCGCCGCAGCGGGCCACGCAAGGCTGTTTTGCCGCGTCGGGCGCGCGGCAACGTAATTCTTTCGCGCCGGGTTTGCAAAAATGCGCGCCGGGACGGCCGCGTTCAGAACTGGTGGCGCATCCCCAGCATGACGTCCACGCGCGTGCTGCCGTCCACGCCGGCGGCCGGGGTGCCGGCCCGGTATTCGGTCTGCCGGCCGACGACAGGCGCTGGTTTTCCTGGTCGATGCGGGCACCCAGGAAAGGTGCCGTGTCTGGCGCTGCACTGGCGAATCGCGTCAGCCTTCTGCAGGGGCGGCCGGCATGTCGCGCGACAGGCCCAGGATCCAGCCGCGGAAGGCCGCCAGTGCCTCCGATTCCGGCCGGCCCTCGGGGTAGGCGAAATAGTAGCCCTGGTCCTGGTCCTGGTCCTGGTCCTGGTCCTGGTCCTGGTCCTGGTCCAGCATGCGGGCCAGCGGCGTCACCAGCTGCCCGGTCTGCAGCTCGCGCTCGATCAGCAGCCGCGGCGCCAGGCCGATGCCGAGCCCCGCGGCGGCGGCGGCCGTCATCATCGTGAACAGCTCATAGCGCGGCCCGCGCGAGGCGGCCAGGCTGAAGTCCCAGCCCTGCGCCGCGTACCAGTCGCGCCAGGCGTTGGCGCGCGTGCTCAGGTGCAGGTGGCGGCAGCGTGCCAGGCTGGCGGCATCGGTGACGGCATGGTCGGCAAGGAAGGCCGGGCTGCACACCGGCACCATGCCGCCTTCGCGGAAGATCACGCCGCCGCGCGTGCCGGGCCAGAACTGGTAGCCGAAATAGATCGCCGCGTCGTAAGCGCACTCCTGGAACGAAAACGGCTGCGAGCGCGCCGACAGGTTGACGGTGACGTTGGGATGGCGCCGCGCAAAGTCGGGCAGCCGCGGGATCAGCCACTGCGTGGCGAAGGTGGGCACCACCGCCAGCTCCAGCGTGAAGCCCATGGCGCGGCCGGTGCTGATTTCCAGCGTGTCGCGCTGCAGGTGGTCCAGGTGCCGGCGGATGCGCGCGGCGTATTCGCGCCCGGTCTCGGTCAGTTCCAGGCGCCGCCGCACGCGCGTGAACAGCGCCACGCCCAGGCGTTGCTCGAGCTGCGCCACCTGCCGCCCCACCGCGCTGTGCGTCAGCGCCAGCTCGGCTGCGGCGCGGGTAAAGCTGCCCAGCCGTGCCGAGGCTTCGAAGGCCTGCAGCGCGCCCAGGTTGGGGATGTCGTTTCTCATGGGACGGCGAGGAAGGGAGTGCGCCAGTATAAACAGCGGCGAGGCACCGGAGGTCGTGCGCCGCGCGCACAACGTTGTGCGCAATGCGCGCTTGTGCCCGGGCGGCGCGGGCCACTATCCTGGCCCGCGGATCGTTGCCATATTGCCCGCCGGGGTGAAAGCCGGTCCAGCCCACTTCCAAGCGCCCATGTCATCCAATATCTCCACGCTCCTCACCGCCAACGTCGGTGCCACCCGCGCCGCGCAACTGATGTCGCTGGTCACGCTGCCGGCCAGCCTGCCCCAGGACCCGCAAGGTGCTACCCGGGCCGAGATCGCCCAGGCGCTGAACATGGTGCTGTTCGGCGGCATCCTGGAACGCGTGCCGACCGGCCGCGCCTACACCGATGACGTCGCCGCCGCAGGCGGCAAGGTCACCTTCGACCACGGCGCGCTGCGCACGGTCAAGTGGCGCGACAACGGCGCGCTGCCCGAAGGCGAGGCCGCCTTTACCCGCATCCTGCGGCCGTTGGGCTACGTGCTCAACGGCACCTATCCGCTTGACCGCATCGGCATGACCGGGCGCTCGTACGCCCACGCCGATGCATCCGAGGACATTGCCCAGTTCTTCGTCAGCGAATTCCATCCGGAGCGCTTCAGCGAAGACTTCCGCGCCGCAGTCAGCCGCGTGACCGGCAGCTCCGCCGATCCGCTGACGCCGCGCGCGCAGACGCTGCTGTGGCAACTGGAGCGCGACGGCGCGCTGGCAGTGGCCGACGGCGCTGAACTGGTCGGCTTGCTGGTGCCTTGCTTCGAGCGCCAGCACGCTGCACCACGGCTGGCCGACTACGAAGCGCTGCTGCGCGAATCGGCCGAAATGGCGTGGATCGCCACCGAAGGCAATGCCTTCAACCACGCCACGGACCGCGTCGACGACGTGTTTGCGCTGGCCGAGCAGCAGAAGCAGCTGGGCCGGCCGATGAAGGACAAGGTGGAAGTGTCGGGCAGCGGGCGCGTCAGGCAGACGGCGTTTCGTGCCGATACCGTGCGCCGCACGTTCGTCGGTGCACAGGGCGAGGCCGTGGAGCGCGAGGTGCCGGGATCGTTCTACGAGTTCATCACGCGCGAGCGCTTTGCCGAGGCCGAAGCTGCGCCGCAGCGTTATGACCTCGGCTTTGATGCGGGCAATGCGCAGGGGATTTTCAGGATGACCGCGGCGGCGTGCTGAGCGCGAGTTGGGGATAGCCGTCGACTCCGCAGGTTGCGTGCTCCCTCTCCCGCTTGCGGGAGAGGGAGCGAACCATCGCTAGCCGAGCTTCTTCGCCGAAATCACCGCTTCGGCAACGTTGGCCGGCGCCTCGGCATAGTGCTTGAACTCCATGGTGAACGTCGCGCGACCCTGCGTCAGCGAGCGCAGCGTGGTCGAGTAGCCGAACATCGTCGCCAGCGGCACTTCGGCGCGCACGATCTTGCCGCCGCCACCGGCGATGTCTTCCATGCCGTGCACCATGCCGCGGCGTGACGAGAGGTCGCCCATCACGTTGCCGGTGAATTCCTCCGGCGTTTCCACCTCGACCGCCATCATCGGCTCCAGCAGCGCCGGGCGGGCCCGCCGCATGCCTTCCTTGAACGCCATCGAGCCCGCCATGCGGAAGGCATTCTCGTTCGAGTCCACATCGTGGTACGAGCCGAACACCAGCGTGGCCTTGATGTCTACTACCGGGTAGCCCGCCAGCACGCCCGACTGCAGGGTCTCGCGGATACCCTTGTCCACCGCCGGGATAAATTCGCGCGGCACCACGCCGCCCTTGATCGCATCGACGAATTCGTACCCGGCGCCGTGCGGCATCGGCTCGAGGTTCAGCACCACGTGGCCGTACTGGCCGCGGCCGCCGGACTGCTTGATGAACTTGCCCTCCACGTCCTTGACCGGCTGGCGGATGGTCTCGCGGTAGGCCACCTGCGGCTTGCCCACCGACGCTTCCACGTTGAATTCGCGGCGCATGCGCTCGACCAGGATTTCCAGGTGCAGCTCGCCCATGCCCGAGATGATGGTCTGGCCGGATTCCTCGTCGGTGTTCACGCGGAACGACGGGTCCTCCTGCGCCAGGCGGTTCAGCGCAATGCCCATCTTTTCCTGGTCGGCCTTGGTCCTGGGCTCCACCGCCTGCGAGATCACGGGTTCGGGGAAGCTCATGCGCTCCAGGATGATGACCTTGTCCGGGTCGCACAGCGTATCGCCGGTGGTCGCCTCCTTCAGCCCGACCGCCGCGGCGATGTCGCCGGCGCGCACTTCCTTGATCTCCTGGCGCACGTTGGCATGCATCTGCAGGATGCGGCCGAGCCGCTCGCGCTTGGACTTGAGCGGGTTGTAGACGGTGTCGCCGGAATTGACCACGCCCGAATACACGCGGAAAAAGATCAACTGGCCGACGAAGGGATCGGTCATGATCTTGAACGCCAGCGCCGAGAACGGCTCGTCATCGCTCGGATGGCGCTCGGCCTGGCGGTCGTCCTCGGTGTGGCCGAGGATGGCGGGCACGTCGGCGGGCGAAGGCAGGTAGTCGATCACCGCGTCGAGCATGCTCTGCACGCCCTTGTTCTTGAAGGCACTGCCGCACAGCATCGGCACGATCTCGTTGGCGATGGTGCGCTTGCGCAGGCCACGCTTGATCTGCTCTTCGGTCAGCGCCTCACCCGACAGGTAGCGCTCGAGCAGGGCCTCGTCGGCCTCGGCGGCGGCTTCTACCATCTTGTCGCGCCAGGCCTGCGCGGTCTGCAGCAGCTCGGCCGGGATCTCCTGGTACTCGAAGCGCACGCCCTGGCTGGCATCGTCCCAGACGATGGCCTTCATCTTGACCAGGTCGATCACGCCCAGGAAATGGTCTTCGGCGCCGAGCGGGATCTGGATCGGCACGGCGCGCCCCTTGAGGCGGTCGGCGATCTGCGCATGCACGCGGAAGAAGTCCGCGCCGACGCGGTCCATCTTGTTGACAAAGGCGATGCGGGGCACAGCGTACTTGTTGGCCTGGCGCCAGACCGTCTCGGATTGCGGCTGTACGCCGCCGACCGCGTCGTAGACCATGCAGGCGCCGTCGAGCACGCGCATCGAGCGCTCGACTTCAATGGTGAAGTCGACGTGTCCCGGCGTATCGATGATGTTGATACGGTGTTCGGGGTAATTGCCGGCCATGCCTTTCCAGAAGGCGGTGGTGGCAGCCGACGTGATGGTGATGCCGCGCTCCTGCTCCTGTTCCATCCAGTCCATGGTGGCAGCGCCATCGTGCACTTCGCCCAGCTTGTGGTTGACGCCCGTGTAGAACAGGATGCGTTCGGTCGTCGTGGTCTTGCCTGCGTCGATATGCGCGCTGATGCCGATGTTGCGGTAGCGCTCGATGGGGGTCTTGCGGGACACAGTGTTCTCCTGGGTAACACCTCCGGAATAGAGTAGCACCACTGGAACTTTGCCGTTGTCCCTGCAGCACGCAGGGGAACGCGCGCGAGCGGCGCATGGCCCTGCATAACCCGGTGCTCGGCGTCTGAGGCGAGCCTAGGGGCGAGCTGCATTACCTTGCGGAATCCTCCCATCCTGCGCGCCGCCTTGCCTCCCTATACTGGCCCTGCATCGCGCCGGCCGATGCCCCGACATACCCATTCACGCGAACCGACGCATGACCACCATCCTGATCGTTGACGACCACCCGGCGATGCGGCTGATTCTCAAGACCCATCTGCTGCAGCTGCTCGGCGTCGATGAAGTGCTCGAGGCCGACAACGGGCAAAGCGCGCTCGAGCTGGTGCGCGCGCGCATGCCCGACCTCGTGCTGCTCGATCTCGACATTCCGCGTTCCAGCGGCCTCGACGTGGCGCCGCGCCTGCGGGCGATCCATCCGCAGGTGCGCCTGCTGGTGGTGACGGCGCTCGACCCGGCGGTGTTCGTCAGCCGCGCGTGGCAGGCTGGCGCGCAGGGGTTTGTCAGCAAGACGCAGGACCTGAAGGAAATCCTGCGCGCGGTCGAGTCGGTGCTGGCCGGCTATACCGTGTTCCCCGCGATGGGGCGGGACGGCGGCTCGCGCCACGCGGTTTCCGCCGACGACGAGATGCTGCGCCGGCTTTCCGACAAGGAACTGGTGGTGCTGCAGATGCTGGCGCGCGGCATGTCGTACAAGGCCATCAGCGCCAGCCTGTTCATCAGCAACAAGACCGTCAGCAGCTACAAGGCGCGCATCATGGCCAAGCTGCAGGTGTCGTCGCTGGTGGAACTGGTCGACTTCGCGCGCCGCTGCCACCTCGCCTTGTAGGCGCCAGTCGCCAGCTATTGTTCAGACATCGTATGACTGACGGCGCCTGGAAACACCCGGCAGGGCGTCCCGGGCGTCCCGGGCGTCAGGCCTGCGCGCCGCCGGAGCCCGAGGCCTTGCGCAGCCGCTCGCGGCTGTTGGTCAGGTGCATGCGCATCGCCGCCTTGGCCGCGTCGGGGTCGCGGCGTTCGATCGCATCGTAAATGTTCTCGTGCTCGAACTGGACCCGCTCCAGGTACTGCTCGCGCTCCGGCGTATTGACCCGCAGCCGGCTGCGCGGGATCAGCATGGTGCCCAGGTGGTCCATGATGTCGGTGAAGTAGCGGTTGCCGGTGGCGCGGGCGATGGCCAGGTGGAAAGCAAAATCGCTGTCCACCGCGTCGTTGCCGGCGCCGGTATTGCGCTTGAGGTCGTCTAGCGCCTGGCGCATGGCGGCCAGCTGCGCGTCGCTGCGGCGCGCGGCGGCCAGTCCGGCCGCCTCGGCCTCCAGGCTGACGCGGAATTCCAGCATCGCCATCACGTCGATCGCGGTTCCCAGCGTATCCGGCCCGATGCGGAAGGGCGACGGTGCCTCCGCCGCGCGCGCCAGCACGAAGGTGCCGATGCCGTGGCGGGTTTCCACCAGGCCGCTGGCCTGCAGCCGCGACAAGGCCTCGCGCACCACGGTGCGGCTTACGCCCTGTGTCGCCATGATTTCCGATTCGGTCGGCAGCTTGTCGCCGGGCTTGAGCTGGCCCTGGCGGATCTCTTCGGAGAGCGCCTGCACCACTTCTTCGGCCAGGGTGCGGCCGCGGCGGCGCAACGGCACGGCCGCGGCGGCGTTGGGCGCACCGGCGGCGGGGGCAGCGGCAAGCGGGTCGGGCAGGGCAGGGTTGCGTGCGGTAGGCATGGCGGATACGGGCGGGGTTTCCCGGACTTGACCGGTTCGAGATGGCCTCATTATACTGGGTTATCAGTCATACGATGACAGATAACATAGCAATGCCGGAGACCAGACCCGAATGACCCATCCCGCCACTTCCGCCGCCCCCGCCATGCACGCCGGTGCCGGCCAGACCCCCGTGGTGACCGAACTCACCGTGGTGCCCGTGGCCGGGCACGACAGTATGCTAATGAACCTGTCGGGTGCCCATGGCCCGTACTTCACGCGCAATATCGTGATCCTGCGCGACAGCGCCGGCCACACCGGCGTGGGCGAGGTGCCGGGCGGCGAAGGCATCCGCCAGACGCTGGAAGACGCGCGTCCGCTGCTGGTCGGGCAGCCCATCGGGCAGTACCAGGCCATCCTGAACCGCGTGCGCGCCACCTTCGCCAGCCGCGACGCCGGCGGCCGCGGCCTGCAGACCTTCGACCTGCGCATCACCATCCACGCCGTCACCGCGCTGGAATCGGCGCTGCTCGACCTGCTCGGCCAGCACCTGGAGGTGCCGGTGGCGGCACTGCTCGGCGAAGGCCAGCAGCGCGACGCCGTCGAGATGCTCGGCTACCTGTTCTATATCGGCGACCGCCAGCGCACCACGCTGGACTACCGCACCGAAGCCGATGCCGGTAACGCCTGGTTCCGCCTGCGCAATGACGTGGCGATGACGCCCGAGGCGGTGGTCCGGCTGGCCGAGGCCGCGTACGAACGCTACGGCTTCAACGACTTCAAGCTCAAGGGCGGCGTGCTGCGCGGCGAAGAAGAAATGCAGGCGATCCTGGCGCTGGCCGAACGCTTCCCCAAGGCCCGCATCACGCTCGACCCCAACGGCGCCTGGTCGCTGGCCGAGGCCGTACGCCTGTGCCGTGACAAGCGCGGCGTGCTGGCCTACGCCGAAGACCCGTGCGGCGCCGAGGACGGCTATTCCGGCCGCGAAGTGATGGCCGAGTTCCGTACCGCCACCGGCCTGCCCACGGCGACCAACATGATCGCCACCGACTGGCGCCAGATGGGCCACGCGGTGCGCCTGCAGTCGGTCGACATCCCGCTGGCCGACCCGCACTTCTGGACCATGCAGGGTTCGGTGCGCGTGGCGCAGATGTGCGCCGAATGGGGCCTGACCTGGGGCTCGCACTCGAACAACCACTTCGATATCTCGCTGGCGATGTTCACCCATGTGGCCGCCGCCGCGCCGGGCCGGGTCACCGCCATCGACACGCACTGGATCTGGCAGGACGGCGAGAACCTGACCAAGGCGCCGCTGAAGATCGAGAACGGCCTGGTGCAGGTGCCGAAGACGCCGGGCCTGGGGGTGGAGCTCGACATGGACGCGCTGGGCCGCGCCCACGCGCTGTACCAGAGCAAGGGCCTGGGCGCGCGCGACGATGCCATCGCCATGCAGTTCCTGATCCCCGGCTGGCAGTTCAACAACAAGGCGCCCTGCATGGTGCGCTGAGCCGGCACGGCAGTCCGGTATCGACAAGACAGAGCAGGAGACAACGATGTATTCCTCCCAACGCACGGGTGCCCTGCGCCTGCAAGACTGGCTGCGCATGGTTGCCGTCGGCTCGGTGCTGACGGTCGCGGCGCTGGCCGCGCTGGCGGCCGGCAACGCCCGGGCCGCGCAAGACTGGCCGCAACGCCCTGTTTCGGTGGTGGTGCCGTTCCCCGCGGGCGGTTCCACCGACACCATCGCGCGCATGCTGACGGCGCCGCTCAACGAGAAGCTGGGCCAGCCGTTCGTGGTCGACAACAAGCCCGGGGCGACCGGCGCCATCGGTGCGACCTTCGTCAAGCGCGCGCCGGCGGACGGCTACACCATGCTGGTGGCGTCGATCGGCGTCTTTGCCGTCAACCCGTTCCTGCAGAAGAACCTGGGCTACGACCCGGTCAAGGACTTCGACCTGCTGACGGTGGCGGTGCGCGCGCCTAACGTGCTGGTGGTCAATCCGCAGTTCCCGGCGAATAACGTGCAGGAACTGGTGGCGCACATGAAGAAGAACCCGGGCAAGGTCAGCTTTGCCTCGTCCGGCGCGGGGTCGTCCGACCACCTGACCGCGGCGCTGTTCTGGCAGAAGACCGGCACCGACGGCCTGCATGTGCCGTACAAGGGCGGCGCGCCCGCCATCTCCGACCTGCTCGCCGGCCAGGTGGACGTATCGTTCCAGAACATCAACGCGGTGCTGCAGCACATCCGCACCGGCAAGCTCAAGGCGCTGGCGGTGACGGCGGACAAGCGCCCGGCCGTGCTGCCCAACGTGCCGACCATGGCCGAAGCCGGGGTCAAGGAAGTCGAGGTCTATTCCTGGCAGGGCGTCGCCGCGCCGCGCGGGCTGCCCGCCGACGTGAAGACGCGCCTGCACGGTGCGCTGGTCGGCGCGCTGAACGATCCGAAGATGCGCCAGAAGCTGTCGGAGAGCGGCTTCGAGGTGGTGGCGAATACGCCCGAGCAATTCAGCCAGTTTGAAGCGCAGGAACTGCAGCGCTGGAAGACCGTGATCGAGAAGGGCCGCATCGTGCTCGACTGAGCGCAACAAGCATCGACCGCACCTGACCAACACACCGACAGCGCCGGCCGCCGCACGACCACCGTGCCGCGCCGGCGCACCTGCAACAACAATGGAGACATAGCATGACCCAGGGACGCCGCATTTTCCTCAAGCAGACTTCCGCGCTGGCCGCGGGCATCGCCGCCGGCCCGCTGGCCGGCCTCGCCACAGGCGCGCACGCCGCGCAGCAGGCCTGGCCGACGCGCCCGATCCGCCTGGTGGTGCCGTACACCGCCGGCGGTTCGTCCGACATCATCGCGCGGCTGATCAGCAAGCAACTGGGCGAAGCGCTGGGCCAGTCCGTGGTGGTCGACAACAAGCCGGGCGCCAACGGCAACGTCGGAGCGGCCATGGTTGCGCAGGCCACCGACAACCATACGCTGATGCTGTGCGATATCGGCGCGCTGGCGATCAGCCCGTCGGTTTATACCAAGCTCAGCTTCAACATCGCCAAGGACCTCAAGCCGGTGACGATGCTGGCGTACTCGCCGCACCTGCTGGTGGTGCATCCGTCAGTGCAGGTCAGCAACCTGAAGGAACTGGTCGAACTGTCCAAGCGCAGCCAGCTCAACTTCGCCGTGACGGCGATCGGCAGCGCGCCGCACCTGGCCGGCGTAGCGGTGGAGCAGGCCACCGGCGCCAAGTGGCAATACGTGCCGTACAAGGGCGGCTCGCAGGCGATTGCGGACACCGTGGGCGGCAGCGCGCAGGTGCTGATGAACGGCATGCTGGCCACGCTGCCGCATGTGCAGTCGGGCAAGCTCAAGCTGATCGCCCAGTCCAAGCGCACGCGCATGCCGCTGCTGCAGAACGTGCCGACCATTGCCGAGCAGGGCGTGCCCAACTTCGAGTCGGGCACGTGGCAGGGCGTGATGGCGCCGGCCAGCATGCCGGATGCGCTGGTGACGCGCCTGAACGCCGAGCTGATCAAGATCATCCGCGCGCCGGAACTGCGTTCGCAACTGGTCCAGCAGGGTGCCGAAGTGGTGACGATGACGCCGGCGGAAACCGGCAAGTTCTTCGTGGCCGAGCAGGCGCGCTGGGCGGGGGTGGTGAAGCAGGCGGGGATCAAGCTGGAGGCTTGACCGGCAGGGATCGGCCGCCCCGGCAGGGCGCTTCGACGCGATAAACGACAGGCGGCCCGCGTGACGAACGCGGGTCGCTTTCTTTTCTTTTGCGCTGGCTTATTAAAACAAAAAGCCCCGCACAAGGCGCGGGGCTCATCATTGCAAGTGTTGCGCTTATCCCCGCAGTGCCGCCGGCAGCAATCCCTGCGGCAGGTTCTGGTAGCACACCGGGCGCAGGAAACGGTCGATCGCCGTGGCGCCGACCGAGGTCGAACGCACGTCAGACGTGGCCGGGAAGGGCCCGCCATGCACCATGGCGTGAGCAACTTCCACGCCGGTCGGATAGCCATTGCACAGCACGCGCCCGGCCTTGCGCTCCAGCACCGGCAGCAGCTGGCGCGCGGCGTCGAGGTCGGCGTCGTCGAGCTGCATCGTGGCGGTGAGCTGGCCTTCGAGCTGGTTGGCCAGCGCCAGCACCTCTTCCAGGTCGCGGCACACTACCAGCACGGTCGACGGGCCGAACACTTCGGCCTGCATGCGGTGATCGGCCAGGAACTGCGCGGCGGTGGTCTCGAACATCACCGGACGGGCCTGGTTGACACCCGTGGCGGCGACGCCGTCGCCGATACGCTGCAGCCCATCCAGCGACGACAGCTGCGCCACGCCCTTTTCATAGGCGGCATGGATGCCGGGCGTCAGCATGGTCGCCGCCGGCTTGCCGCCCAGCGCGTCGAGCGCGGCGGCACGGAACTGGTCCAGCGCCGGGCCTTCGATGCCGATCACCAGGCCGGGGTTGGTGCAGAATTGCCCGACGCCCAGCACCAGCGAATCGACCAACTGGCGGCCGATCTCGGCGCCGCGCGCCTGCAGTGCGGCGGGCAGCAGGAACACCGGATTGATGCTGCTCATCTCGGCATACACGGGAATCGGCTGCGGACGCGCGTTGGCCGCCTGAATCAGCGCCATGCCGCCCGAACGCGAACCGGTGAAGCCGACCGCCTGGATCGCGGGGTGCGACACCAGCGCCGTGCCGACGACATTGCCCGCGCCCACCAGCAGCGAGAACACGCCTTCGGGCAGGCCGGCGTCCTGCACGGCTTTCTGGATCACGCGGCCGACCAGTTCGGACGTGCCCAGGTGCGCCGAATGCGCCTTGACCACCACCGGGCAGCCGGCTGCCAGCGCCGAGGCGGTGTCGCCGCCCGCAACGGAGAAGGCCAGCGGGAAGTTGCTCGCGCCGAACACCGCCACCGGGCCGATGGCGATGCGCTGCATGCGCAGGTCGGGGCGCGGCGGGGTGCGCTCGGGCAGCGCGGCGTCGAAGGTGGCCTCCTGCCAGCGGCCTTCGCGCAGCACGGTCGCGAACAGGCGCAACTGGCCTGCGGTGCGGCCGCGCTCGCCCTGCAGGCGCGCGATTGGCAGGCCGCTTTCCTGGTGCGCGCGCTCGATCAGCGTGTCGCCCAGCGCCTCGATGCCGGCGGCGATCGCGTCCAGGAAGCCCGCGCGCTGCTCGGACGAGGTATTGCGATAGGTATCGAAGGCCGCTTCGGCCAGCGCGCAGGCGCGCTCGACGTCGGCCTGGCCGCCGCCGTGGAAGTCAGGGCCCAGGGTCTCGCCCGTGGCCGGGTTGATGGCCTGCAGCGTCGATTCGGTGCCGCGCACGGCTTGCGCGCCGATCAGCATGTCGCCGGTGATTTGCATGGGAGGTTCCTTGTCAACGTTTGAGTGTGGCAGAAGAGGACAAGCCGGCCGGAGGGCAAGGTGCCCCGCGGCCGGCTTGTCGCGATGCATATGGCAAGGACGGATCGGATTACTGCGGGCCGAGCTTGTTGATCAGCGTGCCCAGCATTTCCATCTCTTCGCCGGTCAGGTCGGTCAGCGGCGCGCGCACCGGGCCGCCGTCGCGGCCGACGATGCGGGCGCCGGCCTTGACGATGCTCACGGCGTAGCCAGCCTTGCGGTTGCGGATGGCCAGGTACGGCAGGAAGAAGTTGTCGATCAGGCGGCCTACGGTCTCTTGATCGTCCGCGGCGATGGCGCGGTAGAAGTCCATCGCGGTCTTCGGGATGAAGTTGAACACCGCCGACGAGTACACCGGCACGCCCAGCGCCTTGTAGGCGGCGGCGTAGACCTCGGCCGTGGGCAGGCCGCCCAGGTACGAGAAGCGGTCGCCCAGCTTGCGGCGGATGCTGACCATGGACTCGATGTCGCCCACGCCATCCTTGAAACCGATCAGGTTGGGGCAACGGTCGGCCAGGCGGGACAGCTGCTCGGCGTTCAGTTTGGAGTTGGCGCGGTTGTAGACGATCACGCCGATGCCGACCGACTTGCAGACCTCTTCCACGTGGGCGGCGACACCGTCCTGGCTGGCTTCGGTCAGGTAGTGCGGCAGCAGCAGCACGCCGGCGGCGCCAAGGCGCTGGGCTTCCTGCGCATAGGCGATGGCGGTGCGGGTCGGGCCGCCGGCGCCGGCCAGGATGGGCACCTTGCCGGCGCAGGTCTTGACCGCGGTGTCGACCACGGCGGTGTAGTCGGCCGGTGTCAGCGAGAAGAACTCGCCGGTGCCGCCGGCGGCGAACAGCGCGGTGGCGCCGTACGGGGCCAGCCATTCCAGGCGGGCGGCATAGGACTTCGCGTTGAAGTCGCCCTTGACGTCGAAGTCGGTAATGGGGAAGGAGAGCAGGCCTTCAGAGACGATCTGCTTGAGTTCGTTGGGTGCGAGCATTTGCGAAATCCTGATCGGGCCGGCGGCCCAGGGTGGTGACGGCGGCGACCTGCCAGTTGGCGGGACATCCGAGTTATCAGTCATCGTACGACAACGATCATACAAAGGCAATAGGGCTGGAGGGCATTCGCGGGTTTACCGGGGCGGATGTGCCGGCAGCCCGCATAGATCCATGGATGGCACCGGCATTGAGACGTCTGCGGCACCGGCATGAGCCGGCGTGCCCTCTCAACGTTGTAGGACAACGTAAGTGACGGCAAATCAGTAATTTTGATGCTCCCATGCAAAGCCGCCCCGTGCATCGGTTGCCTCCGGCTGGCACACTGGCAACCTGAACCAACGGGGGAAAAGACGGTGGGAGAGTTACAAGCCTTGCTGGAAGACCACGGGCTGATGCTGGTATTCCTGAACGTGCTGGTTGAACAGGCGGGACTGCCGGTGCCGGCGTACCCGATGCTGTTCGTCGCCGGCGCGCTCGGCATGCAGGAAACCGGTCCGTCGATCGGCGCGGTGCTGGCCGCGGTGATCGTCGCCTGCCTGATCGCCGATACCGGCTGGTACTTCGCCGGCCGCCGGCTGGGGCAGCCGATGCTGCGCACCATCTGCAAGGTATCGATCTCGCCCGATTCCTGCATCCGCCAGACCCAGTCGCTGTACCTGCGAGTGGGGCCGCGCTCGCTGGTGGTCGCGAAGCTGCTTCCCGGTGCCGGCGCGCTGTCCACCGCGATGGCCGGCATGACCGGCACGCCGCTGCCCGTGTTCCTGTTCTATGACGCGATCGGTGCCCTGGTGTGGGCCGGCAGCGGCCTGCTGATCGGCGTGGTGTTCAGCGACTTTATCGATACCATCCTGGAGGGCTTCAGCACCTACGGGCATATGGCCGTGGTGGCGGTGGTGGCGGCGTTCCTGGTGTTCCTGGCGTGGCGCTCGTGGCGCCGTTTCCGGCTGCTGCGCATCACCAGGCGCGTGCCGCGCATGAGCGTGGATGAACTGGAATCGCGCCGCCTGGCCGGCACGCTGCCCGTCGTGATCGATGTGCGCGCCCATGGCGACATGCCGATGGAGCGCATCCCCGGCTCGATGGTGCTCGACATGCAGGGTGCGCTCGACAGTCTCGACGCGCTGGGCGTGCCGCCTGCCGAGGCCGACATCGTGGTCTATTGCGCCTGCCCGCACGAGATGTCCGCGGCACTGCTGGCCGAACGCCTGCGCGTTGCCGGCTACCCAAGGACCTGGGCGCTCGCCGGGGGCTTCGACGAATGGAAGCGGCGGCACGGCGAGACCGTGCCGCCCGCCGTCACGCATCCCGATCCGGGCAAGGTGGCGGCACGCTGAAGCGCAAGCCTCAGCGCTTGCCGGCGGTCTGGAATACCGACAGGTCCGGATAGATCGCGCGGATCTTCTCCCACTCGGCGGCATTGAAGAACTGGCACTTGCCGATGCCGAAGCGCTTGGCCACCTCCACGCAGAAGCGCACCGCCTCGGCGATGTCGATCTCGTGGTTGGCCGAGGTGGCGCTGCCTGACACCACCGACTGCGCGGTCACTGCCACGCCCACCACCGGCGCCGCCGTGGCGACGTGCGGCTGCATGATGCTGTTGAAGTGATACAGGCCGTTGTGGTACGGCGTGATGTCCTGCAGCGAGATCGGGAAGGTCACTGCCGGGCAGCCGGTGGTCGATTCCATCGTAGCCACCAGGTCCGGCGCCACGCGCAGGATATAGCCCTGCATCGCCGTCGGCGAGATGGCAAAGCCGCGATGCTTGATGATGCTGTTGCCCTTGGACGCGTCGATCGACAGGATCGCATCCATTTCCGGCAGCACCTGGTAGTCGTTCATGGTGTCGGAGGACACCGGCATGCCCATGAACGGCACCGGGTCGTGCGGCACCATCGAGACATCGGTCGACAGGTGCGTGGTCACGATCACGTCGCCTTGCAGGTGGTCGCCGCGCGCCTTCATCTGCGCGAGCTTCAGCGCCACCGCCAGGCAGCCGATCGGGCCGTCCGCATCGGACACCAGGCCAACCAGTTCCGGACGCGCGCCGATGGCGCCGTTGCGGCCGATCACGCCAAGCGTCGGCGCCTTGCCGCGGCCACGCTTGCCGGCGCTGCCGGGGATCACGATGGTGATGAAGTCGGTGGTGTTGGCCGTGTTCTCGGGGGGCGCGTTGTTGACGGTGGTGACTTGCAAGGTCACGCCGGCGCCGGCGTAGGGCGCGAACAGTTCGCTGACGACCGCACCGTTGGCGTGCGGGCTGTCCAGGGCTTCGTGAATGACCAGCGTCTGCTGCAGGGCCATGGCTTTCTCCAGATGAGGTGCCGGGTCCGCGTGGCGCGGGCCCGGCGTCGGTTGAATCGTTAGAACTGGTGGCGCAGGCCGACCATCACGGTGGTCTGGCTGTCGCGCCCGTCCAGCGGCGTGCCGCTGCCGCCGGTCCAGCTGGTGGTGTTGTTGCCGAACAGGCCCGACCAGTCGCCGTGGACGCGGTCATAGGCCAGCGCCACGTAGGTGTCGGTGCGCTTGCTGAAGGCGTAGTCGGCCACGGCATACGCGGTGGTGCGGTTGCCGCTGAAGCTGTCGGCGCGGGTGCGGTTGTGCATCACGCTGCCGGTCAGCGTTACGTTGCCGGTCACGGCATAGCTCGCGCCCAGCGTGAAGAAGTCGTCGTGGCGGCTGCTGCCGAACACCGAGTTGATCGCCGCGCGGTTGGTCGGCGTGGCCGCGGTCGACATGCTGGTGATGGTGGCCGTGTCGGTGCCGCCCTTGGACGAGTCGAAGCCCGCCTCGCGGTCGCTGTGGAGGTAGTTGGCGAACAGGCTGGCGCGGCCGATCGCGACTTTCAGGCCCGCCAGGTAGATGTTTGCGGTACGGCTCTGGCTGTCGCGGGTCTGCTGGAAGTCGCCGATCGCGGTGATCGGGCCGGCCGCGTACTTCATGCCGAACGACGTGGACGAGGTGGCGCGGGTGTTGCCCGCGGTCTCGCCCAGCGCGTATTCGGCGATCAGCGACACCGGGCCGAAATTGCCGGTGTAGCTGACGGCGTTGTCGTAGCGCTGCCCGGTCAGGTACACCATCCATGAGTTCGACGGTGCCGCGCCCACGCCGAGCGGATCGACGTAGTACAGCATGGTGTTGGCCGTGGTGTATTGCCGGCCCAGCGCCAGCTCGCCCCACTTGTTGCCGATCTTCACGTACGCCTGGCGGCCGAATAGCTGGCCCTGCTGGTCGAACTTGCCGGTGTCGGCCAGGAACCCGTTCTCCAGCACGAAGCCGGCCTTTACCCCGCCGCCCAGGTCCTCGACGCCCTTCAGGCCAAAGCGGCTCCCGGACAGGAAGCCTTCGCCGCCTTGCTGCAGGCCGACCTGCGCATCGCCGGCGGGGTTGGAATGGGTCTGGTACGTCAGCGCGGTATCGATGACGCCGTACAGCGTCACGCCGGACTGCGACATCGCGGCGGTGGGCAGGCCCAGCATCAGTGGCAAGGTCAGCCGGGCGGCGTGGCGAAGGGTTTGGCTCATTGTGTTTCTCCTCCAGATGGCAAAAAGGGGGCCGCGCGGGCGGCGCAGCGCGGCCCGCGGGGCAGGGTTTTGTTTGTGTGTTTGTTGTGACCGGGGTTGGCTAGTCGCTAGTCACGCATTCGTCCCGCTGGTTTGCTCCCCTCTCCAGCTTGCGGGAGAGGGGAGGCAACAGTCTGTGCTTCGGCGTTTAACGCATCACTCAGGCCGAAAAGCCCCGCCATTCCTCCATCCCGGCAGGCCCGGTGATCTGCGACAGCGGAAAAGGCTCGCCCTCACGAATGGCCTCGACCCTGCCTTCAGCCGGGAACCACAGCGCATTGCGCTCGCCTAGCACGGTGCCGTGGGTGCCGTCCGAGTACAGCGCCGAACCTTCCGGCAGCGCGAACACCTGTTCGGGCGCATTGATGTGCAGGAACTCGGCCAGGCGCTCTTCCCGGCTTTCGCCGTTGTGGCCCGCGGGCTTGCCGCTGATGAAGTGCGGGTTGACCTGGAACGGCACCAGGCCCAGCGCGCGCAGCGAGGGCGGCTGCACGATCGGCATGTCGTTAGTGGTGCGGATGGTCGGGCAGGCCACGTTGCTGCCGGCGCTCCACCCGACGTACGGCGTGCCCGCGCGCACCCTGGCGCGGATCGCGTCGACGATGCCGGCGTCGTACATGCGCTTGAGCAGCGCGAAGGTATTGCCGCCGCCCACGGCGATGGCTTTGGCTTCCTGCACCGCGCGCAGCGGATTGGCGCTGTGGTGGATCGACTCGAGCGCATAGCCGAGCTTCTCGAACACCGGCTTGACCATGCCTTCATAGGTATCGAAGCTGAAGGTCACGCCCGCGAACGGCACGAACAGCACCTTGCGCGGCTCGCGCTGCAGCAGCGTGTGGATCTGCTCGCCGGCGTGCTCCAGGTAGCCGAGGTTGTCCTTGCGCGAGCTGCTCATCAGGAGGATGCGTTGGGTCATGTCTTGGTATCCGTTTTTTCGGTGATGCGTTCAGGCGATGGCGGCGCGGATCAGTGCGGCGACGCGGTCGATCTCTTCGTGCGTGTTGAAGTAGTGCAGCGACACGCGCGCCATGGTCGGCACGCCGTAGCGCGCCAGGATCGAATCGGCCATGAAGTTGCCCGCTTCGATGATGCATTGCTGCGCTTCCAGCGCGGCCACGATGCGCGCGGGGTCGACGCCGCGCACGTTGAACGGCACGATGCCGATGCGCTGGGTCACGTCGGTGGGACCGTACAGCTCGAAGCCCGGAATCGCGGCGAACTTCGCCACCGCGTACTCAGTCAGGTCGCGCACGCGCGCCTCGATGGCGTCGATGCCGATCGCGGTGGCATAGTCGATGGCGGTGCCCATGCCGAGGATTGCCGGCACGATCGGGCAGCCGGCCTCGAAACGCTTCGCGCCCGCCACCAGCGACAGCGCGCCGGTGTTGCGGTCGCACGCGCCGTTCCACCAGCCCACCAGCATCGGCTCGACCTGCCCGATCAGCGCGCGGCGCACATACAGGAAGCCCGAGCCCTCAGTCGCGCGCAGCGCCTTGCGCCCGCAGCCGGCGAGGAAGTCGCAGTCCAGCTGCGCCACATCGGAACGCAGCATGCCCACGCTTTGCGCGGCATTGACGAGCGACAGCACGCCATGCTTGCGCGCGACCGCGCAGATCTGCGCGGCGGGCTGCACGGCGCCGGTGGAATTGGGCAGGTGCGAGAAGGTCAGCAGGCGCGTGCGCGGCGTGATCGCGGCCTCGAATGCCTGCGCGCTCAGCAGGCCCTCGGCATTGGCCGGCACCGTCTTCACTACAACGCCGTGCGATTGCTCCAGCCGCCGCCACGGCAGCAGGTTGCTCAGCATTTCGGTGTCGGCCACCAGCACTTCATCGCCCGCTTGCCACGCGATGCCGCGCGCGGCGATGGAAATGCTTTCGGTGGCGTTCTTGGTGAAGGCGATCTCGTCGGCCGAGCAGTTGAGCAATCCGGCCAGCATGCCGCGCACGGCTTCCACGCGGGCATAGGTCTCCTTGCGGAACGCCGGCAGGTAGATGCCAACATGGCCGGTATCGAGCAGGTAGCTGCGCACGGTGTCGAGCACGGCGTCGGGCGGAATCGAGGCCGCGGCCGTGTCGAGATAGATGGTGGAAGCCGTCAGCGGAGTGTCGGCGCGGATTGCTTGGATATCCATGGAACGTCTCGGGTAATGACAGGCGGGGCGCGGCGCGCGCGCCCCGGGATGGCTTGCCGCAGGGCTTACTTCTTCAGCTTGGTGACGGAGCCGAAGAAGCTGAAGAGGGCATCGCCGGCGATCACGCCGCCGGCAAAGGCGCTCATCTCGGCCAGATGCTTGTCGCCGCGCAGGCGCTGCACCACGAAGCGGATCAGCAGGCCCGCCAGCACTGCCCAGCCGGCCAGCGGCGAGGCGATCAGCATGCCGGTGGAAAGGAGGATGCCGAGCTGGCGCTTGGAACCGCCGAGCCACTGCAACAGCGCGCCGGGGATCGCCCAGATCACCAGGTTGCGCGCGATCTCCGCCGAGGAGCCGGCCTTGATCGATGCCGCATAGACACGGTCCACCGGCGGGATCAGGCCCTGCGAGAAGAAGGTGCCGTGGAACACGATCACCACCACGGCGGCCACGCCGAAGCCGACCATCGCCGCCAGGAACTGCTGCTTGCGGCCCGCGATTTCGGCCTCCATGTCGCGGCCCTCGCCGCGCAGCAGGTAGCCGGTCTTGAGGTCGTAGCCCATGTCGGCAAAGGCCGGCCCGGTGGCGGCCGAGAAGCCCACCAGCACCGCCAGCGCCGTTGGCGGGAAGCCGATCAGGATGCCGATGGTCAGCGTGATCAGCGCCACCGCGAAGGCCGGGAACCAGCCCGAGTGCATCGCCGCGATGCCGACGATCAGCTCGTGCACATAGGCGGCAAAGGCGGCGTACAGCACGAACACGACCAGCATGCCGAGCGACATGTCGGATACATGCCCGGCCAGCAGCGAGATCAGCAACGCGATCGCCAGGTAGATGAGGAAGCCGCCCGACAGGATGCGGCTGGCGCGCGAGGCCGGGACTTCGATGGTGCGCGCGTCGGCGGCCGGCGCGTTGCGTGCACGGCGGATTTCCATGGCGACCTGGAACAGCGCGACGATGCCCGCGCCGATCATCAGCCCATGCGGGATATAGGCCTTGGCGATATCGATGCCGGTCACGGCCACCGAATAGCCGCGCACCAGCAGGCCGATGCCGAACATGGTCAGCGCCGCCAGGTTGCCCAGGAACGCCGCGCCGAAGGCCGACATCGGCACGCCCAGCCACGCGCCGCCCACGCCCACGGCAATGCCCAGGCCCAGGAACGCCGCCTTGCGGCCGCCGCGGTCGCCGGCCCAGATCGCCTCGGCAGTGGCGATACCCGCCGGCCAGGTGCCGGTGGCGGGGAAGACCTTGCTGCCGAACAGGAAGTACAGCATGGCCCCGTCGACGAACATGGCGATCACCGCGCCGATCAGCATCGGCGTGGCCAGCTCGGGCATGCCCATCGCATACGGCACGCCGATCGGGATCATCAGCGAGTTGGCGGCGCCGAAGGTGGCCGACGAGATCGCGGTCTGGACCAGGTTCTGCCGCTCCAGCACGCGGAAGCGCCGCGTAATCTCCAGCGGGATGCGCGAAAACACGATCGCGATCAGCGCGCCGATGATCGAGGTATTGGCCGATATCCCCAGCGACACGATCAGCTGCATGCCGATCATGGCGCCGAATACCGACAGCGCCACCGATACCAGCAGCAGCAAAGGCTCCATAAAGCGCGACCGTGTCGCGGGCTGCGCCGCCATTGGCGCGTTCAGTTGTGTTGGCATGGTCATGTCTTCCACCGCTCCTCGTAGTGTTGTCTGGTTTTGTGTGTCGTGTGCGCGCGTTTGCGTGGGCCGGCAATCCTGACCCGCTATCGCATGAAGCCCGCCACCGGGCCGATCGTCTTTCGCGCCGCGCGCAGCGCTTCCAGCAGCCGCGGCACGGCCTCGCGCGTCAGCCGCTGCAGCGGGCCGGCGATGGCGAGGGATCCCACCACCGCCTGGGTGTCGCGGTGGTGCAGCGGCAATGCCAGCCCCGCCACCGTGGCCGCGGATTCCTCGCAGGTATAGGCAAAGCCGTCGGCGCGGACCTGGGCCAGTTGCGCGGCCAGTTCCGGCGCGTCGCCGATGACCTGCCGCCGGAACGCTTCCGGCTGGAATGCGAGGATCGCTTTGGCATGCGCGCCGGCGTCCAGCGCGAAGCGCTGGCCCACCTCGATCGAAAAGCGCAGCTGGTGCTGGCTCTGGGCGATGTCCGTGCACAGGCCTTCGTGACCGTCCAGCCACGACAGGAAAACCGTTTCGCCACTTTCCTGCGCCAGCGCCTCCAGCGCGGGCTGGACCACTGCCGCCGGCGAAAACGCCTTGCGCATCACTTGACCCAGTTCGAACCAGCGCAAGCCCAGCCCATAGCGGCCGACGCTGTCCTGCGTCAGGAAGCCATTGGCGGCAAACGTGGCGAGTACGCGATGCACGACGGCGTGGTGCACGCCGCTTTCGCGCGCCAGTTCGCGCACGCCCCAGCTGGGCTGGCGAGCGGTGAAATGGGTGAGGAGCGCGAGCGCGCCGTCCAGGGTCTTGAGCATGACTGACTGCTTTGTGTCTCTAATATAGAGACAACGTCTCTGATACAGAGAAATGCTAGGCCGCGCCCAGACGCGCAACAATCAGGGTTAACGCGCAATCTCCGCCGGTGGCTGGGCGAATATCGACCATGCGCCGTTGCCTATACTTGGCGCAGAGCGACTGCTACGGGAGGCGCCCATGGCTGCGGAAGACCACGGTTTCGGCGACGAAGCGGCCCGCATCGCGCATCGGCGCCGCCAGCTCGGCATCTCGCCGCGCACGCAGGAGCGCCAGCGCAACTGGGCGCTGGCGCTGTCCGGCGGCGGCATCCGCAGCGCCACGTTCTGCCTGGGCGTGATGCAGGCGATGGCCGGCACCGACATGCCGGCGCGCACGCTTGCCACCGCCGCGAACACCGAGGCTCCTCCGACGCCCGCGGCGAACACCGCCGCCGCGGCGCAGGCCGTGCCCGGGATGGCCTCGCTGCTGGCCCAGTTCGACTACTTGTCCACCGTCAGCGGCGGCGGCTACCTCGGGGCCTTCTTCGTCAGCCTGTTCGTGCCGGGCCGCCTGCGCCGCGGCACCGGCCCGGTCCAGGCCGCGGCCGACGCCTACCACACGCTGCAATGCGAGCCGCCCGGGCGCATCCACACCTCGGTCTCCTATGCCGCCGATCCCGGCCGCGGCGCGCTCGCGTGGCTGCGCGAGAACGGTCGCTACCTGTCGCCCACGGGCGCGGGCGACAACCTCTATGCTGCCGCCCTGGTGGTGCGCAACTGGCTGGCCATGCACTACGTGATCGGCAGCGCGCTGCTGGCGTTGCTGGCCCTGCTCGCGCTGCTGCTGCATGGCGCCGCGGGAGCGTGGTACGGGTTCGGGCGCTATGAGATGGACCTGCTGCACGATGCGCGGCAGGCCTTCAACCAGGGCGAGTGCGCGATCTGGTGGAGCCCCTGGCTGTGGCTGCCGCTGGTTACGGTGGTGATCGGCGCGGTGCCGCCCGGCCTGGCATACTGGCTGGTCTACCCGCGCGCCAACGATCCGCAGGCGCCGGCGCGCTTTCTCAGCCCAGCACCGCTGGTGGCGACGCTGCTCGGCCTGCTGTTGCTGGCGGCCGCGCACTGGTCGGAATGGCTCGGTGCCAACCACGTTCCGGCGCAGCTCTTTGCCGCGCTGGGTGTGCTGACGTGGCTGGGCGTGCTGAGCTGCCTGGTGATGCTGCAGGGCGAGCCGCGCACCGTGTCCGGCTATCGCGTACGCGCCACGCGTGCGCTGCGCACTGCGGTCACGCTGACGCTGTGGCTGGCGGCATTGGGCGTGGCCGATACGGTCGCGCGAACCGCCTACCTGTATGCCCATGCCGCTCATCATCCGTGGGGCGCGGCGCTGCCCGCGGGCGTGCTTGGCGTGCTGGTCTGGCTGGTGCGCTACGGCGCGCGCTGGCTCGACGCAGGCCGCAAGGGCAGCGCCGACACCGCCTGGCGCGCACTGTGGGCGCGCTTGCCGGTCTCGTTGCTGGCCGGCGCGGCCGCGGCGGTGCTGGCGCTGCTGATGTTCGTGCTGTGGTCGTGGCTGGTGCTGTGGGTGCGCTGGGATGGCCGCGAGCCGGTCGACTGGCTGGTGTACGGCACGGCCTACACCGGGCCGGCGCTGGCAATGCTGACTGTCGTGGCGCTGGTGCTGGCGCTGGTCGCCGGCCGCTTTACCGGGTTCCTCAACCTGTCCACGCTGCAGCCCTTCTATGCGGCGCGCCTCACGCGCGCCTACCTTGGCGCGTCCAACGGCGAGCGCTTTGCCGCGCCCGATCCCGATCCGGTGGCGGACCGCCGCCGGCGCGCGCGCTTCAGCGTGGCGGAGCCCGTGCCCGGCGACCAGCTCGGCCTCAACGCCTATTACGATCCGCGCGTGCTGGCGCCGCTGCACCTGATCAACGTGACGCTGAACCTGACCGTCGATCCGGCCGAGCAACTGGTCCAGCGCGACCGCAAAGGCAAGCCGTTGTGCCTGGCGCCCGGCGCCAGCGTGGCCCAGCCGGGCGCCGCGGCCACCATCGCGCCGGATGCCTATGCGCGCTTCACCATCGACGGCCGGCAGTGCTGCCCGGATGCGTCATGGCCCGCATCGGGCAAGCTGTCGCAATCGCTCACGGTGGGCGACTGGATCGCCATCTCGGGGGCGGTGGTGTCAACGGGACTGGGCCGGGCCACCACGCTCGGGACCTCGCTGCTGCTGGGCCTGGCCAACCTGCGGCTGGGCACGTGGTGGCCCTCGTACCCGGCCAGGTATGCGCGCCAGGGCGGAGCCGAGGGCGAGCGGTGGCGCCATCCCGAACGCGCCACGCATCCGTGGCTGGCCGCCGGCATGTTCCGCACGCAGTACTACCTCGGGTGCGAGCTGAGCGCCCGCTTCCATGGCACGCGGCGCGGCTGGCAATACCTGTCGGACGGCGGCCATTTCGACAACACCGGTGTCTACGAGCTGCTGCGTCCGGGTCGGGACGTCGCGCTGATCGTGCTGTGCGATTGTGGCGGCGATCCGGACTATCGCTTCGGCGACCTCGCCAACCTGATCCGGCTCGCGCGCATCGACCATGGCCTGGAGATCGTGGTCGATACCGAGGCCGCCACGCATCCCGTGCTGAGCCGCGTCTTCGGCGTGCCGGACGATTTCATGCCTGGTGTGACGGGCAGCGACCCTGCCGCCGACAAATGCGCGGTGCTGCTCAACGTGTACCGCACCGATCCGGCGTGCGCGGCGCCGCGCGCGCAGGTCTGCCGCATCGTGCTGCTCAAGCCGCGGCTGGTGTCATGGGCGCCGGCCGATGTGCGGCACTATGGCGCCACGCACCCGGCCTTCCCGCAGGAAAGCACCAGCGACCAGTTCTTCGATGAAGCCCAATGGGAAAGCTATCGGGCGCTGGGCCATGCGATCGGCAAGCGGGTGCTGGGCGGCGAAGTGGGAAAGGCGCTGCTTGCGTGATCGAGCCGACTGAACGTTGGCGTCAGCGCACGAAGCCGATCACGTCTTCCAGCCGGCCGCTGGCGTCGCGCAAGGCCTCCAGCAGGCGCGGCACGGCGGCCTCGTCCAGGCGCTGCTGCGGCCCGGCAATCGCCACCGAGCCCACCACCGCGCTGCGGTCGCGCGACCACAGCGGCAGTGCCAGCCCGGCCACGCTGGCCGCGGCTTCCTCGCGCGTATGGGCCCAGCCGCGTTCGCGCACCTCGGCAAGCTGCTGCTCGATGCGCTCGCGGTCCAGCGTGGTGTGAGGGCCCACGCGCGCCATGCCCTGGCGGTAGACTTCGTCGCGGAAGGCATCTTCCTGGAAGGCGAGCATCGCCTTGGCATGCGCCCCCGCGTACAGCGCAAAGCGCTCGCCCAGCTCGATCGAGAAACGCAGTTGGTGCTGGCTCTGCACCAGCCCCACGCACAGGCCTTCATGGCCGTCGAGCCACGACAGGAATACGGTCTCGCCGCTTTGCGCTGCCAGCTTTTCCAGAACCGGGCGCACGATCTCGTCCGGCGAGAAGCTCTTGCGCACCACCTGTCCCAGCTCGAACAGCCGCAGCCCCAGCGAATACTTGCCGGTCGCCGCGTCCTGTACCAGGAAGCCGTTGGCGGCAAAGGTCGCCAGCACGCGGTGCACCACGGCGTAATGCACGCCGCTGTGCTTGGCCAGTTCGCGCACGCCCCAGGTGGGCTGGCGCACGGTGAAGTGCGTCAGCAGGGCCAGCGCGCCGTCCAGTGTCTTGAGAGTCATCGATCGTTCCTTCGCATCGGGCTGAATGGTAAGGGCAAGCGGCGCGAGGCTCAATCCTTGCCGTCGGGCGCTGGTCCGGCGGATACCCACATACCCACGCCGCCCGCAGGGCCGCAAATCCGTCGCCAGCACGTTCCGCGCAGGCTCACTAACATAGCGAACCATCCGCATAGCATCGGGCGGCGCACGTGTGGCGTACGCCGCCCGCCAGACCACAACATGAATCGCGACTCTCTCCCCGCCGGCAACGGCATCGCTTACTCGGTGCTCGACCTGGCTCCCATCCCGCAGGGCAGCGACGCCGGCCAGGCCATGCGCAACTCGCTCGACCTGGCGCGCCATGCCGAGCAACTGGGCTACCACCGCTACTGGCTGGCCGAGCACCACAACATGCCCGGCATCGCCAGCGCCGCCACCGCGGTGCTGATCGGCTATGTCGCCAACGGCACGCAGACCATCCGCGTGGGCTCCGGTGGCGTGATGCTGCCCAACCATTCGCCGCTGGTGATCGCCGAGCAGTTCGGCACGCTGGCCTCGCTGTACCCGGGCCGCATCGACCTGGGACTGGGCCGCGCGCCCGGCACGGACCAGGCCACCGCGCGCGCGTTGCGCCGCCATCTGACCAGCGACAGCGCCGATACCTTCCCGCAGGACGTGGAAGAGCTTCAGGCGTATTTCGATGACGTGCGCCCTGGCCAGCGCCTGCGCGCCGTTCCCGGTGCCGGCCTGAAGGTGCCGATCTGGCTGCTGGGCTCGAGCCTGTTCAGCGCGCAGCTGGCCGCGGCCATGGGCCTGCCGTTCGCGTTTGCCTCGCACTTCGCGCCGGGCTTCATGCGCCAGGCGCTCGACCTCTACCGTCGCACCTTCCGGCCCTCTGAAGCGCTGGATCGCCCGTACGTGATGCTCGGCTTCAACGTCTTTGCCGCGGACAGCGCCGATGAGGCGCGCCGCCTGTTCAGCTCGCTGCAGCAGCAGTTCCTGGCACTGGTGCGCGGCACGCCGGGGCAACTGCGCCCGCCGGTGGACGACATCGAGTCGCTGTGGACCGAGAGCGAGGCCGACCATATCCGCCGCTCGCTGGCGTGCTCGGTGGTGGGCGATCCGGACTCGGTGCGCGCCGGCATGCAGCGCTTTGTCGACGACCTGCAGCCGGACGAGCTGATGCTGACCGGCCAGATCTACGACCACCAGGCGCGCCTGCGCTCCTTCGAGATCGCCGCCGGCGCGGCGCGCAGCCTCAAGGCCAACGCCGCACTTTGAGCCATCCGGTATGGCGCACGCCGCACTTGCGGCGTGCGCTGGCCGACGTCTCCTGATTCCTGCCTGCCATTCTGGTTTGCATCCCGCCGACGCGCTCGGATACATTAGAAGGCCGAGACCAGACAGAGGCGTGGCCACCCAGGCACGCGCCCGCACAGTCCGCCCGATCCGCCCCCCTCAGCAGGCTCCCGGGGCCGACGGCAGCGACGACCAGGAGACAGCGATGGACCTGCGGCAACGCGAGCACATCGAGACGGTGGTCCAGGCCACCACATACCTAGCCCCGCCCGCCGTGCTGGCGGACCGGATCGCGCACGACGCCATCATCCAGAACTCATGGCGGCGCTGCGTGCACCAGTACGGGCTCGATCCCTCGCGCATGCAGGAAGCGCGCATCCTGCCGCAGCCGCGGCTGCGCGAACACCAGGAACGCATCGACGATTTCGCGCGCATCGCGCGCCACGGCCTGCAGAGCCTGTACGGGCAAGTGGCCGCACTGGGCTACGTGGTGCTGCTGACCGATGCGCAAGGCGTGACGGTCGACTATATCGGCGATGCGCGCACCGATGCCGCACTGCGGCACGCCGGCCTCTACCTCGGCGCGGAATGGAGCGAGAGCGGCGCCGGCACCTGCGCGGTGGGAACGGCGCTGGTCACCGGCCAGGCACTGACGGTGCACCAGGCCGACCATTTCGATGCAACCCATATCCCGCTGACCTGCACCGCCGCGCCGCTGTTCGACACGCACGGCAACCTGCACGCCATCCTCGACATCTCCGCGCTGACCTCGCCGCACGCCAAGGACAGCCAGGGGCTGGCGTTGCAGCTGGTACGCATCTATGCCGCGCATATCGAGAACGCCAACTTCCTGCGCGCGCACCGGCGCGACTGGATCCTGAAGCTGAACGTGGCGCCGGAGTTCGTCGACGTCAATCCCGAATACCTGCTGGCGCTGGACGAGGTCGGCCGCATCGTCGGCCACAACCACCGCGCCCGGCTGATGCTGGAGGGCGAGCTGGGCGGCGCGGCCGGCGCCACCGTGCTCGGCCAGCGGTTCGAGACGCTGTTCGGCGCCCGGCTGGAAGACCTGGGCAACTATGTCTACTCCCGGCCCAGCGAGCAGCGGCTGGTGGCGCTGAACCGCAGCGGCGGGCTGCTATACCTGAGCGTGATGCCACCCGCGCTGCGCTGGCAGGCTCCCGCGAAGGAAGCGCCGGTGGTTATGCCCGAGGCGCTGGCCGCGCTGACCGGCGGTGACGCTGCGCTGCAGCAGCAATTGCAGCGCGCCGCGCGGCTGGTCGATTCGCCGATCAACCTGCTGATCCACGGCGAGACCGGCAGCGGCAAGGAATTCTTCGCCAAGGCCCTGCACCAGGCCAGCGCGCGCCGCGGCGGCCCGTTCATCGCGGTGAACTGCGCGGCGATCCCGGAAACGCTGATCGAGAGCGAACTGTTCGGCCACCTGCCCAACAGCTTCTCCGGCGCCGGCCCGCGCGGCAAGCGTGGGCTGATCCAGGAAGCCGACGGCGGCACGCTGTTTCTGGACGAGATCGGCGATATGCCGCGCGAGCTCCAGTCGCGGCTGCTGCGCGTGCTGGCCGAGGGCGAGGTGCTGCCGGTCGGCGCCGCGCGGCCCGTGCCGGTGCGGCTGCGCGTCATTTCCGCGACGCACCACGGCCTGGAGCAACTGGTCGCCGAAGGACGCTTCCGCGAAGACCTCTTTTACCGCCTGAACGGCGCCCGTTTTGAACTGCCGCCGCTGCGCGCACGCCACGACCTCGACTGGCTGCTGGCCAAGCTGCTGCAGGAAGGCGCCGCCGCACCCGTGACGCTGTCGCCGGCGGCACGCGAGCGGCTGCATCGCCATCGCTGGCCGGGCAACCTGCGCGAGCTGCGCAACGTGCTGGAATACGCGCGCGCCGTCTGCACCGGCGGCTATATCGATGAGCAGGACTTGCCCGACGGCCTCGGCATCGCGGCCATCGCCGCTGCGCCGGCACAAGCTGTGCAGGTTGCCGGCGACAGCGCCGCCGCGCCATTCGACCCGCACCAGCTGCCGCCGGAAGGCATGCTGCTGATGCAGTACCTGCGCGCTTCCGGCTGGAACCTGAGCGCGGTCGCGCGCCAGATCGGCATCAGCCGCATGACGCTGTACCGGCGCATGGAGCGTTATGGCATCCAGTCGCCTAACCGGCGCGACGGGGCCGACGATGAAGGCGGCAAGCCCATTCACTGAGCGGTCGCGCGATACGGTTGTCCACCCGCTGTACACCTGTGCTGTGACACCTGTCACAGCGCACCGCCCCGTCTTGCCTTTTCGTCGCGGGTAATCCCTCGGTTTTTGCGCATTTTTCGCCCTGCGCGCGCTGGCACAGCCATTGCAATTTGCCTGTCACCACAATGACAACAGGAGACAGGCAATGGGGCACGCAGCCGGCGCCGGCACGCCACTGGTCGGCATCATCGCCAACCCGATTTCCGCGCGCGATATCCGCCGCGTGATCGCCAACGCCAACAGCCTGCAACTGGCCGATCGCGTCAATATCGTGCTGCGCCTGCTGTCCGCGCTGGCGGCATGCGGCGTGGGCCGCGTGCTGATGATGCCGGACCGCGAAGGACTGCGCGTCATGCTGGCGCGGCACCTGGCGCGCCGGCAGGGACCCGACTCCGGCCTGCCTGCCGTCGAATACCTCGACATGCCCGTGACCGCGCGCGTCGACGACACGCTGCACGCCGCGCGCTGCATGGCCGATGCCGGCGTGGCCGCCATCATCGTGCTCGGCGGCGACGGCACCCACCGCGCGGTGGTGCGCGAATGCGGCGGGGTTCCCATCGCCGGCCTGTCGACCGGCACCAACAACGCCTACCCCGAGATGCGCGAGCCGACCATCATCGGCCTCGCCACCGGGCTCTACGCCACCGGGCGCGTTTCCGACAAGCACGCGCTGGCCTCCAACAAGCGGCTCGACATCGTCATCCGCGACGGCGATGGCGGCTTTCGCCGCGACATCGCGCTGGTGGATGCGGTGATCTCGCACGAACACTTCATCGGCGCGCGCGCCTTGTGGAAGACCGACACGCTCGCAGCGGTCTATGTGTCGTTCGCCGATCCGCAGGCCATCGGCCTGTCGGCCATTGCCGGACTGCTCGAACCGCTGGGCCGGCGCGAGCCCGGCGGCCTGGCGATCGAGCTGGCCGCGCCGGGCGAGGGCGAATTCGACCTGCGCGCGCCGATCGCGCCGGGACTGTTGTGCACGGTGCCGGTCGCCGGCTGGCAGCGTCTCGAACACGGCCGCCCGCACCGCGTGCGCCAGCGCAGCGGCATTGTCGCGCTCGACGGCGAACGCGAGCTGGCCTTCGGCCCTGACGACGAAGTCACCGTGACCCTGCATGAACACGCTTTTCGCAGCATCGACGTGGCGGGCTGCATGCGCTATGCCGCGCAGCATCGGCTGATGCGCAGCAGCAACCCGTTGCTTTCCTGCCTTTCCTGAAGTGCAAACCTTGATAGAACGAAGGAGACAGACATGACAGCCAGAGCTTCACAAGCTTCCGCCTTGCTGCCGCTCGACAAGGAGACCCTGCTGACGGTGTACCGGAAGATGCGCACCATCCGCGATTTCGAGGAACGCCTGCACGTGGACTTCGCGCGTGGCGACATCCCGGGCTTCGTCCACCTGTACGCAGGCGAGGAGGCCGCGGGCGTCGGCATCCTGCACCACCTGCACGATGGCGACCGCATTGCCAGCACGCACCGCGGCCACGGCCACTGCATTGCCAAGGGTGTGGATCCGGTGGCGATGATGATGGAGATCTATGGCAAGAAGGGCGGTTCATGCAACGGCAAGGGCGGCTCGATGCATATCGCCGACCTGTCCAAGGGCATGATGGGCGCCAACGGCATCCTGGGCGCGGGTGCGCCGCTGGTCTGCGGCGCCGCGCTGGCGGCCAAGTTCCGCGGCAAGGGCGAGGTCGGCATCACCTTCTGCGGCGACGGCGCTTCCAACCAGGGCACCTTCCTGGAAAGCCTGAACCTGGCCGCGGTGTGGAACCTGCCGGTGATCTTCGTGATCGAGAACAACGGCTATGCCGAGTCGACCTCGCGTGACTATGGCACCGCGGTGGACAGCTACGTCGACCGCGCCGCCGGCTTCGGCATCCCCGGCGTGACTGTCGACGGCACCGACTTCTTCGCCGTGCACGAGGCCGCGGGCGAAGTGATCCGCCGCGCGCGCGAAGGCGGCGGCCCGTCGCTGCTCGAATGCAAGATGGTGCGCTTCTACGGCCATTTCGAGGGCGATGCGCAGACCTATCGCGCCGCCGGCGAACTCGACGATATCCGCGCCAACAAGGACTGCCTGAAGCTGTTCGCCCGCACCGTGACGCAGGCCGGCGTGGTCGCGCGCGAGGAACTCGACACCATCGACCGCGAAGTCGCCGCGCTGATCGAGCACGCCGTGCAGGAAGCCAAGGCCGCGCCGCTGCCCGGCCCGGAAGACCTGCTCACCGACGTCTACGTCAGCTACTGATCGCCTCTCGCCAACCAGACGGCTAACCGAACTATCAGGAGACAAACATGGCTCGCAAACTGAGCATCAAGCTGGCGATCAACGAGGCGATCGACCAGGAAATGACCCGCGACCCCAGCGTCATCATGCTGGGCGAAGACATCGTCGGCGGCGCCGGCGCGGATGGCGAGAAGGACGCCTGGGGCGGCGTGCTGGGCGTGACCAAGGGACTCTATGCCAAGCATGGCGACCGGCTGCTGGATACGCCGTTGTCGGAGTCGGCCTATGTGGGCGCGGCCATCGGCGCCGCGGCCTGTGGCATGCGCCCGATCGCCGAGCTGATGTTCATCGACTTCATGGGCGTGTGCTTCGACCAGATCTTCAACCAGGCGGCCAAGTTCCGCTACATGTTCGGTGGCAAGGCCGAAACCCCGGTGGTGATCCGCGCCATGGTCGGCGCGGGCTTTCGTGCCGCCGCGCAGCACAGCCAGATGCTGACGCCACTGTTCACGCATATCCCCGGGCTCAAGGTGGTATGCCCGTCAACGCCGTATGACACCAAGGGCCTGCTGATCCAGGCGATCCGCGACAACGACCCGGTGATCTTCTGCGAGCACAAGAACCTGTACGGGCTGGAAGGCGAGGTGCCGGAGGGCGCGTACGCGATCCCGTTTGGCGAGGCCAATATCGTGCGCGACGGCAAGGACGTGTCGATCGTCACCTACGGGCTGATGGTGCACCGCGCGCTGGAGGCGGCGGCCACGCTGGCGAAGGAAGGCATCGAAGCGGAAGTGATCGACCTGCGCACGCTGTCGCCGCTGGACATGGACACGGTGCTGGAATCGGTCGAGAACACCGGCCGCCTGGTGGTGGTGGATGAAGCCAGCCCGCGCTGCAATATCGCCACCGATATCTCCGCGCAGGTCGCGCAGCAGGCCTTCGGCGCGCTCAAGGCCGGCATCGAGATGGTGTGCCCGCCGCATACGCCGGTGCCGTTCTCGCCGACGCTGGAAGACCTGTATATCCCCGGCGCCGCGCAGATCGCTGCTGCCGCGCGCAAGACGGTGAAGGGAGGCAAGCAGTGATGGCAAGCGCAGCAATTACCCCGATCGTGATGCCCAAGTGGGGCCTGTCGATGAAGGAAGGCACGGTCAATGCCTGGCTGGTCGACGAGGGCGCCGAGATCAGCGTGGGCATGCCGATCCTCGATGTGGAAACCGACAAGATCGCCAATGCGGTGGAGGCGCCGGACGCCGGCACGCTGCGCCGCAAGGTGGCGCAGGCCGGCGACGTGCTGCCGGTCAAGGCGCTGCTTGGCGTGCTGGCCCCGGCGGAGGTGAGCGATGCGGATATCGACGCGTATGTATCGGCTTATGAAGCGCCCGCGGACGACGGCGACGAGGAAGACGCTGCCGCCGCGTACCAGTTCGCCGACGTGGACGGCGTCCGCGTCCGCTACGCCCGCAAGGGCAGCGGCGCCGAGACCGTGCTCTTCATCCACGGCTTTGGCGGTGACCTGGACAACTGGCTGTTCAACCTCGATCCCCTTGCCGACGCGTACACGGTCGTGGCACTGGACCTTCCCGGCCATGGACAGTCGTCGCCGCGGCTCGCGGGCACGACGCTGGCGCAGATGGCCGGCTTTGTAGCGCGCTTCATGGACGAGACCGGGATCGACGCGGCGCACCTGGTCGGCCATTCGATGGGCGGCGGCGTGGCGGCGCAGCTCGCCGTGGACTCGCCGCAGCGGGTGTTGTCGATGGCACTGGTGTCGCCGGTGGGCTTTGGCGAAGCGGTCAACAGCGGCTATACCGAGGGCTTCGTCAATGCGCAGTCGCGGCGAGAGCTGAAGCCGGTGATCGAACTGCTGTTCGCGGATGCCGGGCTGGTCAGCCGGCAGATGCTCGACGACCTGCTGCGCTACAAGCGGCTGGATGGCGTGACCGAAGCGCTGACGTCCCTGGGCCAGGACCTGTTCGCCGGCGGCAGGCAGAAGGAGCAGCCCGGCCAGCGGCTGGCCGGCAGCGGCAAGCGCGTGCTGGTGGTGTGGGGCGGCCAGGACCGCATCATCCCGGCGGAACATGCCGAGGCGGCGCCGCCCGGCGCTACCGTCAAGGTCTTTGCCGACGCCGGCCATATGAGCCAGATGGAGAAGGCCAACGACTTCAACGCGCTGCTCAGGCAGCACCTCGGCGGCTGATGCCGCGGCGCGGGCGGCGGCGTGCGCTGCCGCCCGCCTTTGTCCTCCATCCACCGAATCAGGACGACAGCTTTTATGAGCACTGAACTGAAGACCCGCCTCGCCCAGATTAACAAGCAGTTCGCCGCGCTCGCGCAGGCCCAGCCCGCGGCCATGAGCGCATTCCAGGGCCTGATGAAGGCCGCCACGCAGGAAGGCAGCCTGCCGGCCGCGGTCAAGGAACTGGTCGCGGTCGCGCTGGCTGTGCAGAAGGGCTGCGACGACTGCGTGCTGTTCCACACGGCACAGGCGTTGCGCCACGGCGCCACGCGCGATCAACTGGCCGAAGTACTGGCGCTCAATATCGAGATGGGCGGCGGCCCGGGCGCGATGTATGCGTCGAAGGCGCTGGCCTATTTCGATGCGCTCAACGGTTAGCCTTGCTAGACTCGGCCTATCGTTACCCGACCGGCCAAGACCGCTGCCGCGCCATGCCTTTTGAGTTCGTCGAGCCCGCGCCTGCCGGCCAGCCGCATGCGGATCCGCTGCAGGACGAACTGGCCTTGCTCGAGTTCGCCGCGCAGGGCCGGCAGGTCGCGCAACTGTGGGAAGCGCCACTGTCGCTGGTGGTGCCGCGTACCTATCAGCGGCATGCCGGCTTCGAGGCGGCGCGCGCCGAGTTCGCCCGGCAAGGCTGTCCGGTGTTCCTGCGCATGTCGGGCGGGGGACTGGTGCCGCAAGGCCCGGGCATCCTCAACCTGAGCCTGGCCTATAGCGTCGGCCAGCCGCCGGGTGCGCTCAGCGATGGGGTCTACCTGCACCTGTGCGATGTCATCGGCAAGGGGCTGCTGGCGCTGTGCGTGCCGACCCATTGGCAGGCGGTGGCCGGCTCGTTCTGCGACGGCCGCTTCAATCTCGCGTGGGGACCGCCGGAGGCGGCCCGCAAGATCGCCGGCACCGCGCAGTACTGGCGGCGCGCGCCGGCGGCCATGCAGTCGCCGGATGGGCAACGGCACCTGGTCCTGGCGCATGCGGTGCTGCTGGTAAGTGCCGACCCGGCGCAGATCAACGCGCGCGCCAATGCCTTCGAGGCAGCGATCGACAGCGGGCGCCACTATGATCCGCGCAAGGTGGTCAGCGTGCGCGAGGCGCTGCAGGCGCAGGGGCGCGCCGCCGCCGACGGGGCCGAACTGATGGCGCAGGTATCGCAGGTACTGAGGCACAGTGCCGCGCAGACGCCCCCGCCGGCCTAGTTGGCAGGCAGGAAGCGGATGTCGCCATACCAGGCGCGGGCGGCACTGTGGGTGTTGTCGGTATCGGTGATGATGCCGTACGCCTTGAGCGGGCCCGGTTGCTCATGGAACACCCGTTCGTAGTCCTGCACGACGTTACGGCGCAGGCTTTGCCATTTACCGGCATCGCCTTGCGCGCCAGAGACGACGATCATCTGCACGCGGCCGGTATGCGGGTTGGGGATGACGCTGCCCGGCTCGGCACTGTCGGACCACACATACATCAACGTGGCATAGGGCAGTTCTTCACCGGCGAGACTCTTGGCGATCTGCATCGCCGCGCGGTCACCTAGCGAGAGCTTGCTCGTGTCGCCCTCGAAGAAGAACACCAGCCGGGCCGGCGCATCCTCATGGGCGCCGTCGCTATTGTCCGCACCGGGAATCGGGCCTTGCGCCTTCCAGCGCCACGCCACCACGGGCGTGCGTGAGAGATTCACATCGCCCGCGTGCAGCAGCGCCGAGGCTGAGTGTTCGGCGTCGGCCTGCAGCACCGTGGCGCGGCCGTCGGCCACCAGCTGATAGCTGGTTTGCGCCTTGCCGTTGGCCACCGGTAAATTCTTCCAGCCATCTGGCAGCGCTGCTCCCGGCTTGAGCGCGGACACCGATAGTCCGGGCTGTTCGTCCGCGGCCTGAACGGCAAGCTGCGGCAGCAGCAGCGCGGCACACAAGGCGAGGCGCAGGGCAGGCGTGGCACTCATGGTCGATCCGGGAGGGAATATGGCCACGGGGCGTGACGCAAGGCTCGTGCCCATCACCATGCGCATCACGCACCGGCCGCACAAAAAAATTGCGGCCCACGTGGGGCCGCCAATCGGGAATGCGAGGAGGTCAGTTTCCTCAAGAAGCGTTATCGACGCCAGACGGCGTCGCAAGACCCCACTTCGGTGGGGCGTATGCATCACAGTTTGCGAGGCGGGCAATCGTTCAGGCGATAAGGCAGGAGCCATGCGGATCCGGTTCTGCCGCTGCCTTGATCCTGCGGACATTGGCTTCCAGTTCGGCATGGGCGGTGTCAAGCCATCCCACGCGATGGCGCACGGGATCCTTCGGCGACAGGTCGCTGACGGACAGCTCGCGCAGGAAATAGCGCACCATGCTGCCGGCTCGTGCGGGTACCGGCATCATGCCCAGCAACTGGTCGCGCGCAATCAGCCGCCGGCTGACGGCATGCCGGAGCCCGGCCCAGGCGGTGCGGCCCAGCGCGATATAGAAAGCGTCGGTGCGTATCTGCCGGACGGTGCCGAGAAACTGGTTTTCGAAGACTTCGCGAAGCATGGGCGCCGCCATCAGATCTTCGAAGGGGCCGTCGAAGGCGAGCCCGCGCCGGGTAGTGGCATGCGGCAGCAAGGCCAGCGGCTGCAGCCGCTCGAAGCCTTCGTTCCACAGCGCCGCGGCATGTGGCAGGCGGACCAGCTCGGGTACGCGGAAGTGGTCGAGCATGCGGATCAGGTTTGGCCGAATCAGCTTGCCGCCCAGTTCCACCCGACGCTTGTTCTCGCGCTGGATCACGCGGCCCGGCGCATGGCTGCGCAGCAGCTCCTCGGTCACGGACGCTGCCAGCCGCACATGGGCATGGCCCGGGGTGGTGCTGACGAGCACCAGCTGCGCCTGCGTGTTCAGGTATTCGCACGGCACGTAGTGCATGGCGTACGTACCGTCTTGCCCAACCAGGACGGGTCTGGCGATGACGCCGGTGGCGCCCCCAAGCCGTACCTGAGAGCAATACGCTTCAATAAAGTTGGTCAAGGACTCCCCCGCTCGCGACGCTTCTGGATGCGCTTTTTTCTTGTTCTGCTTTTCGATCATGGTAAGCCGGCGCTGCATCGCAGACAAAGTGCGCGGTGCCGGATTAGCCTGAATACGACGCAACCTTCGTTGGACAGCCAACATACTGCCGGCGGCGTCCCCCGATCGGGTGGGCGTAGCGGCATTAGCCGCACAGTAGCCCGGGGCCGGCGTCAGGACGATGACATTCCGATGCATGCGAGCGCGTCAACGGCTCTGGATTGAGGGTACGAGCGGGAAGAAAAAACCGGACACGAAGCGTGTCCGGTAACCCATTTGCTGACTCAGGTCGTGTCAGAACCCGAGGTCGCAAATGATAACGATTATCATTTTCTGCGGCAACAGGAGCCGGTTCTCAGCCGATCGATGTCTCGATAGCGATCTGTCCGGACAGCGTCTTGTGTACCGGGCAACGGTTGGCGACCCGCAGGAGGTCATCCAGGATCTGGGGCGTCAGTTCACCACTGACCTTGACCTCGCGCTTCAGCGAATAGGTGCCGTTGGATTCTTCATGGACGATCGACACGTCGATCCTGGCGATGGCGTAGCCCTTGCGCTTGGCATAGAGCTGCAGCGTCAGGGTAGTGCAAGCGGCCAGCGCGGAGTCGAGCAAGTCGTGGGGGCTGGGGTAGCTGGTATCGCCGCCCGCCGAGGCATCCAGGTCGGCCTGCCATTTGGCGGTACCGTTGCTCAGGTGGCAGATGGTGTTGCCCTGGCTCGGCTGCCAGGTCGCTTGGATAGTCATCGATCGTCCCCATCTAATAAGAGAAGGCGGCCCGGCGGGCCGGAGCAGTCATTCTATACAGGGCGTTGCAGGCTGTTCAAAGCGGTGGCAGCTGCACTTTTGCTGCGGTTTCGGAGTTTTCCGAAAAAGTGCTTGCCAACCCTGGCACGCTCACTTAATATTCGCCCCCTCGCAACACAACGCGGCGCTGCAAGGCAGACGCAGCAAGGGTTGCGGGGTCGACCGCAAGGCCGCAGATTCAACCGGTCAACGCAACAGCTTGATGGAATCGTTCAGCCGGTGTATCGAAGTTTAGTGTCTTGCGCGGGCGTTCGTTGAGCCGCCTGGCGATGGCATTGAGCTTGGCTTGCGAATAGACCGAGAGATCGGTTCCTTTCGGGAGGTACTGTCTCAAGAGCCCGTTCGTGTTTTCGTTCGTGCCGCGCTGCCAGGGATTCTGAGGATCGCAGAAATAGACCTTGATATCGGTCGCGACAGTGAAGCGCTTGTGGCCAGCCATCTCTGTGCCGCGATCCCACGTCAGCGATTTGTACAATTCCTGCGGTAGCTTGCCAGCGTGCTTGATCAGGGCGTTGACTACAGCCTCAGAGTCCTTGCTGGCAATCTTCACCAGCATCACAAACCGGGTCTGGCGTTCGACGAGTGTTGCAATCTGGCTGTTGGCGCTGCCGAACAGCAGATCGCCTTCCCAGTGCCCAGGTATCGCGCGATCCTCTGCCGTGGCAGGGCGTTCACTGATCGATACGGCATCTCGGATGTTCGTACGGTTGTCGGTCTTCAGTGTGTGTTGGCGCGATCTACGCATGGCTCGAGAACGCCGTAGGTGTTCCAGCAACTCCCTTTTCAGCGCGCCACGGGCCTGGATGTAGAGGCTCCGATAGATGGTTTCGTGCGACACCTGATAGTCCCTGTTGACCGCGTACACGTGCTTGAGCCAACCCGCAATCTGCTCTGGCGACCACTGCAATCGAAGCTTGCTTGCCACCACCTGGGCAAGTGTCCGATTCTTGACGAGCTTACATGCCTTTGGGCGCCGTGCGCGCTCCCATGCGAGCTCGTCGGCCTGGTTCGCCAGATAGCCCTGTCTGCCCCCATTTCGCCGGACCTCGCGGCTGATAGTAGAAGGAGCACGCCCCAGCCGGGCTGCTACGGATCGGATGGAGTGGCCGGCGACTACTGCGCGCGAAATCTCCTCTCGTTCGGCAAGCGTCAAGGCCAGCCTGGAGCGGTGTCGTTGCGCTGGCTGTATTCCGCCAGTCTTGGCGAGAATCCCTTGTATGGAGGAGTGGTAGCGATCGAACAGTCGGGCAATCTGCGCAAGCGTGTCACCTTTGCGCCACCGCTCCCACATCAGTGCCTTTTGAGTCTCGGTGTAGTAGATCCGCCGTCTTTGTTTCATTTGCAGCACTCCTCAGGCTCACAAAGCCTTTAGTGTGTTGCATCGACCGGTGGAATCTGCA
>NZ_CP170644.1:1832761-2254375 GCF_051015765.1 Cupriavidus sp. a3 | reverse complement strand
CGCTCACTCTCAGAAAACTGACTGACCAGATCCGAAGACCCAGTCACGTTTTGCTGTGCGAGCACTGTATAACTTGTGAAGCAACACTGTCCGAAGACAGCGGCGTCCGCTACCCAGCGCCCACACTTATCGGTTGTTTGTTTGTTAAAGAACTTCGCTTCCCGGCTTTGCCGTTCAGCGCGCTGCGTTGTCTGCAGCAGAGAAACGAGATTATGCAGAGCTTTCTTCGTTTCGTCAACCGTTGCAGCAATCTTTTTTTGCTGCGGCCAGCGCTGCCAACTTCGCTGCGCCAACCTTGCGGTCGACCCCGCAACCCTTGCTGCGTCTGCCTTGCAGCGCCGCGTTGTGTTGCGAGGGGGCGAATATTAAGGGACCCGGAGGTGCTTGGCAAGGGGTTTCTGAAAACTTCTTCGTGCCGCCATCGCCAGGCACTTAAAATCGGCTGATGCCGGATATGCCCACTTACCTGCCGTCGCGCATGCCCGCGGACGGCAAGCACTTTGCAGACGCCCTCGCGCTCGCCGCGGCGCTGTCGCGCCCGATCGTCTTCGTCGACCTCGAAACCACCGGCGCCGATGCCCAGCGGGACCGGATCACCGAGATCGGCGTCGTCGAGGTCGGCCCGGACGGAATTACCGAATGGGATACCTTGCTGGACCCCGGCATGGGGATCCCGCCGTTTATCCAGCGCATGACCGGCATCTCCGACGAGATGGTGCGTGGCCAGCCGACGTTCGAGTCACTCGCCGAGCCACTTGCCGAGCGCCTGCAGGGCCGGCTTTTCGTAGCCCATAACGCACGCTTCGATTATGGCTTCCTGAAGAACGCATTCCGCCGCGCCGGCGTTACGTTCCGTGCGGATGTGCTGTGCACGGTACGCCTGTCGCGCTCGCTGTACCCGTCGGTGGAACGCCATGGTCTCGATGCGCTGATCGCCCGCTTTGGCCTGACGCCTAAGGGGCGGCACCGCGCCCTGGCCGATGCCGAGCTGCTTTGGCAGTTCTGGCAGAAGATCCACGACACCTATTCGGTCGAGCTGGTCGAGGCCGCGGTGCGCACCCTGGTGCGTCGCGCCAGCCTGCCGGCTGGCCTGGACGAGACCGCGCTGGAAGACGTGCCCGCCGCTCCCGGTGTCTATATCTTCTACGGCGATGACGACGTCCCGCTGTATGT
The DNA here is from genome assembly GCF_051015765.1 of Cupriavidus sp. a3. NCBI lineage: Bacteria > Pseudomonadati > Pseudomonadota > Betaproteobacteria > Burkholderiales > Burkholderiaceae > Cupriavidus > Cupriavidus sp. a3. The sequence goes on along the minus strand of NZ_CP170644.1, from coordinate 2,253,202 downwards.
AGGCAAGAGCGTGCACCTGCGCCAGCGCATCGGTGCCCATTTCTCGGGCGACTACCGCTACGGCAAGGATATGCGGCTGGCGCGGCTGGTGCGCCGGGTCGAGTGGCGCGAGACCGGCGGCGAGACCGGCGCGCTGTTGCTCGAGGCCAGGCTGGTCAAGACGATGCAGCCTGTCCACAACCAGCTGCTGCGCAGCAATGCCCGGCTCTACGCATGGGAGCTGCCGCCGCAGTTGCCGGTGCCGCGCCTGCGCACCAGCCGCGACACCGATTTCTGCCGGCATCGCGATCTGTTCGGCGCCTTTGGCAGCCGCGGTGCGGCCGAGGCGCGCCTGCGTGCGCTGGCCGAAGAGCACGGCTTGTGCATGGCCACGCTGTCGCTGGAAAAGACCACGCCGCGAGGCAACCCGTGCTTCGCGCGGCAGGTACACCGCTGCGCCGGCGCCTGCGTCGGCGCCGAGCCGGCCGCCGCGCATCGCGCGCGCCTGGCCACCGCACTGGCGCCGCTGGCACTGGTGCCGTGGCCATTTGACGGTCCGGTGGCATGGCGCGAGGAGCATGCCGGACGCACGTGGTGGCATGTCGCCAACGACTGGTGCTATCTGGGCTGCTCACTCACGCTGGACGAGGCCCGCGCGCTGGCCGTTGCGCCGGCGCACTTCGACCTGGACACCTACCATATCCTCGCCCCGCGCATGGCGCAGTGGATGCCGGAAACGGTCCCGCTGCCGGTAGCGAGCCTGTTCGAGCTGACCCCGCCGGCGAAGCCGCAGGAGCAGGATGTACTGCGGCCGGTGCGTGCTACCGCGGCGACCGCCCCACGCAGGCCAGCCCGCGCGGCCGGTCAGCAAGCCCTGGATCTGTTCGCGGACTGAACCGCGCCGCCGGCTGCCCGCTGTGTGGGCTGGCGCGCAGACCGTGCTTGTGGGCAGGCGTGCCCTTCCGTTAGTCTCGACGGACCGCCCTTGCCGCCGGGCGCGCCGATGCGGAGTCTCAATGCCTGCCAAACTGTTCCGTCCTGCCGAATCGGCCCGCGGCGCCGCGCGGGTGCGCGCGTGCCTGGCCATCCTCTGGGCCGGAGCCTTCACCGGCGCGTGTGCCAACCTGGGCGGCGGCGCCATGCAGGAAATCTTCGACTCCTGGAAGAACGTCTCGGTCGACGAGGCCAAGCGCCAGTGGGGACCGCCACAGGCGGTTCAGGCGATGCCGTCCGGCACCGCCTATGTCTGGAACGAGACCATCCCGGCAGCCCGCGCGCCAGGCAGCGGCCCCCGCGATGCCGGCATGGAACGCACGCCGGTGCCGGGCCATTGCCAGCGCAAGCTGATCGCGGGCCCGGACGGCATTGTCATCGGCGGCGAATGGAGCGGCGATGCCTGCTGCATCAGCACGCTGGTCGGCCGCTGTGCCGCACTGAAATACCGAGGGCCCGGCTGACCGGCGGCACGGCGCCTTGAAGTCCTTGAAGTACTGCATGACCAGCAGGACCGGGGCCGCCATCAGCTGCGCCTGCCCTCCCGTCGCAGAGCGGAAGCGCCATTCAGGCCGCCGGCCACGCGCCGGTGGCAGCCAGGACCGGCGAGTATTCGCGCAACTGCCAGCGCATCGGCAGCACCGACGGGCGCCGCATCACCTGCTCGACATGCAGCCGCACCAGCCGCTCCGCCCCGGCGAATGTCGCCAGCTCGGCGCCGTCCCAGATCACTTCGGCATGGCCACCGACATGGAGCAGCGCGCCTTCGGCAAAATCGGGCACCACCAGCCCGGCGCGTGGGTTCTGCAGCAAGTTGCCGACGGTATTGAAGAAGTTGTTGCCGTTGAAATCCGGGAAGGTGAGCGTGCCATTGCCGTCCACGCGGATAAAACCCGGCTTGCCGCCGCGGTGCGATACATCGACGCCGCCGGTGTGCGCGCCCTCCTCCGGCGAGGCAGCATGGCTGGTGGCAATGAACAGCGTATCGGCGGCCCGCAGCCACGCTGCCGCGGCGTCGTCCAGCACCGTGCCGTGCCATGCCGGCACGGGAGCTCCCGGTTGTGCCATGGTGCCTTCGCGCAGCTGGATATAACGCGGGCAGTTGCCGAAGCTCTGCTCGACTTCGACCGTGAACCCGCGCTGGTCGCGCGCCACGATGATGCCGTTCATCCGGTTGCGCCGGCGCGTGGACAGCTCGATGCCCAGCAAGCCAACGCTCGCACCGTGCTCCAGGGCCTGTTCCAGCGGATCGCCAGGCAGCGGCAAGGAGTCGATGCGCAAGTGCGTGGCATCGGGGCTATATGCAAACCCCGGCGCACCGGCAAGCACCGATGCCCACGGCAAGCCACCGGCATCGACCGCGCCAACCAGCAGGATCGGCAGCTGGGCATAGAAGTCGCGATGCTGTGCGGGCATTTCGCCGCGGATCACGCGCGCGCCGGCCGCAGCCATGCGCTCGCGCTTGCCGGCGCGCTCCTGCGCGGCCAGTTCCCCGGCGTGGAAAGGCAGGCCGGCATGCGGCCAGACGGGCAGTTCCATGATGGACTCCTTGGCTGATGCAGCCGGCGCTCGCGCGGCGGCGTCCGGTTATCCGGCCTCAGGCAGCCCTGCCGGGCCGGGATACGATCATCGGCACGAAGCCGGGCAGCGCCTCGATGCGGCGCAGCCACGCGTTCAGTGCGGGATACGGCGCCAGGGGCACGTTGCCTTCTTCGGCGCGGGCAATGTAGCTGTAGGCGGCGACGTCGGCGAGCGTGGCATGGCTGGCTGCCAGGAACGGCTGCTCGGCCAGCAGAGATTCCATCAGCACGAACAGGCGCTGCGCGCGGGCGATGGCGTCGTCCAGCGGCACCGGCCGGCCGAACAGCACGCCCAGGCGCGCCGCGGCGGGGCCGAAGGCGATTTCCCCGGCGGCCACCGACAGCCAGCGCTGCACGCGCGCGGCTCCGACCGGGTCGCGCGGCAGCCAGCGGCCATCGTCATAGCGCGTGGCCAGGTAGACCAGGATCGCGTTCGAATCGCCGATCACCGCGCCGTTGTCGTCCAGCACCGGCACCTGCCCGAAGGGATTGAGCCGCAGGAACGGCTCGCGATGCTGTTCGCCGCCGCGCAGGTCGACGTCGACCAGCCGGTACGGCAGTCCCAGCAGCGACAGGAACAGTTCGGCGCGATGGGCGTGGCCCGAGAGCGGCGAGCGATAAAGGACGAGCGGAACGCGGGGCTCGGCGGGATGGCTGGCGGCTTGCATGACACACTCCTCGGGGGTTGGGATACCGGGATTCTGGACGCGGAAGGCGCTGCAATAAATGGGGCGCCTGATATTTGACTACTCCAAAAATCGGAGTAATGTGTGGCGCCATGGACAAGCTTCGAGCCATGCAGACCTTCGTGCGCATCGTCGACGCGGGCAGCCTGACTGCCGCCGCGGCGACGCTGCACACTTCCCTGCCCGCGGTGGTGCGCACACTGGCCGCGCTCGAGTCCGAGCTGCAGGTGCGGCTGCTCAACCGCACCACGCGGCGGCTGTCCCTGACCGGCGAGGGGCGCAGCTACCTGGACAGCTGCCGGCGCATCCTGGCCACCATCGATGAAGTCGAGGCCGGCCTGACCGCCAGCCATGTCGAGCCCAGCGGCCAGCTCACGCTGACCGCGCCGGTGCTGTTCGGGCAGATGTATATCGCGCCGGCAGTCACGCGCTTCGTGCAGCGCTATCCGCGCGTGCGCTGCCGCATGGAATTCACCGACCGCGTGGTGAACCTGCTGGAAGAAGAACTCGACGTCGGCGTACGCATCGGCCCGCTGGCGGATTCGACCCTGGTGGCGCAGCCGGTCGGCCATATCCGGCGCGTGGTGGTGGCCACCCCCGCCTACCTGCGCAAGCATGGCACGCCGCGCCATCCCGACGACCTCGCGCGCGCCAATTGCGTGCGCTTCACCGGCAATGCCGCGCACTGGTGGACGTTCCAGGAAAACGGCAAGCCGTTCCAGGTGCAGGTGACGGGCAACCTCGAATTCAACCAGACCGCGCCGGCCGTGGCCGCTTGCGCGGAAGGCGCCGGCTTCGGCAATTTCCTGTCGTACCAGGTGGCGCAACTGGTGCAGGCGCGCAAGCTGCGCATTGTGCTGGAGACGTTCGAGCAGCCCGCCTGGCCGTTGTCGCTGATCTATCCGCATGCGCGCTTGCTGCCGGCGCGCACGCGCGCCTTTATCGACTGGATGCGCGACGACCTCGGTCCGCGCTTTCGCTGAGACAGCGTTCCCGCGGTGCGCGAGAGCAAGACCAAGACGCAGAGATGCCGATTCCATGCCCCTGGCCAGCGCTCCAACTCCGACGGGCTTCGGCGCCCGCTTGCGCCACCTCATCCGCCGACCCAGCGGCAATGCGCTGCGCGCGGCGGTGCTTGGCGTCAACGACGGCCTCGTCTGCCTGGTGATGGGGCTGGAGGGCGCGGCCGCCACGCGTGAAGCCGTGATCCTGGCAGGGCTCGCCGGCCTGACCGCGGGTGCCTGCTCGATGGCACTGGGCGAATGGCTGTCGGTCACCAACAGCCGCGAGATGAACAACAAGCGGCTGCGCGACATGGCGCAACAGATCGCGCACGATACCGCCCGCGCGCGGCAGCGGCTGGTGGCGGTGCTGTCTGGCAAAGGCATGCCTCCGGCGGATGCGGAACGTGCCGCCGACGAGATCATGCGCGATCCGCGCGCCACGCTCGATATGGTATTCGGCTCGCTCTGATGCTGCCCGCCAGGGTATCCACGACGCGGAGCAACAGGCGTGCGTACCTTGCGCGCACGAGTGGCGACCCACCCGTTCGCAGCGACCGGCCACCCGACAAAAGCCTTGACGCCGCGCGGCGCGCACCGGTATTTTTCAAAAGCGAATCTGCATTCGAATACGGAAAATCCCTATGCCAGCGACGTCGTCCGGCCTTCCGGCCACCTCTTCCTTCCCCCGTATCGATACGCCCTCGATCCTGCAGCCGCCGCGGCAGCGGCGCGCGCGCGAGACCGAGCAGGCGCTGCTCGGCGCGGGCCGTGAACTGCTGGCGAAGCGCGATTTCGCCGCGGTTTCGGTGGCCCAGATCGCCGCTGCGTGCCAGGTGTCGGTGGGCGCTTTCTATGGCCGCTTCCGCGACAAGATGGCTTATTTCGAGGCATTGCGCGCGCTGGTGATGGAGGAAACCTCGGCATCGATCGACCGTTACCTCGCGCAGGAGCGCTGGGAAGACGTGCCGACCGCCGTACTGCTAGACAAGGCCGCGCGCTTCATGGTGCTGGGCACGCTGGCCAATCGCGGCGTGATGCGCGCTTCGCTGCGGCATGCCTCGACGAAGCCGGAAGAGTGGCAGCCGCACCGCCAGAATGGCGAAGCGATCGTCGAGCGGATGGTGCAGTTGCTGGTACCACGGCTGTCGCTGCCCGCGGATATCGCCGATCTGCGTGTGCGCTTTGCCATGCAGGCGGTCTTTAGCGTGCTGGTCAATGCGGTGCTGAACGATTCGGGGCCGCTGCATCTCGACGATGAGCGAATGATCCCCGAACTGAGCCGCATGATGGCGGGGTACCTCGGCGTCACAGGCAACGCCCAGGCCTGAATTCGCGCCGTAGTGCAGTCTGGTAATGCAGCGCGCCCATGGCCGCTATGAATTCGGTGGTGCTTGCTTGGCGGCGGCGCACGTCCTCTCTAGAATGCGTCCACGCTGACTGCATCCACGCCCACTGATACCGCACATGGCCACGCTTTTCCTCGTCCGCCACGGACAAGCCTCGTTTGGCGCCGCCAACTACGATTGCCTGTCGGAGACAGGCCGCCAGCAGGCGCGCTGGCTGGGCGAGTATTTCAGCGAGCGCGGCTTGCGCTTCGCACGCGTGGCCGCGGGCAACCTTGTGCGGCAGCAGGACACCGCGCGCGAGATCCTGGCCGCGATGGGCCAGCCGCAAGCGGAAATTGCCACGCATACCGGCCTGAACGAATATGACGGCGAGGCGCTGTACCGCTGCCACACCGGCGGCGCCGACCATCGCGCCCACCAGAACGGCGATTACAACGACTACTGGCGCACTTTCCGCGCCGCCTACCATGCCTGGACCCAGGATGGGCTGACCGACATGACGGAAAGCTGGGCCGATTTCGGCGCGCGCATTGCCGGCGCGCTGACGCAAGCCTGCGAAGGCACCACGCGCGAAGACGCCATCCTCGTGGTCAGCTCCGGCGGCGCCATCGGCCGCGCCACGGCCGACCTGCTCGGCGCCCCCGCGGCCACTGCCATCGAAATGAACCTGCAGTTCCGCAATACCGCGTTCTGCGAAATCATCGTCGGCCGCGGCGTGCAGCGCTTGCTGAGCTTCAACAATATCCCGCACCTGGACCGGCCGCAACGCCGCAGCGCGCTGACCTTCGCCTGAAGGCCACAGGCACCACGCGCAACAATGACAAACCCGCCTGACGGCAGGTTTCTGTTTGGCGTGGAATGCGGCGGCAATCGCTCCGGCAACTGGCGCGGGCACTTTGACATGCCCGCGCCGCCGGTCCTTCTCCCTTTACTACCTTTTCTGCTGCATTCCTGCTCGGTCGCCCGACACGGACGCCAGTGCCTTACAGGCGTTCGACGATGGTCACGTTGGCCAGCCCGCCGCCTTCGCACATGGTCTGCAGGCCGTAGCGCTTGCCGTGCGTATGCAGCGCATGCACCAGCGTCGTCATCAGCTTGGCGCCCGAGCCGCCCAGCGGATGGCCCAGCGCAATCGCGCCGCCATGCACGTTGAGGCGCTCCGGATCGGCGCCCGTTGCCTGCAGCCAGGCCAGCGGCACCGGTGCGAAAGCTTCGTTGACTTCGAACAGGTCGATGTCGTTGATGCTCAGGCCGGCCTTCTTCAGCGCGTGCATGGTCGCCGGCAGCGGCGCTTCGAGCATCACCACCGGGTCGTGGCCGATTACGGTCATATGGTGCACGCGCGCCAGCGGCTTGACGCCGAGCTTCTTCAGGCCAGCCTCGTTGACCACCAGCAGGCCGGCGGCGCCGTCGCAGATCTGGCTCGACGAGGCAGCGGTCACGCGCCCGCCTTCGGCGATCAGCTTGACCGCGCCGATGCTGTCCATCGTGGCGTCATAGCGGATGCCTTCGTCCGCGGTATGCATTTCGCCGTTGGCGCCCTCGGCGGTGCGCACTTCGACCGGCACGATCTCGGCGTTGAAGCGGCCCGCCCTGGTCGCTGCCGCGGCGCGCTGGTGGCTGAGCAGCGCGTAGGCATCGAGCTGCTCGCGCGACAGGTTGTACTTGCGCGCAATCATCTCGGCGCCGGTGAACTGGCTGAACTGCACGCCGGGGTAGCGCGCCTCGACGCCCGGGCTCTTGGGCACGCCGAAGCCGTTCTTGGCCGGCAACTGCGACGACAGGCCCATCGGCACGCGTGTCATGCTTTCCACGCCGGCCGCGATCACGATGTCCATCGCGCCCGACATCACCGCCTGTGCGGCAAAGTGCAGCGCCTGCTGCGACGACCCGCACTGGCGGTCGACCGACGTGCCCGGCACGCTTTCAGGCAGCCGCGACGCGAGGATGGCGTTGCGCGCCACGTTGCCAGCCTGCTCGCCGACCTGGCTGACGCAGCCCATGATGACGTCTTCGACCAGCGCGGGATCGGCGCCGGTGCGCTCGACCAGCGCATCGAGCACCTGCGCGGCGAGGTCGGCCGGATGCCAGCCCGACAGCTTGCCGCCCTTGCGCCCGCCGGCGGTCCGTGCCGCGGCGACGATATATGCCTCTGCCATTTGATCTCCTTGTTCGGTGCCAGCCGCCCCGCGGCCGGCCGGTGCTTGATGCGGGGTGCCGGCGGCTGCCGGCAGGTTGGACCCTATTGTTGTCCCGGGCCGGCCGGCCAGCGTCGTCGGAAGCGACGAAGTTGGCCGGCCGCCTCAGGGCGATGTCAGGGCGATGTCAGGGCGATGTCAGGGCCAAGTCAGCGCGGTGTCAGCTGCGCGGGCCGAGCACCGCGAAGATCGCGGTGGCGCGCAGCAGGCAGCGCTCGCCGCTGACCAGCCGGCAGCTGCCGTAGCGCAGCCGCGAGCCGAGCTTGTCGAACTCCACGCGCGCCTCGACCCAGTCGCCCAGGCGCGCCGAGTCCAGGAAGTCCAGGCTCAGGTTGGCGGTGACCGCGCTCTTCTCGCGGCCGGTCTCCAGCGACATCATCATGCCGATGGCGGTATCGGCCAGCGTCGCCAGCATGCCGCCGTGCGGGATGCCGAGGTTGTTGAGATGGCTCTCGTCGATGCGCACCGCCAGCGTGCGGCGTTCGCGGTTCAGGTAAAGCTGGCCGAAGTTGGCCATGTAGCCTCCCGGCTGCCGCAGCGGCACGAAGCCCTCGGGCACGGCAGAGCCACTGGAGCTTTCGGCCGCCTGCGGCATCGCCGCCTCGATTCCGGCTTCAGCCATGGCGTCAGGCGAAGTAGCGCGAGGCCGAGCCAAGTTGCTCGCGGCATTCGCGGACCATGCGTGCGAGCAACTCCTCGCAGCTCGGCACGTCGTCGATCAGGCCCACGCACTGGCCGGCGCTGATGATGCCGCCGTCGGTCTCGCCCGCTTTCAGCGCTGCCTTGCCGCGCACACCGGCAACCAGGTGCTTGACGTCTTCGAACTGCGCACCGCCGGGGCGGCGCTCGATGCTCACGACCTCATCCGACACGGCGTTCTTCAGCACCCGTGCGGTGTTGTGCAGCGTGCGGAAGATCAGGTTGGTGTCGCGCTCGCTGGCCTGCACCAGCGCCTGCTTGACGTTGTCGTGGATCGGCGCTTCCTGGGTGGCGCAGAAGCGCGTACCCATGTTCACGCCCTCGGCGCCGAGCACCAGCGCGGCGGCCATGCCGCGGCCGTCGGCGATGCCGCCCGAGGCGATCACCGGCACCGACAGCTTGCGTGCCGCCAGCGGGATCAGCACCATGCCGGGGACATCGTCCTCGCCCGGGTGGCCGGCGCACTCGAAGCCGTCGATCGACACCGCGTCGACGCCCAGGCGCTCGGCCGACTGGGCATGGCGGATCGCCACGCACTTGTGGATCACCTTCATGCCTGCGGCCTTGGCGCGCGCGATGTGTTCCCTGGGGTTGTTGCCGGCGGTCTCCAGCACCTTGACGCCGTTTTCGATGATGACGTCGAGGTAGCGCGCGTATGGCGGCGGGTTGATCGAAGGCAGCAGCGTCAGGTTCACGCCGAATGGCTTGTCGGTCATATCGCGGCAGCGGCGGATTTCCTCGCCCAGCGCCTCGGGGGTCGGCTGCGTCAGCGCGGTGAGGATGCCCAGCCCGCCGGCGTTGGAGACGGCAGCGGCCATCTCCGCATAGCCGACCCATTGCATGCCGCCCTGGATGATCGGGTAGCGGATGCCAAGCAGTTCGGTGATTCGAGTCTTCATGATTGTCCTTTTTGCTGTCAGCTAGCGGGCCTTGCCGGCGTTCGGGCCAGTCTACGGCGCGCGCGTGCGCGATGCTTCGTCGGAAGCGACGATTGCGGGCGGCGCATTCTGCACTAGTGTTGGCTGCCCCCGCGCCGTTCCGGGCCCTTGCCGCCCTCCGGCCCGCGGCACCCGCCCCCTTCCCTCAGCAGGAGTCGCCATGACGCAAGCCACGCCTTCGTTCGAAACCCTGCGCTACGCCGTTGAAGACGGTGTCGCCACCATCACGCTGCATCGCCCGGACCAGCTCAACGCCTTCACCGCGCAGATGATGCAGGACCTGATCGCCGCCTTCGACGCCACCGATGCCGACGACAACGTCCGCGCGGTGATCGTCACCGGCTCGGGCCGCGCCTTCTGCGCCGGTGCCGACCTGTCCGGCGGCAGCTCGACCTTCGATTTCGAGAAGCGCTATGGCGCCAGCCCCGACACCGCGCACCGCGACGGCGGCGGCCGCGTGTCGCTGCGCATCTTCCGCAGCCTCAAGCCGGTGATTGCCGCGGTCAACGGCGCCGCGGTCGGCGTGGGCGTGACCATGCAGCTGCCGATGGACATCCGGCTGGCCTCGACCGACGCCAAGTTCGGCTTCGTGTTCGCGCGCCGCGGCATCACGCCCGAGGCCGCATCATCGTGGTTCCTGTCGCGCGTGGTCGGCGTTTCGACGGCGCTGGAATGGTGCTATACGGGGCGGGTGTTCTCGGCGCAGGAGGCGCATGAGCGCGGGCTGGTGCGCTCGCTGCACGCGCCCGAAAACCTGCTGCCGGCAGCGCGGGCGATCGCGCGGGAGATTGCGGACAACGCCGCGCCGGTCTCGGTCGCGATCTCCCGCCAGCTGATCTGGCGCATGGCCGGGGCCAGCCACCCCATGGAGGCGCACAAGCTCGACAGCCGGGCGATCCAGTCGCGCGGGCGCTCCGCCGACGTCAAGGAAGGCGTCAGCGCATTCCTGGAAAAGCGCCTGGCCGCGTTCCCCGACACCGTCTCGCACGACCTGCCGGACTTCTTCGACTGGCGCGGCGAGCCGCCGTTCGCCTGAAGCGCCTGAAGCCGGCGCCACCACGTACCCACCGGAGTCAGCATGAAAGTCAGTCAAGCCGTCGCCAGCCGCAAGTCCGTTCGCGGCTTCCTGGACAAGCCCGTGCCAGCCGACACCATCCGCCGCGTGCTCGACGCCGCGGCGCGCGCGCCGTCAGGCGGCAACCTGCAGCCGTGGCATATCCACGTGATCGGCGGCGAGGCGCTGGAGCGCTTGCGCGGCATCATGCGCGAGCGCATCGCGCACACGCCCAAGGGTGAAGACCGCGAATACAACGTCTATCCGCCCGAACTGGTTGCGCCTTATCGCGACCGGCGCTTCGAGGTGGGCGAGGCGCTCTACCACTACCTTGGCATCCCGCGTGAAGACAAGGCGCGGCGCCTCGCCCAGTTCGCCAGCAACTTCACGTTCTTCGGCGCGCCGCTGGCGCTGTTCTGCACCGTGGACCGGCGCATGGGTCCGCCGCAGTGGTCGGACCTGGGCATGTACCTGCAGACCGTGATGCTGCTGCTGCGCGAGGAAGGGCTCGACAGCTGCGCGCAGGAATGCTGGGCGATGTATCCGGAGACCATCGGCAGCTTCCTGCAGCTGCCGGCCGAGCGCATGCTGTTCACCGGCATGGCGATCGGCTTCGAGGATCCGGAGGCGCCGGCCAACCAGTTGCGCGCGGCGCGCGCACCGCTGGCGGAGTTCGCCGAGTTCATCGGCATCTGAGAACTGGCGCCGCGCGCAGTTACGCACGCGGCGCCAGGATCAGAGCAGCCCCAGCTGCCGCGCGATCGCCACCGCCTGGGTGCGGTTGCTGGCGTGCAGCTTGGCGCTGATATTGCGCAGGTGCGTGCGCACCGTGGTCTCGGACACGAACAGGCGCTCGGCCATGGCGACATTGGAAAAGCCTTCCGCCAGCAACTGCAGCACCTTCTGCTCCTTGGGCGTCAGCGGCTCCACCAGCGCCGGCGGTGCGGGGCGGCCGGCCGCCCCGCCAGGCGCTTCGCCGGCTTGCTGGCCGCATGCATGCAGCAGTTTTTCCACGTAGGCGGATGGCAGGCTGGCGCCCTGGCGGGCGCAGGCGTCGGCCACCAGCCGGCGCACGTCGTCACCTTCGTCGGCGAAAATCCGCACGAAGCCCTCGGCTGCCCCGAAGCGCAACGCCTCGCCCATCACCACCAGCGCATGCGCGCCGTCGCCGCTGCGCTGGCACGCCTGTGCCAGCAGGATGCGCAGCTTGAGCGCGCGGCGCATCAGCTGGTTGCTGGTGGCGGCCGCCAGTTCGCGCTCGATCGCGTCGCGTACCTGCGCCCCCGGGCGGGCATGCACGTCCAGCCGCAGCCTGCCGACAAAAATGTCCTCGACGTCGCTGGCAAACGAGCTGACGCCCGGACGCGTGCGCCACAGCGCCGGGTCGGCGGCGCGCTCGATCGCCTCCTGCGCGGCGTGCACGTTGCCCTGGCGCAGCGCCAGCCGCGCGCGCTCCAGCATCGCCGCCATCACCAGCCGGGTCAGGCCGCGGTGGTGGCCGAGCGCCTCCAGCTGCGCCAGCCATTCATGGGCCTGGTCGGTCTCGCCACGCTCGAAGGCGATGCGGGCCAGCACGGTATGGCCGGTGATGATCTGGTCCGGCAGGCCGAGGTCGCGCGACAGCGGCAGATACACGGTAAGCAGCCGGCTGGCGCGGTCGGTATCGCCGCTCTCGTACAGCCCTTCGGCCAACAAAATGCCGGCCATGGCGTTGCCGTTGGTCGGGCCGAAGCGGTTCGGCAGCATCGTGCGCGCGGCGATGCGGAAGCGCCCGAGCGCCTGCTGCAGCCGTCCCTGGCGCAGGTCGATCAGGCCTTCGACCGATTCGGAGAAGATCTTGTTGAAGTTGCTGTCCGAGCCGCGCACGGCCTGGCGCGCGATCTGGAGCAGCCGGCGCGCCTCGGGATAGTCGCCGATGACCGCGGCCAGCCGCGCCATCGACGTACCCAGGATCGCATCCGGGAAGGCGTAGCCCATCGGCAGCGGCGGCACCTCGTTGCGGGCGAAGGCACGCGCGTCGTCGAAGCGGTCCATCATGTTGAGCAGCACGTGGCGCAGCGCGCGGATATGCGCGAGCAGGTCGCCGGCCGCGCCTTCGGTCGGGATCGCCTGCAGCAGCGCGATCGCGTCGGCCGGGCCGCGCGTGAATGACACCGCCCACGCATGCGCGATCTGCAGCTTGGGCCAGCGGGCCAGCTGTTCGGCCGGTACCGCCTCCAGCCAGCGTGTCAGCAGCCGCATGCGGCCCTGCCCCAGCAGGTCATCGACGGCGCTGTCCAGCAATTCCAGCGCATGGCCCAGCGCGCCGGCCGCGAGTGCGTGCTCGATGGCGGGCACCGGGCGGCCCTGAGACTCGTACCAGCGCGAGGCAGCCAGGTGCAATGGCGGCACGGCTTCGGGCATCGACTGCGCCAGCTGGCCGCGCAGGAAGCCGGAAAACAGGCTGTGATAGCGGTACCACTGCTCCGCTGCCGCGCCGGTGCCGCGCTCGCCGTAGCGCTCGCTCTCCAGCGGCAGCAGGAACAGGTTGGCGCGCTCCAGCCAGGCCAGGATTTCGTCGCTGCTGCCGGCGCCGCCCCCGGATGGCGGAGCGGCCTGGCAGACCGCGTCGCACAGCGGGCCGCAGAGCTGGTCGAGGATCGAGGTCCGCAACAGGAAGTCCCGCACCGCATCGGGCAGGTGCAGGAAGACGTCTTCGACCAGATAGTCGGCAATTGCCGCGTTGGAGCCGGAAAAGCCGGCAATGAACCCCTCGGGCTGGCTGCGCCGCTCCATCGCCACCGAAGCCAGCCACAATGCCGTGGCCCAGCCTTCGGTGCGCCGGTGCAGCGCGCTGATCGCGGCTGGCTGCAATTTGAGCCCACGGGCCTCGCGCAGGAAGGATTCGGTCTCGCTGGCGCTGAAGCGCAGTTGCGCGGGCTCGATCTCGAGCAGCTCGCCGCGCGCGCGCAGCCGGCCCAGGCCGCTCTCCGGCACCCAGCGCGTACCGATTACGACACGGCAGCCCGGCGGCAGGCTTTCGACCATCTGCCACACCAGGCCGCTGACGGCGGCGTTCTGGATCGATTCGAAGTCGTCGAGGAACAGCGTGAAGGCGCCGCTGTGGCTGCCCAGCCGGTCGATCAGCGCGAGCGCCTGCTCGCCGGGATCCTGCATCAGCCCGGAGCGGGGCGGCTGGGCCGCTGCGCCGAGCGCCTGCGCGATGGCGGCCTCGACCGAGCCCAGGAAGCGGGTGGCATCGTTGTCGGAGCGGTCAAGGGTGAGCCAGGCGGTGCGCCCGCCCGCGGCTTCCAGGCGCGCACGGCACTGGAGCATGGCGGTGGTCTTGCCAAAGCCCGCGGGCGCGCGCACCAGCACGAGCTTGACGAAATCCGCGGCGCACACGGCGTCGCAGATCGACGCGCGCTCGACCTGGAACGGCGTCAGCAGCGGTGGACGCAGCTTGGCGGCCAGCGCAGCGGCGCCGGTGGCGGACGGCATGCGCCGCCCGGTCTCCTCGATACTTGCCATTGGCGATTTGTCGTCTTCCGCGCCGCAGCGCCCTTGCGGCAATGCGAAGGGCAATGCGAAGCGATGCGCCCGCCCGCGCAGCAGCGCGGGCGGGCGTGACTGTGATGGAACACGGAATTATGGCGTAAACGCGCGCGGCCGCGCGCCGCCGAGGGTTCGGGGTCTCTTCAGGCGGCCTTCCGGCTGGATTAAGGGGCTCCCGGACCGCAGCGCCGCTGCGCTCGCCGGGCACAAGCCGGATGCCGGCGCCGCCTTCACACCAGCTTGTTGCCGTGGCCGGTCCAGTAGCGGTCGCGCAGCAGCCGCTTGAGCAGCTTGCCGGTCGGCAGGCGCGGCAGCTCGGACTCGAAATCGACCGAGCGCGGGCATTTGATGGTGGACAGGTTGGCGCGGCAGAACGCGATCAGCTCGGCTGCCAGTTCCGGCCCGGCCTGCGCCATGTCGGCCGGCTGCACCACAGCCTTGACCTCTTCGCCAAAATCCTCGTTAGGTACCCCGATCACCGCCACGTCAAGCACCTTGGGGTGCGTCATCAGCAGGTTCTCGGCTTCCTGCGGGTAGATGTTGACACCGCCGGAGATGATCATATTGGCCTTGCGGTCGGTCAGGAACAGGTAGCCGTCGGCATCGGCATAGCCGACATCGCCGATGGTGCTCCAGTCCGGATGCCGGGGATGGCGCGATTCGGCCGTCTTGGCCGGGTCGTTGTGGTATTCGAAGGCGCGGCCTTCGGCAAAATAGATGGTGCCGGGCTCGCCGGGCGGTTGCAGTTCGCCGTCGGGGCCGCAGATGCGCAGCTTGCCGACCATGGCCCGGCCGACGGTGCCCTTGCGCTGCAGCCATTCCTGGGTGCTGACCACGGTCACGCCGTTGCCTTCGGTGCCGGCGTAATACTCCCAGATCACCGGCCCCCACCACGCGATCATCGCCTCCTTGACCTGCACCGGGCATGGCGCCGCGGCATGGATCGCCACGCGCAGCGACGACACGTCATAGGCCCGGCGCTGTGCCTCGGGCAGTTTGAGCATCCGCGAGAACATCGTCGGCACCAGCTGCGTATGCGTGATGCGGTGCTGCTGCACCAGTTGCAGGTATTTCTCCGCGTCGAAATGCTCCATCACCACCGCGGTGCCCCCCAGCGCTTGCACCGACATGTTGTAGCGCAGCGGCGCGGCATGGTATAGCGGCGCCGGCGACAGGTAACGGGTCTCGGCATCGAAGCCATAGAGCCGCTGGCACAGGCTGGTCAACGTGGTGGCATCCTCGATGCGCGGGCTGCCCGGCGGCGCGAATACGCCTTTGGGCCGGCCCGTGGTGCCCGACGAATAGAGCATGTCGCCGCCAGTCACCTCGTCCGCGACGCGCGTCGTCGGGCAGCTTGCCAGGGCCGGTTCATAGGCGTCGTAGCCGGGCACCGTGCCGTCCAGCATCAGCCGGCGCTTCAGCGCCGGCGTCTGCGCCACCAGCGCGGCCGCGATCTCCGCCTGGGCGTGCGTGGTCACCAGCACCTGCGCGGCGCTGTCGTTGACGATGTAGGCGGCATCGGCCGCGTTCAGCTTGGTGCTCAGGCAGATATAGACGATGCCGCTGCGTTGCGCGCCCCAGCATAGCTCGAACATGCGCGGATGGTTCTCCAGCATGAACGCCACACGGTCGCCAGGGCGCAGGCCCAGCGTGCGGAACAGGTGCGCCACCTGGTTCGAGCGCTCGTCCAGCTCGCGGTACGTGACGACTGCGCCGCTGCTGCCCATGATGACGGCCGGCTTCTCCGGCGTGCGCTGCGCGTGGATGGACGGATGCATGGCGTTGGGCTCCTCGACAGGGGTTCGCTGGATTGGGATGGTGATCCCGCATTCTGTGAACGACCCGCCGGTTCAACCATCGTCGGAAGCGACGAAGCGTGGCGCCGGCATTTTGATGCGGCGCCGCATGAAACGAGCAAGTGCGGGCGTTGAGCGGCGCCTGCGCACCTTCGTCCGATGCGACGATGCGCCGCCCGTCGGCGTGCCCGGATCATGCTGACGCAAACTATCGCAGCCACGCCATCCCCCATTCCCGAAGGAGCCGAGGTGGATTTCAAGTTCAGCGAAGAACAATCGATGCTGCGCGACACGCTCGCGCGTTACCTGGCCGACCACTACGCTTTTGAAGCGCGCCGCGCCGCGGTCCAGTCCGCAACGGGCTGGCGGCCCGATTGCTGGCGTGCGTTCGCGCGCGACCTCGGCATCCTGGGCGCGGGCTTTGCCGAGTCGGTCGGCGGGCTGGGCGGCGGCGCTGCCGAGCACATGATCGTGATGGAACAGTTCGGCCGCCACCTGGTGCTCGAACCTTATCTCGGCACCGTGGTGCTGGCTGGCGGCGCGCTGGCGCAAGGCAGCCCGGAACTGGCGGCGCAGTGGCTGCCCGCCATCATCGGTGGCGAGGTCACCGCGGCCTGGGCGCATGCCGAGCCCGCCAGCCGCTATTGCCGGCATGACGTGCAAGCCAGCGCCACGCGCGCTGGCGACGGCTACAAGCTGAGCGGACACAAGCACGCCGTGGTGGGCGCGCCTTCCGCGTCGCACCTGGTGGTCAGCGCCCGCACCGCTGGGGCGCGCCGCGACCGCGAGGGCATCAGCCTGTTCTGGATCGCACGCGACACGCCCGGCGTGACCCTGCGCGAATATCCCACCTTCGACGGCATGCGCGCGGCCGAGGTGCTGCTCGATAACGTACAGGTGCCGGCCAGCCAGCGCATCGGCGCAGAAGGCGAGGCCTTAGCGCTGATCGAGCGGCTGTGCGACCACGCCCTGGTCGCGCTGGCCGCGGAAGCCAACGGCGCGATGGCGCGCATGCTGGCCGACACCATCGACTACGCACGCCAGCGCAAGCAGTTCGGCGTGCCGATCGGCACGTTCCAGGTGCTGCAGCACCGCATGGCCGACATGTATATGCAGCTGGAGCAATCCGTGGCACTGACGCAGGTCGCGGCGATGCAGGCCGACGGCGCGCAGGCGGACTTTGCGCAGGCGGCGTGCGCGGCCAAGGTCCAGGCCGGCCAGGCCGGGGCCTTCGTCGGCCAGGGCGCCGTGCAGATCCACGGCGGCATGGGGGTCACGGAGGAGCTGGCGGTGGGCCACTATTTCAAGCGCGTCACGGCGATCGACCTGCAGTTCGGCTCGGCCGAGCACCACCTGCGCCGCTACGCCGACCTGCTCTATCCCGTCGCGGCCTGAACCGCCACCCCCTGACGACTACCCCAGCGAGGCCCGTCGATGCATCTCGATTTTTCCCCGCAAGACCAGCAATTCCGTGAAGACGTGCGCGCCTGGATCACCGAGGCGTATGACGACGAACTGCGCGCGATGATGGCGCAGTCCAAGAACGGCTATCTCGACAAGGCCGGCCAGGTGCGCTGGCAAAAGGCACTGCATGCGCGCGGCTGGGCCGCGCCCAACTGGCCGCAGGAATATGGCGGCCCGGGCTGGACGCCGACGCAGCGCTTTATCTTCCAGTCCGAGCTGGCCACGGCCGGCTGCCCGCCGGTATCGCCGATGGGGCTGAAGATGGTGGCGCCGGTGCTCATGAAATACGGCACGCCGGCGCAAAAGGCGCGCTTCCTGCCGCCGATCCTGGCATCGGACGTGTGGTGGTGCCAGGGTTATTCAGAGCCCAATTCCGGCTCTGACCTCGCGTCCTTGCAGCTGCGCGCCGATCCCGGCACCGACAGCGACGGCGAGCACTACATCCTCAACGGCTCCAAGATCTGGACGACGCATGCGCAGT
Source organism: Cupriavidus sp. a3 (assembly GCF_051015765.1). Classification (NCBI taxonomy): domain Bacteria; kingdom Pseudomonadati; phylum Pseudomonadota; class Betaproteobacteria; order Burkholderiales; family Burkholderiaceae; genus Cupriavidus; species Cupriavidus sp. a3. The sequence goes on along the minus strand of NZ_CP170644.1, from coordinate 2,235,450 downwards.
GGGCCGACTGGATGTTCTGCCTGGTCCGCACCAGCCGCGAGTCGAAGCGGCAGGAAGGGATCTCGTTCCTGCTGCTCGACATGCGTACCCCCGGCATCACGGTGTCACCTCTGCCGACGCTGGACGGTCCCGTGGCCGGGCAACAGGAAGTGAACCAGGTCTTCTTCGAGAACGTGCGCGTACCGGCGGAGAATCGCATCGGCGACGAAGGCAAGGGCTGGACCTATGCCAAGTACCTGCTGGAGTTCGAACGCGGCGGCACCTACAGCCCGATGCTGCGCAAGCAACTGGCCAAGGTGGCGCAGATCGCCGCCGAGCAGACCGCCGACGATGGCGGGCGGCTGCTCGACGACCCCTCCTTCCGGCGCAAGCTGGCCACGCTGCACGTGCGCACCGCCGCGCTGGAGGCGGTCGAACTGCGCGTGTTTTCGGGCGTGGAATCGGGCACGTCGATCGGGGCCGCGTCGAGCATGCTGAAGCTCACCGGCACGGAGACGTTGCAGGCCGTCAGCGAGCTGGCGGTCGAGGCCGCCGGTCCCGCGGCATTGCCGTTCGTGCAGGACACCTGGGCCGGAATCCAGGGCCGCGAGGCCGCGCTGCGCGTGGGGCCGGACTATGCGGCCGTGCTGGCGCCGCGCTACTTCAACTACCGCAAGGCGTCGATCTACGGCGGATCAAACGAGATCCAGCGCAATATCATCGCCAAGCTGGTGCTGGGGCTTTGACGTGGCGTGCCGGCAGGTTGGTCCTGCCGGCTAGGCCTCAGACAAATTCCTTCAGGAACGCCAGCCTGGCGTCAGCCGATACCTGGGCGTGAACTGCCGCCTGCAGCGTCTGCGACGGCAGCCAGGGATACGGCAAGGCAGCCTGCAAGGCCGCCAGCATGGCCGCGCCGGCATCCGGCACCACGTCCATCCGCGCGATATGGATGTGCAGGCTGCCGATGCGGTACGTCCCATCTTGCTGCCGCGCAAAGCCCCAGCGGTAGACGCCCTTCCCCGCGCGCAAGGTATGCACCGCCTTCTCGCGCATCAGCACCAGCCACGGCACCGTCAGCGTGGCTCCCGCCTCCGCCAGCGACAGGTCGCCGACGTAGTAGGTCCGGCAGCGGTCGAAGGTCTGCGCGAAGTCAGTCACCAGCGTCGCCGCGATCGCCGCGGCGCCTTCGGTCTTTGCCGGGAAGCTGATGGTGTCGGTGTCGATCGAGAAGGTCAGCGTCGCATCTTGCGCGAACGCCTCGTGGATCAGCGCGGGACGGTTGTTGTCCTTGGCCTCGACATAGCTGGCCAGCAGCGCTTGCGCTTCGGGTAGGGAGATCGGGTTCATACAGGCAACGCGTTGGCGTAAAAAGTGAGGCCGGGCAGCACGGCAGGCCGCGCGGCGAGTTTGGTAGAATTTGGCACAAAGCTTGCATTACAAGCTAATTGAACAATCCGCGATGGCTACGACTCCTGCAAACAAGACCCTGACAATCACGCATCCGGCTTGCCTGATCGATGGCTCGGACCGCGAGTTCCGGCACCTCGTCAATGGCCTGCTGCCGTTTGCCGCGCGGCTGCTGTCGGTGCGGGACGGCTTTGGCAACCTGGTCGGGCTGACCGGCGTGCAATATTCGCTGATCCGCTCGATCGCCCACCTGTCGCAGCAGGGCGAGGTGACGGTGAACCAGCTGGCCGACCACCTGCACCTGAGCGGGCCGTTCATCACCATCGAGACCGGCAAGCTGAAGAAGCTCGGCCTGATCGACAAGAAGGCGCACCCCGACGACAAGCGCAAGATGCGCCTGACCATCACCACGGCGGGCAACAAGCTGCTCAATGAACTGCTGCCGGTGCAGCAGCAGATCAATGACGTGCTGTTCGACGGCGTCACGCGCACCGAATTCAAGGTGCTGTGCTCGGTGGTCGATCGCCTTGTCGCCAACGGCGACCGTGCCGCGCTCGACCTTGAGCACCTGCAGGCGCGCCGCCTGAAAGGCTAGGGACATGCCCCTGTCAATGCGCGGCCCATTGCACCGTGCCGACATCGATGCCCTCCTGATGCATCTCCCATAGCGGGCTGAGCTCGCGCAGCTTCGACACCGTGGCGCTGACCTGGAGGATGACTTCGTCGACTTCGGCCCCGGTGGTGTAGCGGCCCAGCGTGAAGCGGATCGAGCTGTGCGCCAGCTCGTCGCTGCGGCCCAGCGCACGCAGCACGAACGACGGTTCCAGCGAGGCCGAGGTACAGGCCGATCCCGAAGACACCGCCACGTCCTTGATGCCCATGATCAGCGACTCGCCCTCGACGTAGTTGAAGCTGATATTCAGGTTGTGCGGGATGCGGTGTTCCAGGCTGCCGTTGACGTAGACCTCGTCCAGCCGCGACAGGCCCGCCAGCAGCCGGTCGCGCAGCGCACCGACACGGCGTCCTTCCTCTTCCAGTTCCAGCCGCGCCAGCCGGAACGCCTCGCCCATGCCCACGATCTGGTGCGTCGGCAAGGTACCGGAACGCATGCCGCGCTCATGGCCGCCGCCGTGGATCTGCGCCTCCAGCCGGATGCGCGGCTTGCGGCGCACGTACAGCGCGCCGATGCCCTTGGGCCCGTAGACCTTGTGCGCGGTCACGGTCAGCAGGTCGATCTTCAGCGCCGCCAGGTCGATGGGGATCTTGCCGGCGGCCTGCACCGCGTCGCAGTGGAACACGATGCCAGCAGCGCGGCAGATCTCGCCGATCCGCGCGACCGGCTGGATCACGCCGATCTCGTTGTTGACCATCATCACCGACACCAGGATGGTGTCCGGCCGCAGCGCCGCGCTCAGCACATCGAGATCGACCAGGCCGTCCGTTCCCACATCGAGATACGTCACCTCGAAGCCTTGCCGCTCCAGTTCGCGGCAGGTATCGAGCACGGCCTTGTGCTCGGTCTTGACCGTGACGATGTGATTGCCCTTGCCGCGGTAGAAATGCGCCGCGCCCTTGATCGCGAGGTTGTTGCCTTCGGTGGCGCCGGAGGTCCAGACGATCTCGCGCGGGTCGGCATTGAGCAGCGCCGCGACGTGCGCGCGCGCGGTTTCCACCGCCGCTTCCGACTGCCAGCCATAGCTGTGGCTGCGCGATGCCGGGTTGCCGAACTGCTGGTGAAGGAACGGCACCATCTTGTCGACGACGCGGAGGTCCACCGGCGTCGTCGCGCTGTAGTCCATGTAGATGGGAAGGTTGTCTTGCTGGTTTTGCATGGGGCGCATTCCTGGCTGCGGAGGGAGTACGACCGGGGGAGAAAGTGAAACCGCGCGAACCGCGCGAACCCGCTGGTCAGGGAAAGTGCGGCCGAGTCTAGCACCGGGCCGCGCGCCCGGGGGCGGGCCGCCATGCTGCCGATAGGGTTGCTCCGTGGTGTCGCACGCGCCATCTGCAACGCCCCAACCCCCAATTCCACTTCCCGAAAACCTTTGTGCCACAAGGCTTTCCGGCATTCACGCGGCGGCGCAGCGTGCGCGCCAGGCTCCTCGCCTAGGGTTTCCACCAACTTGAATACCGCAGTTTGTTAGCATTCAATGAAACCTAAGTTACAAAGCTAATTAAGAAAACAAACCGCGGCAGCCACAGCGGTTGCCCAAACATGCGTAGGAGTCGTGATGGCTGAGTCATCTGTCGATCAGGGCGTCGTAACGGACGCCGACGCGCAGCGCCGCTTTCGCAACGCGCTGGCCATGTTCGCCACCGGCGTCGCCGTGATCACCGCGCCGCGCGCCGGCGAGGTCCCGGTCGGCATCACGGTGGCGTCGTTCAACTCGGTATCGCTGGATCCGCCGCTGGTGCTGTTCTCGGTCGATCGCCGCTGCCTGAGCCTGGCTGACCTGCGCAGCGCGCCGCGCTACGCGGTCAACGTGCTGGCCGAGGCGCAGCAGGATCTCTCGAACCGCTTTGCCCGCGCCAGCTCGGGCAAGTGGGATGGCATCGACTTCGGCAACGTCAGCGACAGCCATGTGCTCTTGCCAGACACGCTGGCGACGTTCGAGTGCGAGCCCTATGCGATGCATGACGGCGGCGACCACGTGATCTTTATCGGTCGGGTGGTCCGCCATCACGCCCGGCATGACGGCCGGCCGCTGATCTTCTTTGGCGGCAAGTACCGGGCGCTGGAATACAGCCCCACCGCGGCCTGAACCCAACAACACAAGCAGTCAGCTACAGGAGAACGACATGATCAAGACCGGCACCCAGCACATCGCCATGCTGCGCGATGGGCGCGAAGTGTACCTCGATGGCAAGCGCGTCACCGACGTCACGGCGCACCCCGCCTTCCGCAACTCGATCCGCAGCTATGCCAATCTCTACGACTTCCAGGCGCTTCCCGAGAACGTCGACATGATGACCTTCCAGCCGGAAGGCAGCGACCGGCGCGTCAGCCGCATCTGGGAGCTGCCCACCAGCTACAACGAACTGGTCGAGCGCCGCGAGATGCTGGAAGCCTGGACCGCGCTGCACTACGGCTTCATGGGCCGCTCGCCCGATCATGTCGCGTCGTGCATCTCCGGCATGTACATGGGCATCGACGTGCTCGAGCAGGCCGATCCGGCGCGCGCCGGCGCCTTGCGCGACTACTACCGCTACGCCCGCGACAACGACCTGTTCCTCACCTATGTGATCGTCAACCCGCAGGCCAACCAGGCCAAGGCGGCGCACGAGCAGGAAGACAAGTACCTGGCGGTGGGCATCGTCGACCAGGACGCGGAAGGCATTACCGTGCGCGGCGCCAAGATGCTCGCCACCAGCGGCATCATGGCCAACGAAGTGTTCTGCAGCTGCATCCAGCCGCTGCGCGAGGGCGACGAGATGTATGCGCTGTCCTTCGCGGTGCCGATGAACAGCAAGGGCCTGAAGGTGATGTCGCGCAAGTCGTACGAGGCCAGCGCCACCTCGGTCTTCGACAACCCGCTGGCGAGCCGCTTCGACGAGAACGATGCGGTGCTCTACTTCGACGACGTCAAGGTGCCCTGGGAACGGATCTTCGTCGCGGGCGACGTCGCTATGTGCGCGAAGCAGTTCCATGCCACGCCGGCGCACGTCTACCAGAACTACCAGTGCCAGGTGAGGCTGATGGTCAAGCTGCGCTTCCTGGTCGGCCTGGCGCACCGCATCACCGAGATCAACGGCACTGCCGGCTTCCCGCAGGTCAAGGAGCTTCTGGGCCAGCTCGCCGCCGAGGCAGGCATGGTCGAGGCCTGGGTCTATGGAATGGAAGCGAAGGGCCAGGTCAACCAGAACGGCTACTTCATTCCCGACCGCGGCATGCTGTACGGCTCGCAGGTGGTGACGCAGCAGCTCTACGCCAAGGTGCTGAACACGCTGCGCGAGCTGGCCGGCGGCGGCATGATCATGCTGCCCTCCAGCATCGAGGATTTCGCCAATCCCACGCTGGCCGACATCATCGCCAAGACGCAGAAATCGCCGGTGTGCAGCCCGGAGGAGCGCGTCAAGTTCTTCAAGCTCGCCTGGGACGCGGTCGGCTCCGAGTTTGCCTCGCGCCACAACCAGTACGAAATGTTCTACGCCGGCGCCACCTTCGTCACCAAGGGCCATGCCTACCGCACCTACGACTGGAAGCGCGCGTCGGGCCTGGTCGACAGCATGCTCGGCAGCTATTCCCTGCAGGACGAACTGGCCCGGCTGCCGCAGGCCGCCTGACCCGCTCCCCTCCCGTTCCCCACCCTTGCCTCGATAACGGAGATCAGCATGGCGATCAACAAACTTCACGACGAGTTCCATACCCTGGACCTGGCCACCGGCTGGGAAGTGCCCGAAGGCTACCCCGCCGGCATCCAGCAGAAGATCCTGTCCGGCGCGCTGGACGAAAGCGGCCGCCGCGGCAGCCGTACCCGCCTGCTGCGCTTCGACGCGGGCATCTTCACCAGGGCGCCGTTCGTCCACGAGTACTGGGAGGAGGTGTACCTGCTCAGCGGCGACCTGACCGTCGGCAACGATGCCAACGGCGACGGCGGCGAAGCCTTCGCGCCCAATACCTACGCCTGCCGCCCTCCCGGCGCGTTCCACGGCCCGTTCCGGTCCAACGGCGGCTGCATGCTGCTGGAAATCCACTACTACGACCCGGCCTGATCATGGAAGCGACCGTAGCCACCGCCAGGCGCCAGCTTGCCGACGGCAGCGCCAATGCGCTGTCCCTGCTGGCCTCCTGTGTCGAACGCATCTGCAATCCCGGCGGCGAAGGCGCGCGCGTCTTCCCGCACGGCGTCAGCATGGCCGCCCGCAAGCAGGCGCAGGCCAGCGACATGCTGCGCGAACAGGGCGTGGCCGGTGCCCTTGCGGGGGTGCCGGTGTCGGTGAAGGACCTGTTCGACGTGCAGGGCGATGTGACCCGCGCCGGCGCGAAGGTACTGCCGGAACGCGCCGCCAGCGCCGATGCCCCGGCCATTGCGCGGCTGCGCGCCGCGGGCGCGGTCTTCGTCGGCCGGACCAACATGACCGAGTTCGCCTATTCCGGCGTCGGCATCAACCCGCACTACGGTACGCCGCGCAACCCGTTCGACCGGCAGGCCGGGCGCATTCCGGGCGGCTCGTCGTCCGGCGCTGCGGTCTCGGTGACCGACGGCATGGCGCTGGCCGCGATTGGGTCGGACACTGGCGGCTCGTGCCGCATCCCGGCAGCGCTGTGCGGGATCGTCGGATTCAAGCCCAGCGCGAGCCGGGTGCCGCTGCAGGGCGCGGTGCCGCTGTCGCCCAGCTACGACTCGGTCGGCTGCCTGGCCAATACCGTGGCGTGCTGCGCCGCCGTCGACGCGGTAATGGCCGGCGCAGCGCCGCCCGCGGCGCCGGCCAGCCTGGCCGGACTGCGCCTGGCCGTGCCCGGCGGGATGGTGCTGGATGCCATCGACTATGCGGTAGCGCAGGCGTTCAGCGACGCCCTGCGCCGGCTTTCCGCCGCCGGCGCGCTACTGCACGACGTGGATTTCGACACCTGGGGCCAGCTCGGCGACCTCGGCCACGGCGGCGGGCTGGTGGCCGCCGAGGCCAGCGCCTGGCACGGCAAGCTGATGGCGGCGCACGCCGACCGCTACGACCCGCGCGTGCTGTCGCGCATCCGGCTGGCCGACGGGCAGCTCGCCGCCGACTACCTGCGCATGCGCGACCGCCGCGCCGCGCTGTGCCGGCAGGCGGATGCCGAACTGGCGGGCTTCGATGCCGTGGTGCTGCCAACCGTGCCGATCCTGGCGCCGCGCATCGCCGACCTCGATGACGACGACGCCTTTTTCGCCACCAACCGCCTGCTGCTGCGCAACCCCGCCATCGCCAACATGCTCGACCTTTGCGCGCTGTCGGTCCCTTGCCATCGCCCTGGCGAAGCGCCGGTGGGCCTGATGCTGTTCGGCCGGCACGGCGCCGACCGCAGGCTGCTGGCGATCGGCATGGCCGTGGAAGCGGCGCTGCGGCAGTGCCACAGGTAGCGCAGCCTGAGCAGTACTCACTATTCCTACAAAACCCAAGGAGACAACATGCCTGATATCCGCATCGGCGCGGCCGCGCTCGCCTGCGCCGCCCTCATCTCGGGAACCGCCGTGGCGGCCGATCCCGCCCCCGTCAGCGATGGCGTCGTCAAGATCGGCGTGCTCACCGACATGTCGTCCATCTTTTCCGATATCGGCGGCAAGGGCTCGGTGATCGCCGCGCAGATGGCTGTCGACGACTTCGGCGGCAAGGTGCTCGGCGCACCCGTGCAGGTGGTCAGCGCCGACCACCAGAACAAGACCGACGTCGCCGCCACGCTGGCGCGCGGCTGGTTTGACAACCAGAAGGTCGATGTCATCCAGGACGCGCTGCCGTCGTCGGTGGCGCTGGCCGTTTCCAACCTGGGCAAGCTCAAGCACAAGATCGTCATTGCCAGTGGTGCCGGCACCACGCGGCTGAGCAACGAGGACTGCTCGCCCTATACGATCCAGTACTCGTACGACACCTACGCCTTCGCCGCCAACACGGTCAAGGCGCTGACCCGCGGCGGCGACAACAGCTGGTACTTCCTGACCGTCGACTACGCCCTGGGCGCGTCGCTGGAGAAGGACGGCACCGAGGCGCTGTCGAGCGTCGGCGGCACGCTCAAGGGCAAGGCGAAGCACCCGATCAACTCCGCCGACCTGTCGTCGTACCTGCTGCAGGGGCAGGCGTCCGGCGCCCGCGTGATCGGGCTGGCCAACGCCGGCGCCGATACCGTCAACGCGATCAAGACCGCGGCGGACTTCGGCATCAACGGCAGCAAGCAGCGGCTGGCGGGCCTGCACATGTTCATCAGCGACATCCACAGCCTGGGGCTGCAGGCCGCGCAAGGCATGACGCTGACGACTTCGTTCTATTGGGACCGCGACGACGCCACGCGCGCGTGGTCGCAGCGCTTCTTCGCCAAGACCGGCAGGATGCCGACACTGGTCCATGCCGGCGTGTATTCGTCGACCATGCACTACCTGAAGGCGATCCAGGCCGCGCGCACCGACGAAAGCGACGCGGTACTGGCCAAAATGCGCGCCACGCCGGTCAATGACTTCTTCGCGACCAACGGCACCATTCGCGCCGATGGCCTGATGGTGCATGACATGTACCTGGTCGAGGTCAAGCGGCCACAGGAATCGAAGCGCCCGTGGGACTACTACAAGATCAAGAGCGTGATCCCCGCCAGCGAAGCGTTCCGGCCGCTCAGCGCCAGCGCCTGTCCGCTGGTCAAGAAGTAAGCCAACCCGTCCATGCGGCCGGCGCTGACGCTGGCCGCCCCTCCCCCGCACAGAGAGCCCCCGAACATGAAGACCCTTACCTTTGATATCGACAGCCGCCAGGGCAAGTCGCAACGCGCCGTCGCCATTCGCCAGCTGGTGGTGGCGGGATGGACCGGCCGCGACGTCGAGGCCATGGAAGCCCATATCCGCGAACTGGAAGAACTTGGCGTCAAGCGCCCGCCCTACACGCCCGTGTTCTATCGCGTCGCCGCAGAACGGCTGGGCGCCGCGCCGGAGATCCAGGTTAGCGGCGAAGCCAGCAGCGGCGAAGCGGAATTCCTGCTCGTGAACGACGGCGGCGAGATCCTGGTGGGCATCGCCTCGGACCACACCGACCGCGAGGCCGAGATCTATGGCATCACTGTGTCCAAGCAGATGTGCGAGAAGCCCTGTGCGCAGACCCTGTGGAAGCTGGCTGAAGTGGAAGGCCACTGGGACCGGCTGGTGCTGCGCTCTTACGCCACCATCGACGGCGAACGCGTGCTGTACCAGCAAGGCGCGGTGACGGCGATGCGCTCGCCGGCCGACCTGCTCGACCGCTTTGCCGGGCATGGCGGCAGCTTTGGCGAGGGCTCGGCGATGCTGTGCGGCACGCTGCCGGCCATCGGCGGCATCCGCCCGGCGCAGCGTTTCGAGATCGAGCTGGAAGACCCGGTGCTGGGCCGCACGCTGCGCCACGCGTACGCGATCGCGACGCTGCCGGTGGAGGGCTAAGCATGGCGCGCTATCTCTTTCGCCACGGCAACGTGGCAGCCAACGATAAGGAGGCACGGCCATGCCGCATGACGACCTGATCCTGGCGACCCGCGATCTCGGCAAGTCGTTCCGCGGCTTTACCGCGGTCAACGGCGTCAACCTGCAAATCCGGCGCGGCTCGATCCATGCATTGATCGGCCCTAATGGCGCAGGCAAGACCACTTGCTTCAACCTGCTCACCAAGTTCCTGGAGCCGACCACCGGCACCATCGTATTCAACGGCATCGACATCACCCGCGAGAAGCCCGCGCAGATCGCGCGCCGCGGCGTGATCCGTTCGTTCCAGATCTCGGCGGTGTTCCCGCACCTGACGGTGATGGAGAACGTGCGCATCGGGCTGCAGCGACAGCTTGGCACCGCGTACCAGTTCTGGCGCAGCGAGCGCTCGCTCGATGTGCTCAACGACCGCGCCATGGAGCTGCTCGAGCAGGTGGGGCTGACCGAGTTCGCGCACACGCTGACGGTGAACCTGCCGTACGGGCGCAAGCGCGCGCTGGAGATCGCCACCACGCTGGCGATGGAGCCGGAGCTGATGCTGCTCGACGAGCCCACGCAGGGCATGGGCCACGAGGACGTGGACCGCGTCACGCAGCTGATCAAGAAGGTCTCCGCCGGCCGCACCATTTTGATGGTCGAGCACAACATGAGCGTGGTCTCGTCGATCGCCGACAAGATCACCGTGCTGCAGCGGGGCGCGATCCTGGCCGAGGGGCCTTACGCCGAGGTGTCGAAGGACCCGCGCGTGATGGAGGCCTACATGGGCACGGCCGATGCCGAGCTGCAGGGCGCGCACTGAAGCGGGGGACGAGCAAATGAGTACGATCAGCACGAACAACACTCCCGCCCTCGAAATCAAGGGCCTGCAGGCCTGGTATGGCGAATCGCACATCCTGCACGGCGTCGACCTCACGGTGAACCGCGGCGAAGTGGTGACGCTGCTGGGCCGCAACGGGTGTGAAAGTAGGTCATCGCCAGGCTCTTATTGTGCAAAACCCCTCGACAGCGTGTGCTGCGAGGGGTTTTTGCTTTTTGCGGCTTCGAGTTTATCAGCGGTTTATCGGCTCGCTTAGACCTTTCATTCCATGTCAGACGACTGCGCCTGGTATCTCTACCTGCTCGAATGCACCGGTGACTCGATCTATACCGGGATCACCACCGACGTCGATCGGCGCTTTGCGGAGCATCTGTCGGGAAAGGGGGCCAAATATACGCGTTCGCGCAAGCCCATCCGGGTCATGGTGCGGCTTCGTTTTGAAACCAAATCGGAAGCATTGAAGGCGGAAATCGAGATCAAGCGGATGAGTGCGGCGCAGAAGCGCGCGTTCTGTGCGCAGCACGAAGACCCAAAATAAAAACGGCCAGGACCGCTAGGCGATCCTGGCCGTTTTGTCTGGGCGCGGAATCAGACGACCGTCAGCGTCACGTCGATATTGCCGCGGGTGGCATTCGAATACGGGCAAACCTGGTGAGCCTGCTCCACCAGTTTCTCCGCCGCTTCGCGTTCGAAGCCCGGCAGCGAAATCTTCAGCTCGACCTGGATGCCGAAACCTTGCGGAATCGGCCCGATGCCGACGGCGCCTTCGATCGAAGCCTCTGCCGGTACATTGATTTTTTGCTGGCCGGCCACGTACCGGATCGCGCCCAGGAAGCAGGCCGAGTAGCCAGCGGCAAACAGCTGTTCCGGGTTCAGGCCGTTGCCGGCGCCGCCCATTTCCTTGGGCACTGCCAGCTTGACGTCGAGTTGGCTATCGGAGGTTGTGGCCCGGCCATCGCGGCCGCCGGTTGCTTTGGCATGGGCGGTATAAACGACTTTTTCGAGTTTCATTTAAGGCTCCGTTTGGTTGCCCGCAGGGGCGTATCAAGGCTTGCCGTCGTGCGGCGGTGGGAAATCGGTACGCGCTGCTTCCAGCGTGGACCGCAGTGCATGCAGGCGCTGCGTCAGGGCCTGGATTTCTTCGACCGGGCACTGCGTGGCGCACAACATCTGTTCAGGAATACGTTCGGCTGCATCGCGCAGGGCCCGACCGGCCTCGGTCACGCGCACCAGTACCCGGCGCTCGTCGCCGGTATCGCGGTTGCGGGTAACCAGGCCGGTGGCTTCCAGCCGCTTCAACAACGGTGTCAGCGTGCCGGAATCCAGCGCAAGGCGACCACCCAGTTCCGATACCGTCAGCGTTTCAGTCTCCCACAATACAAGCATCACCAGGTATTGCGGATAAGTGAGTCCAAGCTCACCAAGCATGGGCTTGTACAGCTTGGTCATCGCAAGCGACGTCGAATACAGGGCAAAGCATAGTTGCCGATCGAGCAGCAGCCAATTCGAGGTGTCATCGTTGTCGCGTTCCATGCCGATATATTATACGCAATTGAATTGTGTGCAACATAAATTTGTCATCTGCGCTAAAAGTGATAATCAAGGCACTCGTAACCTTAAGCCTGTTTTAAGTCTCGGTCGTTAGCATGATCCCGTCGCGTCGCAAAGTGCCGACGCCAGATCTTCTACGTAAGGACCCTGACATGATTCGCCAGACCATTGCTCGCACGGCCGTCGGTATTGCGGCCCTCGCCGCCCTGGGCGGCGGGTATGCCTACCTGCAGAAGGAAGTCGTCACGCCCGGATACGCTGCTCCCATGCCGACGCCCGTCGCAGCCACGCAGCCAGCGGCCGCCGTGGCCACGCCGGCGGACTTCTCCGGCATCGTTGCGCAATATGGACCCGCCGTGGTCAATATCAGCGTGACCGCGCGCGCCCAACGCACCGCCGCGCAGATGCCGCCCGGGATCGATCCCGACGATCCGCTGTTCCAGTTCTTCAAGCGCTTCGGCCCTCAGTTCCAGGGCCCGCAAGGTGGCCAGCAGCAACTGGTGCGCGGCCTGGGCTCCGGCTTTATCGTCAGCCCTGACGGCCTGATCCTGACCAATGCGCACGTCGTCGACGGCGCGCAGGAGGTGACCGTCAAGCTCACCGACCGTCGCGAATTCAAGGCCAAGGTATTGGGCACGGATCCGCAGACCGATGTGGCGGTGATCCGCATCGATGCCAAGAACCTGCCGACGGTTCGCTTGGGCGATCCCTCGCAGGTGCGCGTCGGCGAGCCCGTGCTGGCCATCGGTTCGCCGTACGGCTTCGAGAACACCGTGACTGCCGGCATCGTCAGCGCCAAGTCGCGCTCGCTGCCTGACGATACCTACGTGCCGTTCATCCAGACCGACGTGGCCGTCAACCCGGGCAACTCGGGCGGCCCGCTGTTCAACCAGCGTGGCGAGGTGATCGGCATCAACGCGCAGATCTACAGCCAGACCGGTGGCTACCAGGGCTTGTCGTTCGCGATCCCGATAGACGTGGCCACCAAGGTCCAGCAGCAGCTGGTGGCGACCGGCAAGGTCACGCGCGGCCGCCTCGGCATCAGCGTGCAGGAAGTCAACCAGGCGCTGGCGCAATCGTTCGGCTTGTCCAAGCCGACCGGCGCGCTGGTCAACTCGGTCGAGCCGGACAGTCCCGCAGCGCGAGCCGGCCTGAAGCCGGGCGACGTGATCGTGCAGCTGGGCAACGACGTGATCGACCATTCGGGCGACCTGCCCGAGCATGTGGCCGACCTCAAGCCCGGCACGCAAAGCTCGCTGAAGATCATCCGCAAGGGCGAACCGATGACCTTGTCGGTGAAAATCGGCACGGCCAAGGACCAGGCGGTGGCGCAGAAGGGCGGCACCAACGAGGCCAGCGGCCGGCTCGGGCTGGCGGTGCGTCCGCTGTCGCCGGCAGAAAAGCGCGACAGCGGCATCGAAGGCGGCCTGGTGGTCGAAGGCGTGGCCGGGCCAGCGGCGCGGGTTGGCATCCAGCCGGGCGACGTGATCCTGTCGCTCAACGGCACGCCGATCACTTCGGCCGAGCAGCTGAAAGCGCTGGTGGCAAAGTCCGGCAAGCAGGTGGCGCTGCTGGTGCAGCGCGACGATGCCCGCATCTTTATTCCGCTCGATATCGGCTGACACCGGGCGCGCCGGCGCTACCCGCTAATCGTTAACAGACAAGGCTTTTGGGTTAACGCGGGCCGTATACCTCGACCGGTATACGGCCCGCTAAGCCTTATGGGAAGCGGCATTCCGCACAACCAATTACTTACAGAAGGCGCGCCAACAGGTATTATCTCGACTGCGATGCACGAAGCATGCGGCGGTAGCCCCCGCCGGCCCTGGTTCTGCTGAATCGACAAAAAGGAAGTCTATGCAGTTGGATTTCACCCGCGCCACAACGCCGGGTACCGATAGAGCGCGGCGACTGGCGTCAACGACGTCGGCGGCCGGCTCCGCGCCGAAGCCCCGGCGGCGCAAGAAAGTAGTCGCCCCGCATTGGGAGCGCGGCTATCGCTCGCATTTCTACCGCAATGAACGCGGCGACAAGCTTGGCGAGGTGCGCCTGTCCGAGCGCGGCGAAGTTCCCGTGGTCTACCACTGGGCCGCAGGCAATTACTCGGGCGCCGAAGGATCGCTGGCCCACGCACGCGCGCGCGTCGAAGAAACCATCGGTTTCGGCATGCGCCAGCTGTCGCTGTTCTGAGCAGGTATTTCGCCGCTGCCGCCTCTGCCGGCACTGCGACCCGTCCGCGCCATCATCCGCTGCGCGGCGACTCCGCACCTCCCCGATTCATTCGCCCTGCAGTCAATCCAGCGTTCCGCCACTGACGGCGGGAAAATGCGCGCGTTTCAGGCCAGACGCCGCTGCGCCAGCATGAAACGCCGCCGCGCCAAGCGCGAGCACCGCAATCAACCGGTAGATATCCTCGCAGGCAATCAGCCTGGCCTGTTGCTCGACCATCGCTGCGAGTTGCGCCAGTGCTCCCTGGTGTGCCTGTGCCATGTCGAAGCCGCGCGCGGACAGCGCCGCCTGCACCGACGCCCCCCATTGCTGCACGCCCTGGACAAAACGCGCCGCCACATCTGCGCCAGCGTATGGCCGGTGGCCGCAGCAAGCGTACCGGCCATGAACAGCAGCAGGGCGCCGGTCAGCTAATAGCGGTACCCAAACCGGCGCAACAGCCACCGCTGCTTGAGGATCATCAGCATGCTGCCGACGGCGTAGGCCGCCTGCACCGGGGCAAAGGTGCGCGGATCGGCGCCGATGCCGCCGACGATATGGCTCGACGCGAACACGAACATGATGTTCTCGAGGAACTCCACGCCGGTGGCCAGCGCCAGCAGCATCATCAGCAGCGTCTGGCGCTGGCGGTGGCTGAGCCAGCGCAGCCAGCGCATGTCGACGCGCAGCCGCGACAGCGGCCGCCAGGATGTGCCGGCCGTCATGGCTGCAGGGCTTGCAGGGTCCGGTGCAACTGCGTCAGCGCGCGGGTGGCACCGGCGAGGCCGCTCGCGCCCACCGGTGCCCAGGCCTCGCCGTAGGCGGCGTGGACCACCGGCGCGGCCCGCTCCAGCAGGCGCCGTCCGGCCGCGGTCAGGGTCAGTTCGAGGCTGCGGCGGTCCTGCGCCGACGCCTGGCGGCGCAGCAGGCCGCGCGCTTCGAGCCCGTCCCGCAGCCTCGTCATCTGCGTGCGGGTGACGTCCAGTGTCGTACCCAACTCGGACGCCATGCTGGGCTGGCCTTCGTCGGCCGACAGCATGCTCATCACCAGGTACTGGTTCATGTCCAGCTCAAAGGGGGCGAGCGCCTGGTCGATATGCGCGCGCAGCAGCAAGCGCGAGGCCAGGATCAGGTCGCGCGGCGCTTCGGGATGGTTGGCGCAATAGCGATCTATGCGGGCTTCGAAACTCATGGCGGGCAGCAATCCGTTGGCGACGGATTGATTACCGACGCAGCGCGCCCGCGATGTCCCGCGTACCCGCCCGCATGCGCTCCGCCGCCTGCCGCACGTGAGCCGGATCGGCATTGCCATAGCGTTGCCCGATGTAGGCCGCGGCAACCGCCGCGATGGCTGCGGCCGCCTGCGGCAGTCGGGTGCTGGCGCGTGCGGCGAAGTCCTGGGGACCTTCGGCCGGCGCGCGCGCGCAGCCGTGCCGGGCCAACAGTTCGCAGAAGCGGTCGTAGGCTGCGTCAAGCGGATCGGCCCGCTCCCGGCGCCGCCACAGCGGCACCAGTGCGAGCAGGCACAGCACCCCGAGCGCGCCGGCCAGCAGCTGCCCGGCACTGGCGCCCGTGCCGAGGGTGGCCAGCAGGCGCGCCTGTTGCGCGTGGTCGTACTGCAGCACCCAGCGCTGCCAGCGGTAGACCATGCCCTCGTAGGCCCAACGGACATCCTGCAGCCAGCCCGGCTGGTGCGCCGGGCGCCAGGCCGCGGCCTCGGCGCCAAGGACGGCGTCCAGGCCCCGCTCGATCCGGCTGGGCGCGACCGCGCTGGTGGGATCGACGCGCACCCAGCCGCGGCCGTCGAGCCAGACTTCGGCCCAGGCGTGGGCATCGGACTGGCGCACCACGTAGTGGCCGCCGATGGGGTTGTATTCGCCGCCCTGGTAGCCAGTGACGACCCGTGCCGGCACGCCGCCGGCGCGCATCAGGAAGACGAAGCTGCTGGCGTAGTGTTCGCAGAAGCCGCGCCGGGTGTCGAACACAAAGCTGTCGACCTGCTCCGCGCCGAGCTGTGGCGGGCTAAGCGTGTAGGCAAACGGCGCGGCGGCGAACAGGCGCAGTGCCGCCTGCACGCGTGCGGCGGGATCGGCGTGCTGCGCGGCCCAGGTTGACGCCAGCGCGCGGGCGCGCGGGTTGCCTGCGGGCAGGGCCAGCGCCAGCCGGCGCGTGGCGGCATCCAGCGCCTCCGGTGCCGGCGTGAGCGTCGATCGCGCCTGGTAGCGGATGCGCTGGTCCACCGGCCGGCGCGACAGGAATTCGCCATCTGGCGTGACGGCGGCGTCGGCGGATGGCGACAGGGCCTGTCCGCGGTCCAGCACCAGCAGCCAGTGCTGCGAACTGGGCTCGAGCGTGATGCTGTAGTCGACTCCACGTCCAGCCACTGCCATCGCAGGTGCGGGCGCCTGCGCGTGCAGGCGCTGCCGCGCCGGACGCCAGGTGGTGCCGTCGTACTCCCACAGCACCAGCGCGCGCCAGTACAGCGCCGCGGCAGGCAGCGGCGGGCCGGTGACTTCAGCGCGCAGCGCCAGCGCCGGCGAGCGGATCAGCTGGCCGACGCTGCCTGGCCGCATGGTATCGCTGAGGCCGGTGGTGCCGGTGGGCGCGGACTGCGGCAGCTGCCACAGCGGATGCTCCAGCCGCGGGAACAGCACGAACATGGCCACCGCCCACGGCAGGCCGAGCAGCGCCATGCGGCCCAGCATCGGCCAGATCGCCAGCCGGCTGCGCGCCTCCGGGTGGTGCAGCAGCAGCCAGTTGCGCAACACCCAGGCGCCGATGGCCAGGCTGTACAGCGCCAGCCAGAAAGGCTGGTCCGACAGGTACAGCGTCAGTAGCAGGTAGAAGGACAACTGCGTCACCAGCGTGGCATCGCCGAGCGCGCGGCACTCCAGCAGCTTGAGGATGACGAACGCACCCAGCAGCGCCACCGCCAGCTCGCGCCCCACGCCGCCGCCGGCCTGCCAGGCCAGCGCACTGGCCATCAGCAGCACCAGCAGCGCGGTGGTGCCGAGCATCCAGCGCGACGGCAGCGGCGCGCGCCGGCGCCACAGCAGCCAGCGCCAGCCCAGCAGCAGCAACAACAGCAGGCTGACCGACACCGGCAAGGTCCGCGCCTGCGGCGCCAGCACCAGCGCCAGCTGGCCGAGCAGCATGCCGTGGTCTTCATGCCGCAGCGGCCTTGCCACGGCGTTCATCGGCGGGCTCCGGGCCGCGTTGGATGCTGCGGCCACAACGCCAGCGCTTCAAGACAGGCGCGCCGATGGCTTGCGCCGCATGCGGGCGGCAATTCGAGGCCCGGCAGGCGCAGGCCGATTTCCGCATCGTCCGGCGCGGCCAGCAGCCAGGCGCACAGCCGCGACAGCCGCGCTTCGGCGTCCATGCCCGCAGGCATCGCCTGCCAGTCGAGCCAGCGCGCCGGGCGCTGCGGCGGATCGCCGCTGCGGCTCAGCCATCGGCCGGTGCGCGCGCTGTGCTTCCACGCGATCCGGTGCAGCGGGTCGCCGCTGCGGTAGCGCCGCAGCTGGTCGATGCCGTCGTCGCCCGGAACGGATGACGCGGCAGGTCCCGCGTCATCCGCGCCAGGGCGATACGCGGCGGGCGGGGGCGGTGCATTAACTTCCGGCGCCGGGTAGACCAGCGTCGACAGCGGCAGGTCCGCATGGCTCCAGACGCGGAACAGCCCGAATGGGAAGCGGCTGCTGATCACCACGCGCGGCAGCACCAGCCGCCCGCGCCGCGGGGCCGGCACGTGCAGTGCAAGCGTGCCGCTGGCGTGGCCATCGAGCGTCAGCGTGGCCGGCACCACTTCTGGCAGCGCCGGCACGCGCGCCTCGATGCCGATGCGGGCGCCAGCGTCGGCGTTGTCGGCGCGCAGCGCAAACACCGCGAGCTGGCCGGCATGCACCGGCGCCACCGTGCCCGCGCTCACCGCCAGTTCGAGCAGGTTGCGGTAGGCCAGCCACATGCATGACATGCCGATGCCGGCCAGCAGGAAGGTCAGCGCGAAGCCTAGGCTGATGTTGTAGTTGAGCGAAGTCAGCAGCATCGCGCCGAGCAGCACGGCAAAGCCGATGCCGCCCCGCGCGGGAAGGATATAGAGATGGCGCCGGTCCAGCCGCACGGTGCCGCCGGACGGCCGGCGCGCGGCAATGCGCTGGCGGAAGAGCCTGACGGACGCGAACAGGCCTGGCCAGGGCAGGCGATGGTGTGCGGCCGCGTTCCGGTTGTCGTGCGGCGCCGCCAGCGGATCGCTCGCCATGGGCGTCAGGGAATGGCCACGCCGGCAAGCAGCGCCGCCAGCTCGCCGTCCACCGCCGCGGGGCTGCCGCCGCCCGCCGGCAGCAGCCGGTGCGCGGCAACGGCGGCAAAGACCGCCTGCACATCCTCGGGCAGCACCAGTTCGCGCTGCGCCAGCAGGGCCCATGCGCGCGCGCAGGCCAGCAGCGCCAGCCCGGCGCGCGGCGACAGGCCGGCGGCAAAGCCGCTGTGGCGCCGCGTGGCCTGCACCAGTGCCAGCACATAATCGACCAGCGCGGGGCTGGCGTACACCTGCGCGGCGGCCTGCTGCAGGGCCAGCACCTGCGCGGCATCCATGACCGGCGTGGCTTCCGCCGCGCTGGCGCCGCCGAGGTACAGCACGCGCTCGAAGGCGGGATCGGGATAGCCCAGCGACACGCGCATGGTGAAGCGGTCGAGCTGCGATTCAGGCAGCGCATGGGTGCCCAGCTGCTCCAGCGGATTCTGCGTGGCGATCACGAAGAACGGTTCCGGCAGCGCGTGCGTGGTGCCGTCATGGGTCACCTGTCGCTCGGCCATGGCTTCGAGCAGGGCGCTCTGGGTTTTGGGCGGCGCCCGGTTGATCTCGTCGGCCAGCACTACCTGCGCGAACACCGGGCCGCGATGGAAGCGGAATTCGCCCGCATCGCGCACGAACACCGAGACGCCGATCAGGTCCGCCGGCAGCAGGTCGCTGGTGAACTGCACGCGCTGGTACTGCAGCCCGAGCGTACGCGCCAGCGCATGCGCGAGCGTGGTCTTGCCCACGCCGGGCACGTCTTCCAGCAGCAGGTGGCCTCCCGCCAGCATGCAGGCCAGCGCCAGCCGGACCTGCTGCGGCTTGCCAAGGACGATGCGGCCCAGCTGGGCCTGGGCCTCGGCCAGCGAAGCGACGATGCGTGGGCGAGCAGTCACGTTGGACCTCGGCGCAAGGGAGTTGGAAGGGAGCCGGACCGGCGGCAAAAACGGGGACGCAGTGCAGCGCATTGTAGCGGCGTGCGCGGCACGCGGCACCGTCTGTTTCCGAACGGAGACACCCCGGGCCGGCGGCGATGCACCCGGATGGCGCACAGGCTGCGCCAGTTTGCGCCGGTTCTGGCATCATGAGCCTGTCGGGCCACCGCCGGCCCAACCGTATTTCTTTCTCCTTCCGCTGCCCGCTGCAATGACTGCCTCGCTGGACCCCTCCGCCGACCTCCGTGGCGACCTCCGTGCCGACCTCCCTGCGGCTGCCGTGCTGACCCCCGGCGCCGCCGATTCCGACGCGCTGCTGCGCCTGGCGCAGGCCTTCCATGCCAACGGCTTCGTGATCCTGCGCGGCTTCGGGAGCGAGGCAGACTGCGCCGCGCTGGAAGCGGTGGCGCGCAGGCACCTGGCGGCGGTGGTGCCACCGGTGGAGTTCGAGGCCGACCTGGGCTATCCCGGCGCCCCGGCCGCGCGCGACGCCGCCGGCGGCGGCACCGTCAGGCGGCTGCGCCAGGCCTACGGCCGCGACGAAGTGTTCCACGACTGGGCTACCGCTCCGAAGCTGGTGTCGGTGGTGCAGGCGCTGCTGGGCGAACCCGCGTGCCTGACGCTGGCGCACCACAACTGCGTGATGACCAAGCACCCGCACTACGGCAGCCAGACCGGCTGGCACCGCGATACGCGCTATTGGTCGTTTGCCAAGCCCGAGCTGGTGACGGTCTGGCTGGCGCTGGGCGACGAGGATGAAAGCAACGGCGTGCTGCGCGTCATTCCGGGCTCGCACCGCGCGGCGCTGGAGCCGGGCCAGCTGGATCCCGCGGAATTCCTGATCGAGGCGCATCCCGCCAGCCAGCCGCTGCTGCAGGCGGCGCGGCCGCTCGCGCTGCACCGCGGCGACGTGCTGTTCTTCGACAGCCGGCTGTTCCACGCGGCGGGCCGCAATGCCTCCAACGCGGTCAAGCTGTCGGTTGCCTTTGCGTACTTCGGCGCCAGCAACCGGCCGCTGGACGGCACGCGTTCGGCCGAGTTCGGCAGCGTGGCGCTGCCGGTGGCCGGCTGAGGCAGCCGGCGCGGGTGGTGGGGCCGGCCTTCAGGTACGCAGCCCGACCAGCCCCGAAATTTTTTCCGAAGCTTCGAGCAGCGGCGGCAGGAAGCGCTCCAGCATTTCCTGCGCGCTGGTGCGATTGGCCTGGCCGCTGATATTGATCGCGGCGATGGTCTGGCCGGCGCGGTTGCGGATCGGCGCCGCCAGCGACACCAGTCCCTCTTCCAGCTCCTGGTCGTTCAACGCCCAGCCGCGCGTGCGGATATCGGCGACGATGGTCTTCAGCGCTTCGATGTCAGTCACGGTGCGGCTGGTGCGCGCGCGCAGTTCGCTGGCGCGCAGCACGGCGTCCAGCTCGGCTTCGTTCAGCCCTGCCATCAGCACGCGGCCCATCGACGAGCAATACGCCGGCAGCCGGCTGCCGATCGACAGGTTGATGGTCATGATCTTGCGCGCCGGCACGCGCAGCACGTAGACGATCTCGGTCCCGTCCAGCACGGAGATCGAGCAGCTTTCATGCACCTGCTGCGACAGCGTCTCCATGATCGGCTCGGCCAGGTTCCAGAACGGCATCGAGGTCAGGTAGGCAAAGCCGAGGTCGAGGATCTTGGGCGTCAGCCGGAACAGCCGCCCGTCCGCCTGCACATAGCCCAGTCCCACCAGTGTCAGCAGGATGCGGCGCGCGCCCGCGCGCGTCAGGCCGCTGGCCTGGGCGATTTCCGTCAGCGTCTGTGCCGGGTGCTGGGCATTGAAGGCACGGATGACCGACAGCCCGCGTGCAAAGGACTGCACATAGCTGTCGCTTGGCTTCTCGGGCGCGGCGGCGCTGCCTGCGCCCTGGGGCGTCTGCGCGTCGCGGGGGGAGTCGGTGGAACTGGCCATCGGTGTAGCACCGGCGCGGGTCGCCGGATTGGCACGGAAAGGCCGAAAGGGTAGAGGAAATGCCGGCACAACGCCAGTGCCGGCCCCCATGGCTCACCACCAGCGGGGGATGGCGGCATGGCCCCGGCGGCGCCCGTTCGGAACGCCGCCGCCATGCTGTCTCCTGCACCGCCTCCCTTGTTATCGGGGGCTGGAGAGGCGTCTTAGCGGAAGCTGCGCTGCACCAGCACGAACACCGCGCCAAGCACACAGATCACCGCGAAGCCATGCAGCATGTCCATACCTGCCAGCAGCGTGGCCTGCCGGTCGATTTCCAGCGAGATCTTCGCCAGCCCGGAGGCCGACAGCGCATCCGGCGATTGCAGCGCCGGGTTGAAGCGCGTGACCTGCTCGACCAGGTGGGTGCGGTGCTCGGCCAGCCCGTCCTGCATGAACACGCTGGCCAGGCCGGTGCCCACGGCCGAGGCAATCTGCTTGCACACGTTCTTGAACTGGTAGGCGTGCGAGAAATCCTCGACCGGCACCTCCAGGTAGGTCATCGATGCCACCTGCACCATCAGCAGCACCGGCGTCAGCCCTTCCAGCAGCACCACCGGCACCAGCGCATAGTCGGGCGCGCCCGGCATCAGCTGGTGCGAAAACAGCATCGCTGCGCAGGCATAGAAGACAAAGCCAAGCGCGATCACGCGCCGCTTGCGGAACACCAGCGCCATGCCCAGCGTGATGACGATGGCGCCGATGGTCGCCACCGTGCCGCTGGTTGCCAGCAGCATGCAGGTGGTGCGGAAGGTCAGGCCCAGGCCGGTCTGCGTCAGCGACGGCAGCAGGAAGGCCCATGCCGACGACATCAGGTAATACAGCGTGTAGAAGCCCAGCCCGTAGAGATACTGGCGCCCGGCCAGCCGCGACAGGTCGATCCACGGGTCGGGATGGCGGTACAGGCGCCAGCCGGCGAAGGCAAACAGCGCCAGCCCGCACAGCGCCGCCAGCGGCATTTCCAGCGAACTGAAGAAGCGCGTGTAGCGCATTTCCTGCAGCGTATGCAGGAACACCAGCGCGCCGGCCGCGGCGGCGATCGCGGCGGGCCAGTCCAGCGTCGACACCGGCGGATGCCGGTCGCGCGGCGCGCGCGTGGGGTAGGTCAGCGCCACCGACAGCAGCACCGGCAAGGCAATGCCGGCCTGGAACAGGAACACCGCGCGCCAGCCGATATCGTCGAGGAACATGCTGGTCAGCCACGGCGCGAGCGCCAGCATCGAGAACGCGCCGCCGCCGAAGCGCAGCATCAGCGCGCCGCGTTCGGCCGGCGTCGACACCAGCTGCACCAGGATGCGCGAGGCCGCGAACAGGCCCCCGGCGCCCAGGCCCTGCACCGCCTTGCCGGAGATGAGCCCGGTGGGGCTGGCAAATTCGGCACAGATCAGCGAACCCAGGATGAACACCACCAGCGACACCAGCGTAAAGCGCTTGTACGTGATGCGGCGCGCGACCTGGTCGAGCACCATGTTCATCAGCACCGCGGTGGCGGCATAAGCCGAGACCGCGTACAGGTAATCTTCGGGCGCGGCGCCGACGCCGCCCTGGATATGCTGGCTGGCCACGCCCATCATCAACGTGGAAGAAAAGTCGATGCCGGTGACCAGGCCGAGCGTCAGGCCGAACAATGAAAGACGCCAGTGACCCATTTCGGGGTGACTGGTGAGTTGCATGCGGGGGTGTGCTGGGGCGGAGGCCGGTGTCGTAGCGGGGGCGAGGGCTGCCGGGACTGATGTTGCCAGCGCTGGGGCTGAGCCGTCCGGTGCAGCCGGGACAGGCGTTTGTTGCATCGCTCAAGCATAATGTCGCCTGCCGCCGAGAACTACAGGCTGTCAGGGAAACATTGTCCGGTGAATCAAACAATTCAATGGAACGACTGGGAAGCGTTCTGCTGCGTCGTCGAGCAGGGAACGTTCACGGCCGCGGCGGAGCAGCTCGATTGCCCCAAGTCGCGCGTCTCGGCCGCGGTCGCGCGGCTGGAAACCGCCATCGGCGCCAAGCTGCTGGAGCGCACCACGCGGCGCATGCGCCTCACCGATGCCGGCAAGGCGGTCTATCGCGACGTGGCGCCGCTGTTCGCGCGGCTGCGCGAGATCCGCCAGGAAACGCTGGCGCGCGAGGAGCGCGTGCAGGGCGTGCTGCGCATCGCCACACCTTATGAATTTGGCGCCCAGCAACTGGGCGGGGTGATCTGCCGTACACTCGTCGCGCATCCGGCGCTGGATGTGGCGGTCGAGATCACGCAGGGACTGGTCGACCCGATCCGCGACGGGTTTGACGTGGCGTTCGTCATCGTCGATGCCGACCTGCCCGACTCCGGCACGGTGGCCCGCCGCATCTACCACGTCGAGCGCGGGCTGTTCGCCGCGCCGTCGCTGGCGGACAGCCTGCCGGCGCAGCTGCGCCCGGAAGACCTGGCCAACATGCCGACGCTGACCACGCCGGGCGACACGGTGTGGGAATTCACCCGCGACGGCGAGACCGTCTCCGTGCCGATCCGCCCGCGCATGCAGACCTTCAACGCCGAGCTGCGCCTGCAGGGCGCGCTGGCGGGCCTCGGCATCGCGCGCCTGTCGGTGAACTACTGCGAGGCCGAGATCGCGCAGGGCCGCCTGGTGCGGGTGCTGCCGGATTTCCCGCTGCCGCCGCTGCGCGTGTTCGCGCTGCTGCCGGACCGGCGCCTGCAACCGCGCAAGGTGCGCGTGTTCATGGAAGCGATCGAGTCGATGATGGTGTCGGAGCTGGGGCCCGAGCCAGGCCTGGAAGGGATCGAGCCCGGCGAGTGGGCGAGGGAGGGCGCTGGGCCCGAAGACGACGCGCAGGCTGACGGAAGCGGCCTGGCACAGGGAGAGGCCCGCCCTGCGGGTTGAGGACGCCGGCGGGCCACCACGGCGCAAGGCCGTGGCAAGGGAAAACGCGCAGACTCAGGCGCCTTCGGTGAAGCTGTCGCGACGGCCGGTGATGGCGGCGCCGTCGGTGAACGGATCGACCTTGCCTTGCCTGGCACCGTCGGTGAACGGATCGGCGCGGCCGTTCCGGAAGGCATATCGAGCGCCGTCCAGGAAAGGATCGGCCTTGCTGGCGTGGGCGATGCCGCCGTCGAGGCGCGCAATATCGGAAACGGGTTCAGAGGCGTGCGCGGCAGCGGCGGCAAACGACAGGCCGGCCGCGCACAGCAGCGAAAGCGCCAGGTTGCGGGGTTGTGCGAGGGTCTTCATGGTGTGGTCCTTCTTGGCAGGGTGCGTGGCTGCAGCGCCACGTTGCCTGTAATGTAGGACTTCACACTAAGCAGAAAAAGCGTCAATTCTCGAAACACTGTCCAGACATCTGGACAATGCGCCGGCCAGTGCCCGGCCCCATCGCAGCGGCCTGCGGTCCTCAAAAATGCATGTTGAACACGCTCGCGCCCAGCCTGGCGACCACCATCAGCAGGATCTGCGCGATCACGAACAGCACCAGCGGCGAGACATCGAAGCCCCCGAGGCGGGGCACCACGCGCTGGATCGGGCGCAGCACCGGCGCGGTCAGGTGGTCGATGGCGGGCGTGATCGGCGAATGCGGGTTGACCCACGACAGGATCGCCATCAGCAGCGTGACCCACATCACCAGGCTGATCGCCCACTTCAGCACATAGAGCAACGCGGTCAGCAGCACCGCCGGCAGGAACGCCAGCAGGTCGGCGCCGCTGAGCAGCGCGACCAGCAGCAGGAACACGACCGCCGTCAGCCAGGCCGCCACCACCGTGGCCCAGTCGATGCCGCCCACGCCCGGAATGATCCGGCGCAGCGGCCGCACCAGCCAGTCGGTGATCTGGAACACGCCCTGCGAGACCGGGTTGCGCGTCGGCAGCCGCGTCAGCTGCATCCAGACGCGCAGCAGCAGGGCCATGCCGAACAAGGTAAAGATGGTATCCAGCAGGAAGAGGGCGATTTCCGTAAACATCGATGCGGTTTCCGGTGGGGTTAGGGTGTCTGCAACCGCACAGATTCTGCCATAGCCCGGCGTCACGTCGGCACATCCGGGTCGCGTGCCTGTGGCGCGTCCAACATGCCGGCGCCGCCCTATAATTGCGAGCGCCCGCGGCCGCACTGCGCCGGCGGCGGGCACGTCCCCGTTTTTTTTTGCGCCTTGCGCCGTTCTTCCGTCTCGTCCTATGCCCAGCAAGCCAGCCTCGTCCCGCAACCCTGCGCCGCTCAACAAGGCGGATTTCGAGGCGCTCTCGGACTTCCGCTACCAGCTGCGGCGCTTCCTGCGGTTTTCCGAGGATGCGGCGCGCGAGGAAGGGCTGACCGTGCAGCAGTACCTGCTGCTGCTGCATATCCGCGGCAGCGCCGACAAGGAGTGGGCCTCGATCGGCGAGCTGGCCGAACGACTGCAGGCCAAGCAGCACGGCGTGGTGGCGCTGGTCAACCGCTGCGAGGCGGCCGGACTGGTCAAGCGCCGCCTCAATCCCGAGGACCGGCGCGTGGTGCAGGTGCACCTGCTGGCCAAGGGCGAGCGCAGCCTGAACCGGCTGGCGATGCTGCACCGGACCGAGCTGGAATCGCTGCGCAACACCTTCCGCGTGGCACGCATCACGCAGTTCAACGACGACGGCGCCGAGCGCGGCTGAGCCTGCCAGCCGAGCGCCAACCGGGTGCCAACCGGGTGCCAACCGGGTGCCACGGATCCGGTTACAGGCGGTTACCAATCAAAAGCTCCGGTGACACCCGCCGCCCGCGCGCGGCCCTAGACTCGCGCGCATTCATCACCATCATCAATAAGCGCAGTGCGCAGGAGTCGAGCCATGTCCATCCCCTTTCGTTCGGTTGTGCTTGCGGTGCTGGGCGCCGGTGCGCTCGCCGGGTGTGCCACGCCGTATGGCTATGACAACGGCTATGGCGGGGGGTATGGCAGCGGCTACGGCAGCTACGGCACCAATACCGCCTATGGCGGCAGCTATGGTGGAAGCTATGGCGGCAACTACGGCACCAGCGGCACCACCATCAGCGGCTACCCGGCGCAGCAGGGCTATCCCCAGCAGGGCTACCCTCAACAGCAATATCCGCAGCAAGGCTATCCGCAACAGGGGTATCCGCAGCAGCAATATCCGGACGGCGGCTACGACAGCAACGGCTATGGCAACAGCAACTACGGCAACCAGGCGTACGGCGTACGCTACGGCTGGGTAGAGGCCATCGAAGTGGTTGCCGGCCAGCCGCCCTCGACCAGCGGCGCGGGCGCGGTGGTCGGCGGCATCGTCGGTGGCTTGCTCGGCCACCAGGTCGGCGGCGGCCGCGGCAATACGGTAGCGACCATCGGCGGCGCCGTGGTAGGCGCGGTGGCCGGCAACGAGGTCGAGAAGCGCACCGGCACCAGCGCGTCGGCCTACCGCGTGCGCGTGCGCACCAGCGACAACGCCTACCTGACGCTGACGCAGTCCAACGCCTACCAGATGCGCATCGGCGACCGCGTCAAGGTCGAGAACGGCGTGGCGGTACCGTACTGACCGATGCCGATGCGATGGCGCTCCCGGCCGGCTAGGCTTCGGTGCTGAACAGCTGCGCGTAATCCGTGCGCAGCTGGCGCTTGAGCAGCTTGCCGGCCGTATTGCGCGGCAGGTCGTCGACGAACACGATGCGCTTGGGCACCTTGAACGGCGCCAGCGCTTCGCGCGCATGCGCGATCAGCGCCTCTTCGCTGGCCTCCTGGCCGCGCTTGCGCACCACGCACGCGGCCACTGCCTCGACCCACTTCGGATGCGGCAGCGCGAACACCGCCGCTTCGGCCACCGCGCCATGCGTGTACAGGCACTCCTCCACTTCCCGGCTCGAGACCAGCACGCCGCCTGAATTGATCACGTCCTTGATCCGGTCGACCACGTACAGGTAGCCCTCGGCATCCATGTAGCCGAGGTCGCCGGAATGGAACCAGCCGCCGGCAAATGCTTCGGCGGTCTGCTCCGGCTTGTCCCAGTACCCGGTCAGCAGTTGCGGCGAGCGGTGCACGATCTCGCCGAGCTCGCCGGGAGGGACGTCCTGCATGGTCTCGTCGACGATGCGCGTCTCGACATTCAGCACCGGCCGTCCTGCCGACGCGGGCCGCGCCGCATGCTCGTCGGGGCCCAGCACTGTCGCCAGCGGCCCGATTTCGCTCTGCCCGTAGCAGTTGTAGAAGCGCAGCGCCGGCAGCTTCTGCTGCAACTCCAGCAGCACCGGCACCGGCATGATCGATGCCCCGTAGTAGGACTTGACCAGCGCGCCGAGCCTGGCGGGCTCGAACTCGGCATGGCGCAGCAGCGAGATCCAGACCGTGGGCGGGGCAAAGAAGCTGGTGATGCCTTCCGCGTGGATGGTGCGCAGGCAGTAGCCCGCCTCGGGGCTGTCGGCGATCAGCGTGGTGCCGCCGCACAGCAGCAGCGGCATCAGGAACACGTGCATCTGCGCCGAGTGGTACAGCGGCAGCGCTGCCAGCGAATAGTCCGTGGCGCGGATGTCGCAGGCGTCAATCGTGCTGACATACTCGGCCAGCAGCGCGCGGTGGGTCAGCACCGCGCCCTTGGGTGCGGAGGTCGTGCCGGAGGTGTACAGGATCTGCGCCGGCGTGGTGTCGGCGAGGCTGTCGAGTATTGGTGCTTCGGGCCCGCTGGCTGCCGCGGCGAGGATATCGCGCGCACTGCCGCCGCCATGCAGCGTGCCGCCGATGCGGCACGGCAGGCCTTCGATGCGCGCCGCCAGTACCGGGTCGGCAAAGATCGCGCTGGCGCCCGACTGCGTCACGAGGTATTCCACCTCCGCTCGCGTCATCGAGAAGTTGACCGGCACATGGACCAGGCCGCTGCGCAGGCAGGCCAGCCACAGCAGCACGTACGCATCCGAGTTCTTGCCAAAGGCCGCGACCCGGTCGCCGGGGCGCAGGCCCCATCGTGCCAGCGCGCCGGCCACGCGCGCGGCGGCGAGGTCGAGTTCGCGGTAGCTCCAGGCCCGCTCGCCGAAGCGGAGCGCGGTCTTGGCGGGACTGCGCCGCACCGCGCGGGCGATGGCGTCGGGGATGGTGTTGCGCAGGGCGCGCTGCTGCTCTGACTGCATGGTGGTCTCCGTCGTTATGGTTTGAGGGTCCAGCAAGTCTTTGAAGCCAAGCGCCGAGGATAAGGGCTGCCGCCTCGCCCTGGCAAGGCGGCGCAGGGGGCGAGCGCCCCCGGGTGGCCTGTTACAGCGTCTGCGCCAGGAAGGCCAGCGCGCGCCCGTGTGCCAGCGCGGCACTGGGCTGGTGGTACGAGGCCCGCGCCCAGCAGTTGAAGCCGTGGTCGGCGTTGCCGTAGACGTGGATCTCGGTGCCGGGTTTGCCGGCCACCGCGTCGCGCACGCTCAGCACGGCCTCGGGCGGGATGTGCGCGTCGAGCGCGCCGTAGTGGAACTGCACCGGCACGCGGATGTTCGCCGCTTCCTGCAGCTGGTTCTGGATGCCGCCGCCATAGTACGGCACCGCCGCGTCGACCAGCCCGCGCGCCGCGCTCAGGTACGACAGCAGGCCGCCGAAGCAGTAGCCCACCGCTGCGACCTTGCCGGCGCCGGTACGCTGGCGCAGCGCCTGCACGGTGGCGGCGATGTCGCCCATCGCGGCTTCGATGTCGACCGCCTGGCGCAGCGCCAGCGCACGCGTCATGTCGTCGCCGGCGTAGCCCAGTTCGACGCGCGGCGCGTCGCGCCAGAACACGTCGGGCGCCAGCACGGCATAGCCGTCGGCGGCGTACTGGTCAGCCACCGCGCGGATGTGTTCGTTCACGCCGAAGATTTCCTGCAGCAGCACGATGCCGGGCGCGCCGGGCCGGACGCCCGCCGGCGGCAGGCTGAGGTAGGCGTCGAAGCTGCCCGCGTCGCTGTCGACGCGGATCCATTGGCTGTCGGGAATGGCTGTCATGGCAAAGGCTCTCCGGAATGGCTCACTAGGTAGGCGGAACGCGCGGCGGGTCGGCGGAATGCGCGGCGCGTGCCGCGCGCCAGCCGCAAGTTTGCCACCGCGCGCGCCGTCGTGCCGGCGCTGTCGTTTGCCGGGTCAGGGAAGCGCTCAATATGCGCGCGATTGCCGGTAGCGCTTGTGCCAGTTGTCCGTATAGGCCTTCACCACCGCCGCATCGCCGCGGATCAGCATGCCGTTCTCGGCATTGCGCTCCTGCGCCGACTTGGTGAAGTTGAACGAGCCGGTGAACACTGCCTGTTCGTCGAACACCATCACTTTGTTGTGCGCGATCGCGGGCTTGTTGTCGATCACCACCGGCACGCCCGCGTGCTTGAGATAGGTGGCGCTGGTATAGCGCTCCGACTGCTGGCTCTTGTCGAGGATCACGCGCACGTCCACGCCGCGCCGGTGCGCCTGCGCCACGGCCTCGGCGATCGGTGCGCTGGTGAACGAGTAAGCCTGGATCAGCAGCTGCCGGCGCGTGCTGCGGATGGCATTGACCAGCAGCGCCTGGCAGCTCGCACCGTCGGGCACGAAGCACAGCGTGTAGCCGCTGCCCTGCGCGAACGCCTTGCTCGGCGCGGGGCTGGCCTCGGGCGGCTGCGCTGGCTTGCCGGACCGCGAAGGCAGGTGCTTCGCTACCGCTTCGCTGAAGGTGTCGCTGATGCTGTTGGTGATGGACTCGGTGACCTGGTCGAAGCCGGACGCCGAACGCGCATGCGCGATCAGGGCGAAGGGGCTGAACGAGGTGAAGGCCGATACGGCGGCGGCGAGGGCAAGGCCCAGTACGGTACGGCGGAACATTCGGTAAGTCAGGGCGCGTAGGTCGCGACGTTTATGCTGGCTTCGGTCAGGGACAGCCTGCGCGCGCCGCGCGGCGCGGGCTGTGGTGCGCGGGACCGCAGCGTAGCAGCCGCATACGCCACTGGCAAAGGGCGATGTGTAACAGGATATGCGCCGGCGGCACCGGCCTTGGGACTATCGGCGCATGGCGCCTATGATGGATGGAACCCCGCGGGCCTGCCCGCCAAGGAGAGGGACATGTCGAACCATACCTACAAGCTGGTCGAAATCGTCGGCTCTTCGCCGGATGGCTGCGATGCGGCGATCCGCAGCGCCATCGCCAAGGCTGGCGAAACCATCAAGAACATCGACTGGTTCGAAGTGGTGGAAACGCGCGGCCATATCGAGAACGGCAAGATCGCTCATTTCCAGGTCACGCTGAAGGTCGGCTTCCGCGTGACCTGAGCCCGGCGCGCTCGCGGCTTGCGCCGCGTATCGTTCCTGCTTCGGACTGCTTGGCCTCCTGCATTTACAGAGCGGCCGGCGGCGGCCCGTTCGCCGCGGTCAACTGCGGCGCAATCCCCGACGGGCGCATGCCCGCGCGGTCAACGATCAAGGCAGGCGGATTTCCTTCACGTCGAAGTGCGATTCGCCGATCAGCTCCGTGTCGTACTCGCCGACCAGCTCCACCGTGGTGCTGGCGTCGACGGGCTTCTGCGCCGGCCACACCTTCTGCTTGGTCTTCACGGATGATGCGCCGGCGCGGCTGAACCGTCGCTGAACGGTCATGCAGGCACCGCGACGATTTATCATGCTGGGTTCGCGCGCCACATGCGCGCAAAATCCACCGGATCCCAGATTGCGTTTCCTGCACACCGCCGACTGGCATCTCGGCCGGCTCTTCCATGCCCGCAGCCTGCTGGAAGACCAGGCCCATATCCTTGGCCAGTTCGTTGAACTGGTCAAAGCCGAACGACCCGACGCCGTGCTGATCGCCGGCGACGTCTATGACCGCGCCGTGCCACCGCCCGAGGCCGTGGCGCTGCTCGACGACGTGCTGGGCCGCATCGTCGTCGATGCCGGCGTTCCGGTGGTGATGATCGCCGGTAACCATGACAGCGCGCAGCGGCTGGAATTCGGCGCGCGCCTGATGCGCGCGCAGGGCCTGCACGTGGCCGGCCGCACGCTGGCCGAGGCCGCCAGCGTGACGCTGCAGGACGCGCACGGCGAAGTGCGCGTCTACGCGCTGCCCTATGCCGAGCCCGCGGTGGTGCGCGACGCCATGGGCGCCGATCTGCCCTCGCACGAAGCCGCGCTGCGCGCGCAGCTCGACGCGATCCGCGCGGTCCATCCCCCGGGCGTGCGCGCGGTGGTGGTGGGCCATGCCTTCGTGGTCGGCGGCGCGGCCAGCGAATCGGAGCGGCCGCTGTCGGTCGGCGGCAGCGGCGCCGTGGCGGCCGACCTCTTCGCCGGTTTCGACCTGGTCGCGCTGGGCCACCTGCACCGGCCGCAGACGCTTGGCGGGGGCCGCATCCATTACGCCGGCTCGCTGCTCAAGTACTCGCTGTCCGAATGCGCGCACGACAAGTCGGTGTCGCGCATCGAGCTGGATGGCGATGGCACCGTCTCGATCACGCCGGTGCCGCTGCAGCCGCTGCGCGACGTGCGCGTGGTGGAAGGCGAACTGGCCGCGCTGCTTGCCGCTGGCGCAGATGACCCGCAGCGCGACGACTATATCCACGCGCGCCTGACCGATGCCGGCGCGCTGCTCGACCCCATGGCCAAGCTGCGCCAGGTCTACCCCAATGCGCTGGCGATCGAGCGCGCGGTGCTGGCGCGCAGCGGCACGGCCTCGGAAGCGGGCCGCCAGCTGCGCCAGCTTGGCACCGGCGAGCTGTTTGCCAGCTTTTTCCGCGAGGTGGCCGATGCCGAGCTGGAGCCGGGCCACCGCGAGGTGCTGGACCATGTGCTGGCCGGCATGGCGGCGGCGGAGCGGGAGTCGGCATGAGACCTCTGCACCTGACCCTGCAGGCCTTCGGGCCGTTTGCCGCGACCGAGCAGGTCGATTTCACGCGGCTCGGCGACCAGGCCTTCTTCCTGATCCACGGCCCCACCGGCGCCGGCAAGACCACGCTGCTCGACGCCATCTGCTTTGCGCTGTATGGCGATACCTCCGGCGGCGAGCGCAGTGCGCAGGCCATGCGCAGCGCCAACGCCGCGCCGGGACTGCGCACCGAGGTCACGCTGGAATTCAGCCTGGGCGCGCAACGCTGGCGCGTGGTGCGCTCGCCCGCGCAGGAGCGGCCCAAGCAGCGCGGCGAGGGCTGGCTGACGGAGCCGGCCAAGGCGCAGCTCGACCAGCATGACGGCAATGGCTGGGTCAGCAAGGCTGGCCAGCCGGGCAAGGTCAGCGATGCCATCCGCGAGCTGCTCGGCTTCGACAGCGCGCAGTTCCGCCAGGTCATCGTGCTGCCGCAAGGGCGCTTCCGCGAACTGCTGACCGCCAGTTCGCAGGCGCGGCAGGCGATCCTGGAGCGCTTGTTCCGGACCGAGCTCTATCGCCGCGTGGAAGAACTGCTGAAGACGCAGGCGGCCGGCATCCGCCGCGATGCCGAGCGCATCGGCATCCAGCGCGACGAAGCGCTGCGGCAGGCCGGCATGGAGAGCGCGCAGGCGCTTGCCGACGGCATCGCCGCGCTGCAGGCGGAAATGCATGCGCTGCAGGCACAGGAGCAGGTCGCACGCCAGGCGCTGGCCGCTGCGCAGGCGGCGCTGGGCGCGGGCGAACAGGTCGCGGCGCGGCTGCAGGAGCGCCAGCAGGCCGAAGCCGCGCACACGGCGTTGCTGGCACAGCAACCCGTGATGGAGGCCGAACGCATGCGGCTGCAGGCGGCGCAGCGGGCGGCACGCGTCAACCCGGCATTGCAGCAGTGGCAGCTCGCGCAGCGGGACCTCACTGCGGCCGGGACCGCGCTTGAGCAGGCCGAAGCGGGCGCGGCACGCACCACGCAGCAGGCGGCGCAGGCCGCCGCCGCATTGCAGGCCGAGACCGGCCGTGCCGGATTGCGCTCGGCCGCGCAGCGGCGCTGCGCGGAACTGGACGCCATGCTGCCGCGCGCGCGCCAGCTCGGCACGCTGCGCGAGGCCCTGGAGGCGGCACAGCAGAAGCAAGCCGCCACCACCGCGGCGCGCGAGCGTGCCGCCGCCAGGCTGGCGGCGAGCCAGGCCGAGGCCGTGGCGGCGGAGGCCGCGCTCGGGCAGGCACAGCTGGCTGCCGCGCAGCTGCAAGGCACGCAACTGCAGCTCGCCGCGCTGCAGGAAAAGTCGCGGCAATTCAGCCGTCACGCGCAGGCGATGCAGGCGCTCGCCAATGCCGTCGCGCAGGCAGCCGACGTGGAAGCGGCGCTGCAACTGGCCGACCGCATGCGCGAACGCCGCCGTGCCGCGCTGGCCGAAGCCGAAGCCGCGTGGCGCGCCGGCCAGGCGGCCCGGCTGGCGGCGTTGCTCGCCACCGGCGAGGCGTGTCCGGTATGCGGCAGCAGTGCGCATCCCACGCCGGCGCAGCATGTCGAGACACCGCTGTCCGATGAGGCGCTGGAGCAGGCGCGCG
This sequence comes from Cupriavidus sp. a3, assembly GCF_051015765.1. Classification (NCBI taxonomy): domain Bacteria; kingdom Pseudomonadati; phylum Pseudomonadota; class Betaproteobacteria; order Burkholderiales; family Burkholderiaceae; genus Cupriavidus; species Cupriavidus sp. a3. Next base: position 2,201,824 of record NZ_CP170644.1, on the reverse strand, counting down.
GCGCCATGCTCGAGGCCGAGTCGCAGGCGGTGCGTTGCGCCGGCCAGCTACAAGCCGCGCAGGCCGCCAGCTTGCAGGCGCGCGAGCGCGCCGAGGAACTCGCGCAGGCCCTGGGCGATGTCTCGGAGGAGGCCGCGCGCCAGCTGAAGACAGACATGGCAACGCTGGAAGCCGCGCTGGCAGCAGGCCAGCAGGCAGCGGCCAGCGTTGGCCAGTGCGAAGCGGCCATCGCCGCCAGCCGCGCCGCGCGCGAAGCGGCGGAGCTCGCCGGCCGCGAAGCCGCCGCCGCAGCGGAAACGGCTTCGCAAGCGCTGGCGCAGTGCCAGGTCGAATGGCAGGTTGCCTGCGCGCAGGTCCCCGAAGACTCGCGCGATCCGGTGGCGCTGGCCGAAGCCCTGCGCCAGGCCCAGGCCGATGCCGCGGCGCTGGAGCACGCGCTCGCCACCGCGCAGGCGGCGGAACGGCAGGCAGCCACCGATGCCGCCGCCGCGCAGGCCGCGCTCGGCTCGGCCCGGCAGGCCCAGGCGCAAGCCGCCGCGCGCCTTGCCGAGTCGGAAGGCGCGCTGGCGCAAGCGTTGGCGCGTGAAGGTCTTGCCGATGCACGGGCGCATGCCGCGGCCAGCCTGCCCGATGCCGACATGGCGCGTATCGACCAGGCGCTGCGTGCATTCGATATGGAGCTGGTCTCCGCCGCCCGGCTGCGCGAGCGCGCCGACGCCGCCGCGCAAGGGCTCGGCGTGCCGGACCTGGACGGATTGCGCGCCGCCCGGCAGGCCGCCGCCGACGCAGTCGAAGCCCTGGTCCGGCAACAGGCGGATCGCGGCCGCGCGCGCGACACGCTGCAGCAATGCCAGTTGCGCCTGCAGCAGCTCGACGCGCAGGGCCGCGATATCGAAGCCCGCTATGCGGTGCTGGGCCGGCTGGCCGAGGTGGCCAACGGCAACAACCCGCGCCGCATGACCTTCCAGCGCTTCGTGCTGGCAACGCTGCTTGACGAGGTGCTGGAAGCCGCGTCGGCGCGGCTGCTGGCGATGAGCCGGGGCCGCTATGTGCTGCAGCGCGTGCGCGAGCAGGCCGACCAGCGCAGTGCAGGCGGGCTGGATATTGAAGTGTTCGACCACGACACCGGGGCGCCGCGCCCGGCCAATACGCTGTCGGGCGGCGAAGGCTTCCTGGCGTCGCTGTCGCTGGCTCTTGGCCTGGCCGACGTGGTGCAGTCGCGCGCGGGCGGCATCCAGCTCGATACGCTGTTCGTTGACGAAGGGTTCGGCACGCTGGATCCGGAAAGCCTGGACTTTGCCATCCGCACGCTGCTCGACCTGCAGCAAGCCGGCCGATTGGTAGGGATCATCTCGCACGTGGCAGAACTGCGCGAGCGCATCGACGTGCGTCTGGAAGTGCGGCCGGGGGTTGGCGGCAGCCGCGCCACGCTGAGCGGCGTGGCGGCCGCGGCCTGAGAATATTTGCGTATTTGCCGGCCGGGGTGGCCGGCATGCCGCTCAGCCGACGAACACCTGGCGGCAGCGGATCGCCATGACCTGCGCCTCGAACGCGCGTGCGGCGGCCCGCGCCAGCCGCGCGCGGCGCGACAGCTTGGGCGCAACGCCGAGACCTGTCGCGGACGCGATGCTTCGCTTGTTTTCCTGGCCCAATCCCCACGCCTGCTGCGTAACCTGCAGGATGCGCGCAAGGGCTGCGGCATGTTGCGTGGAGGCATTCGGGACATTGACGGTGGCCATGGTCTGACTCCTCGTTCTTGTCTGTTGCCTGGCGGCGCGCCTGAGCCGGGTGGTCCGGGGGCTGCTGTGCGGGCGCTGCCGTCCTCTGATTCAACGATAGTCCCCGCGACCCCGGCGCAACATCGACAGCGAACCGATTCCCCTGTCGGTTCTGTCCTACACGGGAAGCCGCCGTCACCTCGCGCGGTGATCGCCCACCGTGTGTGCCCTGGGCGGGCCCACTGGTTGACCGTCGCCCGCGCGCAGGTGTAATCTGTTCATTCTGCGAATTCAAGTTCTAATAGCGAACAATGGTCCAGCCAACCGCTGGCGGCTTTCGGATCGCGGCCGTGGGAACCGCGCGGCCCCAAACAACACCACGCAGACTGCTGGACCGTTCAACGGGCGGTACTGGCGGCGCCAATGCCGCCGGCTGCGAACGAACATCCTTCCGGCAGGACTATCGGAGACCGTCTTTCATGCGCCGCGCCTTGCGGCCCGCTCCGGTAGCCTGCGGATCTTCCGACCTGGAAACGCAAGTGATCAACAAGCTATACGACACGGTGGAAGCGGCGGTGGCCGGCATCCACGACGGCGCCACCATCCTCATTGGTGGCTTTGGCCTCGCAGGCATGCCCGCGGAACTGATCGACGCGCTGATCGAGCAAGGCGCGCGCGACCTGACCATCGTCAACAACAACGCCGGCAACGGCGACACCGGCCTGGCCGCGCTGCTGAAGGCCAGGCGCGTGCGCAAGATCATTTGCTCGTTCCCGCGCCAGACGGACTCGTACGTGTTCGACTCGCTCTACCACGCCGGCGAGATCGAGCTGGAACTGGTGCCGCAGGGCAACCTGGCCGAGCGCATCCGCGCTGCTGGCGCCGGCATCGGCGGCTTCTTTACCCGCACCGCCTACGGCACGCCGCTGGCAGAGGGCAAGGAGACCCGCATCATCGATGGCCAGGGCTACGTGTTCGAATCGCCGATCCACGCCGACTTCGCGCTGATCAAGGCCGACACCGCCGACCGCTGGGGCAACCTCACCTACCGCAAGACCGCGCGCAACTTTGGCCCGATCATGGCCATGGCCGCCAAGTGCGCCATCGTGCAGGTCAACAAGGTTGTCGAGCTGGGTGAGATGAACCCCGAACACATCGTGACGCCGGGCCTCTTCGTCAAGCGCGTCGTCAAGGTCGCCTGAGCGCGGCAACAGGAGAAACAGCATGCAACGCCTGACCCGCGACCAGATGGCCGCCCGCGTGGCCAAAGACATTCCGGAAGGTGCCGTGGTCAACCTCGGCATCGGCCTGCCGACGCTCGTCGGCAACCACCTGCCCGCAGACAAGGAAATCCTGCTGCATAGCGAGAACGGCCTGCTCGGCATGGGCCCCGCGCCCGCTGCCGGCGAGGAAGACGGCGACCTGATCAACGCCGGCAAGCAGCCGGTGACGATCAAGCCGGGCGGCTCGTACTTCCACCACGCCGATTCGTTCGCGATGATGCGCGGCGGCCACCTCGACTTCTGCGTGCTGGGCGCGTTCCAGGTGTCGGAAAAGGGCGACCTGGCCAACTGGCACACCGGCGCGCCCGGCGCCATCCCCGCCGTGGGCGGCGCGATGGACCTGGCGATCGGCGCCAAGCAGGTGTTCGTGATGATGGAACACCAGACCAAGCAGGGCGAAAGCAAGATCGTGCCGCAGTGCACTTATCCGCTGACCGGCATCGGTTGCGTGACGCGCATCTACACTGACCTTGCCACGCTCGACGTGACCCCCGACGGCCTGGTCGCGCGCGACCTGGTGGAAGGCCTGAGTTTTGAAGAACTGCAGCGCCTGACCGGCGTGCCCCTGAAGCAGGCCTGAGCGCCGCATCGATATCCATCACAAAGAGAGACACACCATGACCGAAGCCTTTATCTGCGACGCCATCCGCACGCCCATCGGCCGCTACGGCGGCAGCCTGTCCGCGGTGCGCCCGGATGACCTCGGCGCGGTGCCGCTGAAGGCACTGATGGCCCGCAATCCCAATGTCGACTGGAAGGCCATCGATGACGTGATCTACGGCAACGCCAACCAGGCCGGCGAAGACAACCGCAACGTGGCGCGCATGTCGTCGCTGCTGGCGGGCCTGCCGCAGGACGTGCCGGGCGCCACCATCAACCGTCTGTGCGGCTCCGGCATGGACGCCACCGGCACCGCCGCGCGCGCCATCAAGGCGGGCGAAGCGCAGCTGATGATCGCCGGCGGCGTGGAAAGCATGAGCCGCGCCCCGTTCGTGATGGGCAAGGCCACCAGCGCCTTCTCGCGCGATGCGCAGATCTTCGACACCACCATCGGCTGGCGCTTCATCAACCCGGCCATGCGCGCGGCCTACGGCGTGGACTCCATGCCCGAGACCGCCGAGAACGTCGCCACCGACTACAAGATCAGCCGCGAAGACCAGGACCTGATGGCGCTGCGCAGCCAGGAGAAGGCTTCGCGCGCGCAGGCCGACGGCACGCTGGCGCAGGAGATCACCGCGGTCACCATCGCCCAGAAGAAGGGCGACCCGATCGTGGTCGAGCGCGACGAGCACCCGCGCGCCACCAGCATGGAAGCGCTGGCCAAGCTGCGCGGCGTGGTCCGCCCTGACGGCACCGTCACCGCCGGCAACGCCTCGGGCGTGAACGACGGCGCCTGCGCGCTGCTGCTGGCGAGCGAAGCCGGCATCAAGCAACACGGCCTGACCCCGCGTGCGCGCATCGTCGGCATGGCCACCGCCGGCGTGGCGCCGCGCGTGATGGGCATCGGCCCGGCACCGGCGACGCAGAAGCTGCTCAAGCAACTGGGCATGACGCTGGACCAGATCGACGTGATCGAGCTGAACGAAGCGTTCGCCGCGCAGGGCCTGGCTGTGCTGCGCGAACTGGGCGTGGCCGACGACGACAAGCGCGTCAACCCGAACGGCGGCGCGATCGCGCTGGGCCACCCGCTCGGCATGAGCGGCGCGCGCCTGGTGACCACCGCGATGTACCAGCTGCACCGCACCGGCGGCCGCTTCGCGCTGTGCACGATGTGCATCGGCGTGGGCCAGGGTATTGCGATGGTGATCGAGCGCGTTTAATCGTTGTCGTCGCATTGCTGAGTGTTGGCTCCCCTCTCCCGCTTGCGGGAGGGGGAGCAAGACCGCGGTAGTCCTGAAAGTGAGTCAAAGATGTCCCTCCCCGTAGCCACCCTCGTCACCGGCGGCAGTTCCGGCATCGGCCGCGCCATCTGCGAAATGCTGCTGGCCGATGGCGTGACCCAGGTGGTCAATGTCGACTACGCCGCGCCGGCCTGGTCGCATCCCAACATGACCTTTTTCCAGGCCGACCTGACCGACGCCGACGCGACCCGCGCCGTGGCCGAGCAGGTCACGTCGCGCTTTGCCGTCACGCGCCTGGTGAACAATGCCGGCGCCACCCGTCCCGGCACCGCCGACAGCGCCACCGTTGCCGACCTGGACTACGTGACCGGCCTGCACCTGCAAGCGCCGCTGCTGCTGCTGCAAGCCTGCCTGCCCGCGATGCGCGCCGCAGGCTTCGGCCGCATCGTCAACATGGCCTCGCGCGCCGCGCTGGGAAAGCCCGAGCGCGTGGTGTACTCGGCCACCAAGGCCGGCCTGATCGGCATGACCCGCACGCTCGCGATGGAACTTGGCGGCGACGGCATCACCGTCAACGCGGTGGCCCCGGGCCCGATCGCCACCGAGCTGTTCCGCAAGAGCAACCCGGAAGGCGCCGAGCAGACCAAACGCATCCTTGCCAGCATCACCGTCAAGCGCATGGGCACCCCGGAAGACGTCGCGCGCGCCGCGCTGTTCTTCCTGTCGCCGGACAACGGTTTCGTCACCGGCCAGGTGATGTACGTGTGCGGCGGCACCACGCTGGGCGTTGCGCCGGTATAAGCGCGCCCCGGCACTCAAAGATTCGACAAGAAGAGACGTTAACCAAACGTCACGCATGGCGGCCCGGAGCCGGGCCGTCAACCGGGATGCGCGCGAGTGCGCGGCATCCGTTCGGGAACGGCAATCACGCCATTTCAGCACAACGTCCTGCACGGGCCCCAATCTCCGTTGGGACAGCTTTACCGGAGTAATACCGATGAGACACGATTCCCAGACCTCCACCACGCGCCGCCGCCTGCTCGCCGCCGGCGTGGCGCTGGCCACCACCTTTGCCGGCTTCGCTGGCGCCGCGCACGCACAAGGCGGCTACCCGACCAAGCCGATCACGCTGATCGTGCCGTTCTCGGCCGGCGGCACCACCGACATCCTGGCCCGCATCGTCGGCCTGCAACTGGGCAAGGCGCTCGGCCAGCCGGTGGTGATCGACAACCGTCCGGGCGCGGGCGGCAACATCGGCGCTTCGCTGGCGGCCAAGGCGCCGGGCGACGGCTACACGCTGTTCATGGGCACCATCGGCACGCACGCGATCAACCAGTCGCTGTATTCCAAGCTGCCGTATGACCCGGTCAAGGACTTCGCGCCGATCACGCGCGTGGCGATGGTGCCGAACCTGGTGGTGGTGAACCCCAAGGTGCCGGTCAACAACGTCAAGGAACTGATCGCCTACGTGAAGGCCAATCCGGACAAGCTGTCGTATGGCTCGTCGGGCAGCGGCTCGTCGATGCACCTGTCGGGTGAGCTGTTCAACTCGATGACCGGCCTGCATATCCAGCACATTCCGTACAAGGGCAGCGCGCCGGCGGTGAATGACCTGCTGGGCAACCAGATCGGCCTGATGTTCGACAACATGCCGTCGTCGTATCCGCATGTGAAGGCGGGCAAGCTGCGTGCGATCGCCGTGACTTCGGCCAAGCGCTCGCCGGCGCTGCCGAACGTGCCGACCGTGGCCGAGTCGGGCGTGCCGGGCTATGAGGCGACTTCGTGGTTCGCGCTGTACGCCACGGGCGGCACGCCGCAGCCGATCGTCGATCGCCTGAACGCGGAAGTGGTCAAGATCCTGGCCATGCCGGAAGTGAAGAAGCAGATGGCCGACCAGGGCGCTGAACCCAATCCGGAAAAGCCGGCGCAGCTGGCCGCGTTCATGAAGTCGGAAACCGCCAAGTGGGCGAAGGTTGTGAAGGCTTCGGGTGCTACGGTAGACTGAGCCTGAAGCTTTCTTAGCCTGGAAAATCGCCGGTCCCGTCGGGCTGGTCAGATGGTTGATAACCCCACATTCTTCGGAATGTGGGGTTTTGCTTTTTGGTGGCCAGGGTCAGACGCCCGACCTTACAAGCCTCAATCGCTTCCCAGCTGCGGCCCGCCCCCATGCCGCTTCTCGATCGCGGACTTGAGCAGCGCCGCGCTACGATAGATCCCGTGCGCAAACTTCCCATACGGCAGGGTCGCAAACAACGCCATCACCACGCCAAGATGCACCGCTAGTAGCAACGGCATCGCCAACGTGTCACGCAACGCCAGCAACCCGAGCCCGGTAGCACTGGTCAGCAACAACAGCGCGATGAAACCCCGATCCATCGGGCGTTGGCGCACATCCCCCTGCATCGGATGCCGCCGGAGATTCAGCCATAGCAAGCCAGCAGGCCCGATCAACAGCCCCAGCCCGCCAGCGATACCCAGCAGCACCGGCAGGCTGGCAACCGGATACGGCGCATGCCAGCCCAGCAGATAGTGGTACCCGGTAGCTACCGCCGTCGAGGCAAGGCACAGCATGAAGCCATAGAACGTGAAATGGTGGAAGCGCCGCCGTGCCAGCGTAAAGCGATCACTCGCCTCATTGCATCCATCGCCATGACCTCCGTCCAGGTAGGTCAGCGCCAGCACGTTCTTCGCCGCCTCGGCCACCGCAGGCGCTGACGCCGTCCCGGCCGACACATCGCGCCAGAAGCGCCGCACGCCAACCCCGAGCGCAAGCACCGAGAACCCAAACACCGCGCCAAACATCGCCGCCAGCGTGTTGTGCGGGAACACCGCGTAGAAGTTGCCGCCGGCATGCCGCTGCCACAGGGCACCGCCCGTCGTCACCGCCAGCACCAGGAACAATGCCAGCCCGATCGCCAGCGCCACCGCTACCGTCAGGCCGTTGCGCTGGTACAGCTTGCCCAGCGGCGCGGGCCACGCATACTCGCTGTACGTCTCCAGCCGCACCCTGGCCATCGCCTGCGGCACGTTGACGCCAAAGTCATGCGGCGGCGCATACTGGCAAGCGTGGTAGCACGCCCCGCAGTTGTGGCACAGGTTCGCCAGGTAGTTGACATCGGCCTTGCCGAACTCAAGCCGCCGCGTCATCGCCGGGAACACCGCGCAGAACCCTTCGCAATAGCGGCAGGCATTGCAGATCTGCATCTGCCGCGCGACTTCGGCTTCGTTGTCGGTCAGCGGCAGCACCCGGATCACGCGTGCGTTGCCATGCCTGGCGACAGCGTCTGCGCCTGCCAGATCGGCGGCCTCTCGCGCCAGGGCTTCAAGCTTCTGCATGGCTCGCTCCCGAGTTGATCCCAGCTGCCCGCGCGGCTTGCGTGCCGGCAATGCGCCCGAAGGCGGTGCCGATCGACATGCCGACTCCGGCCGTATATCCCTTGCCCAGCACGTTGCCCGCCATCATTTCTCCTGCCACAAATAGATTTCCGCTCGGCCTGCCGCCGAAATGCACCTGGGCCCGGTCGTTCACCTTTAGCCCCAGGTAAGTGAAGGTAATGCCCGGCCGCAGCGCATAGCCGTAGAACGGCGCCTGGTCCAGCGGTCGTGCCCAGTGCGTCTTGGCCGGTGCCAGGCCCTCGGTATGGCAATCGTCCAGCGCGGTATGGTCGAACGTGCCGACGCGGCACGCGGTGTTGTAGTCCTGCACGGTGCGCACGAACTGCGCCTCCGGCAGCCCGAGCTTGCGCGCGAGTTCGGGCAGCGTGTCGGCCTTCTCGCCGGGAAATACCGGCGGCATGAAGCGGCCGACGGCCTTGCTGTCGATGATCGAATAGCCGATCTGCCCCGGCTGCTGCGCCACGAGCCGGCCCCAGATCGCATAGCGCTTGGGCCAGAAGTCCTCGCCTTCGTCATAGAAGCGCTCGGCGTCGCGGTTGACGACGATGCCCAGCGACACGCAGTCGATGCGCGTGCAGATGCCGCCGTCATAGAGCGGCGCGCGCGCATCGATGGCGACGCAGTGCGATTGCGACGGATCGCCGATGGCATCGGCACCGGCTTCGATCATGTGCCGCAGCAGCACGCCCTGGTTGAAGCGCGTGCCGCGGATCAGGAAGTTGTCGGCGGGCCATTCGCCGCGTTCGTTCCGGCCCCAGGCCTCGCGCAGCCATTCGCGGTTGGACTCGAAGCCGCCGGCGGCCAGCACGCAGGACCGCGCGGTGAAGCGCTGGCCACCGCTGCGCGCGGCGACGAAGCGGTCGCCATCCATCTCGATCGCGTCGACCGGCGTTTCATAGCGGATCTGCACGCCCATCGCCTCGGCGCTGCGGTAATACGCATTGACCAGCGCCTTGCCGCCACCCATGAAGAAGGCGTTAGTGCGCGCCACATGCAGCGCGCCCGACAGCGGCGGCTGGAAGCGCACGCCATGCTTGCGCATCCACGGCCGGCAGGTGGACGAGGCGCGGATCACCAGCCGCGCCAGGTGCTCGTCGGTGATGCCGCCGGTGACCTTGAGCAGGTCCTGCCAGTACTCTTCCTCGGGATAGGCATCGACCAGCACGTCTTGCGGCGCGTCGTGCATGCAGCGCAGGTTGCGGGTGTGCTGGGAATTGCCGCCACGCCAGGCGCGCGGCGCGGATTCGAGCAGCAGCACCGAGGCCCCGGCTTCGCGCGCCATCAGCGCCGCGCACAGGGCCGCGTTGCCGCCGCCAATAATCAATACGTCCACCAATACGTCGACCATCGGGATTGTCTCCTTGCTGGCGCCATCTTGGCCGGCAAGGCGCACCGCCGCCATCAGGGCCGCGGCAAGGGGGCTTCAGCTTTCGTGAAGCCCTGGCGGGGACAATCCCGAAGGCGTCAGCGAGGGCGCAGCGTGGCCCCCGGCCAGCGCCCTTCGCGCACCAGCGTGGCGGCCACGTCGGCCAGCACCACGCGCGCGGCCAGCCCCGCCGGGGATAGCTCATCGTCCGACAGGCTCACCAGCAGGTTGGGGCGGGTCGCGCCGGTGTCGGTGAGCAGCACGCTACGGTAGGGCATGCCCTGGCTGCGCGCCAGCGCCGCGCCGGGCTGGATGGTGGCGCCCAGGCCACCCTGCACGGCATCCATCAGGATCGCCAGGCCATCGATCTCGGCCACCACCTGCGGCTCGCGCTTTGCCTGCCGGAAGCAGGCGGCGACCAGTGCGCGCAAGCCGTGCGAGCCGCTGGGCAGGATCAGCGGCAGCTTGTCCAGCGCCGCCACCGAGGTGCTTTCTCCGCGCGGCATCCCGGCCAGCCCTTCGGCGCCGATCACGAACAGGCGCTCGTCGAGCAGCGGCAGCACGCTCCAGCGCTGCGCCGGCTCCTCGCTGAACAGCACCGCCAGGTCGATCTGGCGCGCGCTCAGCATGGCGCCGAGATAGCCAGACAGGCTCTCCACCATGCGCAGCCGCACGTCGGGGTAGCGCTCGCGCATGGCCTGCATGAAAGGCAGCGCCAGTACTCCCGCCGTGCTGGGCGGCAGCCCCACGCTGACATGGCCGGACAAGCGCGCCTGCCGGGCCGCGAGCGCAGCGTCGTCGATATGGCGCAGCGCCAGCTGGGCCTGGCGCCAGAAGGCCAGGCCGGCATCGGTGGCGACCACGCCGGTCGAGGTGCGCTGCAGCAGCCGCGTCGACAGTTCGCTTTCCAGCCGGCTGATCTGCTGGCTCAGCGCGGAGGTGACCACGCCAAGCTCCAGCGCCGCCTTGCCCATGCTGCCATGCTCGATCACGCTGACGAAGTAGCGCAATTGCCTCAGTTCCATGTCGCATCCCCGCTGCCGCAAATTGGCGGCATGGTAGCGGAAAACCCGTCGCGGTTCACGAATCCTGAAGACCCCTTAACGCCCGCCCGATGGCGCGCGCCATGGCGGCTGCGTAGAGTCGCACCACCAGAAGCGGGCGCCCGCCCGCCGTCCCATAACAACATGACTTCCCGCAAAGGAGACTGCATGCCTTCCGTTTCGCGCATCCGCCGCGGCGTGCTTGCGGCGCTGGCCGCCGGCGCCGTGCTGGGCAATCCCGCCGCCATCACTTCCGCATTCGCTGCCGACAGCTGGCCGACCAAGCCGATCACGCTGGTGGTGCCCTTCGCCAGCGGCGGCACCACCGACATCCTCGCGCGCACCGTCGGCCAGAAGCTGGGCGAGGCGCTGCAGCAGCCCGTTGTGATCGACAACCGCCCCGGCGCCGGCGGCACCATTGGCGCGGCCAATGTCGCGCGCGCGCAGCCCGACGGCTATACCTTCCTGCTCGCCACCGTGGCGCACACCATGGCGCCGGCCATCTACAAGAGCCTGCCGTACGAGTTCACGCGCGACCTCGATCCCGTGGGGCTGGTGGCGCTGACGCCCAACGTGCTGGTGGTCAATCCCGCCATCCCGGCGCGGTCGGTGCCGGAGCTGATCGCCTACATCAAGGCGCACCCCGGCAAGGTCAACTACGGCTCGGCCGGCATCGGCAGCACCGAGCACATGTCCGGCGAGCTGTTCCGCTCGCTCACCGGGACCGATATCGCGCACGTGCCGTACAAGGGCGGCGCGCCGATGATGACTGACCTGATCGCCGGCCAGATCCAGATGGCGATCGAGACCAGCCCGTCGGCCTCGCAGCACGTGCGCAGCGGCAAGGTCAAGGCGCTGGCCGTCACCACCGCGAAGCGCTCAGGCGCCTATCCGGGCGTGCCGACGCTGGCCGAGAGCGGCGTGAAAGGCTATGAAGTCACCACGTGGTTCGCGCTGATGGCGCCGCGCGGTACGCCGGCGGCGATCGGGCAGCGGGTGTCGGCGGAACTGGGCAAGCTGCTGAAGGCGCCGGATGTGCAGAAGCGCTTCGAAGAGCAGGGCGTGACCGCCGGCGACATGACGCCGGCGCAGCTCGCGGCGTTTATCCGCGCCGAGACCGACAAGTGGGTCAAGGTCGCACGCGAGTCGGGGGCGAAGGCGGACTAAGCCAGGGCCACGCGCATCGACGCGGGACCTGAACACCCGCTGTCTGCCACAGTCCAATGGTATGACGCCAGCCTGGACCCGGAGGCAAGCCATGCATGACCTGACCTTTGTTCACGCTGACGCCGCCCATGTCGAGTGGCAGGTCGCACTGGCTGACTGCCAGAGGCAGCTGGACACGCAGGACCTGCTGCGCCAGGCGCGGCTGGATCATGCGCCGCCGCTGACGCTCGGCTGGTGCTACCTGAGCGATTACTACGCGCTCGCCGCCGAGGCGATCCTTGCCGCGTTGCAGCAGAACTGGCCCGGGGTGTCGTGGGTCGGCACGGTTGGCCTCGGCGTGTTGGCGAGCGGCGTGGAGTACTTCGACCAGCCGGCGATGGTGCTGCTGGCAGCGCCGCTTCCGCGCCAGGCCTTCCAGCTGTTCTCGGGGCGCCAGCCCTTGCCGGCCGCGTCGTCGGGCTTCGTTCCCCATACCGCGCTGGTGCATGCCGAAGGCAGCACACCCGACGTGCAGGAGCTGCTGCACGAGCTGAGCGTGCGTACCGCCACCGGCTACCTGTTCGGCGGACTGAGCTCGGCACGCAACCGTACGCTGCATATTGCCGACGGCGTGTATTCCGGTGGCCTGTCCGGCGTGCTGTTTGGCCCGGAAGTCGAACTCGTCTCCCGCGTCACGCAGGGCTGCCAGCCGATCGGCCCGGCACGCGCGGTCACGCGCAGCGAACACAACCTGCTGTTTGCGCTGGACGGCAAGCCCGCGCTGGATTGCGTGCTGCAGGACCTGGGCGTCGAGCGCGACGCACCCGTGGAAGCGATGGCGGCAGCGTTGTCGGGAACGCTTGCGGGCCTGAACGCTGCCACCGACGATGCGCCGGTGCAGCCGGGCCGGTTCGGCGCGGATACGCTGGTGCGCCACCTGATCGGCCTCGATGTGCAGCATCGCGTGCTCGCGCTTGCCGACCAGGTCGCGCCCGGCATGCGGCTGGCATTCTGCATGCGCAACGCCGCCGCGGCGCGCGCGGACCTGGAACGCATCGCCACGGAAATCCGCACGGATATCGAACACGGCGGCGGCCACGCGCGTGGCGCGCTCTATATCAGCTGCTCGGGCCGGGGCGGGCCGCATTTCGGCGCGCCGCATGCCGAACTGCAAACCGTGCGCGCTGCGCTGGGCGACCTGCCGCTGGCCGGCTTCTTCGCCGGCGGCGAGATCGCGAGGGATCACCTCTATGGCTATACGGGGGTGCTGACGGTCTTCACCAGCCATTGAACGGACCTGGCGCCCGAGTCAGCGGATGACGTTTTCGATGCTGCGCTTTTGGCGCGCAAACCAGCTGCTCAGCAAGCCGTTCGACCAGATCATCGGAAGCGAAGCCGCAACCATGCGGTAGACCTCGCGGCGCGGCATCTTCGAGGCGCGGGCCGGGTCCAGCCAGTACTCATTGCGCACCAGCAGCAGCAGGGTCTCCATGCCGATCAGGATCGGCCACAGGCAGGCCAGCCGCAGCCGGACGAAACGCTTAGGGATAGCCAGCGTGTATGCCATGGCCTCATGAAAATGCGCCAGCGTCATGCCGGCGAGCGAACGCATCAGGGCACGCGCGCGTTGCGAGGCGTCAGGCAGCAGCAAGTCCTGGGGGCCCAGCCCGTGCTGAACCAGTAGCGACGCCGGCAGGTAACACCGGCCGATGCGCAGGTCCTTGCCGCAGTCGCGCAACACATTGGTCATCTGCAAGGCTTTGCCGAAGCGGACCCCACTGCGCAGCATGGCGCCGAGGTCGCCATTGATCGCACCCGGCACATGCGCCGCGGTCATGCGGGTCCAGAATTCGCCAACGCAACCGGCGACCATGTAGGTGTAGTGGTCCAACGCCGCCAGGTCAGGCAGCGCCACGACACGGCCGGCGCGCTCGTCGGGGAACGTGCGCAGGTCGAACTCCATGCCTTCGCTGAGGATGGAAACGATCTGCCTCACCGCTTGCCGGTCAGCCGGTTCCAGCTGCGTCAGCACCGCCAGCGCGGGATCGAGCGACTCCAGCAGGATCCGCTCATCCGAATGCTCCTGGTGGCGAGCCATTTCCGTCGCGATGCTGAGCGCCGGCGCTGCGCCATCCGGGTTGCCGTTGACCTGGTCACGCAAGGACAGCAGCAACGCCAGCCGCCTTTCCGGCGCAACCAGCGCCGTATCCGCAATCGTGTCCGCAGCGCGCGCCAGCAGGTAGGCCAGGCCGACCGGATCGCGCATCCGGGCAGGGAGCACGCCCAGCGTGAGGTAGAACGAACGCGAAACGCCTTTGAGCAGCGGACCGAGGAGGAATTCCCGGCTGGGTTCGCGCATGGGTGGTGTCCTGTTCCCAGAGAGGTTTGCGGAATGGCATGGCCCGCCCGGCCGTCAGGCCGGGCCCGGGCGCATTGTACCTTTGGCGCGAAAAGCGGATCCCGGGATCCGCAGGCCCCGTGGTCAGGGCGAGGCCTTGCCCAGATAACGCTCGAACCACTGCGCTGCCAGGCGGGCGACGGATTCCAGTGCGCCGGGCTCCTCGAACAAGTGAGAGGCGCCGGGCACGATTACCAGCTTCTTCTGGCACTTGAGCTGGGCAAAGGCGAACTCATTCCGTTCAATGACGCTCACATCGAGTCCGCCGATGATCAGCATGGTCGGCGTGGACAGGCTCGCAAGGGCGTCGGCGCCCGCCAGGTCGACCCTGCCGCCTCGTGAAACGATGGCGTGTATCGGGATCGGCGACTGGCTCGCGGCACGGATCGACGCGGCGGCACCTATGCTGGCGCCGAAGTAGCCCAACCGCGGTGGCACGCCTTGCTGCCGCGCCACCCAGTCGGTCGCCTGTGCCAGCCGCTTGGCCAGCAGCCCGACGTCGAAGCGGATCGCCTGCACCTGGTCCTCCTCCGGCATGAGCAGGTCCATCAACAGCGTTCCCATGCCGCAGCGGTTGAGTTCGGCGGCCACGTACCGATTGCGCGGACTATGCCGCGAACTGCCGGTGCCGTGCGCAAACAATACCAGGGCGCCTGCGCCTGGCGGCAAGGCCAGCATGCCTTGCAACGCCACGCCATCCGCGGGGATCACAACCTCGCTGGCATCTGCACTGCTGCTACGCATGGCCGCCCTCCGGAAGATGGTGCTTCGACGCTGCCCGCGTTGCAATCGGCCCCATCGCAGTCCACTATAGGGCGAGCGTGGCGGCGAGGCCAGCCTTCGTCTGCTGGTCCGCGGACGCCCGCAATCGAACAACAGTCGACCAACATCCCGATGCATCAGGAGGGGCCATGAAGACCCTGTTTCTCGTCCGCCACGCCAAGTCAAGTCGCGATGACCCGTCCTTGCCCGACCGCGAGCGTCCGCTTGACGATCGCGGCCTGCGCGACGCCCCGGAGATGGGCAAGCGCCTGGCCGAGCGCAAGGTCAAGCCAGACCTGCTCGTGTCGAGTCCGGCCGTGCGCGCGCTGACCACGGCGCACCTGATCGCCGACGAACTCGGCATTGCCCGCAAGGACATCGAGATCGAAGACCGGCTGTACGCCAGTAGCGCGGATGACCTGCTCGCTGTCGTCCGTGCGCTCGACAAGAAGCTTGGCAGCGTGATGTTGTTCGGTCACAACCCCGAGTTCACTGACTTCGCGCAGCGCTTGTCGGACGAGATCAGCGACATGCCGACCTGCGCCGTCGCCAAATTCCGTTTCGACACCAAGGCATGGACGGATGTCGGGGAAATCACCCCGTCGAAAGTCTCGCTGGATTCGCCCAGGAAGTCGTAGTCGAATGTCGGGCGTGGGCTTTGCAGCGATATCTCCGGCTTGACCATCCGGGATGAAGCGATAAGAATTTGTGATCGCAGGCGCAAGCCGGCCTTCACGCTTTTCTGCCCCTCGCCCCACCCATGATCCCACCCGTCAGCACACTCCACGGCCGCCTCAAGATGCAGCACCTGCGCCTGCTGCTGGCGGTGGAGGAACGCGGCTCGCTGCGGCAGGCCGCCGAAGCGCTGACGCTGACCCAGCCCGCGGTCAGCAAGATGCTGCAGGATATGGAAGACCTGCTGGCCGTGCCGTTGTTCGAGCGCCATGCGCGCGGGCTGCGTGCGACGCGCTTCGGGATGGCGGCCACGCGCTACGCCCGG
Organism: Cupriavidus sp. a3; assembly: GCF_051015765.1. Taxonomy (NCBI): domain Bacteria; kingdom Pseudomonadati; phylum Pseudomonadota; class Betaproteobacteria; order Burkholderiales; family Burkholderiaceae; genus Cupriavidus; species Cupriavidus sp. a3. Next base: position 2,185,871 of record NZ_CP170644.1, on the reverse strand, counting down.
CTGGTGTTTGCCGACATGGATGGCTTGCGCGACGAGCTGGTGGCGCTGGAGTCGGGCAAGATCGGGCGCGTGCGGGTCGGCGCGGTGATGGCGCCGACGCCGGGCCTGCTGGCCGAGGTGATCCGCCGGCTGAATCGCGATCATCCGCGGCTGGAGGTGGCGGTGCAGGTGGAGACCAGCGACCTGCTGGTGCCGCTGCTGGAGCGCGACCAGCTCGATATCGTGCTGGGCCGCGTGCCCGATGGCTGGGACAGCAGCGGCCTCGAGTTCGAGCAGCTTGGCGACGAGGGGCTGGCGATCGTGGTCGGGCCGCAACATCCGCTGGCGCGGCGGCGCAAGCTGTCGTTCGCGGAACTGACCAGCTACCCGTGGATCATGCAGCCACGGCCGAGCCCGATGCGCGCGCTGATCGACCGCTCGTTCGAGGATGCCGGCGTGCCGGCGCCGCCGTCGACCATCGAGACCGCCGCGGTGCTGATGACCACGTCGCTGCTGGCCGACAGCGAGCTGATCGCGGTGCTGCCGGAGTCGGTGGCGGCTTACTACGGCCGCCTGGGCGCGCTGGCGGTGCTGCCATTGCCGCTGCCGCGGAAACTGGGGCCGTACGGCATCGTCACGCGGCGCGGGCGCCCGCCGACCGCATCGATGAGCCTGCTGATCGATACGCTGCGGGCGCTGTCGCGCTAGCGCTGCGGCTTGCCGTCGAGGCGCCAGAGATGGCGCTGTTCGCTGTCGGGGCGCAGCGACGCGGGCAGCAGGTCCGCCGGCATGTCCTGGTAGCTGACCGGCCGCACGAAGCGCGCGATCGCCAGGCTGCCGACCGAGGTCGAGCGGCCATCCGACGTAGCCGGCCAGGGGCCGCCGTGGACCATGGCATGTCCGACTTCAACGCCGGTGCCGAAGCCGTTGACCAGGATGCGGCCCGCCAGGCGCTCCAGCGCGGGCAGCAGCGTGCGCGCCGCGTCGTGGTCGGCGGGGTCGATATGCAGCGCCGCGGTAAGCTGGCCCTCCAGCGATTCGACCACGCGCCGCATTTCCGCGGCGTCGCGGCAGCGCACCACCAGTGACGACGCGCCGAAGACTTCATGGCGCAGCGTCTCGTCGGCCAGGAAGGCCTCGGCGCTGGTGCTGAACAGTGCCGCCTGACCTTGCAGCGCATTGCCTGCCTTGCCGCGCGCCACCAGCTGTACCTGCGGATGCTGCGCGAGCGTGCCCACGCCGTTGCAGAAGGCGCGCAGGATGCCGGCGGTCAGCATGTTCTGTGCGCCGATGTCCGCCAGGCTCGCCGCCGCCGCTTCCAGGAACTGGTCCAGGCCCTCGCTTTCCACCGCCAGCACCAGTCCGGGGTTGGTGCAGAACTGTCCGGCGCCCAGCGTCAGCGAGCTGGCGAACGCCGTGCCGATGGCTTGCGCGCGGTTGGCCAGCGCGTGTGGGAACAGCAGCACCGGATTGATGCTGCTCATCTCCGCATAGACGGGAATCGGCTCCTGGCGCGCCGCGGCGATCGCCATCAGCGCCTGGCCGCCGGCGCGCGAGCCGGTGAAGCCGACTGCCTTGATGCGGCGGTCCGCCACCAACCCCTGGCCGATTTCCAATCCGGTATCGAAGAGCAAGGAGAAGGTGCCTTCGGGCAGGTCCAGTTCCGCCACCGCTTTCTGGATGGCGCGGCCGACCAGTTCGGAGGTGCCGGGGTGCGCAGGATGCGCCTTGACGATGACGGGGCAGCCGGCGGCCAGTGCGGATGCGGTATCGCCGCCCGCCACCGAGAACGCCAGCGGGAAGTTGCTGGCGCCGAACACCGCGACCGGGCCCAGCGGGATATGGCGCAGGCGCAGGTCGGGGCGCGGCAGCGGCTGGCGCTCGGGCTGGGCCGGGTCGACGCGCAGCTCAAGGAAATCGCCCTGGCGCAGCATGCCGGCGAACAGCCGCAGCTGGCCCACGGTGCGTCCGCGCTCGCCTTCGATGCGGGCGCGCGGCAGGCCCGATTCGCTGACGCAGCGCTCGATCAGCGCATCGCCCAGCGCCAGGATGTTGCCGGCGATGGCTTCGAGGAAGTCGGCGCGCCGCGCGGGCGCGGTCTCGCGATAGGTGTCGAAGGCCTGCCAGGCGAGGGCGCAGGTCTGGTCGAGTTGTGCCAGCGTGGCGCCACCAAAGGCGGGTTCGAGCGTTGCGCCGGTGGTTGCGTCGATGGCGTGGAGGGTGCCGTGGGTGCCAGGTACGGATTGACGGCCGACCAGGAGTTCGCCGGTGAGGGTCATGGTTGGTCCTTTGAAAGGGTGTTGTGGCTAGCGATGGAGTATGCGCAGTGGCATTGGTTACCCGCCGCGACTTCGTGGAGGCTCTTGCCCTCTCCCCCGGCCCTCTCCCACTACGCGGGAGAGGGCCGGGGGAGAGGGCCGGCGCTACAAGATGCGTGGCGCTTCCTTACCGCCCCCAGCGCAGCACCAGCGGATCCAGCCGCCGCGCAATCTTCAGCAGCCCCTCGCGCGTGGCCGGATGCATCGGCTGCAGCGGATGCCTTACCGCATCCGAGGCAATCACCCCGCCTTCCTTCATCAGTACCTTGCTGGTTGCCAGCCAGCCCTGCCGGTTCTCGTAGTTGATCAGCGGCAGCCACTGCTGGTAGCGCTGCGCCGCCAGCTCGGCGTCGCCGGCCTGCCATGCATCCAGGACCTGGCGGATGCCGTCCGGGAAGCCCGCGCCGGTCATCGCGCCGGTGGCGCCCGCTTCCAGGTCGGCCATCAGCGTGATGGCCTCCTCGCCGTCCCACGGGCCAACGATGGCGTCGCCGCCCAGCTTGATGAGTTCGCGCAGCTTGGCCGCGGCCTGCGGCACTTCGATCTTGAAGTACGAGACATTGGCCAGCTCGCGCGCCATGCGGGCGAGGAAGGGCGCGGACAGCGTGGTGCCGCTGACCGGCGCGTCCTGGATCATGATGGGGATGTCGATGGCATCGGAGACGGTGGCGAAGAAGTCGTAGATGCCGCGCTCGGGCACGCGGATGGTGGCGCCGTGGTAGGGAGGCATCACCATCACCATGGCGGCGCCGGCGTCCTGCGCGGCGCGGCTGCGCTCGGCGCAGATGCGCGAGCTGAAATGCGTGGTGGTGACGATCACCGGCACGCGGCCGTCCACGTGCTCGAGCACGGTCTTCATCAGCACGCTGCGTTCGTCGTCGGTCAGCACGAACTGCTCGGAGAAGTTGGCCAGGATGCAGATGCCGTGCGAGCCGGCGTCGATCATGAAGTCGATGCAGCGGCGCTGGCCGTCGAGGTCGAGGCCGCCTTGCTCGTCGAAAATGGTTGGCGCTACCGGGAATACGCCGCGGTAGACGGGCGGCTGGGATCGGGTCATGGTCTCCTCCTTGCGGCTGGCACGCGGCCGGCGCGGGTTCTGGGCAGTCAATCGGGTCGGGCCAATATACGAGCGGGGGGAGGGCCTGTATATTGAATCATTTCCATCTTGTGATCGCTTTTGCGACTCACACGGTCCCGATATGAAATCCACCCTGGACACCCTCACCGGCCGACTGCGCATGAAGCAACTGCAACTGCTGATCGCGCTGGACGAGCACCAGTCACTGCACCAGGCCGCGGGCGCGATGGCGATGACGCAGTCGGCCGCCAGCAAGTCTTTGCAGGAACTGGAAGGCATGCTGGAAGCGCCACTGTTCGAGCGCTCCAAACGCGGCATGCGCCCCAACGCCTTCGGCCATTGCGTGATCCGCCATGCACGGCAGCTGGTGGCGGACCTGGGGGCGATGTGCGAGGAAGTGGCCGGCATCCGCGCTGGCAGTGGCGGGCGCGTCGCCGTCGGCGTGATCATGGGCGCCGTGCCCGAGGTGCTGGTGCCGGCGCTTGAACAACTGCGGCAGGCGCATCCCGACCTGGCGCTCGAGATCATCGAGGACACCAGCCTGCGCCTGCTCGGCCAGCTCGACGACGGCCACCTCGACCTCGTGCTCGGCCGCTCGCTGGTCAGCGACGAACCCGGCAAGTACCACTATCACCCGCTCGGCGACGAGCAGGTGTCCGTGGTGGTCGGTCACGTTCACCCCGCATCCAGGGTGCAGGCGATGGACTTTGCCGACCTTGAGGGTTATCGCTGGATCACTTACGCGGGGCACATGCCGATGCATGCCCTGCTGCAGCGCGAACTGGACCATGCCGGCGTCAGCTTCCCCGCCAACGCCATTTCGACGTCGTCGGCGCTGATCACCGTGGCCATGCTCCAGCGCGATCCCGGGCTGGTGTCGCTGCTGCCGACCAGCGTGGCGGAGCTGTTCGTGCGCCAGAAGATGCTGCGCATACTGCCAGTGCACCTGCAGTCGCGCCAGCAGACCTTCGGCATCGTCACGCGGCGCGGCGGCGCCTTGTCGGCTTCCGCACGGCAACTGGTGGCGATCCTGAAAGCGCAGGCGGGGAAGCCAGCGGCCGAGGTATAACGCCAGGTGATCGCCAGTTCAAAAAACGTCAGTAGTAGCGAATCGCTGATACCCATATAGTCTGCTCATCCGCGCCACCAGAGCCGGACAGCACAACGGAGACAGCGATGAAGACACGGAATGTTGGCAAGTGCGCCGGCAAACTCGCCGGCGCACTTGCCGGCCTGGCCACGGTGGCCGTTGCAGCGACGACCAGCGCCTGGGCGCAGGACACACGGCCGGTGCGCCTGATGGTGGGCGCCGCGCCCGGCGGCGGCACCGACGTGATGGCGCGTATCGTCTCCGACAAGCTGGCCGCACAGCTGAAGCAGCCCGTCGTGGTCGACAACCGCCCCGGCGCGTCCAACACCATCGCCGCGGACATCACCGCCAAGGCCGCGCCGGACGGCAACACGCTGCTGATGGGCGTGGTCACCTCGCAGGCGATCGCGCCGCACCTGCTCAAGCTGCAGTTCGACCCGCTCAAGGACCTGGCGCCGGTGGCGCTGGTGTCGTCGGTGCCCAACGTGCTGGTGGTCAACAACCAGGTCACGGCGCGCGACGTCAAGGCGCTGGTGCCGCAGATCCAGGCGAGCCCGGACAAGTTCCGCTTCAGCTCGTCGGGCGTCGGCAGCACCCAGCACCTGGCCGGTGCCGCGTTTGCGCGCCAGATCCAGGGCAAGCTGCTGCACGTGCCTTACAAGAGCAGCAGCAGCGCGCTGGTGGACCTGATGGGCGGCCAGGTGGACATGAGCTTCGAGACCATGCCGTCGGTGATCAACCATATCAAGGCCGGCAAGCTGCGCGCGCTGGCGGTGACCGTGAACAAGCGCTCGGCGCTGCTGCCCAATGTGCCGACGCTGGCCGAGGCCGGCGTGCCGGGCATCCAGATGAACGCCTGGTACGGCGTCTATGCGCCGGCCGGCACGCCTCCCGCCACGCTGCAGAAGCTCGGCACGGCGCTGACCACGGTGATCAAGGACCCGGATACCGTGCGCCGCCTGAGCGAGGTCGGCGCCGTGCCCGGCACGCTGACTGCCGCGCAGTTCGATGCCTTCTCGCGCGCCGAGTACGCGCGCTATGGCAAGCTGATCGCCGAGCTTGGCGTCAAGCTCGACTGAGCCTGTATTTCAAGAGAATTTCATGACTTCACGTCCACGAATCGCGATGGTGCTGGGCGATCCCGCCGGCATCGGCCCCGAGCTGATCGCACGCCTGCTGGCCGACCCGGCCACCAGCGAACAGGCCGACATCCTGCTGATCGCCGACCGCGACGAATGGCGCCACGGCATGCAGGTGGCGGGCGTCGAGCTGGCGCTGGCAGAGACCGATACCCTCGCGTTCGCACAAGGCGCGCCGCGCCTCTACCACTGGGAGCTGGACGGCAAGCCCGCCTATCCGCGCGGCGCATCCAGTGCCGAGGGCGGCCGCTACAGCCTCGGCACGCTGTCGCTCGCGCTGGAGCTGGCGCAGTCGGGCCAGGCAGATTCGATCCTGTTCGGGCCGCTCAATAAAAGCTCGCTGCATGCCGCCGGCATGGACCACAGCGACGAGCTGCACTGGTTTGCCGAGCAGCTCGGCTACCACGGCAATTTTTGCGAATTCAACGTGCTCGACGGCCTGTGGACCTCGCGCGTCACCTCGCACGTAGCCCTGAAGGACGTGCCGGCGATGATCACGCCGGAACGCGTCGGTGGTGCCATCGACCTGATCGACCAGGCACTGCGCCGCGCCGGCATGGCAAGCCCGCGCATCGCCGTGTGCGGCCTGAATCCGCACAACGGCGACAACGGCGCCTTCGGCCGCGAAGAGATCGACGTGATCGCCCCGGCCGTCGCCGCTGCCCGCGGGCGCGGCGTGAACGTCGAGGGCCCGTTCCCGGCCGACACCATCTTCCTGAAGGTGCAGGGCGGCCCGTCGCAGCGGCAGTTCGACGCCATCGTCACCATGTACCACGACCAGGGACAGATCGGCATCAAGCTGATGGGATTCTCGCGCGGCGTGACGGTGCAGGGCGGGCTGCCGGTGCCGATCACCACGCCGGCGCACGGTACCGCGTTCGATATCACGCAGCAGGGCCGCGCCGATCCCGGCGCCACGCAGCAGGCGTTCCAGATCGCCTGCCGCATGGGCGCGCAACGGCGCGCCGCCGCAAACGCCTAGCCACCATCAATCCATACCGGATCCAGCATGACCGCCCCCGGCGCGGCCGGGGAGCGTTCGCGCCAACGCATTGCCATCAGGAGCTGAACATGAAGATCACCAACGTCCGCGCCCGCGTCTTCGAATGGAAGGGCAAGACCGTGCCGCCGCAGGCGCATTTCTGCACCAACGCCACCGACATCCTGTTCGAGCGCGGCGACGCCATGGGCTCGTTCCGCTTCCACGGCTGGATGGTGGTCGAGATCGAGACCGATAGCGGGCTGGTCGGCATCGGCAACTGCGCGCTGGCCCCGCGCGTGGCCAAGCAGATCGTCGACGAATACCTGGCGCCGGTGGTGATCGGCCAGGACCCGTTCGACAACGAATACCTGTGGCAGAAGATGTACCGCCGCACCCAGGCCTGGGGCCGCAAGGGCATCGGCATGGCGGCGATCTCGGCGGTCGATATCGCGCTGTGGGACCTGATGGGCAAGGCCGTCGGCAAGCCGGTGTTCAAGCTGTTGGGGGGGCGCACCAAGGAGAAGATCTGGTGCTATGCCTCCAAGCTCTACAACAACGACGACCGCGACGCCTTCCTGGCCGAAGCGCAAGGCTACCTCGACCAGGGCTTTACCGCGATGAAGATGCGCTTCGGCTACGGCCCCAAGGACGGCCCTGCCGGCATGCGGAAGAACATCGAGCAGGTGCGGCTGCTGCGCGAGCTGGTCGGCGACGGCGTCGACATCATGCTGGAGTGCTACATGGGCTGGACGCTGGAATACGCGCGCCGCATGCTGCCGCGCCTGGCGGAGTTCAATCCCCGCTGGCTGGAAGAGCCGGTGATCGCCGACGATATCGAAGGCTATGTTGAGCTGAAGAAGGCGAGCCCGTTCCCGATCTCCGGCGGCGAGCACGAGTTCACTTCGTACGGCTTCAAGGACCTGCTGGAGCGCCGCGCCGTCGACGTGATCCAGTACGACACCAACCGCGTCGGCGGCATCACCGCGGCGCAGAAGATCAACGCGATGGCCGAGGCGTGGTCGGTGCCGGTGATCCCGCACGCGGGGCAGATGCATAACTACCACCTGACCATGGCGTCGACCGCATCGCCGATGTCGGAGTACTTCCCCGTGCACGACGTCGAGGTCGGCAACGAGCTGTTTTACTACATCTTCAAGGGGGATCCGGCCCCGGACAACGGCTACCTGCAGCTTGACGACAACCTGCCGGGGCTGGGGCTGGAGTTGAACGAGGAGTACTTCAGCCAGTTCAACATCATCGGCTGACAGGCTGACAGGCGGGCTGTCGCTGGCTGACCGGCCCTGGCGCACTACAATCAAGAAGCGCAATGCCCTTGTGCTGGAGTTCGCCATGGCCAGATCCCGCCGTCTGCTGGCCGCCTGCGCGGCACCCATGGGCCTGATGTGTGCCATCGGTGCCGTCAGCGCCATCAGTGCCTTCGCCGCGCCGCCTGCCGGAACGCTGACAGTTTCCTTCCCCCATCCCGAAACCTACACCGATGCCGCCTACCGCAGCGCATACGGCAGCGACCGCGAGCGCGCGCAGGTGATGAACGATATCCGCCGACACTTCGACGAGCTGGCGGCACGCTACCTGCCGCAGGGCTATGCGCTCAGCATCGCGGTGCTGGATGTCGATCTCGCAGGACATTTCGAGCCATGGCGCGTGCGCGGCGATGACGTGCGCATCGTGCGCGATGTCACCTGGCCGCGCATGACGCTGCGCTATGAACTGCGCGGCAGCGACGGTGCCGTGATCGGCAGCGGCGAGCAGCGCATCTCCGACCAGAACTTCAACATGGGTGTCAACGTCTACAGCCAGAGCGACAGGCTGCGCTATGAAAAGGCGATGATGGACCGCTGGTTCGACGAGACCGTCAGGCGCCGGATCGCAGCGCGCGAGGACGGGCAGGGATGATCTGAAGCGGGCATTAGCACTACGGGCCGTAGATGCGCAGCGCCGTCTCGCGCAGCGCATCCGCGACCAGCAGCGCGCCGGGCGACATCAGCCGGTCGGTCGGCGTGATCAGGCCGAAGTCGTCCATATGGCAGGGCATCGCCATCGGCAGCACCTCCACCATGCCGAACGCCGCGTAGTACTGCGCAACATCCGCGGTCAGCACCGCGATCATGTCTGACTGCGTCACCATGCGCGTCAGGAACAGCAGCGCGGCGGTTTCCACCACGTTGGTCGGCGGCGCCAGGCTCGCGCGCTGGAACATCAGCTCGAAGCGGTGGCGCAGCACCGTGCCGGCCGGCGGTATCATCCAGGCGGCGTCGGTGGTGTCGGCCAGCGACAGGGCGGGCGCCGCCAGCATCGGGTGGCCGGGCCGCACCACGGCGCAGACGGGCTCTTCCGCCATCGGCTCGTAGCGCAACCGGCCCTTGTCGTGCTCGGGAAACAGCCGCGCGACCACCATGTCCAGCTTCTCCTGCCCCAGCCGGTCGAGCAGCACGTTGCTGTTGTCGATCTCCACCGAGACCCGCAATCCCGGATAGCTGGCCTTCACCCGGGCGATCGCCGGCGGCAGCAGCCGCACGCCGGGCGAGGTGATCGCACCGATCGCCACGTGGCCGAGCCGGCCCGCCTTCAACGCCAGCACTTCCTCGCGCGCCTGGTTCAGGCTGCCGATCGCCGCGCGCGCGTGCCGGATCATCGCGCGGCCATAGTCCGTCGGCGCCATGCCGCGCGGAAGGCGCTCGAACAGGGGGACCGACAGCATCTCTTCCAGCTCGCGCAGCAGCTTGGACGCGGCCGGCTGCGTCATCGCCAGCCGTTCCGCGGCGCGGTGGATGCTGCCCTCGTCGGCGACGGCCAGTAAAAGCAGCAGCTGGCGCGTCTTCAGGCGGGTGTGGCTGTGCCATACGGGTGCCGCAGGTGCTGCATCAGCCGCGACGGAAAGGTTGGGGGCGTCCATAGGGTAAATACCAATGCCGATATCGATATCGCAAATGCCGAACTCTTCATTAGTAGCATATCGGCAAGCTGCATACACTCCGTCCGACAAAACAACAACGACAGGAGACAGCGTGGCGCTTGCCAGGCCGCTGGATCCGTCGTCCCTGCCATTCCCGCCGCCTTCCCGGGCAGCCCTCGCATCAGGAACAACATGTCGGATTCCAAGGACAAGCAACGCAAGCCGCTGCGCTCGACGGCGTGGTTCGGCACCGCCGACAAGAACGGCTTCATGTATCGCAGCTGGATGAAGAACCAGGGCATTCCCGAGCACGCGTTCGACGGCCGCCCGGTGATCGGCATCTGCAATACGTGGTCGGAACTCACGCCCTGCAACGCGCATTTCCGCAAGCTGGCCGAGCACGTCAAGCGTGGCGTGTACGAGGCCGGCGGCTTCCCGGTGGAATTCCCGGTGTTTTCCAACGGCGAATCGAACCTGCGCCCGACCGCCATGCTGACACGCAACCTGGCCGCGATGGACGTGGAAGAAGCGATCCGCGGCAATCCGATCGATGCGGTGGTGCTGCTGACCGGCTGCGACAAGACCACGCCGGCGCTGCTGATGGGCGCGGCCAGCTGCGACGTGCCGGCCATCGTCGTTACCGGCGGGCCCATGCTCAACGGCAAGCTCGACGGCAAGGACATCGGCTCGGGCACTGCGGTGTGGCAGCTGCATGAATCGCTGAAGGCAGGCGAGATCAACCTGCACCAGTTCCTGTCGGCCGAAGCCGGCATGTCGCGCTCGGCCGGCACCTGCAACACCATGGGCACCGCCTCGACCATGGCCTGCATGGCCGAAGCGCTGGGCACGTCGCTGCCGCACAACGCGGCGATCCCGGCGGTCGATTCGCGCCGCTACGTGCTGGCGCACATGTCCGGCATCCGCATCGTGGAGATGGCGCGCGAGGACCTGACGCTGTCGAAGATCCTGACGCGCCAGGCGTTCGAGAACGCGATCCGCGTCAATGCGGCGATCGGCGGCTCGACCAACGCCGTGATCCACCTGAAGGCGATCGCCGGCCGCATCGGCGTGCCGCTGGAGCTGGAAGACTGGAGCAACGTGGGGCGCGACACGCCGACCATCGTCGACCTGATGCCGTCGGGCCGCTTCCTGATGGAAGAGTTCTACTACGCGGGCGGCCTGCCCGCGGTGCTGCGCCGCATGGGCGAGGCCGGCCTGCTGCCGCATCCGGGCGCGCTGACCGTCAACGGCAAGGCGATCTGGGACAACGTCAGGGATGCGCCGATCACCAACGACGAAGTCATCCGACCGCTGGATAAGCCGCTGATCCGCGACGGCAGCATCCGCATCCTGCGCGGCAACCTGTCGCCGCGCGGCGCGGTGCTCAAGCCGTCGGCGGCAACGCCCAAGCTGCTGCGCCACCGCGGCCGCGCGGTGGTGTTCGAGAACCTGGAGCACTACAAGGAGCGCATCGTCGATGAATCGCTCGATGTCGACGAGAATTCCGTCCTCGTCCTCAAGCGCTGCGGCCCGCGCGGCTATCCCGGCATGGCCGAGGTCGGCAACATGGGCCTGCCGCCCAAGTTGCTGCGCCAGGGCATCAAGGACATGGTGCGCATATCCGATGCACGCATGAGCGGCACCGCCTACGGCACCGTGGTGCTGCACGTGGCGCCCGAGGCCGCCGCCGGCGGGCCGCTGGCGATCGTGCGCGACGGCGACTGGATCGAGCTGGACTGCGAGGCCGGGCGCCTGCACCTGGATATCGATCCCGCCGAGTTCGAACGCCGCATGGCCGACGTGCAGCCGCTGCAGGCGCCCGCCGACGGCGGTTATCGCAAGCTCTACGTCAACCACGTGCTGCAGGCCGACGAAGGTTGCGACCTCGACTTCCTGGTCGGCTGCCGCGGACGTGAAGTGCCGCGCCACTCGCACTGATTCCATCCCATTGCATTGAATGCGCGCGGCCCCGGCGGCGCGCGCGACCCCTTACAAGAACAGAGGAGACTAGCCATGCAAGGCACACAGACCGCGCCGCTGGAGCGCGCCGTCCCAGCACAGGAAACCGGCGCACAGGCGCAGGAAGAGACCCGCATCGTCGGCATGCTGGTGCGCCGGCTGATCCCGTTCCTGGCGCTGATCTACGTGGTCGCGTATATCGACCGCTCGGTGGTCGGCTTTGCCAAGCTGCACATGAACGCGGCGATCGGCATCAGCGACGCGGCCTATGGCCTGGGCGCGGGTTTGTTCTTCGTCGGCTATTTCCTGTGCGAGGTGCCGAGCAACCTGGCGCTGGAGCGCTTCGGCGCGCGCCGCTGGTTCGCGCGCATCCTGCTGACCTGGGGCCTGATCACCATGGCGATGGCGTTCACGCAGGGCGCGCACAGCTTCTACGTGCTGCGCTTCCTGCTGGGCGCGGCCGAAGCCGGCCTGTATCCGGGCATCCTGTACTTCCTGACCAAGTGGTTCCCGATGCGGCATCGCGCGCGCATCATCGGCCTGCTGGTGCTGGCCCAGCCGATCGCGCTGATCATCACCGGACCGATTGCAGGCCTGGTGCTGTCGACACAGGGGCTGTTCGGCATGTCCAACTGGCAGACGCTGTTCGTGCTGAGCGGCCTGCCCGCGGTGCTGCTGTGCCTGCCGACGCTGCGCATCCTGCCGGAATCGCCCGCCAGTGCCGCATGGCTGGCACCGGCCGACCGCGCCTGGATCGAGCGCGAACTCGCCGCCGACCAGGCCGCCTATGCGCTCAAGCCGCACGGCAATCCTCTGCAGGCGCTCAGGGACAAGCGCGTGCTGCTGCTGTCGCTGCTGTTCCTGCCGTTCCCGCTGAGCATCTACGGGCTATCGCTGTGGCTGCCGACCATCATCAAGCAGTTCGGCGTGACCGATGCAATGACCGGCCTGCTGTCGGCGGTGCCCTACCTGTTCGCCGTGGTCGGCCTGTACCTGGTGCCGCGCCACTCGGACCGCAAGGGCGAGCGCTACGGCCATATCGTGGTGGTGTCGGGGATGGCAGCGATCACCATGGCGCTGAGCGCCTGGGTGCAGTCGCCGGTGCTGCAGTTCCTGTTTATCTGCCTGACCGCGTTCTCGATCTATTCGATCCAGGCGGTGGTATGGGCACTGCCGGGCGAATTCCTGACCGGCGCCAGCGCCGCGGTGGGGATTGCCACCATCAACTCGCTGGCCAACCTCGGCGGCTACTTCGGGCCGTATGGCATCGGCGTGATCAAGGACGCCACCGGCAGCCTGGCGGCGGGGCTGTACTTCCTGGCGGCGATGCTGGTGTTCGCGGTGGTGATGGCGTTCGTGGTGCGCGCCGCGCTGCGGCCGGCGGCGCGCGCCGGTGCGGCGCAGCAGGCCGGTGCCTGACCGCAATCGTCACGGCCGCCGCTTCTTCCACTCGTAGTCGGGCGGCGGATCCGCCGCGCCGGCGCGGCCGACCGAGTTGGGGTTTTCCGAGCACAGCGTGACAAAGCTCACCGGCTCGCCCGCATGCTGGCGCTGGCGCAGCGCTTCGGTGAAGTGCAGCGCCTCGCGCATCGCGTCGCTCGGGAACGACTGCGCGTGCGGCGTCAGTCCGGTGCCGTGGGCTTCGGACCAGTAGACCATGTACATAAGGCATTCCTCTCGATTGCGCCGGTGACCACGAGGCGCTGCAACCTTCGTTCCCGGCAGGGCAGGGGCGAAGGCAGGGTTCGCGGTGCATGCCGATTGCAATCTGTTCCTCGGACTTTTGCAAGCTTTGGCGTGCCCCGGGCACAATGGGCGTTTCTGGCATCGTCGCTGTGCCGTTCCCGTCTCGTCCCGATACTCCATGCACTCCATGCCCGATATTGCGCTGATTCCCGCCACCGCAGCCGATGCCGACCGCCTCGCCGCCATGCACACCGCCAGCTGGCAGCACACCTATCCCGGCATGCTGCCAGACGCGTACCTGCGCGAGCAGGCCAATCCGGAGCGGCTGGCGGCCTGGCGCGCGCGCATGCATGACGGCGCGGATGGCCCCGTGGAGGCCACGCTGGCGCTGGTCGATGGCGCGGACGCCGGCTTTGCCTGCCTGTTGCCCGAGGCCGACCCCCGCTACGGCATCTACCTGGACAACCTGCATGTCCTGCCTGCCTTCCATGGCCAGGGACTGGGCAAGCGGCTGCTGGCGCATTGCGTGCAGCGCGTGGCGCAGCGCTGGCCCGGGCAGCCGCTGTTCCTCTATGTGCTCGAGGCCAATACGCAGGCGCGCGAGTTCTACCAGCGGCTGGGCGGCGAGGCATCGGAACCGTTCGAAGACGATTTCCACGGGCCGGGCCTGCGCGTCATGGTGCGGCGCGTGACCTGGCCCGACGTGGCGGCGCTGGCCAGGCGGCTGGCGTAACGCAGGGATGGCGGGCACGGCAGGCGTTGCCGAACCGCTTGCCCCTGGCCTACCATCGCCGGCATGCCAACCGGAGGCGCCCAGCCATGATCCTGTCGACCGCCAGCTTGCCTCAGCACAACCGTTCTCGCCTGTCCCTGGCCCTGGCCGCTGCAGCCATGACTGTGGTACTGGCCGGCTGCGCCGGCACGACGGCAGTGCCGCCCGCCGCGGCCAAGGCTGCCGATACCGCGGTGGCCGCACCGCACTGGCAACGCGTGCATCTTGGCGCTGGCGCCGGCTATGACTTCCCGGTCTATGCCAACCACCGGCTCGACGGCGACCTGTCGCGCATTCGTGAAGTCGTGTTTGTCCAGCATGGCCTGCAGCGCAACGGCGACGACTACTATGCCGCCGGCGCCGAACTGCTGAAGGCCAGCGGCCGCAAGCCGGACGAGGTGCTGCTGCTCGCGCCGAATTTTCCCGGCACGCCTGACCAGAAGAAGGGTTTTACCGGCATGCCGCAATGGTCGGTGCAAGGCTGGCTCAGCGGCGAGGACGCGATCGACGGCCCGGCCCGCGTCAGTTCGCTGCAGGTGCTCGACGACCTGCTCGCCTTCGTCACCGACAAGGCGCGGCTGCCGCAGGTCGGCAAGGTGACGGTGGCCGGCCATTCCGGCGGCGCCCAGGTCGTGCACCGCTACGCGGTGCTGAACAATGTCGACGAGCGCATCCGCGCGGGCGGCATCGACCTGCGCTACGTCGTGGCCAATCCGTCGTCCTACCTGTATTTCACGCCGGTACGGCCGGCCGGCGCCAATGGCAAGTCGTTCGCGCCGTATGACAAGGCCATTTGCCCGGACTACGACAAGTACAGCTACGGCGTGCAGGACATGGTGCCGTACGCGAGAGGTGCCGACGGCATGGCGCTGTACAAGCGCTATGCCGGGCGCAAGGTGACCTATCTCGCCGGCACCGAGGATAACGATCCCAACCACCGCGTACTCGACAAGGCCTGCGGCGCCGAGGCCGAGGGCGCGACGCGGCTGCAGCGTGCGCGCGGCTACCTGCGCTACGAGCGCTACCTCGCCAGCCCGGGCCTGGCCATCCGCCATCAGGCGTATGAAGTGGTGGGCGTGGGGCACGACCAGGCGCGCATGTTCGGTTCGCAGTGCGGGGCGCGGGCGGTGTTCGGCATGCCTGAAGCCGCCAATGCCGGCGGTGCGGCCTGCCGTGCGCCGCAGCTCTGAGGCGGGCGCATCCGGACACCGTCACGGCAAGAAAAAAACCCGCGGCAATCGCGGGTTCAAGTCCCTGCCCGCAGGATCGGGCTCGGAGGAGACAACCACAGGAAAGGCAGCGCGCCAGTCAGGTCAGGCAGTATTTGACGACCTGTTCTTCGACGCCGACAAAACGTACCAGCTGGCGCAGGCCGCTGGCGAATTCCTTGATATGGTGCCCGTCAGGCGTATCGGGCAACCGGTAGTAGATCGGGGCCTTGTCGCGCAGCGGCGCCAGCAGGCCGAACGGGCGTTCGCCCGCATCGGCTTCCCAGGCGACGTCGCGCTCTTCGGCAATGGGTTTTCCGGTCATGGGCATACTCCAGATTCGGTGCATGGTGCGGCCGGGGACGGATTTTTCTTGCTCGCACAGCGTTTCAATGTATGAAATGTATGGCAGGTAACGCAAAAATGCTATTCAGCATTATTTAATTCTGTTTGCTGCCAAATCTCGAAATTGCCAGATTTACCGAATATATGTCGGCGTTTGCAGGTATTGCCGGATTGCGGCGATCCTTGCATCACGGCTTGCCGACAGCAGGGGGGCATTGCGCTAACATAGCGCCAGTTTTTTGCGGTCCGTGGCGCACCGGCATGACCGGCGCTCCTGCCGCATGGCATCTCCGAAACCATCACCCGCCCCCGACGGGCCATTGCCAAGACGCATGTCGACCCAGCACGCCTTGTTGATCTCCCTGCTTGAAAAGCCGTCGTCCGGCTATGACCTGGCGCGCCGCTTCGATCGCTCCATCGGCTATTTCTGGCATGCCACCCACCAGCAGATCTACCGCGAGCTGGGGCGCATGGCGGACAGCGGGTGGATCGCGGCCGACGAGAACGAGGCGGCGGAAAACGAGGGCGGCGCCGACCGCAAGAATCGCAAGAAGGTCTACCAGGTGCTGCCGGCCGGGCGCGACGAACTGGTGCGCTGGGTGCTGACCCCGGGGGCCGGGCTCGACCAGCGCGAGGAAATCCTGGTCAAGCTGCGTGCCGATGCCGCGATCGGGCCGCTCGGCCTGGGCGATGAAATGCGGCGGCTGATCGCGCTGCACCAGGCACGGCTCGAGACCTACCTGGCGATCGAGCGCAAGGATTTTTCCGCGCCCGACATGGACCGCGCGCAGCGGTTGCGCTACGCGCTGCTGCGCCGTGGCATCCGCTTCGAGCAGGACTGGGTGGCGTGGGGCGAAGACCTGCTGCCGCTGCTGGAGCAGCAGTCGGCGTAGCGCGCCGCGCGCCAAAGCAAGACGCCGGCCTTGCGGCCGGCGCTCTTTATTGGGGTTTGGTCAGGCTCAGGCCACGTCGAGCGCGCGGGCATCCGCCTGGCTGGCTTCGCCCAACCCCAGGCGCCGGCGCGCCAGCGCATACTCCTCGGCAAAGCGCCGCACCAGCTCGCCGGCCGGCACCACGCGCTTGATCGCGCCCACGCCCTGGCCAGCGCCCCAGATATCCTTCCAGGCCTTCACGCTGGTCGAGCCGAAGTTCATCTTGGACGGATCCGACTGCGGCAGCGCCTCCGGGTCCAGCCCGGCGCGCTCGATGCTGCCGCGCAGGTAGTTGCCGTGCACGCCGGTAAAGAGGTTGGAGTAGACGATGTCGCCGGCGCTGCTGTCGACGATCATCTGCTTGTAGCCGTCCTGCGCGTTGGCTTCCTGCGTGGCGATGAAGGCAGAGCCGATGTAGGCCAGGTCGGCGCCGGCGGCCTGCGCCGCCAGGATGGCGTCGCCGCTGGAGATCGAGCCTGACAGCAGCAGCGGGCCATCGAACCATTCACGGATCTCGTGCAGCAGCGCGAACGGCGACAGCGTGCCGGCATGGCCGCCGGCGCCGGCCGCCACCGCCACCAGCCCGTCGGCGCCTTTCTCGATGGCCTTGCGCGCGAAAGCGTTGTTGATCACGTCGTGCAGCACGATGCCGCCATACGAGTGCACCGAGTCGTTGACTTCCTTGCGCGCGCCCAGCGAGGTGATCACGATCGGCACCTTGTAGCGCACGCACAGCTCCAGGTCATGCTCGAGCCGGTCGTTGGACTTGTGCACGATCTGGTTGACCGCGAACGGCGCCGCCGGACGGTCCGGATGCTTGTCGTTGTGCTCGGCCAGTTCAGTGGTGATGCGGTCCAGCCATTCTTCCAGCTTGGGCGCCGGGCGCGCGTTCAGCGCCGGGAACGAGCCCACCACGCCGGCCTTGCACTGGGCAATCACCAGGTCGGGGTTGGAGATGATGAACAGCGGCGAGCAGACCACCGGCAGCGACAGCCGGTTCTGCAGCAGGGCGGGGAGGGCCATGGGTGAAGTCTCCTGGGTAGTACGGTGAGGCAATGAGAATCTGGCGGGCGCGGGCGGCGGCCTGGCCGCTTACGCGGCACCGGTCAGTACGTCCTTCTGGCTGGCGAGGCGCGCGCCCATGGCGGCGGCCAGCGCCTCCAGTCCGGAGCGCGGGCGCACCATTACTTCGAATTCGGCAATATGGCCGGCGTCGTTGAAGCGGATCATGTCGATGCCCTTGAGCGCCTTGCCATCGACCGTGGCGCTGAACTCGAGCACCACGCTGTGGCCGTCCTCGCTGACGAAGCTGCGGTGGTAGCGGAAATCGCGGAACACCTGGTTCACCGTGGTCAGCACCAGTGCGATCGCGGCACGGCCTGGGTAGGCCGTATGCGCCACCGGCGAGCGGAAAACAACGTCGTCGGCGACGATGGCGTCGAGTCCGGCCATCGAATTGCTGGCAATCAACTGGTGCCAGGTGTCGAGCGAGGCCTGCGCTGCGGGAATCAGCTGGGTGGTCACTGCAGTCTCCTTAAACTGTTCTGGGCGGTCGCGGCATGCGCCGGCTACGTCGTGTTCTTGTTTGTGTTCGCGTCTTATGCAACCAGTTGCATAGTGGGATGAAAGGTAGCATGCGCTGCTGCACTGCGCAAGCCGGTTTTGGTCCCGTGCCCGCCCAGGGCGCCTTGCAGTGACGGGTTGACTACAATAGGCGGCATCGCACAGCGGGAATCCCGCCCGCGCCCGCAAGCCACCGGCAGGAGAGTCAGTGACCACTAAGTCGACCGCGCACCAACCCGGCCAGGCGGCGCTATTCGATGCCGACCTCGACGCCTGGCGCGCCCATCCCGAGCGCGCCTTCGACGGCTGGCTGGCGCGGCATGGCTTCCGCCACGGCACCAGCGTGGTGTACCGGGCGATGTGGGGCAAGCTGCTGCGCTGGTCGGCCGAGCGCGGACTGCCGCCGCTGAGCTGGTCGGCGGAGCAGATCGGCGAATTCCTCGACGCCCAGCAGTTGCACAAGTCGCACCGCTACCGCTATGCGCGGCTGATCGAACGGGTGTTCCACCATCTCTCCCAGTTGCGCGAGGGCATGCACAACCCGGGAAGCCAGGCGGTGCGCGCGCACCTCGCCGAGGGCGAGAACGACCCCACTGCCTTCCTGCTGCCGGGCGAGCGCGACCTGCTGGTGGCCCGCATCCTCGGCCCGGCCGGCATGCCGCCGACGGCGGAGGAATGCCGTGCGGCATCGCCGACGCAATGGAAGCGCGCGCGCGATGCCGCCTTGCTGGCGGTGCTGCTGGGCGGCGGGCTGAAGGTGGGCGAAGCGCGCGCCCTGCGCCTGGAGGCGATCGACGATGGCGCCCCGGGCCGAATGGCGCTGCGCATGGTGCGTCCCGACAATGGCCGCGCCTATACCGCGCCGTTGTTCGCGCTGGCGCATGCCCCGCTGCGGGCGTGGCTGGTGCTGCGCGAGGCGTCGGGCACGCTCGGCAGCCTGCTGTTCCCGGCCATGCCGGCGGGCCGGCCGATGCATGCGGCTTCGGTCTACCGACGCGTGGAAATTTTGCTTGACGAAGCCGGCGTACTAGCCGGCCGCCATGAACGGGCCTCGCCGCAGACCCTGCGCAATACCTGCGCGGCCATGCATTTCGAGGCCGGCACGACGCCGGCCGAGGTGGCGCAATGCCTGGGCATGCGCGACCTGGAATCGGGCTGGCGGCTGCGCGGCGCGTATGAGGCCTGGCAGGCACGGGCGGGGCTGGTGGTTCAGGCGAGCGACAGACACGCCTGAGTCCGGCGGTGCCATGCTTGTAACTGTGTGTGCCAGCTGAGCGGGTGCGGCTGACTCATCGTGGATAATAGGCGACACTACCGCCTGCGCGGGTTCAATGTGCGGTATCAGGCATTGCATGCTCGCGCATGAGACCGCGCCGCCCTGAATCGAAATCCGACGCTTATTTTCATGCCCGAAACCCTGCTTCTTACCGGTGCCACCGGCTATATCGCCTCGCATACCTGGGTCGCGCTGCTCAATGCCGGCTACCACGTGATCGGACTGGATAATCTGTGCAACAGCAGCCCGGTGGTGATCGAGCGGCTCGTTGCCATTACCGGCAAGACCCCGCATTTTGTCCAGGGCGACGTGCGCGACCGCGCCTTGCTGGACCAGCTTTTTGCCGAACACCGCATCAGCGGCGTGATTCATTTTGCCGCGCTCAAGGCGGTGGGCGAATCCGTGAGCCAGCCGCTGCAGTATTACAGCAACAACCTTGACGGCCTGCTGACGGTCTGCGC
The DNA here is from genome assembly GCF_051015765.1 of Cupriavidus sp. a3. Classification (NCBI taxonomy): domain Bacteria; kingdom Pseudomonadati; phylum Pseudomonadota; class Betaproteobacteria; order Burkholderiales; family Burkholderiaceae; genus Cupriavidus; species Cupriavidus sp. a3. The sequence continues at coordinate 2,166,166 of NZ_CP170644.1, read as the reverse complement.
CGCCATGGGTGCGGCCGGGGTGAAACAACTGGTGTTCAGCTCCTCGGCGACGGTTTATGGCAATCCCCAGACGGTGCCGATCCTTGAGGATTTCCCGCTGTCGGCGACCAATCCGTATGGCCAGACCAAGCTGATGGGCGAGCAAATCCTGCGCGACCTGGAAAAATCAGACCCGGCATGGCGCATTGCCTACCTGCGCTATTTCAATCCGGTCGGCGCGCATGAAAGCGGTCTGATCGGCGAAGATCCGCGCGGAATTCCGAATAATCTGATGCCATACGTGGCACAGGTGGCCGGCGGGCGCCGCGAGAAACTGATGGTATTCGGCGGCGACTATCCCACGCCCGACGGTACCGGCGTGCGCGACTATATCCACGTGTGCGATCTCGCTGACGGCCACCTGGCGGCGCTGGTCTACTTGCGCGACCAGGGGCGGGGCATGACCGTCAACCTGGGCACCGGACGCGGCTACAGCGTGCTGGAAGTGGTCGAGGCCTACCAGCGCGCCAGTGGCAAGCCGGTACCGTATGAGATCGTGGCGCGCCGCCCGGGCGATATCGCCTCCTGCTATGCCGATCCCGCGCTGGCCAACCAATTGCTGGGCTGGCGCGCGCAGCACGACATCGAACGCATGTGCCAGGACTCGTGGCGCTGGCAGTCGATGAACCCGCAGGGATTCGGCGCTTGAGCGGCAACGCCGGTAATACACCAAACAAAAACGCCACGGTTTGCAACCGTGGCGTTTTTCCATGTGCCGGCGTCGCGCTTCAGCGAATCAGGAAGTCCTCGACAGTTTTGCCCTGTGCCAGGGCCTGGGTCAGCCAGCCCGGACGCTTGCCGCGGCCGGTCCAGGTATTGCCCGCACTGTCGCGATAGCGCACCGGCACCTTGCGGTTTGCCGCCTTCTTGCCGGCCGGCGCTTTCACGCCAAAACCCAGGTCTTCAGCGGTCAGGCCATATTGCTCGATTTTCTCGCGAATATCCGAGATCACCGAAGCCTGTTCGCGCGCCTTGATTTCCTCGGCTTGCTTCTGCAGTTCACTGATTTGCTGAACGATTTCCTGATAAGTCGCCATTGCGTCCTCGGTTTCCGGTGGGGTGATATGCGTGGGTGTCGGTACAGCGGGGTGTCGCGCAATGCTGCGCAGCGCTGTGGGTGTGCTGAAATGCTGAAAACAATTATAACGGGGTAGCGAGCCGCTGCAAATCCCGGGGCGCTATTCCTGCATGGTTTTTGCGAAAATTCTTGCAGCCGATATTGCTGTGAACTTTCGTGAACCATTCCGGTCGCCCCGCCGGATTTGAACCGGAACGCAATGCCGCACTACCTCTGTTGTACTGTCGGGCCGGCACATAAATCGGCCTGAGCGGCGCGATCCGCGCAAACCAGTGGCGCCGGGGCGCGCCGGCGCCGGGAAATCAAATTGCCATAATCGGCACCGCTCCGGTGAATAAAGCGTCTGCTTACATGCCGCGAGACGCGGCGTGCCGTATATCCGACATCCGGGTTAATTCCGGCCATTTGCCGCGCGGCCGGGCGCTGCTGCTCAAGTACCAGATGGGCCGCGCCGTTATCCGGGCAGGGCGGATCAAGCGGGTGTCTGGTCTTGCCGTAACGAGGCCAGGAGCGTGCCTCGCGGAATGCTTACGTTTTCCTTTCAACAATGTCTTTCCACCACAATATCCAGATCAAGACCCTGTTGCGGGGCGCCATGGGAATGCTGTCGGTGCTGCTGTTGCTGGTAGGCGGCGCCGGGCTGCACGGTATTTCCTCCGGCAACGACTCGCTCAAGGAGACGTATTCCAACCAGCTGGCTTCGTCCATTGCGCTGAGCGACGCCATGCTGGCCATGACCCGCATGCGCCTGGCCCGCAAGGTACTGCCCGATCTGCAACGCAGCATGTCCAGCGCGCATGAAGCGCTGCAGAAATTCCAGCTGGGCGCCGGCAAGGCCAATTTCGACGCCGCGCAGGCCAGCTTTGCCAGCATTCGCACGCTGTCGATCGCGCTGGTCGTGCTGGGGCTGGCGGTCGCGGTGCTGTGCACGGTGGCACTGAACCGCGCCATCGTCACGCCGGTGCAGGAAGCGCTGGCCATGTTCGAGCGCATTGCGCGCGGCGACCTGGCCTCGCGCATCACCAGCAGCTGAAGGACGTGGTTTCGGTATTTACCCTTGCAGGCGGTACCGTGGCCCCGGCACCGCGCCGCGGCCGGCGCCGGTCGCCGCCGGCCGCGACGATGACTGGAGTGCGTTCTAAACAGATGTCCCCGGCAGGGGACCCCCGTATTGTGTTGTTCACACGGCGACCGCAAGATGCCATGATGCGAGGTTTGCCCCGCGTCGGCTTTGTCTTCGCGCATTTTCTTTACCACCGCGCAGCCCAATGATTGCCCTGAGTACCGTCCTGTTGCTGCTCGCCGCCCTGCTGGGCGTGGCCGCCGCCCTCGGCGCCCGCGCCGGGCGTGCGGACGAGGGCGCCGGAAGCCGGTCGCTGCGCACGCTGACCTGGACGGCGGCGCTGCTGTCGCAGCTCGCCGTGAGCCTGCCCGTGGTGGTGGTGGTGCTGTCGGGCAGCGTGCCGGTGGCCAACGACACCGCCGAGATGGCCGCCAGCTTCGCCGCCGCCGCGGCCGCCACCGCCGCCGCCAAGCTGCTGTTGCAGTGGCTGCGCCAGGGCGCGCGCCTGTGGCGCGGCGCGGCGGTGCTGGCGGTGGTCGCCGGCGCCGGCATGGTGGCCGCGGCCGGCACCCACCTGGGCCGGGCCTGCGGCGCCGGCGCGCCTTCGGCGCGCGCCTGCATCGACGCGGCCGGACTGCCTCATCCCGCCTGGCTGGCAGGCGGCCTGACCGCGCTGTGCGCACTGATGTTCGCGCTGCACCGGGCGCAGTCGCGCGGCTGGCTGCCGGTATCGCGCACCGAGACCAGCCCCGCCGGGGATCTTGCCGATGATGCCGCCACCGCCCTGGTGCGCGGCGCCGAGCCGCGGCTGGTGCGGCGCGGCGCCCGCATTCCCGGCCGGCTTACGGTGCGCGCCACCGCGCGCGGGCAGGGCACGGTGGGCGAGTACAGCGTCGCCACCGTGATGCCCGACCGCGTCGCGTTCGGCCGCTGGTTGGACCAGGCCATGGCCCAGGCGCGGCTGGCCGACACCGGCTGCGCCGTGCTGCTGATCCATATTGCCGACTACCGCGAGGTCGACGAAGTCTTCGAGATCCGCGCCGACGATATCCTGGCGCAGGACGCCGGCGCGCTGGCGCAGGCCGTGCTGGAGCCGCACGACTTCCTCGCCCGGCTGGCGCGCGACGAGTTCGCCGTCGGCGTGCCCGAGCTGGTGCACCACGGCCGCGCGCAGGAGCTGGGCTCGCGCGTGCTGGGCTCGCTGGCGGAATTCATCGCCGCGCGCGGGCTGCAGATGCAGATCGGCGTCAATATCGGCATCGCCATCTACCCGCGCGACGCCCAGACCTCCGAGGCGCTGATGCAAGCCGCACGAGTGAGCCTGGCCGAGGCCCGCGAAAGCGGCTCGAACCAGGTGCGCCTGTTCAATAGCGCTGCCGGCGAGCGGGCCCGCCGCACCCGCGTGATCCGCCGCGACCTGTGGCTGGCGATCCAGGATGAGGCGCTGTCGCTGCAGTTCCAGCCCAAGTATGACGCCCGCCGCCGCACGCTGGTGGGCGCCGAGGCGCTGTGCCGCTGGCGCCATCCCGCGCTGGGCCAGGTCAGCCCGGCCGAGTTCATCGCCGTGGCCGAGCAGTCCGGCCAGATCGACAAGCTCGACGACTGGGTGCTGACCAGCGTCTGCCGCCAGGTGCGCCTGTGGCAGGACGCCGGCCTGCCGACCGTGCCGGTGGCGATCAACGTGTCGGGGTTGCGCTTTGCCAGCCGCAATTTCCCGCAGTACCTGCTCGAGCAGATCCACCAGCACGACATCCCGCCGTCGGCGATCACGCTGGAGATCACCGAGACCGCCGCCATGAAGGACATCGGCAAATCGCTGGAGACGCTGGCCGAGCTGCAGTCGCTCGGCATCCAGGTGGCGCTGGACGACTTCGGCAGCGGCTATTCGAGCCTGGGCTATCTCAAGCGCCTGCGCGTGGGCACGCTCAAGATCGACCGCACGCTGATCGGCGGGCTCGACACCGATGCGCAAGGGCGCGCCATCGTCGGCTCGATGGTGGCGCTGGCGCACGAGCTGCGCATGAAGGTGGTGGCCGAAGGCGTCGAGTCGGCCTCGCAGCTGGAAATCCTCAACGAGATGGGCTGCGACGAGGTGCAGGGCTACCTGCTGTCGCTGCCGCTCGATGCGGCAGGGTTTGCCGAGGCGTTGCGCGGGCCGCAGCCTGCCTGAGCGCCGCGCCGCACGCACGAGCACCAGGCCGAAAAAACGCCAAAAAACGCTAAAGCGTCGCGCCTGCCATGCCGATATCCACGCTGGCAGGGCCCGCGCGCTTGCAGCGCGGCCCTGCGCTGGCCTGTCCGTCGCCGGCCGCGCGCCATCCGCGCCAAGCACTGCTTCAGCATCCGGCGGATCAACCGAGCCCTGCCAACGGAGGCGCCAATGTCATTGCCCAGCATTCTCGTCGTCGACGATTCCCCCTCGCTACGCCGCATGATCGGCGCATGCCTGCGTGCCGGCGGGTTCGACGTCACCGAGGCGGCCGACGGCGAACAGGCGTATGCGCTGGCCGACACCGCGACTGCGGACGATGCCGCGGATCATGTCGCGTTCGGCATGCTGGTCACCGACCAGGTCATGCCCGGCATGGACGGCCTGACCCTGATCCGCCGACTGCGCGCCAGCGCGCGCTACGCCGCCATCCCGATCCTGATGCTGACCACCGAGCATGACGGCAGCATCCGCGAGCAGGCCCGCGCCGCGGGCGCCTCGGGCTTCCTGCCCAAGCCCTTCGATCCCGATGCGCTGATGCAGGCCGTGGCGGCGCTGCTGGCGCCCCCGCACCCCTCCTCGGAAGGGTAAGGAAGGCGCCGCATCGGCCTTCAGTCACCCCGTTTGCTGCCGTAAACACTGGTGGGCGAAACCACGCCCCGGCGCACGGCGCCAGGAAACCGGCATGACCAGAATGGGGGCTGACGATGCGGCATATCGACAAGGCAAACGGCGCGGCAGGCGTGAACGAAGGCGCGGGCGAGGAATTCCTGGCCTTCACGCTGGGCCGCGAAGAGTACGGCATCGATATCCTGAAGGTCCAGGAGATCCGCGGCTACGAGTCGGTCACCCAGCTTGCCAATGCGCCCGACTACATCAAGGGCGTGATCAACCTGCGCGGCATCATCGTGCCGATCATCGACCTGCGCATCAAGTTCCGCCAGGCCAACGTCAGCTATGACCAGTACACCGTGGTCATCATCGTCGATCTCAACGAGCGCACCACCGGCATCGTCGTCGACGGCGTCTCCGACGTGCTGACGCTGACGCCCGCGCAGATCAAGCCCACGCCGCATTTTTCCGGCGAGCTGGCTACCGACTACATCCGCGGCCTCGGCTCGGTCGAGCAGCGCATGCTGATCCTGGTCGATATCGAGAAGCTGCTCAATACCGAAGAACTGGCCGCGCTCGACGCCGTGGCCTGATCCCTGCCACACCTGCCTGTTCACCCCCGCCGCCCGGCTGGCACGCCTGCCGGATCGTACCGCCCGGAATTGCGCCATGCCTGGCAGCCATGGTTTCTTCGGGCAAGCAGTATCGATATCATCCATGCGAAACAACCAACCCGTTACGCAGCGCGAATACCAGCTCTCACCATCTGACTACCTGATCTCGCGCACGGACCTCAAGGGCCGTATCACCTTCGCCAACCGCACCTTTATCGAGGCCAGCGGCTATGCAGCCGAGGAACTGATGGGCGCGCCGCACAACCTGGTGCGCCATCCCGACATGCCGCCCGAGGCGTTTGCCGACCTGTGGCAAAACCTGGAAGCCGGCCGCACCTGGATCGGCGTGGTCAAGAACCGCCGCAAGAACGGCGACTTCTACTGGGTCACCGCCACCGTGACGCCCACGCGCATCGACGGGCGCGTGGTCGGCTATACCTCGGTGCGTTCGATGCCCTCGCGCGAGCAGGTCGAAGCCGCCGGCGCGCTGTATGCGCGCTTCCGAGCGGGACGCGCTGCGGGACTGGCGATCCGTGACGGCGCCGTGGTGCGCACGGGGCTCGCCGGCCTGGCGCAACGCGCGCTGCGCATGAACCTGAAGCGCCGCATCCTGTGGGCGCAGGCGGGCGGGCTGGTGTGGTTCCTGGCGGCGCTGGCAGCGGTCGAGATCCTGGACCCGGCAGGGGCCGCGACGCTGCGACCGTGGCTGTGGGGCGGCTTCGCACTGGCGCTGGCGACCTCGTTCGCGGCCGGCACCATGCTGCTGGCGCGCGTGCACCGGCCGCTGGGCGACATGCTGGACTTTGCGCTGCGGCTGGGCGCGGGCGACCTGACCACGCGCTTCGAGCATCGCAGCGGCGACGAGATCGGCGCGCTGGCGCAGGCGATGCAGACCATGCAGCGCAGCCTGCTGTCAGTGGTGCATGAAATCCAGGAAGGCATGGCCAGCATTTCCACGGCAACGCACCAGGTCGCTGCCGGCAACAACGACCTGTCGCAGCGCACGGAGCAGCAGGCGGCGTCGCTGGAGCAGACCGCCTCCAGCATGGAGCAGCTGACCGGCACCGTGCGCCAGAACGCGGACAACGCGCGCCAGGCCAGCGGGCTGGCGGCCAATGCGTCGGAGACCGCGCTGCGCGGCGGCGAGGTGGTCGGCCGCGTGGTGCAGACCATGGACGAGATCAACGATGCATCCAGGAAGATCGTCGACATCATCGGCGTGATCGAGGGCATTGCCTTCCAGACCAACATCCTGGCGCTGAACGCCGCGGTGGAAGCCGCGCGCGCCGGCGAGCAGGGCCGCGGCTTTGCCGTGGTCGCGGGCGAGGTGCGCAGCCTCGCGCAGCGCAGCGCCAACGCGGCCAAGGAGATCAAGGGCCTGATCGGCGATACCGTCGAGCGCGTCGACAACGGCTCGGCGCTGGTGGGCCAGGCCGGCAAGACCATGGACGAGATCGTGCAGGCGGTGAAGCGCGTGACCGACATCATGGGCGAGATCAGCGCGGCCTCGGCCGAGCAGAGCGCCGGCATCGAGCAGGTCAACCAGGCCGTGGCGCAGATGGATGAAGGCACGCAGCAGAACGCCGCGCTGGTCGAGCAGGCCGCAGCAGCAGCGGGCTCGCTGGAAGAGCAGGCTTTGCGGCTGCGCGATGCGGTTGCCACCTTCCGCGTCAGCATGCAGGCCGAGGTTCGTCCACAACGGCGCCCGCAACGCCTGCCGGCCGCGCAGCGCGAAGCGGCGGCCCGGTCCATGGCACAGGCTTAGTGCGAAGTTCAGTAACAAGGGTCACAAGGGGGAGTTGCTATGCAGTGGTTCAATCAATTGCGCGTCACGACCAGGCTGGTTGCCGGATTCCTGGTCGTCGCGGTGATCGGTGCCGTCATGGGCCTGTTGGGCGTCGTCAACATGGGGCGCATGGCCGACTGGACCGGCAGGATCTATCACGGCGACCTGCAGGCGCTCAAGGCCGTGCAGGACGCCAACATCAACCTGGTCTACGCCAGCCGCTCGCAGATCGGCCTGCTGTCCGCGTCGACCATGGGCGAGCGCGCCACCGAGAAGGAGCAGATCGCCAAGTCGCTGGGCGTGATGGACGAGCGCATCCGCAGCGTGGCAGGCGCCTTCTCGTCGACCGCCGAGTCGCAGGCGCTGGTCAAGCAGTACCACGACCTGGCGCCGGCCTTCCGGGCGCGCATGGAGAAGTACGTCGAGCTGGTCAGCAAGCAGCCGCTCGATACCTCGCAGTTCGAGAGCCAGGTGTTCACCGAGAGCACCGACCTGCTCAAGGACAGCCATGCGCTGGAAGCCGTGATGGCCAGGATGGTCAAGCGCCGCGACGACCGCGCCCGCGGCAACATGGAAGAGGCGCAAAGCGTGTATGACGCGACGCGGCTGTGGATGCTGGGCCTGGTGCTGGGCGGCCTGGCGCTCTCGGTGCTGCTGGGCGTGCTCCTGGCACGCGGGCTGTCGCGCCAGCTCGGCGGCGAGCCGGGCTACGCGGCCGAGATCGCGAAGCGCATCGCCGACGGCGACTTCTCCGCGCCGGTGGCTACGCGAGCCGGCGACAAGAGCAGCCTGGTCTATGCCATGCAGCAGATGCAGCAGCAGCTGTCGCACATGGTCCGCGATTTCAAGGAATCGGCCGAATCGATCGGCACCGCCTCGCGTGAAATTGCGGCCGGCAACAACGACCTGTCGCAACGCACCGAGCAGCAGGCCGCGTCGCTGGAAGAGACCGCCTCCAGCATGGAAGAGCTGACCAGCACCGTGCGCCAGAACGCGGATAACGCGCGCCAGGCCAGCGGGCTGGCGGCCAATGCGTCGGAGACCGCGCTGCGCGGCGGCGAGGTGGTCGGCCGCGTGGTGCAGACCATGGACGAGATCAACGATGCATCCAGGAAGATCGTCGACATCATCGGCGTGATCGAGGGCATTGCCTTCCAGACCAACATCCTGGCGCTGAACGCCGCGGTGGAAGCCGCGCGCGCCGGCGAGCAGGGCCGCGGCTTTGCCGTGGTTGCGGGCGAAGTGCGCAGCCTGGCGCAGCGCAGCGCCAACGCGGCCAAGGAGATCAAGGGCCTGATCGGCGATACCGTCGAGCGCGTCGACAACGGCTCGGCGCTGGTGGGCCAGGCCGGCAAGACCATGGACGAGATCGTGCAGGCGGTGAAGCGCGTGACCGACATCATGGGCGAGATCAGCGCGGCCTCGGCCGAGCAGAGCTCAGGCATCGAACAGGTCAACCAGGCCGTGGCGCAGATGGACGAGGTGACGCAGCAGAACGCGGCACTGGTCGAGCAGGCCGCGGCCGCTGCCGGCGCGCTGGAAGAGCAGGCCGGCCGCCTGCAGGGCGCGGTGGCGATGTTCCGCCTGGCGGCGGAGGATGCGCAGGCATCGTTCTCGCTGCCTGCCACGAAGCCAGTTTCCGCTGCGGTGCCAGGCAAGGCGGCGGGGAAGGTGCGCACGCCGGCCATCCACAAGCGTGCGGCCGCTCCGGTTGCGGCAAACGCGGCGGCATCCGCTGAAGCCGATGCCTCGCGCCCCGCCGAGCCGATGGAGCAGAAACAGCCAGTGCATTCGGTCACCACCGCACGCGCGCCGCGCCCCGCGCTGGCCGGCGCCGACAACGGCGACTGGAGCGCGTTCTGATCCACCGGCGCCTTCTACCGGAACCACGGGCCGTGGCGCGGCCCGGGATGGCAATGCTATGACGAGCGAGATCACCCTGGCCCTGCCGCCTGATGACGCGGCCAGGCTGCGCAAGGAATTCGACCAGTTCATCGGCGTCTCGACCGGCCTGGACCGCGAGTTCCTGCCGCCCGAGTTCAACGACTTCCTGCGCGCCAGGCTGCTGCAGCACGATGGCCCGCTGACCGAGCGCGCCGTGAACCGGCTGTTGTCCGGCGGCGAGTACGGCTGGGCCCGGCGCGTGTTCGACAAGCAACTGCCCAACGCGCTGGCGGCGCTGATGCGCGACGCGCAGCGTTTCGGCTTTGGCCTCGCGGTGCAGCCGGACTGGAACGCGGCGCAGCGCCTTGCGCATGCGCGCGAATGGGCCGCGAAGGTGCTGGCCGAATGCGGGGCTGACGCCGCCTTCACCGAAGCGCTTGCGACCCAGGTCGCGGCCTCGGCCGAAGACGTGCGCGCGCTCGAGGAGCGCATGCGCACACCGGCATGGCGGCTGGCCGAAAGCCTGCGCCAGCGTGCCTATGACCTGATGTACGCGCTGCAGACCGACGACAACGAGGCCACGGGCCGTGCGCGCGTCGGCGAACTGCGCGGCATGCTGGGACTGGCGCTCGAATATGGCTCGGTGCAGCCGGAAGAAGCCGCGCGCGTGCTCGAGCAGGTGGAGCGCTCGCGCCCCGCGTTGTTCCGCGACGCGCCCGACGATGTCTTTGCGCGCCTGGCGGCGTGGCTGCGGCGCATGTTCGGCGGTTGAACGCGCGCGTGCCGTGCCGCGGATTTTGGACATGCCGTTTTCGGACAGGGCAGGGCAAGCCACGTGCGCAATGAGCACCCCGCACGCACTTCGTCAATAGAGGAATCCAGCAGGCACCGGGACGGCGTTTCGCGCGTTTGGTTCTTATGACGATTGCGTTACAGCGTTGATCGAAATCAAGCTACGGGACTGTGAAATGTTACAAAATCCGCAGGCCTCATGTATGTTTCGTACGACATTTGCAACCCCCCCGCGTAAGTAGGGATTGGCATTGCGGGCAGATTGCCGATATAAACGTACCAGTCTCACTTACACTCTGTAACACTTGTAACGGGGCTGATAACAGTGTGACAAGGGCGCAGTTTCTTTAGGTCGTACGTTGTACCCGCCCAGCCGCAAATCAACGATCTGGTCGCCGGAGCCCTCGGGCCCGGTAAGCGCCGGACAAGCGGCAACGGTGGGTTTTTGGTAGCGGGGAAAAATTGGAAAGCAGTGAAGTTCTCCAGGAGATCAGGGAGGTTAACCTCGCCTATCTGCTGCTCGCGCAACGACTCGTGCGCGAAAACCAGGTCGAAGCCATGTTTCGGCTCGGGGTCAGCAAGGAAATCGCGGATATCCTCGGCAAGCTGACTTCGGCGCAACTCGTCAAGCTCGCGGCATCCAACATGGTGCTGTGCAGGTTCCGCTTCGACGACCATGCGCTTCTGTCCACTCTCACCCACACGGCCAAGAGCCATGACATGCAGCAGATCCACGCCGCGATCCTGCTTGCTCGCCAGCCTGTGGAGTCACTCAATTGACCGCGCTGCTGAAGGCCGAGCCGAACCGGAGTTTCACGGCCACCTCCACAGCCGCCCGCAAGAGCGTTCTCCAGGATGCCAACCAGACCCAGCTCGCCATCGAGCTGATCGGCCTGGGTGCGCGCCTGCAGGTGCTTGAAGCCGAGACCACGCTGTCGCGCGACCGGCTCATCCGCCTGTACAAGGAACTGCGCGGGGTCTCGCCTCCCAAGGGCATGCTGCCCTTCTCGACGGACTGGTTCACCACCTGGCTGCCGAATATCCACTCGTCGCTGTTCTTCTCTGCCTACCAGTTCATGGTGCAGGAAGGCGAGACCGTGGGCATCCGAGCCGTGGTGGCGGCCTATCGCCTGTACCTCGAGCACGTATCGCTGCTGGGCGGCGAAATTGTCTTAAGTTTCACGCGTGCCTGGACGTTAGTACGGTTCTTCGAGAGCAATATGCTGCAGCTGTCCGGCTGCACGTGTTGCGGCGGACAGTTCGTCACGCACGCGTATGAGCCGCACGCGAACTTCGTGTGCAGCCTGTGCCGTCCGCCCTCGCGCGCAGGGAAAGTGAAAAAGCTCTCGAAAGACGCAGCCGCCGTGCAGACCAACGCCTGATCCTGGTTGAGGTCCGTCGGCCGGCAAGCTTGCAGCGCTGGCGGACGGACCACTCCCCGTTCGCCCGTGCGCGGGCCATTGTGCGTGATTGACGCGCGTTTTTTGACGGGGATCCCATCGTGCTAGTAGTTCTTGGCTATGTCGTCGTGGTTGTCGCGGTGCTTGGCGGTTACGCCATGACCGGCGGCCACATGGGCGCGCTATATCAACCGGCGGAATTCGTCATCATCGGGGGCGCCGCCTTCGGTGCCTTCATCGCCACCAACACCACCAAGGCCATCAAGGCCACCGCCCGCGCCCTGCCGGGCCTGTTCAAGGGCTCCAAGTACAAGAAGGAGCTGTACCTGGACGTCATGTCGCTGCTCTACGTGCTGCTGTCCAAGGCACGACGCGAGGGCATCCTGTTCCTGGAAAAGGAAATCGCGGATCCCGCTTCCAGCAGCGTCTTCAGCCAGTACCCGCGCATCCTGTCGGATCCGGTGGTGATGGAATTCCTCACCGACTACCTGCGCATGATGGTCAACGGCAACATGAACGCCTTCGAGATCGAGGCCCTGATGGACCACGAGATCGAGACCTTCCGCCACGAGGCCGAGATTCCCGCCCATGCGCTGTCGCGCGTCGGCGATGCGCTGCCCGCCTTCGGCATCGTCGCCGCGGTGATGGGCGTGGTGCATGCGCTGGGTTCTGCCGACCTGCCGCCGGCCGAGCTGGGCGCGCTGATCGCGCACGCCATGGTCGGCACCTTCCTGGGCATTCTGCTGGCCTACGGCTTTATCTCGCCGCTGGCCGCGCGCATCGAGCTGCAGGTGTCCGAGAACGTCAAGGTCTACGAGTGCATCAAGGTGGTGCTGCTCGCCTCCCTGAACGGCTACGCCCCGCTGGTCGCGGTGGAATTCGGCCGCAAGGTGCTGTACTCCACGGTGCGGCCGTCGTTCCTCGAGCTCGACGACCACGTGCGCGAAGTCAAGAGCCTGAACTGAGCACGGCAAGGCAGGAGGCACCCCATGAGCAGCGCACATGACATGCGTCCGATCATCGTCCGCCGGGCGAAATCGCACGCCAGGCCGCACGGCAACCACAGCTGGAAGATCGCCTATGCCGACTTTATGACGGCGATGATGGCGCTGTTCCTGGTGCTGTGGCTGCTGTCCAGCGCCAACAAGAAGACGCTGGAAGGCATCGCGGAATATTTCCGCATGCCGCTCAAGGTGGCTGTCGTCGGCGGCGAGAAAAGCAGCCAGTCGCCCAGCGTGATTCCGGGCGGCGGCATGGACGTCATGCGCAAGGACGGCGAGATCATGCGCGCGCGCGACAACGAGCCGAGCGAGGAGCAGCGCCGCAACGAACTGCAGGAAGGGCAGCGCCTGCGCGCGCTCAAGCAGCGCCTGGAGCAGATCATCGAGAACAACCCGATGCTGCGCCAGTTCCGTCCGCAGCTGCTGCTCGATATCACCAGCGAAGGCCTGCGCATCCAGATCCTCGATACGCAGAACCGTCCGATGTTCCGCACCGGCAGCGCCGCCGTCGAAAGCTATATGCGCACCATCCTGCGCGAGATCGGCCCGGTGCTGAACGAGCTGCCGAACAAGGTCAGCCTGTCCGGCCATACCGACGCGGCCAACTATTCCAACGGCGAGCGCACCTACAGCAACTGGGAGCTGTCCAGCGACCGCGCTAATGCCTCGCGCCGCGAACTGATCGCGGGCGGCATGCAGGAGGGCAAGGTGCTGCGCGTGCTGGGCCTGGCCGCGACCATGCCGCTGGACAAGGGCGACCTGCTCGCACCGGTGAACCGCCGCATCAGCATTGTGGTGCTCAACCAGAAGGCGCAGGCGCGCTTCGAGGCCGAGAACGCCAGCGCCGCCGAGGTTTCGGTGTCGGCGCAGGCCGGCAAGGCGGCGCAGGAGATGCAGGCCGGTTTGGCCGCTGCCTCCGCGCCGGCGGCAGCGGCCGCCCCGGAAGCGCAGGGCCGCAAGCCATGACACAGCAAACCACCAGTCGCGGCCGCACCAGCGGCGCCCGCGCCTAGCGCAGTAACCTAGTGAGTCAGGACGCCATGTCTGTCGATATCGATATCACACAGTTTTACCAGACCTTCTTCGAAGAAGCGGAAGAACTGCTCGTGGAAATGGAGCAGCTGCTGCTCGGCCTGGACATCGAGTCTCCCGATGCAGAGCATCTGAACGCGATCTTCCGCGCAGCGCATTCGATCAAGGGCGGAGCCGCCACCTTCGGCTTCGCGGCGCTGACCGAGACCACCCACATCTTCGAGAACCTGCTGGACCGCACGCGCCGGCGGGAACTGGCGTTGACCAGGACCATCATCGACACCTTTCTGGAAACCAAGGACGTGTTGCAAGACCAGCTCAACGCCTACCGCAACGGCACCGAACCCGATCCGCAAACGCTGGCGCGCATCTGCGCCGTGCTGCAGCAGCTCGCGCAGGAAGCCGCCGGCGAGGCGGGCGCACCCGCGGCCGCGCCGGCCCCTGCACCCGCTGCCGCACCGGTAGCGACTCCTGTTGCCGGCGGCGCGCTGAAGATCCGGCTGATCAAGGTCTCGGCCAACGACCAGGCGCTGCTGCGCGAAGAACTCGCCAACCTCGGCGAGATCACCGGGCAGCAGGAGGTCAACGGCGAACTGGTGGTGTGGCTCAACACCCAGTGCAGCGCCGACGACATCATCGCGGTGTGCTGCTTCGTGATCGACATGGACCAGATCGTGATCGAGCCCGCGACCGACGCACCCACGCCGGCACCGGCACCGGCACCTGCGGCAGTGCCCGCGCCGGCTCCGGCCGCGGCCGCCCCGGCAGTGCCTGCTCCCGCCGCACGCGAGAAAGAGAAGGAGAAGGAAAAAGCCAGGCCGGCCCCGGCCGCCGCGCACGGCGAAGGCTCGATCCGCGTGCCGACCGAGAAGGTCGACCAGATCATCAACCTGGTGGGCGAACTGGTGATCACCCAGTCGATGCTGGCGCAGACCGCGTCGTCGCTCGACCCGGTGCTGTTTGACCGCCTGTTTTCCGGAATGGGCCAGCTCGAACGCAACGCGCGCGACCTGCAGGAAGCGGTGATGTCGATCCGCATGATGCCGATGGACTATGTGTTCTCGCGCTTCCCGCGCCTGGTGCGCGACCTGGCCAGCAAGCTCGGCAAGCAGATCGACCTGGTCACCTTCGGCAAGGCCACCGAGCTCGACAAGAGCCTGATCGAACGCATCATCGACCCGCTCACGCACCTGGTGCGCAACAGCCTGGACCACGGCATCGAAACGCCCGACAAGCGCGTCGCCGCCGGCAAGGAGCCGACCGGCCAGCTGGTGCTGTCCGCGCAGCACCACGGCGGCAATATCGTGATCGAAGTGAGCGACGACGGCGGCGGCCTGAACCGCGAGCGCATCCTGGCCAAGGCGATCCAGAACGGCCTGCCGGTGTCCGAGAACATCAGCGACGAGGAAGTCTGGCAGCTGATCTTCGCACCTGGCTTCTCCACCGCCGAAGTCGTCACCGACGTCTCCGGCCGCGGCGTGGGCATGGACGTGGTCAAGCGCAACATCCAGGAGATGGGCGGCCATGTGCAGATCAGCTCGCGCCCGGGCCTGGGCACCACCATCCGCATCGTGCTGCCGCTGACGCTTGCGATCCTGGACGGCATGTCGGTCAAGGTCGGCGACGAGACCTTCATCCTGCCGCTGAACTGCGTGATGGAATCGCTGCAGCCCAAGGCAGAGGACGTGCATACCGCCGCCAACTCTGACCGCGTCATGCACGTGCGCGGCGAATACCTGCCGCTGCTGGAAATGCACCGCGTCTTCAACGTCGCCGGCGCGCTGCAGGAGCCGACGCAGGGCATCGCCGTGATCCTGCAGGCCGAAGGCAAGCGCTTCGCGCTGCTGGTAGACCAGCTGATCGGCCAGCACCAGGTGGTGCTGAAGAACCTGGAAACCAACTACCGCAAGGTGCCGTGCATTTCGGCGGCGACCATCCTCGGCGACGGCAGCGTGGCGCTGATCGTCGATGTCGGCGCGCTGCAGCGCACCGGCGTGCGCCGGCAGGAGCCGGCGCTGGCCTCGTCGTTGGCCTGATCCCCCCGACCCACTACAGGAAGAGAAAACACATCATGGCCGGCATCGGACACATCGATACCCCCGGAAGCGACGCTTCGGGCCAGGAGTTCCTGGTCTTCACGCTGGGCTCGGAGGAATACGGCATCGACATCCTCAAGGTGCAAGAGATCCGCAGCTACGAGACCGTCACGCGCATCGCCAGCGCGCCCGAATTCATCAAGGGCGTGACCAACCTGCGCGGCGTGATCGTGCCGATCGTCGACCTGCGCCTGAAGTTCCGCCTGGGCAACGTGCGCTACGACCACCAGACCGTGGTCATCATCCTCAACGTGGCCAGCCGCGTGGTCGGCATCGTGGTCGATGGCGTGTCGGACGTGCTGACGCTGACCGGCGAGGCGATCAAGCCGGCGCCGGAGTTCGGCGTGTCGATCTCGACCGAGCACCTGACCGGGCTGGGTACCGTCGACGGCCGCATGCTGGTGCTGATCGATATCGAGAAGCTGATGACCAGCCCCGAGATGGCGCTGGTCGAGGCCGAGCTGGCCTGAACCCGGCGCCGCCGCAACCTGAAACGCCACGCCAGCCATGACGCCGTTCCGCACTGCCGCCAGCGCTCCCGCCAGCCTCCAGGGCCTGGCGGGCGCAGTCGCCGCGCCGGTCGCCAACCCGCGGCGCGACGAGATGCGCGACTTCCTGCTGACCGAGCGCGACTTCGAGAAGATCCGCGCGCTGATCCACAAGCGCGCGGGCATTTCGCTGGGCAGCCACAAGCGCGAAATGGTCTACAGCCGCCTGGCGCGCCGCCTGCGCACGCTGCAGCTGGCCGACTTTGCCTCGTACCTGGCGATCCTGGAAGCGGATGACCGCTCGCCCGAGTGGGAGTTCTTTACCAACTCGCTGACGACCAACCTGACTTCGTTCTTCCGCGAATCGCACCATTTCCCGCTGCTGGCCGAGCACGCGAAGAAAATAGGGCGCCCGTACAGCGTGTGGTGCTCCGCGGCGTCCACCGGCGAGGAACCGTACTCGATCGCCATCACACTGGCCGAGGCGCTGGGCGACCGCGCCGCCACCGTGCTGGCCACCGACATCGACACGCAGGTGCTGGCCAAGGCCCGCAGCGGTGTGTATTCGGCCGACCAGGTCGCACGGCTGTCGCCCGAACGGCTCAAGCGCTTCTTCCTGAAGGGCACCGGCCCGCGCGCGGGCTCGGTCAAGGTCAAGCCCGAGCTGGCCGCCACCATCACGTTCGATCCGCTCAACCTGCTCGCGCCCGACTGGGGCATCCGCGAGCAGTTCGATGCGATCTTCTGCCGCAACGTGATGATCTATTTCGACAAGCCGACGCAGGGCCGCATCCTGGAGCGCTTCGTGCCGCTGCTCAAGCCGCACGGCCTGCTCTTCGCCGGCCATTCGGAGAACTTTTCCTACGTCACGCGCGCATTCCAGCTGCGCGGGCAGACTGTCTACGAACTGGCGCCCGATGCCGCCAGGGCGGGAAGGGCCTGATGCGCACGCCCTATCTGCCCGAGGCGCTGGCCACGCGCACCTACTTCGACCGCGAGTTCGGCAAGCAGGCGGTCAAGCTGCTGCCCAACGAGTACTACGTGACGCGCGAGGACGTGGTGCTGACCACCGTGCTGGGGTCGTGCGTGGCCGCGTGCATCCGCGACGAGGTCGCCGGCGTCGGCGGCATGAACCACTTCATGCTGCCCGACGACGAAGGTGGCGGCGCTGGCGCCGACCGCATGCTGTCGCCATCGATGCGCTACGGCAGCTACGCGCTCGAGGTGCTGATCAACGAGCTGCTCAAGATGGGCGCGCGGCGCGAGCGGCTGGAGGCCAAGGTCTTCGGCGGCGGTGCGGTGCTGGCCAACATGACCACGCTGAACATCGGCGACCGCAACGCGGATTTCGTGCTGCGCTACCTCAAGGCCGAAGAGATCCGTGTGGCGGCGCAGGACCTGCGCGGCCCGCATGCGCGCCGCGTCAGCTATTTCCCGATCGGCGGGCTGGCGCTGGTGCGCCGCCTGACGCGGCAGGACGACGAGGTCTCGGTGGCGCGCGACGAACGCGCGCTGGCACGGGCCATCGCCACCTCGGCCAGGACCCCGGCGCGCGCGCCGGAGCGCACCCCCGAACTGTTTGCGCGGCAGTCTCCCACGCGCCAGCTTCCCTGACCCAACCGAGCACGAATTCCTATGACTGCCGCCAAGATCAAGGTGCTCTGCGTGGACGATTCCGCGCTGATCCGCAGCCTGATGACGGAGATCATCAACAGCCAGCCCGACATGGAAGTGGTTGGCACCGCGCCCGACCCGCTGGTGGCGCGCGACCTGATCAAGCGCCTGAACCCGGACGTGCTGACGCTGGACGTCGAAATGCCGCGCATGGACGGGCTGGATTTCCTTGAGCGCCTGATGCGGCTGCGGCCGATGCCGGTGCTGATGGTGTCGTCGCTGACCGAGCGCGGCTCGGAAATCACCATGCGCGCGCTGGAACTGGGCGCAGTGGATTTCGTCACCAAGCCCAAGCTCGGTATCCGCGACGGGCTGATCGAATACACCGACACCATTGCCGACAAGCTGCGTGCCGCATCGCGCGCGCGGGTGCGTGCGGCCGCGCAACCCGCGGCAGGCGTCGCTGCCCCCGCGCCGATTCTGCGCAGCCCGCTACTGTCGACCGAGAAGCTGATCATCCTTGGCGCCTCCACCGGCGGCACCGAGGCGATCAAGGAATTCCTGATGCCGCTGCCGCCCGACAGCCCCGCGGTGATGATCGTGCAGCATATGCCGGCCGGCTTCACGCGCTCGTTCGCGCAGCGCCTGGACGGGCTGTGCCGGGTCACCGTGAAGGAAGCCGAGCACGGCGAACGCGTGCTGCCGGGCCATGCGTACATCGCGCCGGGCGACTCGCACCTGCGCCTGGCGCGCAGCGGCGCCAACTATGTCGCGCACCTGTCGCAGGAAGCGCCGGTCAACCGCCACCGGCCCTCGGTCGACGTGCTGTTCGATTCCGCCGCCGAGCATGGCGGCAAGAACGTGATCGGCGTGATCCTGACCGGCATGGGCAAGGACGGCGCGCGCGGCATGCTGCGCATGCGCGAGGCCGGCGCCTATAACCTGGCGCAGGACGAGCACACCTGCATCGTGTTTGGCATGCCGAAGGAGGCGATCGCCACCGGCGGCGTGCATGAAATCGTGCCCTTGCCGGCGATGACCCAGCGCGTGATGGCGCGCCTGGCCACGTACGGCACGCGCGCGCAACGGGTCTAGTCGAGCCGGCAAGCCGAAACAACAAAGCCGGACCAACAAGCCATAACTGCATTTACCTGGAGCCCTCAAAGTGGACAAGAACATCAAGATCCTGGTCGTGGACGATTTCCCGACCATGCGCCGGATCATCCGCAACCTGCTCAAGGAGCTGGGATTCGTCAACGTCGAGGAAGCCGAGGACGGCGCCGCCGGCCTGGAGAAGGCCCGGGACGGCAGCTTCCAGTTCGTGATCTCGGACTGGAACATGCCTAACATGGACGGCCTGTCGATGCTGCAGGCGATCCGCGCCGACGCGAACATCGGCAAGATGCCGGTGCTGATGGTGACGGCCGAGGCCAAGAAGGAAAACATCATCGCCGCGGCCCAGGCCGGCGCCAACGGCTATGTGGTCAAGCCGTTCACGGCCGCCACGCTGGACGAGAAGATCACCAAGATCTTCGAGAAGCTCGCCGGTTGATCAAGAGGAGCCTTTGCCATGACTCCGACGCTGAGCAACGATTCGGCCGAGCAACTGATCCTGCGCATCGGCAACCTGACGCGGATGCTGCGCGACAATATGCGCGAGCTCGGCCTGGACAAGGAGATCGAGCGCGCCGCGCAGGCCATTCCCGACGCGCGCGACCGGCTCAACTACATCGCGGCGATGACCGAGCAGGCCGCCGAGCGCACGCTGAACGCGGTCGAACTGGCGCAGCCGATCCAGTCCGGCATCGAGCAGCAGGCCGAGACCCTGGACAAGCGCTGGGAGGCGTGGTTCGAGAAGCCGGTGGAGTTGGCCGACGCCCGCTCGCTGGTGCTCGACACGCGCGCCTTCCTGTCCGAGGTGCCGGGCCAGGCCCGCGCCACCAACAGCCACCTGCTCGACATCATGATGGCGCAGGACTTCCAGGACCTGACCGGGCAGGTGATCAAGAAGATGATGGACATGATCCGAACGCTGGAGCAGGAACTGCTGCAGGTGCTGATCGACAATGTCCCGTCCGAGCGCCGCGTGGAAGCGCAGGCGCCGTCGACGCTGCTCAACGGACCGCAGGTGAATCCGGAGGGCAAGGCCGACGTGGTGTCGGACCAGTCGCAGGTGGATGATCTGCTGGCTAGTTTGGGCTTCTGACGTTTCGTTTGGGCGCGCCTTTAAGAGTTTGCCCATACCCGCGCTTGCTGCCCCAGTTCCCGTTGGGTTCGTCGTTGCGCCGTGGCGACCGGGTTTAGCAGCCTGAGTGAGAAAGTTGGCCGACCGCCTTCTGGCGGTATCCTTACATCCGCCGTGTCTGCGCACGCCTCTTCCATGCGCGGGCCATGGCGGGGGAGCCCTCGGGCTCGCCGGCTCCTTCTCACCGGTCTGCTAACCCTGCCTTGCGCCTGCCCACCCCGATTAGCAGCGGGGTAGCGGGACTCAACCTGTAGGTCGGTGCTGTTTGGGGCCCCGAACGAATGCCCGCGGTGCCAACCTTCCTTTCTTGCCGATCAGTACGAGAACTCCCGCGGCTTTATGGTTCCTCTGAGGGAAGTCAAAGGCCTTGGCGCCCTCTTCTGATGTGCCAACCCGCACCGACCGACACATCACTCACGGCGCCGGCGATGCCAGCGGCTTCCCTTTCTCGACCACGTACACGCCCACCACCCGCGCCGCCGTGCCACCATTGTTGTGGGCGTCATGCACCACGCCGGCCGGCACCACGAACGACTCTCCGGCCTTAATGGTGCGCGGCGACTGGCCGTCGATCAGGAGTTGCACCTCGCCGTCCATGACGTAGCTGATCTCGTCTCCAGGATGCGTATGCCGCCCCGCATAGGTGCCTGGCGCCACCTCCACGCGCGCGACCACGGCTTCGCGACCCGGCACGGATACATCGGCCCGGCCGACCACGGTGCGGGTCAGTCCCGAACCCTGCGCCAGCGCGCTGCCTGTCATCAGCGCCACGATGCTCAAAATGACCAGATTCTTGTAGTGCATGATTTCTCCTCGAAATTATTTATCTTTTCCAGAGATGACTGCCCCGTCTGGTCCCCGCCGACATTCATGCTGGCAGGCTGTTACTACGTCAGCGCCCCTGCTTCTGGTAGGTCCCGATCAGTTCGGCATGGGCCAGTATGTGCCCCCGCATCGCCTGTTCCAGCGCCGCCTTGTCGGGCTTGCCGAGATCCGGCAGCACGACGTCCAGGGCATATAGCTTGTGGAAATACCGGTGCCGGCCAATTGGAGGACACGGCCCGCCGTAATCGGCACGGTGCCAGTCGTTCAAACCTTCGCGAGCGCCCGGCGGCAAGCTATGCCGGCTCATGCCCTGCGCAAGCGAGCCGGCCTTCGGCGGCAGGTTGTACACGACCCAATGGACCCATGTCATTTGCGGTGACGCCGGGTCCGGGGCATCCGGGTCGTCGACAATCAGGACCAGGCTGGCAGTGGAGGGTGGCAACCCAGACCAAGCCAGTGGCGGTGACACATCGGTGCCTTCGCACGTGTGCACGGTGGGGATCTCCCCGCCTTGGGCAAACGCGGGGGATGTCAGTATGAGCGGCATCGATGGCCTCTGCTGGGCAAGTAGCGTTGGTCCGAACAGCATGGCCGCTAAGGCCAGCCACCTCGGTAGAAGTGCCAATCGCACCATATCTGCCTCCGCCGGCGCATGACGGCTGTTCCAACTTAGCCCGGATTCAATCCCTGTACAAGGGACCGTGCAGCTTTCCGAAGCCGGCGGCTGACATTCGCGCGCGGATTCCCCTGTCTTGGGACATCTGATACGTGCAGGCCTGGCAAGCGCTTGCTATCAGACTCACACGATCTTGTGCAAGCCGATCATGCGAACGCCTTGTGATACGCGTTGAGTGCGGGCGCGCCGCCCAGATGCACGTACAGCACGTTCGTTCCCTTCGGAATCTCACCCGCCTGCGCCATCGCGATCAGGCCCGCCATGGATTTGCCCTCGTACACCGGATCGGTGAGCATCGCCTCAAGCCGCGCTGCCGTGCGGATCGCATCGATCGTCCGATCGTCGGGCAGGCCATAGTCCGGGCCCGCGAAACGCGGATCGACGATCACGTCGGCGTCGTCGATCGGCTTGCGGATGCCGATCAGTTCCGCAGTCTGCCGCGCGCTCTTTGTCACGGCGCGGCGGGTCATCGCCTCGTTGCAAGCGGTATCGATGCCAATCAGGCGGCGCGGCCTGTCCTGCGCCTTGAACCCAGCGACCATGCCGCCCTGTGTCGAGCCGGTGCAGGTCGCGGTAATCACGGTGTCGAAGAACATGCCCATTTCCTGTTCCTGGCGCGCAAGTTCCTCGGTGAAGTTCGCATAGCCAAGGCCACCAAGGGGATGGTCGGATGCACCCGCCGGAATCGCATAAGGCTTGCCGCCTTCCCGGCGCACCTGCTCGAGGGCGCGCGACCAGGTCTCCTTCACCTCGGTCGAGTAGCCCTCGCCCTCCAGCAGCGTCTCGGCGCCCATCAGCCGCGACAGCAGGATATTGCCGACCTTGTCGTAGACCGGATCGTCCCAGTGTGTCCACTCCTCCTGCACCAGCCGGCAGCGCATGCCGAGCACCGCCGCGACGGCCGCAACCTGGCGCGTGTGATTCGACTGAATGTTTCCGATGGAAACGAGCGTGTCGGCGCCTTTTTTCACTGCGTCAGCGGCGAGCCACTCGAGCTTGCGAATCTTGTTGCCGCCAAACGCGAGCCCGGACGACACATCGTCGCGCTTTGCCCACACCGAAATGCCGAGCACATCGGACAGGCGATTGAGCCGATGAATCGGCGATGGGAAGAAGCCAAGCGAGATGTGGCCGAAGCGATGCTCGAGATCAAGTGCCATGGCGGGCTCCCTGTCGAGGAACGGGGAAAGATTGACTCTAGATTAGGTCCAAAAGGCCGAGACATTGGAGCGTGGCGCGCATACACCTGGGCGCCTCGCCAGGGTCGAATCGGAATTCAAATGCGCCCTCGCTCTGGACGGAATGTTGAGGTGCAAACATCACATTCGAACGAGCTGCTTCGGCGCCGTCGAACGGCGCCTTATGGCCCGATTCCGGTCGGACGAGAAGGCGATCGCCGGCGCTTTTGTCGTTCGAGTCGTTAGATTCTAGAAGGCCAGGTATCAGTGGCCTCGCATGATTGGCCTATAGGCCTGCTCCTGACTACCCTACTGGAACACCAGCGTGCCCAGCGATTGCCCATTGATATTGAACATCGTGGATCTGGACGAAACAAAGCTGATGTTGCCGCTGGTGTCGATGCGGAATATGGTCTCATCCTCGGCGATGCGGGCATTGCTGTTGTCGAACACCTTGTCGAGCAAGGTCAAGAGCAGGCTGCTTCCGGTATCGGCGGCAACGCTATAGGACTCGGTAAGTGTTCCCACCTTCGTGGCCTGTGTGCTGTCCGAGTAAATCGTGGCGCTTGCCAGAGGTCCCGAGTCGCCGGCCTTCACTGTCGGTGGAATCGTATAGTCGGCGAACACCACAAAGGCATCCCCCTCGTCGATCACCATCACGGCATAGGTAACGGTATTGCGGGAGATGGTCCTGGTGTTCGAGAACGGCATCGAATTACCATTTGCGACAACCGTGCCGCTGACGGTTTCAGTGGTCCTCAATACCGAAGTGTTATTCAGAGAGGTCGCAACGAAAGGGGTTGCGGTCAGGGTTCCGGAGCCTGATACCGGCACATTCTCTACCGTGCCGGAAATCGAGAAACTTGCGGTCAGTCCATTCGCCGCCAGACTTGCCATGGCTGTGCTGAGCGGCACCGTCAGAGGCTGCACCGGCGTGGTGGCTGCTTCGTTGCTGTCGTTGTCGTCGCCGCCGCAGCCGCCGAGAAAGAATGAAATTGCAAGCACAAGAAGGAATCTCCCGGACATCGCAGTCTCCTGGCCGAAGTGCCCCGGATTCGAAACCTGTCTTGGCATGCGACCCGGCGGAACGGGTAGGGCATGGCGCAAACCCGCAATCTTTCCATACCCGCAACCCATGCAAAATGCCCTGCTGTTCGGCAGGCTTGGCGCGCGAGCCCGTCACCCCAAATAAGCCGCAACAAAGATGCCAACACTGCCGGATGTGTTGTTTTTATTATGTTATGGCAGACATATAGATTCGAGGCGCTGGTGAAATCGGTGCAATCTGTTTCGTTCGAGATACAGGCCGGAAGCTGTCAGGCGTATGCCCTCATCCGGACGCCGCGATGGGCGAACTCAGGGTCGTCATGTCATTCACCGGCTGGCGGGATCTTCAGTTCAAGTGACTCCATTTCCAACTCCACCCAACTGCCACACATCGATGGCGGACGCGACAAGACTCAATGCTGTGCGCACTCCATGCAGCCTGGCCCATTTCTGCAAGAGTTCCCGGGTCTCCACCGACGATAGATCGCGATCCGGCTCGAGAATCTTGTGGTTGATGGGCATTACGACGAGCAAGGTGTACGGCACGACAGATCCGATCAGTAGCGCGGCAGCAAACCACCAGATACTGGCGCCCAAAAGCCATGCCATCACTCCGCTCAGTAAGCTGACCAGCGCCAATGGAGCCTGCATGAGCGTGGCGCGCTTATAGCTGGGCGCCCACTGCTGTGCCGCGGACCTTGTCTCAAGCACCATTCTTGCGGGATGCTCAACCACGTTGATATACAAGGCGGCCCCGGCGAAGAGCATCGCAGCGAACGCGGCAATCATTTGCAGTGCGTGGTTCATCACACCCTCCGTGAAGCCTACCTCCAATTATGGTGAAGAACCCGAGAGGCCCCACAGGGAGTTCGTAAGGCATTGGAAGGCTTCCGGCGTTTTGCGCGCGACTGGCAGGTTCGCTGACGATGCCTGATGGACAAGCACAGCGCTCACCCACAGGAGTGCGTCCACGACGGGCGGTGGCTTGTTTCAAGGCACTCGCCGGTCGACGGCCACTCCAGATTTCCCTAAAGTCTCCCAACCCCCCGCCGTTAATCCCCCAAGTCCCCCGATTTCCCAAACAACACCCAAATCCCCCGCCTTTTCCCATGAATGGGAAGCCCCCCACGCTTCGATAATCCGTGCTGACGAATAGCGGTCTGCCGCTTCGCACGGAGCGTGGATGTCCGAAGAAAGCGATCTCGAGAAAACCGAACCCGCCTCACCCCGGCGCCTGGAAAAGGCGCGCGAGGAGGGGCAGGTGGTGCGTTCGCGCGAGCTGGCCACGTTCATCATGCTGATCGCCGGCGTCCTCGGCCTGTGGACGCTGGGCGGCCACATGGGCCGCAGCCTCAATCAGGTCATGCAGGGCGCGCTGCGCTTCGAGCGGGAAACCGCCTTTGATACCTCGCGCATGCTGTCGCGCTTCGTGCTGATGGTGTGGGACAGCCTGCTCGCCTTCCTGCCGCTGCTGCTGCTGTTCGGCGTTGCCGCACTGGCCGCGCCGCTGATGCTGGGCGGCTGGGTGTTCTCGGCCAAGTCGTTCGCGCCGCAGTTCTCGCGCATGTCGCCGATGGCCGGATTGGGCCGCCTGTTCTCCGCGCATTCCCTGGTGGAGTTGCTCAAGGCGGTGGCCAAGTCGCTGCTGGTCGGCGCGGTCGGCGCCTGGGTGCTGTGGCAGCGCCTGCCTGAGGCGATCGCGCTGATGAACGCACCGGTCCAGGAAGCGCTGCTGCACATGGTCGACCTGGTGCTGTACTGCTGCCTGGTGGTGTCGCTGTCGCTGCTGGTGGTGGCGGCCATCGACGTGCCCTGGCAGTACTGGGAGTTCTTCAAGAAGCTGCGCATGACCAAGGAAGAGGTCAAGCAGGAATTCAAGGAGAGCGAGGGCGATCCGCATATCAAGAACCGCATCCGCCAGCAGCAGCGCGCCATGGCCCGCCGCCGCATGATGACCGAGGTGCCCAAGGCCGACGTGGTGGTGACCAACCCCACGCACTTCGCCGTGGCGCTGCGCTATGAAGAGGGCCGCATGGGCGCGCCGCGCGTGGTGGCCAAGGGCACCGGCGAAGTCGCCGCGCGCATCCGCGCGCTGGCCGCCGAGCACCGCGTGCCGCTGATGTCGGCGCCGCCGCTGGCGCGCGCGCTGCACCGCCACGTGGAGCTGGGCCACGAGATTCCCGCCGGACTCTATACCGCCGTGGCCGAAGTGCTGGCCTGGGTCTACCAACTGAAGCACTGGCACTACTCGCAGGGCCCGCAGCCGCAGGCGCCGTCGGACCTGCTGGTGCCTGATGAACTCGCCGTACCGGAAAGCCGCGAATGAATGCTCTGAGCTCATTGCTGAACCTGCCTGGCCTGCGCTCGGCCGGCCAGATGAAGGCCTTCACCGGGCCGCTGCTGATCATCATGATCCTGGGGATGATGATCCTGCCGCTGCCGGCCTTCGTGCTGGATCTGCTGTTCACCTTCAATATCGCGCTGGCGATCATGGTGCTGCTGGTCAGCATGTACACGCAGAAGCCGCTGGACTTTGCCGCGTTCCCCGCGGTGCTGCTGTTTACCACGCTGCTGCGCCTGTCGCTGAATGTCGCCTCCACCCGCGTGGTGCTGCTCGAAGGCCATACCGGCCCGGACGCCGCCGGCAAAGTGGTGGAAGCGTTCGGCCACTTCCTGGTGGGCGGCAACTTCGCGGTCGGCATCGTGGTGTTCGCAATCCTGGTTGTGATCAACTTCATGGTCATCACCAAGGGCGCGGGCCGGATTGCCGAGGTGGGCGCGCGCTTCATGCTGGACTCGATGCCCGGCAAGCAGATGTCGATCGATGCCGACCTCAACGCCGGCCTGATCGACGAAGCGGCGGCCAAGAAGCGCCGCGCCGAAGTGGCGCAGGAATCCGACTTCTACGGCGCCATGGACGGTGCCAGCAAGTTCGTGCGCGGTGACGCCGTGGCGGGCCTGATCATCATGTTCATCAACGTCGCCGCGGGCATGGTGGTGGGCATGGTGCAGCACGACCTGGACTTCGGCACCGCAGTGCACAACTACACGCTGCTGACCATCGGCGACGGCCTGGTCGCGCAGATCCCGGCGCTGGTGATCTCCACCGCGGCCGGCGTGATCGTGTCGCGCGTGGCCAATGAGCAGGATGTCGGCGAACAGCTGACCGGGCAGCTGTTCTCCAACCCGCGCGTGTTGTACCTGACCGCCGGCATCATGGGGCTGATGGGCATCATCCCGGGCATGCCGCATTTCGCCTTCCTGCTGCTGTCCGGCGCGCTGGTCTGGATGGGCCGCTACCTGTCGCGCAAGGCGGCGACGCAGCAGCAGGTCAGGCAGCGCGAGGAACGCGCGCCCGCTGTCGCGCAGGAGTCGACCGAAGCCAGCTGGGACGACGTCTCGCTGGTCGACCCGCTTGGCATGGAAGTGGGCTATCGCCTGATCACGCTGGTCGACCGCGCGCAGGACGGCGAACTGCTCGGCCGCATCAAGAGCATCCGCAAGAAGGTGGCGCAGGAAATCGGCTTCCTGGTGCCGGTGGTGCATATCCGCGACAACCTGGAACTCAAGCCCAACGCCTACCGCATCACGCTCAAGGGCGTCGAGATCGGCCGCGGCGAAGCCATGCCGGGGCAATGGATGGCGATCAACCCGGGCCAGGTCAGCGGCACGCTGCCGGGCGCGGCCACGCGCGATCCCGCCTTCGGCCTGCCGGCGGTATGGATCGACGCGGGCATCAAGGAGCAGGCGCAGTCCTACGGCTACACCGTGGTCGATGCCAGCACCGTGGTCGCCACGCACCTGAATCACCTGATCCACATGCATGCGGCCGAGCTGCTCGGCCGCCAGGAAGTGCAGGCGCTGCTGGACCGCATCGCCAGGGACGCGCCCAAGCTGACCGAAGACCTGGTGCCCAAGACCATCTCGCTGACGGCGCTGCAGAAGATCCTGCAGAACCTGCTCGACGAAGGCGTGGCGATCCGCGACATGCGCACCATCCTCGACGTGGTGGCCGAGCATGCGCCCAAGATCAGCGATCCGAACGAACTGACCGCGATGGTGCGCGTGGCCATGGGCCGCGCCATCACGCAGCAGCTGTTCCCCAACAACGCCGACCTGCAGGTGATCGGCCTCGACGCCGGCCTCGAGCGGGTGCTGTCGCAGGCGCTGACCAACGGCGGCGGCATCGAGCCGGGCCTGGCCGATGCGCTGCTGCAGCAGACCCAGGGCGCGGTCACGCGCCAGGAGCAGATGGGGCTGGACCCGGTGCTGCTGGTGCCGTCGCAGCTGCGCCCGCTGATGGCGCGCTTCCTGCGCCGCACGCTGCCGCAGCTGCGGGTGCTGTCGCATGCCGAAGTGCCTGACAACCGCAATATCCGCATCACCGCCATGATCGGCGCGTGAGCGATCACCCGACAGAGCCAACGATGAGCGTAGCTAAATTTGTTGCCGCCAACGGCCGTGAAGCCATGCGCCAGGTGCGCGAAGCCATGGGCCCCGATGCCGTGGTGCTGTCCAACCGTACCGTAGAGGGCGGTGTCGAGATCGTCGCGATGCGCGATGCCGACCTGGGCAGCGTATCGGCCAGCGCGCAGGCCTATGTGCCGCCCGCGCCGGCGGCGGAGCCTGCAGCCATTGGCGACCTGCGCGGCGAGCTGCAGTCGATGCGCGCGATGCTGGAGCGCCAGCTTGCCGGCATCGGCAATGCGCCCACCGCGGCGGGCCACGGCGTTGCCGCCAGCGACCCGCTGCGCGAATCGCTGTTCGAATGGATGGTGGGGGCCGGCTTCTCCGGCCAGCTGGCGCGCACGCTGCTGGCACGCCTGCCGCTGTGCTACGACCGTCCGGCCGCGATGACCTGGATCCGCAAGGAGCTGGCCAGCAAGGTGCCGGTGCTGGGCGACGAAGACCAGCTGTTCGCACAGGGCGGCGTGCTGGCGCTGATCGGGCCCACCGGCGTGGGCAAGACCACCACCACCGCCAAGCTGGCGGCGCGGTTCGTGCTGCGCCACGGCGCTGACAAGCTGGCGTTGCTGACCACCGACAGCTTCCGTATCGGCGCGCATGAACAGCTGCGCATCTATGGCGACATCCTCGGCGTGCCGGTGCATGCGGTGAAGGACGCCGCCGACCTGCGCTTCGCGCTGGCGGCAATGAAGGACAAGCACCTGGTCATCATCGACACCGTCGGCATGAGCCAGCGCGACCGCAGCCTGTCGGAGCAGATCGCCATGCTCGCCGGCGTGCCCGCGCCGGTGCAGCGCGTGCTGCTGCTCAACGGCGCCAGCCACGGCGACACGCTCAATGAAGTCGTGCATGCCTACCGACACGACGCCGCGCCCGACGATGGCGGCATCGACGGCTGCATCATCAGCAAGCTGGATGAAGCTACCCACCTGGGCTCGGTGCTCGATGTGGTGATCCGCCATCGGCTGCCGGTGTTCTACGCCTCGACCGGCCAGCGCGTGCCCGAGCACCTGGAGCTGGCCAGCAGCGCCGCGCTGGTCGAACGCGCTTTCCTGACACCGCGCCGCGGCTCGGTCTTTAACGATGCCGACGTCGCGCGCCGCCGCCACGCGGCAGCGGACGATCAGTCCGGGAAGGGCGGGAAGGGCGGCGCCGAAGACGTGCTGCGCTCGCTCACCGACAGCGCCGATGCGCTGGGCCAGTGTGTCGCGGAACTCAACGGCGCGGGCCTGGGCTTCGACCTGGCGCGCTCGCTGTGGCAGCAGCGCACCGCGGGCGATACCGCGCTGCGCGCGATGGCGCAGCAGGTGCGCGAAGCGGTCTGCCGCGACGTCAACCGTGCCTGCGACCAGTACGTGCTGGCGCTGGCGGCCACGCTGCCGGTCAGCGTGCCCGGCCGCCGCACGCCGCAGCCGCTGCAGCACACGCTGTGGCTGGGCGACCGCGACGGCACGCCGCTGGCCGCCACCGTCACCGCCGCTGGCCGCGCCGGCCAGCCGCTGGGCGAGGCCGACGCCGAGGCCGCCAACCTGCGCGCCGCCATGAGCGCTGCGCGCAGGGTGGTCAACGTGGTCGACGCGATGCCGTCCGCCGCCACGCTGGCGCGCTGGCAGCAGGCCGGCGAACGCTGGATCGCGGGCGCGCGCAAGACCGTGCGCGTGGTGGGCGCAGGCGCCGCCTGGAAGCTCGATGCACTCGCCGATACGCTGACCTTCCACGCCATCGGCGACGCCATCGTGTGCGAGCGCGACGCGGTACGCTGGCTGGCCACTGCCGACGTGCGCGTGCCCGACAGCCCCGCGCGTGGCAAGGGCGCTCCCGAAGGCGGCATCGATGCCTGCCTGGTGGTGGTGCGCCTGGTCGACCGCGCCAGCGGCGAGCTGCTCGATACCCGTTATCTGCTGTGCGACCCGGCGCTGGCGCCGGATGCAGCACAGGTGGCGCACTGGGCGCCATGGTCGGATACGGCCGAAACGCGCCTGCGCACGCTGCGCCATGCCATCGACCACTTCGCGCAGGATGCCGAAGCCGGCCACGCCGCCAGTGCCGCGCTCGCGGCGCTGCAGCTTGGCCTGTCGGTGCTGTGCCTCGAACACGCGCCAACCGCGACCGCGCCGGCGTTCCTGGCACGCCTGGCCGGGCGCACCGTGCGAGCCGGCACGGCGGTGCCGGGCACCGTGCTCAATGAAGGCATGGGCCGCATGCTGGCGCTGCTCGACGTGCTGGAGAATTACTCCGGCCGCGCCGCGGCGGCACCCGCTGTCGCGGAAGCGGCCGATGTCATGGGAGCCCTGCAGTGAGCACGCTCGCCATGGACCAGGCGGAAAGCCTGCGGCGCATGCTGGCGCCGCGCACCACGCGCCGCATCGCCGTGGTCGCCAGCGAACGCGGTGCCGGCGCCACCACGGTGGCGCTGGGCCTTTCGCACGCGCTTGCGATGCAGGGCGAGCGCGTACTGCTGCTCGACGAAGACCCGGCCACGGCGCGCGCGACCAGGCTCGCCGGCGCGACCCCGGCCGGCACGCTCGCCGACGTGCAGGAAGGACGCCTGCCGCTGGAAGCCGTGGCGGGCGTCGGCACCGGCGGCGCGGTATCGGTGCTGCCGGCCGGCCGCCAACGCGCGGGGCTCGACGTGCCCGCCGCGGCGCTGTCGGCCTTTCGCAGCGTGCTGGTCGATGCCACCGCCGATGCCGACGGCGCGCTGTCGCCCTTTGCCGGCGGCGCGCACAACGTGGTGATCGTGATGCGCCCGGAGCTGGCGTCGATCACCGCCGCCTATGCCTGCATCAAGCGCCTGCATCACCTGTATGCCTGGCGCCGCTTCTACCTGGTGGTCAACATGGCCGCCACCGAAGCCGCCGTGCAGGCGATCCTGCGCAACCTGGCGCGTACCGCCAGCCAGTACCTCGGCGTGGAAGTGCTGTGCGCCGGCTGGCTGCCGGCCGACCCGCTGGTGGCGCGCGGCGTGCAGCTTGGCCGCTGCGTGGTCGAGGCCTTCCCGGCAGCACCCGCGACCAGCGCGCTGCGACGCACCGCCGGCAGCATCGGCGGCTGGCCGCTGCGCGCCGAGACGCCGGCCCCTGCCGCGACGCCGGTGCCGGCGTGAGCGCCACCCGAGCCATGCCTTACCAACGAACCAGACCCTGAGCCAGCCGGCGCGCCGCGTGGCGTGCCCGTCCAGCAATCCAGCATTCACGAGAATTGCACCATGTACACGATCCAGGGAAAGCTCGACCAGGCCGATGTGGTCAAGGCGCACGCACAGCTGGTGCGTCGCATCGCCTTGCAGCTGGCCGCCAAGCTGCCTGCCAGCGTGCAGATCGACGACCTGATCCAGGCCGGCATGATCGGCCTGCTCGACGCCGCCAAGCGCTATGAAGACACCCACGGCGCGCGCTTCGAGACCTACGCCAGCCAGCGCATCCGCGGCGCCATGCTCGACGAGGTGCGCGCTAACGACTGGCAGTCGCGCAGCCTGCGCCAGTTCACGCGGCGCATCGAACGCACCCAGCGCTCGCTCGAGCAGAAGCTCGGACGCACGCCGCTCGATTCCGAGGTGGCCGAGGCGATGGAGATGCCGCTGGGCGAATACCAGGTCCTGCTCAACGAGGTCTATGGCTGCCAGCTGCTGCATTACGAGGATTTCGAGCGCTCCGGGGAAGAGGATTTCCTCGACCGCCATCTTGCCGGCAGCGACGACGGCAATCCGCTGACGGTGCTGATGGAAAGCGGCATGCGCCAAGCGCTGATCCGCGCCATCGACCGGCTGCCCGAGCGCGAGAAGCTGGTGCTGTCGCTGTGCTATGACCAGGAGCTGAACCTGCGGGAGATCGGGGCGGTGCTGGATGTGACCGAGTCGCGCGTGTGCCAGATCCGGGGGCAGGCGATTACGCGGTTGCGGAACCAGTTGCGTGGGTTGTTGTGATGGGTGTTGGTGGCCTGCTTGCCCGCGGCGCCGGCGTCGTGCTGCTCGCTGCGTCGGCTTGTGCCTGGTCGGCGATCGAAGGTGGGACACGGCATGCGTGGACCGGGTCGGTCAATGGGCCGGCGTTGCATGGGCGGGGGCAGCGGGCGGTGTCGGCGCCGATTCAGCCTGTGGGGGTGTTGCCGCAGGCTGAAGGGGTGATTACGACGGTGCGGTGGCGTTACAGCTTTGCGCGGACGCCGCCGGCCGAGTTGCAGGCATATTTGTGCAATGCGCAGCGGTGTGTGATGTTGCCCCAGGCCGAGGGGCTAACGTCCGCGTTCTCCGGCGATGATGCTACCAAGGGGTTTGTGTTTGCGTTTCGGGTGCCGGGACAGGGGAGTCTGGTGCCGGTTTTGCAGGGGCGGAGTAATGAGGTGGTTGTGGGCTTTCGGTAGGCATCTGTTCTAGGTGCCTGGCTGGCCACCAGATGGGGACCTATCCGCAAGGCACGCAACAAAAAGCCGATGCCGGTCCGCAAAGCAAAACCCAAATCAGCCTGCCGCCAGGCTCACCCCCCCAACCCCGGTCGCCGCCTTCCCATCCTTCCCATACAACCCGGCATCCCCGCCACTATGCTGCCGCAGCGCCTGAATCGCCTGCTGCGTGAAATCGAGATGTGCCTTGATGACCGCGCCATTCAGCGCATTGCCATCCCGCGTCACCCGCGCAGCAAAGATCAGCTTGCGCCAGGCCTCCGCCACGCCGGCATCGAGCCGGCCAAGCAATTGCCCGTCCGCGCCAGCACGCAGGCCCAGCACCTGCATCTGCGCTTCCCGCGCCCGGACCTGCCGCGACAGCCCCTGACCCACTTCCACCTTGCGCGTCAGCAACTCGCTGAGCGCAGTGAAATCCCCGCGCTTGATGGCATCTCGCTCTTGCGCAAGAAGTTGCCCGAAAGCTTCAACGCCTTCGGTTTCACGCTGCAGGGACTGGATCAGGCTTTGGCTCATGATTTGGCTATTGAGGGTCGGCCTGGCCTAGCTCGCGCAAGCTGGCGAGCAGGCCATCGGCAATCTTGCCCGGGTCGATCTTGATCCGGCCTTCGGCGATGGCCTGGCGGATTTCTTCGACCTTGGCGGTATCGATATCGTCGTCGGTTTCCTGCGCCAGGCGGCTGCTGATCTCGCGCACCTGTGCGGCCAGCGGACTGACGCTCAGCCCGGAGGACGGCGGGGCGGCGCTGGCCGGTGCGGCCTGGGGCCGGGCGGCGGCGTCGCCTGCGGGCGCGTCGGCGGGCCGGGACGAGGTGGAATGGTTGATCTTCACGGGCGTTCCTTGCTGGTTTCCTATGGCATTACGGCCGTGGCGGGGAAATCTTTAGGGAACGTGCCCCAGGGGTGCGTCCCATATCGCCCGCACGGCTGGACCGGCGGCATTTTCGCATGCCGCGGTGCCATCGGAATCCGGCTGCCAGCCACGATCGGCAGACTCGAAGTGCTTATTGCAGCACGACGGTATCACCGCTGCGCACCAGCCCGTTGACCACCTGGCCGTTGCGCAGGCGGACCTGCACGGTATTGCCGGTGGCGGCGTCGGCCAGCACCTTGCCCTCGCTGGAGATCTGGAACGCCTCACCCTCGACCGACACCGTGACGGTCTGTCCCTGGCGCACCGCGATGGCCTTGCGCAGCAGGTCGCTGCGCATGGGCGAGCCGGCGGCGATGCGGTTGGCGGCGACGGCGCCGGCGAGCTGGGCCGGGTCGGTGATGACCGCGCGCGGCAAGGTGGCAAGGTCGCCCTGGCGCACTTCGATATCGGCCTGGCTGACCGGTTCGCCCGGACCCAGGGCGCGCGACGCGACGTAATAGTCGGTCAGCACCGATACGCGCGCCTGCATATAGCGCACCCACGGCCGCTCGCCGCCACAGCGCACGCCGACCGAGACCCGCCCCCACGGCGAGGCGCCGGCGGGCAGGAACGGGTCGGGCGATACGCACTCCGGCGCGCGGCCGCCCGACGGCGGAGCCACCTGCACGCTGACCTTGCCGGGCAGGCCGGCGGTCTGCTGCAGCAGGAAGCGCTCCACGGCAGCGCGTGCGGGATCCTCGGTGAAGGGGCTTGCAGTGGCCGTGTGCTGGCCGGCCGCCGGTGCCTGCATGGCGACCGGAGTGGCCTGCGCCGGCGCAGCGCCGGCGGCCCCGGCAAGGCACAGCAGGCCTGCCGCCAGCAGGGTCTGCGCCTTGCGCGGGCCGTTGCGGCGGGAATAGCGGCCGAGGGTGCGTCGGAGGGAGCGGCGATTGGGGTTCATCTGGTCTTCCCGGCAAGGACGGCGGGCCTGCGCTGGCATGCCCGGCGCGCTGCCCCGTGACCGGCGGCGCGCCCCCGTCTACATCAGTCATCGGGTTCCGATTGTAGGCAGCGCCTCGCGCGAGGGCGTGCCGAAATGCAAGGATTTCCCGTCCTTATTCATCCGATTGGCGCGACAGGCCCCCGCCTAAGATGGCACCCCTGAAGAAGGTCGTCCAGGGAGATGCCAGCATGATCGACAGACTCGACGCGTCGCTACGCTTCCAGCAGGAAGCGCTGAGCCTGCGCAACCAGCGGCAATCGGTGATTGCCTCCAACATCGCGCACGCCGATACCCCGGGCTACAAGGCCCGCGACTTCGATTTCGCCAGCACGCTGGCGCAGTCCGTGGAACGCGGCCATCGCAACGAAGGCATGTCGCTGTCGACCACCCAGGTCCGCCACCTGCCCGCGCAGGCGCCGACCCGCGAGGCGTTCGATCTGGCCTACCGCATTCCGCTGCAGTCCAGCGTCGACGGCAACACCGTTGAAATGGATGCCGAGCGCGTGGCCTTCGCCGACAACGCGGTGCATTTCGAGTCGGGCCTGACGGTGATGAACTCGAAGATCAAGACCATGCTGGCGGCGATCCAGCAATAAGCGAGCAACAGATCCAGCAGCAAGGAGGGAGCGCATGCCGGCAATGAACATCTTCGACGTCGCGGGCTCGGCCATGGCGGCGCAGTCGCAGCGCATGAACGTGACCGCGTCCAACCTGGCCAACGCCGACAGCGTGGTCAGCCCGGACGGGCAGGCCTACCGTGCCAAGCAGGTCGTGTTCGGCATGGCGCCCACGCCCGGCCAGAGCGACGTCGGCGGGGTACAGGTGGCCGGCATCAGCGAAGACCCTTCGCCGCCGCGCATGGTCCACAACCCCACGCATCCGATGGCGAACGCGCAGGGCTACGTGGTCATGCCCAACGTCAACCCGGTGGAAGAGATGGTCAACATGATCTCGGCCTCGCGCTCGTACCAGGCCAATGTCGAGGTGCTCAACTCCGCCAAGAACATGATGCTCAAGACGCTGACGATCGGCCAGTAACGGCCCTCGACGAGCTAAGGAAAGAGGAACCGCGCGACATGACAACCACTTCTTCGGTCAACAGCAACAGCAGTACCACCAACATCAACGATGCTCTGAAGAACAGCAGCGCCAGCGCCGCCGACCTGCAGAACAACTTCCTGAAGATGCTGGTGACCCAGCTCAACAACCAGGACCCGCTCAAGCCGCTGGACAACTCGCAGCTGACCTCGCAGCTGGCGCAGATCTCCACCGTCAGCGGCATGCAGACCATGAATGCGACCCTGTCGCAGCTGCTGAACCAGGTCAGCGCCAGCCGCGCGATGGACTCCGCCGCGCTGATCGGCCGCACGGTGATGGTGCCGGGCAAGCAGGTGTCGGTCGAAGGCGGTGTGCCCTCCAGGTTCGGCGTCGACCTGCCGTCCACGGCGGACGCCGTCACGGTCGACGTGCTCGACGACAAGGGCAACGTGGTGCGCACCATCGACATGAAGGGCCAGACCTCGGGCGTGCACGACGTGGCGTGGGACGGGAAGAATGATGCCGGTGTCGCGGTCGCGGACGGCGAATACACCTTCCGCGTCAACGCCACAGCCAACGGCACCTCGGTGCAGCCGGTGGCGCTGGTCTACGGCAAGGTACAGAGCATCAGCGGTGACGCGTCCGGCGTGCTGGTCAACCTGGCCGACGGCCAGGCAGCGAACGTCGACGAGGTGCGGCGCATTCTCTAATCGCAGGCGCTGGCGCATGCTGCGCGCACCGGCATCAACGACAGCCAAGTCAAAAGGAAGATATCCATGGGTTTCGGTCAAGGGGTAAGCGGCATCAACGCCGCGGCAGCCAATCTGGATGTAATCGGCAACAACATTGCCAATGCCAACACGGTCGGCTACAAGCAATCGAGCACGCAGTTCGCCGATGTCTACGCCGGCAGCAAGATCGGCCTGGGCACCACGGTGAACTCGGTGGTCCAGTCGTTCAAGCAGGGCAATATCGAGGCCTCCGGGCGATCGCTGGATGTGGCCATCACCAATGGCAGCGGCTTCTACCGGCTGGTCGGGACGGATGGATCGGTGCATTTCTCGCGCAATGGGCAGTTCCTGCGCACGGATGACGGCCGCATCGTCAACGCGCAGGGCCTGCAGCTGACCGGCTATCCGGCAGCCGCGGCCGGCGGCGGCGCCACGCCGCAGCCGCTGGTGGTATCCAATGCGCAGATGCCGCCCCAGGAAACCACCGACATCACGGCGCAGTACAACCTCGATTCGCGCAGCACCGTGCCGACGACCGCGTTCGCCAGCACGCCCGGCAACCTGCCTGACTCGTCGATGTACAACTACAGCACCAGCATGACGGTGTACGACTCGCTCGGCAATGCCAGGCAGGTGGTTGCCTATTTCGGCAAGGAGATGGGAGGGGCGCCGACGGTGCCCGGCGGCACCGATTGGGTGCTGAACGTGACCGACGAGGCCGGCAACCGGCTTGGAATCGGCGATGCCGCCACGACGCCGCCCACCCCCGCCGGCCAGACGGTCACGCTGGCGTTCGACAGTGCCGGCAAACTGGTCTCCACCAACCCCGCCTCGTTCGCATTGACCTCGCCGGCGGCAAACGGCGCCGGCGCCATGTCGATGAAGGTAGACCTGGCCGGCACGACGCAATTTGGCTCCGACCACGACGCCAAGCCGCCCCAACAGAATGGCTATGCCTCGGGCAGCCTGCTCGGCTTCTCGATCGAAGCCGACGGCACCATCCGCGGCAGCTACTCGAACGAGCAGACCCAGGAACTCGGCACCGTGGTGCTGGCCAGCTTCGGCAACGCCGAAGGCCTGCGCGCCGAGGGCGGCAATACGTGGGCAGCCACCGGCGCCTCCGGCCAGCCGGTCATCGGCACGCCGGGCGGCGCGCGCGGCCAGCTGATGTCGAACGCCAATGAAGCGTCCAACGTCGACCTCTCCGCCGAGCTGGTCAACCTGATCATCGCCCAGCGCAACTACCAGGCCAACGCCAAGACCATCGAGACCCAGAACCAGGTCATGCAGTCGCTGGTGAATATGTAAGGCACGACGCGTCGCGTGAAGAGCAAACCAGCTGAGGCAAGTCGATGGACCGCATGATCTATACCGCCCTGTCGGGCGCCAAGCAGATACTCGACCAGCAGGCGGCGGTATCGAACAATCTGGCCAACGTGTCGACGCCCGGGTTCCGCGCGCAGGTCAACCTGTACCGCGCGGTGCCCGTGGTCGGTGCCGAGGCCGGCACGCGCGCCTTCACGCTGGCCTCGACGCCCGGCGCCGACATGCGCGCCGGTCCGTTGACCTACACCGGCCGCAATCTCGACGTGGCGCTGCAGGGCAACGGCTGGCTGGTGGTGCAAGCGCCTGATGGCTCCGAGGCCTATACCCGTGCCGGCGCGCTGCAGGTCGCGCAGGACGGCCAGGTGCAGACCCTGTCCGGCCTGCCGGTGATGGGCGACGGCGGCCCGCTGGCGGTGCCGCCGGGCTCGCAGGTCACCATCGGCACGGATGGCACCATCACCGCGCGCGGCCCGGGCGAAGCATCGGCTGGCCTGGCCCAGGTAGGCAAGCTGCGCGTGGTCAACCCGCCCAACGACGCCATCGCGCGCGGCGACGATGGCCTGTTCCGCCTGCGCCCCGGCGCGCAGCCGCTGGAAGCCGACCCCACCGTGCGCGTGATTTCCGGCGCGCTCGAGGGCAGCAACGTCAACCCGACCGAAGCCATGGTCGAGATGATCGCCAATGCGCGCCGCTTCGAGATGCAGATGAAGATGATCCAGGGCGCGGACGGCAACGAGCAGCGCGCCAACCAGCTGCTGTCGACCAACTGACGCGGCGGCAAAACAGAACCGAGCGCGGCGCGCCGATTGCACGCCCCTCGCTCCAGCTACCAGCTACAAGACTCCCAGCAAGGACCACCATGATCCGCTCTCTCTGGATTGCCAAGACCGGCCTCGATGCGCAGCAGACGCAGATGGACGTGATCTCGAACAACCTGGCCAACGTGTCGACCAACGGCTTCAAGCGCGGCCGCGCGGTGTTCGAGGAACTGATGTACCAGACCATCCGCCAGCCCGGCGCGCTGTCGTCGGACCAGACCACGCTGCCCTCGGGCATGCAGCTGGGCACCGGCGTGCGCCCGGTCGCGACCGAGCGCATCCACACCCAGGGCAATCCGCAGCAGACCGGCAACAACAAGGACGTGGCCATCATCGGCCAGGGCTTCTTCCAGGTAGCGCTGCCCGACGGCACCACTGCCTACACCCGCGACGGCTCGTTCCAGGTGGACCAGAACGGCCAGCTGGTGACGTCCAGCGGCTTCGTGATCCAGCCCGCCATCACCATCCCGGCCAACACGCTGTCGCTGACGGTGGCGCGCGACGGCACGGTGTCGGTGACGCAGCCGGGCTCGAGCGCCAATGTGCAGGTCGGCCAGCTGCAGCTGGCCACCTTCATGAACCCGGCCGGCCTGGAAAGCATGGGCGAAAACCTGTATGTGCAGACCGATGCTTCGGGCGCGCCCAATACCACCGTGCCGGGCCTGAACGGCGCCGGCGTGCTGCAGCAGAACTACGTGGAAGCGTCCAACGTCAACGTGGTGGAAGAGCTGGTCAGCATGATCCAGACCCAGCGCGCGTACGAGATCAACAGCAAGGCAGTGCAGACTTCAGACCAGATGCTGCAGCGCCTGGCGCAGATGGGTTGAGAGTTGTGGACATGGCCACCTTGCTTTCCCGCCTGGGCGCGCATGCGCTGGTTTGCCTGGCCGGCGTGGCAATGCTGGCCACGAGCGGCTGCGCGCTGGTGCCGCGCGAGCCGCTGGTGCAACTGCCCACCACCGCGCGCGCCGAGCCGCGCCCGGTCGGGCCGGCTTCCGGATCGATCTACCAGTCGTCGTATGCCGGCAACCCGCTGTTCGAGGACCGCCGCCCGCGCAACGTGGGCGACATCCTGACCATCGTCATCACCGAGAACGTCAACGCCAGCAAGAACTCCGGCACCAATACCAGCCGTAGCGGCAGCACCACGCTGACGTTCGATGCCGTGCCGCGCGCACTGGGCGGGCTGTTCGGCGCCAGCCAGAACGCCGACATCAATGGCGGCAACAACATGAAGGCCAGCGGCGGCGCCAGCGCGGCCAACACCTTCAACGGCACTATCACCGTCACCGTGCTGGAAGTCTTGCAGAACGGCAACCTGGTGGTCTCCGGCGAAAAACAGATGGCGATCAACCAGGGCGCCGAGTTCATCCGCTTCTCGGGCGTGGTCAACCCGCGCACCGTCACCGGCGACAACGCCGTGCTGTCCACGCAGGTGGCCGACGCGCGCATCGAGTACACCGCCAAGGGCGTGATCGACGAAGCGCAGAACATGGGCTGGCTGCAGCGCTTCTTCCTCAATGTCTTACCGTTCTGACCGCGCCATGTCCGCTTCCATGCTCGCCTATTTCCTGTCACGCCTGCTGCGCGTGAGCGTGATCAGCCTGGCGCTGGGCGTGGCCTTCGGCGCCTTCGCCACCGCTGCCAAGGCCGAGCGCCTGAAGAACCTGGCCACTTTCCAGGGCGTGCGCGACAACCCGCTGGTGGGCTACGGCCTGGTGGTCGGCCTGGACAACACCGGCGACCAGACCATGCAGACGCCGTTCACCACGCAGAGCCTGACCAACATGCTCTCGCAGCTGGGGATCACGCTGCCGGCCGGCAAGAACATGCAGCTCAAGAACGTGGCCGCGGTGATGGTCACGGCCACGTTGCCCGCGTTTGCGCAGCCGGGCAGCCAGCTTGACGTGGTGGTGTCGTCGATGGGCAATGCCAAGAGCCTGCGCGGCGGCACGCTGCTGATGACGCCGCTCAAGGGCGCCGACGGGCAGGTCTACGCCATCGCGCAGGGCAACATGCTGGTGGGCGGCGCGGGCGCGTCGGCCAACGGCAGCAAGGTGCAGATCAACCAGCTTGCGGTGGGCCGTATCGCCAACGGCGCTATCGTCGAGCGCGCGGTCGCGCCGTTCCAGCCGGACGGCGGCGTGCTCAACCTGGAGCTGAAGGAAACCGATTTCGGCACCGCCGAGCGCGTGGTCGAAGCCATCAACCGTTCCATGGGCGGCGGCGTCGCCGCGGCGCTCGACGGCCGCACCGTGCAGGTGCGCGCTCCCGCCGCGCCGAGCGCGCGCGTGGGCTTCCTGGCCCGCATCGAGAATATCGACGTGACCCCCGCCAAGGCCGCGGCCAAGGTCATCCTGAACGCCCGCACCGGTTCGATCGTGATGAACCAGGCGGTGACGGTGGAAGACTGCGCGGTCGCGCACGGCAACCTGTCGGTGGTGATCAACACGCAGCCGGTGATCAGCCAGCCCGCGCCATTCAGCGAGGGCCGGACCGTGGTGGCGCCGGTGTCCCAGATCGACATGAGGCAGCAGGGCGGCTCGCTGCAGGTGGTCAGGGCGGGCGCCTCGCTGGCGGCCGTGGTCAAGGGCCTGAACGCGCTGGGCGCGACCCCGGCCGACCTGCAGACCATCCTGGAAGCGATGCGCGCCGCCGGTGCGCTGCGTGCGGAACTGGAAGTGATCTGATCATGAGCGCGTCCATGCCACCGCAGGCCGCGGACCTGACGCAGCGCTTCGCGCTCGACACGCAGGGCTTCGAGGCGCTCAAGCACAGCGCGCGCAACGGTGCCAACGCGGCCACCCTGCAGGCGGCCGCCAAACAGTTCGAGGCGGTGTTCACGCAGATGGTGCTCAAGAGCATGCGCAACGCCACGCCGCAGGATGGACTCTTCGACAACGAGCAGAGCAAGCTCTATATGTCGATGATGGACCAGCAGCTCGCGCAGCAGATGTCGTCGCGCGGCATCGGGCTGGCCGAAGTGATGGTGCGCCAGCTGGCGCGCGCCGCGGGCACGCCGATGCCCGCGGGCATGAATGCGATGACGCCGGCCGAGTCCGGCCGTGCCGCCGATGCCGAGATGGCTCGATTGCTCGACAGCCGCGGCGCGGCCTCCGCCGGCGGCAATGAAGCCGCGGACCTACCTGCTGTCGGCACGGTGGTGCCGGGACAGAACTGGAACCCAACCGCGGGCTTGCGCCAGTACCAGTCGCAGTTCTACGGCGACCGAGGCCAGGACGGGCAGGACGGCCAGGGCGGCGAAGTGCTCGGCCCGCTGCCTGCCGATGCGCCCGCCCACGTCAGCGCCTTTGTCGCGCGCATGGCGGCGCCGGCCGAAGCCGCATCCCGTGCCTCGGGCGTGCCGGCACGGCTGATCGTCGGCCAGGCGGCGCTCGAGTCGGGCTGGGGCCAGCGCGAAATCCTGCATGCCGATGGCTCGACCACCTTCAACGTGTTCGGTATCAAGGCCGGATCGAGCTGGAAGGGCCGCGTGGCCGAGATCACCACCACCGAGTACGTCGACGGCCAGCCGCAGAAGGTGAAGGCGAAGTTCCGCGCGTATGGATCGTATGACGAGGCCTGCGCGGACTACGCGCGGCTGCTGACCAATAATCCGCGCTATGCCGGCGTGGTGAGCGCGGGGTCGGCGGAGGAGGCGGCGCATGGGTTGCAGCGTGCGGGGTATGCGACGGATCCTGCGTACGGGCACAAGCTGGTGAAGATCATGAAAAAGGTGGCGGTTTAACGCGCAGGCCGTAGCTGACACCGCCGGAACGAGGCTCCCCTCTCCCGCGAAGTGGGAGAGGGGAGCAAACCGCCGCAAGTTGCGCGGCATATGGACCTCAAGGTCGCGCGCTATCCCCGCACGTCAGCCTAAAGTCCCACCTCAAATCGGCCGATAACACCCCCATCCACCACCGCCGCGCCACGCCGCGGGCAGCCCAACGAATCCGGGGTCAGAGCACAATGTCTCTCTTCAGTATTGGTCTTTCCGGCCTGAACACCGCGCAGAACGCGCTGACGACGACCAGCCACAACTTTGCCAACTCGGCGACCGAAGGCTATTCGCGCCAGAACACCATCGTGGCATCGGCCGGCGGCCAGTACACCAGCCAGGGCTTCTACGGCTATGGCTCCAACACCACCACCGTGATCCGCGTCTATGACGAGTTCCTGACCGGCCAGCTGCGTGGCGCCACCTCGGCCAGCGCCTCGCTGGCGACCTATTCCGACCAGATCGCCCAGATCGACAACCTGCTCGCCGACCAGAAGGGCGGCCTGGCGCCGCTGATGCAGAAATTCTTTGCCGCGGTGCAGGCAGTGGCCGACACGCCGGCCGACCCCGCCGCGCGCCAGGGCATGCTCTCCGCCGGCCAGGCCCTGGTCGGCCAGGTCCGCTCCGCCAGCAACTACTTCAAGCAACTGCAGTCGGGCGTCAACGAGCAGATCGGCACCGCGGTCACGCAGGTCAATGCCTACACCACGCAGATCGCCAACCTGAACCAGGAAATCACGCGGATGAAGGCCGCGTCCGGCGGCCAGCCGCCCAACGACCTGCTCGACCAGCGCGACCAGGCGGTGGCCGAGCTGAACAAGCTCGTCGGCGCCAAGGTAGTGGTGCAGGACGGTGGCACCTACAACGTCTTCGTCGGCAACGGCCAGCCGCTGGTGATGGGCAACGAGTCGTACGACCTGAAGGCAGTGACTTCCGCTGCCGACCCGGGCCGTACCGTGGTCGCCTATTCCCTGCCGAACGGCAGCGTCTATGAAAGCCAGCCGGGCGCGATCACCGGCGGCTCCCTGGGCGGCCTGCTGCAGTTCCGCACCGAGACCCTCGATGCCGCGCAAAGCGCGATCGGCCGGCTGTCGCTGGCGATCGGCCAGAGCTTCAACGAACAGCACAAGCTGGGCATGGACCTGAACGGCGACATCGGCACCGACATGTTCAAGCTGGGCAATGCCACGGTGCTGCCCAACGACAGGAACACTGCCATCAGCACCGTGGCCACGGCCACCATCGACGACGCCTCGGCACTGACCACCAGCGACTACAAGCTGCAGTTCGACGGCACCAGCTACACGCTGACGCGCCTGTCCGACAACGCGCAGGTGGCCACGCCAGTGCCGGGCACGCCCGCGCCCACCTATCCGCTGACCTTCAGTGCCGATGGCTTCAGCGTGACGATCGATGCGGCAATGGGCACCAACGATTCGTTCGTGATCCAGCCGACGCGCAATGCCGCGGCCGGCTTCGACATGGCGATCAGCGATCCCGCCAGGATCGCCGCAGCCTCGCCGGCGCGGGCCGATGCCGCTCCCGGCAACAAGGGCAGCGCCACTGCCAGCCTGAGCAACGTTGCGCCGGGCTTCACGCCGCTGGCGGGCAAGATCACCGCCGTCTATACCGCGGCCGGTTACGTGTTCAAGGATGCGGCAGGCACGAACCTGACGCCGCAGCCCACGGGCGTGCCTAATGGCAGCAATACCGACTACAACATCGGCGGCCTGACCTTCAGCTTTGGCGGCACGCCCAAGGTAGACGATTCCTTCACGCTCGGCGGCAACGCCGGTGGCGTCAAGGACAACGGCAACATGCTGAACCTGGCCAAGCTGCAGAACGCCAAGACCATCGGCGGCGTATCCAGCTTCAGCGATGCCTACGCGCAGCTGGTCAACGACGTCGGCACGCGCGCCAAGTCAGTCAAGATCGCCTCGGCATCGCAGGACAGCATCACCACGCAGATCAAGGCCGCCCAGCAGTCGGTGTCGGGCGTCAACATGGACGAGGAAACCGTGTCGATGCTGCGCTTCCAGCAGCTATACCAGGCCAACGCCCGCGTGATCCAGACGGCCGGCTCGCTGTTCGACACCCTCATCGGCATCCGGTAAGGCCAGCCGGCAAGTCAACGTATCCGAATAGGCAATCCATCATGCGTGTTGCAAGCTCTACCCTGTATCAGCAAGGCCTGGCGTCGATGAACCTGCAGCAGGGCTCGCTGCTGCATATCCAGCAGCAGCTCGGCACCGGCCGCCGTATTCTCACGCCGTCGGATGACCCGGTCGCG
This sequence comes from Cupriavidus sp. a3, assembly GCF_051015765.1. Lineage (NCBI taxonomy): Bacteria > Pseudomonadati > Pseudomonadota > Betaproteobacteria > Burkholderiales > Burkholderiaceae > Cupriavidus > Cupriavidus sp. a3. The sequence goes on along the minus strand of NZ_CP170644.1, from coordinate 2,121,782 downwards.
GCCACCCGCGCCCTTGGCGTCAGCCAGGCCCAGGCGGTCAACGGCCAGTACGCGACGTCGCGCAGCCAGGCGAATATCGCGCTGGCCGCGGAAGAAAACGCGCTGCAATCGTTGACCACCGTCACGCAGAACATCCAGACGCTGCTGGTGCAGGCCGGCAACGGCACCATGAGCGACGCCGACCGCGGCTCGCTCGCCACCGCGCTGGAAGGCCTGTACAACCAGCTGGTCGGCCTGGCCAACTCCGATGACGGCAACGGCCAGTACCTGTTCGGCGGCACCCGCTCCGGTACGGCGCCGTTTTCGCAAGCCAGCGGCGCCGGCGTCTACATCGGCGACACCGGCCAGCAACTGCTGCAGGTCGACGTCGCGCGCCAGATGCCCGCGGGCGACAACGGCCGCGACGTGTTCATGAGCGTCACCGGCGGTGCTGGTTATGTCGTCAAGGGCAATAGCGCCAACACCGGCAGCGCCACCTTCGGCACGGTCTCGATCACCGATCCCAGCGACCCGCTGTATGGCAAGTCGCTGCAGGTTACGTTCCAGGCCAACGCCGGCGGCCAGATGGAATACACCATCACCGACATGGCCGATCCCGCCGCGCCCGCGCTGGCCGGCCCGACTGCCTACAACGCACCGGCGCGCATCGAGATCGGCGGCGTGACCTTCAACGTCAGCGGCGAGCCGAAGGACGGCGATACCCTGACCATGCAACCTGCCAGGGAAGCCGGCACTGACATGTTCGCCAATCTGCAGAACGTGATCGACACGCTGCGCAAGCCGACTACCACTCCGGGCGATCAGGCCAACCTGAGCAACGTGCTGTCCACGGCGACGCGCCAGTTTTCCAACTCGCTGGATAACGTGCTGACGGTGCGCGCCTCGGTGGGTTCGCGGATGCAGGAACTGGATGCGCTGGACGATGTCGGCACGAACCGCGACCTGACGTACTCGCAGACGCTGTCGGGGCTGCAGGACCTGGATTATGCGGCGGCGATTACCGAGTACTACCAGCGGCAGACTGCGCTGCAGGGGGCGCAGCAATCGTTTATGCAGATTCAAGGAATGAATTTGTTTAAATATTTGTGATGCAAGAAATCCGCGCAGAATAAGCAAAGCCAGTGTGCGACGGAAACAAAGTCTGGAAAGACCTTCACTGAAGTTTGGAAAATTTGGCGTCGCTACCCTGGAAGCTGCGCCAGACAAGGATTTTCCAGACTTTGGCCGAGCGCGAGGTACCCGCGTGCGAGAGATCTGTCCGTCCATTTGGCTCCAGACCTCGCGCAAAGACCCAAGTAACCATTCTTCAGGCAGTTCGCCAGCGTCCGCCCCCAAATATAGGCTACTTGCGCGAGGGTGCATGGGGGGCTGTAGGCATTACGCATGAAACCGCATCGTTCCTGATGCACAACGCAAGCGATACGTTGGACGGAATTCCCACTTCGGTGCTGATACGTTCGGTCGGTGCCCTGCTTGAAGAGCTCGACCAGCTACCGATTCAGACGCTAGAGCGACTTGCCATTGAGATTGTGCTACCGCGTGGGAGCCAGCCTGTGAGTGAGCTGTGGTCCTACGAGCATAGTGGCGACAATGCGCTTCATTATGCCTTTGTGAGTCGGGATGGCACCATGGAGCCGTGCCATCCGGCGCAACCGCCAACTATGACGAGACTGAAGCGCAAGTTCGTCTTGAACGGGTACTTGGGTAGCAGTGGCGGGGCTGCTGTAGCAGCGGCAACGGCATCAACACCGGTCCGAGAAGACCAAGTTGTCAGCGATCAGGATAACGCTTGTCTTGACTAATGCTGAGAAATTCCACTACCAGCCTTTCGCGAGTGCATAACGCGGACACGGAGGTAGCCGATGATTCAGCGGTCAGAAGAACCGTCAAAAGGGCGCTCAATCAGTTATGCATGGAAGCTCCCGCGATCAGCCTAGCCTCCACACACAATCGACGACGCACCTGGCGCAGACGCGCGAGGCGCTTGCATCAGCGCGTCGAGTACATTCAGCAATCGATCGTCGATGATCGCGACGATGTGATTGAGATTTGGATCGCGGCCACGCGTGCGAACGCCGGTCGGCTGCCCGCAGGTCTGATTTCAGATCCGGCCTTGGCCGTCGCCGGAGAAAGCGATAACGCTGCCCTAGCGCCTTATCCCATCTGTGCTGGCGCGTGGGTCTCACCGAGCGACCCGCGCCTTGAGCGCGGAGGGCGCCGTCGCGCTCGGCAAAGAGATAGCCGCGAAAGGGGGAAGGTAACCAGCTTGGTCGGTTCGATAGTGGGCAAGAGATCCGTTCAATGAAGTTTAGGGAGATGCGCAAAATGAATCAGGAGCACGCGATGATCGACTTTCGCGAAACGAAATCTGAGGCAAACGCTGTCTCGTTGGATGCGATGTTCGAGAACGAACAAAGAATGAAGGACTTGGCCAAGTTGCGAGGCCGAAAAGATCTGCTGCCAGCGCTTGATCGGGCAAAGTAGTTGACGCTCTACAATTAGCCTTGGCGCCGCTCCGTCACCATGTGAGGCCTTAACCGGTCAATCTGACCGGCCCCTGCCGCATTGCTTGCTTCGTCCGCATCAAGCTCGGCGTGCAGAGGAAACTCGGTCATAACGCCTCTTCCGTCGATATTCGTCACAACTTCGGACGTTTGACGGAACGGATGTTATGCCTTGATGCTGGCCTGAGGCTGTCGGTTGTGAAGCGATACCTACAGGCTTCGCTGCAGACAATCGATGAGCAGGCATCGCTTGTAGTCCGATCCTCCCCTCAGGATCCCCTGCAAGGGGCTGTATTGGCCAATGCTTCCGCCATCGAAGCGCTAGCGGAAATGGCAGAAGCTGGTTTCTGCCGGCTACCCGAGCGCCGGCCACGGCTGTCTCTGATCGACTGCGGATTCAACCGGTGGTTGCTGCAAGGGTGGACGGCCGAGAATGGCCGGGCTCGGACGGATACCTGTCGCCAGAACTGCGCTTGTCGCTGATCGGCTCCCGGGCGGCCGTTCGAATCGGCGATTTCACTGCCCCCAAAGCCGCCGCTCAACTTTGCGATCACCGGTTTTTCCGGTTGGTAGAGAGACCTGCGGCGTTTAAACCCACCGATTGCAGCTAGCGTGGGAAGCGAGGGTGGGTATCGAGTCGCGCCGGCTACCATGGCTCTTCAGCTTCGACATAAATCATTGACTCTTAAAGATTGGCCGTTCGAAAGTAAAATTTGGCGAACCAGCGGCCAATGCTCAACTCGGCACTCGACAGAGGCGGCCCATGGCCGGACCAGCGCCAGATGGTGTCGCCAGTCTGCGAGCAAGAGATGATAGCCGGCGTCTGAATGCGTTGCCTTTCTTCTTCGTGCCAAAGGCAGGTGCCGACCCCTCTCAGTCATTCGCTGAGTTCGCTCCGAATGGCCGCTGCGATGAAGAGCGGACGTTTGGCAGCGGCACGTCCGTATGTTGCTCGGCATTCGCCATATCGGACTTGCGCACAGCAATCTCCCTGCGGCGCATGTGGGCGTGGCCATGGGTTGACTGACCTGTCGAATGGTCATAAGCATGTGCGCGCCTGATCTCCGCCGACACACGCTCGGACAGATGTGCGCTTTCCGTCTTGGGACAGCGACTGATTGTGGAGGCACAATTGTCTGCGCGAGACTGGCTGTAAGCGCGATCAACCGGGGGCGATCATGACTTCTCGAAATATCCACGTCATGCCGGAAGGCGATCGAGGCTGGGCTGTAACAGTGGAAGGCCCGAACGGCGCCACCGTCCTATTCCCAACGGAAGCTGAGGCAATCGCTGCTGGCACGGACGCGGCGAAGCAGGACGGGGTCGAGCTCTTCATTTATGATCGTGATGGCCAGATCCGTGAGCGCAATTCCTTCGATCCTATGAAGCATCCAATCATGACGACGCGGATTTCCTATGGGCGAGCTCCGAAAGCCGCGCCGCGGATGTGGCGTAGCCCTGTCCACTAACCGCATGTTCTCGCAGCTATCACTCACGGGTTCCCAGGCGCGCTCGATGAGCTCACAAGTCAAGGGAACTGCTATCGTTGGATACAACGTTCAGTGGGGCGTTGATGCCTAGCGTCTCCCGATTGTCGCGCACGAGGTCATGAACATCGGCAGCGACCATGCGTCACTGGGCACGGTGGCGAAGGTCGTGGGTGAGGCCTCGGGCTGGAACAAACTGCAAACCTCTGCCGATCGTGGGTACTTCAATGGGCCGGAGATCAGCGAGTGCGGAGACGCAGGCGTTACGCCCCATCGTACCGAAGCCAATGACGTCAAGCGCCAGGGCCGACGGACGTCTTGGCAAGGCAGACTTCATCTACGTGGCGCCGCCGGTGCTGGTGGATACAGCGGCGTCAGGAAATTGGGCGGCACGCACGCTTGTTCCAATCACGGGAAAATGGGCTGCGTATCGCTCGCGTCCGCGCTGGGGCGCGAGGCGGAAGGGTTCAGTCGCGATGCGAGGGACAGGGACTCTCACGCCTTGGAGCCATACGAAGTTGGACGAAATAATTCCCTTTGCCAAACATTAAGCGCGTATGCTGGGATTGCCAACCGGCAAGCAACACAATAGGAGTTCTCATGGCAAAAAGCCCACTACGCGGCAACCGCGAAGCGAAAAAGCTAAAGCAACCCAAGAAGCCATTCGCACCGACAACTCCGTTCAGCACGGTTCAGTCGCGGGTCCGGACCGACGGTCTGGCCAAGAGGAAGTCGTAAGCCGGGCAAGTGCCTGGCAAGTCGCGATATCACCGCAAGGTGATACCTCTTCATTCAACGTAAGCCGACCGATAGGGAGGCGCACCATGATCCACCCTGACACAGGCCCGACGTTCCGAGGCCTGCCACTTACCGCCGAGCAAGACTCGGAGGTTCGCCACTATCAGAACAGAAAAACGAGGCTTGGCAAGCCATGGGATACCCCGGAACTACGCGGGATGCTCGAAGACATGTTGCTGCCGCCGAAGACCGAGGATGGCGGTCAGGAAGATGTTCTTCTGGGACCGTTCGCTGCCGCGGAACGTGCGGCATCGTTCGTCGACGAGGCCATGGAACCGATTGCAGCATACGAAGATTGGAACGCCGCCATGGAAATCGAGGGGATGAAAGGCGAAGCGCGCTAATGCCGGTTACCAGGTAGAGATGGCGCTTGTCGTTGCGAGTGGCAGGCCAATACCGGCAGCCGGGTCGGCTATCGGCTGGATTTCGATAAAGGGCCGCTCCGACGCGACCTTGCCGAATATGGCGGCAAACGGAATGTCGGCGGCATCCCGGCCGGTGCCGATCCGCAGCAGGCCAGTCGGAATGGACACCCCCGAGGGATCAAGCAGGTACCAGCCGCCTGACAGGAACACCTCAACCACCGCGTGAAAGTCCGGCGCACCCAAGGCGGGATTCGCGCCATAGTCCACGCTGCTGGACATACGGGCGGGAATACTCAGGGCGCGGCAGATCGCGATCATCAGGTGGGAAAAATCCCGGCATACGCCGGTGCGCTCGACAATCGTATCGATCGCCGAGGTGCGCTCATTGGTGGATCGCGAAAGAAAGCGCACATGGTTGCGCACCCACTCCCGAATCGCATACACGCGCGAATAGCCGGGGCGCATGGCGCCAAACTCGCGCATGGCGAATTCCATCATGCGATCGGATTCGCAATACCGGCTCGGCGCCAGGTACGAAAGTACATCGAAGGGGAGTTCGGCGACGGGTACCTCCGTTAGTGACATGCCATCGTCCAGACGATGGTCGATGTCCACCACAGCTTCATAGCGGATGGCCAGTGGGCCCTTGTTCGCATGTATTCTGAGCAGGCGGTTGCAGAGTGGATCCGTGTGGCGAGCGGCGTGAACCGGTGGCGTGAGCGCCAGACGCTCGGAGACAACGGACTGTCTTGCAGTTTTCGCAGCTTCGACAATTAACAGAAAGTCTGCCGTGGGATCCAGGATCTCATAGGACAGGTTCACCGAGTACCGAAGGCGGTTCATTTCTGACCTTGTGTCGACATGAAGGCGGAGACGGTGTCGGCCGCGGGAACGGCTCTGGCCATCCAATTCAGTGTAGCGCCAGAAGCGGGCGAGCGGTCCGCGCCAGCGGGCACCGCAGGTGCGTGACGCAGCGCCTGCTTGACCAATTTGTAAGCGGGTTAGGACGGTGTGAATCACCCCCCTATACTGCTAGGTGTAGCGTTTCAGAAGCGAAGTGCTTCTGGTCCGCCTATCACTCGTTTCCGGGCCCTCCCCCTCGATGACGTCTTAGGACTGGTGACTCCTGAAGTCACTTATGGGGATTCCTGGAACATTCATGCAAGATGCCACGCGGCGACCGCCGTTCGCCCAATCCCCCAGTAGCCAGGCAAGGCAGTCTTTCGCCAGGATCGATCCAATCGATGTCTGGGGAGAGAGACTCTTCTTCGCAAAACCGATCGCAAAGTTGGCTTCCGCCTTCGTTGCTGCTCTTCCGCGTTTCACGTTGGCGGAGTCGTGCTCTCATCGTGATGAAGATGCCGTAACGATCCTGAGCAATGCGATATGGGTGGAAATGATTACCCGTTGGCAATGGAAGATCAGCGCCCACAACGGTGACAGTTGTTCAACACTGCCATCACCATGCCACCCTGGCAGGCAATGAAGGAAGATATCGTGCCGAGAGAATCTACAGAGACCACTTACCGGATCATACATGTCACGCGCCTTCTGCGCGACGGCCATGTAGGCACGTCGCAGAAGAGGAACACCCAGCGATTCGGAGTCATGCGATTGGCAGCGCCCAGATGGCGTCAGGCAATCACGCTGCTGATTGACTGGGATCGCGCTGTCAACGAAGGCTGGCCAGACCTGCGGTCACCGTCCTGCACCCGAACCAGGGCCATCAGGAGCATCGGTCGCAGTCATCAAGCAAGCATCCGCCGGCTCGCCAGAAATGGAAACTGAGATTGCGTGAGGCAACTTCATGCGTACGCTGTTGTATTTCAGTCTGAAAGACATCGCCACGGCACGACTGGCACAAGTGCGAATCGGCGATTTGGCCGGTACCTCAGCACGCGTCAAAGGGCCGTGGTTTGTCCAGCGCGACAATCAGCCAGTTGAGGGATTTCCGCAGACTGACATCGGCCAGACTACGTACCGCGAAGAGGCGGCGATCGCCGGAATCTTCGTCGGCGCGTTTGTGGGCGCGCTTGTCATCTTGCGATACGGAGTCTCCGTCGGCGCCGGTGCCACGGCCGTTGCGTATGTTGGCGCTGTCATGCTTGGCGCGATGATCGGCTGGTGGGCCGGCGGATTGGTCGGCGGCAAGATCGGTCGCCTTCGGTTGTGGCGGCAGAATGCGCAAACTGCACGGGGCCCGTTGCTGATGATAGCCAGTTGCGATTCGAAATCGAAGGAGGCCTTGAAGCAGATCATCAAGGAACTGGGCGGCGTCAGGATCGACGAGCATAGTGACCTGATGCCGAATTTCAGATGGCTATGATTGCCGCTTCGGATCGGCCGTGGCGATGCCCCCTCGGATACGTACGTTACGCAGGCTGAACGAAAAGGCGAAGCCCGAACTGTCACCAGGAAGTTTGGCTGTCAAATCGCCAGGTGCCTATGGTTGGATCCTGCTGCTCCGGGCTCAGATCAGCTTCGATTCCTACTGGGTAGGGCATTACGTTGACAAAGTCACTCCAGGAAGATTGAAGATGGCTATGGATCGCGTGACCGAGTATCGTGGGTTCGATATCCATGTCGATCTCCATATGTCAGCCAAGGACATGTTCGACGTCTGGTTCCAGGTCGAGGGGCCCATGAGACCGCCGGGCGTCGCGGCGTTTGGCAAGCGAATCAAAGTCTTTGGCGGGCCTTATTCCAGACGTTGGGCTTACCTCGTGGCGGAACTGGCAGGGCGGGCCGCCGTGGACGTTGTTCTTGGACCGGATGAATGAACGGAGGCCGGGAGTTGAGGTCAGATATGCAAAGACGCGTCACGATCGGTGAATACGAAGTGTTGATCGAGGCTGAGCAACACCTCGGTCCCACCCCGTTGGTCGGAGCGATTGGCTACGTAGTACGCTACTCGATCGCTCGTACGGACCGCCGGCCCGTCAGAGGTGATCTTCTCAGCGTACATTCCTACGATCTCATTGACGGTACCGGCTACTTCCACAGCCTCGATGCGGCGTTTGACTATGGAGACGCAAAGGCTCGCGATGACATTGCTACCTTGTCGCCGAAAGTAAATCGGACACATCCCGGCATATCCGCGTATGCTCGGTGATGAAAGGAGACCGACATGTCTCAGAACAACGCAATCTACAAAGGCTTCAGGGTATCTGCGAGGGTGCGTCACGTATCCGGTGCAGTCCCCGGTGGCGACCTGGTCCACCTGCGCTTCCTCGCTACCGTAACGATCACGCAAGTCAGTTCAGGAATGGGTTCCCGCAGACGGCTGCCACCCATGATCCAACATTTCGCCAGCGCGCCGCACACTGCCATCGCACTGGCCTTGTCATCGGCCAGGGACGCAATCGACGGCTTGCCCACCTTCGTCAAGGCGAGGTAGTCTCGGCGGCCATGCCATGGGCTCTGATCGAAAGAGAAGGGGAGGACATCATGTCGAGACAGCTCAAGAACAAGGCCGAACTACGCGCCATGCTTCGTGCGGAACAGGAAAAATTTACAGAATGCGAGGGCGCTTGCTTTGGCGACGTGTTCTGGCATGCCGCAGATGCCGGGGGCTGCAACTGGAGTCTGTCAACCATGGAAGGCGGCAACAGCGCCGCGTGCCTGGAGGCGATCCGCCCGTTCGCCAGCCGGCTGCGCGAGCTGTACAACGTGCCGGACGAGGGAAAATAACGCATTACGGCCGCCGTACGAGTGACCTGTGCATGGTTAGCCTGTCTGTAGGCAAGTGTATGTCCGAAGAAGGGTCTCAGCGTTTACGATCACAGGCCGACGATCGACTCACCTGCGACCAGGCCATCGATAACGTGTTCGCCGTGTCGTACGGCGGCACGCTTCGCCAATCCCAAGTCAGCCCAGTGCATATCTGGAACGTGGAACACCCGCGCGTTATTTCCACTAGGTGGCTGACCTTCCCGACAGATGACCACGGACGCACTGTATGAGCGGTCTGGCCGGCGCTCGTGCCATTTGCGAGGTGCGTCGAATTTATAGACCAACGGGTAGATATCAAAGCCCTTACAGTTTGCTGCAGGATAGTTGTCCATCATTTCACTCCAAGTATGGTTTGTTCCCGTATGCGCTTTTCGTGATGGCGTTAAGGTATTTCATCAGGATTTTTGACTATCCACTATGGCATTACTTTATGTTCTTCATATTCGATCTAAATAAAGGCCGCTAGTGCACGACAATTCTTATTCGCTGTGAACGCTCATGGAATTTTTACCTTTCCATGGCGATACGCGGCGACGCCTCAGATCAGGTCATGAATAATATCGACAGCGAATTTTCCATAGTGGACGGCAGCCTGCTCCGCGGCCGCGCGCGTGTAGTAATCATCCTCTTCGTCGAATGATTCACAGAGCATTCGATCGTCCCGATTCGCTGTGTAACGGATGGCCATCATATAGCGCCATTTCGGCCCGGGAGCGCCAGTTCGAACACACTCGCGGGGAGACTCGAATGCCGCGACGTGTATGTACATGCCTCGATACTCCTGGCACAGCCAACTCATTCGTGCTTGCATGGCGAACGCTCGTCAGTGAGCATCTTTGCAACAGCACATACCATCACCAGTAATGATGTGGAATAGGCGAACACACTGAGCCAATGGAGCATTCTGCTCGGTATTTCGCTTCGTCGTTGTCGCCAATCAAATAGCTGAGAGAGGACAAATAGGATAAAACTGGAAGAGTAAACTGCCAACACACGCCCCCCCCTCGTAAACGAATAGCGTTTCTCTACAGTCAGTGGTTCAGCGATCCCCGATGAGGAATGGCTCAATAGAAAAGAAGTGGGCTCTCGCAGACCCTGGCTGGCATATGGATTCGCACGCTGCGCGTTGTGTCTTGCGGCAATCTAAGCCTCAGTAAGTAGGGCGCAGCGAGAAGATCAAGGAGGCGGCATTGATGACGGTCGCCCCGTAGAGGCCGACGTTTCAACGCAGGTGGCATGGCTGCTTGAAGATCCTGCTCAGTAGTTATACGGAGCTTTCCAACCGTAGTCAATGAGACTATCGCGCGAATCTGCAAGCGGTCTACCCAAGGCGGCGTAGTATTGTTCTGCGCACTCGGATCGGCATGACGCTGTCTTGTAAGGAGAGCCGCTCGAGAGCGCCATGACCTGCGGAGCGGTTGCCATGACCCATGCGGATCATGCACAGCGCTGGCGCCAAGCGACGGTTCGCGCCAGGGTTGGATATCGCTACACGGTAACGGCCGGTGCGGTTGCAAAGGGATGCTGGCTCATGGGGATATTCTGCCAAAGCAGCCGTTCCGCGCGTCGTTCAGTAACCACGCCTGGCGCCAGCGAGCTAAGACTTCAGGCTGGCGTCTGCTCGATCGTGGCCGTTCCACGTCAGGCGCCACGCCATATTTGGGGTCTTCTCCACCAGTCTATGGTCCTGCAGGAGCAGGAGATGGTGGGCTAGCCTGGAAGGGTCGACATTGCAAGAGCCTTGCCAAGCTGGACGTCGGTCATCGAGGCCTGGATCTCGGCTCGTAGCGCCAAGAGGATTCTGTCCAGCAAAGACTTGTCTCGTTGCATCTCGCACCTCGGATCCTATTGGCTTACGCCATGTATTGTTGCTGCGTGGATTGGAGTGCTATGTGGATCCAGAGGTTGCGCTCTTGTGTACCTGGACGAAGACAAAGATGGTCCTATACCGAGGTGGTGTCAACGGTGGTCGCCATTTCGGGAACGTGGAAACGCCGCATTCGCTCAGAACTTGTGGCGATAGTTGATGCGTCCCTTTGTCAGATCGTATGGCGACATTTCGAGCGTGACACGATCCCCGGCAAGAATACGTATGCGATTCTTCTTGAGCCGCCCGGACGAATAGGCCCAAACCTCGAAGCCATTCTCCAGGGTGACACGAAAGCGGTTATCCGGAAGGACTTCCGAAACCTTTCCGCCAAATTCCACCAGTTCTTCTTTAGCCAAGGACGCTCCTTTCTGATTCAGCGAGTGCCACGCGGTAGCGTGGAATGGGTTGCAGCTTGCCGATGCGGGGATGGTTGCAGGCGTATGTGTACCACTGCGCTTTCCCCTGCGCTACGGGCGGCTTGCCTGGCCTTGGCTTCCGTATGGTGCGTGGCATGCCGCATCGAGACGTTGGCGACGATGCGTTCAGCGCCGTCCTTATACTCGGAGATCATGTAGTTCGCGAACCAGACGCCGGGCTCTTGTTGGATGGGGTAAACCGAAACGGTGAACGGAGTAATGCTGGGATTCAAATTGTTGCTTGTTCGGAAGGCGCTCGATTCCGGAGGGCATGTCCAGCGTTCCCATTTGGTGTGGTACGTGCGTGCCCGGCGATCGGTTGCCATTGCAAAAGCCAGTGTCGCGTCCCGCGTGCCATCGCAGGCGGAGAAACTGGCGTGGGATTGACCGTGCTTGCGCTAGCCAGTACGCCTAGTACATGCGCGCTGGTTACGGAGCGGACGCGCCGCGGGTCGGAGATGATTGCGGCCGATTGTTGCCGCGAAAGGTTCGGGTGTACGCCCGTGCTGCCGCTAATACTCTTCTAATGATGATGTCTGGCGGACGGCGCATTGGGCATCGACTGGTGTCGACACAAACGCATGGTACCACCTGCGGGGATTTCCTGCCTGGAGGGTGCGTCCTAGGCCGGCGGGTACCGCGCATCCGGGGTAATTCCATGGAGTGCCGAATCCATCAGGTCCGATCGCCTTACCGGATCATGCCTCGGTCAGGGGCAGTAGGATGTCGGCATACCAGGCGGAATTCAAGCCCAAGGCTTCGTCCAGTTCAAAGTCCCGCGAGCCCACGTCCAGTCTGGCCGAATGGGTGCCGAGCAGCATCCCCGGCAGCGCGCGCGTGGATGCATCGATCCTGGGTATGCGCATGACCACCGGTGCTCCACTTGTGCCGCGATGCGTCCTCGCATCGGTCAGGAAGTAGCCATGCCCCTGAAAGCGCATGCCGAACGAGGACGAGATGACTTCCTGGCGTACGACGGGCAGATGATGAAGCGTGTCATGGAAACCCAGCGGGAAGCCGACGCTCAGCACCGGAGTGCCTGCTTCGATGCGTTCGTGTGGCCGGTAAAGGTGGGCCGGCGTAAAGGCACGGTAGACCGCTCGACGGCAGAACGGTACGGTCGAGTTCGATCAAGGCCACGTCGATGCCGCCGCCATCGAGCCCATCGCGCCAAACACTCTTGCGGTCGCGATACAGTGGAATTGAGAAGCCGATGGACTCCGCCAAGTTGTCCGGATTGACGTGCAGCTCTGTCTCGATCCGGTCGGGAAGTGTCTTGTCGGCTCGTCGATCAGCACGTGCCGGCTTGTCACAATGAACAGTCGCTGGCCTCGTTTGAAGAAAAAGCCGGTGGCGTTGGTCTTTGCCTGTTGAGCTTCGAATGTGGCAACGCACGTGACGGCCAGCAGGATTGGCTCGATCATGATTCGGTGGTCCCCCTCTGCTCGCTCAACAGCATAGTCGGAATGCACCGCGGTTCAGCGCCGCCCAGTTCGATCGCGGTCCTTGCCTGAAAAATATGTGTTGGCGTTGGCATCCATCGACTACAGGCTTGTGCTGTCACCCAAGGCACGACGACCCAAAAGGTTGTGATGGCGGGAGTGTAGACGGTGCAAGAGACCGGTCATGTCTCTCCGTATCTGTGCAAGTCTGCAGCATGTGGCTCGGCGTATCAGCCACCATCGCCGGTCTTTTCGCACGGCACCAGCGACCAGCCTTGCGGACCGCTGTCCTTTGCTTCACGGTAGCTCCAGATTGCGCTGCAGTCCGAGCAGCGGAATGTACTGATCGTGCTCGTGACCGACCGAGGCATCTTGCTTCGACGGGTATCGATGATGCGCAACCCGAGATGTCCAGGGGCACCGGAGGCGTCACTCGCCACAGCGAGACAGTTTGCGCAGAGAAACATACCGACCTCTTGTGCTGAAGGCGTACCACTGTAGCATGCATCGCGGAACAATCCGGCACTCTTTCTCGGACGTCTTCAGCGCATTGGCTTGTGACGGACCTGGCGAGTACGTATCGGTCGCCGTGAGATCTTCATTGACCGCGATGCGGCATGCCTGTATAAGAATAAATGCAGGATCTTCAAGCGTAACCTCGAAGCGTTAGGTACACGCCCCGGCGGCGCCACTTTCTCTCCATGTTTCCTCCTTGATTGTCATGCCTCGCCCGCTTTTTCGGCTCGGCGAGAATTCTTAAGGGGTCCTCACATGGAAACCGGTACTGTAAAGTGGTTTAACGATTCAAAGGGTTTTGGCTTCATTACGCCTGATGCAGGCGGAAACGACCTGTTCGCTCATTTCTCCGAAATTCAGGGGAACGGGTTCAAGTCGCTCCAGGAAGGCCAGAAAGTGCGCTATGTGGCTGGCGTAGGCCAGAAGGGCCCGGCCGCGACCAAGATCGAACCGATCTAAGCCGACCGTTCAAGGTGCGCAAGAAGCCCCGCCAGGAAAGCCGGCGGGGCTTTTTCTTTATTGGTTCACCGTGATGGGTGCGGAAGGAGTAGAGTCGGAAACAGGTCTTGAAGTCGGAGACTCCCCCGAAACTCCAGGATCGCCAGTCATGCACAACGCAACCTCGCCATCCAGTTTTCTCTGCATGCTGTTCGCCGATGGCAAGGGCCTTGCCTATCACGTGTCTGTCAGCTTCCGCGACAGCACTCATGCCGGGGGCATCCAGTTCACCAGCTTTATCGGCACGGGAAGACGTTCTTTTACCGTACGAAGCACCGATAGCAATCTGCCGTCGGCAACTGACCAGACCTCCGAAGTGCTGTGTCGAATCGCGATCGGCCAGGTCGTACGAGATCATCTCTATGAGAAGGCCACCGAGGGAGAGCATCTGCTGGATCCGGATGCATTGCCATTGGAGGGGGAACTCAGACCCGTGGGAACCGGCAATAGCGCAAAGCCGCCACAGCGACGCTGGCCCGGCTAGAGCGATTGATACGGTCGGCCATGCCGCGCAGAGCGAGGGGTGAGGTGGCTGGGGGCCAGTAGTGTTCTGCGCCGCGATCAAGCCATCAATGTTCTGCTACCCTTCCTGATGGCCGCCCCCTCGCGAGACCCAGGCCGCGCCGGCGAAGGAGGGACGCCGCGTCTCCTTTCCACTATATTCCGATCGTGGCCGACGTTGGAAGCTTGCGCTGATAATCGACGGCACCGAAAGCAAAGCAAGTTGGGGAGCGCAAGCTGCCGTTCGGCAGTGCAAGACGGGTCCGGAAGTCTGTACCCGTGAAGGTGTCGCCAGGTTTTCCAAACTATGTTCCCGTTCTGGCTCAGGTGCCAGCATGCGTGAACTCTCGGCAAATTGGCCCGAAAAGCGAACCTCCCGATGAGTTGGAAGGTTTCCCGGAAACCCATACGGCACAACGGTTTCAGGCTGATTGATAGGGGCCAAAAGCTGAGCTTTCCATACTTTGTTCCCGACAGACAGCCAGTGCTTCATGCTGGACCGGCGAGAGCTTCGTCAGCAGCGCGGAAGCCGCGGCAGGGGCATCTCGGGTGCCATCGTCGACACGTTGGTCATGCATCGGAGGAAACCTCCTGTCGGGATCGATGGCATTGATGAGCCCCAGATAGGCATCGGTCTCCGCGCCTTGCGGGCGAAGCGCAATCTCGATCCCGTCACACCTTCCTGACGAACTCCGATTTCAGGCTCATGGCACCAAAGCCATCGATCTTGCAGTCGATATCGTGGTCACCGTCAACCAGGCGAATGTTCTTCACCTTGGTGCCCATCTTGACCACACCGGCCGATCCCTTCAGCTTGAGATCCTTGATGACTGTGACGGTATCCCCATCCTGCAATACGTTGCCGGCTGAATCGCGATAAACCCGGGCTTCCGCTTCGGCCGGTGCCGATGCCTGCGCCGACCATTCATGAGCGCATTCCGGGCAAATATAGAGACCCCCATCCTCATAGGTGAACTCGGAATGACATTTCGGGCAGGAGGGTAACGCGCTCATGGATAATCCTTGGGTACCTGGTGAAGGCTGGAAGTATACCGGCCGGTTCGGCGGCCAGGCTGAGTACGACAACTGGGCCAGCCAGGGTGCCACCGGGCTTGAGCGCGAGGTTACCGGTCCGTCCACGCCGGCGCCCCGCGCGCGGCGCTTCCGCTGCCGAGCACTTCGATCAGATACTCGACGAACGACGCGATCCGCGATGAAATCGCCGTGTTGCGGTAGTAGACCGCATGCACCGGCTGCCGCACGTCCTGCGTTTGGCGCGCAAGGACCTGCACGAGGCGCCCGGACTCGCGGTCCTGCGCGGTCATGAAATCCGACAGGCAGACGATGCCTGAGCCGTCGAGCGCAAGTTGCCGGAGCGTTTCACCGCTCGACGACCACACGGCCGGCGCGATCCGGTACGGTTCCCCGTCCGCGCCAAGTATCGGCCACACGTTCAGCGACTCGGGCTGGTTGAAGCCGAGCAGAGCATGCCCGCCAAGGTCGTCGGCCTTGCGCGGATGGCCATGTGCGTCGAGATAGGCGGGACTGGCGAGAATGCGCACCCGGCTATTGCCGATCAGCCGGCTATGCAGCGTCGAATCCTTCAGGCGGCCGATCCGGATCGCCACGTCGGTGCGCCGCTCGAGCAGGTCGATGATGCCTTCGTTGCTGTTCAGCTCCAGTTCCACCTGCGGATAGCGCTCGCGGTAGCCGCGCACGAGCGGCACGATCACGTGCAGCATGAACGGCGTCGCGGCGTCGACCCGCAAGCGCCCGGACGGCTTCTCGCGCCGCGCCAGCATCTGTTCCTCGGCGCTTTCGACCGAGTCGATGATCGCCCGCGCATTCTGCAGGAATGCCCGGCCTTCCTCGGTCAATTCCAGGCGGCGCGTGGTCCGGCGCAGCAGCGTGGTTTTCAGCTTTTCCTCGAGCCGCGCGAGCGTGCGGCTGGTGGCCGACACGGTCAGGTCCAGCTGCTGCGCGGCGGCGGTGATCGAGCCGGTGTCGACCACGGTCGCAAACGCCTGGATTTCGTCGAGCGTGATGTTCATTGTTGATCTGAAATCAAGACAGTCTGGTTTATAGACCACTTTTTGAGCGAAAGTAAAGCGGGCACACTGGCGTGCGGCAAGGTGCTTGGCGTACTCGGTGATCGGCGCGATCGCGCAGCGGCACCAGGCGACGCCGGCCCGGTAGTGCTGGCCTGGGCGCTGCAACTCGGCTACTCGGTGATCCCGTCGTCCACCAGGTGCGAGAACCTCGAGGTGCGAGAACCTCGCCAGCAACCTGCTCGCGAACGCCCTTCGGCGGCGTTGCGCAAGGCCTCACCGATTCCCCCGCGCTGGCCCCGGCCGCAGCCTGAACCCCGCCATTGCAGGGGCTTCTCTACCTCCAGCTCCCTCCTGCGGCCGGTCGCTGTAGCTGGCCGGATACACCTCCCTCCCTCTTTCCTCCCGGAATGACGCCGCCGGCTGTGCCACCAGTCGCGGCCCGGGCGCCGCCGCGCCATAATAGCCGCCGCGTCCCCACTGCAAACCAGGAGAAATCAGTGAAACAAGCCAAGACTTGCTGCCTGCTCGCCGTCGTTGCCGCGCTTGGCATGGCTGGCTGCGCCACCGAATCCTCGACCGCGTTGCCGGTCCAGAAGGTGGAAAGCGCCAGCCGCCCGTACAACGGCGTGCGCACGCCTATTGCGGTAGGCAAGTTCGACAACCGCTCGAACTACATGCGTGGTGTTTTTTCGGACGGCATCGATCGCCTGAGCGGCCAGGCCAAGACCAGCCTGGTCACCCACCTGCAGCAGACCAACCGCTTCAACGTGCTGGAGCGTGAAAACCTGGACGAGATCAGGCGCGAGGCAACCATCAAGAACCAGGCGCAGCGCCTGAAGGGGGCGGACTTTGTCGTCACCGGCGACATCACCGAATTTGGCCGCAAGGAAGTCGGCGACGTGCAGCTGTTCGGCATCCTTGGCCGGGGCAAATCCCAGGTGGCCTATGCCAAGGTCAACCTGAACATCATCAACATCTCGACCTCGGAAGTGGTTTATTCAACCCAGGGCGCGGGTGAATACACGCTGTCGAACCGCGAAGTGATCGGCTTCGGCGGCACCGCCAGCTATGACTCGACGCTGAACGGCAAGGTCATGGACCTGGCCATGCGCGAGGCCATCAACAACCTCGTGGCTGCCATCGAGAACGGGGCGTGGAACCCGGGTCAGAGATAACCATTCCATTACCAAAATGAAAACAATGATGATGCAAACGGTCACGCTGCGCAGGGCAGCGTTATGGTCTGTCGCTGGCAGTATCCTGCTTGCCGGCTGCGCGGCCCCACAGCCCATGTATCAGTGGGAGGGGTACCAGGCCCAGGTCTACGAATATTTCAAGGGCGAGTCCCGGGAGGCGCAAGTTACGGCGCTGGAAGCGGGCTTGCAGAAGATCCAGGCCAAGGGCGGCGCCGTGCCGCCGGGCTACCATGCCCAGCTTGGCATGCTGTACCTCAACCTTGGCAAGCCGGACCAGATGGTCAGCGCATTCCAGACCGAGAAAACCCTTTTCCCCGAAGCCACGCCGTACATGGATTTCCTGCTGCGTAACGTCAAGAGCGACAGCCGCACTGAAATCAAGGCGGACGCCGCCAAGGCCGCGCCCGCGGCAGGGAGTGCCAAATGATGCGCCGGATCCTGACCTATATCGCCAGCGTGGGTGTCGTGCTGCTGTTCGCCGGTTGCGCGGTGCAGAACAAGCAGGTGGACTACTCCGCGTTCAAGGCCAGCCGTCCCCGCTCGATCGTGGTGCTGCCGCCGCTGAACGAGTCGCCGGACGTCAAGGCCACCTATGCCATGCTGTCGCAAGCGACGGTCCCGCTGGCGGAATCGGGCTACTACGTGTTGCCGGTCGCAGTGGTTGAAGAGACGTTCCGGCAGAACGGCCTGACCGTGCCGGCTGACATCCATTCCGTGCCGGTGGCCAAGCTGCGCCAGATCTTCGGGGCCGACGCCGCGCTGTACGTGACCGTCACCGAGTATGGTTCGAAATACCAGGTCATCAGCAGCGTGACCCGCGTGGCCGCCAACGCCAAGCTGGTCGATCTCAAGACGGGCGACGTCCTGTGGAGCGGTACGGCCGTGTCAGCCACCGACAGCTCCAGCGGTGGCGGCGGACTGATCGGCATGCTCATCAATGCGGCGGTGACGCAGGTCATGAACCACACGTTCGATGCCAGCTACAGTGTGGCGGGCACCGCCAGCTACCGGCTGCTGTCTGCCGGCCAGCCTGCCGGCATTCTCTACGGGCCGCGCTCGCCCAAGTACCAGTCTGACTGACCTCAGGCAAAACGGACCGGTGCCATGTGCCGGTCCGACCATGCGATCTCTCCTGATCTGGTGCCTTGGTCCCGTGCCTTGATCGCGTGTCTTGAAATCTCCAACGCTCCCCACTCGCCGGTCCCAGGCCTCCGTTTGAGGCATACTGCACGCACCCGCGTGCGCGACCCCCGTCCCGCAGCGCCCCCATCGACTCACACGAATGCCCCGGCGCAGTCCCCGCGCGCGCCGGGTCCTCGCCATGCAAAACGTCGGAAGACTTGTCCGCAGCGCCAGCCTGAGTGGCTTCATCGAGCTGACGGAGTCGCTCGGGCATGATCCCGGGGCCTTGCTGCGCAAGGCCGGGCTGTCCGCGCGGCTGCTCAGGGACCCGCAGGCGCTGATTCCCAGCCAGGCGCTGCGCGAGTTGCTGGAGCTGGCCGCCAGCGCCACCGGTACGGAGGATTTTGCGCTGCGGCTGGCGGCGCGCCGCACGCTTTCCAACCTAGGGCCGATCAGCCTGGTGCTGAAGGAGGAGCCATCGCCGAGGCAGGCGCTCGATGCCTTGTGCCGCTACCTGAAGCTGATCAGCACTTCGCTGGTCATGCGCATCGAGGAGACCGGGCAGACCGTGGTCATCCGCGAAGACCTGCTGCCGGGGCCGGGCGCGCCAACGCGGCAGGCGATGGAGTTGAGCGTCGCCATGATGTTCCGGATCCTGCGCGAGCTGATCGGGCCGCAGTGGCGGCCGCAGCAGGTCTGCTTTACGCACCGGCCGCCGGCGGATATGGCGGCGCACCGCGCATTCTTCGGCCGCAACCCGATGTTCAACCAGTCGTTCAATGGCATGGTCTGCGCGACGGCCGACCTGGACACGCCGCGCACGCCCGACCATTCCGGGGCCATCCAGCTGGCACGGGACTACCTCGAGGCATCGCTGCGCCAGCGCGGCGAGGGCATGCGCGAGGCGTGCCGCGAGCTGATCATGGCGCTGTTGCCCGGCGGACGCTGTACCGCCCAGCAGGTGGCGCGGCATCTTCGGGTGGACCGCCGCACGCTGCATCGCCATCTCATCGTCGATGGGCTGACCTTCTCGGACTTGCTCGACGAGGTTCGTACCGAGCTGGTCAAACGGCACCTGCAGGAGAGCGACCTGCCGCTCGGCGAGATCGCGGGGCTGCTCGGATTCTCGAACCAGAGCAGTTTCAGCCATTGGTTTCGCGCGAGCTTCGGCTGCAGCGTCACGCAATGGCGCTTGCAGGCAGCCGTGTCGGGTGGCCAGCCAGCAGCGGAGCGCGCTGGCACGGGGCGCCGGCGCGCGGGAACTGCCGTCAGTCGGCAATAAGCACGATTTTTCCCATATGCTGGCTGCGCTCGATGTAGGCATAGGCCTCGCCGATCGCATCCATCTGGAAGGTGCGGTCGATCGGCAGGCGCAGCTTGCCTTCGCGGAAGAAGTGCATCAGGTCGCGCGCGCAGGCCTGCACGCAGGCGAGGCGTTCGGCCTCGGTGCGCGTGCGGAAGGTGGCGCCGATCAGCTTCAGCCGGTTAAGCCATAGCAAGTTGAGATCGACCTGGGCCGTACTGGCGCCGCCGAGGCGCGCCAGGTTCACCAGCCGGCCCTTGACCGCCAGGCTCTTGATGTGGTCTTCGAAGACCGTGCCGCCGATGGTATCGATGATGACGTCGACGCCACGCCCGTCGGTGGCGGCCATGATGGCCTCGACCTGCGATTCGCTCGATGCATTGACGCCGACATCGACGCCATAGCCTGCCAGCCGCTCCAGCTTGGCCGCCGAGCGCGACGATGCGATCACCTTCGCGCCAAGCGCGGAGGCGGCCATCACCGCGGCCATGCCGACCCCGCCCGAGGCGCCGTTGATGAACACCGTCTCGCCGGCCTTGAGCTCGCCGTTGCTGACCAGCGCGTCATGGGCGGTGATGAACACATTGGGGAATGCGGCCGCGTCGACCCACGATACCTCCGGCGGCACCGGCATCAGCGCCAGCGGCGCCGCGATGACGTACTGGGCATGACAGCCACGCCCATGGCCCATCACCCGGTCACCTTCGCGCCAGCCGCGGACCTGCGCGCCGACGCTGGCGACCTCGCCCGCGAATTCCACGCCGGCGGTCATCGGGGCACCGGTGCGGTGTTCCCGCATGTACTTGATTTCGCCATAGTTGATGCCGGATGCGCGTACGCGCACCAGCACCTCGCCGGGGCCGGGTTGCGGCGTGGGGATATCTTGCACGGCCAGCTGGCCACCCTCCGCGCGCGGTAGTACTCGTACTGCTTTCATGCTGTCTCCTGACAGGGATTGTGCTGGCAGGGCCGAGGCAGGCGCCCCGGCTGCCGTCATTCCGGCTTGAACTGAATCGAACGCAGCAGCTTGCCCTGGCGCTCGTAGGACTCGCGCACGTCTCTGGCAAGCTCATCCGTAGTGGCCGGCGTGCCGATCTCCATGCCCAGCTCTTCGATCTTGCGCTGCAGCGCGGGCGATTTCATGGCCGCGAGCGTGGCCTCGCGCACCTTGGCGACCACTGCCGGCGGCACGCCCGGCGCCGCCCACAGCCCCATCCAGCCCACCTCGCTCAGGTCGGGATAGCCCAGCTCGGCAAACGTGGGAACGTTCGGCAGCGCGGCGAGCCGCTGCGGGAAGGCCACCGCGAAGGCCCGCAGCTTGCCCGCCTTGATGAACGGCATGGACGTCGCCGGACCGTCGAACATCAGCGGAACCTGCCCGCCCATGATGTCCTGCAGCGCGGGCGGCGAGCCCTTGTAGCTGACCGCGCCGGTATCGAGCCCCGCCAGCCGGTTGAACTGGACGCCGATGGTGTGGCCGCGCAGGCCGATGCCGAAGTTCGCGATATCGACCTTGCCCGGATTCGCCTTTACGTACGTGACCAGCTCGGCGAGGTTCTTCGCGGGAAGACCGGGATTGCCGACCAGGACCAGGCCCTGGCGCGTGAGCTGGACCAGCGGGACGATGTCCTTGAACGGGTTGTAGGACACCTTGATCGCTTGCGGCACCTCCGAGGCGATGCCCTTCTGGATCAGCAGCAGCGTATAGCCGTCACGCGGCGCGGACAGCAGGCTTTGCACGGCGATGGTTCCCGCCGCGCCGGACTTGTAGTCGACGATCACGGGCTGCCCGAGCGGCCGTTGCAGTTCATGGGCAAAGAGCCGTGCCAGGATGTCAGCGGTGCCGCCGGGGGGCGCGCCGACGAGTATCCGCACCGGCTTGGTCGGCCACTCGGTGGCCGGCGCGGCGCGCACCGCCTGGGCGGCCGGCAGCAGTGCGCCGAGGGCAAGCGCGAGCACGACCGCGCGGCGCCGGGTCTGGGGGAAGCGTTTCATGTTTGTCTCCGTTTCTCTGTGTCCCCTCGGCCCTGTCGGCGGGCCGTGTCGGCGGGGGAGTGCGGCTTACTGGGTCTTGCGCAGGAAGCCCTGGGTAGCGCCGTTGCGGTTGGGCGCGAAGCCGTTGGCCCGCAGCGACTCTTCCACCGTGTCGTAGAACACGCCGATCCGGCAGATCTCGCGCGCCTCTTTGGCGGTGGCGATGTCACGGCCCAGTTCGCGGGAGATGCGCACCAGTTGCTCGATCTGGTCCACGGATCCCTGCTTTGCGGTGCGGCGCGGGTTCCACAGCACGTCCTCGGTGCCGCAGCGCACGTGCAGGCCCATGGCAATGCCCATGGTATTGACCGGCAGCACGTTGCGCACATTGCTCTCGACCGTCACCACCGCGCCGTCCGGCACCGCGCGCATGAAGTTGGCCAGGCTGTAGACGCTGGGCGTGTCCATGCCGCCGCCGATCGCCACCCAGTTGATGTTCAGCGGGCCCTTGTAGAAACCGCGCCGCATCAGCCGCTCCACCGACTCCAGGCTGTTGATGTTGTAGCACTGGAATTCGCTCTGGATGCCGGCGGCGGTCAGCCGGCGCACATGCTCTTCCACCCAGCCCGGATTGGCGGGCACCGTCATGTTCTTGTAGGCGTCGAAGAGCGCCATGTCCTGGCGCGAGGTGCCGTGGAAGTCAGCGTCTTCCGCATGGTCGGTGACGTTCATCTGCGAGGTATTGACCGTCACCGTGACCTGGTCCGGCGTGGGATCCAGGTCGGCCAGCATGTGGCGGGTGTCGTCCGACAGCCACTTGGCTGCCTGCCCTTCATCCTCCGGCGCGAAGGAAATCGAGCCGCCCACCTGGATGATCATGTCGGGCACCGCGGCGCGCACGCCGGAAATCAGTTCGTTGAACTTGGACAGGCGCTTGGAGCCCTTGCCGTCCAGTTCGCGCACATGCAGGTGCAGCACGGTGGCGCCGGCGTTGTAGCAGTCCACGGCCTTCTGGATCTGTGCCTCCATGGTGACCGGAATGTCTTCCGGGAAATCGGAAGGCAGCCAGCCGGGGGCATACGGTGCGGCCGTGATGATCAGCGGCTGCTGGTTTTCGGGAAAGAGGTGGCCGTCGAGGAAGTTCATGGGGAGTCTCCGGGTCGGAAGGCGGCTTCGGTTCAGTAGGGGATGTCGCCGACGATGGCTGCGCGCTCCATCTTGCGCGGCGCGGGAAAGTAGTCGTTGAGCGCGTAGTGCTGCGTGCAGCGGTTGTCCCACACGGCGACGTCGCCCCGCTGCCACGACCAGCGCACCTGGTATTCGGGAATGGTGGCGCGGCTGATCAGGTAGTTGAGCAGCAGGGCCGCGCCGGGCGCCTTGTCGATGCCGTGCCGCACATTGGCCGGCGTGCTGTAGTTGGTGAAGTAGGTCGAGAAGCCGGCACCGACGAACAGCACCTTTTCGCCGGTTTCCGGGTGCGTGCGCACGACCGGATGCTCCACGGGCGGATGGTCCTGCGCGAGCTTCGCGCGCGCCTCGGGCGTCATGACCGCGCCGAAGCTCTGCTCGATGCTGGCGCGGGCACGAAGCCCGTCGACCTTCGCCTTGATGTCGTCGGGCAGTTCCTCATACGCCTTCACCATGTTGACCCAGATGGTGTCGCCGCCGATGTCGGGGCATTCGATGCAGCGCAGTACCGCGCCCATGGCCGGATTGGGACGCCACAGGCCGTCGCAGTGGTAGTTGTTCTCGTAGCTGTGCGGGTTGTCGCTGCGATAGACACGCACCAGGCCAGGATGATCCGGATCGCTGCCGACCACGGGGTGGTCTTCCAGCTTGCCGAAGGCGCTGGCGAACGCCACGTGCTCGGCACGCGTGATGTCCTGCTTGCGGAAGAAGAGCACGCGATGCCTGAGCAGCGCTGCCTTGATGTCGGCGAACAGCGCGGGATCGCGCGCCGCGTCGCCGAGATGGATGCCCGTGATTTCGGCACCGATGGCCGGGGTGATCTGCCTGATCTCCATGTCATGTCTCCAGCAGTGATTGGATCTGCGTACAGGTTCAGGGCCTGCTTGGAGATGGAGTATCGGGCGATCGAAGCGGACCCGCTTGCTTTACGGGGACATTCGTTTGTTAATTTGGGACATGCGGAGCGCGCTTCGCCTGGCGGCGTGCCGCTTGATCAAGGCCACGTATCGACTGCTGACCTTTCCTCGCGAGATCTGTGCAAAAGGCTCGCTTTCCGGCGCACGCTAGTGATATGGCCTTGCATCACGCACGCGGCCGCCGCCGCTGCGCGGCATCACTGCTCCGGCTTCTGTTGCTTGTCGCCGAACGGGCTGCGCAGATGCACATCCCCGTCAAGACGATGGATATGCAATTCGGCCTGATGCCGCCTGGCCACGTTCCAGCCGGCCGCGATTGCCGCTTCCATGGTCGGAAACCGCTGGGGCTTGATATCGAGGCCGCTGAATTCCAATGTCCAGCCATGTTCCGCGGGCAGAACACGAATGATGCGCGATTGCATGATGACCTTTTTAGAGATACCGCTACGTAAGGCGGCCGCCGTCATTCTGCGGTCGAAATGCAATCCCCTTCACTTAAAGGCGGGTTTGGCATAGGCTAGGTCCGTACCAAGGTACGGAGTCAAGCGATGGAGCAAACACTGACGATCGGGAAGCTGGCCAAGGCGGCTGGCGTTGGCGTGGAGACGGTACGGTACTACCATCGCTGCGGGCTGCTGCCGGTGCCAGAGCGCGCCCATGGCGCAATTCGCCAGTATTCGCAACAGAGCCTGCAGCGGATGCATTTCATCCGCCAGGCACAGTCGCTCGGGTTCACGCTGGATGAGATCCGGGGACTGCTGCAGCAGAAGCATGGCCGGTGCAGCACGGCCCGAGCACTGGCCGAGCGCAAGCTCAGCCTGGTGGAGGAAAGGCTTAGGGATTTGCGCGGGATGCGCGCGGAACTAAAGATCCTGATCGGACAATGCCACGCCAATGGCACCGAGGATTGCTGCCCCTTGATGAACACCTTGTCTGCGAACGGCAACCCGGAAAACGGGCGCGCCGCGGCATTGCGGGGCCGGTGACGCAAGCCTGCTGACCGAGAAGGTCAGGGCATGCGGCGTGTCACGCCTGCCACGACGCGGCCTTGTCCCCCGACTTGCCATAGCGCTCCCGCGCCGCGCGCACGACATCGGAAGGCAGCTTGCCGTCATCGGCCAGCGCCCGCAGCGCCGCGACCACGACAGAATGGCGGTCCACCTCGAAGAACGCGCGCAACGCCTGCCGCGTGTCGCTGCGCCCGAAGCCGTCGGTGCCCAGCGTGACATAGCGCCCCGGCACGCACGCGCGGATCAGCTCCGGCACCGCGCGCACATAATCGGTGGCGGCGATCACCGGGCCGTTCGACCCTGCCAGCGCTGTTTCGACATACGAGCGGGCATGCTGGTCGTTCAGGCGGTTGCTGCGTTCCACGGCGATCGCGTCGCGCTGCAGCTCGGTGAAACTGGTCACGCTCCAGACCTGCGCCACCACGCCCCAGTCGTCTTCGAGCAGGCGCGCGGCGGCGATCACCTCGGGCAGGATGGCGCCCGCGCCGAGCAGGTCGACCTGGCTGGCATCGCGCCGTTCGGGCGTAAGCGAGTACATGCCCTTCAGGATGCCGTCGCGCACGGCATCGGCCGGCTGCGGCATCGACGGCTGCGCATAGTTCTCGTTGCCGACGGTGACGTAGTAGAAGACGTCGCGCTGCTGCTCACCCATCTCGCGCATGCCATGCTCCACGATCACTGCCACTTCATAGGCAAAGGCGGGATCCCACGCGCGGCAGTTGGGGATGGTCGACGCGGCCAGGTGGCTGGTGCCGTCCTGGTGCTGCAGCCCCTCGCCGCCGAGCGTGGTCTTGCCCGAGGTGGCGCCGATCAGGAAGCCGCGGGCGCGCTGGTCGGCAGCGGCCCAGATCAGGTCGCCGATGCGCTGGAAGCCGAACATCGAGTAGTAGATGTAGAAGGGCAGCATCGGCAGGTCGTGCACGCTGTAGGCGGTGGCCGCGGCGATCCATGACGAGATCGCGCCGGCTTCGGAGATGCCTTCTTCCAGGATCTGCCCGCCGGTGGATTCGCGGTAGTACAGCATCGAACCCAGGTCTTCCGGCTCATAGCGCTGGCCCAGCGGCGAATAGATGCCGACCTGCCGGAACAGGTTGGCCATGCCGAAGGTGCGTGCCTCGTCAGCAACCACCGGCACGATGCGCGGCCCCAGCGCGGCGTCCTTGAGCAGGCTGCCGAGCATGCGCACCACGGCCATGGTGGTCGACATTTCCTTGCCGTCCGCGGCCAGTGCGAAGCCGGCCCACTGGCCGGACGGCGGCACCGTGAGCGCGGTGGTCGCGGCCTGCCGGCGCCGCGGCAGGTAGCCGCCGAGCGCGGCCCGGCGTGCGTGCAGGTAGCGCATTTCCGGGCTGTCGTCGGCGGGTTTGTAGAAGCGCAGGTTGGCGACGTCGTCGTCCGACAGCGGCAGCTGGAAGCGGTCGCGGAAGGCCTTCAGGTCTTCCAGCTCCAGCTTCTTCTGCTGGTGCGTGGTCATGCGCCCCTGGCCAGCCGTGCCCATGCCGAAGCCCTTCATGGTCTTGGCCAGGATCACGGTGGGCTGGCCGCGGTGGCCCATGGCGCGTGTGTAGGCGGCGTGCAGCTTGCGCAGGTCGTGGCCGCCGCGGCGCAGGCGGTCGATGTCGTCGTTGCTCAGGTGCGCGGCGAGTGCGGCGAGCTCGGGGTTCTGCTGGAAGAAATGCTCGCGGTTGTAGGCGCCGTCGTTGGCGGAGAAGGTCTGGAACTGGCCGTCGACGGTCTGCGCGAAGGCCCGCACCAGCGCGCCGGAGCGGTCGCGGGCGAACAGCTCGTCCCAGTCCGAGCCCCACAGCACCTTGATCACGTTCCAGCCGGCGCCGGCGAACAGCGCTTCGAGCTCATCGACGATGCGGCCGTTGCCGCGCACGGGCCCGTCGAGCCGCTGCAGGTTGCAGTTGATGACGAAGACCAGGTTGTCGAGCTGCTCGCGCGCGGCCAGCGACAATGCGCCGATCGACTCGGGCTCGTCCATCTCGCCATCGCCGAAGAAGCCCCAGACCTTGCGCGACGACGCCGGCTGCAGCCCGCGGTTCTGCAGGTAGCGCATGAAGCGCGCCTGGTAGATCGATTGATGGGGCCGATGCCCATCGAGCCGGTCGGGAACTGCCAGAAGTCCCGCATCAGCCAGGGATGCGGGTAGGAGCACAGGCCCGGCCCGCCGATCTCGCGCCGGTAGTGCTGCAGGTGGGTCTCGTCGAGGAAACCCTCCAGGTAGGCGCGGGCGTAGACGCCGGGGGCCGAGTGCGGCTGGAAGTAGACCAGGTCGCCGCCCTGTTCGGCGCTGTCGCCGCGGAAGAAGTGGTTGAATCCGACTTCGAACAGATCGGCCGCGGAGGCATAGCTGGCGATATGGCCGCCCAGTTCGCCATAGGCGCGGTTGGCGCGCACCACCATGGCCAACGCATTCCAGCGCAGCGCGGCGCCCAGCCGGGCTTCGATCTCCAGGTCGCCAGGGTAGGGCGGCTGCGCCTGCACGGGGATGGTATTCACATAGGCGCTCGGGCCGGCGCCGGGCGGCGGCAGGCCCTGCGCTGCGGCATGCGCCGCCAGGCGCCGCAGCAGGAAGCTGGCGCGCGCGCTGCCGGCATGCGCCAGCACGCCTTCGAGCGCGTCCAGCCATTCGCGCGTTTCCTGGGGATCGCTGTCCTCGTTGGCCGAAGGCAGCGCGAGCATCGATTGCACACCGTTTGCCAGGTTGGTCATGGCACCGCTCCTGTCCATGTTGCTTGTCTGTGGCGGCATGTCAGTCACGCTCGCCGATGCCAACAAGATTACGCCTGGAGCCGCAGAGAATGTGTCTGAATTTCCTTGCCAGAAGCGGGTATCACAGTATAAAAATTCTCAATAGATGCCAAAATCCGGAATTGTTACATCATGAACGACACCTCGCTCAGGCTCGATCGCATCGATATCGCCATCCTCAACCAGCTGCAGCAGAACGCCCGCATCACCAATGCCGAGCTGGCGCGCGCCGTGAACCTGTCGCCGACGCCTTGCTTCAACCGCGTCAAGGCGCTGGAGAAAATGGGATTGATCAAGCAGCAGGTCACATTGCTGAATGCCGAGGCGCTGGGCCTGCGCATCAATGTGTTTATCCAGGTCAGCCTGGAAAAACAGGTGGAAGACGCGCTGCGCCGCTTCGAGGCGGCAATCGACAAGCGGCCCGAAGTGATGGAGTGCTACCTGATGACCGGCGATGCGGACTACCTGCTGCGCGTTGTCGTGCCCAGCATGCAGAGCCTGGAGCGCTTTATCCTGGAGCAGCTGACCAAGATCCCTGGCGTGTCCAATATCCGGTCGAGCTTCGCGCTGAAGCAGGTGCGGTACCGCACGGCGCTGCCGCTGCCGGCGGGCGGATTGACCTTGAGCCTGGCGGAAGAAGAGGGCGAATAGCCTGCTGCGGGCTACGGCGCGCCACGCTCCTCGTTGCCGCCATCCACCGCGAATTCCGACAACGCCACCTCGCGGAAATGCCGAACCACCGGGGTGTCGTGCGCCGGCAGCCAGGTGAGCGCCAGGCCGATACCGGCACTGTCCGGATAACCCGCCAGGTCGCGGATCACCATGCGGTCGTTGGCAAAGCGCTGCATGATCGACGGCACCAGGGCCACGCCCAGCCCGCTCTCCACCAGCGCCAGCACGGTCTGCACCTGCGTGGCCTCCTGCGTGACGCGCGGCTGGAAGCCGGCCACCTGGCACGCCGACAGCGCGGCGCTGCGCAGGCCCGACGCTTCGGCCTGCTCGTACATGACAAAGCGCTCCTGCGCGAGGTCGGCCAGCGTCAGCGCGGGCTTGCCCGCCAGCGGGTGGCTGCGCGGCAGGGCGGCGACAAAGCGGTCGCGCTCCAGCAGCGCCAGCGCGGTATTGCCCGGCGTCAGCAGCGGCGTGCGCACCAGGCCCACGTCCAGCGCCTCGTCTTCCAGCCATTGCATGATGCGGGTCGAGGTCGCTTCGCGCAGCACCAGTTCGACGCCGGGGTATTCATTGCGGAAGCGCGTCACCAGCCGTGGCAGCAGGTGCGAGGTCGTGGTGCCGACAAAGCCCACCCGCAGGATGCCGGCCATGCCGCTGCTGGCCGACTGCACCAGCTCGCTGAACTGGCCGGCGTGGAACAGGATGCGCCGGGCCTCGGCCAGCGCGGCGCGGCCGGTCTCGGTCAGCGTGACGCCGCGCGGCTCGCGCACGAACAGGGTGGCGTCGAGCTCGGACTCGAGCTTCTGGATCGAGACCGTCAGCGCGGGCTGGGCGATATGCAGGCGCTCTGCCGCGCGGCGGAAATTGAGGGTCTCGGCCAGCACGACGAAGTGCCGGATGCGGCGCAGTTCCATGGGGTCAGCGGGGATGCGGGAGCCACATCTTAGTGCGCCGCGCGCCCCCCGGGCAACCGCGCGCGCCGGGTGGGTCGATAAACAGCGCTTATCGATCGCGCGGCAAACGATATTGGACGCCGGTTCCGCGGCGTCGCTACACTCGATTGCAAGCTGCGGTGCAGCAACAGATTCCGTATCAAGGAACACTCAAGGAACACAACGGAGACAGCCGGCCGGGCGCAGGCCGATCGCGCCGATCGCGCCCGCCGCGCCTGACCAGGCCTGGACCGACAGGAGCCTCATGCACAGCATTGCATCGCTCGACGACCTGCGCGCGCTTTGCGCCGCGCCCGCCGCCGTGAGCGAGTATTTCCCCATCGGGCAGGACGCCATCGATACCTTCGCCGAGCTGACGCATGACCGGCAGTGGATCTACGTGGACCCCGAGCGCGCCGCGGCGGATTCGCCATACGGCTGCACGGTCGCGCACGCCTTCCTGATCGTGTCGATGGTGTCGGCGGCGTTCGGGCAGTGCTTTACCTTTCCGGGCCGCAAGCTGGCGCTGAACTATGGCTTCGACCGGCTGCGCTTCACCGGCCCGGTGCCGGCCGGCGCGCGCGTGCGCGGCGCGTTCACGCTGCAGCAGCTCGACGAAGTCCGCCCCGGTGAAGTGCGCTGCCACTGGAAGGTAGAGATGCAGGTCGAAGGCAGCGAGCGGCCGGCCATGGTGGCGACCTGGCTGGTGCAGATGCGCTTCTGAAGTTCCCCAATATCAATCCCAAGCAGGACGAGACTCCCATGAGCATCAAAGGCAAGGCATATATCGTCGGGGCCTACGAGCACCCGACCCGCAAGGCGCCGGACAAGTCGGTGGCGCAGCTGCACGCGGAATCCGCGCGCGGCGCGCTGGCCGATGCCGGCCTGACCCTGGCGGACGTGGATGGCTACTTCTGCGCCGGCGATGCGCCGGGGCTGGGCGCCACCAACATGGTCGACTACCTCGGCCTGAAGGTGCGCCACGTGGACTCCACCGACACCGGCGGCTCCGCCTACCTGGTGCATGTCTCGCACGCCGCGCAGGCCATTGCCGCCGGCAAGTGCAACGTGGCGCTGATCACGCTGGCGGGCCGGCCGCGCTCCGAAGGCTCGACCGGCACGCAGGCGCGCAACTGGGGCGCCAACCTGCCGGACGCCCCGTTCGAGGCGCCGTTCAATCCCGTCACCGTCAACCTGTACGCGATGGTGGCGATGCGCCATATGTACGAGTACGGCACCACGCCCGAGCAGCTGGCATGGGTCAAGGTGGCGGCGTCGCACCACGCGCAGCACAACCCGCACGCGATGCTGCGCAACGTGGTCACGGTGGAAGAGGTGCTGAACTCGCCGTTGATCGCCGACCCGCTGCACAAGCTCGACTGCTGCGTGGTGTCCGACGGCGGCGGCGCGCTGATCGTGGCGCGGCCCGAGATCGCGGCCACGCTCAGGCGCCCGAAGGTGAAGATCATCGGCGCCGGTGAATACGTCAAGGGCCAGCTCGGCGGCGAGGTCGACCTGAGCTGGTCGGGCGCGAAGTTTTCCGGCGCGGCCGCGTTCGCTGAAGCCGGCGTGACCCCGGCCGACATCAAGTACGCCTCGATCTACGACAGCTTCACCATCACCGTGCTGATGCAGCTGGAAGACCTGGGCTTCTGCAAGAAGGGCGAAGGCGGCAAGTTCGTGGCCGACGGCAACCTGATCTCGGGCGTCGGCAAGCTGCCGTTCAATACCGATGGCGGTGGCCTGTGCAACAACCACCCGGCCAACCGCGGCGGCATCACCAAGGTGATCGAGGCCGTGCGCCAGCTGCGCGGCGAGGCGCATCCAGCGGTGCAGGTGAAGAACTGCGACCTGGCGCTGGCGCAAGGCACCGGCGGCTACCTGGGCTCGCGCCACGGCAGCGCCACCCTGATCCTCGAGCGCGAATAATGAACGATCGCCGGAGCAACTGACATGACGACCCCGCACACTCCCATGGCCTACAAGGCCCCGGACGAACAGCCCGACAACATCGAATTCTGGCAGGCCGCGCGCGAAGGCCGGCTGCTGGTCAAGCACTGCCAGTCATGCGGCAAGACGCACTGGTATCCGCGCACGCTGTGCCCGTTCTGCATGGGCGATACGGTCTGGAAGACCGCCAGCGGCCGCGGCACCATCTACTCGTACAGCGTCACGCGCAAGGCTGGCCCGCAGGCGTATTGCATTGCCTATGTGACGCTGGACGAGGGCGTGACCATGATGACCCATATCGTCGATTGCGATCTCGATGAGGTGCGCATCGGGCAGAAGGTGAAGGTCAGGTTCGCGCCCAGCGTGGATGGGGCGCCGGTGCCGGTGTTTGCGCCGGCCTGAGCGGTTCACGGCGGGCGATGGCGCTTCACTCCGTGGAGGCTCCCGCCCTCTCCCCCGTACCTCTCCCGCGAGCGGGAGAGGGGCTGGGGGAGAGGGCCAGCGCTGGCAATAGCGAGGCGCTCAACTGGCAATCTCAAGCCTTGGCAAGTCCCAGCGAGCCCACGCCCGAGACTTTCGGCTCAACCAGCGCCTGCGCCACCACCCCCGCCACCATATCCGCCGTCACCGCCGACAGCGTCCAGCCAAGGTGCCCATGCCCGGTGTTGTAGAACACGCACCGGGCCCGCCCCCGCCCAACACGCGGCAGCATATCCGGCAGCATCGGCCGCAGCCCCGCCCACGGCACCACGCTGCGCGTGCTGACGCCGGGGAAGCACTGCTGCACCCATTCCACCAGCGGCCGGATGCGGTCGGCGCGGATGTCGCGGTTGAAGCCGTTGAACTCCGCGGTGCCGGCCACGCGGAAGCGGTCGTCGCCCAGGCGGCTGGTGACCAGCTTGGTTTCATCGTCGAGCAGGCTGACGGTCGGCGCCGCGGTGCGGCTGCCCGCGTCGTTCAGGTTGACGGTGATGGAATAGCCCTTGACCGGATAGATGTTGACGCGGTCGCCCAGCCCGGCGGCCAGCGCGCGGCTGGCGGTGCCGGCGCAGATCACCGCGCCGTCGAAGGTCGAGGTGGCGCTGTCCGCGCCTTCCTGCACGGTCACGCTGGCGCTGCGGCCATCGGTGGTGACCTTGCGCACGTCCTCGCCGTAGCGGCAGTGCACGCCCATGCGCTCGATGGCGGCGGCCAGGCCGCTGGTGAACTTGTGGATGTCGCCGGTCGAATCGCTTTCGGTGAAATAGCCGCCGTAGTAGGTGCCGGCCAGCGTCGGCTCGATCGCGCGCATTTCCGCCGGCGTCACCGCGCGGCGCTCCAGCCCGCCCTGCGCCAGCAGCGCCGAGACGCGGCCCGCGTGCTCGAAGCCCGCCTTGTCGCGATAGATATGCAGGATGCCTTCGCGCTTGTGGTCGAAGTCGATGCCTTCCTGCGCCGCCCACGCGAACAGGTGCTCGCGCGCCGCGATGGCCAGGCGCGCGGTCTCGATGGTGTTGCGGCGGTAATGCGGGATCGAGGCGATGAACTCGGCGAACCAGCTCAGCTTGTGCCAGCTCGGGCGCGGGTTGACCAGCAGCGGGGCGTCGCTGCGCAGCATCCACTTCAGGCCCTTGATGATGGTGGACCAGTGCGTCCACACCTCGGCATTGGAGGCGGATAGCTGCCCGCCGTTGGCGAACGAGGTTTCCATCGCGGCGTAGCGGTGGCGCTCGAACAGGGTGACGGAGAATCCGCGCCGGGCGAGCGCGTAGGCCGTGGTGACACCGGTGATGCCACCGCCGATGACGGCGATTGTCTTCATGATCTGGCAGTCCAGAAACGTCGGGGTGGGAGCCCGCACGCGACATGCGTGGCGGACGCCCCCTCTGTTCCTGACCTGAGAGATTCACGACAGCCGCCGGTGGTGCCCGGGGGTACCGGTGGCGGGGGCCGCTTGCTCCTTCGGTATGCCGGCTGACGATGGCGGCATTCTTCAGAGTGCTGTGACGCGTGATACCGGTCCTTTTGCCTGAGAGTTTCCGGGGCGGTTGCTCCTTCGGCGCTGTCCGCGGCGGCTGCCGCCGGATCAGTCTCTCCCAGCATCACGTTGGCGCGAACGCCAATCCGCGCAAATCTAGAGACAAAGGCCGCAAGTGGATATGCGGGTAAACGCGAATAGAGCCAGTCGTGTTCGCATGGATGGGTCGAGTCGCTTCTTTACCGGCGCGGCGCTATGTCGCACTGCGTCAAGCCGACCCGCCCCCTAGAATGTCAGCACTCGCTACGCGGAGGAAGTGCGCCGTAGCACGAGCCGGATACGGCGCACCGGTCGGGCGAGCCAGAAGAACAGAAAAGGTATTCCAGTGAGAAGAAATCGGATTGCGCTGGCCGCCTCGGCCGCGCTGATGGGCCCCGGCATCGCCGGCGCGCAGCCGGATGAACCCGTCAGCGCGCCGCAGCCCTTGCAGGAAGTCGTGGTCTCGGCGAAGACCGGGCGCGGCGAAACGCCGGCCACGCCGCCCAATACGCCATCGCCCGCCTATGGCATCAGCGCCGCACGCATGGCGGACTTCAACGTGGTCAACACCGAAGACGCGCTCAAGTACGCGCCCAACCTCGCCGTGCGCAAGCGCTTCATCGGCGATATGAACTCGATCATCTCGGTGCGCAGCACTAGCTCGCGCCAGTCGGCGCGCGGGCTGGTCTATGCCGACGGCCTGCTGCTTTCCAACCTGCTGGGCTCCGATTTCACTTTCCCGCCGCGCTGGTCGCTGGTCAACGCCGCCGAGATCGAGCGCGTCGACGTGCTGTATGGCCCGTATTCGGCGCTGTACCCGGGCAATTCGCTGGGCGCGACCGTGCTGATCAGTACGCGCACACCGGAGAAGTTCGAGGGCGATGCCAGCGTGCAGCTATTCACGCAGCGCTTCAACCTGTACGGCACGCACGACAGTTTCAACGGCGTGCACGCCAACGCCTACGTGGGCGACCGCGCCGGGCCGTTCTCGTGGCTGGTCAGCGTCGACCGGCAGGACAGCAAGAGCCAGCCGCTGAGCTTCTACACCGCGGCGCGCTCCAGCGTGCGGGCGACTTCGGCCGACAAGCCCGTGACCGGCGCCTACTTCGACCAGGACCAGACCGGCGCCGACCGCACCGTGATGGGCGTCAACAGCGAGGGCGTCACGCACACCGTGCAGGACCAGCTCAAGCTCAAGCTCGGCTACGACATCACCAATACCCTGCAGGCGCAATTCACCGCCGCCTACTGGCAGCAGGACCGCTCCAGCGCCACCGGCAGCTACCTGCGCGATGCCGACGGCAACGTGGTGTCGAGCGGCCCGGTCAATATCGGCGGCCTCCGCTACGTGATCCCCGCCAACGCGTTTGCGCCGGGCAATGGCGAGGACGCGCGCTGGCTCTACGGCCTGTCGCTGCGCACGCGCAACGAGACCGGGTGGAATTTCTCCGGCGTGGCATCGCTGTTCGATGTCACCAAGGACATCAGCCGCACCGCCAGCACCGCGGGCAATGGCCCGGGCACGGTGACCTATGGCGACGGCACCGGCTGGCGCACGCTCGACCTGAAGGCCGACTACCGCCCGCAGCAGCTCAAGGGCGGCCACTGGGTCACCCTCGGCTACCACTACGACAACTACAGGCTCAGCAACACCACCTACAACACCTCGGACTGGCAGGCCGCCACCATCTCCGCGTTCAACAACGCCTTTGCCGGCAAGACCGAGACGCAGGCGCTGTACGCGCAGGACGCGTGGTACTTCGCCGAGGACTGGAAGCTGATCCCGGGCGTGCGCTGGGAGCACTGGCGCGCCTATGACGGCAGCCGCAGCCAGCCAGGCGTAGATGTCGCCTACCCGGTGCGCAGCGAGTCCAACTGGTCGCCCAAGCTGGCGCTGGAAAAGGCCATCGGTCAGGACTGGCTGGGCCGGCTGTCGCTCGGCCAGGCCTGGCGCTACCCGACCGTCGCCGAGCTGTTCCAGGGCCGCATCACCGGCACCTCGCTGATCAACAACGATCCCAACCTGAAACCGGAGCGCTCCTTCTCGAAGGACCTGACCTTCGAACGCACGGTCGACCGTTCGTACTTCCGCGTGTCGGTGTATGAAGACGACATCCGCGATGCGCTGGTCAGCCAGACCAATACCACGGTGTTCCCCACCGTCACCAGTTTCCAGAACGTGGACCGCGTGCGTACGCGTGGCATCGAGCTTGCCTACGACGGGCGCGACGTGCTGACCAGCGGCTTCGACCTGTCGGCCAGCGGCGCGTACAACCATTCCAAGACGCTGGAGAATGCCAATAACCCGGCATCGGTGGGCAAGTATTTCTATCGCATCCCGCAGTGGCGCGCGAACCTGGTCGGCACCTACCGCTTTACGCCGGCATGGGCCGGCACGCTGGCGATGACCTATTCGGGGCGGCAGTACAATACGCTCGATAACAGCGACGTCAATCCCGACACCTTCGGCGGCACCAGCAGTTTCCTGACCTTCGACGTCAAGGTGACCTACAAGCCCGCCAGGAACGTGCGGCTCGGGCTTGGCATCGACAACCTGACCGACCAGCGTTACTTCGTCTACCACCCGTACCCGGGCCGGACGTTCTACGCCGAGGCCAAGCTTTCCTTCTGAGTGCAGTGACCAGTCCGATCCTGACCATTCCCCTGCAGCGCTTGCCCCGCAGCTTCCGCTTCCTTGCCGCCGGCGTGATCGCCTGCACGGCGTTCGCCGCGATGGCGCAGTCCCATGGCAACCATGCCGGCCACGGTGCGCAAAGCGCGGCGCCGAAGGCGATGAGCGAACTCGGCACCGGCGCCGCCTTCGATCGCGACGGCCGCTTGTGGATCGCCTACAAGGACGGCCAGCACGTGGCCGTGCGCGCGTCGGCCGACCAGGGTCGCAGCTTCGGGCCGGTGCAGCACGTCAACCGCGTGCCCGAAGCCGTGGCTGCTGACCACGACAGCCGGCCCAAGGTTGCCACCGGCCGCGACGGCGAGATCTACGTCACCTGGACCCAGCCGCTGCCCAAGCCCTATACCGGCTTTATCCGCTTCGCGCGCTCCGCCGACGGCGGCAAGACCTTTGCCGCGCCGGTGACCGTGCATGCCAACCGCGACCAGATCGCGCACCGCTTCGACGCGATCGCGGTGGACCCGGCCGGCCGCGTCTTCGTCAGCTGGATCGACAAGCGCGACGTGGTCGCCGCCGAAGCGCGCAGGCAGCCCTATGCCGGCGCTGCGATCTACTACGCGGTATCGGCCGACCACGGCAAGAGCTTCCAGGGCGATTACAAGATCGCCGACCAGTCCTGCGAATGCTGCCGCATCGCGCTCGCGCCGACGCCGGACGGCAAGATGCTGGCGCTGTGGCGCCACGTGTTCCCGCCCAACGCGCGCGACCACGCGGTGGCACTGCTCGGCGCCGACGGCACGCCCGCGCCGATGCAGCGCGCGACCTTCGACGACTGGCGCATCGACGCCTGCCCGCACCACGGCCCGGGCGCCGCGGTGGCGCCGGACGGCATGCTGCACATGGTCTGGTTCAACGTGAAGGCAGGCAAGCCGACGGTATCGGTCGGCCGCTTCCGGGACGGCAAGCTGCAGGCGCAGCGTCCGCTGGACGACCCGCGCGCGCAGCATGCCGATATCGTCGCGCTCGACGACCATCGCATCGTGGTGGCGTGGAAATCGTTCGACGGCCAGCAGACCCGGCTCTCGGCGATGCTGTCGCAGGACGGCGGCAAGACCTGGCAGACGCGCCAGGTTGCCGGCACCGCGCGCGATTCGGACCAGCCGCACCTGCTGCAGCACGGCGGCCGCGCCTACGTGCTGTGGCGCACCGAGGCCGAAGGCTTCCAGGTCTTCCCGCTGGCGCAGGAGGGCGCATGACATTGCGTCGCAAACTCATCGCCGCGCTGGCGGGCGCCACGATCGCGCTCGGCGTCGCCGGCATGGCGCACGCGGCCGAACGCGTATCGGTGTTCGAATCCGCCAGTGCCGCGCAGCTCAGTGCCAGCCAGCAGGGCAAGCCCTTCGTGCTGGTGGTGTGGTCGCTCGACTGCGTCTACTGCAAGCGTAATTTCGAAGCCATCGGCAAGCTGCAGGCGAAGCATCGCAGCCTGCGCGTGGTCACGCTGGCCATGGACCGGCCCGACGCGCTGCCGCAGGTGCAGCAGCTGCTCAAGCGCGTCAACCTGACGCGCGACGCGTGGATGTTCGGCAACGAGCCGCAGGAGAGGCTGCGCTATTCGGTCGATCCCGACTGGATGGGGGAGATGCCGCGCACGTACTTCTATCGGGCCGACGGCCAGCGGCAGGGCGTATCCGGCGTGATCGGCGACGCCGACTGGGACAAGCACCTGCGCTGGGCGGGCATCGGCGGCTGAGGCGGCCGCCGGCCCTTTCCTGAGGCAGCCGCCAACGCTTCCCGGATTTCCTTACGACAAGTCCGCCGGCAGCTTGCCGCCGTTGGCCGCAAGCTCCTGCATCAGGCGCTTGTGCAGCCAGACATTCATCCCGGCGGAATCGTTCATGTCGCCGCTGTAGTGCAGCTCGCGCGCCAGTTCCTTGCGGTGCTCGAGGCTGCTGTCGATGCCCAGCGCCTTCATCGTGTCAACGATGGACGTGCGCCAGTTCAGCGTCTGGCCGCTCTCCCTGACCAGGTTGTCCATGATGGATTCGACGTCGACGCCCGACAGCGGCGTGGGTTTGGCCGCGGCCTGGCCAGCGCTGCCTGCGGGCGTGGTGGCGCCTGCCGACGCGGGCGACGGGCTCGACGGCGCGGGTGCCGCGCCTGCCGAGGTCGGCGTGCCAGCCGCTGTGCCGGCGGATGTGCCGGCGGGGGTGCCCGAAGTCGTGGCAGCCGGCTTGGCCCGGCCCAGCAGCTTGTTGAGGATGTCCTTGAAGATGCTCATGGCGGTGGCCTCCTGTCCGTTTGGATCGCAGCACGTGGAGTACAGCGCCATGCAGGAAACGCACCATCCACGCAGGCCTTGCTTTCGGCGCACCAGGCAGCGCCGGGTTGTAAATGCTGCATGCAGCGACAGTCATGCCGGCACTTTTGCCGGCTCGCCGAACTCGCTGAACTTCGCCGCCATGAACTCGACGAACAGCCGGAGCCGCGACGACAGCTGATGCCGCTGGTGATAGACCGCGTAGATGTCGGCCTCCGGCGTGGCGTACTGCGGCAACACCTGCACCAACCGTCCGCTGCGCAGGAATCGCTCGATATCCCATTCGGCCCGCATCAGGATGCCGTGGCCTTCCAGCGCCCAGTTGACCGCGATCTCGCCGTCGTTGGTGGTCAGGTTGCCGCGCACGCGCACGGTTTCGGTACGCGCCTTGGCCCCCTTGCCGGTGGTCAGGCGCCACACGCCATAGGCGTCGCTGCCCTGCCGGATGCCGATGCAGTTGTGGCGGCGCAGGTCGGCCGGCGTGTTGGGGATGCCGTGATCGCGCAGGTACTTGGGCGACGCGCATAGCAGGCGCCGGTTGGGCGCCAGCTTGCGCGCCACGATGCGCGCATCGGGCGGCTGGCCGAAGCGGATGCAGACGTCGAACGCGTCTTCGTTCAGCGGTGGCGGGTCGGCCGACAGCTGCAGCTGCACGTCGACTTCGGGATAGGCCGCGACGTACTCGGAAATCACCGGCGCCACGTGCATGCGGCCGAACCCCAGCGTGGCATTGACGCGCAGCAGGCCGCTCGGCTTGCCCTTGGAACGCGTCAGCAGCTGGTCCAGGTCCTCGATCTCGCTCAGGATGCGCCGCGCGTGCTCCAGGTAGACCTCGCCCTCGGGCGTCAGGCTCATGCGCCGGGTGGTGCGCGTGACCAGCGGCATGCCGATTCGCGCCTCCATCTGTGCCAGCCGCTTGCTGACCGCCGCGGTTGTGATGCCAAGGTCGCGCGCGGCCGCGCTCAGGCTGCCGGCGGTGGCCACCGACGTGAAAAAGCCCAGTTCCGACGGCTGGATCCCTGCGGACGATGCCATGCCAGCTTTAATCTCAGGTTAAGAATGGTTTAACTTTACAAGCGATCCAAAACCTTGTCCACGGCCCAGAATCCATTCCACGCAATCGTGCAAACACACGGATTCACACGGATTCTGACCAGGAGACAAGAGATGAAGACCTACCGCATCGCGACCATCCCCGGCGATGGCATCGGCAAGGAAGTGATACCCGCGGGCCGCCAGGTGATGGAAGCGCTGGCCGCCGCCGGCGCCGATTTCCGCTTCGAGTTCGAAGACTTCGACTGGGGCGGAGACTACTACCGCCAGCACGGCGTGATGATGCCCGCCGATGGCCTGGACGCGCTGCGCGACAAGGATGCGATCCTGTTCGGCTCGGCCGGCGACCCGCATATCCCCGACCACATCACGCTGTGGGGCCTGCGCCTGAAGATCTGCCAGGGCTTCGACCAGTACGCCAACGTGCGCCCGACCCGCATCCTGCCGGGCATCGACGCGCCGCTCAAGCGCTGCGCGCCGGAAGACCTGAACTGGGTGATCGTGCGCGAGAACTCGGAAGGCGAATACTCGGGCGTCGGCGGCCGCGTGCACCAGGGCCATCCGATCGAGGCCGCCACCGATGTCAGCATGATGACCCGCGTCGGCGTCGAACGCATCCTGCGCTTCGCCTTCAAGCTGGCGCAATCGCGTCCGCGCAAGCAGTTGACGGTGATCACCAAGTCCAACGCGCAGCGCCACGCCATGGTGATGTGGGACGAGGTCGC
Organism: Cupriavidus sp. a3; assembly: GCF_051015765.1. NCBI lineage: Bacteria > Pseudomonadati > Pseudomonadota > Betaproteobacteria > Burkholderiales > Burkholderiaceae > Cupriavidus > Cupriavidus sp. a3. The sequence goes on along the minus strand of NZ_CP170644.1, from coordinate 2,081,855 downwards.
GGTGCAGGTGGCGAAGGATTTCCCGGACGTCACCTGGGACAAGGAACTGGTCGATGCCGCCACCGCGCGCATGGTCAACCGCCCGAAGTCGCTCGACACCATCGTTGCCACCAACCTGCACGCCGACATCCTGAGCGACCTGGCCGCGGCGCTGGCCGGCAGCCTGGGCATCGCCCCAACCGGCAATATCGACCCGGAACGCCGCTATCCGTCGATGTTCGAGCCGATCCACGGTTCGGCCTTCGACATCATGGGCAAGGGCCTGGCCAATCCGGTCGGCACGTTCTGGTCGGTGGTGATGCTGCTGGAACACCTGGGCGAGCACGCCGCGGCCCAGCGTGTGATGGAGGCGGTCGAGGCGGTGACCGCCAACGCGGCGCTGCATACCGGCGACCTGGGTGGCAAGGCCACCACCGCGCAGGTGACGCAAGCCGTGTGCGAACTGCTGTCCGGCAAGCAGGCCAGGGCAGCCTGAGCGTTCGCGCGCCAACCGCTAGCCGCTACCCGTCGTGAACGCTCCCCTCTCCCGCGCGCGGGAGAGGGGAGCAAACCAGCGGCATAGCCGCACCGCCTTCCGCCACAAGCAGCACGCCCAGAGCTGTGCCGGGGGAGCGTTTGCCTTACGAAACACCGAATCAGCAGGAAACAGCCATGATCCATGAGCGCGCCGTGACCATGCCAACGATCGATCCCGACGTGCTGCTGCGGCGCATGTTCGACGCGGCCATCGCCGCCGCGCAGCCGGCACGCACGCTGGCGCGCCACCTGCCCGCAGCGCCGCGCGGCCGCACCATCGTCATCGGTGCCGGCAAGGCCTCTGCGGCCATGGCCGCAGCGCTGGAAGCAGCGTGGCCAGGCCCGCTGCAGGGGCTGGTGGTGACGCGCTACGGCTACGCGGTGCCTTGCGCGCGCATCGAGATCGTCGAAGCCGCGCACCCGGTGCCGGACGATGCCGGGCTGGCCGCCTCGCGCCGCATGCTGGAACTGGTGTCCGGCCTCAGCGAGGACGACCTCGTGATCTGCCTGGTCTCCGGCGGCGGCTCGTCGCTGCTGCCGCTGCCGCTGGCCGGCATCACGCTGGACGACAAGCAGCAGGTGAACCGCGCGCTGCTCAAGTCGGGGGCGACAATCTCCGAGATGAACTGCGTGCGCCGCCACCTGTCCGCGATCAAGGGCGGCAGGCTGGCCGCCGCGTGCTACCCCGCGCAGGTGCTGAACCTGCTGATTTCCGACGTGCCGGGCGACGACGCCATCGACGTCGCCTCCGGCCCGACCGTGCCCGACCCGACCACGTGCGCCGATGCGCTGGCCATCGTCAGGCGCTACGCCATCGACCTGCCTGCCCACGTGCTGGCCGCGCTGCAGTCCGACGCGGCCGAGACGCCCAAGCCCGGCGACCCGCGCCTGCCGCGCATCCGCACCGAGTGGATCGCCACGCCGCGGCTGGCGCTGCAGGCCGCTGCGCAAGCGGGCCGCGACGCCGGGTATGTCGTGCATGTGCTCGGCGACGCCATCGAGGGCGAGGCCCGCGAGGTTGGCAAGGTGCTGGGCGGCATCGCGCTGGCGGCGGCCAGGCACGGCCAGCCCTTTGCCGCGCCGTGCGTGCTGCTGTCCGGCGGCGAGACCACGGTCACCGTGCGCGGCAACGGCCAGGGCGGCCGCAATGTCGAGTTCCTGCTGTCGCTGGCGCTGGCCCTGCGCGGCGAGGCCGGCATCCATGCCATCGCCGGCGACACCGACGGCGTCGACGGGCAGGAAGAGATCGCCGGTGCGGTGATCGGCCCTGACACGCTCGAGCGCGCATGGCGCGCCGGCCTGAACCCGCAGGACGCGCTGGCCGCCAACGACGGCCATGGATTCTTCGAGGCGCTGGGGGACGCGGTCGTGACCGGCCCCACGCTGACCAATGTCAATGATTTCCGCGCGATCGTGCTGACGCGCGCTTCCGGAGCCAACACATGAGACGCCTTCGCAACGCAAAGATCGTGGCCACGCTCGGGCCCGCCAGTTCGGATCCGGCCACCATCGGCCAGCTGTTCGATGCGGGAGCCGATGTGTTCCGGCTCAACTTCAGCCATGGCTCGCATGAAGACCACAAGCAGCGCCTGCACGCCGTCCGCGCGATCGAACAGGAACGCGGCCGCCCGATCGGCGTGCTGCTTGACCTGCAGGGTCCCAAGCTGCGCATCGGCACCTTTGCCGAGGGTCCGGTGCAAGTGGCGGCGCAGGCAGCATTCCGGCTCGATCTGGATGCGTCCGTGCCCGGAAGCGCGCAGCGCGTGAGCCTGCCGCATCCGGAGATCTTCGCGGCGCTGCAGCCGGGCGCGGAACTGCTGGTCGACGACGGCCGGGTGCGGCTGCGCGTGGAGCGCTGCGGCGCCGACTATGCCGAGACCGTGGTCGTCAACGGCGGCACGCTGTCCGACCGCAAGGGCGTCAACGTGCCGGGCGTGGTGCTGCCGCTGTCGGCCATGACCGAAAAGGACCGCGCCGACCTGGACTTCGGGCTGTCGCTCGGGGTGGACTGGGTGGCGCTGTCGTTCGTGCAGCGCGCCGAGGATATCGAGGAGATCCGCCAGATCGTCGACGGCCGCGCCGGCATCGTCGCCAAGCTGGAGAAGCCGGCCGCGATCCAGAGCCTGGAGGCGATCGTCGAGGCGTCCGACGCAATCATGGTGGCACGCGGCGACCTCGGCGTGGAAATGCCTGCCGAACAGGTGCCGTCGCTGCAGAAGCGCATCGTGCGCGCCTGCCGCAAGGCCGGCAAGCCGGTGATAGTGGCCACGCAAATGCTGGAGTCGATGGTGGCCGCACCGGTGCCGACCCGCGCCGAGGCATCCGACGTCGCCACCGCCATCTATGACGGCGCCGACGCAGTGATGCTGTCCGCGGAATCGGCGTCGGGCCGCTATCCGGTGGAAGCGGTGAAGATGATGGACAGCATCATCACCCGCACCGAATCCGACCCGCACTACCACGAAGCCATCCAGGCCTCGCATTCGGCGCCGCGTGCCGACGCTGCCGACGCCATCGGCTACGCCGTGCGGCACGTGGCCAGCCTGCTGGGCGCGCCCGCGGCGGTAGCCTATACCAGCTCCGGCTATTCCGCGCTGCGCATGGCGCGCGAACGGCCCGAGGTGCCGATCCTCGGCATGACGCCGCGGCTTGCCACCGCGCGCCGCCTCGCGCTGGCGTGGGGCGTGCACGCGGTGCTCTGCCATGAAGTGGTCGACGTGGTGGAAATGACCGAAGTGGCCAGCCGCACCGTGCTCAAGGAGCAGTTCGGCGCGGCCGGCCAGTCGATCGTGATCTCGGCGGGGCTGCCCTTTACCGTCGCGGGCACGACCAACCTGCTGCGCATCGCGCAGGTCCAGTAGGGGGAGCGAGATGGCTGTCATCAAGGAAATCCTCGGCTACGAGATCCTCGACTCGCGCGGCAATCCCACCGTGGCCGCGCGCGTGCTGCTGGCCGATGGCGCGCAAGGGTTCGCGGCAGCACCGTCGGGCGCCTCCACCGGCTCGCGCGAGGCGCTGGAGCTGCGCGACGGCGATCCGCGCCGCTATCTCGGCAAGGGCGTGCGCAAGGCCGTGCAGCATATCAATGTCGATATCGCCCGCACGCTCGCCGGCATGCAGGCAGCGGACCAGGACGAAGTGGATGCGTGCCTGATCCGGCTGGACGGCACCGCCGACAAGTCGCGCCTCGGCGCCAATGCGTTGCTCGCGGTTTCGCTCGCCACCGCGCGGGCGGCTGCGGCGTCGGCGGGCGTGCCGCTGTACCGCTCGCTTGGGGCAGGGCGCGCCGAGACGCGCCTGCCCTTGCCGATGATGAACATCATCAACGGCGGTGCGCATGCCGACAACAGCGTCGACATGCAGGAATTCATGATCCTGCCCGTGGGCGCGCCCAGTTTTTCCGAAGCGCTGCGCTGGGGCGCCGAGGTGTTCCATACGCTCAAGTGCGTGCTGCGCGAGCGCGGCTTTTCCACCGCGGTCGGCGACGAGGGCGGCTTTGCCCCGGACCTGGCCTCGAACGAGCATGCGCTGGAAGTGATCCTGCAAGCGGTGGAGGCCGCCGGCTTCGGGGCCGGCCGCGATATCGCGCTGGGCCTGGACGTGGCCAGCTCGGAGTTCCATGCCGAGGGCCGCTACGTGCTGGCGTCGGAAGGCCGCAGCTACGACGCCGAAGGCTTTGTCGACCTGCTGGCCGGCTGGGTGCGCCAGTATCCCATCGTCACCATCGAAGACGGCATGGCCGAGCAGGACTGGCGGGGCTGGCGGCTTCTGACTGAGAAACTCGGCGCGCAGGTGCAGCTGGTAGGCGACGACCTGTTCGTCACCAACGCCGCGATCCTGTCCGAAGGCATCGCGCAGGGCGTTGCCAACGCGATCCTGATCAAGCCCAACCAGATCGGCACGCTGACCGAGACGCTGCAGGCCATCGACGTGGCCGAGCGTGCCGGCTATGCGTCGGTGATCTCGCACCGCTCCGGCGAGACCGAGGACACCACCATTGCCGACCTGAGCGTATGCACCGCGGCCACGCAGATCAAGACCGGCTCGCTTAGCCGTTCCGACCGCGTGGCCAAGTACAACCGGCTGCTTTGCATCGAAGCGGAGCTGGGCTGCGCCGCGGCCTTCGCCGGCAGCAGTGCGCTGCGACAACTGCGCTAGTGCCCGAAGCAGCAACCGACAGACAAGCCATGAAGGCTTGCTGAAAATCCATCAGACAGGAGACAAGACATGCATGCAACCGACTTTCTGCGCCGCGTATCGGCATTGACCCTGGCCGCCGCCGGCCTCGCCCTCAGCGGTGGCGCCATGGCGCAAGCCTGGCCGGCCAAGCCAATTACGCTGGTCGTGCCGTTCCCTTCGGGCGGCACCACCGACGTGCTGGCGCGCGCGCTGGGCGACCAGCTTTCCAAAAGCCTCGGCCAGCCGGTGATCGTCGAGAACCGGCCTGGCGCAGGCGCCACGGTCGGCGCCGACTATGTCGCCAAGAACAAGCCGGACGGCTACACGCTGCTGATGGGCGCGGTGCACCACACCATCGCCACCAGCGTGTACAAGAAGCTTCCCTATAGCTTCGAGAAAGACCTCGCGCCGGTGGCCCCGGTGGCGATGGTGCCCAATGTGCTGGTGATCAACGCCGCGAAGACGCCGGCGAAGACTGTCAGCGAACTGGTGGCGCTGGCCAAGCGTGCCTCGCCCGAGTTTGCCTACGGTTCCAACGGCAACGGCACCGCGCAGCACCTGATCGGCACGCAGTTCCAGGCCGCCACCGGCGCGCCGCTGCTGCACGTGCCTTACAAGGGCAGTGGTCCGCTGACCACCGACCTGCTTGGCGGGCAGGTGACCATGTCGTTCGACACGCTGACGCCGGTGCTGCAGCACATCAAGTCGGGCAAGCTGCGTGCGCTGGCGGTGACCACGGCGAAGCGTTCGACCGTGCTGCCCGACGTGCCGACGCTGGAAGAGGCCGGCCTGAAGGGATTCGACATCGGCACGTGGTTCGGCGTGATGGCGCCGGTCGCCACGCCGGAGCCGGTCGTGACGCGCCTCAACGCCGAGATCGTCAGGATCGTGAAATCGCCGGATTTCCAGCAGCGCATGCAGGCCATCGGCGCCGAGCCGATGACCAGCACGCCGAAGGAATTCGCGCGCCGCATCCAGGATGAGACGGTGAAGTTCGCAAAGCTGGTGAAGGACGGGAAGGTGACGATCGAATAGATGCTGCCCCGCGGTTTGCTCCCTCTCCCGCAAGCGGGAGAGGGAGCAAACATAGCATCCTCCGGAAGCCACTCAATCCGGCTTGATCTGCGCCCGCGCAATGATCGGCTTCCAGCGCTGCTGCTCCTGCGCGATAAACCGTGCAAACTCCGCCGGCGTATTGCCCACCACGATGGCCGCGTCCGCGCTCAGCCGCTCGACCGAGCTCTGGCTCTTGACGGCCTTGATGGTCGCATCCGCCAGCTTGTCCGCGGCCGCCTGCGGCAGCGTTGCGGGCGCGAGCAGCCCATACCACTGCGTCATCTCGAACCCGGGATACCCTTGCTCGGCCACGGTCGGTACATCCGGCAGCTGCGGAATGCGCTGCGTGGTGCCGGTGGCGATGCAGCGCACCTTGCCGGTCTTGATGAACTGCAGGATTGCCGGCGCGCCCACGGCGGCCGCTTCCAGCCGACCGGAGAGCAGGTCGGTGATCTGCGGGCCGCTGCCGCGGTACGGCACGTGCGTGATGAAGGTGCCGGTCGCCGCCTTCAGGTACTCGAAAGCCAGGTGCCCGGCGCTGCCATTGCCGGCCGAGCCGTAGTTGAGCTTGCCCGGCTTGCTCTTGGCCAGCGCCACGAATTCCTTCAGGTTCTTCGCCGGCACGTCGGGATGCACCACGTACAGGCTCGGCACCTTGGACAGCAGCGAGATCGGGCGGAAGTCCTTGATCGGGTCGTAGGGCAGCTTGGGGAAGATGAACGGGTTCACCGCCAGCGTGCCGATATGGCCGAGGATCAGCGTATGGTTGTCTTCGGCGCGCGCCACTTCGCCCATGGCGATATTGCCGGCGGCGCCCGGCTTGTTTTCCACGAACACCGACACGCCCAGCAGCTTGGTCAGTTCCGCCGCGGTGGAGCGCGCGACGATTTCCGAGCTGCCGCCCGGCGCGAACGGCACTACCAGCCGGACCGGCTTGGCCGGCCACGCCTGGGCGCGGGCGAGCGTGGGGAAGAGGGCGCTGGCGCCGAGTGCCGCGGTCGCTTGCAGCAACTGGCGGCGGGTGTGGTTGATGCGGGTCATGCGGGTCTCCGTGGGTATCCGGTCGTAGTGATTGCGGCGATTGCGGCGCGGCTGGCGATGCCGGCGATCATTCAGGCTTGACGTTGCCGTCTTTGATCACCTTGGCCCACAGCCGGGCCTGGCCGTCGATGAATTGCTGCGCCTGTGCCGGCGGCGCGGCCACCACCTCGCCGCCAAGTTCGGTCACGCGCTGCCGCGTCTCGGGGCTGTGCATCACCTTCTGCAACGCCTCGGCAAATTTGGCGACGATCGGTTCGGGCGTGGCAGCCGGCAGGAAGGCTGCGTTCCACTCATAGACTTCATAGCCGGGCACGCCGGCCTCCTGCATCGTCGGCACGCCCGGCAGCGCGTTGGTGCGCTGGTGGCTGGTGACCGCCAGCGGCTTGAGCTTGCCGGCCTTGATGTGCTGCAGGCTCGATGCAACGTTGGCGAAGAACAGCGGCACCTGCCCGGCGATGACATCGGTCATGGCCGGGCCGCCGCCCTTGTAAGGCACGTGCAGCAGGTCCACCCCTGCGCGCTGTTCGAACAGCACGCCCGCCAGGTGCTGCGCCGAGCCATTGCCGGATGAGGCAAACGCTACCGAACCGGGGTTCTGCTTCGCCATCGCCAGCACGTCGCCGACCTTGGTGGCCGGGAAGCTGGCAGTGGAAACCAGCACGTTGGGATAGCGCGCCAGCACGCCGACGGGCTTGAACGCCTTGGCCGGATCGTAGGGCAGCCTGGCGTAGAGGCTGGGATTCACGGCGTAGGAAGAGGCATCGACCATCACCGTATAGCCGTCGGGCGCCGCCTTGGCGACATAGGCCGCGCCGATCTGGCCGCCGGCGCCGGGGCGGTTCTCCACCACCACCGACTGGCCGAGTTCGCGGCCGAGTCCCGGCGCGATCAGCCGTGCCATCAGGTCGGCGCCGCCGCCCGGCGGATACGTGACCACGATCGTGATGGGCCGAGACGGCCACGTGGCGGCGCTCTCGGCGGCCTGCGCCGGCGCAAGTTGCAGCAGGATGCCGGCGGCGCCGATGGCCGCGCCCAGCGCCTTGATGGAATGCATGAAACGGTCTCCTCGGATGCGGATCAGGATCGGGATCGGTTAGCGGATGTCCGCGGTATAGCGAAAAGCGAAGGCATCGCCCCGGGTCAGCCGGTATTCGATGCAGGTGCCGCGCAGGTCGAAGGCGTGCCGGGTCACCACCGCGCAGGGGTGCGCATCGGGCAGTTCCAGCAACTCGGCCTCGTCATGCGCCAGCGTGCGGAAGGTGACCTCGTCGACCGCGCGGTGCACGGTGATGCCGCACTGGCTGCCGAGCAGCGGATACAGCAGGTCGCCCCATTCCCATACCGGCAACTGCTGCAGCGCTTCGCAACGCGGCAGCGGCAGCCAGATCGATTCCAGCAGGCGCGGCTTGTCGTCCAGCCAGCGGCGGCGCGTGATCGCCAGGCCGCGCGCTCCGGATGGCAGTTCGAAGCGCTCCGCCATGGCCTTGTCCAGGCGCACGGCGCGGCACGACAGGATTTCCGAGCGCGGCACCTTGGCGTCGCCGTCGGCGCCTCCGAAGCGGAAGAAACGCATCGGGCTGGCGCCGGTCAGGCCCTTGCGCACAAAGGTGCCCCGGCCCTGCACGCGTTCCAGCAGCCCTTCCTGCACCAGCACGGCGATTGCCTGTCGGATCGTTCCCAGCGCTATGCCGAATTCTTTCGCCAGGGCGCCCTCGGCGGGTATCGCCTCGCCCGGCGGCCAGTCGCCAGAAACAATGCGCGCCTGGAGCTGTGCGGCGATCTGGCCATACCGGCTCAGGCCGGCCGCGCTGGTGATTTTCTGAAGCAGGTCAATGTCCGCCATCGGTTGTCCGTCGGTCTGGAGCCGTGCTAAATTGTTGTCCATGTCCTCTAGAGGACTAGAATACTGACGCGGGCTTGCTTCCCCTATCCGGAATTACCCGCGGACACAGCAGGGCAGACAGATGAATCAACCCGAAACGCCGGTGGTGGACTGCCACTTCCATACCTTCGATGCCGGCCCGGCAGCGCCCTCCGCTCGCTACCGGCCCCCGTATGCCGCCACGCTGCCGGACTGGCGGCTGCTGGCCGGGGCGCTTGGCGATCCGTTCGGGGTGGTGGTGCAGACCAGCTTCCTCGGCACCGACAACTCCGCGCTGCTGGCGGCGCTGCGCGCCATGCCGGCGCGGCTGCGCGGCGTCGCGGTGGTCGATCCCGACGTATCCGATGCGGCATTGCGCGAACTGGACGACGCCGGCGTGCGCGGCATCCGGTTGAACCTCTATCGCGATCCCGGCTGGCAGCGCATCGGCACAGCGCCGTGGCGCGCATTGTTCGCACGTATCGCCGCGCTGGGCTGGCATGTCGAGCTCCATACCGACAACGGCGACGGCAGCGCGGTGCTGGCCGCGCTGGATGGCGTACTGGGCGAGTCAGGCGTACCGGTGGTGCTCGACCATTTTGGCAGGCCGGGCGCGGCGGGCGTGGCGGACCCGGTGTTCAGCGTGGCCGCGGCGGTGCGAGCGCGTCGGCAGGTGTGGGTCAAGTTCAGCGCGCCATACCGGTTGGTGGCGCCGGGGGCGTGGCGCGAACTGGCGCAGCGCTGGCTGGAAGTGGTCGGTGCCGACCGGCTGCTTTGGGGCAGCGATTGGCCGTGGACCAATCATGAAGCCGGGGAGCGGGCGGGGGAGTGCGGGGAAACCAGCCGCTGGCCCGGAACCGCGCCGGCGGAGGCTTCGCTGAATGAAGCGCTGCGCTGGCGCAATGCCGCGGCGCTCTACGGGTTTGCGATCGCGCCAGGGACGGCGGACTAGCCCGCCGCCTTGCGCGGCCTGGCGCGGGTGGTCTTCTTCGCGCTGGTGGCCCGCACCGCTTCGTTCTCGGCCGGTGCGCCGCCGCGATGCAGTTGCTCCAGCCACGCCATCGCCTCGACATACGAGAAGAACTGCTCCAGGTAGCCTGGCGACACCTCATGCATCAGCGTCAGCGCACGATGCACGAGGTGGTCGGAATTGAGCGGTCCGGCATTGCCCGGCAACTGCGCCTGCGACTGCCGCAACTGCCGGCTCACGCTGACGCGCGACCACGTGTCGCGGAAATAGTCGACCAGTTCCGGCTCGGGTTCGGGACGCACGGCGCGCGCCGGTGCAGCGGCGCGCGGCGCAGGGGCGCTCGGTGCGGACGCGATCCCTGCAGCGCGCGTATTAGCCTTGATGTAGCCGACCAGTCCGGCAAGCGTGCCGATCGGATTTGCGGTGGCTTCCTGTTCGGTTGCTGCGGCCGTTTCGCGCCGCGCAGCGTCTTGCGCCACGGCTTCGCGGTAGCTGTCGACCAGCGCCGCCAGCCGCGCATCCAGCATCTGCCGCACCGCGCCGTCATGGCCGGCCGAGCGCCGCGCCAGCGCATCGATCAGCCGGAAGCGCACCGGGTCGACGCCGGCGGCATCGCTGTCGCGCCAGGCGTCGAGCTGCGCGCGTGCGCTTGCGGCGACGTCTTCAGTCACGCGGCTTCCCCGTCCCCATGGTCACGCGCGGCACCGGCGCGATTTCCACGCGCCGGTTCTTCGCGCGGCTCCCGGCATCGGTATTGGCCGTGACCGGCTGCTGCGAGCCGAAGCCCGCGGAGAACAGCGAAGCGGGCGGCACGCCGGCATCGATCAGCGCGCGCGTCACGGTCAGCGCGCGCTGCGCCGACAGCTCCCAGTTGTCGGCGAAGCGGCGGTTGCCCTCGCGTACCTGCTGGTCGTCGGTGAAGCCGCTGACCATCAGCATCTCGTCGCGCGTGCGCAGGTAGGCCGACAGCGGTGCGGCCAGGCTGCGCAACAGCTCGCGGCCCTCGGGCTGCAGCTGGTCGGAGTTCAAGGCAAAGAGCACGCTGCCGCTGATGCCGATGCGCCCGTTCACCAGCGTCACGCGCCCGGCGGCGAGCGGGCCGGCCAGCGCCTGCTCCAGCGTCTGGCGGCGCTGCGCTTCTTCCTGCCGCTGCCGCACCTCGTCCTCAAGCCGCGCCGACAGTTCGAGCTGCACGCCGATGACGCCTAGCAGCACCAGCACGAACGCGCCCAGCAGCACCGACATCAGGTCGCCGAAGACCGCCCAGGCCGGCACCGTCGGCTCGGCGCCGGCGTCGATGTAGTCGTCCTTCATGCCGCCTCTGCGCGCGGTGCCTGCCGGCCGCCCAGATGCTGCAGGTCTTCCAGGATCTGCTTCTGCGACAGCATGCTGAGGTCGACCACCTCGCGCGCCTGCGCCACGTAGTAGGCCAGCTGCTCATCGCTGCGCGCCATCGACTTGTCGAGCGCGGCCTCGATGCGCTGCAGCTGTTCGGAGAGCTTGTCGTTGGAGGCGCTGAACATCTGCACCGCCACGCCGAAGGCTTCGCCCAGGCTCGCCACCTCGACGGCGCTGCCGGTGACCTGCGCCGCGGCCTGCGCCAGGCGGCCGGTCTCGGACTCTACCTGCTCGGTGAAGCGGCCGCCGACGCGCTCCAGCAGCTCGGACGTGGTCGCGAGCAGCGTGTCGACCGCGGCGCGCTGGCCGGTGGAGGCGTGGTTCACGGCGTCGAGCAGCGTGCCCAGCGTTTCCAGCATGCGGCTGCGCTCTTCCAGCATGGCGTTGTCGCGGGCCATGCCTTCGGTGAGCTTCTGGCGCAGTTCGGCGATGACTTCGGCCGCGGCCCTGGGCGCTTCGGCGGACGCCTGCATCAGGCGCGCGACTTCGGCGATGGTGCTGCTGGCGTGCGCCTCGGCCTGCGCGGTGATGTCGCGCGCGGTCTGCGCCAGCGTGTCGCAGATCTCCTGCTGGCGGCTGGCGCTGTGGCTGCCGGCCTGTTCCCATTGCTGGCGCAGCGAGCCGGCCATGCTGTCGAGGTGGCCGGTCCAGGCGGCCAGGCGCTGTTCGTCGCGCGCGGCCAGCTCGGCCTGCAGGGCGGCGGCGGCCCTGGGCGCCTCGGCGGCGGCCTGCACCAGGCGCTCGATTTCGGCCAGCGTGCCGCTGGCGTGCGCCTGCGTTTCGGTGGAAATCGCTTGCGCGGTCTGCGCCAGTGCTGCGCAGATTTCCTGCTGGCGGGTGGCGGTCTGCGCGCCCGCCTGCTGCCATTCCTGGCGCAGCGTGGCGGCCATCGCGGCGAGGGCTTCGGTCCAGGCTGCGAGGCGTTGCTCGTCGCGCGCGCTCAGTTCGGTCTGCAGGGCCAGCGCGGCCTTCGGCGCGTCGGCGGCGGCCTGCACCAGACGCTCGATCTCTGCGATGGTGCCGCTGGCGTGGGCTTGCGCCTGCGCCGAGATGTCGCTGGCAGTCTGCGCCAGCGCGGCGCAGATTTCCTGCTGGCGGCTCGCGGCCAGTGCGCTCGCCTGTTCCCATTCCCCGCGCAGTCCGGCGGCCATGTTGCCAAGCGCGTCGGTCCAGGCTGCGAGGCGTTGTTCGTCGCGCGCGCTCAGCTCGGCCTGCATGCCCAGCGCGGCCTTGGGGGCGTCGGCGGCGGCCTGCACCAGCCGGTCGATCTCGGCGATGGTGCCGCTGGCATGCGCCTGCGTCTGGGCGGAGATGTCGTTCGCCGTCTGCGCCAGCGCCGCGCAGATCTCCCGCTGGCGATGCGCCGTTTGCACGCTCGCCTGTTCCCATTGCTCGCGCAAGCCGGTAGCCATGGCGCCGAGCGAATCGGTCCATGCGGCCAGACGCTGTTCGTCGCGTGCGGCCAGTTCCGCCTGCAGCGCGAGGGCGGCCTTGGGCGCGTCGGCGGCGGCCTGCACCAGCCGCTCGATCTCGGCGATGGTGCCGCTGGCATGCGCTTGCGCCTGCGCGGCGATCTCGCGCGCGGTCTGCGCCAGCGTCTCGCTGATTTCCTGCTGGCGGCTCGCGGCCTGCGCGCTGGCCTGGTCCCACTGCTGGCGCAGCGCCTCGGTCATGCTGCCGAGCGTGCCGGCCCACGCAGCCAGGCGCTGCTCGTCATGCGATGCCAGGCCCGCCTGCAGGTCGGCGTGCGACTGGCCCACGGTGCACACCAGCGACGCCGCCTGCTGTTCGAATGCCGCCGTGGCGGCGGCCAGCGCCTGCTGGTTGTCGGCGGCGAGCTTCTCGCCGGTGCGGGCCTGCTGCGACAGGGCCTCGGTCCACGCCCGCGCGGTGCTGGCGGAGGTTGTTTCCAGCCGTGCCGCGACCTGCTCGACCAGGCCGGCCGAACGTTGCTCGAATGCCTGTGCAAAGCCGTCGAGCGCGCCGCGCAGTTCGCCCGTCAGGACTTCATTGCTGCGCTGCTGGCTGGCCAGCGCTTCGTTCCAGATCCCGGCGACGCCGGCGGTCGAGGTCTCGAAGCGTGCCGAGATGCCTTCGAGCTGCTGCTGCACGGACTGCGTGACGGCGTCGCGCATGGCGGCGGTCTCGCGCGCCAGGCCGGCCATGGTCGCTTCCACGGCCGGCTGGATCGCCGTGCCGGCGGCGCGCGCGCTGTCGGCAACGCTGTCTTTCAGCGATTGCCCGACCGCGGCGGCCAGCTGCGTGTACACCGTTTCGGTCTTGCCGTGGAAGGCTTCCTGGCTGGCCGCCAGGCGCTCCGCCATGGCCTGGTTCTGCTGCTCCATGGTCGCCATCATGGCCTGCAGCCGGTCGACCAGCGCCGGCATGGCATCGGCCTGGCGCTGCAGCAGCCGGAACGACTCGTCGCGCTGGTGGCTGCGGGAATAGGGGCGCAGCGTGGTGGCGATGCGCGCATCGAGCGCCTGCGCGGCCTGCACGCGTTCGCGCCGGCACAGGGCCGACAGCAGCCCCAGCATGGCCGACGTGGCCACGCCGGCCACCGAGGTGCCGAAGGCGAAGCCCAGCCCCTTCACCGGCGCCGCCAGCGACGCGCGGATCGCCTGCAGGTCGGTCGCGGTTTCCAGCGCCATGCCGGTGCCGCGCAGCGTCGACACCATGCCGAGGAACGTGCCGAGCATGCCCAGCAGCACCAGCAGGCCGACCAGGTACGGCGTCAGCGCCGGCCCCGGCAGCGCTACGCGCTCGCCCTCGACGCGCAGGCGCACCGCGTTGCGCAGTCCCGCGGGCAGGCGCTCCAGCCAGCCATCCAGGCTTGCCGGCGCTTCGGACAGCCCCTGCACCGCCTGCGCCAGCCCCAGCGTGCCCTGCCGGTAGCGCAGCAGCTCATGCGCGCCGGCCACGTAGCAGGCGCCGATCAGCAGCGTGACCGACAACGCCAGCGCATTCGAGCCGGCATAGCCTGCGGCGATCCAGCACACGGCCGCCAGGCCCGCCAGGAAAACAACAAGATGGAAGAAGTATCGGTTCATGGGGTCCTGGTCAGCTGCCGCGCAGCGCGGCGAGCAATCCTTCGACGGGTTGGAAGCGTATTTCCAGCTCGGCCAGCAATACGCTTTGCATATCCTTGCGAAACACGGCCAGCCACGCGCCGGGCGCGACCGGGGCTGCGGCGGCCGGCTTTGTGGCGGCCTGGGCCTCGGCCAGCGCCGCGGCTTCCGCCTGGCGCAAACGCTGGAAATGCCCTTCCAGCAGGGTCGGCACGCTGCCGAGCACGCTTTGCTCGCGCGCGCCCAGCACGCGCTCCATTACTGCATCGACCATGGCCAGCCGGGCCATGTCCGGCGCACGCGTCGACAACGCCGCCCGCAACCGCCCGCGCAAGGCGCCGATCGCGGTTTCCATGGACTGCTGCTGCGACACGTAGCGGTGGCGGTAGATGGCGAAGTCCACCTGCGCATCCACGGCCTCGGACGGTCGCCCCGGCCCGCGCCGGCGTGCGGCGAGGGCGTTGTCCCCCGCGATGGCGTCGCTCAGCGCCGCGCGCACGCGTGCGCACTCCTGCTCTTCGGCGGTGGCGCCGGAGGCACGTGCAACGGCCGGCCCCGCGCCCGGCGCGGCTTTCAGCGCCGCCGACAACGCGATCGCATCCGGCCAGCCCAGCCATTGGCTCAGCTGGCCCGAAAGTGACGTTGCAGGAGGTGGGGCGTCGGCGTCGGTCAGGCGCGCCAGCAGCCGGACTAGCGTCGGACCGCTGAAACCTGTGCGCCGGGGCTCTTGGGACATACCGCCGGATTCAAAAAGCCAGCAGTTTACACGCCTCGGGGAGGCGGAAGGCAGTATCCGGGGGAGGGGAGCGGCGGCAACGGATGCCGCCGCGGGCGAGCCGTGCCGTTTAGCAAGTCCCGCGGTTCATGATTCCTGAACATGCCGCGGACATGAACCGCGCGGCACAGCCCTTCAACGCATCAGGCCGCCAGCTTCTGCAGCGACGCCACCGTGCGGACGCAGGCCTGCGCCGCCTCGCGGCCCTTGACCACGAAATGCTCGGCAAAGAAGCGATGGTGCTCGTCGTGCTCATGGAAGCTCTTCGGCGTCAGCACGGCCGAGAACACAGGGATCTCGGTGTCGAGCTGGACGCGCATCAGGCCGCTGATGACGGCATCGGCGACGAATTCATGACGGTAGATGCCACCGTCGACGACAAAGCCGCTGGCGACGATGGCGGCGTACTTGCCGGACCTGGCAAGCCGTTGCGCATGCAGCGGGATTTCGAAGGCACCGGGGACATCGTAGATGTCGATGGCATCCGCGGCGACGCCGAGCTTTGCCATTTCGACCACGAACGCGTCGCGCGCACGATGGACGATATCGGCATGCCATTGGGCATGGATGTAGGCAATGCGCTTGCCGTCGGGGAGGGAAAAGCCGGCCGCGGGTGCGGTGGCGCGCTGGAATGCAGAGACAGGCTGATTCATGGTGTTCCTGTACGGATGGAGTTGGCCAGAATCAGGGCGCACGAGACTTGCCCCCGTGAAGACGGGGGCATTTTTGCTCGCTCTCTTTCATCCGGACTATCACCGTCGGCTTCGGATTTGAACCGAATCTGCTGACCCCGGCATGTGGGCATGCCGGGCGCTCGCGGGCTTGTGCGTCAGACGCCTTCACCGCCGGTAGGGACTTTCACCCTGCCCTGAGAACGTTGCCGCGCTGTGCTTCGTTGTGCTTTCAACGCGGCGGGGGAATCATACCGCAGAGTAGCGTTCGGCGTGGGCGGACGCTTCCGTCAGCGGCGCGCAGCGGTCAGCGCCTGCACCGGCGCCACCGCCAGCGCCGCCAGCAGCCTGAGCGCCGCAACCTCCGCCGCCGACCAGATGGCGCGATCGGCCAGGTAGTTGAAGGTGCCGATCACCGGGCCCTGATAGCCCAGCGGCACATTGACCACTGCCGTGCACCCGAGCTTGCGGATCACCTGCACGTCATCGAACACCGCCGCCAGCGCTTCATCGCCCTCGCCGACAAAGACCTCACCGCGCTCCAGCAATTGCCGGCGCCACGGGCTGTCGCCCTTGGTCTTGTGCCCGCCGACCGGATAGGCGGCGGTGTCGGATGACCACAGACGTTCGATCCGCGCCGTCTCCGCATGCCAGGCATTGATCGTCAGCAGGCCGGGGCCGAGCGTGCGCAGCGTGGCTGCGCCGATCGCGTCGAGCGCCGCGGCGGGGCCGCGCGCCTGCCGCAGCGCGTCGCACAGCAGGTTGACCTGCGCGATCAGCGAGCCGGCGTCTTCCAGCGGTGCGCCGGCTTGCGGGGCCGGGTGCGTTGCCTGGCTCACTTCATTCCCCCTGGATGCCCAGCTCGCGGATCAGCTTGCCGTAGCGGTCGGCATCGCGGCGCAGGATGGTGGCGAACTGCTGCGGCGTGGAGGTCGCGGTTTCAACGCCGATGGCGTTCATCTTGGCTTTCACTTCAGGCAGCGCCATCACGGCGTTGATCTCGCGATTGAGCCGTGCCGTCAGCTCGGCGGGCATGTCCTTCGGCCCGAAGGCGCCATACCAGACTGCCAGCTCATAGCCGGGCAGGGTCTCGGCCACGGTCGGCACGTTGGGCAGCAGCGGCGAGCGCTTGCTCTCGGTCACGGCCAGCAGGCGCAGCTTGCCTGCCTTGACGTGCGGCAGCGTCTGCGTGCCCGCCGAGAACAGCAGCTGGGTCTGCCCGGCCACGGTATCGACCACCGCCGGCGCGCCGCCCTTGTACGGCACGTGCAGCATCCGGATGCCGGCCATCTTCTCGAACAGCACCGCGCTGAGGTGGTTGGTGGAGCCCGGACCCGCGCTGGCGTAGGCGAGCTTGCCCGGATTGGCCTTGGCGTAGGCCACCAGCTCCTTCACGTTCTGCGCCGGCACCGAGGGGTGGACCACCATGGTGTTGGTCACGTAAGCCAGCAGGCCCAGCGGCGTGAAGTCATCCACGCCGCGGAACGGCATGTTGGACATCAGCGCCGGGTTCATGGCGTGGGTGCTCATCGAGCCCACCAGCAGCGTGTAGCCGTCCGGCCTGGCGCGCGCCACCATGGCCGAGCCGATGTTGCCGGACGCGCCCGGCTTGTTGTCGACGATCACCGGCTGGCCGAGCGAGCGCGTCAGGTGCTCGGACAGCACGCGCGCCAGGATATCGGTCGAGCCGCCGGCGGCCCAGGGCACGATCAGCGTGATCGGCTTCTGCGGCCAGGCTTCGCTGGCGCCGGCCGGGGCCGCCAGGCACATCGCCAGCGCGGCCACGCCGCCCAGCAGGGTTTTCAGTACTGCGCGCATTTTCCTTCCTCCTTGGGACTGGCGCGGACCTGGTGCGGTCCGCTGTCATGATTTGAATCGTCAGCGACCCACTGCGTAGCCCTGCATGCCGCGCGGATTGGCGCCGGCGCGCAGCACCAGCCGCCCGCGCCCGTCGCGTTCGCGCGAGCATGCCGACATGCGGCCTTCTGACCAGGGTTCGCCCACGCGGACTTCGTGCCCGCGTCCGCGCAGCGCCGCCAGCGTTGCCGCCGGGAAGCGCGATTCCACGCTGATGCGGTTGAGCACGGTCTGGCGCGGCCAGAACGAGCCCGGGAAATGGTCGATATGCCACGCGGGTGCATCGATTGCTTCCTGCAGGTTCATGCCATGCACCGCATGGCGCAGGAAGAATGCCAGCGACCACTGGTCCTGCTGGTCGCCGCCCGGGGTGCCGAACACCATATACGGCTCGCCGTCGCGCAGCGCCAGCGACGGCGACAGCGTGGTGCAGGGGCGCTTGCCGGGGGCCAGCGTGTTGGGCAGGCCGGGCTCCAGCCAGGTCATCTGCAGGCGGGTATTGAGCGCGAAGCCGAGCGCCGGGATGGTCGGGCTCGACGAGAGCCAGCCGCCCGACGGCGTGGCGGCGACCATGTTGCCGTGGCGGTCGATCACGTCGATATGGCAGGTGTCGCCGACAAAGAGTTCGCGTTCGGCCCATTCGGCTACCGGCGGCAGCTCGGCGAAGGTCGGCTCGCCCACGCCGAAGCGCACGTCGGCTTGCCGCAGCGTGCGCTCGGCGACACCCAGGTCGGGCAGGCGCGGCGCCATGCGATCGAGCGTGCCGGGATCGATCGCCAGCGCCGCGCGCTCGCCGATGCGCTGCGCGCGCGCGGCCAGGTAGCCGTCGTCGAGCAATGTGGCAAGCGGGCTCTGCGTGAAGCGGGGATCGCCGTACCAGGCCAGGCGATCGGCCATCGCCAGCTTGGTGGCTTCGGCAATGCGGTGCACGAATTCGGGCGAATCGGGCGCATGCTGCGCCAGCCCGGCGTGGCGCAGCATGCCGAGCTGCTGCAGGAACACCGGACCCTGGCTCCAGATGCCGCACTTGGCCACCGTGTAGCGGCCGAAGTCGAGCGTGACCGGATCCTCTTCCCCGGGTCTCCAGCCGGCCATGTCGTCGTAGCGCAGCAGGCCGGTGTGCTTGTCGCCGGTGGTGTCGCGCACCGGCGTGTTGCGGCAGTAGGCGTCGATTTCCTCGGCGACGAAGCCGCGGTACCAGCAATCCAGCGCGGCGTCGATCTGGCCGGTGCGGCTGTCGCTGCGGCGCTGGGCATCCTCGACGATGCGGGTGTAGGTATCGGCCAGCGCCGGCAACGTGTGCAGGCTGCCCGGGCGCGGCACCTTGCCGTCCGGCAGCCAGGTGGCCGCCGAGCTGTGCCATTCGTCGCGGAACAGCGCCTGCACCGCCAGGATCGCGCGCGAGATGCGCGGCACCAGCGGGAAGCCGTCGCGCGCGTAGCCGATGGCGGGCGCCAGCACATCGGCCAGCGACCACGTGCCGTGATCGCGCAGCATCGTCAGCCACGCGCCGAAGGCGCCGGGAACGGCGGCGGGCACCAGCCCGATGCCCGGCATCAGCTCCAGGCCCTGCGCGCGCAACGCGGCGGGATCGGCAAGCGCCGGTGCCGGGCCCTGTCCGCACAGGGTGCGCATGCGGCGCTCGCGCTCGCTCCAGAACAGGATCGGTACTTCGCCCCCGGGGCCGTTCAGGTGCGGCTCGACCACCTGCAGCACGAAGCCGGCCGCCGCCGCGGCATCGAAGGCATTGCCGCCGCGTTCGAGCACGCCCATGGCGGTTTGCGTGGCCAGCCAGTGGGTGGAGGCGGCAACGCCAAAGGTACCGACGATTTCGGGGCGGGTAGTGAACATGGGTTGCAACTCCGGTGATGCGAGCCAGTATAGGATTGTGGAATAACCGCGAGAGTCTGATTGGTTATCGTTGCATTACCATTTGGTAATACGACATTAGCGCCCCCGTTGCAGGATTCCTGTGCCCATAGCCGCCTCCGACAAGCTGGTCCACAACCTCGTCTCCCGCCTGCGCCTCAGGCACCTGCCGCTGCTGCTGGCGCTGGAGCGCCAGCGCTCGGTGTCGCGCGTGGCGGCCGAGCTGAACCTGTCGCAGCCCGCCGTCACCAAGACCCTGCGCGAGATCGAGGACATCTTCATGGTGCCGCTGTTCACCCGCACCCGGCGCGGCCTGGAGCCCACGCCCACGGGCCGCGCGGTGCTGGCGCATGCGCGGCTGACGCTGGCGGATACCGATGCGCTGGGGCGCGAGCTGGCGGCGATCGGCGCCGGCATGTCGGGGCGGCTGCGCATCGGCGTGATCCCGTTCATCAGCCGCACCGTGCTCGATGCGGCCTGCAGCTTCGGCCTGACCCAGTCGCCGCGGGTTTCGGTGCTGGTGCGCGAGGGCACCACCGACGAGCTGGTGGCGGCGCTGCGCGAACATGAGCTGGACTGCGTGGTGGCGCGGACCTTCTACGCGCCCGGCGCGGACATCGCCCAGCAGCCGCTCTACCGCGAAGAGCCCGCGCTGGTGGTGCCCGCCGCGGCCGCCGGCCGGCTCGGGCGCGGGCCGCTCGACTGGCGCCGGCTGGCCGAGCGCGACTGGATCCTGCCGCCGCCGAACACGCCGATCCGGCGCACCATCAACACCATCTTCGCGGTGGCCGGCGTGGCGCAGCCGGTGCCGATCGTCGAGACCTACTCGATCAAGACCATGGCCACGCTGCTGCGCAACCACGCCGCGGCTACCACCATCGTGCCGCGCGCGGTGGCTGCCGAGCTGGTCGAAGGCGGGGGCGCGGCGGTCCTGCCGCATGCGCTGAGCTGGGACTTGCCGCCGGTGGGGGTGATGTGGCGGCGGCAGGCGCTGGAGGACGATGTGGTGGTATCGCTGGTGGCGGCGTTGGGGAAATTGCGGTGGAAGGAGGGATAGGGCGCCGGGACTGCGCAGTCATCAGAGCTTGCTTCCGCCCCTCGCATACGCTCCGCTCTCCCGCGCGCGGGGTAGGCGAGCAAACCGCTGGCGGTCATGGCGCGTGCGCGCTCATAATCAGCCTCGCATCCCCAACCAACCCAACCCGGAGCCATACCCATGCGACTCATCGGCATGCTCGATTCCCCCTACGTGCGCCGTGCCGCCATCACGCTGCGCCTGCTGGGTTTGCCGTTCACCCACGAATCCATCTCGGTGTTCCGCACCTTCGACCAGTTCCGCGCCATCAACCCGGTGGTCAAGGCGCCGTCGCTGGTGTGCGACAACGGCGTGGTGCTGATGGACTCGACGCTGATCATCGACTACGCCGAAGCGCTGGCGGGCCGCAGCCTGATGCCGGCGTCGCTGGAAGAGCGCCAGCGCGCGCTGCGCACCATCGGCCTGGCGCTGGCGGCCAGCGAGAAGGCCGTGCAGCACGTGTACGAGCACAACCTGCGGCCGGCGGAGAAGGTGCACCAGCCGTGGGTGGAGCGCGTCGATGGCCAGCGCACCAGTGCCTTTGCCCTGCTGGAAGACGAGATCGCGCGCATGCCCGTGCCGGCCGATGAGGCGGCGGTGAGCCAGGCCACGCTGACCGCCGGCGTGGTGTGGACCTTCACCCAGGCGCTGCTCCCCGGTCATGTCGACCGCGCGGCGCACCCGGGGCTGGCGGCGCTCGCGGCGCAGCTCGAAAGCTTTCCTGCGTTCAGCGCGCTGCCCCACGCATGACAGCCCGGGGGATCGCGGTCGCGATGGGTGGCAATGGATCGGTCGTGGTTCATGGTGGTCCAGCACGTGCAGGTGCTGCCTCGCGTGTTCGGGGTAGACCTGCTCGCGCGCGGGCGCAACGAGGAAGCCTCGCAGGCGACGCGCGAGCACCTGCAGCACACGCTCAACGCGCTGGCGCAGATCAGCCGGCTGCTCGAGCCGTAGCCGATTGGTTCAGAGGCTGGTTCAGCAGGTCCAGCGCCACGTCCACGATCATGTCTTCCTGCCCGCCCACCATGCGGCGGCGGCCCAGCTCGACCAGCACGTCGACGGTCTTCAGGCCATAGCGTGCCGCGGCAGCTTCGCTATGGCGCAGGAAGCTGGAATACACCCCCGCATACCCCAGCGCCAGCGTCTCGCGATCGACCCGCACCGGGCGGTCCTGCAGCGGGCGCACCAGGTCATCGGCGGCGTCCATCAGCCGGTACAGGTCGGTGCCGTGATGCCAGCCCATGCGCTCGGCGGCGGCGACAAACACTTCCAGCGGTGCATTGCCCGCGCCCGCGCCCATGCCGGCCAGGCTGGCGTCGATGCGGTCGCAGCCTTCCTCCACCGCGACGATGCTATTGGCCACGCCCAGGCTCAGGTTGTGGTGCGCATGCATGCCGGTCAGCGTTTCGGGCTTGAGCACGTCCTTGAACGCGCGGAAGCGGTCGCGCACGCCGTCCATGGTCAGCGCGCCGCCGGAGTCGACCACGTAGCAGCAGGTCGCGCCGTAGCTCTCCATCAGCTTGGCCTGCTGCGCCAGCTGCTGCGGCGTGGTCATGTGGCTCATCATCAGGAAGCCGACCGCTTCCATGCCCAGCTCGCGCGCCGCCTCGATATGCTGGCGCGAGATATCGGCCTCGGTGCAGTGCGTGGCCACGCGCACGATGCGCGCGCCGGCCTGGTAGGCGTCCTTGAGGTCGTGCACGGTGCCGATGCCGGGCAGCAGCAGCGTCGCGATCCTGGCGTGGCTGACCACGTCGGCAACGGCCTCGATCCACTCCAGGTCGGTATGCGCGCCGAAGCCGTAGTTGAAGCTGGAGCCCTGCAGCCCGTCGCCGTGCGCGACTTCGATCGAATCGACGCCGGCCTGATCGAGCGCGGCGGCGATCTGGCGGACCTGCGCCACGCTGTACTGGTGGCGGATGGCGTGGCTGCCGTCGCGCAGCGTCACGTCGGAAATATAGAGTTTCTTGTCGATGCTCATGGCGTGGTTCCGGTTCAGGCGGCAGCGGACTCGGCCAGCATGGCTTCGGCCATGCTTTCGGCGGTGTTCAGCGCGGCGCTGGTCATGATGTCCAGGTTGCCCGCGTAGGCAGGCAGGTAGTGCGCGGCGCCCTCGACTTCGAGGAAAACCGTGGTCTTCAGGCCGGCGAGTCGGCCCAGCCCCGGGATATTGAGCGGCGCCTCCGCGGGGATTTCCTCGAACTGCACCGCCTGCTTGAGTCGGTAGCCCGGCACATAGCGCTGCACGTCGGCGGCCATGCGCGCCACCGATTCGGCAATGGCATCCTGGTCGGCCGGCTCGCTCAGGCAGTACACGGTGTCGCGCATGATCAGCGGCGGCTCGGCCGGGTTCAGCACGATGATGGCCTTGCCGCGGCGCGCGCCGCCCACCTGCTCGATGGCGCGCGAGGTGGTTTCGGTAAATTCGTCGATATTGGCGCGCGTGCCGGGGCCGGCGCTCTTGCTGGAGATGCTGGCGACGATCTCCGCGTAGTGGACCGGCGCCACGCGCGATACCGCCGCCACCATCGGGATGGTGGCCTGGCCGCCGCAGGTGACCATGTTGACGTTGGGCGCGTCGAGGTGCGCGGCGCCGTTGACCACCGGGATGCAGTACGGGCCGATCGCCGCCGGGGTCAGGTCGACCATGCGCAGCGCCGGGCGCAGCGCGCGCAGGAACGCATCGTTCTTCACGTGCGCGCCGGCGCTGGTGGCATCGAACACGATGTCGATGTCGCCGAACACCGGCAGCCGGGCCAGCCCTTCCACGCCTTCATGCGTGGTGGCAACGCCCATGCGGGCCGCGCGGGCCAGGCCGTCGGAGGCGGGGTCGATGCCGACCATCGCGCCCATCTCGACATGCCGGCCATGCCGCAGGATCTTGATCATCAGGTCGGTGCCGATATTGCCCGAGCCGATGATGGCGGCTTTGAGCTTGCGCGTCATAGGGATTCTCCTTGGATGGGTTACTCGACGCTGGCGCCGCTGGCCTTGACCAGCGGGGTCCAGCGCGTGCTTTCGCTGGCGAGGAAGGTGCCGAACTGCTGCGGGCTCATCGGCATGGGATCGAGGCCCTGGTCGGCGAAGCGCCTGGCCACTTCCGGGGCCTTGAGCGCCTTCAGCGCGGATTCATTGAGCCGCGCGACCACCGCGTCGGGCGTGCCGCTGCGCACCACCATGCCGAACCACACGCCGGCATCCAGGCCGGGCACGCCCAGCTCGGCCAGCGTGCGCACGTCGGGCAGGCTGGGGGAGCGCTTGCTTGAAGCGATCGCCAGGGCCTTGACCTTGCCGCCCTTGATCAGCGGCGAGGTGGTGATGACCGGGTCGAACATCATGTCGACCTGGCCCGCCATCACGTCCTGCAGCGCGGGGGCCGAGCCCTTGTAGGCGACATGGGTGAACTTGCCGCCGGTCTTGTCGCCGAACAGGCCGCCGAGCAGGTGCCCGATCGAGCCGATGCCCTGCGAAGCGTAGTTGACCCCGTCCGCGCGCGACTTCGCCAGCGCGACCAGGTCCTTCACGGAGCCGGCCGGGCTGTTCTGCGGCACCACCAGCACCAGCGGCGAGGCGGCCAGCGCCGTCACCGGCTTGAAGTCCTTGAGCGGGTCGTATGAGAAGTTGCGGTACAGGCCCGGGTTGATCGCGAACATCTCGGTGGCCGCGACGAACACCATGTGGCCATCCGGCTCGGCGCGCTTGACCGCCAGCGCGGCGATCTGCCCGCCGCCGCCGGGGCGGTTCTCGACGATCACCGGCTTGCCGAGGTCGCTCTGCATCTGCTGCGCGACCTGGCGCGCGATCATGTCGGTGATGCCGCCCGCCGGGAACGGGACCACGATGGTGACGGGGCGGTTGGGGAAGGCGGGCGCCTGCGCCGTGGCCGCGCCGGCGCTGCCGACCAGGGCGGCGCCGATGGCGAAGGGGGCGAGCAGCCTGGCAATCAGGCGATGCATGCGATGGGGGCGTTGCATGGTTGTCTCCGTTTCTCTGTCGTTATGGGTTCAAAGCTTCGGCAGTCATGTCAGCTGTCGGCGAACTTCGCGCGTACGGTGCCGACGCCGGTGATATGCGCTGCATAGGTCTTGCCGGCCTGCACCGGCACCATCGGCCCCAGCGCCCCGGTCAGCACCAGGTCGCCGGCGCGCAGCGGGTCGCGCAGGCTGGCCAGCTTGCGCGCCAGCCACACCGCGGCGTTGAGCGGATGGCCCAGGCAGGCGGCGCCGCTGCCGTGCGAGACGCGTTCGTCGCCGCACCGCATTTCCATCTCCACCGCTTTCAGGTCGAGGCCAGCCAGGGGCACCGGAACTGCGCCGATTACCACCAGCCCGCTGGAGGCGTTGTCGGCCACCGTGTCGACATACGAGATGTCCCAGTTGGCGATGCGGCTGCCGACCACCTCGATCGCCGGCAGCACGTAGTCCACCGCGCCCAGCACGTCGAGCACGGTGGCATCGGCCACGTCGAGGTCGCGGCGCAGCACCAGCGCCACTTCGGCCTCGGCCTTGGGCTGCAGCGTGCGCGCCATCGGGATCGGCTCGTCGTCGCCGTAGACCATGTCGGCGAACAACGTGCCGAAGTCGGGCTGGTCAACGCCCAACTGGCGCTGCACCGCGGGCGAAGTCAGGCCGATCTTGCGGCCGATCACGCGGCGGCCGCCGGCTTGCCAGACGGCGACGTTGGCGCGTTGCACGGCGTAGGCGGTGGCCGCGTCGTCCGTGGCGATCTCGCCGCGCAGCGGCGCTACCGGTGTGCGCGTTCGCTCGGCTTCGCGCAGGCGTGCGGCGAGGGCGAGGATGGTTTCCTGGTCTTGCATGGCTGTGTCCTTGAGAAGTGTCAGTGATGCGCGGAAGCGGCGTGCATCAGCCCGAAGCCGGCAATCCATTCCGGGATCGGGCGGTAGTAGTCCAGTTCGGCGCGGTAGGCGCCGCTCGCAGCGAGTGCGGCAAAGGCGGCGATCCACGTGCGCACTTCATGGGCCGACTTGCCGGCGTCACGCGTGATGCCGTCGTTGGTCATGCCGTCGACGCGGGTCAGTTCGCCGCTTGCGAGCAGCGCCAGCAACGCGCGGTCCCAGTCGGGGTTGAGCGCATGCAGGTGGCTGTCGCCGCCGGCAAAGGCGCGCGCGGCGGCCACGGTGCGCTCCTGCCGCGCCTGGCGCGAAGCCGGCGGCGGGTTGCGCCCCGCGATCAGGCGTTCCGCCACTTCCGCGCTGGCGCCGGCAATCTCCGGCACCGGCGGCTCGTGCGAGATCCCGCCGGAGCCGACCACCAGCACGCGCTTGCCCAGCCCCGACAGGTAGCGGCCGATGGCATCGCCCAGCAGGCGCGCGCGGCGGCAGCTTGCCATCGGCGGCGCGACCGAGTTGATGAACACCGGGATCACAGGGTAGCGGTCGAGCGCGCCGGTCAGCACTTCCAGCGCCTGCGCGCAGCCGTGGTCGACCTGCATGCGGTACGACACCGCCACGTCGAGGTCCTGCGCCATCACCGCTTCGGCCAGGCCCAGCGCCACGTCCTGCGGCACGTCGAGCGGACCGGCGAGGCTGTTGAAGTCGCCGATGGCGCTGGCCGCCACGCCGACGCAAAACGGCGGCATTACGTCATAGAAGAAGCCGTTGTAGTGGTCGGGCGCGAACACCACCACCAGCTCGGGATCGAAGGCTTCCACGCGGGCGCGCGCGGCGGCCTGCAGGCGCTCGACCTCGGCCACGATTGCCGGCGCCGGGTCGTAGTAACCGTGCAGCGGCGTATGCGACAGGCATTCGAGATGAATCGGCATGTCAGGCTCCCGCGGCAAGCTGCCGGACGGCGGCGGCCTGCGCCTCGTACGAAGGCGCGGCGGCACGGGCGGCGGCGCGCGTATCGGTTTCCCCGGCCTCCTCGGCCGCCGGCGTGCGCAAGGCCAGCTTGCGCGCCAGCGCCACCACCGAATCCGAGACCTGCTGCGGCGAGCACATGCCCGCGACAAAGCGGTCGGGCCGCAGCAGTACCACCGAGCCGGGCTGGTTGCCGAACCAGTCCTTGAGGCGGTTATGCACGTCGCCCACGGCGATCACGCCAGCGGGCACGTCGTCGCGGTAGTCGAGCTGCGGATCCGGCTTGGCCAGCACGAACACCCCGCCGAGCTGGCGCCACACCGCGCGCGCCTGCGCCGTCAGGCCGAAGGTGGGATCGGTGCCCCAGCCGAGGATGGCGAAGCGGTTGCCAATCACATCGTCGAGGCGCTCGACGTTATTGGCTTCGGTGCGCACCAGCGGCTGGATGAACATGCGGCCCACCGGCGAGTTGCCCGCGGGGTCGCGGCCATGCACCAGCCGGCCGACCAGCGATTCGCGCTTCTCGCTCATCAGGCCCAGCAGTCGGCCCAGCGCGGAGTTGCCGGAGCGCGCCAGGCAGCGGGCCAGCAGGCCGGGATGCGCGCGGCGCTGGCCTTCGGGCAGGAGCACGACGCCTTGCTCGTAGCGCGGCATCGGCTTGAAGCGCATCTCGACGAAGTACTGCTTGACCGCGGGGAAGCGGTTCAGCACCCTGGTCAGCCCGTCGCGCAGCGCCGAGCCCGCGCGGCTGGCAGGCGCGAAGATATCGCCGGCCACCTCCGACAGGTGGATCATCGAACGCGCATGGGCGCGGCGCTCGGCCGTATAGGTGTCGAGCAGCGCATCGCCGGCCTGGCCCTTGACCACCATCGCCAGCTTCCAGCCCAGGTTGCTGGCGTCGCGGATGCCGCTGTTGTAGCCCTGGCCCTGCCACACCGGCATGATGTGCGCGGCATCGCCCGCCAGCAGCACGCGGCCGGCACGGAAGTCGCGCGCCAGGCGTGCATTGTGGGTATAGACGCGCTTGCGGATGTAGTCGACCTTGTCCGGGTCGGCCACCACCTTGCGAATCAGCGCGGCCATGTTCTCGGGGCGCGACAGTTCTTCCTCGGTCTCGCCGGGCATGACCATGAACTCGAAGCGGCGGATGCCGTGCGGCAGCGCGGCCGACACATAGGGCCGCTCGGGGTCGCAGTGCATGTAGATGTGCGGCGTGCCGATCGGGTCGTTGCGCACGTCCACCACGATCCACTGGTTGGGCTTGGTGCGGCCTTCGAACGGCATGTCGAGCGCGCGGCGCACCAGGCTGTTGCCGCCGTCGGCACCGACCATATAGGCGGCACGGATGCGCACCGGCCGGCCGGCTTCGTCGGCGGCTTCGATCTGCACGCCGTGGTCGTCATGCGTGAACGACGCCACGCCGTGGCCCAGCAGCGTGCGCACATGCGGGAAGCGCCGCAGGCCTTCGAACAGGATGCGGTCGGCCAGCGGCTGGATGAAGGCATTACGGCGCGGCCAGCCGAACTCGTCGGTGCGCGGCTCGATCGACGCAAAGCAGCGCCCGCCCGCGGTGACGAAGCGCATCCAGTGGTGGGGCGTGGTGTGCGGCAGCAGCGTCTGCGCCAGGCCGACCGACTGGAATACGCGCAGCGCTTCGTCGTCGAGGCCGATGGCACGCGGGTAGTCGATGATCTGCGCGAGCTTTTCCACCAGCACCACGCTGACGCCCTGCAGGCCGAGGATATTGGCGATCATCAGGCCGACCGGCCCGGCACCGACGATGGCGACATCGCAATCGACAGTGTCAGGACGAGCGTCGCCGCCCGCCATGGCGATGGCGTGGGTCATGTCTGTCTCCGTTATGTGTTGTGGGTGTCCGGGCGCGGCCCGGACCGTCAGGGATGTGCGCAGCCCAGTCGTCAGGGATGCGCGCAGCGCATCAGACCGCGGTGGCCTCGGGCACCGGCTTGCCGAGCAGGAAGTTCAGGTGGATGCGGTTGAAGGTGTCGGCATCCTCGAACTGCGGCCAGTGGCCGCAGCCATCCATCACCGTGAACAGCGCGCCGGGAATCATGGTGGCGATGCGCCGTCCTTCCGAGACATCTGCGGTGGGATCGTCGGAGGTCCACAGCACCAGCGTCGGCGCCTGGATGCGGCCATAGTCGCCGGCGCGCAGGATGTTGCGCTGGCGCGTCTCCATGTCCTGCAGCACCATGTTGCCGCGCTGCGCCTCGACCATGCCGGGCTGCGCATAGATCGCCTGGCGCGTGGCGACGAGGTCGTCGAAGACCTTGGACTTGTCGGCCATCAGCCATTCCACGCGCGCCTTGATGAAGTCCCAGCTCGGGTCTTCGACCGCGCGCATCGACAACGTCTTCAGGCGTTCCATCACCACGGGGTCGGCCTGCGAGCCGCCGGCGGTGTTCAGTACCAGGCGCTCGACACGACCGGGATGGTCGATCGCCAACTGCGAGGCGACCCAGCCGCCCAGCGATTCGCCGCTGAACGAGGCGCGTTCGATGTCGAGCGCATCGAGCACGCGGATCACGTGGTCGACATAGGCAGACACCTCGCGCGGGCCATCGGGCTTGTCGGTCCAGCCGTGGCCGATCATGTCGATGGCCCAGACGTCGAAGTGTTCGGCATGCGCCTTCAGGTTGCGCACATAGGCTTCGGCGTGGCCGCCGACGCCGTGCAGCAGGATCAGCGCGGGCTTGCTGCGGTCGCCGGCGTGCAGGTAGCGTGTCTGGATGCCGCCGGCATCGAGCCAGCCCTGGGTGAAGCTGACGCCGCGCAGGTCGGCCCAGATGCTCTGGAACGGCTTGGCGGCAGTGGTGGACGTATTGAGGGCGGTGGCCGGGACGGCTTGCGTCGACATTCGGTTGTCTCCAGGTTCTGTGCAGGGTGCCTGCATTCGGGGGGCTTGCTTTGAACGGAAGTCTAGAGACCGCATTGCTCGCGGCAAAAAAAATGTGCAAACTGTGCAAGGAGTGCACAACGTTGATTTAAAAGGATTTTTTATGGCGCTGGAACGGGATGCCATTTACGCCAATGTCAGGGGGCTGACGCGTGGCCTGGATGTGCTGCGGGCGCTGAACCGCATGGAAAGCGGGCGCGCGACGGCCCAGCAACTCGCGCAGGAGACGGGGCTGCATCGCACCACCGTACGGCGCCTGCTGGAGACGCTGGTGGCGCAGGGCTTCGTTCGTCGCAGCGAGTCGGACGACACCTTCCGCCTGACGCTGCAGGTGCGCGCGCTCAGCGAAGGCTTCACCGACGACGAATGGATCTCCACCACCGCCGCGCCGCTGATGGGCGAACTGCTGCAGCAAGTGGTATGGCCCTCCGACCTGACCACCCCCGACGGCGACGCGATGATCATCCGCGAGACCACGCACCGCTTCAGCCCGCTGTCGTTCCACCGCGCCATGGTGGGGCGGCGGCTGCCGATGCTGCTGACGGCGTCGGGGCGCGCCTACTTTGCCAACTGCACCGAGGCCGAGCAGGAGAGCATCGTCGCGATGCTGCGCTCAGGTGCCGGGGGCGAGCACCAGGCCGCGCTCGCCAGCGATGCGCAGTTCGTGCAGAACCTGGTGAAGCGTGTGCGGCAGGATGGCTTCAGCACCAATCATGGCGACTGGAGCGAGCAGCGCAACATCAGCGCCATTGCCGTGCCGCTGCGCGCGGGGGAACGCGTGCTCGGAAGCCTGAACGTGGTCTACCTGTCGCGCGCGCTCAAGCCGGCTGAGGCGGAGGCGAAGTTTGTGGCGCCGCTGGCTGGCATTGCGGGCAAGATCGCGGCGGGTATGGCTGGCGCCTGAGCGGACTGGCGCAGCAGCCGAATACACCCACCGTACCGCACCGCACCCATCCTGCTACAGCACATTCACATC
The DNA here is from genome assembly GCF_051015765.1 of Cupriavidus sp. a3. Lineage (NCBI taxonomy): Bacteria > Pseudomonadati > Pseudomonadota > Betaproteobacteria > Burkholderiales > Burkholderiaceae > Cupriavidus > Cupriavidus sp. a3. Next base: position 2,051,808 of record NZ_CP170644.1, on the reverse strand, counting down.
CGCCGTGCCTGCCGCCACTTCAAGCACCCGCGTGCTTGCGGTCGCCGGCAGCGCCGGTGCGACGCCGCCGCTGATGGACTTCAGCGTATGGTACGTGCAGCTGAGCTTGTCCGGCGTCAGCGTCACCAGCGCGTATCCTTCCGCGTTGGTGTCGGCGTGGCGGATCCAGGAATTGAAGGCGCGCAGCGTGTTGTCGAACGCGTTGAACAGCACACCGCCCACGTCGCTGTAAACCAGTTCGCGCAACGCGGCGAATTCCTGGTCGTTGTCGACGATAGCGCGGAACGAACTCAGCAGCGAATTGCTGGACAACCCCGCGGTGACCAGGTCGACCATCACCGGCATGGGCGAGGCCGCATCGTAGTCGTCCATGACCTGGCCGCCGAAGAACCCATGGATGTCGCCGCTCAGCGCCACCACGTTGCGCACGCTGTTGGCCTTCAGGAACGCCATCAGGTTCTTGCGCTCGGCATTGAAGCCGTCCCACTGGTCGGTATTGAGGATAAACCGGTCGAGCAGCGCGATCGCCGGCAGCCGGCTTTCGATCAGCGGGCGGATGCTGGCGTCGAAGGCCGCCGCATCGATGCCGGCCTGCGACAGCAGGTTGCGCAATTCGGTGTACGCCAGGTTGGCATAGGTGCCAGCCGCCTTGGCCGCGGCCAGGTCGCTTTCCAGCGCGCTGGCGATGGCGGATTGCAGCGATGACAGCGCACTGTGGGCCTGCACCAGCGCCCGCGCGATCAGGTCGGCGATGGCCTTGGTGACGTCGACCTGCATGCGCAGCAGCGACAGCTGGTTGCCCCACAGCTTCCACGTGGTATTGGCCCCGCCCACGCGGTCCTGCCACCATGCGCGCTGCGTGTCGCCGAGCATCGATACCGGCGTCAGCGCATTGCCGGCGGCGCTGATCTTCTGCGCCTCGGTGGCGGCCAGCGTGTCGGCGGGAACGAGGTACAGGCTGCCCACGGTGCGGCCGATGGTTTCCTCCGGCATGACGTGGTTGGCGCGGTACAGGCGCTCGTCGGTCATCAGCAGCGTCGCCAGGTTGCCGAAGGTGAAAGAACGGTAGATCTGGATGTTCTGGAACGACGGGTTGCTGGTGTCGAGGCTGACGTCTGCGGGCAGGTATTCGAACCAGGCCTGGCTGGCCGCGCGCCGGCGCGCGGTGCGTGGCGTCTGGTCGTCGTCCGAGTCATAGGTCTGGCGGTCCTGCCAGCAGTTGTCCGAGAACTCATGGTCGTCCCAGATCGCGATCATCGGGAAGGCCGCGTGCAGCGCCTGCAAGCGGGTATCGCTGCGGTAGCTGCGGTACAGGTAACGGTAGTCGTCGAGCGTGGTGGCGTAGACGCTGGCATCCGGCAGCACCGTGCCGTTGGGCAGCTGCAGCGCGGTGTGGCGGTCTTCCACCAGGCCGGCGCGCGAGCCGCCGGGCACCGCTTCGTAGATGTAGTCGCCCACGTGGACGATGAAGTCCAGGTCCTGCTGCACCAGTTCTTCCATGCCGGCCCAATGGTTGGCGTTCCAGTCCTGGCAGCTGACAAAGGCAAAGCGCAGCTGCGACAGCGGCGTGCCGGCCGCAGCGGCGGTGCGCGTGCGGCCCACGGTGCTGGCGCGGTTGCCGAGCAGGAAGCGGTAGAAATAGCGCGTGCCGGCGGTGAGTCCCGTGACCTTGTTGCGAATGGTGTAGTCCCATTCCGGACGGGCCATCAGCGGCTCGTTGACCAGCAGCGATTGCGGCGCGAAATCCTGCTGCGTCGAGACTTGCAGGCGTACCACCACGGGCCGCTTGCCGTTGTTGCCTTCGACGCGGGTCCACACCACCACGCTGTCAGGCTTGGGATCTCCCGAGGCGACGCCATGTACGAAATTGAAGTTTTCCGGATTGCCGGTATCGGGCTCATCGCCGTTGTCACCGCCGCCGCAGGCGGTCAGGCCGCCGGTGGCGATCGTGACGGTCATGAAACTTCCCCACTTCAGGAACTGGCGTCGATCCATGATCGTTCTCCTACTCTCGGGTTGCGGAACGCAGCCGCGGCCCGGACGCCGGAGAGGGCATCAGTTTTTTGTGGGGAGCGTGACTGCTTGTTGCATGGATACTAGTGGCCGCCTTCTGTCTTCGCTGTCGGTGAGGCGCCGACATCGATATAGGAAAAGGATGACTGGTGCCGCGATGCGTTGTGCATGGGCTTGCCAGTCTTGCATGGCGGCGAGGCGCAGGCGTGCCGCCGCCACGCAATGATTCATCAACGACTAACTAAACTAAGGCACGTCGCGCTGCGGCGCGCCGTCATAGGTCCACAGGAACTGGCGCGGGATGGGTCCCTTGTTGCGCCCGCCCTGGCAGGTCTGCTCCCACGCGTGCGCAAGGATGCCGACCGAGCGCGACAGGCAGAACAGGCCGCGGGCCAGCGGGGCGGGGAAGCCCAGCTCGGCATAGATGACCGCGGTGGCGCCATCGATATTCATCGGAATGGCTTTGCTGCGTCCGGCGGACAGTGCCTGTTCGATCGCGCGCGCGATCGACGCACAGCGCCCGGTGACGACGCCATCGGCAGCGGCTTGTTCGACCAGCGCAAGCAGCCGCGGTGCGCGTGGGTCGACAGGATGGAAGCGGTGGCCAAAGCCAGAAACGAACTTGCCGTGCAGGTCGCGGTAGCCATGCAGTGCCGCGGCGACGGCATCGTCCATGCTGCTGCCGTTGTCGATGCGCGCGGCGACGTCCTGATACAGCGCCACCGCCTGCTCGCCGGCGCCGCCATGCACATCGCCCAGCACGTTGACCGCCGACGCCATCGCATTGTTCAGCCCCACGCCACAGGTGGCTGCCATGCGCGCGATGGCGATGCTAGGTGCCTGCGGGCCATGGTCGACCGCGGCCATCAGTGCGGCGTCGAGCAGTTCGCCCTGGCCCGGGCCCGGCAGTTCGCCGCGCAGCATCAGCCAGATCATCTGCGCGAACGAAACGCGGCCGATCAACTGCTCGATGGGATAGCCGCGGTAGCGGATCTCGCCGGGCTTCATGTCGATGATGCCGGTGTGCCACCAGTCCTGCGACAGGCGCTGGCCCGGGTCCATGTCGTCCTTGCCGTCCTTGCCGTCCTTGCCGGCGTTGCTGGGTTGGCCGATGCCGCTCATATTGCGCGCTCCTGGCTGAGTTGGTCGATGTCCGTGCTGCTGTAGCCCAGGCTTTCCAGCACCTGGCGCGTGTGCTGGCCCAGCTGTGGCGGCGGCGCATCCACTGCCGGGGCCTCGCGGTTGAGCTTGAAGCCGGTGCGCACCACGCGGATGTCGCGGCCCACGCCGGGCACTTCGGCAAATTCGCCGATCATGCCGCGGTCGCGCACCTGCGGATGCGCCAGCGTGCCGGGCACATCGAGCACCGGGCCGGCGGGGACGCCGGCGGCATTCAGCAGCGGCCACCAATCGGTGGCCGGCTTCTTCTCCAGCTCCGCTTCCAGTGCTTCGGTCAACGCAGCGCGGTTGGCGAGCCGCGCCTGCCGCTGCGCGAAGCGCGTATCGCCCGCCAGGTCGGGACGGCCGACCACGCGGCATACCGCCTCGAACTGCTCCTGCTTGTTGGCGGCGATATTGAGCAGCCCGTCGCCGGTGCGGAAGGTGCCCGACGGGCTCGCGGTCATGTTCTCGTTGCCCATCGGCACCGGCGCCTTGCCGGCGATCAGGTGGTTGGAGACCACCCAGCCCATCGTGGCCAGCGTGGCCTCAAGCATCGATACGTCGATGAAATAGCCCTCGGTGCGCTGGTGGTCCGCCAGCGATGCCGCCACCGCAAACGCGGCGGTCAGGCCGCCAATGGTGTCGGACACCGGATAGCCGACGCGGTAGGGCGCCGTCTGCGGATCGCCGGTGATGCTCATCACGCCCGACATGCCCTGGATGATCTGGTCATAGGCCGGCAGTTCCGCCAGCGGCCCGTCCTGGCCGAAGCCGGAGATCGCGCAATAGACCAGCCGCGGGTTCTCCTGCCTGAGCGTCTCGTAGCCGAGCCCAAGCCGGTCCATCACGCCGGGGCGGAAGTTCTCGACCACCACGTCGGCGCTGCGCACCAGCTTGCGGAACACTTCCTTGCCGCGAGCGTGCTTGAGATTGATGGTCACCGACTGCTTGCCGGGGTTCTGTGCCAGGAAGGAGACGCCCATCAGGCGCTGGTTCAGCTCGGCATCCGCGCCCAGCTGGCGCGCGAGGTCGCCGGTGCCCGGCGTTTCCACCTTGATGACCTCGGCGCCCAGGTGGGCGAGCTGGTGGCAGCAGAACGGGCCGGCCAGCACGTTGGTGAGGTCGAGCACGCGGATGTTGCGCAAGGGCTTTTGCATGGTGTTGGTGTCTGATCCGTTGATGTCTGAACCGCTATTCGACGCGCGCGCCGGACTGGCGCACGATCTCGCCCCAGCGCATGTTCTCGCTCTGGATAAAGGCGCCGAGCTCCCTGGCGGTGCCGCCGCGCGGCTCGCTGCCTTCCTCGCGCAGCTTGCTGACGGTGTCGGCCTGCGCCAGCGCCTTGTTGACTTCGGCATTCAGCCGCGCCACCACCTCGGGCGGCGTGCCGGCCGGCGCCACCAGCGCCTTCCAGTCTTCCGCCTGGAAGCCGGCGTAGCCCGACTCCGCAACGGTAGGCACGGCGGACAGCAGCGGCATGCGCTTGGCCGAGGTCACCGCCAGCGCGCGGACCTTTCCAGCCTTGATCATGGGCATGGCGATCGGCGGCGTGGCGAAATAGAAGTCGGTCTGCCCGCCCATCAGGTCGGTCAGCGCCGGCGAGGCGCCCTTGTAGGGAACATGCAGCATCCTGATGCCGGCGCGCCGCGCGAACATCTCGCCGGTCAGGTGGCCGACCGTGCCGGTGCCTGCAGACGCCATCGACAGCTGCTTCGCCTTGGCCGCGGCCACCAGGTCGGCGACCGTCTTGTAGGGGGCGTCGTTGCGCACGATCAGCACCACCGGCTGTGCCGCTACCAGTGCCACGGGCGTGAAATCCTTTTGCGCGTTGTAGGGCATCCTGGGGTACAGCGTGGGGTTGATCGCCAGGTTGGCGGTCTGGCCCATGCCCAGGGTGTAGCCGTCGGGCTTTGCCTTGGCCACGCTGTCGAGCCCGATATTGCCACCGGCGCCAGCGCGGTTTTCCACCACCACGTTCCACTTGGTCGCCATGCCGATCTTGTTGAAGACCAGCCGCGACAGCACGTCGGTGCCGCCGGCCGGCGGGAAGGGCACGATGAGGCGGACCGGTTGCGCGGGATAGGCGTCGGCGGCATGGGCGACGCCGGCGCCGGCGGCAAGCAGCGCCGGCAGCGCGCAGCAGGCAACGGCGCGAACCAGCGCGCGCGTCGGCTTTGCAAGCATCGGGGAAGGAAGGGATCGGCGGGTCATTGGGTCTCCTGACTGGCGGCGAGTGTGGCGTCGTTTTGTTCTTTCAGATAGAACATGGTTCTACGTAAAAGAACTTTAATGCCGTCCGGCAGCGAAACTAATCCGGGTATACCCGCGAATTTCGAGAATTCTAGGATTTGTGTTCTACTAGACAGAACTTCGACCGCTTTGCCCATGGAAGACAACCAACCCGCCCAACCTGCCGGCGCCCCCGATACCTCCAGCGGCGTCGCTGTACTGGACCGCGCCTTCGCCATCCTCGGCGCCTTCGGGCCGACCGACGAGCGCCTGTCGCTGACCGAACTGTCGCGCCGCACCGACCTGTACAAGAGCACCGTGCTGCGCCTGCTGGCGGCGCTGGAGCATGGCGGCTATATCCGCAAGCTCGACGACGGCCAGTATGCGATCGGGCCGCAGCCGCTGCGGCTGGCGGCGATCTACCAGCGCTCGTTCCGCGTCGGTCCGGTGATCGAGCCGCTGCTCGAGCAGGTCAGCCGCGAACTGGGCGAAACCTCATCGTTCTACGTGCGCCAGGGCGAGCAGCGCCTCGTGCTCTACCGCGTCGAGCCGGCGCGCGCCGTGCGCGTCTCGATCGGCGTCGGCGATGCCTTCCCGATCGACCGCGGCGCCTCGGGCAAGGTGCTGCGCGCTTTCACCGAACCCGGCGACGAGCGATGGGGCGAAGTGCGGGCGCGGCTATGGGCGGTGTCGTATGGCGAGCGCGATGCCGAGACCGCCTCGGCCTCGGTGCCGGTGTTCGGCGCCACCGGCGAGCTGGTGGGCGCGCTGACCTTGTCGGGCCCGAAGCAGAGGCTTGCCGCGGCGCCGACGATGTACGCGGCAGTGGCAACGTTGCTCAAGGTCGCGCGGCAGGCCACCGGGGTGCTAGGCGGCAATGGCGCCCGCTACGACCAGGGCATCGCGCAGCTGAGCATGGAGCAGGTCATGGCCAGCGGCGCGATCGGTGCCGGGGATGCAGACTAGCGGGCGTAGCGAAGGCTCGCGCCTATTCCGGCTGCTCGCAGAAGCGCAACCGGTTGCCGAACGGATCCGCTACCTGCAATTGCCTTCCCCAGCCGAGCGTCTCGATACCGGGGCGCGCATACGCATAGTCCTTCGCCGCCAGTTCGCGCTGCAGCGCATCGATGTCCTGCATCGGCACGAACACCGTCGATCCCGGCGTGGCGTCGCCGTAGTGCTCGCTCAAATGCAGCGCCAGGCCGGAGCGCCTGACCTGCATTAGGCCCTTCCACACGCCGGCACGCAGGCATCGCTGCCTGCGAGCCGGTTTTTTTGCCAGTCAGAAGCCTGACGCGAAGCACATTTGGTCTCCTTGGTCTTGCAACCGGACGTTCTGTATCGCCAGGCGCGGCAATTGCTGGCGGTTGGATGGTCTTGTGATCGGCGTAAAGCACTCAATAGATATCGGCTATCCAGCCGATAGCGAGCACCGATCGCGAAGGTTCCCATTCCTCCCGTCCTCCAACTACCCAGTGCAAGGAGATCGATATGGCCGACAAACAGGCAAGGCCCAGGGCAAACAACGCTGCAGGCCAGGCGGCAGCAGGCACGCCGGCGGGCTACGGCGACGCCCGGCGCGGCACCGGCGGCGAACTGCACCAGACTGCCGGCAGCAGCCATCCGCCGCTGACCACCGCGCAGGGCATTCCCATTCCGGACAACCAGAACTCGCTCAGGGCAAATCCGCGCGGCCCGACTTTGCTCGAAGATTTCATCCTGCGCGAAAAAATTACACACTTCGACCATGAGCGCATCCCGGAGCGGATCGTCCACGCACGCGGCTCGGCCGCGCATGGCTACTTCGAGCTGACCGAGTCGCTCGCGGCTTTCACCACCGCCAGGATGCTGACCGAAGTCGGCGAGAAAACGCCGGTCTTTACCCGCTTTTCCACCGTGGCCGGCGGTGCGGGTTCGGTCGACACGCCGCGCGACGTGCGCGGCTTCGCGGTCAAGTTCTATACCAAGGAAGGCAACTGGGACCTGGTCGGCAACAACATCCCGGTGTTCTTTATCCAGGACGCGATGAAATTCCCGGACGTGGTCCACTCCGTCAAGATGGAGCCGGACCGGGGCTTCCCGCAATCGGCCAGCGCGCACGACACCTTCTGGGATTTCATCTCGCTTACGCCCGAGTCGATGCACATGGTGATGTGGATCATGTCGGACCGCACCATCCCGCGCTCGCTGCGCATGATCGAAGGCTTTGGCGTGCATAGCTTCCGGCTGCTCGACGGGCAGGGCAACTCCACCTTCGTCAAGTTTCACTGGCGGCCCAGGCTGGGCTTGCAGTCGACCGTGTGGGACGAGGCGGTCAAGATCGCCGGCGCCGATCCCGACTTCCATCGCCGCGACCTGTTCAACGCGATCCAGTCGGGCAACTTCCCTGAATGGGAACTGGGCGTGCAGCTCTTTACCGAGGACGACGCGGCGAAATTTCCGTTCGACCACCTCGATCCCACCAAGATCATCCCGGAAGAGACGGTACCGCTGAAGATCGTCGGCCGCATGGTGCTCGACCGCTGGCCCGACAACTTCTTTGCCGAGACCGAGCAGGTGGCCTTCTGCCCGGCCAATATCGTGCCGGGCGTGGATTTCTCCAACGACCCGCTGCTGCAGGGGCGGCTGTTCTCCTATCTTGACACGCAGCTGCTGCGGCTGGGCTCGCCGAACTTCCACCAGATCCCGGTCAACGCGCCCAAGTGCCCGTTCGCCCACCACCAGCGCGACGGCAAGATGCAGATGGAGGTGCCGCGCGGACGCGTGGCCTATGATCCCAGCTCGCTCGACGACGCATCGCCGCGCGAGGCGCCGGACCTCGGCTTCCCGAACGCGCGCGTGCCCGAGCAGGGCGACAAGGGCCGCATCCGCGCCGAGAGCTTTGCCGACCACTACAGCCAGGCGCGCATGTTCTTTCGCAGCCAGAACCGCGCAGAACAGGCGCATATCGCCTCGGCGCTGGTGTTCGAGCTGTCCAAGGTCGAGCATGTGCACGTGCGCGAGCGCATGGTGGCGCACCTGCGCAATATCGACGAAGGCCTGGGCCGGCGCGTCGCCGACGGCCTGGCGCTGGACCGGGTGCCCGATCCGCTGCCCACCGCCGCACCGGTGCAGGACCTGCCGCCGTCACCGGCGCTGCAGATCATCGACCGCATGAAAGACACGCTGCAGGGGCGCGAGGTTGGCATCCTGGTTGCCGATGGCTCCGATGGCGCGACCGTCGAGGCGATCCGGCAGGCTGCGGCCACCGCCGGCGCCACGGTCAGGATCGTCGCGCCCAAGGTGGGCGGCGCGGTAATGGCCGACGGCTCCAGGCTGGCCGCCGACGGGCAGCTTGCCGGCACCCCATCCGTGATGTTCGACGCGGTGGCGGTGGTGCTGTCCGCCGACGGCGCGGCGCAGCTGGCGCAGGAAAGCGCGGCGCTGGACTTCGTCTGCTTTGCCTACGCGCACCTGAAAGCCATCGCGGCCGATGCCGGCGGCGATGCGCTGCTGGCGCAGGCCAACCTCAAGCCCGATAACGGGGTGGTGCCGGCCGGCGATACCGCGCGCTTTATCGCGGCCGCCAAGACGCGGCAGTGGGACCGCGAGCCGCAGGTGCGGATGCTGGCGTAATGCCGGGACCGGCCCGCAATATAGCGCCGGCCGTGGCGGGCCGGCGTCCCACCGTAAGCGCCCGCGGTGCTTTGCCGGGCCTGAGCACGGCCGTTTCTCCAAGGGAAATCCACTAGAAACCCCCTCTGCCTTTGGCACATAATGTGCAAGCGATGCCGGTGAAACGGCACACGCGAGCGGGTTACCCGCCGCCACAGAGGGGAGACAATGAGCAGTTCAACCGACAAGTTCTCGGCGACCATGCGCGCCGGGCTGGCCGACCTTGCGCGCCGGCTGCGCTTTGCCATGGAGGAAGGCGCGATCTGGCTCGACGAGCAGCGCATGATCCTGATCCACACCGCGGCGCTTGGCGCGCTGCGCAAGGAGCTGGTCGACACCATGGGCATGGAGCGCGCGCGCGGCCTGTTTATGCGCATGGGCTTCCATTCCGGCATGCGCGATGCCGAGGTCGCGAAGAAGCTGCGCGCCGGCCAGAGCGATTTCGGCCAGCTCGAGATCGGGCCGTGCCTGCATACCATCGAGGGCGTGGTCCGCGTCACGCCGGTCAAGGTCGATATCGATATCGCCGCCGGCATCTACGACGGCGAATTCCTGTGGGAAGACTCGTTCGAGGGCGACGTGCACCGGCAACTGTTCGGTATTGTCGACGAGCCCGCCTGCTGGATGCAGATCGGCTATGCCACCGGCTACACTTCGGCGCTGATGGGCCGCACCATCCTCTATCGCGAGGTGGAGTGCATTGCCTGCGGCCATGCGCACTGCCGCATCGTCGGCAAGCCGGTCGAGGCCTGGGAAGACGGGCAGCAGGTGCTGGCGCTGTACCAGCCGGATCCCGTGATCGAAACCATCATGGCGCTGCAGAGCGAGGTCGAGAACCTGCGCGCGCTGCAAGAAACGCGCGTGACGCCGGCCGACCTGGTCGGCAGCTCGCCTGGCTTCCGTGCCGCATGGAACCTGCTGCAGCGCGCCGCGGCCAGCAACGTGACGGTGCTGCTGCTGGGCGAGACCGGCGTGGGCAAGGAGCGCTTTGCGCAGGCGCTGCACAGCGTCAGTGGCCGCGCTGACAAGCCTTTTGTCGCGGTCAACTGCGCGGCGATCCCGGACGAGCTGATCGAGTCGGAGCTGTTCGGCGTGGAGAAGGGCGCCTTCACCGGCGCGCACCAGTCGCGGCCCGGCCGTTTCGAGCGCGCGCACGGCGGCACGCTGTTCCTGGACGAGCTGGGGGAGTTGTCGGCATCGGCGCAGTCCAAGCTGCTGCGCGTGCTGCAGGAGGGAGAGGTCGAGCGCGTGGGCGGCTCGGGATCGCGCAAGGTCGATGTGCGGCTGGTGGCCGCGACTAATGTCGACCTGGCGCAGGCGGTCAGGGAAGGCACCTTCCGCAAGGATCTGTATTACCGGCTCAATGTGTATCCGGTGACGATTCCGCCGTTGCGGGAGCGGCTGGATGATATTCGTTTGCTGGCGGAACGCTTTCTGGCGCGCTATGGCGCGCGCCATGGGAAGCGCATCCTTGGTATTACCGATCGGGCGCTGGCGGAGCTGCGGCGCTATGACTGGCCGGGGAATGTGCGGGAACTGGAGAATGTGATTGAGCGGGGAGTGATTCTTGCAAGCAATGGGGGGCAGATTGGTGCGGATCATTTGTTCCTGCCGGCAAGCGCTGCGCCGCCGGTGGATACCGCACCACGCCTTGGTGCTGGCGGGACGCTGCCCGAACTGCGTGAGGCGGCTGTGCATGCGTTGCTTGACCAGTTGTCGGAGCAGCAGCTGGCGCTGGGGGATGTGGAGACGGTGTTGATGGAGGCTGCGATGCAGCGGACGGATGGGAATATGAGTCAGGCGGCGCGGTTGTTGGGGATTACGCGGCCGCAGTTGGCTTATCGATGGAAGATTAGGAGAGGGGGGAATTGAAGTTGCTTTAATCCCTTCGGCTCGGCATCTGGTAGCTATTTGATATGCCCTGGTTTCGCCCCTAAAGGGGCGAGTCACTTTTGCCCGAGCGGCAAAAGTAACCAAAAGCGCGTTAACTGCCCTGCGGGCGGCCACTCTTATCGTAGTGGGCAACGGCTTTCGTACGGGGCTTGGCTTCGTTGCAGGGCAGGACTGCCTGACGCCTTGGCGCGCCACCGTGGCTCGGGATTGACGCCATTGTTGAACGAGCCCAGAGCTGTTGGGTGGCCGCCTGCTGCTGGCGTCAACGCGGGGACGCCTACGGCTGCGCTGCGCGCCGGCAGCATCTCAGGTCAGGAGCTCCGGCACGAACGCGTCGCTGCGCTCGCTTGGCGCTATCGCCGATGAGCCCACAGGCGCATCCCTACCCATTGCTCGCTCCCCTCGTCCGCTTGCGGGAGAGGGGCCGGGGGAGAGGGCCGGAGCCTCCACGAAGTGCATCCAGCCAATTCCCTCAGACCGGGCCCCGGATTCTCATTAGCGATAGCCATATCGCCAAGCCCAGCAAACCAACTAGGACCCGCGCGCAGCGCAGCCGCAGGCGTTCCTACCACGCCGCCAGCAGCAGGGGCCACCCAACAGCTCTGGGCTCGTTCAAAAATCGAATCAATCCCAGCCACCGTGGCGCACCAGGGCGTCAGGCAGTCCTGCCCTGCAACGAAGCCAAGCCCCGTACGAAAGCCCCAGCCCACTACGATAAGAGTGGCCGTCCGCCCAGGACAGTAATGCGCTTTCTGGTGACTCTTTGTCGCTCGGACAAAGAGTTACCCGCCCTTTAGGGCGGAACCGGGCGCATCAAGTATCCGCCAGATGCCGAGCCGTCAGGCACAGCAAAACCTGGCTTCACCATTTAATCCATCCCCAGTCCATCCTGTCAGTTCCCGCGGTAGCGCAATGCTGCACTGCCTCACTGCATTTCCCCTGTCACATCAGCAACTTAAAGGCACAACCGTGTAACTAGCTGCTGCGCCGCAAGGCAAACACGCCCAATACCCCCGCTACCCGCAATCGCCCACCCCAAGCGGCTTTTGATCATTTGATCAAACACTCCCCCCAGCTTGATCAATCGAATGATCGCCACAACGCCAGCGCCTGCGGGTTAACGCCGACGCAAGCCACGTCCATCCCCCGCAATCCCTTATCCCACCAGCCTTCCAAGCCCTTGGCACAGTCTTCGCAATAACCCCCGCACCCCAAGCCATTGCGAAGGAGCCTGCCATGACCACCCCATCGGTCCCCTTGTTCGAAGCCACGCCGCGCTACGTCCGCGTCGAAGGCCGTACTCCGGAAGGCTTCGTGCAATTCGCCTTCAGCGTGGCCGACCCCGACCTCAACGTCGAACTGATCATGCCAGAGCCGATGTTCGAAGCCTTCTGCTGCGTCAACCGCGTGCGCTTCCTGCCGCCGCTGGCAGAAGCCCCGCAGCAAGACGAAGCCTGACAGAACCAACCCCACCCACCGCACCACAAGAGAGGGACACAGGAGACCAAGCGATGCAAGTCGATATCAAGACCCAGCAGATCCAGCCGCTGCGCCAGACCTACGGCCACGTGGCGCGCCGCTTCGGCGACAAGCCCGCGTCGCGCTACCAGGAGGCGACCTACGACGTGCAGTCGGAGGTCAACTTCCACTACCGCCCCACCTGGGACCCCGGCTTCGAGCTGTACGACAAGCGCCGCACCGCCATCGTGATGCAGGACTGGTACGCGCTAAAGGATCCGCGCCAGTACTACTACGGCGCCTACGTGACCACGCGCGGCCGCCAGCAGGATGCCGCCGAGAAGAACTTCGCCTTCGTCGAGAAGCGCGGCCTGCTGCAGGCGTTGCCGGCTGAATGGCAGGAGCGCCTGGCCACGGGCCTGCTGCCGCTGCGCCACGTGGAGTGGGGCGCGAACATGAACAACTTCTATTGCGCCGACTATGGCTGGGGCACGGCGATCACGCAGGCCTGCACCTACTGCGCGATGGATCGCCTCGGCATCGCGCAGTACCTGTCGCGCATCGGCATGCTGCTCGACGGCAATACCGGCGTGGCGCTGGAGCGCGCGAGAGTGGCGTGGCTGGAAGGCGCGGCGTGGCAGCCGCTGCGCCGCTATGTCGAACACAGCTTCGTCACCGATGACTGGTTCGAGACCTTCGTCGCGCAGAACCTGGTGCTCGACGGGCTGCTCTACCCGCTGGTCTACCAGCACGCCGACGCGGTCATCGTGCGCGCCTGCGGCACCGGCCTCGCCGTGCTGACCGAGTTCATGAATGACTGGCGCGACGAGCATGCGCGCTGGGTCGATGCGGTGATCCAGGCCGCCGCCGCGGAGTCCGACGCGAACCGCGCGCTGCTGTCCGGCTGGGCGCACGCCGCCGCGGCGCAGGTAGCCGAAGCGCTGGTCCCAGTTGCCAACGCACTGACCGGAGCCGACGGTGCCCAGATGGTGGCGTTGTGCCGCGAACAGTTTGAAGTCCGCCTGAACAAGCTCGGCCTTGCTGCCTGACTGCAAAGAAGGAGACCCGCCATGACGACCGCTGCCAACGTCTACATCGCCCTGCAGAACAACGACGACACCCGCCCCATCATCGACGCCATCACCGAAGCCAACCCGCACGCCGTGGTCTCGCAGTTCCCGGCCATGGTCAAGATCGACGCCCCCGGCCACCTGACCATCGTGCGCGAGCTGGTCGCTGGCAAGCTCGGCCGCGACTGGGACCTGCAGGAGATCCACCTCAACCTGATCTCGCTGTGCGGAAACATCGACGAAGACGAAGACGCCTTCACGCTGCGCTGGAACGCCTGACCCCACGCATACAGGACAACACGGAGACATCATGGACGCACGCAAGAAGCTCAACCTGCGCGAGAAGTACGCCTCGATGACGCGCGACCTCGCCTGGGAAACGACCTACGAGCCGATGGACCAGGTCTTTCCTTTCGACAAGTACGAAGGGATCAAGATCCACGACTGGGACAAGTGGGAAGACCCGTTCCGCATGACCATGGACGCCTACTGGAAATACCAGTCGGAGAAGGAGCGCAAGCTGTACGCGATCATCGACTCGTTCGTGCAGAACAACGGCCACCTCAACGTATCCGACCCGCGCTACCTGAACGCGCTGCGGCTGTTCCTGACCGGCGTGACGCCGCTTGAATATGCCGCGCACCGCGGCTATGCCCACCTGGGCCGGCACTTTCGCGGCGCCGGCGCGCGCGTGGCGGCGCAGATGCAGTCGATCGACGAACTGCGCCACGCGCAGACCCAGCTGCATACGCTGTCGGTCTACAACAAGTACTTCCACGGCTTCGGCGAATGGCGCCATATGCACGACCGGGTCTGGTACCTGTCGGTGCCCAAGTCCTACTTTGAAGACGCAATGAGCGCGGGGCCGTTCGAGTTCATCACCGCGATCTCGTTCTCGTTCGAATACGTGCTGACCAACCTGCTGTTCATGCCGTTCATGTCGGGCGCGGCGTACAACGGCGACATGGCCACCGTGACCTTCGGCTTCTCGGCGCAGTCGGACGAGTCGCGCCACATGACGCTGGGGCTGGAGGTGGTCAAGTTCCTGTGCGAGCAGGACCCCGGCAACATCCCGATCTTGCAGAAGTGGCTGGACAAATGGTTCTGGCGCGGCTTCCGCCTGCTGACGCTGGTCGGGATGATGATGGACTACATGCTGCCCAAGCGCGTGATGTCGTGGGCCGAGGCGTGGGAGATGTACTTCGAGCAGGCCGGCGGCGCGCTGTTCAAGGACCTGGAGCGCTACGGGCTGCGCATGCCCAAGTACCACGAGGTCGCCACCAGGACCAAGGACCGCATCACGCACGAGGCGTGGGGCACTTTCTACAACTACGCGGCCGCGGCGGGCTTCCACACCTGGATCCCGAAGGCCGACGAGATGGCGTGGCTGGCCGAGAAATACCCCCAGACCTTCGAGCGCTACTACAAGCCGCGCCTGGACCACTGGCAGGATCGGCAGCAGGCCGGCGGGCGCTTCTACAACGCCACGCTGCCGATGCTGTGCCAGACCTGCCAGATCCCGATGGTGTTCTCCGAAGCGGACGACCCCACCCAGACCTGCTACCGCGAAAGCAGCTACCACGGCATGAAGTTCCACTTCTGCTCCGACGGCTGCAAGGACATCTTCGACGACGAGCCGGGCAAGTACGCGCAGGCCTGGCTGCCGGTGCACCAGATCTACCAGGGCAATTGCGGCGGCGCCACGCTGCCTGAGGTGCTGCAGTGGTACCGCATCAATCAGGGCGCCGACAACCTCGACTTCGAAGGCTCGCAGGACCAGCGCAACTGGAATGCCTGGAAGGGCATCGCGCCGGCCGCCTGAGCGACGCATCACAGACAAGGAGACAACCATGCCCGTCGTATCCATCGGCGACTACACCTTCGCGCCGGCCGACCGCGAAGACGCGTTCCACGGCAACCGCCTGCTCTATATCGGCTGGGACGGCCACCTGCTGTTCTGCGCGCCGCACTGCTTCCCGTTTGCGCCGTCGATGCCGCTGCGCGCGGTGGTGCAGGACGTGCTTCCTGGCGTCTACGGCTATCACCCGGACTTCGCCCGCATCGACTGGAGCGCGGTGCAGTGGCTGCGCGGCGGCCAGCCGTGGCAGCCCGACCTGGACCGCACGCTGGCAGAGAACGGCCTGGGCCACAAGGACGTGATCCGCTTCCGCACACCAGGGCTGGATGGCATCGGCGGCAGCGGCAGCTGATGCGCGGTTGGCAAGCAAGGAGACCGAGATGTATTCGCTGACCATTGAACCGATCGGCCAGACCATTCCCATCGCGCCGGGGCAGACCGTGCTCGATGCCTGCCTGCGCAACGGCGTGTGGCTGCCGCATGCCTGCTGCCATGGCCTGTGCGCCACCTGCAAGGTGCAGGTGGTCGACGGCGAGGTCGACCAGGGCGATGCCTCCGGCTTCGCGCTGATGGACTTCGAGCGCGACAACGGGCAGTGCCTGGCCTGCTGCGCCACCGCGCAGTCAGACCTCGTGATCGAAGCCGATATCGAGGAAGACGCCGACGCCGAAGGCCTGCCGCTGGCCGACTACCGCGCCGAGGTGGTGGCCACGCGCGCGCTGACGCCGACCATCCTCGGCATCTGGCTGAAGCCGAAGGACGGCCAGCGCACCGCGTTCCAGGCCGGCCAGTACCTGAACCTGCAGGTGCCGGGCTGCGACCAGCCCCGTGCCTTCTCGCTTGCCAGCAAGCCCGGCGATGAACTGGTCGAGCTGCATGTGCGCCGCGTGCCCGGCGGGCCCGCCACCACATGGCTGCACGAGCAGCTGGCCGTAGGCAGCGAACTGCGTTTCTCGGCCCCGTACGGGCGCTTCTTCGTGCGCAAGTCGGCGCAGGTGCCGATGCTGTTCCTGGCCGGCGGCTCGGGCCTGTCCAGCCCGCGCTCGATGATCCTCGACCTGCTCGCCGCCGGCGAAACGCTGCCGATCACGCTGGTGCAGGGCGCGCGCAACCGTGATGAGCTGTACTACGACGACGAGTTCCACGCGCTGGCGCAGGCGCATGCAAACTTCCGCTACGTGCCGGCGCTGTCGGACGAGCCCGCCGGCAGCGGCTGGGACGGCGCGCGCGGCTACGTGCATGACGTGCTGCACCAGCTCTACGCAAAGGACGGCAGCGCCGACTTCCGCGGCCACAAGGCTTACCTGTGCGGGCCGCCGCCGATGATCGAGGCCTGCATCCGCACGTTGATGCAGGGACGCCTGTTCGAGGCGGATATCCACACAGAGAAGTTCCTGTCCGCGGGCGATGCGCAGAACAGCGCGCGCAGCCCGCTGTTCAAGATCTGATCGGGGAGGGCCATGCATGCATACCGTCGAAATCGCCGGCAGCGGCCAGCGCTACGCATGCGCGCCGGAGCAGAACCTGTTGCGGGCCATGGAAGTGCTGGGCCAGCGTGGCATTCCCGCCGGCTGCCGCGGTGGCGGCTGCGGTGTGTGCAAGGTGCGTATTGAGGCCGGGCACTACCACGTGGGCAAGATGAGCCGCACCTGCCTGTCCGAGTCGGAGCAGCGCGACGGACTGGTGCTCGCCTGCAAGACCTATCCCGACAGCGATATCCGGCTGCGCCCGGTGGCGCTGCTGCAGCGCTGCCTGGAGCGGCATGCCGGCAAAAGCAATCACGCATGACCAAGCAGTGAAGACACACACAAGGAGACAGACATGGCATTGACTGGCGTATTGCGCCCGGGGCATGTGGCCCTGCGCGTGCTGGAGCTGGAACCGGCGGTAAAGCACTACACCGAGGTCCTCGGCCTGATCGAAACCGCCCGCGACGAGCACGGCCGCGTGTTCCTGAAGGCGTGGGACGAGCACGACCACCACAGCGTGGTGCTGCGCGAGTCCGACAGCCCGGGCATGGACTACATGGGTTTTCGCGTCGACAGCGGCCGCACGCTGGAGCGGCTGGCGCAGGAGGTGGAGCAGTCGGGGCTGGCCACCGAATGCCAGTGGATCGCCGCGGGCGAGCATCCGCACACCGGCGTGCGCTTCCGCTTCACGATTCCCACCGGCCATGCGATGGAGCTGTTCGCGGACAAGGACAAGCCCGGCTGCAAGACCGGAGACCTCAACCCGGATCCCTGGCCGGACGACCTGCGCGGCATGGCGCCCAGCCGCTTCGACCACTGCCTGCTGTATGGCGACGATGTCGACGGCACGGTGAAGCTGTTCCGCGATGTGCTGGGGTTCTCGCTGGCGGAGCAGGTGGTGGCCGGGCCGGACGGCGAGGTGCTGATCGGTGCCTTCCTGACATGCTCGAACAAGGCGCATGACGTGGCCTTCATCCGGCACCCGGAGAAGAACCGCTTCCACCATGCGTCGTTCCTGCTCGACAACTGGAGCGAGGTGCTGAAGGCGGCGGACATTATTTCCAAGAAGGACGTGTCGCTGGATATCGGGCCGACGCGGCATGGGATCACGCGCGGGGCGACGATCTACTTCTTCGATCCTTCGGGAAACCGGAACGAGGTGTTTTCCGGTGGCTATATCCACTATCCGGACAAGCCGACGATCACGTGGACGGACAACGAGCTGGGCAAGGCGATTTTCTATCACGACCGCAAGCTGAACGAGGCGTTTTTGAATGTGCTGACTTGAGAACGCATTGCGCCAGCCCGCAGCTGGTTTGCTCCCTCTCCCGCTTGCGGGAGAGGGAGCAACCAATCGGTGAGCGGGAAAGCCGTAGTGGATACGTCGCCCAACACAGAGAACCAACATGAAAGACTTCAAGAACTTCATCAACGGCGAGTGGGTCGGCACTACCCGCACGTTCCCCAACCGCAACCCCGCCGACAACACCGTGATCGGCCATGTCCACGAAGCCGGCCAGGCCGAAGTCGACGTCGCCGTGCAGGCCGCGCGCAATGCGCTGCATGGTCCCTGGGGCCGCATGACCGTAGCGCAGCGCGTCGAACTGCTGCACGCCGTCGCCGACGGCATCAACCGCCGCTTCGACGAATTCGTGCAGGCCGAGATTGCCGATACCGGCAAGCCCTATGCGCTCGCCAGCCATATCGACATCCCGCGCGGCGCAGCCAACTTCAAGGTCTTTGCCGACCTGATCCGCAACGTGCCCACCGAAAGCTTCGCCATGGATACGCCGGATGGCGGCAAGGCCATCAACTATGCGGTGCGCAGCCCGCGCGGCGTGATCGGCGTGGTCTGCCCATGGAACCTGCCGTTGCTGCTGATGACGTGGAAGGTCGGCCCCGCGCTGGCCTGCGGCAATACCGTGGTGGTCAAGCCGTCCGAGGAAACCCCCGCCACCGCCACGCTGCTGGGCGAGGTTATGAACGAGGCCGGCGTGCCGCCGGGCGTCTACAACGTGGTCCACGGCTTTGGCCCGGATTCCGCTGGCGCCTTCCTGACGGCGCATCCGCAAGTCAACGGCATCACCTTCACCGGCGAAACGCGCACCGGCGAAGCGATCATGAAGGCCGCCGCCAGCGGCGTGCGTCCGGTGTCGTTTGAACTGGGCGGCAAGAACGCGGGCATCGTCTTCGCCGATGCCGATTTCGACAAGGCGGTCGCCGGCATCACCCGCTCGGCATTCGAGAACAGCGGCCAGGTCTGCCTGGGCACCGAGCGCGTCTACGTGCAGCGCCCGATCTTCGAGCGCTTCGTCGCCGCGCTCAAGGCCAGGGCTGAAGGGCTGAAGCTCGGCGCACCGACGGAAACCGGCGTCAACATGGGGCCGCTGGTCTCGCATGAGCACCGCGACAAGGTGCTGTCCTACTACCGCAAGGCCGCCGAGGAAGGCGCCACGGTGATAACCGGCGGAGGCGTGCCGCAGATGCAGGGCAAGCTCGCCGAAGGCGCCTGGGTGCAGCCGACCATCTGGACCGGCCTGCCGGAAAGCGCCGCGGTGATCCGCGAGGAGATCTTCGGACCGTGCTGCCATATCGCCCCGTTCGACACCGAAGAGGAAGTCATCGCGCTGGCCAACGCCACGCCGTATGGTCTCGCGGCCACCGTGTGGACCGGCGACCTCGGCACCGCGCACCGCATGGGCAGCGCGCTGGAAGTCGGCATTTGCTGGATCAACGCGTGGTTCCTGCGCGACCTGCGCACCGCGTTCGGCGGCGCGAAGCAATCCGGCATCGGCCGCGAAGGCGGCGTCCATTCGCTCGAGTTCTACACCGAGCTGCGCAACGTCTGCGTCAAACTGTGAGCCACCACATGCAAAGCGAAAAAATCCGCGAACTTGGCGCCAGCCTGCACCAGGCGCTGGCGAGCCGCCGCCCGCTGGCGCCGCTGACCGAAACCTGGCCCGAGCTCACCCTCGACGACGCCTACCGCATCCAGCTCGCCATGGTGCAGCACCGGCTAGATGCCGGCGAGCGCGTGGTCGGCAAGAAGATCGGCGTGACCAGCCGCGTGGTGATGGACATGCTGGACGTGCGCCAGCCCGACTTCGGCCACCTGCTGTCGGGCATGGTGTATGCCGACGGCGCCGCCATTGCCGCCGATTCCCTGATCGCGCCCAAGGCCGAAGGCGAGATCGCCTTCGTGTTGAAGGACGACCTTGAAGGACCCGGCATGACCAATGCCGATGTGCTGCGCGCCACTGCCTACGTGCTGCCGTGCTTCGAGATCGTCGACTCGCGCATCCGCGACTGGAAGATCCGCATCCAGGACACCGTCGCCGACAACGCCTCCTCCGGCGTGTTCGTGCTGGGCGATGCGGCGGTCGATCCGCGCCGGCTCGACCTCGGCACGGTCGGCATGACGCTGGAGAAGAACGGCGAGATCGTCGCCACCGGCGCCGGCGCGGCCGCGCTCGGGCACCCCGCCAATGCGGTGGCGTGGCTGGCCAACACGCTCGGCCGGCTGGGGCTTGGCCTGAAGCGCGGCGAGGTGATCCTGTCGGGCTCGCTGGCGGCGATGGTGCCGGTCGCCGCCGGCGACCAGCTGCGCATCAGCCTGGGTGGCATCGGCTCGGCCGGCGTGCGCTTCGTCTGACCCCTTCCATCCCTTCAGCAGGACAAAGCCATGAACCTCACGCAAGACACCATCGCCCGGCTGGCCGAGCATCTGGAAAACGCCGAGCTGCACCGGGAAGCGGTGCCGAAGATCACCGACGCGCATCCGGAGATGGACTGGGACGACGCCTACGCCATCCAGGACGCGATTCGCGCGCGCAAGTTGGCGCGGGGCACCCGCATCGCCGGCCTCAAGATGGGCCTGACCTCGTTCGCCAAGATGCGCCAGATGGGCGTGAGCGATCCGGTCTACGGCTTCCTCACCGACTACGGCGCCTGCATGGACGGCGCCGCCATCGATACGTCGTCGCTGATCCACCCCAAGGTCGAGGCCGAGATCGCCTTCGTGCTCAAGGCGCCGCTGAAAGGCCCCGGCTGCCATATCGGCGACGTGCTGGCGGCGACCGACTTCGTGGTGCCGGCGGTGGAGGTGATCGATTCGCGCTACGAGAACTTCCGCTTCGACCTCAAGAGCGTGATTGCCGACAACACCTCGTCCGCGCGCTTCGTGGTCGGCGGCAGCCACCGCGGCGCCGACGGGCTCGACCTGAAGACCCTCGGCGTGGTGCTGGAGAAGAACGGCGAGGTGGTCGCCACCGCCGCCGGCGCCGCGGTGCTGGGCCATCCCGCCAACAGCGTTGCCATGCTGGCCAACATGCTGGGCGCGCGCGGCCGCGAGCTGCCTGCAGGGACCTTCATCATGACCGGCGGCGTGACCGAGGCCATCGCGGTCGCCGCGGGCGACAGCATCACCGTGCGCTACCAGCATCTCGGCACGGTCTCGATGCGCTTCACCTGAACCCGCGCCGCGAACGTTTGGAAAAAGGAGACACACCATGCCGATCATGCAGGTCTTCCTGATCGAAGGCCGTACCGACGAACAGAAGGCGCGCCTGATCCGCGCGCTGACCGATGCCGCGGTGGAAGCGGTGGGCGCGCCGGTGGAAACCGTGCGCGTGATGATCACCGAGGTGCCGAAGACGCAGTTCGGCATAGGCGGCACGACCGCCAAGGCGCTGGGGCGCTGAGCACTGCGCAGAGACAGGGAAGACAACGGAGAGACAGCGACATGGACATGAAAGCAAACGCCCGGCACAAGGTGGCCATCATCGGTTCGGGCAATATCGGCACCGACCTGATGATCAAGGTGATGCGGCAATCGCAGCACCTGGAGATGGGCGCCATGGTGGGCATCGACGCGGCGTCGGACGGGCTCGCCCGCGCCGCGCGGCTGGGCGTGCCGACCACCGCGGAAGGGATCGACGGGCTGGTCGCCATGCCCGGCTTTGGCGAGATCCGCATCGCCTTCGATGCCACCTCGGCCGGCGCGCACGCGCACCACAACCGCGTGCTGCAGCAGCACGGCGTGCGCGTGATCGACCTGACGCCGGCGTCGATCGGGCCGCACGTGGTGCCGGTGGTCAACCTCGACCAGCACCTGGCGGCGCCCAATATCAACATGGTCACGTGCGGTGGCCAGGCCACCATCCCGATGGTGGCGGCGGTGTCGCGCGTGGCGAAGGTGTATTACGCCGAGATCGTCGCGTCGATCTCCAGCAAGTCGGCGGGGCCGGGCACGCGCGCCAATATCGACGAATTCACCGAGACCACCAGCCAGGCGCTGTGCTCGGTGGGCGGCGCGGCGCGCGGCAAGGCCATCATCGTGCTGAACCCGGCCGAGCCGCCGCTGATGATGCGCGACACCGTCTTCACCTTGTCGGAGGATGCCGACACGGCGGCGATCGAGGCGAGCATCGAAGCGATGGCGCAGGCGGTGCAGGCCTACGTGCCGGGCTACCGGCTCAAGCAGCGCGTGCAGTTCGAGCGCATCGACCCCTCGGCGCCGCTGAACATCCCGGGGCTGGGACCGATGAGCGGCCTCAAGACCTCGATCTTCCTCGAGGTGGAGGGCGCCGCGCACTACCTGCCGGCCTATGCCGGCAATCTCGACATCATGACCAGCGCCGCGCTGGCCTGCGCCGAGCGCCTGGCCGCGACCCGGCTGTCCGCCTGAGCGCGGCCCCATCACCGCAGGGAGACGAACATGACCTTACCGTCCAACACGCCCAACAAGAAGCTCTACATCTCCGACGTGACGCTGCGCGACGGCAGCCACGCCATCCGCCACCAGTACAGCCTGGACCAGGTGCGCCGCATCGCCGCGGCGCTCGACGCGGCCCGGGTCGATTCGATCGAAGTGGCCCACGGCGATGGCCTGTCGGGCTCCAGCTTCAACTACGGCTTCGGCGCGCATACCGACCTGGAATGGATCGCCGCTGTGGCGGAGACCGTGCGCCATGCGCGCGTGGCGACGCTCCTGCTGCCTGGCGTCGGCACCGTGCACGACCTGCGCGCCGCCTATGACGCCGGCGCGCGCGTGGTACGCGTGGCCACGCACTGCACCGAGGCCGATGTCTCGCGCCAGCATATCGAGTCGGCGCGCGAACTCGGCATGGACACCGTGGGCTTCCTGATGATGAGCCACATGACCACGCCGGCGGCGCTGGCGCAGCAGGCAAAGCTGATGGAAAGCTACGGCGCGCAATGCGTGTATGTGGTCGATTCGGGCGGCGCGCTCGGCATGCAGGACGTGCGCGAGCGCTTCCGCGCGTTCAAGGACGTGCTGAAGCCCGAAACGCTGACCGGCATGCATGCGCACCACAACCTGAGCCTGGGCGTGGCCAACTCCATCGTCGCCGTGGAAGAGGGATGCGACCGCATCGACGCCAGCCTGGCAGGCATGGGTGCCGGCGCGGGCAACGCGCCGCTGGAAGTGTTCATCGCTGCCGCCGAGCGGCTGGGCTGGGACCACGGCTGCGACCTGTACACGCTGATGGATGCCGCCGACGATATCGTGCGGCCGCTGCAGGACCGCCCGGTGCGGGTCGACCGCGAGACGCTGGCGCTGGGCTATGCGGGCGTGTATTCCAGCTTCCTGCGCCATGCCGAAGCGGCGGCGGCACGCTATGGGCTGGGTACGGTCGACATCCTGGTCGAGCTGGGCCGCCGCCGCATGGTGGGCGGGCAGGAAGACATGATCGTCGACGTGGCGCTGGACCTGCTGGCGCGGCGACAGGGGCAGCGGCAGCCGGGGGAGGTGTCTGCCTGAGGGACGGCGCGACCGCCACCGTCACGCAGGTGCGCGCGAGCAGCGCCAATATCGCGCTGTCGACCAGCGAGATCGCCGCCGGCAATGCCGCCGAGGTGGCATTGCGCGGCAGCACCACCGTGCAGCGCGTGGTCGGCACCATGCAGGACATCAGCGCCAGCTCGGCCAAGATTGCCGAGATCACCGGCATCATCGAAGGCATTGCTTTCCAGACCAATATCCTGGCGCTCAACGCCGCGGTCGAGGCGGCGCGCGCGGGCGAGCAGGGGCGCGGCTTCGCGGTGGTGGCCAGCGAGGTGCGCGGGCTGGCACAGCGGTCGTCGAGCGCGGCCAGGGAAATCAAGGAGCTGATCGAGGCTTCGGGCCGCCAGGTGCGGCCGAGCAGAGCCGCGGCATCGAGCAGGTCAACCAGGCCATCGTGCAGATCGACCAGGTGACCCAGCAGAACGCGTCATTGGTGAACGAGGCCGCCATGGCATCGCGCGTGCTGGAAGAGCAGGGCCGCGAGCTGAACGAGGTGGTGTCGTTCTTCCGGCTGCCGGGTGAGGGTGGCGGGCGTGCGGTGCCGGGTGCGGCAGTCGCGGCGCGCCGTCAGGCAGGCTCGCTGGCGACGGCATAGCGCTGCCTTGTTTCCTCTCCCTCTGGGAGAGGGTTGGGCAGAGGGCCGGCGTAGCAACGATGTCAGCGCAGCGGTATGCCACGGCCATGCCCTCTCCCCCGGCTCCTCTCCCGCAAGCGGGAGAGGAGAGCAAACCGGCGGATGCATTGGCGGCGCGGGACGGGTAGACTTGCCTGTCCCATTCCCTTCCATCGCCACCGTCATGCCCAACCTGCCGATCTCCTTCGAAGACGTTGCCGCCGCCCACGACCGCATCCGCGCCGCGGCCCACCGCACGCCGGTGCTGACTTCCGCGACCGCCGATGCGGCCACCGGCGCGCAGCTGTTCTTCAAGTGCGAGAATTTCCAGCGCATCGGCGCCTTCAAGTTCCGCGGCGCCTATAACGCCATCGCCCAGTTCACGCCGCAGCAGAAGGCCGGCGGGGTGCTGGCGTTCTCCTCCGGCAACCACGCGCAGGCGATCGCGCTGTCGGCTCGGCTGCTCGGCGTACAGGCGGTGATCGTGATGCCGCAGGACGCACCGGCGATCAAGATCGAGGCCACGCGCGGCTATGGCGCCGAGGTGGTGCTGTACGACCGCTACACCGAGGATCGCGAGGCCCTGGGCCGGCGCATCGCCGCCGAGCGCGGCATGACGCTGATCCCGCCGTACGACCATCCGCACGTGATGGCCGGGCAGGGTACCGCGGCCAAGGAACTGCTGGAGGAAACCGGCCCGCTGGACATGCTGGCGGTGTGCCTGGGTGGCGGCGGGCTGCTGTCGGGCTGTGCCGTGGCGGCGCACGCCATGTCGCCCGGCTGCGAGGTCTACGGCGTCGAGCCCGAAGCCGGCAACGACGGCCAGCGCAGCCTGCGCAGCGGCGAGATCGTCCGCATCGACACCCCGCGCACCATCGCCGACGGTGCCCAGACTCCCTTCCTCGGCCAGTACACCTTTGCCGTGATCCGCGAACGGGTGACCGATATCGTGACCGTTTCGGACGCCGAGCTGGTCGAGACCATGAAGTTCTTCGCTGGCCGCATGAAGATCGTGGTCGAGCCCACCGGCTGCCTGGCCGCGGCCGCCGTGCTGCATGGCAAGCTCGATGTGCGGGGCAAGCGTGTGGGCATCATCGTTTCCGGCGGCAATGTCGACCTGGGCAGCTTTGCCGGCTTCCTGCAGGGGCAGCCGACCTGAGCCGCGACTGCCTTGCGTTATCCGGAATCCGTGCGGCGCCCGGCCGTCTAACCTGCAACGCAACGCCAGAGCAGGACAGACCATGACGGCCAGGCAGCACTATGACGTTCTCGATACCGGCGCCGGCAAGCCGGCAAAGATGTGGACCCGCGGTGTCCCCGTGGAGGACTCCGCGCGCCAGCAGCTCGTCAATACCGCGCAGATGCCGTTTATCTTCCGCCACCTGGCGGTGATGCCGGACGTGCACCTCGGCAAGGGCTCGACCATCGGCTCGGTGATCCCGACCGTGGGCGCGGTGATCCCGGCCGCGGTGGGCGTGGATATCGGTTGCGGCATGATGGCGGTAAAGACCTCGCTGACCGCCTCGGACCTGCCCGACAACCTCGGCCCGCTGCGCAGCGCGATCGAGCACGCCGTGCCGCACGGCCGCACGGCGCAGGGCGGGCGGCGCGACCAGGGCGCCTGGGGCTCGGTGCCCACGCACGTCGACGCGGCGTGGGCGGGCATGGCCGCGGATTTCCGCCGCATTACCGACAAATACCCGCAGCTGGCGCGCACCAACCACCGCAACCACCTGGGCACGCTCGGCACCGGCAACCACTTTATCGAGGTCTGCCTGGACGAGTCGCAAGCGGTCTGGTTCATGCTCCACTCCGGCTCGCGCGGGGTGGGCAACGCCATCGGCACCACCTTCATCACGCTGGCGCAGCAGGACATGCGGCGCCACCTGGCCAACCTGCCGGATCGCGACCTGGCCTACCTTGTCGAAGGCTCGCAGCACTACGAGGACTATGTCTTCGCGGTGTCGTGGGCGCAGGCGTTCGCGCGCCGCAACCGCGAGCTGATGATGGAAGCGGTGCTGGCCGCGGCGCAGCGCGTGCTGCGCAAGCCGTTCCAGGCACGGCTCGAAGCCGTCAACTGCCACCACAACTATGTGCAGAAGGAACATCACTTCGGCAAGGAAGTGCTGGTGACACGCAAGGGCGCGGTCAGTGCGCGCGCGGGCGAGCTGGGCATCATCCCCGGCTCGATGGGCGCGCGCTCTTTCATCGTGCGCGGCAAGGGCAATCCGGAATCGTTCTGCTCATGCAGCCACGGCGCGGGCCGCACCATGAGCCGCAGCGAAGCCAAGCGCCGCTTCACCGTGGCTGACCAGAAGCAAGCCACCGAAGGGGTGGAATGCCGCAAGGACGCCGCGGTGATCGACGAGATCCCGATGGCGTACAAGGACATCGATGCGGTGATGGCGGCGCAGTCGGACCTGGTCGAGGTGGTGCATACGCTGCGGCAGGTGGTGTGTGTAAAGGGGTAGGCGCGACAAGGCCCGCGCGGCAACAATGCAAGGGAGAAAGGCAGGGCTCCGGCTGCTGTGGCCCGGCCGGTCACCCGGGTGGTCAGTCGACCAGCAGATTGATCTTCGTCGCGAATTTCTGCCAGCGATCGATATCGGAGGTCACCAGCTTCTGGAATTCGGCAGGGGTGCTCGTGGTCGTGGCAAAGCCGAGCTGCTCCAGCGAAGACCTGACCTCGGGCTTGGAGATGGCCCTGGCGATTTCCGTGTTCAGCTTCTGCACGATTTCGGGCGGCGTGTTCGCCGGAGCCAGGATGCCGAACCATTGGTCGACGTCATAGCCGGGGATGCCAAGCTCGCTCACGCTTGGCACGTCGGGCAGGAACGGCGAACGTGCCTTCGAGGTGACGGCCAGCGCGCGCAACCTGTTGCTTTTCAGGTAGGGCATGGTGTTGGTCAGCGTATTGATACTGACATCGGCCTGATTGCCGAGCACGTCGGCGATGGCGGGTGCACAACCTTTGTACGGCACGTGAAGCATAGCGATCTTTGCCGAGACCTTCAGCAATTCACCGGCCAGATGCTGGGGCGTGCCGTTACCGCACGAGGCATAGCTGGGGGGGGAGGCGCTCTTGCCCGTCGCCAGCAAGTCGTTGAAGGTGCGGATCTTCGAGTGCGATGGCACGGCGATCACCGACGGCACCGAAGCAAAGGTGATGACGGCGCTGAAATCGGACTTCGGGTTGAACTGTAGCTTCTTGAAGACGCTCGGGTTGATGGCAAAACTGCTGTTGACGATCAGCAGCGTGTAGCCGTCGGCAGGGCTCTTGGCGACGTACTCGGCGCCGATGTTGCCGCTGGCGCCGGGCCGGTTGTCGACGACTACCTGCTGCCCCAGCGACTTGCTGATGTCCGCTCCGATCACGCGCGCAAGGGAATCGGTCCCGCCTCCGGCCGGGAACGTCACCACCATGCGGATGGGCTTCTGCGGGAAGGTACTGGCGATATTGGCCTCGGCGCGCCCGGGCAGGGTGCCCAGGCTCCCTGCAACAAACAGGAGCGATGCCAGGCTGTTGACGACGGATAGGGGTCTCATCAATATGTCTCGTCGGTTAGGTTGAAGGAAGGTGAAACGCTGGTCAATCGGAATCTATACGCACTGCCTGATGGCACTCGCCACCAACGCCGACCAGTGCCGATGCCGCCTCAAGTGCTGCAGCGGAGTCGGCGTGGATACGGTAGAGAGGTTGCCCTGGCGCCACCTGCGCACCGAGCGTGCACAGCAGGTCGATGCCTGCACCCGCAGCGCGCGGTGCCCCGGCGGCGCGCGCCACGCCGGAAATCTGCAAGCCGTCGATGGCCGTCACCTGGCCCCGCGTCGTGGCGGCCACGATCCGTGTATGCGTACCCGGCGCCACCGGGCGGGAGCGAATACCCTGCGCTGCGGCGATCCGGTCGAATGCGGCCTTTGCCTTGCCTTCGTCCAGCAGCGCAGCCGCAATGCGCATGCCTTGTTCGGCGCAGCCCACGCGCGGATCGAAGGCGATGATTCCGCCGGCAAAGCGCAGGGCCTTTTCACGCAGGTCCGCGGGAGCCGCGGGATCGTTGTCGAGCACCAGCCGGACGTCGCGCACTTCCAGCGCGGGGCCGATGCCACGGCCTATCGGGTGGCTGCCGTCCGTGACCAGCGCGCGCACGTGCAGGCCCAGTCCCTTGCCGACGTGTTCGAACAGTGCGCCAAGCGCCTCGGCGTCGGCGCGCGTCGCCAGCTTGGTCTGCGGCCCGAAGGGCAGGTCGACGATGACATGGGTCGCGCCGGCGGTGAACTTCTTCGACAGGATCGACGCCACCGACCAGCGTCGCGAATCGAGGCGCAGGGGCCGGGTGATCGCGTTCATCACGTCGTCGATCACGGAATGGTTCAGGCGTCCGTTCCATGCAATGCATGCACGCGCCTGCGCCACGCATCGGCGCACGTCCTCGTGCGTCAGGTCGACCCGCGCGATGGTTTCCATGGCATCGGCGGTGCCGGCAGCAGATGTGATAGCGCGCGATGACGTCTTGGGCATGGCCAGGCCGTAGGCCGCGACAATCGGCACCACGACCAGCGTGATGCGACTGCCGGGAACGCCGCCCATTGAGTGCTTGTCGACGACAAGAGGCTCGTCCCAGTCGATGCGGGGTGTGAAGGCCGTCCGAGCGCGTGCCAGCGCCACCACTTCGTCATCGGTCAGCGTGAGGGTTGCGGCAATGAGGAAGTCGGTCAGCTCTGCCTCGGTGTACCGCCCGGCGATGGCGTCTTGCAGCACGGCAACATAGGCAGCTTCGTCGAGCGGCTCGCCGCGCAGCTTGGCCATGAGGTTGGCGCGGCTGGCCGGCTGCCTGGCGGCGGATGTACTGGTGCCGTTTCGCAGCGCTTCGACAAAGCGTGCCATGCCCGCTTCCAGCGTGCCGTCGTTTGACACCGTGATGCAGGCGACCTCGGGAGGCATCGATACTCCCGCTCGCGCCACTCGCCTGGCGACCTGGTCGCCCGATTCACGTCCGCGCGCGCTGATGCGCTGTGCCAGCACCTCCTGCGGTGCCGTCACCAGGATGACCACGAAGCGCGGCAAGCGGGCGGCAAGGTCGGCGACGACGCCGCGCGAGCCATTGGCTACGACGTTGCGCCCGCGTTCCAGCTCGCGCACCAGCGACATGGGCAATCCATAGCGAAGGTCGTGTGCGTCCCAGGTGGCCAGGAACTCGCCCTTTCGCTGGCGCCGTGCGAACTCGGCTTCCGAAACGCCCTCGTGATCCTCGCCGGCAGACCCGCCCGGGCGCGTGATGACGCGCCGTGCGAAGACATAGTCGTCATCGAGCGAGGCACGCGCACCGTCGATCAAGGAATCCTTGCCAGCGCCACTGGGCCCTACAACGAGAAAGAATGTGCCGGTTGCCTTCATGATTATCTTAGATGTCGAAGTTGTACGGCTATGCTAGCACCGGCTAGACGGGTGTCAAGATAAGTTCGATGTCTAAGGTAATGCAAGCAATGGACCATCCCCCGCAAATCCAGTGTGTACGCGGGATTCGCATGGTCGTAGGGGAAAACACGGGTCACCGCATGCGCGCTGCCGGTGCCTCATGCATCGGTTGCGCGCATGGTGCACTAATGGAGTGAATACTACATAAAGAGGACCGGAGGCCAGGGGCGCGGTGCCGGACGCGCGAGCTCGCGAGGCGCTATCATGTGCGCTGTCGCTTGCACCGCATCATGGTGCCGCATGCATACATCTCATTTCCCGTCACAACTATGGCCACAAGGAAGCCGGATGCTCCGGTCAAAATCACGCCGCCGGATGAAGCCGATGAAGAACGGCTTGCCCACCTGGTAAAGGACGCTGCGCGCGCCTATATCCGGGCGCTGCAACTGCGCCTGGCGGAACATTCGGTTTCGTACGGCCACTGGACCATTCTGCGTATCCTGTGGCGCCATGATGGTCTGTCGCAGCGGGAGCTGAGCGAACGGGCCGGCGTGACCGAGCCGACCACCTTTGCGGCGGTGAAGGCGCTGGAAGCGCTGGGCTATGTGGAACGCACGCACCTTCCCGGCAACAAGAAGAAGGTGCACGTGTTCCTGAGCAAGACCGGGCGCGCGTTGCGCCGCAAGCTCGAACCGCTGGCCACCGAGGTCAACGAACTCAGCGTGGAAGGCGTGAGCGAAGAGGATGTGCTGACCACGCGCCGCGTACTGATTACCATCGCCAAGCGCTTGGTCGCCGACGAAATCGCGTCGGCAGAGAACGGCCGGCGGGTGCCGTCCACGCAGGAGGTGGGGCGGCTGTTGTCGGACCTGTAGCGGTAGTCGGCTGGCGCCAATGAAAAAGCCCCCGTCGGCCATGCCGGCGAGGGGGAATGCCTTGGGTAGAAGGCGTGAAACCGATGCCGGAGCGCCTGGGCCCCGACAGGCGCGATGCGTCAGGCGTCGTCCAGTCCAATATCCACGGCCGGTGCCGACTGCGTGATCTTGCTCGTCGAGATGTAGTCCACGCCGGTTTCCGCCACGGCCCGGATCGTTTCCAGGCGAATGCCGCCCGAGGCCTCGACCTTGGTCCGGCCATTGACGATCTGAACGGCCTCTTTCATGTCGGGCACCGACATGTTGTCCAGCATGATCACGTCGACACCGGCGGCCAGGGCCTCGTGCACCTGCTCTAGCCGGTCGCATTCCACTTCCAGTTTGGTCAGCACCGGCAGCTTGCGGCGCACGCGTTCCACGGCGGCGGCGATGCTGCCGCACACGGAGATGTGGTTGTCCTTGATCATCACGCCATTGTCCAGGCTTAGTCGGTGGTTCAGGCCGCCGCCGCAGGTCACCGCATGCTTTTCC
This sequence comes from Cupriavidus sp. a3, assembly GCF_051015765.1. Lineage (NCBI taxonomy): Bacteria > Pseudomonadati > Pseudomonadota > Betaproteobacteria > Burkholderiales > Burkholderiaceae > Cupriavidus > Cupriavidus sp. a3. Next base: position 2,020,763 of record NZ_CP170644.1, on the reverse strand, counting down.
AGCGCCCGCAGGCCTGGCGTGGTCTTGCGGCTGTCGATCAGGCGCGCCCTGGTATGCGCAATGGCCTGGGCATAGGTGGCCGTGAGGTTGGCGATGCCGCACAGCCGCTGCATGATGTTCAGCGCGGTGCGCTCGGCCGTCAGCACGCTGCGCGCATTGCCGCTCACGTTCAGCAGCACCGCCCCTTTGGCGACCTTGTCGCCGTCGGCGACGCGCACGTCGACAGACAGCGTGGGATCGTAGCGGGCGAAGATACGTGCCGCCACGTCGATGCCGGCGATGATCATCGGCTCGCGGGCGTTCATGCAGAAGGTGCCGGTCTCGCCGGGCTCGATCATGGTCTGGACGGTCAAGTCGCAGATGCCGATGTCTTCGGTCAGCCAGAGGTCGATCAGCTTGTCGGTGGCAAAGAGGTCGTACATGTAAGGGCTCCTGGGCAGGGGTTGCGGTACTTCAATAATCTTAGAGATCGAAGTACATGGCGCAATCTTAGCGCCTTGCCGCCTCGTGTCAAGACATATTCGAGGTCTAAGATTAATGCGCGCACGCGTTGAAGATCGGCGTGGCGCCGCGTTACCTTGTTGCCGAAAAGAGTGGAATTGCAGCCGCAAAGAAGGCGCGGTGCCGCCGTGGCGCTAGCGCCCGAACTGCCCCAGCACCGTTCCGATCGATTCCAACCCGGCCTCGATCAGGTGCTGCATGAAGGTGCCCATCTGCGGCATCACCAGCATCAGCACCAGGAACCCGCCCGACAGCGTCACCGGGAAGCCCACCGCGAAGATCGACAGCTGCGGCGAGGCACGGTTCAGGATGCCCATGGCCAGGTTCAGCGTCAGCAGCGCGGCGATCATCGGCAGCGCCAGCAGCAGCCCCGAAGCGAACACCATGCCGCCGGCGCGCGCCACGGCCATGGCGCCGCCCGCTGACAGCGGCGTCCCCCCGATCGGCAGCCCATTGAAGCTGTCGACCAGCGCGCCCAGCATCATCAGGTGGCCGTCCAGCGCGAGGAACAGCAGCACCGCGATGATGTTGAGAAAGCGCGACAGCACCATGGTCTGGCCGCCGGCGGCGCGGTCGAAGAAGGAGGCGAACGACAGGCCCATCTGCAGGCCGATGATTTCGCCGGCCTGCTGCACGGTGGCGAACACCAGCCGCATGACAAAGCCGGTGGCCAGGCCGATGCCGACCTCGTTGAGGATGATCAGCAGGCCCTCGAAGGAGTACACCGGCGCCGCCGGCAGCTGGGCGATGGTAGGCGACACCACCATCGCGATCATCGCCGACAGCGCGATCTTGGCGCGCCGCGGGATGGTCGACTCACCGAACAGCGGCGCGGTGCCGATCAGCGCCAGGATGCGGAAGAAGGGCCACAGGAATGCCGCGAGCCAGCCATAGAGCTGGGCTGAAGTGAACTCGACCACGGCAGTCTGGCGGAAGGCGGGAGTGAGCGCGCGTCAGTGCGCCAGCGCGGGAATGCTCTGGAACACCTCGCGCATATAGTCGACCATGGTGTTGATCATCCACGGGCCGGCCAGCACCATGGTGGCAAACAGCGCGATCAGCTTGGGGATGAAGGTCAGCGTCATCTCGTTGATCTGCGTTGCGGCCTGGAACAGGCTCACCACCAGGCCGGCCGCGAGCGCCACCAGCAGCAGCGGCGCGGCTAGCAGCAGGGTCATCTTCATCGCCTGGGTGGCGATGGTCATTACGGTTTCCGGGGTCATGGCTCGGATCCTGCGGATAGGAATGCGAAGGGCGAGGCAACTGGCCTCAGTTCATGAAGCTCTGCGCCAGCGATCCCAGCAGCAGCTGCCAGCCGTCCACCAGCACGAACAGCATCAGCTTGAACGGCAGCGAGATGGTTGCCGGCGGCACCATCATCATGCCCATCGCCATCAGCACGCTGGCAACCACCAGGTCGATGATCAGGAACGGGATAAAGATGGTGAAGCCGATCTGGAACGCGGTCTTCAGCTCGCTGGTGACGAAGGCGGGCACCAGGATGCTCAGCGGCACTTCTTCCGGGCCCTGCATCTCCGGCGCCTTGGCCATCTGCGCGAACATCGCCAGGTCCTTTTCGCGGGTCTGGCGCAGCATGAAGGCCTTGAGCGGCTCGGCGGCCCTGGCGGCGGCGGTTTCCAGGCTGATCTTGTTTTCCGATAGCGGCTTGTAGGCGTCGTTGTAGACGCGGTCCAGCACCGGCGCCATCACGAAAAAGGTCAGGAACAGCGACAGCCCCACCAGCACCTGGTTGGGCGGCGAGGTGGCCGTGCCCAGCGCGTTGCGCAGCAGGCCCAGCACGATGATGATGCGGGTGAAGCCGGTCATCATCAGCATCGCCGCCGGCAGGAACGACAGCGAGGTCAGCAGCACCAGCGTCTGGATCGGCAGCGACCAGATCTGGCCGCCGCCCGGGGCGGGCTTGCTGACCACGCCGGGCAGCTGCTGCGCCCAGGCAGGCGCTGGGGCCAATGCCAGTACGGCGGCGGCAAGCGCCAGGACCAGGGCAATCGACAACGGGCGGTAGCGCGCGGCCACGGCGAGGCACGCGGGCCGGAAGCGGCGCCGCCATGCGGCACGCAGGGAATTCATGACTTGAACTGGGATTGCAGCGAACGCAGCAGCTTCTCGGCGAAGGTGCCGCCGGTCGGCGGTTGCGGCATGCCGGTGGCGTGTGCCGGGGTCAGCGGGTTGGCGGAGGCAGAGGAGGAACCGCCAGCGGTGTGCGCCGGCATGCTGTGCAGCGGGCGGATTTCGCCGGGGCTGACGCCCAGCACCAGCCAGGTATCGCCGACTTCCACCAGCACCAGCCGCTGGCGCGCGCCCAGCATGGTGCTGCCGACCACCTTCATCACCCCGCCGGTGGCATGGCGCACCAGTCCGGCACGCCGGGCCAGCCATGCCATGCCAAGGATCAGCGCGATCACGGCAAACAGCCCCAGCCCGGCCTGGGCCAGGCTGCCCGCGCCACTGATGGCCGGTGCCGGCTTGTCGTCGGCGGCCAGTGCCAGCGCCGGGGTCAGCGCCAGCATCAGCGTGGCGAGACTGGCGCCGACGGCCCGGAGGCGGCCAGCACCGGGCGCGGGGTACTTCCGGATGGTCATTTGTTCAGCTTGCGGATGCGTTCGGACGGCGTGATGATGTCCGTCAGGCGGATGCCGAACTTGTCGTTCACCACCACCACCTCGCCCTGCGCGATCAGGTAGCCGTTGACCAGCACGTCCATCGGCTCGCCGGCCAGCCCGTCCAGTTCGACCACCGAGCCCTGTGCCAGCTGCAACAGGTTCTTGATGGGCACCTTGGTGCGGCCCAGTTCCACCGTCAGCTGCACCGGGATATCGAGGATCATCTCGATATCGTTGTGGAAGCCGCTGGTCGTTTCCTTCGCCAGCGGCTGGAAGACAGTGGCGGCGGCCGGGGTGGCCGCGGGCGCGGAGGCCGCCGAAGGGGCCGCGGCGGGCACCCCGGCGGCTGTGGCGCTGGTCTGCTCCGCCAGCGCGCTGGCCCAGTCGTCCATCGGATCGACCGGCTTGTCCTCGAAGCCGTCACTCATAATCGGTGTCCTCGGTGTCCAGGTGGGATTGGCCGTCCTGGTGATTGATCATTCGTTCTACCCGCAGCGCGTATTGGCCGTTCATGGTGCCGAAGCCGCACTGCATCACGGGCACGCCGTCCACCTTGCCGAAGATCTTCTCCGGCAGCTCGATCGGCAGCACGTCGCCGGCGCGCAGCGCCAGCACTTCGGCCACCGTGCTTTGCAGGTGCGCGAACTCGGCGACCAGTTCCACTTCGGCCGCGCGCAGCTGCCTTGACAGCTGGTTGACCCAGCCCTTGTCGACTTCCTTCTCGTCCTGCAGCGGATTCATCAGCAGGTCCTTGAGCGGCTCGATCATCGCGTACGGCAGGCACACGTGGAGCTGCCCGCCGACTGCGCCCAGTTCGATATGGAAGGCGGTGGTCACCACGGCTTCGTTCTGCGTGGCGACATTGGCAAACTTGGTGTGCATCTCCGAGCGGATGTACTCGGTCTCGATCGGATGCACGGTGCGCCAGGCGCTGCCGTAGCTGGCCAGCGTCAGCTCCAGCATGCGCTGGATGATGCGCTGCTCGGTCTGGGTGAAGTCGCGCCCTTCCACGCGGGTGTGGAAGCGGCCGTCGCCGCCGAACAGGTTGTCCACCACCAGGAACACCAGGTTCGGGTCGTAGACGAACAGCGCCGTGCCGCGCAGCGGCTTCAGGTGGACCAGGTTCAGGTTGGTCGGCATCGGCAGGTTGCGGGCGAAATCGCCGAACTTCTCGATCCTGATGCTGCCGACCGAAATATCCGCGCCGCGGCGGATGAAATTGAACAGTGCCGAGCGCAGCGAACGCGCAAAGCGCTCGTTGATGATTTCCAGCGTATGCAGGCGGCCGCGGATGATGCGTTCCTGCGTCGCCAGGTTGTACGGGCGCACCCCGCTGTCGTCCGGCGCCGGCTCGCTGGCCTTGGGCGTATCGGCCTCGCCGGATACGCCCTTGAGCAGCTCGTCGACCTCGTCTTGCGAGAGGAACTTGTCGTAGGCCATCTGGTGTCCTGCCCCTTGTGCGGCTTTATGCGGCGTCGTTATGGATGAAACCGTTGCGGCATGGCCAGGCGCGCATCACCGTGCCCGGCGGCATGCGTGTGCAGGGCGGGCCTTTGTGGCGGCGGACGGTTTCATATCGGTTTGCGGGCGGGGCAGGGCGCAAGCGGGCGCTTACTGCACCACGAAAGAGGTGAACAACACATCCAGCACGCGCTGGGCCGGCAGGCCGGTGGCGAAGGGCTGGGCGATGGTGGTGCGGATGTCGTCGGCCAGCTTGCGCTTGCCTTCGACCGTGGCCAGATCCGCGGGCTGGCGTGCCGACAACAGCAGCAGGATGCGGCTGCGTGCCTCGGGCAGGTACTGCGCCAGGCGCGCCTGCGTCTCGGCATCCGCCACCTTCAGCGACAGGCCGGTATGCAGGAAGCGGTCGCCGTCCTCGCTCTTCAGGTTGACGGTGAACGCATCCAGCGGCACGAAGATCGGTGGCGGAATGACCGGGGCGGCGGGCGCGGCGGGCGCCGCCGGCAGGCGGTTGCTCAGCACGCTGCCCAGCACAAAGCCTCCGGCACCCAGTGCCACGACAAGCACGCCGCCGCCGATCAGCAGCAGCCGGCCGCGCTTGCCTGTGTTGCTGCCAGTCTGGGAAGGGGAAGCCGTGTTCGCCATGAGAAGCCTGTGTCGGAATGCCTGCCATTCTTCCGGAATCGCAGGCCAGCAAAGGGCCGAAAAAAAGGGGGAAACCCTTTCAGCTTGGCCGTTTGAGCGGAAAGGGAGCAGGCATGGCTACGCTAGCGGGCGCTTTGTGGTGCGCGCCTGCAGGGGGGTTAACGAGTGGTGGGGCGGGAACTTGAGTTTGGGGGTGGTGGGGGTGGGATGTGGTTGTTTTTGTGTTTTTGTTTTGCCTGGCGGCTGGCATCTGGCGGGATTTGATATGCCCCGGTTTCGCCCCTAAAGGGGCGAGTCACTTTTGCCCGAGCGGCAAAAGTAACCAAAAGCGCGTAACGGCCCTGCGGGCGGCCACCGTCTCCCCTCTCCCGCTTGCGGGCGGGGGAGAGGGCCGGAGCCGCCACGGAGTGAAGCCCAACCAATTCGCTCAAGCCGACCCCTGCGAGGCCCTGCAACGAAGCAAAGCCCCGTACGAAAGCCCGGGCACACTACGATAAGAGTGGCCGCCCGCACGGCCGTAAACGCGTTTTTTGGTGGCTTTTTGGCGCTCGGCCAAAAAGTGACCTGCCCGGGAGGGCGGAACAGGGCGCATCCATCACCACCAGATACCAAGCCGAAGGCGCACGAACCCATCAAATGCCATGCCAAAGCCACATATCCAAGACAAAGCCACCATTCCCGACTCCCCTACTCAAGTAGTCCCCCTGCAACCCACCAACTCTTCTATCCAGAACCCCATTGATTAATAAGGATTTTCAAAACCCAACTCTTATATAAGATATAAGACATTTGACCGAAGCCCCCACACCGACTACAATCGCGAACGTCAAAGGAAGTTTTTCAAAACCTAATTACTCAGCAGGTTCCCATGCTTGAAAACTATCGCGCACATGTGGCCGAGCGCGCCGCGCTTGGTATCCCTCCTCTGCCCCTGACCGCCAAGCAGACGGCCGAGCTGATCGAACTGCTGAAGAACCCGCCCGCAGGCGAAGAGCAGAACCTGGTCGACCTGATCAGCAACCGCGTTCCCGCCGGCGTGGACGACGCCGCCAAGGTCAAGGCCTCGTACCTGGCCGCCGTCGCCCTGGGCAAGGAAAAGTGCGCGCTGATCTCCCGCGCCAAGGCTACCGAGCTGCTCGGCACCATGCTGGGCGGCTACAACATCTCGCCGCTGATCGAGCTGCTGGACGACGCTGAAGTCGGTACCGTGGCTGCCGACGCGCTGAAGAAGACCCTGCTGATGTTCGACGCCTTCCACGACGTGAAGGAGAAGGCCGACAAGGGCAACGCCAACGCCAAGGCAGTGCTGCAAAGCTGGGCCGACGCCGAATGGTTCACCAGCCGTCCGGAAGTCCCGCAAAGCCTGACCATCACCGTGTTCAAGGTGCCGGGCGAAACGAACACCGACGACCTGTCGCCGGCCCCGGACGCCACCACCCGCCCGGACATCCCGATGCACGCGCTGGCCATGCTGAAGAACAAGCGCGAAGGCGCGGCGTTCCAGCCGGAAGAAGACGGCAAGCGCGGCCCGGTCAAGTTCATCGAATCGCTGAAGGAAAAGGGCCACCTGGTTGCCTACGTGGGCGACGTGGTCGGTACCGGCTCCAGCCGCAAGTCCGCCACCAACTCGGTGCTGTGGTTCACCGGCGAAGACATCCCGTTCATCCCGAACAAGCGCTTCGGCGGCGTGTGCCTGGGCAACAAGATCGCCCCGATCTTCTACAACACCATGGAAGACGCCGGCGCGCTGCCGATCGAGCTGGACGTGTCGAAGATGGAAATGGGCGATGTGGTCGAACTGCGCCCGTACGAAGGCAAGGCCCTGAAGGACGGCGCAGTGATCGCCGAGTTCAAGGTCAAGTCGGACGTGCTGTTCGACGAAGTCCGTGCCGGCGGCCGTATCCCCCTGATCGTCGGCCGCGGCCTGACCGCCAAGGCGCGTGAAGCGCTGGGCCTGGCCCCGTCGACGCTGTTCCGCCTGCCGCAAAACCCGGCCGATACCGGCAAGGGCTTCACGCTGGCGCAGAAGATGGTCGGCCGTGCCTGCGGCCTGGCCGAAGGCAAGGGCATCCGCCCGGGCACATACTGCGAACCGAAGATGACCTCGGTGGGCTCGCAGGACACCACCGGCCCGATGACCCGCGACGAGCTGAAGGACCTGGCCTGCCTGGGCTTCTCGGCCGACCTGGTGATGCAGTCGTTCTGCCATACCGCCGCCTATCCGAAGCCGGTCGACGTCAAGACCCACCACACCCTGCCCGAGTTCATCAGCACCCGCGGCGGCATCTCGCTGCGCCCGGGCGACGGCGTGATCCACTCGTGGCTGAACCGCATGCTGCTGCCGGATACCGTCGGCACCGGCGGCGACTCGCACACCCGCTTCCCGATCGGCATCAGCTTCCCGGCCGGTTCGGGCCTGGTGGCCTTTGCCGCCGCCACCGGCGTGATGCCGCTGGACATGCCGGAATCGGTGCTGGTCCGCTTCAAGGGCCAGATGCAGCCGGGCGTGACCCTGCGCGACCTGGTCAACGCGATCCCGCTGTATGCGATCAAGCAAGGCCTGCTGACCGTGGCCAAGCAAGGCAAGAAGAACATCTTCTCGGGCCGCATCCTGGAAATCGAAGGCCTGCCCGACCTGAAGGTCGAGCAAGCGTTTGAACTGTCGGACGCCTCGGCAGAACGCTCGGCCGCCGGTTGCACGGTGCGCCTGAACAAGGACCCGATCATCGAATACATCAACAGCAACATCACGCTGCTGAAGTGGATGATCGCCCAGGGCTACCAGGACCCGCGCAGCCTGCAGCGCCGTATCAAGGCCATGGAAGCGTGGCTGGCCGATCCGAAGCTGCTGGAGCCGGACGCCGACGCCGAGTACGCCGCCGTGATCGAGATCGACCTGGCCGACGTGCACGAGCCGATCGTGGCCTGCCCGAACGACCCGGACGACGTCAAGACCCTGTCGGACGTGGCCGGCGCCAAGATCGACGAAGTCTTCATCGGTTCGTGCATGACCAACATCGGCCACTTCCGCGCGGCTTCCAAGCTGCTCGAAGGCAAGCGCGACATCCCGGTCAAGCTGTGGGTGGCGCCGCCGACCAAGATGGACCAGAAGCAGCTGACCGAGGAAGGCCACTACGGCGTGTTCGGCACCGCCGGTGCCCGCACCGAAATGCCGGGCTGCTCGCTGTGCATGGGCAACCAGGCACAGGTGCGCGAAGGCGCGACGGTGATGTCGACCTCGACCCGCAACTTCCCGAACCGCCTGGGCAAGAACACCAACGTGTACCTGGGTTCCGCCGAACTGGCAGCGATCTGCTCGCGCCTGGGCCGCATCCCGACCAAGGACGAGTACATGGCCGATATTGGCGTCATCAACCAGAATGGCGACAAGATCTACAAGTACATGAACTTCGACCAGATCGAGGACTTCAAGGAAGTGGCTGACGGCGTGACGGTCTGAGCGTCGCACTGAGCTGGTAAGGGCGGCGGGGCGCCGCCGCACAACAGCGCCCCACACGGCAAAACAAAACCCCGCATCTCGCGAGAGATGCGGGGTTTTGCATATTGGCCAGCCTCCCGGCATGGTTTGCCGCGCCGGGCTATCATCCGGGCTTTCAGCCATCCGGTGCCGGCCGCGCGTCTGGCACCATGCCACCACCGGAGCCCACGTGTCCGATCTGTCCGCCTTCCCCATCACCCGCAAATGGCCGGCGCAGCATCCCGAGCGCATCCAGCTCTATTCGCTGCCGACGCCCAACGGCGTCAAGGCATCGATCATGCTGGAAGAGACGGGCCTGCCGTACGAGCCGCACCTGGTGCGCTTCGACACCGACGACCAGCTCTCGCCGGAATTCCTGTCGCTCAACCCCAACAACAAGATCCCCGCGATTCTCGATCCCAATGGCCCGGGCGGCAAGCCGCTGCCGCTGTTCGAATCGGGCGCGATCCTGCTGTACCTGGCCGACAAGTCGGGCAAGCTGATTCCGGCCGATCCGGCACGGCGCTACGAGACCATCCAGTGGCTGATGTTCCAGATGGGCGGCATCGGCCCGATGTTCGGGCAGGTCGGCTTCTTCCACAAGTTCGCCGGCAAGGCCTATGAAGACAAGCGCCCGCGCGACCGCTATGTCGCGGAAAGCCGGCGCCTGCTCAACGTGCTCGAGCAGCGCCTGGCCGGGCGCGCGTGGATCATGGGCGACGAGTACACCATTGCAGACATCGCCACCTTCCCGTGGGTGCGCAACCTGGTCGGCTTCTACGAGGCAGGCGACCTGGTCGGCTTCAAGGATTTTGCCAACGTGCGGCGCGTGCTGGAGGCGTTCGTGCAGCGCCCGGCGGTGGTGAAGGGGCTGGATACGCCGCATCGCGGCTGAGTGCCGGCATGCGGTGGGCCGGCGTGGGCGTTGTCCTACACCGGGTCTTTCCGGGGGCCTACAGAGGGGACGGCGGCACGCATCCTATAGTCGAGTAGCGGGCGCATCCTGCCTCGCCCGAGGAGTCCGCACCATGCCGCTGCCCGAGCCCTTCCCGCCTTCTTCCCGCTTGTGTGGCGCAGTGCTGCTGGCGGGCGCCGCCGCGACGCTGGGCGCGTGCGGCGAATCGGCCAAGCTGCCTTCCGAGGCCGGCTTCGGACCCACGCCGCAGCTGCCGCCGCCGAACGAGACCGCCATCCCCACCGTCAAGATCGCGCCCGCCGTCGGCTGGGGCGAAGGGCAGCGCCCGGTGGCGGCCGAGGGCATGGCGGTGACCGCCTTCGCCGACAAGCTCGATCATCCGCGCTGGGTCTACGTGCTGCCCAACGGCGATGTGCTGGTGGCCGAGAGCAATGCCCCGCCCAAGCCCGACGACGGCAAGGGCATCAAGGGCTGGATCATGAAGAAGGTGATGAAGCGCGCCGGCGCCGGCACGCCCAGCGCCAACCGCATCACGCTGCTGCGCGACAGCAACGGCGACGGTGTCGCCGACCAGCGGTCGATATTCCTGAAAAACATCAACTCGCCGTTCGGCATGGTGCTGGTCGGCAACGATTTCTACGTGGCTGCCACCGACGCGGTGCTGCGCTTCCCGTACCAGCCCGGCCAGACCGAGATCGCCGCGGCGCCGCAGAAGGTGGTCGACCTGCCCGGCGGGCCGCTCAATCACCACTGGACCAAGAACATCATCGCCAGCCGCGACGGCCGCAAGCTCTACGTGACAGTGGGCTCTAACAGCAACGTGGCCGAGAACGGCATGGACAAGGAAGCGGGCCGCGCCGCCATTTGGGAGGTCGATCCCAGGAACGGCTCGCACCGCATTTTTGCCAGCGGCCTGCGCAATCCCAACGGTATGGCGTGGGAGCCGGTCACCGGCGCGCTGTGGACCGCGGTCAACGAGCGCGACGAGCTCGGCAGCGACCTGGTGCCCGACTACATCACCACCGTGCGCGACGGCGGTTTCTATGGCTGGCCATACAGCTACTTCGGGCAGCACGTCGACAAGCGCGTCAAGCCCCCGGCGCCCGACCTGGTGGCCAGGGCGATCGTGCCCGACTACGCGGTCGGCGCGCATACCGCGCCGCTGGGGCTCGCGGCCGCCACCGGCAACAGCCTGCCGGCGCGCTTCAGCGAGGGCATGTTCGTGGGCCAGCATGGGTCCTGGAACCGGCGGCCGCTGGCGGGGTACAAGGTCATCTTCGTGCCGTTCAGCAAAGGCCGTCCGAACGGCGCGCCCTTCGACGTGCTGACCGGTTTTGTCGACGGCGAGGGCAATGCGCGCGGCCGGCCCGTGGGCGTGGCGATCGACAAGCGCGGCGGGCTGCTGGTGGCGGACGACGTCGGCAATGTCATCTGGCGTGTGAGCGGGGCGAAATAGCGGCCAGGCCCATGCCGGACTGCCCCGGCGCTGCCACGCTGCGCTGCGTGTGAGCGGGGCCATCGCCTGGCCATCTGCTGGCCATTTCCAGGCCATTGCGCCGGCGCCACGCTGACTATACTTCGCTTGGAGGGGGCCGCGGCGCATCAATCGTGCCTGCTTCGTCCCCGCGCAAACCGCAGCCTGGACACCGACGCCTGGGAGGGGGGCATGGATCACACCGGAGATTCGTTTCGCGCCTTTGAGCTGGCTGGCTGGGAGGACCCCGAAGTCGTCAGCCGCTACCAGGAGCACCTGTCGCACGTGACCCGGCAATCGATCGAGGCGCTGCTGGACGACGCGCGCGCCGCCAGCGGGCAGCGTGTGCTCGATGTCGCCAGCGGCTCGGGCCATATCGCCGCGGCGGCGGCACGGCGCGGCGCCGAGGCCATCGGCATCGACTTCTCGCTGGCGCAGGTGGAGCTGGCGCGCAAGCTGTATCCCCACATCGACTACCAGCAGGCCGACGCGCAGGCGCTGCCCTTCGGCGACGCCAGCTTCGACGTCGTGGTCAACGGCTTCGGCATGTGCCACCTGTCCGATCCCGATGCCGCGCTGCGCGAAGCCTTCCGCGTGCTGCGCCCAGGCGGTCGCATAGCCTTCACGGTGTGGGATGCCCCCGAACGCGCGGTGGGCTTCGGCGCGGTCTATGCCGCCATCCGTGCCTATGGCTCGATGGAGGTCGACCTGCCGGCGGGGCCCAATTTCTTTCTCTTCAGCGATCCCAACGAGTGCCGCAGCGCCTTGCAGCAGGCCGGCTTCGTTGCCCCGTCGTGCCGGCACGTGCACCAGGTATGGCGCTTTTCCACGCCGGACCAGCTGTTCGATGCGCTTGCGCAAGGCACCGTGCGCGCGGCCGCCACGCTGCGCGCGCAGACCCCGCGGGCGCGCGACGAGATCCGGGCCGTGCTGCGCGGTACGGTGGCCGGCTATATGCGCGGCAGCGGCTTCGAGGTGCCGATGCCGGCGGTGCTGGCCGCCGCGGTGAAGCCCTGACCCGGCGCCGCTGTACGTTACCCACCCGCGTCACCTCCCGTGCGTCACCTCAAGCCAGCACGCGGCGCCGGCGCGCCATGAAGTCGCGCGGGGTTTGCCCGAGCGCGCGGCGGAACATGGTCGAAAACGCGCCCGCGTGGGCGTAGCCGGTTTCCGCGGCCACATGCGCCAGCGGCCGGCCGCGGCTCATCAGGTCGATCGCATGGGCCAGCCGCAACTGCTGGCGCCAGCTGCCGAAGCTGGTCTTCAGCTCGCTTTCGAACAGCCGCGCCAGCGTCCGCTCGCTGGCGCCGGTGCGGGCCGCCCATTCGGACAACGTCAGGCTGGAGCCGGGATCTTCCATCAGCGCGTGGCACAGCGCCTGCAGCCGCCGGTCCGACGGCAGCGCCAGCCCCAATGACAGCGTGGGCGCGGCCGCCAGTTCCTCCACCAGCAGGCTGGCGCAGAGCTGGCGGCGGCGCTCGCCGAGCGTGTCGTCGTGGGCCAGGGCCTCCATCAGCTCGCGCAACAGAGGCGACACCTCCAGCACCGCGCATGAATCGGCCGACAGCGCGCAGGCCTGCGGCGCGATATAGCAGGCGTAAAAGCGCACCGTGCCCAGCACCACCACGTTGTGCTCCACGTCGGGCGGGATCCAGACTGCGCGCATCGCTGGCACCAGCCATGTGGTGCCGCCGGCGGTGATGCGCAGGCTGCCGCTGATCGGGAACGACAGCTGGCCCCACGGATGGCGGTGCGGGTGGATCACCGCGTTGGGAGGCGGCCGGCGCAGGTGTGCGATCACCGGGTCGGCGGCGCTGGGACGTGCGCGCGGCACCGGCGAGTAGACCGGGCGGCGGCGGGCCGGGGCGGGCGGCGAGGCGGCAGGCAGGGCAGGGGCGGGGGCGACGTCGTGTGGCATGAAATCGTAAGAAATTGCCTGATTAGTGTAACTCCGCCAATCGCGGTCGGCCTACGATGCATCGAGCGGCCGCGACCGGAAAGGTGACCGGCCAATTGCCGAACAGGCACCGGCCCGCCGAAATCGCGCGCGGCATGGGACCGGCGCCATAGACGAGATGTTCTTCCATGCCTCCATTCGTACGCCGCGCCGCGGCGCGTTTCGGCCTGAGCGGCCCGGATGCCACGCTGGCCGCCACCGCGCCGGTGCGGGACACCATTTCCGACCCCGGCCTGCGGCAATCCGCCAGGGCCGCCTTTGCCATCGGCGTGTGCATTGCGCTGGTGTTGAGCGCCGGCCACGCCATCGACGCGCCGCCGGCGCTGGTCTGGGCCGCGGCGCTGGTGTTGTCCACGGTGTGCTGCTGGGCGCTCGGCGCCTTGCCCGAGCCCACCGCCACGCTGCTGTTCTTCCTGTGCGCGGTCGTATTCCAGATTGCGCCGCCCAAGGTGGTGTTCAGCGGCTTTGCGTCGCCCGCGTGGTGGCTGATGTTCGGCGGCGCCGTCACCGGCGTGGCGCTGCGCAACAGCGGGCTGGCGCTGCGGCTGGCCGACGCCATCTTCCAGCGCCGGGTGCACGGGTATCCGCAACTGGTCGCGCTGGTCGCGGCCAGCGCCGTGGGCCTCGCGTTCCTGATGCCGTCCACCACCGGCCGCGTGCTGCTGCTGATCCCGATCGTGCTGGCGCTGGCGGACCGCGTGGGCCTGGCCCCCGGCTCCAACGGCCGTATCGGTCTGGTGCTGACGGTGGCTGCGGCCAGCTATATGCCGCCGACCACCATCCTGCCCGCCAATATCCCCAACAGCGTGCTGCTGGGCGCGGCCAGCTCGCTGTACGGCATCAACCTCAGCTACGGCGGCTACCTGCTGCTGCACTTCCCGATCCTCGGGCTGCTCAAGACCGTGGTGCTGGTCTGGCTGGTGTGCCGGCTGTTTCCGCATGACGCACCGCTGGCCGCGGCGCCGGCGGCAGCGCGCGCGCCGATGGGCCGGCAGGAGCGGCTGCTGGCGGTCATCCTGGCGATCGCCGTGGTGGGATTCGCCACCGACGCGCTGCATGGCATCTCGCCGGCCTGGATCGCGCTGGCCGCAAGCATCGTCTGCCTGCTGCCGGGCGTGGGGCTGGTCTCGTCCAGGGCGCTGGCCGAGCAGGTTCACCTGGTGCCGCTGCTCTATGTGGCGGGCTTCCTCGGACTTGGCGCGGTGGTGGAGTCGACCGGCCTGGGCACTGCCGTCAGCCACGCGCTGCTGAACTGGCTGCAGCTGACGCCGGGGCACACGGTGGCGAACGTCGGCGCGCTCGGCGCCGTGGGCGCCAGCATGGGCCTGATGACCACGCTGCCGAGCCTGCCGGCGGTGTTGTCTCCGCTGGCGCGGGAATTTGCCAGCGCCACCGGCTTGCCGCTGGAGACGGTACTGATGCTGCAGGTGCCGGTGTTCTCCACGGTGTTCTTCCCCTACCAGTCGCCGCCGATCGTGATCGCGATGCAGCTGGGCGGCGTCGGGCTACGCCATGGCACGCGGCTGTGCCTGGCATTGGCGGCCATCACGGTGGTGGCGTTGCTGCCGCTGGATTACCTCTGGTGGCGGCTGCTGGGGTACCTGCCCTGAGCTTCATGCGGTGTTGGAGGGATACCGACAGCTTTTCGCTGGTCGTCGGCCCGGTGCCAACGAATGATCAGCGGAACAGCCCGGAAAGTGCCCTGCACCGCGCCGCAGGCGGCGTAGTGGTGGTGGCACGGTCATTGCGGAATGGACAGCGAGCGCGGCGCCGATGCTCGTTGTCCCACCCGCCAGCAATGGCTTCCCCGGAGAACACCGATGAACCCCCAATCCCCCTGCCAGCGCGGGCAGGCCGCATCGCGCCCGCAAAAGAAACTGCTGCACCGCACCCGCCGCGCCGTCGTGCTGCTGCGTGTGCTGGGGCTGTGCCTGAACAGCGTCGCCTGCGCACAGGCCGAAGCCCCGCAGCCCGCCGCTCCCGCGGCAGCGGCTGTCACCCCTGAACAGAAATTCGCCCCCGGCTACCTCGAGGCCGTGTCCACCGGCTATGACAATGGCGTGGCGTGGCGGGAACCGGAAGGCATCGCGCCGCTGCGGCAGCCGCGCGAGGTGCGTGGGCCGAGTGCGGGAGATGCCGGCGCGGCGATGCGACCGGTTTCGGCAAAGCCGCGGGTTCGTTGAGCGGGATGCAAGGGAGTCAGTGTGAGATTTCCGATTCTCGGTTGGGATCTGCTTACAATCCGTCACACCGGCCCAACGCAGCCCCGACCATGGACATCGAACTCGCCCGCACCTTCCTGCAAGTCGTGCGCACCGGCAGCCTGCTGGCGGCGGCCGACAAGCTGCACGTCACGCAAACCGCGGTAACGGCCCGGATCAAGAGCCTGGAGTCACAGCTGAACTGCCGGCTGTTCGAGCGCAACAAGGCCGGCGCGCGCCTCACCGCCGACGGCCAGCGTTTCCTGGGCTATGCCAGCCAGCTGGTGCAGACCTGGGAGGCGGCTTGCCGCGAGTTGCCACTGCCGGCTGGGCTGGCAAACCTGTTCCGCTTTGGCGCCGAGATCAGCCTGGGCAATCCGCTGGCGCTGCTGTGGGCCACGCGCATGCGCCAGCAGATGCCGGCGCTGGCGGTGCGCGCTGAAGTGGGGGAGGGCGAGGCGCTGCAGTACAAGCTGCAGTCGGGCACGCTCGATGCGGCGCTGGTCTACCAGCCGGAGTACGCGCCCGGCATGCATGTCGAGGCGCTGATGGAGGAAAAGCTGATCCTGATCCGCTCGGCCCAGCGCGACGGCCCCTATGTCTACGTTGACTGGGGGCCGGAATTCCGGCGCCAGCATGACAGCGTCCTGCCCCAGCATGCGCGCGCGTCGCTGTATTTCAACCTCGGGCCACTGGCTTTGCAGTACATCCTCCAGTTCGGCGGCAGCGGGTATTTCCGTACGCGGGTCGTGCAGAGCTACCTCGACAGCGGCGCGCTGGTGCGAGTCGACAGCGCATCGGAATTCTCGTATCCGGTCTTCCTTGTCTGCGCCAGGACGCCAGCCGGCATGACGCAGGAGGCCGTGCGCATGCTGCGCGATATCGTGCGCGAAGAATCGGACTGGTCGCAGCGTTGGGACGTGCCACTGTAGCGGGCGCCCGCGGCATCAGGCGCGCACTGGCATGGGCTGCGCCGACAGCCCCGCCCAGCCGGGCATGCCGGCCGGCACCAGCCGGTACTGCCGCACGCGCTTGCCGCCCCGCGGCCGGCGCGGCGGCCTGGGTTCGAGGCCGGCGAAGCGGCCATGCCGCTGCACGCGCTCGAATACCGGTTCAGGTACCCGCGTGCCGATCAGCCAGGTAACAGTGCCTCCCAGCGCCAACAGCGCCAGCGCCAGCGCGATCCAGAGGACGGTTTCCATGATTTCCCGCTCCATCGAATAAGTGTCGGTGTCTCCTAGTATTGGCACAAACCATGCCCGCGGGTAAATGAAAGTTATCATGGGTTCATATCAATAAAACTGCATTGAATGGCCTGTCCCGGCAACCCCAGCGTGGGCACGGGTTGTAGAAAAATCATCTTTTCCGACGAACCTCAGGCGCGCGGCACGGCAGACACTCAACCGATCCGAACATCACACCAGAAGGGGGACTCCAGCCATGCAACGCCTGATCTTCGAAGCCGAACACGACGCCTTCCGCGAATCCGCCCGCCGCTTCTACCAGCGCGAGGTCGGGCCGCACGGCGAGCGCTGGCGCGAGCAGGGCTGCGTCGACCGCGAGGTGTTCCGCAAGGCCGGCGAGCAGGGCTACCTGCTGATGTGGGCCGACGAGAAATACGGCGGCGCCGGCGTCGATGACTTCCGCTATGAGCAGATCCTGATCGAGGAAAACGCGCGCCATGGCGACTCCGGCTTCTTCGGCACGCTCCATTCGCGCCTGGTGGCGCCGTATGTCGGCCGCATCGGCAACGAAGAGCAGCGCCTGCGCCTGCTGCCGGCCGCGGCGCGCGGCGAGGCGATTTTCGCCATCGCCATGACCGAGCCGCAGACCGGCTCCGACCTGGCCGGCATCCGCACCCGGGCCGAGGATCATGGCGACCACTGGGTGCTGAACGGCGCCAAGACCTATATCTCCAACGGCCAGCTGGCCGACTACGTGGTAGTGGTGGCGCGCACCGACCCCGAGCGCAGCCACGGCCTGACGCTGTTTATCGTCGAGCGAGGCATGCCGGGCTTCGAGCGCGGCCGCAAGCTGCGCAAGATGGGCCTGCATTCGCAGGACACCTCGGAGCTGTTCTTCGACAACGTGAAGGTGCCCAAGGCCAACGTGCTCGGCGAGCCCGGCCAGGCCTTCCGCTACCTGACCCGGCACCTGGCCGAGGAGCGGCTGATCGGCGCCTGCGGCTACATGGCGTCGGCGCAGGTGGCGTTCGACCTGACGCTGGACTACGTCAAGGAACGCAAGGCCTTCGGCCGGCCGATCGGCACCTTCCAGAACTCGCGCTTCAAGCTGGCCGAGCTGCGCGCCCGGCTCGACGCGATCCAGACCTTTGTCGACCAGTGCGTGCTGCAGCATAACGCCGGCACGCTGACGGTGGAGACGGCGGCGTCGGCCAAGCTGCTGACCTCCGAGCTGCAGGGCCGCGTGGTGGACGAGGGCGTGCAGCTGCACGGCGGCGCCGGCTATATGGAGGAGTACCGCATCTGCCGGATGTACACCGATGCGCGGATCTCGCGAATCTACGCCGGCAGCAGCGAAATCATGAAAGAAATCATCGGGCGCAGCCTCGGGCTGGACGACCGCGCCAAGGCATAAGCCACCAGGGCGGCCAAGGCTGGAAAAACGGCCCGGGAATCACCGACGCACGCGTCGGTGATTCCCGGGCCGCTTGCATTCTTGATCGAAGTCGCGCGGACTGGGGTTTTCACGCAGTTAAAGGCTTTTGTCAGCGATATGAAAGCCGTTTGTAAAGCGATTCGGTTTGAATGCCGTCGGGAGATCGTGTCCGGGTGGCGTTTGAAGCATCGGGACAGCAGGGCGAGGGCGCGCGAGGACGCGGCATGACAGCCCAGCCGGGCGACCGCCGGAGCAGCTGCCAGACGGATGAAAATTCATCGGTCGGTGCACCGCTTTGGGGGCACGGTCGTTTACCGCAGACCGTTGACCGCAAAACCGCTTTCGAACCGAGCCTGACTGACCGTGCCCGTTGTCTTTGCCCGTGCCACCGCGGGAACCCTGCTCCTGCTGGGCGTTCTCGCCACACCTGCGGCCAGCATTGCCGCCGAATCCGAGCCTGCGGCCGATACCGCTGCCGATACCGTCGATGCCGCCGCCCCCTGCACGCCACCGCCCGCCGGCGCCACGCTGACGCTGGCCCAGGCGCGCCTGGACGCGCTGCGCTGCAACCGCACCATCATTGCCGCGCGCCGGGGCGTGGAAGCCAGCCAGGCCGATGTGCAGATCGCGTCGCAGCGGCCCAACCCGGTGCTGAGCCTGGGTGTGGAGAACATCAACCCGCATGCCGGCGTCGGCTCCGGCAACCTGCGCAGCAAGACGGTGGACTCCAAGCTGCGCGTCGACCAGCTCATCGAGACCGCCAACAAGGGCAACCTGCGCGTCGACGCCGCGCAAAAGGCCAGCGCCGCGGCGGGCGAGGCGGTGCAGGCCGTGGTGGCGCAGCAGACTGCCGCGGTCGAGCAGGCCTTCTTCGAGGCGCTGGTCAGCCAGGAACATGTGGCGGTGCTCCGGGAAACGCTGGCTTTGTACGAGCGTACCCGCCAGGCCAGCGAAACGCGGCTGAAGGCAGGCGACGTGGCGCGCGCCGACGTGAACAAGCTGCAGCTCGACGTCCTGCGCGCGCAGAACGACATGCGCCAGGCCATGACCGACCACTACAGCGACAAGGCCGCGCTGGCGCAGGCGATGGGGGTTCCCGGCACGCTGTCGGATAACCGGCTGGTCGCCGACTGGCCAGCGCTCGATGCGCCGGCGCCGCAACCCGATCCCTACCTGCTCGAGCGCCGCCCCGACGTGACCGCCGCCGAGGCCCGCCTGGCAGCGGCCGCCGCCGCGCGCGACCTGGCCCGCGCCGGACGCGTGCCTGACGTGACCATCGGGGCGCAGGCCGAGCACTATCCGGTCTCTCCCACCAACTCCTATGGCACCGGCAACAGCTTCGGCGTGTTCCTGTCGATCCCGCTGTTCGTGCGCCACCGCAACAGCGGCGAGGCACGGCGTGCCGAAGTCGACTACTACGCCGCGCTGAACGAGCGCAACCGCGTGATGCTGGAGGCCGGCAACGAAATCGACCGGCTGCGCAGCCAGCTCGAAACCGCGCGCCAGTCGCTGCGCCAGATGCGCGACGAGGTGCTGCCCGCCGCGGAAAGCGTCGCCGGCAGCGCCGAGTTCGCCTACAGCAAGGGCGCCACCGGCGTGCTCGACCTGCTCGACGCGCGCCGTGCGCTGCGCCAGACCCGGCTCGACGCCGTCGAAGCGCAGGGCGCATACGCCAAGGCGTTGTCGGCCTACCGCGCCGCCTTGCAGACCTCCAAGACCTCCAAGACCTCCGGCACCGCGGGCGCGCCCGTGGCCTCGCAGGCACGTCCCTGATACCGCAGTTCCCGCGCATTCTTCATGTCTTACTTGTCACGCATGTTCCGCCGCACGTCCTGCAGCCCGCACGGCTGTCTTCCGTCTGCGCCATGGCGCTGTGCGCGCTGGTGCTCGCCGCCTGCGGCAAGTCCGAGCCGCCCAAGCCCGATGACGATCCCAAGGTCAGCGGCAACACCATCCAGTTCCCGGCCAGCGTGAAATCGCTGCCCGGCATTGCCGGCGAACCCGCCAAGTCCGGCGGCGAGCGCATGCTGAACCTGCCGGGCCGGCTGGTCTGGAACGAGGACAAGACTGTGCGCGTGTCCACGCCCTTTGCCGGCCGCGTGACCGAGGTCCTGGTGCAGCCCGGCGCCACGGTCAAAGCCGGCCAGCCGCTGGCCAGCCTGACGTCGCCGGACTTCGGCGTGGCCCAGGCCGACGCACGCAAGGCCGCCGCCGACAGCGCGGTCGCGGCCAAGGCGCTGGCGCGCCAGCGCGAGCTGTACGGCGCCGGCGTCATCGCACAGAAGGACCTGGAACAGTCGCAGGCCGACGCGGCGCGCGCCGCGGCCGACCTGCAGCGCACGCAGGCGGCGCTGCGCCAGTACGGCGCAGCGGCGGGCAGCGACGGCGTGAACCAGCGCTTCGCGCTGCGCAGCCCGATCGACGGCCTGGTGGTCGAGCGCAACATCAACCAGGGCATGGAGCTGCGCCCCGACCAGCCGCCGGCCGCGCCGCTGTTCCTGATCACCGACCCCACCACGCTGTGGGCGCAGGTCGATGCCGGTGAATCCGACCTCAGCCTGTTTCGCGACGGTGTCATCGTGCAGGTGGTCACCGCCGCCTACCCCGGCGAAACCTTCACCGGCACCGTGGTCAAGATCGCCGACTATGTCGACCCGACCGCGCGCAGCATCAAGGTCCGGCTGAGCGTGCCCAATCCCGGGCGCCGCCTGAAGGCCGAGATGTTCGTCACGGCGCGCCTGCCCGCGGCGTCGTTCGAAGGCATCGCGGTGCCATCCAAGGCCGTGTTCCTGGCCGACAACCGCAACTATGTCTTTGTGCGCACCGCCCCCAATACCTTCGAGCGCCGCCAGGTGCGCGTGGGCGTGACCATGCCCGGCACCACCGAACTGCTGGAAGGCGTGAAGGAAGGCGAGACCGTGGTGACCGAGGGCAACCTCTACCTGCAGGACATCCTGCGCGATGCCACAGCAGTCAATGCGGCGCGTGCGGCCGACAAGAAGTGAGGACGGTCGCCACATGATCTCGCGCATCGTCAGCTTTGCCCTGCACCAGAAGCTCTTTGTCTGGCTGGGCCTGCTCATCTTCGTCGGCGGCGGCCTGGCCGCGTTCAAGAACCTGCCCATCGAGGCCTTCCCCGACGTATCCGACATCCAGGTCAACGTCATCACGCTGTACCCGGGGCGCGCCGCGGAAGAAGTCGAGCGGCAGGTCACCATCCCGATCGAGACCGCGCTGGCCGGCACGCCCAACGCGGTGCGGGTGTTCTCGCACACCCAGTTCGGCCTGTCGTTCATGATGGTGACCTTCAATGACCGTGCCACCGACGTGACCGCGCGCCAGCAGATCCTGGAGCGGCTGCGCAGCGTCGACCTGCCCGACGGCGTGCATCCGGACCTGGCGCCGCTGTCGACCGCGATCGGCGAGATCTTCCGCTTCCGGCTGACCGGCAAGGGCTATACGCCGCAGGAGCTGCGCACGCTGCAGGACTGGGTGGTCGAGAAGAACCTGCGCCAGGTGCCGGGCGTGGCCGACCTGGTGACGATCGGCGGCACCATCAAGCAGTACGAGGTCAACCCCAACCTCGCGCGCATGCGCGACGCCAAGATCTCGCTGTCGCAGCTGTTCACCGCGCTGCAGCGCGCCAACGCCAACGCCGGCGGCGGCGCCGTCGCGCACGGGCGCCAGCAGTTCCTGCTGCGCTCGCTGGGCAGCTTCCGCACCTCGGCCGACATCGCCAACGTGGTGGTGGCCGAGAACAACGGCACGCCGATCCTGGTCAAGGACATCGCCGACGTCAAGGTTGGCAGCGCGCCGCCGCAGGGCCTGATGGGCCAGGACGACGAAGACGACATCGTCTCGGGCATCGTGGTGATGCGCAAGGGCGAGAACCCGTCGCTGGTGCTCGAAGCGCTGAAGAAGCGCATCGACCTGCTCGACGACCAGATCCTGCCCAAGGGCGTGAAAATCGTGCCGTACTACGACCGCTCCACGCTGATCGACAAGACGCTGCACACGGTGTTCGGCAACCTGGTCGAAGGCGCGCTGCTGGTGATGGCCGTGCTGTACCTGTTCCTGGCCAACGTGCGCGCCGCGGCGATCGTGGCGCTGGTGATCCCGCTGGCGCTGCTGTCGACCTTCATCGGGCTCACCTGGGTCGGCATCCCGGCCAACCTGCTGTCATTGGGGGCGATGGACTTCGGTATCATCGTCGACGGCGCGGTGATCGTGGTCGAGAACATCTTCAAGCGCCTGGGCGAGCTCAAGGAGCAGCAGATCCGCGACAGCAAGGCGCGGCTGCACGCGATCCTGCTGGCCACCACCGAGGTGGGCCGCCCGACCGTGTTCTCGATGGTCATCATCATCGCCGCGCACATTCCGATCTTCACGCTGCAGCGGCACGAGGGCAAGATCTTCGCGCCGATGGCCTATACCGTGACGGGTGCGCTGATCGGTTCGCTGATCATTTCGCTGACGCTGGTGCCGCTGCTGTGCCACCTGCTGCTGACGAAGAACATCGCGCACGACGACAACTTCATCGTGCGCCATTGCAAGCGGCTGTACGAGCCCATGCTGGGCTGGGCGCTGGACCACAAGAAGCTGGTGATCGGTGCCGCGCTGGGCCTGCTGCTGGTGACGGTGGGCGTGGGCAAGTTCCTCGGCAGCGAATTCCTGCCCGAACTGGACGAAGGCTCGATGTGGGTCAGCTTCGACCTGCCGGCCTCGGTCTCGGTCGATGAGGCGCGCGACCAGGCGCGGCTGCTGCGCAGCATCATCCGCAAGACGCCGGAGGTCAATACCACCATCTCCAAGGTGGGCCGCCCCGACGACGGCACCGATCCCAAGCTGATCAACACCGTCGAGGTCCTGGTCGATCTCAAGCCCGAGAAGCAATGGCGCGATGGCTTCAACAAGCGCGCCATCATCGGCGAAATCGACAAGAACCTGCGCCAGCTGCCTGGCATCGAGCCCAATTTCTCGCAGCCGGTGCGCGACAACATCCTGGAAAGCATCTCGCAGATCAAGGGCCAGATCGTGATCAAGGTGCAGAGCGACAGCCTCGAGCAGAACAAGAAGGTGGCCGACCAGATCCTGGCCAACGTGCAGTCGGTCAAGGGCGTGATGCGCGCCTTTATCGACCGCGACGGCGAGCTGCCGCAGTATGTGCTGGAGTTCGACCGCGCCCAGGCCGCGCGCTACGGCATCAACGTGGCCGACGTGCAGGACCTGATGGAAACCGCGCTGGCGGGCAAGGCCGCCACCGAGCTGTGGGAAGGCGAGCGCCACTTCAGCGTGGCGGTGCGCCTGAAGCCGTCCGAGCGCGAGCTGCCCAACCTGCCCAATATCTTCATGCAGACCGCCGATGGCGCGCAGGTGCCGCTGTCGCAGCTGGTGACCTTCCGCGCAGCGTCGGGCGCGATGAACATCAGCCGCGAGAACGGCCAGCGCACCACCTCGATCGGCATCTTCATCCGCGACCGCGACATGGGCAGCGTGGTCAAGGACATGCAGGCGCTGGTGAAGAAGAACGTCAAGGCCGACGACGTCAAGATCAGCTGGTCGGGCGAATTCGAGAACCAGGAGCGCGCCATGGCGCGGCTGGCGATCGTGGTGCCGCTGTCGGTGCTGATGATCTTCCTGCTGCTGTTCAACGCGTTCAAGTCGTTCAAGAGCGCGACGCTGATTATCTCGAACATCCCGTTCGCGCTGGTCGGCGGCGTGTTCGCGCTGTTCCTGACCGGCATCCCGCTGTCGGTGTCGGCGGCGATCGGATTTATCGCACTGTTCGGCCAGGCCGTGCTCAACGGCGTGGTGATGGTGACCTACTTCAACCAGCTGCGCGACGAGGGCATGCCGGTGCGCCAGGCCGTGCTGACCGGTTCGATGGACCGGCTGCGCACAGTGCTGATGACGGCGCTGCTGGCAATGCTTGGCCTGTTCCCGATGGCGATCTCGCGTGCGATCGGTTCGGAGACGCAGCGCCCGCTGGCCATCGTCATCATCGGCGGCCTGATCACCGCCACGGTGCTGACGCTGATCGTGCTGCCGACGCTGTACGAATGGATGGTCGGCCGCAACTGGCCGGACGAAGAAGCCCCGGCGCCTGACGAGAACAGGCTGACGACGTCTATCTCCGGCTGAGGCTCCCCGGCTGGTGTCCTCCCCTGTTCCGTGAGCGGTACAGGGGATTCTTTTTTTGCGCGCTATCCCCGCAAGTGCCGCTCCCGGACCCTGGTGTCGGAATAGTCTGACGCGCCTTTCGGAACCCAACGCCTGCTTCCCATTACCCCTGCAGCCTACGCTGTACATACGGCGTGGCCAGCAGCGCATCGCCGCCGGCCCCTTATGCGTACGACTATGCGTACGACCACGCAACCAACTGGAAAGGAGCTCGACATGATGAAGAAATGGCTCACTGCAGCAGTGTGTTCGATGATGGTCGCGGCCCCCGCGGGCTATGCCCTGGCCCAGGCGACAGCGCCCGGCACGCCGCCGGCCACCACGGCCGCCGCTGGCACCCGCGCCGACTATGACGCCGCGGCCAAGCAGGCTGATGCGGACTACAAGGCTGCCACGGCCAAGTGCGACGGCATGAAGGACAACGCCAAGGACGTGTGCAAGGCCGAGGCCAAGCGCGACCGCGACGTGGCCAAGGCCCAGGCCGAAGCCCGGCGCGACGGCACGCAGAAGTCCATGGCCAAGGCCGAGAAAGTGAAGGCCGACCGTGACTACGACGTTGCCAAGGAAATGTGCGACGACAAGAAGGGCAACGACAAGGACGTTTGCAAGAAGGACGCCAAGGCTGCCCATGAAAAGGCCCTGACCGCCGCCAAGGTCGACAAGGCCGCGGCAACCGGCTCGCGCACCGATGTGGCGGAAGCCCGCGCAGATGCCAAGAAGGACACGATGGACGCCGCTTACAAGGCCGACAAGGAACGTTGCGATGCAATGTCCGGCGATGCCAAGGACAAGTGCCAGGCTGACGTAAAGGCCAAGTACGGCAAGTAAGGTGGCAAGTAAGCCGACAGGCAGCCCATGCCGGCGCTGTCGCCGGCATGGTCCAGCCGGGCCGCCCGCCAGCCCCTGGCGGACCATTCATCGACGCAATGGCGGGCGGCCACCGCGCGGCCCGTCCGCCCCCGCATGAAGGAGCACAACATGAACTGGGACCAGATCGAAGGCAAGTGGGAGCAGGCCAAGGGCAAGATCAAGGAAAAGTGGGGCAAGCTCACCGACGATGACATCGCGCAGATCAATGGCAAGCGCGACCAGCTCGCCGGCCGCATCCAGGAGCGCTATGGCTACTCCAAGGAGCGCGCCGAGGAAGAGATGAAGGCGTGGGAAAACGACTCGCGCTGGTAAGCCGGTTTGTCACGGCAGCATAAGGCGGGACGTCCTTGGACGTCCCGCCTTCTTTGTTGCCCGGGCTGCGCTCTGGATACCCCCACGTCGTGGGGAGTGATCCCCGCTGCATTAAGCAGGCGTTAGCTCTGTATGCAAAGAAATGAAGCACGCATCACGCGTAGACGTCATAACATGTCGCGTCGCGGCAGCGCGCCAGCGATGGGCGCCGACCTGCCGCTGCACGCCTGCTGGCTACCCGCACCGCGCATGTACGCTGCCCTGCCTGCCTTCGTCTCGTCCACCTTCCTCGGTTACGGCCTCTACGTGCTGGTGACCAAGGGGGTCACGCGCGTGTCGGCATCGTTCTTCCTGCTGTGCGTGACCACCTTCGCCTGGCAGGGCACGTGGGTCTTCCTGTACCAGGCCACGCATCCCGACGTGGCGCTGTTGCTGGCCCGCCTGGGTTACCTGTTCATCCTGTTCCTGCCGACGACGTTCTACCACTTCATCGCCGAAGTGACCGAGCGCCGCCGGGAACGGCCGCTGCTGCTGGCCTCCTATGGGCTCAGCCTGGTGCTGGTGGTGCTGCTGCTGACCACCGGGCAGGTGGTGTCGGGCTACTACACCTATTTCTTCGGCGACTATCCCAAGGCCGGGCCGCTGCATCCGCTGCACCTCGCGCAGACCGTGCTGGTGGCGATCCGCAGCGCCTGGATCCTGGCCGAGGCCCGCCGCAACGCCACCGCCGAACGCCGCAAGCGCTACAACCTGTGCCTGGTGGCGGTGGTGCTGTATTCGCTGGCGGCGGTGGACTACCTGGTCAACTACGGCGTGGCCTTCTACCCGCCGGGTGTGGTCTTCGTGGCGGCGAGCCTGGGCATGCTGGCTGTCAGCGTGGTGCGCTACGACCTGATGCATCCGTATTCGCTGGCGGCCACGGTCGCGCATGAAGTGCGCACGCCGCTGGCCACGATCCGCATGCAGGCGCAGGAGCTGGCGTGCACCTGGCCGCAGGTGCTGCAGGGTTACCAGCTGGCGGTCGAGCAGGGCCTGTGCGAAGACCGCATGCGCCCCGGGCAGCTCGAGCGCGTGTCGAGCCTGGTCGGCGCGATCACGCGCGAGGTCGATGGCACCAGCACGGTGATCGACATGGCGCTGGCCTCGGTCACGCTCGAGCGGCTGGACCGCAGCACCTTCGCGCCGCACGGCATTGCCGACTGTGTCCATGCGGCGCTGGAGCGCTACCCGTTCCAGGGCGATGAGCGCGGCTGGGTGCATGTGCGCGGCATCGATGCGGGCTGGCGCTTCGTCGGTTCCGACACGCTGCTGGTCTACGTGCTGTTCAACCTGCTCAAGAATGCGCTGCATGCGATCCGCGCCACCGGCGGCGGGCGCATCGACATCACCGGCGCGACCGAAGGCCAGCACCATGTGATCCGCTTCCGCGATTCCGGCCCCGGCATCGCGGCCGACGTGCTGCCGCGCATCTTCGAGCCGTTTTTCTCGACCAAGGCGCATGGCCTCGGCGCCGGCCTCGGGCTGGCATTCTGCCGCCGCGTGATCGAGACCTTTGGCGGCCGCATCGAGTGCGAGTCGGTGCCCAGGGTGCACACCACCTTCACGCTGCGGCTGCCGCGCTTCACCCCGATGGCCGACAGCCGGCTGCGCACCAGCACCGCCGGCTGAACCACGCCGGCGGTAGGGGTCATGCCACAACGTCTTGCTGCCTTTCAGCGTGCATTTCAGCGGGTATCAGGCCAGGCGCTGCACTGACGCATGCCACGCCGGGCCGCTGCATCAGCTGGCAAACCGGGGCAACGCCAGCTCATACTCCTTCACCCGTTCGATGATTCCCGCCGGGAAGCGCGAAATGCGCTTCTGACGGTCGGCAAACACGATCTGCTGGTAACCCAGCGACACCGGCTTGCCGCCCACGCAGAAGCGGAACAGCAGGTAGGCCGAGCACTGGCGCA
This sequence comes from Cupriavidus sp. a3, assembly GCF_051015765.1. Taxonomy (NCBI): domain Bacteria; kingdom Pseudomonadati; phylum Pseudomonadota; class Betaproteobacteria; order Burkholderiales; family Burkholderiaceae; genus Cupriavidus; species Cupriavidus sp. a3. Next base: position 1,993,570 of record NZ_CP170644.1, on the reverse strand, counting down.
CCTGGAAGGTGTTCAGGTAGCAGTCCACGCGCTGGAACGGGAAGGTCTCCTCGACATACTCCTGGTGCGCGCGCTTGGTCACGAAGACGCCGCCGGCGGCCAGCAGGTTGTCATGGATGCATTCATGGAACCACCGCTCGCGGCAGATGCCCTGCCATTCGAAATAGCGGGCGAAGTACGTATTCATGAAGGCGTTGGAATCCTTGAGGTAGATGTCGATTGCATGGTGGAAGGTCTTGTGTTCGCCGGCCTCGAGCGAGCCTGGCTCCGGCATCGTCGTCGCGTGGTTCAGGACTTGGGGGATCACGTCTCGCATCAACATGTGTTGACTCCTTGAAAGGGCTGCAGGCGGCAGCCGCGCCTGCCCCGGGGAGGTCGGGGCATGCTGGCATTCTGGCCGGATGCGGTGCGCTGATGTGCATGGTGTGGCACGCAACATCATCGGCGACCAGGCCACCTGCCACCGGCCGTTCGATGCGCCGCTGACCGCCGATACCGAAGGCTCTGACCGGTGGCGCCATCGGCGACGGCCTGCCCCTGGCGGTCGGCGCGGCGGTGGCGCCACCGGACCGGCGCGTGGTGTCGCTGCAGGCCGACGGCTCGGCCATGTACACGCTGCAGTCGCTGTGGACCATGGCGCGCGAACGGCTCGATGTCACCGTGGTGCTGCTCGCCAACCGCAAGTACGCGATCCTGCTGGGCGAACTGGCCGGCGTCGGGGCAAGCCCCGGCAAGACCGCGCTCGACATGCTGGGCCTTGGCAATACCGGACCTGGACTGGGTCAAGCTGGCCAACGGCATGGGCGTGGAAGGAGCGCGGGCGAAGGACATGGAGACCTTCGCCGACCTGTTCCGGACGGCGAACGGCCGCAAGGGACCGTTCCTGATCGAGCTGGTGATCTGACCGGACGATAGCGGCCACGCCGTCGAGCCATGCAACGGCCGTGCCGGTACGGCGGCCGCGGCGGTCAGGCGTCGCGCGGCGGCGCCTCCGCGTCATAGCCCAGCAACCCCGCCAGCAGCGGCCAGCGCCGCGCGGCCGCTTGCGCGGCCCGCCGTTCCTGGTGGTCGAAATACCGGCGCGGGTCGAAGCCGTCGACCTCGCTGCCAAGGACGTCGATATCGCTGCGCGCCAGCGGCTGTCCGCGTGCGTTGGCCGGCTTCATGGCTTGCCCTCGATCCAGACCCCGTCCGGCGTGCGCACGACATAGCCGTTGCCTTCGCGCATGGTCACGGTGGCCTCGTTCTCGCCGACCATCTGCGTCTGCGGCAGGTCGCTGGCATAGCTGGCCAGCGCCGGCGCCTGCGCGGCGAACGGGTTCTCGGCAATCAGGTTGGACAGCAGCTGCGACAGGCCCAGGTAGCTGGTGGGCGCATCGATGGTGACGGTGCTGTTGTTGGGCCTGGGCAGTCCCACCAGCTTGACGCCCACCGGCACGTTGATGATGCGCGGGGTCGGGATCTCGCGCATGCCGGCGATCTGGTTGGCGTCGCCGCGCAAGGCCGCGCCATGCTCGGGCACGAACACGATCACCGCGCGCCGGCCCGATTGCGCCACCATCTCGATGACCTTGTCGATGTCGCCCAGCAGCCGCGACAGCCGCAGCGGATAGGACTCCAGGCTGGACAGCCGGTTGTCGGTCATGCGGTTGCCGTCGTGCAGCGTCACGGTGTTGTAGTACAGCGCCTGCGGCCCGCCGCCGGCCTGCTGGCGATCGCGGAACCAGCGCTGCAGCACGTCGAAGTCGCCGATGACGGGCGAGTTGTCGAACGAGCGCATCGCCACCGGCAGGCCGGTGTTGGGGGGCGGCGCGACGCCGTCGACGCCGATCTCCTTCTGCACTTCCTTCAGGAAGTTGTCGAAGTGGCCGTCGTGGTTGAGCAGCATGCGCGTGGAGAAACCGGCCTGCGCCAGCGCCTGGAACAGGTGGCACTGGGCCGGCGCCGGGTCGTACAGCGCCTTGTGCTCGGGCTGGCCGCAGGCCGCGCGCAGCACGCGGATCGCCGCCGGGCCGCTATAGCTGGCCGCCGAGCTGAAATTGGTGAACAGGAAATCGAAGCGCTGCAGCAGCGGGTTGTCGCGCGCGCGCGCCGTGTCCAGGTCGTCCCATGACAGCGAGCAGACATGCAGCACGATCACGTCGTACTGCGTGTCTGGCGTGGCCGCCATCCGCGGGAAGCTGACCTGGCGCAGCGCTTCCTGGTTGCGGAACGCGGCCAGCCGGGCATCCGGGCCGCTTGCGGCGACCTCGGCACCGCCAGTGCCCAGCGCAGCGCCCGTGGTCAGCGCCGCGGTCGCGGTGCCGGCGGGGGCGCCCGCGATGCCGCCCGGTTCGCCGGCGCCGTACAGCGCCTGCCACAGCGGAACCGCGACCAGCGCGCCCAGCACCAGCGTTGTCACCCGCACCCAGCGGTTCACGAGCCAGAAGATCACCAGCGCGGCCAGCGCGACCAGCAGCATCTCGCGCGTGATCACGCGCTGCGCCAGTTCCAGCATGTACGCGGGCGTAAACGCCTGCAGGCTGGTGAACTGCGAGACCACGCGCGCGAAGGGCGGCAGCTCCGATTCGCGGTACATCAGCGCGGCGCCCGCCACCACCGCCAGCATGTGCCGCAGCGCGGACAGCGCCGGATGGCGGATGCGCACCACCAGCACCAGCGCGAACAGCAGGTTCAGCAGCCATTGCGGATGCAGCCGGCCGATAAAAAACAGGTACAGCTTGGCGATGAAGTAAAGGTTCCAGATGCCCATTGTCCGAAGCGTGGCGTGGCCGCGTTTCCGTTGTGTTTGAGTTCAGAGCCGTCGCGGGCGCACGCGCTCGGCCAGCGCCGTGGTGGCGCCGCGGAACGCATCGACCAGCCGCAGCAGCCCCTGGTAGCCCATCTCGATCACTTCCTTGAGACCGCGCAGCGGCACGTCCACCGGTTGCTCGTCGACCCAGTGGATCCAGGCGTCGGCGCGGCCGAAGGTGCACTGGACCAGTTGCTGCTCGGTGCGCGCGTCCATGCCGTCGAAGCGCACGCCCATCTGCCGCTCGACATTGCGCGTCACCACCGCCGGGAAATGGTAGCTGCGGGTGCCGCGCGACAGGCACACGCCGACGTGCGTGCCGGGCTCGACCCTGGCCTCCACCGGCAGCGCCAGGCCCAGCCCGCCCAGCGAGTAATTCTCGGTCTTGCAGGCGAGCGTGCGGCCGTCGGGCAGCAGCAGCGTCGCCGGCACGCGCATCGGGATGCGGTGCGACACGCGCACCTGGCGCGCCTCGCGCGCCACGCCGATGGCCGCGCCCAGCATCACCAGGTTGGCCAGCGCCCAGCCCAGGTTCATGATGATCGCCGAGGGCTCGAAGGCCGGATCGAACAGGATGCGCCCCAGCCCCAGCAGCAGCGCGATCACGTTCAGCGCCAGCAATACCAGGTAAGGCTTGGAAATGGTCCAGTCCAGGTATTCCTCGCGGATTTGTCCGCCCTTGGCCGTGACGTTGAACTTGCCCAGCTTCGGGTTGATGAACGCCATCGTGGTCGGCAGCACGATGTACCACGCCAGCACCGATTCATAGACCTCGGCCCAGAACGAATGCCGGTAGCGTCCCTGCAGGCGCGAGTTGGTGATGTTGGCGACGAACAGGTAGGGCAGCACGTAGGCCATGATCAGTACCGCCGAGGTATGGATCACATGCAGCCCGAAATACAGGTACGCGATCGGCATGGTCAGGAAGATCAGCCGCGGCACGCCGTAGAAGAAGTGCAGCATCGCGTTGGTGTAGCACAGGCGCTGGAACAGGTGCAGGCCCTTGCCGAACATCGGATTGTCGATGCGGAAGATCTGCGCCATGCCGCGCGCCCAGCGGATGCGCTGGCCGATATGGCCCGCCAGGTTCTCGGTGGCGAGCCCGGCGGCCTGCACGATGCGGATATAGGCGCTGTTGTAGCCGCGGCGATGCAGTTTGAGCGCGGTGTGGGCGTCCTCGGTCACGGTCTCCACCGCGATGCCGCCGACTTCTTCCAGCGGCGCGCGCTTGATCACCGCGCACGAACCGCAGAAGAAGGTGGCATTCCAGAAGTCGTTGCCGTCCTGGATCAGGCCGTAGAACAGGCTGCCTTCATTGGGCACGCGGCGGAAGGTGTCGAAGTTGCGCTCGAACGGGTCCGGCGAGAAGAAATGGTGCGGCGTCTGCACCATCGCGCATTTGGGGTCGGCGAGGAACTCGCCCATCGTCATCTGCAGGAAGGAGCGCACCGGCATGTGGTCGCAGTCGAAAATCGCGACGTACTCGCCCTGCGTGTGCCGCAGCGCCGAATTGATATTGCCCGCCTTGGCATGCGCGTGCTCGGTGCGTGCCAGGTAGCCCACGCCGGCGTCGCGCGCGAAGTCGCGCACTTCGTCGCGGGCACCGTCGTCGAGGATATAGATGCGCAGCTTGTCCTGCGGCCAGTCCAGCCCCAGTGCGGCGTAGACGGTCGGCTGCAGCACCCGCAACGGCTCGTTGTAGGTGGGGATCAGCACGTCGACGGTAGGCCAGCTCGCGGTATCGGGAGGCAGCGGCGCCGGCTGGCGGTTGAGCGGCCAGATGGTTTGAACGTAGCCCAGGAACAGCACGATCCAGGTATAGACCTCGGCCGCGAACAGCAGGTAGCCGAAGACAGCCTCCGGCACGCTCTCGAACTGCAGCGTGGTCGTGATGCGCCACCAGATATAGCGGCCGGCCATCATTACCGACAGCGCGGCCATGGTCAGCGTGGCGGCGCGCCCCGGGATGCGGCGCAGCACCAGCAGCCCCAGGATGATCAGCACGGCCAGCAGGAGCTGGTCGTGCAGCGGCAGCGGCGTGGTGCACAGCAGGATGCCCGCGGCGGCGGCCAGCGACAGCAGCGCCGGCATCAGCCACGGCACGCCGGACAAGGTGGGCGACAGCGACTCGAGGCGCAGTCCCACGCGTTTCCAGTCGATGCCCGGCAGCCGCGCCAGCAGTCGCCGGCGCAGCCGCTTGGCGCGGAAGTAGACCGGCTCGAGCCAGCCGCGGAACCAGCGGCGCAGCGCGCTCGGCTCGGGCGGCGCCTGCGGCTTGCGGCGATGGTGCACGTCGGCGGCGAGCGGCACCAGTGCGCGCGGCGGCCGCAGCAGCGCCCGGCTCAGCCAGATGCCGGGGCCGTGCCGGTGGCGCGGGATGTCCAGGCGCTGGCGCAGGCGCCGCCGCATCCAGCTGGCGGTGAGCAGCGCCAGGTCGGGGCGCCCGCGCGGCGGGGTGCGGAAGAACACCCGCAGCAGCCACAGGCTGACCGGGGCTTCGGCGGCCACGCCCAGCTCGCGCGCCAGCGCGCGGCGCAGCGCCTGGAACCAGTCGGCCGCGCGCTGGCGCAGCGGCAGGGGCAGCAGCGCGCGCATCATGTCCGGTCGGCCTCGGCGGCCATCTGGCGGGCGCCCATGTCGCGCACGCTGGCGGGTCCGGCGTTGCCGCGCACGGCCAGCAGGCTCCAGCCCGATACCCACGAGGCCAACCCCTGCAGGTCATGCGCCGCCTGCGAGTACGGCGTGCTGCGGCAGAAGCTCTCGCCGCGGGCAAAGGCTTCGGGCACGGCGGCGTCCTCGTGCACTTCATACGGCAGCAGCTCGCCGTCCAGCGTGGCGCGCAGCAGCACCGAGATATCGGTATGGAGCTGGCGCGCCGGCTGCAGCCGCGTGACCGCGCAGGCCACGGCGGCGCCGCTCTCGCGCAGCGCCGCGCGCAGCGGCGGCAGCGTGGCGCAGGTCTGCGGCTGCGGCGGCACCAGCACCAGCACGAGATCGGCCGCGGCAATGGCCTGGCGCGCATGCGGCGACGGCCACGGCGCGCTGTCGACCAGCGCCAAAGCATTGCTCGGCAGGTCGACCTGGGCCAGCAGGCCGCGCAGCCAGTGCGGATCGCGCTCCATCCGCTCGGCCATGCGGCCTTGCTCGGCCGCGCTGCCGGGATCGCCCCACGGCACGAACAGCACGCCGTCGTCGCTGCGCTGTCCCGCTTCATTCCACCTGGCGCTGTTGCACAACCCTGCGCCGGCCGGCGCGCGCAGGCCGAAGTGGAAGCCAAGCACCCCGCGCGGGTCGCATTCGACGGCCAGCGCCGGATGGCCGTGCCAGGTCAGCAGCGTGGCGAGTTCGGCGGTGACGGTGGTGCGGCCCGCGCCGCCGACGGTCGAGACGATGGCCACGGTCTTCATTCGCGCTCTCCGCTCGCCTCGCGCCAGCGCCGGCCGCGGATCACCACCGGCTGCAGCTGGGGCGGCAGCCGCACCGCGCGGCGCGCGCGCGGCAGGCGCCAGCGCGGCAGCAGGCGCAGCAGCCGGAAGTGCCAGACGACCCAGGCCACCGGCACGGCCAGGATCAGCCCCCAGATGAAATAGCCGAGAAACAAGTCCATGGTGTTTCCTGTCGATCTTGCCTAGCGTTGCGGCTTCAGCGGGATGGCAAACGCCTGTGGCTGCGCGCGCCGGCCACGGCGCGCGCGCGAGGTCGCGGGCAGCGGGATCGGCGCGTCCTGCGGCGGCAGTTCCGCCGGCGCCGCCACCGGCGACGGACCGGGCTGGCTGGCCAGCCAGCCGCTGTAGTCCTGCACCGGGCGCTGCGCGAGATCGGATTCGAGCCGCTTGAGCGAGCCCAGGATCGATTCGGGATCGCCGCAGCGCAGCTCCCCGCCGAACAGCTCGGACATCGGCCGCACAAACACATGGCGGCACGCGGTCTCGACGTTCTCCATGCGGCAGGCGAAGAAGAAGGCGTAGACCGCGTTGCTGCCGGCGGTGCACAGGTCGCCGGCATCCTGCATCTGGCACGCGCGCAGCGCGTCGACATGCGCCACCTCGGGCAGCAGCGGCAGCTCCAGCAGCACGTGCGGCAGCCGGATCACGCTGCTGCGTTCGAGCGTGGTGCGCACCAGCGAGACAAAGTCGGCGGGCGGCACGTAGCCCGTGGCGGCGGTGGCCACCACCGCGGACAGCGCGTTCTTGTAGTCCGGCAGGATCGGGCGCGAGAACACCTGGCCCTGGATCGCCTCGATCATGGTCTGCACGCGCGCGAACGGCGTGTTGCGGTGGATCACCAGGCTGGCGCCCAGCGTCAACATCAGCAACTCGTAGCGCTGGCGCAGGATCTCGTGGTCCTCGCGCACCACGATCTTGAGCGCCTTGCCGCCGTCATGGCGCAGCTGGTGCACCTGGCCGGCCAGGGTCTCGAGCTCGGCGATCTGGCCGTAGTGCAACACCACGGTGGCCGCGACCGCTCCGGCGGCGGCGGCCACCGCGGCGGCGTTGTCGTCGACCACCTGCCAGTGCGCGGGGATCCAGCGTTCGCGCAGCACGGCTGCGCGGCTGACGATGATGCGGTCCTCGTCGGGGGCCAGCAGCGTCGGCGCCTCGCCGGGCGCGATGGCTTCGTCGGCGCCGCTGCCAGCCACCAGGCCGCGGTCTACCGGCGAGAAGCGCAGCGGCACCATCTCGGGCGGCAGGATCGCGTCCTTGTGGCGCCAGAAGCCGACTTCCCAGACAAAGTGCCCGTGCTGCTGCGCCAGCCGCGCGACGCCGGCGAAATGCCGGTGGAACCCCGCCAGCGACGCCAGCTGCAGCGCTTCCGTGCCGCCGGGCGGCGCCATCACCAGCAGCACGCCACAGCTGTTGCTTCTGCACCATCGTGCCAGCAGCTCGCCGTCATCGGCCAGCGCGACCGGGTCGTCCCAGCGGAAATACGCCTGCGCGCCTTCCACCAGGAACTGGCTGCCCTGTGCGCCGCACTGGTCCACCATGGCCTGCAGCGCTTCGGTCAGCACGGCGATGCCGGAGCGGCCGGGCACGCCACGCAGCGTGCAGACGTTGGCGCGCGGATGCAGCGTGCGCGAGCGTTCGATGTCGAGGCCGTGCGCGCGCAGCATGTCGGCGATCCCGGCCGGTTCGCGCGGGGACAGCACCGTGGTGCGTGCGCGCAGCAGCCGTGCCGCGCTCTGCCAGAACAGCGCGTCGCAGGCGGGCGTGGCGTCGGCATAGACCACGTGCACGGCGGTGGGCTCGAGCGCCGCCAGCGCCGGCGGCAGCGCATCGATGGCCAGCGCCGGGCGCGCCTGCAGCCAGGCGCGCGGCTTGTTGCGCGTGCGCGGCGGCGGCGGGGCGGTGGGGCGGCTGGCGTCGTTCATCGTGTCGGGATGGCTCAGTAAGTCGAATACGGCCGCACCGGGGTGGGCGGGTAGGGCACGGGGCCCTGTTGCTTGTCGAAGATATAGCGCACGTAGGCCTGCGCGCGGTTTGGCGCGTAGTCGCGCGAGCGGTCGATCTCGAACACCGCGCCGGCGACCCAGTGCGGGGCAAGACGGTACTCGATCGCCGCGCCGATGGTATAGCTGAGGCCGCCGCCGGAGCCGCCGCCATAGGTGGCATTGCCGGAGAGTTCCTGCAGCCGGGAATCCGTCGGGTAGTACGGCATCGACTTCTCATACGTGCTCGACAGCCCCACCGAGCCGCGCACGCGCCACGACAGCTTGTCGCGGCGCCCGGTCCAGTCCAGCGGGATGCCGAACGACAGGTAGCGCTGCGGGCTGTAGTAGCCGCCGTGTCCGAAGCTGTAGTAGCGCTCGTTCTCGCTGTAGCGCCAGTAGTTCAGCACCAGGCCGCTGGTGAGGCGCTGGTCGCGCCGCACGAAGACGGGCACGTCGAAGCCGGTGCGCACGGTGAACTCGCGGTTGGTCAGGACATTGTGACCAGTGTAGATGCCGTATCCCAGATCGGCGAACAGGCCAAAGCGCCCCACGTCGCGCGCATAGCGCACATGCACGCCGTTGCGCACCACGCCGCCCCAGGTGGCCGCGGGCGAGACCACGCCGGTGGCCGGCTCGACATGGGCGGGATCGGTGGCGCCGGCGTACGACACCAGGCTGCTGGTGACGGCGCGGCGCGAGACGTCGATGGTGGTCGATGCCGGCCCCATCTCGCCGCGCCAGCGCAGCCCGCCGACGATGTTCTGCCGCAGGAAGCCCAGCGGCGTGGTGCCGATGTCGGCACGCCAGCTGTTGTAGGCGCCGTTGAACTCGTAGCCGGCCGCCAGCGCCACGCCGCGGTCGTTCTGGCCGATCGGGCCGAGGCCGGTGTTGCCGAGCGCGCGGATGCGCCCGAAGTCGCGCGAGGCGGACAGGTTGTCGGCGGGCAGCGTGCCGGCATCGAGCAGCACCGTGTCGGCATGGAAGAATGTGTGGCCGGTGTAGCCGTGCGGAATGCGCACGTACAGCGGGATCTCGGTTGCCAGCAGGCGCGAGATGCCGGGATCGCCGGTCTTGTGCGAGAACAGCACCGCCGAGGCCACCTGGCCTTCGCGCCGGGCTTCGAGCGAGGCCAGCGCGCGGCCGGCCGCGGTGCCTTCGGCGCCCTCGGGGCCCGGGCTGACGCCCTCGCGCTGCTCCAGCACGCGCGCCTCGCGGTACAGCGCCGCGGCCTGGTCGAAATCGCCGCGCGACTGCGCGATGCGCCCGGCCTGCACCGCGATGTCGGCGCGCCCGGGATAGCGCTGGCGCAGCGGGCCGACCACCGCCACCGCCTCGTCCTCGCGCCGCATCGCCGTGAAGCGGCGCGCGATCGACAGGCGCGTGTCGATGTCGTCCTCCGGGGTATCGGCGAGCACCGCGCGCACGATCTCCAGCGCCTGGTTCTCGTCGCCCTGGCGCTCCAGCATGTTGGCCACCATCAGGCGCGCGCCGGCGTCCGTCGGGTTGGCCGCCAGCACCTGGCGCGCGGCGTCGGCGGCGCCGGCATAGTCGCCGCGGGCCTCGCGCAGGTCGGCCAGCGCCAGCAGCCAGCGGCGCTCGCGCTGCTGCGCTGCGGGCACGGCCATCAGCGTGCGCTGCGCCCCGGCGAAATCGCCCTCGGCAATCAGGCGGTCGCTCTCGCGCACCGCCAGCCGCAGCGACTGGTCGTCGAGATCGGCGCGCTGCGCGGCGTTCAGGCCGGGACGCGCGCGCACGTCGGCGATCCACGCGCGCAGCGCATCGTCGCGCCCGGCCGCGGCCAGCAGTTCGCCATAGCGGATGCGCACGTCGATGGCGGGGTCGTCCGGATGCGCGTCGAGCCAGTCCGTGACCAGCTTCAGGCCGGTGTCCGGCTGGCCCAGCGCGATCCATTCGCGCCCGACCGAGGCCAGCATCTGCGGATCGTCGGGCACCTCGGCTGCGGCCGCGCGCAGCCGGGCCATGGCTTCGTCTTCGCGGCCCTGCGCGGACAGCTGGCGCGCTTCGCGCAGGAGGCGCTGCGCGGCCAGGTTGCCGGACAGGCGGCGCATGCCGTCGGAGCGCTCGGCGTCCGGCACGCCAGCCAGCAGCGCACTGGCGGCGTCGATGTCGTCGACCGAATTCAGGTAGAGCGCCGCGGCATAGCGCATCTCGGCGTTGCCGGCGGCGGCCACGCCTTCGTCCATCACGCGCCGGGCCAGCACGGGCAGGCCCAGGTCGCGGTAGGCGCGTGCCAGCGTGAAGCGCGTCCAGGGATCCTGCGGCGCCAGCCGGATCGATTCTTCCAGCCGTGCCAGCGCCGGGCTCTGCTTGCGCTGCGCCAGCAGCTGTTCGCCCTGCAGCGCGAGCAGTTCGGCGCGCAGGCTGCGCAGCTCTTCGGCCGAGTCCTTGAGGCGGCTTGCGGTGCTGGCGATCAGTGGCCCGGTCTCGTCGCCACGCCCGCTTTCATTGAGCAGCCTGACCAGCGTGCGCAGGCTGCCGATATCCGGCTCGGGGCCGGCAAGGTTGGCGCGCAGCAGGCGTTCGGCCTCGGCCGGCCGGTCCTGCGCGATCAGCGCGTCGGCGAGGATGGCGCGGGCATTGGCGTTGTCCGGCTGCTGCTGCAGCGCCTGGCGCGCCAGCGCTTCGGCCTGCGCCGGCTTGCCCTGGGCGTTGGCCTCGCGCGCGCGCGCCAGCGTGCCCCAGAACGTGGCGGTGCCCTGCAGGCTGCGCCATTTGCCGCGGTTGCCGGGATCGAGCTCGGCGGCGCGCGTGAACAGTTCGCGCGCTTCGTCGTGGCGTCCCTGGCGCAGGCGCACCAGCCCCAGGTTGCCAAGCGTCTCGCCTTCGTTGCGGCGCTTGCGGTTGGCGCTCTCCAGCGCGGTTTCGGCCTCGCGCACATTGCCGCGCGCCAGCTGCTTCTCGCCCTCGCGCCGCGCCTGGTAGGCCGGGCTGGCCTGCTCGCGCTGGCGCGCGGTGCCGTGCTTGCCCAGCTCGGCCAGCGTCTGGCGCGCGGCGTCGTCGTCCGGCACTTCCTGCAGGTAGGCCTCGTACCACTTGTAGTACGCGGGATCGTCGCTGACGTTGTAGAGCGTGCGCCGCCACATCTCCAGCGCGCCCTTGCGGTCGCCGTCGGGCCGCCGGGCAATGCGCTGCAGGATGCCGAGCCCTTCCTGGCGCGTCGCCTCGCGGTCGGTCAGCAGGCTGGCCAGTGCCATCTGCAGGCGCAGGTCGTCAGGGTTCTGGCGCACGCGCGTGCGCAGCTCGGCAATGGTGGCGGTGCGCCCGGCGGGCGTGCCGGCCAGGATGCGGTAGTAATCGATCGCCAGCTCGCCGCGCGGGGCGCCGTGCGGGAACAGCCTGTGCAGCCGGGCGATCGCTTCGTCGGACTTGCCGGCGCGCGCCAGCAGCCGGATGCGCGCCATCTCGGCCTTGTCGCGCGTGGCGATTCGCCAGGCGTCTTCCAGTTCGAGCGTGGCGGGATGGCCGGGGTTGGCCTGGCGCAGCCGGCGCAGGATCTTCTCGGCTTCGAGCGGGCGGTTGGAGCGCAGCTCGATCAGGCCCATCAGCATCAGCGCGTCGGGCTGGTTGGGATCGATCAGCAGCGCCTTGTCGAGGATGCCGCGGGCCACGTCGGTGCGGTTCTTGGCTTCCCACATGCGTGCCGCGGACAGCAGTTGCGCCAGCTCGGGCGAGGGCTTTGCAGCCGGTTGGGCCAGCGCCGGCGCGGCCGCCATCGGTGCCACCGTGGCGGCGCCGAACAGTGCCGGCAGCAGGATCGGATTCAGCGCGCGGGGCATCCGGTCTTCCATGCGGGCAGCAGCGCGCCGTCTTGGGCAAAACGGTACTGGCCGTCGAGATAGCCGAGCCCGAACAGCGTCAGCACCTGGGTGTAGTAGCCGGCCTGGCCGCCGGGCTCGCGCTGCGCCAGCTCGCGCGTGCGGCGCGCCTGCGCGGCGGCCTGCTCGGCGCGGCCGAGCGCGGCCAGGTAAGGCGCCACCGCGGCGCTGAAGCCGCCGTTGCCCGCGTTGGGGCCGGGCTGGCCGGTCTGGGTATCGATGCGCTCGGGCGGGTAGCCCCTGGCCGCGACATAGTCGGCCAGCGGCGTGAAGGTGCGCAGCAGCGCGGCGCGCTGGGGCTCGTCGGCCGGCAGCGTGCCGGCCCACAGGTAGACGCGGATCGCGTTGTAGGCGCTTTCGGCGCGGGTGGCCGCGTCGGGCAGGAAGCCGCGGCCGGCTTCGTATTCGACCCAGTCGGGCGAAAAGCCGCGCGGCGCGGTGTCCAGCATCAGCCGCGCCGACGTGCCGACCATCTGCTGCCACGCCGGCTCTTCCGGCAGCGCGGCGGCGAGCCGGCGCATCACCTGCAGCGGCACGTAGCTGGGGTTCAGGCGCCAGCGCTTGTCGCCCAGCCTGAAGCCCTGCGGACCCGGCAGCACAGTACGGCCCAGGCCGGGCAGCAGCGCGGTTTCCTCGCGCAGGATGCGGCGCGCCAGCAAGGTGCCGAGCGCGGTGAAGCGGCGCTCCTGCCACAGCCGGCCCGCTTCCAGCAGCGCGTAGGCGATCCACAGGTCAGCGTCGGATGCCGGGTTGCTGTCGATCACGCCCCAGCCGCTGCCCGGGTTGTCCACATGGCCGGCGCTGGCTGCCTGCGCGGGCGTGAGCTTGCCCCAGATCCACGCGGGCAGGCGCGAGGCCAGGTCGCCCTGGGCCAGGTTGTTCTCGGTCCAGGCCAGCAATTTCTCGAAGCTGGCGCGGTCATTGGCCACCAGCGCGAAGAACAGGCCATAGGCCTGGCCTTCGGACACGGTGGCCTGCTGGTCCGAGCTGCGGTCGATCACGCGCCCGTCGGCGCTCATGAGGTGCTGGCGGAAGGCATCCCAGTCGGCCCACTTGCAGGCCGGTGCGGGCGCGGCATTGGCCGCAATGGGGGCCAGCGCGGCACAGGCCAGCGCGCCGGCCGCCAGCCATCGGCCCAGCCCTGTCAGCGTGCGCCGCATGTCAGCTCCCGCCGCGCCGCGCCGCCAGCCTGCCCAATGTCCAGAACAGCGACAGCGCCACCACCAGTCCGGCCAGCAACCCGCCGATCGCCATCAGGCTCGGGAAGGCCGACACCCGCACCCAGATGCGCGCATACCACGGCAGGTCGCCGACGTAGTAGCGCTCGCCCAGGCGCAGGCCATCGACCTGGTCCTGCCGGATCACGGTCAGGTCGCCGCGCATCTGCGCCACCTTGCCGGGGTTCTCGAGGGCGTCCAGCACGTCGGCCACGCGGCGGTCCTCGGTGGCGGTCAGCGCGACCACGGTATTGCCGTCGGCCAGCGGCGATTCGAAGCCGACCAGCGCCGCCACCGGGCCATCGGCTGACAGGATGGCGCGCCCCACCGGCGTGACCGGGTCTTCGCGCACGCCGGCGAGCCAGTTCGACCGGATGCTGGTGCGCTGGTCGCGCAGCGAGATCTCGGTCTTGCCGCGCGCGATCAGCAGCGGCAGCGACTTGCCCCATTTTTCCAGCGTGGCGGCGCCGCTGCCGGTGCCGATCAGCAGCAGGTTATGGTCGCGCACGGTATCGATCTTTGCCGTCGGCACCACCGTCACGCGCAGCGACGGCAGGCCGGTCCACTTGCCCATGTGGCCCAGCAGCGACAGCAGCGCTTCCTGGTCCGTCGCGGTCGGCGCGTCGGGCACGACCACGGCGGTGTCGGCGAGATCGGCCAGCCGGGTGAAGGGATAGCCGCTGTTGGCGAAGTACGCCAGGTTGGGCAGGCCGGTGTAGTGGGAAAATTGGCTGAAGTCGATGGTCGAGTCGGGATCGATCGCCGCACGGGCCACGTCGGTCGCGGTGGAGCTGCACAGCGCCGTCTTCTGCGAATCGATATGGAACTGGAACTGCATCTGGTTGTTGCTGCCGACGCGGAACGCCGGGATGCCGACCCGCTGCGCCGCCGACGCGGTGGTGCCCGACAGCAGCGGCACGCTGACCACGTTGTGGTCGTCGGTGCTGGCCAGCGGGCGCAGCCGGTACGAGCGCACCAGCTGGTCGTTGATGTCGATGCTCAGTACCGAGTCGTTGTAGGTGGGCGGCGCGGTGTAGCGGTAGCGCAGGTTCAGCGGCACGTTGCTGCGGGTCCAGTCGTACAGGTCCGCCGGCACGCGCAGGTTGACGCGGATCGGGTTCGGGTTGCCGCCGGCGACCTGCAGGTCCCGCGGGTCCTCCACCAGTTCGCGTAACAGCACCGGGCGGTCGGTCGGCGCCCACGCCGGCGCGTCATAAGGCCGGCGCGGCTTGCCTATGTCGACCGACTCCACCCGCGCGCTGTTGCCGGCCATGGCCACCTTGCCCAGCACCAGGGCATTGACCGCGGTCTGCAGCTCCTGCGCATTGCGGCCGGCCACCACCAGCAGCTTGCGGTCCGGGCTGGCCGGGTTGGGCATGAGACTCACGGTGGGGCCGGCGATCGCCGGCAGGTTATGGCCCGCCGGAATGGTCTGCGGCGTGACGAAGGCAATGGCATCGCTGCCGGCCGGCGCGGTCCGCGCCACGGGGAAGCGCGCCTCGCGCCAGGCGGCCAGCGCGCCCAGCCACGATGCCGCCACGCCGGCGGCGCGCAGCGTCGCGCTGTCGGCGCCGGCCGGCAGCACGAACGGCACGGTCACGCGGCGGTTGTCGCGGCGGTCGAAGAACGGTGCCGGCAGCAGCGCCAGGTTATCCGGCAGCGACACGCGCGAGGTATTGAGCGTCAGCGTGGTGGCCGGGCTGATGTCGGCCCACAGGCTCGAGTGCAGCGGGTCCTCGCAATGATCCAGCGTGTAGTGCGCGATCAGCTGCACCCGCAGGTGGTTGAAGTCGGTGAAGAAGCGCGGGTCGATATCGAGCTCGCGCGTGACCAGTCGCCCGGCTTCCTTCTCTTCCAGCGGCAAAGTCGCGATGACCTCGTCGTTCAGCGTCAGCTTGATATGCGACAGCGGGAACACCAGCGCCGGCGAATAGGTAAACGCCAGCTTGAGCCTGGCCGCCGTGACCACTTCATCGAGCCGCACGCCGATATCGAGCTGGCGCGCGTGGTCCACGCCGCGCAGCGCGATCGGTCCGTAGGCGCCCATCTGGCGCAGGGTGAGGACGTGGGTGGCGGAGTTGGCCGGCGCGGTTGCGGCAGGCGTGAGGAGCGTGGCTGACGGCCTTGCGGCAGGCACGGACGCGGCGCCCGCGGCCGGAGCTTGCGCGCCCGCCGGCCACGAGAGGCATGACAGGGCGAGCAGGCCGGCGGCGGCGTGTAGCGGGGGCCGGTGGAAGCGGGGCGGGACGGAGCGGGTCATGGGCAGGATGGCAGTTCCTTTGCATGCTTCCAGGGCGGACGGCCCACGCGGCGCGGGAACTTTGATACCCGCCGCGATGGCACGGCGCAATGTTGCGGCAACTGGTACGGCTTCTGGCTGATAACGGTCGCGCAAGTGTAGCTGCAAATGCACCCCGGGGCTCCACTTTGCGACAGCGCTCTAAAAAAGATTCAACGGCGAATAAAAAAGGCGGAAAAGCCACCCTCTTGCCAAAGGGGACATTTCCGCGCGGTTTGGTAGGAGAAGCACCGGCGCGGAAGCACGGCAAGTCGCCCGCGCTTCACTCCGTCCACTCCGGCGTGCCACTTACCCGCAGGAATCGTCTGCCCGGCAAACGCCGTGCAGCACCATCTCTCCCATCAGGTCCAGGGCTGGCTGGTCGGCGATCGCCTCGCGCATGGCATCCAGCGCGGCGTCGTGCGGATCGGCGGGGTTGCCGGCCGCAAGCGGCGTGTCATGCCAGCGGCGCGGCACGGCGGCGGGATCGATGCCGACACCGGCGCCCTCGGCCAGCGCGTCAAGCACCGCCTGCTCGGCCGCCGCGATGGCATCGGCGCCCAGGCGCGCCGCGTGCTGCGGGCCGAAGCTGTCGAAGGCTTGCGCCGGCGGCCCGTCCAGCAGCTTCCACAGTGCCAGTTCGGTCAACGGGGTGCAATTGACGGTTTGCCCGGCCAGCACCAGGCCGTGGAGCCGCTGCCGGTTGGCCTCGCCCTGTGCCTGCCCGCCGTCGCAACGCACCATCACCGCGCCGTCCGGCACGCTGTGCAGGCGGAAGGCGCCGCTGGCGTCGGCGGTGGCCTGGCGCACCTGGCCTTGCGTGTCGCGCAGCTGGACCGATGCGCCTGCCAGGGCCGCGCCGACCGCGGCGGTGCCGCCGATGTCGCGCGATTCGTCATCCCCGCATGCCGCCAGGGCCGCCACCGCGCCTGCGAGCACGAGGTGGCGCCAGTTTCCAGGTTGCTTGCCCATGGTGTCTTCCTCAGTGTCGTCCTCAGGGCGCCAGCGCGGCCAGGTCGCGGTGCGAGCGGTTGAACAGGCCGCGCGCAAGCGGCGTCGGGCGGAAATCCACGTCGAGCGGCGAGATGGTGATGAACTTGGCCAGGAACGCCGGGGTCTCGGCGGTGCGGGCGAGCGCCTTCAACTCGGCATCCGCTGCGCCGGCTTCGATCGACACCGTGTTGTCGGCATTGCGCTTGTATGCGGTGGTGAACGAATCCACCGTGCCCGGCACGGTCAGGCGCACGCCGGCCGGGGCCTGGCCGCCCGCGGTGATCGGGTAGTTGATGCTGAGCGGATTGGCCACGGGCAGCAACGGCTGCCCCGCGCGCCGCGTGGCCTCCAGGCTGGCGATCACGCGGGCCAGGAAGGCCCCGGCCTTGGGAAAGGCTGCCAGCGTTGCCGGAAACCCGCTGCGCGCCTCGGCAAAGTCGACGCCGACGCTCAACGCGATGGCCGGCACGCCGCGCCGCGCGGCGAACAGCACGTTCATCACCGTCCCCGAATGCGGGATCGAGTCCGACAGGTTCTCGCCGAAGTTGGCGCCGGAGACGACGAGGTCGGGCGTGAAACCGCTTTCCGGGCCGACGATCTTCAGGCCCATGGCGGTGGCATCGACCGGCGAGCCGCTGCCGATGTAGTCGGCATTGGTGGCGTTGAGCGCGCCGCCGGCCACGTAGGTGGGCTTGACCCGGTGCACGCAGTACGTGTCGGCGCCGCCGGCCAGCGGTTCCACCACCAGCCGCGTGCGTCCGTCGGGCACGGCATAGGCGGCACCGGAGCCGCTCTGGTTGCTGGCCGGGCCAACCGTGATGACGCGGTGCCCGGCATCCTGCAAGGCCTTGCGCACCGCGGTGATACCGGGCGCGGCGCAGCCGTCGTCATTGGTCAGCAGCACATTGAGCGCCTGGGCGGGGGTGGCCACAGCGGCCAGGGCCGCGGCAGCGAGACTCAGCCGCAAAGTGGCGGGAAGTCGAAGCATGGAACCAGTTCCTCGTTCTGATGGTGTGGAAAGCGCTGCATGGCCGCGGCGCCGGGTAAAAGTAATGAAGCGAACCGATGAAGCGGCGCCCTACGCCGCGAGCAATCCCCGCGCGCGCGCCAGCGTGATCGCCGTGTCCTCGATCATGTCTTCCTGGCCGCCCACCAGGCGCTGCCGGCCCAGTTCGACCAGGATCTCGCGCGCGGGGATGCGGTACTTGGCCTCGGCGCGCTTGGCGAACAGCAGGAACGACGAATACACGCCGGCATAGCCCAGCGTGAGCGCGTCGCGGTCGATGCGGATGGGCTGGTCCATGATCGGCACGACCAGGTCTTCGGCCACGTCGGCGATGCGGAACACATCGACGCCGGTCTCGATGCCCATGCGCTCGCACACCGCCACCAGCACCTCCATCGGCGTGTTGCCCGCGCCGGCGCCCAGTCCCGCGGCGGCGGCGTCGATGCGGGTGGCGCCGGCGGCAATCGCGGCGAGCGAGTTGGCCACGCCCATGGCGAGGTTGTGGTGGCCGTGGAAGCCCAGTTCGGTTTCGGGACGCAGCGCCTGCCGGACCGCGGTCAGCTTTTCGGTGACGTCGTGCGGCAGCATGTGGCCGGCCGAGTCGGTGATGTACAGGCAGTTGGCGCCATAGCTTTCCATCAGCAGCGCCTGCTGCACCAGCACCTCTACGGGCGCCATGTGCGCCATCATCAGGAAGCCCACGGTATCCATGCCGAGCCGGCGCGCCATGCCGATATGCTGCTCGGACACGTCGGCCTCGGTGCAATGGGTGGCGACGCGGATGGTCTGCACGCCGATGTCGTGCGCCATGCGCAGGTGGTCGACGGTGCCGATGCCGGGCAGCAGCAGCGCGGACACGTGCGCGTTCTTCAGTTCGCCCAGCACCGCGCGCAAATACTCTTCATCGCTGTGCGCCGGAAAGCCGTAGTTGACCGAGGCGCCGCCCAGGCCATCGCCGTGGGTCACTTCGATCAGCGGCACGCCGGCGGCGTCCAGGCCGCGGGCGATGCCCTTCATCTGTTCCAGCGAGATCTGGTGGCGCTTCGGATGCATGCCGTCGCGCAGGGTCATGTCGTGCAGGGTGATGCGTTGGACCATGGCGTGGCTCCTCAGGCAGTGGTGGTGGCGGTGGACAGCATCGCGGCGGCGATGCACTCCGCGGTGCGGGCGGCGGAGGCGGTCATGATGTCTAGGTTGCCGGCGTACTTCGGCAGGTAGTCGCCCAGGCCCTCGACCTCCAGGAAGATCGAGACGCGCTTGCCGTCGAACACCGGGCCGTTCTTCAGCGTGTAGCCGGGCACGTACTTGCGCACCTCGGCGATCATGTCGTGCACCGACGCGGTAATCGCCGCGACGTCGGGCGCCTCGTCGGTGAGGCAGTGGATGGTGTCGCGCATGATCAGCGGCGGCTCGGCCGGGTTGATCACGATGATGGCCTTGCCCTGGCGCGCGCCGCCCACGGCTTCGATCGCGCCCGCCGTGGTGCGCGTGAATTCGTCGATATTGCGGCGCGTGCCGGGCCCGACCGAGCGCGACGACACCGTCGCCACGATCTCGCCATAGGCCACCGGCTGCACGCGCGACACCGCAAACACCATCGGAATGGTGGCCTGGCCGCCGCAGGTGACCATGTTCACGTTCATCTCGTTGCTGCCGATATGGGCCTCGAGGTTGACGGGCGGCACGCAGAACGGCCCGATCGCCGCCGGCGTCAGGTCGATCACGCGCACGCCGCGCGCGGTCAGCCTGGCCGAGTGCCCGGCGTGGACGTAGGCCGACGTGGCATCGAAGGCGATGCGGATATCGTCGGCCTCCAGGTGCGGCAGCAGGCCGTCGATGCCGTCGCTGGTAGTCTTCAGGCCGAGCTCGCGCGCGCGTGCCAGGCCCTCGGATGACGGCTCCACGCCGACCATCCAGACCGGTTCCAGGATGTCGCTGCGGCGCAGCTTGTAGAGCAGGTCGGTGCCGATATTGCCGGGCCCGATCAGGGCGCATCGGATCTTGTTCATGGTGTCTCGCGTGGCAAGTGGAAGGAATCAGGAAGTCAGCAAGGAAGTCAGCAGAACGCGGCGCTGCAGCCGCCGATGCCGGTGATGTGCATGGACAGCCGGTCGCCGGCCTGGACCGGGATCAGCGCCGCGAGCGAGCCCGACAGGATGGCCTCGCCGGCCAGCAGCGGGATGCCGAAGCTGCCCAGCGTGTTGGCCAGCCAGGCCACCGCATCGGCGGGATGGCCGAGCGCGGCGCTGCCCAGGCCCGTTGCTACGCATTCGCCGTTTTTCTCCAGCGTCATCGCGCAGGCGGCCAGGTCGAGTCCGTGCGGGCTGACGCGCTCGTCGCCGAGTACGTAGACGCCGCAGGATGCGTTGTCGGCGACGGTGTCCTCGATGCGGATGCGCCAGTCGCGGATGCGCGAGTCAACGATCTCGAAGCACGCCGCCACCGACTCGGTCGCGGCGAGCACGTCCTCGCGCGTCACGCCCGGCCCGCGCAGGTCGCGCCGCAGGAAAAAGGCGATTTCGCCCTCGGCGCGGGGCTGGATCAGCGTATCGGTCGGAATGGGCTGGCCCGCCGCGTAGTGCATGCTCTGCAGCAGGATGCCGAAGTCCGGCTGGTGCACGTCCAGCATCTGCTGCACGGGCTTGCTGGTCACGCCGATCTTCTTGCCGGCGACGCGGTCGCCCGCGGCGAGGCGGTGGGCAATGAAGCCTTGCTGGATGCGATAGGCGTCGTTCACATCCAGCGCCAGGCCGCGGCCGCTCAGTGGCGGCACCGGCGAGCGCGTGACGAGCGCGTGGTGGAGTTCTTGGCTGAGCGTGGCGATCTGGTCCGGGTGCATGGGGAGGAACGGGTTGCGCTGCCGCGGACCTGCCGCGGCAGCCAGGGACGAAGCAGACGTCAGAACGAATACTTGGCGTTGAACGCCACGTAGTCGCGGTCAGCCAGCGGACGGTTGGTAATGCTCGGCCCGCCGATGAACGCCGCGTAGGTCAGGTTGAGCTCCAGGTTGTTCAGGTACTTGAAGGTCAGCCCCACGCTGGCGCGCCGGTCGCCATAGCCCATCAGCGTGCCGAAGGCGCCGGCCACCGCCGAGCGGCCGCTGAACTGGTGCGCGTAGGTGAGCGGCACGGTCAGGTCCCAGCCATCGAACACGTTGTTGTAGGTCAGCGACCAGCCGAGCTGGAACGCCGCCGAGTTGCGCGTGTTGGTCAGCTGGCTGAAGCCCATCACCGGATCGACGCTCAGCACATGCAGGTAGGCGACTTCACCGAGCAGCGACTGCGAGTTGGCGAGGAAGGTCGGCCCCACCGAGTAGATCGCGGACAGCTGTCCCTGCAGTGCCTTGCCGCGCGAGGCGGTGGGCGAGCCGGCCACGTCTACCAGCATCGGGATGCCGTCCTTGTAGCTGACTTCGCCGGCGATGTTGGCGCCGAGCACCTGGGTGGAGAAGCTGGCGCCGGTCAGGTTGATGCCGCCGAAGAACTTCTCCTGGTATTGCAGCGTGGGGAACAGCGAGGTCACGACGCTCGGGTTCTTGTCGTGGTAGCGCAGCTGGTAGAGCCCGAGCTCGGTGCCTTCGAACACGCGCCAGCGCGCGCCCACGCCCCACTGTCCCCAGTCGGACGGGCGCACGTCCGGCCCGCGCGGGATGCGGAAGCCGGGCCCGATGATGAACTCCGCACCCGGGCCGACCACGTCGCTGGTGCTGAAATAGCTGCCCGGCGCCGACAGCTGGTTCGGCTTGAAGGTGAACTGGTAATAGCCCATCAGGCTGAACGACGGCGTGACCTGCAGCTGCAGCGAGGCCTGCGGCACCGGCAGCAGGATGTCCTTGACCTCTGCGCCAGGCACGAACGCCTTGGTGGCGTCCGCTGGCCCCTGCGCGCCGGCGATATTGGCGAAGAACAGGCTCTCGCCCCATGCCACCACCTGGTTGCCCAGCTTGAAGCTCAGCTGGGTGCCGCCGACCGGCGTGGCGCCGTAGACATAGGCATCGAGCAGCTGGGCGCGATGCTCGTGGTAGTCCTGCGCCGATTCCGTGAACTGGTTGAACGGGCCGCTGTGGTTGACCGTGAACGGCGCGTTGTTCGAGTTGGTGCCGCGGTAGGCCCAGTCGTAGAACACGCTGCCGCGCACCAGCGCGCCGAAGGCGCCGTGGCGCAGATGTGCCTCGCCCAGCAGCGACACGCGGTTGGCGATCATGTCGCCGGGCTTGAAGTTGCGGTCGCCGTCGTCGCCGTTGATATTCGCCGGGCTCAGCAGCGTGTCGCTGCGGTGGCCGGTGCGCACGGCGGCGCCGTAGGATGCGGTGACGCTGTAGTCGAGCGTGGTGCCGCGGCCGAATTCGATGGTGTCGCCGGCATGCGCGGCAGGCGCGAGCAGCGTGGCCAGCGTAGCCAGTGCCGCGGCGGCGATCGGCCGCAGCCGGCTGCGGCGCTTCACTGGGCCGCGTGGTGGTTGTTGCATGGTGGTCTCCCCTTGGTTTCGGTGGTGGTTCATGGCCTGGCACTTCGAATGGCGCGCATCTGGCCGCAAGCGTAGAGAGGGGGAGACCTGCACAAATCGGCAGAACGGACTAGGCGGTTTCCCTACGGCACGCGGTTGAGCGATGCCGCGTCGAGAAAGGCCGGGCGTTCGCCGCCGCCATCGATCACGAGGTTGGCGCCCGACACATACGACGCCTGCGGCGAAGCCAGGAACAGGCATGCATTGGCGATGTCATCAGGCTGTGCCAGGCGGCCCAGCGGCACTGTCGCGGCCATCGCGCGCAGTGCCCCGGGATCGCCGTAGTGCTGGTCGCGCGAGGTGTCGGTCAGCACCATGCCCGGACTGACCGCGGCAACGCGCACGCGCGGCGCCCATTCCACCGCGAGGGTGCGCACCGCGTTGAGGATGCCGGCCTTGGCGGCGCCATAGGCCGCGGTGCCGGGCGAGGGCCGCAGCGCGCTGACGCTGCCGACGAACAGTTGCGTGCCGCCGCCGGGCTGCCGCTGCATGCGGGCATTGACGCGCTGCGCCAGCTGCAGCGGTGCCACCAGGTTCAGCCGGATCACCGATTCCAGCAGGCGTGGCGAGGCTTCGGCGACCAGCGCGTACGGCGAGCCGCCGGCGTTGTGGATCACGACGTCCAGCGTGGGGCTGGCCTGCGCGATCTCGGCCAGCATGGCATCGGCCTGTTCGAGGTCGCGTATGTCCGCGGCGATAAAGCGGGCGCTGCGCCCGTCTGCGCTCGGCAGCTCGCCGTCGTGCGCGGGCGCGGTGCGTCCGCAGACGAAGACCTGCGCGCCCGCGCGCAGGAAAGCCTCGCTGATGGCGCGGCCGATGCCGCGCATGCCGCCGGTCACCAGCACGGCCTGGCCGGTGTAGTCGAATCCTGTCATGGGGTCCCCCCTGATGCATGGAGGGCCCATCGTAGGAGAAGTGGAGGGATCGCTCTTAGTCCGAATGAACGATGCCCGGCAGGCCGTGGCTGCGCAATATCGCTGCACGATTCCACGGGAGACGCCCTCATGTCCGCTACGCCACAGCAACCGCCTTCATCCCTGCATCCCAACCTGCCGGTCGGGCGCTTCGTCACCACGTCCGGGGGCCTGCGGCTGCACAGCCTGGACGCTGGCAGTGGCGAACCGGTGGTCTTTATCCACGGCAGCGGCCCGGGCGCGAGCGGGCACAGCAACTTCCGCTTCAACGTGCCGGCCTTCGCTGCGGCGGGCTTCCGTACCGTGGTGGTGGATCTGCCCGGCTATGGCTTGTCGTCCAAGCCGGATGACGTCGAATACACGCTGGATTTCTTCGTCGCCGCGCTACGGGAGCAGCTGGTGGCACTGGAGCTGCAGCGCTGCGTATTGGTCGGCAATTCGCTCGGCGGCGCGATTGCGCTGAAGTACGCGCTGGACTATCCCGAGCATGTGAGCCGGCTGGTCATGATGGCCCCGGGCGGCGTGGAAGAGCGCGAGACCTACTTCCAGATGGAAGGCATCCAGCGCATGGTGTCGCTGTTCACCGGCGGGCACATGAACCCGGACACCATGCGGCAGCTGCTGCAATTGCTGGTGCATGACGCCAGCCTGGTCACCGACGCGCTGGTGGACGAGCGCATGGCGGTGTGCCGCGAGCAGCCGCGCGAGGTGCTGGCCACCATGAGGGTGCCCAACCTGACGGAGCGGCTGGGCGAGATCCGCTGCCCGGTGCTCGGCTTCTGGGGCACGGAGGACCAGTTCAATCCCGCCGCCGGCGCGATGAAGTTCCTCGGCGGCTGCGCCGATGCCCGCTTTGTCATGATCAACCGCTGCGGGCACTGGGTGATGGTCGAGCACGCCGCGTATTTCAATCGCGAATGCCTAGGCTTCCTGGCCGATACCGCGCAGGCCGTGGCGGCATAATTGGCGCGCATATCCATACAACGACATCTCAGGAGACATCATGGAATACCCGTATAGCCTGTTCGACCTGCGCGGCAAGGTAGCCGCCATCACCGGCGCCGCGCGCGGCATCGGCGCGGAAACCGCCCGTGTGCTGGCGGCGGCAGGCGCGAAGGTGGCCGTGCTCGATGTGCTGGAAGCCGACGGCAAGGCCACCGCCGAGGCCATCTGCGGCGCAGGCGGCGAGGCCGCGTTCTGGCAGCTCGACGTCACCAGCGAAATCGACGTGGCGCGCGTGCTGGGCGCGGTGGCGGCGCGCTTCGGCGGGCTCGACATCCTCGTCAACAACGCCGGCATCGAAGGCCCGAACGAACCGACCCACCAGGTGACGCTGGAGCAATGGCAGAAGGTGATGGCGGTGAATGTGACCGGCACCTTCCTGTGCACCAAGCATGCCATCGCGCATATGGAGCGCGCCGGCAGCGGGGCCATCGTCAACGTGTCGTCGATGTATGGCATTGCCGCGGGGCCGGACGTGCCGCCTTACCATGCGTCGAAGGCCGCGGTGCGGATGATGGCCAAGACCGATGCCATGCTCTATGCGGCCAAGGGGATTCGCGCCAACTCTATCCATCCCGGCTATATCCGCACCCCAATGCTCGAGCACGTGGCCCAGGCCTCGGGGCAGGGCGAGGCGCTGTTCGACTATCTCGGCGGCCTGACGCCGGTCGGCCAAGTCGGGCAGCCGCGCGACATCGCGGCGGGCATCCTGTACCTGGTCTCCGATGCCGGACGCTATGTCACCGGCGCCGAGCTGGTGATCGACGGCGGCTACACCGCGCGCTGACAGGACGAGGAGAGCACGATGCCCGATAGCGCCGCGATGAAAGCCACGCTGCTTGCCTATGTCGAACGCTTCAATGCCGGCGATGCCGAGGGCATCGCCGCGCTCTACGCGGACGATGCCACGGTGGAGGATCCGGTCGGCGCGCAGCCGCTTGCCGGCAAGCCGGCCATCCTTGCCTTCTACCAGCACGCCACCTCGCTCGGCGCGCGCCTGGAGATGGTGGCGCCGCCGCGCGGTTCGCACGGCAATGCCGCCGCCCTGACCTTCGCGGTGCATGCCCGGCTTGAAGGACGGGCGGCACGCATCGACGTGACCGACATCATGACGTTCGGCGCGGACGGGCGCATCCAGAGCATGCGCGCCCACTGGGCGCCGGACGACGTGCATTTCCTCTAAGACGACACCGCACCCACCGCACCGATGGTCCGGCGTAGCCGAGACGATGCCGTAGCCACGCGCGGGCGCATTCTTGCCAGCGCGCAGCAACTGATGCGCCAGCGGGGCGTGCATTGCGTCACGCTGGAGGATGTGGCCCGCGCCATCGGCATGACGCGCGGGGCGGTGTATGCCCATTTCCGTTCGCGCGCCGCATTGATGGGCGCGCTGCTGTCCTGTGCCGAAGCGGATCTTGCCGAACGGCTCGCACCGCTGGCCCGGCGCTCCGCCGGCGCGGCCACGGACCTGCTGGAGCCGGCGCTTGCCGCCTTGCTCGATGGCGATGATGGCGATGGCATGGCATGCCATGTCAGCCTGCTGGCGTTCCTGCTGCAGCACAAGTGCGGCACCGCCTGCGAGCTGTGTCCGCTGCGCGCGCGCGTGTTGCAGGGTGCCAATACCCTGCGCAACGCGCTGGCGGCCCGGATGGCCGAGCCAGCCCAGGCTGGCCTGCTGGTCGCGCACCTGTGGGGCTTGCTCAGCGCCCATGCGCTGCAGCTGGCGCCGTCCGGCTTGTCCGGGTGCGCAGCATCGCTGGCGCGGCTGTATGCGGCACCTGGTATGCAACGCGGTGCATGCCCGGACGGGGCCACCGGCCCGGCATTTCCTCGGGATACCCCCTAGTCTGCTCGGACGAAGAGACGGCGGCGAGCGCCGCCTACGATGCTGTCAAAGGACCCGGAAAGGGTGCGGAGGAGACAGCGATGAAGCGGCTCGGATTGCGTTGGGCGGCCGGGCTGGCCGCGGTAGGGGCCGGCCTGGGAGTGGCCTGGGTGCTTGCAGGCGGGAATGGGGTCGCCGTGGCATACGGCGGCCACGATGAAGCCCGTGCTGCCGGCACGGCGGGTCCGGATGGGTGCGATGCTGCCTGCGTGCGCAGCCGGGGCGTTGCGGCCATGGTGGTGCTCAGCCAGCGCCCGCCGCAATGACGGCGGCGGGGTGGTCTTCCACGCTATGGGTCAGCCCTGGCGCTGCGCGTGCAGCGCTTCGGCGCGCGCCTTGACATCCCTTGCCACCTGGTCGAAGCCCTGTTTTACCCAGGCGCCGTGTTCGCGCATGATGGTTTCGGCGTTCAGGCCCAGGAACAGGTCGGTGGTGAAGTAGCGGGTGCGGGCGGGTGCGATTGCTTCTATGTACTGGTCGCGGCGGGCGGCGTCCTTGTTTGCGTCGGTGGGGCGTTGCTCCCACGACAGCAGGCGTTCCGGTTCCCATGCCACGAGGTACTCATTGACCGGGATGATCTGGTCGGTGCCCGGGATGCGGACTTGCATGTGGACCATGTCGCCAAGCTTCGCAGTGGTTTCCAGGCCGGGGCAGAAGGTGTTCCATTCCGCGTAGCGGGGGAAGTCGGTCAGGACTTCCCATACCAGGGAAGCGGGGGCTTCGATTTCCACGGTGATTGAGGTGACCAGATTTTCTGGCTTGGCCATTCTGTTGTCTCCTTTCATTTCTTTGTTTGGGAATCCAACACTAGGGCTGGGCTGTGCGGGGCGCATACCCTGAATGGACGAGTCTGGGTGGACGATGATGATTTGGTGTTGCTGGGGGATACTGGGGGTATGCTCCGCGAGTCTCCGGATGCTGTGAGCTTGGTGCCGGCCTTGGGGGTGATGGTCGGCATTTTTTTTATGGAATGTTGGCTTGCGGCTCGGCATTGACGCGATTGTTGAACGAGCCCAGAGCTGTGGGTGCCTCACCCCATCCCCACCACACTAGACAACAGCATCTTCACCAACACCGCCTGCCTTGTCGCCCCGGTCTTGGCAAAGATCCCCCGCAGGTGCGCGCGTACCGTGTTCTTCTTCACGCCGAGCCTGACGGCTGCTTCATCCAGCGTCAGGCCATCGACCATCAGCAAGGCCAGCTCGATCTCCGTTGGCGTCAGGTGGAACAGCTTGCGCAGGCTGGCGTGCGTGTTGCGCGGCGACCCGGCCGGGTCGCGGATGAATACCGCGACCGCGGGGCGGCGGGCCTTGTCTTCGGTGCGGTAGCTGAGGGGAATGGGCCGCACCAGCACGCTCAGCGGCGTGGCCGCCGCGGGGCGGCTGAGCAGCGTGACTTCGCTGCGCGAGGTGGCCAGTGCGTGGGCTTGCGCGGCGTCTTCGAGGATCTTGCGGAAGCGGCGGTTTTCCACCGGGCAGTGTGCGTGCAGCGTGCCGCCGGACAGATGGAGGCCGTCGCGCTCTTGCAGCAGGCGCCTGGCGACGTCGTTGCTGCGGATGGCCTTGCCGTGTTCGTCGAGGATGATGGTGCCGACCAGCAGCCGGTCCACGGCTTCCGCGTACAGGGCGCGCTCGGATTGCAGCAGGTCGAGCGCGGCATGCAGGTCGACCGCGCGCTTCAGGTGCGGCAGCAGGCCTTGCAGCAGCGCCCTCTCGGTGGTGCCGAAATCCTGGCCGGCCTCGCCGCGGCTGATGAACAGCGCGCATTCCACGCCGTCGGCGGTGACGAGGTTGGCGGCGAGGATATAGCGCAGGTCCAGCGGCGCGAGGTACTGGGTATAGAACGGGTGGGCCAGCCACCCGGCTTCGCCGAACAGTTCATCGGCGCTGAAGAGGCGGTCGGGATGGAGGTCGAGGAAGGGGCACAGCGCGTAGTACTGCTCGCTGTACGAGGGTTCGCCGGGCAGGTGCGGGCCGTAGGCGGAGGCGTTGACGATCAGGCCGGGGCGGTCGGTGGCGGGGTGGCGCAGCACCAGCGTGACGAAGACGGCCTCGAGGCGCTGGCGCACGGTTTCGAGGAAGCCGGCCCAGGGGACGGCTTCGGTGGGACCCTGGTAGAGCTGGGCGAGCAGGGCGCTGAGTTCGGCGGCCTGCAGGGAATGTGGCAGCATGGTCGAGGCGTGTGGGTTGATGGCCGGTGTGCTCCCTCTCCCGCAGGCGGGAGAGGGAGCAAGCAGTCGGCCATGCAAGCGCATTGGTCCCGGGTGGGCGCGGTCAGGATCTCCGGCAGAAACTCGGATTCACCCATCGTACCCACCCCCACCACGGCCTCATCGTCCATTCAGCCTAAGTCCTATCCCGCAGCCACGCCACGATCCGTTCCGCCGCCTGCTCAGCCGTGTCGGCGGTGGTGTCGATGCGCAGCTCGGGCCGGTCGGGCGCCTCGTACGGCGAATCGATGCCGGTGAAGTTCTTCAGCTCGCCGCGCCGCGCCTTGCGGTACAGGCCCTTGGGGTCGCGCTGCTCGGCCACCGCCAGCGGCGTATCGATGAAGACCTCGACGAATTCGCCGTCGCCCGCCAGCGTGCGCGCCATCTCACGCTCGGAGCGGAACGGCGAGATGAACGACACCAGCACGATCAGCCCCGCATCGAGCATCAGCCTTGCCACTTCAGCCACGCGCCGGATGTTCTCGACGCGGTCGGCCTCGGAGAAGCCCAGGTCCTTGTTCAGCCCATGGCGCACGTTGTCGCCATCGAGCAGGTAGGTGTGGTGGCCGAGCGCATGCAGACGTTTTTCCACCAGGTTGGCGATGGTGGACTTGCCCGCGCCGGACAGCCCGGTGAACCAGACGATGCGAGGTGACTGGTGCTTGAGCGCGGCGTGGGCGCGGCGGTCTACGTCGATCGCCTGCCAGTGGACGTTCTGCGCCCGGCGCAGCGCAAAATGCAGCATGCCGGCGCCGACGGTGTTGTTGGTCAGGCGGTCGATGACGATGAAGCCGCCCAGTTCGCGGCTGCGCGCATAGGGGTCGAACGCCACCGGCCGGTCCAGGTGCAGGTTGCACACGCCGATCTCGTTGAGCTCCAGCGTGCGCGCGGCCAGGTGTTCGAGCGTGTTGACGTTGACCTTGTACTTGGGCTGCGCGACCGTCACGCCCACGGTGCGCGTGCCGAGCTTGAGCAGGTAGGGGCGGCCGGGCAGCATCGCATCCTCGCTCATCCACACCAGCGTGGCTTCGAACTGGTCGGCCACCGCGGGCGGGTCTTCCGCGCACGCGAGCACATCGCCGCGGCTGATGTCGATCTCGTCGGCCAGCGTCAGCGTCACCGCCTGGCCGCGTACCGCATGCTCGCATTCGCCATTGGCGCCGACGATGGCGGCCACGCGGCTTTCGCGGCCCGAGGGCAGCGCGCGCACCCGGTCGCCGCGGCGGATTTCGCCGGCGCTGACGGTGCCGGCGAAGCCGCGGAAATCCAGGTTGGGCCGGTTGACCCACTGCACCGGCAGCCGGAACGACTCGTCCTGCACGGGTGCGCTGTCGATCGGCACGGTTTCCAGGTGCTGCATCAGCGTCGGGCCCTGGTACCACGGCGTGCTGGCGCTGGGCGCGGTGATGTTGTCCCCACGCAGCGCGGACATCGGGATGCAGGTGATATCGGTCAGCCCGATCTGGCGTGCGAATTCGCGGTACTCGGTTTCGATGCGCGTATGGACCTCGCGCGAGTAGTCCACCATGTCGAGCTTGTTGACCGCCAGCACCACGCGCCGGATGCCCAGCGTTGACACCAGGTAGCTGTGCCGGCGCGTCTGCGTCTGCACGCCGCGGCGCGCGTCCACCAGCAGGATGGCCAGGTCGGCGGTGGACGCGCCCGTGACCATGTTGCGGGTGTATTGCTCGTGCCCCGGCGTGTCGGCGACGATGAACTTGCGCTTGTCGGTGGCAAAGAAGCGGTAGGCCACGTCGATAGTGATGCCCTGTTCGCGTTCGGCGGCCAGGCCATCCACCAGCAGCGCGAAGTCGAGGTTGTCGCCCTGCGTGCCCATCTTCCTCGAATCGGCTTCGAGTTGCGCCAGCTGGTCCTCGAACAGCATCTTCGACTCATACAGCAGCCGGCCGATCAGCGTGCTCTTGCCGTCGTCGACGCTGCCGCAGGTGATGAAGCGCAGCAGGCTCTTGCCTTGCTGGGCATGGAGGTAGTGGGCGATCTCGCTCTGCGTGCCCGCGGGCTGCGCCATCGGCGGCGCGGTGTCGATCAGCGTTGCCATCAGAAGTATCCCTCCTGCTTCTTCTTCTCCATCGAACCGGCCGAATCGCTGTCGATCAGCCGTCCCTGGCGCTCCGACGTGGTCGCCAGCAGCATTTCCTGGATGATGCCGCCGAGCGTGTCGGCCTCGCTCTCGATCGCGCCGGTGAGCGGGTAGCAGCCCAGCGTGCGGAAGCGGACCTTGCGCATCCGCGGCGTTTCGCCGGGGCGCAGCGGCAGGCGCTCGTCGTCGACCATGATCAGCGTGCCGTCGCGCTCGACTACCGGACGCTCCCTGGCAAAGTAGAGCGGCACGATCGGGATGTCGTTGAGGTAGATGTATTGCCAGATATCGAGCTCGGTCCAGTTCGACAGCGGAAACACGCGCAGGCTCTCGCCTTTGCGCTTGCGGGTGTTGTACTGGCGCCAGAGTTCGGGGCGCTGCATCTTCGGGTCCCAGCGGTGCTGGGCGGTGCGCACCGAGAACACCCGCTCCTTGGCGCGCGACTTTTCCTCGTCGCGGCGCGCGCCGCCGAAAGCGGCGTCAAAGCCGTAGTGGTCCAGCGCCTGCTTCAGGCCCTGCGTTTTCCATACGTCGGTGTGGACGGCCGAGCCGTGCTCGTGAGGGCTGATATTGCGCTCCACCCCTTCGGGGTTGATATGCACGCGCAGGTCCAGGCCGAGCCGGTCGGCGGTCTGGTCGCGGAACGCGATCATCTCGCGGAATTTCCACGTGGTATCGACATGCAGCAGCGGGAACGGCGGCCGCGCGGGATGGAAGGCCTTCATCGCAAGGTGCAGCATCACGGCGCTGTCCTTGCCGATGGAATAGAGCATGACGGGGTTTTCGCATTCCGCCACCACCTCCCGCATGATGTGGATGCTCTCCGCCTCCAGTTGCTCCAGGTGGGTCAACATCGGGTTCTCCTCTTGGTTTGCCGGCCCATGCACGGATCTCGCGGTGGCCTGGCATGGCCACAAGGTAGCGAGCCGGGGCCCCGCGCCACTTCGTCCGGGCGGACTAGGAAATCGCGGGCCGCGGCATGCAATTCCTAGTCCGCCCGGACGAGGAAGCGCTGGGCCTGCACTGGGTATCGTTGCTTCGCCGACGAACCACGGGAGCAGGCAGATGGCGACCTCCGCCGAAGACCAATTGCTGAGCGGCCACACCTGGGCCGAGTTTTGCGAAGTGCTCAAGCGCAGCGGGCAGCAGATCCTGCGCCCCGAAGCGCCGACCGACGCGCTCACGCGCGCCGAGGGCTTCCGCTACCTGAGCCGCTTGCTGCGCATTGCGCTGGAGATGCATGTGGAGTTCGCCGATCCGGCGTTTCCCGGCTTCTTCTCGCCGTCGCACGAGACCGCCAAGATCGGCGCTGACAATCCGGACAACCTGTACCGCTACGCGCGCCTGGACGGCAATGCGGCGTACCGCATCCGCGGCCGGCGCGGCACGGTGGCGTACCTCAGCTTCGGCACGCAGAAGGGTGGCTACGAAACCGATGGACGCATGGTCCAGACCGGCTTTATCGACAGCAGCCAGCTGGCGGTGGCGGCGGACGGCAGCTTCGAGATCGTCCTCGGCGCTCAGCCGCAGCAGGGCAACTGGGTGCGCATGGAGCCGGCCACCAATGCGCTGGTGGTGCGCCAGACCTTCCTCGACCGCAAGGCAGAGACCCCGGCCGAACTGCATATCGAACGCGTTGACGGCAACGGCAAGCCGCCCGCGCTGAGCGCCGAGCGCCTGCACGGCGGCCTGCTGCGCGCCGCCGGCTTTGTCGAAAGCACCGCGCGCATCTTTGCCGACTGGGCCAGGGGCTACGGTGGCCACGTCAACGCCCTGCCGCCCGCGGACCAGGCCGTGTGCCAGGCGGCGGGCGGCGATCCCAACATCTTCTACTACCATTCCTGCTGGCAGCTCGCGGATGACGAGGCGCTGGTGGTCGAGGTCGACCGGGTGCCGGACTGCGAGTTCTGGAACTTCCAGATCAACAACTACTGGATGGAGTCGCTCGACTACCGCTACCACGACATCTGCATCAACAAGCACGGCGCCCGGCTCGATGCCGGTGGCGGCGTCACCGTCATCCTCAGTGCGGGCGATCCGGGCCTGTCCAACTGGCTGGAGACCGCCGGCCATCGCAACGGCACCATGTGCTGGCGCTGGGTGGGCGCGGCGCAGCCGGCGCATCCGCGCACGCGCGTGGTCAAGCTCGCATCGCTCAGGGAGAACAACGCATGAAGGGCATCAACGTGAAGGGCCTGCTTGCGCAGGCGAGCGAGCAGGCCGGCGGCCTGGCCGACTTCGGCCCGGGCAACTACCGCGAGGCCCTGGACGTGCTGTCCGATTCGCTGGCACGCGAGGCCGGCCTCTCGCAGCAAGGCGAGCAACTGCTGCAAGCCAAGCTGCAGGCCCAGCTGGTGAACCGGCTGGTGATCCAGGACTACTGCAGGCGCCATCCGGGGATCCTGCAGGAGCGCGTGGAAGACCCGCTGGTCATCGTCGGGCTGCCGCGCACCGGCACCACGCTGCTGCAGCGCATGCTGGCTACCGACGCGCGCTTCTGCTCGGCGGCGTGGTGGGAAACCCGCTACCCCGCGCCGCTGCCCGGCGAGGACGTGCGCGATGCCAGCCGGCGCATTGCGCTGGCGCGCGACGAAGTGGCGCAGATGATCCGCTTCATCCCGGACATCCTCGCCATCCATCCGCTCGACGCCATGGCCGCCGACGAGGAATTCATGCTGATGGAGCATTCATTCCTGTGCGCAATGGACTCCTACGCCAACGTGCCCGGCTACACCGGCTGGCTGGCGTGCCAGGACCGCACCGAGGTCTACGACTACCTGAAGACCATGCTGCAGTTCCTTCAGTGGCAGAAGCGCCAGCGCGGCGAGGGGACCGCGCAGCGCTGGGTGCTGAAGACCCCGCAGCATTTGCATACGCTGGAAGTCCTGTTCCGGGTGTTCCCGGGCGCGCAGGTGGTGCTGACCCACCGCGATCCGGTCCAGACCATCCCGTCGATGGCCAGCATGGCGCATACGTTGTGGAGGATGTACGCCGATGCGCCGGATCCGGTCGCGGTAGGCCGCCAATGGAGCGAACAGATGCGGCGCGGCACCGATCACGCCATGGCCGTGCGCGACGCCATGCCCGCCGGCCGCTTCCTCGACGTGCGTTTCGAGGACACGGTGCGCGATCCCTTCGGCGTGGCGCAGGCGGTCTATCGCTTCGCCGGCATGCCGCTGACCGAGGCCGCGCGCGCCGGCATGTGGGCATGGATGGAAAGCAATCCGCGCAACCGGCGCGCGGCGCATGCCTATACGCCCGAGCAGTTCGGGCTGAGCCAGGCACAGCTGGCACGCGATTTCGCCGGCTATCGCGCACGCCATGTGCTGAGCCGCGACTGATACCGAAAACACACCGAGGAGACATCCACATGCTGCTGAAAGACAAGATCGTCATCGTATCGGGCATCGGCCCGGGTCTGGGCATCAAGCTGGCGGTAGCGGCCGCGCGCGAGGGCGCCCGCGCCGTTGCCATCGCCGCGCGCACCGCCGCGAAGCTGGACGAGGCCCAGGCCCGCATCGATGCACTGGGCGCCGACTGTGAAGTGCTGAAGGTGGTGACCGACATCACCGACCGCGCCCAGTCCCGCCATCTCGCCAGCGAGACCGTGCGCCGCTTCGGCCGCATCGACGCGCTGGTCAACAGCGCCTTCCAGCACGGCAATTTCCCCGAGCCGGTGGAAGCCGCCGACCTGGACGTCTGGCGCCAGGTGTTCGACACCAATGTCTTCGGCACCATGACGCTGACGCAGGAGGTGGCCGCGCTGATGAAGCCGCAGGGCGGCGGCGCCATCGTGATGATCAACACCCAGGCCACGCGCAAGCCGATGCCCGGCGAATCGGGCTACGCCGCGTCCAAGGGCGCGCTGGCGGTGGCAGTCAAGTACCTGGCGCGCGAACTGGGGCCGCATGGCATCCGCGCCAACAGCATCTTCATGGGCTGGATGTGGGGCGCGCCGGTGCAGGGTTATGTGCGTCACGCCGCGGCCGAACAGGGGGTCGCCGAGGACGCTATCATCGCACCGGTGGCTTCCCAGATTGCGTTGGGCCGCATGCCGACGGACGACGACTGCGCGCGCGCGGCGCTGTTCCTGGTGTCGGACTACGCCCGTGCGATCACCGGGGCCTCGCTGGATGCCAACGGTGGCGACTTCATGCCCTGACCGGCCGGACCGACTGCTCTACTGCCAACTGCCATGACCCGCTACTTTGCCTTCAACGGCGACGCCGACGGCCTGTGTGCCCTGCAGCAGCTGCGCCTGGCCCGTCGTTTGCACCCCGGCGATGCGACGCTGGTCACCGGCGTCAAGCGCGATATCCGCCTGCTCGAGCGGATCGACGCCTGCGCCGGCGATACCGTG
This sequence comes from Cupriavidus sp. a3, assembly GCF_051015765.1. Classification (NCBI taxonomy): domain Bacteria; kingdom Pseudomonadati; phylum Pseudomonadota; class Betaproteobacteria; order Burkholderiales; family Burkholderiaceae; genus Cupriavidus; species Cupriavidus sp. a3. The sequence continues at coordinate 1,959,044 of NZ_CP170644.1, read as the reverse complement.
ACGGCGCTGGACATCTCGCTCGAACAGAACCGCGACGGGCTGCTGCGGCTGCTCGCCGCCGGTGCGCAGGTGGACTACTTCGACCACCACCACGCCGGCGAGCTGCCGTCGCATGCCGGTCTGGGTGCGCATATCGACGAAAGCGCGGCGGTCTGCACCAGCATCCTGGTCGACCGCCACCTCGACGGGCTCCACCGGCGCTGGGCGATCACCGCTGCCTTTGGCGACAACCTCGGCGACGTGGCGCGCGCGATGGCGGCGCAGGCGCGGCTGGACGCGCGCGAAACCCTGATGCTGGAACGGCTCGGCACCTGCCTGAACTACAACGCGTATGGCGAGTGCGTGGCGGACCTGCATTGCGATCCCGCCGAGCTGGCGCAGCACATGCTGCCGTTCGCCGACCCGCTGGAGTTCGCCGCGCAGTGCGCCACCTACGCGCTGCTGTGCGATGGCTACGAGGACGACATGGCCCAGGCGCGCCGGCTGTCGCCCGTGCATGAAGTCCCCGGCGCCGCGCTGCTGGTGCTGCCGGACGCACCGTGGGCACGGCGCGCGATCGGTGTGCTGGCCAACGAGCTGGTGCGCGGACGTCCCGGCGATGCGATCGGCCTGCTGTCGCCCAAATCCGGCGGCGGCTTTGCGGTCAGCGTGCGCGTGCCGGCGCACAGCATCACCGGTGCGGCCGACTTCTGCCGCGCCTTCGAGACCGGAGGCGGCCGGCGCCTGGCCGGGGGCATCAACCACCTGCCCGACGCCGAAGTGGAGCGCTTCACGCGCAGCTTTGCCGACTGCTTCGGCGCGCCGTTCAACCAGGCTGGCCCGGCGGGACAAACTCCGTAACCTCCAGGTCGAAGCCGGTGACCGCGCGGTAAGGCACCGGATGGCTGAGCAGGCGCAGCTTGTGCGCGCCCACATCGCGCAGGATCTGCGCCCCGACCCCCAGCGCGCGCTGCGCGAAGGCCGGCGCCGGCGCGGCGGCAGGCGGCGCGGCCAGCCGCGCCAGCCGCTGCTGCGGCGATTCGCGCTCGTCCAGCAGCACCAGCACGCCGCAGCCCTCCGCGCCGATGCGGGCGAGCGAGCGTTCCAGGTTCCAGGCGGGCTGAGAGGTGGACTGTGCCGGCGTGCCGAAGGCCAGCACGTCGCGCTGCATTTCCACCGCCTGCACGCGCGTCAGTACCGGCCTGGACGGATCGGGCTCGCCCAGCACCAATGCCAGGTGCAGCGCGTCGGCAGGGGCGTCGTGGTACGCGTGCACGGTGAAGCGCCCGAACGGCGTATCCAGCCCGGTCGAGCGGGTACGGCGCAGCGCGCCTTCGGTCAGCAGCCGGTGGTGGATCAGCCCGCTGATCGAGACCGCAGCTAACCCGTGGCGTTGCGCAAACGCCAGCAGGCCGGGGCCGCGCAGCAGGTCGCCGTCGTCATCAAGCAGCATCGCATAGGCGCCGGCGGCGACACGCCCGGCCAGCCGCGGCAGGTCGGAGCAGGCCTCGGCAAAGCCGGCGCGGCGCAGCACGCCGTCGGCCTGCGCTACCACCGGAAAGATGTGTCCCGGCTGGACCAGGTCTGCCGGTTGGGCGCGCGCCGCTGCCGCTACGCGCAGCGTCAGCGCCCGGTCCGCCGCGGAAATGCCGGTGCTGACGCCGGTGGCCGCTTCGATCGACACCGTGTAGCGCTCGCGCTGGCGCTGGCTGGCGGCCATCGGCGGCAACTGCAGCCGGTCGCGGCGCGCCTCGGTGATGGCCATGCAGACCAGGCCGCGCGCCTCGGCGGCCATGAAGTTGACGTCGGCCTCGGTGGTGCGTTCGGCGGTAACCAGCACGCAGCCGGTGGCCTCGGTGGTCTCGTCCTCGATCACCACCACGCGCTGGCCAGCAGCCAGTGCGGCAAGCACGTCGGCCATCGGCGGCAAGGCGTTGGCCGTGCTCATGCTGCTTCCTGCCGGCTGCTGCCGAACGCGTGGCGCAGCGCCGCTGCGGCCGCATCCAGTGCGTCGCTGGCGGCATCGATCACGCCCTGCATGCTGATGAAGCCATGGAACTGCCCCGGCCAGCGGCGCACGGTGGCGCTGTTGCCCGCGCGCTGCAGCGCTTCGCCGTAGCCTTCGCCCTGGTCGCGCAGCGGGTCGTACTCGGCGGTGATGATGGTGGCCGGTGGCAAGCCATGCAGGTCGCGCTGGCGCAGCGGGCTGGCGCGCACGTCCGCGGCATCGGCGCGATTGCCGAGATACTGGGCGCGATACCAGTCCAGTTCCGCCGCGCTCAGGAAGTAGCCGGTTGCGCATTCGCGGTAGCTGGCGCTGCCGGTCGCGGCATCGGTGCAGTCCAGGTAAGGGTAGAGCAGCAACTGGTGCCGCAGGGCGATGCCGCTGCCGCGCAACTGCTGGCAGGCTACGGCGGCGAGGTTGCCACCGGCGCTGTCGCCCGCCACGGCGATCCGCGCCGGATCCGCACCCAGTTGCGCCGCATGCGCAGCTGCCCATCGCACCGCCGCGACCGCGTCTTCCGCGGCGGCCGGGAAGCACGCTTCCGGCGCGAGCCGGTAGTCGACCGACAGCACCAGCGCGCCGCTGCGGCGCGCCAGGGTGCGGCAGATGTTGTCGTGCGAATCGAGGCCGCACAGCACGAAGCCGCCGCCGTGGAAATTGATCACCAGCGGCAGCGCGGCGCTGTCGTCCGGCCGGTACAGGCGCGCCCGCAGCGGGCCGGCCGCACCGTCCAGGATCAGGTCGTGCTGCGCGGCGATGGCATCGCCGGGTGCGAATCCCGGCATGGCCGCCAGCGCGGCACGGTAGTCGGCGGCGCGCAGCGTGGAGAAGTCGGGGCTGGGCAAGGCGGCCATGGCATCAAGCATGGCGCGGGCCTGGGGGTCGAGCGGCATGGTGTCTCCCGGTTGCGGTTGAGGATTCAAGTTCGGAGCGCGATCTCAGAGCGCGAAGGCTGGCTGGCTGCCGGCGGCAATGCCTTGCGCGCGCGCCAGCGCGGCGTGCGCCGCCTGCTCGTGCGGCAGGATCCAGAAGCGGCCGGCCGACACGCCGTCGAGGATCACGCGCGCGACCTCGTCCGGCGTCATGCCGGCGGCAATGCCGCTGCGCAGCGCGCCGTTCATCTGGTTCACCTCCTGCGGCCCGGCGCCGTCCAGGCCCGCGGCAATGCCGGTGGCGACCGGGCCGGGGCAGACCACCGACACCCGGATCGGCAGGCCGGCCGCCTGCAGCTCCAGCGCCAGTCCTTCGCTGAGCGCTACCACGCCCTGCTTGGACAGCGTGTAGGGCGCCAGCCAGGGGCCGACCGCGAGGCCGGCCATCGACGCCACGTTGACGATATGGCCCGAACCCTGCGCCGCCATGCGCGGCACGAAGCAGCGCAGTGCGTACAGCACGCTCCACAGGTTGATGCGCAGCACGCGCTCGAAGACCTCCGGCGCCAGCTCCCAGCAGCGGCCCGTGGCCAGCACCCCGGCGTTGTTGACCAGCAGGTCGACACGGCCCAGGCGCAGGAAGGCTTCAGCGCACAGGTGCGCCATCTGCCGCAGGTCGGAGACGTCGGTGGGGACCGCGATAGCGATGGCACCCTGGCCCGCAAGCGCCGCGCGCGTCGCTTCGAGCGCGTCGGCGTCGATGTCCGCCAGTGCCAGCGCATAGCCCTGCGCTGCCAATGCATGCGCCAGCGCGCGGCCGATGCCGCTGCCCGCCCCGGTAATCACTGCGGCCTGCTGCCGCGGGTTTGCCGCCATGGTCGTGGTTCTCCGTAGGAAAAAGACGTGGAAAAAGGGCGGGGATTGCCGCCCATGCACGACTTGTAGCGGCGCCGCGGCGGCGCGGCATCGTCTGTTTGGGTGGGGCGGCGCCACCTGGCGTCATGCGGATTCACATGGCGTCACATGGCACCCCATGACGCCTAGGGGTTTGCCCGCAGCCGGACGGCCATGGGTTGGTCCTTAGTCTGTTTGGAGTATGTGTTTGCGCCGCCGGCGCGTGAGGATTGGCCTGTCCCTCGGGACTAGTCCGGCATGCGTGCCATGCCGGCGTGGACTAGGGCAAACCATGAAGGCGGGGGGCAAGCCGCGACCCCTGCGCCGTCCCTATAATCGGGGCACAAAAAAAGGGCCACAGAGCCCGCACAGGAAGGCCAGCCGACCGGCACGTCCGGTGCGCTGCGCACGCCACAATGGAGACAGAGGAAATGCTGATGGAGGCGAGCCACAATCAGGCAGCCGCGCACCTGTTCGCGCAGACGACGGTGTCGCTGTCTGACTTCAGCGCGTTGCTGGGCAATATCTACCAGGGACCGATGGAGCAGGTGCCATGGGGCAAGGCGCTGGAGCAGATCCGCAGGCAGCTCGACGCCAACTACGTCACGCTGATCCTGCGTTCGCCGGCCACGGACCGGCGCGGGCTCATGATCAATGCCTCGGAGCATGGCGGTTCGACCCTGCCGGGGGAGACCTCGTACAACAACTACTACTACGCGCTCGATCCCTTCATCGGCCTGCCGTCGGACCGGGTGGTGACCATCGACGAGCATCTAGGGCCGGGCGTCTGGTGCCAGAGCGAGATCTACCTGCAGTTCCTCAAGGACGTCGGCATCCGCTACATCCTGGGCGCGGACCTGCGTACCGACGACGGCGTCGAATGCCGCTTCCGTGTCTGCCGCAAGCATGAGGGCCGCGATTTCTCGGCCGCGGACAAGGCGCTGTGCACCGCGCTGCTGCCGCACCTGAAGCGCGCGGTGGACCTGCATTCGCGCCTCGACGTGGTGGAGTCGGAGCGCACCGTCTATGCCAGCGCCATCGACCGCATGCTGGTCGGCATGGTGATCCTGGACGAGACCGGCGCCATCATCAAGACCAACGCCGCGGCCGACGAGATCCTGGGCGCCAAGGACGGCATCCGGATTGCCAAGGGCGGGCTGGACGTCGAGTACGGCCAGGAGAACCGCAAGTTCCAGCGCCTGCTGCGCCAGGCAATGATGGGGCACCTGGGCACCGCGCCGGCGGTGATGGAGGCGATGTCGATCACGCGTCCGTCCGGCAGCGCCAGGCTGGGCGTGCTGATCCGCACCATCCCGCTCAGCGAGTGGTCGGAGGACAACCGCAAGCGCCCGGCCTGCGTGGTCTTCATCCGCGATCCGGAGCGGCGCTCGCAGGCCTCGCACGATGTGGTGCGCCAGCTGTTCGACTTCACGCCGGCGGAGACGCAACTGGCGCTGCAGCTGGCCAACGGGCTCACGCTCGACGAAGCCGCCGATGAACTCGGCATCAGCAAGAACACGGCACGCGCGCACCTGCGCGCGATCTTCTCCAAGACCGGCGTGACCCGGCAGGCCACGCTGGTGCGCATGCTGCTGAGCAGCGTGATTTCGCTGGGCTGATGTAAGCGTCAGGGCTTTGCGCTGAGCACCAGCGCAAAGCCCTGCGGGGTCTGCAGTACCGCGCGGGTCTCATGCGGGCCCTGCGCCGCGGGCAGCGTCACGCTGGCCCCCGCACCCACCAGCCGCGCAATCGCCGCGGCAAAGTCTTTCCCCTCATCCACCTTGAACGCGAGCGCGGGCTGGTCGACCAGCCGTTCTTCACCGGCCACCAGCGCCAGTGTCAGCGCGCCCGCGTCCAGCGCGCAATAGCGGTCGCCGTCGCGAAATTTCACGGCGAGTCCGAGTCCTTGCGTGAAGAACGGCAGCGCGGTGTCGATGTCCGTGACGGGGTAAAGCAGCAGTCTGGCTTGCATGTGTCCTGGTCCTTTCGAAGGTCAAAAGCGGGCATCGTTGCCCGCGAATCATGATAGGGATGGGCCAGGCACTGCTCATAATCCAATCAGACGATGTTGCAACGCCTTGCGCCGCCCACACTGCAAGCACACAGGCCGCTTCCGGCCCGAGGCGCGGCAACCGGCGGCGTCCCGGCAGCGGTCCTGAACCATCAATGCCAGGGAAGGGGACTGCAATGCGTTTTTCGCTGATCTATGAAGCACAGACCGTCGATGCCTCGCGCGCCGGCGACCACAAGGTGTTCGATGAAATCATGGAACAGGTGGTGCTGGCCGAGGACATGGGCTTCGACGTGGTCTGGGCGGTCGAGCACACCGCGCTGACCAACTACGCGCACATGAGCGCGCCGGAGACTTTCCTCGCCTTTGTCGCCGGGCGCACGCAGCGCATCGGCATCGGCCACGGCGTGGTGTGCCTGCCGCCGGCGATGAACCACCCGGTCAAGGTGGCCGAGCGCATCGCCACGCTCGACATCCTGTCCGGCGGCCGCGTGCACTTCGGCGTGGGCAAGGGCGGCACGCAGCAGGAGGCGGGCACGTTCGGCTACGACCTGAACAGCCTGCACCCGATGATCGACGAGTCGATGTACCTGATCCCGAGGATCATGACGCAGGACGAGATCGAGCACGATGGCGAGTTCATCAAGATCCCGCGCCGCCCGATCCACCCCAAGCCGCGCCAGGACCCGCATCCGCTGATGTACCTGGCCTGCACTAATGCCGATACGCTGCAGCGCGCCGGCGCGCGCGGCATGGGCGCGCTGGTGCTCGGCTTTGGCGGCCCCGAGGATGTGGCGAAGAAGAACGAGATCTATCGCGCCGCGTGGGAAAGCCGCAAGGCCGAGGACCAGGTGGGCTTCCGCCCGCACCAGCACCTGGCGGCGCTGTGCCCGACCATCGTGCTGGAAGACGGCCTGGCTGCGCGCAAGATCGGCATCAAGGGCCAGCGCTATTTCATGGAGTCGCTGTCGTACTGGTATGCCGGCGGCGAGCGCCCGGATCCGTCCGCGTGGGACGACGAGCATGTCACCGCCACCGACGCGCAGGGCAAGGCCGTCATCAATACCAGGTTCGCTTCCGAGAAGGTCTCGGTCGACTTCAGCGACCCCTCGATGATGATGCTGAACCCGAACCACGCCTACGGCACGGTGGAGGATTGCATCGGCTACGTGCAGCGGCTGATCGATGCCGGCGCCGACGAGATCCTGTTTATCTGCCAGATGGGCACGGTGCCGCAGTGGGCGCAGATGGAGACCATCCGCAATATCGGCGAGCACGTGATCCCGCATTTCCGCAAGCAGGGCCGCAAGCTGAGCGCGGTGGCGTGAACGTTTGCTGATCGATGGTTTGCTCCCCTCTCCCGCGAGCGGGAGAGGGGGGCCGGGGGAGAGGGCCGGCGCATCCACGAAGTGCCGCAGGAAACAGCTAGTCCCATCAGACGATGGCGCCCCGCCCGCCCGATGCAAACATCAACGCCAGCCACAAGACAAAGCGAAAAGGAGACCGCGGTGCATCACGACAACAACCCCAAGGAACTGGCCGCACGCCTGATCGCGCGCGCCGAGCAGATGATCCCCGTGCTGGCGCAGCGCGCCGCGCAGGCAGAGTCCGAAGCGCGTATCCCCGCCGAAACTATCGCCGAGATGCAGGCCGCCGGCTTCTTCAAGGTGCTGCAGCCGCGCCGCTACGGTGGCTATGAACTCGACCCGCAGACCTTCTTCCGCATCCAGATGGCGCTGGCCAAAGGCTGCATGTCCACCGCCTGGGTCTACGGCGTGGTCGGCGTGCACAACTGGCAGCTCGCCCTGTTCGACGAACGCGCGCAGCAAGAGGTCTGGGGCAACGATCCCACCACGCTGATCGCCTCGACCTACATGCCGGTCGGCAAGGTCACCCCGGTCGAAGGCGGCTACCGTTTCTCAGGCCACTGGAAGTTCTCCAGCGGCAGCGAACTGTGCGACTGGATCTTCCTCGGGGGCCTGGTGCCGCCGTCCGAACCGGGCGGTGCCTACGATTACCGCACCTTCCTGCTGCCGCGCACCGACTACAAGATCGTGCGCAACTGGGATGTGCTGGGACTGCGCGCCACCGGCAGCCACGATATCGTCGTCGATGACGTGTTCGTCCCCGACTACCGCACCCATCGCGCCGTCGATGGCGCCATGGGCACCAGCCCGGGCCTTGCCGTCAACGACGTGCCGCTATATCGCCTGCCGTTCGCGCAGATCTTCGTGCGTGCCGTGTGCACCGCGTGCATCGGCGCGCTGGAAGGCACCCTTGACGATTTCGTCGCCTACGCCGACGGCCGCGTCAGCAGCAACGGCGGCAGCAAGACCGCCGAGGACGGCGGTGCGCAACTGGCCTGCGCCAATGCCCAGGTGGCCGTCGACGAAATGCGCACCGTCCTCGAACGCAATTTCGACGAGCTGCTGGCCGTAGCGCGTGAAGGCGGCCAGGTGCAGACGCCGCGACGGCTGCATTTCCGCTACCAGTCGTCGCAGGTGGCCGAGCGCTGCGCGCAGCTCGCCAACAGCCTGCTGCGCTATGCCGGCGGCAACGGCATCTACCGCACCAACCCGATGGTGCGCCGCTTCCTCGACCTGCACGCGGCACGCGCCCACTACGCCAACAACCTGGACCGCTTCGGCCAGAACCTGGGCGGCGTGATGATGGGCCGCGCCAACACCGACTTCTTCATCTGAAGCCGCGCACCGGCAAGGGAACCCATCATGACCCAGAACACAGCGCGCCTGCAGGCCAGGGAGTTTGACGTGGTGGTGGTCGGCTCGGGCGCCGGCGGCATGCTGGCCGCCTGCCGGGCCGCCGACCGCGGGCTGTCGGTGGTGGTGCTGGAGAAGAGCAGCCAGTACGGCGGCACCTCGGCGGTGTCCGGCGGCGGCATCTGGATCCCGCTCAACCACCATATCGCGCCGGCGGGCGGGCAGGACGACTACGCCAAGGCGCTCGAGTACATACTCGCCTGCACCGGCGACGACGGCGACCCGCGGCGGATCCGCGCCTACCTGGAGCAGGCGCCGCGCATGCTGCAATACCTGGAGCAGCAGACCGGTGTGCGTTACTACACGCTGCCGCGCTACGCCGACTACTTCCAGAAGCTGCCCGGCGCGATGCCCGGCTACCGCGCGCTCGACCCGATGCCGTTCGACGGTGCGCGCCTGCGTGAGGAGTTCGACCGGCTGCGTCCGCCGTCACCCGGCACGCTGGTGGGCGGCCGCGTGGCCGTGACCTCCGGCGAGGCGCACGCGCTGCTGTGCCGCTCGCCCGGCTGGTTCGGACTGGCGGTGCGCCAGTTCGCCCGCTACTGGCTCGACTTCGGCTGGCGCCGCAAGACCCGGCGCGACCGCCGCCTTACGCTCGGCAACAGCCTGGCCGGCGGCCTGCGGCGGGCAATGATGGACCGCGCGATCCCGCTGTGGCTCGACACCGCGCTGCAAGACCTGGTCGTCGAAGACGGCTCGGTCCGCGGTGTGCGCGCCGTGCAGGACGGGCAGGTGGTGGAAATCCGCGCGCTGCATGGCGTGATCCTGGCCGCCGGCGGCTTCGAGCGCAGCCAGGCCATGCGCGAGCAATACCTGCCGCAGCCGACGCAGGCCGGCTGGAGCGCGACGCCGCCCAACAACACCGGCGACGCGATCCGCGCGGGGCAGGCCGCCGGCGCCGGCGTCGCCCTGATGTCGCATGTGTGGGGCGCGCCGACTGTGCAGGTGCAGGGCGAGGAAAAGCAGCGCGCGCTCTTTATCGAGCGCGCCATGCCGGGCTGCCTGGTGGTGAACGGGCAGGGCCGCCGCTTCGTCAACGAGGCCGCGCCGTATTCCGAGTTCGTGCCGGCCATGTACCGCGACCACGACAAGACCGGCTGCAGCGTGCCGGCGTGGATGGTGTTCGACGCCACCTTCCGCCACAAGTACCCGTGCGGGCCGATCCTGCCTGCCTCGGTGATGCCGGACCGCAGCATTCCGGCCGGCCTGTCCGGCATCCTGGTGCGCGCCGACACGCTGGCGCAGCTGGCGCAGCGGATCGGCGTGGACGCCGACGGGCTCGCCGGCAGCGTCGCCCGCATGAACCGCTACGCCGCCACCGGCGTGGACGAGGAATTCGGCAAGGGCGACAACCTGTTCGATACCTATTACAGCGACCCGGCGGTGCGCCCCAACCCGTGCCTGGCGCCGATCGGCAAGGCGCCGTTCTACGCCGTGCGGCTCGATGCCGGCGATATCGGCACCAAGGGCGGACTGGTGACCGACGCCAGCGCGCGCGCGCTGCGGGAGGACGGCAGCGCTATCGCCGGGCTGTTCGCCATCGGCAATACCAGTGCCTCGATGATGGGCACCAGCTATCCCGGCGCGGGCTCGACGCTCGGGCCCGCGATGACCTTCGGCTATATCGCTGCGGAAGTGATCGCGCAGCAAGCGCGGCAGCCTGCCGCCGCGCCCCACGCTCAAACCGTACAGGAGGCCCTATGAGCGCCAATCCGGAATCCAGCCAGACGCTGCGCGACGACATGCTGAAGGCGATGCGCCGCATGGCGCGCTCGGTGGCGGTCATCAGCTGCCGCGATGGCGAGCGCCGCTATTCGATGTCGGTGACGGCGGTCGATTCGCTGTCGGCGGATCCGCCATCGCTGCTGATCTGCATCAACCGCAACTCGTCGATCTATCCGCCGCTCGATGCCGGCACCGATTTCTGCATCAACCTGCTGGCCGCCGACCACCAGGACATCGCGGTCGATTGCAGCGGCCGCCTCAAGGGCGAGGAACGCTTCACCAGCGGCGAGTGGGAGGACGACCTGCTCGGCGTGCCGTGCCTGCGCAATGCCCAGGCCAACCTGGTGTGCCGGCAGGACGGCCGCTTCGACTATGGCACCCACGCTGTCTTCATCGGCCGGCTGCGCGAGGTGCGGCTGGCAGGCGAGGTGTCACCGCTGGTCTATGTCGACGGCGCCTATACCACCTCCGCGCCGCTGCGCGCGCTGTGTTCCGCCTGAGCCCCGGAGGCGCCAGCATGCATCCCGATTCCGTCACGCCGGTCTACGCACCGCTGCGGCTCGATGACCCGGACGCGCATCCGTGGCAGGCCGCCTGCGATGCTGTGGTAGTGGGCTTCGGCGCCGCCGGTGCCTGCGCAGCGCTGGAAGCCGCGCGCGGCGGCGCGCGCGTGATCGTCGCCGAGCGCTTCGAAGGCGGCGGCGCCAGCGCGAAGAGCGGCGGCGTGGTGTATGCCGGCGGCGGCACGTCCTACCAGGCCGCCGCGGGCTATGCCGATACGCCGCGGGCGATGGCGGATTACCTGCGCCAGGAGACCGGCGGCGTCGTCAGCGAAGGCACGCTGCAGTCCTTCTGCGAGCGCAGCCGCGACATGCTGGCCTGGCTGGAAGACGTGGGCGTGCGCTTTGCCGCCACCGTGCCGCCGCGCAAGACGTCGTACCCGGCGCAGCCGTATTACCTCTATTACTCCGGCAACGAAGCCGTGCCGGCGTACGCGCAGCATGCCGCACCGGCCCCGCGCGGGCATCGCGTGAAAGGCCCCGGCATGTCCGGGCGCACGCTGTACGGCGCGCTGCGCGGCGCCGTGGAAGCCCGGGCGGAAATCACGGTCATGCGCCAGGCCGCGGCGCGCCGGCTGATCGTCGACAAGGACGGCGCAGTCATCGGCATCGAGCTGTGGCAGGTGCCGCCGGGACGCCACCAGAAGCGCCACGCGCGCCTGGCGCGGCTGGCCGAGCGCCTGCACAACGCCATGCCGGGCGTTGCCGACCTGCTGCGCCAGCGCGTGCTGCAGCTCGAGCTGCGCCATGCGCAGCCCGTGGCAGTGCGCACCCGCGCCGTCGTGCTGGCCACCGGCGGCTTTATCTTCAACCGCGCCATGGTGGCGCGCCATGCCGGCAAGTACCTGCAGAACTGGCGCCTCGGCGCGACCGGGTGCGACGGCAGCGGCATCCGGCTCGGCGAATCGGCGGGCGCGGTCACGCGACACCTGGAGCGCGTGTCGGCCTGGCGCTTTATCAATCCGCCGTTCGACTGGGCGCGCGGTTGCGTGGTCGACGCTCGGGGCGAGCGCATCGGCAACGAGGAAACCTATGGCGCCACGCTGGGCCACGCCATCTGCGAGCGGCATGGCGGGCGCGCCTGGCTGATCCTGGACCGCGCGCTGGCGCGCGCCGCACTGCGTGAATGCCTGGGCGGCCGCCTGTGGGCGTTCCAGGCCTTGCCCGCGGCGATGCTGTTGCTCGCCGGCGCCAGGCGTGCGTCCAGCATCGAGGCGCTGGCCGGCAAGCTGGGCATGCCGCCGGCCGCACTGCGCGCTACCGTCGACGCCTGCAGCGCCGCTGCCCGCGGAGAGATTCCCGACCCGGCCGGCAAGTCCGCGCCGATGTGCGCCTCGCTGGAGGCCGGGCCATGGCTCGCCATCGACATCTCGGCGAACTCCCGCGTCTTCCCCTGTCCGGCGATCACGCTCGGCGGCTTGTCCGTGGAAGAGCCGAGCGGCCGTGTGCTGGCCGTCGCAGGCGGCGCCCCCATTTCGGGCCTCTACGCCGTCGGCCGGACCGCGGTGGGCATCGCCTCCAACCATTACGTAAGCGGCCTGTCGCTTGCCGACTGCATCTGGTCGGGGCGCAATGCCGGCCGCCACCTGACACAACAGCCCGCCGGCGAGCGGCAGGCACACACCAACGAGGAGATTACCCATGAGCCGACGTACTGAAGGCAAGATCGCGATCGTCACCGGGGCCGCCAGCGGCGTCGGCAAGGAAGACGCCCTGCTGCTGGCCCGCGAAGGCGCGCGCGTGGTGCTGACCGACCTGAACGAGGAAGCGGGCCACGCGCTGGCGCGCGAGATCGGCGAGACCGCGCTGTTCGTGCCGCACGACATCGCCAGCGAAGCCGGCTGGCAGCAGGTGATGGCGCGCACCGAGCAGCGCTTCGGCGCGCCCGGCGTGCTGGTCAACAACGCCGCCATCCTGATGCTGGGCTCGGTCGAGGATGCCACGCTGGAGCAATGGCAGCGCGTGATGCGCATCAACGCCGACGGCTACTTCCTGGGCTGCAAGTACGGCGTGGCCGCGATGAAGGCAGGCGGCGGCAGCATCGTCAACATGTCGTCGGTGGCAGCACTGGGCGGCATGGGTGCGTTCTGCGCCTACAGCGCCAGCAAGGGCGCGGTGGCGGCGCTGACGCGTGCCGTCGCGGGCCATTGCAAGCAGAGCGGCTACCGTATCCGCTGCAACTCGATCCATCCCGACGGCATCCTCACGCCGATGACCGCTGCCTTCCTGCCGGGCGGCGCGGAGGCCCTGCCGGAAGAGGTGGGCGGCGCCGAGCCGATGCAGCGCATGTGCCATCCGCGCGACGTCGCCAACCTGGTGCTGTTCCTGGCGTCGGACGAATCGCGCTTCATCAACGGCGCGGAACTGCGCATCGACAACGCACAGACCATCATGGGCGTGGCCTGACGCCACCCCCGGCGAGAGAAGGAAATCATGGCGCCAGTGCAATTCCATCGGCTGCAGATCGCCGAAGTCATCACGGAAACGGAGCAGGCGCATTCGCTGGTCTTCGCGCTGCCTGACGGCTTGCGCGACGCCTTTGCCTACCGTCCCGGCCAGTTCCTGACGCTGCGCGTGGCCGTCGACGGCGTGCCGCTGCAGCGCTGCTATTCGCTGTCGAGCACACCCGAGGTCGACCACGCCTTGCGCGTGACGATCAAGCGGGTGCAAAGCGGGCGCGTCTCCAACTGGATCTGCGACCACCTCGGCGCGGGCGATACGGTCGAGGTGATGCCGCCGGCCGGCGTCTTCACCCCGCCCACGCTGCATGGCGATTTCCTGCTGCTGGCCGGCGGCAGCGGCATCACGCCGGTGCTGTCGATCGCGAAGGCCGCACTGCGCCAGGGGCGCGGCGCGGTGACGCTGGTCTATGCCAACCGCGACGAGCGCTCCGTCATCTTCCGCGAGGCGCTCGGCGAGCTGGCGAACAGCCACCCCGGCCGGCTGCGCGTGATCCACTGGCTGGACAGCGTGCAGGGGCCGCCGACGCAGCGCCAGGTCGAGGAACTGGTGCGGCCGTGGAGCCTGGCCGAGTGCTTTGTCTGCGGGCCTGGTCCATTCATGGACGCGGCGCAGGCGGCGCTGCAGCAGCTTGGCGTGCCGCGCGGCAAGCTGCATGTGGAGCGCTTCGTGTCCCTGCCGGATGTGGCAGCGGCCAAGACACCGGCGGCGCCTGTCCCGAACGAGCCCGCCGCCATGCGCGGCGCGGCGCTGACCGTGCAGCTCGACGGCGCAGCCCACCAGCTCAATGTCGCGCCCGACGAGACGGTGCTGGATGCGCTGCAGCGCGCCGGCGTCGCCGCCCCCAGTTCCTGCCGTGCGGGCCTGTGCGGCGCCTGCATGTGCCAGGTGACGCAGGGCGACGTGACGCTCGGCGAAAACCACGTGCTCGATCGCGCCGACCTCGACGCGGGCTGGACGCTGGCCTGCCAGGCGCGCCCCGCGAGCGACGAACTCCACCTGAAGTTCCCGGATTGACATGACCCCATCTGACACCATCGACGACATTGCGGTGCTGGCCGGCCAGGACGCCCAGGAAGCCGCCGCCAACGAGGATATCGCTGCCACCATTCCCGAGCTGGTGCGGCGCGCGGCGCTGCGCCACGGCGAGCGTATCGCCATCCAGGAGGACGGGCTGCGCCTGAGCTACGCCGCGCTGGATGCCTGCCGGACCGAAGCGGGCCGCGCGCTGATGGCGCTCGGCGTGCAGCCGGGCGACCGCGTGGCGGTTTGGGCGCCGAACTTCTCGGAATGGATCATCGCGGCGCTGGCCACGCACAGCGTGGGTGCCGCGCTGGTGCCGCTCAATACGCGCATGAAGGGCGCCGAAGCGGGCGCCGTGCTGGCCGACAGCGGCGCGCGGCTGCTGGTCTGCGTCGACGACTTCCTCGGCGAAAGCTATCCGCAGATGCTGGCGCCGCATCGTCCCGCCACGCTGGAGCGGCTGGTGATCCTGCGGCCGGGGCAGGGCAGGGCGCTGGGCGACGGCGAGCTGGCGTGGGATGGCTTCCTTGCACAGGCGCAGCAGGTGGACATGGCGGCGTTTTCGCAGCGCGAGGCCGGGGTGCGCGGCGACACGCCGATGGACATCATGTTCACCTCGGGCACCACCGGGCGGCCCAAGGGCGTGATGACCGCGCACGCACAGAACCTGCGCGCCATCGACGGCTGGGCGGCGATCACGGGCGTGCGCGCCGGGGACCGCTACCTGATCGTCAATCCCTTCTTCCACACCTTCGGCTACAAGGCGGGATGGCTTGCCGCCTTGTCGCGCGGGGCCACGGTGCTGCCGCACCTGGTGTTCGATGCCGAAGCCGTGATGACGCGCGTGGAGAACGAGCGCATTACGGTGCTGCCGGGGCCGCCGACGCTCTACCAGACGCTGCTCAACGCGCCGCGGCTGCGCGAGTTCGACCTGTCATCGCTGCGGGTTGCGGTGACCGGCGCCTCGGCGATCGCGCCGGTGCTGATCGAACGCATGCGCGAGGAACTGGGCTTTGACACCGTGATCACCGGCTATGGCCTGACCGAATCGTGCGGCTTTGCCACGCTGACCCGCGCCGGCGACGATGCCGAAACGGTGGCCGGCACCTCCGGCCGCGCCATGCCGGGGATCGAGCTGCGCTGCGTCGACGCGCAGGGGCGGCCGGTCGCGACCGGCGAGCCGGGCGAGGTGCTGGTGCGCGGCTACAACGTGATGCAGGGCTACTTTGGCTTGCCGGAGGCGACCGCCGAAGCCATCGACGCCGACGGCTGGCTGCATACCGGCGATGTCGGCACGCTCGATGCGCGGGGCTACCTGCGCATTACCGACCGCATCAAGGACATGTTCATCGTCGGCGGCTTCAACTGCTATCCGGCGGAGGTGGAGAAGCTGCTGACGGCCCACCCGGCGGTGGCCCAGGTCGCGGTGGTGGGCATGCCGCATGAGCGGCTGGGCGAAGTGGGGCGCGCCTACGTGGTGCTGCGCCATGGCGCACGCCTGGATGCCGAGACCCTGATCGTCTGGGCGCGCAGGCACATGGCCAACTACAAGGTGCCGCGCGAGGTGCTGTTCGTCACATCGCTGCCGGTGAGCGCGGCGGGCAAGGTGCTGAAGTATCAGCTGCGTGAAGCCTGATCAACGGAGATTGAATATGACCGAGATTGCCGGCATTGCCGACCGCCTTTCACGGCTGGAAGCCGCGGATGCGATCCGGGCGCTTAAGCTGCGCTACCTGCGGGCGTGCGATGACAAGGATCCGGAAGCCATGCGGGCCTGCTTCGTGCCGGACAACGCGCATATCCACTATGACCGCATTGGCAGCTTTGCCGGGCGTGATGCGCTGGTGCAGTGTTTTGCGGAGCTGGCTTGCCGGCCTACGCTGCGGGAGATGCATTTTGCCGGGCAGTCGGAGATCCGGGTGCTGGATGAGGCGTCGGCGCAGGGTAGCTGGGATCTGGCGTATCTGGCGCTGGATGACGTCAACGGTTCGCGCACGTTCCTGACCGGGCGCTATGCGGATGAGTATGTGCGGATCGATGGGGTGTGGTTGATCCGGTCGACGGAGTTTACGACGGCGTTGCTGTCGCAGGGCAGCTAAAACCTCGCTTGTTTGCTCCCCTCTCCCACTGCGCGGGAGAGGGGAGCGTATGCGTGGGGCGTTGGCTAGCCCAGGCCCTACTCCACGATCGCAGAATGCACCGCCGGCGGACCGCCCAGCACCTCCCGGTACGAAGGCGGCTGCACCCCCTGCGCATCGACAATCCCATACCCCAGCGCGGCCTCCGCCGCGATCAGCACCTGGCCGGATTTCTCCATCAGCCCGGGATCGCGATACAGCGCCGCAATGACTTTCCCGGTGAATTCAGGGGTCTCCGCCACGGTGGCGAACGATGCGTACTTGTCGGGATGCTGTTCCCACACGCGCTGCGTGCGCGCGGTGCGCAACGGCCCCATCCACACCGAGACCGCCGCCACGCCGTGCGGGCGCAAGTCGACCGCCATGTCATGGGCAAACTTGTCGATGCCGGCCTTCTGCGCCCCATACGCCGGGCCATGCATATAGCAGTTGGCGCCAAATGACGACGTGAACACGATCAGCCCCCGCCCGCGCGCCGCCATCATCGGCGCCGCATGCCAGCTGGCCACGTAGCCCGAGCGCAGGCCAACGTCGAGAATCCCGGTCATCTCCAGCGGCTTCTGCCAGAAGGGGCCGGGCATGATGAGTTCGTCATGCAGGAAGGTGGCGTTGTTGACGAGGATATCGATCCGCCCGATCTCCTCGCGCACGCGCGCGAACAGCTGCGCCACCTGCGCATCGTCGCGATGATCGCAGGCGACCGCGATGCCGCGACCGCCCAGCGCATCGATCTCGCGCGCCGTGGCGTGGATGGTGCCGGGCAGCGGCGCGCTGCCTTCCTGCTCCGTACGCCCGGTCACGTACACCGTGGCACCGGCAGCGCCGAGCGCCAGCGCAATGCCCTTGCCGGCACCACGAGAGCCGCCCGTGACGACCGCGACGATGGGCTGTTCCGTCTGCTTCATTTCTGTCTCCTGTATCAGTGATATGCGGGCGCCGTTGGGGCCGCCCGTCCTCGTCGAAAGCTTGGGGCGGGCGAGGCACCGCTACATCCTTCGTTCGGACTAAACGGCATCCGTACCGGTTACTACACGCGGACGATGGCCGGCTGCGCGGCAGGGTTGACGATAGTCGCCATCCCAACGACCGGTCGCGCATCCTGCCCCGGCCGGTCACAACCAAGGAGTGAGCCTGGCCATGTCCGATCTGGAGCACAAGCAAGCCATTCACGCGCTGACCTGCCGCTATGCGCAGGCGGTGGACCGGCGCGATTTCCCGCGCCTGGCGGATCTGTTCACCCCCGATGCGCGGCTCACCGGGCCAGGCTTCTGCATGGACGGACCGCAAGCGATTGCCGAGGGCATGTCGGCACTCGGCAAGTACAGCGCCACGCAGCACCACATGCACCAGCAATTGGTTGAGCTCGATGGCGATGCCGCCACCGGCGAAACCTATTGCGTCGCCAACCACTTGTATGAGCAGGACGGCATGCAGCGCAAGCTGGACTGGGGCATCCGTTACCAGGACCGCTTCGAGCGATGGCAGGGCCGGTGGCGCATCGCAGCGCGCGAGCTGGTGGTCGACTGGACGCAGGACCTGCCGCTGCGGGGGGCATGATGACGACGAATCGTGTACTGGAAGGGAAGACCGCCCTCGTTACCGGCGGCGCGGGCGGCATCGGTGCGGCCAGCGCGCTGGCGCTGCTGCGCGACGGCGCGGCGGTAGTGCTGATGGGGCGGCGCCGCGAAGCGCTGGAAGCAGCACGGCGCGACCTGCTTGCGCAAGTGGCCGGCGCCGCGGTTGAAATCAACGTCGGCGACGCATGCCGCGAGGAGGATGTGCAGGCCGCGCTGCGGCAGGCCTGGGAGATGGAACGCCGCCTCGATATCGTCGTGGCGACGGTCGGCGGCGGCGGCTTCCGTCCCATGCTGATGCATGACACCGCGTCACTGATGGCGGAGCTGGAGCTGAATATCGCCAGCGCCTTCCTGGCGATCCGTCACGCCTCGCCGCTGATGGCGCCGCATGGCGGCGCGATCGTCTGCATTTCGTCGAACGCGGCGCGCATGACCTGCCGCTGGCTGTCGGCGTACTGCGCCGCCAAGGCGGGCCTGGAAGCCTTCGTGCGCGCGGCGGCCGAGGAACTGGCCGGCTGCGGCATCCGCGTCAATGCGGTGCGCCCGGGCCTGACCCGGTCCGGCGCGACCGGGCCGATGTTCGACAACCCCGCCATGCTCGACAAGTTCGTCGCGCAGATGCCGCTCGGCCGCGCCGGCGAACCGGACGACATTGCCAGCGCGGTGCGCTACCTGGCTGGGCCGGAATCGGGCTGGGTCACCGGCCAGAGCATTGCCGTCGATGGCGGCAGCGAGTTGCGCGGCAATCCCATCCTCGACGAAACCGTGGCGGCGGTGTACGGCGAAGCCGCGCTGCACGCGGTGCTGGCCGGCAGGATTCCCGACGCCGCGTGAAGCGGACCACACAAGGAGAGAGAAGATGGATCAGGTCAAGGGCAAGGTCGCGCTGGTCACCGGCGCGGCCAGTGGGGTAGGGCGCGCCGACGCGCTGCTGCTGGCTGCGCAAGGCGCGCGCGTGGTGCTCAGCGACGTCAATGAGGAAGCCGGGCAGGCGCTCGCCCGCGAGATCGGCGATGCGGCATTGTTTATACGCCACGACATCGCCAGCGAAGACGACTGGCGCAAGGCCGTGGCCGCGGCACAGGACCGCTTCGGGCGGCTCGATGTGCTGGTCAACAATGCGGCCATCTGCCCGCCGGGATCGATCGAGGAAACCTCGCTCGACTGCTGGCGGCAGGTCATGCGCGTCAATGCCGACGGGTATTTCCTCGGCTGCAAGTTCGGCGTGCAGGCGATGAAAGGCAATCCGGCCGGCGGCTCCATCATCGTGATGTCGTCCGTGGCAGCGCTGGGCGGCTTGCCGATGATGTGCGCGTACAGCGGCGCGAAAGGCGCCGTGACAGCGCTGGCGCGCAGCGTGGCCGTGCACTGCAAGCGCAACGGCTATCGCATCCGCTGCAACTCGATCCACCCCGACGGCATCTGGACACCGATGACGCAGGCGCTGGTGCCGGATCTTGACCCGGTGGCGCTGGGCATCGGCACGGACCCGATGGCACGCATGTGCCAGCCGGAGGATGTGGCCAACCTGGTGCTGTTCCTGGCTTCGGACGCATCGCGCTTCATCAATGGCGCGGAACTGCGCATCGACAACGCGCAACTGATCTCGGGGCTGTAAGACCCGCCGCGGCGGCCTGCGCGGGCCGCCGCGGTGCCGCCTTTAGCTGTACTGCGCCACGATTTCGCTCACCGTGCGCAGGATGTCGCGGCGGCGATAGCCGAGCAGGACAGTCTCGGCCGCGTCCGGCTCGTAGTAGAGCGTGTTGCCCCGGCCGAAGCAGATCGCCGAGTCAGGCAGCAACGGGTGCTCCTGGTCGATGACCGGCGGTACCGGGCGGCCGGCATCGCGGAAGAATGCGCCGAAGTATTCCTGGAAGGTCAGGTTCTCGTCGCCCACGAGGTAGGCCTTGCCATTCTCGCCGCGCAGCAAGGCACCTTCGATCGCTTCGGACAGCGACATGGCCGAGATGAAGTTGACGCCGCCCGGCGGCGCGAAGTCCGGCATCGGCGCAAAGCCGCCCCTGGCGTAGTCGGTATAGGCCTTGAACATCGGAACAGTCAGGCCCGGCACCGTGCCCACGACGAACGGGGCATTGACGCTGCTGACGCGGAAGGCAGCCGTCGCCAGTGCGCGCACGCCTGCGTCGGCCAGCTTGCGCGAGCGGATATAGGCGTTGTCTTCGGCCAGTTGCGGTGCCGCCTGCGGATAGAAGCTGCCGACGTGCACCGCGACCCGGATGCCGGCATCGCGCGCGGCGCGGAAAAAACGCGGCACGCCTTCGACGTTGGCGCGTTCCCAGTGTGCCGCTTCGTCGCCGCCAGGCGGGACGTGGCGCACATCGTTGCCGGCGGCGAAAACCAGCGCATCGAAGGCACCGAGCTGCGCCGCAGGCAGGTCGTTGGCGATGTAGTCGCAGCGCAGGAAGTCCAGCCCGCCCAGCGGCGTGCCGGGGGCGGGTCGGTTGCGGCCCGCGATGGTGACTTCGTGCCCGCGGCTGCGCAGGTGCAGGGCCGCGTGGCCCCCGATCATGCCGGCGCCGCCGACGATCAGTATCTTCATGCTTGTCTCCTTGGTTGGATGGTGTGGCCGGGTGGTGTGGCTGCGTGGCGCCGCCATCAGAGGTTCATGCCGTTGCCGCCGATGACCGGCATGTTGGTCCACGCGCCCTGCGGATCGCGGTACCAGCCGGCGGCGGCCAGCGCGCCGCCGTTGACATGCAGCGCCGTGCCGGTGATCCAGGCGGCGCGCGGGCTGCCCAGGAACAGGATGCCGTCGGCGATGTCCTGCGGCGTGCCGAAGCGGCCCAGCGGGATCCAGCGCGGGATATGGTGCTGGTGCTCCGCGGCGACCATCTGCGATACGGGGACCTGCGGCGTTTCGGTGGTTTCGGGGGCGATCAGGTTGACGCGGATGCCCGCGGGCGCCAGCTCCAGCGCCAGGCTCTGCGTGAAGCCGGTGATGGCGGCCTTGAAGGCGCCGTAGACGCTGCAGTACGGAATGCCGCGGAAGGCCTCGATCGACGACACGCTGACGATGCTGCCGGCTTCACTGCGCCGCAGCAGCGGCAGCATGGCGCGCGTGACGGTGAAGACGTGGCCGAGGTTGGCCGCGTAGAGGCTGGCAATCTCGGCGTCGTCATAGTGCTCGAACGGCTTGGCGATGCGCAGGAAGTCGCCGACGTTGTTGACCAGCACGTCGAGCCGCCCGAACCGCTGTTCGAGCTGCGCGGCCAGTTCGCGTACGGTGCCGGCGTCGGCGGCGTCTCCCTGTACCACCAGCACATCGGCGCCGGCCTTGCCCAGCAGCGTGTGGGCATGGTCGGCGCGCTGCGCGTCGATCTCGATGATCGCCACGCGCGCGCCCTGGTCCAGAAAGGCTTGCGCGGTAGCGAGCCCGATGCCGGCGCCGCCGCCGGTGACCAGCACGGTCTTGTCGGTGAAATCCATCTCGGTTGCTCTCCTTCGGTTGCACTGCGGGAATGCGCGCATTTGATCCGCGCCTGGCGGGACGAACATCGTCCGATTGCAGGTCAGGGAAAACACCGAGGGCTGCGCATTGGCGGGCAACGGGCGGGCAGCATCCCTATAATCTGCGCTGCCTCCAGGTGCCGCAGAGCGCCGGCAGGCACACACGTGGTGTGGAAACAGGAGACAAGGTATATTGATGGCGACCGTTGAGGCGCAGGAAATGGCGTCGCCTTTGCTTGCGCAGTCAGGTCTGAGCGTCACGCAGTTCGGCGCGCTGCTGGCCGCGGTCTATGAAGGGCCGATGGAACCCGTGCCCTGGGGCCGCGCGCTCGAAATGCTGCGCAAGCAACTCGATGCCAGCTATGTGAGCTTTATCCTGCGCTCGCCCGCCAGCGACCGCAGCGGCCTGGCGGTGCATGCGTCGGCGCACGGCACCTCGCTGGAGGCAGAGGCTTCCTACAACAGCTACTACTACGCGATCGATCCGTTCATCAACCTGCCCACCGACCGCGCGGTGACGGTCGACGAGGCGCTGGGCGCGGGCAACTGGTGCCGCAGCGAGATCTACCGCCAGTTCCTGCAGCCGCTAGGCATCCGCTACCTGCTGGGCGCGGACATTCGTACCGAGGACGGTGTCGAGTGCCGCCTGCGCATCTGCCGGCAGGACGACACGCAGGATTTCTCCGAAGTGGACAAGGCGGCCTGTGGCGCCATCCTGCCGCACCTGAAGCGCGCGATCCGGCTGCATTCCCGGCTGGACGTGGTCGAATCCGAGCGCTCGCTCTATGCGGGGGCGATCGACCGCATGCTGGTGGGCATGGTGATCCTCGACGCCTCCGGCACGATCCTCAAGAAGAATCCCGAGGCCGACGAGATCCTGGCGGAGAACGACGGCATCCGCCTCAACGGGAACATCTTCGAGATTGCCTACGCCCAGGAGAGCCGCAAGTTCCAGTACCTGCTGCGCCGCGCGCAGATGGGACACCACGGCAGCGCGCCGGCACTGGCCGAAGCCATGTCCATCACCCGCCCGTCCGGGCGCGGCAAGCTCGGCGTGCTGATCCGCACCATCCCGCTCAGCGAATGGTCCGAAGAAAACCGGCACCGGCCAGCGTGCGCGGTCTTTATCCGCGATCCCGAGCGCAAGTCGCGCGCCTCGCACGAGGTGGTGCGCAAGCTGTTCGACCTCACCCCCGCCGAAACGGCGCTGGCACTGGTGCTTGCCGACGGCATGACCCTTGACGAAGCCGCGGAGGCATTGGGTACCAGCAAGAACACGGTACGCGCCCACCTGCGCGCGATCTTCTCCAAGACCGGGGTCACGCGGCAGGCCACGCTGGTGCGCATGCTGCTGAGCAGTGTCGTGACGCTCGGCTGAGCGCCAGCGTGTCGTCCTCCCTCTAGTCCGACTGGAGGATGA
Source organism: Cupriavidus sp. a3 (assembly GCF_051015765.1). Taxonomy (NCBI): domain Bacteria; kingdom Pseudomonadati; phylum Pseudomonadota; class Betaproteobacteria; order Burkholderiales; family Burkholderiaceae; genus Cupriavidus; species Cupriavidus sp. a3. The sequence continues at coordinate 1,936,132 of NZ_CP170644.1, read as the reverse complement.
TCGCCGCCATCCACGCGCCTAGCATGCACAGGACCAGCGGGCGCGGCAGCCGGATGGCACGTCATGCGGACGCAGCGAGGCATGGGTTCCGCAATCAATCCGGTTCCGCGCACGCTTCAACCTGTCCGGCCACGGCCGGCAACTTTACCAGGGAGCGTGGAGCATGGAAAAAGTCATCTATATCGTCTGGCGCGATCCGCGGAACGAGCCGGCGGAGTTCGCGCGCCGGTTGCGCACGACGCTGGCCGACAAGCTGCTGGCGCTGGGCGCGCGCGGATTGCAGGTCAACGTGGCGGATGACGCCGTGCTGCCTGCAGCGGGCCTGCGGCAGACGAACACCCGGCCGCAAATGGAAGGGCTGGTCTCGCTCTGGATCGACAGCGCCGTCGACCGCCTGCGCCAGCCGTTCGACCAGGCGGTCGAGGCCGCGGTCGGCCGCATGGCAGCGTACCTCGTCACGGAGTCCCAGCCGATCCGCAATACGCGTTTCCCCGTCGCGACGGGGGAGCGCACCCCCGGCTTCGCGCAACTGGCCTTCCTGACGCGCCCGCCGCGGCTCACGCCGCAGGCGTGGCTGGATACCTGGCACAACCATCACACCCAGGTGGCGGTCGAGACCCAGGATAACTTCCTGTACGTGCAGAACGTGGTGGTGCGGCCGCTCAGCTACGCCGCGCCACCTTGCGACGCGATCGTCGAGGAATGCTTCCCCGACGCGGCAATGACCGACCCGCAGGCGTTCTTCGACGCCGTCGGCGATGAAGAGAAGTTCCAGCGCAACCTGCAGGCCATGATGGCCAGCTGCCAGCGCTTCATCGACTTCGACAGGATCGACGTGGTCCCCACCAGCCAGTACGTCGTCCGCCCCGCCAGCGCCTGAATCCGGCCCCGGATCGGCTAGTCCCACTGGACGATGTGCCGGGTGGCCGCGCACGGAAGAATAGGTCTCATCAGCCCGCAGTGGCAACGAACAGAGGAGACCGGCATGTTGGATATCCGTGCGCTTGGCTACATCGTGGTCGAGTCCACCGACCTGGGGCAGTGGCGGCACTATGCCGAACAGGTGCTGGGCATGGCCTGCTCCGGCGCCCCGGGCGGCGCGCTGTACGTGAAGATGGATGAGCGCGACTACCGCTACCTGGTGGTGCGGGGCGCGCGCGACCGCTATCTCGCATCGGGTTGGGAACTGGCCGACGAGCTGGCCTATCGCCATGCGCTCGACACGCTGCGGCATGCCGACGTCGAAGTCGTGCACGCCAGCCCCGCGGAGCTGGCACAACGCCGCGTGCAGGCCATGGCGTGGTTCACCGATCCGTCGGGCAACCGCCACGAGATTTCATGGGGCATGCGCTCGGACTTCCTGCGCTTTGTCTCGCCGGTCGGCGTGCCGCGCTTCATCACCGACCCGATGGGCGCCGGCCATACCGTGCTGCCCGCGCCGGCCTTCGACCAGACCTACGCCTTCCTGCGCGACGTGATGGGCTTCGGCCTGTCCGACATCTACCGCGTGCGCTTCAGCAGCGATCCCGATGAGCCGGAGAAGCGCATCCACTTCCTGCACTGCGCCAACGGCCGCCACCACAGCCTGGCGATCTTCGAGATGCCGTCGGAAGCCGGCTGCATCCACGTGATGGCCGAAGTGCCCGACATGGCCGAGGTGGGGCGCGCGCTCGACCGCGTGCACCAGCACGGCGTGAAGCTGTCCGCCACGCTGGGCCAGCACTGCAACGACCGCATGACTTCCTTCTACATGAAGACGCCGGGCGGCTTCGACCTCGAATACGGGCACGGCGGACTGGTGGTGGACTGGGGCCACCACGCCGCCTACGAAGCCACGCGCGTCAGCCTGTGGGGACACGACTTCAGCATCGGATACCGCTAGACACCATGACCAAGACAATCGACAAGACCATGAGCGCGGCCGACGTGGTCGGCCAGCTCGCCGATGGCATGACCATCGGCATCGGCGGCTGGGGCCCGCGCCGCAAACCGATGGCGCTGGTGCGCGAGATCCTGCGCTCGCCGCTGAAGGACCTGACCCTGGTCGCCTATGGCGGCCCCGAGGTCGGCATGCTGTGCGCGGCCGGCAAGGTGCGCCGGCTCGTGTTCGGCTTTGTCTCGCTCGACGTGATCCCGCTCGAGCCATATTTCCGCCAGGCGCGCGAGCGTGGCTCGCTGGAAGTGACCGAGCTTGACGAAGGCATGTTGCAGCTCGGCCTGCGCGCGGCGGCGGCGCGGCTGCCGTTCCTGCCGACGCGCGCATCGCTGGGCACCGACGTGCAGGCGAGGAATCCGCAGCTGAAGACCGTGCGCTCGCCCTATGCCGATGGCGAGGTGCTGCTGGCGATGCCGGCGATCGAACTCGACGCGGCGCTGCTGCATGTGAACGAGAGCGATGTGCTCGGCAACACCCGCATCGACGGCCCCGATCCGTTCTTCGATGAGTGGTTCGCCCGCGCCGCGCGGCGCTGCTATGTGAGCTGCGAAACGCTGCATCCGCGTCTTGAAGAGGAGGACCTGGCGCACGCCCGCAGCAACCCCTTCGAACGCTCGCTGGTAACAGGCGTGGTGCACGCGCCCGCCGGTGCTCATCCCACCTCGTGCGCACCCGCCTATGGCTGGGACCTGCCGGCGCTGAAGGCGTACTGTGCCAGCGCCGAGGCCGAGGATGACGGCTTCCGCGCGTACCGCGACGAGGTGGTGGGCGCCAGCGAAGCGGCCTACCTGGAGCGCATCGGCGGCCTCGGCCACGTGCACGACCTGCCGCTGCCCGTCCTTTGAACCGCCGTCTGAACCCGCCAACCCAAGGAGCGACCGTGAGCGCCACTTATGAATTCACCCGCGCCGAGCTGATGATCGCCGCCGCCGCCCGCGCCTGGCGCGACGACGGCGAGGTGCTGGCCACCGGCATCGGCACCGGCCCGCGCATCGCCGCCGGCCTGGCGCGGCTTGCGCACAACCCAGGGCTGCTGATGACCGACGGCGAGGCCTACCTGGTGGAGACGCCGGTGCCGCTGGGTCCGCGCGAGGCCGGCTACAAGGTCCGCGCCAGCGGCTGGATGGGCTATTCGCGCGTGTTCGACTGCCTGTGGGGCGGGCGCCGCCACGCGCTGGTGATGCCGACGCAGATCGACCGCTTCGGGCAGGCCAATATTTCCTGCCTGGGCGGCACCCATGCTCAGCCTAAGACGCAGCTGCTCGGCGCGCGCGGTTTCCCGGGCAACAGCATCCACCACGCAAACTCCTTCTTCGTGCCGGGGCACAGCACGCGCGCGTTTGTCGGCGGCGAAGTCGACATGGTCTGCAGCGCCGGCTACAACCCGGCGCGCCTGATCGAAGGCATGCGCAGTTTCGTCGACCTGCGCGTGATCGTCACCGACCTGTGCGTGATGGATTTCGGCGGGCCTGCCCATGCCATCCGCGTGCGCTCGCTGCACCCGGGGGTGAGCTTCGAGCAGGTGCAGGCGGCGACCGGCTTTGCGCTGGCAAACGCCCCCGGCGAAGCCTTGCCGGAAACGGCGCCACCGACGCCGGAAGAGCTGCGGCTGATGGCCCGGCTCGATCCGCACAACCTGCGCGCCACGATCGTGCGCGGCAACCCTTCCGGACGCGCGTGAAACTGACATGACATCGCCTGCCATCGAACCCATCAGCCTGGGCCCGAACGCCGAGGTGCTCTACCAGGTTACGGACGGCATCGCCACCGTGACCATGAACCGGCCGCAGTTCCACAACGCCCAGAACTCGAAGATGACGTATGCGCTGGACGAGGCCTACCGGCGCGCTTCCGCCGACGACGCGGTCAAGGTCATCGTGCTGCGCGGCGCCGGCAAGCACTTCTCCGCGGGGCACGACATCGGCACGCCGGGGCGCGACATCAACGAGTCGTTCGAGCGCGCCTCGCTCTGGTACGACCACGTCAACAAGCCCGGCGGCGAGTTCCTCTATGCGCGCGAGCAGGAGGTCTACCTGGGCATGTGCCGGCGCTGGCGCGAACTGCCCAAGCCGACCATTGCGATGGTGCACGGCGCCTGCATTGCCGGTGGCCTGATGCTGGCCTGGGTGTGCGACCTGATCGTGGCCTCGGACGATGCCTTCTTTGCCGATCCGGTGGTGCGCATGGGCATCCCGGGCGTGGAGTACTTCGCGCATGCCTACGAGCTGCACCCGCGCATCGCCAAGGAGTTCCTGTTCCTGGGCGAGCGCATGGGCGCGCAGCGCGCCGAGCGCATGGGCATGGTCAACCGCGTGGTGCCGCGGGATGCGCTGGAGGACACCGTCTACGGCATGGCCGCCAGGGTCGCGCAGATGCCGCGGCTGGGCCTGACGCTGACCAAGCAGGCGGTCAACCATGTGGAAGACCTGCAGGGCAAGCGTACGGCGATGGATGCGGTCTTTGCCTGGCACCACTTCGCGCATGCGCACAACGAGCTGGTCAGCGGCGACAAGCTCGGCGGCTATGACGCGCGCGCCATGGCGGCGTCGCAACGCAGCGGCGGCGAGGAGAAGGCATGAGCACCGGCATGAGCAACGCGAGCCTGCACACCGTGCTTTGCGACCTGCTGGGCTGCCGCTACCCCATCGTCCAGACCGCGATGGGCTGGGTGGCGGACGCAAAGCTGGTCGCCGCCAGCGGCAACGCCGGGGCCTTTGGCTTCCTGGCCGGCGCAACCATTCCGTCCGGCGAGGTCGAGCAGGAGATCCTGCGCGTCAAGGCGCTCAGCGACCGGCCCTTCGGCATCAACTTCCACATGTTCCAGCCGAACGCGGACGAAGTGATCGAAATGGCGATCCGCCACCGGCTGCGCGCGGTCAGCTACGGGCGCGGCCCTGACGCGAAGATGGTCGGCCGGCTCAAGGCGGCGGGGATCGTCTGCATGCCGACGGTCGGCGCCGGCAAGCATGCGGCCAAGGCCGTGGAGATGGGTGCGGACGTGGTCACCGTGCAGGGCGGCGAGGGTGGCGGCCATACCGGCGGCACGCCGACAACGCTGCTGCTGCCGCAGGTGCTGGACAGTGTCAGCGTGCCGGTGGTGGCCGCGGGCGGCTTCTTCGACGGCCGCGGGCTGGCCGCCGCGCTGGCCTATGGCGCGGCCGGCGTGGCCATGGGCACGCGCTTCCTGATGTCGGCCGAATCGCCGGTGCCGGCGCAGACGCTGGAGCGCTACGTCAAGGTGCGCGACCCGGGCCGGATCCGCGTGTCGCTGGCCATTGACGGGCTGCCGCAGCGGATGATCGACAACACGCTGCTGCTGGAACTGGAGAAAGCCGGCCCGTGGCGGCGCACCTGGCTGGCGCTGTCGGCCGCGCGCAAATGGCAGGCGCGCACCGGCATGCGCAGCGCACAGATGCTGGCGACTGCCTGGCGCGCGATGCGCGAGCAGGACTACAGCGCCGCGCAGACGCTGATGGCCGCCAACGCGCCGGTGCTGATCCAGCGCGCGATGGTGGAAGGGTGTCCGGATGAAGGCGTGTTGCCCAGCGGGCAGGCAGCGGCGGTAATCGGCGCGATCGAATCGTGCGAGCAGATCGTTTCCGGCATGGCCGCGCAGGCGCAGGCACGGCTCGAGGCGCTGGCAGGAGCCGGACTGGCTGCAGCGGCCTGACCTACAGACAGATGAGACCATGCAAATGAACCACAAGACCGGGCCGTTCCGCATCGACACCGCCGACGGCATCGCCGAACTGGTGATCGACCATCCGCCCGTCAACGCGCTCGACAACGCCGGCTGGCACGCGCTGGCGGCCGCCATTGATCGCCTGGGCGCGGACCCCGCCGTGCGCGTGATCGTACTGCGCGGCGAAGGGCGCGGCTTCTGCGCGGGCGTCGATATCAAGGAGCTGTCCGCACACCCCGAGCGCATCGTCGAGGTCAATGCCGGCAACTACGCCACCTTCCGCGCCGTGCACCGCAATCCCAAGCCGGTCATCGTGGCCGTGCACGGCTTTGTGCTCGGCGGCGGCATCGGCATCTGCGGCGCCGCCGACATCATCGTCGCGTCGGATTGCGCGCGCTTTGGCGTGCCCGAAATCGACCGCGGCGCCATGGGCGGCGGCGCGCACCTGCAGCGCATGTTCGGCGTGCAGAAGGTCAGGGCGATGTACTTCACCGGCGAGATGATCGATGCCGCCGAAGCGTACCGGCTCGGCGCGGTCGAGCGCGTGGTTTCGCGTGTCGAGCTGCGCGACGCGGCCATGACCCTGGCCCGCCAGATCGCCGCCAAGAGCCCTGCCATGCTGCAGCTCGCCAAGGAAGCGCTCAACGGCGTCGAAGACGGCAACCTGGAGGACAAGTACCGCTGGGAGCAGGGCTTCACGCTGCAGGCCTATATGAGTGCGGATTCCGGCGAGGCGCGCGCCGCGTTTGTCGAACGGCGCGAAGCCAGCTTTTCACAAGGGGCGCGCGATGCAGCTTGAATACACCGACGCCCAGCGCGCCTTCCGCGCCGAGGTGCGCGACTGGATGGCCGCGCACGTACCGCGTTCGCCGCTGGCCAGCTTCGACACCGGGGAAGGCTTTGCCCAGCACCGCGCCTGGGAAGCCACCCTCAACCAGGGCCGCTGGAGCATGGTCACGTGGCCGGCCGAACTGGGCGGGCGCGGCTGCGACCTGATCGAGTGGCTGATCTTCGAGGAGGAGTACTGGCGTGCCGGCGCGCCGATGCGCGTCAACCAGAACGGCATCTTCCTGCTCGGTCCGACGTTGATGGAGTTCGGCACCGCGGCGCAGAAGGCGCGTTTCCTGCCGCGCATGGCCTCCGGCGAGCATATCTGGGCGCAGGGCTGGTCCGAGCCAAACGCCGGCTCCGACATGGCCGCGATCCGCTGCAGCGCGATCCGCGATGGCGATGACTATGTGATCAACGGCCAGAAGATCTGGTCGACGCGGGCGGTTTGGGCGGACTGGCTGTTCGGGCTGTTCCGCACCGACCCGGCCTCGACGCGCCACCACGGGCTGACCTTCGTGCTGGTGCCGCTCGATACGCCGGGCATCACCGTGCGCCCGATCCGCCAGCTCAACGGCCAGACCGGCTTTGCCGAGATCTTCTTCGACGACGTGCGCGTGCCGGTGGAGAACCGGCTGGCCGCGGAAGGCGCCGGCTGGCAGGTGGCCATGGCCACTGCCGGCTTCGAGCGCGGACTGATGCTGCGTTCGCCCGCCCGCTTCCAGGAGACCGCCCGCGCGCTGGTCAGGCTGTACCAGGCCAACCGCGATGCGGCTGACCGCGACCCCTCGCTGCGCGACGCGGTGCTGCGCGCATGGATGGATGCGGAGGCCTACACGCTCTCGACCTACGCCACCGCGAGCCGGCTGGTGCGGGGCGGCCCGAATGCTCATATCGGCGCGGAATCGAGCACGAACAAGGTGTTCTGGTCCGAGCTGGACATCCATATGCACGATACCGCGCTGGCCATCCTGGGGCAGGCCGCAGAAGTCGCGCCAGCGGGCCAGCCGCCGGGTTCTCTCGGCCACTGGCTGGATGGCTTCCTGTTCTCGCAGGCCGGGCCGATCTATGCCGGCACCAACGAGATCCAGCGCAACATCGTCGCCGAGCGCCTGCTTGGCATGCCGCGCGCATGACGGCACCCGGGGGAAACACCATGGATTTCGCATTGACCGAAGAGCAGGAACAGTTTGCCGAGGCGATCCGGCGCTTCCTGATGACCGAGATGACGCCCGAGCTGACGCGCGAGCTGTGGAGCACCGGGACCGGCCGCTCCGACGCGCTGTGGCGCCAGCTTGCCGACCAGGGACTGACCGCGCTGATGGTGCCGCAGGAGCAGGGCGGGCTGGGGCTGGGCGAGGTGGAATGGGCGCCGCTGGCGCAGGCATGCGGCTACTTCGCGCTGCCTGAGCCGCTGCTCGACACCGCGCTGGTGGCAACCGGCCTGCTGCGCGATGCACTGGCGCTCGGGCCACACCCGGCGCCCCACGCGGCGGCGCGCGAGCGCTGCGCCGCGCTGCTGGAGCGCATCGCCGGCGGCGATGCCCGCGTGGCGGTCGCGCATCCGCAGGAGCGGCTGGTGGCCGACGCCCATGTCGCCGACGCCATCCTGTGCGCGCATGAAGGCACGGTCCACCTGCTGCGGCCAGCCCAGGCCACGCTGACGGCGCGCAGCGGCCTCGATCCGTCGCGCCGGCTGTTCGAGCTGGCGTGGACGCCGGCCCCTGACACTGAGCTGATCCCCGCCGGCACTGGCCTGTGGGACATGGCACTGAACCGCGGCGCGCTCGGCGTGGCCGCGCAGCAGATGGGCCTGACGCAGCGCATGCTGGACCTGGCGATCGACTACAGCGCGCAGCGCAAGCAGTTCGGCAAGGCCATCGGCGCCTACCAGGCGGTCAAGCACCTGCTGGCCGACGTGGCGATCCAGCTCGAGTTCGCCAAGCCGGTGCTGCTGCGCGCCGCCGCGGCGCTGGCGCATGGCTTGCCGCACGCAGGAATGCATGTCTCGCATGCCCGCGTCGCGGCCGCGCGCTGCGCATGGACCGCGGCACGCCAGGCCATCCAGGTGCATGGCGCGATGGGCTACACCTGGGAGCTGGACCTGCAGATCTTCACCAAGCGTGCCTGGGCCCTGGCGGGAAGCTGGGGCGACCGCGCCTTCCACAAGGCGCGCCTGGGCGCGCACATCCTGGACGGCGAGCATGCCCTCGGCGCCGGCGCCACGTTTGCCTGAATTGCCCGATCCCAAGGAGAACCATGACCATGAAAGACGCCTATATCGTTGATGCCCTGCGCACGCCCACCGGGCGCCGCAAGGGCGGACTGTCGCACGTGCACGGCGCCGACCTGGGCGGCTTCGTGCTGGCCGAGCTGGTGCGCCGCAACGGCATTCCCGCGGAAGACTACGACGACGTTGTGTTCGGCTGTGTCGACACCATCGGCCCGCTGGCCGGCAATATCGCGCGCAGCGCGTGGCTGGCCGCCGGCCTGCCGCTGACGGTGCCGGGCGTGACCGTTGACCGCCAGTGCGGCTCGTCGCAGCAGGCCGTGCACTTTGCCGCGCAGGCGGTGATGAGCGGCACGCAGGACGTGGTGATCGCGGGCGGCGTGCAGACCATGACGCAGATCTCGATCTCGTCGGCCATGCTGGCCGGGCAGGCGCTGGGCTTTGCCGATCCGTTCTCGGGCAGCAAGGGCTGGCAGGCGCGCTTCGGCGATGCGCCGGTGTCGCAGTTCCATGCCGCGCAGCGCATTGCCGAGCACTGGAAGCTGTCGCGCGAGGCGATGGAAGCCTATGCGCTGCAAAGCCACCAGCGCGCCGCGGCCGCGATCGAGGGCGGCCGCTTTGCCCGCGAGATCGTGCCGTGCGAGGGCGTGAAGCATGACGAGACGCCGCGCCCCGATACCACGCTGGCCAGGATGGCCGCGCTGGAACCGCTGATGCCGGGCAGTGCGCTGACCGCCGCGGTGTCCAGCCAGACCGCCGACGCCGCCGCCGCGCTGCTGATCGTTTCCGAAGACGCGCTCAAGCGCTACCAGCTCAAGCCGCGGGCGCGCATCGCGCATATGAGCGTGATGGGCGACGACCCGCTGTGGATGCTGACGGCGCCGGTCCCCGCGACCAAGCGCGCGCTGGAGCGCAGCGGCTTGCGCCTGGCGGATATCGACGTGGTCGAGATCAACGAAGCCTTCGCCTCGGTGGCGATGGCCTGGCTGGCCGAGACCGGCTACGCGCCCGAGCGCACCAACCCCAACGGCGGCGCGATCGCGCTGGGCCACCCGCTGGGCGCCACCGGCGCGCGCCTGATGACCACGCTGCTGCACGAACTCGAACGCACCGGCGGCCGCTACGGCCTGCAGACCATGTGCGAGGGCGGCGGGCTGGCCAACGTCACCATCATCGAACGGCTGTAAGGAGACCGCCATGGGAATCTGCGACGGACGCACTGTCATCATCACCGGCGCCGGCGGCGGGCTGGGGCGCGCCTATGCACTGGCCTTCGGCGCCGAGGGCGCTAATGTGGTCGTCAACGACATCCGGCGCGAGGCGGCCGAGGCGGTCTGCGCGGAGATCCGCGCAGCCGGCGGCAGTGCGCTGGCCAGCGATGACGACATCACGCAGCTGGCCACCGCGCAGCGCATCGTCGATGCCGCGGTCGAGGCCTTCGGCGAGGTGCACGTGCTGGTCAACAACGCCGGCATCTGCCGCGACCGCATGTTCGTCAGCCTGACCGAGGCGGACTGGGACGACGTGATGCGTGTGCACCTGCGCGGCCACTTCTGCCTGGCCAACCTGCTGGCCAGGCGGTGGCGCGATGCGGCCAAGGCCGGCCGCGCCGTCGACGCGCGCATCATCAACACCAGCTCCGGCGCGGGCCTGCAGGGCTCGGTCGGACAGTCCAACTACGCCGCCGCCAAGGCCGGCATTGCCGCGCTGACGCTGGTGCAGGCCGCCGAGCTGGGCCGCTATGGCATCACCGCCAACGCGCTGGCGCCGGCCGCGCGCACCGGCATGACCGAGCAGGTGTTCGCCGCCATGATGAAGGCGCCGGAAGGCGGCTTCGACTACTACGATCCGGCCAACGTTGCGCCGCTGGTGGTGTGGCTCGGCAGCGCGGACTCGGCGCAGGTCAACGGCCGCATGTTCGAGGCGGCCGGCGGCATGGTGTCGCTTGCCGATGGCTGGCGCACCGGGCCGAAAGCCGACAAGGGCGGGCGCTGGCAGCCGGCAGAAGTGGGCGCGGCGGTGGCCGGACTGCTGGCGCAGGCGCAGCCGCCGCAGGCGGTCTACGGCACCTGAGCGCGACGGCCATGGACTTCTCTCATTCCGTGGAATTTGGCGTCGAACACCAGATGGTCCGCGACAGCGCGCGCGACTACCTCGCCGTGCACAGCGATTCGGCGGCGGTGCGGCGCGCGACCGAGGCGGGTCCGGCGCACGATGACGCGCTGTGGCGCGCAATCGCGGGCGAGCTTGGCTGGTGCGGCATCGCGTTGCCCGAAGCGGTGGGCGGCGCCGGCCTGGGCGCTCCCGGGCTGGTGCTGCTGCAGGAGCAACTGGGACAGCGCCTGGCTTGCGTGCCGTTCTGGTCGACGGCGTGCGTGGCGGCGCCGTGGCTGCAGGGCAGCGTCGGCCACAGCGCGCAGTGGCTGGAACGATTGGCTGCTGGCGAGTGCCGCGCCGCGGCAGTGCTGCCGGACGATGGCGGCTGGCACTACGACGGTGTCGCGATCACCGCGCAGGCAGGCGCGGACGGCTTCGTGCTGCGCGGCAGCGCCGGCCAGGTGGCCGATGCCGCTGGCGCCGACTGGTTGCTGGTGCCGGCACGGCTCGATGACGGCTCGCCCGCGCTGTTCCTGCTGGAACCCGCTGCGCTGGCGCAGGATGCGCGCTTCGTGCTGGCGCCGCTGGACACGCTCGACCGCACGCGGCCGCTGGCATCGCTGCGGCTGGACGGCCTGTCCGTTGCGCCAGGTGCCTGCCTGGTACGCGGGAACGACGCGGCGCAGGGCCTGGCCCGGGCCTGGTGGCACGGCAAGCTGATGCTGGCGGCGGAGCAGCTCGGCGCGGCCCAGCAGTGCCTGGACCTGACCGTCGCCTATGCGTCGGAGCGCATCCAGTTCGGCCGCGCCATCGCTTCGTTCCAGGCGGTCAAGCACCGCTGCGCGCAGATGATGGTGCTGGTCGAGGCCGCACGCTCGGCGGTGTATGGCGCGGCGCAGGCGTGGGAATCGGAGCCTGCCGACCAGGCCCGCCTCGACATCGCCGCCGCTTCCGTCGCGGCCGACGATGCCCTGCGCTTCTGTGCGCAGGAGGCCATCCAGCTGCATGGCGGCGTTGGCTTTACCTGGGAATATGACCCCCAGCTCTATTTCAAGCGCGCACAGGCTGCCGGCCACTGGCTGGGCGGCGCCCGGGCAGCGCTCGCATATCTCGCAGACCATGGCCCGCAAGCCTGGAGGACAGCATGAGCGCGCATGAAGAGCAGGCATTCCGCGCCGAGGTGGCGCAGTGGATGGTCGCCAACCTGGCCGGCGAGTTCGCCTGCCTGAAGCACCGCGGCGGCCCCGGCGACGAAGAGGCCTTCCCCAAACTGCGCAAGGCGTGGGAACGGCGCCTGGCCGAGGGCGGCTGGACCGGGCTGGGCTGGCCGCGCGCGCATGGCGGGCGCGAGCTGCCGGTGATGCAGCAGGTGATCTTCCACGAGGAATACGCGCGCGCCGGCGGCCCGGGCCGCATGGGTCATATCGGCGAAGGGCTGATTGGCCCGACCCTGATCGCCTTCGGCACCGCGGACCAGAAGGCGCGCCTGCTGCCCGGCATCCGCAACGGCACCACATTCTGGTGCCAGGGCTATTCAGAGCCCGGCGCGGGCTCGGACCTGGCCAATGTGCGCACGCGCGCGGTCCGCGATGCCGCCAGCGGCGACTGGCTGGTCAGCGGCCAGAAGGTGTGGACCTCGCTCGCGCACGATTCGGACTGGATTTTCGTGCTGGCGCGCTGCGAGCCCGGCTCGCGCGGCAGCAAGGGGCTGGTGTTCCTGATGCTGCCGCTGGACCAGCCCGGCATCGAGATCCGCCCGATCCGGCAGATGGGCGGCGGCGCCGAATTCAACGAGGTGTTCTTCGACGGTGCGCGCGCCGCGGCTGCCGACGTACTGGGCGAGCCTGGCGACGGCTGGCGCATCGCCATGGCGCTGCTCGGCTTCGAGCGCGGCATCTCCACGCTCGGCCAGCAGATGCAGTTCACGCATGAGCTGGAATGGGTGGCGCAGGCCGCGCGCGACAACGGCAGCAGCCGCGACGCGCTGGTGCGCCAGCGCATCGCGCGCGCCTGGGCCGGCCTGCGCGTGATGCGCGCCAATGCGCTGCGCATGCTGGCCGGTGCGGCGCAGGCCGGGCAGGACGGCGGCACTGCCTTGCAGCGGGAGGCGCTGATCTACAAGTACTACTGGTCCAACTGGCACCGCGACCTTGGCCAGCTCGCGCTGGACGTGCTGGGCCCGCTCGCCAACGTGCTCGACCCCGGTGACACGCGCCGCACCCGGCTGCAGCAGATGGCGCTGTTCTCGCGCGCCGACACCATCTACGCCGGCACCAACGAAATCCAGCTCAACATCATCGCCGAACGCGGGCTGGGCATGCCGCGCGAGGCCCGAGGACAGTCATGACCCTGAACACCGAAGCTCCCGCAGTGCCGGCCTATGTGCCCGGCCACCAACTGCTCGCCGGCAAGAGCGTTCTGATTACCGCCGCGGCCGGCGCCGGCATCGGCTTTGCCGCCGCGCGCCGCTGTGCGGAGGAGGGCTGCCGCGCGCTAATGATTTCCGATATCCATCCGAAGCGGCTGGACGAGGCGGTCGAAAGCCTGCGCGCGGAAACCGGCCTGCAAGCCATTCACGGCCAGCTGTGCGATGTGTCCGACGAAGCGCAGGTACGCGCACTCGTGGCCGCCGCCGAGGAAGCGCTCGGCGGTACCGACGTGCTGATCAACAACGCCGGCCTGGGCGGCTCGCGCCGCCTAGTTGATATGGACGATGCCGAGTGGTCGCGCGTGATCGATATTTCCCTCACCGGCACCTTCCGCATGACGCGCGCGATGCTGCCGCATATGCAGGCGCGCCGGCGCGGCGCCATCGTCAACAACGCGTCGGTGCTCGGCTGGCGCGCGCAGAAGGAGCAGTCGCACTATGCCGCGGCCAAGGCCGGGGTGATGGCGCTGACGCGCTGCAGCGCGATGGAGGCCGCGGAATTTGGTGTGCGCATCAATGCCGTGGCGCCGAGCATCGCGCTGCACGACTTCCTGAAGAAGTCGGCGCCGGCGGACCTGCTGCGGCAACTCAGCGAACGCGAGGCGTTCGGGCGTGCGGCGGAGGTGTGGGAGGTGGCCAATGTGATGGTGTTTCTGGCTAGTGACTATGCGTCGTACATGACGGGGGAAGTGTTGCCGGTGAGCAGCCAGCGGGCCTGAAAGGCTGAAAGTTGGTGCCGGCGGTATGCGAAAGCGTTGGGGCTAGCCACCACCCCTCGCAGGCGCTCCCCTCTCCAGCGCGCGGGAGAGGGGAGCAAACCAGACGGGAGTGATGGACTCGTCGGCAAGTCAGGCCGCCATGGTGAAGAAACACAGGAAACAGCAATGCCAAGAATCTTCCGTTCAGCCGAAGACATCCACGCCGCCGTCGGCCAACCCCTCGGCGAAAGCGCCTGGACGCGCATCACCCAGGACCAGGTCACCCAGTTCGCCCACGCCACCGGCGACCACCAGTGGCTCCACGTCGACCCCGAACGCGCCGCGCAAGGTCCCTACGGCGCCTGCATCGCCCACGGCTACCTGACGCTAGCGCTGGTCAACCAGTTCCTGCCCGAGCTGGTCACCGTCGAAGGCATGAAGTTCGGCGTCAACTACGGCTGCGACAAGGTGCGCTTCCCGGCCCCGGTGAGGGTGGGCGCCCGCGTGCGCGGCGTGGGTGAGTTGATACGAGCCGAGCCGTTGCAGGGCGGCGTGCAGTCGGTGGTGCGCATGACGGTGGAGATTGAAGGCGAAGCCAAGCCCGCCTGCGTGGCCGAGACGATCAGCCGCTACTACTTCTGAAACAGGAATCCAGCATGAATGAAGCAGTCATTGTCGCCGTCGCGCGCACCCCCATCGGCAAGGCGTTCCGTGGCGCCTTCAACGATACCGAAGCCCCGGTGCTGGGCGGCCACGTGGTGCGCGCGGTGGTCGAGCGCGCCGGCGTGGACCCGGCCGAGGTGGACGACGTGCTGATCGGCGCGGCCGCGCAGCAGGGCACGCAGGGCTACAACCTGGGCCGCCTGTGCGCGGTCGCGGCCGGCATGCCGGACAGCGTGCCCGGCATGACCATGGACCGCATGTGCGGCTCGGGCCTGATGACGATCGCCGCGGGCGCCCGTGCGATCCAGTGCGGCGAGGCCGGCATCATCGTCGCCGGCGGCGCGGAGTCGATCTCGCTGACGCAGAACAAGCATAAGAACGGCTACCGCGCCCAGTCCGAAGCGGTGGTGGCGCGCCAGCCGGCCGCCTACATGGCGATGATCGAGACCGCCGAGGTGGTGGCGCGCCGCTACGGCATCAGTCGCGCCGAGCAGGATGCCTACGCCTGGCGCAGCCAGCAGCGCACCGCCGAGGCGCAGCGGCGCGGCGCCTTCGACGACGAGATCGTGCCGCTGGCAACGCGCCGCGCGCTGTTCGACAAGGCCGGCGCACTGGCCGGGCACGAGACCGTAACGCTGGCGCAGGACGAATGCAACCGGCCCGATACCACGGCTGCAAGCCTGGCTGCGCTCAAGCCGGTCTGGAGCGGCGGGCAGGCGGTGGCCGAGGGCGAGCACATCACCGCCGGCAATGCCTCGCAACTGTCTGACGGCGCCGCCGCGGTGCTGCTGATGAGCGCGGACGAGGCGCGCCGCCGCGGCCTGCGCCCGCTGGGCCGCTATCGCGGCATGGCGGTGGCGGGCTGTGCGCCGGACGAGATGGGCATCGGTCCGGTGTTTGCCGTGCCGAAGCTGCTCGCGCGCCATGGCATGACGGTGGCGGATGTGGGCCTGTGGGAGCTGAACGAGGCCTTTGCCTGCCAGGTGCTGTACTGCCAGCGGGAGCTGGGTATCCCGGATGCGCGGCTGAACGTGAATGGCGGCGCGATCTCGGTTGGGCATCCGTTCGGCATGTCGGGCGCGCGCATGACTGCGCATGCGCTGGTCGAAGGGCGTCGCCGCGGCGTGCAGCAGGCGGTGGTGACGATGTGCATTGGTGGCGGGATGGGTGCTGCGGCGCTGTTCGACGTCCTGTAGCAAACATTCAGCTTATGGAAGCAGCCCCGGCACGGACGGCCCGCCACGAGGCCACCTGCCACCGCTCCACTCGGAGGACACATCATGAAACGACTGATCGGCCTCGCCATGTCGCTGGCGGTGCTGGCCACCGCGGTCTGGGCCTTCGCGCCGCGCCCGCTGCCGCCGTTCCCGGCCACCGCACTGCGCGCCGACGGCCTGCAGATCAACGGCATCGCCCGCGCCGGCGAGCGCCTGGTGGCCGTGGGCGAGCGCGGCAAGATCCTGTTCAGCGATGACCGGGGCGGCGACTGGCGCGTGGCCGCCGTGGACAAGCCCCAGGGCGCCACGCTGACGCAGGTGGCCTTTGCCGACAGCCGCCATGGCATCGCCGTCGGCCACAGCGGCCTGATCCTGCGCACGGAAGATGGCGGCACGCACTGGCAGCAGGTCGCCTTCGACGCGAAATCGTCCGACCCCTTGCTGGGTGCCCTGGCGCAACGCAACGGGCCGTGGTTCGCTGTGGGCAGCTTCGGGCGGTTCCTGGTCTCGCGCGACCAGGGCAGGCATTGGGAAGAGGCCGCCCGCAATGCCAACTCAGCCATGCAGGACCGCCATCTCAACGCCATCGCCGGCGACGGGAACGGACGCCTGATGCTGGTCGGTGAAGCAGGGCTGGTGCTGCGCTCCACCGATGGCGGCAGCCGCTGGGAGCCAGTCAAGACCCCCTATGAAGGCTCGCTGTACGGCGTGCTGCCGCTGCGCGACGGCGCCTGGCTGGCCTTCGGCATGCGCGGCAATGCGCTGCGCAGCGACGACTTCGGCACCACCTGGCAGGCCGCGGAAACCGGCTTGCGGACCTCGTTCTTCGGCGGCGCCGAATTGCCCGACGGCCGCATCGTGCTGGCCGGGCAGGGCGGCACGCTGGTGATGTCCGCGGATGGCGGACGCCACTTCGCGCCGTTGCCGGCCGGCAGCCCGCAGACGCTGGCCGCGCTGGTGCCTGCCGGCACGGACAAGCTGGCGCTGGGCGGCAGCAGCGGCCTGGCCGGCGCGACGCTCGCCGCAAATCGCTGAACCCCCGGTTGAACCCCCGCCTGACCGAACGCGAGAACGATCATGACCCGCCCCCAATCCTCCGGCCGCCTGGGCCGCTTCGTCGATGCCTGCGCCAGCGTGCTGATGCACCGGCGCCGCCTGCTGCTGTTGCTGTGCCTGGCCGTGACCGTGGCGCTGGGCTTCTCGGCCACGCGCCTGCGGCTCGATCCCGGCTTCAACAAGATGATCCCGCTGCAGCACCCCTACATGCAGGTGTTCACCAAGTACGCGAGCACCTTCTCCGGTGCCAATACGGTGCTGGTAAGCCTGCGCTGGAAGGGCGACGGCGACATCTACAACGCCGCCTTCATGGACAAGCTGCGCCACGCCACCGATGAAGTCTTCTTCATCCCGGGCGTGGACCGCTCCCGCGTGTTCTCGCTGTTCACGCCCAACGTGCGCTACACCGAGGTGACGGAGGCCGGCTTCCGCGGCGACGTGGTGGTGCCGGGGCGCTTCTCGGGCGCGCCGGACGAGCTCGACAAGGTGCGGCGCAACGTGGCGCGCTCCGGGCAGATCGGCCGGCTGGTCAGCAATGACCTCAGGTCCGCGCTGATCCGCGCGGAGCTGCGCGAGACCGATCCGGCCACCGGCAAGACCATCGACTACGGCTCCGTCGCACGCCAGCTGGAGAAGATCCGCGCGCAATTCAGCGGCCAGGACGTCGAAGTCAATGTCGTCGGTTTTGCCAAGCTGGTGGGCGATGTCGAGGAGGGCATCGCCGGCGTGATGGGCTTCTTCGCGCTGGCCTTTGCCGTCACGGCGCTGCTGCTGTGGCTGTACACGCGCTCGCTGCGCATCACCGTGCTGGCGCTGGTGGTAGCGCTGCTGCCGGTGGGCTGGCTGCTGGGGCTGCTGCCGCTGCTGGGCTATGGCATCGACCCGATGTCGATCCTGGTGCCGTTCCTGATCTTCTCGATCGGGGTTTCGCACGCGGTGCAGATGACCAATGCCTGGAAGCAGGAGGTGGTGCAGGGGCACAGCCCGCGGGAGAGCGCCAGCGCGGCCTTCCGCAAGCTGTTCATTCCCGGCACGGTGGCGCTGCTGACCAATGCGCTGGGCTTCATGGTCATCATGCGCATCGAGATCGATATCGTGCGCGAGCTTGGCATCACCGCCTGCCTGGGCGTGCTGCTGATGATCGTGACCAACAAGGTGTTCCTGCCGATCCTGCTGTCGTACACGCGGCTGGAGCCGTCGGCGCTGGCACGGTCGCAGGCGCGGCGCGCGCAGGGTGGCGGCGGGCTGTGGCACAAGTTCGGCGCGTTGGCCCGTCCGGCTCCGGCACTCGGCGTTTTCGTCGCCGCGCTCGCCCTGCTGGCGGCGGGCGCGATCGAGTCGCGCGGCCTGAAGATCGGCGATGTCGGCAGCGGCGCGCCCGAGCTGCGCGCGGATTCGCGCTACAACCGCGACAGCGCCAGCATCGTCAGCCAGTACAACATCGGCTCGGATGCGCTCACCGTGGTGGTGGAGCCGACCGGCTTCGACGACGGCTGCCTGCACTACCCGGTGATGAGCGCGGTGGAACGCTTCGAAATGCATATGCGCGGCGTGTCCGGCGTGCAGTCGGTGGTGAGCGTGTCGTCGCTGGCCAAGGTGGTGATCGGCGCCTACAACGAGGGCAACCCGCGCTGGGAGGCGCTGCCGCGCAGCAGCGAGGGCCTGGGGCAGGGCGCCAAGGCCTACGACCCGGACAACGGCATGAACACGTCCAACTGCCAGGCGATCCAGGTGCTGATCTACACCGCCAACCACGAGGGCGCCACCATTGCCCATATCGTCCGTGAGATCCGCCGCTTTACCGCCGCCGACAAGACTCCCAATGTCGCGTTCCGGCTGGCAGGCGGCAATATCGGCGTGATGGCCGCCACCAACGAGGCCGTGGAAGAGGCCGAGGTGGCAATGCTGCTGGCGATCTTCGGCGCGATCACGCTGCTGTGCCTGCTGACGTTCCGCTCGTGGCGCGCGGTGCTGTGCATCATCGTGCCGCTGACGCTGGTGTCGGTGCTGTGCAATGCGCTGATGGCGCGCCTCGGCATCGGCCTGAAGGTATCGACGCTGCCGGTCATCACGCTGGGTGTTGGCGTTGGCGTGGACTATGGCATCTACCTGTACGAGCGCATCCAGCACCAGATCCGCGAGGAAGGGCAGGCGTTGCCGCAGGCATTCGCCGAGGCGATGCGCCAGCGCGGCTCGGCGGCGCTGTTCACGGCGCTGACGATGTGCATCGGGGTCGGCACATGGGCCTTTGCCGCGCTCAAGTTCCAGGCCGACATGGGGATCCTGCTGGCCTTCATGTTCCTGGTGAACCTGTTCGGCGCGGTGTCGCTGCTGCCGGCGCTGGCCGCGTGGCTGGGTGTCGAGCAGGAGGAGCGCGCCCGCGTGAAGGCAGGCGTTGCGGCAGATATTGCGGCAGGCGGAGACACGACGCCGCCCGCGCGTGCCCTCAAGTCCGATGCGGCTTGAACGTCGCGGATAAAAAGCGGAGAGACAGCATGCACGACACCCAGGCATCCGCAGCAACGGCTTTCACGCCGCTGCGCATCGGTCCGCTCACGCTGCGCAACCGCTTCATCAAGGCGGGCGCCAATGAAGGCATGACGCCGCACGGCTTGCCGACGCAGGCGCTGGTCGGGCACCACCGCGATCTCGCCGCCGGCGGCGTGGGCATGACCACGGTGGCCTACGCCGCCGTGGCCGACGACGGACTGACCTTCGCGCACCAGCTCAGCATGCGCCCGGAGCAGGTGCCATACCTGCGCGTACTGACCGACGCAGTGCATCGCGAAGGCGCGGCGGCCTGCCTGCAGATCACGCATGCAGGGTCGTTCACCACCATGCGCCACGGCGGCAGCCGCGCGCCGGGCAGCGCCTCATCCGGTCTCAATGCCTTCGGCATGATGCACGGCGTGTATTTCCAGCGCGCCATGCGCGAGGCGGACATGGCGCGCGTGGCCGGCCAGTTTGCCGCGGCGGCCAGGCTGGCGCGCGAAGCCGGCTTCGACGCGGTCGAGATCCATATGGGCCACGGCTACCTGCTCAACCAGTTCCTGTCGCCGCTGAGCAACCGGCGGCGCGACGCGTTCGGCGGCAGCGTGGAGAACCGCACCCGCTTCCCGGCCGCGGTGCTGCGGCAGGTCAAGGATGCCGTCGGCAACGGACTGGCCGTCTGCTGCAAGCTCAGCGTCAGCGACGGCGTGCCGGGCGGCAACCAGCCCGCGGACTCCGCCGTGACCGCGCGCATGCTGGAGGCGGAAGGGGCCGACCTGCTGACGCTCAGCGGCGGCCGCAACGTGGAAAGCCCGTGGGTGCTGTTCGGCAGC
Organism: Cupriavidus sp. a3; assembly: GCF_051015765.1. Lineage (NCBI taxonomy): Bacteria > Pseudomonadati > Pseudomonadota > Betaproteobacteria > Burkholderiales > Burkholderiaceae > Cupriavidus > Cupriavidus sp. a3. The sequence continues at coordinate 1,915,974 of NZ_CP170644.1, read as the reverse complement.
CCGATGCCTACGGCGCAGATGAAGGCCGCGGCCCCGACCGCGCTGGCGCGCTTCGGCATCACCATGCTGGAGCGCAGCACGCCGCGCGACCTGGCGTTCCGCGAGCTGTATTTCATCGAGGCGTCGCGCGTGGTGCGGCAGGCGGTGCACATGCCGCTGGCTTATGTCGGCGGCGTCAAGTCGCTCGACAACGTGGCGCAGCTGATGGCGGAAAGATTCGACTGCATCGCGCTGGCACGCGCGCTGATCCACGATCCCGCGCTGGTCGCCAACTGGCGCAGCGGCGCGGTGCGGCGCTCGGCCTGCGACAGCTGCAATGGCTGCGTGGCCAGGATCTACGATCCCGCCGGCGTCAGCTGCGTGCATGGCCCGGGCAACGATCCGGCGCTGACGCGCCTGGTCGCACTGCAGTAGTCCGATGGGACGATGAGGCAGCGGCCGGAGGCTCTTATCTTGAAGTTCCCACGGGATTTCAAGGAGACACCATGAGCCAAACCGGCATCAGCGGCTACAAGATCGAATCACGCCCGCCCGAGGCCCGCTACGCGCGCGGCTGGCACTGCCTCGGCCTGGCCGACGCCTATCGCGACGGCAAGCCGCACACACTCGATATCTTTGGCAGGCGCCTGGCGGCGTTCGCCGACTCTACCGGCGCCATCCGCGTGATCGACGGCTTCTGCCCGCACATGGGCGCGGACCTCAGCACCGGCACAGTGCAGGGCGACAACCTGGTATGCCCGTTCCACGGCTGGCAGTGGGGCGGCGACGGCGGCTGCAAGTCGATCCCTTATTGCAAACGCGTGCCGCCCAAGGCGCGCGTCGGCGCGTGGCAGACCTGCGAGCAGAACCGGCTGCTGTTCATCTGGCACGATCCAGAGGGCCGTCCGGCGCCGCCGGAGGTGGCGATTCCGCGCATCGAGGCCTGCTTCTCGCCGGAGTGGTCGGAATGGGCCATGGACGAGATGGTGATCCGCACCAACTGCCGGGAGCTGGTAGACAATATCTCCGACATGGCGCATTTCGGCACCGTACACGGGTCGCCGGTCGACTATTTCGCCAATCTGTTCGAAGACCACAAGGCCACACAGCTGATGATCGGGCGCAGTGCCCGGCTGTCGGGCGATGCGCAGCTGACGGCGTTGTCGACTTACTTCGGTCCGGCGTACCACATCACCGACATGAGCGGCCGCATGGGCGACCAGGAGATCCACTCCGTCCTGCTCAACTGCCATGTGCCGATCGACCTGAACAGCTTCGTGCTGCGCTACGGCGTGCTGGTGAAGAAGATTCCGGGGCTGAGCGACGAGCAGAACCGCGCCATGGCGCAAGCCTACGTCGAGCAGGCGCGCCAGGCCTTCTATGAGGACGTGGCCATCTGGGACAGCAAGATCCGCATCGACAACCCGCTGCTGTGCGAAGGCGACGGGCCGATCTACCAGATGCGTGACTGGTACCAGCAGTTCTACACCGACATCGAGCAGGTGCGGCCGTCCAGCGTGGCGCGCCGCGTGATCGAGCTGAACCCGGGCAATATCGTGCCGCCGGCCCTGCGGCACGTGTTCGAGGACTGACCATGAAAACCGCAGTCATTACCGGTGCCGCGTCCGGCATGGGCGCGGCCGTGCGGGCGCGCATGCTGGCCGACGGTTGCCGGGTCATCGGCGTCGACCTGCGCGACGCGGACATTCTTGCCGATCTTTCCACCGGGCCAGGCCGCGCTGCGGCGATCGATGCTGTGCTGTCGCATTCGGACGGCCGCATCGACCAGTTGATCTGCTGCGCCGGCCTGGGCCCGCATGTCGATCCTGCAACACTGGTGGCGTCGGTCAACTACTTCGGCGTGGTGGCGTTGCTGGATGGCTTGTTCGATGCGCTGCGCCACGGGCGGGATCCGTGCGCCGTGGTGGTGTCTTCCAGTTCCGCCACGCTGCAGTGCTGGGAGGGCAGCCCTTTGCGCGATGCCTACCTCGCCGTCGATGAGGCCGGCGTGCGTGCCTTGCTCGAAGCTGCCGCGGCGGCGGAAGCGACGCGGGACCAGGCTGGCTATATCGCCTATGCCAGCTCCAAGCATGCGGTGACGGCAGCTGCGCGGCAACGTGCCGGAGCCTGGGGGCAGGCGGGTGTTCGCCTCAACGTGGTGGCGCCGGGTGCGGTGGAAACACCGCTGCTGCAGGCGGGGTTGAAGGATCCGCGCTACGGCGATGCCATACGCGATTTCCTGCCACCGCTGGGTCGCCGTGCGCAGCCTGAGGAGGTGGCTGGTCTGATTACTTTCCTTTGCGGGCCGCAGGCAGGCTATATGCATGGCAACGTGGTGTTCATCGACGGCGGCGTCGATGCCGCGCAGCGTCCGCTGACGTTCTGAAGCGGTGGCGGCATGTGCCAATGCCGCCTGGTTTGCCCTCGCGACACGGCCGGAAAGCCTTGCCGTGGCATAGGGGGATCAGAACTCGAGCCCGACCTGGGCGGCGACGTTGTGCGATTTGGTGCGGAACAGTTCCGGCTTCTTGACGGGCCAGCCAAGCGTCACTTCGTAAGTCAGCGCCGCATCGTGGCACATGGCCCAGCGCCCGCGCGCCCCGATCACCGCGCCGATCAGTGTCTGGCCCACCAGGAACTGCGCGGAGGGACCGCCTACGTGACCGGCGTCAAAGCCGACGAACGCCTCCTGACGGGCGTTGCCGAGTTGCCAGGCGAGGTCGTTGCGCCAAGTGATGCCGTTTTCGGCCGCCAGGGTGAGTTGCTCATCGAAGCCGCGCACCGAATAGCGGTTGCCGATGGTGTAATAGTCGGATGGCAGGATGCGTGTGCGCGCGTACTGCATGCGGACATTGGTCTGGTAACGCAGGTGCTGGCCAGCCACCTGGAGCGGCACCATCAGACCGGCATTCGCCAGCACGATCTCCGATTTGCCAGCCCAGGACGGATCGCCGAGGACGAAGCCCGGCGCCTTCGAGTGCGCCGGCAGCGATCTGCGCCACGCCGCGCCAATGTCGAACACATTGGCGCCGAAGAACTGGCGGTGTGCTGCGCCGAACTCCAGGCCGACGAAGTCGCGGTGCTGCACGGCGAGGTCGATGCCGTCCAGCGTGCTGCTCGCTGTCTTGCGGAAAACCTTGCCGTACAGGCTGGTCTTGCCCGAGGCATTGCGGAATGGCACATAGCCCAGGCCCGCCTCGATCTGCGTGCTGCGCCCGCCGTAGACGATATCGCCCTCGAAGCCCGCTACGGTCTGGTGGTATTTCGACTGGTTGGCATCGACGAATGCGTTCCAGTAGCCAAACGGAATGCTGTAGTTGATGGCCGACGAGCGCGTGCCGGCGGCGCCGTTGCCGACGTCGGCATTGGTGTTGCCCGAGATCGTCAGGCTGTCATACAGGAACAGCGGCGAATCTACGGTCAGCGTGCCGCCCATCTGGTACTTGCCGGTGGACTCCAGGCCGCCGTTGTCGCCTGTCACCAGCGCATGCCAGCGCTTGCCCGTGCCGGGCTTGACGACCAGATCGGTGTCGCCTGGATTGTCACCGGGCACGAGGTCGATGCCGGCATCGGCCTGGCCCTGCAGGCGGCGCATGTTCTCCATGCCCTGGTCGAGGTCGCGCTGGTTGACCAGTCCGCCGGGACCAGTCGGCAGGGCCGTGCGCCACCAGCCGGGCGTGCCGTCGGCCTTGACGCCGGTGATGCGCCCGGCCACCACGCGCAGGCGCAACGTGCCGCTGGCGAGGTTTTGTTCGGGGATCAGCACGCGCGTGGTCACATAGCCCAGGGCGACGAGGCGTGCGGCGAAGTATTGCTGAATAGTCTCCAATCCCTTGCCGCCGACGCATTGGCCGGGCAGGATGCCGGCCTCGGCGCGCAGCCATTCGAAGTCTTCGGCGCCTTCCCATTCCGCGGTCAGAATCGGGAAGCACGGCGCCTCGGTGGGCAGGATCAGCTGCCCGGTTACGGTGGGTGTCTCGGGCGCGGGCGTCAATACGTCGGGACGGGCCAGGGCGCGTTCACGCGCGGCCCCCTGCTGTTGTTCCTGGCGGCGCTCGATGGCGTCGTTCGGAGTGACGGCCGGGAAGAACGGCAATGCCTGGGCAACCGCCAGCGAGGGGAACGACAGGAGGAACGGGACAAATGGAGAGGTAGCGCGCGCCTTGTGACGCGCGTTCTTGGTCTTGGGAAGCATGAATTAAAATGCCAGAAACATCAAACGGGCTTGCACAACCTGTAACGCTATGCAATCCATTTTTCGTAGGCGAAATAGAGAATCACGCCGAAGACGAATGCAAGGAATAGGACGTAGGAGATCTTTTCCGATCGACTCATCTTCTTCCATTGATCCGGTGTTGGGCCACCGCCGATTGCCATAGTTTTTTCCTTTACCTTGAATTCTCTTTTGTCGGTGAGGAATGACCCCATGGCATTAAGCCAAAGCTGATCCTTCCTGGTGACGCAACGCCAAACTCAATTGCCGTGGCACCGCCGTACGCGTGCGTAATCGCGGCATAACCATTGACGCGGAAAGGTGTTGGAATAGAAATGAAGGCTTGGTTTCCGTCGCCATTTATGAACGAATTGGTATCATTCCCATTGTTTGCCCCGAATATCCAGCCAAAGCTCATTGCTCCACCAAGTGAAAATGAAACTGCGGATGGATTTGTCAGGACCACCCCCGTGGAAAGATACTTCGTGCCGTCATGAAGATTCATCGCTCCGCCGACGGTGCCCGACAATGCTCCTCCGCTGACTGTTACGTAGTCGGGTAGCAAGCCACGGCCACCGGTACCTCCGATGCCAGCGGCACATTCCGCAGTGATACATCCGCTAGCAGCAGGGGTAAACAGGTTCTGCGGAGAAGTTGATGTCGATGCAGTTGACTGACCGAGGGTATCCGTACTCCAGTTGTAGGGCGACATTTCTCCCCCGGTCTTCCCCTGAATATAGGCGGCAAGCCCGGGATCAACGTTGGACTGAACCTGCTGAACCAAATAGCGGCCATTTCCGTTTTCGTCCTGACCCACCTCCCATTTTGCGCCCATGTCGCTGACACCGTTGGGGTTGTTCTTACCATCGACAACCATGCCGCTCGTCACATTCTCGCCACGCAGGGAGTTGCCACCCGCGCGCATCGCGTTCTCGATCTGCTCTGTCGTGTACTTTCCGCCGCTGTCTTTTGCCAGCTTGATCGTCAATGCTCGTTCGTCATTGCCGAGCTGGCGGTTGAAGCGATCCGTAGTGGACGCCGTAGCCGCGCCGGAGCCGCCGCCGAGAACCGCACCAATACTGCCTGCAGCAATATTGGCTGCAAGGTTACCAATCGCTTGATCAAGTTCGCTGCTGCCGGTGCTAACTGCGCTATTGGCGGCGTTAGCCAACTGGCTTAAATTGCCGCCGGCCAAGGATGCCGCGCCCGCGCCAGCCGCTCCGGCCAACGCATTGCCTCCACCCAGGCCGGCGACGAGTGCACCGCCCGCGCTGTGGAGTGCAGCGCGATACTCACCCCCTTCCTTCCAGCCGTCGATATCGGACTGGGCTGCCGCCATGGCCGCCTGGTTTTCGGCGCTCGGATCCTGGCGATACGCCTCCGCAGCAGCCTTGTACCGTTCTTCCGCCGCCGCCTGCTTAGCATTGGCAACCTGACCTACCGTCTTCGCTATTGCCTCGCCCGCCGCCAGCGCCGCAGCCATCGTGTCCGCCTGCTTGTCGAGCACGTTCTTCAGGTCGGGATTCTTTTCCACCGTAGTGTTCGTGGCGGCGGTGTCGCGCTTGAGGCTCGACAAGTCCTGCTTCTGATGCGCCTCGTCTCGGATCGCGATGGTGCCATCCGCAATGGCGCTGAGCGCCACGCCGTCCTGGCTGCCGCTCTCATGCTGCGGGATCATCGGGCTGATGCCGCCGGTGTTCCTGCCCGAGGTCTGGCCGCTGTTCTTCTCGCTGTTCTGTGGGCCAGCGGTAATGCCACCCGAAACGCCGAACGAGGTTGCGCTGTAGTCGGAGTGGCTCCGGATATCGCTGAAGCTGAGCGTGCCGGTGTCGAGCTGGTTCTTGTCCTTGCCGGCGGCGCTGGCGATCACCGCGCCCTTGAGGTCAGTATTGCCCTCCACCCGGATGTCGAAGCCGCCTTCTCCTGCGTAGATGCCCGATTGCTCGCTCACGTTCGCGTAGTTGCCGCTGGCCTTGCCCTGGCTCGCGGAGCCGCTGGCCGAACCGCCGCCCTGGCTGATGCTGAAGCCGCCACCCGTGCTTTCCTGCCGGGCGCGCACCTTTTCGGTGTCCTGGCGGCTGGCAATGTTCAGGTTGCCGCCGACATCGCCCAGCACCTTGCCACCGCTCACCGTGGCGCCCAGGATATTGGTGTCGTTGCCCGACACCAAGGTGACGGACTCCTTGCCGGTCACATGGCTGTTGGCCTGCGTGGCGCCCTGGCTGTCGGCGTTGCCTCTGGCCGTCGAGGCCGAGGCCGAGGCGCCAAAGCCTGCGTTGTTCGGACCCATGCCGTAGGAGACACCGACGCTGGCGCTGCTCGACTTGTTGGTGCTGTGGCTCTCGTTCGTGTCCGTGGCCGACACGATGTTGATGTCATTCTTCACACCGAGCACCACCTTGTTGGCGTCGATGTTCGAGCTGATGATGTTCAGGTTGCCGGCCGTCCCGTTGCCATTGGCATCCACGCCCGTGGCAGTAAAGGCGGTCGTGCCGCCCGCTGACACGTTGGACCCATTGTGAAGGGTGCTGTCCTCGGTAAGGGTTTGCTTGCTCCGGCTATTGCCGAAAGACAGGGTAAGCGCGGCGCCGCCGGCAAGTCCATCCTTGGCGAGCGATGTGGCGGCGTCGTAGGCATCGCGCCCGGCGGCCATGCCCCACAGCGCCGAGGCGCGTCCGTCCTGGCTCTGGCTGGCCGAGATGACTTTGTTGCCCGCATTGATCGCCGCGCCGATGGCGCCGCCCGACACGCCCAGCGTGAAGCCGCTTTGCTTGACCTCATGCGTCTCGTCATGGTGCTGGCGGTTCTGCGCGGCCTCGATGGTCACGTCGGCGCCCACACCGGTGATGTCCTTGGCGGCGATCAGGTCGCTGCCAGTGAGCTTCAGCGTACTGCCCGCATTCATGTGCACGCTGCCACCCGTGGAGCCTACCAGGCTGCCCACTTGCTGCGTGCTGTTGTCGCTGACGGTGTCCTTCTGTTCGCGCTTGCCGTAGGAGAGGCCGGAACCGGTGGCGCCAAATCCGGTCTTCTTCTCCTCCTTGAAGCTGTAGGATGAGGACGTGGTCTCTGCCGTGCCGATGGCGATATTGCGTCCGGCGTCGAGGGTCACGTCGTGCGTGGCGGCAATGGTGCTGCCAGAGGTGTTCAGGTCACGACCCGCCGTCATGTCAACCGTGTCGCCCGAGAAGGTGCTGCCGAGCGCCTCAGTGCGGCTTGCCGCGTCGATGGTATGGGTGGACTTCTTCGACAGGACGCCGCCGCTTTGCTTCGACTGCTCGTCGCGTATCGCCGCGCTTGCCTCAACGGCCTTCACGTTGATGTCACGGGTCGCGCTGACGGCGAGGGCGCCGTCAGCGTTCACGTACGCGGCCTTGGCATTGATATCCCGGCCGGCAACGAGCGCTACATCGTGGCCGATGATCTGTGAGCCGAGCTCCGCGCTGCGCGCCACGCTGGAGCGGTTCTTCGCGTCCGCGACGGCATCGAAGCTCTCGGCGACCTTCACCGTGTCCAGGTTGATATCCCGTCCGGCGCCCATGCCGAGGCTGCCGGTTGCCGTGATGCTGGCCGCCTGGCTATTGATATCCCGGCCCGCTACGAGCACGGCATTGTCCACGTCCACGCTCGCGACGCCGCTTATTACGGTGCGGCTGGCGGTGGATTCGCCGGCCTTGTTGCTGTCCGAGGCTGTGGTGGTGGACAGGTTGATGTCCCTGCCGGCCGTGGCTGCCAACTCGCCGGCACTGATCCTGCCCGCCAGATTCTCGATATCCTGCTTCGCGTGCAATTCCATGTTGCCGGCTGACAGCGTGCCGCGCTCGTTACGGATATTGCCGGCATCGATCAGCATCACGTCGCGCGCCGCGATGGTGCCGGTGTTCTTCACATCCCCGCCGGTCTGGATCGCCATGTTGCGCGCCGTGATCAGCGTGCCGTCGCCCTTGAGGTCGCCCTCGCGCACCTTTAGGTAAACCTGTGGCACCAGCACCTGCTGCGTGGAGCCGTCCGGCAGCGTGACGGTCTTCTCGACCAGCCAGACGATGTCGGTGGTGAGCGCCTGCATCTGCTCAGCGGTGAGTGCCGTCCCAATGGTCAGGGAGAACTGTTTGGCGAATTCGGCGCCCAACTGCATTAGCGCCTTGTACTGGGCCTCATTGTCGGTGTAGTCCCCAACGAAGCGCTGGCCGGTGCCGAGCATCACGGCGTCGGCCACCAGCCGCGCCTCATAGAAGCCGTCGCCCAGGCGCTTGAGGGCCCTGGTCGGGTCCTGGCCGAGCTGGGTCAGCATGTAATCGCTGGACAGCCACTGGCGCTGGTTGGTGAAGCGCGGGTCGGTCTCGATCAGGTAGCGCGCGCCGGGGTCGGTGCGCGTGACGAATAGCGCGTTGCCGGGCATCGCCAGCGACGGGGTGACGGTGCGGATCAGCTCGCCGCCCAGGCGCCCTCCGGCCGTACTGCCGCCGGGATTTAGCGACACCTGCATCAAGCTTGGCGCGCTGGCAATCGGGCCGGTGCCGGCCTTCGGGTCGACGGACGCACCGCTGCCAGGGACCGTTTGCAGATGCTCCTGCGTGGTGCCCGTTGCCAGAACCAGCGGAAGCGTCAGATTGAGCGGAGCCAAGGGGGAGCTGTCGCTGCGCCGGTCCGGTGCGTTGACGCCGCGATTGATGTAGTGCCACGCCTGGGTGCCGGTGCTAGTCTCGAAGCGGGTGCCGGTATAGCCTTCGTTGCGTACTGGTGCCGGCGCGGTCAGTGTGCCGCCGACGGCAATCTCGCTCTTGTCGTTGGCCACGGCCCCGTTGATCGTGGCATTGCCGCCAACCAGCAATCGGGCGGGATCGGTATGCAAGACCACCTCCTCGCGCACTTGCGTCTGCTTGTCCACGGAATAGAAGTTGTCGACAGTGCGCGCGTGAAAATCCTTGTTGAAGGCAACGATCCTTTCGTTTAGCGCTTCATATTTCGCAACATTGGCGCCTTGCCAGTCGCGGTACTTCTGGTATGCGGCATTGCACGCCGGCGGGGCGTCGATCTCGCACGGTGCGGCATAAGGAGGAGGCGCACTGTCGGGACGCTCGACCTTCAGCTTGTCCCAGATCGGGTGGTCGGGTGGATAGTTGTACTGCTGCGTCACCAGCACCGGATTTCCGTTTGCATCCTTCTCGTAGTGCGAGGTGTAGGCCAGACCCAGCGGCGACCACTGTTCTTGTGGCAGGCCGCCGTAGTAGTCCAGGTAATAGGGGTCCTGCCAAGGCATCACTGGTCCGGCCTCGCCGTCGGGGCGGCGCGACCAGTCGAACGGCGGACCGAATTCAGCAAATGGATATTGCTCCGAGGGCAGCAGCAGCACGCGTGCCACGCCTTTCTGGTTGCCATCGCGGTACAGCCAGCCAAGGTCCGTGCCTGGATGGAAGTAATCGTCCTTGCCGCTCCAGTCGAAGATAAGCGCTGTGGTCGGGTCGATATCGTCCATTGACCCCTTGAGGCGGTAGACCAGAGTCCTTTTCACGCCGGTGTCCGTCTCCTGGGCCTCGAAATGGCTGTTTTCGTTGCGGATGCTGGCCGCGTTGATGTTGGCGTCGCGTGCCACATCGATGACGGCCGAGGCGTTGGTGAGCGAGCTGGCCTGTCCCGTGGCTTTGCCCTCGGCGTCCAGCGCACCGCCGACGTTCAGGTCCTGCGACGACAGGATGAGCGCGTGCTCGCGGTTGACGATGTCCGGCGCGCCCAGGTTGACATCCCCGGTGCGCGAGGCGATCACGGCCCCTTTGCCAGTGGCGGCGTCCTGGTCGTTCAGGATCTGCACGCCGGCGCCGATGGCAACAGCGTCCCCGAAGATGCGGTCGGTATTGGTGACCGTCGTGCCGGCCTGCACACGCACCGTGCCGCCTTCGATCAGGCCGCTGTTGGTGACTGCCTCGTCGGCGCGCACGGTGTTGGCGACTTCGCCGTACAACTCCCCCGAGTTGTCGACATTGCGGGCATGTACGTCGATCGAGTTGGCGGACAGCATCTTGCCGCTGTTGACGATATTGCCAGCGGTGTCGAAGGTCAGGTTCCCGCCGGCGGCGAGCGTTTTGGTGTTGGTGAAGTCGTTGGTCAGGTGGATATCAACATCCCCCTTGGACCGCACTGTACCGTCGCCGGAAAGGCTATTGCCAACGATGGCGAGCCGGGTGTCGGCCGCCAGCAGGCCATCGGTGTTGGTGGTGGCGCCGACATTGAACTGCGCGGTGCCGCCCGAAGTCATCTCGCCCCGGGTGTTGTTGAACGTCGCCGAGGCGACCGTCATGGCTGTGTCGGCCCGTAGGGCACCATCGATATTGTCGATGGTGCTGGCGGCGATCCGGACGCTGCCGCCTTCCATACCTTTCGGCGCCGCGTCGGTCCCGCCGAGCGTGCTGCGGTTCACCACCGTGCTCGCTTGAACGTCGAGCAGGCCGCCGGCATGGGCAAAGCCCGCCGTGTTGTCGAAGCCGCCGGTCAGGCGGATTGTCGCGTCGCCTTTCGAGGCGAGATAGCCGCTGTTGTTGGCCAGGCTCCCGGCGGTCACGTCAAGCGGCCCACCGGTAACGAACTTGCCTCCGGAGTTATCCAGGATCGTCGCATTGACCTTAGCCGACTGCTGCCCGGAGACCGTCCCGGCCTGGTTGCTGAAGACCCCCGTGGCGAGCGTCAATGGCCCGTCGGCGACTGTCAGGCCACCGTTGCCGTTGTCGTACAGGTGCCCGTGCGTGTCTGCCACCAGCAGTCCGGTGGACTGCACCACACCTCCGCGGTTGTCGAAGAGGCCCGTGTCGGTTTGGACGCTGGCACCCGAGATCTCACCGGCGTTGTTCGTGAGCGCCTGGCCGCCGGTATCGGCCTTGAGCGCCTGGACTGCCGACAGTTGCCCATGGTCGTTGGTGATGGCGCCGCCGACAATGACCAAGTCCCTGGTCGCCAGGGCCTTGCCGGCGGTGTTGTCCAGAGCGCCATTCAGGGTCAGGTTGTCCTGCACGGAGCCGATCACGCCGCCGCGGTTGGCGATGGTCGCCCCAGCTACAGTCGTCGCTCCGGTGCCGGCTACGGTGGCGCCGGCATTGTCCACGGTATGCGATGCGGCGACGCGCAGTGCGCCGGCACTGGTGATGGCGCCGTTCTGGTTCAACACGGTAGCGCCGCTGACCTGGCCGCCGTTGGTGCCGGCCACGATGGCGCCGCCCCGGTTATCCACCCTGCCGCCGGCATTGACCTGCAAGGCAGTGGCTTCGAGCCGCGCGTTCTGGAGCGTGATGTCACCCGAGGCGTTCAGGGTGGCAGTGTTGTGCGCGACGGTCGTACCGTTGGACAGGTCCAGCGTTGGCGCCGACAGGTTGGAATCGGCCCCGGTGACGAGCTTGCCGCTGGACTGGATGGCGGTGCGCGCGGCAAGGCTGGCCGTGCCCGCGCCGGTGACGCTGGCATTGGCATCGACCCCGGCGCCGATGGTCCCGGTGTTCACAATACGCTCGGCGAAGCCCAGCAGATCCGTGCCGGCCGCCATCGTTCCGCTGTTGGCCAGCTGCCCCGGCGTGCTGCCATTGATGGCGCCGCGCGTAGTGATGGTGCCGGCGTTATCGATGTTGGTCCCGGCAACGTTGGCGCCACCCTCGGACTGCAGGCGGCCACCCGGCACGATGCGCACGTCCCCATTGTTGTCCACGACGATATCGCCAGCGCGGGTTGTGATGCCGCCGCCGACATTGAAGCCGATGCCTTTTTCGGTCCCGATGAGACGTACCGAATTCGCGTACATCGACCCCAGCGCCGCCGCATCCAGCGCGAACTGCGGCGCGGCGCCCGTGCCCGCCTGCGGCGTGGCGTTGAGCGTCGAGTGGTCAATATGGTTCGCGCCTGCAATGGCGTTCAGGTGCCTGGCCCACAGTTCGGCGTTAATGCTGATTGAGCGCGCCAGCAGATCGACCTGCGCCTGCGGGCTGGACAGGCCTGGGCCATCAATCCCGATATGGCCTTCCCGCACATCGAACCCGGTCAGGCTGCCATCGGCCCCAAACACCGGGCGCCCCGTTGAAAGCGTGAAGCGGTCTGCATTGATCACGCCGCAGCCCGAGCAGGTGATGCCCGCGGGGTTGGCCAGGACCAGGTTGGCGCGATTGCCGGCGATTTCCTGCGCCCCTAGCAATTGTGACGGATTGGGTTGCGTCACCTGAACCACGATATTGCCGGCACTGCTGTTGCCCAGCTGCACGTTGCCCTGAACCCAGCCCGCAATCCGGGTCTGCGAGTTCTGGCCGCCGTTGTTCAGCACCACGCCGGACGGGCCTACGTTGTACTGGATGAAATTGTTGACGCTGGTTCCACCGTTGCGTTGGGGCGGGGCGATGTTCACGACCGGGACGCCATTGGACGCGACCCCGACCACCGGACGTTGCCCTGGCACATTCCTGTCCGCCTGGATCGGCAGCGTCTGCGCCGCTACGGGGACGCCCATCATTGCCGTCGTCACAGCGGTGAGCCATAGCACCGGCACGAACGCCGTTGTCGCGCCGCCGCGCGTTCCGCCATGGCGGCCCTTGGCGCATCCCGTCGCGCTTTCGCGAACTGCCACCAGCATGCCGCGAACGGCATTGAATACCAGCCGATAGAGTCTTGTGTTCATGATGGCTCTTGTCTTGCACAGCTTCACCCGGCGAGAACACCGTCCCCGGGCACTGGCATCGCGCTGCCATCGTTGATGTGCACCGGGCCTGGATCGCCAGCGGTCAAAGAAAAGGCGGACGGGTTGAGGTCACCGCCAGAGCAGCGGTGCACGGCAGGAGGCACGCACCGCAATGTGCAAGGGTATCGACGGCAGGCCGATAAGTTGCTGGGACGAATCCGACTTTGAGACGGGAATTTCTCAAAGGTGGGCTTGCGGCCAATCCACGAGGGGCTTATGGCGCATGGCTACGCCGGCGCAGTGGCGAGGGAGGAGGAAGGAAGGGGAGACGTGGCGCGGCCGGGCGAAGACTCGCCCGGCCGGATCATGCGATGTGGTCAGGTACCCGATCCGCGCGCGGCGTCCGGGGAGAAGAACGCTTCGGTGAACTCAGGGCTGTTGTTCAGCTGGAACATCGGGCCTTCGTTGGTCAGGCGGTCCGCAAAGTAAGCGCCGGAAATCAGGTCATGGTAGAACACCGCGGTCGGATGATAGCGGCGCGCATCGTAGGCGTAGACCGAGGCCTGCAGGTTGGTGCGCCACAGCTGGCCGCGGCCATCGTAGTTGTCGGCGGCGAGGGCTTGCCAGGTGTCTTCGTCGAGATACAGCACGCGCTTCGCATACTGGTGCCGGAAGCCGGACTTGAGCGTTGCTTCCAGGATCCATACGCGATGCAGCTCATAACGCATGACGTCAGGGCTGGCATGGCCGTTGGTCAGCAGGTCCTTGTACTTGATCGACGTGCTCAGCAGCTTGTAGTTGTGGTACGGGACATAGATCTCCTTCTTGCCGACGATCTTCCAGTTGTAGCGCTCGCCGGAGCCGTTGAAGAGGCGGTCGTCATCCACGGTGCGGAAGCCGCCGGGGCCCTGCGGCTGGTCGAAGCCGAATTCCGGCGCCTGGCGCACGCGCCGCGTGCCCGGGTTGTAGATCCAGGTGCGGTTGGTGTCCGAGCCTTCCTGGTCCCACACGGCATAACCCACGATCACCTGGCCCCGGTCGCGCAGCGGCAGGTCGGTTGCAGTGCGGAAGAAGGAGCGCTCGTTGAGCGTGTTGTGCGGGTCGAACTTGCCGTTGTTGCGCGGCGAGAGGATGCTGTACGAGACCCGTCCCCATGCGATCGAGCCGTTCGGGTAGACCACGGCCTGGTCGTACTGCGCCTTCTCGGTGCCGACGGCCGACGAGAAGCGCTGGTTCCACAGCAGCTCCATGGCCGTCTTCGGGATCGGGTAGGGCACTTGCGGGCCCGCGTCCTTCAGGCCGTTGGCATCGCTCGTCATCTTGACGGTGGTGGCGTAGGTGCGGACGTCCTTGTAGACGGTGTCTTCGTAGCGGAAGTCGCGATGGCTGGCGTACACCGGCATCTTGAAGGTATCGGGGTACTTCTTGAACAGCGCCTTCTGGCCGTCGGTCAGGCGTTCGGCATACTGCGCCACGTTCTGCGCCGTGATGACGAACAGCGGTTTTTCGTCGGCGTACGGATCGGGATAGCGATCGCCGCGCTGGTATTTGACGCCTGGCGGCGTGCCCAGCCACTTGCCGGACCATGCGGGCACATCGCCGTCCTTGCTGGCGGCCCGCTCCGCGCCCATCGGCGTCAGGTTGCCGTCAAGCTGCTTGAGGTCTTCGGGGGTGACCTTCGCCCACGATGCCGCGGCCAGTGCCATGCTGGTCACCAGCAGGCTGCCGCGCAGCAGTCTATGTGTAGTGGATGTCATTGCAGTCTCGCTCCTAGGGGAATGGCCGGCGACGTCCGTGCCTGTGGTCACAGGGTAGTGACGGCGCCGCGGCCGGGAATCGTTGGAACGGACTAGTGGATTTCCCTAGCCTGTCGGAGCGAGGTGTAAACAAGAAGAGGCCGGGTAACTACCCGGCCTCATAGCAACCTGGCGGCCAGCGGCCGCTGGCCGGATCAGGCTTCCATCACTTCGCCGAAGCGCTGCAGGTGATAGTCGCTGTCGCCCAGCAGCTGGTCCAGCATGGTCAGGCGCTTGAAGTAGTCGCCCACGGACAGCTCGTCGGTCATGCCCATGCCGCCGTGCAGTTGCACCGCCTGCTGGCCGACAAAGCGCCCGGCGCGGGCGACCGTCACCTTGGCGGCCGACAGCATGCGGCGGCGCGCGGCAGGATCGGTTTCATCCAGCGCCTGCGCCGCCACGTAGGCCATCGACAGCGCCAGTTCCTTCTGCACCAGCATGTCGGCCATGCGGTGCTGCAGTGCCTGGAAGCTGGCCAGCGGCTTGCCGAACTGCTGGCGCGTGCCCAGGTATTCGCCGGTGATCTGGATCAGCTTTTCCATGGCGCCCGCGCCTTCGGCGCACAGCGCGGCGATGCCGTGCTCGAGGCCGACACCCAGCGCCGCCAGGCCGTCTGCGGCCTGGCCCACCAGTGCGCTGGCCGGCACGGTGACGTTCTGCAGCGACAGGTCGGCGGCGCGCAGGCCGTCGATGGTGGGATAGGCGGTCACGCCAAGGCCTTTGCTGTCGCGCGGCACCAGGAACAGTGCGATCTCGTTGCTGCCGGATACCCGTGCGGTCAGCAGGTAGGCGTCGGCGGCGGCGCCGTGCCAGACCACGCTCTTGGTGCCGCTGATCACGTAGCCGTCGCCGCTGCGCTCGGCGCTGGCGCGGGCCGATTCCGGGCGGTAGCGCGTGGTTGGCTCCAGGTAGGCCAGCGTGACGATGCGCTCGCCAGAGGCGATCGCGGGCAGCCATTCCTGCTTCTGCGCGTCGCTGCCGCAGGCGTTGAGGATGGAGGCGGCCATCACGCCGCTGGGCGTGACCGGCTCGAGCACCAGGCCGCGGCCCAGCTCGCGCTGCACCACCAGCTGGCTGGCGGCGCCTTCGCCGAAGCCGCCGAAGTCCGCCGGCACGGTCAGGCCCAGCACGCCCATCTCGGCGAGCTTGTTCCACACGCCGCGATCCAGGCTTTCGCCCTGGCGCGCGCTCTTGCGGCGGGCCTCGAAGGTGTATTCGGTATCGATGAAGCGACGCAGGCTGTCCGCCAGCATCTGTTGCTCTTCGCTGTAGGTGAAGTCCATGTCAGCTATCCCTTCAGAAACCCAGGATCATCTTGGAGATGATGTTCTTCTGCACTTCGGTCGCGCCGCCGTAGATGGAGGTCTTGCGCATGTCGTAGTACGTAGAGGAGGCGGGGGCGGCCCACTCGGGGCCGGACACCGGCTGCGTGGCGCCCGGCTCGAGCCAGTCCGGCGAATACGGCCAGGCGTTGGGGCCGGCCACTTCCATCATCAGCATGCCCAGGTCCTGCTGCACTTCCGAGCCGCGGATCTTGACGATCGACGCTTCCGGTCCGGGCGTGCCGGCGGCCTGCGTGGCGACGCGCAGCAGCAGCATTTCCAGCGCCATGATGTCCATCTCGACGCGGGCGATCTTGTCGCGCATGCGCACGTCCTCGATCAGCGGGCGGCCGGCGCCGTCGGTGGCCTGGCTGGCGTAGTGCTTGAGCTGGCGCAGCTCGCGGTGGCAGTGGCCGATGCCGGCAATGCCGGTGCGCTCGTGGCCGAGCAGGTATTTGGCGTAGGTCCAGGCGCGGTTCTCTTCGCCGACCAGGTTCTCCACGGGCACTTCCACGTCTTCGAACCAGGTCTCGTTCACGTCGTGGCCGCCGTCGAGCGTCTTGATCGGGCGTACGGTCACGCCGGGCGATTTCATGTCGATCAGCAGCATGGAGATGCCTTCCTGCGCCTTGGCATCGGGATCGGTGCGCACCAGGCAGAAGATCCAGTCGGCGAAGTGGGCCATCGTGGTCCAGGTCTTCTGGCCGTTGACGATGTACTTGTCACCCTTGCGCACGGCGCGGGTCTTCAGAGAGGCCAGGTCGGAACCGGAGCCCGGCTCGGAATAGCCCTGGCACCAGAAGTCTTCCACGCCCGGGATGCGCGGCAGGAAGCGCTGCTGCATCTCGGGGCTGGCGTATTTCATCAGCACCGGGCCGATCATGGTCAGGCCGAACGGCAGCAGGCGTGGCGCGCCGGCGCGGAACGTCTCGATTTCAAAGATCAGGCGCTGCAGCGCGGTCCAGCCGGTTCCGCCCCATTGCGTGGGCCAGGTGGGAGCGCCCCAGCCGTGGGCCTGCAGGATGCGGTGCCAGCGGACGTAGTCGTCCTTCTCGACGCGCTGGTGGTTGAGCACCTTGTTGCGGATGTCTTCCGGCAGGCTGGCCTGCACGAAAGCGCGGACTTCCTCGCGGAAGGCCTGTTCCTCGGCGGTGAAACGCAAATCCATCTGAATGTCCCCTCGTTACGCGGGCGTCCGCTGCTGGCAAGCAACCGGTGCAGCCCTAGGTGTGCCGGCCGATTGTAGGGCGCGGGGCGTTCTCCATTGCTTTATCAATCATAAAGTCGCCCTTCGTGCCGGCGGAACCACCTGAGCCGGGTGGTGGCGGCGTGGACGAACACGGCCTTAGCCAATTCCAAATACCGCGGCGCGCAGCCTTGGCGCAAACTGGCACGGCCTGCTCAAGTGCGTCGGGGTGCATTCCGGCGCATTTGCCGCCGGCAAGCATCGCCAACCCAGCCGTATCCCGAACGAGCCCAGCCGCATGTCTTCCTTCCGCCCCGAATACATCCACGATATCCCCCGACACTGGGCCGCGCAGACGCCCGCCGCGCCTTGCCTGTTCGAAAGCGGCGCCGTGATCAGCTATGGCGAACTGTGGCAGCGCATCGAAGCGGCGCGCGACTGGCTGGCGGCGCAGGGCGTGGGCGAAGGCGACCGGGTCATGATGGTCGGCGAGAACTGCAACGAGATGGTGGTGACGCTGTTCGCCAGCAGCCTGCTGCATGCCTGGCCGATCCAGGTCAACGCGCGCTTGTCCGCGCGCGAAATCGACAATATCCGCGACCACGCCCAGCCGGCGCTGGTGCTGTTCACCGGCCATGTGTCCGACGTGGCGGCCGCGCACGGTGCGCGGCTCGGCGCGCAAGCGAGCACCTGCCCCGTCTTTGCCGACGGCATGCTGGCACTGCGCGCAGCCAGCGCGCCGGAACGCGTGGCCAGCGAGCAGGCGCGCCAGGTCGCCACGCTGATCTATACCTCCGGCACCACCGGCGCGCCCAAGGGCGTGATGGTGCCGCATGTCGGCCTGACGCACTTTGCCCGCATCTCCGCCACCTCGCGCGACATGGGGCAGGCGGACGTAGCCTACGGGGCGCTGCCGATGTCGCATATCTTCGGCATCGCCACGGTGCTGATGGCTACGCTCTACGCCGGCGCCAGCCTGTTCCTGCGCCCGCGCTTCGATGGCAATGACGTGTTCGAGGCGCTGGCATCGCCGGGCGTCACCATCCTGCAGGGCGTGCCGACCATGTTTACGCGCATCCTGGCGGTGGCGGCGCAGCACGGCGCAGGCCCGGGCAAGTATCCGCGCCTGCGCTACCTCTACACCGGCGGCGCGCCGCTCGATCCCACGCTCAAGCGCGACGTCGAGACGCTGTTTGGCCAGCCGCTGCACCATGGCTACGGCATCACCGAATATGCCGGCTCGCTCTTCATCACGCGCTTGGACGCGCCGCGTGCCGACTGCTCGGCCGGGCATATCGTCGAAGGCGTCGAAATCGAGATTACCGACGATGCCGGCACGCCTCTGCCCGCAGGCGAGCGCGGCCAGATCCGCGTGCGCGGTCCCGGCGTGATGCTTGGCTACTACCGCAACGCGGAGCAGACGGCTGATGCGCTGTTGCCGGGCGGCTGGCTCAACACCGGCGACCTGGGCTACCTGGATGCCGACGGGGCGCTGTTTATCTCCGGCCGCTCCAAGGACCTGATCATCCGCTCGGGGTTCAACGTCTACCCGATCGAAGTCGAGTCGGTGATCAACGCCTTCCCCGGCGTGCGCCAGTCGGCGGTGGTGGGGCGCCCCGCCAGCGACGGCAACGAAGAGGTGGTCGCCTTTATCGAGACGCAGGAAGGCGCGAGCGTCGATCCCAAGGCGCTCGACGTCTACCTGCGCGAGAGCCTGGCACCGTACAAGCGCCCGGCCGAGATCCGCACCGTCGATGTCATTCCCACTACTGCCAGCGGCAAGCTGCTCAAGCAGCCGCTGCGCGCGCTGCTGGACTGAGCGCCTGAATCCCTTTACCGGGCTGGCGTCATACGCCGGCCCGGGCATTTCAGCCCTATCTGGAGGAGACAACAATGAAAACCTGGACCACACTCGCGGCACTGACCACGACCCTGCTGCTGCAGGGCGCGGCCTGGGCGACGGACGCCTACCCGTCGCGGCCGGTCAAGCTGCTGGTGGGCTATGCCCCCGGCGGCCCGGTCGACACCGCCGCGCGCATCTACGCCGAGCAGCTGGGCCGCGTGCTCAAGCAGCCGGTGGTGGTGGACAACCGCGCCGGCGCCAGCGGCGCCATTGCCGCCGACATGACTGCCAAGGCGACGCCGGATGGCTACACGCTGTACTTTGTCGCCAGCCCCACCATGACCATGACTCCGCTGATCCAGCGTTCGGTCAACTTCAACCCGGTCAAGGATTTCACCTACATCGGCCTGATCACCGACTACACCAACGTGCTGTTGGTGAACAAGGATTTCCCGGCAAAGAACGTCGGGGAGCTGGTCGACTACGCGCGCAAGCATCCGCAGGATGTCTCGTTCGGCTCGGCCGGCGTGGGCGCATCGAACCACCTGTCGGCGGAACTGCTGGCGCAGATGAATGGCGTGAAGATGCTGCACGTGCCGTACAAAGGCAATTCGCCGGCGATGGCGGACGTGATGAGCGGCAAGGTGACCTTCATGTTCGATATCACCGGCACCGCCATCGGCCATATCAACGGCGGCAAGGTGCGCGCGCTGGCGGTCACGTCGAAGACGCGCAATCCGGCGCTGCCCACGGTGCCGACCATGATCGAGTCGGGGCAGAAGGACTATGACCTGACTGGATGGTATGCCCTGATCGGGCCGCAGAAGCTGCCGGCGGATGTGGTCGACAAGCTGGTGAAGGCGCAGAAGGCCATCGGCGACGATCCTGCTTATCGGCAGCGGATGGCGGCGGGTGGGTATGACGTCAATGTCAGCACGCCGAAGCAGCTTGGGGATCGGATCCAGCGGGAGCTGGCGCTGTGGGGTGGGGTGGTGAAGAAGGCGGGAATTCAGGCGGATTAAGGGGGATTTTGGGGGCGCTACGGTTAGCTCGGCGTCCTTTCGCCGTGCCCGTGCATGGCGCCTTTGATTTGATGTTGTCGGCCGTTGAACCAGGCGGTTCAAACTGCGACAACATTTCACCAGTGCCACAGATCAAGTCGTGGCCCGAACCCGCAATTCTTCGCAACATGGAGCTTGGCCGCTTCTGAAACTGCCTTGACGTATCGATCCTTCACAATCTGCGCCTTGATTGTGAACGGCAAGCGGCTCTAGACTGACTGGGCTCCTGACACAGCAGGAGCCGGGAGTGAGAACCTGGTTAACGCTACCTCATCTTCGACCTTACGGAGGTCAGTAATGCTCCAATCCAGCCTCGAACCCGACGCCTTCATCCCGCCTCGACTAGATGATTCGCTTTCGCGTTTCAGTCCCGAAACCCGGCGCGCAGCGCGTGAGGACGCGCTACCTGTCCCCCGGCAACTCTTGTTATTGAATCTGCTGGATCAAGCCGATGCGATTGTGCGAGGCGCGGCCTGCGTACTGACATTGGTGACACACAGCGATTGCGATGCACAGGAAGAAGGAAGCGTAGTCTTGCGGGCGACTACGCTGGATGCCTTGCGAGAGCTCTGCCGGACCTCACTTGAATTGCTGGCCGACAGGGTAGAACAAGTCGCGGAGGGAATTGAGGACGCGATGCCCGGGTAACCAATCGAGGTTGGGCGCTGATTCCCTGAGATGGCAGGCGCCCTTCATGCTCAGAGAATCAGCGCCTGCAGCATCCGCCTGCGGCCCTCGCCCCTTTACCCTTCTATCTCAGCCCACCCCTGCATCGCCTGCCCACCAGCATCATCGCCCGTCCAAAGCACCAGCCGGCCAGCCTGCTCCGGATCGGCCGCGCCGCCAACGGTGATGGTGTCCTGATCAAACAGCGGCGCCAGCCCCCGGAACCCAAAACGCTTCACGCGCGCCTGCGGCTGCTCGCGTGCCACCAGGTCCAGCATCAGCATGGCCTGCATCGGCCCATGCACCACCAGGCCGGGATACCCTTCAACATCGCGGGTATAGCTGCGATCGTAGTGAATACGGTGGCCGTTGAAGGTCAGCGCCGAATAGCGGAACAACATGACCGGGTCGGCCTGCAGCGTGCGCTGCCATTGCGCGGTGTGTTCCAGCCGCGGGCGCGGTGGCTGCGGTTTGGACGGGTCCGGCATGGCGCGGTAGACGATGTCGTGACGCTCGTTGATCGCAGTCTTGCCGTTGACGGTCAGTTCATGGTCGACCGCGACGAACCACAGTTCGCCGCTGCGGCCGGTCTTGTACTGCACGTCTGCGATGGTGGAGGTGCGCGTGACGGTATCGCCGATATGCAGCGGATGGCTGAAAGTCAGTTCGCTGCCGGCCCACATGCGGCGCGGCAGCGGCACCGGCGGCATGAAGCCGCCGAGGTGCGGGTGGCCGTCGCGGCCGATGTCGCGTTGCTGCGCGCGCGGCAGGAAATACAGCCAGTGCCACAGCGGCGGCAGCGGGCCGGCGGCGACCGCCTCGGGGTCGAGGTCGAAGGTCGCGGCCAGGCCGATCACCGGTTCGGGCGACAGCGTTTCGGTGCGCGATTCGCTGCGGCCGATCCAGCCGCGCAGGCGTTCGAGTTCGGAAGTGGCGTCAGTCATGGGCTTGCAGGTTCGGGGTGGACAGGAAAAGCGGGGCGCTATTGCGCCAGCGCCAGCAGGCGTTTCGCCTGCTCGATCACGGGCCGGTCGACCATCTTGCCATCGACCTGCACGGCATGGCTGCCGCTGGCGGTGGCTGCGAGGACGCGGCGGGCCCAGTCGAGCTGTTCTGCGCTGGGCAGGAAGCCTGCGCGCACGGCGCCCAGCTGCGCCGGGTGGATGCACAGCTTGCCGGCAAAGCCGAGTTCGCGCGCGTAGGCAACGTCGCTCGCCAGCACGGCTTCATCCTTCAGCGCGGTGGTGACGCCGTCCACCGGCGGCGGCAGCCCGGCCACGCGCGAAGCCAGCACGATGCGGGCGCGCGCGAACGCCAGCGCGTCGCGGGTGTGGCTGCAGCCGAGGTCCACCGCATAGTCGAGCGAACCGAACGCCAGCCGTGCCACGCCGCTGGCCGTGGCCACCGTGTCGACCTGGTGCAGGCCGAGAGCGGTCTCGATGATGGCGACCAGCTCACCTTGCGGATTGATGGCGTGCAGCGCCTGCGCGATCTGTGCCAGCGCGGCGGCGTCTTCGGCCTTGGGCACCATCAGCCCGGCCAGCGCCGTGCCGGCCGGCAGCGAGCGCAGCCAGGCCAGGTCGGCGGGAAACGCGGGCGAGGCGCTGTCGTTGATGCGGACCATGGCGCGCGCGGCGGGCTTGCCCGCCAGCCACGCGCCGATCGCCTCGCGCGCGGCGGGCTTGGCGTCGGGGTGCACGGCGTCCTCGAGGTCGAGGATCATCACGTCGGGGCCCGCGGCGGCGGCCTTGTCAAAACGCTCCGGCCGGTCGCCGGGGACGAACAGGTAGGTGACGGCAGTAGTCATGCAGCGTTCCTCAGCGTGCGGCGGGCAGCCAGTCGTTGACGTTGGGCGCCTGCTCCAGTGCCCACACGCGCGCGATGATGGCGCGCATCTCGGCCTCGCTGGCACCGTTGCGGAACGCGCCCAGCTGCAGCGCCTTGGCTTCCAGCTCGGGGCGCGACAGGGTGTTGTCCGGGTCGCCCTTGGGCACGTCCACGCGTGCGGCCAGCGTGCGGCCGTCGGTGGTCTTCACCGTGACGCGGCCGATCCACTGGCGCGGGTAGGCGGCGTTGATCTCCGGGTCGAGTTCCATCGTGACCTTCTCCCGGAAGTCGACGACTTTGGCATCGGGCAGCGCGTGCTGCTCGAATTCCGCCAGGCCGGCGTGGCCGTGCACGGCGACCAGGCCCAGCACCGTGCCCATCGAGAACTTGGCCTGGTGGATGGTGACCGGGTTGACCACCGGGCCGAGCACGTCGATCGCGCCCTGGTGCACATGGGTGGTGACGCTGGCGACCTGGTCGGCGCTGAGACCTTCGCGCTGCAGCAGCACCTTGAGTGCATCGGCTGCCGGATGCGTGTGGCGGCATGAGGCAAAGAACTTGAACGAGGTCTCGGCGGTGGCCCAGCGCGTGCTCAGGCCATCGGTCAGCGCGGCGGGATCGGCGTCGCTCGACATGCCGGCGGCCATGCCTTGCCTGCCTTCCAGGATCTGCTTCGCGCCGGTGAAGCCCGCGCGCGCCAGCCACGCCGATTGCAGGCCGTCGGCCGCGGCCTTGGCGGTGTGCAGCTGCTTGGAGTCGGCGGCGTCGCGCAGGAATTCCCACAGGCCTGCGGCCTGCGTACCGGCCGAGCCCAGCGCCTGGTTGATGCCTTCGGCATCCAGGTTGTAGAGCTTGGCCACGGCGGCAGCGGCGGCCAGCGTGCCGACGGTGCCGGTGGTGTGGAACACGGTGTAGTGCGAGCGGCCCATGAACTCGCCAATTCGGATGCCGGCCTCATAGCCGGCGATCGACGCCAGCAGCACTTCGGCCCCGGTCTTGCCTTCGGCCTGCGCCGCGGCCACCACGGCCGGGAACACCACCGCGGCCGGGTGCAGCACCGAGCCGTTGTGCACGTCGTCCTGCTCGACCACGTGCGACGAAGCGCCGTTGATCAGCGCGGCGAAGTAGGGCGAGGTGCGGCGGCGGTCGACCAGCACTTCGGCGTCGCCCTGGCCCGGACCCATGGCGGCCGCGAATTCCTGCAGGCGGCGCACGGCCGGTGCGTCCTTGCCGGCGATGGCCGAGGCGATCCAGTCAAGGAACAGGTCCTTGGTGCGCTCGATCACGGGCGCGGGCACGTCCGCCAGCTTGAAGTCGGCCAGGAACTGGCACAGCTGGCGGGTCGGGTAGTTGGTGTCTGCGGCTTGGCTCATGCAGGCTCCGATGCGGAATTGGATTTCGTGGAAATGGAAAAAGCCCGGGGCTCAGTTGCGAGATGGCCGGGCGTGGTGTGTTCGATTTCAGATGGTCTGCTTGTCGGCCAGCGCGGCGATGTCGCCATCGGCATAGCCGAGCTCGGCCAGGATCTGCCGGCTGTGCGCGCCCAGTGCCGGCACGTCGCCCATGACAGGTTCCACGCCCGACAGGTTGGCGGGCGGCAGCAGCGCGCCGATCGGACCGCCCGGGGTGGCCACTTCGCGCCAGCGCTGGCGTGCCTGCAACTGCGGATGGTTCCATACGCCCTCGATGTCGTTCATCGGGGCATTGGCGATCTGCGCCTCGTCCAGCAGTGCCTCGGCCTGCGCCACGGTCATCGACGCGAAGCGCTCCTCGATGATGGCGGTGAGCTCGGGGCGATTGCGCACGCGGGCCGTATTGCTGGAGAAGCGTTCGTCCTGCGCCAGTTCCCGGTTGCCGAGCACGATCTCGCAGAAGCTGGCAAACTCGCGTTCGTTCTGCACGCTGAAGATCACGCTGCCGTCGCCGGTGCGATGCACGCCATACGGCGCGATGGTCGGGTGCGAAGCGCCGAAGCGCGCCGGCGGCTTGCCGCCGTAGTGGCCGAAGTAGAGGACTTGGTTCATCCACTCGGCCATCGCCTCGAGCATGGTCACCTGCACGCGCAGGCCCTTGCCGGTGCGGCCACGCTGCAGCAGCGCCGAAAGGATGCCGCTGTAGGCGTACATGCCGGCCGAGATGTCGGCGATCGAAACGCCGGCGCGCGACGGCTCGTTGGGGCCGCCGGTGAGGCCCACCAGGCCGGCGGCGGCCTGGATCAGCAGATCGTAGGCCTTCTTGTCGCGATAGGGGCCGGAGTCGCCATAGCCCGAGATGTCGCAGACGATGAGCTTGTCGTACTTGCCGTGCAGGCTGTCGAAGTCCAGGCCCATGCGCGCGGCCGCGCCGGGAGCGAGGTTCTGCACCAGCACATCGGCATCGGCCAGCAGCCGGTGCAGGATGGTCTGCGCCTCTGGATCCTTCAGGTCCAGGGTCAGGCTTTCCTTGCCCCGGTTGAGCCACACAAAGTACGAGGCCTGGCCGTGCACGGACTGGTCATAGCCGCGCGCAAAGTCGCCCACGCCGGGACGCTCGATCTTGATGACGCGGGCACCAAGGTCGGCAAGCTGGCGCGTGGCGAAGGGGGCCGCAACCGCGTGCTCCAGCGAAACCACGCGGATGCCG
Source organism: Cupriavidus sp. a3 (assembly GCF_051015765.1). Classification (NCBI taxonomy): domain Bacteria; kingdom Pseudomonadati; phylum Pseudomonadota; class Betaproteobacteria; order Burkholderiales; family Burkholderiaceae; genus Cupriavidus; species Cupriavidus sp. a3. The sequence continues at coordinate 1,890,815 of NZ_CP170644.1, read as the reverse complement.
TCGAGCGGGCGGATGCCCTTGGAGTTATTGGGGGACATGCGAAAAAAACCTCAGAACGAACGCGGCAGTTCGAGCACGTGCTCGGCCACGTAGGACAGGATCAGGTTGGTGGAGATCGGCGCGACCTGGTACAGGCGCGTTTCGCGGAACTTGCGCTCGATGTCGTATTCGGCGGCAAAGCCGAAGCCGCCGTGCGTCTGCAGGCAGGCGTTGGCCGCTTCCCACGAGGCATCGGCGGCCAGCAGCTTGGCGATATTGGCTTCCTTGCCGCACGCCTTGCCGGCATCGAATAGCCGCGCCGCCTTGTAGCGCATCAGGCTGGCGGCCTCGACATTGACGTACGAGCGCGCGATCGGGAACTGCACGGCCTGGTTCTGGCCGATCGGGCGGTCGAACACGATGCGGTCGCGCGCATAGTTGCTGGCGCGCCCGACGAACCAGTAGCCGTCGCCGATGCACTCGGCGGCGATCAGGATGCGCTCGGCGTTGAGGCCGTCGAGGATGTATTTCAGGCCCTTGCCTTCCTCGCCGATCAGATTCGCGGCCGGCACTTCGAGGTTATCGAAGAACAGTTCGTTGGTCTCGTGGTTGACCATATTGCGGATCGGCTTGACCGTCAGGCCCTTGCCGATGGCGTCGCGCAGGTCGACCACGAACACCGACAGCCCGTCGGACTTGCGCTTGACCTGGTCCAGCGGCGTGGTGCGCGCCAGCAGCAGCATCAGGTCGGAGTGCTGCACGCGCGAAATCCATACCTTCTGGCCATTGACGATGTACTTGTCGCCCTGGCGCACCGCGGTGGTCTTGAGTTTGGTGGTGTCGGTGCCGGTGGTGGGCTCGGTCACGGCCATCGACTGCATGCGCAGTTCGCCCGAGGCGATGCCGGGCAGCCAGCGGCGCTTCTGTCCCTCGGAGCCGTGGCGCAGCAGGCAGCCCATCACGTACATCTGGCCATGGCAGGCGCCGGAATTGCCGCCGCTGCGGTTGATTTCTTCCATGATGACCGAGGCCGCGGTCAGCGACAGGCCCGAGCCGCCGTAGGCCTCGGGAATCAGGGCCGACAGCCAGCCGGCCTGGGTCAGCGCCTGCACGAACCGCTCGGGAAAGGCTTCCTGCTCTTCCACGCGCTGCCAGTATGCCGAATCGAAGCCGGCGCAAAGGTCGCGCACGGCCTCGCGGATTTCGGGATACAGCAGTTCCGGATCCTGTTCTGCAAGCATGGGGAGGCCCCGTCTATTTCGAATGGGGCCATTATTCCCGACCCCCCTGCCCGCCGAAATTCGGATTTGCGAAAGAGCGGCTTAGGGCCGCCGGAAGCGCTTGCGGCGCGCTGTGCACCTGGTTGCATAGCGCAAGACGCCCGGCTGTGCCGGGCGTCCGGGGGGCGCTTCAGGGGCGCTTCAAAGGCAGACGCGCGGGCCTGCGGGTGGGTATCAGTGTACGAACAGCCAGATCAGGATCAGGACAAAGGCCGGGACACCAAGTAGCCAGGCAAGGATGTAGGGCATGGTGTAGCTCCTGTTTTGCACTAGTCGTGGTGATTCCAATATAGGGTCGGGCCCGTGGCGGCACTGTCGGGGAGGTTCCGCTTGCCGTGTAGGACGCCGCCGCACGGCCAGGTAAGGCGTAGCCGCATTCGGCTGCGGCCAGCGCCGGAGGCCAGCGGTGCGTGCTAGGCTCAGGTCTGTACCAAAGCACCTTGGGGGCGAGCGATGGACGGGGTCTGGTCGGAAATCTACGGCGCCCTTCGCGCCGAATTCAGCGATTTGCCCGACGCCGGCGAAGCCACCCGCCTGCTGGTGCGGCTGACCATGGCGGTGGTGCTGGGCGGGCTGATCGGCTATGAGCGGGAGGCCTCGGGCAAGGCCGCGGGGCTGCGCACCCATATGCTGGTGGCGCTGGGCTCGGCGCTGTTCGTGCTGGTGCCGCTGCAGGCGGGCGTGCCGCTGGCGGACATCAGCCGTGTGCTGCAGGGGCTGACCGCCGGGATCGGCTTCCTGGGCGCGGGTGCGATCCTGAAACACGGCAGCGAATCCGATATCAAGGGCCTGACCACGGCAGCCAGCATCTGGATGGTGGCGGCAATCGGCGTGGCGGCCGGCCTCGGGCGCGAAACCACGGCAGTCATCGCCACGGTTTTCACGCTGGTCATCCTGCAGCTCCTGCTGCGCTTGAAATAGCGCTTCGGGACACTACAGGCCGGTTCTCCCACCGGACTGCGCCAATCTCCTTTCAATGCGCGCCAGCGCACGCTGCGCCGGCGCGTACCGGCCTATGCTGCAAATGCTGTTCCGCGATGACGGGGCAGGCAGCAGGCAGGGGAGGGGGCATGAAATCATCGATCCGTGACGATGCGGCGCTGGCCGCTTTCGTGGGCCCGCGCTACGCGTATTACAGCGGCCGCTGGGCCCTGGCCGAGGCGCGCGGCGGCATGTCGTGGAACTGGGCGGCGTGCCTGTTCGGCCCGTTCTGGATGGCCTACCGGCGCATGTACTGGCAAGTCGGCGTCTATGCGCTGATCGTCTGCATGGAGCCGGTGCTGCACGCGTTATTCCGCGTCGACATGCCGCTGGCGCTGTCCCGGCCGCTGCTTTATGCGCTGGCGCTGCTGCTGGGCATGTATGGCAACCAGCTGTACCGTTGGCAGGCCGAGTCCACCATCCGGCGCCTGCGTGAATACCACTGGTCGCCGGAACTGGTCCACGATTCGCTGGCGCGCTGCGGCCGCACCAGTTGGCCGGGAGTCTTCGCCATGGGGCTGCTTCTGGCGGTCATGGCGGTCTCGCTGCGGCCGCTGGCCGGGCTGGTGGCGCACTCCACGGGGCTGGCCGCCGGCTAGGGCACGGCGCTTATACCGGCGCTTATACCGGCTCGCGCGACGCGTCGACCAGGTACTGGATCAGGGTCTCGGCGAACTGGGGCAGCTCGCGCCCGGGGCGCCGGACCAGGCGCAGCTCGCGCTTGGCCCATTCGTCTTCCAGCTGGATAAAGCGCAGCACCTTGCGGCTGGCGTAGCGCCGCGCGCAGCTGTTGGGCACGATGGCAATGCCGGCGCCGGCCTCGACCATGCGGCACACCGCGTCGAAGCTGCCGACCTGGATGCGCAGGCTGATGCGCTTGCCCATGCCGCTGGCGATGCGGTCCAGGAACGACTGGATCGCGCTGAACTGGTTCAGCCCGACAAAGCGGCAGGTATCGAGCAGGTCGGCGAAATGCAGCCGCTTGAACGCCGGCAGCGGGTGGTTCACCGGTGCGATCACGATCAGCTCGTCGCTGCACAGGTGCATCACGTCCAGGTCCTGGGTCGCGACTTCACCCGCCACGATGCCGAGGTCGGCTGCGCCCGCGCTGATGGCCGACACGATTTCCTGCGACAGATGCTCTTCCAGTTCGATATCGATGTCGGGATTCTCGGTCAGGAAACGCGACACGCCGGTGGCGAGGAAGGAATTGGTGGCGGTGGTATTGGCCAGCAGCCGCACGCGCCCCTTGATGCCCTTGGCATAGGGGCGCAGGTCTGCGTGCAGGCATTCCAGCTCGCGGAAGACTTCGCGCGCATGGCGCAGCAGCGCATCGCCCGCCGGGGTGAGGCGCACGCCCTTGACCTGGCGGATCAGCAATTGTGTCTGGAACGCCTCTTCCAGCTGCTTGATCCGGGTGCTGGCCGCCGGCAGCGACAGGAAGCTGCGCTCGGCGGCGCGGGTGAGGTTTTCCGTCTCGCCGACGTTCAGGAAAAGGCGCAGATCGGTCAGGTCGTAATGCATGGGCTTCCGTCAGGCCAAAGGCCACTTTTGTGATTCGTGAATTCCAAAGACGCGGGTGCCAATTTATCGTATCCCACGTGGCATTGACATCCGGAATGACAGCACTCGGGCGTCGCCGGTCGCGCCGTGCCGATAATCGCACCGGAATTTGGACCGGACCGGCATGTGAACGGCGAATCCGGACGATCATCGCGCCGTACGCACGGTGATCACCCCGCCCACGGCGGCAGTGACCGGACGACAGGATTTCAGAAGATTTCAGAGGAGCAAGGCAATGAGCGGTTTGATGGCAGGCAAGGTCGCGCTGGTGACGGGCGCGGGTGGCGGGATCGGGCGCGGCATCGCGCTGGCAATGGCCGCCGCCGGGGCCAAGGTGGTGGTCAATGACCTGGGCGTGTCGATGACCGGCGAGGGTGGCGACACCGGCCCCGCGCAGCGCGTGGTGGAAGAAATCCGCGCCGCCGGCGGCGAGGCCGTGGCCAACACCGACAGCGTCTCGACCTGGAACGGCGCCAACGCCATCGTGCAGTGCGCGCTGGACAATTTCGGCCGCATCGACGCGGTGGTCAACAACGCGGGCAACCTGCGCGACCGCATGTTCTTCAAGATGAATGAAGAAGAATGGCGCTCGGTGATCGACGTGCACCTGCACGGCACCTTCTTCGTCAGCCGCGCCGCCGCCAGCTACTTCAAGGACCAGGAGAGCGGTGCCTACGTGCACATGACCTCGACCTCGGGCCTGATCGGCAACCTGGGCCAGGCCAACTACTCGGCGGCCAAGCTGGGCATCGCCGCGCTGTCGAAGTCGATCGCGCTGGACATGCAGCGCTTCAACGTGCGCTCGAACTGCATCGCGCCGTTCGCGTGGAGCCGCATGACCAGCTCGATCCCCGCTGAAACGCCGGAAGAGAAGGCCCGTGTCGCCAAGCTGCAGAAGATGGAAGCCGGCAAGATCGCCCCCGTGGCGGTGTACCTGGCCAGCGACGCCGCGTCCGAAGTCAACGCCCAGATCTTCGCGGTGCGCGCAAACGAGATCATGCTGATGAGCCAGCCGCGCCCGGTGCGCTCGGTGCACATGAGCGAAGGCTGGACCCCGGAGAGCGTGGCCGAGATCGCCATGCCGGCGATGCGCAACAGCTTCTTCAAGCTGGAGCGCTCGCCCGACGTGATCGGCTGGGACCCGATCTGAGATGGCGGGGGCGCAATCGCTGCCCGGCACCGCCCGCGGCGCCCTCCAGGGCGTGCGGGTGCTTGACCTGTCGCGCATCCTGGCCGGACCGTGGTGCGCGCAGAACCTGGCCGACCTGGGGGCCGAGGTCATCAAGGTGGAGCGCCCCGGCGCCGGCGACGACACCCGTTCGTGGGGGCCGCCCTGGCTGCCCGATGCGAACGGCCAGCCGTCGCGCGACGCCACCTACTTTGCCGGCGCCAACCGCGGCAAGCAGTCGGTGACGCTGGATATCGCCAGCCCGGAAGGGCAGGCGATCGTGCGCGAACTGGCGGCGAAGTCGCAGATCGTGCTGGAGAACTACAAGGTCGGCGACCTGAAGCGCTACGGGCTGGACTATGACAGCCTGAAGGCGGTCAACCCGGCGATTGTCTATTGCTCGATCACGGGCTACGGCCAGACCGGGCCGAGCGCGCACAAGCCCGGCTACGACTTCATCTTCCAGGGCCTCGGCGGCCTGATGAGCGTCACCGGCGAGCGCGACGACTTGCCCGGCGGCGGGCCGCAGAAGGTCGGCGTCGCGGTGGTCGACATGCTGACCGGCATGTATGCCACGGTGGCGGTGCTGGCCGCGCTGCGCCATGCGGAACGTACCGGCGAGGGCCAGCATATCGACATGGCGCTGCTCGACGCGGTGGTGGCGGTCGGTGCCACGCCGATCATCGCCCAGCGCGTGACCGGCAAGGCCATGCCGCGCTTTGGCAACGCGCACGCCAACATGGTGCCCTACCATGTGTTCGCCACCGCCGACGGTTACATGATCGTGGCGGCGGGCAACGACGGGCAGTGGCAGGCCTACTGCCGCGGCATCGAACGCCCTGACCTGGCGGCCGACGAGCGCTTTGCCACCGGCCCCGGCCGCATCGTCCACCGCGAGACGCTGGTGCCGATGCTGGAGGCGCACATGCGCACGCGCGAGACCGCCCACTGGGTCCAGGCGCTGGAGGCGCAGGGCATCCCGTGTGGGCCGATCAACGACTACGGCCAGGTGCTGGAAGACCCGCAGGTGCGGCACCGCGAGCTGCAGGTCGACCTGGTGCGCGACGACGGCAGCCTGTGCCCGACGGTCAAGAGCCCGTTGCGGCTGTCGGCAACGCCGGTGCAGTACGATGCGCCGCCGCCGCGGCTGGGACAGCATACCGGGCGCGTGCTGGAAGACGTGCTGGGTTTGTCCGCCGCACGCATTGCCGCGCTGCGGGAGCAGGGCGTCATCTGAAGCACAGGTCCCCGGGGGCGCCTGCACAAGGCCCCCGCATCGCCTAGGCTGTTTCCAGGGCGCACCGAGCGCCTAACTCCCGGAGACAGCACATGGATGAGGAAACCTTCAACCTCAGCATCCGCAAGTTCCTCAAGGTCGTCGGCGTCAGTTCCCAGCGCGAGATCGAGCAGGCGATCGCCCAGGCCATTGCCGATGGCACCATCTCCGCCACCGGACGCTTTCCGGTGACGATGACGCTGGAACTGCCGGCGGCAAAGCTCAAGGCGAAATTCGACGGCGAGATCCAGCTTGAATAGCGCGGCTCAGGCGGGATCCAGCTCGCCGCGCATCCCCCGCAACCGGTACTCGCCTGGCGCCACCCCGGTCCACTTCTTGAACGCGCGATGGAAGGTGCTCGGCTCCGAGAAGCCGAGCCGCAGCGCCACTTCCTGCAGCGTCATGCCGGGGTGTTCCAGCATACCGATGGCGACATCGCGGCGCAGGCTGTCCTTGATGCTCTGGTAGCCGCGGCCTTCGTCGCGCAGCCGGCGGCGCAGCGTCTGCGGCGTCAGCCGCAGCATCTGCGCCATCTGCTCGAGCGATGGCAGTTCGTCGCTCAGATGCGAGCGCAGGTGCTGGCGGATGCGTTCGGCCAGGCAGCAGCTGTCGCGGTAGCGGATCAGCAGGTTGCGCGGCGCTTCCTGCAGGAAGGCGCGCAGGCTGTCGCCGTCCTGCATCACCGGCAGGCGCAGGCAGGCGGCATCGAAATGCAGCGCCGTGAACGGCTGGCCGTAGTGCACGGCGGTCTTGAACACGCGTTCGGTGTCGCTGCCGCCCTGCGGGCGTTCGTTGGCCAGGTCGACGCGGAGCAGCGGGATATGCTGCGCCACCAGCCAGCTCACCAGCGCATAGCCCTGGAACACGAAGGTCGATTCCGCGAAGCTGCGGCAGGCGGAGGTCGGTGCGCGCCGCTGCAGCCGGATGGAGGCAACCCTGCCGTCGGCGCTGACATGCAGGCGCGGTGTAAAGGCATCGAGATGCAGCCGGTACAGGCGCATGGCGGCGTGGATCGCGTCTTCCAGCGTGGCGCAATGGATCATGGCCCGCGCCGCCTGGGCAAACGTGCCGGGCGGGACCGGCCGCTCCAGCAGCCCCCACAGCTCGTCGCGCATGACGCGGCGCAGCGTGCGGATCAGCGCCGCGTACTGCCCCTGTGTCACGCGCGCGCTGGGCGAGGCCAGCAGCGCCGGCGAAACGCCGGCGCGGCGCAGCAATGCGTCGACGTCGTGACCGAGGCGGCGCGCACCCTGCAGGATGCGGTGCACGTGCTGGATCGCGACAGTGTGGCGTGCCGGGGCCTGGGCAGTCGTGGCTGCCACGGCTCCCTTGGCGCCCTGGGCTTGTGCCGCGCCGGTCAGGCGCGCGGCGCTGCCGGGCAGCGGACCCTGCGTCAGGGCGCCGGCGAAGTGCAGCTTGCCCGGTACTGGCGGGCGCAGCGATGGCAGGACAGCGGTGTGCATGGGTCTCCTCGTCACGTGACGCGCCGGCGCGGACATTTCCTGTCTTTGCGCCACCTTATCAAGCGCCTGCAGCACCGCACAATCGGGATTTGCCAAAGCCTGCCTTTTGCCTGAACGATTCGGCCAATCATTTTGGCCCGTCTGGTCATTGTCCACGCACCGCAGCATCGCGCACTCTCCGGCTAATACAAGAGAACCGGCCCGCCAGCGCGGCCAGTACCGGGTGAACCGGGGCCAGGCCCCCAACCGCCCCGGAAAAAACCAAAGGAGACAACACATGCAGGCAAATCGTCGTGGTGCGGATCTTCGTCATGCATCGAGGCGCTTCGGTGCAGGGCTGCTGGCGGCGGTGGGCGTGGGCCTGCTGACTTCGGGCACCGCCTGGGCCGAGGCAGCCTTCCCGAGCAAGGCCGTGCGCCTGGTGGTGCCATATCCGGCCGGCGGCGCCACCGACGTGCTGGGGCGCGCGGTGGCGGATGGCCTGGGCAAGGCCTGGAAGCGCCCGGTGGTGGTGGAGAACCGCCCCGGTGCCAGCAGCATGATCGGCTCCGAAGCGGTGGCCCGTGCCGAGGCCGACGGCCATACCGCGCTGCTGACGATTACCACGCTGGTGCAGGCGCCCAGCCTCTACGCCAAGCCGCCGTTCGACCCGGTCAAGGATTTCGTGCCGGTGTCGGAGCTTGCCACCACCAACCTCGTCTTTGCCGTGCACAGCTCGGTGCCGGCCAACAACCTGAAGGAATTCATCGAACTGGTCCGCGCCAAGCCGAAGCAGTTCTCCTACGGCTCGTACGGCACCGGCTCGAGCGGCCACCTGTACGGCGAGATCTTTAAGGAGTCGGCCAGGCTCGACATGGTGCACGTCTCATACAAGGGCGAGGCGCCGGAGCTGAACGACCTGCTTGGCGGCCAGGTGCCGGCCGCCGTCATTTCCGTGATGGGCGCCAAGCCGCACAACGCCTCGGGCCGCTTGCGCGCGCTCGCCGTGACCGGCGCGGCGCGCTCGCCGCAACTCCCGGATGTGCCGACCTTCCGCGAAGCCGGCGTGGCCGGCATGGACGGCCAGGGCTGGTTCGGCCTGTTCCTGCCGGCGGCGACGCCGCGCGCGGTGGTCGACAAGTACGCCGCCGAGGTCAACCGCATCCTGGCCCAGCCCGAGCTGCGCAAGCGCATGGGCGAAATGGGGATCGTGCTGACCGGCAGCACGCCAGACGCCTTCGCGCAGACCGTGCAGGCCGACTACGCCCGCTGGGGCAAGGTGATCCGTATCAACAACATCCGGCTGGACTGATTTTCCATTTTGAATTGAACCGCTTGAACCGCTCACCCCTGCTGCAAATGAAGCCTGCTACAAGTACCAACCTGCCGTTCCGCTCTCCGGCCTGGCCGCCGGGCCTGCCCGCCACGCTGCACACGCCGCGCACCAGCCTGTACTACAACGTCGAGGCCGCCGCGCGCCGCTATCCGGACAAGGCCGCGATCCGGTACTTCGGCACCGCGATCTCGTACGCGCAGCTGCAGGACGAGATCGAGCGCATGGCCGGCTACCTGCAGCAGGCCTGCGGCATCCAGCCCGGCGACCGCGTGCTGCTGTTCAGCCAGAACTGCCCGCAGTTCATCATTGCCTACTACGCGATCCTGCGCGCCGAAGGCGTGGTGGTGCCCGCCAACCCGATGTGGCTGGAGGCCGAGCTGGCGCACGTGGTCTCCGACAGCGGCGCGGTTGCCGCCTTTGCCGGCAGCGAGCTGTACCAGTGCCTGTCGCCGCTGCATGGCCAGGCTTTGCGCCACGTGATCGTGCACGACTACGCCGGCATGCTGCGCGACGACGGCGGCCTGCCGGTGCCGGCATGGCTGCGCGAGCCCGCGCCGGCGCTGCGGGCGGCGCCGTCCGGCGCAATGCCGGTGGCATGGGAGACCGCCAGCGCGGCCGGGCATCGCCCGCTGCCGCACCAGGCCGGCTTCGACACGCTGTGCATGCTGGCCTACACCTCGGGCACCACCGGCAATCCCAAGGGCTGCATGCATACGCACGGCACCATGATGACCGCCGCAGTCGGCTCGCAGATCTGGCGCAGCAGCACGCCCGAATCGGTGGTGCTGGCGGTGGCGCCGATGTTCCACCTGCTGGGCATGCAGAACTGCATGAATTCGCCGATCTACCTCGGCGCCACCGTGGTGCTGATGCCGCGCTGGGACCGTGCGCTCGCCGCCGACCTGATCGAGCGCTACCGCGTCTCGGTGTGGGGCGCGCCGCCGGCGATGATGGTGGACTTCTTCTCCCAGCCCGGCATCGCGCAGCGCGACCTGTCGAGCCTGGCCTTCCTCGGCGGCGGCGGTGCGGCCATGCCCGACGCGGTCGCGAACATGCTGCAGGAACGCTTCGGCCTGCCTTACGTGGAAGCCTACGGCATGACCGAGACCGCCTCGTTCCTCTTGTCCAACCCGCGCAACAAGCCCAAGCGCGAATGCCTGGGCATCGCCACCTTCGGCGTCGACGCGCGCGTGATCGACCCGCAGACGCTGCAGGAACTGCCGCAAGGCCAGACCGGCGAGATCGTCGCCCACGGCGGCCAGGTGATGCAGGGCTACTGGCGCAACCCCGAAGCCAACGAGGCCTCGTTCGTCGAGCTCGACGGCAAGCGTTTCCTGCGCACCGGCGACCTGGGCTTCATGGACGAAGAGGGCTACTTCTTCATGCGCGACCGCCTCAAGCGCATGATCAACGCCTCGGGCTTCAAGGTCTGGCCGGCGGAGGTGGAAAACCTGCTGTATGGCCACCCGGCCATCCACGAGGCCTGCGTGATCGCCGCGCGCGACAAGCGCCGCGGCGAGACCGTCAAGGCGGTGATCGCGCTGCGCCCCGAGGCGCGCGGCACCGCCGAGGCCGATCCCGAACGCATCATGGCCTGGTGCCGTGAGCGGCTGGCTGCCTACAAGGTGCCGCGCATCGTCGAGTTCGTCGAGGCGCTGCCCAAGTCGGGCACCGGCAAGATCCAGTGGCGCGCCCTGCAGGAACGCGAGATGCAGGCCGAAGCCCCGCGCGCCTGAGGGCGGCGAAACCCGGAACAAAGAGAGACACAGCATGCAGCAAAGCAGACGCAACTGGCTGGCGCAGGCCGGCACCCTGGCCGGCGCGGCCATCCTCGGCAGCACCGGCCAGGCCTTCGCCCAGCAACCGTATCCGAGCAAGCCGATCCGCCTGATCGTGCCGTATCCCGCCGGTGGCGGCACCGATACCGTCGGCCGCCTGGTCGGCCAGCGCCTGGCCGAGATCCTGGGCCAGCCGGTGGTGGTGGAGAACAAGCCCGGTGCCAGCGGCATGCTCGGCAACGACACCGTCGCCAAGGCGCCGGCCGACGGCTACACGCTGCTGCTGGCCATCACCGCGATGATCCAGTCGCCCAGCCTATACAAGCGCATGCCGTACGACGTGGCCAGGGACTTCACGCCGGTGTCGCTGATCGCCAAGTCCTCGGACCTGTTCGTCGTGCCCAACCGCGTGCCGGCCAGCAACATGCGCGAGTTCCTGGCGCTGGCCAAGGCAGGCAAGCTCAGCTACGGCTCCTACGGCAACGGCACCTCGTCGCACCTGCATGGCGAGCTGCTGCGCCAGCAGGCCGGCATCGACATGGCCCATATCCCGTACAAGGGCGCCGCGCCGCTGATGAGCGACGTGCTTGGCGGGCAGGTGGATTCGGCCTTTGTCGACGTGACGTCGGCCAATCCCTACCTGGGCAGCAACAAGTTCAGGATCCTCGGCATCACCGGCAGCCAGCGCTACAAGGCGCTGCCCAATGTGCCGACCTTTGCCGAGCTGGGTTTGAAGGGCTTCGAGCCGAACGGCTGGTTCGCGCTGTTCCTGCCGTCCGGCGCGCCCAAGGACGTGACCGCCAGGCTGGCGGCCGAGACCGCGCGCATCGTGAAGCTGCCCGAGGTCTCGCAGAAGCTGGCCGGCATGGGCCTGCAGCCGGTCGGCTCGAGCCCGCAGGAACTGGCCGAGGTGGTCAGCGGCGACATGCCCAAGTGGGCCAAGATCGTGCGCGACGCCAACATCCAGCTGGACTGAGCGCCCACGGCACCGCATACCGGAGTCTATCCATGGAAACCATCCGCTTTGCCATCGAAGACGGCATCGCCACCCTGACCCTGAACTACCCCGAGCGCAAGAACGCGCTGTCGATCCCGATGCGCGGCGAAATCGGCGAAGCCATCCGCCAGGTGCGTGCCGACGAGAGCGTGCGCGCGCTGATCCTGACCGGCGCCGGCACCGACTTCTGCTCGGGCGGCGACATCAGCTCGATGCAGGTCGAGATCGACGCGCCGCGGGGCCGCCGCCGGCTGCAGCAGGCGCACGGCTGGCTGGAAGACCTGATCCAGCTGGACGTGCCGGTCATTGCCGCCGTCAACGGCGCGGCCTACGGTGCCGGCTTCAGCCTGGCGCTGACCGCCGACATCATCCTGGCCACGCCGCGGGCGCGCTTCGGACTGCCGTTCCTGCGCATGGGCCTGATTCCCGACTGTGGCGTCTTCTACACCTTGCCGCGGATGATCGGGCTGCAGCGCGCCAAGGCGCTGATGTTCTCGATGCGCGAGCTCAATGCCGAGGCCGCGCAAGACCTTGGCATCGTCATGGAAATCGTGCCGGAAGAAAGCCTGGCCGGGCGCGCGCAAGCGCTGGCACGCGCCTTCACCGAGGCCTCGCCGGTCGCGGTGGGCCTGACCAAGCAGGCGCTGAACGCGTCGCTCAACCAGGACCTGCACACCATGCTGGCGATGGAAGCGGACGGACAGGGCATCGCCTTTTCCACCGGCTATCGCCGCGAGGCCGCAGACCGCTTCATGGCCAGGCAGCCGCTGCGCTACCGCTGGCCCGACTGAGCGCCGCCGCCATGTTGCTCCGCAGCATGGCGACTCACAGTTGTTTACGTATACAGGCAGGCCGCGCGAGACGCCGCTTGCCCCTGTCGATCATCCGTCTATCCCCGTATCCGAATACTTATGGCAACCCAACACCACCATGCGGCGCCCGCCGCACGCCAGACTCCCTGGATGACCGAAGACCTGGAAATGTTCCAGGACACCGTACGCCGCTTTATCGAGCGCGAACTGGCACCGAATGAAGCGCGCTGGGCCGAGCAGGGCTATATCGACCGCGACGTGTGGCGCCGCGCCGGCCAGGCCGGCCTGCTGTGCGCCAGCATCCCCGAAGAGTACGGCGGCGGCGGCGGCAACTTCGCGCATGAAGCCGTGATCACGCGCGAGATGGCGCGCGCCATCTTCACCAGCCTGGGCAACAACGTGCACAGTGGCATCGTGGCACATTACCTGCTCAACTACGGCACCGAAGCGCAGAAGAAGAAGTGGCTGCCGCAGATGGCCAGCGGCGAGATGGTCGCGGCCATCGCCATGTCGGAACCTGGCGCCGGCTCGGACCTCAAATCGGTACGCACCCGCGCGGTGCGCGAACAGACCGCAAACGGAGACTGCTATCGCATAAACGGTGCAAAGACGTTTATTACGAACGGTTACCACGCCGACCTCGTGTGCCTGGTCGCCAAGACCGATCCGGAAGCCGGCTCGCGTGGCGTCTCGCTGATCATGATCGAGGCGCGCGACCTCGAAGGCTTCCGCCGCGGCCGCATCCTCGAGAAGATCGGACAGAAGGGCCAGGACACCGCCGAGCTGTTCTTCGACGACGTGCTGGTGCCGTGCGAGAACCTGCTCGGCGAGCAGGAAGGGCAGGGTTTTTACCAACTGATGCAGCAGCTGCCGCAGGAGCGGATGATCATCGCGCTGGGCGCGACCGCTTCGATGCATCGCGCGATCGAGCTCACCACCGAATACGTGCGCGAGCGCAAGGTCTTCGGGCAGGCGCTGGCCGACCTGCAGAACACCCGCTTCCGCCTGGCCGAGTGCAAGACCGAGGCCACCATCGCCTCCACCTTCGTCGACGACTGCATGATGCGCCTGATGGCGGGTACGCTGGATGCCGCGACCGCCGCGATGGCCAAGTGGTGGTGCACGCAAAAGAATTGCGAGATCATCGACGAGTGCCTGCAGTTCCACGGCGGCTACGGCTACATGCTGGAATATCCGATCGCGCGCATGTACGCCAACGCACGCGTCGGCAAGATCTACGGCGGCTCCAACGAAATCATGAAAGAGCTGGTGGCACGCACGCTCTGATGGCCGCGCGCAGTGCCAACTGCTATCAGCACTCTGCGTTTGCTGATGCGCGTCTAAGCTAATTCTGAAAGCAACACAAAAGCCGGCACAGGATGCCGGCTTTTGTGTTTCCGGTTACAAAACCGGCTGTGCACGGATCGGCGGAAAGGTGTAAGGTGTGTCACAAGCATAGTCAATGGCCCGTCGCGCGCGGGGTGCGGCACCGAGTGGAAATATCAGCCAAAAGCTGACAGCGCCACCAGCGGAATCAGGCGATAAACGCAGCGTGGAAACAAGCGTTGCGTCGATGCAAGATTCGTCAACTCGGACTCCACCATCGCCGTTATTTGACTATGATGAAGTAAAGTCTTCGCAACATTCACCGGTCGTCAAGCCGGGGTGGCGAACCGCGGAACTTGCGAAGTCTTGAAGGGTAGAACTACCTTCGCCTCGGATGTGAACTCTGACGGGAGTGAGGTATGGACATTTTCGGCCATTACGCTACGCGCTTCGAAGCCCGCAAGGAAGAGGAATACAGCATCCAGGAGTACCTGGAGATCTGCAAGAAGGATCCGACTGCCTACGCGACCGCTGCCGAACGCATGCTCGCCGCGATCGGCCAGCCTGAACTGGTGGACACCCACCACGATCCGAGGCTGTCCCGGCTCTTCTTCAACAAGGTCATCCGCATCTATCCGGCCTTCCGCGACTTCTATGGCATGGAGGACACGATCGAGCAGATCGTCTCATTCTTCAAGCATGCCGCGCAGGGCCTGGAAGAGCGCAAGCAGATCCTGTATCTGCTCGGGCCTCCCGGCGGCGGCAAGTCCTCGCTCGCGGAGAAGCTCAAGGCGTTGATGGAACAGATCCCCATCTACGCGCTGAAGGGTTCGCCGATCCACGAGTCGCCACTGGGCCTGTTCTCGCCGGAAGAAGACGGCAAGATCCTGGAAGAGGACTACGGCATCCCGATCCGCTACCTGAACACGATTGCCTCGCCATGGGCAGTCAAGCGCCTGCACGAGTTCAACGGCGACATCACCAAGTTCAAGGTGGTGAAGCTGCGCCCGTCGGTGCTGTCGCAGATCGCGATCTCGAAGACCGAGCCGGGCGACGAGAACAACCAGGACATCTCGTCGCTGGTGGGCAAGGTGGACATCCGCAAGCTCGAGGACTTCCCGCAGGACGATCCGGATGCGTACTCGTATTCCGGCGGCCTGTGCCTGGCCAACCGCGGCCTGCTCGAGTTCGTCGAAATGTTCAAGGCGCCGATCAAGGTGCTGCACCCGCTGCTGACCGCGACCCAGGAAGGCAACTACAAGGGCACGGAAGGCTTCGGCGCGATTCCGTTCGACGGCATCATCCTGGCGCACTCGAACGAGGCGGAGTGGACCACCTTCAAGTCGGACAAGAACAACGAGGCATTCCTGGACCGTATCTATATCGTCAAGGTGCCGTACGTGCTGCGCGTGTCCGACGAGGTGAAGATCTACGACAAGCTGCTGCGCTGCAGTTCGCTGTCGGCCGCGCCGTGCGCGCCGAACACGCTGAAGATGATGGCGCAGTTCGCGGTGCTGACCCGGATCAAGGAGCCCGAGAACTCCAACGTCTTCTCGAAGATGCGCGTCTATGACGGCGAAAGCCTGAAGGACGTGGACCCGAAGGCGAAGTCGTACCAGGAGTACCGCGACTACGCCGGCATCGACGAGGGCATGAACGGGCTGTCGACGCGCTTTGCGTTCAAGGTCCTGTCCAAGGTCTTCAACTTCGACAATACCGAAGTTGCGGCCAACCCGGTGCACCTGCTGTATGTGCTCGAGCAGCAGATCGAGCGCGAGCAGTTCCCGCCGGAGCAGGAAGCCAAGCTGCTGTCGTACATCAAGGAGTACCTGACCACGCCGTTCGTGGAGTTCATCGGCAAGGAGATCCAGACCGCTTACCTGGAGTCGTACTCCGAATATGGCCAGAACATCTTCGACCGCTATGTGGTGTTCGCCGACCTGTGGATCCAGGACCAGGAGTACCGTGATCCCAACACCGGCGAAATCCTCGACCGCAACGCGCTGAACGACGAGCTGGAGAAAGTGGAAAAACCGGCGGGTATCTCGAACCCGAAGGACTTCCGCAACGAGATCGTCAACTTCGTGCTGCGGGCGCGGGCCAACAACAGTGGCAAGAACCCGGTCTGGACCAGCTATGAAAAGCTGCGGATGGTGATCGAGAAGCGCATGTTCTCCACCACGGAGGACCTGCTGCCGGTGATCTCGTTCAACGCCAAGTCTTCTCGCGAAGACCAGGACAAGCACGAGAACTTCGTCAACCGCATGGTCGAGAAGGGGTACACGCCCAAGCAAGTGAGACTTCTGGTGGAGTGGTATCTGCGCGTAAGAAAATCATCGTAACGGCGCCGCGGAAGCAGTCTCTCAACGAGGGCAACATATGGCTACGGTCATCGATCGGCGCGAGAACGGCGGCAACAAGAGTGCCGTCAACCAGCAACGCTTCATCAAGCGCTACCGCGAACAGATTCGGCAGGCGGTGGCAAAGGCGGTGTCCGGCCGGAAGATCATGGACATCGAGCAGAGCGGCCAGGTGTCCATTCCGGTCAAGGACATCACCGAACCGATCTTCCACCACGGCCCGGGCGGCCGGCGCGAGTGGATCCACCCTGGCAACAAGAAGTTCGTCAAGGGCGATTCCTTCGACCGGCAGCAGCAGGGCGGTGGCGGGAGCGGTTCGCGGGCCAGCGACAGCGGCGAAGGCGAGGACGATTTCGTCTTCACGCTGTCGCGCGAGGATTTCCTCAATTTCTTCTTCGAGGACATGGCGCTGCCGGACCTGGCCAAGCGCCACCTTGCCAAGATCGCCGAAGTGCGCAAGGTGCGCGCCGGCTATTCCATCGACGGCACCCCGTCCAACCTGTCGATCCTGCGCACCATGCGCAGCTCGATCGGGCGGCGCATCGCCTTGTCCAGCCCTTACCAGAAGCGCCTGCGCGACCTGGAGCTGGAGTACGCCGAGGCGCTGGACAAGGACGGCCCCTACGCCGAAGGCACGCTCGAACTGATGGAGAAGATGCGGCACCTGCGCGCCTGCATCGATCGCGTGCCCTTTATCGAGAAGCTCGACCTGCGCTACAACAACCGCGTGCTCAAGAAGCGCCCGCAGGCCCAGGCGGTGATGTTCTGCCTGATGGACGTGTCCGGCTCGATGGACGAGAGCCGCAAGGACCTGGCCAAGCGCTTCTTCATGCTGCTGTACCTGTTCCTGAAGCGCAACTACGAGCGTATCGACGTGGTGTTCATCCGGCATCACACGGTGGCCAAGGAAGTCGAAGAGGAAGACTTCTTCCACTCGCGCGAGTCCGGTGGTACCGTGGTGTCCAGTGCGCTGAAGCTGATGGTGGAGGTGGTCCATGACCGTTATCCGCCAAGCCAGTGGAACATTTACTGCGCGCAGGCCTCCGACGGCGACAACTGGGCTGGCGATTCCGAACTGTGCGGACGCCTGCTGCGCGAGTCGATCCTGCCGCTGGTGCAGTACTACGCATACGTGGAAGTGGCGTCCGAGGAACCACAGAACCTCTGGGAAGAGTATCTGACGGTCAAGGGCCAGTTCGAGCACTTTGCGATGCAGCGCATCATCGGCGCGGACGAAATCTACCCGGTGCTGCACGACCTGTTCCAGAAGCGGGCGGCTTAGTTGGGGCCTGCTGCCGGGGCAACCGGCAGCGAAGGCCGCAGTGAAGTCTGGTGGCAAGGCAACGCGGACCACGCGGCGCGCCAGCGCGCGCGCCTGCGCGGTTGGCGCCTTGCCCGCAACAAGGGGCGAAGATGGCTTATCTGTCCACGGGTTCGGAATGGACCTTCGAGCTGGTCAACCGGTATGACCGCGAGATCGCCCGCATCGCCGGCGAGTTCGGGCTGGATACCTATCCCAACCAGATCGAGATCATCACGGCCGAGCAGATGCTGGACGCCTACGCGTCGGCAGGGCTGCCGGTGGGCTACAACCACTGGTCCTATGGCAAGCACTTCCTGGCGTCGGAGCGCAGCTACCAGCGCGGCCACATGGGCCTGGCTTACGAGATCGTCATCAACTCCAACCCCTGCATCGCCTACCTGATGGAGGAGAACACCATGCCGATGCAGGCGCTGACGATCGCGCATGCCTGCTACGGCCACAACTCCTTCTTCAAGGGCAACTACCTGTTCCGCACCTGGACCAACGCGGACGCCATCGTCGATTACCTGCTGTTCGCCAAGAACTACGTGGCCGAGTGCGAACAGCGCTACGGCGAACAGGAAGTGGAACTGCTGCTCGACTCCTGCCATGCCTTGCAGAACTACGGGGTGGACCGCTACAAGCGGCCCAAGAAGCTCTCCATCACCGAAGAGAAGGCGCGCCAGGCCGATCGCGAGAACTACCTGCAGATGCAGGTCAACGATCTGTGGCGCACGCTGCCCAAGCATCGCCCGCACGCGCTGACGGCCGACGAAGAGGCGCCGGAAATGACGTTCCCGCCCGAGCCGCAGGAGAACCTGCTGTACTTCATCGAGAAGAACGCGCCCAAGCTGGCGCCGTGGCAGCGCGAGATCGTGCGCATCGTGCGCAAGATCGCGCAGTACTTCTACCCGCAGCGCCAGACCAAGGTGATGAACGAAGGGTGGGCAACGTTCTGGCACTACACCATCATCCACCAGCTCTACGAAGAAAAGCTGGTCAACGATGCCTTCATGATGGAGCTGCTGCAGGCGCACACCAACGTGATTTACCAGCCGCCGTACCACAGCCCGTATTACAGCGGGTTGAACCCGTACACGGTGGGCTTCCTGATCTTCCAGGACCTGCGCCGCATGTGCGAGAACCCGACCGACGAGGACTACCGCTGGGCGCCGGAGATCGCCGGCAGCGACTGGCGCACGACGCTGGACTTTGCGATGCGAAATTTCAAGGACGAGAGCTTCCTGCTGCAGTTCCTGTCGCCGCGCGTGATCCGCGAACTGAAGCTGTTCTCGGTGCTGGACGACGACCGCGAGGGCAAGCTGCGCGTCACCGCCATCCACGACGACGAGGGCTATCGCGCGATCCGCCAGCTGATGGCGGCGCAGTATGACCTGTCGACCATGGAGCCCAATATCCAGGTCACCAATGTCGATATCGGCGGCGACCGTTCGCTGACGCTGCGCCACCTGCAGAATGACCGCCGGCCGCTGGCGCACAATTTCGACGAAGTGGTGCGGCACGTGACGCGGCTGTGGGGCTTTACCGTGCGCCTGGAAGTGGCCTATGAAGACGGGCGCACCGAACTCAAGTACGAATGCAAGCCGGAGCGCCGGCACCGCAAGTCGCACAGCGGGCTGAGCCTGGCCGCGTGATCGCCTGATCCTTCGCAGTGCTTGCCACGCGCGTTGCCTGAAACCTCAGGCAATGCGCGTTTTCATTTTCACTCGCACCATCCACGCACCAGTTCGACCGCCCGGCTGTCCGTGCCGTCGAGCACCGCCTCGCCCAGCACGCGGCTCCACCAGCGCTCCGACCCGTCCGCCACGCGCCACGCATGCAGCCGGCGCGTGCAGAGCTGCAGGTCGTATTCCTCCGTGATCCCGATCGCGCCGTGCACCGCATGGGCGATGGCCGCCACTGGCGTGACGGCATCGCTGGCGCGCAGCTTGCCGAGCGCGGCGCGCAGGCGCTCGGGCTGGCCGGTGGTGCTGGCGCAGGCCAGCTGCGCCGCCACGCGCGCTGCCGCCACATGCTCGGCCATCTCGCTGACCTGATGCTGGATCGCCTGGAACTTGCCGATGGCGCGGCCGAACTGCTGGCGGTCGTTGGCGTACTGCAGCGTCAGGTCGAGCACCCGCGACAGCGCCCCGGCCAGCTGGACCGCGTGCAGGCAGGCGCCGAGTGTGCGCAGCGTGCCGGGCGCCAGCCGGAACGCAGCCGGCATGGCCGCGTCCGGGCGCGGCAGCCGCAGGGTCAGGTCGGCGTGCGCCCCGGTGGGCTCGGCGCGCGCGTCGGCCGCCGGCAGCAAGAGGCAACGCTCGCCGTCCTGCACCAGGAACCACCGGGCATGGCGCGCATCGGCGACGAGCGCAGCGGGCGCGCCGTCGTCGAAGCCCGCCAGGGCGATGGGTCCGTCGGGCAGGGCGATGCCCTGCGCGTGCAGCAGGGCGCGGGCGAAGATGGTTTGCGCCAGCGGCAGCGGCAGGACATGGCGGCCGGTGACGAACAGCACGGGGGCCAGTTCAGGCAGCGGCAGCGCGGCGCCGCCGGCGGCCTCGGGCAGCAGGCAGTCGGCAAAGCCGCTGTCGCGCAGGGTTTGCCACAAGGGAGAGGGATCGGCCTGCCGTTCCAGCGCGCGGACCGTGGCGGGCGTGCAGCAATCGCGCAGCAGCGCGTCGAGGGCGTCGGAGTAAGCGTTATGCATGATGGGTCTCGTCGGGGGGGCGGGACGTCGGGACGGTGCGGCGGGTCTTCAGCGCAGGCCGAGGCCGCGCGCGATCATGCCGCGCAGGATCTCGCGCGTGCCGCCGCGCAGCGAATACGACGGGGCGATCTGCGTGACGTAGGCCAGCGTGCGATAGAGCGCGCCGTCGGCGGCCAGTGCCGCTTCGTCGCCGAGCGCCGCTTCCACCAGCGCGGGGACCGATTGCTCGAAGGTCGTGCCCAGGTCCTTGACCAGTGCGGCCTCGACCACGGGGCTTTCACCGGCCGCCAGGCGCGCGGTCACCGCCAGCGACATCGCGCGCAGCACCGCCAGGTGCCCGGCAAGGCGGCCCGCGGTCACGGTGTCGCGCCGTGCCGGCGGCAGGCGGCGCATGGCGTCGAGCCAGGTGTCGAGCAGCACCACGCTGGAGTACAGCCGCTCGGGGCCGCTGCGCTCGAACGCGAGTTCGGCGTTGACCTGCTCCCAGCCGCTGCCGTCCTGGCCGACCAGCGCATCCGGGGCCAGCGCGACGTCGTCGAAGGTGACCTCGGAGAAGTGCGCATCGCCGGCCAGGTCGTGGATCGGCCGTACCGAGACGCCGGGCGCGTGCAGGTCGACGATGAACTGCGACAGGCCCGCCTGCCGGTCCTGCGGCGTGCCCGAGGTGCGCACCAGCGCGATCATGAAGTGGCAGCGGTCGGCGTTGGTCGTCCAGATCTTGCGGCCGGTCAGGCGCCACGAGCCATCGGGCTGGCGCACGGCGCGGGTCGTCACGCTGGCGAGGTCGGAGCCGGAGTTCGGCTCGCTCATGCCGATGCAGAAGAACGCCTCGCCGCGGCAGATCGCGGGCAGGTAGCGGGCCTTCTGCGCGTCGCTGCCGTAACGCAGGATCAGCGGGCCGCTCTGGCGGTCGGCGATCCAGTGCGCCGACACCGGCGCGCCGCAGGCCAGCAACTCCTCCACCAGCACGAAGCGCGAGTAAGGATCGAGGCCGGCGCCGCCGTATTGCGCCGGCAGCGTAATGCCGACCCAGCCGCGCGCCGCAAGTGCGCGGCTGAACGCCGCATCGAACCCCATCCACGAGCGCGCGCGGGTTTCCGGCGGCAGGGCGGGCAGGTGGTCGTCAAGAAAGGCGCGGACCTCGGCGCGGAACGCGAGCGCGTGCGGCGGCAGGGGCGTCAGGTCGAAGGTGGATAGCAAGGCGGTCACGGTGAAGTCCGGTAGCTGTGGCACGCGAGCCCTGCGGAACGCGGCGGCGGCTGCCTTGCATTCCGGATGGCTCAGGGTGGGCCACAGCGTAGTTCACGCGTCGAGCGCCAGTCCAATATTGATTTATTGGGAAGCGATACCGATTCGATATGGAGGTGCCCCCCGGCCGGGTCACCCTTGGGGGCCGGTGCCAGTGCTTCAGGCCGTCCCCGCTCGCGGCGTACGCGGCCGGACCGCCGAGGTCACCCCGGCGCGTTCGAGATTGACGCCCGGCAGCAGGTGCAGCAGGCGCACCAGCTCGGACTGGCGGTGCGTGCCGGTCTTGCGCAGCGTATCGCGGATATGCACGCGCACCGTATGCGGCGACAGGAACTCGCGCTCGGCGATTTCATTCAGCGTCTCGCCGGCGGCGAGACGGACGGCGATGATGCTTTCCTTGCGCGACAGCCCGAACAGCGAGGCCAGCACGCCCGCATCGAGCACCGCGCGCGATTCCGAATTGCCGAACAGCATCATCGCGGCCGGCAATTGCCACGGGCCTTCCACCGGCTGGCGCGAGACCAGCGGCGTGACGATGATCGGCACCGGCTGCCCGCCGGAGGTGATGTGCATCCAGGAGCCCGACGCGGCTTCGGCGCCGCGGCCGCGCATGGCGCCGTCGAGCAGCTTGCGCAGCACCGCCTGCAGCGTGTCGCTGTGGGCGCGCAGCACGCCGTCCTGCAGCGACAGGTGGCTGTCGGCCTGCACCAGCGCCTCGGCCCAGCTGTTGGCGTAGCGCACGCGCAGGTCGGCCTGCAGCACCATCACGCCAAAATCCAGGGTATCGAGCCCGGCCAGGCCAAGGCTGGCCAGCCCGCTCAGTTCAAAGTTGCGCTGCTGCATGCGCGCGGCACGCACCCAATGCGGCATGACGTGGGCCAGGCGCCGCTCGCGCTGGCCGGCGCTGATGCTGCCCGCGCTGGTGCCGCTCATCAGTACGCAGACCTCGGCGTTCTCGACCAGGCGGATGCCATGTTCGAGTCCGCTGCATGCCAGCGTGGAGACTGGACGCTCGGCCACGGCGCCATCGTGAGAGGCCGTGTGCAGCGGCGCGCAGGCGGGGCTGTCAGGCGTGTCGGCCGGCATACAGCAGGCGCCGGCGTAGGGCAGCTCGAGCGGATTGGGCAGCCAGCCGCCAACGCTTGCGCCGTTGGTGAAGCAGCCGTGGGGCGTGACGCCCAGGCGTGCATGGCCGGCGAGCTTGTCCCAGATCAGGTAACGCGGGCTGCCGGTGGAGGTGTACCGGGAGAAAAGGTCGAGTGCCGCCGGCATTGCCGCAACGTCCAGCGCGGACTCGTAGATCGAGTCGACCAGACGATGGAAGTCCTCGTCCGTAGTCGGGTGTTCGCCCATGTTCACATTCCCCCCGGCGGCAAACGCCTCCTGCTTGTGCCACGGCAAGTGGCCACTTTCTTTTGTGTTATCGGTGCCGCTCTGGCGTTCTGTACCTGCGCCGATACGGCTCGCAGCGGTCCCGTCAGGCTCATCCGGCGCGCTGCGATAAGGCAATCATGCCAAACAATGTTGTTTCTTTTGTCCCCCGTGTCGGGAGGGAAAACACGGATTGCAGGCATAACACTTAGCTGGGGCCATACCAAATTGCTGCTTTGCAGCGTATGGGAGGTCGGGCGCACTACCGACTTGTGAGGCGTGATGGTAATGCGGGTGACGAGAACGCCGAAATTTTCAGCACGGAAATAGTGCCGGGCGTTTCACACACGCCACACGTGTCCAGAATGTTGGCGGCAAAAAGCCCCCGTTGCCGGGCCGAGAATAGGTTGCCATACCCGTGTTTCTGCGAACGGGCCGGTTCGAACCGGCATTCGAACCGGCTGCTATGGCGCCGCCGGGTTCGCTTGCTCGTCGCCCCCCACCTGCAGCCCTTTGCCATCGACCTGAATGGTCAGGCTGGGCGATGCCATGCGGATGCCGTGGGCGTCGAAGTTGCGCTTCAGGCGTGCATTGAACGCGCGCGTGATTTCCGCCTGCGTCAGCGGCCGGGTCTTGAACTGTGCCATCACCACCGGCCCGCTCGGGTCGAAGCGGTCCAGGCCGAGGATGTCCAGCCCCGACATCAGGTTGCGCGAGTAGCGGAAATCTCGCGCGATTTCCGTGCCGGTGGTGCGGATCAGCTCGAGGGCGCGGTCGAGGTCGCTGTGGTAGCTGATGCCGATGCTGAACACGGCATAGCCATAGCCGCGCGACAGGTTCTTGACCGCCTTGATCTGGCTGTACGGCAGCGTATGCAGCGCGCCGCGTCCGTCGCGCAGCTTGACCGTGCGGATGGTCATACCTTCGACCACGCCGGCATGGTCAGGCAGCTCGATCGAGTCGCCGATGGCGATAGAGTCCTCGACCACGATAAACAATCCGGTGATCAGGTCCTGCACCAGGCTCTGCGCCCCGAAGCCGATCGCCAGCCCGACCACCCCCGCGCCGGCCAGCAACGGTGTCACGTTGACGCCCAGGTTGGCCAGCACGGCAATCACCGCGATCAGCAGCAGCCCGATGAACGAGGCATTGCGCACCAGCGGCAGGATGGTCTTGGCGCGCAGGCTGGGCTGCGCGCCGCGTCCATGCGCGGGCGACAGCGTCTGCGTGATGGCGGTGTCGATCAGCAGCCAGACCAGCCAGGCCAGCAGCACGGTGCTGGTCACGCTGAACACGGTCTCGGTGATATGGCGGCCCACTGCGGAAGATTCCGCCAGCTGCATCAGCGACGTGTCCCAGACGCGCATCACCATGGCAAGAAATACCACCCAGATCGCCACCCGCAGCAGCGCCATGGCGAAGCGGCCAAAGCGCTGCACATAGGCCGAGCGCCGGCGGTCGCGGAAGCGGGGCGGCCGTGCCGTTGCCTTGGGCGAGCGCCTGGCGACCATCGTCAGCAGCAGTGCCGCCACGAACAGCGCGACCGAAGCCACGGTGCGGCGCAGGAATACATCGGCGTGGCCGGCGGCGAGCAGCGTGCCGATCACCGACGCGACCACCACCGCGAGCACCGGCAAGTGCCAGGCCTGGCCGATCAGCCGCAGCAGGTCGGTCAGGCCCGGGTGGGACTGGCGGAAGGCCAGCGGCCGGTGGCTGATCAGCTGGCCGATCTGGCGACTGAAAACGAGCGCGAACACGCCGATGCCCAGTGCTGCGGCGATATTGGCCGTGGTCGACACCAGCGCGGCGAGGTTGGTGCCGAGCACCGCGACGACGCGGCTGTCGGTGGCGCTGTCGCCCAGGGCCGCCAGTGCGCCGGTGCAGAACAGCAGCCACGGCGAGCGCGCCAGCAGCTGCCGGACCGCAAGCTGGCGGTGCGCGGTGCGGAACAGGACGAAGATGACCTGGCACATCGCGGCGGCGACGGCACCCGCCACGATGGCGTATGCGACCAGCACCGCGGCCACGGCTGCTGGCGACTGCGCGAAGGTGCGCGTCGCCATCAGCAGCGTGATGCCGAATGCGATCACCCAGGGCCCGATATGCCGCAGCATGAAGACGCCGACATCCACCCAGGACGGCACCTCGGGCAGCCTGGCGCGCTCGGTACGCGGGCGCGGCGGCGCGCGCCGGCGCCGGATGCGATGGCCGATCTCCCACAGGCCCCAGCCGCTCGCCGCCCATACCGCCAGCACCAGCGCGAATTCGCGCAGCGATTCCAGCCCCGAGCGGGTGCCCCGGTGGGTCAGCGCGGCGCGCCATTCCTCGCCTGCGAAGCGCGAGCGCCAGCCCCAGTATTGCCACGGGCCGCGGTCCTTGCGCAGGTGCGTGTCGACTTCGTCGAGCACCTCGGCCACGGCTCCGATCAGCCCGGGTGCCGAAGCGCCGGCCGCAGCGGCGGACGCCGGCGCCGGCGCCACCGCGGAAGCGTCCAGGCCGCGCCGCAAGGCCTGCAATTGGCCGACCAGCGCGCGCCGTTCGCGATCGTCCTGCAGTGTTGCGATGACCTGGTCGAGCGACTGCGCCAGCGGCACGCTGGCCGGGGCCGCCGGCGCGCTGGCCGGCGCCGGAGCGGGCTTGGCCGGTGCCAGCAGGGTGGCAAGCGGGCCTGCCGCCATAGCGGGCGCTGGAACCGTACAACACAGCAGTGCGAGCGCCAGCAGCGCGGCATGCATGGCCAGGCTCGCACCTGGCGTGAGCCGGCGTGGCCACATCGATCGGGAGGGGGCGTTGCGATCGGGTTTGCGCATGGCTGGATGTCCGCACCCGGCCCGGCGTGACGCTGCCGGCGGAGGCGCGGGAATGAACGTCGATCGCGCCACTGTAGCGCATCGGCGGTGCCGGGTGACGCACCGCCGCATCCGGCACGTCGGGCCACCCCGGGTCCACGTCTGGGTCCACGTCTGGGTCCACGTCGGAACCATTCGTCGCTTCGGACGATGCGTCGCTTGCGCCGATCCACGAATCTCGAACCCACTCCGGCGTGGGCATTTCGGCGCCCGCCGGCCACTCTCAGATCGCGGGCGCGCGCACCAGAACCGGTGGCCCGTCCGGCCAGCAACAAGACACAAAGGAAAGACGGCATGGAACTCAATGCATCGGTATCGGCAGTGATCACGGGCGGCGCCTCGGGCCTGGGCGCGGCAACGGCGCGCGCGCTGGCGGCGCACGGCGTGCGCGTGGCGCTGTTCGACCTCAACGCCGAGAAGGGCGAAGCACTGGCGCGCGAACTGGGCGGCGTGTTCTGCCAGGTGAACGTGACCTCGGAAGCTGAAGTCGAGGCCGGCTTCGCCAGGGCACGTGCCGCCATCGGCCAGGAGCGCATCCTGGTCAACTGCGCCGGCACCGGCAATGCCATCAAGACCGCGTCGCGTTCCAAGGAAGCGCCGGACCAGATCAAGCACTTTCCCTCCGATGCCTTCGAACGCATCATCCAGATCAACCTGATCGGCACCTTCCGCTGCATCGCGCGCTCGGCGGCCGGCATGCTGACGCTGGACACCGCGGGCGGCGAGCGCGGCGTGATCATCAGCACCGCATCGGTGGCGGCGCAGGATGGCCAGATGGGGCAGGCCGCGTACTCGGCGTCCAAGGCCGCCGTGGTCGGCATGACGCTGCCGATCGCGCGCGACCTCGCGGGCGAGGGCATCCGCGTCAATACCATCCTGCCGGGCATCTTCAATACGCCGCTGCTGCAGGGCGCGGCCGAGAACGTCAAGGCCGCGCTGGCCGCTTCGGTGCCGTTTCCCAAGCGCCTGGGCCAGCCGGAAGAGTTCGCCTCGCTGGCCGTCGAGATGTGCCGCAACGGCTATTTCAACGGCGAATCCGTGCGGCTGGACGGCGCCATCCGGATGGCGCCGCGCTGAGCGAAGCGGCCTGGATGGAATCAACACGGAGACGCGGATGGATTTCAGCTACCTGAGCACGCTGCCCGATGCCGTGCGCCATTTCGCCGGACTGCGGCCCGACGCGGTGGCATATGCGTTCGAGGGCCGCCAGACTACCTACGCCGACTTCGAGCGCAATACCGACCGGGTCGCGCAGGCGCTGCTGGCCGAGGGTATCCACGCCGGCGACCGCATTGCCTATATCGGCAAGAACAGCGACCACTACTTCGAACTGCTGCTCGGCGCGGCCAAGGCTGGCGTCGTCACCACTCCGGCCAGCTGGCGCCTGGCGCCGCCGGAGATCGAGTTCATCGTCGGCCATTGCGACGCGGTGGTGCTGTTCGTCGGGCCGGAATCGGCGGCGATGGCAAAGTCGCTGCTGCCGGCGCTGCCGATGGTGCGCACGGTGGTGCTGATGGAGCCGTGCGCCGACGGCGGCGATGCCCCTTGCTACACCGACTGGCGCGACGCGCAGCCGGCCACGCCGCCGGCACACCGGCCGGCGCCGCACGACGTGGTGCTGCAGCTGTACACCTCTGGCACCACCGGGCGGCCCAAGGGCGCGATGCTGACGCACCGCAACCTGACCATCGGCACCGAGGTCAGCGAGCGCGAAGGCATTGCCTGGTCGCACTGGACGGCCGACGATATCTCGCTGGTGGCGATGCCCGTCGCGCATATCGGCGGCTCGGGCTGGGGACTGCGCAATCTGCTGTCTGGCGCCAAGGGCGTGGTCGCGCGCGAATTCGACCCGCGCGCGGTGCTGGATTTCATCGAGCACGAGCGCGTCAGCAAGCTGTTCATGGTGCCGGCGGCCATGCAGATCGTGCTGCGCGATCCGCGCGCGCGCCAGGTGGATTACTCGCGGCTGAAGTACCTGCTGTATGGCGCCGCGCCGATTCCGGCGGCGCTGCTGCGCGAGGGCATCGAGGTGTTCGGCTGCGGCTTCGTGCAGCAGTACGGCATGACCGAGACCACCGGCACCATCGTCGCGCTGCCGCCCGAGGACCACACCACCGAAGAGGTGCCGCGCATGCGTGCCGCGGGCAAGCCGCTGCCAGGCGTGGAAATCAAGGTGGTCGACTATGAGGGGCGCGGGCTGGGTCCCGATGAAGTCGGCGAGATCGTGGTGCGCTCGCAGCACAACATGGCCGGCTACTGGAAGCAGCCCGAGGAGACCGCGCGCACCATCGACGCCGATGGCTGGCTGCGCACCGGCGACGCGGGCTACATGGATGCGCAGGGTTACCTGTACATCCACGACCGCGTCAAGGACATGATCATCAGCGGCGGCGAGAACGTCTATCCGGCCGAGGTCGAAAGCGCGATCTACGGCCACCCGCAGGTGGCTGACGTGGCGGTGATCGGCGTGCCGGACGAGAAGTGGGGCGAAGCGGTGAAAGCCATCGTCGTGCTGAAGCCGGGACAATCGCCCGATCGCGACGGCATCATCGCGTGGACGCGCCAGCGGCTGGCCGGCTTCAAGGTGCCGAAGAGCATCGAGTTCGTCGACGCGCTGCCGCGCAATCCGTCCGGCAAGCTGCTGCGGCGCAAGCTGCGCGAGCCGTTCTGGGAGGGGATGAACCGGCAGGTGAACTGAGCCTGGCTCCCTGTCCCGCGAGCGGGGCGGGGAGCATCTACTTCTTCTTGATCACGCTGACCTTGCCATCCGCCTCCAGGTACAGCGCCTTGATCTCCTCGAGCTTTTCTACCCCCTGCTCGCGATATTTGGCTTCCAGCTCGTCGTCGGTGATCGATTCGCGCCGCATGTTTTCTTGCAGCCTGGTGCCGTCGCGCACGAGCAGGATTTTCTTCGCTTCGGCAAAGCGCTGGAACGTGGGGAAGTGGTAGGCCAACAGGTCGATCAACCGGTTCCACGCAATCAGCGTGACGACCAGCAGCATGGCGTCGGCAACGCCTTCACCCTTGCCGGCCATGCCGTTCTGCGCCGCGTCGGCAACGATCACGACCAGAAGCAGGTCGGCAATGCCCATCGAGCCGATGTCGCGCCGCACGACGAAACGGAACAGCAGGAACAGCGCCCAGTACATCACCGTGCCGCGAACGACGATCTCGAGTGGCGAGACGGTGAAGAAGAGCGCTTCGCGCCAGTCGAACGAGAAGTCCATGCCCGAAACACAGCAACTTCCGGACCACTTTGCAGCGATGGCGCTTGTGCACGCCACGCCGCCGCGCTGACGGTAATTCTTGCAGCGGCTGCGTACGGATTGCCGTCGCGCAGCCGGGCGGGCTCCTGCTTCCGCAGGAAGCCGCCGGTGCGAGGATCAGTCGGCCTGGATGCCGAACTCCTTCACGATCTTCGTATAGCGCGTGGTATCCGCGGCGATCAGCTTCGACAGCGCGGCCGGCTCGCCGCCCGCCGGCGTGACCGCGATGGTGGCCATGCGCGACACCACGTCGGGCATCTTCAGGATGTCGTTGACGTGCGTATTGAGCGTTCGCACCACGTCGGCGGGCATGTTCTTCGGACCCAGCAGCGCCTGCCAGGCGCCGATCTCGACATCCTTGTAGCCCAGCTCCGCCAGCGTCGGCACGTTGGGCGCGAACGGCGAGCGCTTCAGGTCCGCCACCGCCAGCGGCACCAGGCTGCCGTTGCCCACGTACTGCGCCACCGCGCCGTAGGTGACGTAGGTCACCGGCACCTGCCCGCCGATCACGTCGACAATGGCGGGCGCCAGGCCGCGATACGGCACCTGGCTGATCTTGATGCCGGCGGACTTGTTGAACAGTTCGCCCATGATGTGCATCGGCGAGCCGTTGCCCGGCGTGGCATAGGTTTCCACCTTGCCCGACTTGGCGCGTGCCACCAGGTCGCTGACCTTGGTGATGCCGGTGCCCTTGTTGACCACCACGAACAGGGACTGCGTGCCGATCTGCGAGATCGGCGTGAAGTCATGCTGCACGTCGTAGCTGGCGCCGGTGCCGGCCTTCAGCACCAGCGGAGCGATGGCGACCGTGTTGGGCGCCAGCAGCAGCGTGTAGCCGTCGGGGTTGGCGCGCGCGACATAGGCGCTGCCGATCGTGCCGGCGGCGCCGGTGCGGTTTTCCACCACCACCGACTGCTTCAGCCGCGGTGCCAGCTTTTCCGCGAACATGCGGGCCAGTACGTCGACATCGCCGCCGGCCGGATACGCAACGACGATGGTGATGGGTTTGTTCGGGTACGCGCCCTGGGCCAGGGCGGCGCCGGTGCAAAGCACGGTGGTGGCGGCGGCCAGCGTGGCCAGGACTTTGCGGCGTGCAGACTTCATGATGTTCAGACCTCGGTAAGACTTGGCGCCCGGCGGGGGCCGGGGGCCAACATGGCTGGTGAAGCGGCTGGTGAAGCCCGGCGCGCGGCGCCGGGGCATGGTGGCCAACTCGGCCGACTCAGAAGATGTGCTTGATGCCCAGCATCGAGCCCCACTGGTTCGCGCCGGGGCGGGGGTTGGAGCCGGGCGAACCACCGCTCACCGACATGGCGAGCTGGCCGTCGTTATTGATATAGCCCGCGGTGGCGTAGACCGAGGTGCGCTTGCTGAAACTGTATGTCGCACGCAGCGCGTAGAGCATGGCCTCGTTGTCGCTGCCGTGGTAGTTCAGGAAGTAGACCTGGCCGGCCAGGTTGACCGCCGGAGTGATGTCGTAGGAGACGCCGGCGTAGTACAGGTCGCTGATCGGCGTCGGGCTGCCTTCGTTGTCGCGGCGGATCCAGCCGGCGCCAAGCTTGGTGTTCTTCAGCAGCATGTAGCCGCCCAGCGACAGGCGGTCGTCGGTCAGGTTGCTGTTGGTCAGGCCGCCGAAGGCGCCGGGGCCGCCGCGCTGCGAATCGTAGGCTGCGATCAGGCCCCAGGTCTTGCTGTCATAGCCGATCATGGCCGACCACTCGCGGCAGGCCTTCTTGTCGGCCGGGTTCTCGCCGGCGCAGTTGGTGCCGGCCGGGCTGGGGCCGGCGTTGACCGCGTCGCGGCCGAAGCTGTAGGTGGCACCGACCACGAAGCCGTTGAAGTTGGCCTTGTATGCGACCGCGTTGTCGGCGCGCGTGTTGGGCAGGTAGTTGTCGAGCGAGCCCGAGCCGTACACGTTCGGCCCGAGGATATCGCTGTCGAGGATGGCCCAGAACAGCATCGTGTACTGGCGGCCGAACGACAGCTGGCCATACTGGTTGCTCAGGCCGACCAGCGCCTGGCGCCCGAACAGGCGGCCGCCCTGGTTGGCGTTGCCCGTGTCCGGCGAAAAGCCCGATTCCAGCACGAACAGGCCCTTCAGCCCGCCGCCGAGGTCTTCCGTGCCGCGGATGCCCCAGCGCGACGGCACCGTGGCGGTGTTGTTGGGCATGCGCACCAGGCTGTCGCCGTTGGCGCCGACATTGCTCACGTACTCGACACCGCTATCGATGACGCCGTACAGCGTCACCGACGACTGGGCCGAGGCCAGCAGGGGGGAAGCCGCGAGCAGCGCCGCGGCGGTTCGTGCAAGTTTCATCTACCAGTTTCCTTCCGTTTTTCCGTCTTGTAATCGTCTTTGTGGTCCGGGCCGCTGCGATGGCGCCCGGGTTTCAGGGCAGGCTTGTTATTGGCAGGGTGTTCTCCTCTTGTGGATCCCGCAGGCTGTCAAAAGCCGCAGTGTCTAGCAAAAATGCTGCCATAGCCGCTTTTGTGTTTTATATATGGAACATCAAACAACATAAGAAACGTTGAGCAAAATATAGCCGCGAGTTTCCAAAACCTGCGAGGAGGGTTATCCCCTAGTGCGGCAGGGCGGCGACGCGCCGGACAGCCGCCGGCTGCACCCGAGCAGGGCCCGGCGTGAGCGCGGGGGTGCATCGGCACGGCGCGGCGCGCGCTGCCGGAGGACTTGCCGTCTACGCGTTTTGCCGCACCGGCAAAGGCGCCGCGCCCGATGCCATGGGCAGGGACTGGCAAGCCGTTGCATGCACCAGCTCGGCGCGATTACGTTTCGGGTCGGATGTGCCTATCGTTTACCCTCATCCCGTTTCCCAATACGCACGCCTATGCTGCAGAAGTTTTATTTACAAACCTGAGTTTCATATATGGAACAAAATAACCCCCCCCTTCGTACGCAGCCGGACCGGCAGCTACTGGAGGCCCTGAACAGCGGGTTTGCGGAACGCGTGGTGACGGTCGACGGCGGCGCGCAGGTGGCCTACCGCAGCGGCGGGACCGGCGGGCCGGCCGTCGTGCTGCTGCATGGCATCAGCTCCGGCGCGGCCTCGTGGCTGCCGTGCGCCAGCCTGCTGTCGGCGCAGGCGCGCGTGATCGCCTGGGACGCGCCGGGCTACGGCAATTCGACGCCGCTGGCGCCGGAGCGCCCGCTGGCATCGGACTACGCGGAGCGGCTCGACGGCTTGCTGCAGGGGCTGGGAATTGCGCCGGCGCTGATCGTCGGCCATTCGCTGGGCGCGCTGATGGCCGCGGCCTATGTCGCCAACGCGAGGAACCTGCCGGCGCGGCTGCTGCTGCTGAGCGTGGCCCAGGGCTACGGTGGGGCGGGCAAGGAGGCGCAGGCCCGGCAGGTGGCACAGCAGCGGCTGGCGGCACTGGACACACTCGGCGTGGAAGGGCTGGCGCAACGCGGACCGGCGCGGCTGCTGAGCGAACTGGCCGATGCCGGCGCGCAGGCATGGGTGCAGTGGAACATGCAGCGGCTCAACCCGGACGGCTACCGCCAGGCCGTGGCGATGCTGTGCGGCGACGATATCGACCGTTACCTGTCGCGCCGGCCGGCGTCACTGCCCACGCGCATCGCCTGCGGCAGCCACGACGTGGTGACCACGCCGCTGGCCTGCGGCACGCTGGCCGAACGCTTTGACCTGCCGATTGCGCTGATCCCCGATGCCGGCCATGCCTGCTATATCGAGCAGGCCGCCGCTACGGCGCGCCTGATCCGCTCGGCGCTGCCCTAACTGCCCCAAGGCAACGCCTTACCCTTTCCGGCGCCGCCAACTGCGCGGCACCACTCAGCTGGCGCGCCTGTCATGCGCCGACTGCGCCGCCTGGCCCCGGCTTCGCGGGTTTACCCCAGTCAATTTTTACGGTTGTGTTGTCTATAGTCGTACCTGTGTTCAATATCTAAACCAGTGTTTCATTAGTAAAACACGACGGGCGCAAAAGCAGGTCGCGCCCGGGCGGCGTCGGAACACGGTCCCCCAAGCTGCAAGACATGGAGCAAAGCGCAATGGAAAGCCTCTCGTACAACCCGAACCTGGTGCCCTGGGAGCGTCCGGCGCCGAACAACGTCGCAGGCAAGGGCCATATCGAACAACCCGGCAAGGTTGCCAACATTGTCTGGCAGACCCGCGCCACCGCGCCGAGCGCCTACGAGAACGCGCTGGGCGACGCGCTTGAGGCCGCCTTCGAAGGCGGCGCGCAGAACCCGCAGGACATCGTGCGCGCGTTCAACGCCGCCGGCTTCCTGGGCGTCGACGGCCAGCCATGGACCGAAGAGCGCTTCCTCTCCGAAATGCGCCGCCTGGGCGCCTGAACCGCGTCCGCATCGCGACCATAGCGAGAACAACATGGAATCGAACAAGCAAGCCCGCGCCGAAGCCCGACTGAATACCGGCCTGCGCAACTACTGGTACCCGGTCGCCGCCTCGTGGGCGGTGAGCCATGCCCCGATCGGCATCACCCGCCTGAGCCAGAACATCGTGCTGTGGCGCGACGGCGCCGGCCAGGTCCACGCGCTGGAAGACCGCTGCCCGCATCGCGGCGCGCGCCTGTCGATGGGCTGGAACCTGGGCGACCGCGTCGCCTGCTGGTACCACGGCGTGGAAGTCGGCGGCGACGGCCAGGTCAAGAGCGTGCCGGCGGTGGAAAGCTGCCCGCTGGAAGGCCGCACCTGCGTGCGCAGCTACCCGGTGCAGGAAAAGGCCGGCGCGATCTTCCTGTGGTTCGGCGACCAGGCCCCGCAGGGCGAAGGCAGCCCCGACGAGCTGCGCCTGCCGGAAGAACTGGTCAGCGAAGAACACAGCAACTTCCTGTGCGTGGCGCACTGGGACTGCAATTACCGCTACGCCATCGACAACGTGATGGACCCGATGCACGGCGCCTACCTGCACGCGGTGTCGCACTCGATGGCATCCGGCGAGAAGTCCGCCGTGATGCAGATCCGCGAGACCGAGCACGGCCTGGTGTTCGAGAAGACCGGCCAGCGCGGCGTCAACTTCGACTGGGTGGAGTTCGGCGAGACCGGCACGCTGTGGCTGCGCCTGGCGATCCCGTACCGCGCCAAGGTCGGCCCCGGCGGCCCGTTCGGCATCGTCGGCATGGCCACGCCGGTGGATGAAGACCACTGCATGGTGTTCTTCTGGCGCACCCGCCACGTGCAGGGCTGGGAGCGCGACGTGTGGCGCTTCCTTTATCGCAACCGCCTGGAGCAGCTGCACTGGGACGTGCTGGAGCAGGACCGCGTGGTGCTGGAAATGATGGCCCCCAACGCACGCGACCACGAGATGCTGTACCAGCACGACGCCGGCATCACGCGCGTGCGCCGTCTGCTGAAGCGCCGCGCCGACCAGGAAATCGCCGACGAGCCGGTGGCGATGCTCAAGCCCACGCAAGCCGCCGGAGCCGCCAGCCATGCCTGAGGCCATCACCAACAACGCTCTGCTGGCCGGCCGCAAGGTGCTGGTCACCGGCGCCGCACGCGGCCTCGGGCTGGCCTTCGCGAAGTCGCTGGCGGAAGCCGGCGCCAGCGTGGCCATGGCCGACATCCTGGCCGAACGCCTGCAGCAGGAAGCCGACGCGCTGCGCGCCCGCGGCCTGAAGGTGGTGCCGGTCCTGCTGGACCTGTCGGACCCCGCCTCGGTGCAGGCTTGCGCCGATGCCGCGGTGAAGGCACTGGGCGGCCTCGACGGGCTGGTCAACAACGCCGCCGTGACCGACTCGGGCGGCCGCGATGCCAGCGCCATCGACATCGCCACCTGGGACCGCGTGATGAATGTCAACGTGCGCGGCACCTGGCTGATGACCGCTGCCTGCCTGCCGGCGCTGCGCGCCAGCGGCCGTGGCGCGGTGGTCAACCTGGCCTCGGACACGCCGCTGTGGGGCGCGCCCAACCTGCTCGCCTATGTGGCCAGCAAGAGCGCCATCATCGGCATGACCCGTTCGCTGGCGCGCGAGCTGGGCCGCGACCAGATCACTGTCAACGCGGTGGCCCCGGGCCTGACGCTGGTGGAAGCCACCGAGTACGTGCCCCAGCACCGGCACGACCTGTACCGCGAGCAACGCGCGATCTCGCGCGAGCAGCTGCCCGACGATGTCTGCGGCGCGGTGCTGTTCGCACTGTCCGACCTTGCCCGTTTCGTGACCGGCCAGACGCTGGCGGTCAACGGCGGCTTTGTCATGCATTGATCCGAAATCCACTGAAGAAAACCGAAGGAATCCAAATGAGCGATCTTTCCCAACAGCAAAACATCAAGCGTTCCTGGGACCAGCCGGACGGCGCCTCGTTCGACCAGTGGATGGAAAGCCGCGTGGCGCGCTTCTCCACGCGCAAGTACGACTGGGACGCGCTGAAGTTCCAGGCCGACTACGACCCCAAGTACCGCCGCGCGCAGATGCGCTACCTGGGCACCGGCGGCACCGGCGTGGCCGCGGACACCAACACCGTGCCGTCGGAGCACTTCACCTTCTCCACCATGATCATCCCGGCCGGCCATGAAGGCCCGTCGCATATCCACACCGACGTGGAAGAGGTGTTCTTCGTCCTGCGCGGCAAGATCAAGCTGATCCTGGAAAAGGATGGCGAGCGCTTCGAGACCGTCCTGACCGACCGCGACCTGGTCTCGGTGCCGCCGGGCGTGTATCGGGAGGAAATCAATATCGGCGAGGAAGACGCGCTGATGTGCGTGATGCTCGGCGCCAAGAAGCCGGTCACGCCGACCTACCCGCCCGAGCACCCGCTCGCGAAGATCAAGCGCTGATGCGCCATCGGCCTGTCCGCACGCACTGACCATGAGCACCAACGCCATCCCGACGACGCCAGCCGCCAACGAAACCCCGGACAAGTACATCGTCCCGGGCCTGGAGCGCGGGCTGCGCCTGCTCGGCGAGTTCAGCAGCAAGGACCGCACCATGTCGGCCGCCGAACTGGCGCGCCGCCTGAAGGTGCCGCGCTCCACCGTGTTCCGCCTGCTGGCCACGCTGGAAATGCTGGGTTTTGTCGAGCGCGCCGATGGCGGCCGCGATTTCCGGCTGGGCATGGCGGTGCTGCGGCTGGGGTTCGAGTACCTGGCGTCGCTGGAGCTGACCGAACTGGGCCGCCCGCTGCTGGAGCGGCTGCGCGACGAGATCGGCTATCCGACCAACCTGGTGGTGCGCGACGGGCGTTCGATCGTCTACGTGGCCAAGGCGGTGTCGCCGCGGCCCTTCGCCAGCTCGGTCAACGTCGGCACGCGGCTGCCCGCGCATGCCACGGTGCTGGGCCGGGTGCTGCTGGAAGACCTGCCGCTGGCGGAACTGCACGCGCTGTATCCGGAGGCGCAGCTGGAAGTGTTCTCCGACAGCACGCCGCGCACGGTCGATGCGCTCTTTGCCATCGTCCAGCGCGACCGCGAGCGTGGCTACGTGCTGCAGGAAGGCTTTTTCGAATCGAGCATCTCGACCATTGCCGCGCCGGTGCGCGACCGCACCGGCAAGGTGGTGGCGGCGCTGGGCGCCACCATCCCCGCTGCGCATATCGATCCGGAACAGCTGGACGCGATGGTGGAGAAGGTGAGGAGCACAGCGGGCGAGCTGTCGCGCCTGCTTGACTACCGGCTGTCGCTGCACAGCGCCGGCAAGGTCGTGAATCTGTATCGGGAGTGAGGACAATGTCCATGATTGAACTCGGCGGCAAGGTTGCCGTCGTTACCGGCGGGTCCTCCGGCATCGGGCTGGCGACCGTCGAACTGCTGCTCGAAGCGGGCGCCGCCGTCGCCATGTGCGGCCGCGACGAAGCCCGCCTGCGCAGCGCCGAAGCGCAGTTGCGCGAGAAATTCCCCGGGTGCCGGCTCCATGCCGCCACCTGCGACGTGCTCAAGCCGGAACAGGTCGCCGCCTTCGCGGCCGACGTGCAGCAGAAGCTCGGCAATGTCGACATGCTGGTCAACAACGCCGGCCAGGGCCGCGTGTCCACCTTCGCCAATACCGAAGACGCGGCCTGGATGGACGAACTGCAGCTCAAGTTCTTCTCGGTGATCCACCCGACGCGCGCCTTCCTGCCGCAGCTGGAGAAGTCGGGCCAGGGCGCGATCGTCTGCGTCAACTCGCTGCTGGCGCAACAGCCCGAGCCGCACATGGTGGCCACCTCCGCCGCGCGCGCCGGCGTGCTGAACCTGGTGCGCTCGATGGCCACCGAATTCGCGCCCAAGGGTGTCCGCGTCAACGGCATCCTGATCGGGCTGGTCGAATCGGGCCAGTGGCGCCGCCGCTTCGAGGCGCGTCCTGAAGCAGACCGCCACCTGGACTGGGCCGCGTGGACCGCGCGCCTGGCCCAGCAGAAACATATTCCCCTTGGCCGCCTGGGCCTGCCCGTCGAGGCAGCCCGCGCCATCCTGTTCCTTGCCTCGCCGTTGTCTTCGTACACCACGGGCAGCCATATCGATATCTCCGGAGGACACTCCCGTCATGCCTAATCAACACCAGTACGAACAACAGCAGGTCACCGTCGGCTGCGCCATCACGGCGTTTCTCGAGCAGTGCGGGGTCAAGGCCGCGTTCGGCGTGATCTCGATCCACAACATGCCGATCCTCGACGCCATGGGCGAGCGCGGCCACATCCGCTTCGTGCCGGCACGCGGCGAAGCGGGCGGCACCAACATGGCCGACGCCTACGCCCGCACCACCGGCGGCCTGGGCGTGTGCCTGACCAGCACCGGCACCGCCGCGGGCAATGCCGCCGGCGCCATGGTCGAAGCGCTGACCGCCGGCACGCCGATGCTGCATATCACCGGCCAGATCGAGACGCCGTATCTGGACCAGAGCCTGGCCTACATCCACGAAGCGCCGGACCAGCTCACCATGCTGAAGGCCGTGTCGAAGGCCGCCTTCCGCATCCGCAGCGCCGACACCGCGATCAGCACCATCAAGCTGGCGGTGCAGACCGCGCTGACGGCGCCGACCGGCCCGGTCAGCGTGGAGATCCCCATCGACATACAGGCCGCGCTGATCGACCTGCCGGCCGACCTGCAGCCGCTGCCGGTGCCTAAGCATGTGCCGTCGGCGCACGCGCTGGACGCGCTGGCCGAGCGCCTGGTGAATGCCAAACGCCCGCTGCTGTGGCTGGGCGGCGGTGCCCGCCACGCCAGCAAGCAGGTGCAGCGCCTGCTGGACCTGGGCTTCGGCGTGGTCACCAGCACGCAAGGCCGCGGCATCGTGGCGGAAGACGATCCGCGCTCGCTGGGCGCCTACAACCTGCACAAGCCGGTCGAGGCCTTTTACCAGACCTGCGACGCGATGCTGGTGGTGGGCTCGCGCCTGCGCGGCAATGAAACGCTGAAGTACGAACTGAAGCTGCCGCGCCCGCTGCTGCGCATCGACGCCGATCCCGCCGCCGAAGGCCGCTGCTACCAGAGCGATTACTTTGTCAGCGGCGATGCCGCGCTGGCGCTGGACGCGCTCGCGGATCGGCTCGAAAAGCGCATGAAGGTCGATCCGGCCTTCGCCGCCGACCTGCGCCGCGCGCATGACGTCGCCGTCAACGGCCTGGTCGATGGCCTGGGCCCGTACTCGGCACTGGTGCAGGCGCTGCAAGGCGCAGTCGGCCGCAACTTCAACTGGGTGCGCGACGTGACCGTGTCGAACAGCACCTGGGGCAATCGCGAACTGCGCATCTTCGACTCGCGCGCCGGCGTGCATGCGCTGGGCGGCGGCATTGGCCAGGGCCTGGCCATGGGCATCGGCGCCGCGATCGGCGCGGCGGCCACCGCGTCGGGCAAGAAGACCTTCACGCTGGCCGGCGACGGCGGCTTCATCCTGAACCTGGGTGAGCTGGCGACTGCCGTGCAGGAACGTGCCGACATGGTCATCGTGCTGATGAACGACAAGGGCTACGGCGTGATCAAGAACATCCAGGACGCGCAGTACGGCGGCCGCCGCCACTACGTCGACCTGCATACGCCCGACTACGCCGCGCTGGCCAGGTCGCTGTCGCTGCGCCATGCGCGCGTCAGCAGCCTGGCCGAAGTCGGCGCCGCGCTGGAGCAGGCCACGGTGGAGCCCGGCCCGTTCCTGCTGGAAATCGACATGCTGTCGATCGGCAGCTTCAAGACCGTGTTTGCCGGCCCGCCGGTGAACAAGGAAACCCCGGCTTCGGAACAGGCCACCGTCAGCGCCTGAGGAGAGCAGAAAAATGCTGCATGTGTCCATGATTGGGTGCGGTGCGATCGGCCGGGGCGTGCTTGAGCTGCTCAAGAGCGATCCCGACGTCGCCTTCGACGTGGTGATCGTGCCCGAGAGCGCGATGGACGAGGCCCGCGGCGCGCTGTCCGCGCTGGCGCCCAGCGCCCGCGTGGCCACGCACCTTGACGACCAGCGCCCCGACCTGCTGGTCGAGTGCGCCGGCCACCATGCGCTGGAAGAGCACATCGTGCCGGCGCTGGAGCGCGGCATCCCGTGCATGGTGGTGTCGGTGGGCGCGCTGTCCGAGCCCGGCATGGCCGAGCGGCTGGAAGCGGCGGCACGCCGTGGCGGCACGCAGGTGCAGCTGCTGTCCGGTGCCATCGGCGCCATCGACGCGCTGGCCGCGGCGCGCGTCGGCGGGCTGGATGAAGTGATCTACACCGGCCGCAAGCCGGCGCGCGCCTGGGCTGGCACCCCGGCCGAGAAGCTGTTCGACCTGGATGCGCTGACCGAGGCGACGGTGATCTTCGAAGGCACGGCGCGCGACGCCGCGCGCCTGTACCCGAAGAACGCCAACGTCGCCGCCACGGTGTCGCTGGCCGGCCTCGGGCTGGA
Source organism: Cupriavidus sp. a3 (assembly GCF_051015765.1). Taxonomy (NCBI): domain Bacteria; kingdom Pseudomonadati; phylum Pseudomonadota; class Betaproteobacteria; order Burkholderiales; family Burkholderiaceae; genus Cupriavidus; species Cupriavidus sp. a3. The sequence continues at coordinate 1,850,982 of NZ_CP170644.1, read as the reverse complement.
TCGCACTGCGGTGAAGCTGCTGGCCGATCCGCATGCGGTGGAGAACGTGCATCACGTGGAAGCGCGCGGGGCGTTTGGCGGGTTCGAGCTGACGATGCGGGGCAAGCCGCTGGCGGCGAATCCGAAGACGTCGGCGCTGACGGTGTTCAGCGTGGTGCGGGCGCTGGGCAACCGCGCGCATGCGGTATCGATCTAGTTCCGGCAGCCACGCCCCACAGACTTAGCAGGCAACGACATGAACCCACAAGAAGTCCTCCCCATCTGCATCGCCGGCGAATGGCGCCTCGGCACGGGCGACCGCTACGGCACGCGCTATCCAGCGACCGGCGAGGTCGTCGCAGAACTGAATGCCGCCAGCCCGGCTGACGTGGAAGAAGCCGTGCAGGGCGCGCACCATGCCTTCCTTACCAGCGGCTGGGCCCAGCGCAAGCCGCACGAGCGTGCCGCTGTGCTGTACCGCGTGGCCGAACTGATCCGCGCACAAGCCGAGCCGCTGGCACAACGGCAGCGCCTGGACAACGGCAAGCCCATCAGCGAAACGCGCGCCCTGGTCGCCAGCGCGGCCGGCACCTTCCAGTTCTTTGCCGCCGCCTGCGAAACGCTGGAAGAAACCATCACGCCGCAGCGCGGCGACTGCCTGACCATGAGCGTCTACGAGCCGATGGGCGTGGTCGCGGCGATCACGCCGTGGAACTCGCCGATCGCCAGCGAGGCGCAGAAGATGGCCCCCGCGCTCGCCGCCGGCAATGCCGTGGTGGTCAAGCCGGCCGAAGTCACGCCGCTGATGGCACTGGAACTGGCGCGCATTTGCGAAGAAGCCGGCGTGCCCAAGGGCCTGATCAGCGTGCTGCCGGGCAAGGGCTCGGTGATCGGTGATGCCATCACCAAGCATCCGCTGGTGCGGCGCGTGTCGTTCACCGGCGGCACTACCACCGGCAAGCACATCGCGCATATCGCCGCCGACAAGATGATGCCGGTGTCGCTGGAGCTGGGCGGCAAGTCGCCGACCATGGTGTTCGACGACGCGGACCTCGACCACGCGGTCAACGGCGTGCTGTACGGCATTTTCAGCTCGTCGGGCGAGTCGTGCATCGCCGGCTCGCGCCTGTTCGTCGCGCGTTCGCAGTATGAGCCGTTCATCGACCGCCTGGCGGCCGCCGCTTCGCACCTGCGCGTTGGCGACCCCGCCGATGAACGTACCCAGATGGGCCCCCTGATCACCGACCGCCACCGCGACAGCATCGAATCGTACGTCGCGACCGGCGTGCACGAAGGCGGCCAGCTGCGCACCGGCGGCGTGCGTCCCGACGTGGCCGGCCTGCCCAACGGCTACTTCTACACGCCCACCATCATCGAAGGCCTGGATAACAACGCCCGCATCTGCCAGGAAGAGATTTTCGGGCCGGTGCTGGTGGCGATCCCGTTCGACGACGAGGACGACCTGATCGGACAGGCCAACGACAGCGTCTACGCGCTGGCCGCCGGCATCTGGACACGCGACTACAAGCGCGCCTGGCGCGTGGCCCGTGCGGTGCAGGCGGGCAATGTGTGGATCAACACCTACAAGCAGTTCTCGATCTCGACGCCGTTCGGCGGCTGGCGCGACAGCGGCCTGGGCCGCGAGAAGGGACGGCTGGGCATCCTGCAGTACATGGAGCAGAAAAGCGTGTACTGGGGCCTGAACGAACAACCGCTGCCGTGGGCCAGCCACTGAGCCCGGCAGGCAGGAGAGAAGCAATGATCAAGGTATTGGGAATCGACGAGATCGTCTACGGCGCGGATGACTTTGACGCCTGCCGTGGCTTTTTCTCGGACTGGGGCCTGGCCATCAAGCGCGATGACGCGCAGGGCCTGGACTTCGAAACGCTGAACGGCTGCCGCGTGCTGGTGCGCCGCATCGACGATGCTTCGCTGCCGCCCGCGATCGAGGCCGGCCCGACGCTGCGCGAAGTGGTGTGGGGCGTCGAGTCGCAGGCATCGCTCGACCATCTGGCTGACGCGATCGCCGATGCGCCGGGCTTCGTGAAGCAAGGCGAAGGCGCCACGCTGCGCATCGGCTGCACCGACCCGAACGGCCTGGCGGTGCGCTTCCAGGTCACGCGCAAGCATGACGTGCAGGTCGAATGCGCGCTGATGAATACGTGGAACGACAAGCCGCGCCTGAACCAGCGCAGCCCGATCTACGACCACGCCACGCCGATCGAAGTCGGCCACGTGGTGTTCTTCGTGAAGGACGTCAAGGCCACCGAGCAGTTCTATGTGGAGAAGTTCGGCTTCGTGCCGTCGGACCGCTACCCGGACCGCGGCGCGTTCCTGCGCTGCACCGCGGATGGCGGCCACCACGACCTGTTCCTGCTACAGCTGCCGGAACCGAAGAGCGGCCTGAACCACGTCGCCTTCACCGTGCGCGACATCCATGAAGTCTTCGGCGGCGGCATGCATGTCTCGCGCAAGGGCTGGGACACGCAGCTCGGCCCGGGCCGGCATCCGATTTCCTCGGCCTACTTCTGGTACTTCAAGAACCCGGCCGGCGGCCTGATCGAATACTACGCCGATGAAGACCAGCTCGACGAGCACTGGGAGCCGCGCGCCTTCGAGCCGGGCCCGACCATGTTCGCCGAATGGGCGATCGAGGGCGGCATCGACGGCAACACCCGCCGCCAGAAGAACGCGGGCGGCCCGGCAGGCAAGTTCCTGACCGAGAAGCGGTAAGAGAGAGAAGCGCGACAGAAGGAAGCAGCAATGAGTGCCCACCAGTCCCTGACCCTGCGCGTCCAGGCCATGCGTTTTGAAGCGCGCGGCGTGGTCAGCATCGAACTCCAAGATCCCGAAGGCAAGACCCTGCCCGAGTACAGCCCGGGCGCCCATATCGACCTGCACCTGGGCAATGGCCTGGTGCGCAGCTACTCGCTGTGCGGCGCGCCGGAAGCGCGCAACCGCTACACCGTGGGCGTGCTGCTGGACCGCGGCAGCCGCGGCGGCTCGCGCTACGTGCACGAGCAGCTGCGCGTGGGTGCCACGCTGACGGTGGGTGCGCCGCGCAACAACTTCGAGCTGGACGAGAGCGCCGCGCATACCGTGCTGGTGGCCGGCGGCATCGGCGTCACGCCGATCGTCTGCATGGCGCGCCGGCTGGCGGAGCTGGGCAAGTCGTTCACGCTGATCTACTGCGCCCGTTCGCGCGCCGAGGCGGCATTCGTCGAACCGCTGTCGGCCTATGGCGATGCGGTGCGCTTCCACTTCGACGACGAAGCGGGCGCGCCGCCGGACCTGAAGGCGATGCTGGGCGGACAGGACGCGCAGACGCATTTCTATTGCTGCGGCCCGGGCCCGATGCTGAATGCGTTCGAGGCCGCATGCGAGGCGCATGCCTACCCCAATGTCCATATCGAGCGCTTTGCCGCCGACCCGTCGACCGAGGCGGTGCAGGAGGGCGAATACGTGGTGCAGCTGTCGCGCACCGGCTCGCTGGTCAAGGTGCCGTCGGGCAAGTCGCTGCTCGATGCGCTGCTCGATTCCGGCGTGGAGGTCGAGTACAGCTGCCGCGAAGGCGTGTGCGGCTCGTGCGAAACCGCCGTGCTGGAAGGCTGCCCGGACCACCGCGACAGCGTGCTGAGCAACAGCGAGCGCGCCAGCAACAAGACCATGATGGTGTGCGTGTCCGGGTGCAAGGGCAGCAAGCTGGTGCTGGACTTGTAATTCGCGATTGCTCGTTCCGAGAGTGTTTTCTCCCCTCTCCCGCGCGCGGGAGAGGGGCGGGGGAGAGGGCCAGCGCTGGCCGCAGCCAGCGCGTTGCCAGGTCCCGATTTCCTCATCCAAGGCCGCCGGGCAAGCCGGGCGTATGCCGCCTGCAGCGCCTGCCCTCTCCCCAAACCCCTCTCCCGCAAGCGGGAGAGGGGAGCAACCCCCGAAGAATCAAACCGAGAAGTACCGTGTTCACACAGAGACAAGACGCAGCGTCCCCCGGCGCACCGGTGGCCGCCACCGCAGGTATCGTGACCACGGCCGACAGCGCCGGCCAAAGCGCTGCGGCTGCCCGCAGCGGCCCGGTCACGCGCGGCAACATCGTCGCCCGCATTGAACGCATGCCGGGCAACGCCATGCATATCCGCGCCCGGCTGCTGATCGGCCTGGCCACCTTCTTCGACGGCTTCGATGTCATCGCCATTGCCGCCACGCTGCCGCTGCTGATCGCGCAATGGTCGCTGACGCCGGCGCAGATCGGGGTCCTGATCGCCGCGCCGTCGGTCGGCCAGCTGGTCGGCGCGCTGCTGTTCCCGGGGCTGGCCGAGCGCTTCGGCCGGCTGCGCTCGATCGGCTGGAGCGCGGGCATCATCGGCCTGATGAGCATTGCCTGCGGCTTCGCGCCGTCGTTCGAGATCTTCCTGCTGCTGCGCATCGTGCAGGGCCTGGGCCTGGGCGGCGAGCTGCCGGTGGCCGCCACCTATATCAATGAAGTCACACGCGCGCATGGCCGCGGCCGCTTCGTGCTGCTGTACGAGGTGGTGTTCCCGATCGGCCTGATGGTGTCCAACGGCGTCGGCGCCTGGCTGGTGCCGCACTACGGCTGGGAGGTGATGTACTTCATCGGCGGCGTGCCGCTGGTGCTGTTCTTCATCCTGAAGCGCGTGATCCCGGAATCGCCGCGCTGGCTGGCCGAGAAGGGCCGCCTGGAAGAAGCCGACGCGGCGCTGCGTGCGTTCGAGGCACGCGCCAGGGGACCGCTGCCGCCGCCGCAGAATGCCAGCGCCTATGACCGCATGACCCAGCATCCGCGCCGGCGCGTGCGCGACCTGGTCAGCAAGGCCTACCTGGGCCGCACGATCGCGGTGTGGATGCTGTGGGCAACCTGCGGCTTTATCCAGTACGGCCTGTCGACCTGGCTGCCCACGGTCTACAAGACCGTCTACCACGCGCCGCTGCAGCTGGCGCTGAACCTGGCCGCGGGCGCCTCGGTGCTGGGCGTGGTCGGCTCGCTGGTGTGCGCGATGATCGTCGACAAGGTCGGCCGCAAGCCGGTGATCAACGTGTCGTTCCTGCTGTGCGCGCTGTCGCTGGTGCTGGCCGGCGTGTTCCACGCCGCGTCGGTGTATGTGGTGGCGACCTTCTGCGCGCTGGCGATGGGCTTTTTGGCCAGCGGCTTTATCACCGCCTATGTCTATACGCCCGAGCTGTACCCGACCAGCGTGCGCGCGATGGGCTGCGGCCTGGGCGGCGCCTGGCTGAAACTGGCCGCGATCTTCGCGCCGACGCTGATCGCCGGCACCATCGGCAACGGCACCCTCAACGTGGCGTTCTTCGCGCTGGCCGTGGTGCCCGCGCTGGCAGCCGTCACCGTTCACTTCTTCGGCATCGAGACCAAGGGGCAGGTGCTGGAGGAACTGGAGGTCTGAACGGGCGCGTGCTTGTCCCGTTTATCTTTGAAGGCCGCGCCGGGATCCGGGGCGGCCTTTTTCTTTTGCTGTGCGACCTGGCGCTGCGCTATCCCTGCGCCCGCAGCAGCTTGCGCAGCCCCTGATAAACCGCCTCCCTTTCCTGCGGCGACAGCATCCGGATCACTTCTGCCTGGCCCTTGCGTGCCAGCGGCATCACCTGGTCGTGCAGCGTCGAGCCGGCCTCGGTGATGGCGCAGATCAGCTTCTTGCGCGGCGTGTTGCCGGCCGAAGTCAGGCGTACCAGCCCGCGGTCTTCCAGCAGCCGCAGCGTGCGGCTGACCAGCGCCTTGTCCGAGGTCGATTGCGTGACCAGCTCGGAGAAGGGCAGTTCTTTCGCATGCGCCAGCAGCGCCAGGATGCGCCACTCCGGCACGGTCAGGCCGAACTGCTCGGCGTAGGGCTTGGTGACGGTGCTGCGCAGCGCGGTCACCAGCTGGCTCAGCATGGTGGTCAGGAAATTGTCGACAGTCAGGCCGTTGCCGGCCTCGTCGAGATCGGTCCAGGGGCTGGCGGTCAGTTCTGGCGCGGGCTGGCCCTGGGCGGGCGCGGCGTCACGGGGCATGCGGTCCTCTTGTCTGGGGTCTGCCGGCAGGTTGGTCGGGGCCGGTGGGCGGGCCAGATTGTCTCACAGGCCGCAGCGAGTCCGGTGCCAATGTCTCGTCATTACCACCAGAAAAAATCAATGAGCGAATATAAAAAGTCAATTGGTGTTTTCAGTAAGTTGAGTTGTCAATATTTGCCACCTACAGTAGTCACGTTCCTGATGTGAACATGTGTTTTACCAATAAAACAACCGCAGTGTTGTGATCCATAAGCCAACCCTGTTTCGCGGTGTGCACAACAGCCCACCTCCAACGCCGCGACTGCGCCCCCTCAGGAGCTGTTGATGAGACATGATCGCCCCCGCCGCCATTTTCTCGCCGCCACTGCCATGGCCGCGCTCGCACTTGCCGCGGGCAGCGCGGTGGCCGCGCCCTATCCGGCAAAGACCGTGACCATGGTCGTCGCCTATCCGCCCGGCGGCGATACCGACGCCATGGCGCGGCTGTATGCCGACAAGCTGTCCGCGCGCCTGAAGCAGCCGGTGATCGTCGAGAACCGTCCCGGCGCCGGCGGGGTGGTCGGCGCCAGCTTTGTCAGCCGGGCGCCCGCCGACGGCTACACGCTGCTCTACACGCCGAACCCGTTCACGCTCGCGCCGATGGTGCTCAAGCTGGCGCCGGCCGCCAGCTACGACCCGCTGCACGGTTTCACGCCGGTGATCCAGACAGCGGTGCAGGCGGTGCTGCTGGTGGCCAACCCGGCCGCTGGTGTCAAGACCCTGCCGGAAATGATCGCGGCGGCCAGGGCGGGCAAGACCTTCACCTACGGCAGCCCGGGTGCCGGGTCGCCGATGCACATCGCCGGTGAAATGCTGAACCGCGCCGCCGGCGTGAAGATCCAGCACGTGCCGTACAAGGGCGTGGCGCCGGCGGTCAACGACGTGGTGGCGGGGCATGTGAACTTCGCCTACGTCACGCTGGGTCCGGTGGCCCAGTACATCAACACTGGCCGGCTGATCCCGCTGGCGATCACGGACGCGAAGCGCTCGCCGCTGCTGCCCAACGTGCCGACGCTGGCCGAGCTTGGCTACAAGGACGTGGTAGTCGGTGCCTGGCATGGCGTGATGGCGCCAAAGGGCACGCCGCCGGAAGTGGTCAAGGTGCTGAACCAGCAGCTCAATGACGTGATCCGCCTGCCCGACGTGGCCGAGAAGATGGCCACGTTCGGTGCCATCCCGGTGGGCGGCGCGCCGGCCGCGCTCGACAAGGTCAATGCGGGCGACTACGAGCGCCTGGGCAAGGTGATCCGCGACCTCGGCATCACCGCGGAGTGAGAGCAGCCAGCGCATCGATTCATGCAACACGCTATTTGCAGCACGACACGCAGGAGGCCGGCATGAGCAAGGCCATCGTGGGAACGTCCACGCCGCAGGTGACCGCGCGGGAAAAGGTCATGGGGCGCGCGCAGTATGCCGGCGACATCAAGCTGCCCGGCATGCTGCACGCCAAGGTGCTGCGCAGCCCGCACCCGCATGCGCGCATCGTCGGCATCGACACGTCGGCGGCGCGCGCATTGCCCGGCGTGAAGCTGGTGGTAACGGGACACGACGTGCCCACCCGCAGCTGGGGCCCGCACCGCAAGGAACAGCGCATCCTGGCCTGCGGCGTGGTGCGCCACGTGGGCGAGGAAGTGGCGGCCGTGGCGGCAGTCAGCGACGAGGTGGCGCGCGATGCGCTGGACCTGATCCGCGTCGAGTATGAACCGCTGCCGGCATTGCTGACGCCGGCAGCGGCGCTGGCCGAAGGCGCGCCTGAGCTGCACCCCGGCACGCGCAATATCGGCCACCAGATGCGGATCGAACGCGGTGACGTGGAAGCGGGCTTCGCCGGCGCCGCCGTTGTGTATGAGGCCACCTACGACATGCATTCGCAGTACCCGGGCTACCTGGAGCCGATGGCGTCGGTCGCGGCGCAGGACGGCAACGGCCGGCTGACGCTGTGGGCCTCGACCCAGTCGGTGTTCCTGGCTCGCATGCGGCTGGCCGAGGCGCTGGACCGGCCGGTGTCGACCATCCGCGTGGTGCAGGCCACCACCGGCGGCGGCTTTGGCGCCAAGATCGTCGAGGAGAACAACAGCCTGATCTGTGCGTTCCTGGCCAGCAGGCTGGACCGGCCGGTGCGGCTGGTCAACAGCCGGCTGGAGGACTTCCAGGGCGCGCGCGCCAGCGTGCCGATGACGGTCTGGTTGCGCATGGGCCTGTCCGCGGACGGCATGATCGTGGCCAAGGACGTGCGCATCACCGCCGAGTGCGGCGCGTATGCCGGCCTGGCCGGCGACGTGATGCATGTCACCGCCATGCGCAGCGACAACATGCACCAGGTGCGCAACGTGCGCTCGCACGCGGTGATGGCCTATACCAACAACCCGCCGCGCGGCGCGTTCCGCGGCTTCGGCGGCCAGCAGATGCAGTTTCCGCTGAACTGCCACCTGACGGTGCTGGCCGGCATGCTCGGCATCGACCCGATTGAAGTGCACAAGCGCAATGCGATTCCCGCCGGCGCGACCAGCGTGCATGGCTGGAAGATCAGCAGCACCGGCATGGCCGAGTGCCTGGAGATGACGCGCAAGGCGATCGGATGGGATCAGAAGCGCGCCACCCTGAACTTCGCCGCGCGCGGCACCGGCACGCGCCGGCGCGGCGTCGGCATCGCGGCGGCGATGCATGTCAGCGGCAACCGTACGCTGGGCAACTGGGACGGCTCGACTATCCTGCTCAAGCTCAACGAAGACGGCCGCGTGATGCTGCAGACCAGCGAATGCGACATGGGGCAGGGCGCCAACACCATGCTCAGCCAGATCTGCGCGCAGGAGCTGGGCATCCCGCTGTCGCACGTGACGGTGATGGTGCCCGACACCGACACCGCACCGTTCTGCCTGGGATCGCTGGCGTCGCGCGTGACCATCATCGCCGGCAACGCGGCATTGCGCGCCGCGCGCGAGGCGCGGCAGAAGCTGCTGGCGCTGGCGGCGGAGAAGCTGGGCGTCGCGGCCGAGCTCCTGACGATTGCCGATGGCCGCATCGTTGCATCCGGACAGCCGGACAAGTCCGCCACGCTGGCCGAGATCGCGCGGCTGCACATCTTCCGCCACGGCGGCGAAGGCATCCATGTGCGGGCCACCTATGACGCGCCCACCGTGATGCATGACGACAACTACTACGGCAACGTCGCGCCGTCGCACTCGTTCGCGGCGCATGCGGTCGAGGTGGAAGTCGATACCTGCACGGGCCAGGTCACCGTGGTCGACAGCTTTGTCGCCGACGACTGCGGCAAGGCCATCAACCCGCTTGCGGTGCATGGCCAGACCCATGGCGCCACGGTGCAGGCGATCGGCTGGACGCTGTACGAAAACCTGCACTACGAGGAAGGCCGCCTGATGAACGGCAACCTTGCCGACTACACCATGCCCACCGCCGACGCGGTGCCGATGCTGCGCACCGACGTGGTTGAATCGAACGATCCCAACGGGCCGTATGGCGCCAAGGGTGCCAGCGAAACCGCGATCCTGCCTGGTGCGGCGGCGATCGCCAATGCCGTATTCGACGCCGTGGGCGTGCGCATCCAGTCGCTGCCGATCACGCCGGAGAAGGTGCTGGCGGGTTTGCGCGCCTTGCAGCAGCAGGACGGGGAGGCCGCCCATGCGTGATTTCGAGTTCCTGGAGCCGGCGTCGGTGGCCGAGGCCAGCCGCATGCTGGCCGACCTTGGCGACAGCTGCCGCGTCTTTGCCGGCGGCACCGCACTGATGCTCGGCATGCGGCAGCGCATGCTGACGCCCGGCCACCTGGTGTCGCTGGGCAGGCTGGAAGCGCTGCGCGGCATCAGCTTCGATGCGCGCGAGGGCCTGCGCATCGGCGCGCTGACGCGGCATGCCGAGGTGGCGCGTTCGACGCTGGTGCAGGCGCATTACCCGATGCTGGCCAGCATGGCCGCGCGCGTGGCCAACCCGCAGGTGCGCAACCAGGGCACCATCGGCGGCAACCTCTGCTACGCCGACCCGGCCACCGATCCGCCGGGCTGCCTGCTGGCGCTGGGGGCGCAGGTCGTGGTCAGCGGCAGCGGCGGCGAGCGCGTGATCCCCATCGAAGATTTCCTGGTCGACTACTACGTGACCGCGCTGGCGCCCGACGAGGTGCTCACGCAGATCCGCGTGCCCGCACCGGGTGCGGGCGCCGACGGCCGCTACGCGCGCTTCCTGCGCACCGCCGCCGAGCACCGGCCACTTGCCAGCGTGGCGCTGGCGGTGCGCCGTGAAGGCGCTTTCTGCGTGGAAGCAAGGCTCGCAGTGGGCGCGTCGACGCCGATCCCGGCGCGGCTGGGCCGCGCCGAAGCGCTGCTCGCCGGCAAGATCGTGACCGCCGAACTGGCTGCCGAGACGGCCGCCATCGTCGCCACCGACATCAATGCGGTCTCGGACATGCGCGGCTCGGACACGTACCGCCGCGAGATGGTGCGCGTGGTCGCGCGCCGCACTATCGCCGAGTTGTTCGGCGTGGCCTCGGAGTAAGGAATCGCCATGAACAAAGTCAGCATCGAACTCACCGTCAATGGTGAAGAACACGAGGTGGAAGTGCCGGCCCGGCGCCTGCTCTCCGACCTGCTGCGCGACGGCCTCAACCTGACCGGCACCAAGCGCGGCTGCGAGACCGGCATCTGCGGCGCCTGCTCCGTGCTGGTCGACGGCGAGGTGGTCAAGTCCTGCCTGATGCTTGCCGTGCAGGCGCGCGGGCGTCATGTGATGACGGTGGAAGGGCTGGCCGCCGACGGCCAGCTGCATCCGCTGCAGCAGTGCTTCATGGACAACGGCGGGCTGCAGTGCGGCTATTGCACGCCGGGCTTCCTGATGGCGTCGTGCGCGCTGCTTGCCAACAATCCCAACCCGACGGAGGACGAAGTCCGCCACGGCCTGAACGGCAATCTGTGCCGCTGCACCGGCTATGTGGGCATCGTCGAATCCGTGCTGTCCGCCGCGGAGAAAATGCGTGGAAATTGAAAAGACCCTTGTGACCGCGGCGCCGCCGGCGCGCGTATGGGAACTGCTGCTCGACCCCAACGTAATGGGCGCGTGCGTCCCCGGCATGGAATCGATCGAGGTGCTGAGCGATGTCGAGTACATCGCGCACATGGCGGTGAAGATTGCCTTTATCAACGCGCGCTTCCGGCTGCATACGAAGATCGTCGAAACCCGCGCCCCGCATTACCTGCGCACCGAGGGCACCGGCGAGGATGCGTCGGTGGCAAGTTCGCTGCGCCAGGCGAGCGAGATCTTCCTGACCCCACAGGAAGATGGCTCGACGCAGCTGCGCATCAGGGTGCAGGTGGATGTATTGGGGCGGCTCGGCACGTTCGGGCTGAGTGTGATGAAGACCAAGGCAGACCGGATGTGGGATGAGTTTGGCGCCAACCTGCTGGTGCGGTTGTCGCCGCAGGGGCAATTGCAGGCTCCGCCGCAAGGGCAGGCACAACCGCAGCTGTCTTCGGCGGTGCGCTTGCAACCCGCTGCCGTGCCTGCGGCCAATGGTCATGCGGTTCGGGCGCCAATTGCTGCGCCGGGACTGTTTGCGCGGCTGCTTGGGCGTGGCGATGCTAGGCCGTTGAGCGATATTTGCGTTGAGTTGCGGCGTCGCGACGAGACCATTGTGGTGCGGTGGCCGGCGGCGCAGGGGGAGCAGTGTCTGGCTTGGTTGCGGGAGTATTTGCGGTGAGGCTCTTGGGGGCTAGCGCTGCGGCTGATATCTGGTGGCGCTTGGGATGCCCGGTTCCGCCCGCGTGGCGCCGTCGCGGCGCTGCCCGCAATCCCTTCTATCCCGCTTGTTTGCTCCCCTCTCCCGCTCGCGGGAGAGGAGCGGGGGAGAGGGCCGGGAGAGAGGGCCGGAGCAACAACAAAGTGCTGGTCGTCAAGCCCCCAAACCTGGCCGAATCGCGGGTCTCATCCCCGGAACAGGTACCCTATCGGTTTCAGGCGTGGTATATGAAAGCGTTACGCCAAGACCGAAACCTGCAGAGACAGACCATGACCACCGAAACGCCGCCAGAGGACGACAAGGACAGCGGCCAGGACAAGTACATCGTGCCCGGCCTGGAGCGCGGCCTGCGGCTGCTGGGCGAGTTCAGCAGCCGCGAGCGCACGCTGTCCGCCGCCGACCTGGCGCGCCGCCTCAAGGTGCCGCGCTCGACCGTGTTCCGGCTGCTGGCCACGCTTGAAATGATGGGATTTGTCGAGCGCACCGATGGCGGGCGCGAATTCCGCCTGGGCATGGCGGTGCTGCGGCTGGGCTTTGACTACCTGGCTTCGCTGGAACTGACCGAGCTGGGCCGGCCGCTGCTCGACCGGCTGCGCGACGAGATCCACTATCCGTGCAACCTAGTGGTGCGCGACGGGCGCTCGATCGTCTACGTGGCCAAGTCGGTCGCGGCGCGGCCGTTCGCCAGCACGGTCAACGTCGGCACGCGGCTGCCGGCGCACGCCACCGTGCTGGGCCGGGTGCTGCTGGAAGACCTGACGCTGGAAGAACTGCGCGCGCTGTATCCCGAAGACCGCCTTGAAGTGTATTCCGAGAGCACCCCGCGCACGGTCCAGGAGCTGTATGAGATGGTCCAGCGCGACCGCGAGCGCGGCTACGTGCTGCATGAAGGCTTCTTCGAGGCCAGCATTTCCACCATCGCGGCGCCGGTGCGCGACCGCACCGGCAAGGTTGTGGCGGCGCTCGGTGCCACCATCCCCGCCGCGCGCATCGAACCCGACCAGCTGGACGGCATGGTCGAGAAAGTCCGGCAGGCGGCGGCAGAGCTGTCGCGCCTGCTCGACTACCGTCCGGTCATGCCGAAACCGTTTGTATAGGCGTTTGTACAGGCAGCGACATGCAGCAATCCAGGCAATCGAAGCATTCGCCGCGACGACGCCGATGGCTGGGCGCGGCAATCGCCCTGGCGGCGATGCCGTGGACCGTGGCGCAGGCGGCCAGTTGCGCCAATGTGCGTATCGTGGTGCCGTTTCCCGCCGGCGGCCCGGCCGACCAGCTGGCGCGCACGCTCGCGCACGGCCTGCAGCAGAAGCGCGGCACGCCGTTCGTGGTCGACAACAAGCCGGGCGCCAACGGCAATATCGGCATCGACACCGTGCGGCGCGCTCCTGGCGACGGCTGCACGCTGCTGGTGGCGCCGGCCGGCAACCTCACCATCAATCCCACGCTGATGCCGGCGCTGACCTACAGCGTCGAACGCGATTTCCGCGCGGTGTCGCTGCTGGCAGGGTCGCCCAACGTGCTGGCGGTGCATCCGTCGGTCAAGGCCAACAGCGTGCAGGAGCTGGTGAAGCTGGCGCAGCAGGCGGACAAGAGCGGCAAGCCGCTGGGCTACGCCAGCCCAGGCGTCGGCAGCGGGCTGCACCTGGCGGGCGAGCTGTTCCGGCACAAGGCCGGCATTGCGCTGCTGCACGTGCCGTACAAGGGCACCACGCAGGCGCTCAATGACGTGGTGGGCGGGCAGGTGCCGATCTTGTTCGGCACCTGGCCTACGCTGGCGCCGTTCATCCAGTCGGGCCAGCTGCGCGCGCTGGCCGTGACGCAGGCCAGACGCTCGCCTGCGGCACCGGGCGTGCCGTCGCTGGCGGAGCAGGGCGTGGCCGGCATCGATGTCAGTTCCTGGTATGCGCTGCTGGTGCCCAGGGCGACGCCGCAGCCGGCGGCGGATGCGCTCAGCGCTGACGTGCGCGCGTTGCTGGCTACGCCGGCAGTGCGAGAGGAACTGCAGCGCCAGGGCATGGAGCCCGCCGGCAGCACGCCGCAGGCGCTGGACGCGCGCATTCGCCAGGAGACCGCGTCGTGGGCAAAGCTGATCCGCGAGTACGGGATTACCGCGGAATGACGGCGAAATAGCTGCCGCTGGCGTCAGCGCTGGCGCTCGGGGCGATGGCCGAGCAGCGCCGACAGGTCGCGCGCCGCTGCCTTGACTTCCTTTTCCACGCGTGCGCGCAGCGTGCCGTCCGACTCGAAGCGCTGCTGCGGTCCCGCCACGCTGAGGGCCGCGACGACTTCGCCATCGGCGCCGCGCACCGGCGCCGCGCACGAATCGATCCCCGGTTCGTAGGCCGAAAAACTCCACGCGCAGTCGCGCTCGCGGTCGGCGGCCAGGATATCGGCCAGCCGCGCATGGGTGGCCGGGCTCTGGCCGGTGACGGTCGGCAGCGGGTCCGGGCCCAGCAATTCCTTCAGTGTTTCCGGCGGCAGGCCGGCGATCAGCATCCGGCCGGGCGTGGTCAGGTGCGCCGGCACGCGGCTGCCCACCTGGATATTGCTGACCAGCGTCGCTGCCGGCATGTGGCGCAGCAGGTAGAGCGCGTCGCCGCCGTCGCGCACCACCAGGTACGCGGACAGCTGCAGCGAACCGCTCAGCGTGGCCAGCACGCGCGCGGCCAGGCTGGTCAGGTCGTTCGATGCCAGCACGCGCGACGCGAGCTTCAGGAAATTGAAGCCGACCTGGTGGCCGCCATGAGGCAGGCGTTCGACCATGCCTTCGTGCTCCAGCGTGTCCAGCAGCCGCATCACGGTGACGCGGTTCACGTCGATGCGGCGGCCGACCTCGCTCAGGTTGGCGGTGGGACCGCCTTCGGCGATATAGCGCAGCAGACGCAGGCCGCGGATCACCGGCGAAACCAGCTGGGCTTCGCGGGCGTCTTCGGCTTCGGCGCTGTCGTCGAGGTCGGGTTCGGTCGGCGGACGGGACTTGGGCATCTGAGGTTTTGGTGTTAACGGAAGACGGCCGCGCGCGCGGCCGTCAGGCTGGTGATCTCTAGTGCGGGCCCGTTGGTATGTGAGCGCGCTATGGTTCACTACCACCCCTGGCAGGCGCTCCCCGCAAGCGGGAGTGGGGGAGCAACCCCCCAAAGGATACGTTCACCCCAGCGCCACGTTCCAGGCGTCGTAATCGTACACCCAGTCGGCATTGCCGCCTTCCTTGAGCCACGCATTGCTGCGCGAGCCGATCTGGATGCGACTGGTGCGCTCATGGCGCGCAGCCTGGTAACGGTCCAGCGCCGCGGGCACGGCGGCAGCGCCATCTTTCGCCGCATCGGCCAGGCAGCGCGCCAGCACCACCCCATCCTCGATCGCCATGCCGGCGCCCTGCGCCATGAACGGCATCATCGGATGGCAGGCATCGCCCAGCAGCGTGACCGGGCCGGACGACCATCGCGGCAGCGGATCGCGCACGTACAGCGCAGAAATCAGCACGTCGTCGCAGGCATCGAGCAGCGCGCGCGCTTCCTGATGGAAGCCGGCATAGGCGCTGCGCAAGTCTTCCACGCGGCCCGGCGTGGTCCACGACTCGTGCCGCCACGCTTCCTGTGCCACGGTGGCAAAGACAAAGATGTCGCGGCCACGGTTGAGCGGGAAGGTGACGATCTGCGTGGCGGCATCCGGACCCCACCATTTGGTGAAGGCGCCCAGGTTGGGCACGCCGGCCAGCTTATCGGCGGGCACCACGGCACGGTACGCGACCACACCGGTGAAGATCGGGCTTTCCTGGCCCAGCAGCGCGGTGCGCACCGTGGAATGGATGCCGTCGGCGCCGACCAGCACGTCGACACGCTCTTCCGTGCCGCTGGCAAAGCGCAGCGTGGCGCCGTCGGCGTCCGACACGATCGCCACGGCCTTGTGATCCAGGCGTACGGTCGCGGCGGGCACCGCGGCTTCCAGCGCAGTCATCAGGTCGGCGCGGTGCATGGTGAGCTGCGGAGCGCCGTAGCGGCGCTCGGCATCTTCCTGCATCGGCAGGCGCGACGTTTCTTCACCGGTATCCCACATGCGGCTGATCCGGTGCGAAGGCCGCGCGGCGGTCTCGCGCAGCGCGTCGCCGACGCCAAGGCCGTCCAGCGCGCGCACCGCGTTGGGCGTCAGGTTGATGTCCGCGCCGACCCGGGCAAAGCGGGGCGCCTGTTCATACACCACCGCGTCCAGGCCGAGCCTGCGCAGCGCGATGGCCGCGGCCAGTCCGCCGATGCCGGCGCCGTTGATGCCGATCTTCAAAGTCATGTTGCCGTTCCGGTAACGCCAGCGGGGCGTTCCGGAATCGGTCGGGCACGCGCTGACTTTTATGTTCATAAATGAACTATATGTTCATAAAAAGTCTATGCGCGAGTGGGGCAGCGGGTCAACCAAGGGTTAACGCGTAGCGAATGCAGCTAGTCCGGTTGCCGCCCGAAGCTGCCGACAATGCCTTTGCGGAACGCCAGCACGCAGATGACAAAGATGAAGCCGGTCACCATCGACACCGATTCGCCAAGCCCGTTGAACCACTGGAGCCCGGTGGCCGAGGCCAGCAGGTTGCCGATGTCGCCCAGCTTGTTCTCCAGCGCCACGATCACGAAGGCGCCGACGATGGGGCCGGCCAAAGTGCCCAGCCCGCCGACCAGCGTCATCAGGATCACCAGCCCCGACATCGACCAGTGCACGTCGCTGAGGGTCTCGAAGCCCAGCACCAGCGCCTTGACCGAACCCGCCAGACCCGCGAGCGCCGCCGACAGCACGAAGGCAGCCAGCTTGAAGCGGTCGACGTCATAGCCCAGCGAGATCGCGCGCGGCTCGTTCTCCTTGATCGCCTTCAGGATCTGGCCGAACGGCGAATGCACCGTGCGCACGATCAGCGCGAACGCCGCCACGACGATCGCCAGCGCCACGTAGTACAGCGTCAGGTCATTGGACAGCGGCAGCACGCCGAACAGCTTGCCGCGCGGGATGCCCTGCAGCCCGTCCTCGCCGCCGGTGAACGGCGCCTGCAGGCAGAGGAAGAACAGCATCTGCGCCAACGCCAGCGTGATCATCGAGAAGTAGATGCCCTGGCGCCGGATCGCCAGCGCCCCCATCACCAGGCCGACCAGCGCGCCGGTTCCCGTGCCCAGCAGCAGCCCGATCTCGGGCGTCACGCCCCACACCTTTATGGCGTGGCCGGCCGCATAGCCCGCACCGCCGAAGAACGCCGCATGGCCGAACGACAGCAGGCCGGCATAGCCGATCAGCAGGTTGAACGCGCACGCGAACAGCGCGAAGCAGAGCACCTTGAGCACAAACACCGGATACGCGCCAGCCAGCGGCGCGGCCAGCAGGCAAGCCAGCAGCGCGCCGTAGAGCGCCCGCTTCGGCAGGCGGCGCGCGGCCTGTGCCGGCTGCATGCCGAGGGTAGCGATAGTCGATCCGTTCATCACTTCTCCTTTCCAAACAGTCCGGCCGGGCGCAGCAGCAGCACGACCACCATGACCACGAACACCACCGTCGACGACGCCTCGGGGTAGACCACCTTGGCCAGCCCCTCGATCACGCCCAGCCCCAGGCCGGTCAGGATCGCGCCGAGGATCGAACCCATGCCGCCGATCACCACCACCGCGAACACGACGATGATCAGGTTCTGCCCCATCAGCGGCGACACCTGCATCACCGGCGCCGCCAGCACGCCGGCGAAGCCGGCCAGTGCGACGCCGAAGCCGTAGGTCAGCGTCACCATCCTCGGCACGTTGACGCCGAATGCCTCGACCACCTTCGGGTTCTCGGTGCCGGCGCGCAGATACGCGCCGAGCCTGGTCTTCTCGATCACGTACCACGTCGACAGGCACGACGCCAGCGATGCGACCACCACCCACACGCGGTAGTTCGGCAGCCGCATGAAGCCCAGGTCCGTTGCGCCCTGCAGCGCTTCAGGCGGGGCATAGGGCAGGCCTGAAACGCCATAGGCCGAACGGAGCACGCCTTCGATCACCAGCGTGATGCCCAGCGTCAGCAGCAGGCCGTAGATATGGTCGAGCCTGTAGATCCAGCGCAGCATGGTTTTCTCGATCAACACGCCGACGCCGGCCACCGCAAGCGGCGCCAGTGCCAGCATCGCCCAGTAGCTCAGGCCGGCATACGACATGCCGGCCCAGGCCAGCACCGCGCCCAGCATGAACAGCGCGCCGTGGGCAAAGTTGATGACATTGAGCAGGCCGAAGATCACGGCCAGGCCCAGGCTCAGCATGGCGTAGAAGGCGCCATTGACGAGCCCCAGCAGCAGTTGCGACAGCAGGGCCGGCAGGGGGATTTCAAACAGGTTCATGGGTGCTCCTCGTCAGACTCATACGCCCAGCAGTTCATGCAGCACCGGCATCTTTGCCTGCAGATCGCCGGCATCGAAGCGCTCGACGATGCTGCCGTGCTCCAT
>NZ_CP170644.1:1519421-1832661 GCF_051015765.1 Cupriavidus sp. a3 | reverse complement strand
TGAAAGTAGGTCATCGCCAGGCTCTTATTGTGCAAAACCCCTCGACAGCGTGTGCTGCGAGGGGTTTTTGCTTTTTGAGTTTTGATTTTTGCTACAAGGTGGTTGGCGCCATGCTGGCGTTGCTGGTGACAGCTGTCGGCCGTTGAAGCGCCTAGTTCCGCCCTGCTGGGCGGGTCACTTTTTGTCCGAGCGCCAAAAAGTAACCAAAAAACGCGTCGCCTGAGCGGCTGGCTATCAATTCACCGGCGTCGGTGGTTCGGGCGGTGGTGATTTCCGTTCGATGTGGCTGGTGGCTGCGTCGACCCACTATTGAACGATCCCCATGCCGGGCGTAGGCCGCCTGCTGCCGACGTCAACGCGGGGACGCCTACGGCTGCGCTGCGCGGGCTCGGTATCGTAGGTCGGGGGATCGGGCACGGAGTGCATCGCTGCGCTCGCACAGCGCCGTCGTGAAAGACGCCGGGGCCGAATCTGGGCCGAGGACGTGGGCGCAGCCCGCCACCTTAGGGCCGGCGCGCAGCGCAGCCGTAGGCGTTCCTACGTCGCCGCCGGCAGCAGGGGCCATGCCCAGCTCTGGGCTCGTTCAAACATCGCTTGTATCCCAGGCCACCGTGGCGCACCACGGCGTCAGGCAGTCCTGCCCTGCAACGAAGCAAAGCCCCGTACGAAAGCCCCGGAACACTACGATAAGAGCGGCCGCCCGCAGGGCCGTAAACGCGCTTTTTGGTTACTTTTTGCCGCTCGGGCAAAAAGTGACCCGCCCAGGAGGGCGGAACCAGACGGTTCAACGGCCGAGAGCATGTCATCAACAGCGACAGCGGGCGCTAAAAGCTGCCGCCAGCATGTCACCAGCCGCAATCCAAAACCCCTCATGCCACCTCAACCACCCGTATCTCCACCAACAACTTCTTAAGCTCAGGCACGCAAGACCCACAGTTGCCACCAGCCTTGACGCAGGCGGTGATCTCAGCCGGCGTCTTCAGATCGTGCTTCCGCACTGCATCGCAGATGGTGTTACGCCCCACGCCAAAGCACGAGCAAACCGTCGGCCCGGCATCAGCACCTTTTTCCATCGGCTGGCCGAGTAGCAATCCGATACGATCCGCATCTTCCAGCCGCTCGCGACCGAACAAGCCTGACAGCCACGACCGCGACGGCAACTCGGGCCGGGTCGACACATAGACGCAGGCTTCGAGCTTGTCGTTGACGACATAGCCAGCGTGATAAACGCCCGCAGTACGGTCCTCGTATTCGAGCCAGTCCGCTTCCGGATCTTGCACGCCGAGCAACTCGCGCGCCCAGGTGGCACGCTCGGAGACGACTTCGCGGCCAGCAAACTCATAGCGCTGGAATTGACGGCCCTGCACGCGGGTCCAGTAGGTCAGCGCCTCCGCAGGCAGTTCTCGCCGGCTCAGCACGAACCCGTGCCAGCTGACACCAAACGGCTCGACCCGCACTGGCGTGTGCTTGAACTCCGGCTCGCCCGAAACCGGATCGACCACCGGATTGACCAGCGCGCCAACGCGCGCATCGGAACTGAACTGGCCATTCCAGTGAATCGGCACGAATACGCTGCCGCGCGGGATGCCGCCGCCATGACGCACGCGCGCCACCATCGCGCCCCAGCGGGTGCTGACACGCGCCAGCTTGCCTTCGCCCACACCGCACAGCAGCGCATCCTGCGGGTGCATGTCGACAAAGGGCTCGGGCAGGTGGTCTGCGAGCCGTGCCGACTTGCCGGTGCGCGTCATGGTGTGCCACTGGTCACGCACGCGGCCGGTGTTGAGGATCAGCGGGAAATCGTCGTCCGGTGCATTGGCGGGTGCGCGCGTCGGCGTGGCGACGAAGCGGGCCAGGCCGTCGGCGTGCGCATAGCGGCCATCGCCGAACAGGCGCTGCGAGTCGGATCCGCCATTGGCTGGCACCGGCCATTGAATCGGCTCCAGGCTGTCGTAGCTGGTCTTGTCCAGGCCAGCCAGTCCGCCGATGTCGAAAACGCGCGGCGCGTCGTCGTTGCGCCAGGCGCTCAGCCGCGCGTGCTCGTCGAAGATCTCGTGCGGCCCGGCATAGTCGAACCCATTGAAGCCCATGCGGCGTGCCACGTCGCAGAGGATGTGCCAGTCGGCGCGCGCTTCGCCCGGCGCGGCCAGGAAGGCGCGCTGGCGCGAAATGCGGCGTTCCGAGTTGGTGACGGTGCCGTCCTTTTCACCCCAGCCCAGCGCGGGCAGCAGCACGTGCGCGGCCGCGTTGGTATCGGTGCGTTCGATGATGTCGCTGGCCACCACCAGTTCGCACCTGGCGAGTGCGCGGCGCACCTGGTCGGCATCTGGCAGGCTGACGACGGGATTGGTGGCGATCACCCAGACCGCCTTGACGCGGCCGGCTTCGATCGCTTCGAACAGCTCCACCGCTTTCAGGCCGGTGCGGTCCGCCATTACTGGCGATTGCCAGAAGCTCTGCACCACATCGCGATGCAGCGGATTGGCCAGCTCCATATGCGCGGCCAGCATGTTGGCCAGGCCGCCGACCTCGCGCCCGCCCATGGCATTGGGCTGACCGGTCAGCGAGAACGGGCCCATGCCGGGCCGGCCGATGCGGCCGGTCAGCAGGTGGCAATTGATGATGCTGTTGACCTTGTCGGTGCCAGCGGAAGACTGGTTGACGCCTTGCGAGAACGCGGTCACGGTCTTTTCCGTGCCGGCGAACAGCGCATAGAAGTCCAGCACGTCCTGCACGCCGAGCTTGCAGGCGCGGGCCACGGCGGCCGGGTCGGAGCAATCGACGGCGGCCGCCTGCAGCGCTTCATCCAGTCCCGCGGTGCTTGCGGAGATGAAGGCCGCATCGGTATGGCCTTCGCGCGCGAGGTAGCTGAGCAGGCCATTGAACAGCCAGACGTCGGTACCGGGACGAACCGCCAGGTGCAGGTCGGCCAGCTCGCAGGTGGCGGTGCGGCGCGGGTCGATCGCCACGATCTTCATCTCGGGGCGGGCTTCCTTGGCTTTGCTCAGGCGCTGGAACAGGATGGGGTGGCACCACGCGGTATTGGAACCCACCAGCACGACCAGGTCGGCTAGTTCCAGGTCTTCATAGCTGCCCGGCACCAGGTCTTCGCCAAAGGCGCGCTTGTGGCCGGCAACGGCCGACGACATGCACAGGCGCGAGTTGGTGTCGATATTGGCGCTGCCGATGAACCCCTTCATCAGCTTGTTGGCAACGTAGTAGTCCTCAGTCAGCAACTGGCCCGAGACATAGAGCGCGACCGAGTCGGGGCCGTGGCGGCGGATGATGTCGCTGAAGCCCTGCGCCACGGTATCGAGCGCACGGTCCCACGACACCGGCTGCAGCTGGCCGTCGGCATCGCGCAGCTTGGGATGGAGCAGGCGGCCTTCCAGGTCCACGGTCTCGCCCAGTGCCGAGCCCTTGACGCAGAGCCGGCCCTGGTTGGACGGATGCTGTGCGTCACCCTCGATCTCGACCTGGCCGTCGGCGCGCACCGTGGCACGCACGCCGCAGCCGACGCCGCAGTACGGGCAGGTCGTGGCGGTGGTAGTGGTCAGGGTTGCAGATACAACCGGGATGTCGGACAGGTTCACGCGTTCTCCGTGCGGGGGCGTTATATGGCTTTGGTAAGGCTCAGGCAGCGAGCGCTTCGCACTGCGCCTTGCCGAACAGCAGGCGCTGGCGCAGCGCGCCCACCGGCGTGCGGCGCTGGATCATGTCGAAATACCACGGCCCGTCCTGCACGTCGCCGTACAGCACGGCGCCGACCAGGCAGCCGTCCTGCAGCACCAGGCGCTTGTAGACGCCGCGGCGCGCGTCGCGCAGCACCAAGTCTTCGGAGCCTTCCGCACCGATGAAATCGCCGGCGGAATACAGGTCGACGCCGGTCACTTTCAGTTTAGTCGCGGTGGCCTGCTGCACGTAGCGGCGATGGCCGGCGCCGGCGAGATGGGCGGCGCACACGCGCGCCTGATCCCAGATCGGCGCGACCAGCCCGAAGGTGGCCTGGCGATGCTGGACACACTCGCCGACGGCATAGATGCGCGGATCATAGGTCTGCAGCGTGTCGTCGACGACGATGGCGCGTTCGCAGTGCAGGCCCGCGCCGGCGGCGAGTTCGATATTGGGGCGCACGCCCGCGGTCATCACCACCAGGTCGGCGGGGATTTCGCTGCCGTCCTTGAAGCGCACGCCGGTGACGCGCTCGGTACCGAGGATCTCCGCGGTCTGCGCGCCCAGCAGGAAGCGCAGGCCCTTGCGTTCCAGCGCGCCCTGGAGCAGCGTCGCGGCGGGCTTGTCGAGCTGGCGTTCCATCAGGCTGTCGGCCAGGTGCACCACGGTCACGTCCATGCCCTGGCGCAGCAGGCCGTTGGCAGCTTCCAGTCCGAGCAGCCCGCCGCCGATCACGACCGCGTGGCGGTGATTGCGCGCGGCATGCAGCATGGTCTCGACGTCCTGGATGTCGCGGAACGCGATCACGCCTTCGAGCTGGTGTCCCGGCACCGGGATGATGAACGGCTTGGAGCCGGTGGCCAGCAGCAGGCGGTCATAGCGCACCTCGCGTCCCGAGGCCGAGCGCACCACGCGGCGCGGGCGATCGATCGATACCACGGGGTCGCCGGCGAGCAGCTCGATGCCGTTCTCGTCATACCACTCGCGCGTGTTGAGCATGATGTCCGCCACCGTCTTCTCGCCAGCCAGCACCGGCGAGAGCAGGATGCGGTTGTAGTTGCCATGCGGCTCGGCGCCGAACACCGTGATGTCGTACAGGTCCGGGGCGAGCTTGAGCAGCTCCTCGACGGTGCGCATGCCGGCCATGCCGTTGCCGACGACGACCAGGCGCGGACGGGCCTGGGTGGAATCGGACGGCGTCATGCCGGCATCTCCGGGGCTGGGCGTGAAGGCGGTGGTGAGCATCGGGGGCGCGACCAGGAAGTTGGATAAAGGGCGGATCAGGCGGCCAGTTCTTCCTCGGCCTCGCGCATTGCCACGCTGGCGGCAACCCACACCTTGCCGTCGTAGACGCGCGCGCCATAGGCGTTGACCGACTGCTCCGGCGCTTCCAGGCATTCGCCGGTGCGCAGGTCGAAGTGGTGCTTGTAGATGGGCGAGGCCACCACCAGGCGCTCGCCCAGGTTGCCAACCAGCCCGCGCGACAGCACCGCTGCCTGCGAGTTGGGATCGAAGTTATCGATGGCATAGACCTCTTCGCCGCGGCCGATGCGGAACACGGCGATCTGCTTGTCGTCGACCAGCGCGCATACACCAGTATTGGGCACGATATCGCGAACGGTGCAGACCGCGGTCCAGGTTTCGGGATGGTGGGAATGGCTCATCACGTTCTCCTTGAATGCATGCACGATCAGGCTGCTTTTGCGGGCACGGCGACCACGGGAATGTGGCCCAGCCGGGAGCGCTGCAATTTCCGTTCCTCCGGCGTGGCCGGGCGGATCTGGCCGCGCTCTTCGATGAAGACCAGGTTGTCGTCGCGGCGGTCGCTGTTGACGAAATGGCGGAAGCGCTTGCGCGTCTCGGGATCGGTCACGGCCTTCTTCCACTCGTCTTCGTAGGTGTCGACCACGTGCTGCATCTCGGTCTCCAGCTCGGCGGCGATGCCGAGCTTGTCGTCCAGCACCACGGCCTTCAGGTAGTCCAGGCCGCCTTCGAGGTTGTCGCGCCAGACGCTGGTGCGCTGCAGGCGGTCGGCGGTGCGCACGTAGAACATCAGGAAACGGTCGATGTAGCGCACCAGCGTGTCGTGGTCGAGGTCGCTGGCCAGCAGTTCGGCGTGGCGCGGCTTCATGCCGCCGTTGCCGCACACGTACAGGTTCCAGCCCTTTTCCGTAGCGATCACGCCGACGTCCTTGCCCTGCGCCTCGGCGCATTCGCGCGTGCAGCCCGATACGCCGAACTTGATCTTGTGCGGCGCGCGCAGGCCCTTGTAGCGGTTCTCCAGCTCGACGGCGAGGCCGACCGAGTCGCCCACGCCATAACGGCACCAGGTCGAGCCCACGCACGACTTCACCGTGCGCAGCGCCTTGCCATAGGCATGGCCCGATTCAAAGCCCGCGGCGATCAGCTCTTCCCAGATAAAGGGCAGCTCCTCGGCGCGCGCGCCGAACAGGTCGACGCGCTGGCCGCCCGTGATCTTCGTGTACAGGCCGTACTTCTTGGCCACCTGGCCGACGGCGATCAGGCCCTCGGGCGTGACTTCGCCGCCCGGCATGCGCGGCACCACCGAGTAGGTGCCGTCCTTCTGGATGTTGGCCAGGTAGTAGTCGTTGGAGTCCTGCAGGCTGGCGTGCTCTTCCTTCAGCACGAATTCGTTCCAGCACGAAGCCAGGATGCTGCCCACCGCGGGCTTGCAGATGTCACAGCCCATGCCGCTGCCGTGCGCTTCCAGCAGCGCGTCGAAGGTCTTGAACTTGCCCACGCGCACCAGGTGGTAGAGCTCCTGGCGCGAGAACGGGAAGTGCTCGCAGATGTGGTTGTTGACCGCCATCCCTTGCTTCTTCATCTCGGCCTTCATGATCTGCGTGACCAGCGGCACGCAGCCGCCGCAGGCGGTGCCGGCCTTGGTGCAGCTCTTGAGCGCGCCGATGCTGGTGGCGCCATCGCACACGGCGCCGCAGATCTCGCCCTTGGAGACGTTGTTGCACGAGCAGATCTGCGCGGTGTCAGGCAGGGCGTCGGCGCCCAGCGCCGGCTTGGCCTTGCCGCTGCTGTCGGGCAGGATCAGGAATTCCGGCGACTCCGGCAGCTCGATCTTGTTGAGCATCATCTGCAGCAGCGTGCCGTACTCGCTGGCATCGCCGATCAGCACGCCGCCGAGCAGGTACTTGCCGCAATCGGACACCACCAGCTTCTTGTAGACCTCCTTGCGGTCGTCGCTGAACTGGTAGATGCGCGCGCCCGGCACGGTGCCGTGCGGGTCGCCGATGCTGGCCACGTCCACGCCCATCAGCTTGAGCTTGGTGCTCATGTCGGCGCCGCCGAACTCGGCCGCCTCGCCGCGCAGGTGGCGCGCGGCCACGCGGGCCATGTCGTAGCCCGGGGCCACCAGGCCGTAGATCTTGCCGTCCCACAGCGCGCATTCGCCGATGGCGTAGATGTCCGGGTCGGAGGTGCGGCAGTTGTTGTCGACCGAGATGCCGCCGCGCGCACCGACTTCCAGGCCGCTGGCGCGCGCCAGCTCGTCGCGCGGGCGGATGCCGGCCGAGAACACGATCATGTCGGTGTCCAGATGCGTGCCGTCGGCGAACACCATGCGATGCGTGCCGTCCTCGCCGTCGACGATCTCGACGGTGTTCTTGCCGGTGTGCGCGGTCACGCCCAGGCCAGCAATCTTCTGGCGCAGCATGCGGCCGCCGCCTTCGTCGACCTGAACCGCCATCAGGCGCGGCGCGAATTCCACCACATGCGTCTGCAGGCCCATGTCGCGCAGCGCCTTGGCGCACTCCAGGCCGAGCAGACCGCCGCCGACGACCACGCCGGTCTTCGAGCGCGCGCCGCATTCCTGCATCGCTTCCAGGTCTTCGATGGTGCGATAGACGAAGCAGTCCTTGCGGTCCTTGCCCGGCACCGGCGGCACGAACGGGTAGGAGCCGGTGGCGAGGATCAGCTTGTCATAGGACAGGGTCTCGCCGGTGGAGACCTTGACCGTGCGCGCGGCGCGATCGATCTCCACCGCACGGGCGTTCAGGCGCAGCAGCATATTGTTGTGCTGCTCGAAGAAGCCCGCCGGCACCAGCGACAGGTCTTCGGCCGACTTGCCGGAGAAGAACTCGGACAGGTGCACGCGATCGTAGGCGGGACGCGGTTCTTCGCACAGGACGGTCACTTCCAGGTTGTCTGCGCCGGCTTCCGCCAGCGATTCCAGGAACTTGTGACCTACCATGCCGTGGCCGACGATGATCAGTTTCATGATGCTTTCCTTGTCCGGTAGTCAGTCTTTGCTGCTTGTGGTGCTTGTGGTGCTTGTGGTGCTTGCAGTGCTGTGGGGCGATACCAAATTCAGTTGGCCAGCGCGCTGTCGTACAGCGCCTGTTCGCGGGCCTTGTGCTCGGCGCTGAAACGGATGGCGATGGCGCAGACGGCGGCGATGGTGGCCAGCACGCCCAGCACCGTCAGCGTCTGCTGCACGTTGCCCAGGCCCTTGAGCATGAAGCCCGCGGCCACCGCGCCGACGTTGCCGCCGGCACCGATGATCCCGGCCACGCCGCCCAGCGCCTTGCGATCGATAAAGGGCACCAGGGCGTAGGTCGCGCCGCAGGCCATGTGGGTGAACAGGCCGAACATCAGCATCGCGACCACGGCCATGGCCACGTTGCCGGCCTGTGCGAACCACAGCAGGCCCAGGCCTTCGCCCAGGATCAGCACGAACAGCAGCGTGGTACGCGCATCCAGGCCGCGGCGGCGCGCCGCCTTGTCCGACAGCCAGCCGCCCAGTGCGCGGGCGAACAGCGCCAGCAGGCCAAAACTTGCCGCGGCCATTCCTGCGGCCTTCAGGCTCAGGCCGAACTGGTCGACGTAGTACATGGCGGCGATGTTGTGGATGAAGATTTCCACGCCGAAGCACGCGCCGTAGGTGATAAACAGCAGCCACACACGGTAGTTGGCGCTGGCGGCGCGGAAGCTGGCCCAGCCACCGCCCTTGCCGCCATCCTTGCCGCTGATAGCGATGCCTTGAGCGCGCAGGTCCGAGTAGTTGCCTTCCGGGCAATCCTGGGTGAAGCGGTAATAGACCACTGCCATCGCCAGCATCAGCACGCCCGGCACCAGCAGCGCGATGCGCCAGCCGAAGGCGTGATCCGCACCCATCATCAGCACGGCGGCCAGCAGCAGCGGCATGATGGCCTGCGCGGCGCCGCCGCCGGCGTTGCCCCAGCCGGCCGCGGCCGCGTTGGCGGTACCGACCACGTTGGGCGCAAACATCACCGAGGTGTGGTACTGCGTGATGACGAAGCTGGCGCCGACCGCGCCGATCAGCAGGCGGAACACCAGGAAGGTCTCGTAGTTCTGCGCCAGCGCCACGCCCAGCACGGGCAGCGCGCCCAGCGCCAGCAGGCCGGTATAGGTCTTGCGCGGGCCGAAGCGGTCGCACATCGGCCCGATCACCAGGCGCACCAGAATGGTCACGGCCACCGCCGCGATGTTGATGTTGGCGATCTGGCCCGGGGTCAGGCCGAACTCGCCCTTGAGCACCGGCATCAGCGGCGCGCAGGCAAACCACGCGAAGAAACAGACGAAGAACGCCATCCAGGTCAGGTGGAAGGCGCGCATCTGCGGGGTGCTCAAGCTCAGCAGCTCGATGCGGGTGGCTTTGCCGGTCATCGTCACTTGCTCCAAAAAACAAATGGCGTCCCGCGAGCCGGCACATCGATGGTCTGATGAGCCAGTTCAGGGGACGCCGTTGTCCTGACAGCCGCTACATGGGATAGCCGCTGCGTTGTGTGGGATGGGCCGGTCGCCGTTGACGGGCCCGGACCACATTACGCAAGGGGTGTGCCAGAACGCGAAGTGACGGTGAATGGGGGTTTGGAGCGCGCAGTGGCGCCGGCGGCAAGCCCCGATGCGCTGTGCTGGGGCGGTTGGCGGACCGCCGGCACAGTCATGGTGCAGTGCGGTGTGCCGCGCCGGTGCGGCGCAGCAAGGGACGGCAGCGGGTTATTGCTTGCCTTCGGTGCGGCGTGGAGCAACGGGAACGACCTGCATGTCGCGCGGAGACACCAGCACATTGTCCTCGTCGACCAGCGCCGCGCGCACCAGCTTGCCGCTGGACTGCGAGCGGATCTGGACCGGGCCTTCGCCGCAGGACGTCATGTGCCTGTCGCCCCATTGCATCAGGCCGATCAACACCGGCAACAACTCGACGGCGGCGCGCGTGGGGCGGTACTCGAAGCGCTCGCGTTCGCCGGGCTCGCGGTAGCTGACCTTACGCAGCAGGCCGGCTTCGGTCAGCGTCTTGAGCCGTGCGGACAGCACGGCCGGAGAGCATTCGAGCCGCCGCAGGAACTCGTCGAAGCGCGTGACGCCGTGGAATACGTCCCGCAGGATAAGAATCGTCCACTTTTCACCGACCAGCGAAAGCGTGGCGGCGATCGAGCATTGGCGGAGGTCAGACGCGGTGGCGTTCATCATGCCGGAAGCTTAGCATGCTGACTTCATTTGCAAAAGTCAGGTTATTGCCTATACTCTGACTACGAATAGTGTATTCAGGGGTATGGCATGACAGGCAGGAGCCGATCGACGACAGCGCACGCAGCCAGCGAACCACTGGCAGAAAGCTGGCCGGTGGGCCGGGGTGGGCAGGTGATGGTGCGCCGCACGCACGAGCAGGATCGCGGCGCGCTGCGCGCCATGATCGATGGACTGTCGCGTGAAAGCCGCTACTTCCGCTTCCTGACCGGTGGGCGGGTGGTCGACCAGGTCGTCGACGGGCTGGCCCGGCCCGCGCCGGGCAGCGTGGCGCTGGTGGTAGTCGCGCCCGACGCGCAAGGGACGCCGGCGATCGTCGCCAGCGCCGAATACGTCGTGACCGGCCGTGTCGCCGAATTTGCGGTGGTCGTCGCCGATGGCTGGCAAGGGCAGGGCCTGGGCCGGCGCCTGATCACGCGGCTGCGCGACCATGCCCGCGCGGCTGGCTTGCGCGCCATGCGCGGCGACGTGCTCAGCGAGAACCGCCGCATGCTGGCGATCCTGCGGGGCCTGGGCTTCAGCAGCCGGCGCAATCCGGAGGACAGCTTCCTGCACGAAGTCTCGATGACGCTGCGGGAGGAAGCGGGCAGCGGCCAGCGGCTGCCGGCGGACTGGTTCGGCGCGTACTGAGCGCTACGCCAGGCTCAGCCGGCATCGCGCTTGCCGCGCGAAGTCGCCGTGCAACCGACCGAAGCGGTGATGATGCTGGCGATCGCCAGCCACTGCAGCGGGCTCAGCTGTTCATGCAGGAACACCAGCCCCGCCAGCGCGCCCATGGCCGGCTCCATGCTCAGCAGGATGCCGAAGGTGCGCCGGTGCAGGCGCTTGAGCGCCACCATTTCCAGCGAATAGGGAATCGCACTGGACAGCACGCCCACCGCCAGCCCCGCCAGCAGCAGCGGCGGGCTGAGCAGCGCGCTGCCGGCGTGCGCCACCCCGAACGGCAGCACCACCAGCGCTGCCATGGTCAGTCCCAGCGAGGTAGCCTGGCCGCCGTGCGCGTTGCCGGCCTTCTGCCCGAATACGATATAGAGCGCCCAGCCCACGCCGGCGGCCAGCGCGTAGCCGATGCCGACCGGATCGAGCGTGCCGGCCGCCTCGCCAATCGGCAGCAACAGCAGCAGGCCCGTTACCGCGCACGCAATCCACAGGAAGTCGATGGCGCGCCGTGACGACAGCACCGCCACTGCCAGCGGCCCGGTGAACTCGATGGCAATCGCCAGCCCCAGCGGTACCGTGCGCAGCGACATGTAGAACAGCAGGTTGGTCGCGCCCAGCGCCGCGCCATACAGCGTGATCGCCTCCGCATTGGCGCGCGTCAGGGGGATGCGCCACGGCCGCCATACACACAGCAGGATCAGGGCCGAGAAGCTGACGCGAAGCGCCGTGGTGCCTTGCGCGCCGAGCGCGTCGAACAGATGCTTGGCGAACGACGTGCCGACGCATAGCGAGGCCATCGAGCCGGTCAGGGCCAGGACAGCAATAAGGGTCGAGCTTTTTCCGGAGGTGGTGTGCGGCAATTGGAGTCCTGGGGGAACGCTCGCGTCTGGTGCGCGATGCAGCCGCATCATGCGGCAAGTTCCTCCAGGGCGCCATATACAGGTTTTGGTGCGCGGCGCTGTACAGTTGTTCCGGCCCGCGCCCGCGCTCGATGGCTATGCACCGCCTTGCGCGCGTAGTCGGGGGCAGCGCCCCGGCAACTCTGCCAATCTGCCGCCGTGCCGTTCAGCGTGGCGCTGCAGGTGCTGGAGCAGGTGCTGGTGCTGGTGCTGGAGCAGGTGCTGGTGCTGGTGCTGGTGCTGGTGCAGGGGCCGGTGCAGGGGCCGGTGCGGCTGCCGGTGCCTGCGCCTGCGCCTGCGCCGCACGTGGCGCTGCAGCTACCGGGACCGGTGCTTGCGCCGCACGTGGCGCTGCCGCAGCCGGCGCCCGCGGTGCGGCCGGTGCCGCCGGTCCGGGTGGCGCAGGGCGGGCGCCATTGCCCCCGTTGTCCGTTACCTCCCGCCAGCCGCCGCCGAGCGCCTTGTACAGCGATACCCGGCTGGTCAGCCCCGCCAGCTTGTACGTGACCAGCGACTGTTGCGCGGCATAGAGCTGGCGCTGCGCATCGAAGACGCCGAAGTAGTCATCGACCCCGTTCTTGAAGCGCATCGCCGACAGCCGCCGCGTCTCGCTGCCTTCGCGCACCAGCGCTTCCTGCGCCTTGACCTGGCGCTCGTAGGTCGCGCGCGCCGCCATGCTGTCGGCCACTTCGCGGAAGGCGGTCTGGATGGTCTTCTCGTAGTTGGCCACGTTGATGTCCTTGCGCACGTTGGCGGCATCCAGCCCTGCACGATTGCGCCCGCCATCAAAGATCGGCACCGTCAGCTGCGGCGCGAACAGCCAGGCCATGCCGCCGGAGAACAGCCCCGCCAGGCTGGTGCTGGCCACGCCCAGCGCGCCAGTCAGCGAGATGCGCGGGAAGAACGCCGCGCGTGCGGCGCCGATATTGGCGTTGGCGGCCTTGAGCTGGTGCTCGGCGTCGAGGATGTCGGGGCGCCGCGTCAGAAGGCTCGATGGCAGCCCCTCCGGGAACTCTTGCATCAGCGTGCGCGGCTCGAGCGGGTCTGCCGCCGCGCCAGCGGCCGGGTTGCCGCCCTCGGCGATCGACTTCGGCAACTGGGTGCCGACCAGCAGTGTCAGCGCGTTCTCGTCCTGCGCCACCTGCCGCGTGTACTGTTCCACGCCGACCTGCGCCGTCTGCACCTGGGTTTGCACGCGATGCTGGTCCAGCTGCGCCATCGCGCCCGCCTGGCGCCCGCGCCGCACCATTTCGGCCGCTTCCTGCTGCGTCTTCAGCGTGTCCTGCGACAGCCGCAGCAGCTCGCGGTCGGCGCGCAGCGTCAGGTAGGCGTTGGCAACCTCCGCCACCAGCGCAATCTGCGCGCTGCGGCGCGCTTCCTCGGTGGCCAGGTATTGCTCCAGCGCCGCATGCTTGAGGCTGCGCACCCGGCCGAAGAAATCGAGTTCGAATGCGGTGAAGCCGATGCCGGCGTTGTAGGTGGTGATCTGCTGCGACTGGCCCGGCGCACGCACCCGCGACGGCAGGCGCTGCGACGCCATGCCGGCATTGGCCTCCACCGTCGGGAACTGCGCCGCGCGTTCGATCTGGTAGAGCGCGCGGGCTTCGTCGATGGAAAGCGTGGCTATGCGCAGGTCGCGGTTGTTCGCCAGCGCGAGTTCGATCAGCTGGCGCAACTGCGGGTCGAGGAAGACATCGCGCCAGCCGAGATCGGCGGCGGAAGGCCCGGGCGGCTGTACCGCCTGAGCACGCTGGCCAGGCTGGCCGGCGGCGGCCTGCGGCGTGCGGTAGGCGGCGCCATCCGGAAACGCCGAAGGGATCGGCGCGTCGGGCCGCTGGTATTGCGGCTCCAGCGTGCAGGCTGCGAGCGCCAGTGACAGCGCCAACACCGAGGCGCGGGGCAGCAAGCGTTGTGCAGGGGAGGAGTGGCGGCTCAGGCTTCGCATGAAGGGTTTCCGGAGAGTCAGGGAAAGGCAGTCTTTGTTCAGCCCAGCAGCGCGCGCCGCATGAAGCGCGAGATCGCCAGCCGCGGCTGGCCCTGGCGGGCAATGTTGTGCGCGGGATCGCTGAACAGCAGGCGGATCAGGCTGTGACGCGCCGCCATGTCGGCATGCAGCGCGATGCCAAGCAACTGGTTATCGCGCCGTACCACGCGACATGGAATCCAGCCGGTCTGCGCCAGCCACAGCGCGCCTTCGGCGCCAGGGTGGAAGGCGGCGGCCAGCGGCGTCGTCACGGCCACGCCGTTGCAGGACAGGTCGTGCGTGGTGACGCGGTATTCGCGCCCGTCCACGCGCAGCAAGGCCGCGGCGCGATGCGGGAAACGCTCTTCCTTGCGCGGCCGCGGCAGCTCCACGCAGACCAGGAACGAAGCCAGGTAGAGCATCAGCGCCACGCCCGTCCATATCGTATTGAAGGCCAGCCCCTGCGCATCGGCATCGACCACCAGCGCGCGCCCCAGTCCCAGCGCCGATAACGCCAGCAGGCTCGCGTACAGCGCCGCGAACTTGCCGTGGATCACCAGCTTCGAACGGTCCAGTCCCTTGTTGGTGACCTTGAACGGCCGCCCGAACGGCTTGAACATCGCGCTGACCAGCGACACTGTCACCGCCAGCGACGCGACGATCTGCGTGACTTCGGTAAAGATCGGCAGCGCGCGCTGGCCGGTGATCCAGATGCTGTAGGCCCAGTACGCCACCAGCGCGGGCAGGCCGTAGGCGAGGAATTGCAGCGGCTCGCCGTACAGCGTGGAGACGCCGAAATACCAGTACAGCAGCGGCCCCGCCAGCAGCATCAGCGTGAACGGCCGCGACATCCAGTGCAGCAGCCCGTGCACGTAGTGCAGCCGCTGCACCGCGGTGTAGCCGGGACCGCGCAGCGGCCCGTCGGAGGTCAGCGCCACCTGCACCGTGCCCAGCCCCCAGCGGCTGCGCTGGCTGATGTACTCGGGCAGCCCTTCGGCGGACAGTCCCACGCTGAGCCGCTCGTTGAGCCAGCGCGTGATATAGCCGTGCCGCAGCAGCCGGTAGGTGAGGTGGATGTCTTCGGTCACGGTGCCCGTCGGGAAGCCGCCGATGTGCTCGATCAGGTCGCGCCTCACCACGAACGAGGTGCCGATGCAGAACGCGGTGCCCCACGCGTCCTTGGCCGGCTGCATCACGTCGAAGAACGCGCGCTGCTCGTCGACCCAGCACTCGGTGGCGCGCAGGTTGTACTGGATCGGGTCAGCGTTGTAGTAGAACTGGGGGGTCTGCACCACGCCCACGCGCGGGTTGTCGAACAGGCCCACGGTGCGCAGCAGGATGTTGCGGTGGGGCGCGAAGTCGGCGTCGAGCACCAGGATGTACGGCGCGCCGCCGGCTTCGGCGCTGTGGCGCAGGCCGTTGTTGAGATTGCCGGCCTTGGCGTGCGCATTGTCCGGGCGGGTCACGTAGTAGGCGCCGACGCGGCCGCAGAATTCACGCAGCCAGTCGCGGCGCGTGTCGTCGAGCACCCAGACGCGAAAATCGGGATAGTCGATCGCCAGCGCCGAAACGATGGTCTTTTCCAGGATGTCCAGTCCTTCGTTGTAGGTGGCGATGAAGATGTCCACGCGCGGCACGTGTGCGGCGCGGCGCAGCGCGGATTCGCCGGCGTCGGCCGCGGGCGAGTGGTTGCTGTTGCGGCTGAGCACCACGATCGACAGCAGCGTGTAGGCCAGCGTCATGCACTCGAAGGCGAAGAACACATGCGCCCATGCGCTGGCGAAGGTCGGCTGCCATGGAGGCAGCGTCTCGCGCACGCGCCAGGTCACGTAGACCATCAGCAGCAGGAAGGTGATGCCGCCGAACAGCATGCGGTCAGCCGGCCGCTCCTGGCGGCACAGCAGCGTCAGCAGCACCATCGCCAGCAGCACGCCGCCGTTGATGGCCAGCAGCGACTGGTTCTCGAGAAAGAGGGTGAACATCGTCAGTCCTTGCCGGGGGCGTTGGTGTTGGTGGCGTTGGTGGTGCCGGTATTGGCCGCGGCGATGGCAGGCGGCGGGCACGACGGGTCCAGGCAGCCGCCGGGGCGGAACGGATTCCAGCGCGCTGCCGCGAGCACGGCCCACGCGGTGGCGCCAAGATGCGGCAGGTGGAAGTAGTGGAAGTCTTCGGTGGTCGACGTGGGCCCGATCGACAGCCCCGTGCTGATGCGCGCATCGGGCGTGGCGTAGAGCATGCCCGAGGGAGCGCGCTGCGACAGCAGCAGCGGCCACAACGGCTGCGCCTGTTGCGCGCGGCCAGCGGCCTGCAGCACCAGCGCGGCCTGGCCGGTGCCTTCGGTCCAGATGCCGTCCGGGCTGGCCTTGAAGCCGTAACCCGCGCCGGCGCGATGGCGTGCATCGACCCAGCCCAGCGCGCGGTACCAGTCCCGCGGCGTATCGGGCAGGGCGATCAGCGGCCACAGCACGGCATCGAGTGCGGACGGGCCGGCATTGAGGCCGCGGCCGTCGTCCTTGGTGCCGATCACGAAGCGGCCCTCGCGCGGCTGCCACATGGCATTGACAAAGCCGCGCGACAGCGCCGCGCCGTCGCGCCAGCGCGGGTCGTTGCGCAGGCTGGCGAGCCAGCTGAAGGCGGCATAGGTATCGACGTTGTGCTCGGTCGATTTCCAGCCCTGGCGGATCTGCCTGGGCTCGTGGCCGAAGAAACCGCCGGTATAGGCCGCGGGCGCACCGGTATCGGGCACGCTCGCGTGGACCCAGCCCATCAGCGCAGCGGCGCCGTCCAGGTAGCGTGCGTCGCGCGTGGCTTCGTGCACGGCGAGCAGCAGCAGGGCGGCCCAGGCGACGTTGCCGGTGGCGGTGCCGGCCTGGTAGGCGTCCTCGAACCAGCGCTTGCTGGGCTCGTCCCACCAGCCGGGCAACGGTGCCGGCCCTGCGGGCAGCGGGCCGGCGCGATAGGCGTTGCGCAGCCGTGCGTCGCGATAGTGGCGGTCCTGCCGGCTCGCCTGCAGCACGGCGTCGGCGATGCGGCGCGCTTCGGCGGGACGCTTGCACGCCACCAGCGCGATGCCGGCCAGCGCGTTGTCGTAGACGAAGGCGGCGTTGCGCAGCGCCGGCACCAGCGGCTCGCCGCCCGGTGCGGGCTCATAGCTGGCGAGGAAGACCGGGCCGTTGCCGGCTTCACGGCCGACACGCTCGGCCAGTACCTTGCAGCCTTCGGCCAGCAGGGTTTGCTGCGACGCCTGCGCATGCGCGGCGGCCGGGGCGAGTGCGAGCGCTGCCGGCAGCAACAGTGCAGCGGCTAGCCGGCGCATGCGCGGTGGAGGCAACGGTGGTCGGATCATGCTCGTCTCCGTGGTGTCCGTTCAGGCCCGTTCAGGTCGGTGGCTCAAGTCAGCGATGCCCGCAGCTGCCCCAGCCAGCTTTGATCAAGCGTCACGCGTGCCCAGCGGCCCATGCCGCAGTGGCCCGAGGTCGCCGGTGCGGTACCGCCCGCGCTGGCCGTGGTCGCCGATGCGGCCGCATTCGGCTTGTCCGGCAGCTTGCCCAGCGGCCGGTCGAGCTTGGCGATGACGTAGATCTCGTTCTTCTCGATCGGCGGGAACGGCACGAAGTAGCGCGCCTGGTCGCCGTCGGGCGCGCGCGGCAGGACCTCCGCCACCGATGCCGGCAGCGCCGCCGGCAGTCCGTCGACATGCACGTTCAGGCGCGCCCCCGGCAACAGGTTGTCGCTGAGGCTGCGCGGGAATACCGCCACCACGCGCGTCTGCGCGCAGTTGCTGGCGCGTGCCAGCGTGGCGCCCGCTGCCACGCGCATGCCGGGTTGCGCGATCAGGTCTTCGATGGTGCCGGCCTCGGTCGAGCGGATCTCAAGGTTGGACAGCCGGTCGATGCGCTGC
This sequence comes from Cupriavidus sp. a3, assembly GCF_051015765.1. Classification (NCBI taxonomy): domain Bacteria; kingdom Pseudomonadati; phylum Pseudomonadota; class Betaproteobacteria; order Burkholderiales; family Burkholderiaceae; genus Cupriavidus; species Cupriavidus sp. a3. The sequence continues at coordinate 1,815,041 of NZ_CP170644.1, read as the reverse complement.
TGCTCGGTGGCGAGCAGCTCGTCGACTGACTTGCCGTACGCCTCGAGTTGCTCCAGTTCGGCGGTCAGCTGCGCGGATTCGGCGCTCAGCGCCTGGCGCCGCTGCGACAGAGAAGCGCTGGGGCCGTCCGCCGACGAGGCATAGACCTTGTTGCGCGACGCTTCGCTTTCGCCGACGGCGCTGTCCAGTTCGGCTTTCACTGCGGCCTTGGCGTTGGTAAGCATCGACAACTGGTAGCGCGATGCATTGGTGTAGGCCTCGCTCACCGCGCCTGCCCACTGCATGTTCTGGTTGCGGTTGACGACCTCCTGCTGCTGGTCCTCCTGCGCGGTGGCCGACGCCAGCCGCGCCTGCAGCGCACGCACGCGCGTCGCATGCTCGCGCTGCGCGGCGCTGTTGTAGCGCTGCAGGTCCTGCTCGGTGGCGCCCATCAGCCGGCGGTTCGATTCCAGCCGCGCCCGCGCGGAATCGTAGCGCTGCTGCGTATCGAGCTTCTTGCCGGTCAGCTCGACCAGCAGCGAGCGGTCGATGTTCGGGTTCTGCACCACCATCAGCGGCTGGTTGGCGGTGAAGCTCTGGCCCGCTGCCACCTTCTGCTGCATGACGATGCCTTCGACCGGCGAGGTCACCAGGCTGACGGGACTATTGATCACGGCACGCTCCGACGAACGCGTAAACACATTCGGAAACATAATCGTCAGCACCGCCCACACAATGAACAGCACCACGCCATAGCCGGCCATGCGCGGCACGATATGCCACAGCGGTATGGCGACCGGCTGCTGGCGCTGGACCACCCCGTCACCGTGCGGCTGGCGTTGCGATGCGGGGGCCAGCGTGTTACGCGGCGGGTGTGTGGAAGGCGGAGGTGGGTTGTTGCGCTGGTCGGCCATGGTCGTTGTTCTCCGGCAAGCAAGTCAAAAGCGTCCCTTCCGGCTGCACGCAACGCATGCCGGACGAGCAAATTCGCAGGCAAGCGCGTGGCGTCGCGCAAGAGCTGTCGCGCGATGCCCGGGCCTGCTAGTCCCCAATTCAGCTTGTTGTCTGCAGCACGCGCGCTGAGGCAGTCAGCCGCTGCGGCGCACTTTGCATCGGACCTCGGTCCGGTCCGTGGATTTGCCCGGTCTGTTTCGGGCAGCGTTGAACAATGGCCGATCGCTGCTGCGAGCAGCAAGGCGATGGCCACGAGGTGGCAGCCTGTTGACGCTAAGATTCATGCACTCAGGCCGCCGCGCGTGAGTTAAGGCTAGTCAGTTGCCCCTTGGCTTGCTGTAAGAATGTGTAAGGGGAGGTCCTAGTCCTGCTTAATACGGCCTTCATAATGGCAGTTGCGACAGCAAGACGCGACGGGCGCGCGCAGGGGCCGGGAACGTTGTCTGGCGCGGGCTGCAGACTTTCGGACAGGCGCTGACTAAGCGCTGGCTTACCGTTGCGGGTGATCATCCGCAGCAAGCGGCGGCGCGACTTGTTCCAGCGGACGCCGTTCGGCATCGATGCCATAACGCAACGCCAACAGGCCAGCGATGGTGACGAGTGCCGCACCGAGGCCATAGCCCGCTGCCACCGCCTCGCGGCTGCCGCTCTCGATCAACGCACCCAGCAACAATGGCGCGATAAAGCCACCGGTGCCCGTGCCGAGGGCGTAGAACACCGAGATCGCGAGGGCACGCATTTCCAGCGGGAACACTTCGCTGGCGGTGAGATAGGCGGAACTCGCTGCCGCCGAAGCCAGGAAGAACACGGCCGACCAGCACAACGCCTGCGCGCGCGCATCGAGCCAGCCTTCGACAAAGGCCCAGCCGGTCAGCGCCAGCCCGATGCCGGCAAGCACATAGGTCGCGGCAATCATGCGCCGGCGTCCGATATGGTCGAACAGGGGGCCCAGCAGGAAGGGCCCGGCGGCATTGCCCAGCGCGAACGGGAAGATGTAGAGCGCCACACTCGCTTCCGGCACGTGGTAGAAGCGCGTCAGCACCAGCGCATAGGTAAAGAAGATGGCGTTGTAGAAGAACGCCTGCGCCACCATCAGCGCCAGCGTGATCGTGCTGCGCTGGCGATAGCGCCGCAGCAGCAGGCGCAAGACCTCGCCCACGCCGGGGGCAGCGCGCGGGCGCATCGCGACCGCGGCGCAATCGGAAGCAACCGGCGGCAGCGGCCCATGGCTCGCGCGCACCTCGGCTTCGATCGTGGCGACCACGCGCTCGGCTTCCTCCAGACGTCCGTGCGTGGCCAGCCAGCGCGGACTCTCGGGCACGTGCCGGCGCACCAGCACGATCGCCACTGCCAGCAGCGCGCCCAGCGCAAAGCAAGCGCGCCAGCCCCATACCGGCCCAAGCACGCGCGCATCGAGCAGCAGCAGGCTCAGGCCCGCGCCCAATGCCGCGCCGAGCCAGAAGCTGCCGTTGATCGCCAGGTTGACGCGCCCGCGCACGCGCGCGGGGATCAGTTCGTCGATGGCGGAATTGATTGCCGCGTATTCGCCGCCTATGCCCAGCCCGGTCAGGAAGCGGCAAGCGGCAAAGAAGGCAAAGCCCGGCGCGAACGCGGTGGCCAGCGTCGCAAGCATATAGACCGCCAGCGTGGCCAGGAACAGCCGCTTGCGCCCGAGCCGGTCGGCCATGCGGCCGAAGACCAGCGCGCCGATGACCGCGCCGAGGATGTAGAGCGAGCCGGTCCAGCCGACCTGCGTCGCGCTTAGCCCCAGCGTGTCCGGACGCTCCAGCACGGCGCCGACCGAACCCACCAGCGTGACTTCGAGCCCGTCGAGCACCCAGGCAATGCCCAGCGCCATGGTGACGCGCCAGTGCCAGCGCGACCAAGGCAGGCGGTCCAGCCGCCCGGGGATGTCGGTGCGGAATGCGGTATCGAGCGGAAGGGTGGCGAGCGCGCTATCGGCTGGCGTTGCGTTCGGCATTGCCAACCAGTATAGGCGCCGCGGCGCCCCCCCGGCTTCAGCGGTACAGCACCGTGGGCAGCCAGAGGCCGATGCCGGGGAAGACGTACAGCATTGCCAGCGCGATCAGCTGGATGCCCATGAATGGCAGCATGCCGAGGAAGATCTGGTTCAGCGTCACGTGCGGCGGCGCCACGCCCTTCAGGTAGAACGCGGCCATTGCCACCGGCGGCGACAGGAACGCGGTCTGCAGGTTCAGCGCCACCAGCAGGCCGAAGAACAGCGGATCGATGCCGAAGTTATCCAGCAGCGGGATGAAGATCGGCATGAAGATGATGATGATCTCGGTCCATTCCAGCGGCCACCCGAGCAGGAAGATGATGATCTGGGCCAGGATCATGAACTGCACCGGCGACAGGTTCAGCGACAGCACCCATTGCTCGACCAGCGCCTGCCCCCCCAGCAGCGCGAACGCCGCCGAGAAGATCGACGAGCCCACGAACAGCCAGCACACCATGGCGCTGGTCTTGGCCGTCAGAAGTACCGATTCCTTGACCACGCGGAAATTGAGCTGGCGATAGGCGGCTGCCAGCAACGCGCCGCCCAGCGATCCCACCGCGGCCGCTTCTGTCGGCGTGGCCAGCCCGAAAACGATCGAGCCCAGCACCGCCAGGATCAGCAGCGCCAGCGGGAAGAACGACGACAGCAGCATCTTGAAGATCTCCAGCCGGGCAAAGCTGAAGCGCCAGTAGAAATAGACCATCAGCACCACGACCACACCTAGCGTGACCCAGAACCAGCGCGGCGCGGGTGATGCCGCGGCCGCTGCGGGCGCCGGCTGTACATCCTGCGGCGCGGAAGCCGCGGCGGCGGTCGTATCCGCCGCCGGTGCCGGCACGGTCCCCGGTGGGATCGGAGTTTCCTCCGGCGGCGCCTGCAGCTCATCGAGCGGCGCGCTGCTTTCCTCGGCACCGCCCAGCGCCAGCGGCGCTTCGGCGGCGACGCTGGCGGCGGGCGCGGTGATGGCCTCGTACAACGTGCCCATGATCACTGCCACGGCCAGCGCGGGCAGCAAGACGATGCCCAATTGGCGCGCGAACGCCGCGGTGGATACGTCTGCATTGCGCGGGCCCTTGAGTGCGCGCAGCATGCCGGCGCCGAAGGCGGGCAGTGCGCGCACCGCGCCGCCAGCCTGCAGCGTGCCGGCCAGTGCCGGCAGCGGCACCGCACGTTCGTCTTCGGGCAGCGGCGGCGCCATTTGCGGCCTGAGCTTGGCGATGAGCAGGATGTACAGGATGTAGAGGCCGGTCAGCATCAGCCCCGGGAAGAACGCGCCGGCATAGAGCTGCACCACCGAGACGCCCGCCGTGGCGCCATACACGATCAGCAGCACCGACGGCGGGATCAGGATGCCCAGGCATCCGCCGGCAGTGACCGCGCCGGCCGACAGCGCCGTGCTGTAGCCGGCGCGCAGCATCGCGGGAAATGCCAGCAGGCCCATCAGCGTGACCACCGCGCCGACAATGCCGGTGGCGGTCGCGAAGATCGCGCACGTCACCAGCGTGGCCACCGCCAGCGAGCCGGGAATCCAGGCCAGCGCCAGGTGCAGGCTGCGGAAGAGCTTCTCGATCAGGTTGGAGCGCTCGACCAGGTAGCCCATGAAGACAAAGAGCGGGATCGAGATCAGCACGTCATTGGTCATGACGGCATAGGCCCGCTGCACCATCAGGTCCAGCGTCTGCTGCACCGCGATCTCGGGGTTGGCGTGGCGATAGGCCAGCCATGAGAACAGCACGCCCATGCCCATCAGCGTGAACGCGGTGGGAAAGCCCAGCATGATCGCCACCACGATCAGCGCCAGCATCAGCAGGCCGAGATGCCCGTTGGTCCAGTCGCCGGGCGCGGGCATGAACCAGATCACGGCGCCGACAATCAGCGCCATCAGCGTCACGCCGAACCAGAGTTCCTTTCTCATCGCGCGGCGTCCTCGCGGTGGGGTGGCGGGGGCGTGTCAACCAGCTCGGCGGTCGGCGTGCCTTGCACCATTTCCTTAAGCTTGTCGACGTCCACTTCCTCGACATCGCCTTCGCGCGGCGGCCATTGCCCGCGCCGCAGGCACAGGATGCAGCGGATAGTCTCGGCCACTCCCTGCAACAGCAACAGCGCGCCGGCAATCGGGATGACTGCCTTGAACGGGTAGATCGGCGGGCCGTCGGCGGCGATCGATGAGTGTTCGTTCTGCGCCAGCGAGACCTCGAAGAAGTCGATGCCGGCCCAGGCCAGCGCGATCACACCGGGAAAGAAGAAGGCCAGGTACAGCACCAGGTCGATCGCCGCCTGCATGCGCGGCGACAGGAAGCCATACAGGATATCGCCGCGCACGTGCCCGCGCTTGGCCAGCGTGTAGGCGCCGGCCAGCATGAACAGTGTGCCGTACATCATGTTGCTGGCATCGAACACCCACGCGTGCGGAGCGCCGAGCGCGTAGCGCGAGAACACCTCGTAGCTGATCATCAGCGTAAGCGCGATGATCAGCCACGAGCCGGCCTGGCCGACGAAGGTGCTGACCCGGTCGATGCCGAACAGCAGGCGTTGCACGATGGTGCCCCGGCGCCGCTCAGCTGCGCTTGGAAAAGTAGTGGCTTGTCGCCAGCCGGAAGTCGACGTTGGTGTCGTTCTGCCAGCGGGTGGCGCGTTGCGCGAAGGCCTTCATCGAGTCGTTGACCTTCTTGAACATCGGGTTTTCCTTTTCCTTGCGCGCCACGATCTCGTCCCAGACCTTGAGCTGTGCCTGCAGCACCGAGTTGGGCGTGGCGTAGAACTTCACGCCTTGCGCCTGCAGCGCCTGGTAGTCCTTGGAATAGCGGTCGATCGCCTTCATCGACATATCCGCCGAGGCCGCTTCCACCGCGTTGGCGATCAGCGCCTTCATCTTGGCGGGCAGCGCGTCATAGCGCTTCCTGTTGAACAGGATTTCGAACTGCTCCGAGGCCTGGTGGAAGCTGCGCAGCATGCAGACCTTGGACACGTCCTGGAAGCCCAGCGCGCGGTCGGAGCTGGCATTGTTGAATTCGGCGGCGTCGAGCAGGCCGCGGTCCATGGCCGGCACGATCTCGGCGCCGGGCAGCGCGTTCACGGCGGCGCCCAGCCCGGTGAAGATATCGATCGACAGACCGACCGTGCGGAACTTCAGTCCCTTGAAATCCTCCGGCTTGGTGATTGGCTTCTTGAACCAGCCCAGCGGCTGCGTCGGCATCGGCCCGTACAGGAACGAGACCACGTCGAGGTTCAGGCTGCGGTAGATCTCTTCCTGCAGCTGCTTGCCGCCGCCGTACTTGTGCCAGGCCAGCAGCATGTTCGGATCCATGCCCCAGGCGGGGCCGGAGCCCCACAGCGCCAGGGCGGAGTTCTTGCCGTACCAGTACGCGATCACGCCGTGGCCGCCGTCGAGGGTGCCCTTGCTGACGGCATCGATCAGGTCGAACGCCTTGACCACCGCGCCGGCGGGCAGCAGTTCGATCTTCAGGTCGCCGCCCGACATATTGTTCACCTTGGCGACGAAATCGCCGGCAAACTCGTGGAAGATGTCCTTGGTCGGCCATGTGCTCTGCCAGCGCATGGTGATCGGGCCCTGTGCCTTGACGACCGCGGGGAATCCCATTGCCGCAGCGCCGGCAGCTGCCCCGGCGGCGCCGCCGAGAAAGCCGCGCCGCGAGACGCCACCCCCGCCGCCAGTCTCCGCAGCAGCCTGCTTCGCCTGCGTTTTCCTCGTCCTGGATGCCATGATTGCCTCCATGTGTGGGTGGATGACCGCGAGCGCCGGCCATGGGCCGAGGCAGCTCGCCACTGTCTTGAACACCGGAAAAGTCGGGAAAATCGGGAAAGCGCTGGACCAGGAGGCTGCGCTCGCGCTGCGCAGGGTGGCCCTTGATTCCCTTCATGGTAGGAAATGGACAGAGAACCACAATGTAGGGATTACCCGGGCGGTGAGGGCTGGCTCACTTTGGCGTTGCAGCGCGGACGCCGATGCGGCATTGCCGCAAAATTCAGGCGCGCACAATCCCTATCGTGAACTCCCCCTCGAGCGCGCCGCCGGCTTCCCCGGGCTGGTTCACGCGCACAGTGCTGGGTCTGCTGCCGGCAATCGGATCCCCTGTGGTTGGGCGCGTCGGCACGCCATGCGCGCGGTAGGCAGGGTGGCTGCCTAGCACCTGGCGGCTGAGCGCATCGTCGAAATACAGCTGGCTGGTCAGGACTTCCGCGTGCGCCAGCAGCACCTTGAAGTGGATATGGATGGCGCGCGACGGATACCAGCCGGGATAGATCGTGGTGAACGTCGCCACGCCGTCGGCGCCGGTGGGCTGCACGCCGCGCAGGTAGCGGGTTTGGCGATTGGTGGCGCTCTCGCCGCTGTAGCTGCCACTGGCGTCGCAGTGCCACACGCTGACCAGCGCGCCCTGGACGGGCGCGCAGCCGCGCCGTGCCTCGACCACGCGCAGCCGCAGCCGCAGCGGCTGGCCGGGGCGGCCGTCGCGGATGTCGGCGCGCAGCAGCGCGTCGTCAAGGTAAAAGGGTCCTTCGGTTGCCTCGGGGGTGAGCAGGCACGCTGCCGGCGCCTGCGCTCCTGCGGTGCCGGCGCCGACGAGCGCGAGCAGGCCCGCAAGTTCTTGCAGGAAGCGGCGGCGCGCGGTGTCGGAATGGGCTGTCCCGACAATACCGGCGGCAGGGCGCACGTCCATGTGGGTCAGCCGGTTGGGTGATGGGCGGGACGCCTCAGCGTCCCATGGCTTTCAGCATCGAATAGCCGTGGCTGGTGATGCGCGGTTCCTGCCGGCAACCGTGCAGGACTTCCAGCTGGACCAATTGTTTTTCGACCAGGGCCTTCAGGTCGGTGGGATCTATCTGGCGGGAATCGCTCGAATCGAGGGAGTCGGGGCCGTCACTCAATAGCAATAGCGTGGCAAATTCATGCGGGCTCAGCACGTTCATCTCCTTGGCTAGAGGGGGCGTTTGCTGGGAGTCTGCAGGGCGCACGCGGCGCCCGCGCGAAGAAGCGCGCCGTGGAGACCCTGGCACGTGCGGCCGTGCGTGCTGCGTTGCGGCACGAATGCTGCAGCGCGGTGCCCGGTGGCATGTCCGGTCTCAAGCGGCTAGCTTGTTTGACGGCACCGGTGGCGCACGGTTCCTTGCCAGTACTTGCCGTTACAAGTTGCCTCGCGGGCACCGGTGTCGGAGCCATTATCGGCCAGCGACGATGACAGTGTGATGGCCATGCCGGTGGCGTGGGCTTGGCCAGTGACACACGCGGCCAGCCATTCGCTTTGGCACTGGATCCCATTCAGAACCTTAACTTCCGGCGCGCGGTGCCGGCGTGACAGAATGCGCGGCCAGGCCGCTCCTGCTGCGCGACCATGGCCGCTATCTTCTCATTCTCATTTCGCACGGAGTTCCTGCATGCTGGCCGCGCGCCTGCTCCTCTGCCTTGCCTTTGTCATTGCCATGCTGACCCACGTTTCCTCCGCGGCCGGCGCTTTGCCGGCCACCGAACTCCATGCCGCCGCTGCCAGCGGCGACGCCGCACGCGTGCGGGCGCTGCTTGCCAGCGGCGCTACCATCGACGCCCGCGACGCGCAGGGACGTACCGCGCTGCTGGTCGCCACGCATCACAACCAGGTGCAGGCGGCAAAGGCGTTGATCGAGGCCGGCGCCGACGTCAATGCCAAGGATGCGATCCAGGACAGCCCCTACCTCTACGCCGGCGCGCGCGGCCACAACGAGATCCTGCGCATGGCGCTGGCCCACGGCGCAGACCTGCGCAGCACCAACCGCTACGGCGGCACCGCGCTGATTCCCGCCGCCGAGCGCGGGCATGTCGAGACCGTGCGCATGCTGATCGCGGCGGGCGTGGACGTCGACCATGTCAACCGGCTGAAATGGACGGCGCTGCTCGAGGCCATCATCCTCGGCAACGGCGGCGCCGCGCATACCGAGATCGTACGCCTGCTGGTGCAGGCGCGCGCCAATGTGAATCTCGCCGACGGCGAGGGCGTCACCCCGCTGCAGCATGCGCGCCAGCGCGGCCATGCGCAGATCGAGCGCATTCTCAGCGCCGCTGGCGCGCGCTGAGGCGCCGGCGCTTCGGGCCATCCACGCGACGCGCTGTTGGCCCGTTCAGGGCGAGTCGTCTTCACCGTGCCTCATATATACTGTCAGTGTGCATACAAAATGGTGAAGGCGATGTCTCCGAGAGCAAAGCGCAGCGCAACGAGTGAAAACGGCAGTACGGCAACTGCGGTGCCGGAAGCGGATCCCGCCAAGGAGTTGCTCTGGGCACGTCCCGGGTTTCTTGTGCGGCGGCTTCATCAGATCCACGTGGCGATGTTCTTCGAGGAGTGCAAGGCGCCCAATATCACGCCGGTGCAGTACGCCATCCTGACCGTGTTGTCGGTGCTGCCGGGACTGGACCAGACTTCGCTTGGACAGGAAGTGGGACTGGACCGGACCACGACGATGGACGTGGTACGCCGGCTGGAAGACCGCGGCCTGGTCGAGCGCCGCGAGAACCCCGCGGACCGGCGCACGCGCCATGTCCACCTGACGCGCGAAGGCAAGAGCGTGGTCACGTCGCTGCGCGCCGACATGGCGCGCGCGCAGGAACGCATGCTGGCTCCATTGAAGCCGGCGCAGCGGGAGGTGTTCATGGAATTGCTGGCGACGCTGGTGGAAGCCAACAACCAGTACAGCCGCACGGTGCTGCGGAGCATGTAATGAAGTAAGCAACAACGGCGGGCGTCGGTTTGCTCCCCTCTCCCGCTTGCGGCAGAGGGGAGACCACCATCGCCGGTTTGACCTGTCAGCTGCCTCAGACCGGATAGACCAGGTCGTTCGCAATGATGGTGGTGTCGTACACCACCTGGCGCTCGCGCAGCAGCAGCCTGCCGCCCTGGCGGCGGAAGCGGTCGTGATAGGTGCCAGCGAGATGGATCGTGGTGGGCCCCTCCACCAGCGTCTGCAACAGCATGAAGTTGGCCTGCGCCACGATGTCGCCGTCGGCGGTTTCATCGCTGACCCGCGTATTGGTCACCAGGTGCAGGTTGTAGCGCGGCGCGAACATCTGCGTACTGGCGATCGCCGCGGCGCGGTCGCGCATCATGCCGATGCCTTCGGCATAGACCAGCCCGACGGGCAGGTTGCGTTCGGCGTTCTCGCGCGCGGTGATGCGGTAAAGCGCATCGTCGGTGAAGAAGCCCGGCCAGCGCTCGACCACGCCGGCGTCCAGTGCCGCGCAATAGTCCGCGTGGAAGGCATCGATCTCCAGCCGCAGTTCGATCGCGCGCGCGGTGCCGAGGGTGCTCTCGCGATAGAGGGAGTAGTTCATCGGTTTCATATGCTTTTGGATTCCCGTCAGGCCGCCCTCAGAACCCCATCACGCCGCGGTAGTACTGGTACATCGCGCGGATCGCGGATTCGGAGATCAGGGAACTGGACGTGCCGACCTGCTGCGCGTCAAGCTTGAGCACGTTGAGGTCGCTGCTGGAGCGGCGCACGCCTTCCTGCACGAACTTCATCGCCTCGTTGTCCTCCAGACCGAGGAAGCCGGCGGGGCCCATCAGGTTGCCCTGGCGCAGGCGGTGCTGCGTCATTTCCTCGGTATCGTCCTCGTAGCCGAACATGGTCCACAGCATCAGCATGCTGTCCGGGCCATTGGGCACGATCTGGCGCACGCCCAGCGTGTTCATCTCGCGCTGCACGATCAGGTTCGGCCAGATCGTCTGCATCGTCACCGACCACGGCGAGTCGAACTCGCGCACGTACTCCAGGAAGCGCTCGTCCTCCAGGCGCATGCCTTCGTGGTACGAGCGCATCTCCTTCTTGTTCTCGTCGCTGACGGCCGCGTACTTGTCCTCCTTCTTGGCCGATGCCATGGTGCCGTGGCGGCCGTGCACGGGGTCGGCGATCATTGCCGACTCGTTGCCCGCCACCAGCAGGCCGAACACCACCAGGAAGGAGTGCAGCAGCGTGGCGTGGTAAGGGTCCTTCAGGTTCTCGTGGTACATCTTCCAGTTGCACGGCAGTTCGTTCTTGTAGTAGCCGAGCACCTTGAGCGGCTTGCCGTTGAAGACCACGTCGAAATCCTTCAGGATTTCCGGCGTCATGTAGTCTTCCAGGCTTTCCATGTCAGCTGCGTAGGAGGCGAAGATCACGCCGTTGCGCGTCGCCACGTGCAGCTTTACCAGCCCGTGGTCTTCGTTGCGGAAATCCCGGGGCATGCCGCCGGCGCGGTTGACGCCGCGCTTGAACGGAACGCCCTGCAGGTTGCCCTTGAGATCGTAGGACCACTGGTGGTAAGGGCAGACGAATTCCTTGGCATTGCCCTGGCTGTGGCGGCAGAACTCCGCGCCGCGGTGCGCGCACCGGTTCTCGAAGACATGGATCGAGCCGTCCTCGGCGCGCGACACGACCACCGGCGTCGCGCCGACATACGAGCGCTTGAAGTCGCCGGCGTTCGGGATCTCGGCTTCTAGCGCGACATAGTTCCATGAGCGGCCGCGGAAGATCTTCTGCAGCTCCAGGTCATGGACGGCCTGGCTGGTGTAGACCCAGTCCGGGATGTAGTGCAGTCCGTCCTCGGGCCATCGGCATTCATCCAGTCCCGGGTTCTTCTTGCCCAGCGTGTGCTGGATCACCGCTTGTGTCTGGTACATGTGGGAATCCTCTCAGAGTGTGATGGAGCTGTCTGCTTCCGCCTGCCGTTCGCGGACGACCTGCCGCAGCGGCAATGTGTCGTCGCACAGGCGTGCCAGATGCGCCGAGACGTCGTGTCCGACCAGTGCGCGCAGCTGGCGCAGGTCGCCGCCGGCATTCACGGCAATGGCATGGCGCAGGCGGCCGTGGCGGGTGCCGAGCAGCATGAACTTCGGGGCGGCGGCATCGTGGGCCGCGATACCGCGCCAGGCATAGCGGATATCCGGATGCGCGGCGCCGAGCATCTGCACGTTGCATCCGAACTGGTCGGTCCAGAACCACGGTAGCGCCGCGGGCTCCGCCGCCACGCCCAGCATCGCCGCCGCCGCGATGCGCGCCTGTTCATTGGCGCTTTGCCAGGACTCGAGCCGCATCTCGGCGCCGAACAGCGGCTGGTACTGGCTGCAGCAGTCGCCAGCGGCATAGATTGACGGCGCGCTGGTGCGGCACTGTTCGTCGACCTGGATGCCGCCATTCTGCGGATGCAGCGCCAGGCCAGCGCCGGCGGCGAGCGCCACTTCCGGTATCAGGCCAATCGCGACCACCACCAGCGGAGCGGGCAGCGCGGAGCCGTCGTCGAACCGCATTTGCACGCCATCGCCCTGGACATCGCAGTGAGCGATGCCGCAACCAAGACGCAGGGTCACGGCTTGCGCCCGCACCCGATCCGCCAGCCATGCGCCAAGCTCCGGCGGCAGCGCGCGACCCAGCAGGCGGTCCGCGCTCTCGACCAGCGTGACCTTCAGGCCCATGCCTGCAGCGGTCGAAGCGGTCTCCAGGCCAAGGAAGCCGCCGCCGATCACCGCAAGTTCGCCTGCGCGCTGCATGGCGTCGCGCAGGCGCGCCGCGTCATCCAGCGAGCGCAGGTAATGCACATGGGGCGTGCCGGGCGGCAGCGCGGGCAGCGCGCGGGCATTGCCGCCGGTGGCGAGCAGGCAGGCGCCATAGCCGATGGCGCTGCCGTCGGCCAGGTGCGCGACTTGCCGCGCGGCATCGAGCGCGGTGACGCAGGTGCCGAGCCGCAGCTCGATGCCCTGGTCGGCATAGAAGCTGGCGGGGTGCACGCCGATCTTGCCGTCCTGTCCGGCGTCGGCGAGCACGGACTTGGACAGCGGCGGGCGCTCGTATGGCGCGTGCCGTTCGCCGCCTGCCATGACGATGCGGCCGCCATAGCCAAGGCCGCGCAGCGCGGCGGCGGCCATGGCCCCGGCCTGGCCGGCGCCGACGATCAGGATGGGCGTGTGCTGTGTCATGACCGGCTCCCTTACAGCTCGACCCACACCCGGCTGTCTTCGATCTTGACCGGGTAGGTGCGGATATCGCCGGTGGCGGGCGCGCACATCGCCTTGCCGGTGCGGATGTCGAAGCGGGCCTGGTGCAGCGGGCATTCGATGCAGCCGTCTTCCAGGTAGCCGTCCGACAGCAGCGCGTACTGGTGCGTGCAGACGTTGTCGGTGACAAAGTACGCGTCATCGCTGCGATAGACGGCAAGCTGGCGATCGCCCAGCGTCAGCGGCATCACCTCGTCGTTCTGCAGCGTGTCGGCCGCATCGATGTGAATCCATGCCATGGTCATCTCCGTGAATCTAATTTGTCAGTATGCTGAATATATGAGATCAGTGTACTGATGTTTTGGGCGCGAAATATCCTCGTTAACCCTGGCTGGTGCGTGCCGTCCCTGGCGTAGCCGCGGCATTGTGCTGCAGCGTCGGACGTGCCTGCGACCGCGCCAGGATCTCGCCCATGATGCCGCGGCGGAATGTCAGCACACAGACCACAAAGATCAGCCCTGTCACCATGCTCACCGACTCGCCCAACGTATCGAACCAGCCGATCCCGGTCATCGCCGCCAGCGCGTTGCCCGCATCCCCCAGCTTGTTCTCCAGCGCGACGATGACCAGCGCGCCGACCAGCGGGCCGGACAGGGTGCCCATGCCGCCGACCAGGGTCATCAGGATCACGGAGCCCGACATCATCCAGTGGACATCGGTCAGCGTGGCGAAGCCCAGCACCAGCGTCTTGAGCGCCCCCGCCAGCCCCGCCAGCGCCGAGGACAGCACGAACGCCAGCAGCTTGAACCGGTCCGCGTCATAGCCCAGCGAGACCGCGCGCGGCTCGTTCTCCTTGATCGCCCGCAGGATCTGCCCGAAGGGCGAGTTGACGATGCGCATGATCCCGAGGAAGGCAGCCACGGTGATCGCCAGCACGACGTAGTACATGGTGTGGTCGGACGCCAGCGGCAACACGCCGAACAGCTCGCCGCGCGGCACCGCCTGCATGCCGTCTTCGCCGCCGGTGACCGGTGCCTGCAGGCAGAAGAAGTAGAACATCTGCGCCAGCGCCAGCGTGATCATGGCGAAGTAGATGCCCTGGCGGCGGATCGCCAGCGCGCCGAACACGAGCCCCAGCAGGGCGCCGAAGGCGGTGCCGCCCAGCAGCGCCAGTTCCGGCGTGAGCTGCAGCGACTTCATCGCGTAGCCGCAGGCGTAGGCCGCGCCGCCGAAGAAGGCGGCATGGCCGAACGACACCAGCCCGGTATAGCCCAGCAGCAGGTTGAAGGCGCAGGCGAACAGCGCGAAGCACAGCAGCTTCATCACCAGCACCGGGTAGGCGCCCAGCCAGGGCGCGAGCAGCAGTGCTGCCAGCACCAGTCCGTACGCGAGCAGCGGCCGCGTTGCGTAAGTGGGGCTTGCCATCATTTCTCCTTTCCAAACAAACCGGCCGGCCGCACCAGCAGCACGCAGACCATGGCGACGAAGACAACGGTCGCGGAAGCTTCGGGGTAGTAGACCTTGGTAATGCCTTCGAACACACCCAGCCCCAGGCCGGTAAAGATCGAGCCGAGGATCGAGCCCATGCCGCCGATCACCACCACCGCGAACACCGTGATGATCAGGTTCTGCCCCATCAGCGGCGACACCTGCATCACCGGGGCGGCGAGCACGCCGGCGAGCGCCGCCAGGCCCACGCCGAAGGCATAGGTCAGCGTCACCAGCAGCGGCACGTTGACGCCAAAGGCCTCGACCATGCGCGGATTCTCGGTGCCGGCGCGCAGGTACGCGCCCAGCCGGGTCTTCTCGATCATGTACCAGGTGGCAAAGCACACTGCCAGCGAAGCCACCACGACCCAGGCACGGTAGTTGGGCAGCACCATGAAACCGAGCTGGCTGACACCGGTCAGCGCTTGCGGCGTAGGGTAGGGCAGGCCGGAAACTCCGTAGACCGAGCGCAGCAAGCCTTCGATCAGCAGGCAGATGCCTAGCGTCAGCAGCAGCCCATACAGGTGGTCGAAGCGGTACAGGTGGCGCAGCATGGTGCGCTCCAGAACCACGCCGAGCGCGCCGGCCACCAGCGGCGCCAGCAGCAGCATCACCCAGTAGTTGATGCCGAGGTAGTTCAGTCCCATCCAGGCCAGCACAGCGCCGAGCATGAACAACGCGCCATGCGCGAAGTTGATGACGTTGAGCAGGCCGAAGATCACTGCCAGCCCCAGGCTCAGGATCGCGTAGAACGATCCGTTGACCAGCCCCAGCAGCAGCTGGCTCAGCAGCGCGGGCAGGGGCACTCCAAACAATTCCATGACAAGGTCTCCTTACACGCCCAGCAGGGCATTGAGCGCGGGCATCTTCCGTTCCAGTTCTCCGGCACCGAAGGCCTCGACGATGCGGCCGTGCTCCATCACGAAGAAGCGGTCCGCCAGAGGTGCCGCGAAGCGGAAGTTCTGCTCCACCATGACGATGGTGTAGCCGCGGCGGCGCAGCGTGGCGATCATCTTCGCCAGCTTCTGCACGATCACCGGCGCCAGCCCTTCGGAGATCTCGTCGAGCAGCAGTACGCTGGCGCCGGTGCGCAGGATGCGCGCCACCGCCAGCATCTGCTGCTCGCCGCCCGACATGCGCGTGCCCTGGCTCTTGCGCCGCTCATGCAGGTTGGGGAACATTTCGTAGATCTCTGCAACGGACATGGGCTCGCGCAGCCCCGTCGCGCCCGGCCCTGCCTCGAAAGCCGGCGGCAGCATCAGGTTCTCTTCGCACGACAGGCTGGCGAAGATGGCGCGCTCCTCCGGGCAATACCCCAGCCCCAGCGGCGCGATGCGGTGCGTCTTCATGCCGATAGTTTCCTTGCCGAATACGCGTACCGACCCCTTGCGCGTGCCGGCCAGGCCCATGATGGCGCGCAGCGTGGTGGTGCGTCCCGCGCCGTTGCGGCCCAGCAGCGTCACCACTTCGCCCGGCTGGACCGACAGGTCGACGCCGTGCAGGATGTGCGATTCGCCATACCAGGCATGCAGGCCCCGCAGTTCCAGGGCTGGGGTGGCGGTTGCGGTCATGCGGCCTCCTGCTGGTCTTCCGTGGTTCCCATATAGGCTTCCTTCACCTGCGGATTGCGCGAGATCTCGTCATACGTGCCCTCGGCCAGCACGGCGCCGCGCTGCAGCACCGTGATGCGATCGACGATCGACGACACCACGCTCATGTTGTGCTCCACCATCAGCACGGTCCGTCCCGCCGACACGCGCTTGATCAGCGCGGTCACCGTCTCGACGTCCTCATGGCCCATGCCCTGCGTGGGCTCGTCCAGCAGCATCAGCTCGGGATCCGTGGCAAGCGTGGTGGCCAGCTCCAGCGCGCGCTTGCGGCCATAGGCCAGTTCGGCCGTGCCCAGGTGCGCGAAGCCGGCCAGGCCCACGTCGTCCAGCAGCTCCATGGCGCGCGCATCCAGCTGCGACAGCGAGCGCCTGCCGCGCCAGAAATGCCACGACGTGCCCAGCTTGCGCTGCAGCGCGATGCGCACGTTCTCCAGCACGGTCAGCTGCGGGAACACCGCGGAAATCTGGAACGAACGGATCACGCCCATGCGGGCGATCTGCGCCGGGCGCAGCGCGGTGATGTCGGCACCGTTGAAATGGATGGAGCCCGACGAGGGATCGTGGAACTTGGTCAGCAGGTTGAAGCAGGTGGTCTTCCCGGCGCCATTGGGCCCGATCAGCGCATGGATCGAGCCCCGCCGCACCGACAGGCTGACATGGCTGACGGCGGTAAAGCCCTTGAACGCCTTGGTCAGCCCCTGCGTGCGCAGGATCACGTCTTGCTCAGGCATTGGCGCGCTCACTTCTTGACCAGCGGGCATTCGCTGGCGGAGAGGGGGCGGAAGGCCTCGTCGCCGGGGATCGTGCCGATGTACTTGACCAGGTCCCACGGGCCTTTCGATTCCGCCGGCGTCTTGGCCTGGGCCAGGTACATGTCGTGCACCATGCGGCCATCGATCCGGACCTTGCCATTGCGCACGAAGGCGTCGTTGACGGGCAGCGCGCGCATCTTGTCCGCCACCGCGGGGCCCTCGACGGTCTTGGCGGCTTCCACGGCCTTCAGGTAGTGCAGCACGCCGGAATAGACGCCGATCTGGCCGTGCGTGGGATACGCCTTGTGGCGCTTGTAGTAGCGCTCGACGAAGTCCTTCGACTTCGCGTCGAGGTCGAGCCTGAACGGATCGACATAGGTCAGGCCCTGCGCGGCGGGCAGGCCCAGGCTCTTGATATCGGTGATGAAGGTGGACGGCGTGATGACCGTCTGGCCCGCCTTGATCAGGCCGAACTCGCCGGCGGCCTTGACGCCGTTGATCATGTCATTGCCGGCATTGGCCAGCACCACTACCTTGGCCCTGGACGCCGAGGCCGCGACCACCGGGCTGCTGAAGTCGCTGGCATTGAGCGGATGGCGCGTGCTGCCCACGTTCTTGCCGCCGCCGGCATCCACCGCCTTGCGGAAATCGGCTTCCAGCGACTGGCCAAAGGCGTAGTCCACCGTGATGTAGTACCAGCTGTTGCGGCCCTGGTCGATCAGGCGCCGGACCAGCGGATACGACACCGAGTAAGTGTCCCAGGCCCAGTGGAACCCCGTGGGCGAGCAGTTCTGGTTGGTCAGCGCCATGGCGCCGCCGGTGGAGACGATGTCGATCTTCTGCTTCTGGCGCGCGACTTCCTGCACCGCCAGCGCCGTCGATGAGTTGGGGAAGTCGATCACCATGTCGACGCCGTCGGTATCGAACCATCGACGCGCCAGCGACGAGGCGATATCGGCCTTGTTCTGGTGATCGGCGGACAGCACCGTGACGGGCTTGCCCAGCGCCTTGCCGCCGAACTCCTCGACGGCCATCTGGGCGGCGACGACCGAGCCCTTGCCGGACAGGTCGGCATAGGAGCCGGACATATCGGTGATGACGCCGATCTTCACGCCGCTGGCGTCGGCCAGGGCGGGCGTGGCCTGCGCCAGGCCGAGCAGGGCGGATGACGCGGCAAGGGTGCGGAGGATGCGAGAGGTGGACATGGGGGCTCCAGGTTGTCTGCGCGAAGGGATGGAAGTTGGCGACGGCTGCATTCGCCCGACGCGGGCGCCATCGCCGTGCTCGCTCGGGAAACAAGTCAGCATGCTGAATATGTGCCGATGAAAAGGGCGGATTTCTCCGCCCTGCAATTGCGCCGGGAAGCAGCTCAGGTGGACAGGTCACGGCCTCGCGTCTCTGGCACGAACACCATGCCGATGACGAAGGCGAGTCCGGCGATGACCACCGGATACCACAGGCCAAAGTACACGTCGCCGCTGGACACGTTCATCGCCGTGACCACGAACGACAGCATGCCGCCGACCCAGCCCGCACCAAGGTGGAAGGGCAGCGACAGCGAGGTGTAGCGCACCCTGGCCGGGAACAGCTCGACCATGAAGGCGGCCATCGGACCATAGACCATGGCCAGGAACAGGATCGGCACCAGCAGCAGCATGAACACCATCGGCGTATTCATGCTGGCGGGATCGGCGCGCTCCGGCCAGCCGGCCTCGATCAGCGCGCCCTTGATGCCGGCGCGGTCGAAGCCCTGCAGCGTGCGCTCGCCGATCCGCACTTCCGCCTGTGCCGGATCGCTGGCAGGCACGAAGGTGTAGCCCACGCCCAGGTCGGTCAGGTAGCCGCGGATCTTGTCGCAGGCCGACACCGGCTCGCCGAACAGGCGCGCCTTGCAGTCGCCGGCGGTCACCTGCACCGTGCCTTGCCGCTGGAACTGCTCCAGCGCCGGATTGGCGTAGTGAGTCAGTCCCTTGAACACCGGCTGGGTGCACAGCGCAGCCAGCAGGCATGCCGCCATCATGATGTACTTGCGGCCGATGCGGTCCGACAGCCAGCCGAAGAACAGGTAGCAGGGCGTGGCCACCACCAGTGCGATCGCGATCAGCTTGTGCACGGTTTCGATGGGCACGTGCAGCGTCTTGTTGAGGAAGAACATGCTGTAGAAGTGGCCGGTGCCGAAGATCGCGCCGAGCCCGGCGGCTACCACGAACAGCAGCAGCACCGACTTCAGGTTCTGCCACTGTGTGAAACTTTCGCGGATCGGTGACTTCGAGGTGGCGTTGCCCGCCTTCATGCGCGCGAACACAGGCGATTCATGCAGCTTGCCGCGGATATAGACCGAGATCACCAGCATCACCAGCGACACGATAAACGGGATACGCCAGCCCCATGCGCGGAACTCCGCCTCGGTCAGGAAGGTCTTGAGCAGGTAGACCACGAAAAGCGAGGACAGCAGCCCCAGCGTGGCGGTGGTCTGCAGCGAGCTGGTGTAGAGGCCCCGCTTGCTTGTTGGCGAGTGCTCGGCGACGTAGGTGACCGCTCCGCCCACTTCCCCGCCAAGCGCCAGGCCCTGCAGCAAGCGCAGCAGTACCAGCAGCACCGTGGCAGTGATGCCGATCTGCCCGTACGTCGGCAGCACGCCCACGCCCACCGTGGCCACGCCCATCAGCAGGATGGTGACCAGGAAGGTGTACTTGCGGCCGATCAGGTCGCCCAGGCGGCCGAACAGCAGCGCCCCCACCGGCCGGATCAGGAAGCCGGCGCCGAAGGTGGCCAGGCTGGCCAGGAAGGCGGCCGTTTCATTGCCCGGCGGAAAGAACAGTGCGCCGAAGTACACCGCCAGCGCCGCGTAGATGTAAAAGTCGTACCACTCCATCAGGGCGCCGAAGGATGAGGCAAGGATGACCTTGCGTTCTTCGGCGGTCATGCCGGAGGCGGGGGCGCGCGTTTCGGCGCGTGTTTTGGCGCGGGTCAGGCTGATCGTCATGGCGGGGGCTCCTTGGTCAGGCCGTTGTCTCTATTGTTTGTTTGCTTCCCGGAGGTGCCGGCGCCGGTGGTGAGGGTCATCCATGACCCGCCAATGTGCAGCGCCGCAT
This sequence comes from Cupriavidus sp. a3, assembly GCF_051015765.1. Taxonomy (NCBI): domain Bacteria; kingdom Pseudomonadati; phylum Pseudomonadota; class Betaproteobacteria; order Burkholderiales; family Burkholderiaceae; genus Cupriavidus; species Cupriavidus sp. a3. Next base: position 1,795,187 of record NZ_CP170644.1, on the reverse strand, counting down.
CCTGCCGGTGCATCAGTCAGTATGCTGATGAGATACGCAGTATGCTGAGCAAAATGCGGGCCAACACCGGCGCCGCGTGGTGTCTAGCGAAGGCGCCGGAAAGCCCGAATTAAATGGCTATTTCATATTGTCAGCATACTGAGCATCTGGAATCAGTGTACTGAGCGCCCCCGGCCATCGTTATAGGTGTTAACCCTCCGCGCGGCGTCTGGACTTTTGAAAATCCGCTGACTAGAATCCGAAACTAATCAGTGTACTGAGCAATTAACGAGGCAACGCGTTTGCGCACGTGGGACAAGCTCGGCACGCAGCGATTCCACTCATCAGGAGCCCCCACCAGCATGACCAACGTGAAGAAGATCGCCCTGGAAGAGCATTTCATGACCCCCGGCTTCCAGGCTTATTCCAAAGGGTTCACACAGCATATCGATCCGGCGGTGTTCGCCGGGCTTGGCCGCCGCCTTGCCGATTTCGACGAGGAGCGGCTTGCCGAGATGGACCGGTGCGGCATCGACATCACCGTGCTGTCGCAAACCGGACCCGGCGTGCAGGGCGAAGCCGATACCGGACTGGCGCTGGCACGGGCGCGCGAAAGCAATGACTTCCTGGCGGCGCAGATCGCCCGCCATCCGACGCGCTATGCCGGCTTTGCCGCGCTGCCGATGCAGGATCCCGGACAGGCAGCGGCCGAGCTGGAGCGCGCCGTGCTGCAGCTCGGCTTCAAGGGCTCGCTGGTGAACGGCCATACGCATGGCCGCTATTACGACGACCCGGCGTATGACGCGTTCTGGGAACGCATGCAGGCGCTGGACGTGCCGATGTACCTGCATCCGACCGATGCCTTCGTGTCGCCGCAAGTGCTCGCCGGCCATCCGGAGCTGGCCGGGGCCGCGTGGGGGTGGGGTGTGGAAACCGCCTCGCACGCGCTGCGGCTGTTGTTCAGCGGCGTGTTCGACCGGTTCCCGCGCCTCAAGCTGATCCTCGGCCATATGGGCGAGGGCCTGCCTTACCAGCGCTGGCGTTTCGACAGCCGCTTCGCGGTCTATTCACACGGCGTCAAGCTGGAGCGCGCGCCGTCCGAGTACATCGGCCGCAATATCGTCATCACCACCTCGGGTGTGTGCTCGCACGGCGCGCTGATGGGCGCCATCGCCGAACTGGGACCCGAGGCGGTGATGTTCTCGGTCGACTATCCCTATGAATCCACCGAAGTGGCTGCGCGGTTCATCGACAGCGCGCCGCTCGACGGCACCACGCGCGCACTGGTCTGCCACGGCAACGCGCAACGCCTGCTCAAGCTCTGATCGCACAACCTGGAAACCCCATGCAAAAAGTCTTTCGTATCGGCCAGATCGTCCCCAGCTCGAACACGACGATGGAAACCGAAATCCCCGCCATGCTGATGGCGCGCCAGCAGATCCGCCCGGAACGCTTCACCTTCCATTCAAGCCGCATGCGGATGAAGAAGGTGGTCAAGGAAGAACTGGCGGCAATGGATGCCGAATCCGACCGCTGCGCGGTGGAACTGAGCGATGCCCGCGTTGACGTGCTCGGCTACGCCTGCCTGGTCGCGATCATGGCGATGGGCCGTGGCTACCACCGGCAATCCGAACAGCGACTGAAGGCACATACCACCGCGAACGGCGGCGACGCGCCAGTCATCACCAGTGCCGGCGCGCTGGTGGATGCGCTGAAGGTGATGGGCGCGAAGCGCATTGCGGTGGTCGCGCCCTACATGAAGCCGCTGACCGAACTGGTCGTGGACTACATCCGCAACGAGGGTTATGAAGTCGTGGACTATCGCGCGCTGGAAATCCCCGACAACCTGGAAGTCGCCCGGCACGATCCCGCGCGGCTGCCGGGCATCGTCGCGCAGATGAACGCGCGGGATGCCGACGTGATCGTGCTGTCTGCCTGCGTGCAGATGCCGTCGCTGCCGGCCGTGGCGAAGGTCGAGGCGATGACCGGCAAGCCGGTGCTGACCGCCGCCATTGCCACCACCTACGCGATGCTGCGTGCGCTCGACCTCGAGCCGGTCGTGCCGGGCGCGGGTGCGCTGCTGTCCGGCGCATACTGAGGAGCGGCCATGAGTACCTTCCAGTACGGAGGCCAGGTTCATGCCAATGGCATCCGCCAGCATTACCTGCGCTACGGCGGCAATGAGGGCGGGCGTGCCGAGCGCGACGCGGTCGTTATCGTGCCGGGGATCACCAGCCCCGCGATCACGTGGGGCTTTGTCGGCGAGCAGTTCGGCACGCGCTTTGACACCTACATCCTCGACGTGCGCGGCCGCGGGCTGTCGTCGGCGGAGCCGGGGCTCGACTATGGCCTCGATGCGCAGGCGCGCGACGTCGTCGCCTTTGCCGAAGCGCTGGGCCTGCGACGCTACAGCGTGGTCGGCCATTCGATGGGCGCTCGGATCGGCCTGCGTGCCGCGGCGGGAAAGCCGCACGGGCTGGCGCGGCTGGTGATGGTCGACCCGCCTGTCTCGGGCCCCGGGCGTCGCCCATATCCTTCGCAACTGCCGTGGTACGTCGATTCGATCCGGCTGTCCCGGGAAGGCACCGATCTGGAAGGCATGCGCCGCTTCTGCCCGACCTGGACCGACGCGCAACTGCGCCTGCGCGCCGAATGGCTGCACACCTGCAACGCAGACGCGGTGGTGCGCAGCTTCGAGGACTTCCACCGTGACGACATCCACGCCGACATGCCGCGGGTCGGGGTGCCCACGCTGTTGATGACCGCGGGCCGTGGCGACGTGGTGCGGCCCGAAGACGTCGCGGAAATCCGCACCCTGCTGCCCGGCGTGCTGGTGAGCCACGTCGCCAATGCCGGCCACATGATCCCGTGGGACGACGAAGCGGGCTTTTACGCGGCGCTAGATGATTTTCTCGGCGCGCCGCTGGCGCAATCAGCGAGCAAGGAGCCGACATGCCGGTAAGTGACCACCAGATGATCGAGGCCTGGCGCAAGGTGCTGCGGCTGTCCCGGCTGGAGCCGGGACAGACCGTCACCATCCTGACCAGCGCCGCCACCTACCCGCAGACGCTGTCCACGGCGCTTACCGCCACGCAGTCGATGGGCGCCATCGTCAACCGGCTTGACTTGCCGCCCGTCAACGGCGAAAAGGCGCTGAGCCGCGATGCGCTCGCCTACCTCGGCACCACGCCTTTGACCGGCAACCCGGCCGCCATCGCCGCGCTGAAGGCGAGCGACCTGGTGCTGGACCTGATGACGCTGCTGTTCTCGCCCGAGCAGCACGAGATCCTGCAGGGCGGCACCAAAATCCTGCTGGCCGTCGAGCCGCCCGAGGTGCTGGCCCGCATGGTGCCCTGCGAGGCCGATCGCGAACGGGTGAAGGCGGCCTCGCAGCGGCTGGCAAGCGCGCAGGAAATGCACGTCGTCTCGCCCGCCGGCACCGACCTGCGCTGCCCGCTGGGTGAATTCCCTGCCATCAGCGAGTACGGCTTTGTCGACGAGCCCGGACGCTGGGACCATTGGCCCAGCGGCTTCGCGCTCACCTGGCCGAACGAAGGCGCCGCCCACGGCACCATCGTGCTGGACAAAGGCGACATCCTGCTGCCGCAGAAGACCTACGTCACCGAACCGATCCGCCTGACGGTCGAAGCGGGCTTTGCGACGCGCATCGAAGGCGGGCTCCATGCCGAGCTGCTGAGCGAGTACATGGCGTCGTTCAATGACCCGGAAGCGTACGCGATCTCGCATATCGGCTGGGGGCTGCAGCCGCGCGCGCACTGGTCGACGCTGGGCCTCTACGACCGCGAGGCCACCATCGGCATGGATGCGCGCGCGTTCGAGGGCAACTTCCTGTTCTCGCTCGGCCCGAACAACGAGGCCGGCGGCCATCGCACCACGGCCTGCCATATCGACATCCCGGTGCGGCGCTGCACCGTGCGCCTGGACGGCGTCGACGTGGTGACGGCGGGCAAGGTGACCGACGGTTTCCGCTACCCGGAGGACAAGTCGTGATGCACAAGGAAATCGGCGCGTACCAGCGCCAGGGCTTCGGCAATGCGCTGGAGATGGATGGGCCCTTCGGGCTGCTGATCGTGGACTTCGTCAATGGCTTTGCCGATCCGGCGGTCTTCGGCGGCGGCAATATCCGCGACGCCATCGCCAGCACCGTGCCGCTGCTCGCGGTGGCGCGGCGCGAAGGCTGGCCGGTCGCGCACAGCCGCATCGTCTATGCCGACGATGGTGCCGACCACAACGTCTTCTCGATGAAGGTGCCGAACATGCTGACGCTGAAGGAGCGTGCCTTCAACAGCGCCATCGTGGCGGAACTGGCGCCGCAGCCGGGCGAACTGGTGGTGCGCAAGACTGTGCCGTCGGCGTTCTTCGGCACGTCGCTGGCGGCGTGGCTGACGCAGCGCGGCGTGCGCACGCTGGTGGTGGCCGGCGCCGTGACCAGCGGGTGCGTGCGCGCCAGCGTGGTCGATGCGATGCAGTACGGCTTCCGCCCGCTCGTGCTGTCCGACTGCGTGGGCGACCGCGCGCTGGGGCCGCATGAGGCCAACCTGTTCGACATGGCGCAGAAGTACGCAACCGTCGCCACGCGTGCCGAGGGGCTTGCCGCCATCGGCGTGCGGGAATAGCCGCCTGAATGGCGCTGGGCGGCCGCCGGGATGCGGTAAAGCCGCAATTGACAGGGCCGCCCGCATTTCCATAGGATTTTGGTCAGTATGCTGAATAAACCACGCTTATCATCGGAACGGACAGGGCAATGACATCGTCGATGGAACCGGATTACCCGGAAAGCCCGCGCGGCCAGGGGGTCGGCGCCCGCGTGGCGCGCAAGGAGGACGCGCGGCACCTGCACGGCAAGGGCCGCTTCGTCGCGGATATCGCCATGCCGGACCTGCAGGAAGTGGCGTTCCTGCGCAGCCCGGTGGCGCACGCCCGGCTGCTGTCGGTGACCAAGCCGTCCAATCACGCCGCCGCGGTGATCGTGCGTGAAGACATGGCGGCGGCCAGCGACATCGTTGCCGACTCGGCCTTTCCGTCCTACCAGCCCTCGGCGCAGCCACCGCTGGCCAGCGGCAAGGTGCGCTTCGTCGGCGAGCCGGTGGCGATGGCGTTCGCACCTACGCGCGCCGAGGCCGAAGACATTGCCGAGCAGGTTGCCGTGTCGTTCGACGAACTGCCCGCGCTGGCCGACGTGACCCAGGCGCGCCAGCTCGCCGGCGAGGTGCGCGTGCACGAGCACTGGCGCGACAACACCTTCCTGACGCTGACCGCCGACAAGAACTTCGAGGCGCGCCAGCACGAGGCCACGGTCGTGGTGCGCCGCAAGATCGACCTGGCGCGCCAGTGCATGGTGCCGATGGAAGGCAAGGCGGTGCTGGCCTACTGGGACCACCAGTTCGACCAGTTGGTGGTCTATAGCGCGACGCAGGTGCCGCACATGATCCGCACGATCCTGGCGCATTGCCTGGGACTGGAGCAGGAGCGCGTGCGGGTGATCTCGCCCGACGTGGGCGGCGCCTTCGGCTACAAGTGCGTGCTGCAGCAGGAAGAGCTGTGCGTCGCGTGGCTGGCGCTGACGTACAAGCGCCCGTTCCGCTTTATCGAGGACCGGCGCGAGCACCTGACCGCCGGCGCGAACTCGCGCGAGCATCACTACGACCTGACCGCGTATGCCGATGCGAGCGGCCGCCTGCTGGCCCTCGATGCGAAGATCGTGATCGATGGCGGCGCCTATTCGGTGTGGCCGTTCACCATCGGGCTGGAGCCCGGGCAGGCGATTGGCAACCTGCCGGGGCCGTACGCCTTTGACGGCTACCGTTGCGAGACCACTTGCGTGGCGACGAACAAGCCGGGCTTCGTGCCCTATCGCGGCGTGGCGCGCACCGGCGTCTGCTTTGCGATGGAACTGATGATCGACGCCATCGCCCGCGAAGTGGGACGCGAACCGTGGGAGGTGCGCTGCGAAAACCTGGTGCCGCCCGAAGCGATGCCCTATGTCAACGTCACCAACAAGCATTTCGACGGCGGCGATTACCCGGCCAGCGTACGCAAGGCCATGGAGATGATCGGCCTGCCCGCGATCCGCGCGCGCAAGCAGGCGGGGCCGCAGGGCAGCACCTATGTCGGCGTGGGTTTTGGCACCTACACCGAGCAATCGGCGCACGGCACCTCGGTGTTTGCCGCGTGGGGCACGCCGGTGATCCCGGGCTTCGATTCGGCGACGGTACGCATCACGCCGGACGGCGGGCTGGAGGTGCGCGTGGGCGTGCATTCGCACGGGCAGGGCATGGAGACCACCTTCGCGCAGATCGCCAACGAGATCCTTGGCATCGATATCGCGCGGATCAAGGTGGTGCACGGCGATACCGGCCTGACGCCATTCTCGACGGGCACATATGCGTCGCGCTCGCTGGTGATGTCGGGCGGTGCGGTGTCGCGCGCATGCAAGGCGCTGCTGCCCCGCCTGCTGAAGATCGGCGCGCACATGCTCGGCCAGCCGCAGGATGCCGTGGCGTTCCGTGATGGCGCCGTGGCGTCCGGGAACGCGGGCACCGCAGCCGATATCGCGCGCATCGCCAACGCCTGGTACATCAACCCGCATTTGCTGCCGCCGGACGTCGACGCACAAGGTCTTGAAGTGACGATGGGCTTCAAGCCGGCCGTCGATACCGGCAGCTTCACCTACGCCACGCATGCCGTGGCGGTAGAGGTCGATATCGATTCCGGCCATGTCGGGATCCTCGACTACGTCGTGGTGGAGGACTGCGGCACCATGATCAACCCGATGGTGGTGGAAGGGCAGACCTACGGCGGCGTGGCGCAGGGCATCGGCACCGCGATGTTCGAAGCCATGCACTACGACGGCAACGGCCAGCCGCTGGCATCGACGCTGGCCGACTACATGCTGCCGGGGCCGACCGAGATCCCGTCGATCCGCATCCATCATTTCGAGACGCCGTCGCCGCATACGGAGTTCGGCGCCAAGGGCATGGGCGAGGGCGGGGCGATCGCGCCGCCGGCGGCCATCTTCAATGCCGTCAACGACGCGCTGCGCGATTTCGGCGTCGAGCTGAAGGAGACGCCGCTGACGCCGCGCAAGATCCTGGAAGCGCTGGAAGCGGCCGAGGCCGATGCGCATAACCGGAAGGCAGCCTGACCGATGAAAGCCGTTGCATTCTCCTACCACGCACCCGGCTCGCTGCCGGAGGCGCTGTCCCGGCTGGGCGCGGGCACCGATGTATCCAAGGCCATGGGCGGCGGGCAATCGCTCGGGCCGATGCTGAACCTGCGCCTGACCCGGCCCGATACGGTGGTCGACGTGTCGGCGCTGCGCGAACTCCGCGACGTGACCGCAACCGCCGACGGCATCCGCATCGGCGCCTGCGTGACCCACGCGCAGATCGAGGACGGCGTGTTCGAGCCGCTGCGCGGCACCATGCTGCAGGCCGTTGCCGGCGGCATCGCCTATCGGGCGATCCGCAACCGCGGCACCGTTGGCGGCAGCCTCGCGCATGCGGACCCTGCAGCCGACTGGGTCGTGGCCATGACCGCGCTGGGCGCGCATATCGAGATCGCGTCCGCCGCCGGCACGCGCGAAGTGCCGATGGAGTCGTTCATGCTCGGCGCCTACACCACGGTGCTGGCCGACGGCGAACTGATCGCCGCGGTGCGGGTGCCGCCGAAGACCGCGCACAGCCGCTGGGGCTACCAGAAGCTGTGCCGCAAGACCGGCGAATTCGCCGAGGCCAGCTGCGCCGCGTACTTCGACGCCAGCCGCCGCTTTGCCCGCATCGTGCTCGGCGCGCTGGACGGCCCGCCCATGGTGCTGCCCGGCCTGACGCGCGCCGTTGCGGCGCAGGGCGCGGCCGCCCTGACGGCTGACGCCGTGGCCGAAGCCGTCGCGCAAGCCGCGCCGGGCAAGGACGCCATCGACCGCAAGCTGTACCGAACCGTCGTGACGCGCTGCGTCGCGCAACTGCTGAACTGAGGAGCACCCCGTGCAGACCATCGAATTCACCGTCAACGGCCGCCGGGTGTCCGGCGCGTGCGCGGACCGGACGCACCTGGGCGACTACCTGCGCGACACGCATCGTCTGACCGGCACGCACCTTGGCTGCGAGCATGGCGTGTGCGGCGCCTGCACCGTGCTGGTGGATGGCAAGCCGGTGCGCTCGTGCATCACCTTTGCCGCCGCCTGCCAGGGCGCCGACATCGTCACGGTGGAGGGCTACGAGGACGACGCGGTCATGGCCGACCTGCGCGCCGCCTTCAACCGGCACCACGCCCTGCAATGCGGCTACTGCACGCCCGGCATGCTGGCCACCGCACGCGATATCGTGCTGCGCCTGCCCGATGCCGACGAAGCCACCATCCGGCATGAGTTGTCGGGCAACCTGTGCCGCTGCACCGGCTATATGGGCATCGTCGCCGCGATCCGTTCGGTGCTGGACGCGCGCCGCGCGGCCGCCGGCGTGATCGCGCGGCATGCAGGCGCGGCCGCCGCACCGCTGGCGTTTGCGGGCTTCACGGTCGCGGACGAGGCGCTCGGCACGCAGCCGCACCTGGCTGCGGCGGGCAGCGCCGAGCCCGAGCGCTCGGCCGACCGCAAGGGCTGGTCGCGCATCGAAGGCGGCTTTAACGTGCCCTATGCGCTGGACGAGGTATGGACCTTCATGGCGGATTTGCCGGCCGTGGCCGGCTGCCTGCCCGGCGCGGTGCTGACGGAAGTGGCCGGGGAGAAGGTAAGGGGCCATATCGCGATCAAGTTCGGCCCTATGTCGGCAAGGTTCGAGGGGGCCGCGCGCCTGCAGCGCGATGATGCGAACAAGCGCGGCGTGCTGAAGGGTGCGGGACAGGACTCGCTCAGCAATTCCAAGGCCGCGGGCGATATCGCTTACCAGCTCAGGGCCTTGTCCGCCGGCGGGACCGAAGTCGCGGTCGATCTGCAGTATTCGCTGCAAGGGCCGCTGGCCCAGTTCTCGCGCTCGGGGCTGGTGCGGGACTTCGTGCGGCGGATGATCGCCGACTTCGGCAAATCGGTATCGCGCAGGATGGACCCGACGCTCTCCGACGCCGAACGGAACCAGGCCGTGCGCCTGAATCCGGTGGCAGTGTTCTTCGGCGTACTGTGGGAGCGTGTGAAGCGCTTGTTCGGCGCCCGCTGAACAACGCTGGCCGGGTTGGGGGAAGGTAGGGGCGTGGCCTCCCTTGCCCGCCTTACCCCGGATGCACTACAACCAGTAGTGCGGTGGCAGTGGTCTTGCCGCCATTGGAGATCGCATGTGCGACATCAGCCGCATAGCGCGCGGTCTCGCCGTGCCGCAGCTTCTTCTCGTCGGCGCCGGCGCGCACCGTCATCGACCCGCCCAATACCGTCAGGTGTTCCTGCGTGCCGGCCTCGTGCGGCTCGGAGGCCAGCACGCCGCCGGCCTGGATGGTCAGTTCATACCACTCGAAGCGCCCGGCCAGTTCGATCGGGCCAAGGATGCGCAGGTCGCAGCGGGTATCGGGGCTTTTCAGCGACGGGATCGCGTGCGGCTGCAGCACGGTGATACCGGCGCCGGGACGCTCGGCGGCGCCGCCAGCGAGGAAGTCGGCCAGGCTCACGCCCAGCGCATTGGCCAGCCGCCACAGCACCGCAACGGTCGGGTTGGCCAGGTTGCGTTCGATCTGCGACAGCATCGACTTGGATACGCCGGCGCGGCGGGACAGTTCGTCGAGCGACAGCCGCTGCTGCTGGCGCAATGCCTGCAGCGCCAGGCCGACTGCCGGCGGGCCTTCGACTTGCGGAGTCTGGACCGGGGCTTGCGTCATGGATGAATGTTCGTTATATTGCGCAAAATGTTCGATATACAGAACACGTTCGATTTATCGATCGAATCGTAGCATATCCCCAGCACACCACTGCACCTCACCGGGAGCCAGCCATGTCGAATGCCGAGGCATTCTACGCATCCATCCGCACCGAACTCGACGCGATCCGCGAGGCCGGGCTGTTCAAGCAGGAGCGCGTGATCGCCACGCCGCAGGGCGCGCGGGTGCGCACCACCGACGGCCGCGAGGTGATCAATTTGTGCGCCAACAACTACCTTGGGTTGTCGTCGCACCCTCGCGTGATCGAGGCCGCGCACGAGGCGCTGCGCACGCATGGCTTCGGGCTGAGTTCGGTGCGCTTTATCTGCGGCACGCAAGACCTGCACAAGACGCTGGAAGCGCGGCTGTCGGCGTTCCTGGGCACCGAGGACACCATCCTTTATGGTTCGGCGTTCGATGCCAACGGCGGGCTGTTCGAGACGCTGCTGGGAGCCGAGGATGCAGTCATCAGCGATGCGCTCAACCATGCCTCGATCATCGACGGCATCCGCCTGAGCAAGGCGCGCCGCTACCGCTACCAGCACAACGACCTCGACGACCTGCGCGTGCAGCTGGCGCAGGCGCGCGCGGACGGCGCGCGCTTCGTGCTGGTATTTACCGACGGCGCGTTTTCGATGGACGGCACCATCGCGCGGCTGGACGAGATGCGCGCGATCTGCGACGAGCATGGCGCGCTGCTTGGCATCGACGAATGCCACGCCACTGGCTTCCTGGGCGCGCGCGGGCGCGGCACGCATGAGTTGCGCGGCGTGTTCGGCAAGATCGACATCATCACCGGCACGCTGGGCAAGGCGCTGGGCGGCGCGTCCGGCGGCTTTACCAGCGCGCGCCAGGAAGTGGTGGCGCTGCTGCGCCAGCGCTCGCGGCCGTACCTGTTCTCCAATACCGTGGCGCCGGCCATCGTCGGGGCATCGATCGCGGTGCTCGATATCCTGGAAGGCAGCACCGAGCTGCGCGACCGGCTGGAGCGCAACACGAAGTTCTTCCGCGCGGGGCTGGACAAGCTGGGCTTCGACGTCAAGGCGGGCGAGCATCCCATCATTCCGATCATGGTCTACGACGCGGAGAAGGCGCAGCAGCTCGCGCAGCGGCTGCTGGAACTGGGCGTGTACGTGGTGGGCTTCTTCTACCCCGTGGTGCCCAAGGGCCAGGCCCGCATCCGCGTGCAGATGAGCGCGCTGCATGACGAGGCCGCGCTGCAGGCGGCGCTGGATGCGTTCGGCGCGGCCGGCCGCGAACTGGGGCTGATCTGATGGCCGACAGCACTCCCAGGATCCTGATCGTCGGCGCCAACGGCCAGATCGGCTCCGAGCTGGCACTGGCGCTGGCCGAGCGCTACGGCCGTACCAGCGTCATCACCTCCGACGTAGTGCCGACCGGCCGCCACGTGCACATCACGCACGAGATGCTCAACGCCACCGACCGCGGCGAACTCGCGACCGTGGTCGAGCGCCATGGCATCACGCAGGTCTACCTGCTGGCGGCGGCGCTGTCGGCCACCGGCGAAAAGGCGCCGCAGTGGGCATGGAACCTGAACATGACGAGCCTGCTCAACGTGCTGGAGCTGGCGCGGCAGACCGGGCTGGAGCGCGTGTTCTGGCCCAGCTCGATCGCTGCGTTCGGACCGACCACGCCAGCCGTGGATACGCCGCAGAAGACCGTGATGGAGCCGACCACCGTCTATGGCATTTCCAAGCAGGCGGGCGAGGGCTGGTGCCGCTGGTACCACGCCAACCACGGCGTCGACGTGCGCAGCGTGCGCTATCCGGGACTGATCTCGCACAAGACGCCGCCGGGCGGCGGCACCACGGACTATGCGGTCGACATCTTCCATGCAGCCGTGAAGGGCGAGCCCTACACGTGCTTCCTGAAGGAAGACGAGGCCCTGCCGATGATGTACATGCCCGACGCGCTGCGCGCGACCATCGAACTAATGGAGGCGCCGGCGGAACGGCTGGGCGAGCGCGGCAGCTACAACATCGCCGGCACCACCTTCACGCCCGCGCAGATCGCCGCGGCGATCCGCAAGCATGTGCCGGACTTCGAGATCCGCTACGAACCCGACTACCGCCAGGCGATCGCGCAAGGCTGGCCGGATTCGATCGACGATTCGGTGGCGCGCGCTGACTGGGGGTGGAAGGCGCAGTACGGCCTGGAGGAAATGGTCGCGGACATGCTGGCCAACCTGAGGACGGCGCTGGCCGCCTGAGTGCTATGGCACGGCGGCGTCGATGGCGATCCGCACGCCTTCGCTGCCGACTGCCAGCGGAACGCTGCGCCCGACCAGGTCGCCCGACTGCGGCATGGCATTCCCGCTCGCGGAAATGCGCGCCTCCACCACCACCTGCGTGTGTGCCGACAGCTTGCGGTCGGGCCGCATCGCCATCGCGTCGTCCAGCGTGAACGTCAGCGGCAGGTCGCGCGCCTGCCGGCGCAGCACCGCCAGAGGCATGCGCGAGCCGTCGGCGGGCAGGGCGTAGACGAAGAGGGTGTCGCCTGGCTGCGGCGTGCGCCCGGCCTTTTCGCTGAGCGTGACCATGCCGGTAATCTGCGCCGGCTGCGCGGCGGACGTGCCGCGCGCCGCGGCGAGGTTGGCGGCCACGCGCGCCGCGGTCTGCGAGTCCGGGGGCAGCAGCCGGTGCAGGTGCTCCCAGTAGCCGATCGCCGCCTGCTTGTCGCCGCGCTCCACCGCAGCGCTGGCCGCCAGCGCCAGGGCCTTGGGGTCATCCGGATCCAGCGCCAGTGCCCGGCTGATCTCCGCCATGGGCGCGCCTTGCAGCGAGCCGTTGTTGAGGCTGGCCAGCACGTCGGCGTAATCGGCGCGCAGCGATGCCACCTCGGGCGCCAGCTCGACTGCGCGGGCGTAGGCCGCGGCCGCGTCGGCATACCGCTCCAGCACGCTGTAGGAGCGCGCCAGCATGGCCCAGCCTGCGGGATCGGCCGGCGCTTCGTGAAGCCGCTGCGCCAGCTGGTTGACCATGCCTTCTACCTGCGCGCCGCTGAGCTGGTGCTGGCTGCCGCCGGCCTCAGGCATGTCGCCGGCGCGCCAGAGAGCGACGGGGTTGCCCAGGTGCAGATAGAGCAGGATGGCGGCACTCGGCAACGCCGCCAGCAACGCCGCGGCGAGCAGTGCAGACGTGCTCGCGCGGGGTGTGCCGGTGGCGGTGTCCGCGGCTTCATCCAGCAGCCGGCGGCCGAGTTCGTCGCGGGCTTCGGCATGCCGGGCCGCGCTCAGCGTGCCGGTGCGCAGGTCGGCGTCGAGTTCGCGCAACTGGTCGCGGTACAGGTCGACCAGCAGCGTGCGCTCCGGTGTGCCAGGGTCGGTAATGGCGTGGCGGCGCAGCAGCGGCCACAGCAGTCCGGCCATGGCGGCGGCGATCAGCGCGGCGGCGAGCAGCCAGAAGGTCGTCATGGTTGTCTGGGGCGGGCAGGATCGGCGGAGGCGTTGAGCAGGCTTTCGAGGTCGCGCCGCGCGCTGTCGTCAAGTGCAGCGCCCGTGCCGCAGTGACGCGCGCGAGCCCGCACGATTGCCCATGCGACGCCGGCAACCAGCAGCAGCGGACCAAACCACAACAGCCACGTCAGCGGCCGCAGCGGCGGCTTGTACAGCACGAAGTCGCCATAGCGCTGCACCAGGTAGTCCTTGACCGCCTGGTCGCTGGCGCCGCCGCGCAGCTGCTCGCGGATCTGGCGGCGCAGGTCGACGGCCAGGTCGGCGTTGGAATCGGCCAGCGTCTGGTTCTGGCACACCAGGCAGCGCAGTTCATTGGACAGCGCATGCACGCGCGCATCGAGCTCGGCCTCGGTCGGCGCGGCAGCCGCCAGCAGCGGCAGGCAGCATAGCCACAGGGCAAGCGCAGCGCGCAGCCTACGCATGGCCGCCTCCCTGGCGCTGCAGCCGCTCGATCAGCGGGATCAGCTTCTGCTCCAGCACCTCGCGGGTGACCGGGCCGACCTGGCGGTAGCGCACCACGCCCTGCTGGTCGATGACAAAGGTCTCGGGCACGCCATAGACGCCGTAGTCGATGCCCACGCGCCCGTCGGCGTCGACCAGCGATGCGGTGTAGGGGTTGCCGAGCCGCTGCAGCCAGTCGCGTGCGGCGCCGGCCTCGTCCTTGTAGTTCAGGCCGTACAGCGGCACCGGCGCGTGCGCGGCGAAGTCGACCAGCACCGGATGTTCGGTGCGGCAGGCCGCGCACCACGAGGCCCACACGTTCAGCAGCCACACCTTGCCGCGCATGTCGGCGGACGCCAGCGTGCGGCCTTCCGGTTCCAGCAGCGGCAGCGTGAAGGCCGGCGCGGCCTTGCCTACCAGCGGCGAGGGCAGCTCGCGCGGATCGTGGCGCAGCCCCGCCGCCAGCGCAACGGCGAGCGCGAGGAAGGCGGCGAGCGGCAGCAGGAAGCGGGTCATGCCGGCGTCTCCTCGCGCGTGGAGGCCAGTGCGGGCGCGGCAGGTTCAGTCACCGGTGCGGGCGCGGCTTCGGCCGCGACGCGGCGGCGCAGCCGGTAGCGCTTGTCGCACGCGGCCACCAATCCGCCCAGCGCCATCAGCACGCAGCCGGCCCAGATCCAGTCGACAAAGGGCTTGACGTGGATGCGCACGGCCCAGGCGCTGCCATCGACGCTGTTGGCCACGTTCTCGCCCAGCGCCACATACAGGTCGCGCGTCAGGCCGCTGTCGATCGCGGCCTCGGTGGTCGGCATGTCCTGGCTGCGGTAGATGCGGCGCTCGGGATGGAGCACCGCCACGCGCTTGCCGTCGCGCGATGCGGACAGCGTGCCGCGCAGCGCGTCGTAGTTGGGACCGGCGACCTGCCTCACGCCGGCGAAGCGGAAGTCGTAGCCGCCGACGCTGACGGTATCGCCCGCGCGCATCGGCAGTTCGCGCAGGCTTTCCTGCCCGGTGACCAGCGTCACGCCCGCGATGAAGATGCCGACGCCGGCATGCGCCAGCAGCATGCCCCAGTAGCTGGGCGCGAGCTGGCGCAGCGCGCTGAACCTGCGCCCCTGCTGGTGGCGCAGCCGGGCCGCCAGGCTCGCCACCGCGCTCAGCACGCACCATGCCGCCAGCAGCAGCCCCAGCCCGGTCATGGCGGAGGCGTTGCGCAGCACCAGCAGCAGCCCCAGGCCGATGGCCACGCTGGCGATGCCGGCCCAGCGCAGCCGCCGTGCCATGTCGGGCAGGCTGCCATGGCGCCAGCGCGCCAGCGGCGCCGCGCCCATCAGCAGCACCGCCGGAGCCATCAGCGGCACGAACACCTGTTCGAAGTAGGCAGGGCCGACCGAGATCTTGCCCAGTCCCAGCACATCGACCAGCAACGGGTAGAGCGTGCCGAGCAGCACCGTCGCCGCCGCCACCGCCAGCAGCACGTTGTTGGCCAGCAGCAGCGATTCGCGCGAGACCGCGGCAAACTCGGCCCGCCGCGACACGCACGACAAGCGCGGGGCGCGCCATGCGTACAGCGCCAGCGCGATGCCGGTGAGCAGGCCGAGCAGCGCCAGGATGAAGATGCCGCGCCTGGGATCGACCGCGAACGCATGCACCGAGGTCAGCACGCCGGAGCGGACCAGGAAGGTGCCGAGCAGGCTCAGCGAGAACGTGAAGATGGCGAGCAGCACGGTCCACGCGCGGAACGCGCCGCGCTTCTCCGTGACCGCCAGCGAATGCATCAGTGCGGTCCCCGCCAGCCATGGCATGAACGAGGCGTTCTCGACCGGATCCCAGAACCACCAGCCGCCCCAGCCCAGCTCGTAATATGCCCACGCGCTGCCCAGCATGATGCCCAGCGTCAGGAACGCCCACGCCACCGTGGTCCACGGCCGCGACCAGCGCGCCCAGGCGGCGTCGACGCGCCCGGCCAGCAGCGCCGCCACGGCAAAGGCAAAGGTCACCGAGAAACCGACATAGCCCATGTAGAGCAGCGGCGGGTGGAAGACCATGCCGGGATCCTGCAGCAATGGATTGAGGTCGCGCCCCGCCATCGCCGGCGGCAGCAACCGTATGAAGGGGTTGGAGGCAAACAGCAGGAACAGCAGGAAGCCCGCGCTGATCGCCCCCATCACGCCCAGCACGCGCGCCACCGCCGCAAGTGGCAGTTGCCGGCTGTAGCGCGCCACCGCCAGCGACCACAGCGCCAGCATCAGCGTCCACAGCAGCATCGAGCCTTCATGCCCGCCCCATACCGCTGCAATGCGGTAGGCAAGCGGCAGGGCGCTGTTGGAGTTGGCGGCGACATAGCGCACGCTGAAGTCGCTGGCGGCGAAGCTCCATGCCAGCGCCGCGAACGACAATGCCACCAGCACGCATTGCACGCGCGCCGCCGGCCGCGCCACCGCCATCCACGCCAGCCTGCCGCTTGCCGCGCCGGCCAGCGGCACTGCCGCCTGCACCAGTGCGACCAGCAGCGCGACGATCAGCGCGAAGTGCCCCAGTTCGGCAATCATTGACGCGCTCCCTGCGTCGGCGCCCCGGCCATGCGGCGGTTCACCTGTTCAGCCTGCCTGAGAGCATCGGCGGCTTCGGGCGGCATGTAGTTCTCGTCGTGCTTGGCCAGCACCTCGCTGGCGACGAAGGTGCCGTCGGCTTCCAGCTTGCCGCGCGCGACCACGCCCTTGCCCTCGCGGAACAGGTCGGGCAGCAGGCCGCGGTAGCGCACCGGCACCTGCCGCGCGGTGTCGGTGACGACGAAGCGCACGGTCATGCCGTCGCCTTCGCGCCGGATCGAGCCGGGTTCGACCAGTCCGCCAAGCCGGAAGCTGCGCGCCACCGGCGCTTCCTGCGCGGCCACCTGGCTGGGGCTGAAGAAGAACACCAGGTTGGAGCGGAAGGCATTGAGCACCAGCGCCAGCGCGATGCCGCCGCAGGCCAGGGCCGCGGCGAGCATGCCGAAGCGGCGCTGGCGCGGCGTCATTGGCGCGTGCTGGCCTGTCGCGCGCTGGCGCGGCAGCGGCGCGCCAGCAGCACCAGTTCCAGCGCCAGCAGCAGCGCGCTCATGCCGAACGCGCCGGCGATGAAAAGGCCATGGTGCCCGTATGGCAGCACCTGCGGGAGCAGCGAATGGGTCATGATGTCTCTCCGGTAACCGGCACTTCGCCGCGCTCGCGCAGGATGCAGCGCACGCGCACCAGCGCCACGGCGATGGTGTACATCCAGCACGCCAGCGTCATCAGCAGCATGCCCGCCAGCATGGTGGCCGCCATCGACGGCGCCGCCGTCAGGCTGACCGAAGCGCCCTGGTGCAGCGTGTTCCACCACTGCACCGAGAAGTAGATCACCGGGATATTGGCCACGCCCACCAGCGCCAGCACCGCGCAGGCGCGCTCGGCGCGGCGCGGCTCGTCGATGGCAGATTCCAGTGCGATAAAGCCGAGGTACAGGAACAGCAGGATCAGCTCGGAGGTCAGCCGCGCATCCCAGACCCACCACGTGCCCCAGGTCGGCTGGCCCCACAGCGCACCGGTCCAGAGCGCCAGCGCCGTGAACAGCGCGCCGGTGGGCGCCAGCGCCGAGGCCATCATCGACGACAGCCGTGTGCGCAGCACCAGCGCCAGCGCGCAGTAGCCGGCCATGACCAGGTAGATGAACATCGACATCCATGCCGCCGGCACGTGGATGAAGATGATGCGGTAGACCTCGCCCTGCTGCGCGTCGGTGGGCGCCAGGGCAAAGCCGACATACAAGCCGGCGAGGGCGAACACCGCCGCCGCGGCGAAGAACCACGGCGCCATGCGTCCGGCCAGCGGATAGAACCGTACTGGCGCCGCGTATGCCGTCCAGGCAAAACGCGCCCGCGGCGCCCCGGCAGTGGGCAGCGATGGCAGCGGCTGGCTCATGCCGGTGTCTCCATGGCGATGCGTAGCCCCGCGGCAGTGGCCAGCGGGCACAGGAACAGCGACAGCGCCAGGCACGCGCCCAGCAACGAGAACTGCGGCACCACGTCGAGCCCGGCGTCGGCCGCGGCCGCGGCGCTGGCGCCGAACACCAGCACCGGCACGCACAGCGGCAGCACCAGGATGCACAGCAGCACCGCGCCGCCGCGCACGCCCAGCGTCAGCGCGGCGCCCACCGCGCCGATCAGGGAGAGCGCCGGCGTGCCAACCAGCAGCGAGGCCGACAGCAGCAGCGATGCACCCCATGGCAGCCCGTACTGCTGCGCCAGCAACGGTGTCAGCAGCAACAGCGGCAGCCCGCTGGTCAGCCAGTGCGCCGCGATCTTCGCCAGCACCAGCAGCGCCAGCGGATGCGGCGACAGCAGCAGCTGGTCGAGGCTGCCATCGGCGTGCTCCTGCGCGAACAGCCGCGACAGCGACAGCATCGACGCCAGCAGCGCCGTGACCCACAGGATCCCGGGCGCCAGCGCGCGCAGCTGCTGCGGCTCGGGACCGATCGCCAGCGGGAACAGGCTCGCCGCGATGACAAAGAACACCACGCTGCCGAACAGGCTGGCGCGCCGGCGCCAGGACAGCGACACGTCGTGCGCGACGATGGCGGCCAGGGTGCGGGTCATGCCATCGCCTCCAGCCGCAGCACCGTGCCGCCGGCGCGCAGCAGCTGGTGGGTGGCGATCACGGCCATGCCGCCCGCTGCCAGGTGCGCGTCGAGCTGCGCGTCGAAGCGCGCGCAGGCGTCGGCATCCAGCGCTGCCACCGGTTCGTCGAGCAGCCACAGCGCGCGCCGCGCCAGCGACAGGCGCGCCAGCGCCACGCGCCGCCGCTGCCCTTGCGACAGCGCGCGCACCGGCGTGTGCGCGACACGCTCCAGCGCCTGCGCGGCCAGGGCACTCGCGACCGTGCCGGCCGCGTCGGTGCCGGCCATGCGCGCGGCAAAGCGCAGGTTTTCAGCCGGGCTCAGGTCCGGGTCGATGCCATTGGCATGGCCGACATAGGCCAGCGCCTGCAGGTAGGCAGGATCGCCGGCGCGCAGCGGCCGGCCGTGCCAGTGCAGCGTGCCTTGGTCCGGCACGGCGAGGCCGCACAGCACGCGCAGCAGGCTGGTCTTGCCGCTGCCATTGGCGCCCAGTACCTGCAGCAGGCAGCCGGGCGACAGCGCCAGGTCGATGCCGCGCAGCACCGGGCGGCCGGCGCGCGACAGCCCGAGCCCTTCACCGCTCAGCGCGGGAGGGATCGAACCGGGCCGGGCGGCGGGTGGCAGCACGCGTCATTTCTCCTCGGCCTTGGATACGTCCGGCAGGTGGTGCGCGATCCCCTTGTGGCAGTCGATGCAGGTCTTTTCCTTGTTGGCCAGGTAGGTCGAGTGCATGGCTTGCGCGCGCGGGCTCTGCCGCGTGAAATCCATCGACTGGTAGTCATGGCAGTTGCGGCATTCCAGCGAATCGTTGGCCTTGAAGCGGGCCCATTCGTGCTGCGCCAGCGTGAGACGGTGCGCCTGGAACTTCTCGCGCGTGTCGACGGTGCCGAAGATCTTGGCCCAGACCTCCTTGGACGCCTGCATCTTGCGCGCCATCTTGTCGGTCCAGTTGTGCGGCACGTGGCAGTCCGAGCATTTGGCGCGCACGCCGCTGCGGTTGGTGAAGTGGATGGTGCCCTGCAGCTCCTGGTAGACGTTATCGCGCATCTCGTGGCAGCCGGTGCAGAACTGCTCGGTGTTGGTCAGTTCCAGCGCGGTATTGAACGCGCCCCAGAACACCAGGCCGGCAATAAAGCCGCCCAGCGTCAGGAAGCCCAGGCTGAAATACGCGCTGGGCCGGTTGATGGTCCGCCAGTAGCGCTTGAGCAGGTCGAGCATGGCGCGCATCCGCAATGAGGTTGAGGTCGGGGCCGGGCGCTGCTATCTGGTTGCTCCCTTATTTGGCCGCTCCCTTGGTGTCGGCTGCTCCTTTGGCGCCGAGCTTGCGCTTGAGCATCTGCTCGACATCGATGAAGCTATTGCCCACCAGCGGCTTGGCGTCCGCCTGCGGCACGTGGCACTGCGTGCAGAAATAGCGGCGTGGCGACACCTCGGCCAGCACGTTGTTGTCGCGGTCCATGTAGTGCGTGATGCTGACCGGGATCGCCTGGGTTTCTTCGGTGCGGGTGCGCGCGTGGCAGAACATGCAGCGGTTGAAGTCCTTGTCGAGCTGGTAGCCGTCGATCTTGTGCGGGATCGTCGGCGGCTGCATGGTGTAGTTGCGGTTGCGGCGGATGTCCTTGTTCTCGGTCGGGTACAGGATCGGCGCCTTGCTTTCGTTGGCGATGGGGGTGGGCCCGCGCATGGCATCGACCACCCCCTGCTGCTGTTGCTGCTGCGCGCGCGCCGGCAGCGGCAACGCCGCCAGCACCGCCAGCAGCAGCGTGAGCAAGGCCAGCAGTGGCAGCCAGGATCGACTCGGTTTCATGGCGTCTCCCTGTGGTATCGGCCGCGCTAGACCTTGACGATCTTGACCGCGCACTTCTTGAAGTCGGTCTGCAGCGAGATCGGACAGGTCGCATCCAGCGTTACCTTGTTGATCAGCTGGCTGGCGTCGAACCACGGCACGAACACCAGCCCGCGCGGCGGCGCGTCGCGCCCGCGGGTCTCCAGGCGCGAGCGCATGCGCCCGCGCCGCGACACCACTTCCACTTCCACGCCGCGGCGCAGGCCCATGGCCTTGGCGTCCTCGGGATGCATGAACACCACCGCGTTGGGGAAGGCGCGATACAGCTCGGGCACGCGGCGCGTCATCGAGCCGGAATGCCAGTGCTCCAGCACGCGCCCCGTGACCAGCCAGTACGGATACTCCTGATCGGGCGATTCGGCGGGCGGCTCGTAGGGCAGGGCGAAGATCACCGCCTTGCCGTCGGGGTTGCCATAGAACTGGTAGCCGGTGCCGGCCTTCACGTAGGGATCGCTGCCTTCGCGGTAGCGCCAGCGCGTTTCCTTGCCGTTGACCACCGGCCAGCGCAGGCCGCGCGCCTCATGGTAGGCGTCGAACGGCGCCAGGTCGTGGCCATGGCCGCGGCCAAAGGTGGCGTATTCCTCGAACAGCCCCTTCTGCACGTAGAAGCCGAAGGCCTTGGCCTCGGCGTTGTGGTACTCGGTGCTGACTTCCTTGAGCGGGAACTTGTCGACCTGCCCGTTGCGGTAGAGCACGTCGAACAGGGTCTTGCCACGGTATTCCGGCTTCTTAGCGATCAGGTCGGCGGGCCAGACGTCCTCGACCTTGAAGCGCTTGGAAAACTCCATCAGCTGCCACAGGTCGGAGCGCGCCTCGCCCGGCGCATCGACCAGCTGGTGCCAGAACTGCGTGCGGCGTTCGGCATTGCCGTAGGCGCCTTCCTTCTCGACCCACATCGCGCTGGGCAGGATCAGGTCCGCCGCCAGCGCGGTGACGGTGGGATAGGCGTCAGACACCACGATGAAGTTGGCGGGATTGCGGTAGCCCGGCAAGCCCTCTTCCATCAGGTTTGCCGCCGCCTGCATGTTGTTGTTGACCTGCACCCAGTACGCATTGAGCTTGCCGTCCTTGAGCATGCGGTTCTGCAGCACGGCGTGGTAGCCCGGCTTGTCGGGAATGGTGCCCGCCGGCAGCTTCCAGATGCGCTCGGCTTCTTCGCGGTGCTTGGGATTGGTCACCACCATGTCCGCCGGCAGCCGGTGCGAGAAGGTGCCCACCTCGCGCGCGGTGCCGCACGCGGACGGCTGTCCGGTCAGCGAGAACGGGCTGTTGCCCGGCGTGGCGATCTTGCCGGTCAGCAGGTGCAGGTTGTAGACCATGTTGTTGGCCCAGCTGCCGCGCGTATGCTGGTTGAAGCCCATGGTCCACAGCGACATCACCTTGATGTTGGGATCGGCATAGAGCTCGGCCAGCTGGTCGAGCTTGGCCTTGGGCACGCCCGACAGCTTGCTGACGGTATCGGCGTCGTACTTGGCCACGAAGCGCGCGAAGTCGTCGAACGTGATCGGGCGCGAGGCGCCGGGATCGGCCGCGTTCTTGGCCGCCTTCTGCAGCGGATGCTCGGGACGCAGCCCATAGCCGATGTTGGTCACGCCTTCCTTGAACACCGTGTGCTTGTTGACGAAGTCCTTGTTGACCTTGTTGTTCTTGATGATGTAGTGGGCGATGTAGTTCATCATCGCCAGGTCGGTCTGAGGCTTGAAGATGACCGGGATGTCGGCCAGGTCGAACGAACGGTGGGTGAAGGTCGACAGTACCGCCACGCGGGTCTTGGGATGGCTCAGGCGCCGGTCGGTGATGCGGGTCCACAGGATGGGATGCATCTCGGCCATGTTCGAGCCCCACAGCACGAAGGCATCGGCCGCCTCGAAATCGTCATAGCAGCCCATCGGCTCGTCCATGCCGAAGGTGCGCATGAAGCCCTGCACCGCAGATGCCATGCAGTGGCGTGCATTGGGATCGATATTGTTGGAGCGGAAGCCGGCCTTGTACAGCTTGGACGCAGCATAGCCTTCCCATACGGTCCACTGGCCCGAGCCGAACATGCCCACCGCGGTCGGGCCTTTCTCTTTCAGCACGCGCTTGAACTGGCGCTCCATCTCGTCGAAGGCGCGTTCCCAAGTGACCGGCGCGAATTCGCCGTTCTTGTCGTACTGGCCGTTCTTCATGCGCAGCAGCGGCCTGGTCAGCCGGTCCTGGCCGTACATGATCTTCGACAGGAAATAGCCCTTGACGCAGTTCAGCCCCTTGTTGACCTCGGCCTGCGGGTCGCCGTTCGTGGCAACCACCTTGTTGTCCTTGACCGCCACCGTGACCCCGCAGCCGGTGCCGCAGAAGCGGCACGGCGCCTTGGACCATTTCAGCTTTGTCACCTCGCTGTCCGTGACAAAGTTGGCGGCTCCGGCCGGCAGCGTGACGCCGGCCACCGATGCCGTTGCGGCGACGGCGGTCTGCCTGATGAAATCGCGGCGGGAGATGTTCATCTGGCGCCCTCCTCGTAGATGGTCTCGCTCATGGCATCGGCGTCTTCGTTGTGCTGGTAGACAAGCGCGGCCGACAGCACGCCGGGGAGCTGGTGGAGGTAGGTGAGGTGCGCGGCAATGGCGCGCGAAGTGGGCGCTTCGATGGTGACCACGAGCTTGCCGGCATCGCTGGCGGCGTGGACCTCTGCGCCGGTGAGGGATTCGATGGCGCTGCGCACTTGCGCCACGCTGGCCGGATGCGCATGCACGACGATACCGGCAATATGCCACTCGTCGCTGGCTGGCAGCGGCTGGATGGGGATCGCACATCTGGCTGCGGGCATGCGGAAGCTCCGGTTCAATGCCGTTTCAGTCTGTGCTGCAGCTTGTTCTTATCTAACATCAATGGCGCCAAAGGCGCGCCACGCGTTCAGTGCGTTGGGGGGCCGCTGACCAGCTGGGTCATCCAGACAATGAACCCATAGCCTGCCACGACGATGACGGAAAGCACCGGCACCATCACGGCGGTCAGGAACAGGAAGCTGCGCAGTTCTTCTTTCTTGCGCTGCGGATCGTGGACTTCCCCGGTTTCCATCATGACTTGAAGTAATCGGTGAAAGTGGTCAGGCAATGCACCTGATGCGTAACACCATTAAAGGAAGCGCGGTCGAAGGTGTCAAGACTGCACTCGTGCGGCGTTCTGGCGGCTTTTGCAAGATTTGGTGCGATGGCTCACGCAAGCAGCCCGCGCGCCCGCGCCAGCGCGACGGCCTCGGTGCGGCTCTGCGCGCCCAGCTTGGCATGGATGCGGCGCAGATGCGACTTGACCGTCAGTTCCGAGACAAACAGTTTCTGCGCGATAACCCGATTGCGGTATCCGGCCGACAGCATATGCAGGACTTCGAGTTCGCGCGCGGTCAGCGGATCGGCCGATCCAGCCCTGGCCGTGGGCGATTCAACCGCGGGCGGGCTTGCCTGCGTGCCGGCATCACGGCCTTGCTGCAGCCGTGCCAGCAGCCCGGCCACGAACGGCGCCGCCACACCCAGCGCCGCAGCCTGCGGCAGGTGCGTGGCAGCCCAGCCGCATAGCAGCGCGGCCACGCGCTCGCCTTCGTCCAGGAAGCTGCGCACAAAGCCTTCATGGCTCGCCAGCCGCAATGCCTCGGTGATATCCTGCAGTGCCGCATCGCGCTGGCCCAGGCCGTCGAGCGCGGCGGCGCGCAGCAGGCGCAGGCGGATCAGGCGCCAGTAGCGCTGGTGTGCCAGCGCGGTGGCGATGGCAGGTTCGAGCAGGTCGCGAGCGTGGGCGAATTCGCCTTGCGCGATGGCGAGGCGGCAACGCGCCACGCTCGGCCGCTCGATATCGTTGGCGTGGCCGGCGGCGTCGCCGGCTTCCCAGGCGCCGTACAGCTGCGCGGCGCGCACGGCTTGGGCGGCGGCTTCGAGCCGGCCTTCCAGCGTGGCGACGCGCGCGCGCTCCAGCCACGCCGAGCACACCGCGCGCGCGGCACCGGCCTGCTGGCCGAGCTGCTCGAGTTCGGCAAGGCGCTGCAGCCACTGGCCGCGGTCGCCGCGCAACAGCGCCACGCGGGCGCTCAGCACGTGGCAGGCGATCAGTGCGTCGGGCGGGCCATTGCCCTTGCTGTAGGGCAGCGCGCCGGCGAGAAGCCGCTCGGCATGGTCGATGGCATCGTGCTCGTACAGTGCCTGCGCCCAGCAGATGTCGCTGGAAGGCTTGCCGCCGGTGACTTCGCCGGGCGTCGCGCTCCAGCCGCCCCAGCTGCCGCCGGAGGCCGCGCGCAAGCGTGCCAGCGCATTGCCGAGCCGGCCCTGTACCAGATCGATCACGCCTTCCAGGCTGTCGGTGATGCCGCGCATCGGCAGCGGGCGCGGCGCGCGCTGCATGGCGCGCGACAGCACGCTGCGGGCCTCGTCGTAGCGGTGCGTGCAGATCAGCGCATAGGCCAGCGAATTGGCGAGGATGCAGTACTGGAAGCTGTCGTCCGGCGCGAGCCGGTGCAGGTGGGCCGTGGCGGCGTCGCGGCAGGCCTGGACCCGGTCGGCCATGGCCAGCACCACGCAGTGCAGCGTCTGCGCCTCCACGGCCACGCTGGTGTCGGCAACCGCTGCCTGCGCCAGGAAGGGCTCGACCGCGGCCATGGCCTCGCCGTGGCGGCGGTTGAGCAGCAGCGCCCAGGCGCGCGTCAGCGCAAGCGTGGGCAACCGGCCCAGCGCCGCCGGTGCAACCTGGTCGAACCAGCGCAGCAGCAGCCGCACGCGGCCGGTGGCCAGCAGCGCGCCCGATTCGCTGGCGATTGCGGCCAGCGCTTCGTCGTGGCGGCCTGCCTGCAGCAGGTGGTCAACAGCCGGTACCGGGTAGCCGTTGGCCAGGTACCAGCGCGCGGCGGCAAGATGCAGCTGCGGCGCGCGGCCCGGTGCCTGCGCGGCCAGCCGGTGCTGCAGGAAGCTGGCGAAGAGGCGGTGGTAGCGGAACCAGTTGCGCTCGGCGTCGAGCGGGAACAGCAGCAGGTTGGCGCGCTCGAGGTGGTCGAGCATCTGGCGCGCGTCGTCGCGGCCGGTGAGGGCATCGCACAGCGGTGCGCTGAGCTGGCCGAGCACGCTGGTGTCTAGCAGGAAGGCGCGGCAGGCGTCGGACTGCCGCGCGAGGATGTCTTCGGCAAGGAACTCGCCCAGTTCCAGGTGTGTGCCGGAGAACGACGCGACAAAGGCCGCGTGGTCGCTGCGCTGCTGCAGCGACAGCGCCGCGAGGTAGATCGCCGTGGCCCAGCCCTCGGTGCCGCGGTGCAGCGTGGCGATGTCGGGGTCGCGCAGCGGCAGGGCGCAGCGGCCGCGCAGCAGCTCGGAGGTCTCCTGCAGAGAAAAGCGCAGCGCCGCCGGCGCGATCTCCAGCAGCTGGCCGCGCGCGCGCAGGCGCCCCAGGCCCAGTTCCGGCGTGGCCCTGGACCCGGCCACCAGCGTGCCGCACTGTGGCAGAGCCGCGATCAGCTGCTGCAGGAAGTCGAGCGCTGGTGCGCCATGCAGCGTTTCGAGATCGTCCAGCACGATCGCGAACGGCTGTGACGCGCTGCCCACCCGCTCGAGCAGGGCGTGCGCCAGCCGCGGGCCGCTGTCACCTGTCTCGGCCGACGCCCCACGTTTGCCGCGCAATGGCGCCAGGCCCGCTTCCAGGTGCACCAGCAGGCGCTCCAGGTCGTTGTCGCCGGCGTCCAGGCGCAGCCAGGCGACCGCATGGTGCTGCGCCAGGCAATGCGCGGCGTATTGCTGCATCAGCGTGGTCTTGCCGAAGCCGGCGGCGGCGCGCAGCACGATCACGCGTGCCGCGCGCGCTTCGGCCATCTGCGCCACCAGGTGCGGGCGGTGCAACATGGCCGCATGCGCCACCGGCGGGGCGAGCTTGGAGGCAAGGACGGCGGGCCGGGGCCGGACGGCCCCGGCGGTGGCGTGAAGGGCAGGCGGGTGCAAGACGTTCCTGGGGCGCCATGGCGCGGGCGGGGCTTGAGTGCGGCCGATTCTTCCACGTGCCTCAGGGTTGCGTCCTAGTTCGTTTGGACGATTTTGGCGGCCGGTGGGATATTGCTCCTTTCGATGGACGACACCGCCGCGTGCCGCGCCTAAAGTGGCCCGCACGCGCCGCTGGGCGCGCAGCAGGGAGCCATACCGGCACCTGCCCGGAACGGCACGCAGAGGCCGGCCGGCAGCGTGGCGCAGTACAGGCCGGCACGGGCGCTGCCCGGATGCCACCGGCCCCATGACAGGAAACCAAGGAGACAAGCAATGCAGCAAGGCAGGCGCAGGGTACTGCGGCAACTGGGTCTTGGCGCCGCGGGCGCGGCCCTGGCGGGCACCGGCTGGACGGCACGAGCGCAAGGCGCGGCCTATCCGGCACGCACGGTGCGCATCGTGATGCCGTACGCGGCGGGCGGCACCGGCGACGTGGTCGCGCGCGCCATCGCCGACGGCCTGGCCAAGGCCTGGGGCAAGGCCGTGGTGGTCGGCAACCGGCCCGGCGCCGGCGGCATGATCGGTGCCGACATGGTGGCCAAGGCCGAGCCCGACGGCTATACGCTGCTGTTCGCGCTGACCGGGCTGGTGCAGGCGCCCAGCCTCTATACCAAGGCGACCTTCAACCCGGTGCGGGACTTTGCGCCGATCTCCGAACTGGCAACGTCGCACCTCGCGCTGGTGGTGCAGCCCGACGTGCCCGCCGCCAGCATCAGGCAGCTGGTCGACTACATTCGCAAGCTCGGCAAGCCGCTGCCGTACGGTTCGTACGGGCTGGGCTCGAGCGGACACCTTTACATGGAGATCTTCGGCCGCAACGCGGGCGTGCCGCTGACCCACGTGCCGTACAAGGGCGAGGGCCCGATGCTCAATGACCTGCTCGGCGGCCAGCTGCCTGCCGCCATGGTGGCCGCGGTGTCGGCGCGCCAGCATGCGCGTACCGGCAAGCTCAAGGTGATCGCCGTTGCCGGGCAGGCACGCTCGCCGCTGCTGCCCGACGTGCCGACGTTCCAGGAGGGCGGCGTGCCGGGATTGGAGCGGCAGGGATGGATCGGCCTGTTCGCGCCAACGGGAACGCCACGCGCCATCGTCGACAAGGTGTCGGTCGACGTCAATCGCGTGCTGACCAACGCCGACCTGCGCGCGCGCATGGTTGACCTCGGCATCTTGCTGAAGGGTTCATCGCCGGCGGCGTTCACCGACGTAGTGAAGCAGGAGCAGGCCTATTGGGCCGAGGCGATCCGCGCCTCGGATATCCGGCTCGATTGAACGAAAGCACGGGCGGCCGCGCCGCCCGTGTGCCACGCCTACTGGTAAGTCACTACCATCATGTAGCCGTCCGGCCTGCCGCGCCGCCCGCCGAGCAGGCTGCGGAACACCGGCTCCACGCGCATCGTCGCCGTGGCGACACGCGCGTGCGCGCCGGCGCGCACCGGCGGCATCGGCACTGGTGCCGAGACCGTCCGTCCCGTAGCATCGACGCAGCGCGCGTGCACTTGTACCGCCGTGGGCGTGAAGCCGCATGACGGATTGACGATGGCCCCGCGAAACGTGATCGTGCCCGTTTGCGCCACCGCGATGCCGGCCAGGGCCAGCGCCAGGACTCCACCCACTATCAGCTGCCCGGTGATGCCGGGAACTGCCCCGCTTCGTTTCATTGATCTCATGTCATCACTCCGCTGTCGGTGTGGTGCGGATGCAAGCCCCGAGCGATGCGGTGCTGCCACTGCGCGAACGGTAGGGGCAGAACATGCGCCACTTGATGATAGTGGCCGCAATAGTGATTTCTTGGGACTTGGAACAATGCTGTGACCATTGCTCCGGCAAGCGGGGCGCAGGGCGCCCTGCAACAGCATCAGCCAGCCTGGCCAGTGCCTTCCCGCAGGATCAGGCGCGAGCGCGCGAAACCGGCGTGCGTGCGCAGCGCCTGCATCAGCTGGTCCGACGGCACGCGGTCGAGATCGGTCACCACATAACCGGTGGTGCCGCGCGTCTGCAGGTGCTGGCCGGTGATGTTGACCCCTTCCTGCGCCAGCAGCGTATTGAGCGCTGCCAGCGCACCCGGCGCGTTGCCATGCACGTTGAGCAGCCGCGCCGGTGCCTGCAGGGGACCTGGATCGACCTCGGGAAAGTTCACCGCGCCGATGGTGCCGCCGGTCGCCAGGAAGTGCGCCAGCTTGGCCGCGACCTCGGCGCCGATATTCTCCTGCGCCTCTTCGGTGCTGCCGCCGACGTGCGGGGTCAGCAGCACGTTGGACAGGTTCTGCAGTTCGCTGATGAACGGATCGTTGTTGGTCTTGGGCTCTTGCGGAAACACGTCGATGGCGGCGCCGCCCAGGCGTTTTTCGCGCAGCGCCGCGGCCAGCGCGCCAATGTCGACCACGCTGCCGCGCGAGGCATTGATCAGGATCGCGCCAGGCTTGAACGCGGCCAGCACGCTCGCATCGATCATGTTCCTGGTGCGCGGCGTGGCCGGGACATGCAGCGTCACCACCTCGGCCTGCGACACCGCTTCTTCGAGCGAGCCCGCGGCACGCGCCGAGCCGTGCGACAGCCGCGCCAGCACGTCGTAGTAGACCACGCGCATGCCCATCGATTCAGCCAGCACGCCGACCTGCGAGCCGATATTGCCGTAGCCGACGATGGCGATGGTCTTGCCGCGCGCCTCGAAGGCGCCGCTGGCCCCCTTGGCCCACTTGCCGGCATGCGCGAGCGTGTTTTTCTCGGGGATCCGGCGCAGCAGCATCACCGCTTCGGACACGACCAGTTCGGCCACCGAGCGCGTGTTGGAAAAGGGCGCGTTGAATACCGGAATGCCCGCATGCGTGGCGGCCTCCAGGTCGACCTGCGAGGTGCCGATGCAAAAGCAGCCGATCGACAGCAGCCCCGGGGCGCTGCGGATATCGTCGCCGCGCAGGTGCGTGGCCGAGCGGATGCCGACTATGTCATGGCTGGCCAGTACTTCGCGCAATTCAGGACCGGCCAGTGCACCGGTCCGGCGTTCGACCTGCAAGCCGGCTTCGGCCAGCCGTGCGGTGGCGCTCTGGTGAATGTTCTCGAGCAGGATCGCAGTGGTCACGTTCGTTTTCCGCGTGGAGGGATGGGTCTACCCTCCATTCTGCGCGCAAAACGGCACGGGACCCCGGGAGTCCCTGCTGCCGGCAATGACACCGGCATGCCTGGGACAACGCGCCCGTGCGTTGCCCCGTGCCGGTTCAGCGCGAGCGGCGCGAGTCGCCGCCGAGCGGGTCGACGATGATCATGGTCTGGCGCAGCACTCCGCCGTCATCGAAGTAAGCGCTGAAATGCGCGCTCTGCAGGCCGTCCTTGTACATCCGCCACGACCACGCCTCGCGCTTCATCAGGGGATAGTACTGGATGGGTTCGCGGGGCAGGCCGAAATGCTCCTGCATGTCTTTCTTGGTCCAGACATTGACCTGGGCACGATAGACCTCCATTTCGGTCAGCATCTGGCGGTAGCTGGTGAGCCTGCCGCCGGCATCGAAATCGGCGGCGTAGACCTCATGGCCGAAGGGCTGGCGCGACCACAGCCAGCGCGTGGTGCCGTCAGCCAGGCGGAAAGTCTCGGTGGGTGGCCCGAAGGTCTGGCGCACGGCACTTTCCGGGCTGCCGATCAACTTCTGTCCGGTCTGTACGGGCTGCAGCGTGGCGCAGCCCCCGAGCGTGCCGGCCAGCCATGCGGCCGCGCACAGGCGGCCGGCGAGCCGAAGTTGCATGCGAAGCTGCATGGCGTTCTCCTGCGGGCGTCATGCCCGCATCCGCCATTCTCTGACCAGTGCGATGCCCGGCGCAACAGGTGCCCGACGTGCCGGGGCGCCGGGCGCCGCCGGGACGATCAGCAGCGGCCCTTCTTGGCCTGGCCCGGCGGACAGAAGGATTCGTTGCCGTACGGGTCGACGCGGCAATTGCCCTTCTTGGCCTGGCCCGGGGGGCAGCCGGGACCCCCGCCGCCATACGTGTCATACGGGGCAACCACGCAGCCGCCGAGCAGGGCGCTACAGGCAACGAGCAATGCCAGGACGGATTTCATCGATTTCTCCTTGTTGTGGGGGATCCGAATGCGCAGCAGGATAGTGCGTCGGCCTGTCGTCAATTGTAAGGAATAGTGAATAGACGAGCCGCGCCCGGCGCCGGGGATGGCGCCCCGGATGCGTGCTGGAATATTCGAGCCGCGACGTTACGGCAGGTGCCGGCCGGGCAGCCGGGATGCCGGTGCGCCGGTGGGGCGGGCGGCGTGGCCCGCGGTGCCTTGCCGGCGTGCCGGGCCGGCCTTGGCCTGCCCGGTACCGCGAGGCGCCGTCAGCCGGCGGTCGCCGTCGATGCGCTCCGCCGGCGCGGAAAATGCCCCGATCCTGACGGGCTCGCCCATGCCGCCGGTAACGTGCTGCGCATGGGCGATGCCGGAAGCCGCGGCCAGCAGCGCGGCGGCAACAAGGGGAGGGCAGGAAGTCGAGGCATGGAAGGTTCCGGTCGTCGGTGCCGTACGGCACGTGGCAGACGGATATGTCGCGGCTTCGTGCGGGCGACGGGAGCATAGCCGAGCTTGCTAGCCGTGGGTGTAATAGATTGTTACTCGGTCGCCACCTAGCCATCATCAGTCATCATATAACATTGAGCAATTCGACGCCTTGGCGGATTCTGGCGGACTCAAAGTTTTAAACCGCCGAAATTTGCAACTTTATAGGCCAATATATGGCACATTGTTCCGACTGAAGTACCAAGTATACCGGGTAATCCCCAGCACAATCTTTGTCGTATCCTCATAAAATGTTGTACGACAACGTATTACGAATGCCAAGGGAGACCCAGATGCGCGAGAACCGGATCCGGAAGATGTGGGCGGCGGGCCAGGCCGTGGTGAATGGCTGGCTGTCCATCCCCAGCGCCTTTGCCGCCGAGACCATGGCCCACCAGGGCTGGGACTCGCTCACGATCGACCTGCAGCATGGCGCGCTTGACTACGCCGATGCACTGGCGCTGCTGACAGCGATCTCGACCACGGACACCGTGCCGGTCGTGCGCGTGCCGTGGAACGAGCCCGGCATCCTGATGAAGGTGCTCGATGCCGGCGCGTATGGCGTGATCTGCCCGATGGTCAATACCCGCGCCGACGCCGAGCGCCTGGTGGCCGCCACGCGCTACCCGCCGCTGGGCGCGCGCAGCTTCGGTCCGATCCGCGGGCTGCTGTACGGCGGCGCCGACTACGCCCAGCACGCCAACGACACCGTGGTGGTGCTGGCGATGATCGAGACCCGGCAAGGGCTGGAGAACCTGGACGAGATCCTGTCGGTCGACGGGCTCGACGGCGTCTATATCGGCCCGTCCGACCTGTCGCTCGCGCTGGGCTGCCGGCCGACCTTCGACGACGTCGACCCGCCCGTGGCACAGGCCATCGAGCACGTGGTTGCCCGAGCCAGGGCGCACGGGCGTCTCGCGGGCGTCCATAACGGCGCGCCGGCGGCCGCGTTGCGCCGCATCGGGCAAGGCTTCGGCTTCGTCACGGTCAGTTCCGATGCGCGGCTGATGGCTGCAGGCGCGCAGCAGGTCATGGCCGAGATGCGCGCCGGACAGCCACGGCAGACCGCGGCCCCGGCGCCCGGCAGCAGCGGCTACTAGGCCCGCCTGGCCACAAACAACACCGAACCGTACCGAACGCAAGGAGAGCAAAACGTGAAACTCGGATTCATTGGCCTTGGCATCATGGGCAGCCCGATGGCGCAGAACCTGATCGCCGGCGGGCATGAAGTCAGGCTGTCGAGCCGCAGCGGTGCGCCGCGGGCGCTGGTCGACCTGGGCGGCATCGCCTGCGCGTCGGGCCGCGAAGTGGCGCAGGGCGCCGACATCATCTTCCTGATGGTGCCCGACACCCCGCACGTCGAAGCGGCGCTGTTCGGTGAAGACGGCGTGGCCGCCGGCCTGAGCGAGGGCAAGATCGTGGTCGACATGAGCTCGATCTCGCCGATCGCCACCAAGGGCTTCGCCAGCCGCATCAACGCGCTGGGCTGCCGGTACCTCGATGCGCCGGTGTCCGGCGGCGAGGTCGGCGCGCGCAACGGCACGCTTTCGATCATGGTGGGCGGGCCCGAAGCAACCTTCGCGACCGTGCGGCCCCTGTTCGAGCTGATGGGCAAGAACATCACGCTGGTCGGCGACAACGGCGCCGGCCAGACCGCCAAGGTCGCCAACCAGATCATCGTCGCGCTGAACATCGAGGCCGTGGCCGAGGCGCTGCTGTTCGCCGCCAAGGCCGGCGCCGACCCCGCGCGCGTGCGCCAGGCGCTGATGGGCGGCTTTGCCTCGTCCAAGGTGCTGGAGGTGCATGGCGAGCGCATGATCAAGCGCACCTTCGAGCCCGGCTTCCGCATCGGGCTGCACCAGAAAGACCTGAACCTCGCGCTGTCCAACGCGCGCGAAATGGGCGTGTCGCTGCCCAGCACGGCGACCTGCCAGGAGCTGTTCAACGCCTGCGTGAGCCACGGCGGTGCTGGCTGGGACCATTCCGCGCTGG
The DNA here is from genome assembly GCF_051015765.1 of Cupriavidus sp. a3. NCBI lineage: Bacteria > Pseudomonadati > Pseudomonadota > Betaproteobacteria > Burkholderiales > Burkholderiaceae > Cupriavidus > Cupriavidus sp. a3. Next base: position 1,762,440 of record NZ_CP170644.1, on the reverse strand, counting down.
TGCGCGCGCTGGAGCTGCTGGCCAACCACGAAATCGGATCCTGAACATGACTGCAACCACATCGTCCACCCAACCCGCCGACAGCATCGCCTGGATCCGGCTGTCTTCCAGCTACCTGCCGCTGGCCACGCCGATCAGCGACGCCAAGGTGCTGACCGGCCGGCAGAAGCCGATGACCGAGGTGGCGATCCTGTTTGCCGAGATCCGCACCGCCAACGGCCATGAGGGGCTGGGCTTCAGCTACAGCAAGCGCGCGGGCGGCCCCGGCCAATTCGCGCACGCGGCCGAGATCGCGCCGGCGCTGATCGGCGAAGACCCGAGCGATATCGCGCGCCTGTGGGACAAGCTGTGCTGGGCGGGCGCGTCGGTCGGCCGCAGCGGCCTGTCGACGCAGGCCATCGGCGCCTTCGACGTGGCGCTGTGGGACCTCAAGGCCCGCCGCGCCGGCCTGTCGCTGGCCAAGCTGCTGGGCGCGCATCGCGACGCGGTGCGCTGCTACAACACCTCGGGCGGTTTCCTGCATACGCCGCTGGACCAGCTGAAGGTCAATGCCGCGGCTTCGGTCGAGCGCGGCATCGGCGGCATCAAGCTCAAGGTGGGCCAGCCCGACGGCGCGCTCGACATCAAGCGCGTGGCCGCGGTGCGCGAGCACCTGGGCGACGCGGTGCCGATCATGGTCGACGCCAACCAGCAATGGGACCGCCCGACCGCGCAGCGCATGTGCCGCACCTTCGAGTCGTTCAACCTGGTGTGGATCGAAGAGCCGCTCGACGCCTACGATCACGAAGGCCACGCCGCGCTGGCGACGCAGTTCGACACCCCGATCGCCACCGGCGAAATGCTGACCAGCGCCGCCGAGCACTGGGACCTGATCCGCCACCGCGCCGCGGACTACCTGATGCCCGATGCGCCGCGCGTCGGTGGCATCACGCCTTTCCTCAAGGTGGCGGCACTGGCCGAGCATGCGGGGCTGATGCTCGCGCCGCATTTTGCGATGGAACTGCACGTGCACCTTGCCGCCGCGTATCCGCGCGAGCCGTGGGTCGAGCATTTCGACTGGCTCGAGCCACTCTTCAACGAGCGCCTGCAGATCCGCAACGGCCGCATCCAGGTGCCGACCGCGCCGGGATTGGGCCTGAGCCTGAGCGAGCAGGCAAGGGCCTGGACGCGCCAGCAGGCGGAATTCGGCCAGCAGCCGTAACCCCGAACAACCCATATACAAGACACACAGCAAACAGGAGACAACCCATGAAAAAGCTGATCGCATCCCTGCTGCTCGGCGCAGCCATGGCCACCGCGCACGCCGCCTGGCCGGAAAAGCCCGTCACGCTGCTGGTGCCGTTCCCCGCGGGCGGCTCCAGCGACAACGTCGCCCGCATCCTGGGCGCCAAGATGCAGTCGCAGTTCGGCGGCAGCTTCGTGGTCGACAACAAGCCGGGCGCGGCCGGCATGATCGGCGCCGCCATGGTCAAGCGTGCGCCGGCCGACGGCTACACGGTGTTCGTGTCGTCGCTGGGCCCGTTCGTGATCGGGCCGCACCTGACCCGGAACGCCGGCTACGATCCTCTCAAGGACTTCGACTACATCAGCGTGGCGGTGCAGGCGCCCAATGTGCTGGCCGTTCCCGCTAACTCGCCGCACAAGAGCCTGCAGGACGTGATTGCCTACGAGAAGGCCCATCCCAGCAAGATGACCTTCGCCTCTGCCGGCAACGGCACCAGCGACCACCTGACCGCCGAGCTGTTCTGGCAGCAGACCGGCACCGCCGGCCTGCACGTGCCGTACAAGGGCGGCGCGCCCGCGCTGAACGATCTGCTGGGCGGGCAGGTTGATGCCACCTTCATGAACATCAACACCGCGATCCCGCATATCAAGGCGGGCAAGCTGCGCGCGCTGGCCATCACCGGCAGCAAGCGCTCGCCGATCCTGCCTGACGTGCCGACCATGGATGAAGCCGGGGTGAAGGGCGTGACGGTCTACTCGTGGCAGGCCGTGGCGGCGCCGAAGGGGCTGGCGCCGGAGATCAAGGCGAAGCTGCATTCGGCCGTGGTGGCGGCGCTCAACGATCCCGCGGTCAAGCCCAAGCTGCTCGACCTGGGCTTCGAGATCGTCGCCAATACGCCGGAGCAGTTCACGGCGTTCCAGGCGTCGGAGTATGCGCGCTGGAAGAAGGTGATCGAGGTGGGCAAGATCACGGCCGACTGAGCTGAGCTATCCCGGGGCGTGCTCAGCGCCGCGCCAGCCGCTTGAGCGCGCCCGGCTCCAGCAATTCGATCTGCCGGTACTGGCGCCGGATCCAGCCGGCGTCTTCCCATGCCTGCAGGTACTTGGCTACCGTCTGGCGCGAGCGGTTGACCATGTCGCCCAGGTCTTCGGCGCTGATCTGCACGACATGGTCGGTGCGGTCGGCCAGTTCCAGCAGCCGCGCCGCCATGCGCGCATCGACCGGCGCCTGCGCCGCGCTCTCGGCGTGGTCGAAGGCCACGCGCAGCCGCGCGCAGATCTGCTGCACGATCAGGTGCATCCCCTCCGGATGCTGCGCCAGGATCCGGTCGAATGCGCGCCGGTCCAGCACCAGCAACTCGGTATTGCCGACCGCGAAGGCGTCATGCGTGCGCGGCTTGCCGTCGAGCAGCGAGATCTCGCCGAACCAGCGTCCGCGCCCGATCACCGAATACACCGACTCGCGCCCGCCGCTGCTGACGCGGCTCATGCGCACGCGCCCCGACACCACCATGCAGAAGTAAGTCGGCGGATCGCCGCGCGCGAACACCATCTCGCCATCGGCAAAGCGCAGCCGGCGTGCGGCGCCGGCCACGGCGTCGAGCACGCGGGGCGGCGCATTGCGCAGCCAGCCGCTGGCCAGCACGCTGCGCGGCAGCGCCCGCACGGGTTCGATGCGCTTCACTTTGCTGGCCACCTGCTTTCTCATTGCCGTTCCGGTTGAGCCGAGATTGTCCAATACTTAACAGACTTTGGCACGGTGCGCCGCGACAATGCCTGCGTCCAGTCACACACCTCACCCCCGGGAGACCATGCAGATGGCGCAGATCCAGCTCGTCGATTCAGTAAGAGACCGCGTTTCCGACGCGGAATGGCAAATGCGCGTCGACCTTGCCGCGGCCTACCGGCTGGTGGCCCACTTCGGCTGGGACGACCTGATCTTCACGCATATCTCGGCGCGCGTGCCCGATGCGCCGGACCAGTTCCTGATCAATCCGTACGGCATGATGTTCGACGAGATCACGGCGTCGAGCCTGGTCAAGGTCGACCACGAGGGCCAGCCCGTGCTGGAGACGCCGTACGACGTCAACCCGGCCGGCTTCATCATCCACAGCGCCGTTCACGAAGCACGCCCCGAGGTCGGCTGCGTGATGCACACGCATACCTCGCACGGCGTCGCCGTCTCGGCGCAGCAGGCGGGCCTGCTGCCGATCTCGCAGCAATCGATGTTCGCGCTGACCGGGCTGGCCTACCACGACTATGAAGGCGTGGCGCTGCGCGAGGACGAGAAGGCGCGGCTGGTGGCCGACCTCGGCCGCTGCAAGCAGATGATCCTGCGCAACCACGGACTGCTGACGTGCGGGCGCACCGTGTCCGATGCCTTCCTGACCATGTACACGCTGGAGTCGGCCTGCCGCATCCAGATCCTGGCGCAGAGCGGCGGCACGCCGCTGACCATGGTGCCCGAAGCCGCCAGCGCCAACATGGGCCAGCAGGCGCGCCAGGCGACCAAGGGCAAGGGCTCTAACCTGGCCTGGCCCGGCTTGCTGCGCCGCCTGGATCGCATCAACCCCGACTATCGCAACTGAGCCGGCAACTGAGCCGCAACTGAGCCACACCTGACCATGGCCATTCTTGTTCACCTGCCGTCGTTCATGGCGGTCCCCATCACGGCCTTGCTGCGCGAGCAAGCGCCGGACATCACCATCTGGAACGGCCGCGAAGCCGCCGTGCCGGAAGAGGTCGAGGCCATCATCGCCTGGGGCCTGAAGCCGGGCGTGCTGCCCGCCTACCCGAAGCTGCGGCTGGTCTGCGCCGCCACCGCCGGCGTCGACAAGCTGCTGGCCGCGCCGGACCTGCCGCAGGACATGCCGGTCACGCGCATCGTCGATCCCGGCCAGCAGACCGGCATCGCCCACTTCGTGCTGGCCATGGCGCTGCGCCATACCCGCGAACTGGGAGTGTATGCCGAGCAGCGGGGCCGCGGCGAATGGAAACGCCATCGCGGGCGCGCGCTGTCGCGCTGCCGCGTGGGCGTGCTTGGGCTGGGCGAGATCGGCAGCGAGGTGGCGCGCATGTTCGCGGCCATCGGCTTCCCGGTGGCGGGCTGGAGCCGCAGCCCCAAGCACCTGCCCGGCGTGGCGGACTTTACCGGCGACGACGGGCTGGACGCCATGCTGGCGCAGACCGATATCCTGGTCTGCACGCTGCCACTGACGCCGCAGACCAACGGCATGCTCGACCGCAAGACGCTGTCGCGGCTGCCGCAGGGCGCTTACTTCATCAACGTGGGGCGCGGCGAGCATGTGGTCGAAGCCGACCTGCTCGCGCTGATCGACGAAGGCCACCTTACCGGCGCGGCGCTGGATGTGTTCGCCAAGGAGCCGCCGGCGGCCGACGACCCGATCTGGACCCACCCGCGCATCGAGGCGACGCCGCATATCGCCGCCGATCCGTCGTACGAGCTGGTCGCGCAGCAGTGCATCGAAAACCTGCGCCGCGCGCGCGACGGGCGGCCGCTGCTGAACCAGGTCGACCGGCGGGCCGGCTACTGAGCGGAGCGCCCGCGTTGCATTACAGCGGCGCGGGCTGCGGCGCTGCCGGCGCTGCCGGTGCAGCCGCAGCGGCCGCAGCGGCCGGCTTGCTGCCGGCACCGCTGTAGGAGAAGTACTTTGCCTTGGCGTTGCGGGCCCAGTAGGCCACGGTGAAGTGCTTGCCGTCACGGCCGTACAGCAGTTCCAGGCTGCCATTGGCCGCGGCCCACTCCGCATAGCCGTTCTCCGCCGAGGCTTCGGTCTTGCGCAGCGACGCGTAGCGCGCATCGAGCTTGCCCCGCACGTCTTCCAGCGCCGCACGGTCGAAGGTCATCGTGATCAGCGCCACCGTATCCTGCGCGTCGCAGTTCAGCGTCACGCGTGTCAGGCCGGCGAGGTGGAAGCGCTCCAGGCGCTTGAGCTCAACCGTATCGCCGCCGGCCCATTCGGACTTGCCGGTGCGGGCATGGTTTTCCGCCGGGGCGAGCCGTGCGCATTTCGACTTACCAAGCTCCAAGCCCAGTGGTGCCGCGGTATTGGAGGCGGCAGCGGTGGTGGTGACGGTAGTCGTGGGGGCGGTGGCCGCTGCCTGCGGGGCGGCATGCGCGGCCAATGCTGCAAACGCGGCCATCAGGGCGGCGCAGTGGGGGAAAGCTTTCTTCATCTTCAGGGTGCTGGACGGATTTGCGTGGCGGGATCGATAGGTCACCGCGGATTCTACGGCTTTCCCGAGCGCGCCTGTAGGCCGGCGGCCTGCAATTAATAGCGCTGTGCGCCCGCCGGCTCGGGCCGCGACAGGCGATGGCGGTGACGGGTATCGATGTGAGGCCCTGGGCAAGCCGCCAGGGCAATCTTCACGCAGCCGCCTACCGCCGCTGCGCCAGCCAGATCCCCGCCCCGATCGCCGCCAGCCCCACCCCGTGATACCAGCGCGGCCAGTCGCCCAGCAGCAGCGTGGACAGCAGCGCCGCGAACACCGGTGTCAGCGTGATGAAAAACACCGGCAGTTGCGCGCCAGCCCGGGCAATGGCGCGGTCCCAGGCGAAGTAGGCGAGCAGCGAAGGAATCGTCGCCACGTAGAGCAGGATCGCGGCGACCTTGCCGTTCCAGGGCAGGGGCTGGTCCTGGGCCATCAGTTCCCATGCCGTCACCGGCGCGCTCGCCAGTACGCCGGCGACGATCTGGGCAAACAGCAGGACCGGCAGCGGTACGTCGGGCCGTTGCTTGCGCAGCAGCCAGGTATAGGCGCTCCAGGCAATGGTGGCGGCCAGCATGTAGAGGTCGCCGGGCACGAGGTCGAGCTGGGCCAACCGTGCCGGCTCGCCGCGCACCAGCACGAAGGACACGCCGACCAGGCACAGCAGCGCGCCCGCCACTTGCAGTGGCTTGACCCGCTCGCGGAAGCACAGGGCGCCAATCACGATCAGGAACAGCGGCGTGGACGCACCGATCAGCGTCACGTTGATCGGCGTCGACGTGGTCAGTGCCAGGTACTGCAGCGCGTTATAGCTGCCGATGGACAGCACGCCCATGGCCATGATGACGCCGGCGTGCCGGCGCAGCGCCGCGCGATGCTCCAGCACACCGCGCCAGGCGAATGGCGCGAGCAGCAGGCCGGCCAGCACCCAGCGTACGGAATTCAGCGTGATCGGCGGCACCGTGCCCGCTGCAAGGCGGCCGACGATGGCGTTGCCCGCCCAGCTTAGCGGCGGGAAAGTCAGCAGGAACAGGGTGGTCCAGTCGATGCGTCCGGAGCCGGCGCGGCTTGCTTGCATGGCGAAGGCGGTGTTGGCGAATCGCGCATTATCCGCCAACACCGGCATGGTCCGCAGCGGCGGGACCGCAAATCAGGCGTTGGTCTTGCGCCCCACGCTGCGGATCAGCTGCGTGACCCGCGTCATGTACTGGTCGAACGCCTGGTTCGCCTGCGCCTGGCTGTCGATGGGCTTGGCGACGGTGCGACCTTCCGCCTCCAGCTTGCCCAGGATATCCGGCTTGACCAGCGCTTCGCCGATCGCCTTGCGCAGCACCGTGACGCGGTCCGCCGGCGTGCGGGCCTTGACGAAATAGCCGCCGCCGATGGTGTATTCGAAGTCGGGGATCTGCTTGCTTTGCGAAATCAGCGGGACGTGCTTCAGCGCCGGCGGCAGCGCCCTGGAGAAGCTGGTCAGGATCCGCAGCCGGCCCTGCTGCTGCATCGCGTCGAAGCTCGACTGGTAGGGCAGGATGGCGAAGTCGACTTCGCCGCCCGCCAGGCCCTGCAGCGCCGGCGCGCCGCCCTTGTACGGCACGTGTAGCAGCGGTGCGCCGAGCCTGGCGGCGAGCGCGTCGCCCATCAGGTGATAGATCGAGTCGATGCCGACGGTCGCATAGGTCAGCGGCTTGGCCTTGCTCTGCTTCGCCAGGTCGAGGAACTTGTCCAGGCTGTCGGCGGCCAGGCCGTTCCTGGCCATCAGCACGATATTGGCATCGCTGATCGGCGCGACCAGCATGAAGTCCTGCGGCTTGTAGCGCGCGGCCGGGTTCAGCAGCGGGGCCAGGAACACTTCATTGATCGAACCGTGGAAGAAGGTGTAGCCATCGGCCGGTGCGGCCAGTACCTTGTTGGCGCCGATCAGGCCGGTGCCGCCGCCGTAGTTCTCGACCACGACCTGCTGTTTGACGCTCTTGCCGATCGATTCGCCGAAGATCCGGGCCGAGGTATCGCTGGCCCCGCCGGCCGGATACGGCACCACCAGCGCCAGCGGTCGGGCGGGAAAGCTTTCAGCGGCAAGCGCGGGTAGTGTGCCCAGTGCCGAGCTGCCGGCGGCACAGCCGGCCAGTTGCAGGAAGCGGCGGCGGTTCAGTGAATGCATGAAGACTCCCGAAAATAGCGATGCTCAAACCAGGTAGCCCTGCGCCAGGTGCGCCCAGAATGCGGCGCCCACGGGCAGGGCCTTGTCATTGAAGTCGTACAGGGGGTTGTGAACCATGCAGCCGCCGTCCTCGCCCAGGCCGTTGCCGAGCCTGATATAGGCGCCGGGCCGCTGTTCCAGCATGTAGGCGAAGTCTTCGCTGCCCATGACCGGCGGGCGCTCGACCACGTTGTCAGCGCCCACCAGCCGGATGGCGGCCTCGCGCGCGTATTCAGTCTGCGCGGCATGGTTGACCAGCACCGGGTACTTGCGTTCGTAGACCACATCGGACTGGAGCTGGTAGCTTTGCGCCTGGGTCGTGACGAATTCGCGGATGCGCGTTTCCACCAGCGTGCGTACCTTGGGATCGAGCGTGCGCACGCCGATCTTGATCGTCGCGCTTTCCGGCACGACGTTGTAGGTGCTGCCGGCCTGGATCGAGCCCACTGTGATGACCGCCGACTTCAGCGCATCGATCTCGCGGCTGACAATCGACTGCAGGCCCAGCACGATGCTGGCCGCGCATTGCATCGGGTCGATGCCGTAGTGCGGCATGGCGCCATGCGCGCCGCGGCCGCGCAGCGTGACCGTGGTGCGGTCGAACGATGCCATCGCCGGGCCGGCGATCACGCCGATCTGGCCGACCGGCATTCCCGGCGAGTTATGCAGCGCATAGACCTCGTCGCACGGGAAGCGCTCGAACAGGCCATCCTCCAGCATGCGCAGCGCGCCGCCTTCGTTTTCCTCGGCCGGCTGGAAGATCAGGTTCAGCGTGCCGTTGAAATCGACCGACTCGGCCAGGTATTTCGCCGCGCACAGCAGGATCGCCGTATGCCCGTCATGGCCGCACGCGTGCATCTTGCCGGCGATGGTGCTGGCGTAGGCCAGGCCGGTCTGCTCCTGGATCGGCAGTGCGTCCATGTCGGCGCGGATACCGATGGCCTTGCTGCCGTCGCCCTTGCGCAGGGTGCCGACCACCCCGGTCGTACCCAGGCCCCGATGCACCGCGTAGCCCCACGCCGCCAGTTGTTCAGCGACCAGGTCGCTGGTGCGTCGCTCCTCGAAGGCGAGTTCGGGATGGGCGTGGATCTGGTGGCGGATCCGGACAAACTCGGGCGCGATGGCCTGGACGGCCTGCCGCAGGCTGGCGGTGGGGGACTGGGTCATGGTTGTCGGCGTACGTGGTCTTTGGCCTATTCTCTCCGCCCTTGGCCGCGGCATCCATGACAATGCTGTGGCAGAAACGTTGTATAAATAGCAACAATCCAAAAACGGCCCGGCATGACCGGGCATGACCACGCAAAGGGGAGCAAAGATGGATGACGTGCTGGACCGCAAGCGGGCGATGTGCCTGCTGCAGATCATTGAAACCGGCACGGTGCGCGGCGCGGCCGAGGTCCTCGAGCTGGACCCCTCGGTGGTAAGCCGCGCCGTGGCCAAGCTGGAGCAGGACACCGGCCTGACGCTGCTGGAGCGGCGCGGGCGCGGCGTGGTCGCCACCGACGCGGGGCGCCTGCTGGCGCTGTTCGCGCGGCGCCAGCAGGATCTGAACGATACCTTCCTGGCCGAGGTCAACAACCTGAAGAACGCCCAGCGCGGCCATGTCGAGCTGGTATTCGGCGAGGGCTTCGTGGACCTCGTGCTGGAGCCGGTGCTGCAAGGCTTCCTGAGCAAGCACCCGGACGTCACCTGCAGCATCCAGGTGGCTGGCACCGACGAAACCGTCCGCCATATTCTGGAAGACCTGGCGCATATCGGCTTCGCCTTCCAACCGCCCGACGACGTGCGGCTGCGCTCGCACTATTCGCGGCTGTCGCCGATCCGCGTGCATGTGCGCAAGGACCATCCGCTCGCGCGGCGCCGGCGCGCGCTGACCCTGGCGGACCTGGCCGCGCACCAGGGCGCGGCGCTGGCGGAATCGTTTGGCGTGCGCAAGCACGTGCAGGCGGCCGAGTTGGACGAGCACATCACGCTGAAGCCGATGCTGGTGACCAACTCATTCAAGGTGCTTTGGGAGTTTGCCGCGATGGGGCTCGGCTACATCCTGACGCCGCGCTCGGTGCCGCTGAAGGGCGCGCAGTTCAGGCAACTGGTGTCGCTGCCGCTGGCCAACCCGATTTTGAACAATAGCCGCATCCATATCATCACGCGGGCGGGCAGGCATCTTTCGCCGGTGGCCGGCAGCATGCTGCGGCACGTGATGAAGGCGTTCCCGCAGATCTGAAGGGGCAGGGCAGGCATCGTTGCATCGGATGCAACGGATAGCCTGCCCTCAGTCATGCACTGGATGTGCGCGCGGCGCATGCCGCGCCCTCACGCGTGCGCACCGTCCAGGTAGGGATCGATCGAGCGCGCCGGATCGGCGGACGGACCGGTGCGGTCCAGGCCAGCAAGGGTGCGTGCGCCGTCGCTGTACGGATCGACGATGCGTGCCCCATCGGCAAACGGGCTGCGAGCGTCTTGCACGCCGCGTGCGCCATCGGTGAACGGGCTGCGAGCGTCCTGCACGCTGCGCGCGCCATCGGCAAACGGGCTGCGTGCATCCTGGACGGCGCGTGCGCCTTCGCTGAACGGGTCGCGTGCGCCCGGTGCGGCTTGTGCGCCGGCGGCGGCAGCGGCCAGGGCGATGGCGAAGATGATGCGTTGGGTGAATTGGGTAGCCATGATCGGTTTCCTTTATGTCAGTGGATCTGCCTGGGTTTGCGTATCTGCGCGGCCGGGGCTTTGTCTTTGCCGCCGGCCACGAGAAGCATTAAAGAAGACCGGTGTATCTGCCCTGTAGCGGGTCAAAGGCGATTCTGTCAGGACTCGTATCGATGCTGGCGGCGGATACAAAGCGGTACAAACACGTGCCCGGGATGCCGTTTGCGGGCGGCATTCAGCCGCGTCCACGCCACGCGAGAGTCCGCCGGAAGTGCGCTGCGCGCGGCTTCGAATGGCTGGCAGTCCTGAATTCAGTCGAGAGCGGCGGACCGCCGCGCGCCATCCCGTGATCCGGGGCACAATGGCGTGGCATCAAAACTGAATGTGCCACCTTTCCTGCCACTCAAGGACGCCGATCATGCATCACGTAGCGCTCGCCCTGTACCCTGGTTTCCAGGCGATGAACCTGGCAGTGACAACGGTGCTGGAGTTCACCAACCGGACCCTCGGCACCCCGCTGTACCAGGTCCATCTGCTCTCGGAGCAGGGCGGAGCGGTGATGTGCTCCGGAGGCTTCGCCGTCAGCACCGAGCCATTCGGCAGGCGCCGCTTCGACACCGTGCTGGTGGTCGGCGACAACGACATCACGCCCACGCCGCCGGCGCTGGTCAGGTTCCTGCAGCGTGCGGCGCGTACCTCGCGGCGCATCGGCGCCACCTGCACCGGTGCCTTCAACCTGGCGGAGGCCGGGCTGCTGGATGGCCGCCGTGCCACCACGCACTGGTACTACGCGGAACAGCTGCGGCGGCGCTTTCCCAACGTGGGCGTGGAAGAGGACCGGATCTTCATCATCGACGGCCCGGTGTGGACGTCGGCCGGCATGTCGGCCTGCATCGACCTGGCGCTGGCGCTGGTGGAAAAAGACGCCGGCGGCGCGGTCGCGCGCGACGTGGCGAAAAAGCTGGTTGTGTACCACCGCCGTGCCGGCGGGCAATCGCAATTCTCGGCATTGCTCGACCTCGAGCCGCGCTCCGACCGCATCCGTGCCGCACTGGACTTTGCGCGGCAGAACCTGCAAAGCGAACTCTCAGTGGAGCAACTGGCGGAGGCGGCGCACCTGAGCCCGCGGCAGTTCGCGCGCGCTTTCCGGGACGAGACCGGCCAGACGCCGGCGAAGGCGGTCGAGCACCTGCGCGTCGAGGCAGCAAGGCTGATGATGGAGAGCGGGCGCCATGCCATCGATGTGGTGGCGCGGGATACCGGATTCAACGACCGCGAGCGCATGCGGCGAGCCTTCCTGCGGGCCTATGGCCAGCCGCCGCAGGCGATCCGGCGCCTGGCGCGCGGCGTCGAGCCGCAGGCGGCATAGCGCTCGGGCCAGTCAGGCCGGGCGCGTTGACAACTGCGGCCACGGGTGGCTCATGAGCCCGCGCCGCATCCGTCACGCCGGTTGAAACGATTTTGTAATAAGCGCCTCACGCCATTGCACTGGCCCCTGGCGCGCTGGCGGCGCGTCCCCCACGCCGGGGCAGCATACTGCCCGCGCAACGTGAAATAGTGCTTGCGCAGCTACGGCACGCTTGTTGCTGGACAAGGGCAGGTGAGCCATCCGGCCCGTCACCTCGTCCACGTCCCTACGGACATCACCAAGGAGCCGCCATGAATATCGTCTGGCTAGTTGGCGCGGTTGTCATCATCCTCGCGGTGCTCAGCTTCTTCGGCCTGCGCTGATCCAGAGCTGGCAATCGCATGGCGCTGCCGCGGTTAGTTTCACCGCGTGCGCAGCGCCAACGTCTTCATTTCTTTTTCTTCCTTTTGTCCAGATGGGCGCGTACCGGGCGCGTTCCCTTACAGCTCCGGCGTCCCCAGCGCCCGGCTGATGCGCAGTGCCGCAAGCGTGCTGATCACGCCAGACAGCAGGTACAGGCTGACCGCCACCAGCCCGAACAGCGACGACAGCCCCAGCGCCACCAGCGGCGCAAACGCCGCGCCGAACAACCAGCCGAAATCCGTGGTCAGAGCGGCCCCCGTGTAGCGGAAGCGGGGTTCGAAGTTGGAAGTCACCACGCCCGCCGCCTGCCCGTACGACAGCCCCAGCAGGCCGAATCCGACCAGGATGAAAATATTCTGGCCAGTGGCGCCGCCACCCAGCAGCCACGGCGTGACCAGGCTGAAAACACCGATCAGCACCGCCATCGTCGCCAGCGTCGTGCGGCGGCCGATGCGGTCCGCCAGCCAGCCCGAGATCAGCGTGCCGATAAACGCGATAAAGCCGCCCGCGATCTGCACCGCCAGCACCGCGGAAATCGTCTGCTCCTGGTGCAGCACCGCCCACGACAGCGGGAACACCGTGACCAGGTGGAACAGCGCATAGCTGGCCAGCGCCGCGAACGCGCCCAGGAAGATGTTGAAGCCCTGGGCATTGACCATCTGCAGCGTGCTGATCGGCTCCAGTTCGTCTTCTTCCAGCAAACGCGTGTATTCGTGCGTGACCACCAGCCGCAGCCGCGCGAACAGCGCCACCACATTGATGGCGAAGGCCACGTAGAACGGATAGCGCCAGCCCCATTCGATAAACTCCTGCGGGGTCAGGCTGGTATGCAGGAACAGGAACAGCGCGCCGGCGATGATAAAGCCGGAGGGCGCGCCAAGCTGGCCCACCATTGCATACCAGCCGCGCTTGTCTTCCGGCGCGTTCAGCGCCAGCAGCGACGGCAGGCCGTCCCATGAACCGCCGAAGGCGATGCCCTGCAGGAAGCGGAACAGTGCCAGCAGGTAGATCGACGCGGCCCCGATCGATGCGTACGACGGCAGGAACGCAATGCCCACCGTGGCGGTGCCAAGCAGGAACAGCGATGCGGTCAGCTTGATGCCGCGCCCCCAGCGCCGCTGGATGCGCATGAACAGGGCAGTGCCGAACGGCCGCCCGATGAACGCGAAGGAAAAGATCGTGAAGCTGTACAGCAGCCCGGCCAGCTCGCTCGCGAACGGAAAGTAGACCGCCGGGAAGACAAGCACGGAAGCAATGCCGTAGACGAAGAAATCGAAGTACTCCGACGCCCGCCCGATCACCACGCCAGTGGCGATTTCGGCAGGTGCCACATCATGGTGGCCGGGGGCCGGAGGTGCAGTCGGCGACGCTCGGTGCTGGTGGGTCAGGCTGGCCATCGTCAGTCTCCTCTCGACAGGAGTGCTTCGATACTGCACTTAAACTCGCACAGTCACAAGAATAGCGCCTAAACTGCCATAGAAAATCGAAAGGTGGATTCATCGGTGCATGCCGATATTCCTCAGACGCCACTTCTGTGACTATGGGCCACTTCGACACTGCAGTCCCGCATTCCCGTGTACCGAGAAGACTACTGCAAGGATGTGGCGCGGTAGTCATCATGGCGTGCTTGTCCGGCTGTGATGCAGTGCTGCTTTCGCCATCCGGCGACATGGCCTTGCGGCAGCGCGACCTGATCATCATCGCCACCTGCCTGATGCTGCTGATCATCGTGCCGGTGATCATCCTCACGCTGGCATTCGCGTGGCGCTACCGTGAAAGCGCGACCGACGCGCCCTACAACCCGGACTGGGACCATTCCACGGTATTGGAACTGGCGATCTGGGCCGCGCCGCTGCTGATCATCATCGCGCTCGGCGCGGTGACCTGGGTCAGCACCCACCAGCTCGATCCCTACCGACCGCTCACGCGCATCGACGCCAACCGGCCCGTGACCGCAGACGTCAAGCCGCTGCCGGTGCAGGTGGTGGCGATGGACTGGAAATGGCTGTTCCTGTATCCGGAGCAGGGCATCGCCACGGTCAACGAGGTCGCGGCACCGGTGGACCGGCCCATTGCCTTCCACATCACCGCCACCTCGGTGATGAATGCATTCTTCGTGCCGTCGCTGGCCGGCATGGTCTACGCCATGCCCGGCATGGAAACCAAGCTGCACGCCGTGATCAACAAGCCCGGCGAATACGAGGGCATGTCGGCCAACTACAGCGGCGAGGGTTTCACCAACATGCGCTTCAAGTTCCACGGGCTGTCGAACGAAGATTTCGACCGCTGGATCCAGCAGGTCAAGTCCTCGGGCCAGGGCTTGTCGACAGATGCCTACCTGCAGCTCGCGCAGCCCAGCGAGCGCGTGCCAGTGCAGCGCTACGCCAGCGTGGCGCCCGGCCTCTATGACCTGATCCTGAACCGCTGCGTGAGCGGCGGCCGGTGCTTGGCCGACACCATGGCACTCGACCGCAGCCGCGGCAAGTTCGACCCGTCACGCGAGATCTGCACCGCGAGCAACACCCAGGCGGTTGCGCCTGCGTTCGCGGACGGCACTGCACGCAACGAGGGCCGGCTGCTGCTGCAGTAAGGCGCGGATCCCCTTTTCTCCCAGCGGTACTGGCCAGCTACCATCGGCCACGGTTGGTTACTTCAGGCCCCAGGTGACAAACATGCCCGAGCGCTCGGAACTCGCCAATTTGATCTTCGGACGGCTGACGTGGGAAGCCATCCCGCTGCATGAGCCCATCCTGATCGGCACCTTTGCTGTGGTGGTGCTGGGCGGGCTGGTGCTGGTCGGCGCGGTGACCAAGTACGGCCTGTGGGGCTATCTCTGGCGCGAGTGGTTCACCAGCATCGACCACAAGAAGATCGGGATCATGTACGTGATCCTGGGCATCATCATGCTGCTGCGGGGGTTTGCCGACGCGGTCATGATGCGCATCCAGCAGGCCATCGCCTTCGGCGACAACGCGGGCTACCTGCCGCCGCACCACTACGACCAGATCTTTACCGCGCACGGCGTGATCATGATCTTCTTCGTGGCCATGCCGCTGGTCACGGGGCTGATGAATTTTGTCATGCCGCTGCAGATCGGCGCGCGCGACGTCGCGTTTCCGTTCCTCAACAACTTCAGCTTCTGGATGACCACGGGCGGCGCCATCCTGGTGATGATGTCGCTGTTCCTCGGCGAGTTCGCGCGCACCGGCTGGCTGGCGTATCCGCCGCTGTCCGGCATCATCCACAGTCCGGATGTCGGCGTCGACTACTACATATGGTCGTTGCAGGTGGCCGGGGTCGGGACATTGCTATCCGGCATCAACCTGCTGGTGACTATCGTCAAGATGCGCGCGCCAGGCATGACGCTGATGCGCATGCCGATCTTCACCTGGACCGCGCTGTGCACCAACGTGCTGATCATCGCCGCTTTCCCGGTGCTGACCGCCGCGCTGGCGCTGCTGTCGCTCGACCGCTACGTCGGCACCAACTTCTTCACCGCCGACCAGGGCGGCAGCGCGATGCTGTACGTCAACCTGATCTGGATCTGGGGCCACCCCGAGGTCTACATCCTGGTGCTGCCGGTGTTCGGCATCTTCTCCGAAGTGGTCGCCACGTTCTGCCGCAAGCGCCTGTTCGGCTATGCGTCGATGGTCTACGCCACGGTGGTGATCACGGTGCTGTCCTACCTGGTGTGGCTGCACCACTTCTTTACCATGGGGTCGGGCGCGAGCGTCAATTCGTTCTTCGGGATCACGACGATGATCATCTCGATCCCGACCGGCGCCAAGATCTTCAACTGGCTGTTCACGATGTACCACGGCAAGATCCGCTTCGAGGCGCCGATGCTGTGGACCATCGGCTTCATGGTCACCTTTGTCATTGGCGGCATGACCGGGGTCTTGCTGGCGGTGCCGCCGGCGGACTTCTCGCTGCACAACAGCCTGTTCCTGATCGCCCACTTTCACAACGTGATCATCGGCGGCGTGGTGTTCGGGCTGATGGCCGGCATCCACTACTGGTTCCCCAAGGCATTCGGCTATCGCCTGGTCTCGTCCTGGGGCAAGGCCTCGTTCTGGTTCTGGCTGACCGGCTTCTACTTTGCCTTCATGCCGCTGTACTGGCTGGGGCTGCTTGGCGTGACGCGCCGGATGAACCGTTTCGACGATCCGTCGCTGCAGATCTGGTTCCAGATCGCCGCCTTCGGCGCCGCGCTGGTTGCCATCGGCATCGCCTGCTTCATCATCCAGCTGGTGGTCAGCTTCGTGCGCCGCGAGGAGCTGCGCGACCTGACCGGCGACCCGTGGAACGGCCGCACGCTGGAGTGGTCCACCTCGTCGCCGCCGCCGCAATACAACTTTGCCTTCACGCCGGTGGTGCACGATACCGATGCCTGGTGGCACATGAAGCAGAACGGCTACCAGCGGCCGCTGCAGGGCTTCAATCCCATCCACATGCCGAAGAACACCGCGGCCGGCATCGTGCTGGCGGGGCTGTCCACGCTGTGCGGCTTCGCGCTGATCTGGCACATCTGGTGGCTGGTGGTGGCGTCGTTCGCGGCGATCATCATCGGCGCGATCATCCATACCTTCAACTACAAGCGCGACTACTACATTCCGGCCGAGCAGGTGGTCGGGACCGAATCGGCGCGCACACAACTGATGGCTGGCCATGGCTGAGACCACCTATCCCCAGTACGTGAGCGGCACCTCCGCGGCGGATGACATGCCACCGGGGGGCTTCACCTTCCACCTGACCGAAGAGCACCACCCGCAGAACGGCACGCTGCTCGGGTTCTGGCTCTACCTGATGAGCGACTGCCTGGTCTTTGCGTGCCTGTTCGCGGGGTATGGCGTGCTGGGCCGCGAATACGCGGGCGGGCCGACCGGGGCCGAGCTGTTCGAGCTGCCGCTGGTGGCGCTGAACACCACCTTCCTGCTGTTGTCGTCGATCACCTATGGCTTTGCCATGCTGCAGGTGCAGCAGAACCGGATCGCCGGCACGCAGATCTGGCTGGCGATCACCGGCGTCTTCGGCGCGGCCTTCCTGGCGGTCGAGCTGTATGAGTTCGCGCACCTGATCCACCAGGGCGCCGGCCCGCAGCGCAGTGCGTTCCTGACCTCGTTCTTCGCGCTGGTCGGCACGCACGGGCTGCACGTGACCTTCGGCATCATCTGGCTGGTCGTGCTGATGACGCAGGTGGCGCGGCACGGGCTGATCACCGCCAACAAGCGCAGGCTGATGTGCCTGTCGATGTTCTGGCACTTCCTGGACGTCGTGTGGATCGGCGTCTTTACCTTCGTCTACCTGATGGGGGCCCTGCCATGAGCGCGCATGACGAGACGCTGGACGGCCACGGGCATGGCCACGAGCACGAGGAAGACGTGGGGCCGCACGCCACGCTGGGCGGCTACCTGACCGGCTTCGTGCTGTCGGTTTTCCTGACCGCGATACCGTTCTGGCTGGTGATGGGCGGGGTGTTCGAAAAATCCCGCACCACGGCCATCGTCATCCTGTTGATCGGTGCGGTGCAGATCGTGGTCCACATGATCTACTTCCTGCACATGAACGCCAAATCGGAAGGCGGATGGAACATGCTGTCGCTGATGTTCACGCTGACGCTGGTGGTGATCACGCTGACCGGGTCACTGTGGGTGATGTTCCACCTGAACAGCAACATGATGCCAAAGATGCATCACGAGCGCACCGTGGAGCCCGGTGCGACCATCGTGCCGCCCAAGACCCCGTAGCCCCGTAGTCCCGCTTGCAAGCTAATGGGCCGCTGCCTTCTGTGCGCGGCCTTGCGTACGCGGCTTCGCCGCGTGGGCTCCCGCTGCCCCGACCAGCAGCCAGCAGCACAGCTGCACCGAACGCTCCATCAGCCGGCGGCGCCCGGCGCTGTCGGCTTCGATGTAGTCGACGCACTGGTGGAACAGGTGGGGCACGACATAGGCGCAGAATTCATCGACGAGCGGTCGCGAGAGCTGCGGACAGAGTTCGAGCCGCTCGATGTCGTCGGCCATCTCGGCGGCGATGTCGTGCAGCACCGCGCGGATTGCCGCACGTAGCGCCGGCTGCGGGCCGGTGATGCCGCAGACGCCAACCACGAACGCATCGGGGTGACGCCGGGCATACAGGAACAGCGCCTCGCACGCGCGGCTGGCCACCTCGTTGGGGTTGTCGCGCGCAGCGGCCCAGCGCACCGAGCGCAGCATCGGGCGCAACTCGGCGCTGGCCTCGGCCACTGCAGTCAGCGCCAGGTCTTCCATGTCGTGGAAATGCCGGTAGAAGGTATTGGGGTTGAGGTCGGCTTCGCGCGCGATTTCGCGCAGCTTCATGGCCGCGAAGCTGCGCTTGGCGGCGGCCAGCTTCAGCGCGGCGTCGATCAGGCGGCGTTTGCCGTCGGCAATGGCTTCCATGCGGATTAGTAGTGATGCTCGGTTTTTGGTCGACACGCTGCGTTGACACGGTGTCTACGCTTGTCTACCCTTCGCCGGGTGTAGACAGTTGTCTACGTTAGACGAAGTGGCGGCAGATGGCAATCGCCCCGCCGGCCCCCGGACCTCACTACAAATAGCGCAGATCGCCCCCGAGTCATGCCGCAGCCTACCGTGTCACCGGGCACCGAAGCCCTTGCCCAGCCAGCGCATCCCGCCGCCCCGACCGCGCCCGAGCCGATCCCGCGCGATCCCGGCTGGCCCCTGGTCGGCAACCTGCTGCAGATCAAGCCGGGCACGGTGGGGCAGCACCTGCTGGCGCGCAGCCGCCACCATGACGGCATCTTCGAACTGGACTTCGCCGGACGGTGCGTGCCGTTCGTGACGTCGGTCGCGCTGGCGGCCGAGGTGTGCGATGCGGCGCGTTTCCGCAAATACATCGGCCCGCCGCTGTCCTACCTGCGCGGCATGGCCGGCGACGGCCTGTTCACCGCGCACACCGACGAGGCCAACTGGGGCAAGGCGCACCGCATCCTGATGCCGGCGTTCAGCCAGCGCGCGATGAAGGGGTATTTCGAGGTGATGCTGCGCGTGGCCAACCGGCTGGTCGACAAATGGGACCGGCAGGGTCCCGACGCTGATATCGCCGTGGCCGACGACATGACGCGGCTGACGCTCGACACCATCGCGCTGTCCGGCTTCGGCTATGACTTCGACTCGTTCGCCAGTGCGCAGCTGCACCCGTTTATCGAGGCCATGGTCGGCGCGCTGGGAGAGGCGATGTCCAGGCTCACGCGCCTTGGCCTGCAGGACCGCTTCATGCACGCGGCGCACCGCAAGTTCGACGAAGACACGCGCTTCATGCGCGAACTGGTCGACGACGTGATCAGGCGCCGCCGCGCCGCCGACGAAGGCGGGCGGCAGGGCACCGCCATGGACCTGCTCGGGCTGATGCTCGAAGCACGCGATCCCGACACCGACCAGCGCCTGGACGACGAGAACATCCGCAACCAGGTCATCACCTTCCTGATCGCCGGCCATGAGACCACCAGCGGGCTGCTGACTTTCGCGCTGTACGAGCTGCTGCGCAATCCCGGCGTGATGGCGCAGGCGTATGCCGAGGTGGATGCGGTATTGCCCGGCGACGCTGCGCCGGTGTATGCCGACCTGGCGCGGTTGCCGGTGCTCGACCGCGTGCTCAAGGAAACGCTGCGCCTGTGGCCCACCGCGCCCGCCTTCGCCGTCGCGCCGTACGCGGACACGCTGCTCGGCGGCCGCTACCTGATCCGCAAGGACCGCCGCGTGTCCGTCGTGCTGACCGCGCTGCACCGCGACCCCAGGGTCTGGGCCGATCCCGAACGCTTCGACATCGACCGCTTCCTGCCCGATAACGAAGCCAGGCTGCCGCGCCACGCCTACATGCCGTTCGGCAATGGCGAGCGCGCCTGCATCGGCCGCCAGTTCGCGCTGACCGAGGCCAAGCTGGCGCTGGCGCTGATGCTGCGCAATTTCCAGTTCACCGATGCGCACGACTACCAGTTCCGCATCAAGGAAACGCTGACGATCAAGCCTGACGGCTTCACCGTGCGCGCGCGACGGCGCCGGCCGCACGAGCGCATCGTCGGGATGCCGGTCGCCGGGGCAGAGCAGGCGCCGCCGGCTGGCGCGGAAGTGCGAGGCGCGGGACGGGCGCTTGCGGTGCTGTGCGGATCCAGCCTGGGCACCGCGCGCGAACTGGCCGAGCAGGTCCACGCCGGCGCGCTTGCAGCGGGCTTCGACGCCACCTTGCGCGACCTCGACGAGATTGCCGATGCGTTGCCGGCCAGCGGCCTGGCCGTCATCGTTGCCGCCACCTACAACGGCCGTGCGCCGGACTCGGCGCGCCGCTTCGAGGACCTGCTCAACAGCGGCGCAGCCAGCGACTACCGCGCACCGGACCTGCGCGTTGCGGTGCTGGGCTGCGGCAATTCGCAATGGCCTACGTACCAGGCCTTCCCGCGCCGGGTATTCGAATTCTTCGCCAGCGCCGGCGCCACGCCACTGCTGCCGCGTGGCGAGGCCGATGGCAACGGCGACTTCGATCAGGCCGCGGAACGCTGGCTGGCGTTGCTGTGGCAGGCGCTGCAGGGCGGCGACGCCGCCAGCGCCTTGCCGCAAGTGCCAGCAGTGCAGGTACAGCTGCGCGGCGTGGCTGAGATCCGCGCGACGACGCTGCCGCCCAATGCGCAGGGCTTCACTGTGCTATCGAACACCGAACTGGTGAACGATCCCGACGGCCTGTGGGACTTCGCGCGCGAGGCGCCGCGGACATCCACGCGCGACATCCGGCTGCGCTTGCCGGAAGGCGTGCGCTACCACACCGGCGACCACCTGGCCGTCTATCCGCAGAACCAGCCTGAAACTGTCACGGCGATTTGCGAGCGGATCGATGTCGACCCGGACGCCATCGTCACCTTGTCCGCCGCGCCAGGGGCGGCGCGCGGGCTGCCGGTTGGCGAGGCGCTCTCCGCGCGGCAGCTGCTGACGCATTTCGTGGAGCTGCAGGACGTGGTGTCGCGCCAGACGCTGCGCAGCCTCGCCCAGGCAACGCCTTGCCCGTTCACGCGGCAGTCGCTGCAGCAGCTTGCCTCGGACGATGAAGCGGCTGGCTATGCCGCACAGGTGGTGCAGCGCAGGCTGGGCCTGGGCGACATCCTCGACCGGTTCCCTGCGATCGGACTGGACTTGGCCGGCCTGCTCGCCTGCACGGTGCCGATGCGGCCACGGTTCTACTCCATCGCGTCGTCGCCGCTGGTCTCGCCGGATGTGGCCACCATCACCGTCGGCACGGTCTGCGCGCCGGCGCTGTCTGGCCGTGGCCTGTTCCGTGGCGTCGCGTCCACCTGGTTGCAGGGCCTGGCGCCGGGCGCGGTGGTAGCGGGCGCGATCCGCACGCCCCATCCGCCGTTCGCACCCGAAGCGCCGGACGTACCGATGATCCTGGTCGGGCCCGGGACGGGCATCGCGCCGTTCCGTGGCTTCCTGGAGGAACGCGCGGCGCAGCAGGCCGCGGGGGAGGCGGTGAGGCCGGTGCAGCTGTACTACGGCTGCCGGCACCCTGCGCACGACTGGCTGTACCGTGACGACGTCGCGCGCTGGCAAGAGCAGGGCGTGGCCGAAGTCCATGCGGCGTATTCGGTCGTCGATGGCGCACCGTGCTTCGTGCAGGATTTGCTCTGGCAGCGGCAGGCGGACGTCTGGGCGCAGCTGAACGCAGGCGCTGTGTTCTATGTTTGCGGCGACGGCCGGCACATGGCGCCGGCGGTCAGGCAAACGCTGATCCGGATCGCCGCGGAGCAGGGCGGGATGACGGAAGCGGCGGCTTCGGACTGGCTCGCGGCGCTGGTTGCGGCGGGGCGTTATCGGCAGGACGTGTTCAACTGACCAGCGTACGTACCCGCCCCCGGGCGAAAGCCGTCAGATCACAGGGACATGCAACTGGCCATCGGTGCCAAGCACACGGCCATCCGGCGTCGCCGGCAGATGGGTGAGCTCGAACGCCAGGATCTGCGGCGGCGTGCGATAGATGCCGCCGTGAATCGAAGACATGGCGCTGGTGTCGAGGGTGCGGTAACCGGCAAGGTCGCGGATGATCAGGGTACTCATGGCAGTTCTCCCAAGGATTGGCGAGCGGGGCGCTCTGACCGGGAATCGCAATCATCGTGCCTGTCGGGGGTTGGCGCAGCTTTCAACATGCCAGCGGCTCGGGGGTGATGCTGACGGCGCGCGCATCCCATGCGGTGTTGGGTGGCGCCGTACACTGGTGCGATCAGGGATGGGCGGAGTACCAACACCGGCGTGTTCGCTCCCCGTCTCCGGCACGGCCAGCAAGCGGGCGCCCTGGCCGGCACTGAGTCCCTGGATGGAAGGGTTAGAATCCTCGCGCAGGCCTACAGACCTCAGGAGAACTCATGTTTGACCACGTCAAGTTCGGCGTCAGCGACTATGCAGCGAGCAAGGCGTTCTTCCTCAAGGCACTAGAACCGCTCGGTGTTGCTGTGGTCTCGGAGGGGGTGCCAACGTATGGTGTCGAGCTTAGCTCGAAGCGCAAGGCCTCATTGTGCCTGTTCCAGACCGAGGAGAAGCCCGCGCATCTTCACCTGGCATTCACGGCCGAGAATCGCCAGCAGGTCGATGCTTTCTATCGCGCGGCGCTGGAGGCGGGCGGCAAGGACAATGGAGCGCCTGGTCTGCGCCCGCACTACCACGCGAACTACTATGCAGCGTTTGTCATTGGCCCGGACGGGCACAACATCGAAGTGGTTTGCCAGGAGCCCGGAGCGCTGACGTAGCTTATCCCGCAGAGCCCGCGGGATGAGCAGGACTGCGATGGGTGAGAAGCCCGCTTCCGCTCTGTCGAAACTTCTGCCCGATCACCCGCGCATCCGCAACAGGTCGCCGTAGGAGACCAGCTTGCGTTTCTCATTGGAAAGCGTCTTTCGCTTGTTCGTCGGGCGGGCTGGCTGGCCGCGCTCGAACTTGGCGGCGGCACGCGCGTCCTCGCGCGCGAACGCCTGCGCGGTCCTGGTTTCCGCCTTCAGGCGTTCGGCTTCCAGCCGCGCGGCTGCGCGCTCTTCGCGGGCAATATCCTGCACGGCCGACATGATTTCGGCTCTCAGCAGTTCGCGCCTCTTCCTTGCGGCGGCGCGGGCAGCCTGCAATTGCTCTTTCCTCTGGCGCAGCCAGTCCCTCCGGTTGACCGGCGCGGGCCTGGCCTCTGGCGGCACGCTCAGGCGCAAGGCCCTGCTGGTTGAAACCTTCTCGGCCAGCGTGCGTTGCGTTTCCCGCTTCGCATCACTCACGCTGCATCACTCTCCCGGCACCAAACAAATGCGCCCCATACATCACCAGTCGAAGTCCGTGAAATCATGCTGCCAACCTTACCATAGGACTCCATCCCGGGCCTGATGGCTGCCAGAAGCCAGTCCGTGCCGGGACAGTCACAGGCTGCATAAATGCAGTACAGGACCAGTTCACGACACGGCCTATCCCGATCTATTGGGCTGTCTGGCGCAACGGCCGGAATGCCGACCTGACCTCCGCACTGAACAACTCCGGCTCTTCCCAGGCCGCAAAGTGACCGCCCCTGGCGACCTGGTTGTAATAGACCAGGTTGGGATACGCCCGCGCCAGCCAGGCCTTCGGTGGCCGGTAGACCTCGCCGGGAAAGACTGTCACTGCCGCCGGAACGGTAACGGGGCCGGTCCTTGCCGGTGTGTTGCTCGTTTCCCAGTAGATCCGTGCGCTGGATTCGCCGGTGTTCGTCAGCCAGTAGAGCGAGATATTGTCGAGGATCGCGTCACGGCCCAGCGCCCGTTCGGGATCGCCGCGCGTGTAGACCCAGTCGGCCAGCTTGTCATAGATCCAGGCCGCCAGCCCCACCGGCGAATCGGCCAGGCCAATGCCGATGGTCTGCGGACGCGTCTGCATCAGGGCGGCGTAGCCGAATCCCTTGTTCAGGAAATCCCTGGCCTCGTCGAACACCTGCTTTTCCCCGGCGCTCAGGTTAGAGGGTGCGGGCTCGCCGGTCTTCAGCGCCATGGCGAGCGCGGGCGGCAGCGTCGTGCCGCGTTCGATTCGGTTGACGTGGATGCCGAGCAGCCCTTCGGGCGCGGCGCGGCCAAGTGCGTCGGAGATGATCGCGCCCCAGTCGCCGCCTTGCGACAAGTAACGCGCATAGCCAAGCCGCTTCATCAGCACGTCCCACGCGCGGGCGATGCGGTCCGCATTCCAGCCGGTGTCCTTGGGCTTCTGTGAAAAGCCGAAGCCCGGCAGCGATGGGATCACGAGATGGAACGCATCGGCCGCGCTGCCGCCGTAAGCGGTCGGATCCGTCAACGGGCGGATGCTGTCGAGCAGTTCGAACACGGAGCCGGGCCAGCCGTGCGTCATGACCAGAGGCAGCGCGTTCTCATGGCGCGAGCGAACATGGATGAAGTGGATGTCCACACCGTCTATGTTCGTCACGAACTGGGGCCAGGCATTCAGCCTTGCCTCGGCCTTGCGCCAGTCATGCCCCGTGGCCCAGTAGCGCACGAGCGGCCGCAGCTTGTCGACTTGCACGCCCTGGGACCGGTCCGCGACGGTTTCCGGATCGGACCACCGCGTCGCCATCAGGCGGCGGCGCAGATCGTCCAGCGCCGGCTGCGGAATGCGTGCGCGGAACGGGCGGATCGCATCCGACGCCACGGCGCGCGCTGGCGCGGGCTGCGCGGCGAAAGCCAGGCGTGACGAAAACAGCGAGAGCGCCGCACTTGCCACGCCGCCCAGCAATAGGGACCGGCGCGACAGGTCGGTGGCGTTATTCGACGATTTGGCGTTCATGGAATGCTCTTTCATTGCGCGTTCGTCGGGCGGGACGGCTTGGCGGGTACCAGCAGCGCTCGATATCGGTATGGGGCTGCGTGTTCAGCATGGGCAGGCTGCCGCCGGCAATTGGCAGGGCGGAAAAGTCGGGACATGTTCATGAGGCAGGTTTGGAACAGGATGGTCCAGAGTGAGAGTTGGTTTGCCACGCGGAGTCGAGCGTCGCCGGGGTGGCCGTACCGGCGGCGCGATGCAGGCGGACTGGATCGGACTGCTGACGTGTGCCGCCTGCTGATGCGATTCAACGAAATGCGGCGCGAACGTCTGCCTCGGTTCGACGGGGATCCTGCAGATGCGGGTAGTGCCCGATGCCTGGCAGAACGGTGAATTCCGCATGCGCCTTCTGCGCGAATTCGATGCCCATTTCTTTCCGGATATAGAGGTCCTTCTCGCCCCAGACCACCTTGACCGGTGTCTTGAGCCGGTGCAGGTTCGCCTCCAGGTACGCCTGGTCCCGCGTGAAGTGCGAGTAGTAGTAATAGAAGGCGTCGGCAGACGTCATCGCGCCGTGGCTCCATCCGCGCGCCATGTCGTCCTGGAGCTCTGGCGGGATGTCGAACTGCTCGTGTGCCGGCAGGCCGCGCCGGTAGGCGTTCCTGAGGACATCGTCGCGGTTCTTGTTCAGCTGGACGCGAGCCAGTTCGGCCGACGGCTGCGATTTCAGGCTTTGCAGGCTTTCGTACATGTACTGCGGCCTGTCGAACGGGGCGAAGTCGCCGACGATGATCGCTCTTGCAATGTCCGGCGCCTCGAGCGCGAGCAGCAATGCCGGCAGCGCGCCGATATCGGTGGCGTAGATGACCAGCTGCGACGTGTCGATGCCAGCCTTGCGGATGTATGCCTGCAGGACACGGGCATAGTCCCGGGGCGCATAGGAGAACCTGTCGGCAGTTGGACGCGATGAGAGCCCGTAGCCAGGCCAGTCGATGGCATGCACTTCGAATTCGTCGCCCAGCGACTGGGCGATGTCCTTCCATGCGTACAGCGTTTCCGGGAATCCATGCAGGAACAGGACGGTTCCCTTGGCGCCGGGCTGGTGCACGACCATCCGTCTCAGCGAAATGTCCGCGTCAATTTCGATCCATCCGATTTCGGGCTGTGGTGCAGGCATCCTGGCACCGGGGGCGGCATGGGCGATGGCCGACGCCATGGCAGCGCCAAGGATGAACACGAAGGCAAGCAGCCGCTGCAGCAGGGGTCTGGGCATGTCAGTAGTTCGTGGAAACGGCATGCGGCATCAATGGACCCAGCGCTCGACCTGCGCTTGCAGGCGCGGCCCGACCAGCAGGATCGCGGGGATCACGATCACATAGCCGATGCCCCACGAGCGCAGCCAGGTCAGCGCAAAGCCTTCCGAGAATCCCATGTTGAGGGCAAGCAGGGCGAACGAGATGATCCCCGTCGTCACGACACCCATCGACAGCGCGAAGGCGACTTTCCGTTTCAGTTGCACGTTCATGGCTACTTCCTTTCCGTAAAAAATACCGATTGGTATATTTTTGCTCAAAAAAATCAGGTGAGATCGATGACGGTCTTCTTCACCGCCGACATGACGGCCAGGTTGTAGGCCGGGTTGTCGGTGAGCCGGGAGATCATGATCGCGCCTTCGATCAATGCGATCAGCGTGATGGCAGTCTCCTCGGGGTTGACGTCCTTCCGGAACTCGCTGGAGGCAATGCCCGCCTTGATGACCGAGACGAGATTCGCCTTCCAGCCCCGGAACGCTTCCATGGCTTTGTCGCGCAGGGCAGGGTGGGTGTCGTCGGCTTCAATCGCAGTGTTGAGCAGCGGGCATCCTCCCTTCGGGAAGCACGCAGGAAGATTCCCCAACACGCCAGTCAGGGCAAGCAGCTTTTCCTTGCTGGTGCTTTTGGTGGCCATCTGGTCCCGAACCGCGGCTTGCGCCTGCTTCCAATTGTGGTCGAATGCCGCCAGCGCTACCTCTTCCTTGTTGGCAAAGTTGCCATAGACACTGCCCTTGGTCAGGCCGGTGGCCGCGGTCATGTCTGCCAGCGATGTTCCGGCATAGCCCTTCGTGTTGAAAATGGGCGCTGTCTTCTCGACGATCAGCTGGCGGGTGCGTTCGGCTTTGTTCATGCAGGCCAGAATATACCAATCGGTATTTTTGTCAAGGACAGGCGCCAATGTGAAGGCGGGTACATGCCGCATGAGGCTTTTCCGACACACGCGCAGTCCAGTCTCATTTCCCGCTCCCTTCCTCCTTCGCCGTTTCAGTGGATCGTTCGCAAAAGCGCAAGCCCGGCGCGCGGGTTCGCTTTGCGTCACCGGCGAAAAAAGATCTTGCGCATTTAAACTACGACTCATATGATCGTAGTTAAGGGTCGTCGCTTCTCGCACCGGCCCTGTTACATGAAACCGAGGTTTGATTCAGGAGCTTGAGGATGTCGAAACGTATTCTTGTCATTGGCGCCGGCTTTGCCGGCATGTGGAGCGCACTGGCTTCGGCCCGTCTGCTTGACCAGGTCGGGCGCACCGACGTGGAAATCGCGCTGGTCGCACCGGAACCCGAACTGCACGTCCGCCCGCGTCTCTATGAGCAGAACCCGAACGGGATGAAGGCGCCGCTGCAGGAGATCTTCAAGGCCGTGGGCGTGCGGTTTATCCGGGGCAAGGTGGAACACATCGACGTCGCGAGCCGCGAAGTGAGCATTGCGGCCGCCGGTGGGGATGGCTCGTGCCAGCGCGTCGGCTATGACCGCCTGGTGCTCGCTGCGGGAAGCCGGTTGTTCCGTCCGCAGATTCCCGGCCTGGACCAGCATGCGTTCAATGTCGACCAGATCGCCGACGCCGCGGAGCTCGAATCGCATCTGCATGGGCTGGCCAGCCGCCCGGAGCGCGCCGGTCGCAATACCGTGGTGATCGCGGGTGCCGGCTTCACCGGCATCGAGACTGCCGCGGAAATGCCGGCCCGCCTGCGTGAAGTCCTGGGCAAGGACGCTGCCGTGAACGTGATCATGGTGGAGCGCAATGCCGAGGTCGGACCTGACCTGGGCGCGGGGCCGCGGCCGGTGATCACGCAGGCGCTGACCGAACTGGGCGTGACCTGGAAGCTCGGCTCCGGCGTCGCGGCCGTCGATGCGACCGGCGTCACCCTCGAGAACGGCGAGCGCATCGAGGCGGATACGGTGATCTGGACCGCCGGCGCCCGCGCCAGCGAGCTCACCGCGCAGATTCCGGCCGAGCGCGATGGCCTTGGCCGGCTGCACGTCGACCGCGATCTCAGGGTAAAGGGTGTCGAGTCGGTGTTCGCCACCGGCGATTGCGCCTACGCCGCGACCGATGACGAAGGCAACTTTGCAGCAATGTCCTGCCAGCATGCGATGAACCTCGGCCGTTCGGCAGGGCATAACGTGGCGGCGGACCTCGTGGGTGAGACGCTGATCCCGTATAGCCAGCCGAAGTATGTGACCTGCCTGGACCTGGGGCCGTGGGGTGCTGTCTACACGGAAGGCTGGAACCGGCAAGTCAAGCTGACCGGAGGCGTCGCCAAG
This sequence comes from Cupriavidus sp. a3, assembly GCF_051015765.1. Lineage (NCBI taxonomy): Bacteria > Pseudomonadati > Pseudomonadota > Betaproteobacteria > Burkholderiales > Burkholderiaceae > Cupriavidus > Cupriavidus sp. a3. The sequence continues at coordinate 1,734,024 of NZ_CP170644.1, read as the reverse complement.
GCGCTGAAGACGCGGATCAATTCCGAGTGGATCTACCCGCCGAGCGCGGACCGCGCCGAAGCGCTGGCGCTGGCTGACCCGCGCCGGATCGTTGTCGCCTGACGGGGCGCAGGAAGAGAAGAGGGCGATCCGGTGGGTCGCCCTCTTTGCATTGGTTCAGCCCTTGTTCGACCGGCTGGACTGAGCGGTGACACCGGCCAGGACAGCCGCGTGTGCCGCCGGGCGCATAGCGGAACGCGATCCGGCGAGCGCCGTCCGGCCTATACTTCGCCGTGGATGATGTAATACGTATCCAAGCCGTTACCTCGCGCAAAGGTCGGCCTGTGCCCGACTTGCAGCGGGGAACCACGACACGACGCGGGCTATCGCCCCGTCATCTCCTCGGGAGGGGAATGTGGAACAACTGCTGGTTGACGCGGTAATCTTCCTCGCCGCGGCGCTGATCGCCGTGCCGCTGTCGGTGCGCTTCGGCTTTGGCTCCGTGCTGGGCTACCTGGTTGCGGGCGCGGTGATCGGCCCCTGGGGGCTGAGGCTGGTCACGGACGTCAACTCGATCCTGGACGTGTCCGAGCTGGGCATCGTGCTGATGATGTTCATCATCGGCATTGAAATGGACTTCGAGAAGCTGTGGGCAATGCGCCGCTCCATCTTCGGCTACGGCGGGATCCAGGTTGCGCTGTGCGCGGCGCTGCTGGCGGTAATCTTCATTGTCTTCGGCGTGCAGTGGCGCGTGGGCGTGGCGGCCGGCTTCGCGCTGTCGCTGTCTTCCACGGCGATGGTGATCGCGATCCTGGAGCAGAACCGGCTGATGGAGGCGCCGGTCGGGCAATCCAGCTTCGGCATCCTGCTGTTCCAGGACATCGCCGCGATCCCGATGATCGCGCTGTTGCCACTGCTTGCGCCGGTTGCGGCGGGCGACGGCATGTCGGGCGGGTGGGTTTCGGCGGCAAAGGCGCTGGCCATGATCGCGGCGGTCGTCCTCGTTGGGCGCTTCGTGCTCAAGTACGTGTTGCGCATGATCCAGCGCAGCGGCACCCGCGAGATCTTTACCATCTTTGCGTTGGCGTGGGTCATCGGCATCGCGCTGCTGATGCATGTGGTCCACCTGTCGATGTCGCTTGGCGCCTTCCTGGCCGGCCTGTTGCTGGCCGGGTCCGAATGCCGCCACGAGATCGAATCAGACATGGCCCCGTTCAAGGGCATCCTGCTCGGCCTGTTCTTTATCGCAGTCGGCATGTCGATCGATTTCTCGGTGCTGGCCAACAGGCCCCTCCTGGTGGCGGTGCTGGTAGTCGCGCTGGTAGTGGGCAAGTTCCTCGCGCTGATGTACCTGGCGAACCAGATCGGCATGCCGCGCCAGCATCGCGTCTACTTCGCCATCCTGCTGTCGCAGGGCGGTGAGTTCGCCTTTGTCGTGATGGGCGCCGCGCAGGCGGCGAACCTGATCGATGCCGAGCAGCTCTCCGTCGTCACGGTCGTCGTGGCGCTGTCGATGGCGACGACACCGCTGCTGTTGCTCGCCCACCGCAAGCTGCCGCGCACTCGCGCGGCACCGCGGCAGGCCGAAGCGGATGGCCAGTAGCCTGCCGGGCTTGCCTGCGCCGCAAGCCAACCGATCGCGCCATGGAGGTGCCATGCGATGACTGTCCTCAACTGGCTGCGCCGTCGCGGCAAGCATTCTGACGGAGCGCGCGATGCGGAGCGCGCCGCGCTGGCGGAGCGCGTGACCCGGCTCTGTCCTTACGTGCGGCTGGTCGGCGGCTATCGCAAGCGGCTTGCCCCGGCGCTGGCCATCGCAGACCGGTACGTGCGCGATGTCGTGGCGGGTTTGCCGCCGGCTTCGCCAGCAAGCGAAGCCACCTGGAACAGCGATCCGTACATTCATGCCTTCTTTGCCACGGCCCAGGAGGTCATGCCGGTATTCAGCCGGTCATCGGACCTGCGCGACTATTTCAGCGGCTCGGCGTCCGCCACCGAGGCCTATTGCGTGCTCGGGATGGAAAAGCAGGAACGCCGCACGCTGGGCGTGGCGCTGGAAGGCGATGTGATGCGCACGGAGGTGCCCCAGACCACGGTCAGCTTCGTCGATCACCGGGTCAGGATCTGCGCAGCGACCGAAGCGGCGCTGCGCGAGGAAATCGCCTGCCGCATGCTGGACCAGTTCGCGCTGCAGGCACTGGCCGAGGTCGCCGGCGGCACGACCCGCCGCGACCGCATCGAGCGCGAACAGGCGTTGCTGACCACGCGGCTGCACCTGCTGGAGAAGCAGGGCGTCGGCATGCGCAGCGTGCTTGGCGAAAGCGCCGACACGCAAGCCGACGAGTCGGAGCGGCTGCGCGAGCAGGTGGCACAGAACGAGGCCGCGCTCGCCGCCCTTAGTGAAACTGAAGCGCCTGACGCACCGGGCGGCCGGGCCGGCATGCCGGACAGGCAGCTGCAGGCGCTGGTCGACGTGCTGACGCATGCCGAAGCCAGCTTCGTGGTGGAGCGGGAGGCGGTGCGGCTGAGCCCCATGAACATCGTCGTGCCGCCGGGCAGTGCCGGGCCCGGCGCGGACCTCCAGTTGATGACCGCGCGGGTTCCGGGGAATCCGCCGCTGGTTCGCACTTTCTCGCTGGTGTGCGTGGCCCGCGCCGGGATGCTGTCGCCGATGCAGCTGCTCGATGAGGCTGCGCGCATGCTGTGACGCTAAAATCGCCTCGATCATGGTTTCATCACAGAAGGCCTAAGCGTGGCACTCCAGCAGGGTTTCATCCTTACCCGGCATTGGCGCGATACCCCGGCCGGCACCGAGGTCGAGGTCTGGCTGGCCACCGACGAGGGGCCGCGCCGGCTGCGCCTGCCGTATCAGCCGTCGATCGCATTCATCCCCGAGGCACAGCGCGAACGTGCCGAGGCGCTGCTACGCCGCGAGCGCGAGGTCGAGTTGCGCCCGCTGAAGCTGCAGGACTTTCGGGGCAGGACGGTCATGGGCCTGTATTGCCAGCAGCACCGGCAACTGATCCAGCTCGGCCGTTCGCTGCGCGACGCCGGCATCGACGTTTATGAAGCCGATATCCGCCCGCCCGAGCGCTACCTGATGGAGCGCTTCATCACGGCGCCGGTTTGGTTCGAGGGCGAACCGGACAGCGACGGCGTGCTGTGCAGCGCCCAGCTGAAACCCGCGGCGGACTACCGGCCCACGCTGCGGCTGGTGTCGCTCGATATCGAAACCAATGCATTTGGCGAGCTTTATTCGATTGCGCTCGAAGGCTGCGGCCAGCGCGAGGTCTACATGCTGGGCGCTGCGCCGCAGGAGCCGGCCGCTGCCGGTTTCTCCCTTGAATACTGCGCGACACGGCCAGAGTTGCTGGAGAAGCTAAACCAGTGGCTGGCCCGGCACGACCCCGACGCGATCATCGGCTGGAACCTGGTCCAGTTCGACCTGCGCGTGCTGGTCGAGCATGCGCGGCGGTTCCAGCTACCGCTGCGCCTCGGCCGCGGCGGCGCGGAGATGGAATGGCGCGAGCACAACGCGCAGCAGCACTATTTCGCCAGCGCGCCGGGCCGGCTGATCATCGATGGCATCGAGGCGCTGCGGTCGGCCACGTGGAGCTTCCCGTCGTTCAGCCTGGAATCGGTGGCGCAGGCCCTGCTCGGCGAGGGTAAGGCGATCGACAATCCGTACGACCGCATGGATGCCATCGACCGCATGTTCGAGCAGGACAAGCCGGCGCTGGCGCGCTATAACCTGCGCGATTGCGAGCTGGTGACGCGCATCTTCGAGAAGACGGAGCTGTTGTCGTTCCTGCTGGAGCGCGCCACGGTCACGGGGCTGGCGGCGGACCGCAGTGGCGGTTCGGTGGCGGCCTTCACGCATCTCTACATGCCGCTGATGCACCGCCAGGGCTATGTCGCGCCCAACCTCGGCGAGCTGGCGCCGGAGGCAAGCCCCGGCGGCTTCGTCATGGATTCGCGCCCCGGACTCTATGAATCGGTGCTGGTGCTGGACTACAAGAGCCTCTATCCGTCGATCATCCGCACCTTTCTGATCGATCCCATCGGCCTGGTCGAGGGACTGGCGCATCCGGACGATGCCGACTCGGTGCCCGGCTTTCGCGGCGCCCGCTTCTCGCGCACGAAGCACTGCCTGCCGGCGATCGTCGCGCGGGTCTGGCAGGGACGCGAGGCGGCCAAGCGCGACCGCAACAAGCCGCTGGCGCAGGCGCTCAAGATCATCATGAATGCGTTCTACGGCGTGCTGGGGTCAAGCGGGTGCCGTTTCTTCGATCCGCGACTGGCCTCGTCGATCACCATGCGCGGGCACGAGATCATGCGGCAGACGCGCGCGCTGGTCGAGGCACGCGGCTACGAGGTGATCTATGGCGACACCGATTCCACGTTCGTGTGGCTGCGCCGCGCGCGCACCGAAGCCGATGCGCAGCAGATCGGCCGCAGCCTGGTGGCCTACGTCAACGACTGGTGGCGCGACCACCTGTGGCAGACCTATGGCCTGGAAAGCGCGCTTGAACTGCAGTTCGAGACCCACTTCCGCCGCTTCCTGATGCCGACCATCCGCGGCACCGACCTTGGCAGCAAGAAGCGCTACGCCGGCCAGGTGGAGCGGCCAGACGGCACGGTCGAGATGGTGTTCAAGGGGCTCGAGACGGTGCGCACCGACTGGTCGCCGCTCGCGCAGCAGTTCCAGCAGACGCTTTATGAAAAGGTCTTCAACCGCGAGCCGTACCAGGACTATGTGCGCGACATCGTGCGCCGCACGCTGGCGGGGGAGCTCGACGCGCAGCTGGTCTATCGCAAGCGGCTGCGGCGCAAGCTGGAGGAGTACCAGCGCAACGTGCCGCCGCACGTGCGGGCCGCCCGCATCGCCGATGATTACAACCAGCGCCACGGGCGCCCGCGCCAGTACCAGCAGGGCGGCTGGATCAGCTATGTGATGACCATGGCAGGGCCGGAGCCGCTCGAGTGCCGTTCGGCCCCGATTGACTACGACCACTACGTCGGCAAGCAGCTGCAGCCGATTGCCGACGCGATCCTGCCGTTCCTGGACGATGATTTCGAGCGGCTGCTGACGGGGCAGATGACGTTGTTTGCGCAGTAGGGCAGCGTTGCCGCCCCGGGCACGTCAGTCGCGGATACTGTTTATCGCGGCCATCAGGTCATCAGGATGGACCATCAGTTCGCGCACTTGCCACAGCGTGGGATACTGGTTGAGCACGCTGTGCCAGCGGGGCGATTCCAATAGCTGGTGCCAGACCGGCTCAAGTACGGCCATATCCGCGGTATCCGCGGTATCCGAGGTTTGCGCCGTTTGCGCGAGCGCCAGCGCGCTGGCGAATTCAAGGCTGGCGTGCGCCGACAGCAGCTGCATCCGGCTGGCGGCGCCGAGCAGGCGCGGTCCGGCTTCGGCTGGCGCATCGCAGCAATACAGCACCGTGCCGGCAACGCCGGCCGCGTCGGCGCGCAGCGCGCTCAGCGAGGCACCATGGAGGCGTACCGTTCCTTGCCGCGTCTCGAACGCATAGACCGCGTCCTTGTCGGCATGCGCCAGCAAGCGCAAGCCGCGCAGCAGCTTGGGCAGGTCGGTAGTGGCGGCATCGACGGAGGCCTTGGCCTCCGCGAGCAGGCAGATCTCCCAAACCGGTATTTCCTCGATCGGCGGCAGCTGCCTGAGCAGGACCGCATCCCATTCGGTCTTGGCGCGTTCATGCTCGGCGGGGATCGAAGCCGGTACGCGCATCGAGGTCACGACGCGGTATGACGCGCTCGCTCGCTCGGCCTCATTGAGTCGCTGCGCCAGTGCCTCCAGTGCCTGTGCGGTCTGTGCTTCGGTGGCAGCGCCCCGCTGGCGGGCGGCGACGCCTTGCGCACTGGCGCCGGCGCTGCCGGAGCGGGGGCCATGCCGTTCCCACAGCAGCTGGTACTGGCGCACCTGGTCATCGGACGCCAGCGCATCAAGACGCTGCAAGCGCTTCAGCGCGGGACTGTCGAGCAGCCTGGCGAGGCCCGGGGCCCCGTTCGCGATCTCCGGCAGATCGGCCAGGCTGCGCACGGCATCGTGCAGCGCGGACCACGATGACGCGGCGGCGCAGGCGTGGAGCCGGGCCAATGCCTCGCGCCACGGACCTGGCACGAGGCGTTGCTGCCGGCCCGGATGGGCGATCGCATTGACGGCGGCCCGGATTTCGCGGCGGTCCTGGTCGGCGCCCGCGGACAGCGAGGCGTACTCGCGCACGTGCGGCGCCCGGTGCCGCATGACCATGGCCAGGAACACCGGGTCGCCCGCATCCGCGCGCAGCGCTTCGCGGATCAGTTGCGCGAGCGCGTCGATGAAGCGTTCCTTCAGTGCCGCAGCGGGTGCTTCGCCTCGTGCCACGGTGGCGCGCGCCTGTTCGATCGCGAGCGCGAGCGTGGTGGCCGGGCTGGGTGACTGCAGTCCGGAAATTGCAGCGGCACTGGCCGGCAGGCGGTAGCGGCGCGCGACGGTGCGAAGCGTTGCATCGAGTAGGGAAGGTGCGGGCAACGGTGGCATGGCAGAGGACGGCACAGGGGTAATCAAGGGCGACGCACGCGGACCTGGTCAAGTCTCGGCAATCCACAACGGTTTGTCCATCGCCGGGACGGCTCACTGTACGTTAGATCCGGTTTTTCGGCATACGGCGCGTTGCCGGCAATCCGGCCGCGAGCGCCGCTGGCCGCATGGGCGTCGCGGCGTTTCCACAGCCCGGCTCGTGTGCTTCCTTATTCGCCTTGCGCCGTAATAGAATCGGGCCTTCACAAAATACCGTGCGGGGTACCGACAGGCTTGACGCGCCCTGTCGTCAAGGTCCCGGCATGACAACGATTCCCGGCGACAGCGTGGCCGGGCAGGGCGGGTCGATTCACCGTATGCACGCATTCACGTATGACGCCGTCCTGGCGAATGACGAAGCGGAATGGGCCCGCGACGACGAGGCGGATCGCGCGCCGCCATCCCCCGCCGGGCGGCACGGTTGGGCCTTGCTGGAAGCGTCGGAAGGACTGGCCCTGCATGTCAGCGCGACCGGCCAGATCCTGCACGCCACGCGTGCGTCGGGGGCGCTGCTGGGCCTTCCGTACGAGTACCTGGCCCGTGCGGCCATGCGCGACATTCTTCCCCTGGGCGAATACGAACGCACCGCCGCGCTGTGGCAGGCCTGCCTGCTGGATGGCCAGGCCCGCCGGACCACCGTCCGGTTCACGGATGCCTCGGCGGGAAGCCGCTATTTCGATATGCGGATCCGCCGCGACACCGACGAGGCGGGGCAGGCGTCGCTGCTGCTGTTCGGGACCGATGTCACGGCGTGGACGCAGAAGCTGCAGCAGCTGACGGAACAGTCGCAGAACGATCCGTTGACCGGGATCGGCAACCGCGACCTCATTCGCGGCCGGATTGAACAGTACCTGGACGGGCAGCATCCGGCGGGACACCGGCTCGCTGTCGCGCTGATGGACCTGGACGGGTTCAAGAAGATCAACGATTCCCTCGGGCATGGCGCCGGCGATGCCTTGCTGAAGGAAATGGCGGCCCGTTTGCGCGGCGTGCTGCGCGGGACGGACACCGTGGCGCGGCTGGGCGGCGATGAATTCGTCCTGCTGCTGGAAGACATCGCAACCGACGAGGCCGCCGCAGACATCCTGGACCAGGTCATGCGGATTTGCCGGCAGCCCTTCCAGCTATCGGCGCGCCAGATCCGCGTCACCACCAGCATCGGGCTGGCCTTCGCCACCGGCGGCGAGGATTCCGACGCCGAGTTGCTGCGACGCGCCGACCGGGCCATGTACGAGGCGAAGGCGCTGGGCGGCAATCGCTGTTTCCGCTATTCGCCGGAGTTCGACGAGAAGCTGAACGAGCAGTTCCGCATCGAGCAAGACCTGTTCGAGGCCGTGCATCACGGCGAATTGTCGCTGCAGTACCAGCCCATCGTCAGCCTCGACGGCAGCAACCTGTGCGCGGTCGAGGCGCTGATGCGATGGGAGCGGGCCGGCCGCGCCGTGTCTCCCGAGGTTTTCGTGCCGGTCGCGGAAAACAACGGCCTGATCCATCATCTCGGCGCCTGGGTGCTGCGTTGCGCCTGCGCCCAGCTTGCCATGTGGGATGCGAAGGGTGCGCAGGTCGGCTACGTGTCGGTCAACGTGTCGCCGGTACAGTTCAGCCATCCCGGCTTCGCCGACCAGGTGCGCAGCGCGATCCGCGATACCGGTGTCAGCGCCGGCCGGCTGGTGCTGGAAATTACCGAAGGCGCGCTGATGATCGATCCCGAAGCGGCGGGCAGCGTGCTGACCGAATTGCGGGCGCTGGGCATCCGCTTTGCCGTGGACGATTTCGGCACCGGCTACTCCAGCCTGTCGTATCTGCGCCGGTTTCCGTTGTCGGCACTGAAGATCGACCGCAGCTTCGTCGCCGACATGGCCGACTCGCCGCACGCGCAGACCATCGTCTATGCGGTGCTCTCGCTGGCGCGCGAGCTTGGGCTGGCGGCAATCGCCGAAGGCGTCGAGACGGCATGCCAGCGCGAGTTGCTGGCCGCGCAGGGCTGCGAGATGGCGCAAGGCTGGCACTATGGGCGCGCGATGAGTCCCGCCGACCTCGAGGCGGCTTTCGCCGCGGGCAGGTGGCGCCTGGACGCCCCGACCTTGCTGCCGCGGTGAGGCATGGCCATGGATAAGCAGGCATTCCTCGACCAGCTATGGGCCAGGCTCGCCGAGCAGGGCGATTTCCCGACGCTGCAGTATTGCATCGATCATGTCTTCAGTTCGCTCGATGCGGAGCGGAACGTCGGCGAAATGGCCAGCAGCATCCTGTCGGACTTCAGCCTGTCGCAGAAGATCATCCGGCTGTCCAATTCCGCCATGTACCGGTCGTTCGGCGGCGAGGTCACCACCGTTTCGCGCGCGATCATGGTGCTGGGGGTGGATACGGTCATCCACCTGACGCTGGGCGTGCGCGTGCTCGACTTTTTCCAGACCATGCCGGAAAACCGGCCACGGGCCGCGCAAGCGCTCAAGCAGGCCATGGTGGCGGCGGAATTCACCCGGACACTGGCCGAAGCGCGCGGCATCGCCGACGGGGAAGAGGCCGTGGTCTGCACGCTGATGCACCATGTGAGCCGGCTGCTGCTGGTCCTGTATGTGCCGGAGGCGTGGGACCGCATTGCCGCCGTGTGCGAGGCCGGCGAGCAGATCGGCGAGGACGATGCCTGCCGCGAAGTCCTGGGCGTGTCGCTGGGCGAGATCGCCCGGGCGGCTGCCGTCAAATGGCGCCTACCCCCGCTGATCGCCGGCGCCATGAGCGCGCCCCCGTTACCGGAAGGCGCCATGCCGGAGACGCATGCCGGCTGGCTGGGCGCCGTTGCCCGGCTGTCGTCGCAGGCGGCCGCTTCGATCCTGGCGGGGCAGGATGATCCATTGGCCGAAAGCCCTGTTCGGGCCAACAGTTCCCTACGCGCCGACAGTCCGCTGCAGGCCGCCAATCCGTTGTTGGCCGCGGCGCAACGGCTCGGCCTGGAGCCGGCGCATCTCGGGCAGGCGCTGGCACAGGCCAGGGCGCTGACGACCTCGATGGCAGCCACGGACGCCGCCAGCCAGGCCGGCGACGACGCCGGCCAGCAAGGCAGCAAGCCCGCCGATGCGCTGGCCAGGCTGCAGCGCGCCGTCGCGGAAGTCCGGCAGGAGGGCGGGGCGATGTCCATTGCCGAGCTGGCGCCCTTTGCGCTGGAGTCGGCAATGCGCGCGCTGAACTTCTCGCGCTGCTTCCTGATGCTGCTCAACCCATCGGCCAGGCGCTTCGGCGCGCGGCTCGGCTTTGGCGAGGGCATGCGCGAGAAGCTCGACCAGCTGTCCTTCGAAGAGGGCTTCGTTCCGGACGTGTTCCACTTCGCCACGCTGGCGGACCGGCCTTTGCTGATCGAGGACACCTTTGACAGGGAGGCCGCGCACCGCGTGCCGCGCTGGTATCGCGAAGCCATGCCCGATGCCCGCGCGCTGCTGCTGATCCCGGTGCGGGTGCGCAATCGCTGCGTGGCCCTGATCTGCGGCGACTGGGGCGACGCGCGCTTCACCGGTGCGCTGAGCGCGGAGGAGGCCGACGCGATCGTCCAGCTGGCGGCGGAGATTTCGGCCGGCTTCCTGCGGTCGGCGCCGGCGCGATAGGCGGGCAGGGCAGGCGCGGCTGGCGGCGCCGCGCTCACGCGGGAAATGGCATGGAACAGCCCGTTCCAGGCGGCGTCGCCCCACGGCGTGCCATAGACGGAATGCAGCCGCCACGCCAGCCAGGCGGCCAGGCCGCGGCGCCGGGTCCAGTGCCCTTGCCCTACGAAAACTTGCGGATCAGGTGTTGCAAGCGATCGCAGGCGGCCGGGACCTGGTGTTCAATCGCTGTCGCGACACCAAGAAGCAGGCCAGACCGCTGCGTGGAGGCAGAGCAGTACCAGCCCGATAACGGTGCGGGCGCCAGCCCGTAGGCATAGGCTTCCCGGGCGATCCTCTTGTCGTCGGCGCCGTCCGGCAGCCTCACCACTACGGCAAGGCCTGCCGGATAGGCCTGGAATCCCCTGGCACTGAGCGCCGCCAGAAGCGCATCGCTGCGGGCTGCGTAAATGCGTTTCATACGACGCAGATGCCGCATATAGTGCCCATCGCGCATAAACTCGGCCGTCGCCATCTGCACCGCCGGCCCGGGCGCGGAAGCAAGGCAGGCGACGACTTCATCGAAGCGCGATACCAGGCCGGGCGGCACGACGACGAAGCCGAGCCGCAGCGTCGGGCTGAGCGTCTTGCTGAAAGACCCGATATGGATGACCCGTCCCGCCCGATCCTGCGATGCCAGTGCGGGAGCCGCCCGGCGCCTGAGCTGGAGTTCGCCAAGGTAGTCGTCCTCGATGATCCAGGCACCCGCGCGGCTTGCCCATTCGAGCAGTTGCACGCGACGACCGAGCGACAGTGTCGGGCCCAGAGGCGCCTGTTGCCCTGCGGTGACCAGGGCCACCGCGGCATCCGGTGCATGCTCTTCGCCATAGCTGACGTCGATGCCATCTTCGTCCACAGGAACGGGAACGGTCGTGAGCCGGGAAAGTGACATGGCCCTGCGACTGGGCATAAATCCGGGGTTCTCGACCCAGGCTTTTCGGCCCTCGGCCTGAATCACCCGCAGCGTTACACCGAGCGCCCCCGAAAAGCCTGTGGTAATGAAGATCTGCGAGAGCTGACATTCAATACCTCGCGACAAGGCCAGGTGTGCGGCGATTTCTCGCCGGAGTTCATGCTCGCCGCGCGGATCCGGGTAGGCCGCCGGCGCCTCCACCTCGTCACGTGCCGCACGCGATCGCAGCCGCGCGAACAAGGTGGCAGGGAAGCAATCCGATGCCGGCACGCCCATCTGAAAGACCGCGGGACCGGGCAGGAAGTGCTGGTACAGCTCCGAGCGCAGATCCGACTCGACCGAGCGCGCCTGTTCCGCGACAGGCCTTGCGACCGCGGTATGGTCGGAAACCCTGGTCCCGCCGGCGCGCGACGAGACCACCAGTTGCGCATCGGTCAGCCGCTCGTACGCTGTCTTGACGGTGCCTCGAGCCACTCCAAGCTGGGCAGCGAGGTCCATCCACGAAGGCAATCTGGCGCCCGGAACGAGTACGCCACTCTCGATGGCAGCGGTGATACCCAGCCGTATCTGTTCCGCCAGTGAAGTCCTGGACGCACGGTCCAGCTTCAGCGCCAGGATCTTCGTCATCGCTTCTGGTGCATTCAGAAATTGCGTTTTTGGTTCTTTTTTGTGAACCAGGTGGAGCGCATGATTCTAGCCTCCAAGGAGCCAAACATGAAACTGCAACGCTTTCTTCTCTCGCTGGTGGCGGCTACGGGCATGGCCTTTACCGGGGTCGCTTCGGCCCACGGCGCGGGCGACACGGTCAAGCCCAACTTCTCGAAAGAGATTCCCAATATCCCAGGCAAGTCGCTCATTGCCGTGGAGGTTTTCTATCCGCCCGGTGGCGCTTCGCTGCCGCATAGCCATGCCAAATCGTCGTTCATCTATGCATACGTCGTTTCGGGCAGCATCGCGAGCAAGGTGAATGACGAACCGGAACGTGTGTACAAGGCGGGGGAGAGCTTCTTCGAGGAGCCTGGCTCCCGCCATCCGGTGAGCCGCAACGCGAGCAAGACAAAGCCGGCAAAGCTGCTGGCCGTGTTCGTGGTCGACTCGGCCGACAAGGAACTGACGATCAACGACAACTAGGAGTTTGAAATGAGACTGGATTACACCAAAGCATCGCCGGGCGGTGTCAAGGCATTTGGCGGCGTGTACGGCTATGTCATGCAATCGGGCCTTGAAGACGTGCTAGTCGAACTGGTCTATCTGCGCGTGAGCCAGATCAACGGGTGCGCTTATTGCCTCGACATGCATACCCGTGACCTGATCAAGAAGGGCATCACCCCTGCAAAGCTCGCGCTCGTGCAAGCCTGGCATGAAGCAGGGCCGTTGTTCAGCGACCGCGAGAAGGCCGCACTCGCATGGGCTGAGTCGGTCACGCTGGTGGCGGACACACATGTGCCCGAGGAGGACTTCAAGGCCGCGGCCGCGGTGTTCAGCGAGAAAGAACTCGCTGACCTCACGATGGCGATCAGCCTGATGAATGCCTATAACCGGCTTGCCATCAGCTTTCGCCGCGCACCGGATTCCGCGCTGGCTGCGCAAGAGTGAGGCCTGTCGTCCCTCTGTATCGAGCGGAGCCGGTTGAGAGAAAACGCGCCTGTTCTGGCGCGTTTTTCCTGTTTGCGGCCAGTAGTTCCTTCGGCGACTTCTTGGTCAGCAGCAACAGCCCCGGCACACAAGAATTTCGCTTTTCTTGACCGCCTCCTCGTTCCTGGGGTGAATCCGAAATGACTTGCACGGCATTCCGGTCTGGCTCGGCTTCCATCCGCCCGCCGGTACGACCCACTGCACCCCCACTACAACACGGCTTACCGCTCCCACAAAAAGATTCACTTCACTTCCCACCTTCCGTCATAGAAGATTCCCCAGCATCTCCATCTCCGGCCTGAAGCCGCATGCGGCCGGGCGATTGTCCAGTCAATTGGGAGTTCACCATGGCACGCATACCGGCCCTGACCCTGCTTGTCATCGCGCTGGCGGCCTGCAGCAGTACGCCGCCCGCGCCGCCACCCGCAACGCCCGCGTCATCGGCCGCATCCGCCGCGGGACCGGCCGGTAACGTGCAGGCACAGGCGCAACCCCAGCCGAACGCAGTCGACCCTGCAGCGATCCAGGCGCTCAACGACATGGGCAAGTACCTGCAATCCCTGCGCCAGTTCGAGGTCTTTATCGACCTGTCTGGTGAACGGGTGCTGCAGGACGGCCAGAAACTGCAGCACACCGCCATGGCGGACCTGGATGTGCAGCGGCCGGACCGGCTGCGCGCGCTGATGCGCAGCGCGCGCTCGCAGCGCGACCTGATCTATGACGGCAAGCAGGTCACGCTGTATTCGCCCGCGCAGAAGTCGTACTCGCAGGTCAACTTCAGCGACAACCTGGGCGTGCTGGCGCAGCGGCTGCGCGAACGCTTCGGCGTGGAGATTCCGTCGGCCGACCTGTTCCTGTGGGGCACGCCCGCGGCGCCGCTGGACAGCATGGAATCGGCGATGAACGCCGGCCAGGACATCGTCGGCGGCGAGTTGTGCGACCACTATGCATTCCGCCAGGGGCAGCTCGACTGGCAGATATGGATCGCCAGCGGCAACCGTCCGCTGCCGCGCAAGCTCGTCATCACCAACCGGGCCGACGAGGCCAGGCCGCAATCGGTCACGCTGTACAAGTGGAACCTCAATCCGAAGTTCGGCAATTCGGCGTTCGCCTTCACGCCGCCCAAGGACGCCAGGAAGGCGGAGTTTGTTCCGCTGAAGGCCACCCGGTAACGGGACCATGGACAAAAGGAGCATTGCCATGACCTACACATTCGCAAAGCCGCTCGCAGTGTGCACGGCCGCGCTCGTGCTGGTGGCCTCCGGCTGGACACCGGTGGCCGAGGCCGCCCGCGGTGGCGGCGGGCATGGCGGCGGTGGCGGACCTGCCGCGGGCGGTGGACACGCTGCCGGCGGCCAGCGCGCCGCTGCCGGCGGCGCCAACCGCGAAGCGCGACAGGTGAACAACCAGCGTGCCGACGCGCGCACCAACAACGTCCGCAACACCAGCGTCAACAACGTCAACGCCAACCGCAACGTCAACGTCAATACGAGCCGTAACGTCAACGTGAACGTCGACAGTCATGGCGGCTGCTGCGGCTGGGACAACGATTACCACCCGGTGGCGACGGCCGCTGCGGTCACGGCCACTGTCGCCGTGACGTCGGCGGTGGTGGGTTCCATGGTGCGCTCGGTCCCGCCGAGCTGCGTGCCGGTCAACTACGGCGGCATGGTCTACCAGCAGTGCGGCAGTACCTGGTACATGCCGCAGGGCGCGCAGTACGTCGTGGTCAATCCGCCGTACTGACGACAGGCCTGGGCGCGCCGGCGGGCTACCTCGCCGGCCCGGCGGGCTTACCCATGGCGCCGCTGCAAGTCATGGAATGACACCAGCTCGCCGGCCATCGCACTGGCAGCCACGGTGGGCGGGCTGGCCAGCCACACCTGCCCGGGACCCGAGCGCCCGGGGAAATTCCGGTTGATCGAACTCACTGTCACTTGCCCGGCCCGTTCCGACGAACCCGGGCCGCAGTTGGCGCACGCCCCGCACGATGGCTGCAGGATGCGCGCGCCGACCGCATGGAACGTTTCCATGTAGCCCTGGCGGATGCAGTAGTCCCGGACGTCGGTGGTGCCGAACTGCAGGTAGAGCGTGACATGCGGCGGCAGCCGCAGGCCGCGCTGCACCGCCCAGTGCAGCACCTCGTGGTACAGGTCGAAGTCCTCGCGCTTGCCGGCAGTGCAGGAGCCGCCGTAGGCGATATCCACGCGCACGCGCCCGTCCAGCGCGGCCAGCGGCAAGCCGTTGCCGGGGTCGCCGGGGCGGGCCACCATCGGGCCGAGCGTGCTGCAGTCCAGTTCGATGGTGGCTGCGAAGGCGGCATCGTCATCGCTGCGCATCCACGGCTCGATCACGAAATCGATGCCCCGGCGCTCCCTGAGGAAGCGCACCGTCTGCGCATCCGGCGCGACGATGCCGGTGAAACCGCCCAACTCGGCGCACATATTGGTCAGCGTGGCGCGTTCGTCGATGGACATCGCGCGCACGACGGGACCGGTGAACTCGAACACCTTGCCGACCCCGGCGCCTGCCTTGATCCCGGCCTGCGCCAGCAGGTGCAGCACCACATCCTTGGCCGTGACGCCAGGCGCAAGTGCCCCGTGGAGCGCGACGCGGATGCCCTCGGGCATGGTCATGCGCACCGCACCCGTCACGAACGCATTGGCCATGTCGGTCGTGCCGACGCCGAAGGCCACGCAGCCCAGCGCGCCGCTATGGGGGGTGTGCGAGTCGGTGCCCACCACGACCTGTCCCGGCAGTGCATAGCGCTCGGCCATCATCGCGTGCGAGATGCCGGCGGCGTGGCTGCCGTCGTCGGTGCGGGACGCTTCCTCTGTGAGCGTGCGGTGGCAACGCAGCTGGTAGGCGTCGACGAACTCCCGCTGTGCCGCGCACATCCGGGCAATGTTGTCGACCAGCCCGCCACGCACATGCGCGGGGCTTTCATTGACGTAGGAGGTATGGTCCTCGAATACCACGATGCGCTCGGGATCCTCAAGCCGCAGCGGCCTGCCAAACGTGGCGTGCAGCATGTGGGCGCACATGCCGGTGTAGTACTCGTGGATAAAGCGCCAGTCCGCGCGCACGAAGATGCCGTCGCCCGGTTGCGGGCCCGCCAGGGATATCGGCATCACGGGCGTCGCCAGCAGGTGGCGGTGGACGATCTTCTCAAAGAGGGTTTGCGGTGCCGCGGGCGGCGTCGCGGCGGCCGGTTCGACCTTGCCCAGGTATTGCCGGCCGAACTTCAGCAGCCCGCCGCTCAGCAGGATGGCGGCGGCCAGCGCGTCGCGCCCGGCCACCAGCGCTTGCGCGGCGATCGGCTCGCCGGCCTGCAGGCGCGCTAGCAGGCCGAAGTCGGTCGAGGTGAACAGGCCGATGTTGTCGGCGTTCTGTCGGTAGATGCGCTCGAAGCTGCGCGCGATCACCAGCCGGATGCCGGCGAGCTTTTCTGCCGCCGGGCTATGCTCGCGCGACGATCCCTTGCCGTAGCGGTTGCCCGCGACCGTCACCGAGAAGCCGCCCTCGCGGATCGCGCCGGGCGCGACCGGGCAGGTGCCGCCGACCTTGTAGCCGGTATAGGGGTAGCGGCCGAGCTTGTCGTCATAGTGCGTCAGGATCGGCACCGGCGTGATCTCGTCGGTGGACACGTCGTCGCGCAGGGGCCCGGCTTGCTCAGGCGTGAGGGCCTCGCCTTGCAGCTGGCGCGCCATGGCGTCCGCCGAGTCGGCGAGGAACAGGATGCGGCCTGCGAAATCTTGGGCGCTCATGCGGGTCTCCAGTGGCATATTGGCGGCACTTTACTGGCTGCATCGCGCCGGCACGAAGCGCTGATCCGGCATGTCTGCTATCTGCGGGTGGCATATCAGGGTTAACCCATGTGTTCGGCGTGGTGCATGCGGCAGGCCTGTGCGCAGGCGTTAGTATTCGGCGACACGCGGCTCGCCGCCGGCATCCTGAAGACCATGCACCGCATCGACCCCGTCAATATCCAGCTGTTCCTGGCCGCGGCACGCGAAGGCTCGATCAAGCGCGCGGCGGAGACCGAACACATTGCGCAGTCGGCGCTAGCCGGCGCATCGCCGAACTGGAGCGCAGCCTTGGGGTGGTGCTGTTCGTGCGTTCGCCCGCCGGCGTGGTGCTGACCGATGCTGGCGCCCGCGCGCTCGAACTGGGCCGCAAGCTCAATGAGGACATCGCCAGCTTCGCGCGCGAAGTGCAGGATCTCGGCGACCAGGTGGCCGGCGTGGTGCGCGTGTCGGCCAGTCCGTCGGCCATCATCGGCTTCCTGCCGGAGCGGCTGCATGCGTTCAAGGCGGCGCATCCGCTGGTCGAGATCGCGCTGTACGAACGTTCCACTGCCGAATCGATCCGCGCCTGCCTCGATGACCGCGTCGACATCGGCATCGGCGTCGCGGCCAAGACGCCTGCTGGGCTGGAGTCGTGGCCGTTCGCCAGCGATCCGCTCAATGTCGTGCTGCCGTCGTCGCACCGGCTGGCGCGGCGCAAGCGCATCCGCTATGCCGAAGTGCTGGAGCATCCGCTGGTGGTGGTGCAGCCCGGCGGCGCGCTCGACCAGGAGCTGCGCGAACAGGCGGCGAACCTGCGCCTGCCGTTCAACCAGAGCGTGACGGTGTCAAGCTTCGAAGCCGCATGCCGCATGGTCGAGGCCGGCCTGGGCATCGCCGTGCTGCCGGCCAGTGCCGGCGCTGCCTATGCCGGCACGCGCGGCTTTGTGCGCGTGCCGCTCGACGAGCCGTGGCGCGAGCGGCAGCTGCTGATCTACGCGCCCTACAAGCAGCCGCGGCTGCGCGCGATCGCGGCCATGATCCGCGCGCTCCAGCCAGGCACCACGGAGGCTATGCCGGGCTGAGATAGCCGGTCCAGCGGATTAGCACTCTGCCGCGCAGCGACGCAGCCCTACACTCCGACCCAAGGCCACCGCCCACGGTGCGATTTCAATAAACGGAGACAAGGAATGCGGACAACGCTGTTTCGGCGGGCGTGCCATGCGCTTGCGGGTATCACCACACTGGCCATGCTGGGCGGCCTGCCTGGCGCGGTCAACGCCCAGGAAACCAGGCCGGTCAGGCTGATCGTGCCAACCCAGCCGGGATCGCAGGCCGACGCCGTGGCGCGTGCGCTGAGCCAGCCGCTGGGCAAGCACCTGGGCCAGTCGGTGGTGATCGAGAATATTGCCGGTGCCGGCGGCGTGCCGGGTACGCAGCAGATCGTCAGGGCGCCGAAAGACGGCTCGACGCTGGGCCTGATCTCGTCGAACCACGTGATCAACCCGTTTATCTACAAGAACCTGCCCTATGACTCGCTCAAGGACATCACGCCGATCACGGTGATCGGCACGCTGCCGCTGGTGCTGGTCGTCAATCCTGCCGTCAACGCGCAAACCACCCGCGAACTGGTCGCGCTGCTCAAGTCGAAGCCGGGCGAGCTCAACTATGGCTCGTCGGGCAACGGCACGGTGCTGCATCTGGCCGGGCAACTGTTTGCCAGCGAAGCGAAGGTCGATATCCGGCATGTACCTTACAAGGGCGCGGGTAACTACACTACGGACCTTGTCGGCGGCCAGGTGCAGGTCGGCTTCCTGACGGTGCAGGCGGTGCTGCCGCTGCTGAAGGCCGGCAAGCTGAAGGCCATCGCCGTGTCGACCGCCCAGCGCGTGCCGGCTCTGCCGGACGTGCCGACGCTGGCGGAGTCGGGCCTGCCGCGCTACAGCTTCGATGCCTGGCTGGCGATCGTGGGCCCGGCGGGCCTGTCGAAGGCGAACGTGTCGGCGTTGCAGTCGAAGATCCAGGCCACGCTGCAGGAGCGCGACGTGCAGGAGCATCTGGCGGGGCAGGGCGTGGTCGTGGCGGCCACCGGTGCCGACGCGGCCGTGCCGTTCTTTCGCAGCGAGCTGGACAAGCATGCGAGGATCGTCAGGCAGGCGGGCGCGACGCTGAACTAAGGCAACGTGCCTGACACCGGGGACCCGCCGCTTGCGGCGGGTCCTTTTCCTTTTGCACTCCCTACAGCGCGGCGCAGTCTTCCGGATCCGCGACAGCCGCACGCGGCACCGGCTTGGTTGTGCTTGCCACGGGCTTCGGTGCCGGTTGCCCAGGGCCGGGAGCCAGGGCCTGTCCCAGACGCGCACCGCGTTGCAGCGCCACATGGACGGCTTCGCCCTTGCTGCGGACGCCGAGCGCCTTGTAAAGGGCGTTGCAATGGCACTTGACCGTCGCCACTGAAACGTTCAGCTGCCGGCTGATGGTCTTGGCGGGATAGCCGCGTGCGAGCAGTACGAGGATTCCGTACTGGCGCGGCGTGAGGCCGAGCGCGTGGGCCTCGCCGGGCGAACGGACGTCGGCCACCGTGTCGTCGTTTGCAGTAAAGGCGCCTTTGGCGCGGCGCTCCGCGTTTCGTCCGGCGCTGCCTTGGCGCATGCCATCGTGCGATGCCGGCGCAGTATCCGGTGCCATATCCGGTTCCAGCGCCGCCCGCCGGCTGAACGGCCTCAGGCTGACCTGGTAGCCGCTGCCGACCAGCCGGATCGCTGCTTCCAGCACATCGGGCTGCACCGATTTCGGCAGGCAACCCACGACGCCCGCCGTGACCTTGTCATCGACCCAGTTCCGGGGCGCGATGTCGCAAAGTACCAGCAGCCGCGCCGCGGGCCACATCCTGCCGACCTGGCACAGCAGCTGCCATGCAGCCTCCGGATCGTCCGGCAGCCCCAGCACGACCAATGTGATGCCTTCGCCGGCAGCGCAGTGCCCCGCGAGTTCAGCCGGGTCGGCGGTAACGAGTTCGCCGACGGCGTCGACGTTTTCCAGTGTCCTGCGCAACGCCACCCGCAGCAAAGCGTGGGATTCAATCAACAGCACCTTCATTGCACATGTCTCTCTTGCGCGCGGACGCGGCGCCGCGGCCGCGGCAGGGAGCGGCATGCGGCATCGTACGTCCGGCGGCCGTGATTTATGCGGCGGCTCGCGTTGCGACTGGCGACATGGTGGCGTGGCTCAGCCTGGATTGCGCAAGCTCGACCGCTTGCTGGAAGCGGGCCTGCGCTAGCTGGGCAAGCCCGGCCTGCGTTTCGGACGCGATTTCATACAGCTGCCGCGTGTAGGCGCAGGCCTTGTCTGCGGCAACGGGCGTCAGGCCGTTCTGCATGTCGAGGACCTTGCGCAGGTCCCTGCTGGCCAGCAGCGCCTGCATCCGCTGCTGGCTTTCGTCGAAGGCTGCCTGCGCGGTCTGCAGGTTCAGCTCGGCGATCCGCTGGAAGCCGGCAAACAGGATGCTGGAGTAGGCGAAGCAGTCAGCGAAGCCGCTGCCGTGACTGGCAGGGAACTGATCGGGCGCGAAATCGGGCATGCAATGGTTTCCTTGGATCCGCCGGGGCATGGTGCCCGACGACAGGTTTGCGGGTGAACGCACGACCGGAGGAGTGCGTCGGAGGAGACGCCCGGCGTGCTGCGTTGCATCATTCGCGCCCAATTTTAGAGTAAGCACTCTAAACAATGTGATCCGCAGGCCTAGGGGGATTCCCCGATGGCTTCAGCGTTTCTGTACGATTTTGTTTTTTTCGTTTTCGTTTGGCATTTCGGCCGGCGCGTTCCGGAACACAGCCGCAATGCGCGACGAATGACGGAGGAGATCGGCATAGCGGCAAGTAGAATCGCTGCGACTCCATCCCCTCGACATGCCATGCGGATTCCCCCGGTAAAGGCCATCATCGCTTTCGAAAGCGTCGCCAGGACCAAGAGCGTCAGCCGCGCCGCTGATGAACTCGGCCTGACCGCTTCCGCCGTCAGCCACCAGCTCAGCAACCTGGAAGAGATCCTGGGCCAGCCGCTGTTCTTCCGGCAAGGGCGCGGGCTGGCGCTGACGTCGGTGGGCGAGCAGTACCTGCGCGATATCACCGGCGTGCTGGCCGATCTCAACCGCGCTACCGAACGCGCCTCGAGCCCGGCCAATATCGAGATCCTGCGCGTCCATTCGAGCCCGAGCTTCGGCCTGATGTGGCTGCTGCCACGGCTAGAATCGTTCCAGGCCGACAATGGCGATATCCAGCTCAACCTGTCGTGCTCGTATGAAGACGTATCGTTCACCAGCGGCTATTACGATGTCGATATCCGCCATGGCTACGCGCACTGGCGCGACCTGCAGGTGAAGACGCTGCGGCGCGAGACGATCGCGCCGCTGGCTTCTCCTGCCTATCTCGAAAAGCATCCGATCCGTACGCCCGAGGATCTGCTGGCGCAGCGGCTGATCTATTCCGAAACGCCGCTGGTGCAGTGGCAACAGTGGTTCGCGCGGTTCGGCGTGCGGGCTTCGCACAAGACCTTCGACTTCAGCTTCGACCGCTCCTACATGTCGCTGGAGACCGCCGCACTGGGCCTGGGCGTGGCGCTGGAAAGCACGCTGCTGGCATCGGTGCAGATCCGCAAGGGCGCACTGATGCCCGTGTTCGACGACAGCCACGCGCTGGAGGTGGGCAGCCACCACGTGGTCTGCCCGGCGCAGAACGCCGGCTTGCCGCGTGTGGCGCGCTTCCTGGCCTGGCTCGACCGCCAGTTGCCGGCGCCGCGCTGAACGCGCGATGCCACATGCGCGGCCGATGAAGTGAACGAGACGGCGCGCTTCGAGGCGACCGTCTGCCGATGTTTGAAAATTTCTCAGCAATAGCTGAGGCAGACCGCGTTGATCGTCAGGCCGCCAGCGACAAAACTCGACACATCCCAAGTCCAATTGCAAGGAGACAAAGATGCTGGTCGAGAACAACGTAGTCATCATCACCGGCGCCGCCTCGCCGCGCGGCATCGGCAGGGCCACCGCCAGGGCCTTCGCCGCGCAGGGTGCCACCGTGGTGATCCTGGACCTGCGCCTCGAAGACGCGCAGGCTGCCGCCGGTGAGCTGGGTGACCGCCACCTGGGCCTGGCCTGCGACGTGACCGACAAGGCCGCCTGCGAACGCGCGGCGCAGACCGTGCTGCAGCGCTACGGTCGCATCGACGCGCTCGTCAATAACGCCGGCATCACCCAGCCGGTGCGCACGCTCGATATCCAGGCGACCGACTACGACGCCGTGCTTGACGTGAACCTGCGCGGCACGCTGTACATGTCGCAGGCGGTGCTGCCGCAGATGCGCGAGCAGAAGCGCGGCAGCATCGTGTGCATGTCGTCAGTGTCGGCGCAGCGTGGCGGCGGCATCTTCGGCGGGCCGCACTACAGCGCCGCCAAGGCCGGCGTGCTGGGCCTGGCGCGCGCCATGGCGCGCGAGTTCGGGCCCGACAGCATCCGCGTCAATTCGATCACGCCGGGCCTGATCCAGACCGACATCACCGGCGACAAGCTCACTCCCGAGATGCGCGCCGACATCATCAAGGGCATCCCGCTGGGCCGGCTGGGCAACGCGGCCGACGTGGCCAACGCCTGCGTGTTCCTGGCGAGCGACATGTCCGCCTACCTGACCGGCATCACGCTGGACGTCAACGGCGGCATGCTGATCCACTAAATTCAAGTGAAGCCGCCCGACAGAGGCGCAGCCTTCAACAGCCGGGGCACCGCAGCGCGGCGCCACCAGGCAGGAGACAACCGATGAAGACCAAATACGCGGCTTCGCCCATCGGCGGCGAAGCGACGCTGCACGCCGATTCCGCCACCTTCGAGACCCGCACCTACGCCAAGGTGGTGAAGCGGCTGATCCCGTTCCTGATGCTCTGCTATCTGGGCGCCTACCTGGACCGGGTCAATGTCGGCTTTGCCAAGCTGCAGATGCTGAGCGACCTGCAGTTCAGCGAAACCATCTACGGCCTTGGCGCCGGCATCTTCTTCCTCGGCTACTTCCTCTTCGAAGTGCCGAGCAACGTGATCCTGCACCGGGTCGGCGCCAAGCGCTGGCTGGCGCGCATCATGCTGACCTGGGCGGTGATCTCGGCGTGCTTCGCCTTTGTCACCACGCCAACCCAGTTCTACGTGCTGCGCTTTCTGCTGGGCGTGGCGGAGGCCGGCTTCGCGCCGGGCGTGATCCTGTACATGACGTACTGGTTCCCCTCCGAGCGGCGTGCCAAGGCATTGTCGATGTTCTTCATGGCGATCCCGCTGGCCGGCATCGTGGGCGGGCCGCTGTCGGGCTGGATCATGCATGCCTTCCACGGCGTGGGCGACCTGGCCGGCTGGAAGTGGCTGTTCCTGATCGAAGCGCTGCCTTCGCTGTGCCTGGGCGTGGCCATCCTGTTCTACCTCGACAACGGCATCGACCACGCGCACTGGCTGACTGACGCCGAGAAGGCCCTGCTCAAGCGCAATATCGAGGGCGACAACGTGCACAAGATGGAACACATGTCGATCCGCTCGTTCATGGCGGACCGCCGCCTGTGGCTGATGGCAGCGATCTACTTCTGCGTGGTGCTGGGCCAGTACGGGCTGACCTTCTGGCTGCCGACCATCATCCGCAAGGCCGGCGTCGCCGATCCGCTGTGGGTGGGCATCTACACCGCGCTGCCGTATCTGTGCGCGATCGTGGCGCTGCCGCTGGTGGGCATGAGCGCCGACCGCCGCCGCGAGCGCCGCTTCCACCTGATCGTGCCGATGGTGGTCGCCGCCACCGGGTTTGCCACCTTGCCGCTGCTGGGCAGTGTCAGTGCATCGCTGGTATGCCTGTGCATCGCCGCCGCCGGCATCCTGGCCTCGTCGTCGCAGTTCTGGGCGTTGCCTACCGCGCTGCTGGGCGGCATGTCGGCCGCAGCGGGCATCGCCGCGGTCAACTGCGTGGCCAACCTGGCTGGCTTCTTCTCGCCCGCCATCGTGGGCTGGCTGAACGACCTGACCGGGAAGTCCACCGCCGGCCTGATGTTCATCTCGGGCACGGTTGTCTTCGGCGCGATGCTGGTGCTCCTGGTCCCCGCCAGGTCCGTGAACCGCTGACACCCCCTCTTTGCCGAATTTCTGAAACTCTGATCGAACCGATTGCTGGAGACACCATGCAACAAGCAACCACCGACAAGGCAGTGTCCTTGCGGGAACGCGCCTACCGCATCCGCCGCAACGCCTTGCTGATGGGCGAAGTCCAGGGCCAGGGCTATATCGGCCAGGCGCTCGATATCGCCGACGTGCTCGCCGTGGCCTACTTCGACGCCATGCGCTACCGCCCCGAAGATCCCGAATGGGAAGGGCGCGACCGCTTCCTGCTGTCCAACGGCCACTACGCCATCGCGCTGTACGCGGCGCTGCTTGAGGCCGGCATCCTGCCCGCCGAAGAGCTGGAGACCTATGGCAGCGACGACAGCCGCCTGCCGATGTCAGGCATGGCCAGCTACACGCCCGGCATGGAAATGTCCGGCGGCTCGCTGGGGCAGGGCCTGACCATCGCCGTGGGCCGCTGCCTCGGCCTCAGGCGCAAGGGCTCCGGCAACTTCATCTACACGCTGTTCTCCGACGGCGAGCTGGACGAGGGCGCGATCTGGGAGGGCATCCTGTCCGCCGCGCACTGGAAGCTGGATAACCTGATCGCGATCGTCGACGTCAACAACCAGCAGGCCGACGGCCCGTCCACGCAGGTCATGGCGTTCGAGCCGCTGGTGCCGAAGCTGGAAGCATTCGGCTGGTTCACGCAGCGCGTCGACGGCAACGACATCGACGCCGTGGCTGCCGCCTTCCGTGCGGCGCGCGAACATAGCGGCGCGCAGCCGCGCATGATCATCTGCGATACGCGCATGGGGTGCGGCGTGCCGTTCCTCGAGCAGCGCGAGAAGAACCACTTTATCCGCGTGGATGCCCACGAATGGCAACTCGCACTGCAGGCCCTGGAAGCCGGGAGACAAGCATGAGCAATACCATCGCCACCGCCAGCACCAACACCAACACCAACACCAACACCAAGCCTAAGCTGAAGACCTCGGCCATGATCGCCTCCATCGCCGGCGAAGGACAGGCCACCCGATCCGCGCCATTCGGCCACGCGCTGGTGGAACTGGGGCGCCAGAAGCAGGACGTGATCGGCATGACCGCCGACCTGGGCAAGTACACCGACCTGCATATCTTTGCGCAGGCGTTCCCCGAGCGCTACTACCAGATGGGCATGGCCGAACAGTTGCTGATGGGTGCCGCCGCCGGCTTCGCGCATGAAGGGGCACAGCCCTTCGTCACCACCTACGCGGTATTCGCCACGCGCCGCGCCTACGACTTCATGCACCAGACCATCGCCGAGGACAACCTCGACGTGAAGATCGTCTGTGCGCTGCCCGGGCTGACCACCGGCTACGGCCCCAGCCACCAGGCCGCCGAGGACCTGGCGCTGATGCGCGCCATGCCCAACATGACCGTGATCGACCCGTGCGACGCGATCGACATCGAGCAGATGGTGCCGGCCATTGCCGCGCACAACGGCCCGGTGTACGCGCGCCTGCTGCGCGGCAACGTGCCGGTGGTGCTGGACGAGTACGACTACAAGTTCGAGCTCGGCAAGGCAAAGCTGCTGCGCGATGGCGCCGAGGTGCTGGTGATCTCGTCGGGCATCATGACCATGCGAGCGCTGGAGGTGGCCAAGGCGCTGGAGAAGGACCGCATCGGCGTGGCGGTGCTGCACGTGCCGACCATCAAGCCGCTCGATACCGAAACCATCGTGCGCGAAGCGAAGCGGCAAGGGCGCCTGGTGGTGGTGGCCGAGAACCACACGGTGATCGGCGGCCTGGGCGAGGCGGTCGCGGCCACGCTGATGCAGGCGGGCACCATGGTGCCGTTCCGGCAGGTCGGGTTGCCCGACGCATTCCTCGATGCCGGCGCACTGCCCACGCTGCACGACCGCTATGGCATCTCGGCGGGCGTGATGGCGCAATCGATCCGCGACTGGATCGCCTGACGGCCGTCTTTCGCATCCCCCATGGTCATTTCCGCTGCCGCGGGAATGACCTTCAGACTCCAGCAACGGCGTGATGCAGCAACAGTGCCGACAGCACGAACATCGTCACGCCGATCAACCCGTCCAGCACGCGCCAGGCCAACGGCCGGGCGAACCACGGCGCCAGCCAGCGCGCCCCGAATCCCAGCAGCCCGAACCAGAACAGGCTGGCCGAACTCGCGCCCGCCACGAACCAGCCGCGCAGCGCCGCCGGCTGCTGCGCGCCGATGCTGCCGACCAGCAGCACCGTGTCGAGATAGACATGGGGATTGAGCAGCGTGAACGCAGCCGCCTGCGCCAGCGCGGCGCCGCGGCTGAGGCCCTCCTGTCCTGCCCCCGCCCGCAGCTGGTGCGACTGGCGCGCGCGCTGCAGGGCTCGCCAACCGTATAGCGCCAGGAACGCGGCGCCGGCCAGCGCCAGCGCGCGCGCCAGGCCGGGGTTCTCGCCCAGCGCCCGGGCCATGCCCATGACCCCCGCTGCGATCAGCAGGGCATCCGCGACGGCGCAGAACAGCACCACGCTGCCGACATGCTCGCGGCGCAGGCCCTGGCGCAGCACGAAGGCGTTCTGGGCGCCGATCGCGACGATCAGGCCCAGGCTGAGGGCCATACCCTGGAGCCAGACAGACAAGGAGAGGGAGGAAGTGGCGAGCGGCGTCATCATGGGGGCAGCTTGCCTGGCCGCGCAGATGAAGACAAACTATCTTTCCTTTATCTGGTTTAGGAAAACTTAAGGCGATGCTGGACTATTCGGCCCTCTCCGCACTGGCCGCCGTGATACGCGAAGGCAGCTTCGAGCGTGCCGCGCGCGCGCTTCATGTCACGCCGTCGGCCATTTCCCAGCGCGTCCGGCTGCTGGAGGAGCGGCTGGGTTGCGCGCTGGTGGTGCGCGACCAGCCTTGCCGCGCGACGGAGACGGGCCGCAGGCTGTGCCAGCACGTCGACCGCGTGCGGCTGCTCGAGCAGGATCTGCAGGGGGCGCTGCCGGCGCTGGCGCCGGAGGGCATCGCACGCGTCGCGCTGCCGATCGCGGTGAATGCCGACAGCCTTGCGACCTGGGCCGCGCCGGCCATTGCGGCCTTCGCCGCGGCCAGCCCCGTACTGATGGAAGTCGCCGTGGACGACCAGGATCACACCACCGAGTGGCTGCGCAGCGGCGCCGTGCTGGCCGCCGTGACCGCGACGGCGCGCCCGGCGGCAGGCTGCAACAGCCAGCCGCTGGGGGCCATGCGCTACCTGGCGGCAGCCAGCCCGGCCTTCGTGCGGCAGCATTTTGCCGGCGGCGTGGGAGCCGGCACGCTGGCGAAGGCCCCCAGCCTGCTGTTCAACACCAAGGATGAACTGCAGGTGCGCTGGGCGCGGCGGCTGTGCCATCGGCATGTTGATGTGCCCAGGCACATGCTGCCTTCCTCGCAGGCCTTCGTGACTGCGGCGCTGGCCGGCATGGGCTGGGGGCTGCATCCGCAGTCGCTGATCGCGCAGCATCTCGGCGACGGCTCGCTGGTCGAGCTGGTGCCGGGCACGCCGCTGGATGTGCCGTTGCACTGGCAATACGCGCGCGCCGCGTCCGGCCTGCTCGACGGCCTGAGCCGCGAGGTGCTGGCGGCCGGCCGCGCCGCGTTGCTGGCGCCCTGACTTGGCAGCGGTAAGCCACCGGCGGCGTGCCGGGGTCAGTCGTGCAGGTGCTCGTCCACGAAACGCCGGAACAGCGCCATGCTCGGCGCCTCGGTCCGGCCCGCCAGCGTGAAGAAAGCGTAGCGGGGGCCGTCGTCGACCGCGGGCGTGGTCGCCAGTTCGCACAGCTTCCCCTCGGCGATTTCCGTCCGCACGGCCGCGACGATGCTGAACAGGATCGCGTCCGAGACCAGCACGGCCTCGACCAGGCTGCGCACGTTCTCGCAGCGCAGGCTCAGGCAATGCTCGGGATCGGCGCGCGGGCCGAAGCGCTTGACCAGCCCGCGCGCGACTTCCGGGCTCAGCGGTGCCGACGCCAGCGGATAGCGCATGACATCGTCGAAGGTCACGGCCTCGCCGGCGGCGGCCTGCAGCAGCAGCGGATGGCCCGCGCGGCAGATGAAGCGGCCCTGCAGCTGCGCCAGCAATTCGTGGCGCAGGTCGGTGGCCGGCGCCACGCTGGTGACCTCCACGATGACCGCGTCCAGCGTGCGCTGGCGCAGCTGGATCATCAGCGCGTCGGAAGTGCCGAGCGACACCGCCACCTGTATGCCGGGGTGGTGCATGGCCATGTGGCGCAGGAACGGCGTCATCAGCACCGCGCCGGGGCCAGCGCCCAGCCCGACGCGGATGGCGCCGAGGTGATGGCGGTGGAACAGTTCGACGCTGCGGTGCAGCTCGGCTTCCTCGAACAGCATGCGCCGGGCCCGCTCGGCGATCAGTTCGCCCAGCGGGGTCAGCACATTGCGCCGGCCATGGCGGTCAATGAGCTTGCCGCCAAGCTCGTCCTCCAGCGCCTGGATGCTGCGGCTCAGCGCCGACTGGGTCAGGTGCAGCCGTTGCGCGGCGCGGCTGAACGATTCCACGTCCGCGACCATGAGCAGGTGCCGCAGGTGTTTGAGGTGCATCGATGCCTTGTGGATGAGTTTTATGAATAAATTTTAGACGAGTAATGCATTGGACACATAGCGGGCTGGCCGATACGATCCGTCGCACAACACCCACACGAAGCGACGCAAGGCGCCGAGGAGACTGCCATGACCCGAATCCGATTCCAGAACATTGCCCGCCGGCTGCTGCGCGGCGCGGTGGCCGGCCTGCTGTGCGTGGGCCTGGCGCCGGCCCACGCCTACCCCGACCGGCCCGTCACGCTGCTGGTGCCGTTCCCGGCGGGAGGGCTGTCGGACGTGGTCGCCCGCAACCTCAATGCGCCGCTGGGGCGGCAGTTCGGCCAGCCGGTCATCGTCGAGAACCTGGGCGGCGCCGGCGGCGCGATCGCCGCGCAGAAGGTCCTGCATGCGCCGGCCGACGGGCACCTGTTGCTGCAGGCCGGCCCCGGCGAACTGATCACGACGCCGCTGGCGAACGCGGCAATCAAGTACAAGAGCGAGGACTTCCGGCTGGTCCACATGGTCGGCGCGGTCGACCTGGCCATCCTGGCGCGCAAGGACCTGCCGGTGAAGGATGTCGATGAGCTCGCGGCCCATGCCGCGCAGGCAGCACGGGCGGGCAAGCCGCTGACGTATGCCAGCGTCGGCATCGGGTCGCTCTACCACCTGCTCGGGGCGCACCTGTCGCAGACCATCGGCGCGCCGATGACGCACGTGCCTTACAAGGGTGGCGCGCCCGTGATCCAGGACCTGGTGGGCGGCATCGTCGATATCTTTATCTCGCCGTTCGGCAAGCCCGACATCGAGCGCATGCGCACCGGCCAGGTCAGGATGCTGGCGGTGCTGTCGCCGACGCGGCTCGACGCGGTCAGGTCCGTGCCGAGCGTCAATGAAAGCAAGGCGCTGCGCGGCTTCAACTACTCGACCTGGGCCGGTGTCTTCGTGAAGAAGGACACCGCCGAGCCGGTCGTGCAGGCCCTGCACAAGGCGCTGGCGCAGACGCTGGCCGACCCGGCGGTGCGTGCCAGCCTGGATGCCGCGAACCTGCCCGCATCCCGTCCGGCATCGCTGGCGGAAAGCCAGAAGGCGTACCAGCAGAGCATCGACCAGTACCGCGGCATCGCGCGTGCCATCGGCCTGCAGCCGCAATGAAGGACGCCATGCATCCCCTCCTGGAAACGCTGCAAGACAGTGCGGAAGCCTTCGTCGCCATCCGCCGCGATATCCATCGCCATCCGGAACTCGGCTTCGAGGAACACCGCACCAGCGACATCGTGGCCAGCCTGCTCGCCGAATGGGGCTACGAGGTGGAACGCGGGCTCGGCACTACCGGCGTCGTTGGCCGGCTGCGGCGGGGCAGCGGCAGGCGCAGTCTCGGCATCCGCGCCGACATGGACGCGCTGCCGCTGGCCGAAGCCACCGGGCTGCCCTATGCCAGCTGCCATCCCGGCGTGATGCACGCCTGCGGACACGACGGGCATACCGCCATGCTGCTCTGCGCCGCCAGACATCTGGCGCGGCACGGCAGTTTCAGCGGCACGCTGAACCTGATCTTCCAGCCGGCGGAGGAAGGGCTGGGCGGGGCAAAGCGGATGATGGAAGCGGGGTTGTTCGACAAGTACCCGTGCGATGCCGTCTTCGCCATGCACAATGTCCCCGGCACGGCGCCGGGCCGGTTGCTGCTGCGCCAGGGCGCCGCGCAGGCCTCGGCCGACAGCGTGACCATCACGCTCGCCGGCATCGGCGGCCATGCGGCGTTCCCGCACAACGCGGCCGATCCGGTCGTGGCCGGCGCTTCGATCGTGATGGCGTTGCAGACCATCGTGGCGCGCAATGTCGACCCGCTGCAAACGGCGGTGGTCACGGTGGGCGCGTTCCAGGCCGGCACCGTCTCCAACATCATTCCCGCGCAGGCCGTGCTCCGCCTGAGCGTGCGCGCGCTGGACCGCCGCGTGCGCGACCAGCTCGAGCAGCGCATCCGCGCACTGGTCTCCGCGCAGGCGCAAAGCTATGGCGTGACGGCGCGGATCGACTACGCGCGCGGCTACCCGGTGCTGGTCAACACGCCGGCGGAAACGGCGCTTGCCGGCCAGGTTGCGCTGGAGCTGCTGGGGCCCGGCCACGTCGACTGCCAGGCGCCGCCGATCGCGGCGAGCGAGGACTTCGCCTTCATGCTGGATGAGGTGCCCGGCTGCTACCTGTGGATCGGCAACGGCGAGGGGGCCGAGGGGGGCTGCATGGTGCACAACCCCGGCTACGACTTCAACGACGGCAATATACCGGTTGGCGCGGCGTATTGGGCGCTGCTATGCGAGCGCTTCCTGGTGGACCAGCCGTGGCCGGAGCACGTGGAGCACATGGAGAACGCGGCGAACGCGGCGAACGCCTAGGCCGGCCTGCCGCTCTGCTGCACCAGCCATTGCCGGAAGGTGCGCGCGACCGAGGTCTCCACCCGGTCGCGGTGCCATAGCGCGTAGTAGCCGCCGCCGAGCGTGGCGGTGGCCTCGCACGCGCGTACCAGCCGGCCGTCCTTCAGGCAGCCGTCGATCATGTGGCGCCAGCCCAGCACGATGCCGTGGCCTTCGATCGCCAGCTGCACCAGGATCGGGTAGGCGTTCGACACCACCGTATTCTGCACGCGCGCCTTGCCCAGCCCGTTCTGCGCCAGCCACGCCGGCCACGACATCCACTGGCGCTGCGCGTCTTCCAGCACCAGCAGCGTCTCGGCCGGCAGGTCGGCCACGGCCAGCCGCCGGCCGCGCAGGTAGCCGGGCGCGCATACCGGTATCACTTCCTCGTCGTAGAGCCGCTGCGCGGCCAGCCCTTGCGGCGGGCCTTCGCGCAGGTAGTACAGCGCCACGTCGAAACTGGTGTCGACCAGCGACGCCAGCCCGTCGCTGACGAACAACCGCACCTGCACGTCCGGATGCTCGGCGCGGAACTGCGCCAGCCGCGGCGCAACCCACAGCGTGGACACGCCCGACGACGCCGCCACCGTCAGCTCGGTGCTGCCCTTGCGCCGCATCACGCTTTCGGTGGCTTCGGCGCAGTCGACCAGCAGGCGCTGGATCTGCTCGGCGTATTGCTGGCCGCTGACGGTCAGGCTCAGCGCGCGCGGCCTGCGCTCGAACAGTTTCTTGCCGAGGAAGCGTTCCAGCTGCGCCACCTGCCGGCTGATCGCGCTCTGGGTCAGGTGCAGTTCCGCGGCCGCGCGGGTGAAGTTGCCGTGCCGCATGGCCGCCTCGAAGGCGACCAGGCAGGGAAGGGGAGGAAGCGGGGAGATGCGCATGGGGGCGGCCGGAGGTCGGGGAACCAGCCGCCCATCTTAAGGGAAAGCCGGAAGGCTCACCCCTGCCGCGCGTGGATGCGCCCGGCCTGCATGACCAGCGAGATATGCTCGCCCTGGCCGCACAGCAGGCCGATGTCCTGCAGCGGGTCGCCGTCGACCACCAGCAGGTCGGCCAGCGCGCCGGCCCTGACCGTGCCCAGCTCGTCCTCGCGCTGCAGCACCGCGGCGGCGATCGAGGTGGCCGAGCGGATGGTCTCGAGCGCGCCGAGCAGCTCGGCGCGGATGCGGAACTCGTCGGACTGGTAGTGGTGCATCTCGCCCAGCAGGTCGGAGCCGAAGGCCATCGGCACGCCAGCCTCGGCGTAGATCGCCAGCGAGTTGCGGCCGGCCTCGCGCACGGTCTCGATCTTGGCGACCGACTCCGGCGGCAGGCCCAGGCGCGCGCCGTCGCGGGCCAGCGCGTCGTAGGTGACCAGCGTCGGCACCACGAAGGCGCCGTGCTCGCGCATCACGCGCGCCGCCGCGGCATCGACCAGGTTGCCATGCTCGATGGTGCGCACGCCGCAGCGGATCGCCCGCGTGACGGCGCGGCCGGTGTAGGCGTGCGCCATCACGTAGGTCTGCGCGGCTTCGGCCTCGGCCACGATCGCGCGGATCTCGTCCTCGCTGTACTGGGTGTTGCCGATCGGGTCGGTCGGCGAAGCCACGCCGCCCGACGCCATGATCTTGATCTGCGTGGCGCCCTTCTGGATCTCTTCGCGTACGGCCAGGCGCACCGCGTCGACACCGTCGGCGACGCGCGCGATGGCGCCGGCACGGAAGGCGCACGAGCAGGGCTCGAGCACGTCGGCGCGCGGGCGGAAATCGCCATGCCCGCCGGTCTGCGACAGCGCCTTGCCGGACGGGAAGATACGCGGCCCGGGGATCAGCCCGGTGGCGACCGCCTGCGACAGGCCCCAGTCGGCGCCGCCGGCGTCGCGCACGGTGGTGAAGCCACGCTCCAGCATCGCCTTCATGACCGGCATGGCGCGGAAGGCCACCAGCACGTTGGGCTGCACCGCGTTCAGGCCCAGGTTGGCCAGCGACGCCAGCACGTGCACGTGGCAGTCGATCAGGCCGGGCATCACGGTCTTGCCGGCGACATCGATCTGCCGCGCATGCGGCGCCACGATGCCTTGCGCGGAGACTTCGACGATGCGCTCGCCTTCGATCAGCACATCGGCGCGCGGCAGCGCGGTGCCGCGGGCGGGATCCAGGACGTTGCCGCCCTTCAGCAGGATCTGGTTCATGGTCATTGCTTGCGGAGATAGGCCGGTTCGCGCACCAGCAGCGTGCCGGCGAAGCTGATGGCGGCGGCGATCATCACGTAGAACGCGGGCGCCATGGTGCTGCCCGTGGTGGCGATCAGCCAGGTGATGATGAAGGAGGCAAAGCCGCCGAAGATGGTGACCGCCAGGTTATAGGCGACCGACAGGCCGGTCGACAGCACCTTGGCCGGGAACAGTTCGGAGAAGGCCGCCAGGATCGGGCCGGTGTAGCCGGCGATCAGCACGCCGAAGACTAGCTGGAACACCAGCAGCGAGAACAGGCCCGGGACCTGGTTGATGTACACGTACATCGGCCAGGCCAGCACGAAGATCAGCGCGGCCGAGCCCGACAGCAGGATGCGGCGGCCGAAGCGGTCGGCCAGGCGGCCCACCAGCGGCGCGAACACCAGGATCGCCATGCCGCCGACCATGCCGGCCACGAAGCCGGACGACTGCGGCACCTTCAGCACCTTGACGGCGTAGGTCGGCATGTAGAACAGCAGCACGTAGGTGCACACCGTCCACAGGATCACCATCGAGAAGCTGGCGGCGGTCTGGCGCGGGTAGTCGCGCAGCACTTCCTTCAGCGGCGAATCGGTCTTGTCCTTGGTCTGCTGGAACGTGGGCGTCTCATCGAGGTGATGGCGGATGTAGTAGCCCACCGGGCCGATCAGCATGCCGATCAGGAAGGGCAGGCGCCAGCCCCAGCTGTTCAGCGCCTCGGGCGGCAGCGACGAGGTGACGAAGGTGCCGACCGCCGCGCCCAGCAGCACGGCCACGCCGATGCTGGCCTGGATCCAGCTGGAATAGTAGGCACGCTCGCGCTCGGGTGCGTACTCGGTCAGGAAGGCGGTGGCGCCGCCCATCTCGCCGCCGGCGGAGAAGCCCTGCAGCAGGCGCGCGAGCACGATCAGCATCGGCGCGAATGGGCCCACCTGATCGTAGGTCGGCGCGATGCCGATCAGTGTGGTGCCCACGGCCATCAGCAGGATGGTCAGCGACAGCGCCGCCTTGCGGCCGACGCGGTCGGCATAGATGCCGATGATGATGCCGCCCACCGGCCGCATGAAGAAGCCGACGCCGAAGGTGGCGACGGCCAGCAGCAGCGACGACAGTTCGTCGCCGGTGGGAAAGAACAGCCGGGCGATGATGACCGCGAAGAAGCTGTAGACGGTGAAATCGAACCATTCGAGACCGTTGCCGATCACGGTGGCAACGATGGCGCGGCGCCGCTGGCTGGCGCCGATCGGCGCGCTCACGCGGTCAAGGGTTGGGTTGGCTTGCATGTCACTCCACTCCAGGCGACAGATCGGGGGCTAGGGGCTACGGGGATGCCGGGGCGCATCGGTAGGCAAGCCGATGATAGGTGTCGGCCCGATGATAAAAAAAACGATATCTGCGCATGGAGGCATGCGCGCAGCGCATGGCGGGGCGGGCGAAGCGGGCGGGGGATCACGGCAAAGCCGCGCCGGGCCAAGGCTGGCGGGCAGCGGGGCGCAAAGCCTTGTGCCGCGCCGCCGGCAAGGGCAAGGCATCGGATATCAGGGTTTGCCCTGATGCCGGCAACAGGGCATGCGCTCCGCGCATGCCTCGGCCCGGGGCGCCGCATCAAACGCTGGCGCGATATCTGGAGCGCGGGGCACTCGGTGTCGGGTGTCGCGCAGGTGGAGTCGGTGGCAGAACTGGTGGCGCGCACGCGGCAGGAATTCGACGCGGCGCGCGCGGCGGCATGCCGGGCGCTGGCGCCGGAGGCTCCTGATTCAGCGCCTGACACAGCGCCCGGCGCGCAACGCCTGGCCTAAGCCGCGGCACTACATCACCCGGCCAAACCACCACAGCGACAGCAGCCCCGCCATCGCCGCCAGCAGCGCGCCCAGCGCGGTGAAGAACGCGGTGACCTCCACCTGGTCGCGCTTGTCGAAGGCCAGCTTGGCGTTGAGCGCGCTGTACACCTTCTTCAGCTGGGCCGTGTCTTCCAGCCGGAAGTACTCGGCGCCGGTTGCGTTGGCGACCTGCTTCAGGACCTTCTCGTCCAGCCTGACGCGGGACGACATGCCGTCGACCGACAGCACCACGCCCTCGGGGGTGCCGACGCCCACGGTATAGACGCGCACGCCGTAGTTGGCGGCCAGCTCCGCGGCCTGCAGCGCGCCCGGGCCGGCGTTGCTCTCGCCGTCGGAGAACACCACGATCGCGCCCGCGCCGTACGAGCCGGGCGAGACCGGCTCCGTGTCGCTGTCGGGGGACGAGGAGGCGCTGCCCGGGACCGCCGGCTTCTTCGGCTGCGGGCTGTCGTCGTTCATCAGGCGTTCGGCCTCGTTGGTGGCCTGCGGCAGCAGCTCAGTCAGCGCGATCAGCAGGCCATTGCCCAGCGCCGTGCCGCCCTGCGGCTTCAGGCGCTCGATGGCGGCAGCCACGTCGTCCTTGCTGCGGCTTGGGGCCTGCGCCACGGCCGCGGTGCCGGCCATCGCCACCACGCCGACGCTGACGCTCGCGGGCTGGTCTTCCAGCAAGACCCGGGCGGCCTGCTGCGCCGCGCGGATGCGGGTGGGCTTGATGTCCTTCGCGCGCATGCTTCCGGACAGGTCGATGACCAGGATCACGGTCTTGATGCGCGAGGGCAGCGTCAGCAGGGCCTGGGGCCGGGCGATGGCGACGATCAGCGCGGTCAGCGCCAGCAGCGTCAGGGCTGGTGCCACATGGCGGCGCCAGCCCGCGCCGCCGCGGACGGGCACGCCGACAGACTTCAGCGCGGGGTAGTGCACGGTCGCGCGCCGGCGGCGCGCATCCAGCCACAGGTAGCCGCCCGCCAGCACCAGCACGGTGGCGAGCCCCCACAGCATGCTCGGCCACAGGAAGCTGAAGACGGGCAGGCGGGTTATCGCTTCGGTCATGCCGCACCCCTGGCGGTTCCTTGCCGGTGGCGCCGCTGGCGCGTGAAACTCAGCAGCGCCAGGTCCAGCCGGGCGTAGGTCGACAGCGTCAGGCACTGCACGCCGGCCCGCGCGAAGGCATTGTGCAGCTCGGCCTCGCGCGCCTCGGCCGCGGCGGCGAAGCGCTTGCGGAAGGCCGGGTCATGCGTGTCGACGAAGATCTGCTCGGCGGTCTCGGCATCCTGCAGCACCACCAGGCCCAGGTCGGGCAGGGCCAGTTCGAGCGGATCGACCAGCCGCACCGCCACCACTTCATGGCGCCGCGCCAGCATGCCGAGCGACGCCTGCCAGCCGGTCGCGCTGATGAAGTCGGACACGACGAACACCACCGAGCGCCGCCTGGCAACCAGGCGTGCCTGCTCCAGCAGGTCGCGCAGTCGGGTCTCGCCAGGGCAGGCCGCCGGCGTGGCATGCATGCGGTCGAGCACGTGCAGCAGCTGGCGCCGGCCCGAGCGCGCGGGGATCACGGTCGCGGCCTTTTCGGTGGCGCCGCCATAGAGCACGGCGCCGACGCGGTTGCCGTAGCGCGTCAGCAGCAGCGCCATCACCGTGGTGAAGTCGGTGAGCAGGTCGCGCTTGCGCACCGCGCCCGAGCCGAACTCGACCGATCCGCTCAGGTCCAGCACGAACCACGCCGAGACGTCGCGGTCTTCCTGGAACTCGCGCACGTGCGGGGTCTGCAGCCGCGCGGTCACGTTCCAGTCGATATGGCGCACGTCGTCGCCGGGGCGGTATTCGCGCAGGTCGGCCAGGTCCAGCCCGAAGCCGCGGAACAGCGTGCGGTAGTCGCCCTGCAGCAGCCCGTCGAGGCGGCGCACCACGGTCCATTCGAGCCGTCGCAGCAGCGCCTCGGTCTGCTTGGACCCGACCGCGGCCACTGCCGCGTTGGCGGCAGCGGAGACCTGCGCCGCGGCCTCCGCCTCCCGGCGGCGCCTAGCGCTCAGCCGCCCGAACATGGGATTCCAGCGGCCGCTCGGGGACCGGCTGCGCCTGCAGGATGCGGCCGACCAGATGGTCGGCCGTGACGCCATCGGACATGGCCTCGTAAGACAGCGCCAGGCGGTGGCGCAGGACGTCGGGCACCAGGTCGGCAACGTCTTCCGGCAGCGCATAGTGCCGGCCGCGCAGGAAGGCCAGTGCGCGCGCACCCTCGATCAGGCCGATGGTGGCGCGCGGGCTGGCGCCGAAGGCAATATAGCGGTCCATGTCCTCCACGCCGTAGCTGCCGGGCTTGCGCGTGGCCGCCACCACGCGCACCGCGTACTGGATCAGCGCGGGATCGACATAGACCCTGCGGCACGCCTCCTGCAGCTCGGCCAGGTGCTCGGGCGTGGCGACCGCGCCCACGTTGATGCGCGGGCCGGTGACGCGGTTGACGATCACGACCTCTTCTTCCTCGCTCGGGTAGCCCACCAGCACCTTCATCATGAAGCGGTCGACCTGCGCCTCGGGCAGCGGATAGGTGCCCTCGGTCTCGATCGGGTTCTGCGTGGCCATCACCAGGAAGGGCGACGGCACGCGGTGGGTCTCGCCGGCGATGGTGACCTGCTTCTCCTGCATGACCTCGAGCAGCGCGCTCTGCACCTTGGCCGGCGCGCGGTTGATCTCGTCAGCCAGCAGCAGGTTGGCGAACACCGGGCCGCGCACGGTGGAGAACTCGCCGGTGCCCTGGTTATACATGCGCGTGCCGATCAGGTCGGCGGGCAGCAGGTCGGGCGTGAACTGGATGCGCTTGAACGTGCCGCTCATGGTCCGCGCCAGCGTGTTGACCGTCAGCGTCTTGGCCAGCCCCGGCACCCCTTCGACCAGCAGGTGCCCGCCGGCAAGCATCGCCACCAGCACACGTTCGAGAAAGTGGTCTTGGCCCACGACCACGCGCTTCACCTCGTACAGCAGGCGTTCCATCAAGTCTGCGCTGTCGGCAGCGTCCCTGGCTTGGTCGTTCATAGGCCCCCACGTTTCAGAAAGGAGAAGATCCGATGGCAACGCCGGCGCTCTCGATGGTGACGGCAAAGCCGATCCCGAGGAAAGTGCCGCTCTGGTTAGGGTTGAGGATGGCAGTGACGATGCCGACCACTTCCCCGTCCATGTTCACCAGCGGCCCGCCCGAGTTGCCCGGGTTGGCGGCCGCGTCGAACTGGATGAGCTTGTCCAGGCTCTGCTTGCGGTCGGGCGAGACGAAATGGCGGTCGAGCCCGGAGACCACGCCGGCCGACACCGACGGGCCGATGCCGAACGGGAAGCCGACCGCCACGACTTCGCTGCCGGGCGCCAGATCACGGCTGGAGCCGAGTGTCGCCGCCGGCAGGTCGTCGGGAATGGATTTGGGCCGGAGCACGGCGAGGTCTTTCTCGGGGATGGCCTGCACCACGGTGGCTTCGGCCATGTGGCCGTCGTGGAACCTGACCTCCAGCCGCTTGGCATCGGCGACGACGTGGTAGCTGGTCAGCACCATGCCGGTTTCGGTCACGACCACGCCCGAGCCGATGTGGCGCGCTTCGCGCTTGCCGCCGGCCGGGTCCTTGCCGTCGGGCGGTTCGCGTTTGGCCAGCTCGTCCTGTGGCGCAGGTTGCGAGGCTGGTGACGACTTG
Organism: Cupriavidus sp. a3; assembly: GCF_051015765.1. Lineage (NCBI taxonomy): Bacteria > Pseudomonadati > Pseudomonadota > Betaproteobacteria > Burkholderiales > Burkholderiaceae > Cupriavidus > Cupriavidus sp. a3. Next base: position 1,695,697 of record NZ_CP170644.1, on the reverse strand, counting down.
CGGCGTGTGGCAGGGGGATCACGCTTCGCCTTCGGCACGGAGGCCGCTTCCACGGGATCCTCCGCCGGCGTATAGCTGCGGATCTCGACCACCGATTCGCGCACCGCCTCTGCTGCCCTGGCGGTGCGCGACGGCAGGCTTTTGGTCCGCAGCGTGTGCAGCACCGCGGCGTCGATATCTGCCTGCTTGAGCACGCGGGGTGGCGGCTGCGACCACCAGGCGATGGCCGCGCCCGCCGCGATGACCACGACCACCGCCGCCGAGGCCAGCCCGTAGATCGTCACCCGTTTCATCGCTGCCCCCGAGGTCCCGTCCCGCCTTAAAAAATACAGTACCATCCTCTTAACCACGCGCCAAGGAGCAGGGCATGCAGTTTCTCTGGCCGCAGATGCTCTGGTTGCTGCTGGCGCTCCCGGTGCTGGCAGCTGCCTACCTGTACCTGCTCGCGCGGCGCAAGAAATCCGCCCTGCTGTATGCCAGCCTTGCGCTGCCCCGCGCCGCGCTGGGCCGGCGCCAACGGCTGCGGCGTCACATCCCCCCAATGCTGTTCCTGGTCGCGCTGGGCGCGGCGCTGCTGGCGTGCGCGCGGCCCACCGCGACCGTCACCCTGCCGTCCGACACGATCACGCTGGTGCTGGCCATGGACATCTCGCGCAGCATGGAGGCCACCGATGTGCCGCCCACGCGCATCGCCGCGGCGCAGCAGGCCGCGCGTGACCTGGTCGTGGGACTTCCGGCCAGCGTGCGGCTCGGCATCGTGTCCTTTGCCGCCACCGCGACCGTGGTGCTGCCGCCGACCAGCAATCGCCAGGATATGCTCGACGCGCTCGATCGGGTCCAGCTGCAACGCGGCACCGCCACCGGCAGCGGGCTGATCCAGGCGCTGGCGGTGCTGTTTCCCGATGACGGCATCGACCTGGAGGCGATACTCTTCAGCGACAGCGCAACCCCGTTCGGCCGCCCGCCGTCGCTCGACGAGGCCGCCGCCGCGGAGGCCGCGCGCAAGCGCGGGCAGGAACGCCAGCCGATGCAGCCCGGCGCATACCGGCATGGCGCGGTGATCCTGCTCAGCGACGGCCGCCGCACCACCGGGCCGGACCCGATCGATGCCGCGCGCATGGCGGCCGAGCGCGGCGTGCGCGTCTATACCGTGGGCTTCGGCTCGCCCCAGGGCGGCGGCGTGCCGGAGTCGAGCCTGGCGTACTTCATGCAGCTCGACGAACCGGCGCTGCGCGCGGTGGCGACGCTGACTGGCGGCGAGTACTTCCAGGCAGGATCGGCCGCCGACCTGACCAGGGTCTATCGCCAGCTCAGCGCCCGTTTCGCGCTGGAGCGCCGGGAAACCGAGCTGAGTGCGCTGTTGTCGGCGGCAGCGGTGCTGCTGCTGGTGCTGGCATCCGGGCTGTCGCTGCTGTGGTTCCGGCGCTGACCGGCGCCGGCAGGCGCAGGCCGCGTCACGCGGTGACGGGCGTACCGGTCACTTCATAGCCTGCGGAATCAGCGGCGCTTCTCTGCACGAGCCGGTGTGGTGCGCTGGGGCAGTACAATGCCGGACGCTTGTTTTACCGGATCTGCCGGATCTGCCTTTCCCGCCACCCGACCGCATCGCCCATGTCCAATCTCATCGTCCACGGTGGCACGCCCCTGCGCGGCCGCATCATCCCTTCGGCCAACAAGAATGCAGTGCTGCCGGTGCTTTGCGCCACGCTGCTGACCGACCAGCCGCTGCGCCTGCACGGCGTGCCGGACATCACCGATGTCCGCAAGATCCTCGATATTTTCCGCATGCTGGGCAGCGATGTCCGTCTCGATGAAGCCACCGGTACGCTCGACCTGCACCACCGCGACACCACTTTCGACGCAGCCACGCACCGGCTCCCGGAAGAAATGCGCTCGTCTATCATGCTGGTGCCGCCGCTGCTGGCCCGCTTCGGCGTGGCGCGGCTGGAAGACAACGTCAAGGGCTGCACGCTGGGCGTGCGCGAGATCGACCCGCACGTCGACATCTTCCGCTCGTTCGGCGGCGCGGTGGAGCGCGCCAGCGGCTCGCTGCTGGTGCGCAGCGGCGAGCCGCTGAAGCCCACGCACCACTGGCTCGACTATGCCTCGGTGACCACCACCGAGAACTTCGTGCTGTGCGCGGCCGCTGCCGAAGGCGAATCGACGCTGACCAATGCCGCGTCCGAGCCGCACGTGCAGGAGTTCTGCCGCTTCATGCAGATGATTGGCGCCGACATCGACGGCATCGGCACCTCGCGGCTGACCGTGCGCGGCGGCGGCCGGCTGCGCGGGGGCGAGTTCACCTTCGAGGAAGATTTCCACGAGATCACCACTTTCCTCGCGCTGGGCGCGATCACCGGCGGCGACGTGGTGGTGCGCAACAGCACGCCGGGCAACTTCCCGCTGATCGACCGCACCTTCGCCAAGTTCGGCGTGCAGGTAGTGCACGAGGACGGCTGGTCGCGCGCGCTGCTGCAGGGACCGCTGAAGGTGCAGACGCCTTTTACCAGCAATGTGCTGACCAAGGTCGAGGCCGCGCCGTGGCCGTATTTCCCGGTCGACCTGCTGCCGATCTTTATCGCGCTGGGCGTGCGTGCGCAGGGCAATGCGATGTTCTGGAACAAGATCTACGACGGCGCGCTCGGCTGGACCGGCGAGCTGTCGAAGTTCGGCGCGCATGTGTTCCAGTCGGACCCGCACCGGCTGATCACCTTCGGCGGCAATCCGCTGACGCCGGCGGTGGTGGAAAGCCCGTACATCATCCGCGTCGCGATCGCGCTGTTCATGGTCGCGGCCAGCATCGAAGGCCGCTCGGAAATCCGCAACGCCACGCCGATCCGGCGCGCGCATCCGCGCTTTGTCGAGAACCTGCGCAGCCTCGGCGTCCATGTCGAGTGGACCAGCGAGGAATGATCGTCGTGCGCGCGCGCTTTTACCTGCCGTGCTTTTACCCACCGCGCTATTACCCGCTATTCCCGGCTGGGAACCCGCGTCGTAGATTCGCCGAAGATCCAGGTCAGTGCCACGCCGGCCGCGAACGCGTCCTTGCGCCGGACCAGCGGGCTGTCCTCGAAGGTGGCGCCGTCCAGCCGGTCATAGCGCATGAAGGCACCCAGCCAGACATGGCGGAAGCGGCGCGACAGCGTCGCCATCGCCATGCTGCCGGCGTAGCCGCCATGGGCCGCGTAGGCCGGCCGCGTAGCGGTCGCGAACTGCGCCTCGACGGCATAGAAGTACTGGTTGTAGCGTGCGGTGGCGAACAGCGGCCCGGCCGTGACGCCCAGGTTCCAGCCCGCGAAGCCGCCCAGGTCGGCGATGTCGAGATGCAGGTTTGGCGAGAAGATCCAGCCGATTGAGCGGGGCGAGGATTCCACTGTCAGGGCCAGCCGCACCGGCAGCCGCAGGTCGAGGCGGGTGCGGTCCGAGTCGGAATGCCATAGCGTCAGGTTCAGCGAGGGGCCGATTTCCACCGCTGTCTTCAGGTCGGGCATGCCGCGGCGCGCTTCGTCGTCGCCGCTTTCCACCGGCAGCGAAAGTCCCAGGCTGACGTTGAGTTCGACGCGGTCGCTGTCGAACAGCTTGCCGCGCACGCCATTGCGGTCGGCGCGCAGGTGCTCGCCACGGTAGATGAAATAGGGCACGGGAAACAGCAGGCTGGCGCGTTGGTCCGAGCCACGGTAGTGCGGCACGGTGATGCCGCCGAGGCCGAGCCCGACTTCCCAAAGCGGTCGTTCTACCTCATCGAGATCCTGTGCCGCGCAGGTCGTGCCAAATGCCGCGGCGGCGAGCGCCAGCGCGCCGCAACGCCTGCATCGCCGCATATCGTCCCGGGGAGATTGCACGCCGTGCAAAATTTACACGCCTGCCAGGCCGTGCGGCCCTTTTCAGCGCACCGGGTCGGGAGGCGTCACCACGCTGACGCCATGCACATGCACCATCTTCCCGCCCCGCCATCCTGGAATCGGGTGTTTGGCAATACTGGCAGGTGTGCGCACGGCAACTCTCCTCTGCGGGCCCGATGTGCCAGCGCAGGCGCAAGAGCCGTACCCACTCGCGCGGCGGCGTGAGGGCTTCATACCCTACACACTGTCAGTGGCATGAGCAAAATCACAAAGGGCCGCCCACCGGCGGCCCGTCACGAGCGGTCGTCTTTCCGGCCGTTCCAGCCGGGCGGATAGAGCGGATGACGCAACGCGGCATACACCAGAACCACGGTTGCCACGGCGGTGATCCAGTCGAGCAGGTCCATAACCCTCCTTGCGGCCCCCGGTGACTGGCATGCCCGGGGGAACGCTTCCACCATAGTCGAGCCATGGCTGCAGGGGAATGAAGGTGTACGCAGAACCATATGCAAGCGGCGATGGCCAGCCAAGGTCGGTGCAACGTGGCAGCGGGGCCAGCGGCATCAGTGCTCCGGTGGCGGCACGGTCACGCCACATTCCTGCGCCACGGCCAGCAGCTTGTCGAAATCCGGTGCGCCGGGCGCGATTTCCTCATCCAGCCGCGTGAACAGGCGCGAGGCGTTGCCGTTGTGGCTGGTGACCGAAACCATTTCGCCGCCCCCGGCGCCGAAACGGAAGTAGTGGACCGTGCCCGCCGGCACATGGACAAAGGTGCCGGCGACCGCCTGGAAGGCCTGCCCGCCATAGCCGATCTCGATCGTCCCGCGGGTCACGAAGAACGATTCGTCCCAGTCATGGCAATGCGGCGGTGGGCCGGTGCCTTCGTCGCCCTGCTGCAGGAAGACCTCGTAGCCCTGCGTGGCGGCGTTGGAGGCGAGCACGGTGATCTTCTCTCCAACTACGTTGAGCGCGCGCGCATAGGCGTCCGGCGTTACCACAAAGGGTTCTGGCTTCATGATGCGCGCCTCCGTTTGTCGGGACCTGGATCCGGGAATGGCAGCGGCGCCCCGCGCCGGGGTGCCGTGGTGTCAGCCTATTCTAGGCGCGGGAAACGGGCTGTCCTAGTGGATCTCCATGCGCATCGGTGCCGGCCTGGGTCGGCATGCACTGGCGGCGGCCATGCCAGCCAACTACGCTTTGTTGCAGGCGCCGCCGAGGCGCCGCAGTCCCCATCCAGCAGGAGATACCATGCCGCAGCGCATCCACAACATCAAGCAATCGCACGAGCTGTTCAACGGCATGAAGCGCGCCAGACCATACGGCATCGTCGCGCTGGTGCTCAGCGGACTGCTGGCCCTGCAGCCGGCGGTGGCGGCACCCCCGGAAGCCAAGGTCACGCTGCTGACGACCGAGCCCTTGCCGCAATACCCGGGCAAGGAAGTGCAGATCATCATGGTGGAATATCCGCCCGGCGGTGCCGACCCGGTACATCGCCACGATGCGCATGGATTTATCTATGTGCTGGAAGGGACCATCGTGATGGGCGTCAGGGGCGGCAAGGAAGTTACGCTGACCGCCGGCCAGACCTGGCACGAAGGCCCTGACGATATCCACTCGGTGGGGCACAACGCCAGCAAGACGCAGCCGGCGAAGTTCCTGGTAATGCTGCTGAAGAACAAGGGGGCGCCGATACTGACGCCGGTGAAGTAGGGCGCAACCGTGAGGACGACCGGCCCGGCGAGCCCTCAGCTGCCGCACGCGTGGATCAGGAACTCCCGCAGCGCGTCGGCCGGCTTGCCCAGCTTGCGTCCCGGCTGCCACAGCATGCCGACCTCCATGTCCGGCACCGCGTTGGCGATGGGCCGGGCTTCGATCTGCTTGCCTTCCAGCGACCACGGCCGGTATACCATGTCGGACAGCACGGTGACGCCGAAGCCGTGCGCGACCAGCCCGCGCAGTGCCTCCATCGACCCGGTGCGGAAGGCGATATTGGGCGAGAGCCGCAGGCTGCGCCAGTAGCGCATGGTCGATTCCTCGGCCTCGTCGACCGTGATCAGGATGTACGGGTAAGCCGCGACGTCGCGCAGCGACGGCCGCTCGATGTCCAGCAGCGGATGGCTGGCCGAGGTCCACAGCTGGCGGCGCGAGCGCATCAGCGTGTGGCGCTTGAAGCGCTGCGGCCGTTCCAGGTTGGACAGCAGCGCGATCCCCAGCTCGATCTCGCCCGCCAGCACGGCGCGCTCGATATCCGGCCGGTCCATGTCAAGCAGGTCCAGCTCGATGTCCGGGTAGTTGGTGCGAAAGCGCGCCAGCAAGCCCGGCAGGAAGTAGCCGAGCACGGTATAGGAGGCGGCCAGGCGCACGCTGCCTTGCAGGCCGTGCACCTGGAAGCGCGGCTCGCGCAGCGCATCCTCGACCGAATCCAGGATCTGGCGCGCATGCTGGTAGAACAGGTGGCCTTCCGCCGTCAGCGTCACGCCGTGCGGGCGCCGCTCGAACAGCCGCACGGCCAGCCGCTGCTCCAGCGCCAGCACGGCGTTGGTCACCGCCGACTGCGACACATGCTCGGCCGTGGCCGCCATCGAGAACTGCCCGGTTTCCGCCGCCGCGACAAAGTAGCGGAACTGCCGCAATGTGATTTCCTTGGCAAGTCTCTCCGAGCTCTCGCGCGCCTTGGCCATGTATGTCTCCGGGGATATCCGTTTTGCAGATATCAGGTGTGGGAATTCTTGATTTTACGATAACCAGCGGGATTCCTACACTGCTCCGGACACCAGAATAAGCACGGAGACATCGTGAACGCACCGCTACCCCACACCCTCCTCGACACCCTCGCCAGCGCCAGCCTGGACGACAAGTACACCCTGGACAAAGGCCGCGTCTACATGAGCGGGGTCCAGGCGCTGGTCCGCCTGCCGATGCTGCAGAAGGCGCGCGACCGCGCCGCCGGCCTGAACACGGCCGGCTTTATCTCCGGCTACCGCGGCTCGCCGCTGGGCGGTGTCGACCAGGCGCTGTGGAAGGCCAAGAAACACCTGGCGGACAACGATGTTGTGTTCCAGCCCGGCGTCAACGAAGACCTTGCCGCCACCGCGGTGTGGGGGTCGCAGCAAGTCAACCTGTTCCCCAACGCCTCGCGCGATGGCGTGTTCTCGATGTGGTATGGCAAGGGTCCGGGCGTGGACCGGTCCATCGACGTGCTCAAGCACGCCAATTCGGCCGGCTCGTCGCGCCATGGCGGCGTGCTGCTGCTGGCCGGCGACGACCATGCCGCCAAGTCCTCCACCGTCGCGCACCAGTCCGAGCACGTGCTGCAGGCCGCCGGCATCCCGGTGCTGTATCCGGCCAACGTGCAGGAATACCTCGACTACGGCCTGCACGGCTGGGCCATGAGCCGCTATTCCGGCCTGTGGGTGTCGATGAAGTGCGTCACCGATGTGGTCGAGTCGACCGCCTCGGTCGAGATCGACCCCGACCGCGTGCAGGTGGTGCTGCCGCAAGACTTTGCCATGCCGGCCGGCGGCCTCAATATCCGCTGGCCCGATACCCCGCTGGAACAGGAAGCGCGCCTGCTCGACCACAAGTGGTATGCGGCGCTCGCCTATGTCCGCGCGAACCGCCTGAACCGCGTGGTGCTCGATTCGCCCAATGCGCGCTTCGGCATCATGACCGCCGGCAAGGCTTACCTGGACGTGCGCCAGGCGCTGGCCGACCTTGGCCTCGACGACGAGACCTGCGCCCGCATCGGCATTCGCGTCTACAAGGTAGGCTGCGTGTGGCCGCTGGAGGCGCATGGCGCGCGCGAGTTCGCCACCGGCCTGGAAGAAATCCTGGTGGTGGAAGAGAAGCGCCAGATCCTGGAATACGCGCTCAAGGAAGAGCTGTACAACTGGCGTGAGGACGTGCGGCCCAAGGTGTTCGGCAAGTTCGACCAGCGCGGCAACGACGGCGGCGAATGGTCGGTGCCGCGCGGCAACTGGCTGCTGCCGGCGCACTACGAGCTGTCGCCGGCGCTGATCGCCAAGGCTATCGCCCGGCGCCTGGAGCGCTTCGACCTGCCGGAAGCCGTGCGCGCCCGCATCGCCGCGCGCGTCGCGGTGATCGAGGCCAAGGAGCGCGAGGCCGCGCAGCCGCGCATCTCGGCCGAGCGCAAGCCCTGGTTCTGCTCGGGCTGCCCGCACAACACCTCCACGCGCGTGCCGGAAGGCTCGCGCGCGCTGGCCGGCATCGGCTGCCACTACATGACCTTGTGGATGGACCGCAATACCGACACCTTCAGCCAGATGGGCGGTGAAGGGGTGGCGTGGACCGGCCAGATGCATTTCACCGGCGACAAGCACGTGTTCGCCAACCTGGGCGACGGCACCTATTTCCACTCGGGCCTGCTGGCGATCCGCGCCTCGATTGCGGCGAAGGCCAATATCACCTACAAGATCCTGTTCAATGACGCGGTGGCGATGACCGGCGGCCAGCCGATCGACGGCGTGCTGACCGTGCCGCAGATTGCCCACCAGGTGCTGGCCGAGGGCGCCAAGAAGCTGGTCGTCGTCACCGACGAGCCGCAGAAGTACGGCGACGGCAGCATGCTGCCGTCCGGCGTGACGGTGTTCCATCGCGACCAGCTCGATGCCGTGCAGCTGGAGCTGCGCGACACCGAGGGCGTCACCATCCTGATCTACGACCAGACCTGCGCCACCGAGAAGCGCCGCCGCCGCAAGCGCGGCACGTATCCCGATCCGGCCAGGCGCGCCTTTATCAACGACGCTGTGTGCGAAGGCTGCGGCGACTGCTCGGCCAAGTCCAACTGCCTGTCGGTGGAACCGCTGGGGACCGAACTGGGCACCAAGCGCCGGATCAACCAGTCGTCGTGCAACAAGGATTTCTCCTGCGTCAACGGCTTCTGCCCCAGCTTCGTCACCGCCGAGGGCGCGCAGGTGCGCAAGCCCGCGGCGGCGGGCGGCAAGGGCGCCGGCGCCGATTTCGAGGCGCTGCCGATGCCAACGCTTCCCGCGCTGGAACGGCCGTATGGCGTGCTGGTGACGGGCGTGGGCGGCACCGGCGTGGTGACCATCGGCGGCTTGCTCGGCATGGCCGCGCACCTGGAGCGCAAGGGCGTCACCGTGCTCGACATGGCAGGCCTGGCGCAGAAGGGCGGGGCGGTGATCAGCCACGTGCAGATCGCACCGGCGCCGCATGACCTGCATGCCACGCGTATCGCCACCGGCGACGCGCGGCTGGTGATCGGCGGCGACGCCATCGTCTCGGCCTCGGCCGAGGTGCTGTCCAAGACCCGGCACGGCGTGACCGCTGCGGTGGTCAACAGCGCCAACACCCCGACCGCCGAGTTCATCAAGAACCCGAAGTGGAAGTTCCCCGGCGCCAGCGCCGAGCAGGACCTGCGCAACAGCGTGGGCGAGGCCAGCGCGTTTATCGACGCCAGCGCCTGGGCCGTGACGCTGCTGGCCGATGCCATCTACTCCAACCCGCTGCTGCTCGGCTTTGCCTGGCAGAAAGGCTGGATCCCGCTGCAGCATGCCAGCCTGCTGCGCGCGATCGAACTCAACGGCGTGTCGGTCGACAAGAACCGCCAGGCGTTCGAATGGGGCCGGTATCTCGCGCACCACGGCGAGGCTGCCGTGAAGGCGCTGCTGCCGGATGCGCCGGCGCAGACGGCCCACGTGGTGGCGTTGCCGCAGACGCTCGACACGCTGATCCGCAAGCGCGAGTCGATGCTGACCGACTACCAGAACGCCGCGTACGCCAGCCGCTACCGTGAAGCGGTCGAGCGTATCCGCGCCGCCGAGCAGAAGCTGGGCGCCGACCGCAAGCTGCCGCTGACCGAAGCGGTGGCGCGCAACCTGGCCAAGCTGATGGCGTACAAGGACGAGTACGAGGTGGCGCGCCTGTACGCCGACCCGGCCTTCCTCGACAAGCTGCGCGCGCAGTTCGAAGGCGAGCCCGGCCGCGACTACCAGCTCAACTTCTGGCTGGCCCCGCCCACGCTGACGAATGCGGGCAAGACCGACAGCAAGGGCCATCCGGTGAAGCGCCGCTTCGGCCCGCGCACGCTGACCGCCTTCCGCCTGCTGGCCCGCCTGAAAGGCCTGCGCGGCACAGCGTTCGACGTGTTCGGCAAGACCGCGGAGCGTCGCGCCGAGCGCGCGCTGGTGGCCGACTACCTGGCCATGGTCGACGAGTTCGCCGCCTCGCTGGGCGCCGACAAGCTCGACACCGCGCTGGCGCTGGCCACGTTGCCCGACGACATCCGCGGCTACGGCCATGTCAAGGAAGCCAGCATGCAGGCAGCGGCCGCGCGCCGCGAAGCACTGCTGGCGGAGTATCGCGGGGCGGCGCGCCGGGCCGCGGCCTGAGCGCCGGCGTGCAACCGGGAAAAGCCCGGGCTGGCCGGACCTGGCATGGTCCGGCCACAATCGGCTATCCTCCCGGCTGCACCCGGAGACTCCCTTGACGCAAGACCCCGCCTTCCACCGCAAGACCGCCACGGACGATGACCTGACGCTGCGCCGCGAGACCATCCGCTGGATGGCCGAGCTGCCCGACGCGGTCCGTCCGGTAGAACTGGGGCGGGCTTTCCCCCGCATCGTCAATACCGTCGCCGCCAAGTGGTTCGATGCGGTCGGATGCCGGCACTACCTGAACGGCCTGCAGTTCGACGACCGCGGCGGCCGCCAGGGCTTTTCGTTCGCGATCGTGCAGGAGATCGCCGCGCTGCGCGAGCATTTCGACGCGGTCTATCCGCCAGACCACGATGTCTGGCAGAAGGCCTTCGATGCCGGCCAGCGCTGACCCGGCTATCGGGTTTTAAGAACCATCGGCATGAATAGCGCAGCGATCACTGCCGGGGGAGAAATGCCGGCGAGTTGCGCATCGTTATCTTTCGGCGGGAAAGTTATCGCCGGCGATTCCAACCTTGCCTTCAATCCTTTCCTGTATCCGAAGCTGCCGTACAACCCGTCGAAGGACCTGACCGGCGTGGCGATGCTGGCCAACTGCAAGTCATGCGCGAGCTGGGCGCACTGACCGACTGGGTGCAGGACCGCTACCGCGAGAGCATCCGCCCCGGCCGCCTGGTGCAGGAACTCGATCACGCCATGGCGGCGCTGATGGTCGAGGAAGCCGCCCGGCGCTTTCCCGGCGAGGACTTCGACATCCTCAAGTGCTGGACGCTCACCGGCCCGGCCTCGGCCTCGCCGCATGGCGACGGCGCCGCGTGCGGATCGCGCATCGCCGAAGGCGACACCATCGTCAATCTCATACTGCCGCGGCTGAACGGCCTCTATGTCGAGAACGAGCGCACATGGTTCTGCGGCCGGCCCGGAGACGAGCAGGCGCGGCTCTACCAGGTCGCGGCCCGCGCGACCGATGCCGCCGTCGCCTCCGCGGTGCCCGGCCGGCGCGTCTGCGACATGGACGCCGCCGCACAAGCGGTGATCGAAGCGGCCGGCTGCGGACAGTACGTGTTCCACCGCACCGGGCATGCGGTCGGGCTGATGCTGCACGAGTATCCCGAAGACATGGCCTTCAACACGCGCGCGCTGCTGGCGGGAGAGGTGTATTCGTCGGAGCCGGGGCTGTACGTCTACGGGCTGGGCGGATTCCGGCTCGATGACACGGTCATCGTCGGGAAGTGCCCGAGGTGATCGTGAAGACGCCGAAGACGCTGGAGTACGCGACGGTGTTGTAGGGGCCGACAAGGCAGGGCGGCGCCGGAAGCCGCAAACGCACAGACCAGACCCGGGACCACCCGCGCCTTCATTTTCCGACACTGTCATTGCGGCGTGATAACGTCGCGCGAGGCAAATTCCATGTGAAGGGAGCAGGCATGCAAGCGGGCATTGTCGAGGCGGGCTATGGATCGGACCCGGTCGGCCTGGTCAGCGGTTTCCTGTTCGCGCCCGGCGGGGCCATGCGCGAGATCGATTCGCGGGGCGCGGCGGCTTGGCTGCAGCAGGCGCCGCCGGCTGCCGCGCACGAGCGCTGCTTCGTCTGGCTGCATTTCAACCTGTCCCACAGCGCCTGCGAACGCTGGATGAAGGGGCACCTGGGGCTGCCGGACGAATACTTCGAGGCGCTGCGCCAGGGCTCGCGCTCGACGCGGATCGAGCGTCTGGACACCGCGCTGCTGGCCGTGGTCAACGATGTGATCTACAACTTCGGCGTCTCATCGACGGACATTTCGACCATGTGGGCCCACGCTGACCACCGCCTGCTGGTCACGGCCCGGGCGCGGCCGCTGCGCTCGGTGGACCGGCTGCGCGAGGCGGTGCGGCACGGCGAGGCGTTCCGCTCGCCGGCGGACCTGATGGTGCACCTGCTGCGCGACCAGGCCGACGTGCTGGTGCAGATCGTGCGCGAGACCGGCGTGAACGTCGACCAGATCGAGGACCAGCTGCTGTCGCAGCGGCTGCAGGGCAACCGCGCCGATCTGGGCGCGATGCGGCGCGGCCTGGTGCGGCTGCAACGGCTGCTGGCGCCCGAGCCGGGCGCGCTGTTCCGGCTGCTGAACCGGCCGCCGGCGTGGCTGCAGGAAACCGACCTGCAGGAGCTGCGCGAATCGACCGAAGAGTTCTCGCTGGTGCTCAACGACCTTGCCGCGCTGGTCGAACGCATCAAGCTGCTGCAGGAAGAGATCGCCGCCAAGCTCAACGAGCAGACCAACCGCACGCTGTTCACGCTGACGCTGGTGACCGTGCTGGCGCTGCCGATCAATATCGTGGCCGGCTTCTTTGGCATGAACGTGGGCGGCATCCCGCTGGCCGAGCATCCGCACGGCTTCTGGGTGCTGGTGGCACTGGTGGCCAGCTTCACTGTGCTGGCGGGGCGCTGGGCGTTTCGCAAGCAGGCAGGTTAGCGACGTTGGCGAGGTTGGCGGCGTGCCGGCCAGGCTGGCATGCCGCCAGCGTCTGCCGGATGCCCTCGGCGTAGGGCGTCTTGCGGATCGGCCCGATCAGCCGCTGCAGCGCGGCATCGTCCAGGATCAGCGGATCGGTCATCAGGTAGTGCATCTCGACCAGTTCGCGCATGAACGGGTTGAACAGCCCGAGCAGGCGCAGCATGCCCTTGCCGGCGATGCGCAGCCTGAGCCGGCGGCCGGTCTGCCTTTCCATCTCCAATACCAGTTCGCGCTGTGTCGTGGCGCCGGCGCCGGCCAGGTGCCAGATCCTGCCGAAGGCCGCGGGCGTATCCGCCAGCCGCGCCACCACCGGCCCCACGTCCGGCACATAGACGAACTCGTGCGGCGCATCGATCGGCCCGATCATGTCCGCGGTGCCGCCGGATACGGCAGCCTGCGCGGCGCGGTGCAGCAGGCTGGCCTGCACGCCCGGGCCGTAGAAGTCGGGCAGCCGCAGCACCGTGGCGCGGATGCGCCCGGCGGCGTCGGCCTGCATCAGCAGGTCTTCCTGCGCCTTGCGCATGCGGCCCTTGAAGGTATGCGGCGCGCGCGGGTGATCCTCGCTGACCGGATTGCCGCCCTGGACGCGTCCGTAGGGGTAGACGGTGCCGATCAGGATGAATTGCCTGACGCCCGCTGCGAGCGCGCCATCCAGTGTCTTGCGCAGCAGTTCCGGGTGCAGGTCGAAGCGCCAGTAGTCGACGCCGACCATGTAGACCAGCGTGTCGATGCCGCTCGCCGCGGCCTGGACGGAGGCCGGCGAATCGGGGTCCCACGCGACGATCTCGGCGAGCGGGTCGGCCCCGAAGGCCTGGTGGAGGCGCGCCGCATCGCGGCCGACTACGCGATACGGCTCGCCCCGGCCTGCCAGTGCGGCGGCGATGCTGTGGCCAATGGCGCCGGCGGCGCCAAACAGCGCGATCCTGGACATGGGATTCTCCTTGGCATGGGTGCTGTCGTGGTCTGATGCAGGCCAGTTTGCGGGCATCTCGGCAAAAAGAAAATTGCCTATAATCGGCTGGTTGCTAAACAAAAATGCATAGGCATGGCCGGCGAACCGAACTGGGAGTGGTACCGCACCTTCCTCCACGTGCTGGAAACCGGCTCGCTGTCGGCTGCCGGCCGCGCCATGGGCCTGACGCAGCCGACCGTCGGCCGCCATATCGACAGTCTTGAGGCCGCGCTGGGCCTGAAGCTCTTCACGCGCTCCTTCGACGGCTTCGCCCCGACCGACGCCGCACACACGCTGCGGCCCTATGCCGCCGGACTCGCCGCCACGGCCGCGGCCATGCGGCGCGCGGCCAGCGGGCACGGCGCCGGCGTGCGCGGCACGGTGCGGCTGTCGGCGAGCGAGGTCGTCGGCGTCGAAGTGCTGCCGCCGATCCTGGCCGCACTGCGCGAAGCCCACCCGGCGCTGGAGATCGAACTGGTGCTGTCGAACCGCGTCGACGACCTGCTGCATCGCGAAGCCGATATCGCCGTGCGCATGTTCCGGCCCGAGCAGGATGCGCTCGTGGCCCAGCGCGTCGGCGGCATCGAACTGGGGCTGCATGCGCATGAGCGCTACCTGGCCGCGCACGGCGTGCCGCAGTCGCTGGAGGAACTGCCGGGGTTTGCCATGATCGGCTTCGACCGGGAGACGCTGTTCATCCGCCGCTTGCTGGAGCGCTTTCCGGCGTTTTCGCGCCAGCGCCTGGCCTTTCGCGCCGACAGCGACCTGGCCCAGCTGGGCGCGATCCGCGCCGGGTTCGGCATCGGCGTGTGCCATGCCGCGCTCGCGGGCCGCGACCCGGGGCTGGTCAGGGTGTTGCGCAGCGAGTTTTCGGTGGCGATGGATACCTGGGTAGCGATGCACGAGGACTTGCGCGGCAGCGCGCGCTGCGCGGTGACGTTTGCCGCGCTGGTCGCAGGACTTCGCGACTACGCCGGAACGGCGACGATGGGGCCTTAGTCCGGCATCACGCCGGTGGCCTTGCTACCTGAGCGCGCGTGGCGAGATAGGGCAGGTTTGCCGCGACGAAGAACGCCAGCAGCAGCGCCCCCGCGCTCCATGCGAGCGCCGGCATCCACGGCATCAGGCTGGCCAGTATCGCGCCCTTGGCGGCGCCGGAGGCCACCGCGGCGATGCGCAGGAAAGCGGCGATGGCCAGCACGGCAAACACCAGTCCGGTGAGCCTGCCTTCGCGGCCCACACGCCCGGCATCGAGCGCGGCATTGGCCGCCGCGCCAAACATGATTCCCCACATGCCGCCGGCCAGGCATTGCGCGGCCAGCACCGCCTGCAGCGAAGCGGCGGCAATGAACCCGGACAAGGCCAGCGCGCCCAGCACCGACGCGGCGAGCAGCAGCACGCAGGCGGGAAAGCGCCGCAGCCATGGTGTCTCGGGCAGCAGCACGCACAGCGCGAAGCCGATCCAGAACGCCGGCATCACCCGCACCAGCTCGGCGCTGGCAACGAAGCGAAGGTAGGCCGGTCCGGAGTTGATCGCGGTGTGGACCTGGAAGCCCAGCGCGAGCAGCCAGACCGCCGCGAACAGCAGCCACAGGCGCCGCGGGCCGGCACTGGCAATCGGCGCCGCGTCAGCCCGTTGGCTTGCCGGCGGCAATTCAACCCAGCGCAGCGCGACCACGGCCACCACCAGTGCCGCGCTGGCCGCGGCAAAGGGGATCAACGGCGAAGCCTCGCGCAGCCGCGCCGTCAGCACCGGTGCCACCGCGCCGGCCAGGCCGATGCCGAGCAGCGACGCCAACACCAGGAACGACGAAGCCGATCCCTGCAGCCGCCGCGCGATGATCACCATGGGCGGCGCGCGCAGGGCCGAAGAGGTGGCGGCCCACAACGCGGTCAGGGCAAGCAGCAGCACCGGCGAGGAAGCCGAAGGCAGCAGCACGAACGCCAGCGCGGAAACCACCGACAGCGCCAGGATCCAGCCGCCGAGCCGGCGCATGCCGTTGGCGACACGGTCGGCGGCGATGCCCAGCGCCAGGTCCATGGCTACGAAGATCACCTGGTCCATCACCAGGATCCACGCAACCTGCGCGCGCGGGATGCCTGCCTGCGTGGCGAGCTGCGGCAGGAACGCCACGTAGAGGGTCCACGTGACCGCCAGCAGGAACTGCACGGAGCAGAAGATCAATGCGCGCATGCGGCCCACCTTGCCCGGTGTATTCCCTGGAAGGATAGGGCAAGGACGGGGGGAGGGCCGGGAGTAGGGCCGGGAGCGGGGCTCAGTAGTCGCGGAGCTTCTCGCCGTTGACCTCGACGAGCTGGTCCAGCCGCAGCGCCTCGCCCGTGCCGAGCGAGACAAACTCCACCCGCTCGCGGCTGAAGATATCGGTGATCGTCGCCGTCACTTGCCGCGCCGCGCCATCCTGGTCGCGATAGCGGATCACGGCGGGCCGGCGCACGGTGGCCAGCGCTTCGAGCAGGTCGTGGAATTCGCAGCTGATCGGGCTGTACGGGGTGGATGCCTGGTTCATGTCAGTAGCTCGTAATGCAGGGCGGTGGCCGGCTTCAGTCGCCGGACCTGACCGACCGGATCAGGTTGTTGCGCAGCGTCGCCACCGCCTTCTGCAGGCGTGCGAATTCGTCCGGCGCCAGGCCGGTGGCTTCGGCCAGGCTGCCTTCGAGGCGCTTTTCGCGCAGGCGGCGGCCAGTGCGGGTCAGGCTGACCCGCACCTGGCGCTCGTCCTCGGGATCGCGCTGCCGTTCCACGTATCCCATGGCTTCGAGCTTCTTCAGGATCGGCGTCAGCGTGTTCGATTCCAGGAAAAGCTTCTCGCCCAGGCTGCCCACGGTCTGGTTGTCTTCCTCCCACAACGCCACGATGGTGATGTATTGCGTGTAGGTCAGCCCCAGTTGTTCGAGGACGGGCTTGTACGCCTTGCCGAACGCCAGGTTGGCGGAATAGACGGCGAAGCAGAGGAAATCGGACAGCTTGGGGTCCGCGGCGGCGGCCTTGTCGGTGGCTTTCATGGTCTGGCTCCCGTGTCTGGATGACGCTGCGGGAAATTATAGGTCGTATGCGATTGTATCGGGGATGCGATAACCGGATGCGACCCATGGGCCCCGGTCCGTGCCTTTTAGGCACGGACCGGGCCGCGCGGCTGCGTCAGCCGGTGATGACGTTGATCGCCACGTCGATGTTGCCGCGCGTGGCCTTGGAGTACGGGCAGATTTCGTCAGCGGCATGGGCCACCGCCGTCGCCACGTCATGCGGCACGCCGGGCATGCGCACGTTCAGGCGGGCCTGCAGCAGGTACTCGCGGCCGGTCTGGCCCAGGTCCACCTCGATCTCGACGGCCAGGTCGGACGGCAGGGTCAGCTTGTGCGTCTTGGCCGCCAGGCCTACCGCGCTGATGTAGCACGCCGACCACGCGGCCGCGAACAGGCGCTCGGCGGTGGGATGCGCATCGCTGCCATCGAAGACATGGTTGGGGTTGGCTTCGCTGCCGGGCGACGACAGCCGCATGTCGACGGTGCCGTCATGCCCGCGGGGCGTGTTGCCGGCGGCGCTGAGGGTGGTGTAGGTCTTGCCGGTGGCCAGGACTTTGTCGATCTTGCTCATGGCGGGGGTTCCTTTCGGTCAGGTGGTATTTATATCTTGTGCGATTGCATCGCATGCGATATGTATGGGGAAAAACAATCAGCTGTCGCTGATCTATCGCAAACGCTTCAATCGCATGCGATGGAAAGCATGATGGGATACGGACCGGCTGAAGTCAAGGAGAATTTCCACGCCACCGTGCAACTGTGCGGGAGCCGCCTCAGTCTTCCTCGACAAAGAACTCGATCGCCTCCTGGCCGGCATCGCCGGGTGCGGAGAACGTGATCCAGCCGTGGCCCCGCAGCGTGATCTCGTCACGGCGCAGCATCAGGCTGTCTTCGCCGTCGATGCGGACATGGGTGCCGTTGGAACTGCGGTCGATCAGCACGAAGCGGCCGCCGCGCGGCTCGACAGTCGCCTGGAAGCGCGACACCTGCCGGTCGAGGATGACGATGCTCATGGTGCTGTCGCGGCCGATGGTCAGCGGCGCCGAGGTGGCGTCCATCTCGAACAGCGTGTCGCGGTAGCGCAGCGACAGGAACAGCGAGCGGCGCGCCGCGACATCAACCGGGGCGACCAGGGTCAGCTCGGTGTTCTGCTGCCAGATCGCCTCGTACAGCTCGATCAGCTGCAGCTTGCCGCGCACCTGGATCGGATACAGCGCGCGCGTCATCTGCCGCAGCGGTGCCGATAGCTGCTCCACGGCATGCTTGCTGGTGATGATCTGTCCGCGCGAGGCCAGCTTGACCAGCCGCGCGGCCAGGTTGACCGTGTCGCCGAACACGTCGCCGCCTTCGTCCGACAGGATCGGGCCATGGTGGAAACCGATATGGATCGACAAGGCTATGCCGGCGATCGGTGCCAGCCCGGCCACACCCTCCTGCATGTCGAGTGCGGCCTGCATCGCGTGATCGGCGGCGGGGAACAGCACCATGATTTCGTCGCCGATGGTCTTGACCACGCGCCCTTGCGCGAGCGCGGCGCGCGCCTTCATCAGCGCCAGGCATTGGCGGATGGCGGCGAGTGCCACCGCGTCGCCGGCCTTGTCGTAAAGCCGCGTGCTGTCGCAGATGTCCGCGAACATCACGGCGCCGTCGCATTGGTCGGCTGGCGAACCTGGATCCTTTTGCATCACCGGCGAAGTTGTCAGTTTTCCGGGCGGGCAGCGCGGGCTGCTGCGGGCACGCGCCACGTCTGCATGATAGGAATTCCACTGGCGGATTGCTGGCCCGCACGCGCTCGCCGCCGGTGCGCAAAGCCTCAGGTGTGGCGTGGCGCCGACTAGAATGAATCAGCCTGTGTTTGTCCCTCTGTTTTGTCTCTGCATCGCGGGAGGAAGATGCCATGGCGGAAATCGAGAAAGACAAGGTCGTCGGGGTGCTGAACCAGATACTGGAAGCCGAACTCGCCGGGGTTGTGCGCTATACGCACTATTCCTTTCTGGTGTTCGGCTTCGGCCGCATTCCCGTAGTGTCCTGGCTGCGCGAACAGGCCAACGAATCGTTGCTCCATGCGCAGCAGGCCGGGGAGTGGATCACCACGCTGGGCGCGTATCCCTCGCTCGGCATCGCGGCGCTGCTGGACAGCCACACCACCGACATCGGCACCATCCTGCGCGAATCGCTGGCGACCGAGCGGCAGGCGCTGGACCTGTACCGCCAGCTGCTGACCCTGGTCGAGGGCCGCTCGGTGGCGCTGGAAGAATATGCGCGCGAGTCGATCCAGCTGGAGGAACTGCATGCCGGCGAGGTCGACAAGATGCTGCGCAAGCCCGGACAGCCCTAGGTTGATGGGCGGGTTTGTGGCCCGGGTGACGAAAAGGTTGCCCGAGCCCCCGGGCTCGCCTAGACTGGATTTCGGCCGGCGCTGAGTACAAGCCTGGCGTACCGATGTGAACCTTTGCGGCTTTCACCGCGGGGAGACGCTCGATGTTGCCCACGCCCATTTCCGAGAAGGCGCTGTCCCGCGGGTTGCTTGACGTCCTGATCCGCGCCGGGCTGATCGCCGTGCTGGCGGTTTTCTGCTTCCAGATCTTCCACCCGTTTGTCGACCTGCTGCTGTGGTCGGTGATACTGGCGGTCACCATGTACCCGCTGCAGGTTCGGCTGCGCACGCGGCTGGGCGGCCATGACGGGCGCGTTGCCACGCTGATCGTGGTGCTAGTCCTCGCCATCATCCTGGTGCCGACCTACCTGCTGGGCGAGGCGCTGGTCGAGTCCGTGGAGAACGCCATCGCCATGGTCAGGGAGGACCGCGTGCATATCCCGATGCCGGCGGAGTCGGTCGCCGCGTGGCCGTTCGTCGGGCAGCGCCTCTACGACTTCTGGCTGCAGGCCGCCACCGACATGACAGCGGTGATGGAAAAGCTGATGCCGCAACTCAAGGGCGTCAGCCTGGCGCTGCTGGGCAAGCTCGCCGGCGTCGGCGTGGCCCTGCTGGTCCTGCTGTTCGCGCTGATCATCGCCGGCATCATCATGGCCTATGGCGAGGAAGGGACGCACAGCGCCAGGCAGATCGCCTCGCGCGTGTTCGGCCCGGAGCGCGGCCCGCGGCTGGCTATGCTGTGCACCGCCACCATCCGCGCGGTGGCGCAGGGCGTGGTAGGCATCGCCTTCATTCAGATGCTGCTGATCGGCGTTGCCTTCGTGATCAAGGGTATTCCCGGCGCCGGCCTGCTGGCGCTGGCGGTGCTGCTGCTCGGCATCATGCAGTTGCCGGCGACGCTGATCACCATCCCGGTGATCATCCTTGTCTTTGCCGCCGAGGGTGCCACCGGGGGGACCGTGATCTTTGCCGTCTACACCTTTATCGCGGGACTGGCCGACAACGTGCTCAAGCCGCTGATGCTCGGCCGCGGCGTGGACGTGCCGATGCCGGTGGTGCTGATCGGCGCGCTGGGCGGGATGGTGACAGGCGGCGTCATCGGGCTGTTTATCGGTCCCGTGATGCTGGCCGTGGCCTACCGGCTGTTCTGGCAGTGGGTCGAAGACCAGCCGCCTCCGCAGCCTGCGCAGCCGGTGCCCGAATCGATCGAGCAGACCGCGGAATAGTGCAGGCCGGTTCGCCTCATGCCCGTGCGCAACCGGCCGAACGGAATGCTGCTGGCCGGCGTGCTGTGCCTGGGCGCATGCGCGCGGGTGGGCCCCGACTTCCAGCCGCAGCGCGAGGCGTGGACGGCCTCATGGGACAGCCCGGCGCTGCAGGGCGCGATTGAGCAGCGCCCGGCGCCCGACCTGGGGCAGTGGTGGCAGGTATTCGGCGACCCGACGCTGGAGCGCCTGATCGCCGAGGCCGATGCCAACAACGCCGGACTGCGCATCGCCGGCCTGCGCGTGATGGAAGCGCGCGCGCAGCTCGGCATCGCCCAGAGCGGCCGCTACCCGCAGCTGCAGCAGGTGAGCACCGATGCGCTGTACACCTCCAGCCGCCAGGCCGGCGGGCGCAACCCGCAGAACAGCCGCTTCTGGCAGTTCAGCGCGGGCTTCGACATCGGCTGGGAGCTGGATTTCTGGGGGCGCTTCAGCCGCGCCATCGAATCGGCCGATGCCGCGTACTTTGCCGCGCGCGCCAACCACGAGGATGTGCTGGTGCTGCTGCGCGCCCAGGTGGCCGAGACCTACTTCGCGCTGCGCACCGCCGAGGCGCGGCTGCGCATCGCCCGCGACAATGCCCGGCTGCAGCAGCGCAGCTTTGAAATCACCGAGCGGCTGTTCCGCAGCGGCGAGACCGACGAGCTCGACCTGCAGCAAGCCAAGACGCAGTACCTGGGCACGCTCAGCAGCATCCCCGAGTTCGAGGGCCAGATCCTGCGCACGCGCAATGCGCTGGCGGTGCTGGCGGGCCACCCTCCCGGCGCGCTGCCGGAGCTGCCCGAACTCGCGGAGCGGGAAGGGGCCCTCCCGCTGCTCGACCGCGCCGTGGTGCAGGACGTGCCCGCCAGCCTGCTGGTGCGCCGTCCGGATGTGCGCGCCGCCGAGCTGCAGATCGCGGCACAGTCCGCGCTGATCGGCGTGGCCGAGGCCGATCTCTACCCGTCGCTGTCGCTGCTGGGCAGCATCGTCTGGTCCGCCAGCACGCTGGCCGGCACGCCCAACACGCTGGCGCTGGTGGGCGGGCCCAGCCTGCGCTGGAATGTCTTCGACTATGGCCGCATCCGCAATAACGTGCGGGTGCAGGACGCGCGCCTGCAGCAGCTGATCGTGGCCTACCAGGACGCGGTGCGGCAGGCCGCGCGCGAAGCCGACGATGCCGCCAGCGGCCTGCTCAAGTCGCTGGAGCGCGAAGAGATCCTGCGCGAAGGCACGGTCGCCGCCAACCGTTCGCTGTCGCTGGCCAACTCGCTCTACCGCGAGGGCTATTCCGACTTCCAGCGCGTGCTGGACGCGCAGCGGGCGCTGGCGGCCCAGCAGGATGCCTACGTGCTCAACCGCAGCAGCGCCGTGAGCAACCTGATCGCGCTGTACAAGGCGCTGGGCGGCGGCTGGCACAGCGAACTGCCTCTGGTCGACCCGGCGACGCGCCAGCAGATGCAGCAGCGCACCAACTGGGGCGACCTGTTCGAAGAAGCCGCGCGGCCGGCCGTGCCTGCGGGGGCGGGCGTTCCGGCGACACCACGGCAGGTATCCAACGCGGAGGCCCGATGAGCGACACGCCACAGCCCGCAGCAGTCCCGCCGGAGCCAGCATCGCCACCGCCGCCGCCGCCGCCGCCGCCGCCCGCCGCGGCAGCGACCGCCGATCCGGCCAGGAAAGGCATTCGCTGGGTGCTCGTGCTGATCGCCGTGAGCCTGGTGTGGTACCTGCTGGCCGACCGGCTCACGCCCTATACCCAGCAGGCGCGCGTGCAGGCCTTCGTGGTGCCGGTGGCGTCGGAGGTGGCGGGGCGCGTGACCCGCGTCCATGTGCGCAACAACCAGGACGTGGCGGCCGGCACGGTGCTGTTCGAGGTCGACCCGCAGCACTACCGGATCGCCGCCGACCGCGCGCGCGCCGACCTGGAGTCGACGCGCCGGCAGATCGGCGCCAGCACCGCCGGCATCGAATCGGCGCAGGCGGCGCTGCGCGCAGCGCGCGCCAACGAGGTCAAGGCGCGCCAGGACAGCGAACGCCTGGAGCGCCTGTACCGCGAGGACCAGGGCACCATATCGCTGCGCCGGCTGGAGATCGCGCGTGCCAGCCTGGAAGCAGCCACCGCGCAGGTGGCCGCGGCCCGCGCCGAGGTCCAGCGCGCGCGCGAGCAGGAGGGCGGCAGCGCCGAAGACAACGCCAAGCTGCGCAGCGCCGCCGCCGCGCTGGAAAAGGCCGAGCTGGACCTGGCCAATACCAGCGTGCGCGCGCGCTCGGCCGGGCTGGTCACCGATCTGCGCACCGAGACCGGCCAGTTTGCCGCTGCGGGCAATCCGGTGATGACGCTGATCACCATCCACGACGTATGGATCAACGCGGAGATGACCGAGAACAACCTTGGCCACGTGGTGCCCGGCACGCCGGTGGCGATCGTGCTGGATTCGCTGCCGGGGCGGGTCTTCACCGGGCGCGTGCGCAGTGTCGGCTATGGTGTCAGTGTCGGCGGCCCCCCCACGCAGCCCGGCAGCCTGCCGACGGTGCAGAACAGCCGCGACTGGCTGCGCCCGGCCCAGCGTTTCCCGGTGACGGTGGAATTCGATCCCGGCCAGTTGTCGTCGCTGCGCGGCGTGCGCGTGGGCGGGCAGGCGGAGGTCATGGCGTTTCCGACGGAAGGCAATCCGCTCAACCCGCTCGGCCGCGCCTTCCTGTACCTGATGAGCTGGCTGTCCTATGTCTACTGACAGCCCGGCGACGGTACCGGCGGCATCGCGGCCGCCGCCCTCGCCGCGCGCACGGCGCGCGCTGCGCCTGGCCGGCGGCACCGCGTGGTGCCTGGCGGCCAGCTTCGGCCTGGGCCTGCCGATCCCGATGCTCGCGCCAGTGCTGGCCATATTCCTGCTCGCCAGCATGAACCGTCCGCTGGCGTTCAAGACCGGCGTGGGCCTGGCGCTGGTGGTGATGCTGACCACCGGCAGCGGCCTGCTGCTGATTCCCTTGCTGCGCCACTACCCGGTCAGCGGCGTGCTGCTGACCGGCCTGTGCCTGTTCCTGGCATTCCGCTACGGCTTGCGCGGCGGCAACAACCTGGTGTCGACCTTCCTGGTGGTCGGCCTGACCATGATCTCGTCGGCCGGCACCTTCGACTTCGGCCTGGCCGTGACGGTCATTGCCGCGCTGGTCAAGGGGCTGCTGCTGGCGGTGCTGGCGCTGGCGCTCGGGCATTGGCTTTTTCCCGAGCCCGCGGGCACACCGGCGGCGCCCCCGGCCAGCGCGCTGCCGGACGACCTGGCGGCGTGGGTCGCACTGCGCGCGGCGCTGGTGGTGATGCCAGCCTTCCTGCTCACGATGACCGATCCCACCACCTACATGCCGATCATCATGAAGGCGGTCAGCCTGGGCCGGCAGAGCTGCACCACTTCTGCGCGCAACGCGGGCCGCGAGCTGCTGGGCTCGACGCTGCTCGGCGGCCTGCTGGCGATCGCATTCTGGGGCGCGCTCAGCCTGTTCGTGCACCTGTGGATGTATTTCCTGTGGATGCTGCTGTTTGCGCTGCTGGTGGCGCGCAAGCTCTATGGGCTCAGCCCCTCGCGCCAGGCGCCCGGCTTCTGGCTCAATACGCTGGTGACGCTGGTCATCCTGCTGGGGCAGTCGGTGCAGGACAGCGCGGCCGGCAAGGACGTCTATACCGCCTTTGTCGTGCGCATGGGGCTGTTTATCGGCGTCACGCTGTACGCGTGGCTGATGATCGAGCTGCTGGACCAGCCGCGCGCGATGCGCAGAGGGCAACCGCAGTCGTCGCAATAGATGCCCGGCATCAATCCACCCAGGGGTTGGCCAAAACGATCCCGGTCCCATCGAAGTCCTTTCCGTTGCGCGTGGCGAGCGTGGCGCCGTTATGCCTGCAAATGGCAGCAATCTGCGCATCTGCCATGCTGATCGGACGACCATTGCGCTCTCGCTGTGAAACGAGCGCGGCATAGTGCACGGCGGCGTTCTCGTCGAACGGAAGCACCCGCTCGGCAAACTCCTCGTCGAGCATCTTCAGTGCGGCATCACGTAGAAAGTCTTATCCCAGCGCCAGCCCGCCATGCGCCAGCAACTGGCGGAAGACCGCCAGCTGGGTTTCGCCGGTCTCGGCCAGCCGGTGGCACACGTGCACGTGGGCATCCATGTCGCTGTGGCCGCGCAGCGCGTCCTTGCACTCGCGCTCGGAAATCTCCACGTGGACCCCCGTCAGGATGGCGCGCCCGTAGCCCACGCGCGCGGACACGATCGCAGGCGGGGAGCCGGCCATGCCGGTGTAGACCGCCAGCACCTGCGTACCCGGGCCGGGCTCACCCCCGAAATCGAACATGCAGCCGCCGTGGTAGTGCATGTAGAGAGAGACCGGTGTCGGTGTCAGGTAATCGGTGGTGCGGATCTCCACGGCCGCGGCGGTGCGCGGCGTGCCGTCGTACAAGCGTCCGCCGGTGAGGTCGGGCAGCGAGCCGACCGCCACCGCGTCGACAAAGCGCAACTCGCGGGCGCCGCAGATCGCGCCCGAGGTGCCGGCGTGAAAAGCAAGCTCCCGGCACGCGTAGTAGGCGCCGGCGCAGATGCCCAGGTAGACGCCGCCCCGTTCGATAAAGCTGCGGATGCGCGCGTTGGGTGCGCCATTGAGCGCCGCGCAGTAGGGCAGGTCGGCGCCGCCCGGCATCACGAACATCACCGCATCGTCGAACAGCGTAGGGTCGTGGCGGATATCGTCGGCCATGACCGCGCGGATTTCGTAGGCGCCGGCCTGCAGCTGGTGGCCGATGGTGCGCATCAGGCAGGCGGTCCAGTCGGAGGCGCCGGCGTCGACATACGTCAGGATCTTGTGCTTGGACATGCTGGTCGTGGCGGTTGGGGGCGGGGGGCACAGGCAACGCTTATCGCTTGCTTTCTACCCTAGTTTTCGCGACGGCGCAGTACCGGCTTTCCTGGGGCCGCGCGCCGCCATCGTATCGCGTACGGCTTCGCGCACGCATTCCGCCAGCAGCGCCGCCGCGCGCGTCTGGCCGGTACCCGCCTGCGCGATCACCAGCGGCTGGCGCACGGTTTCCTCGAGGATTGGCTTTTCCACGACGCTGGCCGACTGGCCGGAGGCCGGCGCCTGCGTGATCAGCAACGCGGAACCCAGCCCGTTCGCCACCATGCTGCGCGCCAGTTCCAGCGACGTGGCGCGGTAGCGCACCTCCGGCTGCAGGCCGAATTGCCAGAACGGCGCCATCAGGAATTCGCGGCTGTGCGGCAGGTCGATCAGGATCAGCGGCTCGCGCGCCAGCGCGTGCAGCGAGATCGCGGCCTTGCCGCGGGCCAGCTTCGAGCCGGCCGGCACCAGCCCGTAGGGCCGCAGTTCCGCCAGCACTTCGCGGCCGATCTCGGCAGGCAGCCCCACGTCGTAGGTCAGCGCCAGCTCGATCTGGCCGCCGTGCAGCCAGTCTTCGAGCTGGGCCAGGTCGCCTTCGACAAAACGCACCGCGAGCCGGGGATAGCGCTCGCGTGCCACGCGCAGCACCGCCGGCAGGTAGGCCGGCGCCAGCGTGCGGAACACGCCGATGCGCACCTCGCCGGCGTCGCCGTCGCCGCGCTGGTCGATCTCGAATGCCGTTGCCGCGCCCAGGATCCGGCGCGCTTCCGCCAGCTTGCGTGCCCCGAAGCGGGTCAGCGCCAGCCTGGTGCCCGCATCGCGGGCGAACAGGGCTTCGTCGAACAAGGCTTCCAGCTCGCGGATGGCGACCGAGATGGAAGGCTGCGAGACATTGAGCAGCCGCGCGGCGGCGGCGGTGCTGCCGGTTTCCGCCGTGGCGGCGAAGTAGCGCAACAGGCGCAGCGAGATGCGCGAAGGAGATGGCTGCGATGCCATTAAATAATCCTATAGGTGCTACTAAGAATCAATATTTTACTTGATAGCCTGCGCTGCGCAGAATCGGCCCACCAGCCCTTGAGGAGCAAGACCATGACGCATTCCAACCTGCCTGATGTGCCCGATCTCCCGCTAGCCGGCCTGCGCGTGATCGATTTCTCGCGCGTGCTCGCCGGCCCGTATTGCACCGCGTTGCTCGGCGACCTCGGCGCCGAAGTCATCAAGGTAGAGCCGCCCGGCGGCGACGACTATCGCGCGGTCGGTCCCTTCTCCGACGGCAAGAGCGGCCTGTTCTCGGCGATGAACCGCAACAAGCAGAGCATCGTGATCGACCTGAAGACGGACGACGGCCTGGCTGTCGCCCGCGCGCTGTGCCGCGGTGCCGACGTGGTGGTGGAAAACTTCCGCCCCGGCGTGGCGGACAAGCTCGGCATCGGTTACGCCGCGCTGCGCGAACTGAACCCGCCGCTGGTCTATGCCAGCGTGTCGGGCTTTGGCCAGACCGGCCCGGAATCGCACCGCCCGGCCTACGACATCATCCTGCAGGCGATGTGCGGGCTGATGGACGCCACCGGTGCGCCCGACGGCGCGCCGACCATGCTCGGCGAGGCCGTGTCCGACGCCGTCAGCGGCCTGTTCGCCTCGTGGGGCGTGCTGGCCGCGCTGCTGGCGCGCGAGAAGACGGGGCGCGGCACGCATGTCGATGTGTCGATGTTCGATGCCACGCTCAGCCTCAGCGCCACGCTGGTCGCGCGCTACGCCGCCACCGGGCTGGCGCCGCGGCGCGTGGGCAACCGCCATCCGTCGTCGGCGCCGTTCGGTGCGTATCGCGCCGCGGATGGCTTCTACGTGGTGGCGGTGCTGAACAACAAGCTGTTCCAGGCGCTGGCCGACACCATCGGCCAGCCCGCGATGGCGCACGACCCGCGCTTTGCCGATGACGAGACGCGGTGCCGCTTCGAGTCCGACCTGCGCGCCATGCTGGAGAACTGGTCGGCGACGCGCACGGTGGCGGAGGTGAACGCCGTGCTCGGCGCCGCCGGCATCCCGGTCGCGCCGATCCGCAATGTCAAGGAAGCGCTGGAAAGCGAGCACGCGGCGCATCGCCGCCTGCTGACCGAGGTGCCCGGCACGGACGGCGGCACGGTGCGCCTGCCGTCGCAGCCGGTCAAGTTCTCTGCCTACGGCGCCAACCGCGTGAAGCCCGCGCCGGCGCTGGGCCAGCACACCGGGGCCATCCTGGCCGCGCACGATTTCAGTAATTTCAATAAGGAGAAGCAACATGCATAAGCGAATGGGCGTCGAAGCGGAAGACCTGGAGATCGCCGACGCGATCGGCCGCTTCGCGCAGAGCGAGCTGGCCCCGAACGCCGCCGCGGTGGATCGCGACGAAACCTCCACCACGCGCTACGTGCCGCAGCTTGCCGAGCTCGGCCTGATGGGCATGAACCTGCCCGAACGCTGGGGCGGCACCGAGACCTCGCCGGTCGCGCTGATCCTGTCGCTGGCCGAAGTCGCGAAGGCCTGCGCGTCGACCTCGTCGATGATCGGCGCGCACTACCTGGCCACCGACTCCATCCTGATCGGCGGCGACGACAGCCTGCGCGCACGCTACCTGCCCGACGCCGCCGCCGGCCGCAAGCTTGGCGCGTTCGCGCTGACCGAGCCGCGCGCCGGTTCCAACCCCGCCGACATGGCCACGCGCGCCACCCCCGAAAGCGACGGCTACCGCCTGCGCGGCGTCAAGCACTTCATCTCCAACGCCGACGCCGCGGACTTTATCGTCGTCTACGCCAAGACCGATCCCGCGGCCGGCACGCGCGGCATCAGCGCCTTCGTGGTGGACCGGCACAGCGCCGGCGTGGAGGTCGCGCCCGCCGAGAAGCTGATGGGCATCCGCGGCGCGCCGGCGCACGAGGTGGCGTTGGACTGCTTCGTTCCCGCGGCAAACCGGCTGGGAGCGGAAGGCAGCGGCTTCCGCACGGCGATGAAGGTGCTCGACAACAGCCGCCTCGACGTGGCCGCCACCAGCCTCGGCATCAGCGAAGCGGCGCTGGCGTGCGCGGTCGACTGGGCCAGGCAGCGCCAGGTCGGCGGCGAGCCGCTGGCGCGCAAGCAGGGCCTGCAGTGGATGTTCGCGGACATGCGCACGCGGCTCGAAGCCGCCTGGCTGCTGACGCTGCAGGCCGCGGTGCGGCGCCGTGACGGCGAGCCCTTCACCGAGCATGCATCGATGGCCAAGCTCTATGCCTCGGAGACGGTCGCCTTCGTCACCGATACCGCCTTGCAGATCCACGGCGGCTACGGCTTCACGCGCGAGATGCCGCTGGAGCGGCTGGTGCGCGATGCGCGCATCCTGCGCATCTACGAAGGCTCGTCGGAGATCCAGCGCGCGGTGATTGCGCGCGCGGTGCTGGCGTAGGGCGTGCGCCGCAAGACGCCCCGACTGCATCCGTTGCTCTCGCCCATTCAGGAAAACGACAAGGGCGCAGCCGCCCGCCGCTGGCTATAGTCTGCGAGGGCCGGGGCTTGCCAGCGCGCCGATTGCGCAATTTATGCGCAATTGGCATGAATGCATGCGCGTCCCGAATCAATCCGAAGGACCGGAGTGGCAGGGCGGAGGGCTGCCTTGCAAAGGGGGAGGCATGGATGTCGAACTGCAGCGCGCCATATTGAACAACATCCCGGACCAGGCCTGGCTGAAGGATGCCGGCTCGCGCTACGTGCTGGTCAATGACGCGTTCATGGCCGCATGCGGACGGACCGAGGCCGAGATCGTGGGCAGCACGCCGGACCAGGTCTGGTCGGCGGAATGGGGCCAGGTCTACCTCGATACCGACAAGGCGGTGGTCGACAGCGGCGTGCGCCGCCGCTACGAAGAAAGCCGGCATGGCAAGGACGGCAGCGTGCGCTGGTTCGACACCATCAAGATGCCGATCCACAACCCGGGCGGCGAGGTCATCGGCACGGTGGGGATCTCGCGCGATATCACCGACCGCAAGCGCTCCGAGCAGGAACTGCTGGCCTCGCGCGCGCAGCTGCGCGAGCTGTCCGCGCACCTGCAATCCGTGCGCGAGGCGGAACGCACCCGCATCTCGCGCGAGCTGCACGATGAGCTGGGGCAGTCGCTGACGGCGCTGCGCCTGGGGCTTAGTTACATCGAGGCGCAGCAGGGCCCGGCTGCCGACGACGCGTACCGCAAGCATGTGCAGATGCTCAAGGAGATCGCCGATTCGACCGTGGAAGCCGTGCAGCGCATTGCGGCCGACCTGCGCCCGCCGGTGCTGGACGAACTGGGGCTGGCCTCGGCGATCGAGTGGCTGGTCGAGTCATTGTCGGAGCGCACTGGCATTGCCTGCGAGAAGGCGCTCCAGCCGGTGGCGGACCTCGGTGCGGAAGTCAGCACCGCGGTCTTCCGGATCGCGCAGGAAGCGCTGACCAATGCCTGCCGCCATGGCCAGGCCGATCGCGTGCGCGTCGAGCTGGCCGAGGCGGGCGGCATGCTGCGGCTGGTGGTCGCCGACAATGGCTGCGGCATCGATACTTCCGTCACCGGCCGCCGCCGCAGCCTGGGTTTGCTCGGCATGCGCGAGCGCGCGCTGATGCTGGGCGGCAAGCTGGTGGTGAGCAGCGAGAAAGGCCACGGCACACGCATCGAGGCGCTGGTTCCGCGCGATGCCGGTATTGCGAGCGGAGACAGCAGATGATCCGCATCCTGCTGGCCGATGACCACACCATCATCCGCGACGGGCTGAAGAAGATCCTGTCCACCGTGCCGGACATGCAGGTGGTGGCCGAGGCCGCCGACGGCAATGAACTGCTCGCGCTGCTGCGCGCCGGCCTGCCGGACGTGCTGCTGCTGGATATGTCGATGCCGGGCCGCAGCGGCATCGTGCTGATCCAGCAGTTGCAGGCCAGCTATCCGGCGCTGCCCGTGCTGGTGCTGAGCATGTACCGCGAGTCGCAGTACGCGGTGCAGGCGATCCGCGCCGGCGCCGCCGGCTATCTCACCAAGAATGTCGAATCGGACCAGCTGATCGGCGCGATCCGCAAGGTGGCGCGCGGCGGCACCGCGGTGTCGGCCGCGATCGCCGACAAGCTGATCGGGCAGGCGCGCCAGCCGCTGGCGGCCTTGCCGCATGCCCGGCTGACCGCGCGCGAACTGCAGGTGTTCCAGATGCTGGCCGAAGGGCAGGGCATCAACGAGATCGCGCTGACGCTGTCGCTCAGCGGCAAGACGGTCAGTACGCACAAGGCCAACATCCTGGCCAAGCTGGAGCTTTCGTCGACCGCCGGGCTGGTGCACTACGCCATCCGGCACGGTCTGCTGGCGGAAGCGGGCGAGCCCGGGGAGGCGAGCGTTATCCCATAGCATTGCTGCGGCGCAGCTAGGCCGATCCTTAGGTCGAATTCAGCCGATCCTGATGCAGCCGGCGCGCGCCGGCACCTACGCTTCAGGTCACGGGGCAGCGGCTCCGGCAGAACGACAAGACCTGAGGAGACACGCCATGCAGCTGGACCTGCTGATCCGGGATGCGTGCGTCCGCGACGACGCGCCCCTGACCGACATCGCCATCCGCGACGGGCGCATTGCCGCCATCGAACCCGGCATCGACGCGCCGGCGCACGAAGTGATCGAAGCCGGCGGGCGCGCCGCCATCCCTGGCCTGGTGGAACCGCACCTGCACCTGGACAAGGCGCTGCTGCATCGCCGGCTGCCCGCGCGGCTGGGCACGCTGGACGAGGCCATCCGCGTCACCGGCATCCTGAAAAGCAAGCAGCAGCGGCACGACGTGCTCGACCGCTCGCGCCAGGTGCTGGACATGGCGGTCCGGCATGGCACCGTCGCAATCCGCGCCCATCCCGACGTCGACCTGATACAGGGACTGATCGGGGTGGAGACGCTGCTGGAGCTCAAGGCGGAATACCACGACCTGCTCGACCTGCAGATCGTGGCCTTCCCCCAGGAGGGCATCCTGAAGTCGCAGGGCACGCGCGAGCTGATGATCGCGGCCATGGACATGGGCGCCGACGTGGTCGGCGGCTGCCCTTACAACGAGCTGAGCTGGGCCGACACCATGCGCCATATCGACATGGTGTTCGAGCTGGCGCAACGCTATGACGCGCCGGTCGACATGCATGCCGACTTTGCCGACGACACCGCCGACCAGCGCTTTGCCGCCGTCGAGTACATCGCGCGGAAGACCATCGAATGCGGCTACCAGGGCCGCGTCTCGCTCGGCCATGTGACCAGCCTGGGCGCGCTCGACACGGCGCAGCTGGAGCCGCTGGTGGCGCAATTGCGCGAGGCCGGCATCAGCATCGTGACCCTGCCCGCGACCGACCTGTACCTGGGCGGGCGCAAGGACGCGCAGAACCAGCGCCGCGGGCTGGCGCCGGTGAAGGCGCTGCATCACGGCGGGGTCAACGTCGCGTATTCGTCCAACAACATCCGCAATGCCTTCACGCCGTTCGGCAAGGCCGACATGCTGCAGATCGGCAACATGCTCGCGCACGTGGCGCAGTTCGGCGTGCCGGAGCACCAGCTCGCGGTGCTCGGCATGGGCACGCACAACGCCGCGCGCGCGATCGGGCTGCAGGACAGCTATGGCCTCGAAGTGGGCCGGCAGGCTGATATCGTGATCCTCGACACCTTCAAGGTGGCGGACGCGCTGATCGACATTCCGCCGCGCCTGTGGGTGGTCAAGCGCGGGCGGATCACGGTGGTGACGCAGCACCGCTGCGACATCCGCCGGCACCGTTGCTGCGCGCACTGAACCGCCCCAACCCTTTCAAGGCTTTCCAGGAGACGATCATGAAGAAGCTGCCTGCCGAAGTCGTGGCCTCGCTGCTGGCCATCACCACCGTTCCCATTGCCGCGCATGCCTCGCACCTGCCGCCGTGGGCCATCTTTATCAGCTGGGCCGCGACCTTTGCCATGGGCGGGCCCACGCCGGAGAATTTGAAGAAGATCTGGCCGACCTTGCCGGTGGGATCGCTGTTCGCGTTCGTGATCGTACTGTGCTTCCGGCAGGCCGCGGAGCAGTACTCGGGGCCGGCGCTGATCGCGGCGGAGATGATGATCCTGTTCATGCTCAACGCCGGCATGATGTTCCTGGCGCGCGTGTTCTACACGCTGCGTTTCATTCCCGGCATGTTCTTCGGCTTTGCCTCCTACTTCGCCACGCTGTTCGGGGGCTTCGGGCCCACGCCGGGCGATCCCGTCGCCGCGCTGGGTGCCGTCATTGCCATGAATGCAATGGGCCCGGCCTATGCCTGGATCAAGGCGCGCTACTCGGCGCCGGAAAGCCTGGTCGAGCGGTCGTGGCAGGCGCACAAGCGCGAAGCCTGAACCGCCATCGCATCGTCATCATCGCGGCTGCCCGCGCGGCGACAGCACGGGGCAGCCGGTCTTTCCGGGGGAACGGGCATGGAACACAAGGGCATGGAACACAGCGGCATGGAAAACAGCGGCATGGAAAACAGCGGCATGAAACATACGATTGAAGTCGACCCCTGCGGCGGCACCTCGCGCAGGGCTTTCCTGGCAAGTTCAGCAGCGCTGGCGGGCAGCACGATCCTGGCGCCCGCAAGCGCCGAGGCGGCGCAGGACGCCGCGCCCGCGGCGCGCGGCGTCCTGGCGCATTCGGATGCGGGCATGGTCACCAGCCCGCATGGGCTCGCCAGCCAGGCGGGACTGGAAGTGCTGAAGGCAGGCGGCAATGCGATCGAGGCAGCGATTGCGATCGGCGCGGTGCTGAGCGTGACCTATCCGCATTTCACCGGTCTGGGCGGCGATGCCTTCCTGGTGACCAGCGACCGCGACGGCAACGTGCGCTCGTTCTCCGGGATCGGGCAGGCCGCCGCCGAAACGCCGGGCTACAGCGGCGCCATCCCGTTGCGCGGGCCGGGCGCCGCGCTGACCGCGGCCGCGACGGTCGCGATCTGGGACCGCGCCTTTGCCTTCGGCAAGAGCCAGTGGGGCGGTACCCAGTCATGGTCGACGCTGCTGGGGCGCGCCACCGAGTACGCCGCCAACGGCTTCCCGGTCACGCCGTCGCAATGCTTCTGGCAGGAGTTCCGCGCCGCGGACCTGCCGGCCTGGGGCGGCTTCGGCCGCGTGTTCGCCCCCGACGGGCGCATGCCGAAGCCGGGCGAAATGTTCCGCCAGCCCGAACTGGCGCGCACGCTGGAGCGGCTGGCGACGCAGGGCGGGCGGGAGTTCTATGAGGGCGACATCGCCGGCCGGCTTGCGGCAGGGCTGGCGCAGGCCGGCTCGCCGTTGCGCGCCAATGACCTGGCGCGCTGCCAGGCACGCGAGGAAGTGCCGCTGCGCGTGGCCTACCGTGGCGGCGAACTGCTGGGCCTGCGTCCGCCCACGCAGGGCGTGACGACGCTGGAGATCATGGGGATCCTCGACCGCTTCGACCTGTCGGCCGTGCCCGAGGGCAGCGCCGACTACTACCACCTGCTGGTCGAAGCCGTGAAGCTGGCGTTCCTGGATCGCAATCGCTACGTCGCCGATCCCGATTTCGTCGACGTGCCGGTGGACCGGCTGCTGTCGCGCCGGCACCTCGATGCGCAGGCGCAACGCATCCGCATGGCACGGGCCATGCCGTGGCCGCATGTGTACCAGCCCGGCGATACGGTGTACATCGGCGCGGCCGACCGCGAGGGCCGCTGCGTCAGCATGCTGCAGACGGTGTATTTCGACTGGGGCAGCGGCGTGGTGGTGGGCGACACGGGCGTACTCTGGCACAACCGCGGCGCATCGTTCAGCCTCGATCCCGCCAGCCCCAACGTATTGCAGGGCGGCAAGCGGCCCTTCCACACGCTGAACCCGGGCATCTACCTCAAGGACGGCCGCCCCCGGCTGCTATATGGCACGCAGGGCGCCGACGGACAGCCGCAGACGCTGGCGGCGGTGCTGACGCGGATGATCGACTACGGCATGGACCCGCTGACCGCGCTCGGCCGGCCGCGCTTCCTGCTGGGCAAGACCTTCTCCGACAGCCGCGACAGCCTCAAGCTGGAGCAGGACGCCGGCAGGCAGGTGTTCAGTGAACTGGCGGCGCGCGGCCACCAGCTGAGCCCGATCCCGGCGCAGAGCCAGCTGGCCGGGCATCCGGGCGCGATCCGGATCGGACCGAAAGGGCAGCTTGCCGGCGCGCACGACCCGCGCAGCGACGGACGCGCGCTGGGGCTGTAGCCGGCGCGGTGCTAGCCGCGCCCGCGCAACGGCTTGAGCAGGTGCGACAGGCCGTTGTGGTCGAGCTCGTGCATCAGCGCCAGCAGCCCGCCAATCTCCCCTGGCGGGAAGCCTTCGCGGGCGAACCAGTTCAGGTAGTTGCCCGGCAGGTCGGCAATCACCGTGCCCTTGTGCTTGCCATAGGGCATGGCGACGCTGACCAGCCGCTTCAGTGCGTCGGAATCGAACGGAGTCATGGTGGCGTCAAATCGGCAGGGCGCTACGCTACCACAGCTTGCGCCCGCCGGTCCGCCACCGGTCCGCGCGTTAGCGCGCGGGGACTGGCGTCAGGCGCCGTCGAGGAAGCCGCTGCGCTGGCCCAGGCGGGTGCCGAGCGCATCGGGGGCCAGGCTCATGCTGGCGGGATCGACGGCGCCGGCAGGTGCGGCTGCCTGCATCGGGTCGACCGGGGCCGGCGCCATGCCCGGTTGCGCGGGCTGGCCTGCGGGTGCGTACGGGCTGGCTGCGCCCGGGGCCTGTGCGACCTGGGCGGATGGTGCGGACGGTGCGGACGGTGCGGACGGTGCGGGGGCCGGCATGGCTTGCATCGGTTGCGCGGACGGCGCCGGCTGGGTGGCTTGCATCGGTTGCGTGGCTTGCATCGGCTGGGCCGGTTGAAGGGGCTGGGCCTGCTGTGCGAACAGCGGGTAGGACGCGACCATCGCGCCAGCCATCAACAGGGATTTCGCCAGATGTTGCTTCATGCGTGTACCTCCAAATTAGCCTTCAGGCATGGGAAAGACCACTTTAGCGCCGAGGCACCTGACATTCTGTTTGTTTTTGCAACGGTGATTTACCAGCCTTGCCAGGCACGCGTGAGCGGGTTAATTACGCGCGCGATGCCAGCGCCACCGCTTGCCCCTCCACCCTGAGCCCGAAGTGCGCGTGCTGGCCGACGGGGAGTGCGACAGCGCGCCGGGGCGCCACCAGCGCCGCAAAAGCGCCGGTGCGGTTACACGTTGCTACGTGCCTAACCTTCTGCGAACACCTGCCGCCGCGGCGCACCGTTACATTGCCGGCCAGGAGGACATCACCATGCGAAGCATCCTGGCCGCCTGCGCTCTGGCAGGCATCGCAGTCATGGGCCCGGGCACCGCCCAGGCCCGCGTCAACGTCGATATCGGCATCGGCATTCCCGGCTATGCCGTGGCGCCGCCCCCGGTCTACTACGAGCCGGCGCCGGTCTACGTGGCGCCGCCGCAGCCGGTGGTCGTGGCGCCGGCCTATTACGACGACTGGCGCGAACAACGATGGCGGGAGCGCAAGTGGCGCGAGCGCGAATGGCGCGAACAAAGGCGGCGCGAGCGTGAATGGCGCCGCTGGCACGAAGACCACGACGACTGAGTGATGCTGGTGGCAGATGGCGCCTGCCGTCCGTTTCTTGTCGCTTTCCGTGCCGGCCGGATTAAGCGCGGGTTCCGGCCGCCTTGACTCGGGTCAAGGCCCAATCGGTCTTGCGGCCTAGACTGGATGCAAGCAAGACCGAAGCGAGGGCATCATGGCCTACGACAGCATCCTGGTCCACCTGGACGGCAATCCACAGTCCTCCCGCCGCCTGCACCTTGCCGGCCGCCTCGCCAGCGCCGCCGGCTGCCCGCTGATCGGCTTGCTGGCCGGGCGCGTGCCCGACCCCGGCTGGTCCTACCGCATGGACAATGCCCAGCGCTGTCTGGCCGAAGACCAGGAACGCCGCCGGCTGCAGCGCGAAGACATGCACTGCGCCTTCGAGGCCGCCACCCGCGAACTGGGGGTCGTGGCCGATTGGCGCGCGGTCGATCGCGACCCCGTCACGCTGGCGCTGCGCGAAGCGCGCGAGGCCGGGCTGATCGTGTCCGGCCAGTACGATGGCGACAACGTCGAAGGCCCGGTGGCCCGGCAGCTGCTGGAAGCGCTGCTGCTGGAATCCGGCCGGCCCACGCTGGTGGTCCCGTGCGCCGGCGAGTTCAGCACCATCGGCACGCGCGTGCTGCTGGCCTGGAACGGCAGCCGCGAGGCCGCGCGCGCCCTGCACGACGCGCTACCACTGCTGGCTGGCGCGCAAGTCCGCATGCTCGGCGCCCATACCCCCGCCAAGGAGCTGCGTGCCGATGCCACGCCGGTCAGCCACGCGCAGCGGGTGCTGGAGCGGCAGGGCGCCTCGGTCGAAGTCGAGCACGGCCCCGGCGGCGCTGACCTGACCATTGGCGAGCTGATCCTGTCGCGCGCCGCGGACTTTGGCGCCGACCTGATCGTGATGGGCGCCTACGGCCATGGCCGGCTGCGCGAACTGGTCCTCGGCGGCGTGACCCGCGTGCTGCTGCAGTCGATGACCGTGCCGGTGCTGTTCTCGCACTGAAGCGCGCGCCGCCGCGCGCCTGCGGCAACCTCCTTGCCGGCTCACTTCAGCTGCGCAGCAAATTCTTCCAGCTGCGTGAAGCAGGTATTCCAGCCCTCGTGGAAGCCCAGCTCTTCATGCTGCTTGCGCGTGGCTTCGTCCGGATGCATCACGCGCGCGGTGTAGCGCGTGCCATCGTCTTCGTGGCGACGGCGCGTCTGGCAAGGAGAAAAATGCAAACGCCCCGGCAATGGCCGGGGCGCGAGTTGGCAGGTGGAAATTTATTGCTGGCGCACGTATGCCGCCAGCGCGCGCACTTCTTCCGGCTTCAGGCTGGCAAACGGCGGCATCGGCACCGCACCCCACTTGCCGCTGCTGCCGCCGCGGATGCTGGTTTCGAGCTTCGCCTGGGCCTGCGCATCGTTCTTGTAGCGCACGGCGACCTCATGGTAGGCCGGTCCGACCACCTTCTGCGTCACGCTGTGGCAGCTCAGGCAGGCATTCTTTGCCAGCAGCCCCTGCACGTCGACGCTCGCGGCCGCGGCGCCGGGAGCAGGCGCCGCTGCAGCCGGCTTGCCGGCCTTCTGCGCGATCGCCACGATCTCGGGATCCTTCGCCTTGGCCGAGCCATAGGCCACGGCCAGGTAGGCGCCGAGCTGCTCGACTTCGGCATCGTCGATCGGCGCGCCGTAGGCCTGCTGCATCTTCTTCATCTCGGCGGTCCACTGCGCCAGGCTTAGCCCGGGCGGCTGGTAGGAGACGTAGTCGGCCGAATGGCAGATCGCGCATTTCTGCATGGCGATGCCGTAGCCCGGCAGCCTGGCGGGCTTGAGCTTGACGTTTTCCGCCGGCAGCTTGATGTCCTGCGGCGCGGCGCCGGCATGGCCGGCACCGAGCAAGGCGAGCGCCAGCAGCGCGGGGGCGATGGTTGCTTTCATGGCGCGTTCCTCAGGCGATGGTGACCGGCGTGGCTTCGATGACATTGCGGCGGTAGCCGGCGGGGTTCCAGTTGGCCTTGGCCGGCTGGGTCTCGCCCTTGTTGCTGGTGGCGCGCACCATCAGCACCGCGGGGCCCTTGCGGGCGAACTTCACCGGCAAGTGCCACGCGCGGAACGAGAAGCGGCCCAGGTCCTCGCCGAGCTTCGCCGCCTGCCAGTTCTGCCCGCCATCGACGGAAACCTCGACCGTGCGGATGCCCGAGCCGCCGTCGAAGGCAATGCCCTTCAGCTCGACGGTACGGCCGGCCGGCAGCCTGCCGCCGTTTTCGACGCTGGTGATAAAGCTGCGCACGGCCAGCGTCGAGATCGGCCGCGTCTTGGCGGCCGGCGTACCGGGGGCCACGCACTGGCAATCGTTGTCCGGCACGCGGTAGCCCTTGGTCATGAAGAACGCGTCATGGCCCTCGAACGGGTGGTCAAGGACTTCGATCTCGGACAGGTGCTTGATCCAGTAGGTGCCGAAATACCCCGGCACCACCAGCTTGAGCGGATAGCCGTTGAGCAGCGGCAGGTCTTCGCCGTTCATGCCCCAGGCCAGCAGCGGCTCGCCGTTCATCGCATGCGCGATATCGAGCGACTTGCGGAAGTCCGGCGTGCTCGGCAGCACCGGCGTATCCATGCCGTTGAAGGTCACCACCTTGGCGCCAGCCTTGATGCCCGCATGCTCCAGCACCTTGCGCAGCGGCACGCCGGTCCAGCGCGCATTGCCCATCGCGCCGTTGGCCAGCTGCGCCCCGAACACGCGCGGCTCGCTGAAGCCGCGGCTGTTGCCCGAGCACTGGTTCACCGCCACCACCTCGACGGGATCGGCCAGCTTCTTGAGCTCGTCCAGCGACAGCCGCAACGGCTTGCCGACATGGCCGCCCACGCTCAGCCGGTAAGTGTTCAGGTCTACCGACAGCGGGATGTTGGCCAGGTGATAGCGCACAAAGAAGGCGTCGTTGGCCGTGATCGGCCCCTCGTTGAACGTGGAGAAGGGCGTTTCCAGGTGCGGCGGGCGGGTGCTGACGCGCACCAGCGGGCGCTTGCCCGGATAGCGCACCAGCGGACGCGGGCCGTCGGCGAGCGTGACGCCGTCGGTCGCCTTTGCGGCAAGGGCGCCGAGCGGCGAGGCGAGCAGCGCGAGCCCGCCAGCATGGCGGACGAAGCGGCGGCGGGTGGGGCCAGGCTGGGGGGCGCCGGCAAGGCCGGCGGGCGTGTTCTTGTCTCGCATGGGGGCGTCTCCTTGGCGCTCGCGGGGGCGTGCGCGATGCGTTGTGGCGCTCACTTTGCCCTCACGGCAGTTAGCTTGTGAAACGGGTTTTCCTGCTAGGGCTTATCGATTAAGTCGATATAGGGGAAATACCGCTGCGACGGCCGGAGAAACCGCTTGCAACGCAGATTCCGTTTCCCTACACTAACAAAAACGTTTTTGTTAGCGGAAATCCATGCTATTCGAGGCGAACTGCGCACAGACGCAGCGGCTGGCCGCCGGCCACCGCATAACGCCCGTACACCAAACGAGGAGCCTATTCATGTCCCACGCCGCCCCCGCGCCGGTGGACGAACTGCTGCCATGGCGGCGCCTGTTCGTCTTCGGCCTCCAGCATGTCCTTGTCATGGCCGCGTCGCCGATCGCGTCCGTGTTCCTGATGAGCAAGGCGCTCAACTTCCCGCCGGCGCTGGCGGTGCAACTGCTCAGCGCCACCTTCGTGATCTGCGGCCTGGGCACGCTGCTGCAGTCGCTCGGCAAGCGCGGCATCGGCGCCAGGCTGCCGTTCGTGATGCTGCCCGGCGGCGCGCCGATCGTGCTGTTCATCCTGATCGCACAGCAGACCGACGTCCAGACCGCGGCCGGCGCGGTGATCCTGACCGGCGTCTTCTACTTCTGCGTGCTGCCGGTGTTCCGGCGCTGCCTGCGCTATTTCCCGCCGGTGGTGGTGGGAACGATGCTGCTGCTGGTGGCGATCAACCTGGCGCAGGTATCGGGACGGCTGATCGCGGGCCATCCGGCAGCGGGCACCACGGTCGATCCGCTCAACCTGCTGCTGGCGTTTGCCACCATCGCCTGCACGGTCGCCGCGTCGCGGCTGCTGACGGGCATGCTCGCGCAGCTGGCGATCCTGCTCGGATTGCTGGGCGGCGCGCTGGTGGCGGTGCTGACGGGTGCCTTCCAAGTCGGCCATGTGTCGATGACGCCGGTGATCGCGCTGCCCACGCCGTTCCCCTTCGGCATGCCGACCTTCGACGTGGTGGCCGCGATCCCGCTGATGGTGTTCGCGGTGATCTCGATGGTGGAGGCCACCGGCCAGACGCTGGCGATCAGCGACGCGGTCGGCAAGCCGGTGGACCAGCAGCGCGACGTGCCGCGCACCATCCGTGCGGATGCGCTGACCTCGCTGGTGGGCGGGATGTTCGGCACCTCGCTGATCATCACCAGCGGCGAGAACATCGGCATCGTGCGCGCCACCGGCGTGCGCTCGCGCTTCGTCACCGCGGTGTCGGGCGCGATCCTGGTGGTGTTCGGGCTGCTGGTGCCGGTGTCGTCGCTGATCAGCGCGATCCCCGAGGCGGTGGTGGGCGGCACCGGGCTGGTGGTGTTCTGCATCGTCGGCACCATGGGCATCGACATGCTGCGCAAGGTCGACCTGCGCCATCACGCCAACATGTATGTCGTCGCGGTGGCGCTGGCCGTGGGCCTGCTGCCGATCCTGGTGCCCGGCATCTACGGCGGGCTGCCGGCCAACCTGCGCATCCTGGTCGGCAACGGCGTGGCCATGGGCGCCATCACCGCAGCGCTGCTCAATTTCCTGTTTTTCCACACGGGCCTGCGTGCCACGGCCCCGGCCCCCGCGGTCGGCGACGATGCCGCCGCCACGCACTGATCCCGCTTCCTCGATTGCAATGACTCGATACGATGCAACCCTGCCGGCCTGGCCCGGCGAAAATGCGCCGGCCCTGCAGCCGGACCTGTTCAGGCAACCCCGCATCCTGCTGCCGGAATGGACGCTGCTGCGCCAGGGCGCAGTGCGCGGGCAAGCGGTGGTGGTGGAGGAGGGCCGCTTCACGGCCGTGGGCAGCGCCGATGAGGTCAAGGCGCGCTTCCCGGAACTGGAAACCCTGCC
This sequence comes from Cupriavidus sp. a3, assembly GCF_051015765.1. Taxonomy (NCBI): domain Bacteria; kingdom Pseudomonadati; phylum Pseudomonadota; class Betaproteobacteria; order Burkholderiales; family Burkholderiaceae; genus Cupriavidus; species Cupriavidus sp. a3. Next base: position 1,654,778 of record NZ_CP170644.1, on the reverse strand, counting down.
GCTGCCGCGCATGCTGCTGATGCCGGGCATGATCGACACGCACCATCACCTGACCCAGTCCTTTGGCAAGTCGCTGGTGTTCGGCGAGCCGTCGGAGATTTTCCGCCGGGTGTGGGTACCGCTGGAGGGCAGCCTGACGACGGAGCACCTGTACCTGTCGTCCAAGCTGGCCGCACTGGAATCGCTGCGCGGCGGCTTTACCACCGTGGTCGATGCCGGCACGCGCAGCGACGCGGGGCTGGATGCGATCGCGCGCGCGGTCACCGATGCCGGCGTGCGCTGCGTGCTGGGCCTGATCTGCAACGACAAGCCGGGCGCCGAAACGCTCGACGCCGCGCCGATCCTGCGCCGCGCCGCCGCGCACCTCGACAAGTACGCCGGCGACCCGCTGGTGGCGCCGTCGCTGGCAATCTCGATCCCCGAGGTGGCCTCCGACGCGATGCTGCACCACGTCTACCAGCTCTGCGCCGAGTCCGGCCGGATCTTCCAGACCCACGCCAACGAGCACCTGGCGGCGGTGGAGCGCTCGCTCAACGCCTGCGGCCGCCGGCCCATCGAACACCTGGCCGCGGTCGGCGCGCTGGGCCCGGCGGCGCTGCTGGCGCATGCCACGCTGGTGACGCCGCACGAGATCCGGCTGCTCGCCGATACCGGCGCGGCGGTGGCCTACAACCCCGTGGCCAGCGCCTGGAAGGGCAACGCGGTAGCGCCCGCCGAAACCATGGCGACCTTCGGCGTGCGCCTGGGCCTCGGCACCGACGGCACCCGCAGCGACGCTTTCCGCCTGCTCGACTACGCCGAAGCGGCGCAGCGCTTTGCCTTCGGCATCGGCGTGGGAGATTCGTCGTGCGGCGCCGGCTGGCGCTGGGTCGACATGGCCACGCACGATGCTGCCGAGGTCGCGGGACTGGGCGCGCTGACCGGCGAGATCGCGGCGGGCAAGCGCGCCGACTTCCTGCTGGTCGACCTGGACGTGCCCGAGCTGGCGCCGTCGTGGGACCTGACCTGGGAACTGGTGCGGCTGGCCAACCGCGACCAGATCCGCGCGGTCTTTGTCGATGGCAGCCTGCGCCTGTGGCAAGGCTGGCCCACCGACTGGGATGCGCGCGCGCTGATGCAGGCCATCCACGCAATGGCCGCGGATACCGTCGCCAACGCGCCGATCCGCAAGCTGCACGAAGCGGCCGACGTGCACCGCGCGCGCCATGCCGCCGGCGTCGCAACCGGCGAGGCAGCGTGACGATGGACATGACGTGGTTCAGCGTCGGCGTGGCGGTCTTTACCGGCGCGCTGATCCAGGGCGCGACCGGCATGGGTTTCGCGCTGATCGTGGTGCCGGTGCTGGCGCTGGCCGCGCCGGCGATGCTGCCCGGGGCATTGCTGCTGGCGATGCTGCCGCTCAACGCCTACGTGGCCTGGCGCGAGCGCCATGCCATCGACCTGCGCGGCGCGGGCTGGATCAGCGCCGGGCGGCTGGCGGGCACCTTCGGCGGCTTGTGGGTGCTGGTGGCGATGCCGATGGCGTGGCTCAACGCGCTGGTCGGCGGCAGCACCATCGCCGCCGCGCTGGCATCGCTGCTGGCGCCGGCCTTTACGCCTGGGCGGCTGACCTTTGCCTCGACCGGGCTGATCACCGGCGTGACCGAGACCGCAACCGGCGTGGGCGGGCCGCCGCTGGCGCTGGCCTACCAGCACGCGCCCGTGGCAACGCTGCGCGCGACCGTGGCGCTGTGCTTCCTGGTGGGGGAGGTGATTTCGCTGGTGGTGCTGGCGCTGAGCGGCAAGCTCGGCATGGAGCAGGTGTTCTACGCCGCTGGCCTGCTGCCGGTACTGGGCGTGGGCATGGTGGCCAGCCACCTGGTGCACCGGCGCATCAACCAGCGCATGCTGCGCATCGGCGTGCTGGTGTTCGCGCTGGTGTCGGGCGCGGTGGTGCTGCTGCGCGGCTAGATGGTCAGGCAGCCGGCGTAGACGAGGCCCGTATCACCAGTTCAGGAGCGGGCCCGGCGATCACCGTGCGGCTGCGGTCGCCGGACAGGTGGGCAAACAACAGCTCCACCGCCAGCGACGCCACCCTTTCCAGATGCAGGTTGACCGCGGTGAGCGGCGGCTGCGCGCCGCGGGCGCGGATGCCGTCGTAGCGCGTGGCCACCAGCACGTCGTCGGGCACGCGCTTGCCCAGGCTTTGCAGGTGGGCCATCGCGCCCACCGCGAACGCATCCACCGGCGCGCACAGCGCATCGAGCTGCGGCATCTGCGCCAGCAGCTGCGCGCAGGCATCGGCACCGCCGGCTTCGCCGCGTTCCTCGGGCGCCTTGACGATATGGCAGGGCAGGCCGGCGGCCTGCGTGAACTCGCGATAGGCGCGCTCGGTTTCCACATATGACTGCCGCGGCGCGGCGCCGATCATCAGGCCGATATGGCGGCGGCCGCGGCCGTGCAGGTGTTCCAGCAGCAGGCGCGCGGTTTCGGCCGATTGCAGGTCGACGCAGGGCACCGGCGTCTCGGTCAGCGGCTCGCGTCCGATCGACACGATACTGACGCCGCGCTCGCGCAGCCGCGCGATATGCGGATCGGCGGCAATCGGCTCGATCACGATGGCGCCGTCGATATCGAGCGTATCGAGCAATCCGGTGGCGCCTTCCAGCGGCGGCACCAGCACCACGCCAAGCCCGCGGCCCATCGCCGCTTCCGCCGCGATCGCCGCCACTTCCATCATGAAGCCCAGCCGCGACGTCCCGCCCGCCACCGCGAACGGCATCGACGACAGCAGCGCGATGCAGTTGGCGCGGCCCGACTGCAGCCGCTGCGCGCGCACGCTGGGCCGGTAGCCCAGTTCCGCCGCGATGCGCTTGACCCGCGCGCGCGTGGCGGGATCCAGCACGCCGCGGTCGTTCAGCGCGTGCGAGACCGTGGTCAGCGACACGCCGGCGGCGCGGGCGACGTCGTGGATGGTGAGGCGGCGGGGGCGGTCTGGCGTGGAATCGGTCATGCCGGGTTTGAGCTGGGAATCAGCGGGAGCATACATCAGCGGTGACGGGCAGGTCAGCGGCGCGCGCCCTGCCTGGCCGGCGCCGACGACAATTCCTTCCAGTGCTCGCGCGTGAAGGCGTAAAGCGTCTCCAGCGCCGGCGACAGCGAGCGCGCGGCCATGCGCGCGATGCCGTAGCGGCCGCAGCGGCGCGGGTCGGGGGGCATCGGCACTTCCGCCATCAGGCCCGCGGCGCGTTCCTGCCGCGTGATCGACAGCACGCCGAACAGCAGCGTATCGGTGGCCAGTGTCACGCTGCGCAGCATGTCGAGGTTGTCGCAGTGCAGGGTGAAGAGCTTGTCGGGCGCGGCCTCGGGCCCCCATAGCTCGGCCAGCTGGCGGCTGACGATGGTGCTGAGCGTGGTGGTCGCCACCGGGTAGGCCCGGATCGCCTCGATATCGATGCGGCGCTTGCGCAGGATCGGATGGCCGGCGCGGCACACGAGGCCGGCTGGCAACTCGCCCAGAGGTTCAATGTCGACATCGTCGGCGGCGCGCAGTACATAAGCGTCGCCGACGATGGCGTCGATGGTCTCGCGCCGCAGCGCGTCGAGCAGCGCGCTGGTGGCGCCGGTTTCGGTGCGCACCTTGATGCGCGGGTGCGCCTGCGCCATGTGTATCAGGAACGGCGTTAGCAGCAACGCGGCAGGCGCGGGCGCCACGCCGATCGTCAGCGAGCCTTCCTCGCCCCCGCGCAGCAACTCCAGGTCGCGGCGCAGCTGGCGTTCTTCCAGCCGCATCCGGCGCGCGCGGTCGGCCACCAGTTCGCCGAACACGGTCAGGCGCGCGCGCCGAGCGCCGCGGTCGAACAGCGGCGCCTTCAGCTCGTGCTCCAGCGCGCGGATGCTGCGGCTCAGCGCCGGCTGGGTCAGGTGGACCGCGCGCGCGGCCTCGGAGAAGGTGCCGTGCTCGACGATGGCGAGCAGGTGCAGAAGTTTCTGGGTGTCCATGCGGAATCCCATGCGTGTCAGTTATGGGAGCGGTTCGATATTTGCATTTGAATCATACATCGGCGCTCCCTATGATGACCGGAACACAAGAGCGGGCCGGTGACAGCACACACGGCGCCCGCCATCCACCGTCCATCGGAAACCGGAGACATCATGCTCAAGCTGTTTATCGGCCTCGGCCTGCCATTCATCGGCGTCATCGGGCTGCTGCCCTGGGTGGCGACCGTCGAGCGCTTCGTGCTCGGCGTGCCCTTTATCTATGCCTGGATCTTCGCCTGGTTCGTGCTGACGTCGGGCTGCATGCTAGCGTGCTGGCTGCTGTACGACCGCCATGCCGCCGACGCGGCCCATGAAGCGTGAGGGAGAGCAGCGATGACCACAGCGGTATTCCTCGGCTTTATAGTCTTCTCGCTCTATCTCGCCATCCGCTCGAAGCAGGGCCACGGCGCACAGAGCGTGCATGACTTCTTCGTCGCCTCGCGGCAGTTCGGCGCCTACCTGGTGTTCTTCCTGGCGGCCGGCGAGATCTACAGCATCGGCACCATGGTGGGCTTTCCCGGCGGCATCTATGCCAAGGGCCCGACGTATGGCGTCTGGTTCCTCGGGTACATCCTGCTGGCTTACCCGCTCGGCTATTTCCTCGGGCCGAAGATCTGGCAAGCCGGCGCGCGCTACAACGCGATCACGCTGCCTGACCTGTTCAAGGGCCACTACGGCAGCCGCGCGCTCGAGCTGATCGTCGCCGGATCTTCCATCCTGTTCCTGCTGCCGTGGGGCCAGCTGCAGTTCACCGGTCTGGTGGCGGCGCTCAAGGGGCTGGGCTGGGAGTTCGATCCCGTATACCTGGTGCTGATCTCGGCGGCGCTGGCCTTCACCTATATCGCCATCTCCGGCGTGCGTGCGTCGGCCTACATCGCCATCCTGAAAGACATCCTGATGGTGGTGGCGATCGTCGCCACCGGCGTTGCGGTCGGCTGGAAGGCCGGCGTGGGCGATGTCTTCCATGCCGCCAGCCTGCAGGTCAGCAACCAGATGAACGACACGCAGCTGCGTTTCTCGATGAGCACCATGCTGTTCCAGGCGCTGGGCTTCTACGTGATGCCGTTCGCGGTGCAGAACTTCTTCACCGCCAAGAGCGCCAACACCATCCGCCGCACGCAGGTGGCGATGCCGCTGTACATGCTGATGTACCCGTTCCTGGTGCTCGCGTCGTACTACGCGATCAGCCAGAACCTGCAGCTGGCCTCGCCCAATGAAGCCTTCTTCGCGGCGGCGGTGCGACTGCTGCCGGACTGGCTGCTCGGGCTGGTGACGGCCGGCGCCGCGCTGTCGGGGCTGCTGGTGCTGGCCGGCATCTGCCTGGCGATTGGCCCGATCGTTACGCGCAACCTGCTGCCGGGCATGCCCGAGCAGCGCCAGAAACAGGGCGCCAAAGTAGTGATCGTGGTGTACCTGGTGCTGTCGATCGCGATGACGCTGGCCACGCCCAACCTGATGCTGACGCTGATCAACACCACCTACTACGGCGTGACGCAGTTCTTCCCCGGCGTCATCGTGATCCTGTTCTCGCTGAAGGTGCGGCCGATGGCGATTGCGCTCGGGATCCTTAGCGGGCAGGGGCTGGCGATCGCGCTGTACGCGCAGCAGGCCGATTTCGGCGGCATCAACCTCGGCCTGGTCAGCCTTGCGGTCAACCTGCTGGTGACCGTGGTGGCGAACTATACGCCGCGCCTGGCGCGCGTGCAGCCGGCCTGATCCTTACGACTCATGCAACCAGTGATGACCCACAACGACACGGCGCGCACGCAGGTATTCGTCGCGCGCAAGATCCTCACGATGGAAGTGGCTCAGCCGGAAGCGACCCATGTCGCGGTACGCGACGGGCAGATCCTTGCGGTCGGCGGCGCGGCGGAGATGACGCCATGGCCTGACGCGGTGGTGCTCGACACTTTCCGCGACAAGGTACTGATGCCCGGCATGATCGAAGGCCACTGCCACCTGATGGAAGGCGCGATGTGGGACGCGGTCTATGTCGGCTACTTCGACCGCCGCGATCCCGATGGCAGGCTTTGGCGTGGGCTGCGCACGCTGGACGAAGTCATCGAACGCCTCGCCGATGCCGCCGGCAGGCTGCAAGACCCCGACACGCCGCTGCTGGCGTGGGGTTTCGATCCCATCTACTTCGGCACCGCGCGGCTGTCGGTGCGCGAGCTGGATCGCATATCGGCGACGCGGCCAGTCGTGGTGATGCATGCCAGCGTGCACCTGATGAATGTCAATTCGGCGATGCTGGCATTGGCCGGCATCGATGAAGACACCGACATCGACGGCGTGCACAAGGACGCGGGCGGCAAGCCCACCGGCGAGCTGCAGGAGTTCGCGGCGATGTTCCCGGTGCAGCGCGTGATCGGGCGCGGCCTGTCGCTGGCTGCGGCGGAGGACGCGGAGGCGGTGCGCCGCTTCGGGCGTGTGGCGCAACTGGCCGGCGTGACCACGGCGACAGACCTGGTCAACGAGCTCTCGGCCAGGGGCCTGGAAACGCTGCATGCGGTGACGTCGGATGACGGCTTTCCGCTGCGCATCGTGCCCGCGTTCGCGCCGCAGCGCGACGCGCGGGGCGGGCCGGCACGCGTTCAGCAGGCCGCCGCCGCCGGCTCCGACAAGCTCCACTTCGGCCCGGTCAAGTTCATCGTCGATGGCTCGATCCAGGGCTTTACCGCGCGGCTGCGCGCACCCGGCTACGCCGGCGGCCAGCCCAACGGCCTGTGGCTGATCCCGCCCGAGCAGCTGCTGGACGCGTTCGCGCCGTTCCACCTGGCCGGGCTGCCGCTGCACATCCATACCAACGGCGACGAAGCCACCGAGGTCGTGCTCGACACCTTGGAAGCGCTGCTGTCGCGCCATCCGCGCGCCGACCATCGCCATACGCTGCAGCACTGCCAGCTTGCCGATGCGGCGCAGCTGGCGCGGGCGAAGCGCCTGGGGCTGTGCATCAACTTCTTCGCCAACCACCTGTACTACTGGGGCGATGCCCATGCCACGCAGACCGTGGGCCCGGAGCGCGCTGCGCGCATGAACCCTGCGGGCACCGCGCGGCGCCTCGGCATTCCGTTCGCGATCCATTCCGATGCGCCGATCACGCCTTTGAACCCGCTCTTCACCGCCTGGTGCGCGGTGCAGCGCCATAGCGCCTCGGGCCGCGACATGGGCGAGGCCGAGCGGCTGACGGTGGCGGACGCACTCCATGCGGTCACAATGGGCGCGGCCTACACGCTCGGGCTCGACCATCGCATCGGCAGCATCGCGCCTGGCAAGCTGGCCGACTTTGCCGTGCTGGAGGACGATCCCGCCACTGTGGATCCTGCGCAACTCAAGGATGTGCGCGTGTGGGGCACGGTGCTGGGCGGCCGCGTGTTCCAGGCGCCTGCGCGATGAACGCCCGGCCTCCGATCCCGCTGGTCGTCGTCGGCGGCTACCTGGGCGCGGGCAAGACCACGCTGCTGAACCGGTTGCTGGCCAATGCGCAAGGGCTGCGCATTGCCGTGCTGGTGAACGACTTCGGCGAGATCAATATCGACGCCGCGCTGATCCGAACGCGCAGCGACGATGTGATCCAACTGGAGAATGGTTGCGTGTGCTGTTCCATCGGTGGCCGGCTGGCTGAGGCCTTGCTGGCAATCGCCGACCGCGACGTGCGGCCCGACCTGCTGGTGATCGAGGCCAGCGGTGTGTCGGACCCGCAGCGCATCGCACAGATCGGCCTGCTCGATCCGGCGTTCCGGCTCAACGCGGTGCTGGTGGCGGTGGATGCCGCCGCCGTGCATGACAGCCTGCGCGACCCGCTGGTCGGCGAGATGGTGCGGCAGCAGATCGCGGGCGCATCGGTGGTGGCGCTGACCAAGACCGACCTGTGCGCTGCCGGCAGTGCAGCGGCAACGGTCGGGACCATCAGTACGCTTGCGCCGCGCGCCACGGTGCTGGAAGCCAGCGATGGCGAGCTGCCTTTGTCAGTCTTTGTCGACGCAGCCATGACGACGCCGGCTAGCACCGGCGTGCTGCAGGCGCACGCCGGCTGGCCCCGGCCCGCGCCACATGCCGGCATCCGCAGCTTCGCCTACCAGACCGGCCGCAGCTTCGACAAGGCGCGGCTACGCCAGGCGCTGTTGAGTCTGCCCGTGCGCCTGCTGCGCGCGAAGGGCCTGGTCAGGCTGGCGGCCGATCCGCGGTTGCACGAGGTTCACGTGGTCGGGGGCAGGATGCGGATGCGGTCCATGCCGCACGGCGATGCTGGCGAATTCGGTGAATTCGCGCTGGTCTTCATCGGCGCCTTCGATGCCGCGGGAGCGGATGCCATTTCCGCCAGCATGGAGTCTGCACTGGCCTGAGACAGAAGGCGTCAGGCATGGAACTCACACTATCCAAACGTCTCCGCATAAAGAGCCACCAGCCAGTCGACGAACACACGCACGCGCGGAGACAGTTGCCTGTGATGCGGATACAGTGCCGACACCGGCAGGTCCGGGCTGGGCCAGTCGCTCAGGACCTCCACGAGCCGCCCTTCGCGCAAGGCGTCGTCGACGTGGAAACGCGGCACCTGGATCAGCCCGCAGCCGCGCAAGGCGGCCACGACATAGTTCTCGGCATCGTTGACGGACATCCATCCGGCCAGTGAATACGACTGGAGTTGCCCGTTGACGTGCAGCTCCACCGGATAGCCGGGCGCGCCGCTACGCGAGAAGAATTTCACGACTTCGTGCCGGGAGAGCTGGTCGGGATGTTGCGGGGTGCCAAACGCCTTCAGGTACGCCGGACTGGCGCACACGACCTGCGGCATGAGCGCCAGGCGCCGCGCAATCAGTGAAGAGTCTCGTGGCGTACCCGCGCGGATGACGCAATCGACGCCTTCCCGTACAAGATCCACCAGACGGTCGCCGCCGGATACCACCAGATCGATGCGCGGATAGCGTGCGCGGAATTCGTCGATGCGCGCCAGCACGATCTGCGTGGCGTGGGTACCGTGCATGTCGACACGCAAGACGCCACGCGGATTCGCCGCCACATGCTGCAGAGCCGACTCGGCGTCGTCGAGTTCAGCCAGCAGGTGGACGCAGCGCTCGTAGAACGCCTGGCCGTCGAGCGTCGGCCTGACCTGCCGCGTCGTGCGTTCGAGCAACCGGACCCCGAGCCGCGTCTCGAGCGCCTTGATGGCATGGGTGGCGGTGGCGCGCGGCATATCGAGAGCCGCCGCAGCGTGGCTGAAACTGCCCAATTCGACAATGCGGGTGAACAGTTGCAGGGAATCGAAGCGGTCCACGGGAAGGCAATTGTTGAGGCTGGTTGAATTGATATGGCGATTCTGCACCATTTATCTAGCAGAGGCGAACAACCACAATTGGCTTCAACGGCATGTCGCCTTGTCCCTCCTGGAGCCTTCCCATGAACACCCTGACTACGAACACCAACAAAGCGGCCATTGTCACCGGCGGATCGCGCGGCATAGGCCGGGCCGTGGCCCTGCGTCTCGCGGCCGACGGCTTTGCCGTTGCGGTCGGCTATGCCGGCAACGTGGCGCACGCCCGGGACACCGTCGCGGCGATCGAAGCGGCCGGCGGCCGGGCCATCGCGATCCGGGGCGATGTCGGAAGCCCCGATGATGTAGCCCGGCTTTTTGCGGAAACAAAGGCGGCATTCGGCGGCATCGACGTGGTCGCCAACTGCGCCGGCGTGATGCCGCTGGCACCGATTGCGCCCGGCAGCCTGGCCGACTTTGACAAGGTCATTGCGACCAACCTGCGCGGCACGTTCCTGGTGCTGGCTCAGGCGGCCGAAAACGTCGGCGCGGGTGGACGGATCATTGCGGTATCAACCAGCGTCATCGCCAGGTCATTCCCGTCCTATGGGCCGTACATTGCGTCCAAGGCCGGCGTGGAAGGGCTGGTCCGCGTACTGGCCAACGAGCTGCGCGGGCGCGGCATCACCGTCAATGCCGTTGCGCCGGGACCGGTGGCCACCGAGCTGTTTCTCGATGGCAAGAGTGCGCAGCAGATCGACCAGATCGCGCGGCTCGCTCCGCTCGAACGGCTCGGGACGCCCGAGGATATCGGTCGCGTCGTATCGTTCCTTGCTGGCGAGGATGGTGGCTGGATCAACGGGCAGGTGCTGCGCGCAAACGGGGGATTCGCATAAGCCGCCGCGCCGCACCCCTGCAATCCTCGTGGCGCACGTCAGGTATGGAACTCGCCGGTGGGAGCATCCGAAGCAGGCGGCCGCTCCCAGCCGCTGCGCTCGAATTCCGCGATCACCTGCGCGCCGAGCAACAGCAGCGTCGCCGCGATCTCCAGGCTCAGCAGCACCACGATCGCCGTGGTCAGCGAGCCGTAGACCCGCCCCACCTGCGACAGCGTGGTGAAGTACCACACCAGCGCATGGCGCGAGATCTCCCACAGCACCGCGGCAAGCACCGCGCCGCACAGCGCATGCCGCAGGGACAGCCGGCCGACCGGCATCACCATGTAGATCGACGTCAGCATCAGGATCTCGCCCAGGAAACCGAGCAGGTAAAGGAGCGTGGTGGAAAGCCGGTCGAGCGACCATTCATGGCCCAGTACTTCCACATGCCGTTCGCCGATGGCGATCAGCCCGCCCGAGACGACCGTCACCAGCAGCAGCCCCAGGCTCAGCACCGCGATATAGCAGTAAGGCAGCACCGCCGAGATCAGGAAATGCCGGCGCCGGATCGCGACGCGATGGACGAAGATCACCGACATGGCGTTTTCCAGCACGGTGAACGCCAGCGAACTGAAGAACAGCATCGTGCCGAGCAAGACCCAGCCGACCGTGGCGCGGGTGCGCAGGAACGACGCCAGTTCGGGCACCAGCGCGCGGGACTGTCCGGGCACGACCCACTCGAGGTAGCGTGCCAGCGTCGACAGCAACAGCTGCGGGTCGATCACATGCGACAGCGCGATCACCATCAGGATCAGCAACGGCACGATCGACAGCAACGCGTAGTAGGCCACCGCCCCGGCCAGCAACAGGCCCTGGTTCGCACGAAACTGGACCAGCGTGCGCCACATGAAGCGCCCCGGATGACGGAGCAGGTCGCGGACGCGGGCGTCGAGAAGCTGCATGGCGGGCACCGAGAGAGCAGGTGCCGACATTATGCGTCGGCGGGCGCCCGAGTGCCCGGCCCGCGGTGCCGGCGGCGCCCGCGCCGTGCCGGCTTGCGCCGCGCGGAATCAGACCTTGATGTCGATCGTCTGGCCCAGATGCGGCGGGTTGCTGGCCGCGACCGGCTGGGGCATGGCCTGCAGCAGTGCAGTCACGCCTTGTGCCTGCATGTCCAGCGACTTGCGCAGCATCAGCAGGCTGACCGGATTGGCGCCCGGATCGCCAGCCAGGCCGGCGGTAACGTTGGAGATTTCCATGAAGAGGGTTTCCTTGGCGAAGGTGGGGAGAGACGGCGGGATGACCGCCAACACCCAATGACGGCCGCGGCCGCCCAACCTTGAGCGCCGCGGGCACGGGCGACATTCCTATGGGTTATCCATGGGTTATCGCCCCTACGCCAGCGGCGCCTCCGCCGGCACCTGCTGTGCCCCCGCCGCCCGCCGCAGGCAGTCCAGCATCGCCGCCACCGCCGCGCGCGACTCGCCATCCGCGCGCCAGTACATCGACACCGAGCCGAACCCCGCCAGCCGTAGCGGCACGATGCGCAGCGCGCCCAGTTCTTCCAGCCGGCGCGCGGTGCGGTGCGAAGCCAGCCCGACCATGTCGCTGTTGTTGAACAGGGTCAGGTTCAGCACGGTGGAATTGCTCTCGACGCAGTCCGCCGGCAGCGCGCGCCCGGCGCTGGCGAGCGCGCCTTCCAGCGCATTGCGGATCGGCGTGCCGCGCGGCCAGACCACCCAGCGGTGGCGGTACAGGTCTTCCCACGCCACCTTGCCGCCCTGCAGCAGGGGGTGCCGTGGCCGGGCGACGAAGTGGATGGGCTCCATGTAGAGCGATTCGGTCCGCATCTGCGCATCCTGCAACTCCGGCGCCGAACGGCCCACGACGATGTCCAGCTCGCTGCGCGCGAGCTGCCCCATCAGCCGGTCCATGGTGGTTTCCAGCAGCCGCACGCTGGCGCGCGGCATCTGCTGCAGCAATTGCAGCGCGGCCAGCGGCACCGTGTCTGCCGCCGAGGCCCCGGACGTGCCCACCACCACCAGCCCGCTGCCGCCGTCGCGCATGGCCTGCAGGTCGTCGCGGGCGGTGTCGAGCTGAGCCTCGATCCGGCGCGCGTGCTCGATCAGCGACTCGCCATATGGCGTGGGCCGCAGCCCGCGCGCCTGGCGCTCGAACAGCGGCAGGCCGATATCGTCCTCCAGGTCTTTCAGCCACTTGGAAAGCCCGGGCTGGGTGGTGTTCAGCATGGCCGCGGACTGGCTCATATTGCCGGTCTCGGCCAGGCTCAGCAGCATCTGCAGGTTGCGCAGGCGCAGTCTCTGGGTCCAATCCATGGGTGTGACCTATACGGTAAATCGTATCGATAAGATGAAAACTTCATTTCAAATCTTATAGGGCGCGGCGTATAACGACAACACACAGACGGTGCGCAGTGATACAGGCACCCACCTAAAGCGCTCCCAAAACGCCCTGTACGAAGTTACGGAGACAGCATGTCCGAGCACACCCCAGACCCGGCCCGCGTGGCCTACTACGAAGAAATCGGCCGCAGCCACATGACCCCGCTGTGGGAGTCGCTGCACGCCCTGGTGCCGCCGCAGCCGCGCCCGCAGATCGTCCCCGCCATCTGGAAGTACGCGCAGATCCGCCCGCTGGTAATGCAGGCCGGCGGCGTCATCAGCGCCGAGGAAGCGGTGCGCCGCGTGCTGGTGCTGGAGAACCCTGGCATCCCCGGCAAGTCCGGCATCACCTCCACGCTCTACGCCGGCCTGCAGCTGATCCTGCCGGGCGAGATTGCCCCCAGCCACCGCCATACGCAGTCGGCGCTTCGCTTTATCGTCGAAGGCAAGGGCGCCTGGACCGCCGTCAACGGCGAGCGCACCACCATGCATCCCGGCGATTTCATCATCACGCCGTCGTGGACCTGGCATGACCATGGCAACCCCAGCGTGGAAGACGGCGGCGAGCCGGTAGTGTGGCTCGATGGCCTGGACATTCCGCTGGTGCAGCAGTTCGACGCCGGCTTTGCCGAGAACTACCCCGAGTCGCAGCAGCCCGTGACCCGCGCCGAAGGCGACAGCTTTGCCCGCTTCGGCCACAACATGGTGCCGGTGCGGCACCGCGTGACCGATCCCACTTCGCCTGTCTTCAGCTACCCGTATGCCCGTTCGCGCGAAGCGCTGGACCAGCTCTACCGCAACGGCGAACTCGATCCCTGGGACGGCGTCAAGCTGCGCTATGTCAACCCGGCCACCGGCGGCTGGCCGATGCCGACCATCGCCACCTTCATGCAATACCTGCCCGCGGGCTTCCAGGGCAAGACCTACCGCAGCACCGACGCCACCGTGTACAGCGTGGTGGAAGGGCGCGGCACGGTGCGCATCGGCGATGCGCAGTTCCAGTTCGAGCCGCGCGACGTGTTCGTGGCGCCGTCGTGGGCGCCGGTGCAGCTCGGCGCGCTGGAAGACGCAGTGCTGTTCAGCTATTCCGACCGGCCGGTGCTGTCCGCGCTGAACCTGCTGCGCGAATCGCGCACCTGAACCCGACCACCCCGACTACCCTGACCAATGCCGCCGCGCGCGGTGCCGGCCGGCACCGCCGTGCCGGCGCTCACCCGACAGATCCCTGGAAGCCTTGAACATGTCCTACGTCTTCACGCCCCCCGCCACCGTTGCCATCCCCGTTGCCGGCAGCGATGACCAGTTCGCCGTGCGCCGCGTCTACTGCGTGGGCCGCAACTATGCCGCCCACGCCCGCGAAATGGGCTTCGATCCCGACCGCGAGCCGCCGTTCTTCTTCTGCAAGCCGGCCGACGCCATCGTCCCGGTGCAGGCCGGCACCACGCTCGACCTGCCGTACCCCGCGCAGACGCAGAACTATCACTACGAGGCCGAGCTGGTGGCCGTGATCGGCAAGGGCGGCTCGGATATCCCCGTCGAGCAGGCGCTCGATCACGTGTGGGGCTACGCCGTCGGCCTCGACATGACCCGCCGCGACCTGCAGATGAAGATGCGCGAGATGGGCCGCCCGTGGGAAATCGGCAAGGCCTTCGACGCCTCGGCGCCGGTCGGCCCGATCCACCGCGCCAGCGACATCGGCCACCCGCAGCAGGCCGGCCTGTGGCTGACGGTCAACGGCGAGACCAAACAGCGCAGCACCGTCGCCCACCTGATCTGGTCGGTGGCCGAGACCGTGGCCTACCTGTCGCAATTCTTCCGCCTGGAACCGGGCGACGTCATCTTCACCGGCACGCCCGAAGGCGTGGGCGCGGTCAAGGCCGGCGACACCATGGTCACCGGCGTCGACGGGCTGGGCGAATTGACCGTGCGCGTGGTCTGACTTCACGCCACGCACAGCACACAGGCAATCCGATCATGCAGCTCTACAGTTTCTTCAACAGCTCGACGTCCTATCGCGTACGCATCGCGCTGGCCCTCAAGGGCCTGCCGTACGACTACCTCGGCGTCAATATCCGCGCCGGCCAGCACTGTGAGGCGGAGTATGTCGATGGTATCAACCCGTCCGCTTCCGTGCCCGCGTTGGTCGATGGCGAATTCACGCTGGGCCAGTCGTTCGCGATCATCGACTACCTGGACGCGCGCCATCCCGAGCCGCGCCTGCTGCCTCAGGATCCTGGGCAACGCGCACGCGTGCTGGAGCTGTCGATGCTGATCGGCTGCGATATCCACCCGGTCAACAACCTGCGCGTGCTGCGCTACCTGCAGGACACGCTGAAGGTCACGCCCGGGCAGAAGGACGCCTGGTACCGCCACTGGATCGACGAAGGCATGGCCGGCGTCGAGCGGCTGCTGGCACGCCACGGCCACGGCAGCTGGTGTTTCGGCGATGCGCCCACACTGGCCGACGTCTCGCTGGTGCCGCAGGTGGCCAACGCGCTGCGCATGGGCTGCGACCTCGGCCGCTACGAGCGCGCGATGGCCGTCTACGCCCATGCCAGCGTCCATCCCGCCTTTGCCCAGGCCGCGCCCGCGCGCCAGCCCGATTACACCGCCTAAGCACCGCCTGACGCCAGCGGCGCAGGCCAGGAGACAGACATGAGCAACACCCTCAACGCGACCAATAACGCGACCGGCAAGGTCCTCATCATCGGCGGCGGCATCGGCGGCCTGGCCGCGGCGCTGGCGCTGGCACGCCAGGGCATCCGCATCGAACTGCTGGAGCAGGCCGAGCAGATCGGCGAGATCGGCGCCGGCATCCAGCTGGCCGCCAACGCCTTCGCCGCGCTCGATGCGCTCGGCGTGGGCGAGGCCGCGCGCGGCCGCGCGGTCTTTACCGACTACCTCAGCCTGCGCGACGCCATCGACACCAGCGTCATCGCGCAGGTCGATGTCGGACAGGCGTACCGCGAGCGCTTCGGCAACCCGTATGCGGTGATCCATCGCGCCGACATCCACCTGTCGATCCTGGAAGCGGTGCAGGACCACCCGCTGATCACCTTCCGCACCAGCACGCGGGTCGAGCAACTGCTGCAGGACGATCACGGCGTCACCGTGATCGACCAGCATGGCGAGCACCACCGCGGCGACGCGGTGATCGGCTGCGACGGCGTCAAGTCCGCGATCCGCCAGGCACTGATCGGCGACGAGGCGCGCGTGACCGGGCACGTGGTCTACCGCGCGGTGGTCGACGTGGCCAACATGCCGCAGGACCTGCAGGTCAACGCCCCGGTGGTGTGGGCCGGCCCGCACTGCCACCTGGTGCACTACCCGCTGCGCGGCGGCCAGCAATACAACCTGGTGGTGACCTTCCACAGCCGCGAACAGGAAAGCTGGGGCGTGCGCGACGGCAGCAAGGAAGAAGTGCTGTCGTACTTCGAGGGCATCCACCCGCTGCCGCACCAGATGCTGGACCGCCCGACTTCATGGAAGCGCTGGGCCACCGCCGACCGCGACCCGGTCGAGCGCTGGAGCTTCGGCCGCGCCACCATCCTTGGCGATGCCGCGCATCCGATGACGCAGTACGTGGCGCAGGGCGCCTGCCAGGCGCTGGAAGATGCCGTGACGCTGGGCGCCGCGGTGAAAGCCGCGGATGGCGATTACGCCGGGGCCTTCAAGTTATACGAGCAGGCCCGCATCCCGCGCACCGCGCGCGTGCTCTATGCCGCGCGCGACATGGGCCGCGTCTACCACGCCAAGGGCGTCGACCGCCTGGTGCGCAACAGCCTGTGGACGGGCCGTACGCAGGCGCAGTTCTACGACGCGCTGCAATGGCTGCACGGCTGGCGCGCCGACAAATGCCTGAGCCCCACACCCTGGCTGTAAAGCACTGAACGCGGCCTTCTTTCCGCGCTGAAAACCCTGATAGCGAGCTGGCCGCCGACGAAGCCGCCGGCCCTCTCTCGCCCTGAATCTGGCAACAAGGAGGAGACACCATGCCTGCCAGCCAACCGCTCAACGTCACCGCGTTCATCGACCGCCAGCCGCTGTCGGCGTTCCAGGTGACCATCGTCGTACTGTGCTTCCTGATCGTTGCCGTCGACGGCTTCGATACCGCCGCGATCGGCTTTATCGCGCCCGCCATCCGCGCGGAATGGCAGCTGACGCCGGCACAGCTCGCGCCGCTGTTCGGCGCCGGGCTGGGCGGCCTGATGGCCGGCGCTTTCCTGTTCGGTCCGCTCGCCGATCGGTTCGGCCGCAAGGGCGTGCTGGTGCTGTCGGTGCTGTTCTTCGGCGCGGCCAGCCTGGCTTCGGCGTGGTCGCAAGACCTGTGGACGCTGGTGCTGCTGCGTTTCCTGACCGGGCTTGGCCTCGGTGGCGCCATGCCCAACGCGATCACGCTGACCTCCGAGTTCTGCCCGGACAAACGCCGCTCCTTCCTGGTCACCACCATGTTCTGCGGCTTCACGCTGGGCTCCGCCTTCGGCGGCCTGGCCTCGGCCGGGCTGATCGACGCCTTCGGCTGGCGCTCGGTGCTGGTCGCCGGCGGCGTGCTGCCGCTGCTGCTGGCGGTGGCGCTGGTCTGGATGCTGCCGGAATCGGTGCGCTACCTGGTGATGACCGGCAAGTCGCGCGAGCGCATCGTCGCCACGCTGCAGAAGATCGCCCCGCTTGAAGACCTGCGCAGCGCCACCTTCGCAATCAGCGAGCAGCGCGCCACCACCTCGCCGGTGCGGCACCTGTTCCGCCCCGAGCTGCTGCGCGGCACGCTGCTGTTCTGGCTGACGTTCTTCATGAGCCTGCTGGTGATCTACCTGCTGTCGAGCTGGCTGCCGACGCTGCTGCGCGGCACCGGGCATTCGCTGCGCACCGCGGCACTGGTCACTACCATGTTCCAGGTCGGCGGCACCGTGGGCGCGATCGCGCTGGGCTGGCTGATGGACCGGATCAATCCGCACTATGTGCTCGCTTCCAGCTATTCGCTGGCAGCGGTGTGCATCGCGGCGGTGGGCAGCTTTGCGTCCGAGCCGGTTGCCGCGGGCATTGCGGTGTTCCTGGCGGGGTTCTGCATCTCCGGGTCGCAGGTGGGTGCCAATGCGCTGTCGGCCAGTTTCTATCCGACGGATTGTCGCGCGACCGGTGTGAGCTGGGCCAACGGGGTCGGGCGCATTGGCTCCGTGGTGGGTTCCGTGGGCGGCGCGACGATGTTGTCTATGGGGCTGGGGATGCCGGCGCTGTTCGTGCTGGTCGGGGTGCCGGCGCTGGTGGCAGGGATGTCGATGTTCTCGCTGGGGGTGGTCAGGCGGGAAAGGGCGGCGGAGAGGAAGCTGGCGGTCTGACCTGGCTGCTGTCCTTAAATATAGTGCCGGGGCATGTCTGGCGGGACGGACTGTGGCATTGCAGACCTCGTCGCCGGCGAAAGGAAGCGTGCTTGTGCATGGTTAGTTCGTGCCGATGCCAATGACGGCAGGGGTTCCAGCCGCGCCAGCAGATGCTGGCAGACGCGCATTCAATTCCCGGACTTGCTGCTGGACTCCCGGCGCTCCTCCACATACTCCTGGCAGCCCTCAACAAAGGTTTGGGAGTCGCCGGTGCAGTCGTTGGGATCTGAGATATCGTTGTCCGCCGCCCAGTAGTAGCCGGCTTCATGCCCAGAGCAGTCCTGCGCGCAGCGGGAACCTGAGAAACTTTCACCGCCGGCTTCGGCCTGCGTCGGGCGGGGCACGTGAGTGTCGAACCGGCGTTTCATTTCAGCGACGGCCACGCCTTGGTCGGCCGCAATGGCTGGCAAGAACTGGTCTCGGTAAGTTTCCCAGATAAGAACTTGCTCTTCGGGAGTGGCCTTTTCAAATCCAGCCTTGGCTTTGAACTTATTCCAGTCAAGCACAGCAGGGGAACGTGCCTCGGCTGACGCTGCCGCCGCTGATGCTGCGGAGCCTGTTGCGCTGGATCGCGCTGGATCAGCGGGCCGGTGGTCACATGCAGCGAGGCAAATCAGACTCACGGCCAACAGCCAAGCGTTCATTTTTCCCCTCGTCCTCAATCTTCGATCCTGGCCGGGATCGCAGCGACCCAGCCGAAATAGCGATCCGCAGCAACAGTAGCGGAACTCAAGGCCAAGACCGCAGACAACTTTTCGCATGCCGGCGGCAATGTTCCAGATAGGCGATCTGATGAATTGCCAGCAGCTCAATCACACTCTTCCACAGCCAGTTCGGAATATTCGTGGATCGCGACCGGGCGGAATGCATCGCTTTTCGCCACGCACGCCTGTCGTCTGCCCCTAGCTGGCGTGCGTGGGCCTTTCCAACGACCGCGCCCAGATAACGCGAGATTTCCATGGCCTCCCGGCGTGCGAGCTGCTCCATGTCGAGCTTCAGGTCCTGAGGCAATAGCTCCCGTACAACGACCGAACGTTCCAGGAGCCGTGCCGGGCACATGCGTGTACCAAGGAATGGCGAAAGATGAACGGCGCCGGCAACAACACGTTCAGCGTTGTCGCGAGGCATCTCTGCATTTCTGACCCGAGGCGCGGCGGCTGAAACGCCTTCCTTTATATCTATAAGGCACAGATCGTCCCCATCAAGCATCTCACCGTCGACGTCCAGCAATACGGCATATCGCAGCCGTCCAAGGGAACTGCAGCCTTTCACCCAGTAGGCGGCGTCCAGGACAGACACGTCGCATCCATTGAGACGACTTTTCAGGCACGTGGCCAGCGCGGCCAGCTTGCTTTGCTCAAACAACGCCTTCAGTGCCTTGCGCTCCGCACTGCCAAGGGGCCAGAATCGCCTGCCTAGCGGTATTGCCGGAGTGGTATCCCGGATTCGCTCCCGGGCAAGTTGCTGCGATGTCCGGTGCAAGGCTTTTCTTACCGTAACCTTGAGCGAAGGGGGCATTTCGCTAATGTCCTGGCGCTGCGCACCAGGGCCGAAGGCACTCTCATAGCCCTCGGCCAGCGCCTCCATCATCTGCAGTATGGTGATGCCCGGCAGATCGGAGCCGCGCGCCGCCGTGGCGAGAGACAAAGCCAGTCTCAGCACGTCATGGATGGGATTGCCAATGACAGTCTGGTCGAGATCGCGGATCTGGATCTCCACTTTGCCGTCAGCAGCGGCCACTGGGCCGAGATTTCCGGTGTGGCAATCTCCGCAAATCCAGACAGAAGGGCCCTCGGGCAGGTTGGAGGCAGCGGTTTCATTCACCCATTCATAGAAGCGTGCGGTGCTGCCACGGACATAGGCGTGCGCTGAGGCGGCCATCTTACGGTGACGCCTCGAAGTGAGAAGGGCTGTCCTTCTCCGAGCCGTCTTGGGCGGGACGAAAGTTGGCAATTTAGCCCCCATGAATATATGAGCGGTCTGTCGCGGCCCCAATTTGCCTTCGTTGCTTTCGTCCTCTGAGACCATCGTCGCCAACTGGCAGACCACCGGACAACGCTGGCTATGAATGGTGGCATCTCCTGATGCCTAAATGTGTTCTAGGCGAGCGTGGGTGATCTGTCTGTCGGACAACCTCTCACCTTCGCGTCGGCGCCTCGCTCAGCGAAAAGGCGCCACGCGTCTCGCCTGCCCAGCTCCCCGGAACTCTTAGCCATGGCGGCAGGAAACGCTGGTGCGTGGCAAGCCTGATTCGGTGTCAGCCCACGTCAATCACCCGCCCCGGGCACAGGATCAGGTTCGGATCCAGCGACCGCTTGAGCAGCCGCATCAACCCGAGCGCCTCAGGTGTGCGCGAATGCCCGAGGAATGGCTTCTTGTGCGTGCCGATGCCATGCTCGGCGGAAATGCTGCCGTCGAACTCGCGCACCGTGGGGTAGAGCACCTCGCTGATCTCATGCTCGGGAAAGTCCTCGGCCGTCGCGCCGGGAAGATAAACGCTGACATGCAGGTTGCTGTCGCCCACATGGCCGAAGTTGACCAGTTCGGCGTGCGGCCAGCGCGCCAGCACAGCCCCGCGCAGGCTCTCGGCGAAGCGGCCGATCTGGCCGATCGGCAGGCTCACGTCGTAGGCGGCATTGGGCGCCCACATCACCGGGAACTCGGCGACCGCGTCGCGCAGCTTCCAGAAGCTCTCGGCCTCCTTCTCGCTGGAGGCCACCGCGGCGTCGCTGATCAGGCCGGCTTCCATCGCCGTTTCCAGCATGGATTCGAAGGCCGCGCCATCCTGTTCGGCATCGTTGCCCTGCAGGTCCACGAGCACATAGAACGGCGAGCCTGCCGGCAGCGGCGCGCGCACGCCGGGCACGCGTGTCGTCACCAGTTCATAGAAATCGGCCCACATCGCCTCGAATGCCGAGACGCGGCCGGACAGGCGGCGTTGCGCATGGCGCAGCAGCGCCACCACGTCTTCGTAGCTGCGCAGCGCGCACACGGCGGTCTGCGTGCAGTTCGGTAGTGGTGCCAGGCGCAGCACGGCGCGCGTAATCACGCCAAGCGTGCCTTCGCTGCCGACAAATAGCTGGCGCAGGTCGTAGCCGGCGTTGTTCTTCTGCATCTTGTTGAGCGAGCTGACCACGGTGCCGTCGGCCAGCACCGCCTCCAGCCCGAGCACCTGCTCGCGCATCATGCCGTAGCGGATCACGCGGTTGCCGCCCGCATTGGTGGCGATATTGCCGCCGATCTGGCAGCTGCCGCGCGCGCCCAGGTCCACCGGAAAGAGCCAGTCCGCCGCGCGCGCGGCATCCTGCGCGGCCTGCAGCGTGGTGCCGGCCAGCACGGTCATGGTGCCGGCCTGCGCATCGATCTCTTCCACGCCGCGCATGCGCTCGAGCGACAGCACCAGTTCGCCGCCGGCAGGCGTGGCGGCGCCCGCCAGGCCGGTCAGCCCACCTTGCGGCACCACCGGCTGCCGGTGGCGGTTGCAGATGGCCAGCACCGCCGACACCTCGGCCGTGCTGCGCGGCCGCGCCACCGCGAGCGGCGGCTGCGGGTCCAGCGGCGCGTACCAGTCCTTGCGGAAGCGGGTTTCGATGGCATCGCCAATTTGGAGGCCGGCGGGATCGAGGACGCCGGCCAGTTCGGCCAGCAGGGCGGAGGGGTCTTGCACGGGTGCCATCGGGGTCTTTCCGGTTAAGGGAGTCGGTAGAGTTGCGAGAGCGGGGAAGAGGGCTCAGGGGCAGCGGAGAATGCTAGGGCAAGGCCGCGCACGATGATAAGAGCCAATCGGCGCCGGCACGGTGGCACCACGCCTCGCGCCCCGGCTTCACGTGCTTATCTTATGCACCGCTCCATGCTTCGTTGTTGATGCGCGCGCTGAACTCGCGCGGCGGCTGGCGCGTGCGGGCCAGGTGCTCCAGGGCAGGCTCGATGACTTCGGCAAGCTTGTGGAAGGCGGGGCCGATGTCACCCTCCGGCACGCAGGCGTAGCCCAGCAGCAGCCCCTGCCGTGCCCGCTGCTCGTCGCTGTAGTAGCGCGACAGCGGACGTGCCGACAGGCCCTGCGTGCGCGCCGCCATGCTGATGCCGAGATCGTCGGCGCCCGGCGGCAGGTGCATCACCAGGTGCAGCCCGGCCTCGTGCGTGGAAGTAGGCCAGTCCTGGCCGAAGCGCTTGGCGATGGCCTCGCGCAGCAGGCCCTGGCGCTGCGCATAGCGCTGGCGCATGCGGCGCAGGTGCGTGGCGTAATGGCCTTCCTCGATAAAGTCGGCGAGCACCGCCTGCTGCATCAGCTGCCCCTCGCGGAACAGTTCCGACAGGCCGGTGGCGAAGTGCGGCGCCAGCGGCTTGGGCAGCACCATGAAGCCCATGCGCAGCCCGGGAAAGAGTGTCTTGGAGAAGGTGCCCATGTAGATCACCCGGTCGTGCTCGTCCAGGCCCTGCAGCGAAGCCAGCGGCCGCCCCTCGAAGCGGAACTCGCTGTCATAGTCGTCTTCGACGATCCACGCGCCGCGCTGCCGCGCGTATTCCAGCAGCATGCGCCGCCGGGTCAGGCTCATCACGGTGCCGAGCGGGTACTGGTGCGAGGGCGTCGCAAAGATAAAGCGCGGCGGATCCTGCAGCGTGGCGGCGTCGGGCGCGATGCCCTCGTCATCCACCGGCACGGGAATCACGTCGACGCCCGCGTTGGTCAGCAGGCTGCGCGTGCCCCAGTAGCCCGGGTCCTCCATCCACGCCTTGTCGCCCGGATCCGCCAGCAGGCGCGCGATCAGGTCGATGGCCTGGTGGATGCCGGTGGTCAGGATGATCTGCTCGGGCTCGCAGCGCACCGCGCGCGCCAGCCGCAGGTGCTCGGCCAGCACGCGCCGCAGCGGCATATAGCCGCCGTGGTGGGCGTAAGTCAGCAATTCCGGACGCGGATTGCGCCAGTGCTTGTTCAGCAGCCGGGCCCAGGTCGCATGCGGAAACAGCGAAACATCGGGCACTCCCGCCATGAAGGCGCCCCATTGCCGGTCCGACGCACCGGCATTGGACACGAGATGCATCCCGCGCCGCGACAGATCGAAGCGGTTCGAGTTTTGCTGCACTGCAGGCACAGTCGTGGTGCCAATCCCGGCACCGGCCTTGTGCAATGCACTATGGTCGGGAAAAGTCTGCGAGACAAAGGTGCCACGTCCGGTCGATGCGGTGACATAGCCTTCCGCCAGCAACTGCTCATACGCGTACAAAACGGTATTGCGGGAAACACCTATCTCCGTCGCCAGCAGCCGCGACGCGGGCAGCTTGCTGCCCGCGGAGATAGAGCCAGCAAGGATTTCCTGCCGAATCAGCTCATACAGCTGGCGGTTCATATGCGTCCCGTTGCGCTCCGCCTGCGTCCCCGCCGGACGTTCCAGCCGCTGCAGCAACAACTCGGACAGAATCGTTTCCTTCAAAGTGGCTCCAGCAAATATCGTGAATATGGACCTACCTATGGTACCAACGATCGTTTAATTTTCCATCCGTGGTCGGCGTCATCGCGAAGTTTTTGTCAGTGGCGCCCGATGCGTTGGCATTGCGTCCCCTTCATGCGTCCCCATCGCCAGGAGAGTTTTCATGTCAGGTCCCGATTCCCTCACGGTCAGTCCGGCCTCCGTACCGGCCGCGGTACCCACCACCGCTGAACTCTCGCAGGCCGTGCGCGAACTCCTGCCCTATATGGTCGAGACGCTGTCCGGCTTCGTGGCGGCCAAAAGCCCGTCTGGCGAAGAGCAGCCCGCGGCGGACTTCATCGAAGGCGCGCTGGCCGAACTGGGCCTGGCTTCCGAGCGCATCGCGCTGCGCACCGAGGACATCCGCCACCTGCCGATGTATTCGCCCGCTTGCTGCCCGGATGGCGGCCGCTACAACCTGCTGGCGACGCACCGGCCCAGCCGCAGGGGTGGGCGCTCGGTGCTGTTCAACGGCCATCTCGACGTGGTGCCGACCGGTCCGGAATCGATGTGGAGCCAGTCGCCGTTCGCGCCGGTGGTGAAGGACGGCTGGCTCTACGGCCGCGGCGCCGGCGACATGAAGGGCGGCATCGTGTGCGCGCTGGCCGCGTTCAAGGCGCTTGCCAGGCTGGGCCTGCAGCCGGCCGGCGCGGTCGGCTTCAATGCCGTGCTGGAAGAAGAGAACACCGGCAACGGCGCGCTGGCCACGGTAGCGGCGCTGCGCAGCGCGGTCGGTGCCGGCAAGCTGGCGTCCTTCGACACCGTGATCATTCCCGAGCCGCTGGGCGAAAGCCTGATGAGCGCGCAGGTCGGCGTGTTCTGGATGTTCATCGAGCTGACCGGCAAGCCGGCGCACGCGGCCTATATGACCAGTGGCGTGAACCCGGTCGAGGCCGGCATCGCGGTGATGGAAGACCTGCGCCAGCTGGAGGCGGAATGGAACCGCCCGGAACACCGGCCGGCCGCATATCGCGACCACGCCCACCCGATCAACTTCAATCTCGGCCAGATCCAGGGCGGCGAGTGGAACTCTTCGGTGCCGTGCACCTGCACGCTGGGCGTGCGCATCGGCTTCTTCCCGAATATGAATATCGACGAGGCCAAGGCCACGGTGGCAGCGCGCATCCGCGCCACGGTGGAACGCCTGGCCAGCAATCTCGAGCTGCGCATCCGCTATGAAGGCTTCCACGCCCCCGGCTGCGAATTCGATCTCGACGTGCCCAGCATGCAGGCGCTGGGCGAAGCGCACCGCAAGGTCAACGGCACGCCGATCCGCCGCGAGGCGACCACGGCGACCACCGATGCCCGGCATTTCCGCATCGGCCTGGAAACGCCGGTGACCTGCTACGGGCCCGAGGCCCGCAATATCCACGGCATCGACGAATCGGTGTCGCTGGAAAGCATGGTGCGAGTGACCACGACGCTGGCCCAGTTCCTGGTGGACTGGTGCGGCGTGGAACCGGCCGGCGACGCGGCCTGAAGAAGCCGCGCGCAAGCACAACCGGCGCTGCCATCCCGAAGCCATCACCAAAAACGAGCCAAACTGAGGAACTGCCCGATGAACCGATTCACGATGCGACTGACCAAGAGCGTGCTGTCGATGGCCTTTGCCGCCGCCGGCCTCTCGCTGCTGCCGCTGGCATTGCCTGCGGGCCATGCCATCGCCCAGACCAAGGGCGGCACGCTGTCCGGTATCGTCCAGCCCGAGCCGCCGATCCTGGTGAGCGCGATGAACTCGCAGGCGCCGACCCAGTACGTCGCCGGCAAGATCTACCAGGGCCTGCTGACCTACAGCCCCGACCTGAAGCCGCAGCCGGAACTGGCGAAGTCGTGGACCATCTCGCCGGACGGCCTGACCTACACCTTCGAGCTGCAGAAGGGCGTGAAGTGGCATGACGGCAAGCCCTTCACCTCGGCCGACGTGGTGTTCTCGATCGACAAGATGCTGCGCGACGTGCACGTGCGCACGCGCGCGGTCATCAACAAGTACATGGCCTCGATCCGCGCGGTGAACGACAGCACCGTCGAGATCAAGCTCAAGGAGCCGTTCCCGCCGTTTATCTCGATGTTCGAGACCGGCACCATGCCGATGATGCCCAGGCACATCTACGACGGCACCGACTACCGCAACAACCCGGCCAACCAGAAGCCGGTCGGCACCGGCCCCTTCATGTTCAAGGAGTGGAAGAAAGGCGCCTATATCAAGCTGGCGAAGAACCCCAACTACTGGAAGCCGGGCAAGCCTTACCTGGATGAGCTGGTGTTCTACGTGATCCCGGATTCCGCCTCGCGCGCCGTGGCCTTCGAGAAGGGCGACGTGCAGGTGCTGCGCGGCGGCGATATCGACAACGTCGACGTCAAGCGCCTGCGCGCACTGCCCAACGTGGAGTACACCACCAAGGGCTGGGAAATGTTCTCGCCGATGGCCAGCATGCTGCTCAACGAGCGCAAGCCGCCGTTCGACAACGTGAAGGTGCGCCAGGCGGTGATGCACGTGCTCAACCGCAAGATGATCGTCAACAACATCTTCTTCGGCATGGGCAAGCCGGCGGTCAGCCCGTTCTCGTCGACCACGCTGTTCTTCGACAAGAACATGCCCGAGTACGACTTCAACCTGAAGAAGGCGCGCGAGCTGGTCAAGGCATCGGGCGTGGACGTGGGCAAGTACCCGGTCAAGATCCTGTCGACCTCGTATGGCGCCAACTGGGACCGCCTGGACGAGTACGTCAAGCAGATGCTCGAGCAGCTCGGCTTCAAGGTCAGCATCGAGTCGGCCGATGCCGGCACCTGGTCGGCGCGCGTCAGCAACTGGGAGTTCGACCTGACCACCACCTACACCTACCAGTACGGCGACCCCGCGCTGGGCGTGGAGCGGCTCTACGTGACGCGCAATATTGTCAAGGGCACGCCGTTCGCCAACGTGCAGGGCTACAGCAATCCGAAGGCTGACGAATTGTGGGCCAAGGCCGGCTCGACCATGGACATCGCGGAGCGCCAGAAGCTGTACAGCGAGCTGCAGAAGATCCTGGTGACCGACGTGGCCAACGCCAACCTGTTCGAGGTGGAGTTCCCCACGCTGTACCGCAAGCACGTCAAGAACCTCGTGACCACCGCCATCGGCCTGAACGAGTCCTTCGACAACGTCTCGATCGAGAAGAACTGAGCGAGACCGGAGCCACTGCCCGCGCCTGAGGCGGCGCGGGCAGCCAGACCTGAAGCCTGAAATCCGTTGCCATCGCCGCGCCCCGCATGGGAACGGCGAGGGCCAGCTGCATCCCAGTGCCGCGGTGGTCAGCCCGGCCGCCAGCGTGGAGCAAGCCGTGAACTTTCTATCCTTTCTTGGCGCCCGTCTCGGAAAGGCCGTCGTGGTCGTCCTTGGCGTGGTCGTCATCAACTTCTTCCTGATCCGGATGGCGCCGGGCGACCCGGCCACCGTGATGGCGGGCGAAGCCGGCGCCGGCGACGCCGCCTTCGTCAACCAGCTGCGCGAGCAGTTCGGGCTGGACAAGCCCGTGCTGACCCAGCTCGGCATCTATCTGAAGGGCGTGGCGCAGCTCGACCTGGGCTACTCCTACCGCAACCACCTGCCGGTGCTGGACCTGATCCTCGACCGACTGCCCGCGACCTTCCTGCTGATGAGCGGGGCGTTTCTCTTTTCCATCGTGCTGGGCGTGCTGCTCGGCGTGATCGCGGCGCGCACCCGCTACGAAAACCGCCGCCGCTGGATCGACAGCGCGGTGATGTCAGGCGCGCTGCTGCTGTACGCGACGCCGCTGTTCTGGCTGTCGCTGATGGCCATCATCCTGTTCTCGGTGGTGCTGGGCTGGCTGCCGGCTTTCGGCATGGAGACCATCGGCGCCGGCTACACCGGCCTGGCCCGCGTCAAGGACGTGGCGCTGCACATGATCCTGCCGACGGTGTCGCTGGGCTGCTTTTTCATGGCCGTGTACGTGCGCCTGACGCGCGCTTCCATGCTGGAGGTGATGGGCATGGACTATGTGAAGACCGCGCGCGCCAAGGGCGTCCCGGCCGGCCGCGTGATCCGCGTGCATGTGCTGCGCAACGCGCTGCTGCCGGTGATCACGTTTGCAGGCATCCAGCTGGGCCAGATGGCCGGCGGCGCGGTGCTGACCGAAACCGTGTTCTCGTGGCCGGGCATCGGCCGGCTGATGTTCGATGCGCTGCTGCAGCGCGACTACCAGCTGCTGCTCGGCATTTTCTTCGTGACCTCGGCGATGGTGGTGTTCTTCAACCTGGTGACCGACGTGATCTACCGCTTTATCGACCCGCGCATCGCCGCGGGCGGCAAGGGAGCCACCGCATGAAAGCCTTCCTGCAACGTTATTGCCGCAACTATGGCGCGGTGATCGGCCTGCTGGTGCTGCTGTCAGTGCTGGCGCTGGCACTGCTCGCGCCCGTGTTCTACGAAGAGTCGCCGTGGCTGATGGTGGCCGAGCCGCTGGTGCAGCCGTTCACCGACCCGGCGCTGCCGTTCGGCACCGACATGCTGGGCCGCGACATCACCGCCGGCATGCTGTACGGCGCGCGGGTCTCGCTGCTGGTCGGCGTGATCTCCACCGCGGTGGCGCTCGCCGTCGGCATCGCCGTGGGCGCGGTCGCGGGCTATTGCGGCGGCCGTGTCGACGATGCGCTGATGCGCATCACCGAGTTCTTCCAGACCATTCCGCAGCTGGCGATGGCTGTCGTGATCGTCGCCATCTTCAATCCGTCGATCTATTCCATCGTTGCCGCCATCTCGGTGGTGTCGTGGCCGCCGGTGGCGCGCCTGGTGCGCGGCGAGTTCCTGTCGCTCAAGCAGCGCGAGTTCGTGCAGGCCGCGGTGGTGATCGGGCAGAAGCCGGTGCGCATCATCGCCACGCAGATCCTGCCCAATGCCATGTCGCCGATCATCGTGTCGGCCTCGTTCATGGTTGCCACCGCGATCCTGACCGAATCGGCGCTGGCCTTCCTGGGGCTGGGCGACCGCAACATGATGAGCTGGGGCTTCATGATCGGCGCGGCCCGAACCATGATCCGCGAAGCGTGGTGGATGAGCGTATGGCCCGGCGTGGCGATCCTGCTGACGGTGCTGTCGATCAACCTGATCGGCGAGGGCCTGAACGACGCCATGAACCCGCAGCTGCGCCGCCGCGGCGAATGAGCGCCCGCCTGGACTAGCAAAGGACCAAAGTGATGAAGACCAGCGACCAAGCGCCCCTGCTGTCGATCCGCGATCTTTCGATCGCGCTGCCCGCGGGCGGCGACCGGCCCTACGCGGTGCGCGATATTTCCTATGACCTGCATGCCGGCGAGATCCTCTGCATCGTCGGCGAATCGGGCTCGGGCAAGTCGATGAGCGCCAACGCCATCATGGGCCTGCTACCTGCTTACCTGAAGCCGGAGCAGGGCCGGATCCTGTTCAAGGGCCGCGACCTGCTGACTCAGGACGAAGCCACGCTGCTCGGCATGCGTGGCAAGGACATGGCCATGGTGTTCCAGGAGCCGCTGTCTGCGCTGAACCCCGTGATGACCGTGGGCGACCAGATCGGCGAGGTCATGCGCGTGCACAACGCCTACCCGGGCGAGGCGCGTGCGCGCCGCGTGCTCGAACTGCTGGAGTTCGTCGGCCTGCCCGATCCGGCCACGCTGATGCATGCCTATCCGTTCCGCCTGTCTGGCGGCCAGCGCCAGCGTGTGGTGATTGCGATGGCGCTGGCGCTCGAACCGGCGCTGCTGATCGCCGACGAGCCGACCACCGCGCTCGATG
The DNA here is from genome assembly GCF_051015765.1 of Cupriavidus sp. a3. Taxonomy (NCBI): domain Bacteria; kingdom Pseudomonadati; phylum Pseudomonadota; class Betaproteobacteria; order Burkholderiales; family Burkholderiaceae; genus Cupriavidus; species Cupriavidus sp. a3. Next base: position 1,625,614 of record NZ_CP170644.1, on the reverse strand, counting down.
TCACCACGCAGGCGCAGATCCTGGACCTGATCCGCCGCATCCAGGCCGAGAAGGGCATGGGCGTGATGTTCGTCACCCATGACTTCGGCGTAGTGGCCGAGATCGCGGATCGCGTGGCGGTGATGGAGAAGGGCGTGCTGGTGGAGATGGGCAGCGCCGACCAGGTGTTGAACCGCCCGCAACATGCCTATACCAAGCGCCTGATCGGCGCGGTGCCGCATGGCCGTGCCGGAGAGCGCGGGCGCAACGAGAGCGAGACCGTGCTGGAAGTGCGGGACCTGCGCAAGACCTACGTGACCGGCGGTGGTCTCTTCACCAGGAAGCGCGTGGTGCATGCGGTGGATGGCGTCAGCTTCACGGTACGCCGCGGCGAGACGCTGGGAATCGTCGGCGAGTCGGGCTCGGGCAAGTCGACCATCGGCAAATGCCTGCTGCGCCTGATGGATATCGATGGCGGCGCGCTGATGTTCGATGGGCAGGACATCGCCCGCCTTTCCGAGCGCCAGTTCCGTCCGCTGCGCCGCGACGTGCAGATGATTTTCCAGGATCCGTTTGCCTCGCTCAATCCGCGTCATACCGTCGGTCGCATCATCACCGATGGTCCGGTCGCCAACGGCGTGCCGCTGGCCGCCGCGCAGGCGCGCGCGCGCGAACTGCTGCAGTTGGTGGGGCTGGAGGCCTCCGCGTTCGACCGCTATCCCAACCAGTTCTCCGGCGGCCAGCGCCAGCGCATCGGCATCGCGCGGGCACTGGCGCTGGAACCCAAGCTGCTGGTGGCCGACGAATCGGTCTCCGCGCTCGATGTCTCGGTGCAGGCGCAGGTGCTGGAGCTGCTGGCCGACCTGCAGAAGCGCCTGAACATCGGCCTGATCTTCATTACCCATGACCTGCGCGTGGCCGCGCAGATCTGCCACCACGTGATCGTGATGCACAAGGGCCGCGTGGTCGAGTCCGGCCCGCCGGGGCAGATCTTCGACGCGCCGCAGCACGCCTATACCCAGCGCCTGATCGGCGCGATTCCCGGCAAGGCATGGGACCCCACACTGATCCGCGCCGCCGCCTGAGCGGCACGGGCACCAACCACGTCGCAACTACAAAGATAACTGGAGAGAAGTATGAAGAACGCCGAACTGGTTCGCCGCAAGGACGCCGCCACCCCGCGCGGCGTGGGCGTGATGTGCAACTTCTACGCCGAGCGCGCGCTGAATTCGGAGATCTGGGATGTCGAGGGCAAGCGCTATATCGACTTCGCCGCAGGTATCGCCGTGCTCAACACGGGCCACCGCCATCCGCGCCTGGTCGAAGCCGTCGAGCAGCAGCTGGGGCGCTTCACGCACACTGCCTACCAGATCGTTCCCTACGCCAGCTATATCGAGCTGGCCGAGAAGATCAACCGCCGTGCGCCGGGCCGCTCCGCCAAGAAGACCGCATTCTTCACCACCGGCGCCGAGGCGGTGGAAAACGCCATCAAGATCGCCCGCGCGGCCACTGGCCGGCCTGGCGTGATCGCGTTTTCCGGCGGCTTCCACGGCCGCACCATGATGGGCATGGCGCTGACCGGCAAGGTCGCGCCGTACAAGATCGGCTTCGGGCCGTTCCCGGGCGAGGTCTACCACGCTCCGTATCCGTGCGCGCTGCACGGCGTCGGCACCGAGGACTCGCTCAAGGCGCTGCAGCACCTGTTCAAGGCGGACATCGATCCCAAGCGCGTCGCCGCGATCATCTTCGAACCCGTGCAGGGCGAGGGCGGCTTCAACGTCGCGCCGGCGGAGTTCGTGCGAGCGCTGCGCGCGGTCTGCGACGAGCACGGCATCCTGCTCGTCGCCGATGAAGTGCAGACCGGCTTCGGCCGCACCGGCAAGCTGTTCGCGATGGAGCACTACGACGTGGCGCCGGACCTGACTACCATGGCCAAGAGCCTGGCCGGCGGCATGCCGCTGTCGGCAGTGTGCGGCCGCGCCGAGGTGATGGACGCGCCGGCGCCCGGCGGGCTGGGCGGCACATATGCCGGGAACCCGCTGGCGGTGGCGTCGGCGCTGGCGGTGCTTGACGTGCTCGAAAGCGAAAAGCTGATCGAACGCGGCGCCGAGCTGGGCCAGCGTTTGATGACGCGCCTGGAAAGCCTGCGCCCGCGCGTGCCGCAGATCGCCGAAGTGCGCGGCGTCGGCGCAATGGTGGCGGTGGAATTCCGCCAGGCCGACGGCAGCCCCGATCCCGACTTTACGCGCACGGTGCAGAACCGCGCGCTGGAAAAGGGCCTGCTGCTGCTGTCGTGCGGCGTGTACGGCAACGTGATCCGCTTCCTGTTCCCGCTGACGATCCAGGACGAAGTGATGAACGAGGGCCTGGACATCCTGGCCGAGGCACTGACGCGCTGACCTGTCCCCTTCCATTGATCCCACAGAGACTACCCATGCAACTCAAGGACACCGGCCTGCTGCGCACGCAGGCCTATATCGCCGGCAACTGGCAGGACGCCGACAGCGGCGCGACCTTCACCGTCACGGATCCCGCCAGCGGCGCCCTGATCGGCACCGTGCCCGGTATGGGCGCGGCCGAAACCCGCCGCGCCATCGACGCCGCGCAGGCGGCACAGGCCGGCTGGCGCCGCAAGACCGCGCGCGAGCGTGCCGCGGTGCTGCGTACCTGGTACGAACTGATGCTGGCCAATGCCGACGACCTCGCGCTGCTGATGACCACCGAGCAAGGCAAGCCGCTGGCGGAAGCGAAGGGCGAAGTCATCTATGCCGCTTCCTTCCTCGAATGGTTCGCAGAGGAAGCCAAGCGCGTCAGCGGCGACGTGCTGGCCACGCCCGCCAACGACAAGCGGCTGGTCGTGGTCAAGGAGCCGGTCGGGGTGTGCGCGGCGATCACGCCGTGGAATTTCCCGCTCGCGATGATTACGCGCAAGGCCGGCCCGGCGCTGGCCGCGGGCTGCGCCATGGTGCTGAAGCCGGCTGAAGACACGCCGTTGTCGGCGCTGGCGCTGGCCGTGCTGGCCGAGCGCGCGGGGCTGCCGGCGGGCCTGTTCAGCGTAATCACGGGCGACGCCATCGCAATCGGCGCCGAGCTCACTGCCAACCCCGTGGTGCGCAAGCTCAGCTTTACCGGCTCGACCGAGGTGGGCCGCATCCTGATGCGACAGTCCGCCGACACCATCAAGAAGCTCTCGCTGGAACTCGGCGGCAACGCACCGTTCATCGTGTTCGACGATGCCGATCTGGACGCGGCGGTGGAGGGCGCCATTGCCTCCAAGTACCGCAACGCCGGCCAGACCTGCGTCTGCGCCAACCGGCTATATGTGCACGACAAGGTCTATGACGCGTTCGCTGAGAAGTTGGTGGCTGCGGTGGCAAAGCTGAAGGTCGGTCAGGGGGTTGAGCCGGGCGTGCTGCAAGGCCCGCTGATCAACGAGGACGCAGTGGCCAAGGTTGAGTCGCATATCGCCGACGCGCTCGGCAAGGGCGCGCGCCTGCTGACCGGCGGCAAGCGCCATGCGCTGGGCGGCACATTCTTCGAACCGACGGTGCTGGCCGACGTGACCCCCGCCATGCGCGTGGCCCGGGAAGAAACTTTTGGCCCGCTGGCGCCGCTGTTCCGCTTCTCCACCGACGAGGAAGCGATCGCGATGGCCAACGATACCGAATTCGGCCTGGCCTCCTATTTCTTCAGCCGCGATATCGGCCGCGTCTGGCGCGTGGCCGAGGCGCTGGAGTACGGCATGGTCGGCATCAACACCGGCCTGATCTCCAACGAGGTGGCGCCGTTCGGCGGCGTCAAGCAGTCGGGCCTGGGCCGCGAGGGCTCGAAGTACGGCCTCGACGAATACCTGGAGACTAAGTACCTGTGCATGGGCGGGGTGGACCGGTGAGCGCGCCGCAAGACCGGCCCAAGGCCGTCGGCACCGTGCAGGTCGACAACGAACGCGTGATCGTGACGGAGTGGCGCTTCGCGCCCGGCGCCGAGACCGGGCAGCATCGCCATGGCTACGACTACGTGGTGGTGCCGATGACCACCGGGGCGCTGCGCCTGCAGACGCCGGCTGGCGAGGCCACCAGCCAGCTCGTTGCCGGCCAGGCCTATTACCGCCCAGCCGGGGTCGAGCACAACGTCATCAATGCCCACGAAGGCGAATGCGTGTTCGTGGAAATCGAGATCAAGCCGGCGGCCGGCGCCGCGGGCGGAGGAGGTTGCCAATGAGCCAAGCCAACCACAACCTGCGCGAGCGCAATGGCGGGCAGATCCTTGTCGAGCAGTTGCGCATCCAGGGCGTGCGGCGCGTGTTCCTGGTGCCGGGCGAAAGCTACCTGCCGTGCATCGATGCGCTGTACGACCACCAGGACGCGATCACGCCGATTGTCTGCCGCCAGGAAAGCGGTGCCGGCTACATGGCCGAAGCCCACGGCAAGCTGACCGGAGAGCCCGGCGTTTGCTTCGTCACGCGCGGCCCCGGCGCCACCAATGCCAGCATCGCCGTGCATACCGCGTTCCAGGACTCCACGCCGATGATCCTGTTCGTGGGGCAGGTGGGCAACGACTTCTACGAGCGCGAAGCCTTCCAGGAAATCGACTACCGCCGCATGTTCGGCCAGATGTCCAAGTGGGTCGCGCAGATCGACCGCACCGACCGCATTCCCGAGTTCATCGCACGTGCCTTCGCGGTAGCGACCAGCGGCCGGCCCGGCCCGGTGGTGCTGGCGCTGCCGGAGGACACGCTGTGGGGCAAGGCCACCGTGGCCGACATGCCGCGCTACGTGCGCAGCCACTCGGCTCCGGCGCCGCACGCGCTGGCGTCGCTGGCCGCGATGCTGGAACAGGCCGAGCGCCCCTTCCTGATGATCGGCGGCTCCGGCTGGACCCCCGAGGCGATGCGGCAGATGGAAGGCTTTGCCGAACGCTTCGGCCTGCCGGTGGGGCTGGCGTGGCGCCGGCTGGAGTGCTTCGACAACCACCATCCCAACTATGCCGGCCATGTCGGCTGGGGCATGGGCGAGGCACTGCGCGCGCGCATCCGCGGGTCGGACCTGCTGATCGCCGTCGGCACCCGCATGGGCGAGGCCACCACCGAGGGCTATACCGTGGTGGAAAGCCCGCTGCCGCGCCAGCGGCTGGTGCATGTGTATCCCGATCCGGAGGAGCTGGGCCGCGTGTTCCGCGCGGAGGTGCCTGTCGTTGCTGACGTCGTCTCGTTCGCGGCCGCGGTGGACGGCCTGCGCCCGGCGCGCGAACACAACCGCGCGGCATTGGTGGAGCGCGCGCGGCGCGACTACCTCGACAGCCAGAAGGCGCTGCCCGCGCCAGGTCCGCTGAATCTGAACCAGGCCGCCTGTCTTGTGCGCGAGCGCCTGCCCGAGGATGCCTGCATTACCGTCGGCGCCGGCAACTACGCGGTCTTTCCGCACACCTATTACCGCTACAAGGGCGTCGGCACCAGCCTGGCGCCGACTGTCGGCTCGATGGGCTATGGCCTGCCGGCGGCGATCTCGGCCAAGCTGGAGCATCCGGAACGCACCGTGGTCTGCTATGCGGGCGACGGCTGCTTCCAGATGAACCTGCAGGAGCTGGGCGTGGCCATGCAGTACCGCCTGGGCATCGTGGTGCTGGTGTTCAACAACGGCATCTGGGGCACGATCCGCGCCCACCAGGAACGCGAATTCCCCGGCCGGACCATCGCGCTGGGCTTCGAGAACCCGGAGTTCGCCGAACTGGCGCGCGCCTACCGCGGCTACGGTGAGGTGGTGTCGAGCGACGCCGAATTCGGCCCCGCGCTGGATCGCGCGCTCGACTTTGCCAGTACGCACAGCATGCCGGCGCTGCTGGAGCTGCGTTACGACCCCGACGGCATCGCGCCCGGCATGACCCTGTCCGGCATCCGCGCGGCGGCACTGGCGCGCCAGGCGGCAGGCTGAGCCGGCGCTTCCTTTTACAACCTACCTACACCATGCGTGCCTTCTTCTCGGATGATCAGTTGCTGCACGAACCCCGCCAGTTCATGCGCGCGGGGCGGTTGTGCGCGCCGACCGACGTGCCGGCCCGCGCGGCGGCACTGCAGCGCGCGCTCGCCGCGCGCGGCATCGAACTGGCGGCGCCACCCGATTGCGGGCGCGCGCCGCTGGAAGCGGTGCACAGTCCGGCCTATCTCGACTTCCTCGCCAGCGCCTGGGCGCGCTGGCAGGAACTGGCGCGACCCGGCTTCGAGCCCGGCATCGAAGTCCTGCCCAATCTATCGCCGTATCACAACGGCAAGGTCGGCGAGCCGCGCCGTCCCGTGTGTCCCAACGATTCGGTGATCGCCCAGGCCGGCTACTACCTGGGCGACCTCAGCTGCCCGCTCGGGCCGGACAGCTGGCGCGCGATCCTGCGCGGCGCGCACAGCGCGGTCGCGGCGGCCCGCCATGTGTGCGAGCGGCAGGACGGCGCCGGCATGGCCTATGCGCTGTGCCGCCCCTCCGGCCACCACGCCCACAGCGACCGCGCGGCCGGCTTCTGCTATGTCAACAACTCGGCCATCGCGGCGCAAACGCTGCTGGCCCGCTTCGGCAAGGTGGCGGTGCTCGACGTCGATGCGCATCACGGTGACGGCACCCAGCAGATTTTCTATCACCGCTCAGATGTGATGACGATTTCGCTGCATGCCGATCCGGCCGATTACTACCCGTTCTACACCGGCTATGCGAACGAGCGCGGCTATGGCGCGGGCTATGGCTACAACCTCAACTTCCCGCTGCCGCATGGCAGCGGCGACGCCGAGTTCCTGTCGGCACTGGACGGCGCACTGGACGCGCTGCGCGACTATCGCCCGCAGGCGGTGGTGCTGGCGCTGGGCTTCGATACCTACGAGAACGATCCCATCAGCGTCCTGAAGGTCAGCATGGATGGCTACCGCGGCATCGGCGAGCGCATCCATGCGCTGGGCCTGCCGACGGTGGTGGTGCAGGAGGGCGGCTACGAGGTCGAGGCGATCGGCCGCGGGCTGGATGCATTCCTGGCGGGTTTCGCACCTGCGACCGCATAAGGCTGAATGGTGCAATCACCAATACCAGGAGAACTGCAATGACTAGCAAGATCGCCATCAACGGCCAGCGCCTGTGGCAATCGCTGATGGACCTGTCGCAGATCGGCGCCACGCCGAAGGGCGGCAACGCGCGCCTGGCACTGACCGCGCTCGACGGCCAGGGCCGCGACCTGGTGTGCGGCTGGATGCGCGACGCGGGCCTGACCGTGACGGTGGACCGCGTCGGCAATATCTTTGGCCGCCGCGCCGGGCGCAACGATGCGCTGCCGCCGGTGATGACCGGCAGCCATATCGATACGCAGCCGACCGGCGGCAAGTTCGACGGCTGCTTCGGCGTGCTGGCCGGGCTGGAAGTCATGCGCACGCTCAATGACTATGGCGTGACCACCGAAGCGCCGCTCGAACTGGCCATCTGGACCAATGAGGAAGGCACGCGCTTCGTGCCGGTGATGATGGGCTCGGGCGTGTTCGCCGGGATTTTCCCGCTGCAGACCGCGCTGGACGCCACCGATACCGAAGGCAAGCGCGTGGCCGACGAACTGCAGGCGATCGGCTACGCAGGTCCTGAAGAGGTGGGCGGGCGGCCGGTGGGGGCGTATTTCGAGGCGCATATCGAACAGGGCCCGGTGCTGGAAGCGGCGGACAACGTAATCGGCGTGGTCACGGGATCGCTGGGGCTGCGCTGGTACGACGTGACCGTAACCGGCATGGAAGCGCACGCCGGCCCCACGCCGATGCCGCTGCGCCGCGACGCGCTCTATGGCGCCACCCACGTGATGCAGGAAGTGGTTCGCATCGCGCATGACTTCGCGCCGCACGGCCGCGGTACGGTGGGCGTGGTCGATCTCCACCCCGGCTCGCGCAACGTGATCCCCGGCGCGGTCAAATTCACGGTCGACCTGCGCCATGAAGACGCCGGCAAGCTGGCCGAGATGGACGCCCGCTTCCGCGCCGCATGCGAGGCGCTGGCGCAGGGCCAGACCACTGGTGCCACGTTCGACGTGAAGGTCGAAGACGTGCAGTACTTCCCGCCGACGCCGTTCGCGCCGGAACTGGTCGACCATGTGCGCCGCGAGGCCGTGGCGCGCGGCTACAGCCAGCAGAACATCGTCACCGGTGCTGGTCATGACGCGGTGTACATGGCCAGCGTCACCCCGACCGCGATGATCTTCGTGCCCTGCAAGGACGGCATCAGCCACAACGAAGTGGAAGATGCCCGGCCCGAGCACCTGGAAGCCGGCGCCAACGTGCTGCTCGGCGCGATGGTCGCGCAGGCGGGCGCATGACCGCCGCGGCGCACGGCGCGCCCGACTGGTGGCGTGGCGGGCTGCTGTTCCTGTGCGTGGTGACGCTGTTCGCTACCGTGGACGCAACCGCCAAGCACCTGGTCGGCCGCTATCCCGCGCCGTTTCTCAACGCGGTGCGCTACGGCGCCACGCTGGCGGTAGCAGTGGCCATGCTCGCTATGTCCGGCCAACTGCGCGGACAGATCCGCTTCTGGCGCACCCCGCACCGCGGCCTGCTGTTGCTGCGCGGGTTGATGCTCGCGGTGGTCGGCACCTGCTTCATGACCGCGCTGCTGTGGATGCCGCTGGCCGAAGCCACCGCCATCTATTTCATGGCGCCGCTGATGGTGGTGGGCCTGTCGTCGTGGATGCTGGGCGAGAAGGTCGGCCCGCGCCAGTGGCTGGCGGTAGGCGCAGGCTTCTGCGGGATGCTGCTGATCGTACGCCCCGGCGGCGCGGTGTCGTGGCTTGGTACCGTGCTGATGCTGGCCGCCACGCTGGCCTACGCCATGCTGCAACTGCTGACCCGGCGCATGGCGGGGCAGGTCGATGCGCGCGTGCAATACGGTTTTGCCGCGCTGATCTGCATGGTCGCCACCGGCGTGCCGGCACCGTTCTTCCCGCCCCCGGTTTGGCCCGACCTGGCCGATTGGCTGGCGATCCTGGCCATGGGCCTGATGAGCGCGGCGGCGCAGGTGCTGCTGATCCTGGCGCTGCAGCGCGCCCCGGCATCGCGGCTGGCGCCGCTGAACTATTTCCACCTGCTGCTGGCGCTGGTCTACAGCGCGCTGTGGTTCGGCCGTTGGCCCGACGCGCTGGCGCTGGCCGGCATCGCCCTGATCGTGGTCGCTGGCCTGACGCAGACGCTGCCGTCGCCTGCAGCCCTGTCAACCAAACGAGGAACCCCATGAGCGAAACACGCGACCTGTCTTACTGGCAGGCCCGGGCAGCCGCACTGCGCCCGCAAAGCCGTGCCTGCATCGGCGGCGCATGGACCGATGCCGCCGACGGTGCCACCTTCGACACCATCAACCCCGCCACCGGCGCGGTGCTGGCCAAGGTGGCGGCATGCGGCGCGGCCGACGTCGACCGTGCCGTCGCGGCGGCGCGCCAGGCCTTCGAACAAGGCGTCTGGTCCGGACTGTCACCGCGCGAGCGCAAGGCCGTGCTGCTGCGGCTGGCCGCGCTGATCGAAACCCACCACGAGGAACTGGCCCTGCTGGAAACGCTGGACATGGGCAAGCCCATCGGCGATACGCTGGCCTACGACATTCCGGAAGCGGCGCGCACCTTCGCGTGGTACGCCGAAGCCATCGACAAGATTTACGATGAGATCGCCCCCACCGGCGGCAACGTGCTCGCCACCATCACGCGCGAGCCGCTCGGCGTGGTGGCGGCCGTGGTGCCGTGGAACTATCCGTTGCTGATGGGGAGCTGGAAGGTCGCGCCTGCGCTGGCTGCGGGTAACAGCGTCATCCTCAAGCCTGCCGAACAGTCGCCACTTACCGCGCTGCGGCTCGCCGAGCTGGCCGCGGAAGCTGGCATTCCCCCCGGTGTCTTCAACGTCGTGCCCGGACTGGGCGCACAGGCCGGGCAGGCGCTCGGCCTGCATCCGGACGTGGATTGCATCGCCTTCACCGGCTCCACGGCCACCGGCAAGCGCTTCATGGAATATTCCGGCCAGTCCAACCTGAAGCGTGTCTGGCTCGAATGCGGCGGCAAGTCGCCGCACATTGTGTTTGACGACTGCCCCGACCTCGACCGTGCCGCGCAGGCGGCCGCCATCGGCATCTTCAACAACCAGGGTGAAATCTGCATTGCCGGCTCGCGGCTCTATGTCCAGCGCGCCATCTATGAGCCGTTCATGGAGAAGCTGGAGGCGTATGCCCGAGCAACGCAGCCAGGCGATCCACTCGACCCGGCATCCGCCATGGGTGCCATCGTCGATGCGCGCCAGCTCGACCGCGTGATGTCCTACGTGGACGGCGGCCAACGCGAAGGCGCGCGGCTGCGCCTGGGCGGCGAACGCGTCCGCACGGACACCGGCGGCTACTTCCTGCAGCCCACCATCTTCGAATGCCCGAGCCAGTCGCTCAGCATCGTGCGCGAAGAAATCTTCGGTCCGGTGCTGGCCGTGACTGTGTTCGACACGGAGGACGAAGTCGTGCGCATGGCCAACGATTCGCCTTATGGGCTGGGCTCTGGGTTGTGGACCGCCAACCTGTCGCGTGCGCACCGGGTCTCGCGGCGGCTGCGGGCTGGACTGGTGTGGGTCAACTGCTATATGGATGGGGATATCACGGTGCCGTTCGGCGGGGTCAAGCAATCGGGGTCGGGTCGGGACAAGTCGCTGCATGCGCTGGACAAGTACACCGATTTGAAGACTACGTGGATAAGCCTGGAGTAGCTACGGACGGAGGGGTCCCATGGTCAGGAGGCTGCGGTCTTCTCTATCCTGCTGACGCTATGCTGGGCTTCCAGCTCGCGTCTCGTCTGATCCAGCTTCTCGGCAAGTAATCGTTCATCGGGTAGTACAGTCCGATACTCGGCGGCCAACACTGTGTTGGACAGACCTTCGATTGAGTAGCGCGCTTCCGAGGCACCCAGTTCCGTGCACAGAATCAGACCAACCGGGGGATTCTCCCCCGGCTTCATCCAATTCTCGCGCGCATAGTTCAGGTAAAGGTGCATTTGGCCTGCGTCGGCATAGCTGAACTTACCAACCTTGAGATCCACAAGCCACAGCGTAATGCCTCGGTTTCGTAGAAGTCCCGCGTAGTGGCTCTTGACTGAGATCAGGCGCACATAGGCGGACCAGGGCAGACGGAAGGCCTGCGAAGGACGGTAAGGTGAAGTGGCTTTTCGTGCACACATTTGCCAGGCAGTGTCTGGCAAATCTTCTCTGCCGGCCAAAATTGGTAGAAGGTGCGCATCTGCTGCAGGTTTTGCCTACTGAAGCCTCGGCCGAACCGGGAGGAAAGGTCGGATGCCAGACGTCCGAGCAATGCGTCGCCATACCCGGCGCGTTCTTGTCCTGCCTGTTCGAACTCGGTGATGCGTCGGCCGATTTCCCAGTATGTAGCGGTCATGAGGGCGTTCACGCTTCTTGCGGCTGCACCTCGCGCGGATTCCAGCAATGCCACGACTTCTCGCTGGATGAGCGCGTATGCCTGGCTGTCGGGGAGTGCGCTGGTCGTGGTCATGTTGTTGTCGTCAAGCGTGAGGTTATGCGCTGGCGGATGCCGAAGCGCCGCCAACGCATGCGCCGCTACGCTGTGAGCGGGTCCGCGTCCATCAACTCGGCCAGCTTAGCCTGCACCATCCCCAGCAGGCATAGCGCGCTGAAGCACTCTTCGGAACGTACGCTCAGCTGTTCCAAAAGCGCGAGCACGCCTTCAATGCCGGCGCGGATTTGATGCAGGGAAACACTGGTTTCGACTGGTTCGATCGTCATGGATGACACCTCACTAAGTGGTTGCGCCACCCAAGTCAGTGAGGGCGGCGGGTCAAAAGCGAGGGTGGAAATACCGGAAGAACGCGAAAAACCGGCCCAGCCTTGCGGCTGCCCCGCTCGACCCGCCATGGAACCAATCGGTCCGTGCGAGTACACAGACGTTGCCCATTGGTGCGGCAACGTCTGTTCGCGTCAATTGCTCGGGTTTCCACGCCCGGTCACCGGCAATCCGATGACGCAACCAGTATTTCGTGGATGCGCCACGAAGGCGATAAGAGATGTCGCATTCCCATTGGGAAAGCGAAGCTTGCAGGAACGCGGCTCGCTAGGAAATCGCTGAGTCCTGAAACCGGTGCAGGCGATGGAGAAGGGCAGAAAGGCGATACTTGGCGCAGCAGGCGTGCTGGGATCACGCCGGCCAGCACCTCAGAAATCGCTCAAGATAGGGCAGGGCCGCTTAGCCGAGCGCCAGCGTCACCGCAGCCTGCGCATGCAGCGCCGTGGTATCAAACACCGGCAACGCCACGTCATCCTGCCTGAGCAGCAGCGTGATTTCCGTGCAGCCGAGGATCACGCCTTCGGCGCCCTGCGCCGCGAGCGAGGGCGACGATGCGTTGGTATTCGGCCCTTGACTCATCTCGCACGATGCCGTGGCATAACTCTTCATAGATGACATCGTGCACGCGTTCGCGATCGGCCTGCTCCGGCACCAAGACGTCGATGCCATGCAGCTCGCGCATCCGCCCGCGGTAGAAATCCTGCTCCATCGTGAAGCGGGTTCCGAGCAAGCCGACGCGCCGGATGCCGGCCTGACGCAACGCGTGCGCCGTCGGGTCGACGATATGGATGAAGGGCACGTTTAGCACTGACTCGATTGCCGGCGCCACGCGATGCATGGTGTTGGTACACAACAGCACGAAGTCCGCGCCACCGGCCTCGACCTGCCGCGCGGCCTGCTGCATGAACCGGCCAAGCTCATCCCATTGCTCCGCGTGCTGCAGTGCCTTGATTTCTTCGAAGCAGACGGTGGCCATGAGGCTGCGGGCATTGTTGTGCCCGCCCAGCCGCGTTTTCATGTCCTGGTTGATCAGCCGGTAGTACTCGGCGGACGACTCCCAGCTCATGCCGCCGATCAGTCCGATGGTCTTCATGCTCTGACTCCCCTTGGCACAATCGGCCCCTTTGACTTTGAGAAAAGTAGCAAGGAAGGGCAGTAGCGGACAGGGACAATTCTGCTGGTTTCCACCCGGCCAGTGCCGGCACGAATTGCGATGAAGGCGAGCTGTGAAAGGCGACGGCTATCTTGCTTCCCGCTACAGCTTGCCTTCAAGCGACTTGCGCTCCAGCCAGATCTCCTGCACGAACGGGTCAGTCACGCCATAGATCCCGTGCCCTTTGCGCATGATCAGGTTCGTCGCCATCATCTCGTTGACCACAGGCTGTGCTTCCTCGATTCGGACTTCACGTCCCAGGGCAGCGGAGTATGCCGCGGCGGACTCGGCCGAGAACAAGCCGCGGGCGTCACCATCTGCGCAGGCGATGCGATCGAAAATCGCGGTAGCCAGTCCACCCAGCTGTTCGAGCTTCATCAGTTCAAGGTCGGCAGCGGTCGAGCGGAGCGTGTTGGCGATGACCGGCAGGTGCTCGTCCGGATTGCTGCCTGGGGGCAAGTGGAAATGCAGTTGCCGCAAGGCTTTGATCATCTCTTCCGGCCGGTTGCCCAGTGCGCGGAACGCCTGGACGGCAACGTCCAGCGATGGACGCGCGCTGAATCCCTCTGCCGACAAGCGTTCCAGCAGATGTGCGATGTAGTCTTCACCAAGCACGGGGTAGGAGACCGAGGTAGCCCCTGCAAAGGCCTGGTTGCGGCGCGCTGTCAGTTCGCCAACCAGCGCCCGGTGCGAGCCAGTGCCTACAAAGATGAAGTAGCCAGGCGTATTGGGGCGTGGATTGACGGCATCGCGGGCTGCCTTGAGTGCCAGTAGCATACGATTGCCCTCGTCGGAGGTGATGGCGTGCTGGACCTCGTCCACGATCAGGACCAAGTTGGTCTTGGCCTTGTCGACGACTTCGGCAAGGGCGTGGGCCAGCGTGGCACCGCCGGGCTCGCCAACGCTTTCAAGCTTGAACCCGAATTTGAGGCCAAAGGCGCCAAGGTCGGCCCCCGACACGCGCTTGAGCTGCCTGAGGGCGGCGGAGCCCGGCTGCTCCAGTTCGGCAAGCGTCTTCTTTACCGCGGCAAGGATGAGGGACGCAGGGCTGCGTTGAGTGTCGCTCCAGAGGTCAACGTAGATAACGATCGCACCGTCGGCCTCGAGGGCTGGAACGAGGTCGTTGATAAGAAACGTCGTTTTTCCGGTGCGCCGTAAGCCCGACAGGAATAAGCCTGACCGCAGCCCTTCGTCCAGCACGCCGGGGTGGAGCAACTGCTTCGACATCTGGCTTGCAAGGGCCGGGCGACGATAGATGTTTGTCATGGCGCACTTATTGGAAATTATTGGATTCCAATAATTATAGCCGAGCAATAATTCTCGCTAATCCGTTAGGGCTCAGCGCTTCGTATCGGTGTAAAGTGACGAAAAGAATTCTTTTGAGCCGTTTAGCGCGCCGTTCCCTTTCCGAGACCGGCCACAAAGTCGTCCCCCTCTGGCAACCCTAAGGAGAACCCGACCGGGAAGTTCACCGCAATCCCGTCTTCTCCTGCTGGGCGCCGCACCACCCCTCGCGCCCGTATGTGCGCATCCTCAAACAATTCCCCCGCCCCCAGCACCGGCGAGAACGGTATATCCAGCGGTCCGAAGAAAGCCTCCCAATCGTCAAGGTCGCGCGTCCGGAACACCGCCGCAAGCAGGTCATTGACCGCCAGCTTGTGCCCATAGCGCCCGGCCCGCGTGGCATATCGCGGATCGCGCAGCGCAGGAAATTCCTCCCCAAGCGCCTCGCCCAGGTTGACCCAGAACTTGTTCTCCAGAATCCCCATCGCCAGATGCCTGCCGTCGCGCGTCTCGAACAGGTCGTTCTCCGGCATCACAGTCGGCGATTCCTGCGGCGCCGCCTCATGGCCGCGCGCTGCCCAGGCGCCGTGGGCGGTCCATGACAGGATGGCGTCGTGGATCGATACGTCCAGATGCTGCCCGCGTCCGTGCTGCCGCGCGCTCATGATGGCCACGGCCAGCGACAGCGCGGCATAGCCTGACGCGGCATAGTCCGACACGCGCACGCGCGGGCGCGAGACCTTGTCGTGCACCTGCACCGGCGTCGCCCAGTAGCCGGCCAGCGCCAGGTAGTTGAGGTCATGCCCCGCGTGGCTGGCGTACGGTCCGGTCTGGCCGAAGCCCGACACCGAGCACAGCACGATGGCCGGATTGACGGCGGCCAATGCCGCATAGTCGAGTCCCAGCCGCTTCATGACGCCGGGGCGGAAGCCTTCCACCACGGCGTCGGCATTGCGCGCCAGTTCAAGGAAGGCCTCGCGGCCGGCGTCGGTCTTCAGGTCCAGCGCGATGGACTTCTTGCCGCGGTTGAACTGCGCATACGCCGCCGGACTGAGCTGGCGGATGGAGTCGCCGCTGCCGGGCTGTTCCACCTTGATCACATCGGCGCCGAGTTGCCGCAGCAGGTTGCACGCATGCGGGCCGGGCAGCAGCTGGCTGGCGTCGATGATGGTGACGTCCTTCAGGCAGGACCATTCTGGTTTCATTTGCAATCCCGGTTTGAAAGCAGGGCGCTCAGCCCAGGTCGCCGACCATGCCGATCGACTTCATCAGCTCGCCATAGCGCGAGTTGTCCGCGGCCACGACCGTGCCGAACTGGGCCGGGGTTGCGCTGCGGCGCAGTTCGCCCGCGTTGGCCTTGAGCTGCGCGTCGAACACGCCGGCATTCTGCAGCGCGGCGACGGCGGCATGGAGCTTCTGGGTTAGCTCGGCCGGGAAGTTGGCTGGTGCAAACAGCCCGCTCCAGTTGTCGATGACAAAGCCGGGCGGCAGCGCTTCGGCCATGGTCGGCACGTCCGGGAAGAACGGCGAGCGCGCGGCGGCGGTGACGGCCAGCACGCGCACCTGCTGGTTGCGCACATACTGGGTCGCCGTGCCAAGCACCGGCATGCCGAACTGGGTCTGCCCGGTCAGCATGGCGGTGATGATTTCCGGCGCGCCCTTGTACGGGATGTGCACTGCGTCGCAGCCGGCTTGGTGGAGCATGGTTTCCACCGCCAGATGCGCGATGCTGCCCTTGCCGCCGGAGCCGTAGTTGAACTTGCCCGGCGCTTTCTTCATGGCGGCGACCAGCTCGGCCGCGGTCTTGTACGGCGACGATGTGGGCACGACGAGCGCGGTCGGCCCGCCGGAAAGCGCGGTGATCGGCGTGAAATCGCGCGCCGGGTCGTACGGCATCTTGCGGTACATATGCACGTTGATCACGTGCGTGTTGGCGAGGATGCCCAGCGTGTAGCCGTCGGGCACGGCACGCCGCAGCGCGGTGGCGCCGATGATGCCGCCGGCGCCGGGCATGTTCTCGACCACCAGCGGCTGGCCGAGCTTCTGGCCAAGCTCCGCCGACAGCGTGCGGGCAGTATTGTCCGGCGTGCTGCCGGCGATGAACGGGACGATCAGCCGGATCGGCCGGTTGGGATAGTTGGCAGGGGCCGCGGCGCGGGCGGGCAGAAAGACGCTTCCCAGTGCGGCGGCGCCAGCGGTGGCGAGCCATTCTCGGCGGTTCATGCTAGGTCTCCGTGGTCTTGTTGTAGTGTCCTGATGCCGGCGGCGACCGTGCCGCCGGCACGGTCATGCCTGTTGCTGTTTCGGCGGCTGCGCCTGCTGCTGCAGCGGCTCCAGTATCGCGCGCGCGATGGTGTTGCGCTGGATCTCGCTCGTGCCGGTGAAGATGCGGAACATGCGCAGCTTGCGGAAGGTCTGCTCGACCGGATGCCCGCGCGTGACGCCTACGTTGCCGTGGATCTGTACCGCCTTGTCGGCCACTTCGAAACAGCGTTCCGAGACAAAGAGCTTGCACGCCGCGGCTTTCATGCGCAGATCGGCGCCGGCGTCTGCCAGTGCCGCGGTGTGCGCGATCATGCTTTCGCAGGCCCACAGCGCCGCGGCCATATCGGCGAGCATGTGCTGGATTGCCTGGAAGCGCGCGATCGGGCCGCCGAACTGGCGCCGCTTGCCGGCGTATTCCACCGACGACTCATAGGCTCGCATGGCCAGCCCCAGCATCGACGGGCAGTGCAGCAAGCGGTTCACGTTGATGCGCGACATGCCGAGCTTGAAGCCGTTGCCCTCGCCGCCAAAGATATTGGCGCGCGGCACGCGCACGTTGTCGAAGCGGATATCGCCGTCGATATGCTGGCCCGACATCGGCACGTACTCGTTGGTCACGGTCACGCCCGGCAGGTTCAGGTCGACCAGGACCGCGCTGATCGCCGGCGGCGTCGTGGTGGCATCCGTCACGCACATGACGATGGCGAAGTCCGCGAACGGCGCGCCGCTGATGTAGTGCTTGCCGCCGTTGATCACCAGCTCGTCGCCGTCGGCGGCCGCGGTGGTCTTGATGCTTTGCGCGTCGGATCCGGAATGCGTTTCCGTCAGCGCGAAGCAGGTCGACTTCTCTCCGCGGATGACCGGCTCGAAGTACTGCTTCAGCTGCGCCGGCGTGGCGTACTTGAGCATGTTGCCCACGCGCGGCGGGCCGCCCAGGTCGCCCAGCACATGCGCGGCCAGCGTCGAGCCGCTGGCGGCAAGATCGGCCTTGAGCGCGCATTGCTCCTGGATATTCAGCCCTTTGCCGCCGAGCGATTCCGGCAGGCAGGCGGCATAGAAACCCAGTTCGTACGAGCGGCGCCAGACCTTGCGCAGCACTTCGCGCGGCCACGGGTCTTCGGAGCCGAGCCCCAGCTCCTGCTCCAGCGGGCGCAGTTCCTCGTCGATAAAGCGGCGGATGCCGGCGCGGGTTTCCACCAGCACGGGGTTGGTCAGGTGATCGAACATGACAGGCGGGCTCCTTAGTTGACGCGGCGCGCCACGCCTTGCCAGTAGCGTTCGCGCACGATCTTGCGGGCCAGCTTGCCGCTGGCGTTCTTGGGCAGTTCGGCGACAAAGTCGACCGAACGCGGCGATTTGTAGTCGGCGATGCGCTCGCGGCAGTGCGCGATCAGCTGCTGCGCGCTGGCCTCGCGGCCCGGGCGCAGCGTGACCACGGCCTTGACGCTCTCGCCCCAGGTGTCGTCGGGCACGCTGATGACGCAGGCTTCAAGCACGTCGGGGTGCTGGTACAGCGTGGCTTCGACCTCGGTCGGGTACACATTGAAGCCGCCGGAGATGATCATGTCCTTCTTGCGGTCGACCAGGTACAGGTAGCCGGCGTCGTCCACGCGTGCCATGTCGCCGGTGTGCAGCCAGCCGTCGACGATGGTCTCGGCGGTCAGCGCGGGCTCGCCCCAGTAGCCCTGGAACACGTCTTCGCCGCGGATCACCAGTTCGCCGATCTCGCCGGCCGCGACCTCGCGGCCATGTTCGTCGACCACGCGTACTTCGGTCTCGCCCAGCGCGCGGCCACACGAGGCCAGGCGCTCGGGGTGGTTCGCGATCGCGTCGGCGTGGTCGGCGGTCGACAGGCGCGTGACGCCGGAGGTCGATTCGCTGGCGCCATAGCCTTGCGACAGGACCGGGCCAATGCGCTCCCACGCCTCGCGGATACGCGCCGGCGCCATGGGCGCGGCGCCGTAGGCCAGCGTCTTCAGGCTGGACAGGTCGGCCTGCGCCAGCGAGGGCTCGGCCATCAGCATGTTGATCATCGCCGGCACCATGAACACGTGCGTGATGCGCAGCCGCGCCACTTCTGCCAGGAAGTGCGCGGGCTCGAACTTGTCGAACAGCACCAGCGTCGCGCCCAGGTACAGGTAGGGCTGCATCAGCATGCCGGAGGCGTGCGTGACCGGGCCGATCAGCGCCAGCCGGTCGCCGGGGCGAGCGGGGCGGTCCATGCCGGCCACCATCTTGCGTAGCGCCGCCATGCGGTTGCCGTAGGTCTGCATCGCCGCCTTGATTTTGCCGGTGGAGCCGGACGAGAAGTGCAGCACCGCGAGATCGCTGGCAGCGGGCGCGATGTCCGGCGGCGTGGTGCCGGCGTTGGCCAGCAGTGATTCGTAGCCGACATAGCCTGCTGGTGCTTCACCGATGGCGATAAACGTCTCCACGCTGCCAAAACCCGGCGTGGCGCGCGAGTAGCCGGTGTAGCCGGGGCCGGCGATCAGCACGCGCGGCGTGCAGTTTTCGACCACATCACTGGCTTCCGTGGCGGTAAAGCGCGGATTCAGCGCCGCCTTGACCAGGCCGGCTTTGTACAGCGCGCACTCCAGTTCCACCAGCTCGGGCCGGTTGCGCGCCTGCACCGCGACGCGGTCGCCGCGCTGCAGCCCGAGCGCCAGCAGCGCGTTGGCCAGGCGGCTGGAGCGCTCTTCCAGCTGGCGGTAGGTCACCACCTGGTCCTGGTAGAGGATGGCGGGCTGGTCGCCCCAATAGCGCGCGGCGCGGCGCAGGAAGTACGCGAAACTCATGCTGTCTCCGTGATGCGAATGGTGTTGTGCTACGGCTCTGCGCCTAAGTCTGTAAGATGACGCCCATCACCACAATGCGGCGCTGGATATAAAGCCATAACCATCAGGAATGTGAGGCAATGGAGACGCGGGACCTGGAATACATCCTCGCCGTGGCCACGCACGGCGGCATCGGCAGGGCGGCGGAGGCCCTCGGGATCAGCCAGCCGGCCCTGACCAAGGCGGTGCAGCGAGTGGAGGCGCAGGCCGGGCTGCCACTGTTCGAGCGGACCGCCAACGGCATGACCGCCACTTACGCCGGCGCGCGTTTCCTGGAGCGGGCGCAGCGCATCCGGCTGGAATACGAGGACGGCATCAAGGAAATGCTCGGCATCCGCACCGGCGAGCAGGGCGTGCTGCGGGTGGGCTATTCGCCGTCGATTCCGGGCGGCGTGATCCTGGGCGCGTGCCAGCAGCTGATGCGCGAGCGCCCGGTGGCGCGGCTGCGCCTGCGGCGCCGGCTGGCGCGGGACGTGCTGGACCTGCTGGCTGCGGGCGAACTCGATCTCGCGGTAGCGCCGGTGCAGGCTTCAACGGACTTTGCGGTGGAACCGCTGTTCGACGACCGGCTGGTGGTGGTAGCGGACCAGGGCCACGCGTTGTTGCGCCGGCGCAAGCTGCGGCTGGCGGACCTGGCCGACCAGGAATGGCTGCTGCCGGAGGGGCATATCACGCTGCGGCAGCAGGTCGACGCCGCCTTCCGCCAGCGCGGCCTGCCGGCGCCGCAGCCGCGCGTCGAGATCGATTTCGGCAGCCCCTCGCTGTTCGCGCTGATGCAGGGCACGCAGATGCTGAGCATCGCCAACGAGGGCGGCGACGCCATGCAGCACGGCCTGCGCCCGCTGCCGCTGGAAGTCGAAGAGCTGGACCTGCGCCGGCAAATCGGCGTGCTGACCCGCGCCGGCGCGTACCTGTCGCCGCTGGCGCAGCGCCTGACGACGCTGCTGCGCGAGCACAGCTGCTGAGCGCCCTGAAGGTTATTGCAGCGGAATCTTGGCCACCGTCGCCAGCCGCTTCCAGCGCACGATCTCATCCTTCTGGTACTGCAGCATTTCCGCCGGCGAAGACAGGATCAGCCTGGTCGACTGGCGCGTGTAGTACTCGCGCACGTCGGGCGCGTTGCCGGCCTGCGTGAACAGGTCCTGCAGGCGCTTCACCACCGCCGGCGGGGTTTTGGCGGAAATCGCGGCGGCCACCCAGTTGTAGGCCAGGAAATCGGGCAGGCCGGCCTCGACGATCGACGGCACGTCCGGCAACAGCGGCGAGCGCTGCGGCGCGGTATAGGCCAGCGCCCGGATCTTGCCGCCGCGCACCAGTTCGATCGCGCCGGTGGCATCGACCACGGCAAAGTCCACGTTGGCCGCCATCACGCCGTTGATCGCATCGCCAGCGCCCTTGTACGGCACCGGCGTGGTCTTGATCCTGGCCAGCTCGTTGAGCCATTCGCTGTACAGCGTGTACGAGATCGAGCCCGTGCCGTAGTTGAGCGCGCCGGGCCGCTTGCGCGCGTCTTCCAGCAGTTCCGCCAGCGTGCGGTAGGGGGAACCGGCCGGCACGATGACCACGCACGGCCCGCGCGACAGCAGCGTGATCGGCGCGAAATCCGTCAGCGGGTCATACGGCAGCTTGCGGAACGTGGCGGCATTGGTCGACAGCGTGGAATTGCTGCCGATGAACACCGTGTAGCCGTCCGCCGGCGCGTTCAGCGCGGTCTGCACGCCGATAAAGCCGTTGCCGCCGGGCTTGTTCTCGACCACCACGCCCTGTCCGGTCAGCTCGCCGATCTTCCTGGCGAACAGGCGCGCGGTGGTGTCGGTGCCGCTGCCCGCCGGGAACGGCACGATAAAGCGCATCGCGCGCGAGGGAAAGGCATCGTCGGCAGCAAACGCCGGCAGCGGTGCGATGCCTGCCAGCGCTGCGGCGACGAGGCCCAGGAAGCGGCGGCGCGAACGGTAAGGCTGTTGCATGGTGTCTCCTTTCGGTCGAAAAAGCCCGGCGTGTTCCCGCCGGTGCAAAGTGGTCAGTAGATCAGCGGCGCAGGCCGAGCAGGTCGCGCGCGATCACCCAGCGGTGCACTTCGCTGGGCCCTTCGTAGATCCGCATCAGCCGGGTCTCGTTGGCCATCTGCTGCAGCGGCAGCTCCTTGGTCATGCCCATCGCGCCAAAGGTCTGCATCGCCTGGTCGATCACTTCCCACGCCATTTCGGTGGCGAAGACCTTGATCATCGAGACCTGCGTGCGCGCCTCTTCGCCGGCGTCGATGCGGCTGGCGGCTTCGTAGGTCATCAGGCGGCAGGCGTGGATGCGCGTGGCGGCGTCCGCCACCCACCACTGGATCGCCTGGCGCTGTGCCAGCGGCGCGCCGAACGTCTGCCGCTGCGGCGCGTATTCGCAGATCATGTCGAGGGCGCGCTGCGCCCGGCCGATGCACCATGCGGCCATCTGCACGCGGCGCGTGGACAGGCGTGCCTGCATCGGCGCAAAGCCCTGGCCTTCGGTGCCAAGCAGCTGCGTGGCGGGGACGCGGCAGTCTTCCAGAACGACTTCATAGGTGGAATGGCCGCCGATCATCGGGATGCGGCGCTCCACGCGCAGGCCGGGCGTGCCGCGCTCGACGATGAAGGCCGAAATGCCGCCGCGCGCGCCCGAGGCCTTGTCGGTCACGGCCATCACGATGGTCCAGTCGGCGCGCGCCGCGCGGCTGATCCAGATCTTGCGGCCGTTCAGCACCCAGTGGTCGCCGTCGCGTTCGGCGCGTGTGGTCATCATGGCCGGGTCGCCGCCGGCGCCGGGCTCGGAAATGGCGATGGCCGATACCGTTTCGCCGCGCGCATACGGGTCCAGGTAGCGCTCGCGCTGGGCGTCGTTCGCGGTCAGCATCAGCATGCGCAGGTTGGGCGAATCCGGCGGCAGGTCATAGGGCGTGATGGTCTTGCCGAGTTCCTCGTTGACGCCGACCATCGCTACCACGGGCAGGTCGGCGCCGCCCATCTCGGCGGGCGCGTCCAGTCCCCACAGGCCCAGCTCGCGCGACAGGCCATCGAGCCGCGCCTGTTCTTCCGGCAGCAGAGCGTGCTGCCCGCCCCCGGCCTCGCGGGCCAGCACCGCCGGCTCCAGCGGGATTAGCTGCTCGCGCACAAAGCGCGCGACCAGGTCCTTGAGCATGCGGTGTTCTTCGTCGAGCTGGAAATTCATGCGTGTCTCCTTGTTATTCCTGAGCGCCGGCGGGTGTGCCGGCATGCGCGGCGGGTAGGGTGATGCCGGCTTCCTGCAAGACCTCGGCGGTGTGTTCGCCCAGTGCCGGCGCATGCCGGCGCAACGACAGCGGCGTGGCCGAGAAGCGCGCGGCCGGGCGCACTTCGCGCAACGCGCCTTCGGTTGGGTGCTGCGTGGCCTGGAACAGGCCCACGGCTTGCAGGTGCGGATGGTCGACCAGCGCATCGAGCCCGTAGATCGGCGTGGCGGGGATGTCGAGCGACTCGAACAGCGCCATCCATTCGTCGGTGCTGCGCTCGGGCGTCAGTTCGGCCAGGTGGCCATACAGCGCGCGGATATTGGCATTGCGCTGCGCGCGGTCGCCGACTTCGTAGCGGTCGGCAAGATCGTCGCGGCCGACCGCACGGAAGAAGGCTTGCCAGTGGCGTTCGGTATAGGGCAGCGCGCAGATCCAGCCGTCGCGCGTCGGCGCGGGGCGGCGGCCGCCTTGCAGCAGCCGCGCATAGCCCGCGCCGGCGGGAGCGGGCTCGAAGGTCAGGCCGCCCAGGTGCTCGGTCATCACGAAGGCGGCCATGGTCTCCAGCATCGGCACTTCGACCGACTGGCCCACGCCATGGCGCTCGCGGTGCAGCAGCGCGGCCAGCACCGCGTTGGCCAGCGCCAGCCCGGTGGTCTTGTCGGCGATCAGGCTGGGCACGTATTCCGGACGCTCGCCATTGCCCGCGCCCAGCGCCACGAGTCCGCAGCCGGCCTGGATGATGTCGTCGAAGGCGGGCTTGTCGCGGTGCGGGCCGTCCTGGCCGAAGCCGGTTGCGACGCAGTACACGATGCGCGGGTTGATGCGGGCGACTGCCTCGTAGCCAAAGCCCAGCCGCTCGATCGCCGCCACGCGCATGTTGTGCACCAGCACGTCGGCACCGGCGATCAGCGCGCGCAGCGCTTCGGCGCCCTCGGGGGTCTTCAGGTCGAGCACGACCGAGCGCTTGTTGCGGTTCAGCGCCAGGTAGATCGAACTCATGCCGGCGTGCTGCGACACGCCGTTGGCGCGCATCAGGTCGCCTTCCGGCCCTTCGATCTTGATCACGTCGGCGCCAAAGTCGGCCAGCACCTGCGTGGCCAGCGGACCGAGCACGACCGCGGTCAGGTCCAGCACGCGGATGCCGTCGAGCGGGCCGGCGGGCGTGGCAGGGGTGTGTTGTCCAGGCACGGTTGGCTCCTTAGCGGCGGTGGAACACCGGCGTGCGGCGCTCGGCCATCGCGGCCACGCCTTCGCGGAAATCCTCGCTGCGGAACTGCCCGCGCTGGACGGCCAGTTCGCGCTGGTTGACCTCGGCGATGCGGTCGGCCAGGCCCTCGCGCAGCGTGGCGCGCGTGGTTTCCACCGCCAGCGGCGCCGAGGCGGCGATTTCCTGCGCCAGCGCCATGGCGCGGTCGTTGACTTCGGCCTTGGCCACCAGTTCGTCGGCCAGGCCGATGGCGACGGCGTCGGTGCCGGAGATGCGGCGGCCGGTGTAGAACAGCAGCGCGGCCTGCTGCTCGCCGACCAGCCGCGGCAGCGTCACGCTGAGGCCGAAGCCGGGATGGAAGCCCAGCCGGTTGAAGTTGGCGCTGAAGCGTGCCTCGGCGCAGGTTACGCGGAAGTCGGCCACCAGTGCCAGGCCCAGGCCGGCGCCGACGGCGGCGCCTTCCACCGCGGCGACGATGGGCTTGCGGTTGCGGTAGAGCTTCATCGCTTGTACATAGAAGCCGGCCGGGTCGTTGGCGATCTCGCCCTGGCCGGCGCCGCTGAAGTCGGCGCCCGCGCAGAAGGCGCTGACGCCGGAGGCCAGCACGATGGCGCGGCAACTGGCGTCGTCGTCCAGTGCCAGCAGCGTGTCCGCGAGCCGGCGCATCACGTCGGCATCGACAAAATTGTGCGGCGGACGGGACAGAACGATGCGGGCGACGTGGCCGTCGCGGCTGAGCTGGATATCGGCGGCGGATGACATGCGGGGCGCTCCTCTGTGTTGTGGGCCGGTGCAAGAGCCGGCGGAGCCCACAGTATTCGCGCTGCGGCGCGTCGCCGCTATACTCGGATTTCGCTTACTGAAATTATGCGGAGATGGCCCGGACAGCACCCGAAGCACCCGAAGCGGTGTCGACGCGCCGCGTGACCCACCAGACCGGCCGCTTTACCCGCGATACCGCCGGCAGCCAGTCACTGGAACGGGGGCTGGTGCTGCTGCGCGCTTTCCGCGTCGGGACCACCAGCCTGACCAATGCGGAACTGGCGGCGCGCACCGGCCTGCCGCGGCCGACCGTCAGCCGGCTGACGCGCTCGCTGGTGGACGCCAGCTTCCTGCGCTACGACGTCAACGAACGCGCCTACCGGCTCGCGCCGGTGGTGCTGAGCCTGGCCGATGCCTTCCGCCATGCGAACCGCGCCGCGGAAATCGCGCTGCCGCTGATGCGCAAGGTGGCCGAGGCCGACAAGGTCAACGTGGGACTGGCGGTGGGCGACAAGCTCGACATGGTGTACCTGGCCTCGATCCGGCATAGCCTGGACAGCGTTTCGCGCACGCGGCGCGTGGTGCCGGGCACGCGCGTGCCGATGGAGCTGACATCGATCGGGCTGGCATGGCTGGGGGCACAGCCGGACGGCGTGCGCGAGGACATGCTTGAAGGCATCGCGGCGCGGCAGGGCGAGGCCTGGCCGGCCATGCGGGCGCGCGTGCTGCGGGCGATCGGGCAGTCGCAGCAACGCGGCTTTTGCACCGCCGCCTACCAGCAGGGGCATTTGCTGGCGGTGGGCGCGGCGTTCCGTGGCCCCGACCAGCAGCTCTATGGCCTGAACATCAGCTTCCCGTATTCAGCCAGCGAGCGCAGGCGCGACAACGCCCGCTATGCGGCAAAGCTGGCGCGGCTGATGGACGATATCCAGTCCGCGTGGCAGCGCGCCGGCGGCGGCTAGCGCCGGCTCAGTACACCGGCGCCATGCCGGCGGGCCGGTTCTTGAAACGGCGGTGGACCCAGTAGTACTGCTCGGGCATGGTCGCGATCTGCTTTTCCAGGAAGGCATTCATGCGGCGCGAATCCTCCTCCACGGAGCCGGACGGAAAGCCCTCCAGCGGGTCGAACACGCGCAGGCGATAGCCGCGGTAGTCGGGCAGCACTTCGGTAGTGAACGGGACCACGCGCGCGCCCGTCATGCTGGCCAGCCGCGAGGCCGACGTCAGCGTGCAGGCCGGCACGCCAAAGAACGGTACGAACACCGAATCGGTCAGGCCGAAGTCCATGTCAGCCGCCAGCATCACCGGGCAGCCGGCACGCAGCGTGCGCACCACCTGCTTGCCGCTGCCGCTGCGCGGAATCATCTCGGCGCCAAAGCGCCCGCGCTGCGCGCGCGCGATCTCTTCCAGCATCGGGCTCGACATCCTGGTGTACAGCGATGCGACCGGGTGGCGGATCGAATAGAACATGCAGCCGGCTTCGATGCCGACGAAGTGGAAACCCAGGAAGATGGTCGGTTGCCCGGTGCAGGTGGCCAGGTCGATGCGGCTGTCCAGTTCGATCAGCTTGTCCAGCTGCTGCGCATCGCCGAACCATTGCACGCCGCGCTCCAGGTAGCTGCGCATGACATGGCCGAAATGACGCCGTGCCAGCCGATGCCGGGCGGCTTCATCCATGTCCGGGAAACACAGCGCCAGGTTGGTCAGCACGATCCGGCGCCGGCGGCTGGGGATCTGGTACAGCAGCTTGCCGATGCCGTCTCCCAGGCGCGCGGTCACGCCGTAAGGCAGCGCGGCAAAGAATTTGAAGACAGCGACGACAAGTGCGGCCCGGAGCCGATGGGTCATGAGGATCCTGTGGAGCGATGGCGGCAGCGCGGCGTTCCGGCGCGCGGCTGCACAGCGATGATTGGGCGCCACGGCAGGTGGCGGACGAGGGCGGGCGGGGCGCGCGCGGTCGGCAAGAGCGAATGGCTGGCGGCCCGGCACGTCGATTGGGCAACGCCTGGCGCGCACGGTGTGCGCGCCGGAAATGTCGGAACGGGGACAAAGGCACACAGTTGCGCTGGCCCGGTGCGAAGGGCGCACTGTAGCACGTTGCGCCAAGCTGGCTTGTACCGAGGTGTTACAACGTCGACAAAGTGTCCGCCACGCACCGGTGGCGGGGCATAGTCTTGGCGGCTGCGTTGTCGCACCGCTGAAGCGCTGCGCCCTCAGTGCTTCAGTTCGCCCAGGTAGTAGTTGATTTCAGCCAGCAGGGTGTCGTGGAATTCCGCCGGCAGGCCCCGGTCGTCGGTCAGCGCCAGCAACTGGTCGACGCGCACGCGGAAGCGCCGTTCCACCCCGGCCTGGGCTGCCGGCGGCAGCCCGGCGGCCAGGGCGGCGAGCAGTTCCCGTATCACCAGCAGGCGCGCGCCATACTGCACCATGGCATCGCCCTGGGTCTTGAGGTTGGTGGCCAGCAGGTCCGGGTTGGCCGGCGCCGCGGGCGCGGTGACGGCAGGCGCGGGCGGCACGGCAGGCGCTGGCGCCAGGTTGTGGGCATCGTTGGCGGCCTGGGAGGGCGCAGCGGCGCCGAGTATGCGGGACAGCAGGTTGATCCTGAACATCGGCGGGGCTCCCGAGGCAATCGTGAAGACCGCGTGCATGCGCGCGGCTGGCCGGTCTGGCTGGCTTGCCTATCTTGGGAGGGCGCGGCGGCGCTGACAGTGCGGCAGGAGACAATGCCTGCCACCGGCGCGCTCAGGCCACCGTGCTCGCGGCCGCCTTGCGGCCCTTGCCGGCCCGCGCGGGCGGCATGCACATGCCGCAAACGTAGTGCCGGCGCGGGCCATTCGCCTGGACCACGTAGTCGCCTGCGCAGCGCCGGCAGCGTGCCAGCTGCAGCATGCCGTTCTCGTGGAAGCGCACCAGCGTCCAGGCGCGCGTGAAGCTGAGTTCCGCGGTTTCCCCGGTGACGGAGAGCTGCTCCCGGTAGACGCGGTAGCCCGACAGTAGCGCGCGGATACCCGCCAGCCCGCCGGCGTCGCGCATGAAGCGGTAGGCATTGAGCAGCATCGACGCATGCGCATTGGGCCGCCACGTCACGAACCAGTCGGTCGAAAAGGGCAGCATGCCCTTTGGCGGCGATGTCCCGCGCAATTCCCTGTACAACCGGACCAGCCGCCCGCGCGGCAACGACAGCGCCGATTCCAGCACCTGCAGGCGCGCGCCCAGCCCGATCAGTTCGATGGCCAGCTGGGTCTGCTCCACGTCATGCAGCACGCTCCTGGCGGCGGACGGCGGGGTTGTGGCAGTGCGCAAATCCATCGTCTCCCGGGTTTGTTTTCGCTGAATTGCGATGGATTTTATGGACCTCCGTTTAGTTATGACTCTGATATGAATCAAGAGGCGCTTTCATGCCGGGCGTGTAGGAGGAGTGCCCACACGCTATAGGACGGACGCCGATTTTGCCGTGGCACCCATGCGCTACCCTTCAAGAACACGTAAACGACTCGGGAGCGACCCATGGCTGCGAACTTCCTCATCAGGCAGACGCCCCAAGGCTGGGAACTGACGGTCGAAAGTGCACGCAAGGGCCTGGTTCATTGCGAGGATCGGGACGTCGCCGTCAATATCGGCAAAGCCGCGGCAAAGCGGCGTGGCGTCGGGCTGATCATGCAGGAAGACCAGGACGGCAGCGGATCCGCGCTGGACTTTGCGGAGTCACTCGCCGCCTGAGGCGATGCATCATCGGGATCCAGGCCGGGTCCCTTGCAGGAACATCCGGGGTTTCTCCGGCATCGCAAGGATGCCTTACAAAGGCGGGCGCTTTTTACAGGGCGCCCGCCTTTGCGTTGGCTTGCGCCGGCGTGAACTGCAAGCCGCGCGCGGCCGCGCGACATGCCTGCCGCAGTGGAACGGAACTTGCGCCCTCAGGCAAGCGGTGCGGCGCCGCTGCATGCCGGCGCCGCAGTTTCCATTCCGCAGTTCCGATCGGCAGGAGACGAACCATGCATCCATTCCGGAATCAAGGCAGCAGCTCTTGGTGGCGCGACGAAGAGGCGCCGCACCGCGCAGGCGCGGACGACCCGCGCGGCTATGGCGAAGGCCGCTACGGGCAGTCTGGCGGGCCGGCCCGCGACTATGGCGAAGGGCGCTACGAAGGCCGCCAGCGCCATGGCGACGATGTGCGTGGGCAGGGCTATTACGGCAGCCGCCAGGGTGGCCGCGAAGACTGGCAGCGTTCCGGCCAGCGCGCGCCGTGGGACGAAGATGAAGCGTGGCGCGCCAGCGGCCCGGACCAGGGCGGAAACGTGCGCGACGAGTGGGGCGAAAGCCGCCGCGGCGGCCAGGCCATGACCGGGCGCCAGGGCGGCATGGCCTCGCACCGAAGCGAGTATGACCGGGGCGAAGGCAGATTTGGCCAGCCGTTGCGTGGGCGCGACCGCGTCGGCCCGAAGGGCTACCAGCGCAGCGACGAGCGTATTCGTGAAGAAATCTGCGAACGGCTGGCCCATGCGCGCCATGTCGACGTGCAGGACGTCGAGGTCGACGTGGAGGGCGGCGTGGTGCGGTTGAGCGGGAATGTCCGCGATCGCCACCAGAAATACTGCATCGAAGACATCGCCGACGACGTATTCGGCGTGCGCGAGGTCCATAACGGGATCCGGATGGGCGCGGCCGGGCCGTTCGGCGTCTCGGGGATTTCAGAGGGTGTCAGGGAGGCTGCAGGGGATATGCGCCGCACCGGGTCCGCCGCAGGCGGGCGCGGCCATGTCAGCGGTGTCAGCAGTTCGGGCAGCGCGACCGGGTCGAGCGCCAGCAGCTATGGCGGCGGCATGGAGGCGGGCAGCGGCGGCCCGGGTGCCGGCCGGGACAGCACCGGCGGCACGACGCGCATCTGATCTGCCACGTTATCTGCGATATGCGATGAGAAGGGGCGCGCCGCTGGCGCGGCCCCTCTGCCGTCTGGCTCAAGCGTCGCGGCGCGCTCCTCCTGCTGCCCCTTTAAGTGGTTCCTCCGGCGGCAAGCGATCGTCTGCCTCGCTGCGCGGCTGCGCCATGCGGCGATGCCGCTCGGCCAGCACGTCGGCCGGCGTGACCATGGCAATCGCCGCACGCAGCTTGTTCTGCCACCCGGTGATGACCTCGCCTTCGCCGCGCATCATCGCATCGAAGCCGCTGCGTGCCACATCGGCCGGGTCGGCCTTCTTCTGCTGGGCGATCCTGGTGTCGAGCAGGTCGGCCCGCTCGAAGAACTCGGTCTCGGTCGCGCCGGGCATCAGGCAGGTCACGGTTACGCCGCTGCCCTGCAATTCGTGCCGCAGCGCGTATGAAATCCAGGAACGCCTTGGTGGCGTTGTACACCGCCTGGTAAGTGCCGGGCGTGAAGCCGGCGATCGATCCCGTGATCAGGATGCGTCCGCTGCGCTGCTCGCGCATGCGCTGGCCCATGCGGTGCAACAGGTGGACCGTGCCCGTCACATTGGTTTCCAGCACGCGCTGGATGTCGGCAAAGTCCTGGTCCAGGAACGCGTGGCCGAGGCCGCGGCCGGCATTGGCGCAGAGCACGTCGACCCGGCGGTTATCGACGGCCGCGCACAGCTGCTCCACGCCCGCCGGCGTGGAGAGGTCCGCCACCAGCGCCTCCACCTGGGCACCCTCGTCGCGCAGTTGCGCGGCGGCCACTTCGATTTGCGGCTCATCGGCGGCGATGACGAGGTCATAGCCGTGCTGCACGCAGCAGCGCGCCAGTTCGTAGCCGATGCCTGACGAGGCACCGGTGACCACGGCAAGCAGGCCGGCGCGGGCCGGGGATGGGGAATTAGAGGGAGTATCAGCCACGATGGCCTCCGGGGACGGGCAGCGGAGGGCATTCTTACCGCCGCGTTGTAAGGTTTAGCCACACGTGGCGCCAGCCTGCAGTTGCCTCAGCCCACGCGCCGCCAGGCATGTATGCCGAACCAGACGCCCAGCAGTGCCACGATCGTCGCCAGCAGCGCCAGCGCCGCGCATGCCGCCGGGGCGAGCGAGCCGAACCAGGCAAAGGCATCGGTACGCCGCCACAGCACCCAGGCGAGCGTGGCGGCCATCAATACCAGGGCGGTCTGCGTCAGCGCCTCGACCACGCGCATGGGGCCGCGGGCGGTGCTGTCCAGGGGATCGCGGCGGGCTTCGGCCGCAGTGACTTCGGGATCTTCCATGGCGCTGCGCGCAGGTGCGCCCAGGGGGCGGATGACATGGCGGTGCAAATCCCGTTCCCGGACGGGAGTCACGCTGGCCAAGGCTCCAGGCCGGTCAGAACACGCCCAGCGCCACCCCTGCCGCCAGGCCCTCGCCCAGCGCCGCGCAGCGCGCCAGGTCGTCCGCTTCGATCTGCTTGGGGGCCAGGATGCGCTCCGGCGTCTGCGCGTGCGTGCAGACGATCAGGCCGGGCGCAACGGGGTTGAGGCGCCAGCCGGTGGCAATGCGCTCGACCTGGCGCAGTGCGTTCTGGCCATCGCTGCCGGCGCAGATCATGGTGGCGTAGGGGCGGCCGTTGATGCGGTCCAGCGCGGGGTAATAACAGCGGTCGAAGAAGTCCTTCATCATCCCCGCGATGGCGGCGAGGTTTTCCGGCGTGGCGAACAGGTAGCCGTCGGCGGCCAGCACATCGTCCGGGCCGGCTTCGGCCGCACGCTTGAGCACCACGGCGACGCCTTCCTGCGTGCGCGCGGCCGCGGCGGCGGCCTCGGCCATCTGGCGGGTGCCGCCGGTCATGGTGTGATAGACGATCAACAGCGTTTTCATGCTTGCGGGCAGGTCGGGGTGCGCGGATCACTGTAGCACGCCGGGCACCAGTGGCGACCTGGGAACTTTTACAACGCGCCGGCGGACTGACCGGCATGGGTGTCGGCGTTAAAATGTGGCGCCCGTGCAGTTTTAGCCCCCCGGTCCAGGAGTCTCCAAGATGCTTTCGCCGCGCTCGTCGCTTTCCCCGCGTTCCCTGTCCGCCGCGCTCGTGCTGTTGCTGTCGCTTGGCTGCGCGGCAACCGTGCAGGCCGCGCAGACTGGGGATGAAGCGCCAAAGCCGCGCGGGCGCGACGAGGCCCCCGAAGCCCCGATCGCCTGCATGAAGGCCGTCAAGGCCGCGCTGCCCAACCCCGGCAGCTTCAAGTGGGTCGGCGCCAAGACCCGCAAGGTCGCGGAAGACGCGTACAGCGTAGTGGGCGACGTCGAGTACCTCGCGCAGGACGGCGCGGTGCGCAAGGCCAAGGTCCAGTGCGACGTCATGCGCGCGCCGGGCAACCAGTTTGTGGTGCCCAAGGTGCGGCTGCCGCAGTAAATCCGGCCGACAGCCCAGGCAGTGCCGCCTTTCGCGGTGTGCCGCAAAGAAATGTGGATGCTGTCCATTTCCTTTGCTAGTCTATGTGTACGGCATCCACAAATGCCGGTGCCGGGGATGGTGGCCGCAAACGCTAGGAGACCCTGAATGAAGACCGAAGCACAGAAGGAACACCGCTGGCTGCAACGGCTGGCGGGCGAATGGATGGCCGAAGGCGAGGCCGTGATGGGACCGGACCAGCCTGCGCAGAAGTGGCAGATCCCCGAGAGCGTGACCGGTATCGGCGAGCTTTGGGTGCAGGGCACGGCGCAGGGCGACATGCCGGGCTGCGGCCCCGCCACTACCGTGATGACGCTGGGCTACGATCCGGCCCGCAAGCATTTCGTCGGCACCTTTATCGGCTCGATGATGACCCACCTTTGGGTCTACGAGGGCGACCTCGATGCGGGCGGCCAGCAACTGACGCTGCGTGCCGAGGGACCGGACTGCTCGGGCAATGGCCGCACGGTCCAGTACCGCGATGTAATTGCCTTCAAGGATGACAACGAACGGACGCTGACGTCGTTCATGCAGGGCGAGAACGGCGAGTGGACCGAGATCATGAAGGCCACTTACCGTCGCAAGCGCTAGCGCGGCGCCCGCTCCTGACGCTCAGGTGCGCTCACCCGCGGCGTGGGCGACGCGCGCCATCCGGCGCCCGGGACCGCCTGGCCCGCGATGCTGGTCGTCATGCTGGCTGTCCTGATCGCCGTCCTGCTGGCTGTTCTGCTGGTTGCCCGGTTGGCTGTCCTGCTGATTCACTGGCCGGTGCCGTTCCGCCTTGTTGCGTTCGGCATTGCGCCGCCGCCGGCGCCGCAGCACCAGCAGCAGCGATGCCGGCAGCAACAGCACCAGCGCCAGCAGGGCAAAAGTCGCCAGCCCCGGGTTGCGCGCCGCGGCGGCAACGCGGTCGACCAGGAAGGCCGAGATCACGATGCCCGGCAGCATCCCCAGCGCCGTGCCCACCAGGCAGTCGCGCAGGCCGATGCGCGAGGCGCCGACCACCAGGTTGACCAGCGAGAACGGTGCGATCGGCACCAGCCGCAGCACCACCATCGCCAGCACGCCATGCCTGCCCAACTGGTGGCTGACCCGGTTCAGCCGCCGGCCGCCGAAGCGCCGCACGGTATTGCGGCCGAGCAGGCGGCCCGCCAGGTAGCCCGCGCCGGTGCTCAGCATGGTGCCGCCCAGCGCCAGCGCGGCGCCGTAGAGCGGCCCGAACACCACCACGGTCACGAGGATCAGCAGCGTCACCGGCAGCATGGTCACGGCACCGGCGACGTATATCCCCATCATCGCCAGCGGCGCCATGGGCATATCGTCCAGGCGCTCGACCACGGCCAGCAGCGCGCGGAAATCCGCCCATTCGCGCAGCGGCGTATAGCGCCAGGCGAAGGCGAGTCCCGCCAGCACCAGCGCCAGCGCCACCATCACGCCGACCCGGCCCATCACGCGCGGGCGCGCTTCGTGGCTGACGAACTCCGCCAGCACCTGGTCGCTGTCGATGGGCTCGATCGGGTCGAGCAGGTGGTCGGCCGGCGACGCGGCATCGAGGTCGTCCGGCAGCGGCGGCGCATAGTCCTCGAGCGTGCGGCCATCTTTTTGCTGCAGCGCGCGGATGGCCGCCAGCAGGCTGCGCGTTTCGGCCACCTTGGCCTGGAATGCCTCGGGCGTGACGTCCAGGTGCTCGCCCAGCAGCCGCGCCCGCATCGCCGCGATGGCCTCGCGCACGCGCGGGTCGCCGCCCGAGGTCACCACCACATTGCACTCGGTGTCCAGTCCCAGCGAACGGTTGCTGAGGTTGGACGAGCCGATGGTCAGGAAATCATCGTCGATCACCGTGACCTTGCTGTGGATGTTGACGCATTCCGGCAGCAGCCCGGGGATCGTCGGGCAGTACAGGTGGAAGCGGTCCCAGCTGTCCGCCGCGCGCAGGCGCCGGTACAGGCGCGCGCGCAGCACGCCCATGCTGTGCGCCTCCAGCCAGCCGCTTTCGTTGCGCCGCGACACCAGCACGATATCCGGGCCGTCCTCGCGCCCCAGCCGTCCGGCCAGCGCCTTGGCGATCTCGCCAGAGCTGAAGTACTGGTTCTCCATGTAGATGCTGTGCCGGGCCGAGGCGATGGCATCGCGCATCAGCATGCGGATCTCGCTCACGCCTGGCTCGTCCTCGCACACCGGCATGGTGCGGGCGATGCCGACGCGCACATCGGTCAGTTCCGGCGCCAGGCTGGGCGGCCAGGGGTCCGAGGAGGTTGCCGCCGGCGGGCGCGGCCTGCGGCCCGTCGCGCGCAGCCAGCGCGCCGCGCACAGCGTGGCTAGCGCGGCGGCGGCCTGGCCATCGAGCGCGCACTGGACGTCGTGGAAGGGCGGATAGGGCTTGCCTTCGGCAACGCGCAGCGGCGCGCCTGGCGCGTGGCTGTTGTCGTCCCAGCGGCGCAGCGTCAGGTCCAGCCCGCCGACGAAGGCGACCTTGCTGTCGATCACCACTACCTTCTGGTGGTGCGACGCGCCCGGGGGATGGTTGCCGTCGAGGCGGAACGACAGGTGCCGGTGCGCCTGCCAGTGCGCGCTGGCCGACGGCAGCCATTCGCGCTCCATCGCCATCACCATGGCGTAGTCCCAGCTCAGGATGTAGATGCGCAGTTCGGGACGGCGGTCGGCCAGCGCGCAGAGGAAGTCGCGCAGCCCGTCGGGCAGGCCGTCCTGCGCGCCTTCGGGCACGAGTTCCATGCGGCTGTCGATGTCCCAGCCGAGGATGAAGATGGTGTGCTCGGCGCGCGGCAACGCTTCGCGCAGCGCGCGGAAATAGGCATCCCCGTCGACGAGCATGGCAAAGCGCCGGCAAGGTTCGACGCACCAGCAGTTGCGTCCCGGTTCCAGCGTGAACGGGGGTGGTTCCTGCAATGCATGCGAAGTGTCCGGCGGTGGCTGCGTGGCCGTGCCAGGCGGATTCGGTGGCGACATTTCGAACGCTCAGGGGGATAAGCCTCAAGCGTCGCGCAAGTTCCATACCGGAGGGCGGGCCGGGGGACCGGGGAGCCTTGCCGCGATGGAAAACGGCGCACACCGCTACGGGAATGACGGTGAGGCGGGCGCGCTGCGTGGACGATGCATCCGCGACATGTGTGCGCCGATTGTTCAACGCTTGGCCGCAGGTGTCCGCTTTACCTGCTTTTGTAAGAAGCGCACTGCCGGCGCATGGGGCGCAGGCAATTCTTACGGTGCCTGGCGGCGCCCCGGGCGGGCAATGCCCCAGGCGTCAAGCAGCGGCTGGAAGTGCGGCGAGTTGTCGCGTGCGGCCGGCGTGACCTTGCGCGGCGGCGGCAGCGGCCTGCCGGTCAGTACCAGCAAGCTGTCGGCCTGCGCGGCCATGTCCGGCTCCCCCGCATAAGCGACGACGCCCATCTGGCGGGCCGATTTCAGGGCGCGGGTCAGTTCCGCGGCACTCAGGCGGCTGGCGGCGGCAAGCCGGTGCCGGGGCATGGGCCCCTTGGCACGCAGGCTGTTCATCAGCGCCAGCACGCATTCCCGGGTGGTTCGATCCATGTCGCTGCGTCAGAGGATTGGGCATCCGCCTGACCCGTTGGGGCCATAAGGATGCGGGAATCCATTCTTCCGCAAGGGTCATAGCTTTGCCAACCCGATATGACACTTGTTCACATTCTGTGGCGTGTCCAGGGAAGGCTTTCAAAGCATGGGGAGGCCTTCAGTGCCGGGTTTGCGGATTGCCATATGGAAGCCGGTGTTCCGCGCCGCCGGCCACCCCGGCGGCCGCGTTCTGGCGGCGCCATCGGCGGGCCTGCCTGGCATGCACATCGGTAGCCATTTCGTGTAATTCGGCGATCCTGGCCTCGAGCGGGTCGGGATAGATGTCGAGCGGGCGGAACCTGAGGATTCGGGACATGACGGGTCTCTGTAAGTGCCTGGTCTTAGTATTGGCACTGAACCCGTCAATTGCATGCTGCAATTTCTGCGCCGTTGATCTAATTCAATGTTGACCGCGCAATGAACTATTGCCGGCGATGGCGAGAAATGCCGGGAGCGAATGCCGGGAGCGGGCTGGGCGTTTCCAGCCCCACCGTACCGGATTCAATGCCCCAGGCGGGAGATGGCCCTGGGGTCGCGGCAGTAGATCTTGCGCTCGCGCACCAGGCCGTCGCGCCCATGGATGCACAGCGACACGCCCTCCTGGCGCGCCCGCATCCAGCCCGCGGCGATGGCGGCTTCCTGGGTCGGAAAATGCAGCGCCGTGGCTTCCTCGTCAGCGCCCATGCCATCCATGCCATCCATGCCTTCAATGGTCAGGGCCCATTCGCCGTCGCGGGCGGCATTGTCATTGTCGGTTGCGGCAGGAAGCACGTGGATGCTGCGTGACGTCATGGCGGTCTCCCGGGAAGTGGACAGGTGTGGACCTACATTTCTAAGCGAAGCCGCGGCGCGCGGGTATCGGTCGCTGTCCTACACCGCGTGGACATGTCGCGCCGTCGGCTGACATCGGGGTAGGACGAAAGCCGACTTTTCGCGCGGTTGGCGGTTGCTACGATCCAATTGCCGGTTGGGCATGAAGCTGCCCGGTCAAGCCATCCCGAGCTATTCCATCCTGGCGGCGCATGCCGCTTCCACACGAAGCAAGGAGATCGTCATGAGAAAGCTGTTCGCAATGTTTGCCCTCGCTGGCGTGATGCTGGTTACGGGCTGCAACACCATGGCCGGTGCAGGCAAGGATATCGAACGCGGCGGCGAGAAGGTGCAAGGCGCGGCGGAAAGCACCAAGCAGAAAATGTAATCGCCTGCCGATCGCAGGCGCAGAGGACAACGGCCCGTGCTCCAGGCACGGGCCGTTTTCGTTCGCGGGAATTTCCGAGCGCGGATCTAGTGCGCGGCCGTGACCGCCACGCGTTCTTCGTCGGTGCGGCTGCGGCGCCAGCTTGCCGGCGGCAGGCCGAACTCGCGCTTGAAGGCGCGGCTGAAAGCCGCCTCGGAGTCATAGCCGACCGCGCCGGCGATCTCGCCGATCGAGCGGTTGCCGCTGCGCAGTTCCGCCGCTGCGGTGCGCAGGCGCCAGTGCGCCAGGTACTGCATCGGCGGCTGTCCGAGCAGGTCGGTAAAGCGCTGCGCCAGCGCCGAGCGAGACAGGCCGACGTTGCCGGCCAGTTCGTCCACTGTCCACGGGTAGGCCGGGCGCGCATGCATGCGCGACAGCGCACGCCCCACGTAGCGGTCGCGCAGCGCGGCGAGCCAGCCGCTTTCGTTGTCCGGCAGCGTGTCGATGCAGCGCCGTACCGCCTGCACGAACAGCAGTTCCGACAGCTTGGCCAGCACCGTGGCGGTGCCCGCTCGCGGCTCGGCGGCTTCCGAGGTGGCGAAGGCCAGCGCGGTGGCAAGCCATGCCGATTCGATGCCGTTGTCGAGCCCCACTTTGAACAGGCGCGGCAGCGAGGTCAGCAGCGGGTTGCCCATGGTGTCGTCGAATCCGAGGAAGCCGCACACCATGCGCGTGGTCTCGCCACCGCCGCCG
The DNA here is from genome assembly GCF_051015765.1 of Cupriavidus sp. a3. NCBI lineage: Bacteria > Pseudomonadati > Pseudomonadota > Betaproteobacteria > Burkholderiales > Burkholderiaceae > Cupriavidus > Cupriavidus sp. a3. Next base: position 1,588,195 of record NZ_CP170644.1, on the reverse strand, counting down.
TACGACACGCGCATGACTTCGCCCGGGCTGTTGCGCAGCATGTCCGCGACCAGCGGCGCGGACTGCACCGGCTGCAGGTGCAGGTCGCTGCCCAGCACGTGCGGCTCGCCCTGCGGCACCACCAGCAGTTCGCCGCTCTCGACGCGCACGCCCGGCCCCGTGCTTCCGACCAGACGGGCCCAGCAGACGCCTTCGGTAATCAGGTGGTAGGAGACGACGCGATCGGTGCCGGGCAGGAAGGCGGCGCGCAATTCAGCATCCGCTTCAGACACCAGGCACCACGGCGACTTGAATTCGCCGTTGAGGAAGACCGCGCCGCTCAGTTGCACGGCGCGCAGCAGGTCGGACAAGGCATCCATGGTCACTTTCCTCCAGATCCGGTGTTTCGCGCAAGAAAGCCGGACGCCCGATCATACGGGCAAGGGGACCAGGCTCCGATACTAGCACCGTGCTACGGGCCGGACAACGGCAGCCGGGCACGGATCAGACAAGCCGGAGACAACACCATGGAAACAGTTACCGCCCCCGATGCCAGCGCAGGTGCGCAGGCCGACTGGCTCGCACTTGCCGCGGCGCTGGGCCGCACCTTCGACACCCGCGCCCCCGAGATCGACGCGAGCGGGCAGTTCGTCAGCGCGAACTACGACGACCTGCGCGCGCACCGGTTCTTTGCCGCCGCCGTGCCGCAGGAACTGGGCGGTGCCGGCCTGTCGCACCAGGAGCTGGGCAGCGTGCTGCGCGAGCTGGGCAAGTACTGCGGATCGACCGCGCTGGCTTTTGCCATGCACACGCACCCGGTAGCCACCGCGGCATGGCGCTGGCGCAACCAGAAGGCGCCGGTGGAAGGACTGCTCAAGCGCGTGGCGGGCGAGCAGATGGTGCTGCTGGGCAGCGGTGGCTCGGACTGGCTGCAGGGCAGCGGCAAGGCCACGCGCGTCGATGGCGGCTTCCGCGTGGACGGGCGCAAGATCTTCGCCAGCGGCGCGCCGGTAGCTGACCTGTTCATGACCTGCGCGGTGTATGACGATCCCGAATCCGGCCCAACGGTGCTGCATTTCGCATTGCCCATGAAGACCCCCGGTGTGAGCGTGATGTCGAACTGGCACACGCTCGGCATGCGCGGCACCGGCTCGCACGATGTGATGCTCGAAGGCGTGCTGGTGCCCGACACCGCCATCGCCGCGCGCCGCCCGCAAGGTGTTTGGCATCCGATGATGCATACGGTCTCGATGATCGCGTTGCCGCTGATCTATGCGGTCTACGTCGGCATTGCCGAGGCAGCGCGCGACATTGCGCTGCAACTGGCGCGGCAGCGGCGCCTGAACGCGCATGCGGTGGAAGCGGCCGGCCGCCTTTGCAACGAAGCGGAAGCCGCGCGCATGGCGCTGGATACGATGTTCGACGCCGCGGCGGGCCAGGCGCCGGGTGCGGTGACCACCAACCGCATCATGTGCGGGCGTACGCTGGCGGCGCGCGCGGTGCTGGCGACAGTGGAAGCGGCCATGGACCTGGCCGGCGGTGCCGGCTTCTATCGCGACGCCGGGCTGGAGCGCCGCTTCCGCGATGCGCAGGGCGCGCGCTTCCATCCGTTGCAGGCCGGTGCCCAGCAGGAGTATGCGGGGCGCATGGCGCTGGGCTTGGATATCGATGCGCCTCCCGGCGAGGTGCGGCAGGCCGCGCAATGATGCCCGCACCAGCCCCGCTGCCGTTTGCCACCGAGGCCTGCAACGACAGCGGCTGCGATGACCTGGGCGGGGCCTCCGGCGGCATGGGCCACGACGTCCGGGCACGGCGCGCGCTGCGCGACGCGCTCGGGCAGTTCGCCACCGGCGTGACGGTGGTGACCGCCGCGGATGCGCAGGGCCTGCCGGTGGGCGTGACGATCAACGCCTTCACTTCCGTATCGCTCGCGCCGCCGCTGCTGCTGTGGTGCCTGGCGCGCGCTTCCGGCAGCCTGCCGGCGCTGCGCGCCGCGCCCTGCCATGCGATCAACGTGCTCGGCAGCGGGCAACTGGCCTTGTGCCGGCGCTTTGCGGACCGTGATGTCGACCGCTTTGCCGGCGTCGACTGCCGCCCCGGGCCGTGCGGCACGGTACTGCTCGCCGGCGCGCTGGCGACGTTCATCTGCCGGCACCGCTCGGTACGCTCGCTCGGCGACCACGTGGTGTTCGTGGTCGAGGTGGTGGCCTATGGCACAGCGCCAGGTGCGCCGCTGGTGTTCCATGGCGGCGGTTTCGGCGAAGGGGTGGCGCGCATCGACGCCGGCGCGGCCTAGCGCGGCCTAGCGCAGCACCCGTGCTCCGCGGGCCTTGCCGGCGATCACCAGCGCAATGCCGCCGAGCACGGCTACCGCGCTGACGGCGAGCCGCAGCGTCAGCCTTTCACCCAGCAGCACGATGCCGCCCGCCGCGGCGATGACCGGCACGCTCAGCTGCACCGTCGCGGCGGTGGCCGCGCGCAGGCGCGGCACCACCGCATACCAGACCACGTAGCCAAGCCCGGACGTCACTGCGCCGGACAGCAGCGCGTACACCAGGCCCGCACGATCCAGCGAACGCTGCGCCTGCATCACCGCGGACAGCGCCAGCGCCAGCGGTACCGCGCGCAGGAAATTGCCGGCCGTGGTCGTTACCGGATCGGCATTGCGCCTGCCGTGCAGCGAATAGATGCCCCACGCGACGCCAGCCAGGATCATCTGCAGCGACGACAACAGCGGCGGCGTGGCCAGTCCCGGCAGCAGCAGCCATACCAGCCCGGCAAGCGCGAGCGCCAGGCCGATCCATTGCTGCATGCGCAGCGGCTCGCCGGCCGCCAGCCCGTAGCCCGTCATGGTGGCCTGCACGGCAGCGAACAGCAGCAGCGCGCCGGTGCCGGCGCCCAGGCGCAGGTAGGCAAACGAAAACGCCGCGGCGTAGCAGAACAGCGCCAGCGCCGAGACCCAGTTGCCGGCCAGCGGCGGAAACCTTGCTGCCGTGTCCGCTCGCAGCACGCGGTGCTGCACCACCACGATGACCCACAGCACCGCTGCCGCTGCGGCGACGCGCGCCAGCGTAAAGCTGGCCGCGTCGATGGTGGTGCCTTCCAGCGCCACCCGGCATAGCAGGGAATTGCCGGCGAAGGCCAGCATGGCCAGGGTGGTCAGCAGGATGGTGTTCGCACTCGGCATGCGCGCCAGGGGTGTATGCACGCTAGACAGAGCGGCTTGGGCTTAGGCCGCGGGCGGCGTGTCGCCGATGGCGAACGACGACAGGTGCTCGATCGCCCGCACTAGCGCGGAATGGTCCCAGCCGCTACCGCCCAGGCCGCCGCAGACATTGAACAGCTGCTGGCACGAGGCAGTGTTCGGCAGTCCCACGCCCAGCTGGCGTGCGGTGGACAGCGCCAGTTCCAGGTCCTTCTGGTGCAAGGCGATGCGGAAGCCCGGGTCGAAGGTCCGCTTGATCATGCGTTCGCCATGGACCTCGAGGATGCGCGAACTGGCAAAGCCACCCATCAGTGCCTCGCGCACGCGCGCGGGATCGGCGCCGGCGCGCGCGGCCAGCACCAGCGCCTCGCCGACGGCCTCGATGGTCAGGGCCACGATCACCTGGTTGGCCACCTTGGCCACCTGGCCCGCGCCGACTTCGCCTACGCGCACGATGTTCTTGCCCATCAGCTGCAGCAGCGGCAGCACGCGGTCGAACACTTCCTGCTTGCCGCCAGCCATGATCGACAGCGTGCCGGCCTTGGCGCCGACCTCGCCGCCGGACACCGGCGCATCGACATAGTCAACGCCCAGCGCCTCGATGCAGCGCGCGAACTCGCGCGTGGCGATCGGCGAGATCGAGCTCATGTCGATCACCGTGACGCCGCCCGCGGTCTCGGCAAGGCCGTCGGCCACGCCTTCCTTGCCAAACAGCACCTGCTCCACATCCGGCGTGTCGGGCAGCATCAGGATGATGGTGTCCGATTGCCGCGCCAGATCCTCGGCGCTGCTGCAGGCATGCACGCCAGCATCCAGCAGGTCCTGCGGCACGCCGCTGCGGGTATGGGCGAATACGGTATGCCCGCCGTCGACGATGTGCTGCGCCATGGGCTTGCCCATCACGCCAAGCCCGATAAAGCCGATCTTGCTCATGACAGTGTCCGGTGGTTGTGTCGGAGCGCCGCGCAAGGGCGGTCGCATAACTCTGATCATAGTCAGTCGCACGCCGGCAAGGCTGCGGATAGTGCGCTGGCCGGACCAAAAGAATAAGCCCCGCGCCACATTGGCAGCGGGGCTGGTCGCGCGCCGGCGAGACTTAGCGGCAAGCGGCATCCCTGGCCGAATCGCCCGGACGCTGGCCCAGGATCTCGCGGATGCGGGCCAGGTACTGGTCGCCAACGGTCCGGTGCATGCGCGCGGCCTCGGCGGCGAACTGGCGCCGGCCGGGCGGGCGGATGCCCAGGCTGCGGCAGACCGTCGACAGGTAGGGCTTGCGCTCGCGGCCCAGGCGCAGCGCCACGGTCTGCAGCGCGGCATCGCCGATGCGCCCGCGCAGCCAGGCGAGCACCTGGCGGTCGTAGTCGTTTTGCACGCGGATCAGGTGTTCCATGGCCAGACTCCTACTGTTCATCCATACAGTTACTGTAAATATATACAGTATCCGGACGGATGCAAGAAAAGTCTGCGTCGATTTAGCGCCGCGCCGGCGATCCTTGCGGCCAAGCCACCCCGGGCATGCGGAATACCGCGAGGCCCGTTACTCCCCTTGGTCGCAGGGAAGCCGATCCTCTAGCATTGATACGCCGGCCAGGCGAGCAACTGCCTGAAGTAGCGGCCACCAGTCAAGTGACGGTTACGAAGCTCCAGGAGGTATCGGATATGTCTGCCACAAGGATAGAGATGTGCGACCAGGATGGCGACGGGGTATTGACCATTCGGGACGACGGCGCCGAATTTTCAGGAGTCGCGCTTGAGCTTTCGAATCTCTTCGGTGAAGACGTAGTCGCGGATCTCGACAAGCACCAGTTGCTCAATTGGTGCGAGACGGTCGCCGCCCACCTTCGCAACCAAGGCGTTATGCCGAGCGAGTGCGCTCCGGAGGGCAGCGTCAACAAGACCAGTCAGAGCCGGACGAAAGAACAGCCTGGCGTCGACGAGCTTGTGCAGACGGCGGCATCCTGATTTGATTCAGTGGCCGGGCGCGGCAAAACTGCCGTAGGTGGCCTTGCGTGGCCTTAATTTTGCGAGCGCCTCTGCCTGCACGGCGGCACAAGCGATGCCGTCCAGGAGCGGCACGTCTGCCTGCGCGGCAACCGCCGGGACATAGCCGCACAATGCGGCAGCCACGGTGACGACCACGTCCGCGCCGTCGTCCCGGCTGAGCGAAGTGATGGCATCGCGCATCATTGCGCCGACTTCTTGCGCAAGTCCGGCGCCGTATGGCGCTGCCGTTTCGATGCCGCGGATGCCGGCCACGCGCCCGGCATAGCCGTATGAGGCCGCAAGTTCTCCGTACAACGGCGTCAAGGCGCGGCCGACGGTCAACAGTCCGATCCTGCCGCCCATCATGCTTGCCGTTGCCAGGGCCGCTTCGGTCGTTCCGACAACAGGGACCTCAAGCATCTGCCGCAATGCATGAAGGGCAGTGTCCATCGAAACCCCCAGAATCACGGCCTCGACATTGGCATCCAGCGTCCGGGCCATTTTCAGCAAGCCATCGATTGCAGCGGCATTGTCCACGCGCGACCGGATAACCGCGGGACCTGCGGCGTTGGTCAGGCCGAAAATCTCGCACGCGTCGCCGGTGGCCCGCCTGGCTTCTGCAAGCATGCGGTCGGTGATGTGCTGGCTGGAATTGGGATTCAGGAGGGCGATACGCATGGGCCTGGACTTGTCAGTAGCCGTCGATGATGCCGGCAAGTTCAATGCTGTGTCTCGTGGGAGAGGAGGCGAGCCGCCAAACGACGGCGCCTGATCTTCGCCTTGGTACTAGGCCTGCGGCATGCCGCTGGCCGCGCCCGCCTGGATCAGCAGCACGGCATCGCGCTTGTCTAGCAGGTGCTGGCGCAGGATTGCGGCAAGCCGCTTGCCATCGCGGGCTTCCAGGGCCACCAGCATCTCTTCGTGGTCATGGATGGCGCTGTCCCATTTCGGCTTCTGGTAGTTTGAACGGAAGCGCAGTGCCTGCAGCTTCCGGTTCACTGACAGATAGGTCTGGCGCAGTGCCATATTGCGTGCCGCAAGGTTGATGCGGTCGTGGATCTGGTGATTCAGGTTGTAGTAGCCGGGCAGGTCTTCGTTTGCCCTGCACGCCAGCATCGCGTAGTGAAGCGCCTTGATTTCCGCCAGTTCGACAGCGGTGATGCGCGCGCAGGCCAGTTCGCCCGACAAGGCTTCCAACCCGCTCATCAGCTCGAAGGTATCCAGTATTTCGTCCGTCGACAGCCGGGATACGGTCGCGCCGCGATTGGGAGAGATATCGATCAGCCCTTCGGCGGCGAGCACCTTCAGTGCCTCTCTGAGCGGCGTGCGCGAGATGCCGAGGGTCTCGCACAATTCCCGTTCATTGAGCTTGCGGCCTGGCTCCAGCACCCCCTCGACGATAAATGTCCGCAGGTGCGCCACCACCATGTCATGAAGGCGCTGGCGTTCGAGCTTGGGCAGGACCGGGGCTGGCGAATCCAGGCCGCGGGCGTCTTCTTTTGGCATTCAAAATTCCTTACGCGCGTTTGGATGCGATTCTAGCAGACACATCACGGAAACTCAAAAATCCGCGTAATTCCCGCGTAAACCCTTGTACTACCGGGTTTATGGCGGGTAAACGCTAGCTCGGACAGGCCGATTTCTCACGATTTCCTCTGCTAAAGTATTTTGCATTCAAAACTCAATCGGAGGAGTCAAATGCTCAATCTCAACTTCCATCCCGCTGGCCGCCACTTCCTGCAGATCCCTGGGCCGAGCCCGGTGCCCGATCGCATCCTGCGCGCCATCAGCTACCCGACCATCGATCATCGTGGGCCGGAATTCGGCGCGCTAGGCCTGAAGGTGCTGGATGGCATCAAGAAGATCTTCAAGACCGAACATCCGGTGGTGATCTATCCGGCTTCGGGCACCGGGGCCTGGGAAGCGGCGTTGTCTAACACCCTGAGCCCCGGCGACACCGTGTTGATGTTCGAGACCGGCCATTTCGCCACGCTGTGGAAGAAGATGGCCGAGAACCTCGGCATCCGGCCCGAGTTCCTTGGCTTGCCAGGCGTGGAGGGCTGGCGCCATGGGGTGCAGGCCGACATGATCGAAGCCCGGCTGCGCGCCGATAGCGCGCATGCGATCAAGGCCGTGTGCGTGGTGCACAACGAAACCTCGACCGGCGTGACGTCGGATATCGCCGCCGTGCGCCGCGCCATCGACGCTGCCGGACATCCCGCGCTGCTGCTGGTCGACACCATCTCGGGGCTCGCGTCGGCCGACTACCGCCATGACGAGTGGGGCGTGGACGTGACCGTATCGGGCTCGCAGAAGGGCCTGATGCTGCCGCCGGGCATCAGCTTCAATGCGGTGTCGCCCAAGGCCATCGAAGCGTCTCGCACGGCCCGGCTGCCGCGCAGCTTCTGGGGCTGGGACGAGATCATCGAGATGAACCGCACCGGCTACTGGCCCTATACGCCCAGCACGAACCTGCTCTATGGCCTGTCCGAAGCCCTCGACATGATCCTGGAAGAGGGGCTGGACAACGTCTTTGCCCGCCATCAGCGCCTGGGCGAAGCCTGCCGCCGCGCAGTCAAGGCTTGGGGCCTGCAGATCCAGTGCGCGGACCCCGCCGTCTACAGCCCGGTGCTGACCGGCGTGATGATGCCCGACGGCATCGATGCCGACGTGGTGCGCAGGAACATCTACGAGCGCTTCAACATGTCGCTCGGCGCCGGCCTGGGCAAGGTCAAGGGCCGCATGTTCCGCATCGGCCATCTGGGCGACTGCAACGACCTGACGCTGATGGCGACACTGGCCGGCTGCGAAATGGGCCTGAAGATCTCTGGTGTGCCGGTTGTCGCTAGCGGCACGGCTGCCGCCATGGACTATCTCGCCGCGCACACCACGCCGCTGTCGCTCCAGGCTGCTGCCTGACGCAGCCACCTCCATCCGGGGCGGGGGCGGGCGCAGCGCATGCGCAGCGCCCCCCCGCCAGGCTGATCGCAACGGATCAGCGCAGCACTGCCGTACCTGACAAAAAAAGAGAGGAGACGCTGTGGATACAACCCTGCAGGCAGGAGAAAGGATCAGGTCGTTCGAGGATGCGACCTATCGCAAGGTGAGCTGGCGGCTGGTGCCATTCCTGATGGTCTGCTTCCTGATCGCTTATCTCGATCGTGTCAACGTAGGTTTTGCCAAGCTCCAGATGTCGCAGCAGCTGGGCTTCAGCGAAACCATCTACGGGCTGGGCGCCGGTATCTTCTTTATCGGCTACTTCCTGTTCGAGGTGCCCAGCAACCTGGCCCTGCACAAGTTCGGCGCCAAGGTTTGGATCGGCCGGATCATGATCACGTGGGGGATCCTTTCCGCGTGTTTCGCCTTCGTGCAGACGCCAGCCCAGTTCTACACGCTGCGATTCCTGCTGGGGTTGGCCGAAGCGGGCTTCACGCCAGGCATCGTGTACTACCTGTCCTGCTGGTACCCGTCGCACCGGCGCGCCAAGATCATGGCCATCTACTGCATGGGATCGCCGCTGTCAGGCATCATCGGCAACCCGCTCTCCGGCTACCTGATGGGAAGCATGGCCGGCGTGGCCGGCTGGGGCGGCTGGCAATGGATGTTCTTTATCGAGGCGGTGCCGGCGGTGTTGCTGGGATGCTTCTGCTTCTACTACCTGGACAACTCCATTGCCAAGGCCAAGTGGCTGACCGGCGAGGAGAAGCAGGTCCTCGAGCTGGCCAAGACCGAGGATGTCAAGGCGGCGGACCCGCAGGCACGCGTCGGCAAGGTCTTCACCGATCCGCGCGTCTGGCTGATCAGCCTGATCTGCTTCTGCTATGTCACGGGGCAGTATGGCATCACGCTCTGGTTGCCCACCTTCATCAAGTCCACCGGGGTCAGCGACCCGTTCCATATCGGCTTGCTGAGCGCGATTCCTTACATGGCGGCGATCGTCTCGATGTATTTCTTCGGGCGCAGTGCCGACAAGCATCGCGAGCGCCGCTGGCACCTGATCATCCCGTGCATGATGGGTGCGATCGGCTTCCTGGCCTTGCCCTGGGTGATGCACAACACCGCGCTGTCGCTGGTGTTCCTGTCGATCGCGGCAGCCGGCATCCTGACCTGCACGCCGCTGTTCTGGTCGCTGCCGACGGCCTTCCTCAGCGGCGCGGCGGCAGCCACGGCCATCGCCATGAGCAACTCGATCGGCAACCTCGCGGGCTTTACCAGCGGCTACATGATCGGCTACCTGCGCGACGTGACCCAGAGCGGCAACAGCGCGTACTACATGATCGCCGGGATGCTGCTGCTGGGCGCCTTCTGCATCTGGACAATACCCGCCCGGCTGGTCAACCGATAGCCAGGCAAAGCGGGGCGCCGGCACCGTGCCGCAGCCCCGCCTCTCGCTCACTTCGCCAACCTTTCGCGCCCTTGCCGGCGCATGGATCCCCTCATGACAAACTCGTATGAACCGGTGCCGGACGGGCCGGGCCAGCACGCGCCGTTCAGCGTGGTGGAAGCCACCGTTGCCGATGCGCATGCCGCGATGCGCGACGGCAGGCTGACGGCGCGCCAGCTGCTCAGCGCATGCCTGGACCGCATCGCGGCCTATGACCAGCACGGTCCCGCCCTGCGCAGCATCCTGCAATGCAATCCGCACGCGCTGGACGAGGCCGGACGGATCGACGCCCAGGCCGGGCGCAATCCGGCGCAGGCGCTGGCGCCGCTGCACGGCATCCCGGTGCTGGTGAAGGACAACATCGAGTGTGCCGGCATGGCAACCACTGCCGGTGCCGCCTGCCTGCGCGACAATTTCTCCACCGACGATGCCTTTGTCATCCGCCGCCTGCGCGAAGCGGGCGCGATCGTACTGGCCAAGACCAACCTGCACGAGTTGGCGTCCGGTGGCGAGACCGTCAGCACCTTGTCCGGCCAGACCCTGAACCCCTATGACCTGACACGCACGCCCGGCGGCTCCAGCGGAGGCACCGCCGCCGGCATTGCCGCCAGCTTCGGCTTGCTCGGCATCGGCACCGACGGCGTCAACTCGATCCGCTCGCCGGCGTCGGCAAATGGCCTTGTCGGCCTGCGTCCGACCATGGGACTGACCAGCAGGGCGGGGCTGGTCCCGTGCGGGCTGACGCAGGACACCATTGGCCCGATCACCCGCACCGTCGCCGACACGGCGCGGCTGCTCGATGTCATTGCCGGCCATGACCCGGCCGACCCTGTCACCAGTGCCGGCGCGCCCCACATTCCGGCGAGCTATGCCGCCAGCCTTGACCGCGACGGACTCAAAGGCGCGCGGATCGGCGTATTGCGCCACTTCTTTGGCGACCAGGCGGTGCACCGTCCTGTCAACGCAGTCATGCAGGCGGCGCTTGCCGTTATCGCTGCCCAGGGGGCCGGGCTAGTCGCAATCGAAGACGCCATCAGCCCGGACGAGTTGCTGGCCACCACGCTGGTGCACCACTACGAAATGGAGCGCGATCTCGACGCTTACCTGCAGCGCACTTCATCAAGAGTGCCGGTTCGTTCCATGAAGGACATTATCGCCGCGGGCAATGTCCATCCGAGCGTGGCGGGCACGCTGGATACCGCTGCCGCGCTAAGCGGGCGGGAAGGGGAGTACCGCGAGCGCCTGCAGCGCCAGCAGGCATTGCGGGAGAGACTGCTGGACCTGATGGCGCGTCATCGGCTTGACGCGCTGGTGTTTCCGCACCAGCGCCGCCTGGTCGTGCCGGTTGGCGAGACCCAGGCAGAGCGCAATGGCGTGCTCGCGTCGGCCACCGGATTTCCGGCCATTGTCATTCCGGCCGGGTATTCGCCGCCGGACGGCAATGCACCCCAGGGGGTGCCGGTCGGGCTGGAATTCTTTGGCCGCCCCTACACGGAACCCGTGCTGATACGGCTCGCCTATGCCGCGGAGCAGGCCTTGCGCGCCCGCCGGCCGCCGCAATCGACACCCGCCCTGGAATAGCGGCACGCGTCGGAACGAAGTTTTATCGCTGCTCTGCAAACGCCGGCCAGACATGGCGTCGACCAGGTCGCGGGCACACCGCGACGACTACCTCGATACGAGGAGGAGACAAAGATGGGCGCAGAAACCGTAGTTCAATCGCCGAATTCCCCACAGCAGCACGAACTCGACCGGGCCATGGACGGCATCGGCGTAACGGCGTCGCACAAGAAGATCATTTTCCTGATCATGCTGGGGGTGATGTTCGACGTGTTTGAACAGAACGCCGTCGGCCTGATCGGGCCCATGTTGCGAGAGCAGTGGGGCATATCGGTCGCCGAAATCGGCTTCCTGAATACCCTGACCTTCAGTGCTGCCGCGCTCGGACGCATCGGCTCCGGCTATATCGCGGACCGCTACGGCAGGCGCACCATGCTCAGCGCCAACCTGCTTCTGTTCACGCTGGGCGCCATCATCTGCGCGCTGGCACCGAACTATGGCGTGCTGGCAGCGGGCCGCTTTATTGTCGGCATCGGCCTGGGCGGCGAGATATCCATTGCCGTGACCATGCTGGCCGAACTGTGCTCGACGCGATTCCGCGGCACCGCGGTGGGCATGGTCAGCGTTGGCAGCGGCGGGCTGGGCAATATGCTCGCACCGGCGTTCGGCCTGGCCGTATTCGCCATGTTCCCGGGGCCGGACAGCTGGCGCTGGCTGTTTGCCTGCCTGGTGCTGCCGGCGTTCTTCGTCGTGTTCTACCGGCGTTTTATCCCGGAAACGCCACGCTTCCTGCTGTCCAAGGGGCGCGTGGACGAAGCTAACCGGGTGCTCTCCGTCCTCGCATCCGGCCGCCTGGGCAAGCTGCGCGGCGAGCCGACATCCTATATCAAGGCTGCGGTGCACGATGACGCCCCGCGCACCAGGGTGGGCCTGAGCGATATCTTCAAGGGCCGGCTGGGGCGCCGCACGATCGCACTGGGCATCGCGGTATCGATGACCTATGGCGCGCAGATCTCGGTGCTGACGCTGATGCCGACCATCCTGATGTCGCAGGGCTACACCATCTCGAAGAGCTTTCTCTTTACGATGGTGATGCAGAGCGGCAGCCTGTTCGGGGCGCTGGCGGCGTCATACTGTGGCTACCATTTTCCGCGCAAGCGTGTGCTGACGTTCGGCGCAGGGCTGGCCTGCGCGGCGGGGCTGTGCTTCGGCTTCCTGACGTATAACGTAGCGCTGGTGCTGCTGTTCGGTGCTGCCTTTACGTTCTGCGTGGTGTTGCTGAATACCTCGATCTGGATTTTTGCGCCGGAGCAGTATCCGACCCACGTGCGTGCATTCGGCACTTCACTGATCCTGGCCCTCGGCACGCTGGCGGGAGCGCTGACGCCGCTGATCAGCGGCCGCGTGTTTGAAAGCTACGGCGTTGGCGGCATGTTCAGCATGCTCGCTGCGATGTATGCGGTGTTCGCGCTGAGCGTGCAGTTCGCGCCCGAGACTTTCGGGCGTGCGATGGGCGAGACGGCCGCCGATGATGAAACCGGCACGGCAGTCGGCGAGAGCGCAGCCAGTGCAAGCAGGTTGTAAGGGCGGTCCGTTCCCCCCAGCGTGCGCTGTGGGCACGCTGGGGCGAGCGGCTCCTCGTCCGATGTTTATCATTCTCAATGAGACCCTAAAAGGCATGAATTCATCCAACATTGACCGGGTTGCGCAGGCGCTGCTCTCCGCGCGACGCGAGGGCCGTTGCGCCGACGCGGAGCTTATCGCCACCGCGCTTGAAAATGCGGACCAGGCCTATGCCGTTCAGGCGATCGTGGCGCGAACGCTGGCCTGGGAAGACGCCGGCACCGCGTACTGGAAATCCGGAGGCGCCTCGCGTGACGCCACGCTGACGCATGCGCGGCTCCCGCCAGCCGGCGTCTGGGCCAGTCCCGCGCAGTCCGGCGACTGGCCATTCACATGGCGCGGCATCGAGGCCGAAATCGCGCTGCGGCTCGGGGCCAGTGTCGACGCGGCGCAAGCTGCCGGTCTTGACTACGCCGGCGCGGCGGCGCTGGTTGACGCAATGGCGGTGTCCATCGAGGTGGTCGATTCGCGCTGGCAGCAAGGCCTCGCGGCGCCGGCCCTGCTGAAGCTTGCCGACTTGCAGTCCCATGGCGCACTCGTGCTCGGGGAGTGGCAAGCCTATGCAGACCGGGACTGGGCAACGCAGCGTTGCCGGGTAAACATCGGCGCCGAAGCGATCGAGCGCCGCGGCACCCATTCAATGGGCGATCCGGCTTACGGACTGCTGGCGTGGCTGCGCCATGTCACGCGAGAGGGGCGGCGCGTGGAGGCTGGTACGGTTGTCACCACCGGCACGTGGGTCGGCATCCTTCCGGCGTCCGAGGGCGACCTCGTGACCGCCGAGTTCGAGGGCATCGGATACGCTTCGGTCCGACTCTGAAGAGGACTGGCTGTGGAATGCGCCTCCGGGCGGCAACAGACTGCCTGGCGGCCTCTGCGTGCGGGCAGGCTCTCGCTCGGGCGAGCCTTGGCTCTCCCGCTCGGAATCTGCCTGACGAAGCAAAGCAACTGCGCGCTTTGCCGCAAATAGCGACAGGTAGATATGAACTCGCGCATCCGCCCTGAGTTCCAGCAGTGCCGCGAGGTAGCACTTCTTCACAACTTCAACAGGGAAGCCCGTCTTGAGTGAAATGCTCGCGACAACCTGATCGTCGTCCTCTGCCCTCATAGTGCCCCCTCAGCCTCGTGACACTTGCTCACGCGGCTAGCGCTTGACCCGGCCCGTGTGGGCGTCCGCCTGGCGGAGCGCCTCGTGACTCTACCCGGTCGTTGCAGTGCAGCACCGTTCCAACAACAGTGAGCGGGCGGCCCGAGGCCGATGACACCCTTCTGGCAAGGCAGCATCGGGGACCCGACTTGCCTGGACGAAATATTAGGTTCGGCCAGAACAACTGTCTACCTGACATTCGTCCCTGGGCCAGGCAACTTGCGCGAACAGCTGTACGAGCACGAGCCGCGCCGCACCTTACTTCTTCGGGAGTGGCTCCCGCCAGGCCACAATATGCTAACGTTAAACCATACGATAGCCGCAGGGGGCAACGGGCAGCGACCGCTCTGGTCGCGCATGCCTGTTCGGGCGGCTCCCCCAGGTTATCGATCCGTTCAAGGAATCAATGCTGAGCCGGAGTCCGCCCCGCGTGCTGGCGGACTCTATTTGCGCCAGCAGGACAAGTCATGATGGAAAGCCACAGGCGCGCTGGCTACTATGAGTTCAAGGCTTATACCCAGCCACTAAGCAACGGCAAGCACCAGGGATTCGTGCTTGTCCGTCAACACACGATGGTGGGAATGCAGCAGTCAGTCTTTCGTGCGGGACGGCCGTCGATGGCGGAAGCGGATGCCTTTGCCCTGGCCGAAGCCCGCGTGGACGATCTTATCGTCCTGATCGGCAGTGGCCGGCTGCCAAAAGCAACGCTGGTTCCACCTGGCTGACGAACGCAGCCATCGAGCGCTTCGCGGTGCAATGCACAAATTGCGCAAGGAGCCAGTGCAACGAGGTACACGCCCGGCACAAATTCTTGCCTGATGCGACGTTCCCGGATGAATGTGAATAGAGCTGTCGTAAGCCAGGACAAATGACAGGGAGCCGTGAAGCCTATGTCCAAGACCATCAAGAAGCGGTATCTGAAAGCGCTCAACCGGCGCCTGAAAAAGGAGTCGGCAGGCAGGTTCGACACGGTTTTCGTCTTTTATCCACTGGGCGCGAAGCCCAAGAAGGCCACGGGCGTCACGGCCAGTGGTCCTGCCGATCCGCAGGTCCTGGCCGTCATGGACGCAGTCCAGGCCCGTGTGTTCGCCAAGTTTGAGAGTTCGGAAAAACTCGCGTAGGCGGAATGCCGGCCGTGAAACCGTCAATGTCGTCCGACTGGTCGGCCTGTGCTCCGGAAGCGCTTCCACAGCTTTCGCTGATTGTCCCGATCGTCGGCCACGCGTGCCGCCAGGAAACCGCGCGCGTAGCTCGCGCCGGCGGAGGCCTTGCGATGGTGCTGCTGCAGATGGCCTAACAGGCCATCTGCCACCGCCATATCGTTGCCCCATCCCAGGTCATCCTGCAGCTTCGCCAGCACGCGCCGATACGGATTCAGGCGCTTTTGCCTGAAGAGGTCGGCGAAGAATTCGGCAGCGTAGCGCAGCTTCTTTGCCGCGATCCTCGCGCGGTGGCGGCGATGGGCATCGAGCTTGTGAAGGCCTCGACCCCGGCGCACGAGCTTGCGATGACGCTTGCGCAGGACGCGATCGGCGAGCACGGCAGCCGGCCTGCCAAGCTGTTTGCGTGTGTCGTCGGACGCATCGCGCCATGGGGTCGCCGTGATCCAGTGATCGAGCGCAAGGGCGACCCGTGCGTAGCGCGGCGACTGTACCGCGGCTGTCGCCTTGGCATGGCGGGCCTTCGCGATCTCGGCCGCCGCCGCTTTGGTTTCCGCCATCTGCTCGCGCTTGTCCTTGCCTGCGTCAACCTGCGGCAGCGTCGAATGCGCCAGCACATACCAATCCCGGGATTCACCGAGTTCGTCGGCAATCCACTTCACTTCATCGGCGAGCGCTGCCGGCAGCGTGATCACATCGTCGAACATGTCGAGCGCGGAACGGAAGCGGCGCAGTCCCACCCGCATCTGATGCACGCCTTCGGGTGAATGTCCCGTGGCTACCAGCGGGGCATTGGCATGTACCTGGTCCAGGCAGCTCTGCAGTATCTTGCAGATGGCCTCCTCTACCGTGTCATTCCTTTTCAGTGCGATCGGCCGTGCCTTGACCGCCGAGCGGTCGCCAGATACCAGCAAGTCGTAGCCGCGGTCGCTCTTGCTCTGCATGCTCAGGCTCATCGGTAGCTTGTCGATGAGTCGCAGCCCGAGTTCGCTAAGGCGCCGGGGCTCGCCCTGCTTGAGTTCCAGTTCAAGCTCGGAGAAGGTGCGGGCCTGCGCCGCCGCTGTGATTTTCCCGCTGTCCAGCGCGAGTTCTATCTCCTCGCCGCTTTCCAGCTTCAGCGTCCACAACTTCCGTGTGACCGTGCTTCGGAAAATCGGAACCAGCTGATCCGGCAGCGATCCGTTCTTTAAGAGATGAGAGAGTGCTGAAGACTTCGGCACTGCAGCCCGCAAGGCCTTGAGATCGGGCTTCGTCTCTTTCAGCGCGGACTCGTACTCTTCGCGCTCGAAGAATCCGCCGCGCCGCTCGCCGGACGACTTGAGGGTCTGCGTGATCTGGTCGCCATTGCGGCGGACACGCAGATCGGCTCCGTTTCGCCGCAGGAGGAAGTCCGGAGTGTCGAAGTATTCGCTCTCCAGAGCCTGTTCCTGTTGCGAATCCGGTTCCACATCCAGGAGCGCAGGTAATTCGCGCATGGCAGCGCCCTGATTTGCCGCCAGTTCGAATTTCAGTTCCTTCTCCATGGTATTGCTCCTTGTACAGGACGCTTCCATTACTGAGTGGGCGGCCGTCCGGGTCCTGCATCGGATTGCCCGATCTGCGCGTTCTTGTCCGCGAAATGCCGGTTCCCTTGGCCTCATGGCCGTACTGTGATCAGTTGGTCGGCGCAAAAATCGTGCCGTCAGGCGGCACGCGGCGCTTCGCAGCGAACCAGGACGAACTACGGCAAGTAAGCGGGAATCCGGCGGGCGATTGGCGGATGCCCGGCTACGCGGAAAGTTCAGCCAGTATCGCCTGCCGCACGTTCCTGACATGCGCCACCCCGGTGGCTTCGGCCTCGTCCGGCTCGCCTGCCAGCACGGCCGTCGCGATGCGCCGGTAGTCCGCCAGCCGCATCTGCTGGAGCGACGCGAGCCGATGCTGGGCGTGGACGATCGGCATCTGGATGGTGGGAAACAGGCGAATCAGCTCGCGGTTGCCGCCCATTTCCAGCAGCGTCCGGTAGAACTGCCGCCTCGCGCCCGCAAATGCCGCGGTAGCGTGCGCTTTTTCCGCGGCAGCCAACTGCTGAACCGTGGCGCGCAGAGCCTGGGCATGGTTGCGATCGGTGCAACCGCGGGTTGCCGCGCGTGCCAGCAGTCCCATCATGCGCTCCGCCACGTCGAGAACATCCAGGGTGTCCTGCATGGTCAGCCGCCGGATGACCGCGCCGCGATGGCGGGGCAATTCGACGATGCCCTCGGCGGCAAGCCGCTGCAAGGCTTCCCGCACGGAATTGCGGCCAACGCCGAATTGCGTCACCAGATCGGTTTCGACCAGCCGTTGGCCGGGCACGAAGCTGCCGAGCTCCAGCCCGCCAATGATCCCGAAAAAGACGGTGGCGGAGGCGCTCCGGTCAGGCTCGCCGGTGTCGGCAGGCGGGGAAGAAGGAGGGAAAGATGTCGCAGGCGTCACGCGGGCATTCTAACAGCAAGCTGTCGGACGTTGACATGGGATGAAATCATCCTACAATCTGATCCTCATATCCAACGGATCGGGAGACAACCGTGCAGGACACATTGCTGGATCTTCGGGGCAAGCGCGCGCTGGTGACAGGCGCGTCGGGCGGATTGGGCGCGCATTGTGCGCAGGTCCTGGCATCGCGCGGTGCCGAGGTGGTGCTTGCCGCGCGCCGTACTGACGCGCTGAAAGCCGTCGCGGAAAAGATCGGAACGGATGCGCGCCTGCAGTGCGTGGCGCTCGACGTCACCGACGGCGCTTCGCGCGCGGCACTCGTGCGCGATATCGAGCCCGTTGACATCCTGATCAACAATGCCGGCCTGGTGCGCGAGGGCGCGGCGCTCGGGCACGCCGAGGACGATTGGGATGTGGTGATGGACACCAATCTCAAGGGGATGTTCTTTCTCGCGCAGGCGCTGGTCCCCGGCATGCGCGAACGCGGCGGTGGCAGCATCGTCAATATCGCCTCGATCCTGGGGCTGCGACAGGCGGGCGGCGTAGTGTCCTATGCTGTCTCCAAGGCCGGCGTGGTGCAGCTCACCAAGGCGCTTGCGCTGGAATGGGCGCGCTACGGCATCCGCGTGAATGCCCTGGCCCCCGGCTATATCGACACCGACATCAACCGGGACTTCTGGCAGACCGATGCCGGCAAGGCGCTGATCCTGCGCATCCCGCAGCGCCGGCTCGGGCAACAGGAGGACCTCGACGGGCCGTTGCTGCTGCTGGCCTCGGATGCGTCCCGGTACATGACGGGCACCGTGATCGCCGTCGACGGCGGCCATCTGGTCAATACGCTGTAAGGAGACCGACATCTTGCTCACCGACTATCCCACCGAAAGAAGCCGCAGCATCGGCGAGCGCGTCGAGCGCTTTGTCCGCGACGTGGTCGTGCCCTACGAGCGTGACCCGCGTTGTGAATCCCATGGCCCATCGCCGGAACTGGTTGCCGAACTGCGTGACAAGGCGCGCGCCGCCGGCGTCATGACGCCGCATATCCTCCCCGACGGCTCGCACCTGAGCCAGCGGGAGACCGCCGCGGTGCTCATGCGCTCGGGCTTGTCGCCGCTCGGGCCGGTTGCCGTCAATACGATGGCGCCCGACGAAGGCAACATGTTCTTGCTGGGAAAGGTGGCCACCCCGGCGCAGCAGCAACGATTCCTGGCGCCGCTGGTCAGCGGCGAGGCGCGTTCCGCGTTCTTCATGACCGAGCCCGCGGAGGACGGCGGCGCCGGTTCGGACCCGTCGATGCTGCAGACCACGGCGGTGAGGGATGGCGACGAATGGGTGATTCGCGGCCGCAAGAAATTCATCACCGGTGCCGAAGGCGCAGCCGTGGGCATCGTGATGGCGCGTACGGGAGATGGCGAGCGTGCGCAGGCCACGATGTTCCTGGTCGATCTGCCACACCCGGCCATCCGCATCGAGCGCCTGATCGACACCATCGATAGTTCCATGCCCGGCGGACATGCGCTGGTCGTGATCGATGACCTGCGCGTGCCGCACAGCCAGGTGCTGGGCCAGGCGAACGAGGGCTTCCGCTATGCGCAGGTTCGCCTGTCGCCGGCGCGGCTTTCGCATTGCATGCGCTGGTTCGGCGGCGCCGCGCGGGCGGACGAGATCGCACGCGCGTACGCGACCACACGCAAGGCTTTCGGCAAGCTGCTGATCGACCATGAAGGCGTCGGCTTCATGCTGGCCGATAACCTGATCGACCTTCAGCAGGCCGCCCTGATGATCGACTGGTGCGCGGGCGTGCTCGACGGCGGTTCGTCGGGGACCGCGGAAAGCTCGATGGCCAAGGTGGCCGTCTCGGAAGCGCTGTTCCGTGTGGCGGACCGTTGCGTGCAGATCCTGGGGGGGATGGGCGTGTCACGCGACACTATCGTCGAGCAGATCTTCCGCGAAGTACGAGGGTTCCGGATCTACGACGGCCCGACCGAAGTCCACAAATGGTCGCTGGCCAGGAAGATCAAACGCGAAACCCTGGGTGCGTCGCAAGCTGGCTGACCGGCTACGCCGGCGGCGCGCGATGCGGTAGTCGTCGACCCAGGCAATCGACGCCCTGGTAGCGCGATATCCCGTAGCGCGCCGGCCGAGCCGAAAAAATCCTTCAATGAGGTGCCATCACCTTTTTCCCGCAGTGGGATGCTGCGAAAGAGATCGAGAAATGTGCCATTCGTTTGGCCGACGCAGCAACCTGAGGCGGCCAGGCGGGGAGTGTCGCCGATTATGTTCGCCGGCCTGTCGCGAACCGCGACACTGGAAATCCGGAACAGGGCCGGGACAATTGATCTGCCTGCGCGAAAGTCTATTTCAATTCGCATTGCATGCAGACTCCCGCTGGCATCCCCGGCGACGTCAGGGTATGCGAATTCCGTACACTGACGGGCAGGGAGGTCGTAGCGACGAGGGAAAAGCCGTAACGAGAAAAGAAGCCGGGGCACTTTGCGGTAGCAAGGACTGCGCGTTCGCAGCCCTCTGCACGTGCCCGCACCAGAACGGCAGACACCAGGTGCTTGGCAATACCGCGATCCCTATATCCGGGCAGTACCGCAACTGAACAGACGACTATGACTTTCGCGTGCCGCTCCGCTCCGGCGCAGGCGACAATGCGCCCGTCCATTAACGCAATGTGGAACATATCCGGAGACCACGATGCGTTCTGCGTCAATCCACATTTGTCTAGCACCGTGGTAATTCCAGGCAGGTCCGCAGTGGTGGCGGATCGGATCTGTAAGGCTCTAATCATTGCTGCACCAGCGCCCGTCGAAGCGTTTTCTTCGTAATGCGCTTACTTAATAGACATCGGTTCCACAATACCGTCGCGTAGCTGTTTTGCCTACGTGTCCGAAATTCGCCAACAAGAAAGCGAGGGTAATTCCCTAAAAGGGATACATTTAAGGCGATTTGTTCGCCTCTCGAAGCCTTGTTGGCAAGCCCGTGGCACCTCCGACTTTGGAGTCGAAATAAGCACACCATCGGCCGTGGTGTGCGGAAGGCCGCGCTCGGTGGCGATTAGGTCGCGCAGCGTCGGGCGTTCGGGCCTGGCTAGCGCACTATCCTTGCAAGGACGACGCCACCCCAGATCCGGGAGCTATTGGCCGGGAGCTGTTGTCCACGCTGATGGC
Organism: Cupriavidus sp. a3; assembly: GCF_051015765.1. Taxonomy (NCBI): domain Bacteria; kingdom Pseudomonadati; phylum Pseudomonadota; class Betaproteobacteria; order Burkholderiales; family Burkholderiaceae; genus Cupriavidus; species Cupriavidus sp. a3. Next base: position 1,567,527 of record NZ_CP170644.1, on the reverse strand, counting down.
GAGGACCCGGCCGACGCCGGACTGAAGATGTGGCTTTGCGGGCAGTTCTCGCCGGCAATCCGGCAAGGATCGAATTTCCAGTCTTTCGCTGCGCTCCGATGATGCCGGCCGCTTCCGATCACGATGGCCCCGAGGACAATAGCCGGACCCTGCTGTACTTCGGCTGGCTGACGTTGATTGTCCATCTGGCAACGCCGGCCGGCTACCTGATTGATATCCAGGCGTCGTACCTGCTCAAGAATGAGTTGCACGCGACGGCGACGGAGATCTCGACATTCCGGCTGGTTACCGGAATCCCCGTGTACATCGCATTTGCCTTTGGCCTCGCGCGCGATCACTGGAATCCGCTGGGTTTGCGCGACCGTGGCTTCTTCCTGATTTTCGCTCCCATCACCGCGGCGGCATTCGTCTGGATGGCGTTTGCGGGCATCTCATACACTGGACTGCTCGTCGGGATGCTGCTGGCAATGCTGTCGTCCCGGTTTACCGCCGCCGCCTACCAGGGGTTGATCGCGCTGGTGGGCCAGGAAAAGCTCATGTCCGGGCGCCTGAGTGCGCTGTCGAACGTGGTCAGCTCCGTTCCCGTCGTGGCGGGTGCGTTCGCTTCCGGGTACGTGTCCGATCATCTTGCGCCGCAAGAGGCCTTCTTGCTGGTGGCGATGGTCACTTTGCTGATTGCGGTGTTCGGGCTCTGGAATCCCGCCACCGTCTTCGGTAATACGTACGACAAGCCGCAAGCCAGGCGCGCGGATTTCGTCGGGAATGTCAGGCGGCTGGTGAAGCATAAGGCCGTCTATCCGGCGCTGCTTATCTGCTTTCTGTGGAACTTCGCGCCAGGGGCGGCCACACCGCTGCAGTTCTACCTGGCCAATGAACTGCATGCATCGGATTCCGTCTACTCGTACTACAACGGGATCTTCGCTGCCGCGTTTATCCCGACATTCCTGCTGTATGGCGTGCTATGCAAGAAGGTATCGCTGAACAAGCTGCTGTGGTGGGGGACGATCGTCGCGGTGCCGCAGATGATTCCGTTGGCATTTATTCGGTCAGCCGATCTCGCGCTGGTATTGGCGGCACCAATAGGGCTGATGGGCGGGCTAGCCACGGCGGCATACTTCGATCTTGCGATGCGGTCGTGTCCACCGGGCCTGCAAGGGACCCTGATGATGCTGGTCGATGGTGTTCTCGCGCTCTCGGCGCGCGCCGGCGACCTGTTGGGCTCATGGATCTATAACACCGGCGCAGCGCACGGCTTTACGTGGTGCGTGATCGCAACTACGGTCGTGTACGCACTGATCCTCCCCTTGATCCCGCTGGCGCCGAAGGCATTGATCGCTACCCGGGACGGCGAAGCCAATCCGGAGGCTGCGGCCGACGCCAATGGCTAGCCGCAACCGGCAGGGCTTTCTGACCGGGGCGTCAGTGTCCCGCCCCCCGGATCGAATCCGGGGAAAAATACGCTTCGCCAAACTGCGGGCTGCTGTTCAGGCGTACCGGCTTCCCTTCATTGGTCAGCCGATCCGCCAGATAGGAGCCGGCCGTAAGGTCATGGTAGAACGCCACCGCCGGGTAGTAGCGCCGCGCATCGTAGGCGTAAAGCGACGATTGCATATTGGTTCGCCACAGCTGGCCGCGGGCATCGTAGTTGTCGGCAAGCACTGCCATCCAGGTGTCTTCATCCAGGTACAGCACACGCTTTGCATACTGATGCCGGAAGCCTGGCTTCAGTCTGGCTTCGAGCACCCAGGCACGGTGCAGTTCGTAGCGGACCAGTTCCGGGGTCGCATGGTTGGGGCCCAGCAGTTCGGCGTACCTGACGCCAGGATCGACCAGCTTGTAGTTGTGGTACGGAATATAGATTTCCCGCTTGCCGATAATCTTCCACTCATAGCGCTCGCCGGAGCCGTTGAACAGGCGATCGTCGTCCACCGTACGGAAGCCGCCCGGCCCCAGCGGCTGGTCAAAGCCGAACTCGGGTGCCTGCCGCACCCGGCGCGTGCCGGGATTGTATTGCCAGGTCCTGGCCGTATCCGAGCCTTCGCGATCCCAGAAGTTGTGGGAGACGATGATATTGCCGCGCTCGCGCAAAGGCAGTTCGGTTTCCACGCGGGCGAAGGTCCGGTTGATCAGCGGCGAGCCTTTTTCAAACGCGGCGCCGTTGACGGGTGACCAGATGTCATATTTCCACTTGCCCCATGCGATCTTGCCGTCGCGATACACCACTGCCTGGTCGTAGACGGCTGATTCTTCGGCAATGGCGGAAGAGAAGCGGAGATTCCACATCAGCTCCAGCCCGCTCTTGGGCACAGGAAACGGCGCGGTGGGCGGATAGTCCTTGAGGCCGTTCGCGTCCGTCGTCAGCTGCGTCCTGGCGGCGTGGTGCTGGATCGCCTTGTAGACGGCATCGCCATAGCGGAAGTCACGATGGCTGGGGTAGATCGCCATCCTGAATGTCGTCGGGTACAGCCTGAACATGGCGAGCTGCCCGTCGCTCAGGTGAGCACGGTATTGCTCCACGTTCTGGGCCGTGATCACCGCCAGCGGTTGTTCCGACGCGTAGGGGTCAGGGTAGGTGTCGCCTGGCCGGAAAGTCAGGCCCGCGGGCGCGGCCTGCCATTTTCCGCTCCACGCGGGGATGCTGCCGTCCTTGTTGGCGGACCGTTCGGCACCCATCGGCGTGAGCGGGCCGTCCAGGCGCCTGACTTCGTCGGGCGTCATCGCGGCAAGGGAAGGTGCGTTCAACTGTGAGGCCGCTAGCACCGCACCGGCTATCGTGCACAGCACTAAGGTCTTGCTTTTCATTATCTCTCCTCCGATTTCAATGGCGTGATGGTCGTGCGCCGGCATCGGGCTGACGGGCTGGCGCGGGACGGCCTGCGATCAGGCATTGCTCAGCTCGGCGATACGCAGCACCAGCTTGCCTGGCGCCTTGCCCGACTGGACCAGGTCGAGTGCGCGTCCCGCCTGTCCCAGCGGCAGGCATGCGATGCGAGGCGGCCGCAAGCGCTCGCTTGAGATCAGCGACGCGATCTCGCGCAGCCGCGCGCCGCTTGGCATCTTGCTGTAGGCCACTGCGGTACGCATGCCGCGCCGAGCGGCGTCGGCCGGATCCGGGCCGTTGTCGCCATTGACCAGTGTCAGGATGGCGACAAGGATGCCGCCGGGCCTGAGCAAGTCCATGCCGTTCGGCAGGGTGCCGCAGCCAACGGTGTCCAGAACCAGGTCGACACCAGCGGGCGCCCATGCCTGCATGGCGGCAGCGATGTCGCCGCGATAGTCGATCGCCAGGTCGCAGCCGAGCGCTCTCAGTTCGTCGCGGCGAGCCGCACTGCAGGTGGCAGCGGCAGTGGCACCGGCTGCGGTTGCCAGTTGCACAGCAAACGTGCCGACCGCACCGGCACCGCCATGCACCAGCACCGTCTGGCCTGGCTTGAGTCCGCCTTCGTCGAAGAGTCCCGTCCAGGCCGCCAGCGCCGGTGTCGGGACGGCGGCTGCTTCGGCAAATCCCAGGTTGTCGGGGATCGGGACCACGCAATCCCGAGAGACCGAAACGTACTCTGCATAGGAGCCCCATTTGCCTGCGCCAACCTCCGTTTGCGCGAACACGCGCTGGCCCGGGACGAAATCCTTGACGCCTGTTCCCACGGCCGCCACGACGCCGCTGGCATCGAAGCCGAGCACGAACGGGAAGCGGTATGGCATGAAGTGGCTCAGATAGCCTTCACGGCATTTCCAGTCGGCTGGATTCACGCCGGCGCAAGCGACGCGGATCAGGATTTCGCCGGCAGCGGGTTCCGGCCTCGGGACGTCTGCAAACCTGAGTACGTCGGGTCCGCCGGTACGGTCAATGACGACAGCGCGCATGCTTTTCTCCATCGCTTATCTTGCGGACAGGTCTTCGTGGTTCAAACCAGGGTGTGCCCACGGCGGGATCACGGGCGGTGGCAGCGTGCCCTGGCCATCAAGCGTGCGAACGTTCAACCCGTGCGCCAGGGGAAAGTGCAGGCTATGGGCGATGTGGCCGGTGCGCAGGCGGGCTGGAACGCTGCAGAGTGCAAGCGCTGTTTCCGCCAGGTACTCCACCGGTTCGGTTGGATAGCCGTCCGGGATATAGCGCGCGCTGCCAGGCGTGCGGATCGCCGTGCTTGGGGCTACGGCGTTGACGGCGATATTCTCGCCCTCCAGTTCCGCGGCAAGGCCCTCGGTGAACCGGTTGATGGCGGCCTTGACCGCGGCGTACACCGTTACGCCGCCGGCGCGGTCAAAGTCTGAATACGGGTGTGAGGGCGACAGGGCGGTGACCGAGCCGAGGTTGATGATCCACCCCGCGCCGCGCGTGCGCATCAGCGGGATCGCTGCACGGCTGAGCATGAAGGGAATGCGCAGGTAGTGCTCAACCGTCTTGTCGAATACTTCCAGCGGCATAGCTTCGACGCGGCTGTATTCCGCCATGCCAGCATTGTTGACCAGGATATCGAGGCCGCCCGCCGCGCTTGCTGCTCGTGCCACGAGGTTGTCGCGCTGCTCGGGGTCCTCCAGGTCTGCCGCCAGTGCCATGGCACGGCCCCCTTGCTGCCTGATCCGGCCAACTGTCTCGGCCAGCGTATCGGTTTCGTCCTCTGACTGGCCTGCGCGGCGGGCCGTGGCAACTACCAGCGCGCCCTCGGCCGCGAAGCGCTGCGCGATGGCGCGGCCGATGCCGCGGCTGGCGCCGGTCACCAGCGCAATCTTTCCTGTCAGTTTCCCGTGTCCGGTCATGGCGCGTATTCCTCTGTGCGGTTGTGGTTGGCAATCAGGCTGGTTTCGATTGGGCAGAAGGCATGGGAGATCGCCTGGACTGTCCATTCGGGAAACTCGGGGTCGAACCACCGGTCGACGCGGCCCCAATGGAAGGGGTGCATCAGGTATTCGCCCCGGAGGTCCTCTGCGCTGGCGAACTCCTGCTGCCAGACGTGGGTCCATGTGCCGGGCGACAGGACGCGGGCAAGCCGCCAGTTGAGGATGCCGGGCATGTACCCAGGCATGCGCAGCAGGTCCTGCTCAAGGCCGCGGACCTGCCAGTCAGGTGCTTCGGGCCTGACCCGGAACATCAGCGTGCGCCAGATCCCCTGGCGCAACAGGGGCGCCCGCAGTCCGTCCGAGATCGGGCTGTAGGCCACGCGATCCACCTCTGCCAGGCCGTCCAGCGCGGCAGCCAGGCCGGGGTCGTGGCCGGGCGGGCAGGACGCCACCGGGTCGAACTGCAGGTCGAGCGTGTAGTCGCCAGCGCCCCAGCTTCCCGCCAGGTTCCGGCCAATCGCAACCTGGCGCAGGCCTGGCAGGGTTTCGATCCTGGCAAGCAGTGCCTGCTCCTGTGTATTCGCCCCGGTGCAGATGCCGGGGTGAATTCTTATCTGCGCTGTCTCATGCCGCATCGCATGGCTCCTTGCGCTGGGGCAGGCCACATGCCGCATCGGCCATCACATGGCGGCGGCGGGTATCGCACAGCGTGCTGACTGTTGACCAGAAGGCGAGGGCCGGAGCGTCGATGCTGGCGCGCATGGCGTAATAGGCTGGCGCATCAGCCACTTGCCACAGCAGCCACAACGTATTGGGTGCATCTTCCAGCGCCACCGGTGGCGAAACCCAGCGCTGCAGCAGCGCCAGGCCCCTGGCGGCGCTGCCAGGCAGGTACTGGCTCTCCAGCAGGCTCAGCACAGTGGCCAGGTGCCGGGGCGCGAGCACGATTTCATCGAGTATGTGGATCATGGTTGTGTCTCGCGCGGCGCAGGCAGGGTGCAGCGAGGCTGCGATGTCGGCGCCGCAGACTTGCAGGCGGAATGCGCGGTCATGGGTTTCCCGTGGGTTGTCCCGTATGGGCATGGCGTTCATGGCGTGGCAACCTCCATGGCCCATGGCCGTGCGCAACCTGTCGCGCGGGTGGAAGTGCCGGGATGATTATGGAAGGCCCCGCCGCACGGGATCCCTACCCGGACGATCAACAACCGCTACCGAAGCAATCAGGACAAGCAACCATGAATGCCTACATACCGGGGAATCCCGTACCTGTTCCGGATGGCATGGTGCTGCGCTTGCTGGACGAGTTGAAGCGGCAGGGCGTCGAGGTGCCGCCTGCCGCCGGCGCATCGGCGCATGCGCCGCCCGCGCAGTTCACCGCGCTCTATCGCGCCGCGATCGAGCAGCTGGAAGCCCTGGTCGCCAAAGGCAACGGCCACCCTCCGATGCGCAAGCAGGAAGTGGACTTGCTGTGCCGTTGCGTGTTGAGCAGCCAGACGCTAAGGGAAGCGATCCGCTGCGCGGCCGACTTCTGCGTGATGCTGTACCCGCGCGCCGGTTCGCTCAGCCTCGGGCAAAGCGCGGGCCAGGCGGTGTTCCGCATGGATTCACTGCGGCGCGCAGAAAGCTCTGCGGCTTGCCTGGTGGACCTGACCGGGCTCTTCTTCTACATGCTCCTGTTCGGCTGGCTGATCGGCCAGCCGATACGTCCGACCCACGTTTACCTGGCGCATCCCCGGCGTGAGGACGCCATGCCGTTCCTTGGCCTGTTCCATGCCGCTGTGACCTCAGGCGCCCAGACCTACGGATTCGAGTTCGATGAAGCCTTGCTCGACCGGCCGGTCGTGCGCCAGGCAGCGGAGCTCGATGCCTTCCTGGAAGACTTTCCTTACCGGCTGATCGGTGCGCCGGTCGAGGTCGTATCACTGAGCCAGCAGGTGCGTGGCATCCTGCATGCAGCGCTGGTACATGGCGCGCGACTGCCCACGCTCGCTGAACTTGCCGTGCGCTTCGATGTGAGCGAACCGACGCTGCGCCGCCGCCTCGCAGCCGACGGCAGCAGTTACCGGATACTGCGCGAGCACAACCTGCAGGAGTACGCCGAACAATGCCTGTGCACGACCAACTGGCCGATCGGCAGGATTGCGGAGCAGCTTGGCTTTGCCAGCGAGGAGGCGTTTCGCCGGGCGTTTCAGCGCTGGACCGGGCATGCGCCGACGTGGTTCAGGCGCGAGGGGAGAAGGTGAGGCGCTGGGGGGACAGCGCTCCGGGAGGCGCCGCAAAAAGCCGGCCCCGGTGCCCGAGGCCTCAGAACATGGCCCCCGAGGCATAGAATGTTGGTTTTGCGATCAGTACAAGAGAATATGCACCGCACCGACGAATCACTTTCGGAGCAAGAACCGGCAGCCATCCACGAACCCCGACTGTGGCGAGACAAGGGCTGGACTGCCCGAGTGATCAAGAACGAGGATGGCGACGGCTGGGCCGTCGAAATGATCCGGGATGGCAGCGCAGAGCCGGCGCTTGTCGGTCCCTGGACCATGGGGCGCAACAAGGTCGATCCGAAGCCGCTCGATGCCACGGCTCACCAGACGCTGGTCAAGACCGCCGCCGAAGTCATTCGGCGGCATGAGCAGCAACTGCACGCCCAACTCAACAAGCAGACCAGCTTCGAGACCGAATCCGGAACCGTGACCGTCAAGCTCGTTGTTACGCCGGATGAGTTCGAGCCTTTCGGCACGCTTACGGCAGTGGATCCCTTCGGGGACGTGATCGCGACCGTCAAGGTGCCGCCAGATTTTCGCCTGACGCGGGATAGCGCCGCCCGCTGGGCGGCTGATGGCTTTTGCAAGATCCGCTGACGTCGCACGCGATAGAGACAAGGGCACCCGAGCCCAGAGCGCCCAGCCGATTGTTCGTGGTAGAGTCGATCATCATTCTTTGTCGCATAGCCCTATGTCGCCACCCGTTGAACGTGGGTCCGTCGATCCAGCATACCGCCAACAGGGCATGGAAAGCCCGGGGGATGCGCAAAGTCTGACCGTGCAGGTTCCGGCAATTGTTCCGGCGCAAACCGCTTTAGTGGTCATGCATTATCAGACCGACATACTGGAGTTATTTCCATCGGTTGCGCCCACTTTGCTCTCCAATACCCGCAAGCTGTGCGATGCTGCGCGAGCCAAGGGCATCAGTGTCTATTTCGCCAAGATCCACTTTCGCCCAGGCTATCCGGAAGTCAGTCCGTTGAACAGGAACGGGCAGGGCATCAAGCAACTCGGCCTTTTCGTCGACGACAAGATCTCGCCGGAGCTTGGGCAGCAGGCCACTGAACCGCTCATCATCGCGCATCGCGCCAGCGTGTTCTTTGGTACCGACCTGCAGGTGCGGCTGTCCGCGCAGGGTATCGATACCCTGGTCATGGTGGGCATTGCGTCGACCGGCGTGGTGCTGTCGTCGGTTGCGTACGCGAGCGATGCGGACTTCCGTTTATTTGCGGTCAAGGATTGCTGCTACGACCCGGATCAGGTCGTGCACGATCATCTCTTTTCAACGGCGTTCGATTCGCGCACAACGGTGCTGTCGCTCGCCGATGCCTTGCAGTTGCTTGCCTAAGGCTTATAAGCAACGGCCTCGATTTCCACTTTGGTGCCTGCCATATTCTTCCCCTGCAACGTCGACCGTGATGGCTTGTTTGCGCGGAAGAACTCTTCGTAAATGCGATTGAATGCATCGAAGTCGCCTGCGTCTTCAAGCCAGACTGTTGTCTTCACGACGTCCTCGAGGGTACAACCCGCGAGAGCGAGTACATTGGCGACGTTCTTCAGCGTCTGGCGTGTGTGAGCTTCTATCCCGCCAATGACGATGCTGCCGTCTTCATTCCTGGCTACCTGACCGGACACAAAGACAAAGTCGCCAGCCTTCACCGCCATGGAGCGTGGCAAGGTTCGTGTACCCGGATTGCTCTCTGCAAACTGCTCGATCGTCATTTGGGTCACCTCCCGGATTCCACTGTCCCGTCCTTGCTCCATCATGCGCGCGTTTTCGGGGCGAATACGCCACGGCCTCACTTTCCCGGCTCGCTCCCCTGGTTTCCCGTCATGCAGGAATAGAACGCGGCCCGCACAACGGACAGAGGCGCGGCCCCGAGAAGCGCGTCGGCCTCTGCCTGGCAGTCGCGCGGGGGGCCGGCGGGCATGCCAAGCCGCTCGCCCGCGGCCGTCTTGCCGGGCTGCCTGCCGTCGTTCGCGGCGCAGGCGCCCAGCAGGACCAGGGCGGCGAGTACTTGCACGGATCTGAGGCGCATATTGCAAGGCGCTCCATGGCAGGTCTGGGCATAGCCCGGCGCAAGCGGGGCTTCCGGTAGGCACTATACGCCGCCAACCAGCGATGTGACGCCCGCGCGGGCCGAAGCGAACGACTATGGTACGCGCCGATCAAGGCCTGATGGTCAGGGCCCGCAGCGGCATCCAGCAGAGGACTCCCCTTGCACATGGCATGAACTGCAAAGCAGTCGGCGGACCAGGCAAAGCGTGCCAGCCTCCGGTGGCCTACCTTGATTATGAGTTCGCGACGTCAACCCGAACGAAAATCGACATCAGGGACGCGCTGCAGGCATGGAATAAAGATGCGGCGCCTTGCTGATGATTACAGATCAATAGAAGAGGCTCCTTAACATGCACTACCATCCGGCTTTAGATCCCGTGGCGCTTGTCGCTTGCCTTGCCGGATTGGCCTTGGTTGGATGGGCGCTTGCCGTTTTCGTGCTGTGAGACATCAGTTCAAAAATACCAAAACGTCTCCCCGCGTCGTCCACTGACGAGAACGGCGCATGCTCCAATTCTGAATGACCCTTCTTACGTGATGGCATCGCCGCAACGCGATCTCTTCCGCGCAGGCCTCAGACCAGGAACGTCTCCGCCAGCCGGCACCAGAACGCTGCTCCCAAGGCCAGGTTCCTGTCATTGAAGTCGTAGCGGGGGTTATGCAAGCCACGCGCACCGTCCGACGGGCCGTTGCCGATACGGACGAGGGCGCCCGGGCATTCCTGCAGCATGTACGCGAAGTCTTCGCTGCCCATCATCCTGGGATAGTCGCGGTCTACGTCCTCATGGCCAACAAGCTCCGTGGCAACGTCGGCCGCCAGGGCCACCGCGTCGGCGGCGTTGTCGACGACCGGGTAGCCCTCCACATAGCGGATTTCCGCTTTCGCGCCGTACGATTCGGCGGTCATGTGGACCAGCGTTGTGATGCGGTCCTTCAGTAGTGCGCGCACTTCCGGACTGAACGAGCGCACGCTGATGCCGATTTCGGCATCGGCCGGAATGACGTTCAGTGCGTCCCCAGACCGTAGCCGGCCAACAGTGAGCACTGCCGACTCGTTGGGGGGGACGTTGCGCGAGACCACGGTCTGCAGCGCCATCACGATGGCAGCCGCTGCCACAAGCGGGTCAACCGCCAGGTGAGGGCGCGCGGCGTGGCCGCCCAGGCCCACGACCTTGATAAACACCCGGTCGCCCGCGGCGAGAAACGGTCCCGGACGCATCAGGAACCGGCCCTGGGGGGCACCGGGATGGTTGTGCATGGCAAATACCATGTCGCAAGGAAAGCGCTCGAACAGGCCGTCCGCCACCATGGACTTGGCGCCGCTGTCGAACCCGCGCTCCTCCGCTGGCTGAAAAACCAGGTTCAGCGTGCCGGAGAAGTTGCGCGTGGCAGCGAGGTGCTTTGCCGCGCCAAGGAGCATGGCAGTATGGCCGTCGTGCCCGCAGGCATGCATGAGGCCGGGCCGGCTGCTGGCGTATGGAAGCCCGGTCTCTTCCTGGATGGGCAGGGCATCCATGTCGGCGCGCAGGCCAAGCCGCTTGTCCCCCTTTCCTACGCGCAGCTGGCCGACCAGCCCCGTCTTTCCGATGCCGCGGGTCACCTGGTAGCCCCATTCCTGCAACTTGCCGGCAACCAGATCCGCGGTGTCGTGCTCCTCGAAAGCCAGTTCCGGGTGCCGGTGGATATGCTGCCGCAGGGCAGCAAGTTCGTCGTGTAGCGGGAGCAGGTCGGGAAGCGCTGTACCAGCCTTGGAATCGATGGTCATCGTCAGTCCAGGGTAATGCGATTGTCTTTGGCGATGCGCTGGTAGAACCTGATACGCTGCTCCGTTTCCCTGGTATAGGCCTCTGGCGTAATGTCTTCCGGCACGATCATGCCCTTCGCGACCCAGGTCGAGCGGGTCGCAGGTTCCGCGAGAATCTTGCGTACCGCCAGATAGAGTTGCTGCACGATCGCATGCGGTGTCCCGGCCGGGGCGGCAAGGCCGTTCCATGAAGTCTCATTCAGGTCAGGCAGCTTGAGTTCGGCAAAGGTCGGCACATCCGGCAGTTGCGGCACGCGCGCGGGTGCGGCTACCGCCAGCGCACGCAGCTTGCCCTGGAGGATGTGGTCCAGGTTGGAGGACAGGTTATTCCAGGTCAGGTGCACCTGTCCGCCCAGCAGGTCGGTCAGCGCCGCCCCGGCACCCCGATAGGGAACATGCGTCATCGGGATACCCGCCTGATTCTTGAGAAGTTCCATGCTGACGTGTGACACCGAACCCGTTCCGGCACTTGCATAATTCAGGGCGGTCGGATGGGCGCGCGCATACTTGACCAGCTCGGCGAAGTTGCGAACCGGCAGCGATGCATTGCACAGCAGCACGTTTGACAGCCGGCTGATGAGCGTGATATTCGAGAAGCCCTTCACCGCGTCATAGGGCAGCTTGGGGTTCATCGCGGGATTCACGACATGCGTGCTCTGCGAGGTGACAATGAGGGTGTAGCCGTCGGGCTGTGCTTTCGATACGTATGTGGAGCCGATAGCGCCCCCGGCGCCGGGCCGGTTGTCGACCACCACGGGCTGGCCAAGCGCCTTGCCCAACCTCTCGGCGATCAGGCGGCCGGACACGTCAACCGAGCCGCCCGGGGGAAACGGCACCACCAGCGAGATTGGACGGGCAGGATACTTGTCAGCGGCGAAGGCGGGCAGCTCCAGGCCGCTCAGGCTGCTGAGGGCGGCTGCTTTGAGAAAGGTGCGACGATTGATGGTCATTGCCGGCGTGCGAGTTAGAGTATGTCCCAAGGTTAAGCAGACGCAGACCCGCAGGCAAACGACAAAACCATTGATCACGATAACAAAATGTAATTGAGCATGAAGATTCGCTCTCCTTCACTGGTGGAACTGCACGCCTTCCTGGCGGTTTGTCGGCTGCGCAGCTTCCGCCTGGCGGCCGAGGAACTCTGCGTCACCCAGGCTGCTGTCAGCCGGGCGGTGCAACGCCTCGAGCAGCACCTGGGCGATTGCCTGTTGTTCGAACGGTCCTCGCAAGGCGTGGCACTGACCGAGCAAGGCCGCCAGTTGCGCAAGTTGACGGAGCGCCATGTGCTGGCACTGGAGGCGGCCGCGAACCGGCTGCAGGGGCCGCGCGCCGACGGGAAACTACGGCTGAGTGTGATTCCTACGCTTGGTACCCAATGGCTGCTTCCACGCCTCGCGCGCTTCAGGACGACGCATCCTGAAGTGGACGTCGAGATGCGGCAGTTTCGCCATGACGAGGACTTCAGCCGCGACGACGTAGACATCTGGATCGAGGTGAAGCGACCCAAGCGACGTTGGCCGGCCAGGATGCAGGTGCAATACCTGCTCGGCCGCGAGCTCGTTCCCGCCTGCGCGCCATCGCTGCTGCCGCGCCTGAAACGCCCCGGCGACTTGCTCAAAGAGGTGCTGCTGCACCATACGAACTTCCCGGAGAACTGGGCGCTCTGGGCCAAGGCGGCCGGACTCAGGGCCGCGCCGAAGCTGGGCCCTGGCTATGACCTGAGCATCAACCTGATCTTCGCGGCCAAGGCCGGACTGGGTATCGCGCTGACGCAATCCTGCCTGATCGAGCGCGAACTGGCAGCCGGTGAACTGGTGGAACCTTTTGACATGCCGGTAGACACCGGGCGCGGCTATTTCATCTGCGTGGACGCACAGCGGCCGCGCAGCGCGGCACAGAACGCATTTCTGGACTGGATCCTGGCCGAGGCGCATCGCATCGAGCCGGCTGACGCCGTCGTACCGGGGCAGCGGCGCTGACGCCGCGGCGCCTTCGTTGGTTGTTTGCCCCGTGCGGGCCGTGGGACGATCAGCCAAGCAACTGTCCCGATCTGCAAAACGGACGTGAGGGCCGGTTGGTACAATCGCGAGCCCTATGCAGCCCGGTCTCGCATGCCACCACGTACCCTCTCCGCCGTGATCGCGGACGATCACCCGGTGATTCAACTCGCCGTCAAGACCACCCTGAGCGAGATCCCGAATGTCCACGTATCCGCAATGTGTTCTTCCGGACGGGAGCTTTTCGCTGCGCTGGAGGCGCACCGGCCGGATCTCATTGTTACGGATTTCACAATGGGACATTCCGAAGAGAGCGATGACGGCCTTCGCCTGCTCCAGCGACTCAGGCAGGCCAGCCCCTGTACGCCGATCGTCGTCTTCACGATGCTGACCAACGGCGGCCTGCTCACGCGTATCCAGGAGACAGGTATCGCCGGCATCGTGGGGAAGAACGAGGATCCACGCATCCTGCGGCAGATCTGCATGGATGCGGTCTCCGGTCAGGGCCTGCGCCTGTCGCCGGGAGTATCGGCCAGGATGTCGAGCGCCGGCGCGCTGGCCGGCGCAAGCGCGAGCGCGCTGTCTCCGAAAGAGATCGAAGTCGTGCGGATGTTCGCCGCGGGCAGCACCGTCACCGAAATCGCCGGATACCTGCGCCGCACGCTGGCAACCGTGGCGACACAGAAGCGCTCGGCCATGCGCAAGCTGAACATCACCAGCAACGCGGATCTTGTCGCGTACGCGCGCGACAACGGCCTGACCTGATGGCGGGCACGTTCGAGCCGTCGCCCGACCTGCGCACCGTTGAACGGAACCTGAAGCGGGAACGCCGGGTTTTCTCGATGGTGATTGCGTTGCTGGGGCTGGTCGCCGTCGCGATCGCCGCCACGGGCGCGTGGGTCCGGCTCAATGGCTCGCTGCGCGCCCAGGAGCAGGTGGCCCGCCTGTATGAGCAGGGTGTCGTCGATGCCGTCCTCGAACGCCGGAGCACCCTGGCCGCCAGCAACCTGCTCCTGGAGTTGCGTGCCAATGGCACGCTTCCGCTCTCACCGGACCGTAGGGGCGGCCTCTGCACGCAGGTGTTTCCGTCCGCGCCCGCCGACGACGTTCTGCACCAGAGTTGCGACCAGTCGGTCCGCACGCTGATTGCCGCCAGCCAGCGGCCGTCGATCGAAATGATCTCGATCGCCAGCGGTGCGACGTATCGCTATGAATCGCCCGATGCGTCGGGATCGGGGGCGCGGCCGCTGCCGCCGCCAATGCCGCCGACGCTCATCACCAGCATGATCCTGGAGCGCTTCCGGAGTCGCGATATCGACGTCCTGCAGGCCGCGAGGGAGAAACGCGTCGAATGGCTCGGCGTCCCGGGCAGCGCCGCAGGCGCCGGTCCGGAGATGGTTGGCGCATCGCTGGTGGCAAAGGGCGACACGCTCTACGCGGTGGTGCTGACGCGCATCCCGCTATACGATCTGCTGCGGCCTGCCGGGCCAAATCTGTCGATCCCCGAACCGATCGTGTTCGACAGGCTCGGCACGCCGCTGCTCGCGGCCGGCGCACGGTCCAACGCGCAACGCCTGGATGCCAGGCTGGAAGCGCGGCAGGACGGGATGTTCCATTGGGTCCCGGACTATGGCTGGGCACTGCGCCGCCCGCCACTCGTGGCGGATTTCGGGCACCTGATTTTCGCGCTGCCGATCGGCCATCAGGGGCGGGCGATGATGGAGGACCTGGTTGTCATCGGCGCCATCACCGCGGTGCTGCTTGCTTTGCTGTTCGCGATGTACCGCTACTGGAACTATCGCTTCCTGACCGGCACCTATGCGGAAGCGGCGCGTGCGCAGCGGCTGCTGCACGAAGCCCGGCTCGCGACCGAAGCGGCCGCCAGGGCCCGGGTGGCGTTCTTCGCGTCGATGAGCCACGAGATACGCACGCCGCTTGCCTCGCTGCTGGGGAACATGGAGCTCGTGGCGATGGGGCCGCTGGATCCGGAGCAGCGGAGGAGGGTGGATGCGATGCAGGTGTCGGCCGGAGGGCTGCTGCAGATCGTCGATGAAGTGCTCGACTTCTCCAGGATCGATGTGGGCGCATTGCGCATCGAGGTGCAGCCCGTATCCGTCACGGAGCTGCTCGGCCGCATCGCGATCGCCCATGCGCCGCTTGCCGCGCAGCGCAGCCTGAGCTTCCACGCGGTGTACGGCAGCAATATTCCCTCGCAGCTCGAGCTTGATCCGGCGCGCCTGACCCAGATCGTCAACAACCTGCTTGGCAATGCGTTCAAGTTCACGCCGGCGGGCAAGATCGTGCTGCGCGCGCGATGGCTGGAAGGGAACCTGGAGATCGTCATTGCCGATACCGGCATCGGCATACCGGATGCGTACCGGGACCGGCTCTTCCAGCCGTTCTCGCAGGTCGCCGACAAGCGGATCGCCCAGGCGGGTGGCACCGGCCTTGGCCTGTCGATCTGCATGCGGCTGGTGGAACGGATGGGCGGCAGCATCATGCTGGACAGCACCCTGGACGTGGGAACGCGCGTCACGGTTCGTCTGCCGCTGGGCGTTTCCGACGCGCCGCCGCCGGTGCGCCCGCGCTTGCCGCGGAACCGGACGGTGGTGCTGTCCCGCGATCCCGAGTGCATCGAGGGAGTGCTGAACCATTTCGACTGGGGCGCGTGCCCGCCTTCGGCGCGCTCAGACCTGGACGAGCCCGTGGATGGGGACGGCCATGACTGCCTGCTGGTGACCGAGGCATTTGATCCTGCGCGCGTCCTGGCCTGGTGGCCAAAGCCGGCCTCGGTGGTCTGGCTGAAGCAGCTGGGGCCGCTGGTCGCGACTATCCGGCCGGATGGCGGTCGCGAGGTTTCCAGCTACAGCCTTGCCGGCATCCATGCGGCAGCGCTGGCGGTCATCACCGGGGCACAGCCGCCAAAGCGGAGCGAGGCAGGCCCTGCCGGGCGGCCCGCATCGCCGCTTGCGGGCCATGCCGTGCTGATCGCGGAAGACAACTTGCTGAACCGGAACCTGCTGCGCGACCAGCTGCGGGCGCTGGGCGCGGGCGTCATCGTCGCGGGCAATGGCAGCGAGGCCATGGCGGCGCTGGCGGAGCAGCGCGTGAACGCGGTGCTGACCGATATCGACATGCCCGTCATGAACGGCTTCGACCTGCTCCGGGAAATGAGGCACGCCGGCATCGACATCCCCGTCTATGCCGTGAGCGCCAGCGCGCGGCCCGAGGACGTCGCCGAGGGACGGGCGAGGGGATTCACGGGCTATCTGACCAAGCCGGTATCTCTCGCCGAACTGGCGTCGGTACTAGCACGCAGCGACGATGGCATGGGCCATGAGGATGAGCAGTCAGTCGCATCGTGCGGTGACGATGATCTCCCCGAACTGCCGCGGATCCCTGCCGCGTATGCCGAAGCCTTCCTTGCCCAGGCCGGGGCGGATCTCGATGAATACGACGCGATCCGGTCCGGACGGGACGTGACCTGGCTGGCGCGGTTGCTGCACCGCATCGCGGGCAGCCTCGCGGTCGTCGGGCCGTCGGAACTGGCCGAGCTGTGCGAAGACCTGCGCGAGTACGCCGCGGATGCGGATGGCTGGGACGACGAGATCGAAACGCAGTCAGCGTATATCGCGCGGAGTCTCAGGCAGTTGTGCGGGCGCCTGTCCGTGGCCTCTTGACGCCCTGCCGCCGCGAAACGCTATAGCACAGCGCAGGCTTCCGCGGTGGCGACGACGGTCAGGCTCGCTCGCGCGTCATTGCCCAGCAACACGCACAGGTAGCCGCCCGTCATGTCTTCGGGGCGGGGGTCTTCGTGCCATAGCGGCGGCGGCGGCACCATGGCGGCGTGTTCCCCGCCGACGCTTGCATCGCTCCAGGTGATCGGGATTGGCCCCTCGGGCCTGGTGCCGAGGAAGCAGTATGCCGGAGTGGATTGCGATTGCCGCAACGCGCTCCCGGTTTCGCAATTGCCCGCGCGCACCGCCAGCACGTCGTGATCGGTGCGATTGACAGCGACGATCTTCGTCCATGGCCACGGTTCCTGGAATGGGCTGATGAATTCGGCGGTCGGGATTGCACACCCGGACAGGGCGCTTGCGGCGGCAACGGCAGCCAGGCTCGCGGGGATCGGAAAAACAACATTCATAGGGTTCTGCAGGCCGGGCAAGTCTGGACTACACCCGAGCGATATACGACGGCGGACAGGTTAGGCCGCTCACGCCGTCAGGGCTATCAATGGAATTCGAAAAGCGCCGCCGTACCGGGAGCGGATCGGTGCCGCGTTCCCGCACTTTCTAAGTTCTTTGATAGCCGCGACTGACGCATTGCCATAACGTGTGCGCTCCATCGGGATGTGGCGGCAGTGCCAACGCACGTCGACGACATCCGAATCCATTCGAAGGAACCTGCAGACATGACAAACAACCATCGCTCGGCCGTCCGGGCCCTTGGCGCTGCGCTGCTGATCGCGGGCGCTGGCCAGGCTTATGCGCAGCACTCACGGGGACTGGAATCGCAAACGACGCGAGATCAGCCGGATGCGTGCGCCGGAGCCGGACTTGCCGCGAAGCCCGCCGGCTGCCGCGCTGCCAGCGATACTGCCAACAGTAAATACAACCTTCTGTACGTCGAGGGTGCGGCAGCGGACGAACGCGAGGACAAGGCAGTATCCCGCCGGTCCGCAGGACGCGCGCGCGCGGACGCCTACCGGGGCGGCTCGCGCAGCGACCCCACCGGCTCCTGACCGGACAGTGCATTGTGTAACCGAGCGCCAACGCTCCATCTCAAGACAATTCGATGAAACTGCGCCCCTATCTGCTGGCGGGCATCGGCCTGCTGGCATCGAGCGAACCTGCCTTCGCATCCCTACTGAGCGGCAAGGCCCTTGAGACCGCGGCCAACGCCATTTCCTGGGTGGTCCTGATCTTCGTGCCGGTGGCAGGGGGCTACCTGTTCTGGATGCTCCATATCTGGCCCGAGAAGATCGCGCAGCGCAAGCGCCATCCGCAAAAGGAAGCCATCCACTCGCTATGCCTGCTGTCGCTTTTCTTCGGCGGCTTGCTGTGGCCCCTGGCCTGGCTCTGGGCCCACACGAAGCCCGTGTTCTACCGCGCCGCGTACGGCACCGACAAGGCCCCGGAGGACGATGACGCGCCCGACCATGGCACCCGGCAGCCAGCCGCGACGATGGAAATCGCCAGCAGCATGCGCGCCGGACAGGAGCGGATCTGAATGGATGCACTGCTGCTTGGTGTCTACGCGCTGGCCGTCTGGCTGATCTTCTTCAAGTTCAAGTGGCTGCCGTGGAACACGACGTCGATGGTCATCGTATTCACGATTCCCGTGGTTGCGCTGCTGCTGCTGATCCTGACGCTCAATGTGGTGGCGCCGTCCACCCATGACGTACGCGTGGTCGGCAAGGTCCTGCAGGTTGTGCCGCAGGTTCGCGGCCGCATCGTCGAGCTGCCGGCCGAAGGCAACCGGCGCTACAGCAAGGGCGATGTCCTGCTGCGGATCGATCCGACTCCCTATCAGGCCGCGGTCAGGCAACTCGAAGGCAGGCTGCGGGCCGACGATGCCGCGCTGGCGGAAGCCGAGGCCTCGGCGCGCCAGCTCGGCGAATCGGTTCGCGGCGCGGCCGGCCGGGTCGGCACCGTGCAGGCCAGGCTGTCGCTTGCCCGCCAGCGCGTCAAGGAGCATGAGGCGCTGCTCGCGGCAGGCGCCGGTTCAAAGTTCGACCGGGAAGACGCGCTGGCCCGCCAGCGTGAACTGGAAGGCGAACTGGTCAGCGCGCAGGCCGCCGAGGACGAGGCCCGGCAGAAGTTGTCGGCCAGGAGCCAGGGCGAATTTGCCGCCATTGCCACGGCGCGCGCGAAGCGGGCGGAAACCGAGGTCATGCTGGAGAACGCCCGCTGGGAACTTGAGCAGACCGTCTACCGGGCGCCCTCCGATGGCACCGTCGTGAACCTGCAGGTACGGGTGGGCACCATGCTCGTGCCGTTCCCGTTCTCGCCCGCGTTCAGCTTTGTCGAGGATCAGCAGGAAGTCATTGCCTTTTACCGGCAGAACGAGCTTTACAACGTCAAGGCGGGCGACCTCGCCGAGCTCTATCTGCCGACACATCCGGGCGAGATCATCAAGGCGAAAGTCAACTCGGTCGTGTGGGCGCAATCGCAGGGCCAGATTGCTCAGGGCGGCATGATTCCCAACACCGGCGCCACCGATGCGGTGCCGAACCGCTTCGCGGTCAAGTTCGACCTGCGCGACGAATCCCGCGGGCGGATGCTTCCGGTCGGGGCAGTCGGGGCGGGCGCGATCTATACGAAGCATATGGAAGTGTTTCACATCATCCGCATGGTCTTCCTGCGCGTCAGTTCCAAGCTGAACTACCTGGTGTTCAAGCTTCACTAGGTTCACTGGATCCGAGGTTCGACAGAGATTCGATAGAAATTTGGTAAAGGGAAGTCCGTGTCGTCGTTTCAACCAATGAAGACCTTGCTGCTGGCGTTTCCGCTCGCCATGCTTTGCGGCTGCGCCCTGCAGGCACCGCCCGAGGGCGCGGACCTTCGGCGCCAGGCCGTGCCCGCGCTCGAAGGACACGCCACGTGGGCGAACGCGGCCACAGCCGGTGACGCCGCCAACGGCTGGCTTGCCACCTTCGACGATGCCGGACTGCAACGGCTGGTGCACGAGGCCATTGCGCACAACGGCGATCTCCGGCTGGCCGTGGTGCGCGTGCAGCAGGCGCAGGCGCTGGTCGCCATCCAGCGCAGCGGCCTGCTGCCGGACGCGGGCGTGAAGGGCAGGGCAGGCAATTCGGAAACGCAGATCCTGTCGATCGGCGCAAGCTGGGAAATCGACCTCTGGGGACGCATCCGCGCCCAGTCGCGCGCGGCGGAATCGCAGTACGCGGCCACCAGGGACGACTATCTCTGGGCCCAGCGCGTGGTGGCAGCGACCACTGCCAGGGCATGGTTCACGCTGATCCGGAACGCGCAGCTGGAGGACCGGCTGCGGCAGTCCGCCGCCATCCAGGAAGAGCTGGTGCGGATTACCGGCCAGCGTGTCGAGATCGGGGTAGCGCCGGACACCGAGCTGCTGGATGCGCGCAATGCACTCCGCGCGCAACGCGACGCAATCGGAAAGGCCGAACTGGCCCGAGGCCAGGCCGCGCAGGCGCTGGAGCTGCTGCTGGGCCGCTATCCCGCCGGAGAAATCGCGACGGCGCCGGAACTGCCCGCCATGCCACCGGCCCCGGCCGCGGGCTTGCCGGCGAACCTGCTCGGGCGTCGGCCTGACCTGACCGCGTCGGCGCACCGCGTCGCGGCGGCCTTCGATATGCGGCAGTCTGCGCAAGCGGCACGCCTGCCGCGGGTCTCCATCAGCGCAGCCATCACCGGCATCCGCAGCGACGTGTTCCTGCTCAACCAGGCCGGCACCCCGATCAAGGGGCTCAATGGTTCCTTCTTTGCGCCGCTCTTCACGGGCGGCGAGCTCAAGGCCAGGGCGGACTACTACAGCGCCGAAGAGAAGGCCGCCCTGATCGCCTATGGCAACACCGCGCTGCAGGCACTGGGCGAGGCCGAGGCAGGACTGCGGGCCGAATCCGGCTATGCCGGGCGCACCAGGCAACTGCGGGAGCGGGTGGATGAAAGCCGTGAACTGGTGCGGCGAACGGAGGCGCGCGCAGCCATCGGCGCCACGGATACGCGCAGCCTGCTAAAACAGCGGCAGGCACTCGTGGCCGCCGAGATGGATCTAGTCAACGTGCGGGCCGATCATCTCGACCAGCGCATTGCGCTATTGCTGGCGCTGGGTGGCGACTGGAGGGACGAGGCAGGCGCGGGCGGCTGACTTGTCTGCCGATGCCGACCGCCTGTGATCGATCAGCAGGACCGCCACCATGCCAATCACGGCGGGAATCGCAATCGCAATGAAGTTCTGCTGCAGCGGCAGGTTCATGGCGACGAGTACGCCAATGACGATTGGCGCCAGGATGGCCCCACAGCGGCCGACACCCAGCGCCCAGCCGAGTCCGGTGGAACGGATCGCGCTCGGGTAGAACTGCCCGGTGTAGGCGTTCGCTACGATCTGCGTGCCGATCGTAGAAGCGCCGGCAAGGCCCACCACGAGATACTGCAGTTCCGCGGGCAGCCTGAACCCGAGCAGCGTGATCGAGACCGCGGCCAGCGCATACATCGCGGCAAGCACGTACTTGATGTGATAGCGATCGGCCAGCCATCCGCCGCCGACGGCACCGATCATGGCGCCGATGTTGAGGACCAGCACGAACGTCAACGCGGAGCCCAGGCTGTAACCCGCGCTTGCCATCAGCCTGGTCAGCCATGAACTCAGGGCGTACACCATGAACAGGCACATGAAGAACGCGATCCAGAACATGAGGGTGCTGAAGCCGCGGCCGTCGTGGAACAGGTGCCGGATCGGCGCGCTGTCGGCCTTGTCCTGGGCAGGCACGGAGAACCGGTCGGTTGCGGACCAGCGGCGGCCTGGTGCGAGTCTGGCAACGATGCGGCGCAATGCCTCGTCGTCGCCCCTTGCCAGCAGGAAGGGCATCGATTCCGGCAGCGACCTGAGAATGGCGGGAACAAGCAGAACGGGAAGGCCGGCGGCTAGGAAGACCGATTGCCAGCCATACGTTTCGATCAGGCCCTTGCCGAGGATGGCGGCGAGCATCCCGCCGACGGCATAGCCGCTGAACATCAGGGTGACCAGCGTCGCCCGCATCCGCTTCGGTGCGTACTCTGTCATCTGCGCGACGACATTGGGCATGACGCCGCCGATGCCCAGCCCGGCGAGGAAGCGCGCAATGCCGAAGAGCAGCGGATCCTTGACCATGCCAGCCGCGGCGGTGAACACGCTGAACAGGATGACGCAGATCGCGATGGCCCAGCGCCGGCCGATCCTGTCGGCCAGGGTGCCGAGGAAGATCGCGCCGAATACCATGCCGAACAGGGCGGAGCTGACCATGAGACCGGCCTGCGCCGGTGCCACGCCGAGGTCCTTCATGATCGACGGCAGTGCGATGCCGACGACTGCCAGGTCATATCCGTCGAAGATGATGATGATCGCGCACCAGAACAGCACGCGCGCATGGAAGCGATTGAAGGAGGCCTCGTCGGCCAGCTTGTGGACGTCGATTTGCGACATGGGGGCTTGTCTCCGGTATTTTTTTATCTAGTGGATTACTGCTTTGCCATCGGAACGTTCGGGTCGGCGAGGCGGGTGGGATCGACTTGCGTGCGCTGCTCGATCAGGCGGCGTGCGATGCGCAGGTCGCGCGCCGCGTTGGCACCGGCCGCGGCCTGGACGACATCGCCGTCGAGATAGCACAGCAGGAAGCTGTCCTCGCCAGGCGTGCCCCGTGCCACCATGCGATGCGACGGCAAGGGAATGCCGTAGATCTGCAGGTTCATCCCATACTGGTCCGACCAGAACCACGGCAGGGGCGCATAGTCGACCGGGAGGCCGAGCGCCGCTCGCGCCGCGGCGATACCCTGGTCCTGCGCGTTCTGCCAGGATTCCAGCCGCAAGCGCCGTCCGGCCCACGGATTCGGTGTCACCGCCACATCTCCCGCGGCGAAAATATCGGGGTCGGAAGTGCGGCAACCCTGGTCGACGATCACGCCGCCATCGCATGCCAGCCCGGCGTCACGCGCCAGCTCATCGTTGGGCACGAGACCCACACCAGCGACGATGGCGTGGCACGTCAGCGTGCTGCCATCGGCAAGAGTCACCACGGCCTGGCCGTCGGCGCCTGGCGCGATGCCGGCGATGCGGGCGCCGAGCATGACGCGGGTGCCGTGCGCACCATGCAGCCCGTGCAGGTGTTCGGAGATCTCCGGCGGCACGGTACGCTCGCACAGCCGTCCTTGCGCTTCGACCACGGTAACGTCCGCGCCTTTCAGCCGCGCGGTGGCGGCGACTTCCAGCCCGATCCAGCCGCCGCCCACGACGACGATGCTGCGGCCCGGCCGAAGCTCCGGCGCCAGCGACAAGGCATCGCCAATCGTGCGCAACGTATGGCTCGGGGTCGTATCCGCGCCCGGGACGGCAAGCGCGCGCGCCTTGCCGCCGGTACAGAGGATCAGCTTGTCATAGGACAGCATCTCTCCATCGGACATCTCCAGGCACTTCGCGGCCCGGTCTATGCGGGCCACGCGCGTGTCCACCCACCACTCCACCCTGAGCGCCTCGAACGCCTCCGGCTTGTGCAGCCACGTGCTGGCGGGCGCCGCTTCGCCGGCAAGCACGGCCTTGGATAACGGTGGCCGCTCGTACGGTGGATGGGCCTCGTCGCCGATAAGCACGAGCCGGCCGGCGAAACCTTCGCTGCGCAGCGTCTGGGCGGCCCAGCCGCCGGCCTGTCCCGCGCCGACGATGACGATGGTGGCGGCTGGCGCCATGGCCGTCGCTACGGCCGTCGCGCCCGGTGGTCGTTCGGAAGTCATGTGCGTCCCTTGTGGTTGCTGGCCGGCACTTCTCAGCCGAGGTCGAGGTAGACCTTGTCGCCTTCGATGCGGACCGGATAGGTGCGGATGCCTTCGGTCAGCGGGGCGCACATCGCCGCGCCGTTGCGGATGTCGAACCTGCCCTGGTGGAGCGGGCATTCGATCTCGTGTCCTTCAAGAAAGCCGTCGCACAGGCGCGCATGGCCATGCGTGCAAATGTTGTCGGTTGCATAGACGTCGCCGTCGACGCCATACAGGGCGATCTCCTTGCCCTCCACGGCCACGGCGATCACATCGTCCTGCGGGACGCTGGACAGCAGCGCTGCCTCGATCCAGGTTTCAGTCATGAATGGCTCCTGCTAGATGGGGTAGATCAGCGAGTTGGGGATCATCTCGCTATCGAACACGCAGATGCGCGACGCGAAGCGCCAGCCCTCGGGCGTGCGCACGATGGTGTCGAGGTAGCGGCCGGCGTTGTACACATCGGTCATCTGGTCCGGCTTGGTGCGCAGCACGGCATAGTTGGCCTCGGCCACGATCCTGTCGGCACCGGCCTCCCGGATCAGGGGCGCCCCGACGATGTGGCGCTGGTAGTAGGGATCGTGGAACAGCGTCTCCCGGATGCCGTAGATGCGGTCTTTCAGCATCCCCTTGCCCTCGAGCGACAGCGTGGCGAGCGGCAACCCGCGTTCGTGGTTCTCGCGCGGCTGAACCCGGTAGAGGCAGTCGTCGGTGAAGAACTCCGGCCAGCGGTCCCATTCGCCGTTGTCCACGGCGCTGGTGTAGTCGGCGTACAGCGCGAGCAGCGCGTAGTAGTCGGTAAAGTCCATGGCTTCAGACCTCCATCACCTTGCGCCAGTAGGCGTACATGCCGCGGATCAGGGTCTCGGTGACCATGTGTTCGGTGTTCTCGGCGGTCTTGCCGCCCAGTTCGGCAATCACGCGATGCCAGGGCTTCTGGGAGAAGCCTTCCTGCGAGCATTCGATGGCTTCGCCGTCGTCGGCTGACACAAAGCCGGCGGGCCCGAACAGATTGGCCTGGCGCAGCCGGCGCCGCGTCATGTCCTCGGTGTCGTCCTCGAAGCCGAAGTGCGTCCAGACGAAGTCGAAGGAGTCTGGGCCGTTGGGCTGGATATGGCGCGTGGACACCGAATTGACCTGCTGCTGGAAGATCACGCTCGGGAAGACCGTCATCATCACCGCGGTTGGCTCGCCCCACCACGGCTCGTGGACGATGTCGAGGATGCGGTCGTCGTGCAGGGCCATCTGGTCCTTGAAGCTGGACACGCCGGAGGTCACGTCGCTCTTGCCGCCCTGGCCGCGGGTCGACACCATCGCGGCATGGCGGAACTCGGCATCCATCACCAGGCGGGCCTTGTTGTCCGCGCGCCAGAGCCCGAACGTGACAAACCACGTATGCAGCAGCCCGGGGTGGTAGGGGTCCTTGATGTTCTCCTGCATCAGCTTCCAGTTGCCCGGAATGCGCTGCTTGTTGTAGCCGAGGACCTTCAGCTTGCGGCCATTGAACAGCCGGTCGAAGTAGCCGAGGATGTCCGGCCCGAGGTAGTCCTCGAGCGAAGGGACGTCATGGTCGAACGAGGCGAACACCACCCCGCCGCGCGTGGCGACCCTCAGCTGCGTGAGCCCGTGCTCCTGCGGCCTGAAGTCGGCGGGCATGCCCCCGTTGACCTTGCCGTCCTGCTTGACGCCACGACGCAATGGCACCCCTTGCAGGTTGCCCTTCAGGTCATAGTTCCACTGGTGGTAGGGGCAGTGGAAATCCTTCCGGTTCCCGCTGCGCTCGCGGCAGAACTTCATGCCGCGATGGACGCATACGTTCTCGATGACGTTGATGTCGCCGTCCTGGTCGCGCACCAGGATCACGGACCGCTCGCCAAGCGTGGTGCGCTTGAAGTCGCCGGGATGCGGGATCTCGGCCTCCAGGCCGAGATAGTTCCAGTGACCCTGGTAGAAGCAGCGTTCGAGCTCGCGCTGGTAAAGCTGCGCGTCGGTATAGACGCGGAACGGGATGCGGCTGATGCTGTCGTCGGCCCACACTGGGCGGTCTTCATGGGAGGCTGTTGCCATGGCGGTTTCCATAGAGCGAACGGAGTCCGCGCGCGGGCCCGGTGGGCCTGTGCGGCGTCTGTGTGCTTGGGGTGACTTCAGGGGGGGATTCCCCGGGGCGGGCTATCGCCAGGGAAGGGCGGGATTCATGGGGCGTCTCCGTATGTGCCTGTCTCCGTATGTGCCTATGTCTTTTCGTATGGGAAGGATCATCGGACATCGACCGCAATAAACCAATAGAATCCCGGCTATAGTTGATATTCACGGAATCAATAAAGGTGCGCGATGGAACTGAAGGACGTCGACCTGAACCTGCTCGTCGTGTTCGATCAGCTGTTGCGGCAGGGGACCGTTTCCGGCACGGCCAGGGCCATGAACCTGAGCCAGCCGGCAGTCAGCAACGCGTTGGCACGCCTGCGGACCCTGCTGGGCGACCAGCTCTTTGTACGAAGCAGCAGGGGAATGCTGCCGACACCACTTGCGCAGGAACTGGCCGAGCCGGTCGGCCATGCGCTGGAATCGCTGCAGGCAACGCTCAGCCGCAAGATGACTTTCGATCCTCTGCGCAGCGAGCGCGCATTCCGGATCGCCATGACGGATATCGGCGAGGTGCACTTCATTCCGCCGCTGATGGGTGCGCTCGGGCAACGGGCGCCGGGCGTGACCGTGACCACGGTGCGCAATACGGCGGTCGACCTGGCGGCCGAGATGAGCCAGGGCAAGATCGACCTTGCTGTCGGCCACCTGCCTGAACTCAGTACGGAATTTTTTCAGCGGCGCCTGTTCCGCCAGCGCTACGTCTGCCTGTTCCGTCCCGGCCACGCGATGGACAAGAAGAAGGTCAGCATGCGGGACTTCGAAGCCGCCGAGCATGTCGTGGTCACGGCGGCGGGAACGGGGCATGCGCGCGTCGACGAGCTGCTGGCCCAGGGCGGCGTAAAGCGCAGCATCCGGCTGCGCGTCCCGCATTTCGTGGCACTGGCGGACATCATTGCCACCACCGACCTGGTTGCCACCGTGACCTGGACGTTTGCGGAACGGTGTGCCAAGTATTTCGGGCTCAGGTATATCGATCATCCGTTCGCGCTGCCGGCCATCCAGATCAACCTGTTCTGGCATGCCCGATATCATCGCGACCCTGCGAATCAGTGGCTGCGCAACGAGTTTATTGAATTGTTTTCGGAATAGGGCCTCGGCTGAAAGCGAGTGCGATTCGCATCCTGCATTTAGTACTATGTCTGGCACTTACGCTTGAGTTTCGGGGCAATCGAGTAAATGGACAGCGCTTCCCGAAGTCGCGGAAATTGTCGTTGATTGGTATGCGCAGGCTTGTGCCTGGAATCTCGCAACGTGCTCTCCAGTCTAGTTCAGCGAACCCGTCGGGCCAACCCGGAATCCCGTGCGGCAACGAACCGACGGACTGAACCGCGGCTCCGCGCCGAAGTAGATGTCGACTGATGCGTCGGCATTGCGCTGCAGCCCTCGCCGGGAAGGGCGCGGGGTGCCGCCACGCTGCGCTAACGTGGCACCCCTGCCACCTCGATCAGCGCATCGACCACCACCACGCCGTCGGCGCTCGCCATCACCGGGTTGAGATCGACCGAGCGGATCGTGCCGCCGGCCGCGTGGACCAGTTGGCCGACTTGCACCGCCAGCCGGCACAGCGCGGCGATGTCGGCCGCCGGCTCGTTGCGCACGCCGCGCAGCAGCGGCGCGATGCGCAGGCTGTCCACAGCGCGGGCGACATCGGCTTCGCTGCACGGCGCCAGCAGCACGGCGGTGTCGCGCAAGGTCTCGACATACTTGCCGCCGTCGCCGACCACCAGCACCGCGCCGAATACGGGATCCCAGTGCGCGCCGATCATGCATTCGCGCTGGCCGCGCACCATGCGCGCGATGACGATGCCTTCGCAATGCGCGTCCATGGCCTGCAGCGTGCGCATCTGGGCGCTGAACGCACGCGCTACTGCCTCCCGATCATTGCAGTGCAGGGCGACCAGCCCGTGCTCGCTCTTGTGCGGCACCTGGGGCGAGCTCGCCTTGACGGCAACCGGCGCGCCGATGCGCTGCCACGCGGCCACGGCGGCGTCGATGTCGTGGCAAAGATAGTGCTCGACCACCGGCACGCCTGCCGCGGCGAGACGCTCCAGGCTGGCGGCTTCGCTCAGCGTCGTACCTTTCACCGGTGACGCCGGCACGGCAGGTGCAGCGGGTAGCGGCGGCTCGCCCTCGGCCGCGATCTGCCGCAGCCGCTGCTGGTGCGAGACCAGTTGCGAGAACGCTGCCAGCGCTTGCGCCGCGCAGGCGTAGGTCGGCACGTTGGCCTGCCGGAAGGCATCGGCCACCGGCGCTTGCCATACGGCGACCGCGATGGGCTTGCCCGCGGTGTCGGCAAACGCGGCGGCGTCGCGGGCAAAGCGCGGCACGTCGTAGCCCATGCCGGAGACGGGGATATCGAGCAGGAACAGGTCGGCGGCGGGATCGCGCGCCACCACCGGCAGCACCTCGCCGAACAGCGCGCTGTTGGTGAGCAGTGCGGCGGTGACATCGACCGGGTTGGCGGTGGCGGCGAAACCGGGCAGGCGCTCCGCCAGCGCGGCCTGCGTGGCATCGGACAGCGGCGCCAGCGCCAGGCCGGACGACGGCGCTGCATCGGCGGCCATCACGCAGCTCGCGCCGGAGTTGCTGACGACCACCAGCCGCCTTCCCCCGGCTTGCCAGCCGCGCAGGTACATCGGCGCGCAGCGTGCCAGCGCATGCGCATCGTCGACGCGCCAGATGCCGTGGCGCTGCAGGAAGGCATCGACCGCGCGGTCCTCGTTGGCGATGGCGCCGGTGTGCGACGCGGCGGCGCGCTGCCCGTCCTGCGAGCGGCCGGCCTTGGCCGCCACCACCGGCACGTTGCGCGCCCGCGCCACGCGCGCCGCCTCGGCCAGCATCTCGGGGTCGGTCAGGCTTTCCAGGTACAGCAGCACCAGCCGCACGCCAGGATCGTGCGCCACCGCCAGTGCCAGCTCGCCGACGGTGATGTCGGCCTGGTTGCCGGTGGCATGCACGTGGCGCACGCCGATGCCCTGGCCGCGCAGCAGACCATAGACCATCGCCGCCACGCCGCCGCTCTGGCTGACCACGGCGACCGGGCCATCCTGCGGCGGCACCTCGATGAACATGGTCGAAAAGCTGGCGATGGCGCCGCTGCCGAAATTGGCCAGCCCCTGGCTGTTGGGACCAACCAGCCGCAGCCCGCTGGCGCGCGCGGCGCGCACCATCTCGTCCTGCTGGCGCCGGCCTTCGGCACCGCCCTCGCCGAAGCCCGATGCGATCACGATGGCCGCCGCCACGCCCAGCCGCGCGCAGTCCCGCACGGCCTGCACGGCGGCATCTCCGGCGACGATGATGATGGCGAGTTCGGGGACTTCGGGCACCGCGTCCAGCGTGGGACAGGCGCGCAGGCCCTGGATGGTGTCGCGCTGCGGGTTGACCGGGTAGAGCGTGCCGACGTAGCCGTGCGCCTTCATGTAGTGGATGGGGCGGCCGCCGATCTTGTGGATATTGTCGGAGGCGCCGATCACGGCGATGGAGCGGGGAGCGAGCAGTGACTGGAGGGGAGCGGTCATGACAGGGGCCGTGGGGTATGAGTGAGCTATGCGTAGGGGATCAGTCGATGGTGGCGCCGGATGCCTTGACGACCCGGGCCCATTTGTCGATTTCGTGTTCGAGGAACCGCGCGGTGGCCGGTGGCGAGGTCCATTCCGCGGCGAAGCCCTGCGTGGCGAAGCGCGCACGCACGTCCGCATCGTCGAGCACGGATTTCAGCGCCGTCCCGAGCGCAGCGAGCGCCGCGGGCGGCGTGCCGGCGGGCGCCAGCAGCGCGTTCCAGGCGCTGGCCTCGTAGCCCGGCAATCCTGACTGCGCGATGGTCGGCGTGTCCGGCGCGGCCGGCGAGCGCGCCGCGCCCGTGACCGCGAGCGCCTTGAGCTTGCCGTCGCGCACGAACGGCATGGCCGACAGCATGGTGTCGAACATCACCGTGGCCTGGCCGCCCATCACGTCGGTCAGCGCAGGCGCACTGCCTTTGTACGGTACGTGCGTCATGCGCACGCCGGCCATGCTGTTGAACAGTTCCGCGGCAAGGTGGGTGGACTGGCCATTGCCGGAGCTGGCAAAGGTGACCTGGCCGGGCCTGCTCCTGGCCAGCGCGATCAGATCGGCGACATTGCCCGCGGGCGTGGCGGGCGCGGTGACCAGCACCAGCGGGCCGCGCGTGAGCAGGCTTACCGGCGCGAAGTCCTTGCGCGTGTCGTAGCCGGGCTTGCGGAACAGCGTCATGTTGATGGCATGCGCGGTGGTGGCCACCAGCAGCGTGTAGCCGTCGGGCGCGGCCCGGGCCGCTGCCTCGGCGCCGATACTGCCGCCGGCGCCGGGGCGGTTCTCCACTACCAGCGGCTGGCCGAGCTTGTCCGAGAGCTTCTGGCCGACCACGCGCGCAACGATGTCGGTGGGGCCGCCGGGCGGGTAGGGCACCACCAGCCGGATCGGCTTGACGGGGAAGGACTGCGCCAGCGCTGGCGGCATAAATGCCGCGGACAAGGCGAGGCAGGAAAGCAGGGCGAGCGCGTGCCGCCGGGATCGATTCGGTGCCAAGGGGATTCTCCGGTTGTGGGTGCCGGCTGGGATGGAGGCGGACGCGCGCCGGCTGGCGCCGGAAGGCGCTATTCGCGCAGGAAACGCAGCAGCGTCCCTTCGCCGAAGCGCAGGAAGCCTGCGCGCACGCGCTCGCCGATCGCCACGCCGGGCTCGGCATGGCCCATCACGCGCGGGCCTTCGTCCAGCGTGGCCAGCACCAGCGTGTAGGGCGCCAGCGCGCGGAAGGCCCCGGCCGGGGCGCGGCTGATCTCGGTGACCGCATACACCGTGGCCAGCCCGCCGGCATCGCGCCAGCGCAACTGCAGGCTGCCGCAGGCGCGGCAGGCGTGCCGTTCCAGCGGCTGCCAGGCTCCGCAGTCGTCGCAACACTGGTAGCGCACCACGCCGGCATCGAGTCCGTCGGTATAGGGATG
Organism: Cupriavidus sp. a3; assembly: GCF_051015765.1. Taxonomy (NCBI): domain Bacteria; kingdom Pseudomonadati; phylum Pseudomonadota; class Betaproteobacteria; order Burkholderiales; family Burkholderiaceae; genus Cupriavidus; species Cupriavidus sp. a3. The sequence goes on along the minus strand of NZ_CP170644.1, from coordinate 1,537,034 downwards.
GCTCATGGCGCGGCCTCCAGCACCAGGCTGACATGCGACGACAGCACGCCACCGTCGGCATGGAACAGCGCGCGGCGGCGCTTGCTCAGTTGACGTTCCCCGGCGCGGCCCGCGAGCTGGCGCGCGGCTTCGGCAAGATGCATCAGGCCGCCTGCCGCGCCGGAATGGCCGAACGCAAGCAGCCCGCCATGCGTGTTGAGCGGCAGCGCGCCGGCGCGGCTGAAATCGCCGGCTTGCAGGCGCGCGTGCGCTTGCCCGCGCGGCGCCAGTCCGAGTTCTTCCAGCAGCATGACCAGCGTGATGGTGAACGAGTCGTAGATCGCGAGGCAGTCGATGCCGTCCACGCTGCCGCCCGCCTCGGCGAAGGCGCACTGCGCGGCCTCGGCGGCGCCGGTCTGCATCACGTCGTCGATGGCGCCCAGGTGCTGGTGCCGGTGTGCCTGCCCTGCGCCGGCGATGCGCACCGGCGTGCCCGCGCCGGGTTCCGCGGAAACGATCACCGCCACCGCGCCATCGGAAATCGGGCAGCAGTCGGACAGCCGCAGCGGCGTGGCGATCGGGCGGGCGGCGCGCGCCTGCGCGAGCGACAGCGGCTCGCGCAGGTGCGCATCCGGATGGCCGGCGGCATGCTCGCGCATCAGCACGGCAAAGCCGGACAGCGCATCGGCACCCATGCCGGTCTCATGCAGGTAGCGCGACGCCAGCAGCGCGTAGTAGGCCGGCACCGAGGCGCCGTTGGGCACCTCGGCATGCGGCTCGCCCACCTGCGCCAGCGTCTGGATCGACTGGTCACGGCTCTGGCCGCTGAGGCGGTTCTCGCCCGTCACCACCAGCACGTGGCGGCAGCGGCCGGCGCGCACCAGCTCATGCGCCAGCATGGCCATCACGCCGCCGGTGGCGCCGCCCGCGGCCACGCCGTGGGCGTAGGCGGGCGTGAGCGAGGCGTATTCGCAGAAGCGGTCGGCCAGCATCAGGTGCGGCAGCGTGGTGGCATAGCCGCACAGCACGCCGTCGATGCCGGCGCGCGCCAGCCCGGCATCGGCCAGCGCGGCATCGGCGGCCTGTGCCATCAGCGCCAGCGGCGTGCTGCCCTCGATGCGGCCGAAGCGGGTGTTGCCGCTGCCGCGCAGGTAGGTGGCGAGCATGTCAGTGCTTGAGCAGAGGGCATTGCGACTTCGATGCCGGCATGAAGGCCTGCTCGCCGGGTACTGTCGCCACCACCTTGTAGTAGTCCCATGGATACCGGGATTCGGCCGGCGTCTTCACCTCGAACAGGTACATGTCGTGGATCATGCGGCCGTCCTCGCGAATGCGGCCGTTCCTTGCGAAGAAGTCGTTGATCGGCAGCGACTTCATCTTCTTCATCACCGCCGCGGTCTCGTCGGTGCCCGCCGCCTGCACCGCCTTCAGGTAGTGCATCACCGACGAATACGCGCCGGCCTGGCTCATGTTGGGCATCTTCTTCAGCTTCTCGAAATAGCGGCGCGACCACGCGCGCGTGGCATCGTTCATGTCCCAGTAGAAGGCTTCGGTGAGCACGAGGCCGCCCGCGGTCTTCAGCCCGATGGCGTGGATATCGTTGATGTAGAGCAGCAGTCCCGCCATGCGCTGCGCGCCGTTGCGCGTGAGGCCGAACTCCGACGCCGCCTTGATCGCATTGATGGTGTCGCCGCCCGCATTGGCCAGTCCCACGACTTGCGCCTTGCTGGCCTGCGCCTGCAGCAGGTACGAGGCAAAGTCGCTGGCGCCGATCGGGTGGCGCGCGGCGCCCACCACCTTGCCCCCGGTTTCGTTGATCACCGCGGTGGCGGAGTCCTGCAGCGTATGCCCGAAAGCGTAGTCGGCGGTCAGGAAGAACCAGGTCTTGCCGCCGCGCTGCACCGTGGCGCGCGCGGTGGTATTGGCAAGCGCATAGGTGTCGTAGGCGTAGTGCACCGACACCGGCGTGCACAGGTCGTTGGTGATGCGCTCGGTGCCCGGCCCCGAGAACACCACGATGCGGTTCTTCTGCTTCGCCACTTCCAGCACGGCCAGCGCTGGCGCCGAGGCGGCCACGTCGAGGATGGCATCGACATTGCCGGTGTCGTACCACTCGCGCGCCTTGTTGGCCGCGATATCGGCCTTGTTCTGGTGATCGACCACCACCAGCTCGATCTTCCTGCCCAGCACCTTGCCGCCGAAATCGTCGATGGCCATCTGCGCCGCGGTGGCGCTGCCGCGGCCGGTGACATCGGCGTACAGGCCGCTCATGTCGAGCAGCATGCCGAGCTTGACCACGTCGTCGGAGATCGCAGTCTTGGGCTGTGCGTGCGCGGCGCCGCAGGCAAGCGCCGCGGCCAGGGCCAGGACGCCGGCGGCCCGGCGCTGGATCGAATGGCGAAGCTTCATGGTGTCTCCTCTGGCGTGTTGTGGTTCTTGTTTGGGCTAGACGGTAGCAATCGGCGTCACCGGCGACCCCACCGCCCCCGGCAGCCGCAGCGGCGGCGCGGTCAGCTGGAAGCGGGTGCGGCCATTGGCGCGCAGCCAGTCGGCCAGCTCGCGCAGGTACCACAGCTCGCCCAGCGGCAGGCCCAGCTTGAACAGGCAGTGGTGGTGCAGCGGCAGCAGCGGGTGGTGCCGGTCGCCATCGGGCGCGGGGCGGGCCGGGTAGCGCTCGACCGCGTAGTTGTCGGCGATCAGCGCGGCGATGCCGGCGTCGGTGATCCACTGCAGCAGGCGGTCGTCGCGGCCGTCTAGCGCGCAGCAGCTGTGGTGCAGCACGGCTTCGTCGGGCTCGCGCTGCATCGACAGCACCACCTCGGCAAAGCCGGTGCGCAGCAGCAGCATGTCGCCGGGCTCGACCTCGGCCTTGCCGGCGTCCATGGCGCGCATCAGGTCGTCATAGCCGATGTTGCGGAAGTCCTGGCCGTACACGTGCGCCAGGTCCACCAGCACGCCGCGGCCCTGCATGCCCTTGACCGCGAAGTTCTCGATGCCAAGCGCCTGCGCGGCGCTGTGGTCGTGGCCGCAAGGGTGGGCGGCGAAGTGGTCGTCTTCGGCGTAATCCACCGGACCGACGATATGCTCGTTGGCGCGGAAGCCGTTGTAGTAGACGCGCTCGGGCCGGCCGTCGCCGTCGGCATCGAACAGCGCGCCCACGTGCGCCAGCGCATCCCACTGCGTGCTGTACTGCAGGCACATCAGCACCTGGTCGTCGCTGATCACGTCGGTGGCGGCGGGATCGACCTTGGCGAGCGGGAAGTTGAGGTAGGGGCTGTCGTCGCGAAATGTCGGGCGCAACTGCGGCGGGTGCCGGCGCGGGTTGAGCTTGTTGCCGCCCGGGTAGTCCAGCGGCAGCGACAGGCAGAAGCTGATGCCGGCCCGCACCTCGCGCGCGCCCTTGACGACCTGCTCGGGGCCGATCAGGTTGACGCGGCCGAGCTGGTCGTCGGGGCCGAAATCGCCCCAGTTGGAGCCTTGCGGACGTTGCTTCCAGCGCATGTCATGCCTCCTCTCGCGTACGTGGCCGGGTAGCCGGCCGTTGGATGTCGGGTTTGATATCTGGCTTCACGGCGGCGTGCGAGCGCCAGTGCTCGCAGATGGCGTCGGCCTCGCGCAGCAGTGCTCGCGCCATCGCGGCCTCGCGGCTGGTGATGCGATCGTTGAGCGCCGCAATGCTGATCGCGCCCAGCGGGTAGCCGTCGGGGCCGGGCAGGGCGATGGCGATGCCGCCCATGCGCTCGACCACGACGTCCAGCAATACGGCGTAGCCGCGCTCGCGCGTGGCCTGCACATGGCCCAGCAGCATGTCGCGGCTGAAGCGCGGGTAGCGGCGCATGGCCGGGGCGATGCCGTCGAGCACAGCGTCGACCTCGGCATCAGGCAGCGCGGCCAGCAGCGCCAGGCTGCCGGCGCCGATGCCCAGCGGCCGGCGGCTGCCGATGTCCAGGTAGTTGGCGCGGATCGGGAAGGTGCCCAGCCGCAATTCGATGCAGACCGATTCGCAGCCGCTCGGCACGGACAGGATGGCGCTGTCCTCGAAGGCATTGGCCAGCCGGATCAGCGCGGGGCGTACCAGCGGGCGCAGGTCGGTGCGCGCCAGCGTGGCGGCATGCAGCGCCAGCCATTCGCGCCCCGGCGTGAAGGCCTTGGTGGCGGGATCGCGCTCAACCAGTCCCTCGGCCGCCAGCGTTTCAAGCAGGCGCAGCGCCGAAGCCTTGTCGACGCCGGCGGCCAGCGCCAGATCGGTCAGGCGGCTGTTGCGGGCATCGGTCAGCGCGCGCAGCAGGCGGCAGGCTTTCTGCAGCGAGGTGCTCGGGGTGGTCACGGCGGCGGTCTCCTGGTCCGGTTTTCGTCACGTGAAACCGGTTGAAGCCGTTATAAGCCATCCGTCGCCGCCCGTCATTCTGCGTTGCCAAAAAGTTTTGCCGGATGAAATCAATGGCTGTCGGCGACTGGATAAACCATTGTTGTCGTACAACAATCGATGGAAATCAACAGATGTCAACGAAAAATTCGCGTCTATGCGGCAATTTAATGCAGGATATGACGCATAGGCTACTCGAGATCAGGGTAAGCCCGGACACAAGCTTGCGCCATAGCCTCTACAATGTCGTCAGACAACGTAACACGTGACTGGCATAGTGCCGTCCCCTGAAGAAAGCCTGCAATCATGAGCGAAGCGACTCCAGCACCGGCATCGCGCCCCCTCTACATCACGATGCACCCCGACGACAACGTCGCCATCGTCGCCAACGACGGCGGGCTGCCGGCCGGCGCCACGTTCCCCTGCGGCCTGACGCTGGTCGAAGGCGTGCCGCAGGGTCACAAGGTCGCATTGACGGACTTGCGCGAAGGCGACGAGGTGATCCGCTACAACGTCGTGATCGGCTACGCGTTGAAGGAGCTGCCGCGCGGCAGCTGGATCAACGAGCGCGTGATCCGCATGCCGGCCGCGCCGGAGCTGCACGACCTGCCGGTCGGCACGCGCGTCAGGCCGCTGCCGCCGCTGGAGGGCTACACCTTCGAGGGCTACCGCAATGCGGACGGCTCGGTCGGCACGCGCAATATCCTCGGCATCACCACCACCGTGCAGTGCGTGGAGGGCGTGGTCGAGTTTGCCGTGCGGCGCATCAAGGAAGAGCTGCTGCCGAAGTACCCCAACGTCGACGACGTGGTGGGCCTGGAGCACACCTACGGCTGTGGCGTGGCGATCGATGCGCCGGATGCCGGCATCCCCATCCGCACGATCCGCAATATCGCGCTGAACCCCAACTTCGGCGGGGAAGTGATGATCGTCAGCCTGGGCTGCGAAAAGCTGCAGCCCGCGCGGCTGGTCAGCGCCGGCACCATCCCGATCCAGAAGGAAGGCGAGCCCGACGTGGTCTGCCTGCAGGACGAGCAGCACGTCGGCTTTGCCTCGATGATCGAGTCGATCATGGCGACGGCCGAGAAGCACCTGCAGCGCCTGGACGCGCGCCGGCGCGAGACCTGTCCCGCGTCCGACCTGGTGGTGGGCGTGCAGTGCGGCGGCAGCGATGCCTTCTCGGGCGTTACCGCCAATCCCGCGGTGGGTTTTGCCACCGACCTGCTGGTGCGCGCCGGTGGCACAGTGATGTTCTCCGAGGTCACCGAGGTCCGCGACGGCATCGACCAGCTCACCGCGCGCGCGGCCACGCCCGAAGTGGCCGAGGCGCTGATGAAGCAGATGGCCTGGTACGACGCCTACCTCGAGAAAGGCAAGGTCGACCGCAGCGCCAACACCACGCCGGGCAACAAGAAGGGCGGCCTGTCCAATATCGTGGAAAAGGCGATGGGCTCGATCGTCAAGTCCGGCACCGGGCCGATCCATGGCGTCAGCGGACCGGGCGAGAAGGTCACGCAGAAGGGTTTGATCTATGCCGCCACGCCGGCGGGCGATTTTGTCTGCGGCACGCTGCAGCTGGCCGCCGGCATGAACCTGCACGTTTTCACTACCGGCCGCGGCACGCCGTATGGGCTGGCCGAGGTGCCGGTGATCAAGGTCTCGACCCGCAACGACCTGGCACGCCGCTGGCACGACCTGATGGACGTCAACGCCGGCCGCATCGCCACCGGCGAAGCCACCATCGAAGAGGTGGGCCGGGAGCTGTTCCACACGCTGCTGGCGGTGGCCAGCGGCAAGAAGTCATGGGCGGAACACTGGAAGATCAGGAACGCGCTGGTGCTGTTCAATCCGGCGCCGGTGACTTGAGGTATCGGCTGTCGGGTCTGTGATGGCGGCGGCGGCTGCTATTCGCCACCGGGTGTAGCCGGCCAGCATATGTCATCCACCGTACCCCAGCCTGGAACACGATTGAGGCGCAAGGTGCCTCTCGAACCAGGCTATCGTGAGTGTTGCGACGTCTTCCAGGGCCTTGCGGTCTTCGAATCCTCGGCCATTCGTCGGGATGAGCCTCAACTGCCGCGGGCAATGCATTTGCTCAAACGCAAGATTGTTGATCTGAATGTTCTTTGGGTCGCCGCTTGCACATATCAGCAGCGCAGGGATATCGAGGCGCTGCAGGCTGGCGGCACCAGCGAGATCCGGTCGTCCTGCAACACAGGCCACCGCGCGAAGTTGTGCCTCGCCGTACGCGGCCGAGCGCAGGGCCGCAGCTGAGGCGGTGCCGGTACTAAGCAGGCCGACAGGGAGGTCTGCGCAGGGTGTTCCGCCATGCAGGAAGCCCAGCGTCTGGTTCAACCTTGCCACCAGCTCATCGACATCCGACTCGGGCGCGTCGTCGAAGCGGCTGTCAGGCTGCAGGTCCACAAGCACGGTGGCGAATCCTTTCGCGCGTAGCTTGCGTGCCAGGTAATGACTGCGGACGTCGCGGCGTTCCGCGCCACCGGCATGAATCATCACCGCGACCCCGATGGGATTCGCGGCGGTTTCGAACATGACTCGCAGGCAAGTCGTCCCATATGGAACCAGCATCGCTCTGCTGATTGCCGGCACGCGCGCCTCCACCCCTGGCCGGGCATGGCCTGGGGATTGCACTGGCAGCATGGCTGTCACCTGCCGGACAAAATCGTCGGTGACCAGACTGAACTCGTGATAGAAATGCGCGAGATTTTCGATGGACTCCGGGGTATCCAGGCAGATGACTTCATCCACCAGCGCCCGGATCCTGTCCAGTCCCGCTCTTGAGGCGATCGGAAGCGCGCATATGAGTCGAGCGGGCTGCCGCTTGCGCAGGCGCGAGAGGGCCGCATACATCGTCGCGCCGCTCACCAGGCCGTCATCCACGACAATCACCACGCGACCGCCCGGATCCGCCTGCTTGCGAACCGGCTTATAGACCGCGCGCTGCCTGCGAAGCTGGTCGAACTGGGCGTCACGCTGTCGGCTGGCGTCGCCATGCGCATTCGCTTCGCCCGTGCACCACGTCATGCCTGTGTCGTCCAGCGCCATCCCTGGGGTGATGCGGCGCGCCATCACGAGATCGAATTCGGCGTCCAGCGCGTCGGCGACGACGCGCCCGACCGGCACTCCGCCACGAGGGATCGCCAGAACCAGGGCGCCGGTTCCCCGATACGCATGCAAGGCCCGCGCCAGTTCCGTTCCGGCATGTTCACGGGTCTGAAAACGTGTTTGATATGGGCGCATTCTAGAACTGAAGGAGAATCAACGATGAATCTGCAAGACCGCGGCGCCGGAAAGGCGGCCGTCACGCAGATCGGCCAAAGCCTCATTGGCCTGCTCAAGCGGATACGCGGTGGTGTGTGTATGCAGCAAGGTGCGGGCGGCGATCTCCATCAGCGCAATCCCGTCGGCGCGCGTCAGGTTGGCGACGGAACACAGGCGCCTCTCTTCCCAAAGCAGTTCGTAAGGCATGCCTGGGATATCGCTCATGTGGATGCCGCCGCAGACAACGGTGCCACCTTTATCGACGGCGCGTAGCGCTTTGGGCACCAGTGCGCCCACCGGCGCGAAAATCAGCGCGGCGTCCAGAGGCACCGGAGGCGGGAGGTCGCTCGAGCCGGCCCAGCACGCTCCAGTCTGGTATGCCAGTTGCTGGGCGCCCGTGTCGCCAGTGCGGGTGAAAGCGTAGACTTCCCGGCCTTGTGCCACGGCAATTTGCGAAACCAGGTGGGCGGCTGCGCCGAAGCCATAGATGCCGATGCGGCGTGTATCGGCGGCAGGCCCTGCCATGCGCAGCGTCCGGTAGCCGATCAGGCCGGCACAGAGCAGCGGGGCAGCGTGTTCGTCATCGTAGGCAGGCGGAATCCGAAAGCAATACCTGCTGTCTGCGACAACATATTCAGCGTAGCCGCCATCGCGCGTATAGCCCGTAAATAGCGGTGCATCGCAGAGGTTTTCGTGATGACGCTGGCAGTAGCGACAGTGGCCGCAGGTATGGCCAAGCCATGGCACACCCACGCGGTCGCCCGGCCCGAAGGCGGTGACACCCGCTCCGCAAGCATCCACCCGTCCAACGATCTCGTGTCCGGGGATGAGCGCCGGTTTGGGATGGCGCAGGTCGCCGTCTACGATATGCAGGTCGGTCCGGCATACGCCGCAGGCAGAAACAGCGATGCGTACCTCATCCGGCCCGGGCTCGGGGACTGGCCCGTGTACCAGGACCAAAGGCTGCCCCGCGCCTGCAAATTGCATGGCTCGCATGGTCTCGGGCATGCAGGTGTCCTTGTCGGTGCCCCGGCGTGGGGCGTCAGCCTTCGATTTCGCTGCGGACCAGCAAGACCGGCTTGGTTGTCTGGGCCAGTACGCCTTCCGCCACGCTGCCCATCAGCAGCCGCCTGACGCCGCGCCGCCCGTGCGTGCCCATGACAATCATGTCGGCATTCCAATTGTCGGCTTCGGTGGCGATGGTCGTGGAGATCCGCCCGGGAGCCACCGGCTTTTCGTCCAATTGCGTATGGCATCGGATTCCCGCCTGGCTGAGGCGTGCCGTCGCGGCGTCCAGTGCCTTGCGGCCGTACGAGATCTGCTGGTTCCCCAGTTCGCGGGGATCGAAATAGCCTGCCTCAAAGTACACATCGCTGTCATCGACCACAAACAACGCCTTGACTTCGGCGCCGGTGGCCGCGGCGATTGCGATGGCCTGGCTGAGCGCCAGGTCGGAGGAGTGGCTGCCGTCCACGGCGAGCAAGAGGCGCTGGTACATGCGATGCTCCTTTGGGATGGGACTGCATAGTCCCTGGGTCTGATGCATTCAGCCTAGGCGGCAGTGTTGGATGGAACTTGATATTGGTCAAACCAAGGCGCGGCCCCCCGCATCGTGAGCAGGCCGGTGCAGCGGCCAAGCGCTTGCCAGTTCCCATTCCTGGAGGCGGCGCCTTGGGGCGGTGCCGCCTGCTGCACCCGACAAGAATCCATGCATTGTCAGTGACAAGAGCGGCACTTGTTCAACTCGGGTGACGCTGGGGCACAGGTGGCGCAGACGCGGCGATGCCGAATCCCGGGACGGAAAGAGGGCCCTGCCGCTTGCCCACTGCATGACGAAGGCCTGCATTGCGAGGATGTCACGCGGCCTCTGCATTGCCAGGAACTGTCTGGTGCATGCATGGGTGCCGGGAACGGCGCCATGGAACCATTGAAGGTTCCATTCCATCAGCGTCTCGAACTGTGAAAATGCTTTCTCGGAAAAGCACAGTACATCTGCCATACCCCTGAGGACTTCAAGATTGGCTTGCTGAGCCGCTGAAAGCTGGGCAAAGGGCAATCGATTCATGATCACGCTCCCGCATGTGAGCGCCACAGTCATCGGTTCGCAGTATGGCGCTCCGAGTGGAGACACTCCGGCAGAACCGGCTGGAGCCCCGCTCGAAAAATATGAAGCCCGACCCGTGCCTGTCCCGACTTGAGAATGCACCCCGGCCACGATCAAATATCGCCATGGCTTCAAGAAGCAGGGGTACGCAATCCCGATGAGACAAACAACGGGGGGATGAGTCGCTATCCGAGGGGATTTCCGGAGCCGCCAGGCGCGTTAGTGCGCCCTTGGCCGGCTCCGGACTAATAGAGGCAGGCGAGACCTACGCCTTGGAGTGGCCGCTCGCTGTCGAGCCGGCGCGGAATCGTCATTGCAGCGCCCATTTGCGAGGGTTTGGCCGCAACTTGGGAAAACGGCAGCGCATGCATGCTTCGTGAGCACAAATTATCGAAAGCGCGCGCCGTGATGTCCATCGCTCAGTTCCTCTGAAGAAGATTGAAAACGAGGTTCAGGGCATCATATCCACTTCGCAAGGAAAGGGCAAACCACTCCGGGCCGATGCCGTGCTGGTGGCGGCGATAATGCCGGGCGGGTGGTTCGGCTCGTCTGCGCTAATGCGGCGATGGCAGCTGGATGCCGCTGAATGCCAGCGCCAGCCCACCGACAAGCACCAGGCTGAGCGCCCACACCACGTCGAGGTTGAACCAGCTGCGCGACACGAATTTAAGCCCGACATAGCGATAGACCAGCCAGGCCACCACGCCCCCGGTGGCGATCAAGGCCGCGGCATGCACGACGGACACGAGCAGCGCCATCGAGACATTGGCGCCCATCAGCGCGGCGGCGGCCTTGTGGCCGGCATCCTCGTCGGCGCGGCACAGCCCGAGATAGATCGGCACCAGCATCAGCCCGGCGCCATGCGCGATTGCCACGGCGAAGGACCATAGCGCCAGGCGCCCCGGCCGAATGCGCGCCAGCGAGCGCGGATGGCGGCGCCAGGCCAGCAGCGCCAGCCCCCAGCCGATCACCAGCAGCCCCGCGGCAAACTGCAGCGGCGCCTGCCAGCGGGCCACCATGGCCAGCACGCCGAACGGCAGCATGACCGCGATCATCGCCAGCAGGTGGCCCAGCGCCAGCCATCCGAGCGCCGACACCACCGCGCGGTCCTGCCGCGCCAGCAACCCGTTCGACACGGCCAGCGGCCATCCCATCGCGGGATTCAGGCCGTGATAGATGCCGCTGGCCAGGACCGCCGACCACAGGCCGGCATGCTCCCAGGAGAACGCCGTCAAGACCGGACCGACGGATAGCAGAACGAGTCAGTCGAGCAGTCGCCGCCTTCCAGCCGCACCTGGTGCGCGCGGTAGCCGTCGGGGAATTCCAGCCAGTAGTCATCGGCCAGCGCCAATCCGCCCTCCGGCTCGGCGCGTCCCATCACCTGCACGCCGGGCACGCCGTCTGGATAGAACTGGTTGTCCCAGGTGGAGTAGAGCGAGTTGGTCCAGTAAACGCGCTTGCCGTCGCGGCTGATCTCGACCATCTGCGGGCCGCCGGCGAAGGTCTTGCCGTTCGGATGCGGCGTGCGCCGTGCAATGCCGCCGAGATGGACCGAGCCCGACAACCGTGGCTTGCGCGGGTCGGTGACGTCGTACTGGCGCATCTCGCCGGTGCCCCAGCACGACACGTACAGGAATTTGTCGTCGAGCGACAGGTCGATGTCGGTGATCAGCGGCGGCACCGCGCCGAAGCCCTGCAGCAACGGCGGCAGCAGGTCGGCCGAGGCCGGCTCGGGCGGGATGGTCGCGGTCTTTTCCGCGTGGAACTTGCCGCCTTCGCGCCACCAGGTCCAGATCGAGCCTTCCAGGTTGGTGGTGTCGACCACCACGCCGACAAAGCCGTATTCCCGCACCGGATCGTGCGCGGGCCTGACTTCCAGCGCCATCTGGTGGTTGGCGCCCAGGTCGATGGTCTGCACATTGCGCCGCGCGCGCAGGTCCCAGAAGTGCAGCTTGTGGCCGTACTTGTTGGAGAGCAGGTCTTCGGCCACCAGGCCGTTCTCGAACTGCGGCGGCAAGGCCCACTCGCTCGACACCATGTAGTCGCGCGGCAGGTTCCACCAGAAGTCGTAGTGCTTCTCCTGCTCGCCGCGGTCGATTTCCCAGCGGCCGAGCACCTCGAAGGTCTCGCAGTCCATGATGAAGATGCCGGGGAACCCGTCGGTGCCGTCCTGCCCCGCGCCGCCGAGCGTGCTGACGTAGATCCCTTCGGGGCCGCAATGCACGGTGTGCGGTCGCGAGTAGCCGGTCTTGCCGATGATCTCGTCCGGCTCGATGATCTTGTGGATGCGCGCCTGCGTGGGATGCGGCTTGGTGTCGACGATATAGATGCGCGACGAGCGCATGCCGGGAATGATCAGGTAGCGCCGCTCCAGGAACGCGTGGCCGGTCAGCGGCGACAGCGCGGAGGAACAGGCATTCCAGCCGAAGTGGTGCAGCTCGTCGCCCTTGTTGGTCATCGGCACGGTATGCACCACCGTGCTGTAGGTGGGCGAGCCGGGCTTGACGTCGATCACGGCCAGTGCGTCGGGGCGCGAGCCGTCGGGGCTCAGCAGCAGGGTGTAGGCGAATTCTTCCGGCGGTGCGCTCATCGCGAGCTGGGGCGACGGGTAAAACGTGGGATCCGGCCGCATGTTCATGGTTAGCCCTCCTTGTTCTACGCCGGTCACATGCCGCGAGATCGCGCAGGCCGGCATGGCAGCGTCCGCGCACGGAAGTGGACTTCAAGCGTACTTAGCCTAGGTCGTTCTCTATCCCTAGTCAAACGGGCCGGCACGCCGCCGCAGGGCCGTTCTCGTCACGCTGGAGATGCGTGGCGCGTGGGCATGCGCCGGCCGCACGCGACTCAATGCGACTTGGCGCGCTTTAGCGTGCCTTGGCGCGGCTTAACGCACCGGCCGGATGCCGGCATCAAAGCGCGCCGCCAGCCCGTGGTCGCGGAACGCCGCTACCACGAAGTCGATGAACACGCGCGTCTTCGGCGGCAGCAGCGTCTTGTTCGGGTAGTACAGCGAGATCGGCCCGTTGTCGGCATGCCATCCGGGCAGCAGGCGCACCAGCGCACCGCTTTCCAGCCATCGCGCCGCATGCGGCGTCGGCAGCAGGGCCACGCCGTAGCCGAGCATGGCCGCGTGCGCCATTGCCTCGGGGTCGTCGAAGATCATGCGCGTGCGCTGCGTGACCGGTGCTTCTTCGCCCGACTCGCTGCGCAGCGTCCAGGTGCGCAGCCGGCCGGTCGGGCCCGAGCGCCGCACGATGCCGTCCAGCGCGGCCAGCTCGCCGGGGTGGCCCGGCATGGGCCTGCCCGCCATATAGGCGGGCGATGCGGTCGCGACGATGCAGGTCCGCGCCAGTTCGCGCGCCACCACGCCGTCGGTCAGTTCGATGCCGCCGCCGATGGCCGCGTCAAAACCGTCCTGGATCAGCTCCGCGGGGCGGTTGTCGAAATGCCAGTCCGGCACGATCGCCGGATAGCGCTGCAGGAACTCGCCCAGCAGCGGCACCAGGTGTTCGCGGCCGAAGGCGAGGGCCATGCTGACCTTGAGCGTGCCCGCTGGCTTGCCGGCGTCCTGCGAGGCGCTGGCAAAGGCATCGCGCAAGGTCGAGAACGGGCCCGAGACCTGCCGCAGGAACTGCTCGCCGCTGGCGGTCAGCGTCAGCTGGCGCGTGCTGCGCTGGAACAGCCGCAAGCCCAGGTGCGACTCCAGCCGCGCCACGTTCTTGCTGACCGCCGCTGGCGTCATGCCGAGCTGGCGTGCCGCCGCCGAAAAGCTGCCGGCTTCGGCACTCCGGACAAAGGATTCGAGCAGGTTCAGGGCTTCCATGGCCTCAGCTTATACCAACGGTTGAAAAAGCTGATGCCGGCTTGTGGCTAGCGAAGGGGCAATCCGCGAACGATACTGGGTTTGCCAACCAACCATTTCCCGGAGCATTCCATGGCCACCCTGACAGGAAAAACTGCATTCGTTACCGGCGGCGCCCGCGGCATCGGCGCGGCAATCGTGCGCCGGCTGGCGCGCGAAGGCGCCGCCGTCGCCTTCACCTACCAGAGCTCCGCGGCCGGCGCCAACGCGCTGGCGGAGGAAGTGGAAGCCTCCGGCGGACGCGCGCTGGCGTTTCAGGCCGACGCCGCGGACGCCGCCGCGCTGACCCGCGCCATCGACGACGCTGCGCGCCAGTTCGGCAAGCTTGACATCCTGGTCAACAACGCCGGCGTGCTGCGGCTGGGATCGGTAGAGACCCTGTCGCTGGAAGACTTCGACGAGACCCTGGCCGTCAATGTGCGCGCGGTGTTCGTGGCGGCCAGGGCGGCGCTGACGCACATGGGCGAGGGCGGCCGCATCATCAACATCGGCAGCACCAATGCCGAACGCATGCCGTTCCCCGGCGGCAGCGCGTATGCAATGAGCAAGTCCGCGCTGCTGGGGCTGGTGCAGGGCATGGCACGCGACCTGGGGCCGCGCGGCATCACCGTGAACAACATCCAGCCGGGACCGACCAATACCGACATGAACCCGGAAGCGGGGGATTTCGGCGCGGCGCTGCATAGCCTGATGGCGTTGCAGCGGCATGCCACGCCGGAGGAGATTGCCGGCATGGTGGCTTATGTCGCGGGTCCTGAAGCGGGCTTTGTCACAGGCGCCAGCCTGATGATCGACGGCGGTTTCAGCGCCTGAGCGCCAGGCAAGTAAGCCTTACGCACGCCAGCCAGCACGCCGGCCCCACGCCGGCGTGCCTCAGTCTTTCGTCGCCTTGCGCAGTGCCGCGCTGACCTCGCCGTAGAAGCCCCGCAGCTTCTCCAGCTCCAGGTCCACCGGCTGCAGCGCCGGCCACAGCAGCGCCACCATGTCACGCGCGGTCTTCTCGATATCGACCTCGCGCTGCCGCGCGATCGCATCCCACAGGATGTGTTCCATCGGCCCCAGGATGGCCGAGCGCAGCAGGCTCAGCGGCAGGTCGCCACGGATCTCGCCATTGCTGCGCGCCCGCGCCAGCAGATCCATAAGCGGCGCCGTATAGCGGCGCTGCAGCGGCAGGAACACCTCGCCCAGCCCGGGCCCCTTGGCCCGGCCTTCCGACAGCACCAGCGCGCACAGCCCGGTCCCCTGGATCAGGAACAGGCGCAGGTGCGTCTTCACGTAGAACTCCAGCTGCGCCTTGGTGGGCTGGCCGTGCGGCATGCCCTGTTCCAGCGTGCTGATGATCTCGTCGTACCAGTCTTCGATCACGCGCACGCACAGCTCGCGCTTGCCGTGGAAATAGGTAAAGACCGTCCCCTCGGAGACGCCCAGGCGCTGGGCGATCTCGGTGGTGGTGGCGCGCTCGTAGCCAAGCTCGGCGAACACGTCGCGGCTCACGCGCAGGATGTCGCGGATGCGCTGCTCGGCCTTGGCTCCGGCGGGAACGCGGCGCCGGGAACTGGTGTCTTCCATGTTGTCGGGGGTGTGGACGTCGGTCTCGTGGCGAGGATTATAGTGCGCCGCTCGCCAAAACTTGAGTAAAGCTCAAAATTAATATTGCGTTCTGCCTCCCGAGCGTGTACTTTTCACTCGTCGGCGCCACAGGCCGCACCGGCGGGCGAGGGCAGGTGCCGAAGGATTTAAGGGATTTCCCTGATGTGATGTCCCGCCAGCCCATCAAAGACAATGACCACGGCGTGAATTGAGTGATACTCACAAAACGCCGGGCGCACGGAACGCCACCGAGCTTTGGAGACCAGTATGACGATGCAGGGCGAGTCCCAATCCACCATCCTGCCCCTGGGCGGGCTGTCGCATGTACGAGGCGAAACCAATATCCCTCTGTCCGAGCAGACGGTGCCGGAGCTGCTGGCGCAGACCGTCGCCCGCTTTGCGCAGCGTGACGCGGTCGCCTTCCGCGAGCAGGGCGTGCGCTGGACCTGGCAGCAGTTCGCCGAGGCCATCGATGCGCTGGCGGCGGGGCTGCACGCGCTCGGCCTGGTCCGTGGCGACCGCGTCGGCATCTGGTCGCCCAACCGCGTGGAATGGGTGGTGACGCAGTTTGCCACCGCGCGGCTCGGGCTGGTGCTGGTCAATATCAACCCGGCCTACCGGCTGTCCGAGCTGGAGTACGCGCTGAACAAGGTTGGCGTCAAGGCCATCGTCGCGGCCGAGGCGTTCAAGACCTCGCGCTACCTGGAGATGCTGCAGGCGCTGGCTCCGGAACTCGCTACCAGCGAGCCGGGAGCGCTGCAGGCCGCGCGGCTGCCGTCGCTGCGCTGGGTGATCCGCATGGGCGCGGGCGAGACCCCGGGCATGAT
Organism: Cupriavidus sp. a3; assembly: GCF_051015765.1. Lineage (NCBI taxonomy): Bacteria > Pseudomonadati > Pseudomonadota > Betaproteobacteria > Burkholderiales > Burkholderiaceae > Cupriavidus > Cupriavidus sp. a3. The sequence goes on along the minus strand of NZ_CP170644.1, from coordinate 1,521,024 downwards.
CCGCTATGACGACGTGGTGGCGCGTGGCGCCGGCGTGGGCCGCGAATCGCTCGACGCCATCACCGCGCAGCTCGACCGCAACGACCCGATCAACGTGCAGTTCACCAGCGGCACCACTGGCGCGCCCAAGGGCGCCACGCTGACGCACCGGAACATCGTCAACAACGCGCGCTTTATCGCCATGGCGATGCGCTTTACCGAGCAGGACAAGCTGTGCATCCCGGTGCCGTTCTACCACTGCTTCGGCATGGTGCTCGCGGTGCTGGCGTGCGTCTCGACCGGCGCAGCGATGGTGTTCCCGGGCGAAGCCTTCGAGCCGGAAGCCACCATGCAGGCCGTCAGCGAGGAACGCTGCACCGCGCTGCACGGCGTGCCGACCATGTTTATCGCGCAGCTCGACCATCCGCGCTTCGGCGACTATGACTTCTCTTCGCTGCGCACCGGCATCATGGCCGGCTCGCCGTGCCCGATCGAGACCATGAAGCGCGTGGTATCGCAGATGCATATGTCCGAGGTGACGATTGCCTACGGCATGACCGAGACCAGCCCGGTCTCGTTCCAGAGCAGCACCACCGATCCGCTGGACAAGCGCACCACCACCGTCGGCCGCATCCAGCCACACCTGGAAGTCAAGGTGGTCGATGCCACCGGCGCCACGGTGCCGGTGGGCGAGAAGGGCGAGCTGTGCACGCGCGGCTACTCGGTGATGCTCGGCTACTGGGACGACGAAGCCCGCACCGCCGAAACCATCCGCGATGGCTGGATGCATACCGGCGATCTCGCCACCATCGACGAAGAGGGCTACTGCAATATCGTCGGCCGCGTGAAGGACATGCTGATCCGCGGCGGCGAGAACATCTACCCGCGCGAGATCGAGGAATTCCTGTTCCGCCATCCCAAGGTCCAGGCCGTGCAGGTGTTCGGCGTGCCGGACCAGAAGTACGGCGAGGAAGTGTGCGCGTGGATCGTGCTTAAGCCGGGCGAAAGCGCCACCGAGGAAGAGATCCGCGAGTTCTGCCGCAACCAGATCGCCCACTACAAGATCCCGCGCTACATCCGCTTCGTGAACGAGATGCCCCTGACGGTGACCGGCAAGGTGCAGAAGTTCGTGATGCGCGACCAGATGGTGCGCGACCTGAACCTCAGCGAATCCAAAACGGCCTGATCCCCACGCCGACATCGATTACCAGAACTTTCAAGACAACACTGCCATGACTACCTTGCCCGGCCTGAAATTCGACCTCGGCGAAGACATCGAGATGCTGCGCGATTCCGTGCGTACCTGGGCCCAGGCCGAACTGGCCCCGCGCGCGGGGGAGATCGACCGCACCGACCAGTTCCCGATGGACGCCTGGAAGAAGATGGGCGACCTCGGCGTGCTCGGCATCACCGTGGCCGAGGAATACGGCGGCGCCAACATGGGCTACCTGGCGCACATGATCGCGATGGAAGAGATCAGCCGCGCCTCGGCGTCGGTGGGCCTGTCGTACGGCGCGCACTCGAACCTGTGCGTGAACCAGATCCATCGCAACGGCACGGCCGCGCAGAAGGCGAAGTACCTGCCCAAGCTGGTGTCGGGCGAATGGATCGGCGCGCTGGCGAT
>NZ_CP170644.1:1470903-1519321 GCF_051015765.1 Cupriavidus sp. a3 | reverse complement strand
GGCGTGCCTCGCTGCCGTCCGGCCACCCCCTGGCGGCGTGGGTGGCCGGCAAGTCCGGCGTGGTGCGGCAGGCTGGGACGCCGATGATCAGTTTCGGGCTATCGCCGTCAGATGAAGCACAGGTGGTCTGGACGTGGATGGGCGAGGCCAGCACATGAACGCATGCCGCGCCGATGGTCAGGCTAGCGCGTGGATCTGCGGTCGCCGGGACGTACCCGTAGCCTTGGGCTGGCCGCCACGGTACCCCGCCGCGAACACCATGCGCCCCCCAGACCATGTATGGGTGACCATCGGCTGGCCGGCCACACTGGCCACGGCGATCACGTCGGCGCGCAGCCCTGGCGCCAGCCGGCCACGGTCACGCAGCAGGGAGGCTTCCGCGGGGTTCGCCGTCACCAAGGCCAGCGCTTCGTTCAGCGGCAGCTCGGCCTGCCGGGCGGCGGCATAGGCCGCGGCGATCAGCGTTGACGGCTGGTAGTCCGAGCACAGGATGGTGCCGACGCCGGCATGGATGGCGTCGATCGCGCGCATCGAGCCGCTCTGGCTCTTGCCGCGCAGCACGTTGGGTGCGCCCAGGATGGTCGGCAGTGCCTGTGCGCACGCGGCTTGCGCGGTCTCCAGGTTGATCGGGAACTCGCTCATGCGCACGCCCAGCGCCTGCATGGCGGCGATGCGCTGCGGCGAATCGTCGTCATGGCTGGCGGTCGGGATGCCGAGGCGGTGCGCCTGAGCCACCAGCCGGTTGACGCGTTCATGCGCGCCGTCCAGCGCGGCGGCCTTCTTGTCGGCGGCGTCGGCGGCTTCCTCGCGGGTCATGCCGTGGTTGCCCATCATGTAGGCGAGGTAAGCGTCCAGCGTCTTGAACTGGCCCTGGCCCGGCGAGTGGTCCATCACCGACAGCAGGTCGACTACGCCCTCGGCCATCAGCATTTCCAGTACGGGCACGGCGCTGGAATCGGTCACTTCATAGCGGCAATGGATGCGGTTGTCGACCAGGCTATCGCCGCGGAACGCCGCCACGGCGCGCACCAGCGTGGCCGCGGTGTCGACGTTGCGCACGCCGAAGTGGTTGCCGGCAAAGGAGAGCGCATGGTACGGCGTGGTGATGCCGGCCGCGGCGTTGCGGCGGTCGACTTGCGCCACGGCAAAATCCAGCGGGAACAGCACATTGGCGCGCGGTTCCACCTCTTTCTCGATGGCATCGCAATGCACGTCGATCAGCCCGGGCATCACGGTGTGGCCGCGCAGGTCGATCACGTCGGCATTTGCAGGCGCGGCGCCCGGTTCGATGGCGGCGATATGGCCGTCCTCGATCAGCAGCGCGCTGTCGTGCAGCACGCGGTCGGGCAGTACCAGGGTGGCGTGCGTCAGGTAGGTCGCGGTCATGTCCGGCTCCGTTGTTCTGGACAGTTACTGGCAGTTGGGGGCGAGGGCGGTGGCGGGCTGCAGCGGCAGCAGGCGCGTGGCCACGGCGTCGCGTACCGCCTCGTCGTGGAAGATGCCGATCAGCGCGCGGCCGTCGGCCAGTGCCTCGCGGATCAGTTCGACCACGACCGCGCGGTTGTCGGCGTCGAGCGACGCGGTCGGCTCGTCGAGCAGCAGGATCGGGTGCCCGCCGATCAGGCCGCGGGCGATGTTGACGCGCTGCTGCTCGCCGCCGGAGAACGTGGCAGGAGGCAGGTCCCACAGCCGGCGCGGCAGGTTGAGCCGTGCCAGCAGCACCTCGGCGCGGGCGCGCGCTTCTTCATGGCTGGTGCCGCGCTGCTGCAGCGGATCGGCCACCACGTCCAGCGCCGACACGCGCGGGATCGCGCGCAGGAACTGGCTGACATAGCCGATCACGTCGCGGCGCAGCTTCAGCACGCGCTGTTCGGGGGCGTGGTTCAGTTCGACCCACGGTTCGCCGTCGGCGCTGGTGTCGCGCAGGCGGATGCTGCCTTCGGTGGCGAGGTAGTTGCCGTAGAGGCAGCGCAGCAGCGTGCTCTTGCCGGTGCCGGACGGACCCGACAGCACCAGGCATTCGCCGCGCGCGGCGTCGAAGTCGATCGCGTTCAGCACCGGCAGGCGGATGCCGCCCTGGTTGTGCAGCGTAAACATCTTGCCGAGGCCGCGGACCTCGACCAGCTTCTGTGCATTGTCTGCTTGCATCGTCGTCAGCCTTGCAGGATGGAAGAGACCAGCAGCTGCGTGTAGGGATGCTGCGGATCGTCGAGGATCTGGTCGGTCAGGCCTTGCTCGACCACGCGTCCGCCCTGCATCACCAGCGTGCGGTGCGCCAGCAGGCGCGCGACGGCGAGGTCGTGCGTGACCAGCACGGCGGCCAGGCCAAGGTCGGAGACCAGCCGGCGCAACAGGTCGAGCAGGCGCGCCTGAACCGAGACATCGAGCGACGCGGTGGGCTCGTCCATGAACACCAGCCGCGGATGCGTGACCAGGTTGCGCGCGATCTGCAGGCGCTGCTGCATGCCGCCCGAGAACGTGCCGGGGACGTCGTCGAGTCGGGCCAGGTCGATCTCCATTTTCTCCAGCCAGCTGCCGGCGACTTCGCGCAGGTTGCCGTAGTGGCGCTCGCCCACGGCCATCAGGCGCTCGGCGATATTGGCGCCGGCGCTGACCTGCATGCGCAGGCCGTCGCGGGCATGCTGGCGCACGAAGCCCCAGTCGGTGCGTGCCAGCAGCCGCATGCGTGCGCTCGACAGCGTGGCCAGGTCGGTCAGGCCGCATTCGCGCATGTCATAGCTGACGCTGCCGCGCTGCGGCGGCGCCTGCATCGACAAGGCCTGCAGCAGCGTGCTCTTGCCGGAGCCGGATTCGCCGACCACGCACAGCACTTCGCCGGGATAGAGGTCGAAGCTGACGTCATGGCAGCCATGCAGGCCGTCCCAGGTGCGCGTCAGGTTGCGCACCGACAGCAGCGGGGTCGTGCTCATCGTGCACCTCCCGCGGCTTGCGTGACTGCCTGTTCCGCCTGGCGGTCGGCGCAGTACTCGGTGTCGGAGCAGACGAACATGCGCGTGCCCGCATCGTCGGTGATGATCTCGTCCAGGTAGCTGTCGGTGGCGCCGCATTGCGCGCAGCAGCTCGTCCATTTCTCGACCGTGAAGGGATGGTCGGCGAAATCCAGGCTCTTTACCGAGGTATACGGCGGCACGGCATAGACGCGCTTCTCGCGCCCGGCGCCGAACAGCATCAGCGCGGGGCTGCGGTCGAGCTTGGGATTGTCGAACTTGGGAATCGGCGACGGCCGCATCATGTAGCGCTGGTTGACGATCACGGGATAGTCGTAGGTGGTGGCGATATGCCCGTGATGGGCAATGTCTTCATACAGCTTCACGTGCATCGCGCCATACTCCGACAGCGCGTGCATGGTGCGGGTCTCGGTCTCGCTCGGCTCCAGCCAGCGCAGCGGCTCGGGGATCGGCACCTGGAACACCATGGTCTGGCCCGCGCGCAGCGGCGTTTCCGGAATGCGGTGGCGGGTCTGGATGATGGTCGCCTCGGCGGTACGCTCGGTGGTCTGCACGCCGGTCACGCGGCCGAAGAAGCGGCGGATATTGATGGCGTTGGTGGTGTCGTCCGAACCCTGGTCGATCACCTTGAGCATGTCGGGCTTGCCGATGATGGCCGCGGTGACCTGGATGCCGCCCGTGCCCCAGCCATAGGGCAGCGGCATTTCGCGGCTGCCGAACGGGACCTGGTAGCCGGGGATCGCCACGGCCTTGAGCAGGGCGCGGCGCAGCATGCGCTTGGTCGATTCGTCGAGGTAACCGAAGTTGTAGTGCTCGTCGCGGGCGATGCCCGTGGCGGCGGATGCGTTCGCGGCGGTCATGCCAGCGTCTCCTCTTGCGGCTGGGGCTGGGGATGCGGTTCGGGGTGCGCGGCTTGCGTGGCTTGCGGTTCGGCCTGCGCGGCGGCGTCCGTGCCTTCCTGCTCGGCGCGCAGGCGGCGCAGCAGTTCCAGGTTGGCCTGGAAGTCCACGTAGTGCGGCAGCTTCAGGTGCTGCACGAAGCCGGAGGCCTCGACGTTGTCGCTGTGGTACAGCATGAATTCGATATCGTTGGCCGGGGCGTCGGCGGCCTCGCCGAGTTCGGCGGCGCGCATCGCGCGGTCGGTCAGTGCCATCGACATGGCCTTGCGCTCGTTGTAGCCGAACACCAGCCCGTAGCCGCGCGTGAAGCGCGGCGCTTCGTCGGCGTTGCCGGTGAACTGGCTGACCATCTGGCATTCGGTCAGCTCGATTTCGCCGATCGTCACGGCGAAGCCGAGTTCCTCGACGAACAACTCGACCTCGGCGGCGCCATAGCGGATTTCTGCGGCGAACGGGTGCGAGTTGCCGTAGCCACGCTGCGTCGAATAGCCCATCGACAGCAGGAAGCCTTCATCGGCGCGCGCCAGGTTCTGCAGGCGCGCGGCGCGGCTGGCGGGGAAGGTCAGCGGCTCGCGCGTCAGGTCGGGCGGGGGGGGGTCGCCGGCGGGGATCTCGTCGGCTTCGACCAGTTGTTCCGCCTCGAGCAGCCCGGTCACGCGCGGCATGCTGGCGGGCAGCAGCTCGGCCGAAGGCGGCAGCGGTGCGGGATCGCGGCCGGCTTCGAGCGAAAAGTCCAGCAGGCGCTGCGTGTAGTCGTAGGTCGGCCCGAGGACCTGCCCGCCGGGCACGTCCTTGAAGGTCGATGAAATCCGGCGCTGCAGGCGCATCGCGCCGGTATCGACCGGCACGCTATAGCCGAAACGCGCCAGCGTGGTCCGGTACGCGCGCAGCAGGAACACCGCTTCGATCTGGTCGCCGGCGGCCTGCTTCAGCGCCAGCGCGGCCAGCTGCGGGTCGTACAGCGAGCCCTCGGCCATCACGCGCGACACGGCCAGCGGCATCTGCTCGCGGATCTGCGCCAGCGTCAGCTCGGGCAACGCCGTGTCGCCGCGGCGGTAGGCGTCGAGCATCTGGTAGGAATTCAGGATGGCGCGTTCGCCACCCTTGACGGCTACATACATGTCAGGCCTCCATCTGCGTGGTGCGCGTCAGCGCGCAGAACCGGTCGCCGCTGGCGAGCAGCAGGTCGACGCCGAGCGGAAAGCCGGCGTTGTTGGCGCGCCAGGCGCCGCGGAAGCCGGCCGGCAGGCCGGCTACGCGCAGTGCTTGCGTGTGTTCGATACCGGGGCCGCGCAGCGTGAAGAGGTCGCCGTCGTCGAGCGAGGCGACTTCCACCAGCAGCGTGGCCGAACGGTCCGGGAACGCGGACTCGCCCTGCGCGCAGTCCGCCAGCGCCGGCATGGCGTGGCCGGCGGGCACGCACACGAAGGTGGCGGCGCGGAGGTCGTCGGTCAGCGGGCAGCCGCAATGGAAGCGCAGGAATGCGCGTGCGGCGAGGGGAACGCCCGCCGGCAGCCACACCGGGGTGTCGGGATCGGCCAGTGTCAGCAGCAGCGCGGCGAGCGCCGGCGACAGGCCCTCGGGCAGGCCGGTGGTCGCCGGCAGGGACTGGACTTGTCCGGGATGGGCAAAGGCATGCAGCGTGGCGCGGAACACCTGCTGGGCGTCGTCGACCGGGTTGTCGAAGCCCGGCACCAGCGAAGTGGCGGCGGACAGCATGGGTTGGGTTGAAATCATGTCAGTCCTCTCCCCGGACCATGGTGAAGAACTCCACGCGTGTTTGCGCGGCGGTAGCGGCCTGCCGGGCCGCGCGTGCGGCATGGGCGTCGGCCAGCGGCGCCAGCACCGCGTCGTGCACGCGCTGGTGCCAGGCCGGCCGCTGCAGCAGCGCGTCCAGCACCGCCGCCTGCTGCGCGTGTTGCGTGCTGCGGCCCTGTACATAGGCAACGCCTACGGTGCCGCCGGCACCGTCGTCATCCAGCACGACCGCGCAGCGCGTGACCGTGATTTCGCCGAGGTTGAACTGCGCTCCGGTGCCGCCGGCACGCGCGCGCACCATCGCCATGCCGGACTCCGGCTTGCGCAGCAGGCGCCACGCGGGCAGGGCCGCTGCCTGGCCCAGCCGGGCATAGGCCGCGTCGAGCGCCTCGGTTGGCGCCATCGCCAATACCCGCAGCCACGCAGCGCGGGCCGGGTTCGCATCGGTCGTTGCCGGACCGGCGGTTTCGCTTTGCATCATCACCCCTATACGTCTATACGTTTAGATGTCACAACGTGAACACGCCGCTACTAGACCACAGGCAGATGAACGTTTCGTGACGCTGCCCGGCATTAGTCGGACTCCGTGCCATGCCGGAGTAACTCGGGCACAATCGCATGGCAACAATGAACGCTTGATGACAAGAGGGCAGGATGTCTGATCGGGAAGTAGAACGGGGTTCCGGCGTGGCGGTGTGGCGCCAGATCGGCGAGGCGCTGGCGGAGGACATTCGCAACAAGCTGTACCAGCCCGGCGAGCAGCTGCCGCCGGAGCCGGAGCTGGCGACACGATTCGCCGTGAACCGGCACACCATCCGGCGCGCCATGGGTGAGCTGGAGCTGAGCGGACTGGTGCGCATCGAGCAGGGCCGCGGCACCTTCGTGCAGGAGCATGCGATCGACTATGCGATCGGCCGGCGCACGCGCTTTTCGCAGAACCTGGCCGCGCAGGGCATGCGCGGGCATACGGAGATCATCGGCTGCCAGGAGCTGCGCGCGCCGGAGATCGCACGCCACCTGGGCCTGGCGCGTACTGCGACGGTGCTGCACGTGCAGATGCTCGGGCGGGCCGAGGCCCGCACCATCGACGTTGCCGAGCACTATTTCGATCCGAAGCGCTTCCCCGGCATCGACGAGGTGTTGCGCGCGCAGCAATCGGTGTCGCGCGCGCTCGCGCAGTTCGGCATCGCGGACTACACCCGCAAGTGGTCGCGCATTACCGCCGCGATGCCGAGCGCCCCGGTGGCACGGCTGCTGAACCAGCCCAAGACGCGCCCGGTGCTGCAGGTGGAGGCGCTCAACGTCGATATCGACGGCGCGCCGGTGCAGTACAGCGTGACGCGCTTTGCCGGGGATTGGGTGCAGCTGACGGTTTCGGACACCGACTGACGTTGCCCGGACGCCGCGCGCATTGGTCTAGACATCTGCTTGTCATTTGCCGGCGCTAACGTCCCGTCCATGCATACGATCATTCCAACCCAAGCGCCGCAACTGAGCGGCATCACGGGGCGCCGCGTGCTCGGTGCAGCGGGCCTGGGGCCGGCTACACTAGGCTGGCGCGATGGCACGGTGGTCCAGCATGCGCCTGCATCCGGCTTATGGATCGACGCGGGCGACCTGCTGGTGCTGCCTGGCATCGTCGATATCCATGGCGACGCTTTCGAGCGCGCGGTCATGCCGCGACCGGGCGTCAGTTTCCCTTACGCGGGTGCGCTGCTCGACGTGGACCGCCAGCTGCTGGCAAACGGCATCACCACCGAGTTCCATGGGGTGACCCTGTCATGGGAGGGCGGGCTGCGCGGCGAAGCATATGCGCTGCGCATGTTCGAAGCGCTCGCGCAGCTACGCCCCGTGCTGGGCGCCGAGCACAAGGTGCATCTGCGCTTCGAGGCATTCCACCTCGCCGGCATCGATACGGCGCTGGCCTGGATCGCCGACAGGCGCATTGGTCTGCTCGCCATCAACGACCACTTGCCGATGATGGCGCGCCGCATGGCCGACGAAGGCAAGCTGCGCCAATACGCCGAACGCGCCGAGTGCGACGTCGAGACCTTCCGCCGGCGCCTGCGTGCGGCCAGCGCCAATGCGCAGGAAGTGCCGGAGGCGATGGCGCGCCTGATCGCCGCGGCGCGCGCGGCAGGGCTGCCGGTGGCTTCGCATGACGACCCGGACGTGGCCACGCGCCAGCACTACCACAGCCGCGGCTGCCGTATCGCCGAGTTTCCGCTGACCGTCGACGCCGCCACGCTGGCGCGCCAGCTGGGCGACGACATCGTGTTCGGCGCGCCCAACGTGGTGCGCGGCACCAGCCACACCGGCGCACCCAACGCGACCGAGATGGTCGCCGCCGGCCTGTGCACGGTGCTCGCTTCCGACTATTACTACCCGGCGCCGCTGCAGGCGGCGCTGCGCCTGGCGCAACTGTGCGTGCTCGAATTGCAGGGTGCGTGGCACCTCGTGTCGCGCAACCCTGCGCGCGCCGCCGGACTGCGCGACCGCGGCACGCTCGCCGCGGGCCTGCGTGCCGACGCGATCCTGGTCGACGACCGGCAGCCCGGCGCGCCGCGCGTCTGCGCCACCATCGTCAATGGCGAACTGAAGCATGCCGCAGCGATGCCGCCGCTGGTCGATCTTGCCGACGCCGGCACACTGGCGGCATGACCATGCACGCACACCGTTACGCGATCTACCTGGCGCCGGGCGAGCCGTTCCGTACCTTTGGCAGCCAGTGGCTCGGCCGCAATGCCGATTCCGGCGCCGCCGCGCCCATGCCGCCCGGCTTCACAGCGCCGCCGTCCGAGTGGGTGCGGGCGCCGGCCCACTATGGCCTGCATGCCACGCTGAAGCCGCCGTTCCGGCTTGCCGAGGGCACCGACGCCGCGCAGCTCGACGCCGCCGCCCGTGCTTTTGCGCGCGGCCGCGCAGCGTTCGACACGCCGCTGGCGTTGCGCTCGCTGCGGGGCTTTGTCGCATGGTGCCTGGCCGAAGCGTCGCCGCCGATGCAGGCGTTGGCCGATGCCAGCGTGGTGGCATTCGAGCGCTTCCGGGCGCCGCCGGCCCCGGCCGAACTGGCCCGACGCGTGCCGGAGCAGCTGAGCGCGGCACAGCGCAAGATGCTCGATGCGTGGGGCTATCCGTATGTGTTCGAGACCTTTGTCTTCCACATCACGCTGACGGGCATGCTCGATGCCGCCAGCGAGGCCGCCGCGCTGGCACGGCTGTCGGCGGATAGCGGCAAGCTGCTGGAAACGCCGCTGCATGTCGATGGCATCAGTGTGTTCGTGCAGCCGCAGGCGGGCGACGCCTTTATCGTCGGGCGCCACTATGGCTTCGATGGCGGTATCGATGATGGCGCCGGTGCGGCGTACCTGGACGCATGAATACGGGAATCAAGACTGACGGCAGTGGCCTGTTCTACGTAATGGGGCCGTCCGGCAGCGGCAAGGATTCGCTGCTGCGCGCGCTGCGCGAGCGCTTGGGTCCAGAGGATCGCGTCGTGGTGGCGCATCGCTATATCACGCGCGAGGCCGATGCCAACGAAGCGTCGGTGGCCCTTAGTCCCGATGAGTTCCGGCGCCGCCAGGCGCTTGGGTGCCTGGCGCTGAACTGGCACAGCCATGGGCTGCACTATGGCATTGGCGTCGAGATCGAGCAGTGGCTCGCCGCAGGGCTGACGGTGATCGTCAATGGATCGCGGGAGTACCTGCCGCAGGCGGTGGCGCGCTATCCGAAGCTTTGCGCGATCCATGTACGGGTCAAGCCAGAGGTGCTGGCTGCGCGGCTGCGTCAGCGTGGGCGCGAGTCAGAAGACGCCATCGCGCGGCGGCTGGTGCGTGCGGGGCAGGCGTTTGATGTTCCGGATGGGTGTTCGTTGGTGGAGATTGATAACAGTGGGGCGTTGGGGGCATCGGCGGAGGTTTTGGCGCGGGTGGTGGGGGTTGGGGGGGATTAGCAGGGGTTTTGGGACTGGGGTCGCTGTTGGTGACATGCTGTTGGCCGTTGAAGCGTTGGGGTCGCGGCTGGTGACATGCTGTCGGCCGTTGAAGCGCCTGGTTCCGCCCTGCTGGGCGGGTCACTTTTTGGCCGAGCGCCAAAAAGTAACCAAAAAGCGCGTCGCCTGCGGCTGGCTGAGCCAATTTGGCGCTTCCGGTTATATGGGCGGCGTTGGTCTCAGTGAGGCGTGGTCGCGATGCCAGCCTGCTACGCCAGGTGAGTGAATGTCGGTGCCTGACGAATCCCCACTTTTGAACCATCCCCAGGACGGGCGTAGGCCGCCTGCTACCTGCGGCATCGCATCATCGCCTACGGCTGCGCTGCGCGCGGCTCAGTCTCGCGGGTGGGGTGCCCTGGCACGAACCCGCATCGCTTCGCTCGCTGGGCGGCGACGGCAATGGCCAGGGCGAGATCGGCGCTCAGCCACCTTAGGGCCCGCGCGTAGCGCAGCCGAAGGCGTCCCACCGATACGGCATGCAGCAGGCGGCCTACGCCCGGCATGGGGATCGTTCAATAGTGGGTCGACGCAGCCACTATCCCAAACTCACCTGGCGTAGCAGGTTCGAACCACTACCCACATCGGCCGGAAATCACCACCGCCCGAACGACCCACGCCGATGAATTGATAGCCAGCCGCTCAGGCGACGCGTTTTTTGGTTACTTTTTGGCGCTCGGCCAAAAAGTGACCCGCCCAGCAGGGCGGAACCAGGCGCTTCAACGGCCGACATCATGTCACCAGCCGCGACACCTAAGCTTCAACGGCCGACAGCATGTCACCAGCCGCGACACCTAAGCTTCAACGGCCGACAGCATGTCATCAGCAGCGACACCTAAGCTTCAACGGCCGACAGCATGTCATCAACAGCGACACCTAAGCGTCAAAGCCCGACAGCATGTCACCAACAGCGACAGCCCCGCCTCAAAGCCCAACACTAAAACTAACCCCATGCTCAATAAACCCAAGCCCCCGATAAAACCGATGCGCCTGCAGCCTCCGCGCATTCGATGACAACGCCAGCTTCGCAGCCCCAGCCTCCCGCGCCAGCCGCATGGCCTCCCGCATCATCGCCTTGCCAACGCCCATGCCGCGCGCATGCGGCGCGACCACGACGGCTTCGACGATCGCCTCGGGCCGTCCATCATGAACCATCACAGGAAACACCAGCAGGCTGAACGTGCCAAGCGGTATCCCGTCAGCCCCCACCATCATGTAGCAACGATAATCCGGATAGCGCCGCATGGTCGCATACCGCTCGCGCATCGTCTCCAGCGACAACGGTGGCTTGCCATCCATGGCGGAGAGCAGCGCCGACAGGTGCCGCAGCTCGGCATCGGAACCGCGCACCTCGCGCAGCGCCAGCACGGCTTCGGCCGTGTCCTGCAATCCATTCATACCATTCACGAGGGGGCGTGCGCGCAGCGCGCGGCGATAGCGAGGTAGTGTGCCAGCGGCGGCGTGGCCAGGTCGACAACCTTGGCCAGGTCGTCGTAGCGGCGCAGGCGCACCGCGGCGTCGGCATGGGCGCTGGCGGCGAACGCCTCGGCGCCGGCCGCGTCATAGGGCCCGCCCTGCAGCGCCAGGCTCTGCACTGAGGCGGGCGACAGGGTGTCGAAGTAGGCGCGATCGACCGCGCACAGGTAGCGCTTGGCGGCGACGTGCAGCCGCACGGGCTCGGTAACATGCTCGCCAAACAGCGCCGCAAGCGCGTCGGCGGCGGCCTCCTGGTGGCGCATGTCGGTGGTGGTGCTTTCGGCGAGCATCAGGTGGCCGATGTCGTGCAGCAGGGCCGCTACGACCAGCGTATCGGGCTCGCCGGCCTGTTCGGCCAGTTGCGCGCACTGCAGCGCATGGGCGGTCTGGCTGATGGACTCGCCGCCATACCATTCGGTGCCATGGCTGGCGAAGAGGGCTTCGATGCGTTCGATCGTCAGCATGTCGCTCACACCAGCACCTTGCGAATCTGCGCCGAAATAATGTCGATGCTCGACACAAACAGGATGATGATGATCATCACCGCGCAGGTCTGCCCATACTGGAAGCTGCGGATGATTTCCCACAGCACGGAGCCGATGCCGCCGGCGCCGACAATGCCCACCACCGAAGCCGAACGCACGTTCGACTCGAAGCGGTACAGCGCAAACGACAGCCACAGTGGCAGCACCTGCGGAATCACGCCGTAGACGATCTCTTCGACCGGGCCGGCGCCGGTGGCGCGCACGCCTTCGACCGGGCGCGGGTCGATCGCCTCGACCGCCTCCGCAAACAGCTTGGCCAATACGCCGGTAGTGTGGATCCAGATTGCCAGCACGCCAGCGAACGGTCCCAGGCCGACGGCGACGATGAACAGCATCGCGAACACCATCTCGTTGATGGCCCGGCAGGCATCCATGACGCGGCGCGCCGGCTGGTAGACCCACGCGGGCACAATATTGGCCGAGCACAGCAGCCCCAGCGGCACCGCCATCGCGACCGCCATGGCGGTACCCCACAGCGCGATCTGCACGGTGACGAGCATCTCGTCGAGGTAGTGACGCCAGTCGCGGAAATCCGGCGGGAAGAATTCGGCGGCGAATTTCGCCATATTGTCGGAATCGCGCAGCAGGTCCAGCGGGCGCATGTCGGCGCCTTGCCAGGACAGGCCGAGCAAGGCCAGCACGACCGCCCAGGTCAGCATCATGGCAAGGGACGTGCGCGGCGGCCTGGCGGGGTTTCGGGACGACGGGGGCAGGCCGGGCGTGGCGGTGGCGGTCATGGGCAATCCGGTTTGAAGCAGGGAATGTGGGGACGGCACAGGGCCGGCGCCAGGCCGGCCCTGCAAGGCGCAGTTACTGCGCGGCGGTGGCCGCGGCGGCCTTGTCCAGCTCGGCCAGGCGGCGCGAGACGTCGGCCAGGCGCTTGTCCTTGTCGGCAGCGGCCAGCGTGGTGTCGGTCTCGATCTTGGCCTTCTCCCGGGCCAGCTCGATCTGGCGGATCGGCACCAGCTGCGCGTCGGTGGAGGGGCGGAAACCCTGGTACGTCAGCGCGGCCAGCACCTGCTTCTCGCGTGCCGCGTCGGTGCCCTTGCCGTAGTTGACGAAGAAGGTCTGGATCTTCTTCTTCAGCTCGGGCGACAGGTCCTTGCGGTAGACCATCGGGTCGGCCGGGATCAGCGGCGACTTCCACAGCACGCGTACCTGGTCAAACGGATTCTTGCCCGTGTTGATGCGGTAGCGCTCCATGTTTTCGGTGTTGTTCACCGCCACGTCGACCTGCTTGTTCAGCACCGACAGCAGGTTGGCTTCGTGGTTGCCGATGCGCACGGCCTTGAACAGCGTCTTCGGGTCGACCTTGTTGGCGGTCCACAGGTAGTAGCCTGGCACCGCGGTGCCCGAGGTCGAGTTGGGGTCGCCGGCGCCGTAGCTCAGCTCCTTGCCGCGCTTGATCACGTCCTCGACGCTCTTCAGGTCGCTGTCCTTGTTGACGATCAGCAGCGACCAGTAACCCGGGTTGCCGTCCTTGTCGATCACCGAGGCAAAGACCTCGCCATTGGCGCGGTCCACGGCTTCCATCGCGGACTTGTTGCCGAACCAGGCGATCTGGACCTTGTTGAAGCGCATGCCTTCGATGATGCCGGCATAGTCCGAGGCGAAGAACGGCTTGACCGTCACGCCCAGCGTCTTGCTGAGATCGTCGATCAGCGGCTGCCAGGCTGCCTTCAGGTTTGACGACGACTCCGTCGAGATAAAGCCGATGTTCAGGCTCTTGGCGTCCTGGGCAAATGCGGACAGGGACGGCAGGGCGACCAGGCCGGAAGCGACGACGGCGACAAAGGTTCTGCGAAGCATGGACAACTCCGATTGGGAAAGCTTGGGAACGACTGCGGGAAGGGGCGGGAAGGGGCGGCGCTCAGGCGGCCGCAAGGTTCATGGTGACCATCGCGGGTGCGGGCATTGCCGCGGCGGGTTCGTCGGCATCCGTTGCGGCATCATGCAGCAGCTCGTCGGCCTCGGTGCCGTACAGGTCGCGCAGCATGGCCGACGTCAGCGCCGCCGAGGGACCGTCATAGACCACCTTGCCGTGGCGCAGCGCCACCACGCGCGGGCAGTAGCGCATGGCCACGTCCACCTGGTGCAGCGATACCACCACCGCCACCTTGCGCGTGCGGTTGATCTGGGTGAGCAGCGACATCACGCGGCGCGACGACTCCGGGTCGAGCGAGGCGATCGGTTCGTCGGCCAGGATCACGCGCGCGTTCTGCACCAGCGTGCGCGCAATCGCCGCGCGTTGCTGCTGGCCGCCCGACAGCGTCGAGGCGCGCTGAAACGCATAGTCGTCTATACCAACCTGGGCGAGTGCATCGAGCCCGGCACGCAGTTCATCGGCCTTGAAGATGCGGAACAGGCTGCGCCATTTCGGGATGCGGGCCAGCATGCCGACCAGCACATTGGTGATCACCGGCAACCGGCCCACCAGGTTGAACTGCTGGAAGACGAAGCCGATCTCGCCGCGCACCTGGCGCACGTTGCGGGCCAGGCGGCCATTGCGCTGCACCGGGCGGCCGTTGACCAGGATCTCGCCGGCATCGGCGGTGACAAAGCCGGCCATGTGGCGCAGCAGCGTAGACTTGCCCGATCCCGAGGCGCCCAGCAGTGCAACCATTTCGCCGGGGGCAACGCTAAGCGTGACCTCGTCAAGCGCCTTGCGGTCCGCGCGGAACGATTTGGAAAGCCCGCGGACTTCAATTGTGTGGGTCATGACGACTCCGTGGCTTGAATGACGTCACGGATTCTGGCGGGCGTATATGTCAGACAGATGAACGCCGGACCACCCGTGCTACAAGCCGCCGAGGGCGTTCACGGTGAACGCCAGGATCCCCATGTTGAACAGGAACGCGGCCATGCAGTGCGCCAGCACCACCCTGCGCATATGCGCGCCGTGAATGGTGATGTCCGACGTCTGGAACGTCATGCCCAGCGTGAAACTGAAATACAGGAAGTCCCAGTAGCCGGGTTCCCGCACGCCGGGCACTTCCAGTCCGCGCCGGTCGCCGGTGGGCGACTGCAGGTAGAAGAGATGCGCATAGTGCAGCGTGAAGACAGTATTGGCGAAGAGCCAGGACAGGACCAGCGTGGCGACGATCAGCGCGACGTCGAGCCAGTGCGGCGTCCCGGGGCGCGCGACCAGCGTGCCGATCGCCACCAGGATGACCATCGACAGCAGCACGGTGATTGCCAGCAATGCGGGCCGGTTGGCGTCGTTGTGTTCTGCGGTGCGCCGCATCGTAGCGGCATCGGCGCGCAACAGCGGCAGCGCGGCGCCAAGGAAGACCAGCGCGGCGAAATCGAAGCCGATCAGCAGCGCGATGCGCAGCTGCGCGCCGAGTGCTGCCGCCGCGCCGGTCGCGACGATCAGGATGGCGCCGCACACCAGGAAGCGCGGCGGCGCAAGTCGTTTGCCGATGGCAATGAAGGGTGTCGTGTGCATGGCTGAGGCTACTGTCTTTCATGGGCGCAGGCTGCCGGCGCTGCGCGGGCGCGGCGGGAATTCGCATACCGACTAACCGGTCGGACATTGCCGCCGCATCTCCATGTTGCACCGCGGCGCGAGCGCCGACTGGCAGGGCAATGTGAGGATAATGCAGCGGCTCTTCGTTCTGCATCCGGCATTGAACAGTCCCGGGTGACCGACTAAGATGGACTTTCGCGGCGCGAACGGTAAGCGTCGCCAGCCAATCTAGGCGCCCCGGAAAACAGGGTCTGCACCACCAGACCGGACCACAGAGGGCGCTAGCGCAGTCCCGTTGCAACACACTACCCATGTTTGCCGAGGAGACGCCTGTGCTGAGTCATCACGAGTTTGCCACCCTGGTCCTTGTCAACGACAGCAGCGACCCGCCCGAGCTGGACCGGACCGATGTGGAAGCGCTGCTCGCGCACCAGCTGATAACGCTCGAACGGGTCGGGCCCAGTGTCAGCCGGCCGCAGGTCACGCTCCAGGGTTACCGTTTCCTCAAGGCGCTTGGGCGCATCCGGGCGAAAGAGCCGCGCGCCTGCCGGTAAGCTCTGCCATGCGCGGCTTGCCGCCGCTGCGTGCCTGCCAGTCCCTCGAAGTCATCCCTGCATTCGGTTTTGCCATATGGTCCGTTCGGGAAATCCGGATAGCCAGCCGTAGCCTTGTGCTGCAATCTGGCGCCGATCGATAACCGACCGGCGCACAGGTGCCGGCAGCATGGAGACGGCGACGATGGTGACGCAAGCAGTGCAGGGCAAGGGTTGGCAATGGATGGTGGTCGGAGCGCTGGGCCTGGCGCTCGCCGGCGGGACGCAGGCTGCGGATGCCTTTCCGTCGAAGCCGATCACGCTGGTGGTGCCGTTCTCCGCAGGCGGACCCACCGATGTCGTGTCGCGGGCACTCGGCCAGGCGATGGCCAGGGACCTGGGCCAGAGCGTGGTGGTGGAAAACCGCCTGGGCGCCGGCGGGACCGTCGCGGCGGCGTTCGTGGCGCGCGCGCAGCCGGATGGCTACACCATCCTGATCCATCACAACGGCATGGCCACCGCGCCGGCGCTGTACAAGAAGCTGTCCTACAGCCCGCTGAAGGATTTCGAATATATCGGCCAGGTTGCCGATGTGCCGATGACGTTGCTCGGCCGCAAGGACCTGCCGCCCGCCAACGCGGCTGAACTGGTGAAGTACGTAGCGCAGAACAAGGACAAGGTGTCGCTGGCCAATGCCGGCCTCGGCGCGGTGTCGCAGTTGTGCGGCCTGTTGTTCGAGGAAGCGGTGCACGTCAAGATGACGGCTGTCCCTTACCAGGGAACGGGTCCCGCGATGACTGCCCTGCTGGGCGGCCAGGTCGACCTGCTGTGCGACCAGACCACCTCGACGCTGCCGCATATCAACGCCAACCGCGTCAAGCTGTATGGCGTGACCACACCCAACCGCATCAAGGCGCTGCCTAATGCGCCGACGCTGCAGGAGGGCGGGTTGAAGGGCTTTTCGATGAAGGTCTGGCATGGCGTGTACGCGCCCAAGGGCACGCCGCCGACCGTGGTGGCGCGGCTGACCAAGGCATTGCAGCAGGCGCTGAAGGATCCGGTGGTGGCCAAGCGCCTCGATGACCTGGGCGCCGAGATCGTGCCCGCCGACAAGCAGACGCCGGAGGGGCTGAAGACCTGGCTCAAGGCCGAAAGCGACAAGTGGCAGCCGCTGCTGAAGACCATGAAGGTCGAGGCCGACTGAGCGCGCGCGAACATCGAACTCGACTGACGGGGGGCAGTGCCGGCCGCGCGCGCCGGCACGCCTCCCGGGATGCTCCAGGCGTATTAACATGGGAATGAGCGGAGGCGGCTGCTGCCCGCGCTGATGACGTCCACGCCACGGTCTTCCGCGCGATGGGAGAAAGACATGGCAACTTACGAGTTCAAGGACAAGGATCTCCAGTTCCTGGCCCAGGGTGCTGACTCCTGTTTTGCGTCTCCTGACACGGCTTTCGTTGAATGCGCGGACGGACATCCGGCATTCATGGTGACATGGCCGGAGAGCGGATCGACGATGATGAGCCTCAAGGTGCAGATCCGGGCAAGCCAGTACGCCAGTTACCTGACGGATCCGTTCAGGGGACGGGAAGTCCTGCGCAAGGCTGTCGAAGATCGCCTTGCGCTGATCCACACCGTGAAAAGCGGAGTGCTGCTGGCTCCCGATAT
This sequence comes from Cupriavidus sp. a3, assembly GCF_051015765.1. Taxonomy (NCBI): domain Bacteria; kingdom Pseudomonadati; phylum Pseudomonadota; class Betaproteobacteria; order Burkholderiales; family Burkholderiaceae; genus Cupriavidus; species Cupriavidus sp. a3. The sequence goes on along the minus strand of NZ_CP170644.1, from coordinate 1,502,016 downwards.
CTAGGGAACACCCAACAAAAAAGCACCTTCTGCAGGTGCTCGGCGCTTTCCGCCCTTTCAGCCTTTTCAGCCACCAGGGGGCGTCCGAACCGGGTCAGCAACTCATGATCCGGCTCGGACCTGCAGGCGTATTTCGCCTGCACGATCACGCTTCAACCAGCAAACCATCCAGGAAACATGATCGTTTCGCTGACCTGCCTTCGCCTTGTCAAAGCGCCTCTCAGCCAGCAGGTTGATTATAGGGCGGCCGACGAACAGGTCAACGTGAATCCGGCTGTGCCGCCGCGCGCAGCCTGATCCACTCTGCCAAGGGGCGCAGGCTTTTGGCCGGCGATGCGCCTATGCATGCAGTTCCACGACGTCCCGATCGGCGACCGGATGATCGGCGCCCACCTGCTGCCCGTTGAACTTGCCGCTCCCCCAGATGCGGGCGAATTTGAACGTACGCGCGAGATCCGGGTGCACCCGCAGGGCGACATCCAGTACGGTGTCGCCGCGGCGCATCGTAAACGGCCGACTCTGCTCGACGGGTTTCCCGGGGGCCTTGGTGTAAACACGCACAATGCCCAGGGCCCTGAAAAGAAACGGACCGATTTCGGCCAGTCCTTGTCCGCGGGTTGCCGAGGTTGCGAGCGCCGGAAAATGTACGCCGAGCAGGTCTTCGAGCACGGCCGCGTCGTCGGGGCTGGCGAGATCGGCCTTGTTGGCCAGCAGCAGTGCAGGGAGGTGGACACTGAACGGGTCAGGCGCCGACGCCGGCGATGCGGCCGATGCGGCAGGGCTGTCCGCCTCGCCTGGCCAGCGCTCCGACAGGTTGATCCTGGCTTCGGCGAGTCGCCGGAGAATCAGCGCCAGCTGTTCCGTACAGTCGGGCGCACTCAGGTCGACCACGAGCAGCACGCCGTCTGTCACCCGCACCATGTCGGTGATCCCGGGTTGCATGAATTCGGCTGAGACAGGTGGCAGGTCCACGAGCTGGAATGCAATGTCCTCGAACGGCAACATGGCGGGGACCGGAAACTGGGTTGGGTGAGGATAGGGCCCGGCCTCGCTGCCCGATCCTGTCAGCTGCGCATGCAGGCTGGATTTTCCCGCGCCGGACGGGCCGATCAGGCAGAGCTGGGCCGCGCCTTCGGCATGCACCGCATGTGACGGCCCCTTGCGAGCCGCCTTCCCGTGGCCCGCGGATTCGTGGGTCAGTTCCCTGATCCGTGATTTGATATCGGCTTGCAGGCGCTCCGTCCCCTTGTGCTTGGGAATGACACGGAGCATCTCCTTCAGGCACTCGAGCTGCTCACGCGGCTGGCGCGCCAGCCGATAGGCCTGCTCGGCCTGTTTGTACTCGGGAGAGAGGTTTGCTGGCATGGGCCGTCAGCGCTGCACCACTGGGCTACGTTCCGATGTGCACGGGAATCCGGCGCCGCCCGAAGTGATGCTCGAAATGCCCGAAGCAACCGGCAACCGGCTCAAAGCAGTCGGGGCAGGTTCCGGTTGGCGTGAGGCGATAGCTCTCGATCGCATGCCAGTCGCGCACGATCAGCGGTGCGCGGCAGGCGGGGCAGTAGGTGGTTGCGCCTTCCCTGTCGTGGACGTTGCCGGTGTACACGTAACGCAGCCCCTCATCGATCGCGAGCTTGCGGGCATGCGCCAGCGTGGAGAACGGCGTCGGCGGCACGTCGCGCATCTTGTAGTCGGGATGAAACCCCGTAAAGTGCAGCGGGACGTCGGTGCCAAGTTCCCTCGCGATCCACCGGGCCTCCGCGCGGATTTCCTCATCGCTGTCGTTCTTGCCGGGAATCAGCAGGGTTGTGATCTCGAACCAGACTTTGGTCGCGTGCTTCAGGTACAGGAGCGTATCCAGCACAGGCTGCAGATGTGCACCCGTGAATGCAACATAGAACGCGTCGGTAAAGCCCTTCAGGTCGACGTTTGCCGCGTCCATCCGGCCATAGAAATCGCGTCGTGCCTGCTCGCCGATATACCCGGCGGTTACCGCCACCGCCATGATGCCCAGTTCGCGGCAGGCATCGGCAACGTCCATCGCGTATTCGGCGAAAATCACCGGGTCGTTATAGGTGAAAGCCACGCTCTTGCAGTCATGGGCCGCCGCCGCTTCGGCAATGGCTTCGGGCATGGCTGCCACGGCCAGTGTCTCAATTTCACGCGATTTGCTGATGTCCCAGTTCTGGCAGAACTTGCAGGCCAGGTTGCAGCCTGCCGTGCCGAACGACAGGACGGCGCTGCCCGGGTAGAAGTGGTGGAGCGGCTTCTTTTCGATCGGGTCGATGCAGAAGCCGGATGAGCGGCCATAGGCGGTCAGCAGCATCCGGCCGCCAACCCGCTGACGCACGAAGCAGGCGCCGCGCTGCTCGTCATGCAGGCGGCAATGGCGCGGACACAGGTCGCATTGCATGCGGCCGTCGTCCAGGAAATGCCAGTAGCGACCAGGATATGTTGCCGGAGAGGGGTTTTCGCTTGCCGTCATGGCATGTTTCTCCTGAAGCGCGCTTTCAGGCGGTTCGGGTACCGTCATGTCCCTTCCTCCAGGATGCGGCGCCGCTTCAGCCTAAGCAAGACGCCATACACGGCCAGCGCTGCGATCACGTGCTTGAGCGTGTGCCCGCTGACCAGTCCCGTCAGCGCGGCGATCTGGTGGTCCAGTACATCGCAAACCAGGGCCAGCGCATAGCCGCCGGTGATGGCCAGCACATCCCGGTCGCCAGTGTAGCGCGGTGCATAGAGGCAGAGCAGTAGCGGCACCACCAGCATGGCGCAGGCCTGGACCAGGAGGTAAGGGCGCAGGTCTCCGCTGCCGCGGGCTTCGCTCCATGCCCAGTAGCCGACGCTGGCCGGCCCCGCGATCAGCAGCAGCGGCAGCAGCCGCAAGCCGGCCTTCAGGCTGGCGCGCTCGCACACGTTGGCGCCCAGCCAGGCCATCAGCGCGAGCGCCAGCGGTGCCCGGTCCCACACCAGCCGCTGGTTGTCCGGGGCCAGGTGGTAGTAACCCGAGCCCAGCCCCACGAGGAAGACGGCGAGAAAAAGCACCCGGTAAGGCCAGGCCTCAACGGGTGCGATAAAAGCTCGGCTGGAGGCGCTCGCACCGAGATAGCGCAGGCCGGCCGCGCCCGCGAGCAGGAACAGCAGGTTCGAGCCAATGTCGAGGCAGTGGGGCGTGCCGAAGCAGGCGTAAGGATCGGCAAAACGATGATACTGCGGCGGCTGCGCGATGCGCGGCAGCACCCAGGCCCCGGCGGCCATGGCCGCCACCAGCAGCCAGACCGCGGCAGCCCTGGCGGCAGCGGGGGCTTGCCGGCAGGCGCGCATTAGCAGGCTCCTCAGTGCAGCACGTAGAGAGTCTGCTGCCCCTCGGCATAGAGCGCCATGGCGATCTTCAGAATCTCATCGCGATGCCGGTCAAAGGAGGCCAGCACCCCGGCTTCGTCGGAACAGGGCGCGGAGTCGAAACTCAGCAGTACGCGGTCGTCCACAAGGAAGCTAATTTCGCGTGCGTTGTCATAACCCCAGAACCACACGCCATGCCTGGATGCATCATAGCTGCGGCTGGGGTTGGGGAAGGCAAGTGCCATACAAGTTGCGTGTCATGTGCCGCGTCTGTGCGGCCAACCGATTTATGTCTTCTTCTTGGCGACACCTTCGTTTCCGACCCTCGAATGAACCATGCTGAACGGGGTTGCCGGCACTGGCGGCTTCTTGGGCTGCTTGGGTTTTTTCGGTTCGCGAGTGCTGCGTAGTTGACTCTTTGCCATGATTGCTCCTGGTGCGTTGCTTGCCAAGATGGCAGTTCCAGCATACGCGCGCAGAAGCTCTAACCAAATGATTTTCATCACGGCCGCACGAAAAAGGCATGCGGGCAAAGGTTAGAGGTCCGCACCTCGCTTCGAGGCTGTGACATTGCGCTCAGTCCGCACACCGCTGGATGAACTGCGAAATGGCCGGCAGGATGGATTGCCGGAATCCCTGGCCGGCGAACGTCCCGTAGTGACCCACGCCGTCAACGACCAGGTGCGCTCTGCGGTCATTGGCAATGCCTGTGCAGAGTGCGTGGGCCGCTTCGGTCTGGCCCCGGCCGGTGATGTCGTCCTCGCTGCCTTCGATGGTCAGCAGTGACACGTTCGTGATGGCCTCGGGGCAGACGCGGCGCTGGCCAACCTCCATGCAGCCGCGGCACAGGTGATGCTCCAGGAAAACCTTCCGGATGGTTTCCAGGTAGTACTCGGCCGGCACGTCGAGCACGGCGTTGTACTCGTCATAGAACTGGCGATGCCTGGCGGCCTCGTGCTGCCTGCCATCGACCAGGTGGCGGTAATAGTCAAGGTGCGCGCCGGCGTGGCGTGCGACGTTCATCGAGACGAAGCCAGCAAGCTGCAGGAAGCCGGGATAAACCTTGCGCCCCCGTCCCGGGTAACTGTCGGGTACGCGTTCGATGACATTCGACTCGAACCATGGCAGCGGATATTTTTGCGCGAACCGGTTGACCGCCGTCGGGCTGACGCGGGTGTCGATCGGCGCGGCGATCAGCGTCATGGAGCACGGTTGGGCGTGCTCGTTGTCCTCCGCCATCTGGGCGGCCGCACAGAGCACCGGAACCCCTGGCTGGCATACCGCCACGATATGCGTGCCGGCGCCGAGGTATCGCATGAACTGCTTGAGGTAATCGACGTAATTGCCAAGGTCAAAGCCGCCCGCATCGAGCGGGACCAGGCGCGCATCGGCCCAGTCGGTAATGTAGACATCATGCCCGGGCAGCAAGGCTTCGACCGTCGGGCGCAGCAGCGTGGCGTAGTGGCCCGAGAGCGGCGCCACCAGCAGCACGCGGGGACCGGGGCATGGCATGTCCTTCCTGAAATGCAGCAGCCGGCAGAAGGGCGCCTCGATCAGCACGGTCTCGGTAACCGGCACCTGTTGACCGCACACGATGACCTCGTCGATGGCGAAGCGAGGCTTCCCGTAGGACCTGGTCAGCCGGGTAAACAAATCAAGCGCGGCACCGGCCTCGCGCATCCCGGGCAGCCACGCGATGGACTCGCCCCAGAAATCGACGGCACGCTGACCCGCTTCGATCATGGCCCCGAGCGGCCCGACCGACTGCAGCGTGAGTTCACGCAGAGCATAGAGCGCCATGGCAATCCCTGCCTTCCGAAAATATGGTTGCCGCGTTGATCCAAGGCCGGGTCCGGCAAACCGGGCCTCTTGCTGGCGCGATGCCGCGATCGCTTCAGCGCACAGGGTGCGCCTGACAGCTGCAGGAGCGACTTCGCTCAAGGCAAAGCGGCGGACGGCAGGCTTGTAACGCAGGTCGGCAGGCGGTAGGCGGGCGTTGAAGCGCCGTGGTGAGGCGCTGGGCACGGCCGAAGTGCCGTCGGTGACGAATTGCCTGAGCACGGATAGCGGGCGTCTTGCCGGGACGGCTGTTCCGGCTGCTGTGGCCGGATGCAAGCGTGCCGCTCAGGCCGCACGCGAATCGATTGGAATGCTGCATGACGTCCCCACTGCTCAGGGCTACCGACCTTGCAAAGTCGGCGGAACAACATGCAATCAAGTTACGTCATTTACATTCAGTAACACATTCGATGAAACCCTACTGCAACGCCTTGCATACGGTTTTTCGCCGAAAGTGACTGACGTGGCATGGTTTGTCGAAGCCGTCCGTGCCAGGGCACTTGCGAAGTGATGCTTGATTCCCGGCGCGCCGCTGCAAAAGGCACCGGCACCAGAGCAATTTGTAAATCTTTGCAAGCGGCGGGCGTGCTGTCGCCGGAGCAGTCACACATGATCCATGTTGCCCCCGGGCCAGGCGCCATCGAGCGCCAGCCGCTTCGGGCAATCCTTTCGCGATCCGCCAGGCGCGAGAAGGCTGCCTGGTGTGGGTCATCTTGAAAGCGCGCCTTCCGGGCTCCCGCCCGCGGCCTGCGCCACTTCGATCAGTTCATCGATCAGCGCCTTCGCGCACCCGGGCAAGCCGTCCAGCTCGCGCACGATCACCGCGCGCTCGCGTACCGCCCAGGCCTCGGGCAACTCGATGATGTCGATCTTCATGGTCTGGCGATGCCGCAATGCGGCCGACAACGGCACCACGCCGATGCCGACGCCGGCTTCGATCATCCGGCACATCGCTTCGAAGCTGCGGATCTGGATGCGGATCTGCAGCTTGCGGCGCTGGTCGCGCACGAGTTCGGTCAGGAACGCATGCAGCGTGCTGCCTTCATGCAGGCTGACATGCTCGTATTCGAGCGTGTCGTCGAAGGTGACGTTCTTCTTCCGCGTCAGCGGATGTCCCACCGGCGTGGCCAGTACCAGCTTGTCGGTGCTGAAGTGGATGACCTCCAGCCCTTCCGCATTGAGCGGTCCGGAGATGATGCCAAGGTCCGCGCTGCCGTCCAGTATCCCGCGGATGATGTCCCGCGTCAGGCGTTCCTGCAGGTCAACGGTGACGGCAGGGCGCTCCGCCATGAAGCGGGCCAGCACCTCGGGCATGAACTCGGTGACCGCCGTCGTGTTGGCAAAGATGCGGATATGGCCGACCGAGTCTTTCGAATATTCCTCGAACTCGCTGCGCACGTGCTCGAACTGGCGTTCGATCACGCGTGTATGCCGCAGCAGGCGCTCGCCGGCCGGGGTCAGGGCCAGGCCCTTGCTTTCGCGGTAGAAAAGCCGGGTGCCGAGTTGGTCTTCCAGCGCCTTGAGTCGCGCGCTGGCCGCCGCGGGCGACAGAAATGCCTTTCTCGCCCCGCGCGACAGGTTCTGTTCTTCGGCGATGCGCGCAAACAGCCTCAGGTCGGCAAAATCAAAATGCATGGGGGCTCCTTGGGCGTAACTTTATCAAGGTGCCGCATGGAGCGTAAACCGTTGCCGGGCACGCCAGGGCGGTGCTTTCGGCGTGGGTGAACGGCTGCTTCGAGAAAACGAGATTTACGGGCCATGCCGGGACTGCGAGACTTGCAGCGAAGCGGCTGGCGATGCGACTAGCGAAGCGTGCCGCCAACCGGATCCCCGCCGTTCGTGCCGCGATGGCAGTGCGAGCGCAATCTTCACGAAAAGGCTGCTATGCGTCCCCTTGATGGCATTACCGTGGTTTCCCTGGAGCATGCGATTGCTGCGCCGTTCTGTACCCGCCAGCTGGCAGACCTGGGTGCACGCGTTATCAAGATCGAGCGGCCGAAGGTCGGCGACTTCGCGCGCGGCTACGACGAGCGCGTCGACGGCATGTCGTCGCACTTCGCCTGGACCAACCGCTCGAAGGAAAGCCTGGCGCTGGACCTGAAGCATCCGGAAGCGCCGGCAATCCTGCAGAAGATCCTGGACCAGGCCGATGTGCTGGTGCAGAACCTGGCACCGGGTGCCGCCGACCGGCTGGGCCTGTCCTACGAAGCGCTGTCGCAGCGCTATCCCGGCATCGTCGTCTGCGATATCTCCGGCTATGGCAACGACGGCCCGTACCGCGACAAGAAGGCCTATGACCTGCTGATCCAGGCCGAGTCCGGTTTCGTCTCGATCACCGGCACGCCGGAGAGCCCGTCCAAGGCGGGCTGCTCGATCGCGGATATCGCGGCCGGCATGTATGCCTACACCAATATCCTGGCGGCGCTGCTGCAGCGCGGCAATACCGGGAAGGGCGCGCATATCGATGTGTCGATGCTGGAAAGCATGGCCGAGTGGATGAGCTTCCCGCTGTACTACGCCTTCGACGGCGCCACGCCGCCGCCGCGCGCCGGCGCCTCGCATGCCACCATCTTCCCATATGGGCCGTTCACCGCCGGCGACGGCAAGACCATCATCCTGGGCCTGCAGAACGAGCGCGAATGGGAGGCCTTCTGCCGTGTCGTGCTGGAGCGGCCGGAACTCAGCACCGACGAGCGCTTCGTCACCAACTCCCTGCGCTCGAAGAGCCGGGTCGAGCTGACGCAGGTAATCACCGAGGTCTTCGCCGCCTTGACGATCGACGACGTGGTCGAGCGGCTGGAGCGCGCGCAGATCGCCAACGCGCGCATGAACGACATGCGCGACCTGTGGAACCATCCGCAGCTCAAGGCGCGCGAGCGCTGGACCTCGGTCCGGTCCCCGGTCGGGGTGATCCCCGCGATGCTGCCGCCGGGCCTGTCGAATGCCTTCGAGCCGCGCATGGATGCCATCCCCGCGCTGGGCGAGCACAGCGAAGCGATCCTGCGCGAGCTCGGCTACAGCGGCGACGACGTCGCGCGACTGCATGCGGAGGGCGCGATCTAGTCCGCGCCGGTTCCTTCCGCCTGTTTTTCTGTATTTGCCATCTTCCCGCCACTAGCCGGCGGGAGACAGGCGCTCGCCTGTCGCCAGCAGAGTTTCCATGACAACCACCGCTATCGCCCGCAGAGTTTCCATGACAACCACCGCTATCGCCCGCTCGTATCTGTTCGTCCCGGCCAACCGCCCCGAACGTTTTGCCAAGGCTCACGCCTCGGGCGCCGACCGGGTCATCCTCGATCTCGAGGATGCCGTATCGGAAGAAGACAAGGACCGGGCCCGGCACCTGCTCGCCGACTACCTGGCGGCAGGCGGCACCGGCCTGGTACGCATCAACGCTACGCAGACACGCTGGTTCGAGGACGACGTGCGCGCCTGCCTGAAGCCTGGCGTGCAGGGCGTCGTGTTGCCGAAGGCGGAGAGTGCCGCGCAGATCGCGCAGGTGACCCGGCACCTGCCACCGGCGATCAAGGTGCTGCCTCTGATCGAGACTGCCGCCGGCATGGCCAGCGTGGCGGAGATCGCCGCGGCGCCGGGTGTGGAGCGCCTGGTCTTCGGCACCGTGGACTTCCGCACGGAGCTGGGTATCGAGGGCGACGACCAGGAGCTACTGTTCTTCCGCTCCATGCTCGTGCTGGCTTCAAGGACCGCGGGCATTGCACCGCCGGTGGACGGGGTGACGGTCTCCATTGCCGATGCCGATGAGCTCCGCGCCGCCAGCACACGCGGCCGGCGGCTGGGATTCGGCGCCAAGCTCTGCATCCATCCGTCGCAGGTGGATGCGGTGAACACTGCATATCGCCCGTCGGAAGCGCAGCTGGCATGGGCCGCGCGTGTGATCGAGGGCGCAAGGTCGAGTCCCGGTGCCTTCCAGCTCGATGGCGAGATGGTCGACGCCCCTGTGATCGCGCGCGCGGCCGACCTGCTGCGCCAGGCGGGCCGCGCCGGCTGAAGACTGCTTTCCGCGCGGGCGAATGGCTCGTTCCGAACTTTCGAATTGGAGCGCAGCGCCGCAGCGCGCATAGTGGAACCCACGCAATCAACACCAGAGAGATGTGATGGACGTTGTGAAGTTGAAGGAATGGATCGGCAGGACCACTGAGAGCCAGGACGAGATCACTGCCTATCCCGTAAAGGCCCTGGCGGCAACGCTGGACTATGAGAACCCCGTAACGGTCCGCGGCACGGCCATCGCGCCGCTCTGGCACTGGCTGTACTTCCTGCCGCTGCACCGCCAGTCCGAGCTGGGTTCGGACGGCCATGCCAGCCGTGGCGGCTTCCTGCCGCCGGTGCCGCTGCCGCGCCGCATGTGGGCCGGTGGCCGGCTCTGGTTCCACCAGCCGCTGCGCGTCGGCGATGCGGTCTCCAAGGTGTCGCGCATCCTCGATGTGAGCGCCAAGACCGGCCGCACCGGGTCGCTCGCCTTTGTCACGGTCGAGCACAAGTACTCGGGCCCCGATGGCCTGGCGGTCACGGAGGAGCATGACATCGTCTACCGCGAGAACGCCTCGCCCAACGCGCCCGCACCGGAACCGGTCCCGGCGCCGACGGACGAGGAGTGGGTCCAGGAGGTGGCGACCGACCCCGTGCTGCTGTTCCGCTTCTCCGCGCTGACCTTCAACGGCCATCGCATCCACTACGACAAGCAATACGTGACCGCGGTCGAGCACTACCCGGACCTGATCGTCCACGGCCCGCTGCAGGCGATGCTGCTGATGGAACTGGTGCGCAATAACCTGCCCGATGCGGTGGTCAGGCGCTTCTCTTTCCGCGGTGTCCGGCCCACCTTCGTGCCGCAACGCATTTACGTCTGCGGCAAGCGCAGCCAGGACGGCAAGTCCGTCGAGCTGTGGATCCGCCATGAAGACGGCGCCCTCGCGATGAGCGCGTCGGCAGAACTGAACTAACCCCCAAGGCAAGTTGGAGGCAAGGCTGTGCAGAACCGAATCGATGAATACCAGGAAATCCGTGAAGCCGTGCGCGACCTGTGCGGGCAGTTCTCGTCGGAGTACTTCCGCAAGGTTGACGAAGTGCGGGGCTATCCCGAGGAATTCGTCAATGCACTGACCGCGGCCGGCTGGCTGGCCGCGCTGATCCCGGAAGAGTATGGCGGTTCGGGCCTGGGCCTGACGCAGGCCTCCGTGATCATGGAGGAAATCAACCGTGCCGGCGGCAACTCGGGCGCCTGCCACGGCCAGATGTACAACATGGGCACGCTGCTGCGCCACGGCTCGGCCGAGCAGAAGAAGCTGTACCTGCCCAGGATCGCCAGCGGCGAACTGCGCCTGCAGTCGATGGCCGTGACGGAGCCGACCACGGGCACCGACACGACAAAGATCAAGACCACCGCCGTGCGCAAGGGCGACAAGTACGTCGTCAACGGCCAGAAAGTGTGGATCTCGCGCGTGCAGCATTCGGACCTGATGATCCTGCTGGCGCGCACCACGCCGCTGGCCGAGTGCACGAAGAAGTCGGAAGGCATGTCGATCTTCGTCGTCGACCTGCGCGAAGCGATCGGCAAGGGACTGACCGTCCAGCCGATCCTCAACATGGTCAACCACGAGACCAACGAGCTGTTCTTCGACAATCTTGAGATTCCGGCCGAGAACCTGATCGGCGAGGAAGGCAAGGGCTTCAAGTACATTCTCGACGGCCTTAACGCCGAGCGCACGCTGATCGCTGCCGAGTGCATTGGCGACGGCTACTGGTTTATCGACAAGGTGACCAAGTACGTCAACGAGCGCGTGGTGTTCGGCCGCCCGATCGGGCAGAACCAGGGCGTGCAGTTCCCGATCGCCAGGGCCTTCGTCAACGTCGAGGCTGCCAACCTGATGCGCTTCAAGGCGGCAAAGTTGTTCGACGCGCACCAGCCGTGCGGTGCCGAAGCCAATATGGCCAAGATGCTGGCGGCGGATGCGTCGTGGGAAGCGGCCAATGCCTGCCTGCAGTACCACGGCGGCTTTGGCTTCGCGGCGGAGTATGACGTCGAGCGCAAGTTCCGCGAGACGCGCCTGTACCAGGTGGCGCCGATTTCGACGAACCTGATTCTTTCGTACGTGGGCGAGCATATCCTGGGGATGCCGCGCTCGTTCTGAGGCGATTACGCGCGAGCGCTGGTGCTTGCCACCACCCCGGCGCAAACGCTCCCTTCTCCCGCGCGCGGGGCCTCGCTGGGCCGGCGCTCGCACGCTGATGGATTTCATCCGCCTGCACCTCGAACGGCCGGCCGAAAACAGGGGGCGGCGCAGCTTGCAGGCGCCCTCCTGAGGGCCATTCCCTACATCCGGTACACCAGCCCCACCCAGACGCTGCGCGGCGCCCCCGGCGCCACGAACAATGCCGTCGCGGCATCGCCTGGCGCCACGTGCGGCTGCACCAGGCTGCCGCCGGGAAAGACGTTGTTCGCCACCTGCCCATAGGTCTCGTAGCGCCGGTCGAACAGGTTCGCCACGCGCGCATAGACCTCGAAGCGCTTGTTGACCTTGTACGTCGCGCGCAGGTTGACGGTGGCGTAGCCAGGCACATGCCAGTCGGCGGTTTTGGGCGGCTGGCCTGGTTGCGTATCCCCGCGCAGGCCGTCCTCGTTGCCGCTGGCGACGCTGCCGGACACGGCGACCAGGTCGGCGCCGAGCGTCAGCCCGGCCAGCGGCTGCCAGTCGGCGCCAAGCTTGAGCGTGTGGCGCGGCAGGCCGGCCATGCGCATGCCGGGCTGGATCTCGATGGTGCGTTCGCCGACCGCCAGCTGGCCTGCCGCCTGGTAGGTGGCCTGCAGGTAGCTGTAGGCCAGCCGCAGCGTAACGTCGCCAACCCGCTGGCGCGCGCTCAGGTCGAGCCCCTGGTTGCGGGTGCGGTCGAAGTTGGCGAAATAGCCGAGCCGGGTGTCGGGCGCGCGCAGGAAGAGGATGTCGTCGTGGTTGTCGATGCGGTAGAGCGTGGCGGTGACCTCGGTGTCCTTGCCGGGGCGCCAGCGCACGCCGGCTTCATAGGCGTGCGAGACCACCTGCTTCAGGTAGGGATCGGCCTGCAGCCCGGCCGGCAGGCGGCACGGGCGCGCGGGGTCGGCGCAGCCGAGTTCGAGCACCGTGGGCACGCGGTTGTTCTGCGCGTAGCCGCCGAAAACCGTGACGCCGCCGCCCAGCTTCTGCACCAGCCCCAGCGCGGGATTGAGGCGGCGGTAAGTAAAGTTCTCGCGCGGCTGCTCGCTGCCGTCGCTGTTGCGCAGCGTATTGCTGACGGTGGCGAGATTCCACCGCGCCGACGCCGTCAGGAAGGTGCTGGGTGTCAGCGACCAGGTGTCGGCCAGGTAGGCGCCGAAGGTGCGCGCGTTGCCGCTGACGCCGGAGAACAGCGCATTCGGCTCCGCCGGGTCGGCCACGGCGCCGCGGTCCGCGGTAAACGTGCCGGGCTGCTCGAACTGGGAATAGGTCAGGCGGCTGCGGTCCAGGCTGACGCCGGCGTTGAGCACGTGGCGATCGGTTTCCCGGGAGAGGCTGAGCGCCACGCCGACGGTCTGCTGCCGCATATGGGTGGTGTTGACCACGGCGGGATGCAGCGCGGCGCCTTCGGCGCGGGTCACGCCGCAGTCGCCGCTGCGCGGGCTGCCGTCGGCATTGAAGCCGTCCTCGCAGGCTTCCGCATATTCCTCGTAATCGGGATTGACGTCGCCATTGGTGGTGTCGCGGCGGCTGTTGCGCACGTAGGCGAGGGCGGCGGCGCTGGTCTTGTCGTCGAACCAGTGGCGGCCGTTGACGGCAACCTGGGTCACCTGGTTGCGGGTCTGGTCCGGGTAGGTATACACGGCGCGGCGGTTCGATTGATAAATATCGGGCAGCGTCGCGCTGCCGTCGGCCCGGTAGGACGGCACCAGCCCGTTGCCGGTCAGCGTGCTGCGGCCGTGCAGCAGCGAGACGTCGACGCTGTCCGTATCGCCCGCATAACCGGCCTTGGCGAACACGTTGCCGAGCCGCCCCGACGACTGGTCGCGCCAGCCGTGCTCCTGGAACAGCGTGCCGGCGGCGAAGGCGTGCCAGCCACTGTCGTTGCGCACGCCGCCGGAAAGGTCCGCGCGCTTGCGGCTGCCGCTGCCATAAGACAGGTCAGCGGTAAAGCCCGGAGAGTCCAGCCCGGAGCGGGTGGTCATAACCAGTGCGCCGCCCAGGCTGTTCAGGCCATAGGCCGGATTGCCGCTGGATACCAGCGATACGCTGGCGAGCGCGGCCTCCGGGATCATGTCCCAGCTGACCACGTCGCCAAAGGGCTCGTTGACGCGAATGCCGTCGAGATAGACCGAGAGCCCCTGCGGCACGCCGGGGATCGATGAGGCACGGAAGCCCCGGTAGGTGATGTCGCTCTGGAACGGGCTGCCCTGGATGTCGTTGACGTTGACGCCGGCCAGGTTGCGCGCCAGGTACTCGGTCAGGTTGCCGGCCCGGGTTCCGTCCAGCTCATCGCCGCGCACGGTCTGCACGGTGTAGGGCACCAGGTCGCTGGCGACGCCGATACCGGGCAGCGGCGCCGCGGCGACCACCAGTACTTCGGGCAGCACCGCGCTGTCCTGTTTTTGAGCAGCGCTGTCCAGTTGTGCAACAGCGGGACGCTGGAGCAGCAGCGCCGCTGCCATGGCGATGGCCGTGGCAGCGCAGCGGCGGCGGGCCGCGGCATGGCGGAAAGCCTGCCTTCGCGCGGCAGGGAACGGGCTGGCTGGCATCTTGCATCTCCTCGGGCGTACACGGCGCCGCCTGCATCGGGCGGCACCTGAAATCGAACTGGCTGAGGAGTGAGCAGGTTCCGTACCGCGGGCATCGGGAAACACCCCCGGCCTGTTGCGGAACGCCGACCTGTGAGGCCGACCACCATTCCGGGAGCATGGCTTTGGCTGACATCACCGCTACCGACGCGCCGCTGGCGCTGTACTGCGCGGGCGTGCGCAAGGCGTTCGGCGCGCGCGTGGCGCTGGACGGGGTCTCGCTCACCGTGCGGCGCGGCGAGTTCGTGGCGCTGCTCGGTCCCAACGGGGCCGGCAAGACCACGCTGTTCCAGATCCTCAGCGGCCTGTTCGTCGCCGATGCCGGGCGCGTGACGGTGCTGGGCAGCGATATGCTCGGGCACGACATGGGGCGCGTTCCGGTGCGCGCGCTGGCGCGCCTGGGCATCGTGTTCCAGCAGCCGGCCATCGACCTGGACCTGCCGGTGCTGGCCAACCTGCGCTTCCACGCGGACCTGCACGGGCTGCCGCGTCGAGTCGCCACGCAGCGCATCGCCCGGTTGCTCGATGACTTCGGCCTGGCCGCGCGGGCGCACGCGCCGGTGCGCGAGCTGTCCGGCGGCAACCGGCGCAAGGTGGAGCTGGCGCGAGCGCTGCTGCACGAACCGGCGCTGCTGCTGCTGGATGAGCCCACCGTGGGCCTCGACCCGGCTTCGCGGGCGCAGCTGGTCGGCATGGCCAGGCGCCTCGCCGCGCAGGCGCAGGCCGGTGTGCTGTGGGCCACGCACCTGGTGCAGGAGGTGGAGCACGCCGGCCGCGTGATCGTGCTGGACCGAGGCACCGTGCGCTTCGATGGCACGCCGGCGGCGCTGCGCGACGCGGCCGGGCGCGACGACGTTGAGAGCGCATTCCTGGCCTTGACGCGGGCACCGGCCGCTTCTGTCGCCGCTTCCGCCGCCGCTTCTGCCAACAACCCCGAAAGGAGCATCCCCGCATGAACCAGATGCCATCGCCCAGGTGGTTCGCCATCACGCTGCTGCTGGTGACGGCATTGCTGGTGGCCGCCGGGCTGGCCGAAGCGGCGCGCGTGGCCACTGGCCAGGTGTTCGTGTCGAGCGAGAAGGACGATGCCATTGCCGCCTTCGATGCGCGCAGCCGGCAGCAGCTGGCCGTGTGGCGCCAGTGCAAGCGGCCGCGCCACCTGCAGCTCTCGCCCGATCGTGCGCGCCTGTATGTAGCCTGCAGCGACGACCACCGCGTCGACGTGGTCGACGTGGCCAGCCGCAAGACGCTGGCTTCGCTGCCGGTGGGCGACGACCCTGAGCTGTTCGACCTGAGCCTGGACGGCCGCATGCTCTATGTCTCGAACGAAGAGGATGGCCTGCTCTCGGCCTACGACACCGCTTCGGGCAGGCGCGTGTTCGCGGTCAAGGTGGGCGAGGAGCCAGAGGGCGTCAAGGTCAGCGCGGACGGCAAGCGGGTCTACGTGACCTCGGAGGTGGCCAACCTGGTCCACGTGATCGACGTGGCCACGCGCAAGGTGGTGAGCAATATCCAGGTCGGCAACCGGCCGCGCCGGCTGCTGCTGTTGCGCGACGGCAAGGAGTTGTGGGTCTCGAACGAGCTGTCCGCCAGCGTCAGCGTGATCCGCACCGATACGCTGGAGGTGGCCCATACCATCCACTTCACGCCGCGGGGCTTCCGCGCCGGGGATGTGACCCCGGTGGGGATGGCGGCCAGCAGCGACGGCACGCGTGCCTATGTCGGGCTCGGGCGTGCCAATCACGTGGCGGTGGTGGACGTGGCGTCGCGCCGGGTGCTGGACTATGTGCTGGTCGGCCGGCGCGCTTGGGGGCTGGCGCTGAGCCGCGACAACGCCAGGCTCTATGTCGCCAACGGCCTGTCGGACGATGTCAGCGTGGTGGATGCCGCCAGCGGCAAGGCGATCGCAACCCTCAGGGCGGGCCGGGTGCCGCACTCGGTAGCGATCGATGACTGAACGCCTGCGCTCGCGCTGCCAGGCGGTTGCCGCCGCATTTGGCCTGTTCGCGGCTACCGTGCAGGCCGCAGAGGTGCGCGTGGCGGTGGTGTCGCTGGCCGGCGATCCACGCCATGAACCCCGCCGCCTCGCGCAGCGCTATCCGGGCCAGCCGCAAGGCCGGGCACTCGACGGCGCACAGGTGGCGGCGTCGGAGGCGCGTTTCGCCTTGGAGGCGATGGGCCAGTCGCTCAGGCTCGATGCGCAGGAAGCGCGCAGCGAAGCCGAAGTCGGGACTATGGTCGCGGCACTGGCGCGGCAGGGCACGCGCTTTATCCTGCTCGACCTGCCGGCCGCGTCGGTGCGGCAGGCGGCGGCCGCCGTCAGGCCGGGCGAAGCCCTGCTGTTCAACGTCTCGGCCCATGACGACGACCTGCGCGGCGCCGCCTGTTCGCCCGTGCTGCTGCACACGCTGCCCAGCCTGCGCATGCGCGCCGACGCTCTGATGCAGTACCTGGCGCAGCGCAAGTGGCGCCGCGCGCTGCTGCTGAGCGGCCCGTCGGCGGGCGACGCGGCGCAGCGCGACGCGCTGGTCCAGTCCGCGCGCCGCTTCGGCATCGCGTGGTCGGCGCAACGGACGTTCAGGCTGTCCAACGATCCGCGCGAACGCGACCAGGCCAACCTGAACCTGCTGACCAGCGGCACCGACTACGACGTGGTGGTGGTCGCCGATGCCGACGGCGAGTTTGCCCGCGGCGTGCCCTATGCCACGCAGCTGCCGCGCCCCGTGGCGGGTGCCAGCGGCCTCGGCGCCCAGGCCTGGCACTGGGCCTGGGAGCGCAATGGCGGGCCGCAGCTCAACCGGCGCTTCACGCGCGCGGCGGGGCGCCCGATGACGGGCTACGACTGGGCCGCATGGGTGGCCATCAAGGCGATCGCGGAAAGCGTGGCAAGGCAGCCGAAGGCCGGCTTTGCCGCGCAGGCACAGGCGCTGGTCACCGGCAAGGTGGTGGTGGACGGCTTCAAGGGCCCGCCGCTGTCGTTCCGGCACTGGGACCGCCAGTTGCGCCAGCCGGTCATGCTGGCGCACCCCGACGGCGTCGTTGCCGTGGCACCGGTGGAAGGCGTGCTGCACCCGAAGAACAACCTCGACACCCTGGGCGCGGACGAGGCCGACACCCCGTGCCGCGCCCCGTCCTCGTAAGGCGCAACCCATGGCCACCGTGCTGATCCATCGCTGGCGCGCGCTGCGCGCCGTCTGCGGGCGCGAGCTGCGCAAGTACCTGCGCCAGCCCGGGCGCCTGCTGTCGTCGCTGGTGCGGCCGCTGCTGTGGCTGCTGGTGTTCGCGGCCGGCTTCCAGAATGCGCTCGGCGTCGCGATCGCGCCGCCGTATGAGACCTACATCGAATACAAGGTCTACGTGGCGCCCGGGCTGCTCGGCATGATCGCGCTGTTCAACGGCATGCAGTCGTCGCTGGCGATGGTGTACGACCGCGAGATGGGCGTGATGCGCCTGCTGCTGACCGCACCGTTGCCGCGCGGCTGGCTGCTCGGCTGCAAGCTGGTGGCGGGCACGGTGCTGTCGCTGCTGCAGATGGCCGGGTTCCTGCTGGTGGCGATGATGTTCGGCATCCGCTTCGAGCCGCTGCACCTGCTGCTTGCAAGCGGCGCCATGGCGCTGGCTGCGCTGATGCTGGGCGCGCTGGGACTGCTGCTGTCGGTCCATGTGCGCCAGCTCGAGAACTTTGCCGGCACCATGAATTTCGTGATCTTTCCGATGTTCTTTGTCAGCTCGGCGCTGTATCCGCTGTGGAAGCTGCAGGAATCGGGGGCGGAGATCGTCTATCAGCTCGCGCGCTTCAACCCCTTCACGCATGCGGTCGAGGCCATCCGCTTCGCGCTGTACGGGCAGGTGGCTCCGGTAAGCCTGGCGGTGGTGGCAGGCTGCGCGGCAGTGTTCTTTGCACTGGCGCTGCACGGCTACGACCCGCAGCGTGGCATGGCCCGCCGGGGGCAGGCTTGAACCGTGCCGCGCCCGGCATGGATGGCTGTTCAGATCTGGAGCAGGTGCAACGCAGTGTTGCGTGGTGACACGGCCGCCGGCACGCAATGCGGCCGCATCCGGCGTGCTCGCGCGGCAATCCGATTGGCATGGGAATTGCCGTGTTCGTGTCTGGTGTGTGGTGCATTGGCGCACCGGTGGGAAACCAAAACAAAGAGAGGAGAAGGCAATGAGGACGTTACGAGCAGTGATGGTTGCCACGGCAGTCGCGGCCGCTACGGCCAGCGTGGCCGCGCAGGCGGCAGTGACCGACGCCATGATCGAGAACGACGCAAAGACCCCCGGCGACGTGCTGTCGTGGGGCATGGGCCCGCAAGGGCAGCGCTACTCCACGCTGGCGCGCATCAATACGAAGAACGTCGGCAACCTCGTGCCGGCGTGGTCGTTCTCGTTTGGCGGCGAGAAGCAGCGCGGCCAGGAAGCGCAGCCGCTGATCCACGACGGCAAGATGTTCGTGACGGCATCGTATTCGCGCATCTACGCGCTCGACCTGAAGACCGGCGCCAAGCTGTGGAAGTACGAGCACCGCCTGCCCGAAGGCATCATGCCGTGCTGCGACGTGGTGAACCGCGGCGCGGCACTCTATGACAACCTGGTCATCTTCGGTACGCTGGATGCGCAGCTGGTGGCGCTGGACCAGAAGACCGGCAAGGTGGTGTGGAAGGAAAAGCTGGAGGACTACGCGGCCGGCTACTCGTACACGGCCGCGCCGCTGATCGTCAAGGGCATGGTGCTGACCGGCATCTCGGGCGGCGAATTCGGCGTGGTCGGCCGCGTCGATGCGCGCGATGCCAAAACCGGCCAACTGGTGTGGTCGCGCCCGGTCGTGGAAGGCCACATGGGCTACAAGTACGACAAGGACGGCAACAAGACCGAGATCGGCGTGACCGGTGCCGAGAACGCCAGCTGGCCTGGCGAGACCTGGAAGACCGGCGGCGCTGCCACCTGGCTGGGCGGCACCTATGATCCGGCCACCGGGCTGGTGTACTTCGGCACGGGCAACCCGGGGCCGTGGAACAGCCATATCCGCAAGGGCGACAATCTCTACTCCGCGTCGACGGTGGCGATCGATCCGGCCACCGGCAAGATCGTCTGGCACTACCAGAACACGCCGAACGACGGCTGGGACTTCGACGGCGTCAATGAGTTCGTGACCTTCGACCTCGATGGCAAGCGCATGGGCGGCAAGGCCGACCGCAATGGCTTCTTCTATGTCAACGACGCGCGCAGCGGCAAGCTGGTCAACGCCTTTCCCTTCGTCAGGAAGATCACCTGGGCCAGCGGCATCGACCTGAAGACCGGCCGGCCCGACTTTATCAGCGAAGGCCGTCCCGGCGACCCGGCCGCCGTCGCCGACGCGAAGAAGGGCAAGTCCGTGTTCGCCGC
Source organism: Cupriavidus sp. a3 (assembly GCF_051015765.1). Classification (NCBI taxonomy): domain Bacteria; kingdom Pseudomonadati; phylum Pseudomonadota; class Betaproteobacteria; order Burkholderiales; family Burkholderiaceae; genus Cupriavidus; species Cupriavidus sp. a3. Next base: position 1,482,647 of record NZ_CP170644.1, on the reverse strand, counting down.
GCCCGGCTTCCTCGGCGGCAAGAACCAGCAGCCGATGGCCTACAGCCCGCAGACCGGCCTGTTCTATGTGCCGGCCAACGAATGGGGCATGGACATCTGGAACGAGCCGGTCAGCTACAAGAAGGGGGCGGCTTTCCTGGGCGCGGGCTTCACCATCCAGCCGCTGAACCAGGACTACATCGGCGCGCTGCGCGCGATCAATCCCAGGACCGGCAAGATCGTCTGGGAGGCGAAGAACGGCGCGCCGCTGTGGGGCGGCGCGATGACCACCGCCGGCGGCCTGGTGTTCTGGGGCACGCCGGAGGGCTACCTGAAGGCAGCCGACGCGCGGACCGGCAAGGAACTGTGGAAGTTCCAGACCGGCAGCGGCGTGGTGGCGCCGCCGGTCACGTGGGAGGACAACGGCGAGCAGTATGTGGCCGTGGTATCGGGCTGGGGCGGCGCGGTGCCGCTGTGGGGCGGGGAAGTCGCCAAGCGGGTGAATTTCCTGGAGCAGGGCGGATCGGTGTGGGTGTTCAAGCTGCACAAGAGCTGAACGCGGGCGAGTCGATGGGCATGCACGCTGGCATCGCGATGCCGATGCCGGCGTGCCGGCAGAACGAAACAGCGAGACAAGGGTATGAAGAAGGAATGGATGGCGCTGGCAGCGGCGGTACTGCTGCCTTGCGCGGCGCAGGCGGGCACGGCGGCCGAGATGCAGGCACTGGCTGACAAGAACGGCTGCTTTGCCTGCCACGGCATGCAGTCGAAACTGGTGGGGCCCGGCTTCGCCGAAGTGGCGGCGAAATACAAAGGGGACAGCCAGGCAGCCGGGCGGCTGGCCAGGAAGATCCGCGAAGGCGGCAAGGGGGTGTGGGGGCCGGTGCCGATGCCGGCGCATGGGAATCTCGGCGAGGCGGATGCGAAGCAGCTCGCGGAGTGGGTGTTGAACGCAGGGTAGGAACGCGGGAGGAATGAGGGAGGAATGAGGGAGAAGGGCGGAAGCCCGGCTGGCGCGAGCCAGCCGGGCTTTCTTTACTTGCGCGCAGCGCTCAGGCGCAGGGAGTTGCCATCGCTGCGGAACACCATCGGCTCGCCTTCGCCACGCGGATGCAGGGCCGCCAGCCGTCCCTGCAGCACGATCTTGCTGACCTTGCCGTGGTCGGCGGAGCGCTCGCAGACCGGGTCCGTGGCGGCGGGGTCGCCGGTCAGCAGGAAGGCCTGGCAGTGGCAGCCGCCGTAGTCCTCCTCGCGGTGGTCGCAGGACCGACACGGTTCCTGCATCCATGCCGTGCCGCGAAAGCGGCGGAATGCCTCGCTGTCGCGCCAGATCTCGCGCAACCCCTGCGTCGTCACATTCGGCAGCGCCAGCCCCGGCAGCATGCGCGCCGCATGGCACGGCAGGGCGGTCCCGTCGGGCGCCACGCCCAGGAAGGTCGTGCCCCAGCCATTCATGCACTTCTTGGGCCGGTCCTCGAAATAGTCGGGCACCACGAACAGGACCTGGCAGCGCTTGCCGATGCGCGCGCGGTATTCCCTGACCACGGCCTCGGCCTCCAGCAACTGCTCGCGCGTGGGCAGCAGCGCAAGCCGGTTCTCCCACGCCCAGCCGTAGTACTGGGTATTGGCCAGCTCCAGGTATTCCGCTCCCATCTGCAGCGCCATCTCGATGATGGTGCCGACATGCGGCAGGTTGTGCCGGTGCAGCACGCAGTTCATCACCATCGGGTAGCCGTGCGCCTTGATCATCCGGGCCACGCGCTGCTTCAGGTCAAAGGTGCGGGTGCTGGACAGGAAGTCGTTGAGCTCGCGCGTGGAGTCCTGGAAGGACAGCTGGATATGGTCCAGCCCGGCCTCGCGCAACGCCGCGAGCCTGGCGTCGGTCAGGCCCACGCCCGAGGTGACGAGGTTGGTATAGAAGCCCAGGCCATGCGCATGCCGCACCAGTTGTTCCAGGTCCTTGCGCAGCAGCGGCTCGCCGCCGGACAGGCCGAGCTGCACGGCGCCCAGCGCGCGTGCCTGGCTGAATACGTCGCACCACTGCGCGGTGTCGAGCTCGGCCGTGTGCCGCGCATAGTCCACCGGGTTCGAGCAGAAGGCGCAGTGCAGCGGACAGCGGTAGGTCAGCTCGGCCAGCAGCCACAGCGGCGGGCCGGGCGGTGCGAGGGTGGTGGCGTCAGACCAGCCAGCCGCGTTCGGTCGCATGTTTGACAAAGGCGTGTACCTCCGGGGCGATGCCCTGCACGCCGAATGCGGACTGCAGGTCGTCGATCAGCATGTCGAGCGTATGGCCGCCGTCGCAGCGCTGCAGGATCGCGGCGGCGCTGTCGTTGAGGGTGACCATGCCTTCCGGGTAGAGCAGCACCCAGCTCTGCTGCGCCTCTTCCCATTGCAGGCGGAAGGTCCGGTGCAGCAGCGGGCGGGCGAGGTCTGGCGTCGCGTTGGCTGTGATGGCTGTCATGGCTGGGCGTGCTGGATGGCGTCGAGCATCGACCAGAGGACGTCGAGCTTGAACTGCAGGATGTCGAGCGCGCGCTGCTGTTGTTCCGGCGTACGGAAGAAATCCAGCGTCACGCGCAGGCCATGGTCGACGTCGCGCTGCGCCAGCGGGATGCGCGAACGGAAATAGTCCAGCCCGGCGGCCTCGATCCATGGGTAATGCGTGGGCCAGCCCGCCAGCCGCTCCTTGTGGATCTCCGGCGCGAACATCTCGGTCAGCGACGAGCACACCGCCTCCTGCCACGGCGCGCGGCGGCCGAAGTTGACGTAAGCGTCGACGGCAAAGCGCACGCCCGGCAGCACGTGCCGCTGGTCCAGCAGCGCATCACGCTCCAGCCCCACGGCCTGGCCCAGCCGCAGCCAGGCCTCGATGCCGCCGGGCACGATGTCGGTGCCGTCATGGTCGAGGATGCGCACGATCCATTGCCGGCGCGTGTCGCGGTCGGGGCAGTTGGACAGGATCGCAGCATCCTTCAGCGGGATATTCGCCTGGTAGTAGAAGCGGTTTGCCACCCACGCGCGGATCTGCGCGGGCGAACACTCCCCCGCGGCCATGCGCCGGTTGAACGGATGGTGGATGTGGTAGCCGCTTTCCTTGGCACGCAGGCGGGCCTCGAACTCCGCGGGGCTCCATGCAATGGAATGTGTCATAGCGCGATCTCCATGCCGTCGCAGGCCAGCTCGATGCCGTGCCGCGCCAGCTCGGCGCGTTCGGGCGAGTCTTCCACCAGCACGGGGTTGGTGTTGTTGATGTGGATAAGGATCTTGCGGGCGGCGGGCAGCCGGTCGAGGATTTCGATCATGCCGCCGGGGCCGGACAGCGGCAGGTGGCCCATGTCGGCGGCGGCCTTGGCGGAGAAGCCGAGCGCCTGCATCTCGTCCTCGCGCCAGAAGGTGCCGTCGACCAGCACGACGTCGGCGTCGCGCAGTTCCGCAAAGACGCGGTCGTCGACGCTGCCGAGGCCGGGCGCATAGAATGCGCGGCGGCCGCTGCGGCAGTCTTCGATGCGCAGGCCGATGTTGTCGCCGGCGCGCGGGGCGTTGCGGCTGGGGGAATAGGGCGGGGCCTTGCTTTGCAGCGGCACGGCAGTGAGCCGCATGCCCGCCAGCGGCGGCACGGTGAACGGCGTGCCGTCGCAAGGCAGCGCGTGCGTCTGCACGCCGCAGTAGTGCGACAGCATGCGGGTCAGCGGAAAGGCCGCGCCAAGGTCGTCGAGGACCGCCGCGGTCGCATAGAGCGGCAAGGCGTGGCAGTGCTCGCGCAGCATCAGCAGGCCGGTGACGTGGTCGATCTGCGCGTCCATCAGCAGCACCGCCGCGATGGCGCTGTCGCGCGGCGCGCGCGCCGGCTGCAGCGCCGGCGTCTGGCGTAGCTGCTGCAGGATGTCGGGCGAGGCGTTGACCAGGATCGCGTCCGGCCCGTCGCCGGACAGCGCGATCGACGACTGCGTGCGCGGCGTGGCGCGCACGGTGCCGCGGCGCACGCCGTCGCAGTTGTGGCAGTTGCAGTTCCACTGCGGGAAGCCGCCGCCGGCGGCCGACCCCAGTACCCGGATGATTGTCATGGCGCGAGCGCTTGGTCGTGGGCATGGCGTCACGGAGCAGGCGCGCGGCCCGGCAACGCGGGCGTTGCGCCTGTCCGGGGCGCGATCAGCGGTTGGCGATATACATCGTGATCTCGAAGCCCAGCCGCAGCTCGGTGTAGGCGGGGGTGGTCCAGGTCATGTCTCTCTCCTTGGATGGCGTGGTTAGTGAATATCGTTGTGGCGCGGCAGGCTGGCTGCCGCATCCTTCTCGAGGCAACATCCATGCCCGGGATTTCCTCGCATCATGCCGCCGGGTGAAGGCCTGGCCGATGCCCGTGCGCGCCTGCTCCCTGTGTCACGACTGTTTCAAAATGGGACACCTGTCCAGGAACGGGACACCACTGCATCGTGGCGGGCGCGCTCAACCGGGCTGGTGCGGCAGCCCGCGCGCCTCTTCCATCTTGCGGTAGACGGTATTGCGCGAAATGCCCAGCGCCTTGGCCGCCGCCGAGATATTGCCGTGGTGGGCCCTGACGGTGGCGACGATGGCCTGGACCTCGACCTCGGCCAGCCGCGTCGGCTGCGCGGCCGGCGGCGCGCTCGCCAGGGCATGGGCAGCCGGCGTGGCCGCGCGCGCCTGCCGTTCGCGCAGGTCGTCCAGGAAATCGTCGGGCAGGTGGTCTTCAGTGATCTCGGCTTCGCCTTCCGCCATCAGCCGGGCGATGCGCAGCAGGTTGCCGAGCTGGCGGATATTGCCCGGCCAGTGGTAGGCGCGGAACATCTCCATCACCGAGTCCCTGATGCGGGGCGGCACGCCGGCGGTTCGCTCCTGGCGCAGCAGCTTGCCCGCCACCACGTCCAGGTCGCTGCGCTCGCGCAGCGCGGGCAGCCGCACCACCATGCCGTTGAGGCGGTAGTACAGGTCCTCGCGGAACTGCCCGCCGGCGACCATCTCGCGCAGGTTGCGGTTGGTGGCGCACACCAGCGAAACATCGATATGGATCACCTTGCTGCTGCCTAGCGGCTGCACCGCGCGCTCCTGCAGCGCCCGCAGCAGCCGTCCCTGCAGGTGCAGCGGCATGTCGCCGATCTCGTCCAGGAACAGCGTGCCGCCGTTGGCCAGCAGCATCTTGCCGATGCCGCCCTTTTTGCGGGCGCCGGTGAAGGCGCCTTCCTCGTAGCCGAACAGCTCCGACTCGATCAGGTTCTCGGGGATCGACGCGCAGTTCACCGCGATGAACGGTCCGGCGCGGCGCGGGCTGTCGGCGTGGATGGCGCGCGCCATCAGTTCCTTGCCGGTGCCGGTCTCGCCCAGCACCATCACCGGGATGTCCTTGCCGATCACCTTGCGGAGCTTGCCGATCACGGCCCGGATCTGCGTGTCGCCGGTGTCCAGGTCATCCAGCCCTTCCGGCCCCGCGGGCCCGGACGGGTCGGCGCGCAGGCGCTGTGGCGCCATGACGGCGTCGTGCGCATCGGGGCGCGCCTCGTCCACGCCGGGCACCGCGGCCCGGCCGGTCTTCCATTCCACGCGCGCGCTGACCTTGACGCCGCTGGGCAACTGCAGCTGCACCATGCCCGCCTGTGCGGCGCGCACCACATCGAACAGCTGCGACATCGACAGGCCGAACAGCGACGAGAAGGTATGCGCCTGCAGCGCGCCGTTGGACAGGCCCAGCTGGAACTGCCCGCTGCGGTTGGCCGACAGGAAGCGCCCGCCCGGCGTGAACGACACGATGCCCTCCACCAGCGTGCCCAGGAACTCCGCGCGCGAATGGAAGCGGATGCACACCATGTCGCGGAAAGCATTGCCGAACAACTGGTTCTCGATCATCTGCGCCGACATCCGCACCAGCGCCATGGTGTGCTTGTGGAAACCGCGCTGGTCGCCGGTCACATCGAGCGCGCCGACGGTCTTGCCGTAGGGATCGAGGATGGTCATGCAGGAGCAGGTCAGGAACTGGTTGGCCTCCAGGAAGTGGTCGGCGCCATGGACCAGCGTGGCCCGGTTCTCGGCCAGCGCGGTGCCGATCGCGTTGGTGCCGCGGGACGCTTCCGACCAGTCCGCGCCGGCGCGCAGCGCCACCTTGTCGGCGCGGGCCAGGAAGTCGTCGTCGCCCAGCGAGTGCAGGATCAGGCCATCGGCGTCGGTCAGGATCACCATGCTCTGGGTGTTCACGATCTGGTCGTACAGCGTTTCCATCACCGGCAGCGCATAGGTGAACAGTGACTGGCTGCGTTCGATGCGGGTCTTCAGTTCGCTCTGCAGCACCGGGCAGAAATCCGGCGACTCATAGGGGCGCAGTCCGTAGGAAGCGGAGCGCTGGTGGGCCTGGGCAATCAGCTCGGCGCGCTCGGGTTGCGCGGGTTCACCCGCCGGTGCGGCTTGGATGGTCATTTCTGTGTCTCCTGTGGAAGGTCGCCCGCGATCTTTGCGCGGGTCGCTGCCGGCGCCTTCAGCGGGCGCGTGTCCGACAGTGTTGCGCCATGAAGCAAGACGCTTGCCAGAGTGTGGCATTCCGGGACACCGGCGCGGCGATGACTGGTGCCGCTGCGGCAGGACCGGCCCCGGCCAGTGCTGCTGCGACGCGGTTCCGCGTCCGGTCTGGCGCGTGCCGCACCCGCTGGTATGGCTCTTGCGGAAATGGCGTCAAACACAACACCCATTCACCGCAGGAGACATCCATGAACACGCAGCGCCATCTGCTTGCCTTGCTATCGCTTTGCGCGGCCCTTGCCGCACCGTCCACCGCGCTCGCGCACGGCGACGTCACGCCGCAGGCCGTCGACACCAAGGCCCTGCCACAGCTTGGCGACGAATGGCGTCCGGACAATCCCTACCGCGCCGGCGCCGCGCAACAGGAAGCGCAGCGCATCGGCAGCTCGGCCTACAACCAGAACTGCGCGCGCTGCCACGGCCTGGAAGCGGTGTCCGGCGGCATCGCCCCCGACCTGCGCAAGCTCGACGGCGACTGCGTGTCGCTGGCCGATGCCAAGAAGAAGCAGGCCTGCATGGGCGAGATCTCGCAGTTCTACACCACCACCGTGCGCAAGGGCCGCACGCGCGACGGGCGCGTCTATATGCCGCCGTTCGAAGGCGTGCTGAGCCAGGAAGCGGTGTGGGCGATCAAGACCTACCTGGAATCCCGGCGCGAGTGAGGGCCGCGCACGGTCCCGCAGGCCGTGCCATTCGTCTTGCTGCTCCGACAACCATCGTCATTCGATTCCAGGAGAGACCTCATGCCTGCCAGCCCAGTCAGTGGCCAGAGGCTTTGCCAGACCCCTGCCGCACCCGCCGCACCGGCATCGACCCGGCGCCGGCTTTGCGTCGCCTTGCTGGCGGCCGGCGCGCTGCTCGGCACGCAGCCGGCATTGGCCGACCTTGCCAGGATCCGCCAGAACGGCTTGCTCAAGGTCGCGGTCTACAAGGGCCTGCCGCCTTTCTCGGCGGCGGCGGGCAGCCAGTACGAAGGAATCGACGTGGCGCTGGCCCGGGCCCTGGCCAGCGAACTGGGGGTCTCGGTGTCGCTGCTGCCGTTCGATGCCGACGAGAACATGTCCGATGACCTGCGCTCGATGGTGTGGCGCGGCCACTACCTCGGCTACGGCCCGGCGGACGTGATGCTGCACGTGCCGGTCGACCGCGCTTTCATGCGCGCTAACGACAAGGCGCTGATCTTCGCGCCTTACTACCGCGAGACCTTCGTGCTGGTGCGCGACCGCGAGCGCCTGCCGGACGTGCGCAGCCTGGACGACCTGGCGGGCCAGCCCGCCGGCGCGGCGGCTGGCTCTGCCGGCGCCAACGCGCTGCTGTCCGGCGCGGGCGGTGCCTTGCGCGACAAGGTGAAGATCTACCCCGAGGCCGCCCAGGCGCTGCGCGCGCTCTTCGCCGGCGAGATCGCCGCCGCGATGGTGACCCGCGCGCAATACGAGAGCGCGCTGCGGGCCGCCGGCCAGTCCGCGGCGCGCTTTGGCACGGCGGACGTCAGCTCGCCGCTGTTGCCGCCGCGCGGCTGGGCCGTCGGCATGGCGATCAAGGCCGGCGACAAGGAACTGGCGCAATCGCTGGAGATTGCACTGGACGCGCTGCGGCGCAAGGGCGAACTGGCGCGCATCTTTGCCGGCTATGGGGTCACAATGCAGGAGCCGTGAAGCGCGGGCGGGCCGTCATGGGCAGGCCAGCGCTGCAGCAAAGTACAACAGCAGCGCCACCAGGATCACCACGGTAAAGCCGGCATGGATGGCAACCAGCGTGGCCAGCACCGCCGCCACTACGGATGCGCAGGCGTTGATGCCCCAGGCCCACGGCACCAGCGCTTCGTCGCCGGCCGCGACCCGGCTCAGGCCGAGCGGAAAGGGCATGCCCATCAGGAACGCCAGCGGCGCGATCAGCAGTACCGCGACGGCAATCCGGGCCCGATCGGGCAACGCGATCAGCAGCCTGAATACGGCGGGCAGCGCCACGAGGTAGAGCAGCGATACCACCCAGATGCCGGTGATCGCCAGCATCGCCTGGCGACCATCGCGTGCAGGGAGGCGTTGCGAGTAGCGGCTGCCGAGGCCGGCGAAGCAGAGGAAGGCACACAGCACCACCGCGATCGCATACAGTGGATGGCTCAGGAACAGGATGAATTTCTGGATGAAGGCGATCTCGACGAACATGAAGCCGACGCCGACTGCAAGGAAATAGAAGCCGACGCGCCATGCGTGCGGACGCTGGCGGCCGTTTGTGGTGACGGGGGGGCGCCGTCGGAGTACTCGCAGCGGGACCACGATCAGCAGCAACGCCGCGGCGGTGGCCTGCAGCAGCGTGGCGACCAGCACCGGATAACCCCATTCCAGCAGCGGCAGGCCGCCCTGCGACTTCAGCGCCAGCAATTCAGGCAGCGTGCGCCATTTGAAGAAATGGAAGAAATAGGGTTTGTCGTCGGTTGCGGGCCGCACGTCGAACTTGTATTCCGACAGGAAGCGCGCACGTTCGGGACCGAGCAGGGCTTGCGCAGTTTCGAAGAAGTAAGGCTTGTCGAGCACGTTGTAGCGATTCGCCTGGCTTGCCTGGATGCCGGGAAAGTATTCGACGTCGAATGAACGGGCGCGGCAGAAGGCCTGCAGCGCCGCAAGCTCCGCCGCGTCGAACGCGCCGTTCTTCACCAGCAGCGTTGCCGTCTTCCAGCCGCGGATCAGCACCAAGCGCAGCGCAGGCGCGGGCACGTCCATTCCTTCCATCGCCGCCACGGCGGTGGCGAACAGCTTGGGAATATCGCGCGGCGGCAGCGTGACCCAGCGCGTGATCGCCAGCATGCCGTCGGGGCGAAGATGGCGCAGGTAGCCCTGGAAGGCTTCCACGGTATAGAGATAGCTCTCGGACAGCGCATACAGACCCGCCGAGGACGTGCTGAACGAGTCGAGCAAGGCGACCTGGATCAGATCGTAGCGGTCCTTGCTCGCCGCCAGGAAGCCGCGCGCCTCGCCGGTAAAGACGCGCACGCCCGCTGCGCTGTAGGGTTTGCCGGAGAACGCGGCAAAGCGGCCCTGGACCAGTTCGATCACCTGCGGATTCAGCTCCACCGCATCGACGGCGCTGGCGTGATGCCAGATCGCCTGCAGGACGTCCGCTCCGGCGCCACTGCCCAGCACCAGCACCTTAGGGTTTTGCAGCAGGTGGAACGGCAGGGCAGAGGTGAGGTCGCCAAGGTAGGCCAGCGGCTCGCGCCGGCCGTCATAGCGGTTGAGCGCGCTGAGCCCGTCGCCGTCCGTCAGCACGGCCAGTTGCGGCGGCGGCTCGGTGCTGGCATTCAGGCTCAACCCGGGCGCGTGACGCAGCGGGATCGACGGGCTTTCCACTACCGTGACCAGCCCGAGCGGACTGGAGCGCTGGGCCACCAAGCGTGCATCGCCGATGCGCAGCAGCTGGCTCAGTTCCTTGTACTCGGATGGCCGCAGCGCGATCCATGCTCCAGGCACGGCAGCCGGCACCATCGCCGCCATCAGCAGGAACGCCGGCAACCATCGGCGATGCCAGCGGCATTCCACGCACGCCAGCGCGGCCGCCGCCATGCCTGCGGCGCTGACCAGCCGCAGCGCCCCCACCGGGCTCAAGGCGAACAGCGCCACGATGATCCCAAGGCAACCCAGCCCCGCACCCAGGATGTCGAAGCTGTACACGCGGTGGATTTGCGTGTCGAAGCGCGAAAACACCAGGCAGACGCTGGTCGCCGCGCAGAAGAACGGCACGAACAGCAGCAGGTAGAGCAGCAGCAGGCGCAGCGGCTGCGATGGCTCCCACAGGATTTCGAGCGGATTGAACGCGACCAGTTGGGCAATCGCGAAACAGGCCATCGCGGTGGCGCCGAAGAGCAGGGCGCCCGCCACGAACGCCGGCATGAAATGGCGCAGCAGCACCGGCCGTGCGAAGGCGACCAGCGCGCCGGCCGCGCCATAGCCAAGCAAGGCGACGCTGATCATCATGTAGGCGAAGTGGTGCCACAGGATGATGGAAAGCAGCCGCATCAGCAGGAGTTCATAGCCCAGCGCGGCGGCGGACAACAGGGCCAGGGCAAGCAGCGGCGGTCGTGGCATGGTGCCGGCGGCGCGCTATGGCTTTCTGACCAGCGGCACGAACCTGACCGGCAGGATCTGCCGGGTGGACACGGCGCCGTCGGCGGCCTTCTCGACCAGCAGCAGGTATTGCGTCATGAACTGCGCGCCCACCGGGATCACCATGCGGCCACCTGGCTTGAGCTGGCGGATCAACGGAGGCGGCACATGGCTGGCCGCAGCGGTGACGACGATGGCGTCATACGGCGCGTGCTCCTCCCAGCCGTAGTAGCCATCGCCGACTTTGCATGCCACTTGCTGGTAGGCCAGCCGCTTAAGCCGGTCACAGGCCTGCCGTCCCAGCGGCTCGATGATCTCGATGGTGTAGACCGCCTTGACCAGTCCGGCCAGCACAGCCGCCTGGTAGCCCGAGCCGGTGCCGATCTCCAGCACGGTATCGCCGGGCTTTGCCATCAGCAGGTCCGTCATCAGCCCGACGATATAGGGCTGCGAGATGGTCTGGCCATGGCCGATGGGCAATGGACGGTTGTGATAGGCGTACGGCTTCTGCGCATCCGGGACGAACTCGTGCCGCGGCACCTGGCCCATCACCGCCATGACGCGCCGGTCCAGCGTGTGCCTGCCGCTGGTTGCGCCGGTTTCGGCCGCGATGGCGGCGATCTCCTTCACCATGTCGGCGCGCTCGGCCGCGCTTGCGTCCTGCGCGCCGGCGCTGCGCCATGGCAGCGCCACGGCCAGGGCGGCGGCGAGCAGAAAAAGGGCGTGTGACGGTTTCACGGCAAGCAGCGGTAGGTTGCCTTATGGACATCGTAGTCACGAAAAGGCGCGCGTCTAAGGGCTCCGGCCCGGCGGATGATGCACATGAACAAGAAAGTGGAAACCAGGGCACTTTCAGTGTTTTTTGAAAAAGACTTGCCACTTTCTTTCTGAGGCACTAATATTCGCCCCCTCCTGCAGCGCGAGCAGCCATGCAAGCATGGCAGGGGAATTGGTTGTTTGAGATTTACTTCGGCTGGCAGCGCCGGTCGGAAAAAGAAAGTTCTCGAAAGTAGTTGCTAAATCGTAGAAAATTCTTTAAGATCTCGTTTCTTCGCTGCTGACAAAACAGCGACGCGACAAGCAAAGCGAATCGCGCAAGTTCTTTAACAAACAAACACCGATAAGTGTGGGCGCTTGATAACG
>NZ_CP170644.1:1030299-1470803 GCF_051015765.1 Cupriavidus sp. a3 | reverse complement strand
GTCGGACTGTCGACCAACGTGGCGTTCCTGCAGCGGCTGGTCAAGTCCGAAGCGTTCCGCACTGCTGATCTGGACACCGGGCTGATCGATCGCAACGAGAAGACCCTGTTCCCGCCGCCGGCCCCGGTCGGCATGGAGATCATCGCGCTGGCGGTCGCCGCGCTGCTGGACCGCGAGGCGCGCGAACTGCGCATCGACGCCGCCGATCCGCACTCGCCGTGGACCCACGGCGGGGCCTGGCGGCTCAATGGCGGCGTTTCGCGCCAGCTGCGCTTCGGCTATGGCGACCAGGTGCTCGACGTGACGCTGCAGGTCAATGCGCGCGGCAGCACGCTGGCCTACGCCGGACAGTCCGTGCCGTTCTCCGCGGTATGCAAGGCCGACGATATCCGAATCGACCTCGGCACGCGCCGCGTGCATGGACATGTTCATGCTGAGGCGGACGACTTCCACGTGTTCTCCGCGGGCCGCCAGGTGCTGCTGGGCTGGATCGATCCGCTGTCCCACGCCGGCGAGGCCGAAGGCGAGGGCGGCAAGCTGACCGCGCCGATGCCGGGCAAGGTCATCGCCGTGATGGTCGAGGCGGGCAGCACGGTCACGCGCGGCACGCCGCTGCTGGTGATGGAAGCAATGAAGATGGAACACACCATCAGCGCGCCGGCCGACGGCGTGGTCAGCGAAGTGCTCTACGGTGTTGGAGAGCAGGTCACCGAAGGCGCCCAGCTGCTGGCGTTCGGTACCTGATACTTTTACGGAGATCCGGCAGATGCATGCGGACAAGGTCAAGGTCGTTGAAGTCGGCCCGCGCGACGGCCTGCAGAACGAGAAGAATCTGATCCCCACCGGGACCAAGGTGGCGTTGATCGACCAGCTCACCGACGCGGGCTTTCCCAATATCGAAGTGGCATCGTTCGTCTCGCCGAAGTGGGTGCCGCAGATGGCTGACGGAGCGCAGGTCATGGCCGCGATCAGGCGGCGCCCCGGCACCATCTACTCCGCGCTGACGCCGAACATGAAGGGCCTGGAAGGCGCGCTTGCAGCAGGCGCCGACGAGGTCGTGATCTTCGGCGCGGCCAGCGAGGCGTTCTCGCAGAAGAACATCAACTGCTCGATCGCCGAGTCGATGGCGCGCTTCGAGCCCGTGGCCGCGGCCGCCAAGGCGAAGGGCGTGCGGCTTCGCGCCAGCGTGTCGTGCGCACTGGGTTGTCCTTACCAGGGCGAGGTGCCGGTCGATGCCGTGGTCGACGTGGTGCGGCGCATGCGCGAGCTGGGCTGCGACGAGATCGATATCGCCGACACCATCGGCGTGGGCACGCCAGACAAGGTAAAGATCGTGATGCTGGCCGCGGCCACCGAATTCCCGCTGGCGCAGCTGTCCGGGCATTTCCACGACACGTATGGCCATGCCCTGGCCAACGTCGAGGCGAGCCTCGAAGCCGGCATCCGTGTCTTCCATGCGTCTGTCGCCGGGCTTGGCGGGTGCCCGTACGCGAAGGGCGCGACCGGTAATGTGGCGACCGAGGCTTTGCTGCTGCGTCTGGCGAGCCTGGGGATGGAGACGGGGGTTGATCTGGATAAGGTCATTGCCGCTGCCGAACTGATTTCCAGGGCTATTGGCAAGCCAGTACTCTAGTAGCGCGGGCGTCCCTCGATGCCGGGCGCTTGTCTCATATTGAGACACCGCCTGCATCAACCTGAGACAGCCCTGGCCAAACCTGCCACGCAACGCTTGAATTCGCCCGGGGGCTCTCTTAAAGTACCTTTCCAGTTCGCGCCGCCGCCACCACTGCAGCACAGTCCGGCGCGCATAGATGACCTGGCCGCAACGACGGCCAGGCTGGCCACCGGCATCGCCGCAGACCGCCGCCTCGCGGCACCGCGCGACGCCGACCACTGGAGACAAGGCAATGCCCCCTGCACCGACAAGCCTGCTGTGCGATGCCAACGTCGCGCGGCGGGACTTCCTCGATGGCAAGGATGTCCCCGCCGGCTTGGTGTCCGACCTGATCGTGCGTTCGTGGCAGCGTGCCGCGCGTGCGGGCGTGCGTCCCGAGCAGCGCATGCTGTTTTCGGATGTCATCACGCACAGCGAAGTCCGCCGCAGCGAAGAAGAGAACCGGACCCTGATCGAACTGGCCGGCGCCGACATGGAAGTGCTGGCCGGCGCCTTTCCGTCGCAGCAGTGGATCGTGCTGTGTACCAATGCCGAAGGCGTGATCGTGTCCTCCCACGGGCGCCTGGGCGCTGGGCCTGGCGGGCCGTCGCCGCTGCAGCATGGCCGGCGCATTTGCGAGACCGGCATCGGCACCAATGCGCCAGGGTGCCTGCTGGCGGAGGGCGGCAGTGCCGTCGAAATCCACCGCGGCGAGCATTTCCTGCATGAACTGGTCGACGTGGTGTGCGCTGCCGCGCCGATCTATGACTGCCATGACCGCCTGATCGGCGTTCTCGATATCACTGGCTTTGGCGTCGACTTGCCGGCCTACGCGATCAGTCATGTGCGCGCGGCGGCCACGTCGATCGGCAACCGCACCTTCGAGCGGCTGCCTGGCTGCTGCATCGTGCGGCTGCACCACGACCGCCGCATGCTGCATACGCCGGCGGAAGGCATCGTCGCGGTGTCGGCCGACGGCGTGATCGTGGCGGCAAACCATACCGCCCGCGACATGCTGCGGCTTGGCAGCGCCGAGATCGGTGCGATCGATATCGGCAGCGTCTTTGCCGAAGGCATGCATGGCCCCGGAGGCGCGGTGCAAAGCGTCGTGCGCACGGTCGCCGGCGGCCGCCTGCATGTGTCGGCGAGTGAAACCGAACGTACGCGCTCTCGCGTCGCCGTACCACGCGCCGACGACACCGGTCCGCTGGCCGGCCACCTCATCGCCGACGCCACGCTGGCGCGCGCCTTCGACAAGGCCAGCATGGCGGTCGGCGCGCAGGTGCCGGTGATCCTGCTGGGCGAGACCGGCACCGGCAAGACCATGCTGGCGCGCGCGCTGCATGAGGCCAGCCGGCCGGACGGCAACTTCGTCTCGATCAACTGTTCGGCCATCCCCGAAGGGCTGGCCGAAGCCGAACTGTTCGGCTATGCCGACGGCGCCTTTACCGGCAGCCGCCGCGGCGGCAGCGCGGGCAAGATCGAGCAGGCCAACCATGGCACGCTGTTCCTCGATGAGATCGGCGACATGCCGCTGGCACTGCAGACCCGGCTGCTGAGCGTGCTGCAGGAGCGCTGCGTCACGCGCGTCGGCGCGGCCAAGCCCATCCCGGTCGACCTGTCGGTGATCTGCGCCACGCACCGCAGCCTGCCGGAACTGGTGCGGCAGGGTGCCTTCCGCGAAGACCTGTATTTCCGCATCAACGGCATGTCGATCCGCGTTCCGGCGCTGCGCGACCGCACCGACCTGCCCGAGCTGATCGCGGCGATGCTGCAGACGCTGGCGCGCGGCCGGCGCAAGGCGCTCGACGCCGACGTGATGGCGCTGCTGATGTCGCATGCCTGGCCCGGCAATGTGCGGGAACTCCAACAGGTTCTGCGCACCGCGGTGGCACTGTCTGGCCTCGGCGAGGAAATCCGGCGCGAGCATCTCGACGAAAGCTGGCTTGACGCGGCGACGCGCGTAACGGTGGCGGATATGCTGCCCGCCGCCGGCCAGCCGATGCTGCTGGCGCAGGCGCAGAATGATCTGATCCAGCGCACCCTCGACGAGCTCAGTGGCAACCGCTCTGAAGCCGCGCGGGCGCTCGGCATCTCGCGCGCAACGCTGTACCGCAAGATGGCGCGCGCCAAGATCCGATAGAACGGTCCTCTCATCCACCATCAACCCCTGCTCGCCATGCCGTGGCAGCGGGGGTTTTTCATTGGGCCGCCTGTCTTGCCTGTATCGAGACACTGGCTCGGATTGCGACACGCCGGACAGCGTTGCGACGACGTTTCAAGCGCAACTGGTGCGGAAACACGCAGCGGTGCGCGATCTGCGCGGCGGGCACGGCGCTTGCGTTGCAAGGCATCGCATACCAACCAGGGTTCGACCCAAGGATCAACATGAGGAGACAAGCGATGCACGGCAATGCAGGACTGCTGATCAACGGAAAAATCGTGCAGGGCAGCGCCACGCTCGACGTGGTCAACCCCGCCACCGGCAAGGTGTTCACCACGGTGTCGCGCGCCACCGAGCGCGAGGCTGCTGCGGCGGTCGCCGCCGCCAAGGCCGCGCAGCCGGGCTGGGCCGCGCTGGAACTGCCGCAGCGGCGCGCGCTGCTGCTGCGCTTCGCCGACGCGCTGCACGGCAACGCGGAGGACCTGGCCGCCACGCTGGTGCTGGAGCAGGGCAAGCCGCTGGCCGAGGCGCGTCAGGAACTGCAGTCCGCCGAAGCCTTCGTGCGCCATATCGCCGGGCTGGAGCTGCCGGTATCGCTGGTGCAGGACGACGCCACCCACCGCATCGAGCTGCACCACAAGCCGCTGGGTGTGGTGGCCGCCATCGCGGCATGGAATTTCCCGGTGCTGATCGCTGCCTACAAGCTCGCGCCGGCGCTGCTGATGGGCAATACCGTGGTGCTCAAGCCCGCGCCGACCACACCTGTGGCAACGCTGCAGCTTGGGGCGATCCTGTCCGACCTGCTGCCGCCGGGCGTGGTCAACATCATCACCGATGCCAATGACCTGGGCAGCTACCTGACTTCGCACCCCGACGTGGCCAAGGTCTCGTTCACGGGCTCGACCGCGACCGGCAAGAAGGTGATGGCAAGCGCCGGCCCGGGGCTGAAGCGCATCACGCTGGAACTGGGCGGCAACGACGCGGCCATCGTGCTCGACGATGCCGACGTGGCGGAAATCGCGCCGAAGATCTTCGGCAGCGCTTTCTACAACTGCGGGCAGGTATGCCTGGCGCTGAAGCGGCTGTACGTGCATGCGTCGGTCCATGACGCGCTGTGCGACGCGCTGGCCGACCTGGCCGGGCGCACGGTGGTAGGCAATGGCGCGGAAGCAGGCGTCACGATGGGCCCGCTGCAGAACGCCATGCAGTACGACAAGGCCGGCCGCTTCCTGGCCAGCGCGCGCCGCGACGGCAAGATCCTGGCGGGTGGCGCCTTGCTCAAGGGCGATGGCTACTTCGTCGCCCCGACCATCGTGCGCGACCTGACCGACCAGAGCGAGCTGGTGACCGAGGAGCAGTTCGCGCCGATCCTGCCGGTGCTGAAGTTCGACAGCATCGACGAGGCCGTGGCGCGCGCCAACGGTACGCCGTATGGGCTGGGTGGCTCGGTGTGGTCCAGCGACGAAGAGCGCGCCTATGGGGTGGCGTGGCGTCTCGACGTGGGTACGGCATGGGTCAACCACCACCTGCATTTCGGCCCGCACATCCCGCTGGTGGGCGCCAAGGAGTCCGGCGTCGGCGTGGAATTCGGGCCGGAAGGGCTGGCCGAGTATGCGCAACTGAGCGTGATCAATATCGCGCGCGCGCAGGCCTGCTGACGCGGCCACGCCCGCTGCGCGGCGGGCGACACAGGCAAGAAGAAAACCGGAAGTCGCGCAGCGCGACCGCGTCTATGCGGGTGGCAACGGCGTCGCCGGCGGCAACCTGGATTCGGACGTAGGCATTATTCGCTATGGGCGCTTCATGGAGGTCGGTGTTCTGACACGCCAAATCAATTAAGAAGACAGAGGAGACCAAGATGCATAGCAACAAGCAACGCCTGCTGGTGAGCATGGTGGCCGCGGCCAGCGTGGCGCTGCCGGCGCCGATGGCATTCGGCGCCGAAGGCAACGCCGCTCCCCGCCCGGCAAAAAAGGCGCACAAGCCGGCGAACGCCGCCGCGCGCGTGGACGGCGCCGCGATCCGCGCCAACGAGGCCGGCACGCCGAACTGGCCCAGCTACGGCCTGGATTACGCCGAGACCCGCTTCAGCAAGCTCGAGCAGGTCAACGCGGGCAACGTCAAGGACCTGGGGCTGGCCTGGTCCTACGACCTGGAATCGACGCGCGGCGTGGAGGCGACGCCGCTGGTGGTCGATGGCGTGATGTACGTCTCCGCACCGTGGAGCGTGGTGCATGCCATCGACGCGCGCACCGGCAAGCGCCTGTGGACCTACGACCCGCAGGTACCGCGCGACCAGGCCTACAAGGGCTGCTGCGACGTGGTCAATCGCGGCGTGGCGCTGTACCAGGGCAAGGTCTTCGTCGGCGCGTTCGACGGCCGGCTGGTGGCGATCGATGCCGCCACCGGCAAGAAGGTGTGGGAGCAGGACACCATCGTCGATCGCAGCAAGTCCTATACGATCACCGGCGCGCCGCGCGTCTACAAGGGCAAGGTGATCATCGGCAACGGCGGCGCAGAGTACGGCGTGCGCGGCTACATCACCGCCTACGATGCCGAGACCGGCAAGCAGCAATGGCGCTGGTACACGGTTCCGGGCGACCCCGCCAGGCCCTTCGAGAACGAAGCCATGGCAAAGGCCGCGGCCACCTGGGACCCCAGCGGCAAGTACTGGGTCAACGGTGGCGGCGGCACGGTCTGGAACACCATGGCGTTCGACCCCGGCCTGAACCTGATGTACATCGGCACCGGCAACGCCGGCCCGTGGAGCCGCAAGCTGCGCAGCCCGAAGGGCGGCGACAACCTCTACGCGGCCTCCGTGGTGGCGCTGAACCCGGACACTGGCGAATACGTCTGGCACTACCAGGAAACCCCGGGCGACAACTGGGACTACACCTCGACGCAGGACATCATCCTGGCCGACCTGAAGATCGACGGCCAGCCGCGCAAGGTGATCCTGCACGCGCCCAAGAACGGCTTCTTCTTCGTGATCGACCGGACCAATGGCAAGTTCATCTCGGCCAAGAACTTCGTCGACGTCAACTGGGCCTCGGGCTATGACAAGGACGGCCGGCCGATCGAGACGCCGCAGTCGGACACTTCGGGCAAGCCGGCGGATATCGTGCCGGGGCCGTTCGGCGCGCACAACTGGCATTCGATGTCGTTCCACCCGAAGCTGGGGCTGGCCTTTATCCCGGCGCAGCACGTGCCGCTGACGCTGGCCGACAACAAGGAGTGGGCCCACAACCAGAAGGACTCTCCCGAGGCGCATCGCGGCGTGGGCTGGAACCTGGGCATGCTGGTCAATGCCGAGCCCCCCAGGAGCAAGCCGATGGGGCGGCTGATCGCGTGGGACCCGCTGGCGCAGAAGGCGGTATGGCACCAGGACCATGCCGGCCCGTGGAACGGCGGCACGCTCGCGACCGCCGGCAACCTGGTGTTCCAGGGCACGGCGGACGGGCGGCTGGTGGCGTATCACGCCGGCACCGGCGAGAAGCTGTGGCAGGCGCCGACCGGCTCCGGCGTGGTGGCGGCGCCGGTGACCTACCTGCTCGACGGCAAGCAGTATGTGTCGGTGGCGGTGGGCTGGGGCGGCGTGTATGGCCTGAGCCAGCGCGGCAGCGACAGGCAGGCGCCGGGACGGGTCTACACCTTTGTGCTCAACGGCAAGAAGCCGATGCCCGAGTCGGCGCCCTACGCGATGGCGCCGCTGCTGAGCGGGGTGAAATACGACCCGGCCAAGGTCGCCGACGGGCAGAAGCTCTACGTCAACAACTGCGTCTTCTGCCATGGCGTGCCGGGTGTCGACAAGGGCGGCAATATTCCCAACCTGGCCTATGTCGGCGCGCCGATGATCGAGCACCTGGACAAGATCCTGTTCAACGGGCCGTTGGTGCAGAAGGGCATGCCGGATTTCACCGGCAAGCTGACGGCGGAGGACGTGGTCAAGATCCAGGCATTTATCCAGGGCACCGCCGACGCGGTGCGGCCGAAGAAGCCCTGACGGAAGTGCGCGCGCGGGCCGGCACTGGCCCGCGCGCTTCGTGCACGCCAAAGTGGCTGTTCGCCAAATCGGAATTGTTTGGGGCCGCGAATCGCGAGGAAATACCGCCTGGACAAATTTAGCCGTGGTGAGCAGTGAAATGAAAATCCAAGCAACGGAAATCGTGATGGAGGGTGGCGCCGGCGGCGGTTTCTCTCTCGACAATCCCGCCCTCGAAAGCATCGGTGTCCGCATCACGCAGTGGCGCCCCGATTACGTGGAGCTTGAACTGCCGGTCACGTCCAGCATGCTGAACCGCAGCCGCGTGGTCCATGGCGGCACGATCTGCACGCTGCTGGACGCCGCCACCGGCTATGCCGGCCTGTTCTCGGCGCCGGGCGAGGCGGCGCGGCATGCGGTGACGCTGTCGCTGACTTCCAACTTCCTGAGCAACGGCACGGGCAGTGTGTTGACGGCCAAGGGCACCGTCGATCGGCGCGGGCGCTCGATTTTCTTTTCGCGTGCCGAGGTCTGGCTTGACCA
This sequence comes from Cupriavidus sp. a3, assembly GCF_051015765.1. NCBI lineage: Bacteria > Pseudomonadati > Pseudomonadota > Betaproteobacteria > Burkholderiales > Burkholderiaceae > Cupriavidus > Cupriavidus sp. a3. The sequence goes on along the minus strand of NZ_CP170644.1, from coordinate 1,462,460 downwards.
GGAGTTGCTGGTGGCGACCGGCGTTGCCACGATGAAATACCTGAAGTAGGCCCACGGGGCGTTCGCGCCCCTTTCTCTTCTTCGGAGGCGGAGCCCGTCCGCCCGATCCGTTCCTCCGGTGCTCCGCGCACCACCCTGGCATCCTTCGCGCGTCTACCCCTTGCGCTTGCCTCGATACTGTATAAATATACAGTTATCGTAAATATCCTATTTCCTCGCTTCCCGCGAGCGACACCGACTTCACATGCCTGCGCAATCGTACGCAGCCCCGCCCATGGCGGCGGAGGGCGTTCTTTTCCCTGCGCCGACGCCGGCCAGGTCCGCAGCCCCGGCAGCCCCGGCAGCCCACGCTACCCGGCAGCAGGCGCTGTCGGCGCTCGAGCAGCGCTATCCCGGCCTGTGGCGCGCCGGCCAGCTTGGCCGTGCCGGCAGCGCCGCGGTGTGCCCGACCGGGTATGACGCGCTCTCGGCCGAACTGCCGGGCGGCGGCTGGCCGGCGGGCGGACTGACCGAACTGCTGACCACGCAGGGCGGCGCGGGCGAACTGCGCCTGCTGCTGCCGGCGCTGCGCGTGCTGGCCGGGGCAGGGCGCCGCATCGCGCTGGTGGCGCCGCCTTGCTTGCCCAATGCCATGGGCCTGGCCGCGGCCGGCCTGCCGGCGCGCCAGCTGTACTGGCTGCGCCCGCCAGCCGGCGCGGCCAAGGCTGCGCAACAGGCCGACATGCTGTGGGCGGCCGAGCAGGTGCTGCGCAGCCAGGCCTTCGGCGGCGTGCTGGTGTGGCTGCCCGCGGCCCGGCCCGAGGCGCTGCGCCGGCTGCAGGTGCTGGCCCAAGCCGGCGACGCGGTGGTGTGGGCGCTGCGCCCGGCCGCGGCGCTGCGCGAGTCGTCGCCGGCGGTGCTGCGCCTGCTGCTGGCGCCGCAGCCTGGCAATGTGCTGTCGATCACCCTCCACAAGCGACGCGGGCCGGTGCGCGATACGCCGTTGCTGCTGCGCCTGGGCGGGATGGAGGCAGCCATGCGCACGGCCGCCTGGCCCGTGCCCGCCGGCGCCCCGGCCGCCGCGCCTTCCGTTGTGTCTTCGTCTTCTCAGTCTTCTACCGATGCCGTACTGGATCGCGGTGCACCTGCCGCGCCTGCCCCTGGACGCACTGCAGCCCAACTGGCCTGAGCCGGCTGCCTCCAGCCCATCCTCCGTCACCGGCACGCTGCACCATGCGCTGCCGGTGGCGGTGATGGCGCAGGAGCAGGTGGTGCTGGCCAACGGTCCCGCGATGCAGCTGGGCGTGCGCTACGGCATGCGCCGCGGCGGCGTGCAGGCGCTGTCGGCGGACATCGTGCAGCTGGAACGCGACCTGGTTGCGGAAGAGGCGCTAATGGAAACGGTGGCGCTGGCGCTGCTGCGCTTCACGCCGGCCGTGACCTTCGACGAGGAACCGGAAGCGGCCACCGTGATGCTCGACGTCACCGCCAGCCTGCGCCTCTTTGGCGGCCACCGCGCGCTGTGCCGCGCGGTGCGCGCCTGCGTGCGCCAGCTCGGCACCATTGCCCAGGTGGGCAGCGGCCCGACCGCGCACGGCGCCGCCTGGCTGGCGCGCCAGCCGCTGCGGCGCACCCGCCGCGGCGTGGTGCGGCCCGCGCGCCGGGCGGTGGGCATGGCGCGGCTGCACCGGCTGCTCGACCGCCTGCCGGTCGAGGCGCTGCACACGCTGGCCGACCCGGCCTGGCTCGACGGCATCGGCTGCCGCACGCTGGGCGAGGTGCGGCGCCTGCCGCGCGCCGGCCTGACCCGGCGGCTGGGCCCGGCGCTGCTGGCGCGGCTGGACCAGGCCTATGGCGAGGCCCCGGCGCGCTTTGCCTGGTACGCGGCGCCGCCCACGTTCGCGCAGCGCATGGACCTGCCCGGGCGCATCGAATCCGCCGAAGGCGTGCTGGCCGGCGCGCAGCGCCTGCTGCTGGCGCTGGCCGGCTGGCTGGCGCTGCTGCAGGCCGGCGTCACGCGCTGCGCGCTGGTGCTGGAGCATGAGCGCTACCGGCGCGGCGTCGATACCGAAGGGACGCCGGTCGCGCTCGGCCTCGCCCAGCCCAGCCGCGATCCCGCGCACCTGTCGCGGCTGCTGCGCGAAAAGCTCGACAAGCTCAACTTCCACGCCCCGGTCACCGGCCTGGCGCTGCGCGTGGAAGCGATGCAGGCCTGCGTGCCGCAGAGCGACGCGCTGTTCCCAGAGCCCGGCGGCTCGCCGGAAGACCTGGGCCGCCTGCTCGATACGCTGATGGCGCGGCTGGGCCGTGACAACGTGCTGCAGCCGCGGCCCTTGGCCGACCACCGTCCCGAGCGCGCCAACCGCTGGGTGCCGGTCGACGAACCGCAGCCCGGTGGCAAGGCTGGCGGCATGCCCGGCCCGCTGCCGGAGCGCCCGCTGTGGCTGCTGCCGCAACCGCTGCCGCTGCCGGTGCAGCAGCACCGCCCCAGCCACGGCGGGCCGCTGGCGCTGCTGAGCCGGCCCGAGCGCATCGAGGCCGGCTGGTGGGACGGTGCATTAGCCACGCGCGATTACTTCATCGCCGAGCGCGCCGACGGCCTGCGCTGCTGGATCTATCGCGAGCGCCCCGGCCACGGCGCGGACGAGGGCAGCGAGTACCGCTGGTTCCTGCACGGGCTGTTCGCATGACGCCGGTGATCCCTTCGCTGCCCGGCCTGCTGCCGGCGCTGCCGGACTACGTGGAGCTGCACTGCATCTCCAACTTCACCTTCCTCACCGGCGCCTCGCACCCGGGCGAGCTGATCGAACGCGCCTTCGGCCTGGGCTACCGCGGGCTGGCACTGACGGATGAATGCTCGGTGGCCGGCACCGCGCGCGCGCACGATGCGATCCAGACGCTGCGCAAGCGCCTGCACGACGCGGTGGCACGCAGCGCGGCGCGCGGCGCGGAGGCGGACATCGACGAGCCGCTGCTCGATCCCGAAGGCGACGCCGATACCGGCGAGGACGACCCTGCCGCGCACGCCAGCCGCCACCAGCGGCTGCAGGCGCTGGCCGCCGCCGCCGACGGCTTCGCGCTGCTGATTGGCAGCCGCTTCAGCCTGCCGCCTGCGGATCGCTCCGACCGCCCCGACCGCCCCCCGCTGCGGCTGGTGCTGATCGCCCGGCACCGCGACGGCTTCGGCAACCTGTCCGAGCTGATCACGCTGGGCCGCCGCCGCGCGCAGAAGGGCAGCTACCGGTTGCACCCCGAGGACATCGCCGCGCCGACCGGCGACGAAGCCCACCTGCGCGGCATGCCGGGCTGCCTGGCGCTGCTGCTGCCCGACTATTGCGCCGATCCCGAGCTGCTGCGCGAACAGGCGCAGTGGTGCCGCGACGTCTTCGGCGAGCGCGCATGGATCGCACTGGAACTGCTGCAAGGCCATGCCGACGGCTTGCACCGCGCGCGCCTGGAAGCCGTGTCGGCGCAGACCGGCGTGCCGCTGGCCGCCGCCGGCGCGGTCACCATGCACGTGCGCTCGCGCAAGCCGCTGTCGGACGTGATGACCGCGATCCGGCTCGGCCAGCCGCTGGCCGAATGCGGCATGGCGCTGGCGCCCAATGCCGAGCAGCACCTGCGCATGCGCCAGGTGCTGTCGCGCCTGTACCCGCGCGATGCGCTGGCGCAGACGCTGAAGATTGCCGCGCAGTGTGATTTCTCGCTGGGCATGCTGCGTTATGAATATCCCGAGGAGCTGGTGCCGCCGGGCTTCACGCCGATCTCTTACCTGCGCGAGGAAGTGAAGCGCGGCAAGGCCGAACGTTTTCCAAATGGCCTGAAGCCGGAATGGGAAAAGCAACTGGAGGAAGAGCTGCAGCTGATCGAGGAAAAACAGTACGAGCCCTTCTTTCTCACCGTGCACGACATCGTGCGCTTTGCCCGCGCCAACGGCATCCTGTGCCAGGGCCGCGGCTCGGCCGCCAACTCGCTGGTGTGCTTCTGCCTGTATGTGACCGAGGTCAGCCCCGAGCAGGCCAACCTGCTGTTCGGCCGCTTCCTGTCGCGCGAGCGCGATGAGCCGCCCGATATCGACGTCGACTTCGAGCACCAGCGGCGGGAGGAGGTGATCCAGTACATCTACCAGAAGTACGGCCGCCACCGCGCCGCCCTGGCGGCGTCGCTGATCACCTACCGTTCGCGCAGCGCGCTGCGCGACGTGGGCCGCGCGCTGGGCATCGACGCGAGCGTGGTCGAGCAGGTGGTCAAGGGCCAGGCCTGGTGGGACGGTCCCGGTTTCGTGGAGAAGATCGCGCGCTACGGGCTCGATCCCGACTCGCCGGCAGTGCAGCAGTGGGCCAGCCTGACCGCGCAGCTGCGCGGCTTTCCGCGCCATCTGTCGCAGCACGTGGGTGGCTTCGTGATTGCGCGCCACAAGCTGTCGCGGCTGGTGCCGATCGAGAATGCGGCCATGGCGGACCGCAGCGTGATCCAGTGGGACAAGGATGATCTGGAATCGCTGGGCCTGCTCAAGGTCGATGTGCTGGCGCTGGGCATGCTGTCGGCGATCCGGCGCGCGCTGGAGATGATTCCCAACCCTGACAAGACGCGTGCGGGCTTGCCGGCGCGCATGGAAGACATCCCCAAGGAAGACCCGGAAACCTACGACATGATCTGCAAGGCCGACACCATCGGCGTGTTCCAGATCGAATCGCGCGCGCAGCAGTCGATGCTGCCACGATTGCAGCCACGCGCGTATTACGACCTGGTGGTGGAAGTGGCGATCGTGCGCCCCGGCCCGATCCAGGGCGGCATGGTCCACCCTTACCTGAAGCGGCGCGAGGCGTTCCGCTTGACGAAGAAGCCGCCGGTCTACTTCAACGCCGTGATCGAGAAGGTGCTGGGCCGCACGCTGGGCGTGCCGATCTTCCAGGAGCAGGTGATGCAGCTGGCCATCGACGCAGCCGGTTTCTCGCCGGGACAGGCCGACCAGTTGCGGCGCTCGATGGCCGCGTGGCGCAGGCGCGGCGACCTGCGCCAGCACCAGGACGCGCTGGTGCGCGCGCTGACCGGCAATGGCTATCCGGAATCGTTTGCGCTGGCGATCTGCAAGCAGATCGAGGGGTTTGGCGAATACGGCTTCCCGGAGAGCCATGCGGCCAGTTTTGCCAAGCTGGTGTATGTCAGCTCGTGGCTCAAATGCCACCATCCGGCGGCTTTCCTGTGCGCGCTGCTGAACAGCCAGCCGATGGGATTCTATTCGCCGTCGCAGCTGGTGCAGGATGCGCAGCGGCATGATGTGGTGGTCTTGCCGGTGGACGTCACGTCGAGCCGGTGGGAAAGCACGCTGGAGCCGGTGGAGGCCGATGCCGCGCAAACGCATCCGCGCGTGCGCCTCGGCCTGAGCCGCGCCAAGGGCATGCGCGAGGAGGCCGCGCGGCGGATCGAGGATGCGCGTGCGCAGCGTGCGTTCGACAGTGTGGAAGACCTGGCGCTGCGTGCCGCGCTGGATCGGCATGATATCGACGTGCTGGCCGCTTCAGACGCGTTGGCGCCGCTTGCGGGTCATCGTCGGCAGGCGCGGTGGCAGGCACGCGCGGCGGCCGAGCATGCGGCGCACCGCGATCTGCTGTACGAGGCGCCGCCGGCGGAAGATGCGCTCGTGCTGCCCGCGCCGCGGCTGGGAGAGGATGTGACGGCGGACTACGCCAGCCTCGGGCTCTCGCTCAAGTCGCATCCGCTGGCGTTGCTGCGGGACAGGTTGAAGGCGATGCGGTTTGCTACCGCGAGTCAGCTGCAGCGCTGTGGCAATGGGCGGCGGGTGAGGGCTTGCGGGATTGTCACGGTGCGGCAGCGGCCTGCTACGGCCAGTGGAACTATTTTTGCGACGATCGAGGATGAGACTGGTACGGTCAATCTGATCTTATGGCCGGATCTGGTGGAAAGGCAGCGGAAGGAGGTGTTGGGGGCTACGTTGCTGGGGGTAGTGGGGACCTGGCAGCGGCAGGGGGACGTGCGGCACCTTGTGGCTAAGGAACTGGTGGATCTTAGTCCTTTGCTGGGGAGGTTGATGGTGGGGAGTCGGGATTTTCATTGAGGTCTTTGTTTTTTTGTTTTTTGTCCTGCGGCCTGCATCTGGTAGATATTTGATATGCCCTGGTTTCGCCCCTTTAGGCCGCCGAGGCCGCGGCGCGCGTCGATGCGCAGCACCAGCGGGAATTCCCTGGACACGGCGTATTCCGCAAACAGCTTGCCTTCCGGCGCGGGATTGATATTGCCCATGCCATCCGGGTGCGGCGATTCGTTTTGCCCGCGCCGGCCAAAGTTGTACGACAGCGCAATGCCGGCGCGCCAGTTCTTGCCGCGCAGCACGTTGACACCAATCCCTTCGCCGATCATTGCAAAGGCCAGGTCACGATAGCGGATATCAATGCTGGGACCGCCCACGAAGATATATTCGGACGACCCGTCATAGCGCGGCCGTACCATGGCCGCGGCGCCCAGTCGAATCTGCCAGTCCGGGATGTCGTCCTCGAACAGTTTCTGCAGCGGGACGCCGGCAGAGAATTGCCATTCAGCCAGAGGCGCCGGGGTCTGGGGGCACGCCGCGGCGGGAAAGAGCGCTGCGCAAGAAGCCGCCAGCAGGGCGGCGAGGCACGGGGACGGACGCTTCAGGGCGGGGACGTTCACGGCAGCCTCCAGGCCCGCGGCGCGGACAGACAGGTCGCGGGCACTGGCCCGTGGCGACATCTTTCCATCGGAAGGCCGCTTGCGCAACCATCGGCGTGCCGTCCGGCCGTCAGTCCAGCAGCTTGTCGGGCGTCAGGGGCAGGTCGCGCACGCGCCGTCCGGTCGCGTGGTACACGGCATTGGCAATGGCGGCGGCGACCCCCACGATGCCGATCTCGCCGATGCCCTTGGTGCCCAGCGCATTGATATGCGGGTCGTGCCCGTCCAGCATGTCGACGTCGATCTCGCCCACGTCGGCGCTGACCGGTACATGGTATTCGGCGAGGTTGGCATTGGCCACGCGGCCGGTGGCGAGGTCCAGTTCGCTTTTCTCATGCAGCGCCATGCCGATGCCCCAGACGATGCCGCCCACCAGCTGGCTATGCGCTGTCTTGCGGTTCAGCACGCGGCCCACGTCGTAGCAGCCGGCCACGCGATGCACGCGGACCTCGCCCAGGTCGGGATCGACATGCACTTCGGCAAAGACCGCGCCGAAGGCGTGCATCGAGTACTGCTTGCGCTCATCGCCCGGCCTGGCGCTGGCGTGGGCCTCGACAGGCTGGCCGCCGGCGCGCGTGACGGCGGCGCCGACCGGCTCGCGGCGCGACGGGTCGCTGCGCAGCCGCAGCCAGCCGTCCACGACCTCCACGTCATCCGGGCGAGCGCCGTAGAACGGCGAGGCGGGATCGGCCACGGCCAGCGCCACCAGCTTGCCGCGCGCAGCGGCGCAGGCCTGCTGCACCGCCGGCGCGACGCTGGCTGCCGACTGCGATCCGCCCGAGACCGGCGCCTCCGGAAAATCCGTATCGCCCAGTTCAAAGCGCACGCGCTCCAGCGGCAGGCCGAGCGCGTCGGCCGCCACCTGCGTCATCACGGTATAGGTGCCGGTGCCAAGGTCCTGCGAGCCGCTGCGCACCAGCGCGGTCCCGTCCGGCAGGATGCGCGCCAGCGCGCTCGCGGCCGAACGGTTGGCAGGGTAGGTGGCGGTGGCCATTCCCAGGCCCACCAGCTTGCCGCCGGCCTGCATCGAACGCGGCTTCGGATTGCGGCGCGACCAATCAAAGCGCTCGGCCGCCACGCGATAGCATTCGCGCAGCGATTTGCTGGAGAAGGGCATCTGCTTGTGCGGATCGGTATCGGCGTGGTTGCGCAGGCGCAACTCAAGCGGATCGATGCCGAGCCGATCGGCCAGCTCATCCAGCGCGCACTCCAATGCGAAGCTCCCCGGAGCCTCGCCCGGCGCGCGCATGAAGGTCATGGTGCCGACCTGCAGCCGTACCACCCGGTGGCTGGTCTGCAGGTTGGGGCATGCGTAGAGCGATCGCGTCAGCACGGCGCAAGTCTCGAGCCATTCCTCGAGCTGCGCGCTGCCGATGACGACGTCGTGGCGCATCGCCTGCAGGCGGCCATCGCCGCCGGCAGCGGCGAGTACGCGCTGTTCGGTGACGGGCCGCGCGCCCACCGGCCCGAACATCTGCACGCGCTCGATTACCAGCTTGACCGGCCTGGCGGCCGCGCGCGCCGCCATGGCCGCCAGCACCACGTGCGACCACATCGAACCCTTGCAGCCGAAGCCGCCGCCGACGAAGGGGCAGCGCACGCGCACCTTGCCGGCCGGGATGCCGAACGTGGCCGCTACCGCCTTGCGCACGCCGCTGACGTACTGGGTGGAGTCGTACAGCGTCAGGTTGTCGTCGTCCCAGGCGGCGATGGTGGCATGCGGTTCCATCGGGTTGTGGTGCTCCATCGGCGTGGTGTAAACCGCGTCGACCGTCGCGCTCGCTGAATGCAGCGCGGCGTCGACATCGCCGCGATGGCTGTCGGCCTCGCCAGCGTCTTCGCCCCGCGGCCTGGCGGCGTGCAGGCGCGCCTGCGCGAAATCCAGCACGGCCGGCTGCTCGCGGTAGCGGACCACCAGCCGCGCCGCCGCATCGCGCGCCTGGTCCAGCGTATCGGCCACGACCACGGCGATGGGCTGGTTGTTGTAGTGGACCGCGGTGTCCTGCAGCAGCGTCATTACGTGTCCGGCGGTCGGCGTATCTGCCCCGGCCTTGCCGCCCCTGGGCAGCTTCGGCGCGTTGAAGGGCGTCATGACCAGCCGGACGCCGGGCAACTGCTGGCACGCGGCGCTGTCGATCGATTCCACCTTGCCATGCGGGATAGTGCTGGTGACCATCACCGCGTGGACCAGTCCCGGCAGGACATGGTCGGCCGTGTAGCGTGCGCGGCCGGTGACCTTGAGCACGCCGTCGGTGCGGTCGATGGGAGCGCCGGTAACGCTCATTGCAATGCTCCTTCAGGCGCCTTGCGGGCGGGCTGCCACCTGCAGCGCGCGCACCACGGCGCGTTGCGCCAGCCCGACCTTGAAGGCGTTGTGCTCATACGACCGGGCGCCGTCGAGCAACAGGCGGGCGGCTTCTGCCGCGCTGTGCGCGCTCAGCGGCCGGCCGGTCAGCGCCTGCTCGGCTCCGGGCACGCGCCAGGGCTTGTGTGCCACGCCGCCCAGCGCAATCCGCGCGCTGCGCACGGTATGGCCGGAAAATTCCAGCGCCGCGGCCACCGAGACCAGCGCGAAGGCGAAACTGGACCGGTCGCGCACCTTCAGGTAGTGCGCATGCGCGGCGTAGGGCGAGGGCGGCAGTTCCAGCGCCACGACCAGTTCGCCGGGCGCCAGCGTCGTGTCGATCTCGGGCTTGTCTTCCGGCAAGCGATGGAAGTCGGCGATCCTGATGCGGCGCTCGCCGCCGGGCGCGCGCACGACAATGACGGCCTCCAGCGCGGCCAGCGCCACGCACATGTCGGACGGATGCACGGCGATGCAATGCTCGCTCGCGCCAAGGATCGCGTGCATGCGGTTGATGCCGTCGAGCGCACCGCAGCCCGAGCCTGGCTTGCGCTTGTTGCAGGCCGGGAATCCCGTGTCGTAGAAATAGTGGCAGCGCGTGCGTTGCAGCAGGTTGCCGCCGACGGTGGCCATATTGCGCAGCTGCCCGGACGCGCCGGACAAGAGCGCCTGCGCCAGCAGCGGGTACTGCTCGCGCACCAACCGCAGGTTGGCCGCGTCGGTGTTGGTAAGCGTCGCGCCGATGCGCAGGCCGCCGTCTGGCAGCGCCTCGACCCGCGCCAGCGGCAGGCGGCTCACGTCGACCAGCTGTCGCGGCGTTTCGACACCAGCCTTGACCAGGTCGATCAGATTGGTGCCGCCGCCGATATAGCGCGCGCCCGGCTGGCTGCCCAGCCGCAGCGCTTCGTCAATGGTGTCGGGCCGCGCGTAGGAGAATGGCTGCATGCCGCGGCCTCAGTGCGCGCCTGGCTTGCCGCCGGCCTCGCGGATCGCGGCGACGATCTTGGGATAGGCGCCGCAGCGGCACAGGTTGCCGCTCATGCGCTCGCGGATCTCGTCGTCGCCAAGCGGCAGCGTGGGCGCTGCCAGCGGCCGCACCGCGCTGGCCTCGCCGGCGCGCGCCTCGGCCAGCATGCCGACGGCCGAGCAGATCTGCCCCGGCGTGCAGAAGCCGCACTGCAGTGCGTCATGCGCGACAAAGGCTGCCTGCACCGGGTGCAGCGCGTTGCCGCCGGACAGGCCTTCGATGGTGGTAAGGTCGCGGCCCTCCTGCATCACCGCCAGCGTCAGGCAGGCCTGGATGCGGCGCCCGTCGCTGAGCACCGTGCAGGCGCCGCACTGGCCGCGGTCGCAGCCTTTCTTGGTGCCGGTCAGGTGCATCACTTCGCGCAGCGTGTCGAGCAATGTGGCGCGTGGCTCGAGTTGCAGGGTGTGGGACTGGCCGTTGATCCTGAGCGTGACGGGTCGCGCGGCACTGCCTGCGGGCGCGGTGGCATCGCGCCGGGAGGGCTCCTTGTGTTCGGACATCGTGCTGGCCTCTTGTGGACTGGGCGGCACCACGGGGATGGCGTCGCGCCTGATAGTGCAGCAAGAAGGACAGCAAATTCGGTGCCCGTCGGCGGGGCAGGCTTGTACCAGCAGTGGCAGGGAAGCGGGGCCGCCGCGTGCGTCATAACTCCACGTGGGCTTGTAGAAATTACGCTCGCGCCAGCCGGCCAGCAAAAAGAAAAGCGGCGCACAATGGCGCCGCCCCTGGCATTGTTTGCGAAACCGGAAAGGCTTAGCCCTTCAGCACGCTGCCGATGGCCTTCGCCACGATGCCCACGTTGCGCTCGTTCAGGCCGGCCACGCACATGCGGCCGGAGCGCAGCAGGTAGACACCGTGCTGCTCGCGCAGGCGCTCGGCCTGGTCGGCGCTCAGGCCGGTGTAGGTGAACATGCCGCGCTGCGTCAGGTAGCGCGACAGCGCCTCGCCGCTGACATGGTCGCGCAGGTTGTGGTGGATCGCTTCACGCATGCGCGCGATGCGGCCGCACATCTGGGCCAGTTCTTCTTCCCACAGCTGGCGCAGCTCGGGCGTGGTGAGCACCTTGGCCACCACGCGCGCGCCGTGCGTCGGCGGGTTGCTGTAGTTGGCACGCACCGCGCCGGTCAGCTGGCCGAGCACGTTGGCGGCTTCGCCGGCGGTGTTGCAGAACACGCTCAGGCCGCCGCAGCGCTCGCCATACAGCGAAAAGTTCTTCGAGAACGAATTGGCCACCAGGCACGGCACGTCCTGCGCCACCAGTTCGCGGATCGCAAAGGCGTCGTCCTCCAGGCCGGCGCCGAAGCCCTGGTAGGCCATGTCGACGAAGGGCAGCAGGTTGTTGGCCTTGACCAGCGCGATCAGCTGGCGCCACTGGTCCTGGTTCAGGTCCACGCCGGTCGGGTTGTGGCAGCAGGCGTGCAGCAGCACGATGCTCTGCGCGGGGATGGCGCGCAGCGCGTCCATCATCGCGTCGAACTTCAGGCCGCCGGTGGCGTCGTCGTAGTACGGGTAGGTGTTGACCGTGAACCCCGCGCGCTCGAACACCACGCGATGGTTTTCCCAGCTCGGGTCGCTGATCCAGACCTGCGACTGCGGATAGTAGCGCTTGAGGAAGTCCGCGCCCACGCGCAGCGCGCCGGAGCCGCCCAGCGTCTGCAGCGTGGCGATGCGGCCGGCGGCGCGCGCCGGCGAGTCTTCGCCGAACACCAGCGCCTGCACCGCGCTGCGGTAGCCCGCCAGGCCCGACATCGGCAGGTAGGGGCGCGGGCCCATGTCGGCCAGCAGCGCGGCTTCGGCCTTGGCAACCGCCTGCATCACCGGCAGGCGGCCGTCATCGTCAAAGTAGATGCCGATGCTCAGGTTGACCTTGTCGGTGCGGGGATCTTTCTGGAAGTCCTCGTTGAGCGAGAGGATGGGGTCGCCAGGGAAGGCTTCGATGTGTGCGAACATGGGATGCGATGGAATCAGGTCGGAGAGGGCTGCTGCGTGGCGCAGGCAGGCGCCGGGCACCGCGCAGCAAGGATTCTAACCGGCGGCGCCCGCGGTTTGCAGGCGCCGCACTGGCCGTTCAGCGCAACTGCTGGGCGGCGACGCCGTCCTGCAGCAAGGCGGCTGCTTTCTTCTGGCGCACCAGGTAGCTGACGCCGAGCACCACCAGCCACACCGGGATCAGGTAGACGGAAAGGCGCAGGCCTTCGGTCAGGTACATCACCACCAGGATGCCGCCCAGGAACACCAGGCACAGGTAGTTGGTCAGCGGGTAGCCCCAGCTCTGGAACTTCGTGGCCTGGCCGGCGCGGCGCTTGTCGGCCCGGAACTTCAGGTGGATCAGGCTGATCATGGCCCAGTTGATGATCAGGGCCGACACCACCAGGCCCATCAGCAGCTCAAAGGCCTTGCCCGGCATGAAGTAGTTGATCACCACGCACACCGCGGTGGCCAGCGCCGAGAAGGCCAGCGCCGTCAGCGGGATGCCGCGCTTGTTGACCTTCAGCAGCGCCTTGGGCGCATTGCCCTGCTGGGCCAGGCCGTACAGCATGCGGCTGTTGCAGTACACGCCGCTGTTGTAGACCGACAGCGCCGCGGTCAGCACCACCACGTTCAGCACGTTGGCAACCCAGTTGCTGTTCAGCGCATGGAAGATCAGCACGAACGGGCTGCCCCCGGTGACTACGTTCTCCCACGGGTACAGCGACAGCAGCACTGCCAGCGCGCCCACATAGAAGATCAGGATGCGGTAGATCACCTGGTTGGTGGCCTTGGGAATGGTCTTCTCGGGCGAATCCGCTTCCGCTGCGGTAATGCCCACCAGCTCGAGCCCGCCGAACGAGAACATGATCACCGCCATGGCCATCACCAGGCCGCCCATGCCGTTGGGGAAGAAGCCGCCGTGCTGCCACAGGTTGGCCACGCTGGCCTGCGGGCCGGCATTGCCCGACATCAGCAGGTAGCCGCCGAAGCCGATCATGCCGATGATGGCCGCGACCTTGATGATCGAGAACCAGAATTCCATCTCGCCGAAGGACTTCACGCTCGACAGGTTGATCGCGTTGATCACCAGGAAGAACACCAGCGCCGAGACCCAGGTCGGGATTTCCGGCCACCAGTACTGCACGTAGATGCCGACGGCGGACAGTTCGGCCATGCTCACCAGGATGTACAGCACCCAGTAGTTCCAGCCGGAGAGAAAGCCGGCGAAGTGGCCGCAGTACTTGTCGGCGAAGTAGCTGAAGGAGCCGGCGACCGGCTCGTCCACCACCATCTCGCCGAGCTGGCGCATGATGAAGAACGCCACGATGCCGGCGATCGCGTAGCCCAGCAGGACCGAGGGTCCCGCCATCTTGATGGTCTGGGCGATGCCCAGGAAAAGGCCGGTGCCGATGGCGCCGCCCAGCGCGATCAGCTGGATATGCCGGTTCTTCAGGCCACGCTTGAGCGTGCCGTCATTGCTGCTTGCATGCATTCAGTTGTTTCCTCTACCCATTCTCATGGAATGCGGGCCCGCGCCTCTGGCTGTTTGGAGTCGGACGCTTGGGCCGGGGGACGCAACCACCCGCGCGGCAGGGTGACTGCCGCGTGAGTGGTTCGCTTACCGGAACCGGCTGGTGCCTGGCACAGGCGGCCGGTCAGTGAAGGCCGATCCGGTCAGGCCTCGACCTTGAGCGTGCCGCGCTCGATCTGGTCGCGTTCCAGCGACTCGAACAGCGCCTTGAAGTTGCCTTCGCCGAAGCCTTCGTCGCCGCGGCGCTGGATGAACTCGAAGAACACCGGACCCAGCGCGGTCTTGGAGAAGATCTGCAGCAGCAGGCGGGGCTTGCCGCCTTCCGTGGTGCCGTCCAGCAGGATGCCGCGCGACTTCAGTTGCTCGACGGGCTGGCCGTGGCCGGGCAGGCGCGTGTCCAGCGCTTCGTAGTAGTAGTCGTTCGGCGCGGTCATCAGCGGCACGCCCGCGAGCTGCAGATTGTCGATGACCTCGATCAGGTTGTCGGTCAGGAAGGCGATGTGCTGGATGCCCTCGCCGTTGAAGGCCATCAGGAACTCTTCGATCTGGCCGGCGCCCTTGGACGATTCCTCGTTCAGCGGAATGCGGATTTTACCATCCGGCGCGGTCATGGCCTTGGAGGTCAGGCCGGTGTACTCGCCCTGGATGTCGAAGTAGCGGATTTCACGGAAGTTGAACAGCTTTTCATAGAAGTTGGCCCAATAAGCCATGCGGCCACGGTAGACGTTGTGCGTCAGGTGGTCGATCAGCTTGAGGCCGTGGCCGACCGGGTGGCGGTCGACACCCTCGATGAACTCGAAGTCGATGTCATAGATCGACTTGCCTTCCTCGAAGCGGTCGATCAGGTAGAGCGGCGCGCCGCCGATGCCCTTGATCGCGGGCAGGCGCAGTTCCATCGGGCCGGTCGGGATTTCCACCGGTTGCGCGCCCAGTTCCAGTGCGCGGGCATAGGCCTTGTGCGAATCCTTGACGCGGAAGGCCATGCCGCAGGCGCTCGGGCCGTGCTCGGCGGCAAAGTAGGCGGCGTGGCTGTGCGGCTCGCGGTTGACGATGAAGTTCACCTCGCCCTGGCGGTACAGCACCACGTCCTTGGAGCGGTGCTTTGCCACCAGCGTGAAGCCCATCTGCTCGAACAGCGGCTCGAGCACATTAGGGGTGGGCGAGGCGAATTCCACGAATTCGAAGCCCATCAGTTGCATCGGGTTGTCAAACAGGTCGGCCATGGCTTTCTCACTAAGGGGAAACTAAGGGGAGGTTAATGATTGGATCGGTGCGGCGCCCGCAGAGTGCCGTCGGGCAGGACGGGCGCGCGCCGAAGATCGGGATTCCGGTTCAGCGCTCCGCGCCGTTGGCGCTGGCGCCTGGCGTGCCAGGCTGGGAAGGCAGGTTCATGGTCATGGGGGGCGTTCAGAACCGGTCAGTCGGGAAATATTATTGCAGTGGCGACGCTGCCAGGATCGGGTGGCGCCGCCGCCAGTCATGCCGGCGTACCTGGTCTTGGCGCTGGCTTTATGTCGCTGGCTTGGGATGCAGTGTATATTCTGCCCAGCAAAATTGGATTTCGTTAGCCACGCAGGGAAACCCTAGCTTATGAAATCAAATTGCTTGAATCTCTGAAGTGAGGAAATCAAAGTGCAAACGATCGAGCTGGACCGTACCGATCGCCGACTGCTGGCGGTCTTGCAGGAGCGCGCGCGCGCCTCGAACCTGGAGCTGGCCGAGGCAATTGCGCTGTCTCCGGCACAAACGCTGCGGCGCCACCGCCGCCTGGAAGAGGCCGGGCTGGTCAAGCGCTACGAAGCGCGGCTGGATGCCGCTGCCCTCGGCCTGGGTGTCGTTGCCTTTATCCACGTGACGATGGAGCGCGGGCATATCCGCGAGCTGTCCAACTTCAAGCGGCTGGTGGCGGAACTGGCGCAGATCCAGGAGTGCTTTTCCGTGACCGGCGATATCGACTACGTGCTGAAGGTGGTCGCGAAGGACCTGAAGGCGTTGTCTGACTTCCTGCTCGATACGCTGATGCGCATCCCGGGCGTCAGCGCGGTCAAGTCCAGCGTCTGCCTGGACGAGATCAAGTGCACCAGCGCCGTGCCGGTGGAAGCCTGAAACCGGATGGGTTCCCGTTACTCCGGGACCGTGTCGATCCGGTCGCACGCCACGTTCATTGCGCGGCAAACGGCACACCAGGCCGCACAGGAGCCGGGCTTGCCGGCGTTCGGCGCATCTTCGGCGGGCGGCTCGGATCGCACCGCATGCACCGTCATCGACGGCCGCGGCGGCGGAAGGCGGCCGCTGCAGGCGCGTGCCACCGCTTCGTCCAGATCCTGCAGGCCCACCGGCTTGACGATCACCGCATTCATGCCGGCAGCCAGCGCGGCGGCGTGGTCTTCCGCCACGGCACTGGCGGTGCAGCCGACGATGGGCACGTCGCGGACCGCGTCATCACGGCCCCGCACCGCACGCGCGAACGCCAGGCCGTCCATCACCGGCATCGCGCAGTCGCAGACCACGACGTCGAACACTGCGCCATCGAGCCTGGCCAGCCCGTCACGGCCGTCCTTCGCGGTAGCCACATGGTGGCCCAGGTACTCCAGCTGGCGCTGCAGCAGCAGACGGTTGGGCGCGTGGTCGTCGATCACCAGGATGCGGGCATGGCAGCGCGCGCAGCCCGGCATTGGCACCGGCTGCGCCGGCTCGGCAGCGACGGCGTCGGCCAGCGCCAGCGGCAACGACACCGTCACGCGCGTGCCCTGGCCCGGCTGGCTGGCCAGCGCAATCTGTCCGCCCATCGCGCTCGCCAGGCGCCGGCAGATCGCCAGGCCGAGCCCGGTGCCGCCTGCGTGCGCGCGCGACTGGTCGTGTACCTGCGCGAACGGCTCGAACAGCCGCGCTTGCGCCGCCGGTGGTATGCCGATGCCCGTATCGGTAACAGTCAGCGTCACGCCTTGCTTGCCGTCCTCGGCCGGCTCGGCTTCGAGCTGGATATGGATCGTCCCGCGGTCGGTAAAGCGCACGGCGTTGGACACCAGGTTGCCCAGGATTTGCCGGAAGCGCAGGCCGTCGACCTGGTGCAGCGGCGCGACGCCGGCGCCGGTTTCGCCGGTCAGCGTCAATCCCTTCTGCTCGGCCACGGGACCGAATATCAGCAGGGTGTCGTTGACCAGCGCCGGCAGCGATGCCGGCGCCGGGTGGACGCTGAACTTGCCGGCCTCCATCTTTGACAAGTCCAGGATGTCGTCGATCAGCGCCAGCAGGCCGAGCGCCGACTGATGCGCGGTCACCAGCTGCAGGCGGTCGCGGTCAGGCAGCTGGCATTGCGCCAGTGTCAGCTCCAGCATGCCGGTGATCGCGTTCATCGGCGTGCGGATCTCATGGCTGACCGAAGCCAGGAAGGTGGATTTGGCGCGGTTGGCGGCTTCCGCCTCGGCCTTGGCGAGTGCCAGTTCGGCCAGCATGTCGTGGCGTTCGGTCAGGTCGACGCAGCCGCCCGCGAGGCCCTTGACCTTGCCGTCGGCGCCGCGCAGCGGCGTAATCCAGTTGAGCACATGATGGCTGCGCCCGTCGAGTTGCAGGCAACGGTCCTTTCGCAGCGGCGCGCCATCGTCGAGGACCTTGCGGTAGTCGCGCGCCAGCTCGGCCATGTCGGTGACGATGGGATGCGCATGGCCCGGCGCATCGAGCGGCTGGCCGCGCAGCAGCTCGCGCGTGACGCCGACGAGTTCCTCGTAGCTGCGGTTGCAGGTGATGAGCCGCAGCGAGGCATCGCGCAGGTAGACCGGCTGCGGAATGCCGTCAAGCAGCGCCGACTGGATCGCTATATGGTCGTTCAGCGCGCTCTCGGCCGCGCGGCGCCGGCGAACCTCGCGATGGAGCACGGCGATCCATGCCAGCAGGCATGCACTGAGGCCGCAGAACAGCATCGCGGCCCAGCCGTACAGGCGTTCATGGGCAGGCGACGCGGCGCGCAGCGGCGCCATGGTCTGGCCCACGGCGCCGGTCGAGAAAGCGAACAGGACCATCGCGGCCCAACGATGCAACACGGCAATGGCGTGGCGGGGTGGCGATGGGGCGCGGCATGCCGTGCTGGGGGATTTCGAACGGACCGGCAAGCAGGAAAGGAGGGAAAGGCAGGACAGGCGGGGCAAGGCGAACCAGGAAAATGCGGCTGGTATTCACTCTATGAGCCACGCTGCACCACCTCATTCAGACAATGCCGAAAATGCCTGTGGAAATTTCCGATTCGAGTGCCGACAGTGCCTAACGCGCTGCCAAGGGCGGGCCTGCAGCGGGGATTTAGTGTGCGCCCACGCCGAAGTTATGCATGTCCGGCGACGCTCTCTGCACATTGCGAGTGTGATTGCGGCGCTATGATTCGCCCTGCCAACCGCAATGCCTACGCGCTCCATCCATGCGGCATCGCTCGCGACCGAAACACGGGCCGGCATAGGACAATCAGCACAACCCGCTTGCCCGCTCACGAAGATAGGAAGATTCCTTTCACGCCTCGGAATCTTCAGGTGTATTCGTGGGCAAATGCTGCGCACAATTCTGCAACGCCTGACTTCTTCGCGCCCTTCGCGAAGGCACAGAAAAGTTTGCAATGGAGTAAATGCAGTGGCCACTATCCTGATCGTCGACGATCATCCGCCCGTGCGAGTCGTCCTCAAGACCCACTTGTCCCAGGTGCTGGGCGTCACGCATGTACTGGAAGCACACAATGGCCAGGCCGCCGTGGAAATCGTGCGGCAGTGTGCGCCCGACGTGGTGATCCTCGACCTGGACATACCGAAGATCAACGGCCTTGACGTGATTCCCCGCCTCAAGGCCGTGCATCCGGGCGTGCGCATCCTGGTGATCTCGGGCCAGGACCAGAATACCTTTGCCCCGCGCGCGCGCCAGGCGGGCGCGCATGGCTTCGTGAGCAAGACCCAGGAGATTTCGGAAATCGTGCGCTGCGCCGAATCGGTGCTGGCGGGCTACACGGTAATGCCCGAACTCGAGGGCGGAAAATCCGAGTTCGGCGATGAGGCATTGCGCCTGGCCAGCCTGTCGGACAAGGAGCTGATTATCATGCAAATGCTGGCGAAAGGGATGAGCAACAAGGAGATTGGGGAAGTCCTGTTTATTTCCAATAAGACTGTCAGCACCCACAAGACGCGGATTATGGAAAAGCTGGGGGCGCGCTCGATCGTGGATGTCATCGATTTTGCGCGGCGCCACCATATTGCGATCGGCTAGCATGGCGGGCTTGGTTTCATTCGCATTGCCCAGGGAGTTGCCATGAACTGCGCGCTGCTGATTGCCGCCCTGCACGACGGACAGTGGGCCGCCAGCGTGGCGTCGCTGCTGCAGCGGCTGGGGTTTGCACCGCACCTCGCCGCGCCGGGTTCGGCACTTGCGCAGGCATCGGCCGGCAAGGCCGGGCTGGTCATCGCGGGGCCGGGCGCGCCCGTGCCGCCCACGCTGCTGGAAGGCTGGCATGCCGCCGGCGCGCTGTGCGCGGTCGCGGTACCGCCCGGGAAACCGGCGGACCATGGTGCCTTCGTGGCCCGATTGCCGGTGCCTACAACCGAAGCGGCGATTCTTGCCATGCTGGCCGAGCGCCATTACATTGCGCTCCCTGCGCACGAGGCGGCTGCGATCCCGGCTGCGATTGCCGCGCAGACCCTCGGCGACAAGGGGTTCGCAGCCGAATTGCTGCAGGCGCTGGTGACGTCGGCGCAGGACGACCTGGCACAATTGCGCGCCGCCGGCACCGAACTGGAAACGTGCGGCAGCATCGCACATCGGATGAAATCGTCTGCGCACTATGTCGGTTGCGACTCGCTGCGCGGGCTGGCGCAACGCATGGAAGACGCCGCCCGCGGCGGCGATGCCGGCACGGTGATGGCACTCCGCGCGGTTTTCGAACCGACCTGCGCGCGCCTGGTTGAGTTGCTGGCGGCTCTGGCGGCCAGGACATAAGGCCAGGCCAGTTGATGTGATTATCAGGCACGGTGATTTACCGGATTGGCGCAGGCGCGCCGCTTGATTATGCTGGATTGACGGTGGCTGGTTATTCTGGATATCCGGTAATGAATGCCGCCGATTCATTCCGGGTGGGTATGGAAGGATTTTGGCGCGGCAATTCCAGCCAGATTTTCCCTGGCTGGTCGCCGGCATTTTCCGGGGACGGGTCATGAACCATGCGTTGGCGGCATTGCCGGAATCGGCCTTCTATTTCCACCTGGCTGCGGTGGCCCTGCTGCTGCTGTCGTTCTTTTCCGGCCGCGCCATCTTGCAGGTGCTGGCCACACGCGAGGGGCGCCGCGAACGGGCGCAGCGCCTGGCCCGCGTTGCCATTGGCCGGCTGGCCGCGCTCGGCGCCATCTGGACGGCGATTGTCTATGGGCACGGCGCATGGGAGCGCGCCGGTGCCCACAACTGCCGGCACCTGCCGGCGGTGGATGCGGCTGTGCGCTACGCCGCGGAATATTGTTACCTGCGCCATGACCGGTTGCTGTTGCGCGTGTATGGCGAAGGGCGGGGCGATGGGCGTAGGGACGGGCGCGAGCACTTGCTGGCGCACCGCACCATCACCAGCGTCGGTCCGATCCACGTGAGCTGGGATGGCCAGGCGCTGGTTTACGCGTCCCCGGCCGCGGGAACGCAAGGACGGCTGGCGCTGCCACCCACTTGGCGCGACCGGTTGCTGGCGCGGCTGCCCTGAAGCCCTCGCATAGCCTTGCTCGATCAGCAAGGCTGCGGCGGCTTCGATCAGGGCCCCTGGCGGGTACTCGCGCTGCGCTCGGTCTGGGACGGCATGCCGGCCATTGTAGCAACGTGCCGGAGCCTGCCCCCAGGGGGCGCCGTCAGTGCGGAGCGGCCGCCGGGATATCGGTGCTGCAGCTGGGCGACGCGTCGTCGTGCGAATGCACGTGCAGCGCGCCCGGGACATGTCGGCTCTCCAGGCCCTTGGCCTGCAGCCACCGGGCGGTGGTGGCGGCGGCGCGGTCGATCAGTTCGCCGCAGCGCGTGTAGTCGTAGGGCGAGATATCGAGCGGGCACAGCGGGGGCACCACGCTGATATGCGCCCGGTCGGCAAAGTGCTGCAGGTCGTTCACCAGTTGGCGCGCCACCAGCAGCGACAGCGCATTGAAGGCATGTTCCAGCGCGCCGCGCGGCGCCCGGCGCTCGGCGCAGGTGAAGCCCGCGGGCAGCACGATCACTCGGGTGGCGCCGAGGGCGACCGCGGTGGATACGGGGGTATTGTTGGCCACGCCGCCGTCGATCAGCGTGCGGCCTTCGAACTGCACCGGCGGGAACACGCCGGGAATGGCGGCACTGGCCAGCACCGCATCCACGATGTTGCCGCGCGAGAGCAGCACCTCATCGCCGCTGTTCATGTCGGTCGCGACCACGTGGAGGGGCAGCTCGGCCGCTTCCAGCCGGCGCGGCCCGAAATGCCGCGCCAGCAGCGCACGCAGGCCCGCCGACTCGACCAGGTGTCCGCGGCTGCGCCCGACCATGCCGAGCACGCTGCGCCAGCCCCACGGCATGATGTCGGCGCGGCGGATGCCGCGCCACAACTGGTCCAGCTGGCCGGCGCCGGCAACGCCTGGGTTGCAGGCGAAATAGGCCCCGTTGATCGCGCCTGCCGAGGCGCCAATGACGATGTCGGGCGTCACGCCCCATGCCACCAGCTCGCGCAGCATGCCGACCTGGATTGCGCCGAGGCTGCCGCCGCCGGCAAATACGAAGGCTGTCTTGTCCATGGCTGTCGTGATGGCGCGGTGCGTCCGCGCTGTCTCCCCTTGCATGTCGGCTCGCGTGTCGCGACCCTGGCAAAAGCATAACCGACACCGGACCGGCTCGGCATGATGGTGTCCCCGAAGCGCCGGTCCGTCACGTCGGCGTTCTGTGCCTGAATAATGCAATTAACCGCCAGGCGCAAATTTTCCACAACTTCAGGCACGGCTGGCCTCAGGAGGATCCTCGCTGGCAGTACCCGGGGCCCCGGCAGAGCATGCCGGGACGCGGAAAGTTCTGGGTGCGCTATTCCAGGAATTCGTCGGGAGCAATCCCGAGCTGGCCGGCCATATGGTCGACGAGGGCCTGCAAGCGCGCGACCTTCTCCGAGAGCGCTTGGTGTTCCGCGCGCAGTTGGGCAAGTTCGCCGGTAGTCCCGGCGCCCGCGTCGGCACTACCTTGGCCGCCGCCGTAAGCCGCCTCCTGCGCGGCTTCCAGCCCCGCATCGCCGCCCAGCAGGTGCATCCAGCGGTGCTCGCGCGCGCCGGGCGCACGCGCCAGCCGGACCACGAAGGGCGGCTCGCGCTCGGCCAGTTCATCCAGGAACCCCTCCACCGCCGAAATATCGGCAAACGCGTGCAGGCGCGCCGTGTTCAGGCGCAATTCCGCCGCGGTCTGCGGCCCGCGCAGCAATAGCATTGCAAGCAGCGCGACTGACTGGCTCGGCACGGCCAGCGCGCGCTGCATATTGTGTTCGAAGCGCGGCACGCGGCTGCTGCTGCCCTCGAAGACCAGGCTCAGGTGCTTGAGCCCGTCGATGGCGTCGAGGATCTCGGGCTCGCTCACGTTCATGACGGGCGCGCGGGCGGTCTTCTGGTTGCAGCCGGAGGCGAGGGCATTGAGCGACAGCGGATAGGTGTCGGGGACGGTGTGCTGTTTTTCCACCAGCACGCCGAGCACGCGGCCTTCCACGGCTGACAGGGGCCGCGGCGCGGGGCGGGCGGGGCGTTCGCCAGGCTGGCTGGCGTCGGAGACGGAATCGGGTTGCATCAAGACTCTGGGTTGGACTCGGGCGGCGCCTGCCGGCCTGGCGGCGCGCTCCCATTCAAGCGCAAGGCAGCGCCAGGCGCAACTATGCCATGCCGGCGCTGCCGCGCCGCGGTTTGCGCCTGGTTCGTCCCTCGCATTCTGCGGCGTGCCGTCTAATATCGATAGGCCGCGCTGCCACCGGCTGCGCGCGTACCGACTACTGGGGGGCCAACATGGCGATTTCACAGGCGGAAGCGATGGCAACGGGTGCCACCGATGGCGAGGCTGGCGGAGCGGGCGCAACGTCCGACGGCGCCGGCCTGGAAGCGCCGTACTCCACTCTGGAGTCGCGCTGGCACCAGATGTTCCCGCAGCTTGGCGCCGAAGACATGGCACGGGTGAAGCGCTTCGGCACGCCGCAGCGCTGGCGCGCCGGCGAGAAGCTGTTCTCGATCGGCCAGACCGGGCGTGGCATGTACCTCGTCACCAGCGGCTGCGTGCGCATCGTGCGCCGCGACGGGCTGGGACGCGAGCACACGATCACTGAACAGGGACCTGGCCACTTCCTGGCCGAGGTCGGCACGCTCAGCGGCCGGCCGGCCCTGGTCGACGGCGTCGCCTTGAGCGACACCGACGGCTACGCAATCACGCCCGAGCGCCTGCGCGCGCTGCTGGTGGCCGAGGCCGAGCTGGGCGAGCGCATCATGCGCGCGCTGATCCTGCGCCGCGTCGGCCTGATCGAGTTCGGCAGCGGACCGGTCCTGGTCGGCCACGGCACCGAGCCGCTGCTGCTGGCGCTGCAGGCGTTCCTGCGGCGCAACGGCTACCCGCATACCGTGATCGACATGGACGTGGACGGCGACTGCTCGCTGCTGCTCGAGTACGCCCACGCGCCCGCGAGCGACTTCCCGCTGGTGATCTGCCCCGACGGCCGCGTGCTGCGCGCGCCGGACGAGGGCCAGCTGGCGTCATGCCTGGGGTTGTTGCCGGAGTTCGACCCGCACCATGTCTATGACGTGGTCGTGGTGGGCGCGGGGCCGGCTGGCCTGGCCACAGCGGTGTATGCGGCATCCGAAGGGCTGTCGGTCGCGGTGATCGACTGCCGCTCGCCTGGCGGCCAGGCTGGCGCCAGCGCGCGCATCGAGAACTATCTGGGCTTTCCCACCGGCATCTCCGGGCAGGCGCTGGCCGGACGCGCCTTCGTGCAGGCGCTGAAGTTCGGCGCGCATATCGCCATCCCGCTGGAAGTGAAGGCCCTGCATTGCGGCACCGACCCGATCCGGCTGGAGCTGGTCGACGGACGCATGATCCCGACCCATACGGTGGTGATCGCCACCGGCGCGCAATACCGCCGGCCCGGCATCGAGTCACTGGAGCGTTTCGAAGGGCGCGGTGTTTACTACTGGGCCTCGCCGGTGGAGGCCAAGCTGTGCCGCAACGAACCCGCGATGCTGGTCGGCGGCGGCAACTCGGCCGGGCAGGCCGCGGTCTACCTGGCGTCGAATGCCGCGCACGTGCATATGCTGGTGCGCGGCCCCGGGCTCGCAGCGACCATGTCGCGCTACCTGATCGACCGCATCGGTTCGCTGCCCAATGTCACGCTGCATACCCATGCGCATATCACCGCGCTGATGGGCAATGGCTGGTTGTCTCGGGTGCGCTACGACGCGCCGGGCGAAAGCCCCACGCCGGTGGATATGGACGTGCGCCACCTGTTCCTGTTCATCGGCGCGGACCCTAACGCGAGCTGGCTGCGCACCTGCCATGTCGAGGTCGACGACAAGGGCTTTGTGCGCACCGGAGGCGGCGAACTTGGCTGCGCGGCGGCGGTGCCCTATCCGCTGCAGACCAGCGTGCCGGGTGTCTTCGCCATCGGCGATGTGCGCTCGGGCTCGACCAAGCGCGTCGCGGCCGCGGTGGGCGAGGGCGCTGCGGTGGTGGCGCAGATCCACGACTACCTGGCCAAGGTGCAGCTGGCGGCGGCCCGATAGCGCAAGCTTCAGCCTTTTGCTTCGCGCGCAAGCAAATCGCGCTTGCGCGCAACGCCCCAGCGGTAGCCTGACAGGCCGCCGTCGCTGCGCACGACGCGATGGCAAGGAATCGCCACCGCCAGGTGGTTGGCCGCGCAGGCCTGCGCCACCGCGCGTACCGCCCGCGGCGCGCCGATGCGGGCCGCGATCTCGGCATAGCTGGCGGTGCTGCCCGGCGGGATTTCTTGCAGCGCTTGCCAGACGCGCTGCTGGAAGGCGGTGCCGCGCACGTCCAGCGGCAGCGCCAGGCCGGTCGCTGGCGCCTCGACAAAGCCCACCACCTGCGCCACCAGTTGCTCGAACCGCGCGTCGCCGCCGATCAGGTTGGCGCGCGGAAACTGGTCCTGCAGATCCTGCAGCAGCGCCTGCGGATCGTCGCCCAGCAGGATCGCGCAGACGCCGCGCTTGCTCTGCGCGACCAGGATCGCTCCCAGCGCGGACTGGCCGATGGCGAAGCGGATATCCGTGCCGGCGCCGCCAGCGCGGTAGCGCGACGGCGTCATGCCGAGTACCGCGTCCGCGGTCTCGTAGAAGCGGCTGTTGGAGCCGAAGCCGGCGTCGTAGATGGCCTCCGTCACCGATTCGCTGCTGCCCAGTTGCGTGCGCAGCTTGCTGGCGCGGTGCGCGGCCGCGTAGGCGCGCGGGGTCAGGCCGGTCGCGGCCTTGAAGAGCCGGTGGAAATGGTAGGGGCTGACGCCGGCGGCGCGCGCCAGTTCGGGCAGCGCGGGCAAGGTATCGGCCGCTTCGATGCGGCGGCATGCGTCGGCCACCATGGCGGCGTGCTGTGCGGCCAGCGCGGGCGGCGCGGCGCGGCGGCTTGGCCGGTAGCCTGCGGCTTCGGCCGCCGAGGCGTTGTCGAAGAACTCGACATTGGCCGGATGCGGCAGCCGCGACGGGCTGCTGGGCAGGCAATAGACGCCGGTGGTCTTGACCGCGTAGACAAAGCTGCCGTCGGCGGCGGGATCGCGCGCCAGCACGCGCGCCCAGCGCGGGTCGTTCTCGATGGCGGATTTGTTGTCGGTGCTGCCGGCGTTGTGGCGCGGCCCTGGCATGGATGCAGGCATGTCGATCCTCAGCTGGCGTCGTGAAAGATGATGCCGAGCATGTAGCGCTGGCCCGCATGCAGCCGGCTGACGCCATGCCGCAGGTTGACCCGGTAGCTGCCGCGGCTGCCTTGCACGGGCCGCTGGCTGACGGCGAACACCACTGCATCGCCCTGGCGCAGCGACACCACTTCGGCGCGCGACTGCATGCGCGGGCGCTGCTCGGTCATCACGAACTCGCCGCCGGTGAAATCGCGTCCGGGCTCGGACAGCAGCACCGCCACCTGCAACGGAAACACATGTTCGCCGTACAGGTCCTGGTGCAGGCAGTTGTAGTCCCCCGGGCCGTAACGCAGCAGCAGCGGCGTGGGACGCGACTGGCCGGCCTGGTGGCAACGCGCCAGGTAGTCCGCGTGCACGGCGGGAAAGCGCGTGTCGACGCCCATCGCGGCGTTCCAGCGGTTGGCGACGGGCACCAGGCGCGGGTACAGCGCCATGCGCAAGGCGCCGACGATGTCGGGCAAGGGATAGGCGAAGTACTTGTACTCGCCCTGGCCGAAGCCGTGCCGCGCCATCACGATGCGCGAGCGGTACAGCCCGTCCTGCTGGTAGCGCGCGGCGAGCGCCCGGCATTCCGCTTCGGCGAGCAGGCCCCGGATGGCGGCGCAGCCGTACGCGTCGAGCTCGCGTTCCAGCGTGGCCCAGTCGATGCCATCGACGCGCGCGCCGATGGGCGCTCGCACTGGCGGCTGGCGCCCGATTTCCTGCGGGGCCGGCACGGGGCGGCGTGGCCCGCCTACCGCCATCGCGCGTGGCTGGTGGCGCTGTGCCTGCTTGGTCGTCACTGCCGTTCTCCGGTGTTGGCTTGCATGGTGCCCACTTTAGGCCGGGTAGCCGGCGGTGGCACTCCGGGTCTTGCTTTTGAATTCTGCACGAGAAATCGCCTTGACAAGACAGATCTGTCTACAAATAATGAGACAGGTCTGTATCATTGCAACTCGTTTCGAGCGCCGATCCAGGCCGCCAACCCGTCCACCTTTTGCTTTGCAGGAGAACGCCGATGTCCGCCCAACCCGAAATCCGCCCGCCACTGCCTCCTTTCACCCACGATTCCGCCGTCGCCAAGGTCCGCGCCGCCGAAGATGGCTGGAACAGCCGCGACCCCGAGCGCGTGGCGCTCGCCTATACCGTCGACAGTGCCTGGCGCAACCGTGCCGAGTTTGTTAAGGGCCGCGCGGATATCGTCGCCTTCCTGCAGCGCAAGTGGCAGAAGGAACTGGACTACCGCTTGATCAAGGAGCTATGGGCGCACGACGGCAACCGCATCGCGGTGCGTTTTGCCTATGAATGGCACGACGATTCCGGCAACTGGTACCGGTCGTATGGCAACGAGAACTGGGAATTCGATGAGGCGGGACTGATGCGGCGCCGGTTCGCCTGCATCAACGATGCGCCGATCCGGGAGGCGGATCGCAAGTTCCACTGGCCGCTGGGGCGGCGCCCGGACGGGCATCCTGGGTTGAGCGAACTGGGCCTGTAAGCGAAGAACTGCTGTTGTTTGCTTCCCAACTGCTGTTGTTTGCTTCCCTCTCCCTGTGGGAGAGGAGAGCAAACAAGCGGCTTGCGGGTCAGCCCAGCGCTACTGCATCTTGTCCAGGTTGCCGATCCGCACCAGCATTTCCGTGAACATCTGCATGTCGAGGTTCAGGTCGGGCACTTCCTTGTACTCGCGCGCATTGTGCGCGGTGTACTTCTTGCCCGGCATCGCCGGCCCGAAGTTGATCGCATTGGGCATCAGCTTGGCGGTGGTGCTGCCCGCGGTCGCGACCGGCTTCGCTTCCAGTCCGGTCGTGTCGCCGAAGATATTGAGCAGCGTCGACAGCCAGGCGCCCTTGGGGTCGCGCGCCATCCAGTTGCCCTGGTCGTACTTGATCTCCACCGGCCCGTGCGTCGCGGCCCAGCCGAAGATGCGCTTGGTGATGCGGGCGCCCAGTTCATCAGGCGTGCGTCCGCGCGGCATGCGCACGTTGGTGACCACGTCGACATACTCGCCGCGCTCGCGCACCAGCGTGGGCGACATCGTCAGTGGCCCCATGAAGGTGTCGCGATATGCCAGCTCCATCTTGTTGCCGAGGTAGTCAAGCCCGTACAGGTCGTTCAGGTAGCGCACCGCGTTCAGGTAGTGGTTGTCGGCAAAGCGCATGCCGCTGGCCTGCAGGAACAGCGCCAGCCGCGGCAGCGGGTTGACGCCTTCTTCCGGACGCGAGCCGTGCGCGGAGGCGCCGGTGACCTTGACTTCGACTTCATCGCCCTCGCGCTTCACATCGATCGAGAACTTGCCGCGCGGCGCGTTGCGGCGCACGAAGTCCGCCTTCGCCTGTTCGAGCGCTGCGGCCACCGCGGCGGCATCGCCGCCGGCAATGCGCGCGGTGGCGGTCTCGGGAATGGCATTGGCCGAGGCGGCGCCGCGCATGGCCACGATGGCGGGGCCCTTGCTGTCTGCCTTGCCGCGCTCGGCCTTGCCGTCGGCCGACTTGATGCCGAACGAGACCGTCAGGGTGCCGGCGCCTTTCTCCGCGACCACGGCGGGGTACTTGCTGTCGAGCACGATGTTGTACTCCGGCAGCGTGGTGTGCTGGCGGTAGTACTTCATGCCGTCGCCGCCGGTCTCCTCGGTGGTCTCGATCATCAGGCGGATGGTGCGTTCCAGCGGCACGCCGCTTTCCTTGACGGTCTTCATCGCATACAGCACGGCTGCGATCGAGCCCTTGTCGTCGATGGTGCCGCGCCCGTAGAGCTTGTCGCCCACGCGCGTGAGCCGGAACGGATCGAGGCGGGTGCCGTCGTCCAGCACCCATTCCTCGGCCACGGCGGGAACCACGTCGGCGTGCGTCAGGATGCCGAAGGTGTCCTTGCCGCCGCCAGGCAGCGTGACTTCGAACACGCGGTTGTCCACGTTGCGGTAGGCCAGCCCGAAGTCGCGCGCCATGCCTTCCACCAGCTTGCCGAACTCCACGATGGCGGGGTTGTCGTGCTGGGCGATCTTTTCATCGCGCACGGTGCGCAGCGCCACCATCTTGCCGATGGTGTCGATCACCGCCGTCTCGTTATGGACGCGGTTGTAGACGCCCAGCAGGCGGCCGATATTGACCAGGTTGTCGCCAGCCAGCGGCGCCCTGGCCTGCCAGGCGGCGACGGCCGGGGCGACCGCCGGCTCGGCCTTGGCGGCGGATGCCATGAAGGCCTGCAGGTCGGGCGGCGTGGCGGCGCGGGTGCTGCTCACCAGCGCGTCCAGCGCCGGCTTCTTCAGGGTTTGCGCCTGCCCCGGGTGCGCGATCAGCAGCGATAGCGCAAGCAGGGCAGCCCACCGGCGTGGCGTCGGCCGGTGGTGCGGGCGGCAAGTTGAGGTCATTGCGAAGCAGGGTGTCAGGTTGGATGCCGCATGATAGGGCACTCGCCGGGGTTTGCTGAAGAAATATGGCGTCGAATGCGCGCGCGCGGTGTGCCCCGGGCCGCAATAACCGATTCCAATGCCGTATCAATAGCCAAAGACAATCAGTTCATTTGAAATGATGAATTGTACAAATCACATCCATGTCGACAGAATGAGGCCTTCGCTGCAACACGCAGCCGAACAACCGAATGAACCCAGACCAAGGAGTGATTCCGATGCTGCAATCCCGTGAAGGCCAACGCGTTCCCAATGTTTCTTTCCGCGTCCGTGACGACAACGAGTGGAAGACCATCACCACCGGCGAGCTGTTCAGCGGCAAGACCGTGGTCGTGTTCTCGCTGCCGGGCGCCTTCACGCCCACGTGTTCGTCCACCCACCTGCCGCGCTACAACGAGCTGGCGCCGGTGTTCGCCAAGCACGGCGTCGACGACATCCTGTGCGTATCGGTCAACGACACCTTCGTGATGAACGAATGGGCCAAGGACCAGGAGTCCGGCAACATCACCATGATTCCCGACGGCAACGGCGAATTCACCGAGGGCATGGGCATGCTGGTGGACAAGGCCGACCTGGGTTTCGGCAAGCGCAGCTGGCGCTATTCGATGCTGGTGCGCGACGGCGTGGTCGAAAAGATGTTCATCGAGCCGGAAGAGCCGGGCGACCCGTTCAAGGTTTCCGACGCCGACACCATGCTGAACCACATCGCGCCGGGTGCGCGCAAGCCTGACCAGGTGGTGGTGTTCTCGAAGGTGGGCTGCTCGTTCTGCGCCAAGGCCAAGCAGCTGCTGGACGACAACGGCTTCGACTACATCGACGTGCCGCTGGACAACAAGGTGCGCGGCAAGGTGCTGGGCGCCGTGTCGGGCGAGATGACCGCGCCGCAGGTCTTCATCAACGGCAAGCTGGTCGGCGGCGCCGAGGCGCTGCAGCGGTACCTGGCCAGCTAAGTGGCTAACTAAGTGGCCAACCAAGTGGCCAACTAAGCCGCTCAGATCCCTTCCTTTCCGCTTGCGCGGACCGGCAGTCGCCGGACCCGATGGCACCGTCTTGCCCGCGTTCGCCGGCAAAGGGCGGGGCGGTGCCATCCAGCCCGTTGATTGACCCCTGAATCACGCCATGACAACCAAGGAACCGTACGCCATGACTACCATCCAGACCGACGTCGCCGTGATCGGCGCGGGCACCGCCGGCCTTGCCGCCTACCGCGCCGCGATTGCCGCCGGCAAGCGCGCCGTGATCATCGAAGGCGGCCCGTATGGCACCACCTGCGCCCGCGTTGGCTGCATGCCTTCGAAGCTGATCATCGCCGCCGCCGAGGCCGCGCACGAACTGCGCCACACCGCGCCGTTCGGCGTGCACGTGGATGGCCAGGTCCGCATCGACGGCCGCGAGGTCATGGCGCGCGTGCGCGGCGAACGCGACCGCTTTGTCGGCTTTGTCGTGCGCGGCGTGGAGAATATCCCGGAAGCCGACCGGATCCGCGGCTACGCCCGCTTTATCGACAACACCACGCTGGAAGTGGACGGCCACACGACCGTGCGCGCCAGCCGCGTGGTCATTGCCACCGGCTCCAGGCCTGCGCTGCCGGCACCGTTCAAGGCCTTTGGCGACCGCCTCATCGTCAATGACGATGTGTTCGCATGGGAAGACCTGCCGGGCAGCGTGGTGGTGTTCGGGCCGGGCGTGATCGGGCTGGAGCTTGGGCAGGCGCTGTCGCGCCTCGGCGTGCGGGTGCGCGTGCTTGGCGTCAGCGGTTCGCTCGGGCCGCTGACCGATCCGGCGATTCGCGCCTATGCCGCCAAGGCCTTCAACGATGAGTTCTACCTCGACCCGGAGGCCAGGGTCAGCGAAATGGGCCGCGATGGCGACCAGGTGGTGGTGACCTATGCCGACCGCGAAGGCCACAGCGTGACCGAGCGCTTCGACTACGCGCTGGCGGCCACCGGCCGCGAGCCGAACGTGCGCGGCCTGGGCCTGGAAAACACCGGTCTGGCGCTGGACCAGCGCGGCGTGCCGGTGTTCGATCCCGAAACGCTCCAGTGCGGCAATGCGCCGGTGTTTATCGCCGGCGACGCCAACAACATCCTGCCGCTGCTGCACGAAGCTGCGGACGAGGGCAAGGCCGCCGGCGAGAACGCCGCCAGCTATCCGCAGGTAAGGCGGCTGTCGCGCCGGGCGCCGCTGGCAGTGGTGTTCTCCGACCCGCAGATTGCGATGGTCGGCCAGCGCTATGCCGACCTGGCCGAGGGCAGCTTCGTCACCGGCGAAGTCAGCTTTGAAGACCAGGGCCGCAGCCGGGTAATGCTGAAGAACCGCGGGCTGATGCATGTCTACGCGGACAAGGCGAGCGGTCGTTTCCTGGGCGCGGAATGGATCGGCCCGCGTGCGGAAAACATTGCGCACTTGCTGGCGTGGTCGTACCAGCAGGGCCTGACCATCGAGCAGATGCTGGGCATGCCGTTCTACCACCCGGTGGTGGAAGAAGGCTTGCGCACGGCGCTGCGCGACGCGGCGGCCAGGCTTGCGGCGTGACCGGCGCGCACGATTGCTAGACAGGTCTGTCTGTCATAGTATTGACGTAGCGAGGCCGGCTGGCGTTTCCTCGCCGCCGGCCTGTTTGCCGATACCCCTCACAGACCTTTCGCCGTGCCACCATGGCCAACCCCTCCGCCCGCGACCGCATCCTCGACACCGCCGCCCGCCTGTTCTACCAGGAGGGTTATCGCGCCACCGGCATCGACCGGATCATTGCGGAATCGGGCGTGGCCAAGATGTCGCTGTACCGGCATTTCGCTTCCAAGAACGACCTGATCTCGGCGTTCCTTGAGCGGCGCCATGACGAATGGATGGCCTGGTTCCGCGGCAACGTCGAGGCCCGCCTGGCCGCGCGCCCGCATCTGGACGTGATTGCCGACGCGCTGGCCGACTGGTTCGCCGCGGACTTCCGCGGCTGCGCCTTCATCAACGTGGTCGCCGAGGCCGGCGGCGATGCCCGCGCGGCCGAGCAGGCTGCCGCACACAAGCAAGAACTGGCGTCATTCGTTGCCGATATCGCCACGCGACTCGGGCTGAGCGAGCCAGCACAGGTGGCGCAGGAAGCCATGCTGTGCATCGAAGGCATGATCGTGCGCTACCAGATGCACCGCGACCCGGCTGTGATCGAGGCCGGGCGGCGGTTGCTGGGCAGGTTGCAGGGCGACTGAAAACAGGCTGGCGCCGCGGCGGCATGCGATGCCGCTTGCCTTTCGGTCTGGCCGGGTAGCGCCGGCGTGCCACAAATGCCTTCGCTTTTTCCTGAGGCATCCCTGGAAAAAATGTATCGCCTCTGACACATTCAGGCTACAATCGAAATTTAATTGCGAATTGTTCGTATTCGCAATTAAGAATTTCCAATGGCAAGCCACCGGCGTCTGTGTGCACGCCACGCTACATTTCCGTTCCTGAGTGATGTCCTTCAATCCGATCTCCCGGGCCAGGCCAACCCTTGCCCCTACCCGGCTGGCGCCTCCCCGCGGCCTTTCGCTGACCACCCTGGCCCTGAGCCTGCATGCCGGCGGCGTGTTTGCCCAGTCGGCGGCCACACCGCAGGCTGCCTCCGGCGCGGCCGCCGAATTGCCAGCCGTGACCGTGCGTGCGTCTGCCGCGGATGAAACCGCAACCGGCTCTGTGCACGGCTTCGTTGCCAGGCGCAGCGCCACCGCGACCAAGACCGATACGCCGGTGATGGAGACGCCGCAGTCGATCACGGTGATCACGCGCGACCGGATGGAAGCGCAGGGTGCGCAGTCGGTGCAGCAGGCTATCGGCTATACCGCCGGCGTCTATGCCGGGCCGTACGGCAATGACGCGCGCGGGGACTGGGGCAAGTTCCGCGGCACGGACTTCACGCAGTACCGCGACGGGCTGCTCAACCAGGTCGGCTTCTACAACAACGTGCGCGCCGACGTTTACGGGCTGGAGCGCATCGACGTGCTGCGCGGCCCGTCGTCGATGCTGTTCGGGCAGGGCGCGGTGGGCGGCATCCTGAACCTCGTCAGCAAGCGTCCGCAGGCCGAGGCCGCGCGCGAGGTCGGCGTGCAGTTCGGCAACTACAACCGCAAACAGGTGCAGGCTGACCTGACCGGCCCGCTCGATGCCGAGGGCAAGTGGATGTACCGGCTGGTGGCGCTGGCGCGCGACAGCGACACGCAGGTGGACTACGTGCCCGACAACCGCTACCTGATCGCGCCGTCGCTGACGTACCGTCCCAATGCCGATACCTCGTTCACGCTGCTGACCAATTTCCAGCGCGACGAAAGCGGGACCTCGGTCGGTTTCTTCCCGTGGCGCGGCACGCTCTATCCGAACCCGGGCGGGCAGATTCCCGATCACCTGTTCATCAGCGAGCCGGGCTACGACCGCTACAACGCCGAGCAGACCTCGGTCGGCTACGAGTTCCAGCACAAGGTCAACGATGCGCTGACGGTCCGCCAGAACCTGCGCTACTCGCACAGCACCGTGGATTACCGCAGCATCTACGCCGCCGGTTTCACCGGCGCGACGCACGGCTGGGTGCCCGGCAGCAGCACGCTGATGCGCCGCACGGTCTACCTGAACCAGCCGACGCTGAATGCCTTCGTGGTCGACACGCAGGCACAAGGCAACTTCCGCACGGGCCCGGTCGACCATACGCTGCTGGCCGGCATGGACTACCAGCATGCCGAGATCACCGGCCGTTCGGGCGTAGGCGGCACCGCTGCGCCGCTGGATGTATTCAACCCGGTCTACGGCAATTTCACGCTGCCTGGCACGCGCGACCTGAACCCCAGCAAGCAGATCCAGACCGGCGTGTATGTGCAGGACCAGCTGTCGTGGAACAAGTGGCTGCTGATGCTGGGCCTGCGCTATGACTGGTCGCGCGCGGCGCAGGACAACACGCCTGCGGCCAGCCGCGAAGACAACGAACTGACCAAGCGCGCCGGCCTGATGTACCGCTCGGACATCGGCCTGAACCCGTACGTCAGCTACACCGAGTCGTTCCAGGGCCTGCCCGGTTTCAACCGCTCCAACCAGGCCTTCAAGCCGCTGCGCGGTTCGCAGTGGGAGGCGGGGATCAAGTACCAGCCGCCGGGCAAGAATGCTTCGCTGACCGTGGCGGCGTTCGACATGCGCGAGAAAAACCGGAAGGCGGCCGGGGTGGTCAACGGCATTCCTGACCAGGTGCAGGTGGGCGAGGCCCGCACCCGCGGCATCGAGGTCGAGGCACTGGCCTCGCTGACCAATCGCCTTGACCTGATCGCGACCTATACCTACCTGGATGCGCGCGTGATCGAAGGCAGCGCCGCCGAGGTCGGCAAGCGCCTGGCCAGCACGCCGTCGAACATGGCGTCGCTGTGGGCCAATTACCGCTTCAAGCTGTTCGGGCTGCCGGGCTTCGTGGCCGGCGGCGGCGTGCGCTATGTCGGCCCGAGCTATGACGGCACCGACCAGAACCGCGTCGGCGGCGTTACGCTGTACGACGCCATGATCGCCTACGACCACGGCCCGCTGCGCGTCGCGCTGAATGCCAACAACCTGTTCGACAAGCAGTTCCTGACCACCTGCCTGGCACGCGGCGATTGCTACTTCGGCGCGCGCCGTACCGTGGTCGGCAGCGTGACGTACCGCTTCTGACGCGGCCGGCTAGGCTGCCAGCGCGGTATCGATGGCCCGCTGCAGCCGCTCCATGCCGAAGGTCACATCCTGCACCGTGCCGTTGACGAAGAACGCGGGCGTGCCCCGCACCCGGCAGCGCGTGCCGCCGTGCTGGTCGGCGCGGATGTGCGGCAGGTGCCGGTGTGTGGACATGTCGTTGTCGTAGCGATCGAGATCCAGGCCGGCCATGCCGGCGTAATGGCGCAGGGCGTCGGGCTTCAGCCCCTGCGGGTGCTCGTAGAGCATGCGGTACATCTGCCAGAAGCGATCCTGTGCCGCCGCGGCCTCGGCGCACTCGGCCGCCGGCTCGGCGGAAGGGTGCCAGTTGGCCATCGGGTAGTGCCGGTAGACAAAGCGCACCTGCGGGCCATAGTGCTCCAGCAGGATCTTCATGGCGCCGTAGGCGATGCGGCAGTAGGAGCATTCGAAGTCGCCGTATTCGACGACGGTGACCCTGGCGGTATCGGGGCCGACGGCATGGTCGGCGGCGGTGACGGCGACTTCCAGCATTGGCGTTCTCCGGTGCGTGCGCGGCAAGGCATGCGCGGATTCGCGGTGGGAGGTTCCAGTGTAGACGCCGCAGACGCCAGGCCAAGGGCCCGGCGCCGGCTACGGCACGATCGACAAGAACAGGTAGGCCGCCAGGATCACCAGGTGCACGGCGCCCTGCAGGATTAGATTGGTCAGCCGGGCCCTGGCGGATCGTCCTTGGCAGCGCAAGGCGGCCGGGTGGGCGGGCGCTCGCGTAGCGCCGGATGGTTACGCAGGATCCAGCGCGCGGCAAACAGTAATGCGACAAGGAACCCGAAAAAATACGCGCACAACGCGATGACGTTTTGCATGATGGACTGACCCGGGGATGTCGGCTCTTGTGGCCGGTGTGCGCGGCAGTATGCGCAGCATTCGCAACGTCCGACACCCTCTTGAGGGAGGGCTCGCGGCGTTTGGTGCCGGCCTTGAACCGGATTTGAACCGGATTTGAACCGGACTTACATCGGCCTGGCACCGTCTGCAGGCGGGTCAGTCGGCGTCCGGGATCGGCGCGCCGGTGATCTTGGGCGCCGGTTCTGCCTCCATGGCCGCGGCGGGAAGCAGCTTCAGGAAGGTGCGGGCGACTTCGGGGTCGCGACAGGCAAGCCACTCGTCCCATTGCTCGCGCGGGATGACGACCACTGAACGTTTCTCATCGCCTGGCTTGTGGAAGCGCTCCATCACCGGATGCTGCCCGGAGTTCACCGTCAGCATAGTGAAGGACAGGCTCGCATCGGGCCAGCCGCGCCACAGGCCGGCGATGCCGAAGGCGGGCTCGCCGGGCAGCCAGACGCGCCAGCGCACCGGCTTGCCGGGCGGGCCACCCGGCATCGCGACCTCGGGGTAGGCGTACTCGTAGAACGCCGTAGCCGGCACCAGGCACAGCTGCCCCTGGCGCCAGTAGCGGGCGAAGGCAGGGCGCTCGCCGACGGTTTCGCTGCGCGCGTTGGTGGTGTCGTAGCGGCGCGTGCCGGGCGGGATGCGCTGCCGCGGCACCATGCCGAACGACGCCAGCCCGGCATGCCGCACGCCGTCGTCCGTAGCGCGCACGATCGGCGCCAGGTAATCGGGATAGGTCTCGGCCTTGAAGACGCCCGGCGGCGGCTCCACGCCAAAGATGTCGCGCAGGATCTGGCGCTGGACCGGGGCGTAGTTGGTGCACATGCGCTGCCCTCCTTGCCGTGATGCACGTATCGTCGGCGCCGGGCCGCATGGCGTCAAGCGCACCGCGCGTTGCGTCCGGGGCATGGCAAAAACCGTCAGGCGCGCTGGCGGAATCGGTTATTGCCCGCCGGCCCGGCAGTGCCGCACACTGCTGCGGCAGCCGCGCCACGCGGCACCGATGATCACAGACCATCACAGACGATAACAGGCACCATGTCCCGGGCAGCGTCCGAGGCAGGAGCCGGACAAACTGGAGACACCATGCGCGACTACGCCCAGGCCTACGACGGCTTTTCCTATGACGAGGCGGTGGCCCGGCAACTGCACGGCAGCCTCGATGCGATCAACGCCTGCGTGGAATGCTGCGACCGCCATGCCGAGGCTGGCCGCATCGCGCTGTACTGGGAAGGCCGCGACGGCAGCGCGCGCAGCTGGACGTTTGCCGAACTGCAGGCGCTGTCGGCGCAGTTTGCCGGCTTTTTGAGGGCGCAGGGCGTGCAGCCGGGAGATCGCGTGGCGGGGCTGCTGCCGCGCACGGCCGAGCTGCTCGTGACCATCCTGGGTACCTGGCGCGCCGGTGCGGTGTACCAGCCGCTGTTCACGGCGTTCGGTCCCAAGGCCATCGAGCACCGGCTCAACAGCTCGGGCGCGAAAGTGGTGGTCACGGATACCGTCAACCGTCCCAAGCTCGATGAAGTGGAGGGCGCGCCGCCGGTCGTCACCGTGGCCGGCACCAGCGAGGCGCCCGGGGACGCAGCTTCCGGCGATTTCAGCTTCTGGGCCGAGCTGGCGCGCCAGCCTGCCAGCTTCGAGCCGGTCATGCGCGGCGGCGACGATCCCTTCCTGATGATGTTCACCTCGGGCACCACCGGGCCGGCCAAGCCGCTGCTGGTGCCGCTGAACGCCATTGCCGCGTTTGCCGGGTACATGCGCGACGCGGTCGACCTGCGCGACGAAGACGCCTTCTGGAACCTGGCCGACCCGGGCTGGGCCTACGGCCTCTACTATGCGGTGACGGGGCCGCTGTCGCTGGGGCACGCCACCACCTTCTACGATGGCCCGTTCACCGTGGAAAGCACCTGCCGCGTGATCCGCAAGTACGGCATCACCAACCTGGCGGGATCGCCCACCGCCTACCGGCTGCTGATCGCCGCCGGGCAGGCCGTGTCGGAACAACTGCGCGGGCAGCTGCGCGCGGTCAGCAGCGCCGGCGAGCCGCTGAACCCCGAAGTGATCCGCTGGTTCGCCAGCGAGCTGGACGCGCCCATCCACGACCACTATGGCCAGACCGAACTCGGCATGGTGCTGTGCAACCATCATGCGCTGTCGCACCCGGTGCGCATGGGCGCCGCGGGCTTTGCCAGCCCGGGCCACCGGGTGGTCGTGGTCGACGACGAGCAGCGCGAACTGCCCGCCGGGCAGCCCGGCACGCTGGCGCTGGACCTGGAGCGCTCGCCGATGTGCTGGTTCGGCGGCTACCATGGCACGCCGACCAGTGCGTTCGCCGGCCACTATTACCTGACCGGCGACTCGGCCGAACTCAACGACGATGGCAGCATCAGCTTTATCGGCCGCGCCGACGATGTCATTACCACCTCGGGCTACCGCGTCGGCCCGTTCGACGTGGAAAGCGCGCTGATCGAGCATCCGGCCGTGGTCGAGGCCGCGGTGATCGGCAAGCCGGACCCCGAGCGCACCGAGCTGATCAAGGCCTTCGTCGTGCTCGACCGGCAGCACGCGGCCACGCCCGAGCTGGCCGAGGCGCTGCGCCAGCATGTGCGCAAGCGCCTGGCCGCCCATTCCTATCCGCGCGAGATCGAGTTCGTCGCCGAGCTGCCCAAGACCCCAAGCGGCAAGGTCCAGCGTTTCATCCTGCGCAACCAGGAGGTGGCGCGCGCCCGCGAGGCGGCCGCGGCCTGAGCCCGGACGCCCCTGGACCGCTTCCTATAATGAGGAAGCGGTTGCCAGGTCCCCGGCGGTGATGGAGGCCGCGGCGCCGCGCCAGGCGCGCCCGCAGGCCGGGCGCACGTCTTCTCATCTCCAGACCATTCGGGCGAGGCGATCAAAATGCAGACTAGCGAAGCGGTGCTGACGCAGGCGCGCGCAGCCTTGGCGCATGTGCCTTATCAGGGGCATGTTCTCCATCCCACCATCCAGTTGCGGCTGTCGGACGGCGCGCTGATCCTGGAGGGCGAGGTAGCCGATATCGTCGACAAGACCCGCGCGGCCACCGCGCTGCGGCGCGTGGACGGCGTGACCAGCGTGATCGACCACCTGCGCGTGATGAACGGCAGCGTCACCGTCGGCGACGGCGAACTGCGCGATGCGGTATGCGAGCGCCTGCTCAATGCCATCGAATTCCGTAGCTGCAGGATCTGCGCGCGCGTCAAGGGCCAGCACGAGACCGTGCGGGAGCCCGTGGGCGAACGCAGCGGCTGGATCGAGGTCGAGGCGCATGACGGCGTGGTGACGCTGTGGGGCCAGGTGATCAGCCTGTCGCACATGCGCCTGGCCGGCGTGCTGGCCTGGTGGTCGCGCGGCTGCCGCTGCGTGGTCAATGAGCTGGTGGTGGCACCCGCCGAAGCCGACCGCGACGACGAGATCACCGAGGCGCTGATGCTGGTGCTGGAGACCGATCCCTTTGTCGACGCGGCCCAGGTCAGCGTGCGTACCGAAGATCGCGTGGTCACGCTGGAAGGCTGCGTCGCCAGCGAGAATACGCGCCGGCAGGTCGAGCGCGACGCGTGGTACGTGCAGGGCGTGGAGGACGTGGTCAACCACATCTCGCTGCGCGCCTGACCTTGCCCCTTGCCGCCGCCTAGCCCGGCATGCCGCGCCGGGCCGCCGCATCCTCCATGCGCCAGTAGCGCCGCCGCGCGCGCAGCGCGAAGCGCGCGCGATAGTCCGACATCGACATCGCCGCGATGCGCTGGAACAGCCGCCTGAACGCGGCCGCGTCGCTGTAGCCGCAGGCTTCGGCGATCGCCTGCGTGCCGTGCAGCGTCACCTCCAGCAGCATGCGCGCGCGCTCCACGCGCAGGGTGTGCAGGTAGTCCAGCGGCGTCATGCCGGTGACCTGCCGGAAATGCCGCAGCAGGGTCCGCTCGCTGACCGCCGCGGCCTGCGCCACCGCAGCCAGCTGGTAGGGCTCGGCCACATGTTCCTGCAGCCACTGGACAGCCCGGTAGACCGGGCTGTCCGCCGTGCGGCTGAGCCAGCGCTGCGACACCAGCGCCGGCACGCTGCGCTGGCGTTCGGGCTGGTACAGCATCAGCTGCGCGGCGGCCTGCGCCAGGTCGGGGTCGTGCAGGTGGCCCAGCACGCGCAGCATGAATTCCACCTGCAGCGCGGGCGCCACGCATGAGAACACCTGCCCGTGCACGCTCATGGCCTGGTCCCCGCCCAGGTCCGCGCGCGGGAACTGGTGCGTCATCCAGCTCTGGTACATCCACGGCGCGCCGCTGCGGGCGCCGTCCAGCAGGCCGAGCTGCAGCGGCAACAGCATCCCCGACGAACACGCGGCAAGCCAGCCGCCGGCTGCCACATGGCGCTCGACCATGCGCAGCGCGGCGGTATCGCCGCGGACGATGTCGCCGAGCTGGTGCGCATTGCTGGCCAGCAGGGCCGGGATCACCAGCAGCGAGCGGCTGCCCGCGGCGCGGATGCGGCGCGTGGAGGCTTCCAGGCCCGGCAGGTCGGCCGACAGCATGCGGCCGTTGGCGCCGCACAACTGCCAGCTCAACGTCGGCGCGGCATCGGGGCGCTGCAGGCTGGCCACGCCGGCGACGGTGCGCAGCACGTCGAGCGTGGTGAAGAGGGTGCCGGGCATCGCATGGGGCAGCCATAGCAGGCGGACATGCAAGGGTGTTGCGGACGCGGCGGGGGTGTCGGGGACCAGTGGATCAGTGGGGGCGCGCATGTCAGGGGCAATTGGTGCAGGGTCGATCGCGGGCCAGGCGTGGCGGGATCGGCATTGTGATTGGCGATATTGATCCTCCCCATGCCCGCTTGCAAGGGCTAGCATCTTGCACGTTGTGCCGTGCATGCCGGCGTTGCGACACGGCATGGCCCCAACAAGCTTCCAAGATCCCAACAAGACCAACCCGAGGAGATTCCATGCCGTTTTCCGTTCGACACGTTGCCGTTGCCGCCGCCCTGGCACTTGCCGGCGCAGGCCACCTGGCCGCTGCCGCCCAGCCTGATGCTGCGCTGCTGGCCGCTGCCCGCACCGCCCAGCCGGCGGTGGTGCAGTCGCTCAAGGAGATGGTGTCGATCGAATCCGGCAGCGCCAACGCGCAGGGCCTGGCCCAGATGGCCAGCTACACCGAGAAGCGGCTGCAGGCACTGGGCGCCAGGGTGGAGCGCGTGCCGGTCGCCAAGGGCCCGGGCACCATGGTCAAGGGCACGTTTATCGGCAACGGCAAGCGCCGCATCATGCTGATCGCCCACATGGACACGGTCTATCCGGAAAACACGCTGGCGACGCAGCCGATCCGCGAGGAGGGCAACCGGCTCTACGGCCCCGGCATTGCCGACGACAAGGGCGGCATTGCGGTCATCCTGCATTCGCTGGAGATCCTGAAGAACAAGGGCTGGCGCGACTACGCGCAGATCACCGTGCTGTTCAACCCCGACGAGGAAGTGGGTTCGGTCGGCTCCGGCGAAACCATTGCCACGCTGGCCGCGCAGCATGACGTGGTGCTGTCGTGCGAGCCCACTGCCGCCAAGGACGTGGTCAAGGCCGAGTCGCTGCTGCTGGGCGCGTCCGGCACCGCCACCGCCACCATGCAGGTCAAGGGCCGCGCCGCGCATGCCGGCGCCGCGCCCGAGCGCGGCCGCAATGCGCTGGTCGAGCTGGCCTACCAGCTGCAGCAGACCCGCGACGTCGGCGCGCAGGTGCCCGGCTCGCAGCTGAACTGGACCCAGGCGCAGGCCGGCACGGTGCGCAACCAGATCCCCGAAAGCGCGGTGGCCTATGGCGACGTGCGCACCACGGCCAGCGGCGCCGCCGAGAGGCTGAAAGTCGCGCTGCAGGACAAGGTCAGATCGGGCCAGCTGGTGCCCGACACGCAGACCACGGTGACGATGGAAGAAGGCCGCCCGCCGTTCGTCGCCGACGCCCGCGGCCGCGCGCTGGCCAGGCGCGCGCAGGAGATCTACGCCGAGCTGGACGGCCGCACGCTGGCACTGGCCGAAGGCACCGGCGGCGCCACCGACGCCAGCTACGCCGCGCGCTCGGGCAAGCCGGCGGTGGTGGAGAGCTTCGGCCTGGCGGGATACGGCTACCACGCGCGCGACGAGTACGTCGAGCTGGATTCGATCGTGCCGCGGCTGTACCTGATGACGCGGATCCTGGAGGATATTGGACGCAACTGAGCGGGCGCAACTGAGCGGGGCGCCATCGAGGCCCGGGCCGGTGTGCGGAGCATGGCACCCGCGGGCGCCGAGGTGGCGCGTCAGGTATGAGCCATGCGCCGCCGGCGGCCACAGGCCCCGGCATCCTGCTACAGTGTCAACGCCGCCCGCAAGTGGCGGCCATGACAAGACATAGTGGGGAGACCGCAGCATGAACCGCAAAGGCCTGGTCGATGCCGCCTCGGCATTGGAAGACCTGGCGGCCGGCAATGTGCCGGCTGCCGCGCAAGTCGCGGCAGGCGCCGCCGCGCTGGAGAAGATCCATGCCGATTACCCGGGCTGGCGCGATGTCGGCGATGCCCTGTTCGGCCTCAAGGCGCTTGCCAGCGGCAGTGCCATGGACCTGGACGCCAATGGCCGCCAGCGCGCCGGCCGCCTGGCCGACGTCGTGCGCAGCCTGATCGACCAGATCTGAACGGCCCGGCTACAGCATCGACTCGATCGGCAGGATCGACAGGAACCAGATGCCGAGCCGCCGCCACCAGCTGGTGTTGGGTTCGGTGTCGTAGCGCACCACCTCGTTGCCGCGCCGCTCCAGCCAGTACAGCTTGCCCTGCTCGTCGAGCTTGACCTGGTAGGCCGCTTCCGGCACCACCGTGGCGAAGGTCGATTCGATGCGGCCGGCCAGAGCCGGGCTGTCGATGACGAAGCCCAGCTCGGTATTGAGGTGGGCCGAGCGCGGGTCGAAATTGAACGAGCCGACGAACACGCGGCTGGCATCCACGCCAAAAGTCTTGGCATGGAGGCTCGAGCCGGAACTGCCGAACGGGCCGGCGCGGTTCTCTTTCTTGTCCGGTGTCGCCGACCGCCGCAGCTCATACAGGTCCACGCCTGCCTCCAGCAGCGCCTTGCGGCGCTTGGCATAGCCCGAATGGACGGCGGCGACATCGGTGGCCTCCAGCGCATTGGTCAGCACGCGCACGGCAACGCCTTTTTCGGCCAGCTGCGAGAAATACGCGGTGCCCGCGGTGGAGGGGACGAAGTAGGGCGAGACCAGGTCCAGCTCGCGCTGGGGCTCCCCCAGGATCTCGCGCAGCTGGTGCGCGACCAGCGTGTCGCGTTCCGCCTCGCCAAGGGCCTTGGCGGGATCGTCGCTGACGATGCGCGCCCTGGCCCACTCGAACTCCAGCGTGCCGTCGAGCATGTGCCGCACGTCGGGCACCTCGCGCAGCGCCGCCACGTAGGCCGCAGCGGCCGGGTTCTGCTCCACCGCGCGGGCGTTGCCGGCCAGTTCGTCCAGGCGCTCCATGCTGACCGGCGGCACCAGCCGGTCCACCGGGTATGCCGAAGCGCTCGCCCAGTAGCGGTCGAAGTCGTGCGCCACGTCGGCGGCG
The DNA here is from genome assembly GCF_051015765.1 of Cupriavidus sp. a3. Lineage (NCBI taxonomy): Bacteria > Pseudomonadati > Pseudomonadota > Betaproteobacteria > Burkholderiales > Burkholderiaceae > Cupriavidus > Cupriavidus sp. a3. Next base: position 1,419,496 of record NZ_CP170644.1, on the reverse strand, counting down.
GCGGGGCCGATCGCAATCACGTCGAGGTCGGCGAACAGCACGCCGTCCGTGGCCCCGAAGTATTCGTCGCCGACATTGCGCCCGCCGATGATCGTGGCGACGCCGTCGGCGGTGAACGACTTGTTGTGCATGCGCCGGTTCAGGCGCCGGAAATCGGTCAGGAAATTGAGCGCCTTGGGCTGGCGCAGCACGAACGGGTTGAAGATCCGCACTTCGGCCTGCGGGTGCGCGTCCATGGCCGCGAGCAGCTCGTCCATGCCCGACAGCCCGTTGTCATCGAGCAGCAGGCGCACGCGCACGCCGCGGTCGGCGGCCTCGTGCAGCGCCTCCAGCAGCAGCGTGCCGGTCAGGTCGTTGCGCCAGATGTAGTACTGCACGTCGAGCGTGCGCTGCGCCGTGCGTGCCAGGTGGATGCGCGCGGCGAAGGCGGCCTGGGCGTTGTTCAGCGGGTGGATGCCGCTGAGCCCGGGGTGGCCGGCCAGCGCGGCCGCGATCGCGCGGCCCAGCGGCGTGGCCGCGGCCTCGGCGGGCGTGATGGCGGTGGATTCGGTGCGGTTGTCCAGCGGCGGCAGCGCGCAGCCGCCCAGCAGGGCGGCGCAGCACAGCACCAGCGAACTGGCGTGCAGGCGGTGGTGGGGCACGAACGCAGCGTCTGTGGGCAATGGCATGGCGATGGTCGGCGCGTCCCGCGGGCGGGGCCGCGCGTGTCGGCAATGTCCGCCATGTTGCCATGCCCTGACCCTCTCCCGCGAGCGGAGATACTCAGGTGCGAAACACCTGCGACTTACGAAGCCGCCACTACCCCACAGGCAATGCGTCCGCCCGCATTGCCGGTCGGCTGCGTCTTGTAGTCGTCCGGATCCTTGTGCACCACCACTGCGCGCCCGATCACGCTGTTGGCTCCGGTACCCACCGACAGGTCCGGCAGCAGCATGCTGACCCTGGCATTGCCGCTCGAGTCGGCAGTGATGTTGTTCATGTCGCCGGCGTGGTGATCAGGCATGGTCATCTGGCCGTGCGGCTTGCCACCCGGATTGAAATGGCCGCCGGCGCTCATCGCGTCGGGCGCGGAACAGTCGCCCTTTTCATGGACGTGGAAGCCATGGACGGTATTCGGCGGCAGTCCGGTGATCGAGGCGGTCATCAGCACGCCGCCCGGCTGCTGCTGGAAAGTCACGGTGCCGGCGGTATTGGTGCCGCTCTTGGGCTGCAGCGCGGCCGCGGCGCGGGCACCGCTCGTGGTCGACGACGATGCGGCGGCAGCGCTGGCGCTGGCGCCGGTGGCGCTGGATGAGGCCGAGGCGCTCTTGCCGGAACCGGCGCAGCCGGCCAGCACCACGGTGGCGGCAACGCAGGCGGCCAGGGGGATAAGCACTTGTTTCATCGGAATCCTCTTCTCGTCGTGATTTCGGATGAAACAGTATAGGACGGGCAACGCGCTCGCGGCTTCCGGTTTTGTCCTGCCAGGCACGTTTCGGAGGCTCCGGCGCTTGCAACTTGCGCCAGGGCGCGCTCAGGCCGCCACCGCGAGGCGCTGCTGTACCGCACCAAAATGCGGGTGGCGCGAGAACAGGTCCGCCGCCCAGTTGACAAACACCCGCACCTTGGCCGACAGGTGCCGGTTCTGCGGATACATCGCCGAGATCGGCAACTCGTCGGTCTGCCAGTCGGCCAGGATCTCGACCAGCCGGCCGCTGGCCACGTAAGGCTCGGCCATGGCGCGCGAGATGCGGGCGATGCCATGGCCTTCCAGCGTGCAGCCCACGTAGACCTCGGGATCGTTGGTCGAGATCGCCGAGGGCAGCAGTACCTCGCCGCGCTCCGTGCCGCGCGCCATCGGCCACGGCATCTCGCGTCCGGTGCGGTTGGACAGGTAGTTCACCGCCTTGTGCTGCGCCAGCTCGGCCAGGTCGCCCGGCGTGCCGGCGCGGTTCAGGTAGATCGGCGAGGCGTAGAACGCCAGCTTTACATGGCCGATGCGTCGGGCCACCATCGATTCGTCCAGCGGGATCCCCACGCGCAACACCACGTCGACGCCTTCCTGCAGCAGGTCGATGGGCTTGCCGTTGATGGTCAGTTCGAGCTTCAGGTCGGGGTAGGCCTGCAGGAAGTCATTCAGTGCAGGCACGAGAACCAGATTGGCCAGCGGCGCGGTGGTGTCGACCGACAAGGTGCCGCGCGGCGAATTGTTCTGCCGAGTCAGCGACTGCTCGGCTTCTTCCACGTCCGCCAGGATGCGCACGCAGCGTTCGTAGTAGGCCGCGCCGTCGTTGGTCACGCTGATGCGGCGCGTGGTCCGGTGCAGCAGCTTGACGCCGAGGTGCGTCTCCAGGTTCTGGATCAGGCGGGTCAGCGTGGCCTTGGGCAGGTCCAGCGATTCGGCGGCGCGCGCAAAGCTGCCGACGTCCACGACCCGTGTGAATGCCTGCATTGATACGAGACGGTCCATGATGAGGTTCCGACGAGAGATCCGAACGGCGTGCCGCGCGCGCTCGTGACGCGCACGGCGTGGCTTGTGGTTGTGATTGGGGGAGTGCTGCCGGCTGGCTGGCGCCGGATGCGTGGGGCGCGGGCCGGCGTGGGTTTGTCAGGGCGAGCAGCGCCCGCAACGAAGGCAGGGTTGCGGGTCGCCATGCGTGCCAGGAACTGGAGTGAATCACATTTTCGATGACCTTGTCACGCGTGGGGTTTCGGCCATCGGGAGCGGTTCGATTATTCCAATCCCGGAACAGTGCATTGGCGATCTCTCGCTTTATCCCATCCTCGTCAATCACCATAATCCGTTGCATCGCAACACTCAAGCGCATCGTTTTTCCCGTGCGCCGGACGCCATGCCAAACAAGCCAGGCCAACGCCAGAACGCCGCTCCCGCCGCCACCGGCCAGGGCGAGCCGCGCGTGGTCGAGCACACGGTAACGAGCGACGGCCGCGAGATCGCGGTGTGCGTGTGCTACCCGCCGGGCTATCCCGCGCCGGGCGCCGAGGCGGCCACGTGGCTGCCCTGGCTGGTGTACCTGCATGCCGGCGGCTTTGTCGATGGCGGCCTGGAGCGGGCGCGCAAGCTGGTGCAGGACCTGGCCAGGGCGGTGCCGGCCGTGGTGGTGACGCCGGCCTATTCGCTGGCGCCCGAAAACCCGTTCCCGGCCGCGCCTGAAGACGCGCACAGCACGGTGCAATGGGTGCTGCGCAACGCCCGGCGCCTGAAGCTGGACAAGACCCGCTTCGCGCTGGTGGGTGAGGAAGCCGGCGGTAACCTTGCGATCGCGCTGGCGCAGATGCTGCGCGACCGCGGCACCGCGCAGCCGCGCGGCCAGTGGCTGATCCGGCCGGTGACCGACCCCTGCCTGCAGCACGCATCGTGCGCGGGCTTCGGCAGCGGGCAGGTGCTGATGGAAACGTTGCGGCGCATGGCCTGCAACTATCGCGATTACTTGCCGACGCCGGCGGACAGCGTGCATCCCTATGCCGCGCCGGCGATGGCTTCGCGCCTGGCCGGGCTGCCGCCCACGCTGGTCCAGGTCGCGGAACAGGATACGCTGCGCGCTGAAGGCGAGGCCTTCGCGCAGCGGCTGGGCAAGGCCGGTGTGCCGGCCCAGGCCATGATCATGCCCGGCGCCTGTGGCGACGGCGTGGAAGAGACCCATGACGCGTGTCAGGCATGGGTCGACGAAGGTGCGCGGTTCCTGCAGCGATGTCTGGCTGCGGCCGACGATACCTCACCCTGACCGAACGCCAGGCTGGCGCAAGCGCCAGCCGGCCTGGAGCCAAGCCCGCCGGCTGAGCCGCTCCAGCCAATCGCCAGCCGGCTCTGTATCGGCCAGAGCCAGGTCCGCCGGTTTGCATGGGCGGCCCTAAGTCCGACTATCCAATCTGAATCGGTTCCGATCCGCCCTGCGCGGACCGGCAGGCGGCGTTCGGCCATTTGCTTTTCCGGTTGAAGAAAACCCGAACAGGAGTTTGAGAAATGCAGCAGCATAAGCGACGTACCCTGATTGCCCTTGCCATCGTCGTGGTGCTCGGTGCCGGCGTGGCCGGCGCGGTCCTGCGCCCGTGGCACAGCGGCGAGGCCCATGCCAACACCCCGCCGCCGGCCCCGTCGATCGAAGTGGCCGCCGCGGTGGGCCAGACCATCACGGAGTGGGACGAGTTCTCCGGCCGACTGGAGGCGGTCGACCGCGTGGAGATCCGCCCGCGCGTGGGCGGCACCATCGATGCGGTCCATTTCCGCGAGGGCGCGCTGGTGAAGAAGGGCGATCCGCTCTTTACCATCGACCCGCGCCCCTACGCCGCCGAAGTGGCACGCGCCGAGGCCGCGCTGGCCGCCGCGCAAGTCCGCGCGGGGCACGCCAGGAGCGAGGGCGAACGCGCGCAGCGGCTGCTGGACGACAACGCCATCTCGCGCCGCGAGTTCGACGAGCGCATCCACGCCGCGCGCGAAACCAGCGCCAACGTGCGCGCCGCGCAGGCACAACTCGAAGCCGCGCGCCTGAACCTGACCTATACGCGCATCACCGCGCCGGTGTCCGGGCGCGTGTCGCGTGCCGAGATCACCGTGGGCAACCTGGTGGCGCCGGGCACGGCCACGCCGGCGCTGACCACGGTGGTGTCGGTGTCGCCGATCTACGCGAGCTTTGAGATCGACGAGCAGAGCTACCTGCGCTACACCGCGCCGGGCGCCGGCGGCGGGCAGGCCAACCTGCCGGTCTACCTCGGCCTGGCCAACGAAGACGGCCACCCGCACCAGGGCAAGATCCAGTCGGTCGACAACCGGCTCGATACCCGCAGCGGCACCATCCGCGTGCGCGCGGTGTTCGACAACGACGACGGCCGCCTGCTGCCGGGCCTGTACGCCAAGGTCAAGATGGGCGGCGGCGCGCCGCATGCGGCGGTGCTGGTCAACGACCGCGCCGTCGGCACCGACCAGGGCAAGAAGTTCGTGCTGGTGCTCGACAAGGCCAACAAGCTGGTCTACCGCGAAGTCGAGCTCGGACCCAACTACGAAGGCCTGCGCGTGATCCGCAAGGGGCTGAAGCCGGGCGAGAGCATCGTCGTCAACGGGCTGCAGCGGGTGCGGCCGGGCGACACGGTTCAGCCCAAGGCGGTGGCCATGGCATTCCGCAGCGAGCTGGAGCCGCGCCAGGCAACGCCTGACCGCAAGCAGGCCGCCGCCGGAAAAGGCGATGCGGACGCCAAGCCGGTGAGCTGATCCGCCTACCGACAGCAGAAAACCCCTAGCGCCCCCCTGCAGATGTGGATGGCGCCCGCCACGGCGGGCCGCCAGGGGGACCGCTACGCCAACGCAGGCAGAGACCAAGATGAACCTCTCCAAATTCTTTATCGACCGCCCCATCTTCGCCGGGGTGCTGTCGGTGCTGATCTTCCTGATTGGCGCCATCTCGATGTTCAAGTTGCCGATCTCGGAGTACCCGGAAGTGGTGCCGCCGTCGGTGGTGGTGCGCGCGCAGTATCCGGGCGCCAACCCCAAGGTGATCGCCGAAACCGTGGCTTCGCCGCTGGAAGAGCAGATCAACGGCGTCGAGGACATGCTGTACATGTCGTCGCAGTCCAACAGCGACGGCCTGCTCACGCTGACCGTGACCTTCAAGCTGGGCACCGACCCGGACAAGGCGCAGCAGCTGGTGCAGAACCGCGTGTCGCAGGCCGAGCCGCGCCTGCCGGAAGACGTGCGCCGGCTGGGCATCACCACGGTCAAGAGCTCGCCGGACCTGACCATGGTGGTCCACCTGGTCTCGCCCAACGACCGCTACGACATGACATACCTGCGCAACTACGCGGTAATCAACGTCAAGGACCGCCTGGCGCGGATCCAGGGCGTGGGCCAGGTGCAGCTGTTCGGCTCGGGCGACTACGCCATGCGCGTGTGGCTCAACCCCGAGAAGATGGCCGAGCGCCAGCTCGCCACCAGCGATGTCATCAAGGCCATCCGCGAGCAGAACGTGCAGGTGGCGGCCGGCGTGATCGGCCAGTCGCCGTCGCTGCCGGGCGCCGACCTGCAGCTGTCGGTCAATGCGCAGGGCCGCCTGGGCACGGTGGAAGAGTTCGGCGATATCGTCGTGCGCACCTCCGCCGACGGCGCGGTGACCTACCTGAAGGACGTTGCCCGCATCGAGCTGGGCGCGTCCGAGTACGCGCTGCGCTCGCTGCTGGACAACAAGCCGGCAGTGGCCATCCCCATCTTCCAGGCGCCGGGCTCCAACGCCATCCAGATCTCGGATGACGTGCGCAAGACCATGGAAGAGCTGAAGCAGAACTTCCCGGACGGCATCGACTACAGCATCGTCTATGACCCCACGCAGTTCGTGCGCCACTCGATCGAGGCGGTGACGCATACGCTGTTCGAGGCCATCGCGCTGGTGGTGCTGGTGGTGATCCTGTTCCTGCAGACGTGGCGCGCATCGATCATTCCGCTGCTGGCGGTGCCGGTGTCGATCGTCGGTACCTTCGGCCTGATGCATGCGTTCGGCTTCTCGATCAACGCGCTGTCGCTGTTCGGGCTGGTGCTGGCCATCGGTATCGTGGTCGACGACGCGATCGTGGTGGTGGAAAACGTCGAGCGCAACATCGAGGAAGGGCTGACGCCGAAGGAGGCCACCTACAAGGCCATGCGCGAAGTCAGCGGCCCCATCATCGCCATCGCGCTGACGCTGATCGCCGTGTTCGTGCCGCTGGCCTTCATGACCGGCCTGACCGGCCAGTTCTACAAGCAGTTCGCGCTGACGATCTCGATCTCGACCATCATCTCCGCGTTCAACTCGCTGACGCTGTCGCCGGCGCTGTCGGCCCTGCTGCTGAAGAGCCATGACGCGCCCAAGGACTGGCTGTCGCGCGGCATGGACCGCGTGTTCGGCGGCTTCTTCAAGCGCTTCAACAACTTCTTCGGCCGCAGCGCGGAAAGCTATGGCCGCGGGGTGAAGGGCGTGATCCGCCGCAAGGGTTCGGTGTTCGGCGTCTATGCGGTGATGCTGGCGCTGACCTGGGGCGTGTTCCAGCTGGTGCCCAAGGGCTTCGTGCCGGCGCAGGACAAGCAGTACCTGGTGAGCTTCGCCAAGCTGCCCGACGGCGCCACGCTGGACCGCACCGAGGACGTGATCCGCAAGATGAGCGAGATCGCGCTGAAGCATCCGGGCGTGGAATCGGCGGTGGCCTTCCCGGGCCTGTCGATCAACGGCTTCACCAACAGCCCGAGCGCCGGCATCGTGTTCGCCACGCTCAAGCCGTTTGAAGAGCGAAAGAGCGCAGAGCTGTCGGGCGCGGCCATTGCCGCCGACCTCAACCAGAAGTATGGGGCGATCCAGGATGCCTTTATCGCGGTGTTCCCGCCGCCGCCCGTGCAGGGCCTCGGCACCATCGGCGGCTTCAAGCTGATGATCGAGGACCGTGCGGCGCTGGGCTATGACGCGCTGTTCGAGGCAACCAATGCCTTCGCCACCAAGGCGCGCGCCACGCCCGAGCTGACCGGCATCTTCAGCAACTACCAGGTCAACGTGCCGCAGCTCGACGTCAAGCTGGACCGCGTCAAGGCCAAGCAGCTGGGCGTGCCGGTGACGGAGGTGTTCGACACGCTGCAGACCTACCTGGGCTCGGCGTACGTCAACGACTTCAACAAGTTCGGCCGCACCTATCAGGTCAAGGTGCAGGCGGATGCGCCGTTCCGCGCCCATGCCGAGGACATCCTGCAGCTGAAGACGCGCAACGCCGCCGGCGACATGGTGCCGCTGTCATCGCTGGTGCAGGTGAAGCAGGGCTTCGGTCCGGACAGCGTGGTGCGCTACAACGGCTTCACGGCTGCCGACATGAACGGCGGGCCCGCGCCGGGGTTCTCGTCAGGGCAGGCGCAGGCCGCCGCCGAGCGCATCGCCGCGGAAACGCTGCCGAAGGGCATGAAGTTCGAATGGACCGAGCTGACCTACCAGGACATCCTGGCCGGCAATGCGGGCGTCTGGATCTTCCCGCTGTGCGTGCTGCTGGTGTTCCTGGTGCTGGCTGCGCAGTATGAAAGCCTGACGCTGCCGCTGGCGGTGATCCTGATCGTGCCGATGAGCCTGCTGGCGGCGATGACGGGGGTGTGGCTGACGCAAGGCGACAACAACATCTTCACGCAGATCGGTTTCATCGTGCTGGTGGGGCTATCCGCGAAGAACGCGATCCTGATCGTGGAGTTTGCGCGCGAGCTCGAGCATAACGGCCGTACCGTGGTGCAGGCCGCGATCGAAGCGAGCCGCTTGCGCCTGCGTCCGATCCTGATGACGTCGTTCGCTTTCATCATGGGCGTGGTGCCGCTGGTGGTGTCCAGCGGTGCCGGCTCGGAGATGCGCCATGCGATGGGCGTGGCGGTGTTCGCGGGCATGCTCGGCGTGACTTTCTTCGGGCTGTTCCTGACGCCGGTGTTCTACGTGGCGCTGCGTTTGCTGGCCACCCGGGGCCAGCGCCGCGCGGCGGCGCAGGAGCAGGGCGCCGCCCGCCTGACCGCATCGGCTGAATAATGGTGATCAACATGAATGCTGCTGCAATGTCGACAACAAACTACTGGTTGCCGAAGCTGGCTACGCTGGCCGCCGCGCTGATCCTGGCCGGCTGCTCGCTGGCGCCGACCTACAAGGTGCCGGAGACCGCCACGGTGCCGGCCTACAAGGAAGCCGAGGCCGCGCAGGCCGAAGGCGCGCAATGGAAGACCGCGACACCGGCCGAAGGCCAGCATCGCGGCGAATGGTGGAAGATCTTCGGCGACGGCGAACTGGACCGCCTGATGGCCGCCGCCGGCGAATCCAACCAGGATCTCGCCATCGCCGCGGCGCGCCTGAAGCAGGCGCGTGCCTTCACCGGCGCGACCGAGGCGGATCTCTACCCGCAGCTCAGTGTGGGGCTCGATCCGACCCGATCCCAGCCGTCGGCCGCGTCGCAAGGCCTGCCTGATGGCACGCGGGTCTCGCCGCAGACCGTGCTGAAGGCCCGCGCCTTCGCCAGCTATGAGTTGGACCTGTTCGGCCGCGTCGCGTCCAGCGTCAATGCCGCGCGCGCCGATGGCGAGGCGGCCGAGGACCTGTACCGCTCGGTGCAGCTCGCGCTGCAGGCCGACGTGGCGCAGGCGTATTTTGCGCTGCGCACGCTCGACAGCGAACGCGACCTGCTGAATGCGACCATCCGGCTGCGTGAAGACGCGCTGAAGCTGCTGAAGAAGCGCTACGACGCCGGCGAGACCACCGACCTTGACCCGGCCCGCGCCGAGGCCGAGCTTGGCACGGCGCGCGCCGACCTGGCCGGCATCGAGCGCCGCCGCGCCAACCAGGAGCATGCGCTGGCGGTGCTGACCGGCGTGCCGCCCGCGGCGTTCTCGCTGCCGGCGCGGCCGTTCGATGCCGCGCCGATCGCGATCCCGGCCGGGCTGCCGTCCGAGCTGCTGGAGCGGCGCCCGGACATCGCCGCGGCGGAGCGGCAGATGGCTGCGGCCAACGCCCGCATCGGCGTGGCCAAGGCGGCGTTCTTCCCGCGCATCACGCTGACCGGGCTGTTCGGCTTTGAATCGGCCGACCTGTCCAACCTGTTCAAATGGTCGTCGCGCACCTGGATGCTGGGGCCACTGATCGGCTCGACCATCGCGCAGACGGTGTTCGACGGCGGCCGCAACAGTTCCAACCTGGCCGGCGCGCGTGCCGCGCACGAGGAAAGCGTGGCCGCGTACCGGCAGACCGTGCTGGTGGCCTTCCGGGAAGTCGAGGACAGCCTGGCCGATGTGCGCTGGCTGAGCCAGCAGGCAGGCGCGCTGGACAGCGCGCTGGGCGGCGCGCGCCGCGCGGCGCGGATCTCGCGCAGCCGCTACGATGCCGGCGCCGTCGACTACCTGACCGTGATCGATGCCGACCGCACCGTGCTGCAGTCCCAGCGCGAGGCCAATGCGGTGGCGGGCTTGCGCGCTGCCGCAACGGTGTCGCTGATCCGCCGGCTGGGCGGCGGTTGGGGGCCGGTGCCGGAGACGGTGGCGGCAACGCGGCCGGTGACGGCCACCGTGCCCGCGCAATGACGCGCCGCAGCGGCACGCCATGACGCGGTGCAACCGCGCGCCGCAAGGGCGTCGATAAGCGCGACAATAAGCGCACCAACAAGCGCACCAACAAGCGACGCCGATGCTGGCGCGATGCCCCGGAATCACTACACTGGAAGCATCGCGCCACGCGTCAGATTTGCGGGCGCCTGGGTTGCGCCGTCATGCTTCGCTTCAGGAAACCGGTCTGGGGATTGATCTTTGCCGCGCTCACGGTGGCGCTGCTGCTGGTGCCATTGCCGTGGGCGGACCGCACCAGCATCCACGACGAAGTGGTGATCGCCCGGACTCCGGCCGAGGTGTTCGACTACATTGCCACGCCGCAGCACTGGCCGGCGTGGTATCCCGCCTCGGGCGCGGTAGCGGGGGCCACGGACCATCCGCTGGCGCTCGGTGAGCGCGTGGCCGAAAGCTTCGTGGCGGGCGAGCGCAGCGCCGTGGTGATCTGGACCGTCACCATCAACCAGCGTCCGCGCGTCTGGGCGATTGCGGGCGAGGTGCCGGGCGGGCGCCGGGCCGGTACCATCACCTACAAGCTCACTCCGGCCATGACGCCGTCGCTGACGCCATCGGCGGAAAGCACGCGTTTCGAACGGGAATTCAGCTACCAGTCGCCCACGCTGCTCTTTGCGCTGCTCAATCGCCTGATGCTGCGCTCGCGCCTGCAGTCCGAGTCCGCGGAGGCCGTCAGGCGCCTGAAGGCGAGGCTGGAAGCATCGCAGGCGCCATAGCCTTGCACGGCGGGGCGATCGGCACTAAGTTGGAAACAGCGGCCCACGCCGCTGCAGGAGCTTTGCCATCACCATGACGTCCCGTACCCTTGGCCCCGATACCGCAGCGTGGATGTGGCGGCTGGCATTGGGCGCCGCGCTGGCGCTGGCGTTGCTGTTCGGCGCGGGGCCGCTGCGCGCCCAGCCGCATGAGTCGGGTCCGATCACGATCGGCGGATCGGCGCAAGTGCAGGGGCCGGTGCGGGTCCATGGCACCCTGACCGTCGCCGGCCACGTCTATGCCAGCGGCCCGCTGACCGCAGCATTCTTCACCGGCCCGGTCAGCGCCCGCTCGGTGCCGTATCGCGGCGGCTACCTGAAGGTGTTCAAGGGACCGTTGACCGTGCATGGCGACATGGTGGTCAATGGCGACCTGAATGTTGCCGGACCGCTGACCGTCGATGGCCCGCTTGCCGCCAGCGGCGGCATCGATGCCGACGGGCCGATGCGCGAGCGGGACTACGACGACTACCGCCGCTGACTACCGCCGCTGCGGCCGTTGCACCAGCCCCGCTGCGTGGCGTTTCCCTGTTGCACAATACCGGCTTTGCAGTCACTGCAATCCGGACGGGGAACACGCATGGCAAAGCAGGGTGAGGGCGCTCTGGGCCTGAAGGGCATTGCAATGTTCGAGGCGGCCAAGGGCCTGCTGGTGATCGTCGCTGGCCTGGGGCTGGCCGCGCTGCTGCACCGCGATGCGCAGGCGCTGGCCGAAGCCATCATCCAGCGCCTGCACGTCAACCCCGCCAGCCGCTATCCCACCATCTTCCTGTCGCTGCTCGCGCATCCCGATAACGCGCGCCTGTGGGCGATCGGCGGCTCGGCGGCGGTCTATGCGCTGATGCGCTTCGCCGAGGCCTACGGACTTTGGCGCGGGCTCGCCTGGGGCAACTGGATCGGCATCTGGTCCGGCGGCATCTATATCCCGCTGGAGTTGTACGAAGCCTTTGTCCATCCGGGCTGGCTGCATGGCGGGCTGGCGGCGGCCAACCTGCTGGTGGTGCTGTACCTTGCGCAGGGATTGCTGCTGCGGCGCATGTCGGCCGGCTAGGGCGATCCGGCGGCCAGGGCGAGGTCGATCAGCAAGGGGTCGTGGTCGGAGGACCGGTATGCATCGGGGGCGTAGTAGGCCGGCACCGAAGGCGCGCCCGGGGCCGGCGCATAAGAGAACGCCGCCGGCTCGTCGGCATTGATATGCCACGGCTGCACGGCTACGACATGCCTCGCGGCCGCGGCATCCGCCAGCACATGGTCGAGGTAGCCGGCCTGTCCGTTGTAGACGTAGCTGTAGGCCTGCGGCCCCGCCAGCTTCGCCACCATGTCCGCATAGCCGCGCCGTGCCAGCAGCCGCACCGGATCTTCCATTGCATAGCTGTTCAGGTCGCCGATCACCAGCACGCCCGCGCCGGGGGCGCCGGTCGGCACCATGGCAATCCAGTCGGCCAGGGCGCCGGCGGCCTGCACGCGCGAGGGATTCCAGCATCCTTGCCCATCGCCCTGGTCGGCTTGCGCGCCAGCGGCTTCCGCGCAGTTCTTTGACTTGAGGTGGTTGACCACGACCGTCACTGGCGCGCCGCCGGCCTTTGCCCGGAAGCTGGCGGCAAGCGGCTGGCGGCTGCGGGCGCCCAGCCAGGTGGTGGCGGCACGGCCTACGATCTCCGTGGCGCGGGCGTTGTACAGCAGGCCCACCGCGATGGCATCGCCGCCGAGCGCGGGCGTTCCGGGATCGACGACGCGCCAGTCGGGCCCGAGCCGCGCCGCCAGTTGCCGCACGGCGCTGTCCGGGCCAAAGCCGTTGTTCTGCAACTCCATCAGGCCGATCACGTCGGCATCCAGCGCACGCAGTGCGGCGGCCAGCTTGGCCTCCTGCCGGGCCAGCGCCGCGGCGGTCCGCGCGCCGCGGTTGTCGCCCGAAGCGAGGCCACCACTGCCGCCACCGCCGTTAAAGTAGTTCTGCAGGTTGAATGCCGCCACCCGCAGCGTTGCGGCGGGATGGCGCGCCGGCGCGCCCGGGCGCGGATTGGCGGCCTGGAACGCCGGCGCCCGCGCGCCGCGTACCGGCTGCAGGCGCCACTGCCCGTGGCGCTTCTCCAGCACGCCGGCCACGCCGCTGACGGTATCGCCGGTACGCAACGGATGGCTGGCGGCAAGCTGCGGCGGCGGGTACGGCACCACTTCCGGGTACTGGCGCGTCGAGCCATCGTCGAGCAGCAACCGGTTGCGCAAATTGGCCGCCGCGGCTTGCGCTGCGCCCGCGCCTGGCAAGGCGACCTGCGTGGGCGCGAACGGGCGCCCCACGCTCAGCGCCAGCGTGCCATAGCGCGCCAGTTCATGGGTTTCGCTGACCGTCAGCGTCTGCGGCATCCTGACCAGCATGCCGGCGCGGGCACGCAGGTCGGCATCGCTGGCCGGCAACACCAGCGTTGCCGGCGTGACCGGAATGCCGCTGGCGCAGACCGCCGGCGCATCGGACAAGGTCAGCTGTGTTTGTCCGAATTTTTCCTCGACCCTTCCGGACAGGCGCACGAGGTCGCCCGTGCGCGCCACTGCCCGCGGGGCATAGACGAACAGCCCTTCGGAAATGCCCGGCCGCTGCTGGCGCTGGGCGTCGGCCTGCTGCACGAAGAAGCCGCGCAGGCCGCGATCGCCGCTGAAATCCGCGGTGACCACCGCTTCGACCTCGACCATTCGGCCGGACCATGCGCCGCCGTCCTGGACCTGGGCAATGGCCGTCGCCGGCGCGCCGCATGGCTGCACGGCGCCAAACGCCGGCGCGGCACCGGGCAGGCAGAGAAGAATGGTGAGGGCAGGGATGCAAAAACTTCCGGGCAGCGGTCGCAAGCGGGTCGGCATGGCAGCTCTGGCAACGAAGTGGCAAGGTCCACGATGCTAGCCGAGCGGTGTAACGGAATGCTTTCCGCGGCATGCGGCGCCGTCGATCGTGCTAAGGTAGTAAGAACCCGCCGGCGTGCGCCGGCCTCCTACCCAAAGGTAATAGAACCGCCATGATCAAGGAAATCGCTCAACTCACCATCAAGCCCGGCATGGAGCGGCAGCTCGAACAGGGCGTCAGCCAGGCCAAGCCGCTCTTCCTGCGCTCGCGCGGCTGCCATGGCGTGCAGCTGTTCCGCTCGATCGAGCAGCCCGAGCAGTACACGCTGGTGGTCGACTGGGAGACCGTGGAGGACCACATGGTCCACTTCCGCGAATCGCCGGAATTCCAGCAATGGCGTGCGCTGGTGGGCGATACCTTCGCTGCACCGCCGAGCGTGCACCACGTATCGCAGGCCCTGTAAGCGCGCGATGAACACACGGCCGGAGCGTCCCCGCCATTTCTCGATGCTGCGCGAACTGCAGCTTGCCGACGTGTTCACGCTCGGCAATGCAGCCTGTGGCATGGGGTCGGTCTTCTTCGCCATGTTCTACGTGGCGGACCAGCAGCTGTCGCACTTCTACACGGCCGCGGCGCTGGCGCCGCTGGCCTTTATCTTCGACGTGCTCGACGGCCGCATCGCGCGCTGGCGCCATGCCCATTCGGCGCTGGGGCGCGAGCTCGATTCGCTGGCCGACGTGATCTCGTTCGGCGTGGGGCCGGCCACGCTGGCGTTTGCCGCCGGCATGCGCGGCGGCTGGGACCTGGCCATCCTGATCTACTTCGTCTGCTGCGGCGTGAGCCGGCTGGCGCGCTTCAACGTCACCGCCGAAACGCTGGCCGCCGGCAGCGACAGCGGCAAGGTGGCGTATTTCGAAGGCACGCCGATCCCGACCAGCGTGCTGCTCACCGCCGTGCTGGCATGGTGTGCCTGGCAAGGACAGCTGGGTGGCGACCTGCCTGGCGGCGCCTGGGTGCTGGGCCCTGCCGTGCTGCATCCGCTGGCGCTGCTGTTCGCGCTGTCGGGCACGCTGATGGTCAGCAAGACGCTGCGCATCCCCAAGTTCTGAAGAATGACCCGGTGCGTGCGGGAACCCGCGCGCACTGCGTGGGCTCACGCGCGAACGGGCTCCGCCATGCTTGCCGCACGCTTGCGGCTGGCCATCAGCGCCAGCAGCGCCGCCACCAGGCAGGCCGCGCCGGCGGCATACAGCGCCGGCGTATAGGTCAGCAGCAGCGTGCGGGTCATCCCCGCGCCGAACGCCGCCACGGCCGCGCCGATCTGGTGGGCCGCGAAGATCCAGCCGAACACGACCGGCGCGCGCTCGCGCCCGAACGCGGTGGCGGCCAGCTTGACCGTCGGCGGCACGGTGGCGATCCAGTCCAGCCCGTAGAACATGGCAAAGATCGACAGGCCGTACAGCGTGAAGGTCGAATGCGGCAGCCAGAACAGCGACAGGCCGCGCAGCGCGTAGTACCAGAACAGCAGCTTGCGGCTGTCATAGCGGTCCGACAGCCAGCCCGACAGGATCGTGCCGACGAAGTCGAAGGCGCCCATCATCGCCAGTGCCGACGCCGCCGGCACCGGGCCCATGCCGAAGTCGCCGCAGAGCGCGATGAAATGCGTCTGGATCAGGCCATTGGTGCTCAGGCCGCAGATAAAGAAGGTGCCGGCCAGGACCCAGAACGCCTGCGTGTGCGCCGCATCGCGCAGCACCACGAACGGCGCGCGCAGCGTCAGCGGCGCCGGGGGCGCGGACGGCTGCACCGGCGCCGCGGCCGGGACTTCGCCGAACGCCGCCAGGCCCACGTCGGCGGGACGGTTGCGCATCAGGCCCAGCACCAGCATGGCCAGCAGCGCGCACGCGGCCAGCACGGGCAGCACGGCGACGCGCCAGCCCATATGCTCGATCAGCCAGGCGGCCACCGGCAGGAATGCAAGCTGGCCGGTGGCCGAACTGGCGGTCAGCAGGCCGATGACCAGCCCGCGCCGCGCGCTGAACCAGCGGTTGGCGACCACGGCTGCCAGCACCAGCGCGGTCAGCCCGGAGCCGACGCCCAGCATCAGCCCCCACGCCACGAAGAGCTGCCACAGCTCGGTCGACACCGTTGCCAGCGCCATGCCGCCCGCGATCAGCGCCAGCGCCGCGCAGACCACGTTGCGCACGCCGAAGCGCTCCATCAGGATGGCCGAGAACGGCGCCATCAGCCCGAACAGCGCAAAGCGGAAGGCAAGGATCGACGAGATCTCGTCGGTGTTCCAGCCCATCTCGCGCGCCAGCGGCGACAGGAACGCCCCGGGCAGGCCGAGCGCGGCCGAGGTGGTAAGCATCACCAGGAAGGTAAGGGCGGCGACCAGCCACGCGTAGTGGATGCCGCGCCGGTCGAGCCGGCGGGAAAGGGCTTGCGCGAACATTGGGTTTCTCTGACCTCGGAGTTGGGGTGGCGACAGGCGAAAGAGGCCCAGCCCGCCAGCCCATAGGTGGCAGGGGGAAGGGCCCGGCACGTGGTTAAGGGGCGGGCTAGGCGGAACTGCCCAGCAAACGGTTGCGGACGGCGTCGAGCATGGCCTCGGAAAGCGGATCGCCCGCGGTTGCGCGCGCCAGTGTCAGCGCGCCGACCAGCATGGCCATGCGGATCAGGGCTTCTTCCTCGCGTACCCGCGGGTCATCGCTGGCTACGGTCGTGGCCATCTCATCGACCAGTACCTTGAAGCCGTCCAGGTAAGCCTGCCGCACCGGCTTGTCGGCGGGCTCGCGCGCCACGTCCACCGCCAGCGATGAGGCAGCGCAGCCGGCGCCAGGGTTGGCGCAGTGCGCAGCCGTCAGGTACGGCTCGACCAGGTTGGCCAGCATGGTGTGCCGGTCGCCGTTGGCGCGCGCCAGCCGGCGTTCCCAGCGCGCGGCGGATTCTTCAAAGGCGCGCTTGCAGGCCTGCGCGGCGAGCGCGTCCTTGGAAGCAAAGTGGCCATAGAAGCCGCCGTGGGTCAGGCCGGCGCCGGCCATCAGCTCCGCGACGCTGACGCCGTTCAATCCGCGCTCGCGGAACAGCCGCGACGACGCTTGCTCGATCGCCTCGCGGTTCTTGTCGGCTTGTTCGCGTGATGCGCGTGCCATGTGAAGGACTCCTCGGAATTCTGCCTTGACTGCAGTTTAGATGATGGCCATACTTTATTCAATAGATGTCAGTCATCATCTATAGAGCCGGAAAAACAGCAGCCATCCCCATTCAGGAGTTATTCATCATGCACAACCTTTTCGATCTGAGCGGCCGCGTTGCCGTCATCACCGGATCCACCCGCGGCATGGGCCTCGCCATGGCGCGGGCGCTCGGCAACGCCGGCGCCGCCGTGGTGGTATCGGGACGTGACGGCGAAGCCGCGCGCACCGTCGCCGCGCAGCTCGAAGCGGACGGCATCCGCGCCACCGGCATCGCCTGTGACATTGCCGACGTCGACAGCGTGCGCGCCTTCGCCGAGCAGGCTCTGGCCGCGTACGGCCGGGTCGATGCGCTGGTCCTCAACGCGGCGGCCGGCGCCACGCCGGGTTCGATGCTGACGCAAGGCCCCGAGCTGTTCGATGCGGCCATGGCCGGCAATGTGCGCGGCAACCTGATGCTGGTGAACGCGCTGGCGCCGCAGATGGCCGAGCGCCGCGATGGCTCGATCACTTTCATGTCGAGCATCGCGGCGAAGCGCGGCTCGGCGTTCCTTGGCCTGTACAGCGTGACCAAGGCAGCGATCGACCAGGCCATGCGCAGCCTTGCGCTGGAGCTCGGCCCGTCCGGCATCAACGTCAATGCCATTAACCCGGGCCCGGTGCGCACGGAATTCTCGCGCGATGCCTTGTGGGGCGACCCGGAGCGCGAAGCGCGGCTGGCCGCGGGCGTGCCGATGCGCCGCATCGGCGAGGCGGAGGACGTGGCGGGGCTGGCGGTGCTGCTGGCCGCGCCGGCCGGACGCTATATCCATGGCCAGAGCATCGGCGTGGATGGGGGCTTGTCGGCGCAGTAAGGCGATGCGCGGCCAGGCGCAGCGGCGCGATTGAACGGCCATCGGCAAATCACTATGATGAATTTCCCGATGGCCGATAAGGCCTGGAAATGCCGGCGTGGCGCCCCTGGCGAGCCGAGAGAGCGGAGCATTGCATCATGCAGACAACGAGCGCGAGCATTCCGTCGACCCTGGTGGCGGTGCGCCCGGACCGGGAAATCGCCACCAGCCAGAAGCTGCCGTATTTCGTTGGCATTTCCGGCACGACGGCAGGCGCGAGGGCATTGTCGATGCACCTTGTCGTGGTCCCACCCGGCGCGCACGCGGAAGCCCATGTCCATTGCGAGCACGAGACCGCCATCTACGTGCTGGAGGGCAGGGTGGAAACCCGCTACGGCCCCGGCTTGCGAGATTCCGTGGTCACCGGGGCGGGCGAGTTCCTGTTTATCCCGCCCGGTGTTCCGCACCAGCCATTTAATCTCAGCGCCACCGAGCCGGCCCGCGCCATCGTTGCCCGCAACAGCCCGGAGGAGCAGGAGCGGGTACTGCCGTACGATCCTGCCGCGGATACGACTACTCGGTCGCCGTAAAGCCGGAAGCCATGACTACAGGCTTCCACCGCCCCCGCTGGTCCTGGATGGTCTGACGCAGTGCCGCGGCCGGCTGGCCGTTCAGTTCCATGCCCAGCGTCGCCATCCTGTCGCGGAGGTCGCGCGCGCGGACCGCCTCCAGCAGCGCCTTCTCCAACCTTGCAACGGCGGCGGGCGGGGTGCCCGCCGGCACGAACGCAGAGTACCAACCGGAGGCCGTCTCGAAGCCGGGGGCGCCGGCTTCTGCCAGCGTCGGCACGTCAGGCAGCAGCGATGAACGCCTGGTGCCGGTAACGCCGAGGAAGCGGATCTTGCCGGCGCGGTACAGCTCCATCTGCCCGGCAATGGCGTCGATGCCGATGGGCAGCGTGCCGCCGATCTCATCGGTCAGCATCATCACCACGCCGCGGTACGCCGTGGGCGTCAGCGGCACGCCGATTTCCTTGCCGAGGGTGACGACGCCGAAATGAATGCTGCCGCCGAGGGTCACCAGTCCGACGCCGCCTTTCGAGGGATCGCGCTTCACCCACGCCAGGTATTCCTGCATGGTCCGGTACGGCTGGCCGACGCTGGTCGATGCCACCAGCGGCACATCTGCCAGGTACGCGACAGGGACCAGGTCCTTGTCCGGGTCGTAGGGCAGCTGTTTGTAGGTCAGTGGAAAGATCGTGAACGGCGGCGCCGGTGAAATCAGCAACGTCTTGCCGTCGCCGGGTGAGCGCCGGACATTGTCCAGCGCCAGCCGGGCTGAAGCGCCCGGACGATTTTCCACCAGGACCGGCGTGTCGAGGGAGGCGCGCAGCTTCTCGGCCAGCGCACGCGCAAAGATGTCGAGGGCGCCGCCAGGCGCGAATCCAACCACGATGCGCAGCGGGGTATCGGGGGGGGCCGCGAGCGCGGTGGCCGGCAAGACGCCCATGCCCAAGGCAAGGGAAATGCCGACTGCGAGGTTGCGCAGTGCGAATCGGACCGGCATGGTGTCTCCTTTGGGAAGCGAGAATACATCGATCATCAGAACGTCTGGAGCGCGGCGTGTTCGTCCAGCGGATAGATGGGGCGGCTCAGGTTGCGGAAGGGAAACTGGCTGTAGTCCGAGTTGCAGACGCCAGGGCCTGCCACCAGCACGATGTCCTTCGCGATCGGCTCGAAGCCGGCGCGGAAATGCTGGCGCGACTTGATCAGGACATACTTGCGGCGCGACAGGTCGATCCCGGCGTGGGTGAAGACGCCAGTATCGAATGGCTCCTGCGGCTTCTCGCAGACGACGACCAGCGTGCCGTCCACGTCAAGCACCGCTGTCCGGCCGAGGCTGAGCCGCATGCCCGTGAACATCGGCCCGGTCACCTGGTAGGCGCCATCGGTGATGCAGCGAACCTGTCCGGTCAGGCGTAGCGGCTTGCCTTTCAGGCCGAGCGCGGGCATGTCGGTCTTGCCGCCGACGTCGACCGTCACGGTCGTGCCCACACCCGCCTCGATCATCAGGGCTACGGCACCCGGATCCCAGAAGGGCCCGGCGACAACGTCCTTCAGTCCCTGCCGCAGCACCTCACCAAGCACCGTCATCTCGTCGGTCGGCCCGCCCGCACCGCAATTGTCGCCGTGGTCGACGAGGATCACGGGGCCGGCCTTGGCTTCGCGTGCGCGAGCGATGGACGTTTCCATGGGTTCGAGCGGAAAGACGAAGTCGGCGCGGCGCTCCCATGCTGCGGCGCTGAGTTCGTCGAGCAGCTGGGTGCCCGCCTCGGCATGGGCTGCATCGGCGACCACGACCACCGTCAGGCCGACATGTGGAATATCCGCAAGCGGAAAGCCGCCGAAGATCGACACGTTCAGCACCTCGCCATCGCGCTCCGCGGCGATGGCTCGATCCATGATGTCCTTCATCGGTTGCTCGCGCGGTGTCTGGCGCAACATGTGGGTGAGCATCGGCAGCGTGCGCCACAGCATGACCGGGCGGACTTCGCCACGGATTGCCGCCATCAGCGTCTGCGCAGCGCGCGCTCCGGTCTCGTACACGTCCACATGCGGATAAGTCCGGTAGCCGGCAATGACCGTGGCATTGTCCACCAGTGCCTTGCTGAAGTTGGCATGGAAATCGAGCGATACCGCGATCGGCACCTCCGGCGCGGCGGCGCGGATCCGGACAAGCAGTTCGCCTTCGGCATCCGCAAGGCCTTCGGCCACCATTGCACCGTGCAGGTCGAGCATGACGGCGTCGCAGCCTTCGCGCACGGCCTCGATGATGGTGGCCGACATCGATTCGAAGGCTTCCCGTGTCACCACGCCGCTAGGTACGGCATTTGCCATCAGGGGCATCACGAACTGGTCGCCCTGGGCGACCACCAGGTCCATGAACGCCGCCGCAGCGCTGTTGGTGCCCTGGCAGGCGCGCACGGCGTCGTCGCCATACAGCGGACCATCGGTGCTGCTGCCGCGGCTGAAGGCGGACAGCGGCGTGGGAATCGGCGAGAAGGTATTGGTCTCATGCCGCATCAGGGCGATGACGAAGCGCATTGGGCGAGCTCCAGAAAATGGGTCGGACGTGATGTCAGTTGGATTCGAGATTGACCGTGCGAGCGATGGCGCCGTAGCGCACGGTCTCGGCGTGGATCAGGCGACGGCTCTCGGCGGGCGTGGTGAGGACCGGTTCGTAGGCGAGCGACTGCAGCCGCTCGACGAAATCAGGCTCCTGCATGCTGGCGCGCACCTCCCGGTACAGCCGCTCGACGACGGCTTCGGGTGTGCCGGCCTTGGCGACCAGCGCCAGGTTGGCGCGGACGAGCAGGGCATCCTTGCTGTCAGCGACCTGCCGCTGGAGCTTGGGGAACTGCGCGACCGCCGCCGTTTGCAGCACGGCCAGCGGCTTGACTTTGCCGTCGCCGACGTAGCTGATGGAGGAGCCGATGACATCCACATGGGCATCGGTCTGGCCGCCGATCAGGTCCGACATGGCCGGCGGAGAGCCGCGATACGGCACGATGGTGAAGTCCAGTCCGTTGCGTCGCTTCCAGTCCGCCAGGCCGAGATGCGCCGCGCCGGCGACAGCATTGATGCTGATCGAGACCTTGCCCGGGTGCTTGACGATGTAGTCCCTGAGCTCGGTCAGGTTCATCTGCTTGCGGTCCACCCGCGTGACGATCCAGTGCGGCACGGTACTCACGATGGTGACGGGCGTGAAATCCCGGTCGGGGTTGTAGCGCAAGCCCTTGACGGTATGCGGATTGATGTTCAGCGTGCCGTCGCTCGCGAGCAGCAGCGTATTGCCGTCGGCCTTCTCCTTCAGTACCGACATGACGCCCGGCACGGTAGCGCCGCCAGCGATGTTCTCGACCACCACCGGCTGCCCGAGCCGCTGTTCCAGCTTGCGCGCCAGGGTGCGGCCTACGATGTCATAGGAACCGCCCGCGGGAAACGGCACCACCAGCCGCAGCGGCCGATCCGGCCATGCCGCGGCAGCGGCGGGTTGAATCGCGACAAGCATGGTGCCCACCGTGGCGGCTGCCATGACCCCGCGTACGATCCTGGCAATAGTGTTCAGCGTGATCATCGGTTCTCCTCCTGGGGTCTTGCGCCGCCTTGTATTGATGGAATGCCGCCGACTATAAGGGATCGAGGTCTTTACCCAAAAGCGAATAAAAGTCACTGTAGATAAACCAAATGGTTAACTCTTAAAATGCGGCTATCTCCCCGTCACTAGTTTTCCACCGATGCCGAATGATCCTGCCCGCGCCGTCCGGGAATCCGCCCAGTCCATGCTTGGTCGCCTGAAACTTCGTCATCTCCGCCTCGTTCTTGCGCTCAGCGAAGCGGGTACGGCCGCGGCGGTGGCCGAGCGCCTGCACGTCAGTCCGGCTGCGGTGTCGAAGGCATTGGGGGAAATCGAGGATATTGTCGGCACGCCGCTCTATGTCAGGAGCCGACGCGGCCTGGTGCTGACCGAGCCCGGCCGCGAGATGGCGGCTCACGCCAAGGTGCTGCTGGCGCAGTTCGAGCGGCTGGCGGAATCGCTGCACGCGGTGCGTGCCGGCAGCCAGGGCGAGCTGCGCATCGCCTTTCGGACGATCTCGGTGCAGCCGCTGCTGGCGCAGGCCATGACCGATTTCCACCGTGACAATCCGCGCGTGGAAATCAGCGTGATCGAAGGCGGCATCGGCGAAATGACGGAGCAGCTTGTCGACGGCTCGCTCGACCTGCTGTTTGCCTACGACGACCCTCGCCTGTCCCGGCCGGAATTGCGGACCACGCCCGTGGTGCCGGCGCAGAAGGTCGTCATTGTGGCCAGCCGCGACCACCCGCTGCTGGCGCGCCGCAAGATCGCGGCACAGGCCTTGTCTTCAGAGCGGTGGTGCATACCTGCGGCCGGATCGCGCATGCTCCACCTGCTGCACACGGCCTTCCACGCCTTTGGCGTTGCGCCACCGGCATCGGGAATCCGCACGAGCGATGTCGCCGCGACCGCAAGCCTCATGCAGACAGGGCATTACCTGGCAGTCTTCCCCGAGCGCATCGCCGCGCAGCTCTGCGAGGCCAAGGTCGCACGCATTCTGCGCTTCGACCTGCGCAGCCACGTGGAGCCGGTGGTCGTGGTCTGGAATGGCGAAGTCACGCCGCGGCCCGCGGCGCAGCGTTTCCGTGACCTGGTCGTGGAACGGGCCAACCCCGGCGCCTGGCGGCACGAAGGCGTGCCGGTGCTGGGCGCGCGTGCCGTGGCCGCGGCGGGCATGGTGGATCGCGAACCGAAGCCGTCAGCGAATCGTAAGCCGCGCGCGTCCCACTGATGCCCAGATCGTGCCGCCCCAGCGCACGTTTACCCTAGTACGCGCCAGCACAAGTCTTTGGGGCGTATCGCCCTATCGGTCATGCACCGGCTCTTTCTAGTATGGATTCACCGCGCGGCACCGAAAGCACTGCGGCGCGGCATCCGGGCTTCCCTGCCTGGACGTGAATCGCCGGGCTCAATGACGGCGATTCATAAGAAACACGAATAGCCGATATCCCCCTCCCTGCCTGACCGGATACAGCCGATCACCGAGTGAGCGGCTGGGGATGCGGCTGCGAAAAAAATCCAGGAGACGACATGCTGCATGACCTGCCCGCCCGCCCCGAGACCATCCACTGGGGCTATTTCGATGCCACCAAGGCGCCCGCCCTGACCGTGAAAAGCGGGGACCTCATCCGCGCCGAAGCGGTGACCCATCACGCCGGCGATGCGCCAGACCTGATGATGGATGCCGCCATCCGCGAGATCTACCGGACCATCCCGCACGATGACCGCAACCCGGGCGTGCATATCATGACCGGGCCGATCTATGTCGAGGATGCCAGGCCCGGCGATATGCTGGAGGTGCGCTATCTCCAGATGATCCCGCGCTTTCGCTTCGGGGCCAACGTTGCGGCGCACTGGGGGCAGCTCTACCGGGAGTTCGAGAAAGAGCGGGTCACGATCTACGAGCTGGACCAGGCCTCCAACACCGCGCATGCGCTCTATGCCTTCGACTATCCCGGCAAGCTGACCACGCCCGGCAAGGTGGTCGACGACCGCGAATGCTGCCGCCAGCCGGCGCTTGCCGGTGTGCGCGTGCCGGTGCGCCCCCATCTTGGCACGGCCGGGGTCGCGCCCGACAAGCGTGGCCGGGTCACTACCGTCGAGCCCGGGCTGCATGGCGGCAATATCGACAACTGGCGTATCGGCGCGGGGGCCACCATGTACTATCCCGTCCAGGTCGATGGCGCGCTGTTCTCGATCGGCGACCCGCATATCTCGCAGGGCGACGGCGAAATCAGCGGCACGGCGATTGAAGCCTCGCTGAACGTGTTGTTCCAGGTGATCCTGCGCAAGGATTTCCACTTCCCTTCGCCGCTGCTGGAAACGCCCGACTGCTGGGTCGTGCACGGTTTCCACGAGGACCTCGATGAAGCCGGCAAGAACGCGGCCCGCTACATGATCCAGCTGCTGACCGAGCAGCAGGGCCTGTCGCGCGACGACGCCTACTCGCTGATGAGCGTGTCGGCCGACTTCGGCGTGACGCAGGTCGTCGATGGCACGCAGGGCATCCATTGCACCATGCCGCGCGCGATCTTTCCCCCGAAAGGCAAGGGCTGAACTGGCATCCTCATCGAACCCTCGCACCGCCGGACGCCCACCGCCGCAAGGCGGGGAGGGCCCGCGCGGCTGCGGAACCGGAGATACGCGCATGCAATACGTCTACGTAGGACGCAACGAATGGGTGGCCCTGATCGTCGGCCTGGTCACCGGCACCCTGTATTCCTGGCTGGACTTGCCGATTCCCGCGCCCAATGTCACCGGCGGGATCTGCGCCATCCTTTTTACTTACCTCGGCTACCTGATCGTGCAGGCGTTGCGCAGGACGATCGCCTTCGGGCGCCCGCCGCAAGGCAGCCAGGGCAACGGAATTTCCTGAGAGCGGGAGAACGACATGGTCGAAATTGCATTGGGGACGACCGAGTTGCAGGCAGCGGCCGTCGGACTGGTGACTGGTATTGTCTACACTGCTGTTCGTGCGCCGATACCGGCGCCTAACGTGCTCGGCGGCATCTTCGCCATCTTCGGCACATTTGCCGGTTTCGTGCTGGTTGCCGCAATGCGGGGCCAACTGCTGGTCGGATAGCCCGGCGGGCTGAAGGACCTTGCATCAGATGCCTGAAGCGTTGGCGGACAACCATGTCCGCCAATTGCGCTGTTGCAGAACGCTGCCTGGGAGGCTGAATTGCACCTTTTGCGCTTTTCCACCGAAGCCTATCCGCACAACCGGCGCGGCGCCGCCTGGCGCGACGAACTCAGGGTCGCGCGCCTGCATTGCGAAAGCCTGTGCGCGGATCACACCCTGCACGGCACGATCCAGTCGCGGACAACGCCCGCGGGGGTCGAGCTGGCGTGCATCTCGTCGGTTCCACAGACCCTGAGCATTGCCGCGGGAGGCGGGCGCGGCATGATGCTGCTGATGCTGGTCGAAGGTAACGCCACCCTCGCCGCGCCGGACCTGCGCGAGCCGCTGCGGCCGGGCCAGCTGGCATGCGTGCCGCAGCAGGACTCCCCCAAGCTGGTGCTGAGCACCGGCTTCCGTCTGATGGCGGTACACATCGGCCAGGCCTTGCTCGGCGCAAGGATCACGGCCCCGCTGCCGGGCGCCGCGCTGGTGCTTTCCGGTGATTCGGCCGAGCTGTTTGCCCGGCTGCTGCAATCGATGGCGCTCAGTTTCGATACGGTAGTGGCCGCCGAGGGCAAGGCGCTCCAGCCGTTCGAGAACACCATCATTTCGTGCCTGGGCGCGGTCCTTGCGGACAGCCGGGCAACGCCGGCCGCGGACATGACGCCATCGCGGTCCGCCATCTTTGCGCGCGTCTGCAGCCGCATCAACGCCCGCCTTTCGGAACCCGAGCTCAGCCTTGCCGCCATTGCCGCGGACGAGCGCCTGTCGGCCCGCTACCTGCAGAAGCTCTTCGAGAAATCGGGCAGCAGCTTTTCATCCTATCTGCGCACCAGCCGGCTTGACCGATGCCGGGCCGATCTGGCCAACGCGCAGTATGAAAAGCTCTCGATTGCCGATATCTGCTATCGCTGGGGCTTCAACGACCCGTCCTATTTCAGCCACGCGTTTCGCGAACAGTTCGGGATCTCGCCGCGCGCATACCGCGACCAGATGGCGATCGCGCCCGCGCCCCGGCCACCGCAGAAAGTGTCGCGCGGACTTCCCGCGCACGCGAGGCTTGCGCCTGGCATGCGCGCAGCGCCGCCCGGTGATGGCCCGGTTGGCGCGCAACAAGCAGCCCCGGCCGTGGTTTCCATTGCCCAGGCGCGCGCGCATGCCGCACGCCACGAAGGCCGGCACCACTGGCTGCAGGCGACGGACAAGACCGTGCATTGGGGCTACCTGAGCCATGAACTGCAGCCGGTACTGGAGGTACAGTCGGGCGACACGGTCACGATCGAGACGCTGACCCAGCACGCATCGGACGACCGCGAGCGCATGATCGAGGGGGATCCCGGCGCGGAAAGCGTCTTCCACTGGACCGCGGAGCAGAAGAACGTGGACCGGCGCGGCGCCGGGCCGATCGATGCGTCGGTCTATGGCCGTGGTGCCGGAGAAGGCTTCGGCGTCCATATCTGCACCGGCCCGGTCGCGGTTCGTGGCGCCATGCCCGGCGATGTCCTCGAGGTGCGCATCCTCGACGTACGTCCGCGGCGGTGCGCCAACCCGCGCTTTGCCGGCAAGGCCTTCGGCAGCAACGCTTCGACCTGGTGGGGGTTTCACTACCGCGACATGCTGACGGAACCGCGCGAGCGCGAGGTGGTCACCGTGTTCGAGATCGATTGCGAACGTGCCGACGGTTGCGCGCGCGCGGTCTATAGCTTTCGCTGGACGCCGCAGCGCGATCCCTTCGGCGTGCTGCATCCGACCATCGACTATCCCGGCGTGCCGGTCGACCATGCCACCATCAGCAAGAACTACGACGTGCTGCGCGACGTGGCCATACCGGTCCGGCCGCACTTCGGCGTCATCGCCGTGGCGCCGGCGCAGGACGGGCTGATCGATTCCATCCCGCCATCGAGCTTCGCCGGAAACCTGGACAACTGGCGGGTCACGCGGGGCGCTACCGTCTACCTCAGGGTTGGCGTTCCGGGCGCGTTACTGTCGATTGGCGATCCCCATGCCTCGCAGGGAGACTCGGAACTATGCGGAACGGCCATCGAATGCTCGCTCACCGGAGACTTCCAGCTGGTCCTGCACAAGAGCACCATGATTGAACGCGGGGCTCCATTTGCCGACCTGAGCTACCCGTTGGTAGAGACCGCCGACGAGTGGATACTGCATGGCTTCAGTTCACCCAATCACCTGACCGAGCTGGGCAAGACGGCACAGAGCGATATCTACCTGAAATCCACGCTCGACGATGCCATGCGCGATGCCTTCCGCAAGGCGCGCCGCTTCCTGATGACGGTCAAGGGGCTGACCGAAGACGAGGCGGTCACCCTGATATCGGTCGCCGTCGATTTCGGGGTGACGCAGGTCGTCAATGGCAACTGGGGCATCCATGCCATCATCAAGAAGTCGTTGTTTGCCGGCACACCTGCCGGGCGTGATTACGGCCAGGGATGAGCCACGGCGAATCCTGTTCATGGCTTGCCGGTGGGCTTGCCTGCAGGTTTGTCGGCGAGCTTGTCCGCACGGGGCCGGATCAGCGTTTCGGGCCGCAACGCCTCGTCGAGCGCTTCGGCGGTCATCAGGCCCCGCGCCAGCACAACTTCGCGGATGGTGGTGCCCTTGGCATGGGCCTCGGCGGCGACGGAGGTCGCGTTCTTGTAGCCGATCACGGGATTGAGCGCGGTCACCAGGGCGATCGAGCGCTCGATGGTTTCGCGCAAGCGTTCAGGGTTGGCGGTAATGCCGTCGACGCACTTCTGCGCCAGCGTCAGGCAGCCATTGGTCAGGTGCCGGAAGCTGCGTAGCAGGCTGGCGGCAATCACCGGCTCGAAGGCATTGAGCTGCAACTGGCCGGCCTCCGCGGCAAAGGTGATGGTGGTGTCGTTGCCGAACACCTCGAAGGCGATCTGGTTGACAACCTCCGGAATGACGGGATTGACCTTGCCGGGCATGATCGACGAGCCCGCCTGCATCGGCGGCAGGTTGATCTCGCCGAAGCCCGCGCGCGGTCCGCTCGACAGCAGCCGCAGGTCGTTGCAGGTCTTGGACAGCTTGACGGCAATGCGCTTGAGCACGCCGGAGATCTGCACGAAGGCGCCGCAATCCTGCGTGGCCTCCACCAGGTTGGGCGCGAGGCACAGGTCGATGCCCGTGATCCGCCGCAACGCGGCCAGGGCCTTCGGCGCGTAGTCGGGATGCGCGGTGATGCCGGTGCCGATCGCGGTGGCGCCCAGGTTGATTTCGCGGATCAGCAAAGCGGTTTCGCGCAGGCGCGCCATGTCTTCCTCGAGCATGACCGCGTAGGTGGAGAATTCCTGGCCGAGCGTCATCGGGACCGCATCCTGAAGCTGGGTGCGGCCAAGCTTGAGCAGGCCGGAGAACTCCGTCGCCTTGCGGTCGAACGCGGCGCGCAGGACTTCCATCGCTTCGAGCAGGTGCTCGATGGCGAAATACGTGGCGATGCGCAGCGCGGTTGGATAGACGTCGTTGGTGCTTTGCGCCATATTCACGTGCTCGTTCGGGTGCAGGAACTGGTATTCCCCCTTGCGGTGCCCCATGTGCTCGAGCGCGCGGTTGCAGATGACCTCGTTGGCATTCATGTTCGTCGATGTGCCGGCGCCGCCCTGGATCGTGTCGACAATGAACTGGTCGTGCAGCTTGCCTTCGCGCACGTCATGGCAGGCGGCCAGGATGGCGTCGCGCAGCGTGGCGGGCAGCAGGGCGAGTTCGGCATTGGCCTCGGCGGCGGCCTGCTTGACGGAGGCCAGCGCAATGATCAGCTCCGGCCACGATGAGATGGGGGTGCCGCTGATCTGGAAGTTCTCCCAGGCCCTGAGGGTGTGGACGCCGTAGTAGGCATCGGCAGGCACCTGGCGTTCGCCAAGCAGGTCGGCTTCGGTGCGATGGGTATTGGTCATGACGCGATTCGATAAGGGTTGATGCGGCTGCTCAACGTCGCAGGTGCTCCCGGGCCGCCTGCACTTCACTGGCCATCTCCTCCGCACGGCCACGGTAACGCGGCGAGAAATGGAACGGCGTCACCGCGCGGGCGCCAATGCATGACGCGATCCGGCCAGCCTGGGCGGCGGTCAGGTGGTTCTTGCGCAGGGCGTGGGCGCGATCCGCTTCCAGGAACACGCTCTCGATAAAGAGATGGTCGACGCCCTGCATCAGGTTCGACAGCGCCTGCATGTTGTCGCTGGTATCGCGCAGGTCGGTCGCATAGCCGATGCGCTGGCCAGGCGTGGCGTCAAGGATCAGGCGGCTTAGTTCGCCGACCGTTCGCGTTACCGCATGGTCGCCGCCGCTGTCGCGCCATTGCACGGGAATCGGCGTGTCGACGGGGGCACCGGTCAGGACCGCATGCTTAAGCTCGCGCAGCCACGCGCCTTTTGTCATGCCCGATGCGCCAAGGCGCTCCTTGTCGACGCCGAGCCGGACCTTTTCTTCGACGATGTAGGACAGGCAGGGAATGCCGTGGTCGACAAAGCAGGCGCGCACTCGGAATGTTGTCTCGTCATGCACGATATCGCCGCATTGCTCAGTCGTCGCGACTGCCACACTGGCAAAGCGGTCCCGGCTTGAAAACCGCGCGCTGCGGATGTGGCCATCCAGTGCAAGCTCGAACGCCTCAACGACCAACTCCAGGTCATAGCGGTGCACGACATTCCAGGTATAGGCACGCAGCTTATGCCCGACTTGCGCCACGAACCCGGGCCCGCCGTACAGCGCGATGGACGGCTTGCGCCCGAGCAGTACGCGCAGCAGGTGGTCGAAGCCGGAAAAGTGATCCATATGGGTATGCGTGACGAACACATGCGACACGCGCATCAGATTGCGCGGCATCAGCGCCGTGATGTCGCCCAGGTCGAAGAGCAAGGCGCGCCGTTCGTCGAGAAAGTCGACGAACAGGACGGGGTCGCCGAAGACGTCATTGACGAGGCGGGCTTGCAGCAGGGGACGCATGGTCACACGCGCGGGGGAAATCAGGAGAGGCAAGGTGCCTGTGCGGGCACATAGGCCGATTACCGGGCCCTTGTATCAGAATAGGACGCTCCGGTTTGCGGCGCTTCCACCGAATCCCTGTCTCCGACAGGTGGCCTTTTTTTCGCGTGCGCCGGGCGATTTCGCGGGGTTCTCATCCCTCACCGGCAGTGATGGAAGGCATCACCAAAGATGTCTTACGTGAGCGGTCCGGCCACCTGATTTAGGCATACCCAACCTTATCGGCATCCCTGCTGCAGATCAAGACATCACGCCGGCCGGCCCGCTGCATCGCTGACACGGCGGCCGGCACGGCGATGCTAGGCGGCCACGTGTTGCAGGGAGGCCAGGCGCGCGATCGCGTCCCGCAGTTCCGACTGCAGCCGTCCGACCAGTTCGGCCGCGGGCAGCGCTCGCGCCAGCGGCACCGCCTGTCCCGCCCACTGGGCCGCATAGTCGGCGCTTCCCGTGGCCTTGGCGGCAGCGTGGAGCGCCTTGCCGGCGTCATACGTGGTGGGGTAGTCGGGGATGGCGGGCGCGTCCGGATGCTCGCCCAGTGCCGTGAGGCGGTTCGCAAAGCCCCGGGCGGCGCGGCCGGAGATGGCGCGCGTGAGCGTGGTGGGGCGCTTGCTGTCCGCCGCGAGGGCGCTGCGATAGGCGGCGTCGACCGCCGTCTCGGGGCAGGCGATGAATGCGGTGCCAAGCTGCGCCGCTTGCGCGCCGAGCGCCAATACCGCGGCAATGCCCGCGCCATCCATGATGCCGCCGGCTGCGATCACCGGCAGGCTCGTCTTCTGCACCAGGACACGCACCAGCGCCAGCGTGCCGAGGCCCTCGTCGTAGGCGGCCGGATCGAACACGCCACGATGGCCGCCCGCTTCGATGCCCTGCGCGACAATGGCGTCGATGCCCGCCGCTTCGATCTGGCGCGCCTCTTGCAACGAGGTCGCGCTGGCCAGCAGCACGATGCCCGCGCTGCGCAGGGCATCGATCTTCTGCTGCGCGGGAAGGCCGAAATGAAAGCTCACGACTGCGGGTTTCTCTTCCAGCAGCATGCGCAGCATGTCCTCGTCTTCGACGAAGCTCTTGTAGATTTCGCGCAGCGTGGCGGGGGCCGTGCCGCCGTGCTTCAGGAAGTGCGGGGTGAGATAGTCCAGCCAGGTCTTTTCGCGCGCGGGATCGGGCTGGGCCGGCGCATGGCAGAACAGGTTGACATTGAACGGCTTGCCGGTCAGTGCCCGGGTCTCGCGGATCGCCTTGCGCGCGCCCTCGGCGTCCATGGCACCGACGCCGAGCGAACCAAGGCCGCCGGCCTCGGACACGGCAGCCGCCAGCGCGGGCGTGCCGACGCCTGCCATCGGCGCCTGGATGATCGGCGTGGAAATATGCAGGCGCGCAAGCAGGCCGCGGCCGTTGTCCAGGGGCTTCGATGTTTCCATGTGCAGTTCCTATGTTGAATCGCCCGGCGCCTAAACGCTCCGGGCAGAAAGCGGTTGCAGCCCGCAATGGCGCGCAAGCGGGCGCTGGTCAGTCATGGCGCAGTTCGCGCACGATGGCCTCGTATGCGACGGGCTCATGAATGCAGGCGCTGGTCAGGCCCGGTCGCGATCGGTCGACGCACATTCTATCGACATCGGCGACGGTGCCGATAGGGCGGTGGCGCGCGCCTATTTCGATTGCGACGGGTTCGGCCCGCGTTCCAGGATCTTGTACAGGTGCGAGCGGGAAATCCGCAGTTGCTCGGCTGCGCGCTTCTTGTTGCCGCCATGGCGCGCGACCGCGTCCATCACCGCGGCATAGGCCAGTTCCTTCATGCCCGCGGCCGGGGCGCCCGGCGTGCGAAGTGCGGAAGAGGGCGATGGCAGCTCGTCCGCCGCGGAAGCCTCATATCGATGCGCTTGCCCGGCCGCATGCACAGGGGGCTGGCTTTCCAGCCCCGATAGCCCGCGCGCCGATTCGCCGCGTGCGAAGTCCGCTACGCGCAGCGTCCGGCCATCGCAGAAGACCAGCGCTTCCTCGATGCGCTGGCGCAGTTGGCGCACATTGCCGGGCCAGGGCTGGCCGGCGAGGTGGCGCGCCACCTCGTGGTCGATGCCTGGCGCCGGCATGGCGTTGCGCGCGCAGAAGGCGTCGACGAAATGCTGCAGCAGAGCCGGGATGTCCTCGCGCCGCTGGCGCAGCGCGGGAATGCGAAGCACCACGCCGCTGAGCCGGTAGTACAGGTCGAGGCGGAAACGCCCGGCATCGATCAACTCGGGAATGTCGCGGTTGGTGGCCGAGACCAGCCGGAAGTCGACCCGCTGCGCGCGGCGGCTGCCCAGGCGTTCGACCATGTGGTCTTCGAGCACGCGCAACAGCTTGACCTGCATCTCCATCGGGATGTCGGCGACCTCGTCGAGAAAGACCGTGCCGCCCGCTGCCAGCTCGAGCTTGCCCGCCTGTCCCTGGCGCTGGCTCCCGGTAAAGGCGCCGGGCGCATGGCCAAACAGTTCGGATTCGATCAGCGTGGCTGGCAGGGCGGCCAGGTTCAGGCTGACCAGCGGACGGGCGCTGGCCGGCTCGGCTCCGGCGCCGTGGATGGCGCGGGCCACCAGCTCCTTGCCGGTGCCGCTTTCGCCCAGGATCAGCACCGGCACGTCAAGGCGTGCCACGGTCTGGATTTCGCGGCGCAGGCGCTGCATCGGCGCGCTTTCGCCGATCAGGCCAAAGGTCGGCTGCCGCTCGGGCAAGCCGTCGCGCAGGTGATCAAACTCGCGCTGGTAACGCGCCACTTCCGAACGCAGCTCGACCAGTTCCTTGTGCATGCGGCCCAGGGCTTCGGGCCCCTTGAACATGACCTGGCCGATGGCGCCCACCACCTCGCCGTCCTGGCGGATCGGCATGCGGTTGACCACGCGGGTGGCGCCGTCGAGCTGCTGCAGCTGCCCGATCTCCGCCTTCCCGCTGGCCACCACCTGCGGCAGCCGCGAATTGGGGATGACCTCGGCCGCCGGGCGGCCGATGCCGGCACCGGTGTCGAGGCCCAGGAATTTCTCGTGGACGGGGCTGATGAAGCGCACCCGTCCCTCCTTGTCGACCACGGTGATGGCCTGGTAGGGATCGTTCAGGAAGTGGTCCAGGATCGCGCCGGCGAAAGGTACTGTGCCCAGGAAGTCGAGCAGCACGGCCTGTCTGTCGGTGGGATGCAGAAGGATCAGCTGGTGGTCGCCGTCTTCCAGGCTCAGGCCGATGAAGCGCCGCGTGCCTGCCTCGACGGGGAAAAGCCGGCGCCCCCGGTCCGGCGCCTTGGCGTGCGCGCATGCAGCGAGCGCCGCGTCGGCAGTGGCGGGGTCCGTACAGGCTCCGATCGCCGCCAGCCGGGAGCCGTCGCGAGAACAGACCAGCACCCCGAGCGCGATTCCGTCGATGTCATGTGTCGTCAATGAGGACACTTGATGTCTCCATGCGTGCCTCTGCTGCGGACACGTCTGTGTACTTGTGACGGACATCCTAACGGCGGCCCGGTATTTATTCAATGAAATCAAAGCGTAATCGAGCGCCCTGTGGCTGGCACGGCTCCTGCGGAGTGTTGGCGACACATGTGCCGCGCAAAGACACAGGAGAGGACAGTGAGCTGGCAGCCCGAAATCGATGAACTGGCCCACCGCCGGCGGCTTGCCGCCCGGATGGGCGGCGAAGGCAAGGTGGAACGCCACAAGGCGGCCGGCAAGCTGACGGTGCGCGAGCGTATCGATGCCCTGGCCGATCCCGGCTCGTTCCGCGAGGTCGGGGGCCTGACCGGCAGCGGCCGCTATGACAGCAACGGGCGGCTGGTGGACCTGGTTCCCTCGAACCTGGTGATGGGCCGCGCGCAGGTCGGCGGCCGGCCGGCGGTGCTGGTGGGCGACGACTTCACCGTGCGCGGCGGCGCCAACGAAGGCGCAGTGGGCGACAAGCTGATCCACGCCGAAAAGATGGCGCACGACCTGCGGCTGCCGATGATCCGGCTGGTCGACGGCACCGGCGGCGGCGGTTCGGTGCGCAATATCGAGATCAAGGGCCATACCCTCATCCCCACCATGAAGGTCTGGCAGCACGTGGTGGAGAACATGTCCGTGGTGCCGGTGGTGTCGCTGGCATTGGGATCCGTGGCGGGCATGGGCGCGGCCCGCGTGGCCGCCAGCCATTATTCGGTGATGGTCAGGGAAACCTCGCAACTGTTCAACGAGGGCCCGCCGTCGGTGGTGGCCCGCGTGGGCGAGGAACTGAGCAAGAACGAGCTGGGCGGCAGCCAGATCCACACCCGCAACGGCGTGGTGGACGACGAGGTCGGCAGCGAGCAGGAAGCCTTCGCGTGCGCGCGCCGGTTCCTGTCGTATCTGCCGCCTTCCGTTTTCGAGCTGCCGCCGCGGAGCGAGCCCGACGACGACCCGGCGCGCCGCGACGAATGGCTGCTGTCGGCAATCCCGCGGGATAACCGGGCGGACTACAGCATCCGGCCCATCGTGCAGGCGCTGGTGGACGCCGATTCCTTCTTCGAGATCGGCATGCACTGGGGCTGCGCCGTCATCACCGCGCTGGCACGGCTGGATGGCTGGCCGGTGGCGGTGATCGCCAGCGACCCGTCCTTCCATGGCGGCAGCTGGGACAGCGCCAGCGCCGAGAAATTCACGCGCTTCGTCGACATGGCGCAGGCCTTCCACCTGCCGGTGGTCAACCTGGTCGATACGGCCGGGTTCCAGGTCGGCCTCGAGGCCGAAAAGGCGGGAATCATGCGCTACGGCGTGCGCGCGCTGTCGGCGCTCTACCAGGCCACGGTGCCGTGGTGCTCGGTGATCCTGCGCCGTGCCTACGGCGTGTCGGCAGCCGGCCACCAGCACATGGGGCGCTTCAATTTCCGCTACGCGTGGCCCTCCGCCAACTGGGGCGCATTGCCGATCGAAGGCGGCCTCGACGTTGCCTACAAGGCCGAGATCGAAGGCGCCGACGATCCGGTGCAGAAGCGCGCCGAGATCGAGCTGCGCGTGCGCAGCCTGACGTCGCCGTTCCGCAGCGCGGAAGCGTTCGTCATCGAGGACATCATCGACCCGCGCGAGACCCGCACGCTGCTGTGCGAGTTCGCCAACCTGGCGGCGCCGCTGCGCGAAGCCGGCATCAGCCGGTTCGGCATCCGGCCCTGAGCGGCCAGGCACCCACGGCACAGACATCGAAATACAAACGAGGAGACTGCATTGAAGAAGCTGTTGATCGCCAATCGAGGTGAGATCGCGCTGCGCGTGCTGCGTGCCGCACGCGATCTCGAAATCGGGACCGTCGCGGTCTATTCGCAAGACGACCAGGGCGCGCTGCACCGGATCCTGGCCGACGAGGCCGTTGCCCTCGATGGTGCCGGGCCGGCTGCGTACATCGACATCGCAGGCATCATTGCCGCGGCGAAAGCATCCGGTTGCGATGCCATCCATCCGGGCTATGGCTTCCTCAGCGAACGGGCCGATTTTGCCCAGGCCTGCCACGAGGCCGGCATCCGCTTTATCGGCCCCACCGTCGAGCAGTTGGCGCTGTTCGGCGACAAGGGGCGGGCACTGGAACTGGCGGCCGACAGCGACGTGCCGGTCATGCCGGCCACGCGCGGCGCAGCGTCGCTCGAGGAAATCACCAGCTTCTTCGACCAGCAAGGCGGCGCGGGCGTGGTGATCAAGGCGGTCGGTGGCGGCGGCGGGCGCGGCATGCGCGTGGTGCGCCGGCGCGAAGAACTGGCCGAAGCCTATGCGCGCTGCCGCTCCGAGGCGGGCTCGGCGTTCGGCATCGATGCCGTCTACGCCGAGCGGCTGGTGGCCCGCGCGCGCCATATCGAAGTGCAGATCGCCGGCGACGGCGCGCACGTCATTGCCCTCGGCGAACGCGACTGCACCCTGCAGCGCCGCTTCCAGAAGCTGGTGGAAATCGCCCCCAGCCCGGTGCTCAGGCCGCAGCTGCGCGAGCAGATCATCAAGGCGGCGCTCAGGCTGGCGCGCCGCGTCAGCTACCAGAGCCTGGGCACCTTCGAGTTCCTGGTCGAGGAAACCGAATCCGGCGAGCAGAAGGATTTTGTCTTTATCGAAGCCAATCCCCGCCTGCAGGTCGAGCACACCATCACCGAGCAGGTCACCGGCGTCGACCTGGTCGCGCTGCAGATCGGAATCGCCGCGGGACAGACCCTCTCCGATCTCGGCCTGGACCCCGCTGCGCCGCCGCAACCCCGCGGCTATGCCATCCAGGTGCGCATCAACGCGGAAATGACCGACGCGCACGGCCTGGCGCGCCCTGCGCACGGCCGCCTGGAGCGCTTCGATCCGCCTTCGGGCCCCGACGTCCGCGTCGATTCCCATGGCTACGCTGGCTATGAACCGTCGCCCAACTTCGACACCTTGCTGGCCAAGCTGATCGTCAGCAGCGCGGCGCCGAAGTTCGATGCGGCCGTGCGGCGCCTGCAGCGCAGCCTGGCGGAGTTCCGCATCGCCGGCGTGCCGACCAACCTCGACCTGCTGCGCGCGCTGGTGCAGCGCGACGATTTCCTCGCGCAGGATGTCCATACCCGGCACTTCGAAGCGATCGTGCAGGAGCTGACCGCATCGGCGGAGGCCATCGCGCAGGCCGGACGCGCGCAGGAAGCCTTGCTGGGCGGCACGGCCCGTGCTTCGCACGCGCTTGCGCCGCGCCACGCCGATGCGGAAGAGGAGGTCGGCGAGGGATTGGTGGCGATCCGTGCGCCGCTGACCGGCAGGGTGGTGGAGATTGCCGTCGCGCTGGACGAGATCGTCAAGCCGGGGCAGACCCTCGCGGTGCTCGACGCCATGAAGATGGAGCACGCCATCGCCGCGGAATGCGGCGGGCGCGTGGTCGACCTGCGGCTGGAGCCGGGCGCGCTGGCAGCCGAAAACCAGGTGCTGATCGTGCTGGAGCAGCTCGAGGCCGATGGCATCGCCGTGGCTGCCGCCCAGCAGCTCGATCCGAACGCGATTCGCGCGGACCTGCAGCGCGTGCTGGACCGGCATGCCTACCTGGATGACGCCGCGCGCCCCGATGCCGTTGCCAGGCGCCGCTCGCGCGGGCAGCGCACCGCGCGCGAGAACGTCGCCGACCTGTGCGATGCGGATACCTTCGTCGAGTATGGAGCGCTGGCACTCGCCGCGCAGGCTTCGCGCCGCAGCCAGCAGGACCTCATTGCCAACACCCCGGCGGATGGCCTGATCACGGGCATCGGCAATATCAATGGCGAACTGGTCGGCAAGGATCGGGCGCGCAGCGCGGTGATGGCCTACGACGCCACGGTGATGGCCGGCACGCAGGGCAAGCGCAACCATATCAAGACCGACCGCATCGTGGAGGTGGCGCTGCGCGACGAGCTGCCGCTGGTGCTGTTTGGCGAAGGCGGTGGCGGCCGGCCCGGCGACGTGGATTTCCCTTCGGTATCCGGGCTGTACCAGCCGTCGTTCGCCGCCTTTGCCGAGCTAAGCGGCAATGTGCCGGTGGTGGGCATTGTCTCGGGGCGCTGCTTCGCCGGCAACGCAGCCTTCCTCGGCTGCTGCGACGTCATCATTGCCGACCGGTCGGCCAATATCGGCATGGCGGGACCGGCCATGATCGAAGGCGGCGGCCTCGGCATCTTCAGCCCCGAAGAGGTCGGGCCCGCATCGGTGCAGCATGCCAATGGCGTGGTCGATATCCTGGTCGACAACGAGGCCGAAGCCGTGCAGGCAGCGAAGCACTATCTGTCGATGTTCCAGGGCCGCGTGGCGCACTGGAGCGCACCGGAGGCGCTGGCGCTGCGCCATGTCGTCCCCGAGAACCGGCTGCGCGTCTACGACACCCGCAAGGCCATCGAGGGCATTGCCGATGCCGGCAGCGTGCTGATGCTGCGCAGCGGCTTCGGCGCGGGCATCCACACTGCGCTGGCCCGCGTGGAAGGGCAGCCCATCGGCATCATGGCCAACAACCCCTATCACCTTGGGGGCGCCATCGATGCGGATGCCGCGGACAAGGCGTCGCGCTTCATGCAGCTGTGCGATGCGCATGGGCTGCCGATCGTCTCGCTGATCGACACCCCCGGGTTCATGGTCGGGCCGGAGGTCGAGGCCCGCGCACAGGTGCGGCACGTGTCGCGCATGTTCCTGACGGCGGCCAAGCTGCGTGTCGCGCTGCTGGCGGTGACGCTGCGCAAGGGCTACGGGCTTGGCGCCATGGCCATGGCGGGCGGCGGCTTCCGCTCGGCCAGCTTCACCGTGTCGTGGCCGACCGGCGAGTTCGGCCCGATGGGCCTGGAAGGCGCGGTCAGGCTGGGCTTCAAGAAGGAGCTTGAGGCGGTGCCGGATGGCCCCGAGCGCAAGGCGCTGTTCGACCGGCTGGTGGCCCAGTCCTACGAGCGTGGCCACGCGATCAACACCGCGGCCGCCGTCGAGATCGACGCGGTGATCGACCCCGCGCAGACACGGAAGTGGATCGCACAGGGCATCGCCTCCGCGGAAGTGCGCAGCCGCAGGGAGCGCCGCGGCTTCATCGATGCGTGGTAAGCGCCGTGCCTGACGAGCCCACAGACAGAGCCAGGAGTTTTCATGATCAAGCATGGTATTGACCCGGCGCAGCTGGCGCTGGGTGGGTTGCGCGTGCTCGAAGTCGGCAGCGGGCCTGCGCTGGCGTACGCAGGCAAGCTGTTTTCCGATTTCGGCGCCGAAGTCATCAAGGTGGAAAGCCCGTCCGGCGACGCCTGGCGGCGGATGCCGCCCATGGTCAGCGCAGCGGGGGCCGCGCAGCCGGAAAGCGCGCTCTTTGCATGGCTGAACACCAACAAGCGCAGCGTCACCGCGCACGACGGTAACGCCGAGGACCGCGCATGGCTGGCCCATCTGGCGCGCACGTGCGACGTGGTGCTGGATGCCCGTGCGCTGGCTGAAGGCCCGGGCATCCTCGGCACGCCGGTCTGGCAGGGCATGGCCGATGAAGCGCGGGGGCAAGAGCCGATCGAGGTGGCACTCACCTGGTTCGGCGAAAGCGGACCATACAGCCATTACGCTGGCGCTGAAGCAGTATGCCGCGGACTTGCCGGCGCCGTGCATGGCAGCGGCCCCACAGATGGGCCGCCACACATGCCGCACGACGTGCAGTCGGCGATCGTGGTCGGCTTGAGCGCATTCTCGGCCGCCGCCGCGGCGCTGATCGGGAGCGGGCAGGGCAGCCGCCGCTATGTGCTGAGCGCCCACGAATCCATCTTCAGCGTGGTCGAGATGGAAGCGGGCATGGTGCAGGACAAGCGCCATCCGCTCCAGCGCCTTGGCGTCAACCGGTTCTGCGGCACGCATCCGGCCGGGATCTACCAGACCGCCGAAGGGTGGATCGGCATCTTTACGCACACCCTGCCGCAGTGGAAGGGCCTGTGCGAGGCCATCGGGCGTCCGGACCTCGGCAGCGATCCGCGCTACGCAAGCGGCCCGGAGCGGATGGCGCGCGCGGACGAGATCGACGCGCTGCTTCTGCCTGCGTTCCTGGCGCGCACGGCCCGGCAGTGGTTCGAGATCCTGGGCAACAAGAAGCATCCCGCCGTGATCGTGCCGACGATGGAGACCCTGCTCGGCCAGGAAGTGCATCGGCAGCGCGGTGCCTTCGTGCCGGTCGGCGTGGGCGGCGCGTCGCTTGAAGGCCCGGTGGTGCCGCTACGCCTCGACGCGGCGGGTCCGCTGCCCGGCGGGAATGCGCCGGCAAAGGGCGAGCATGACCTGCACTATCGAACCTCGGGGCTGGATCATCGCCCGCGTCTGAGCCTCAGGCGAACGGCAGGGGAGCGCTTGCCGCTGCAAGGTATCCGCGTCATCGACCTGACGATGGGCTGGGCGGGACCGCTTGCGGCGCGGACGCTGGCCGACTTTGGCGCGGAGATCATCAAGGTCGAAAGTACCGGCTATCCCGACTGGTGGCGCGGCGCCAATTTCACCGAGGCTTTCTATCGGGACAGGCTGTACGAGAAGAACTCGAACTTCAACCTGATGAACCGCAACAAGCTGGGCATCACGCTGGACCTGACGCGCCCCGAAGGCAAGCAGTTGCTGCTGCAGCTGGTCGAAGGCGCCGACGCGGTCATCGAGAATTACTCCGCGGAGGTCTTGCCAAAACTAGGGCTGGACTACGAAGCGCTGCGCGCCAGAAACAAACGGCTTGTCATGCTGTCGATGCCGGCCTTCGGGCTCGGCAATGCGTGGAGCAATACCCGCGCCTACGGCGGCACGCTGGAGCAGGCCAGCGGGCTGCCGCTCTACACGGGGCACCCCGATGGCCCGCCGGCGATGACGTCATACGCCTACGGCGACCCGATCGGCGGCCTCAATGGTGGCGCGGCGATCCTGCTCGCGCTGTTTGCCCAGCAAGCGACGGGGCAGGGGCGGCACATCAACCTGTCGCAGGTGGAGGCCATGTTGCCGATGGCCGCGCCGTTCATGCTGGAGCAGTCCATCTCCGGCGCCGTATCGCCGCGCCAGGGCAATCGCCATCCGATGTACGCACCCCATGGTTGCTTCCGCTGCGCTGGCGACGATGCGTGGATCGTGCTGACTGTTACCGACGCGGACTGGCCCGCGCTATGCCGGGCGATCGGACGGGCGGACCTCTCCGCCGATCCGCGGCTGGCGCAGGCAGCGGGGCGGCGCGCCGAGGCGGACAGGATCGAGCAGGCGATCGGGTCCTGGTGCATGGCGCGGGACTCCGAACAGGCAATGCACCTGCTGCAACAGGCCGGGATCGCCGCTGGCGTGGTGCGTCCCATGTCGCAGGTGCTGCAGGACGCCCATCTGCGGTCGCGCGGATTCTGGTGCGAAGTCGAGCGCGCCCATATCGGCACCTACACCAGCAGCACTGCCTGGTTCAGGACCGGGCCAGGCCCTGTGCCCATCCGCAATGTCGCGCCGACGCTGGGCGAACACACCGAAGCGGTGTTGAGCCGCGTGCTTGGACTGGGCGCGGAGCAGATCGCAAGCCTGGAGCGGCAGGGCATCACCGGCACCGTCGCGAAACCAAAGCACGCGAAGGAAACGCCATAGGCCGGCAAGTATTCAGCACACCATTACTACGATACGGAGACGATATGAACAAACCGACATGGATCCAGCGCTGCCAGGCAAGCGCAAAGGCCGGCAAGTTCAGCATGGCGGCAGCCGCGCTGGGCATCCTGGCCGCGACGATGGCCGCGCCGGCTGCGGCGCAGAATAACGGCTGGCCCAGCAAGCCGATCCGCATGATTGTCCCGTTTCCGGCGGGGTCGTTCACGGATACCGTGGCGCGGGTGCTTTCGGAGCGCCTGACCAAATCCCTCGGCCAGCCCGTGGTCGTGGAAAACAAGGCCGGAGCGAACGGGCTGATCGGTGTCGGCGAGGCCGCCAGGGCCGCGCCCGACGGCTATACCTTGCTGGTCACCAACTCCAGCAGCATCACCATCAATCCGCAGATCTACAAGAAAGGGACTTACTCGCCGAAGGACTTCACGCCGGTCACCCTGGTTCTCGAAGCGCCATTCATCCTTGTCACCAATCCGGACTGGTCGCAGAAGAACTCGGTCGGTTCGGTACCGGAGCTGGTGCGCTACGCGACGCAGCATCCCGGCAAGGTCAGCTATGGCTCGGCCGGACCGGGCAATATCGCGCATCTCAGCTTTGCCATGCTGAACAACCGGGCAAAGATCAAGACCACGCACATTCCGTACAAGTCCGCGGCGCAGGCACAACTGGCCGTGATCAGCGGCGAACTGGATACTGCCTTCGATACCTGGACGGCACTGCCGCAGATCAAGGCCGGCAAGCTCAAGCCCATCGCCGTCAGCGCATCGAAGCGCATGGCGCAGTTGCCGGATGTGCCGACGCTGGAGGAACTCGGCATTGCGCCCTTCAACGTGACCTTCTGGATCGGCATGCTGGCACCGGCCGGCACGCCGCCGCAGATCGTCCAGAAGCTCCATTCGGTGATGCAGGGGGTTCTCGAGGACGGCAAGGCGAAGACAGCGCTGGGACAGCAAGGCGATGTCGTGATGATCGATCCGGCCAACTTTGCGAAGCGCGTGGAGAAGGAAGAGGGCAACTGGACGGCGGTGATCCAGCGCGAAGGCATCACGCTGGACTGACCCGGCAGACTGCACGGCGGCGGACGGGAATCCTGCGGGAAATGTGCATACATATGAAGCCCTGTTCAGCACGCTGAAGCGTTTTCCCGTATCGTGTCGGTCTGGTGCTGCCACTGGCGGCCACCGGTAACCGGCAACGACAGTGTCAAGCACAGCGCCCCTTCCCTCCGCGTCTGCCGCCGCCGCAGACAACGCCATGACAGCGCGCGAGCGCCGCGGCATGGCCGCCATCCTGATCGCGGTCGCCCTGGCGACCCTCGATACCGCCATCGCCAATACGGCGCTGCCCTCGATCGCCGCCGACCTGCGCGCCACGCCGGCGGCGTCGGTCTGGGTGATCAATGCGTACCAGCTGGCCATGGTCGCCACGCTGCTGCCGTTCGCGGCGCTGGGCGGCATCCTGGGGCACCGGCGCATCTATCTTGGCGGCGTCGCGGTATTCACCGTCGCGTCGGTCATCTGCGCGCTGGCGTGGTCGTTGCCGACGCTGGCGGCGGCACGTGCGCTGCAAGGCATCGGCGCGGCCGCGATCATGAGCGTCAACACGGCGCTGATCAGCTCGATCTTTCCGATGCACAGGCTGGGGCGCGGGGTGGGATTGAACGCGCTGGTGGTCGGGGTGTCGTTCGCGGTGGGGCCGACGGTGGCGTCGGTGATCCTGTCGTTCGGCACGTGGCCGTGGCTGTTTGCCGTCAACCTGCCGATCGGTCTGCTGGCGCTGGGGATCGCGCGCGGCGCGCTGCCGCAGACGCCGCGCGGCACGCAATCTTTCGACCGGGTCGCGGCGCTCCTCAACGTGGTGGCCTTTGCCGCGCTGATCTTCGCGCTCGGCGAGGGCGCGCAGCGCGCGCCGCTGCACGAATCGCTCGCGGCCGCCGGCGTGTTCGTAGTGGCGTTCGGGCTGCTGGTCTGGCGCGAACGCGGCCGGCCCGCGCCGATGCTGCCGCTGGACCTGTTCCGCCGGCCGATGTTCGCGCTGTCTACGCTGACCGCGGTGTGCTCGTTCGCGGCGCAGGGGCTGGCGTTCGTGTCGCTGCCGTTCTACTTCCAGCATGTGCTGGGGCGAGGGCAGGTCGAGACCGGGTTCCTGCTGACCCCATGGTCGGTGGTGGTGGCGCTGATGGCGCCGCTCGCTGGCCGGCTTTCCGACCGCTATCCGCCCGGCCTGCTGGGTGGCGTGGGACTGGCGGTGCTGAGTGCGGGCATGGTGTCGCTGGCGCTGTTGCCGGACAATCCCAGCGCGCTCGATATCGGCATCCGCATGTGCATCTGCGGGGCCGGCTTTGGCTTTTTCCAGTCGCCCAACCTGAAGGCCCTGATGGCCAGCGCGCCGCGTGAGCGCAGCGGCGGCGCCAGCGGGGTGATTGCCACCGCGCGCCTGCTCGGCCAGGCCACCGGCGCCGCGCTGGTGGCGTTGTGCTTCGGCATCGGCGGAACCCACGGTCCGGGGCTGGCCCTGGCGCTGGGCGCCGCGTTTGCCGCGGTGGCGGCGATAGCGAGCTGGCTGCGGCTGGTCGCGCCCGACCCGCTGGCGCCGGCCTGACCCTTGCCTGACACTTGCATCGAGCATGGCCTTGTGTTTTGTATCGATCGATCTATAATTCGTTTCATAGCGAACGATACAAAATCGAGCGACCATGGCCAGACCCCGCAAATTCGACGAACAGACCGCGCTGACGGCGGCGCTGGATGCCTTCTGGGCGCGCGGCTACGAGGCCACGTCCACGCGCGACCTGACCAGTGCCATGGGTATGACCCAGCCCAGCCTGTACAACGCCTTCGGCGACAAGCGCTCGCTGTTCCTGCTGGCGCTGGAAGGCTATGTCGAAGCCAGCATGCGCGAGCGGATCGCCCGGCTGGGCACGACGCTGCCACCCGGCGCGGCCATTTCGGCGTACCTGTCTGAAAGCCTGGAGCGCTCACTGGCGGATCCGCTGCACCGCGGCTGCCTGCTGGTCAACACCGCACTGGAAGTCACGCCTGACGATCCAGGCCTGCAGCAGAAGGTCGCAGACGCATTCGCCGAAATCCGCGCATTCTTCCGCGACCGTTTCGCCGCCGCGCAGCAGCAGGGCGCGGCCAGCACCGGCGTGTCGGCCGACGACGCTTCGGCACAGCT
Source organism: Cupriavidus sp. a3 (assembly GCF_051015765.1). Lineage (NCBI taxonomy): Bacteria > Pseudomonadati > Pseudomonadota > Betaproteobacteria > Burkholderiales > Burkholderiaceae > Cupriavidus > Cupriavidus sp. a3. The sequence continues at coordinate 1,375,331 of NZ_CP170644.1, read as the reverse complement.
GCTGGCGACGCTGCTCGGCATGCGCGTGCTGGCTCGGTCCGCCCCACAGCGCGCCTTGCTCGAGGCGGCTGTGCGGCCGACGCTGGCGCTGCTCGGCCTGCCGCCACTGAGCGCGGGCGCGGTGCCCGGCACCGGCTGATTCCCGCCATCCCTGCCTGACCTTTCCCGTTTGTAGTTCCCGGACACGCCGCCCAGGCAGCGTGGCGGGCAGCTGCATGCCCTTTTTCCGGCGCCATGCCTGGCGCCGATGGCCCCGTTTTGCCCGGCGCAAGGGCGGGGGCCACACCGGAGATTCCCATGTCCAGACCTGCCGGCCTCTGCGCCGCCCCCACCGCGCAAGATCCCCTGGCATGGCGCGAGATCTACGCCGCGCTGTGCGGCCTGTGCGCGAGCCTCGTCGCCATCGGCCTGGCGCGCTTTGCCTACACCGCGCTGGTGCCGCCGCTGATCCAGTCGCACTGGTTCCCGGCCTCGCAGACCGTCGCGCTGGGCGCGGCCAACTTCGCCGGCTACCTGGCCGGCGCCTTGCTGGGCCGGCCGATGGTATCGGTCTGGTCCAGCCGCACGGTGCTGCGCGCGTTGATGCTTGCCGCCACGCTGGCATTCTTTGCCTGCGCGTGGCCTTTGTCGGTGGCGTGGTTCTTCGGCTGGCGCTTTGTCTCGGGGCTGGCCGGGGGCGGCATCATGGTGCTGGTGGCGACCTCGATCCTGCCGCATATCCCGGCGCCGCGCCGCGGGCTGGCGATGGGCACGATCTTCGTCGGGCTTGGCCTGGGTATCGCTGCCTCGGGCACGCTCGTGCCGCGCCTGCTGCAGTTCGGCCTGCGCGAGACCTGGCTGGGGCTGGGCGCGTTGGCGCTGGCGCTGACCGTGTTCAGCTGGTTCGGCTGGCCCGGCCCGCTGCCGCAATCCGGTGCGGGCGCGGCGGCAAAGGCACCGCCGGCAGCGGCGCGGCGTCGGCTGCAATGGCTCTACGCGCAATACGCGATCAATGCGTTCGGACTGGTGCCGGCGATGCTGCTGCTGGTCGACCTGGTCGCACGCGGGCTGGGGCGCGGCAGCGAGGTCGGCGCATCGTACTGGGTGCTCTATGGCCTGGGCGCGATCGCCGGGCCGCTGGTGTGCGGCTTTGCCGGCGAACGCATCGGCTTCGGCGTTGCCTATCGCGTCGCGCTGCTGCTGCAGGGACTTGCCGCGGCGATGCTGGCATTGTGCGGCGATCCGCTTGCGCTGGGCGTGGCGGCGGTGGTCCTCGGTGCCTTCACGCCCGGCATTGCGCCGCTCGGACTGGGCGCGATCCAGGAGGCGCTGCCGCACGACCCTGCCGCGCAGCGCGCCGCATGGAGCCATGCCACCAGTGCCTTTGCGCTGTTCCAGGCGCTGGCCGGCTACGGCTATGCATGGCTGTTTGCGCATTCGCATGAGAACTACGCGCTGATCTTCGGCTGCGGCGCGGCGGCGCTGGCACTGGCGCTGGTGTTGAGCCTGGCCGGCCAGCGCCGCGCGGCACCGTGAACGTCGCCGGCAGCAATCCCGGCATCGGCCTAGAATCCAGATTTCCCCCGGCCCCGCTGCGGGCCGGCATGACCTGCAAGGAGCAGCAACGCATGAGCCATCTGTTCGAACCGCTGGAAATCGGCAGCCTCCGGCTCGCCAACCGCATCATCATTGCGCCGATGTGCCAGTACTCGGCGCAGGACGGCAACGCCGGCGACTGGCACATGATCCATCTCGGCACGCTGGCGCTGTCAGGCGCCGGCATGCTGATCGTGGAAGCGACCGCGGTCTCGCCGGAAGGCCGCATCACGCCGCAGGACCTGGGCCTGTATTCGGACGACAACGAGGCGGCGCTGGGGCGCGTGGTGCAGGCGATGCGCGCGCATTCGCCCATCGGCATAGCGATCCAGCTCGGCCATGCGGGCCGCAAGGCGTCGAGCCATGCGCCGTGGGACGGGGGTCAGCAGATCGCGCCGGATGCGCCCGGCGGCTGGCACGCCGTGGCGCCGTCGGCGGTGCCGCATGGCGACGGCGAAGTGCCGCCGGCCGCGCTCGACCGGGCCGGTATGGACAAGGTGCGCGACGACTTTGTCGCGGCGGCGCGGCGCGCGGCACGGCTCGGGCTGGACGGCATCGAGATCCATGCCGCGCATGGCTACCTGCTGCACCAGTTCCTGTCGCCGCTGGCCAACCATCGCGACGACGAATACGGCGGCAGCCTGGAAAACCGCATGCGCTTTCCGATCGAAGTCTTCGACGCGGTGCGCGAAGCGTTCCCAGCGGAGCGGCCGGTGTGGATGCGCATTTCGGCCACCGACTGGGTGCCGGGCGGATGGGACATCGAGGGCACGGTGGCCTTGTCCAAGGCAGTGCAGTCGCGCGGCTGCGCGGCCATCCACGTCACCACCGGCGGCGTCTCGCCGCAGCAGGCGATCAAGCTCGGCCCGGGCTACCAGGTGCCGTACGCACAGCGCGTCAAGGCCGAAGTGGGGCTGCCGACGATCGCGGTGGGCCTGATCACCGAGCCCGAGCAGGCCGAAGCGATCATTGCCAACCAGGAGGCCGATGCGGTCTCGCTGGCGCGCGCCATGCTGTACGACCCGCGCTGGCCGTGGCATGCGGCCGCGCGGCTGGGCGCCAGCGTCCATGCGCCGAAGCAGTACTGGCGCTCGCAGCCGCGCGAACTGAAGGACCTGTTTGCCGGCGCCGCCTTCGGCCAGCGCTAGGCCCACCACATCTGCAGGAGGGTAGTGCCATGAAGCCTCGCATCACACTGGTCACGCTGGGCGTCGACGACCTGGAGCGCGCTGTGCGCTTCTATCGCGATGGCCTGGGACTGTCGACACCGGGAATCGTCGGCCAGCAGTTCGAGCACGGCGCGGTGGCGTTCTTCGACCTGCAGTCCGGGCTGAAGCTGGCACTGTGGCCGCGCGCGAGCCTGGCGCACGACGCCGGGCTGACGGTGACACCGCGCGCGTCCACCGATTTTTCGCTGGCCCACAATGTCGGCGACAAGGCGGAAGTCGATGCCGTGATGGCGCAGGCGAAGGCGGCAGGCGCTACCGTGGTCAAACCGGCGCAGGACACGTTCTGGGGCGGCTATGCGGGCTATTTCCAGGATCCCGACGGGCACCTGTGGGAGGTCGCTTGGAACCCGGAAATGCTGCCCGCCGGCTGACCTGCCGCGCCTCCCTTGCGGCAGCGCACCAGCCGTGGTGCGCCGCCGCAAAGGGATTTCCATGATTGCCACGCCCGCGCGAACTCCCGACTATCCTTGGTAACAGACAGCCTTAGCATGGCGGCGGAGCGACCCCCACGCAGTGCCTTTGCATCACGCTTCGCCGGCAGACCACCAAAGTAAAGCAATAAGAACAAAAGGCCAAGGGAGACGTCCATGCAAGTCTATGACAGCCTGCTGTATGTGACTGCGATGGTGCTGGTGTGCTTGTACGTGTATCTGGGCGTGCTGTCGCGCAGTGCCGCGATTCGCCTGGGCTCGCCGGCGATCGTGGCGGGACTGGTGCTCGCTTACTCGCTGTCCCCGCTGCATTCGGGCGGCTGACGCCCGCAGCGGTGCGCGGCCATCCGGCTTGATGCGGGAGGGCCGTCCTAATCAGCTTCGGCCTGTGAATGGCCGCGGCGTGTTTCGCCCTGCGCGTCCTGCACATTCTGCGCGGGGGCATCGCGCAGCAGCGTGTCGATCGCCGCGTGCAATTCCTGCGGAACCACCGGCTTGTGCAGCAGCAGCGTGCCTGCCGCATGCGCGGTCCGCAGCCGGTCCGCCGCCGTATCTCCCGTGATGATGATCGCCGGCACATGACGGCCCAGCCGCTGCCGGATCGCGTCCAGCGCTTCCTGGCCGGTGCGATGGCCGCGCAGGCGGTAGTCGGCAAGCACCAGTGCAGGCTGGAACGCCGCGAGCATGGTCAGCGCCTCGTCCTCGGATTCGGCCGTGCGGCAGTCGCATTGCCATGCCCCCAGCAGCTCCGACATGGCGGTGCGGATCGCTTCGTCGTCGTCGATCACCAGCACGCGCAGCCCGTCAAGCCCGCCCGGTGCCACCGGGTGCGGCGTGTCTTCCGGCGTGCTCCACGCGCGCGGCATCACGAAGCGGAACACCGACCCCCGCCCCGGCCGCGAGCCCAGCGTGACGTGCGTGCGCATCGTCCGCGCCAGCCCCTCGACGATGGCCAGCCCCAACCCCAGCCCCTTGCGCTGGTCGCGCTCCGGATTGCCGAGCTGGTGAAACTCGCGGAAGATCTCGCGATGCTGTGCGGCGGGAATGCCGATGCCGGTGTCCCATACCTCGATCACGGCATGCAGCCGGCGCTGGCGGCACGCCACCAGCACGCCACCCTCCCGGGTATAGCGGATCGCATTGGCGATCAGGTTGCGCAGCACCAGTTCGACCAGCGTGGGATCGCCGTACAGCGTTGTGGTGGTATCGCGCGTGCGGTACACCAGCCCGCGCGCATCGGCCTGCGGCGCGAATTCGTTCTCGAGCTTGTGCAGCAGCGGCTGCAGCCGGAACGGCCGCGGCCGCGGCGTGACCACGCCGGCTTCGAGCTTGGAGAAGTCCAGCAGCGAGTTCAGCATTTCGCGTGCGGCGCCGGACGATGCCTCCACATGCTCCAGCAACTGGCGCTGGCGCGCATCCAGCGCGGTGCGGCCCAGCGACACCAGGAACAGCCCCATCGCATGCAGCGGCTGGCGCAGGTCATGGCTGGCCGAGGCCAGGAACACCGACTTGGCGCGGCTCGCTTGCTCCGCCGCATGCTGCGCGGCCTCGGCACGCGCGGTCTGCTCGCGCAGCTGCGAGATCAGCTCGATGTTTTCGAAGCGCAGCGCGATCGAATGCCGCGCCACGCGCGAATAGTTGCGTGCGAACATGATCAGCACGAACAGGTACAGCGGTGTGCCGAGGAACATGGGCAGGTATTCGATATCGCCGGTGACCAGGAACGCGATCCAGACCGGCACGATCGACGGAATAAAGAAGCCGATCGCCACCGGCAGGCAGGCGGAGAACACCGCCAGCGCCGCCGCGCTCATGCCGGCGATCAGCGACAGCACGCAGATCACCACCGCCGGCATGCTCACGTCCAGGTAGAGCCATGCCACCAGTCCCCACAGCGCGCCGATCAGCGCGAGCATGGCGGTCATGCCGCGCGCATAGCGGCCCGCGCCTGCCTCGGTCAGCCGTCCGGCCAGCGCCAGCCGCCCGAAGTACGCCACCGCGCAGGCCACTGCCATCGCGCAGGCCCAGGGCAGGGCGCCGGGACGGTCGCCCGACAGCCTCAGGCCCGCGGCGAGGATAAAAGCCGCCAGCGAGCAGCCCAGCATGGCGATGCCGAAGCTCTGGTCGATCAGCGCCATCTGCGCGGCCAGCAGCCGCGGCTCGTCGAAGCGCGGCAGCAGCCGCACGCCCTGCGGGCGATCTCCCCTTACGCGCGGCGGCGCCTGGTCCGCGGTCATCGCGCCGCCTGCACCAGCCCGCGGCGCTGCGCTTCCAGGATGGCTTCGACGCGGCTGACCACGCCGAGGTGGTCGAGGATGGCGGCCACATGAACGCGGACGGTGTTTTCGGACAGGCCCATGTGGTAGGCAATGACCTTGTTGGAGCGGCCCAGCGTGAGCTGGTGCAGCACCTCCAGCTGGCGCGGCGTGAGCGTGCTGGCGGCATACGGCGCCGGCGCGGCGGCACGGCCGGCCGCACTGGCGTCATCGGAGAAATGCATGCCGCCGGCGAGGCAGCAGGCGATCGCTTCCTCGATCTCGCGCGCATCGGCCGACTTGGGCAGGAAGCCGGCGATCTCGCGCCGCACGTCGGCCGGAATGGTTTCCAGTCCGGAAGTGCCGGAAACGATCAGGATGCGCGCCGCGGGGAAATGCCGCCGCAATACCTTGACGCCCTCCAGGCCGTTCAGGCCCGGCATCTGGATATCGAGCAGCAGGATATCGACCGCGGCGCCGGCATGGTCCTGTACCGCCTGCATGACAGAGCCGGCTTCGATGATCTGCCCGACGCTCGGGCTGTCGGCCAGGACCAGGCGCAGGCCGGTGCGGAACAGGGTGTGGTCGTCGATCAGCAGCAGGCGGGCGTGGGGCATGGGGAACAGGCGCCGTGAGCAGCGGGGCGCAGGTCAGTCTGGATGCCGTCGCAGCGGGCAACGGGTCGACTGACATTGGACAAGAATCCATGGAGATTGTCCATGCACCAGACGAGTGGGCGCGACTAGTCCGGAAAGATTATTGGCCCGGCGCGGCGCCGGTGCGAAGATCCTCGTCGTGGACAGTTCCGCGACATGTCCGCACCACTTTTCGTTACCCACTACCACCCGGCTGTGGGTATTTTTTTGTCTGCGGTTTTGCGATCGGCAAAGAAAAGGCCGGCGTCGCGGGGCGGTGCCGGCCTGGAGCGAATCCGGACAACGGATGTCCGGATTCGCCGTGCGGTGGATTACGGACGGTTGAGCGAGATGCTGTAGAAGTTGACGTTGTTCACGCCGATCGACACGTTCACGCCGGTATTGCCCAGCACCATCGCGATCGACTCGGCTGCGGCGGTGCTCGCTTCGCGATAGCGCAGGCCAGGCGCCGGCACGTTCTGCTTCCAGCTGTCGAGGCGGCCGTCTTCGACGCGCTTGCGGGTATAGATGCCAGTCTGCGCGTCGGCCGATTCGACCACCGTGCTCCATTTCTCCGTACCGGTGAAGGTGAGCACAGGCGTGCCACCGCCCGCGGGCCGCAGGTACATCACCGCGTTATCCCAATACGCATTGGAATAGCCGACTGCCGGCAGCGCGCGGTCAACCTGCTTGCTGAAGATCATGAAGCCGTCTTCATGCGGGATCACCGCCATCATCTGACCATCGGTGCCCTTGAAGGTGTAGACGGGCTGCGCGCTGGCATAGAGGTCGTTGAAGCCGAAGATGCCGTTGCCGATTGCGGAGAAGGTCGGCAGCTCGGCTGCCGGCCAGCTTTCGCAGCTGTTGATGCCGGTGCAGTCGGCGCCCGCGGTCGCCTTGCCGTCGGCATCCAGGCTCAGTGTGACGCGGCTGGGCTTGAGTGGCGAGCCGGCGTCCTCACGCTCGTAGCCGAGGCCGTTCCAGTTGCCGGCAAGGTCGGCCAGGGTCAGCGACTGGGCGGGAATCAGCATGGCCACGCCGGGGTTCGGCATCGGCGCTGCCGGCACGGCCAGGCCCACGCCGGACTTCGACATCAGCACGGTCGTGACGCTGCCGCCGGACGAGACGGTGAAGCGGCAGGCTTCGGCGGCATCCGGGGTCAGCGTCACCGACGAACCGGAGGGTGCGTCCGCGGCGAAGCTGGACTTCTGCGTGATCGTCAGCGCGCTGGCATCGACTTCGGCAATGGTGCCGGACGGGTAGCTCAGGCCGACCAGGTGGTACTTGCCCGAGCGCAGGCCCGCGCAGCTTGCCGCCGCCGGTTGCAGCGCGGTCTGGATCGCCGTGGCGCCTGCATTGGAGGCGACTGCCGACGACAGCTCGTCCAGCGAGGTCTGCGACGACTCCAGGCGCTCGCCCAGCTGGTCGAGCAGCTGATCCTGAGCGTTGCCCGCAGTGCTGCCATTGGCCGCTACCAGCGTGCCCTTGAGCGGATCGACGCCGGTCAGGTCGACCACGCCGGTCAGTACCAGCTTCACGGCCTCGGTGGCCGTGTTCAGGCCGCTGGTGGTCAGCTTGGCCTGTGCGCTGGCATCGAACTGGTTGAAGAAGGCGTCGGTGTCGCCGCCGGCCAGCGATGCGGTGATCAGCTCGGTCAGCGGCGTGATGTTGGCCGTGGCGGTGGTACCGCTGCCGGCTTCCACGACCGAATGCAGCGTGGTGCCGTCCGGCGTCGTGACGCTCAGCACGCACGGGCGCGTGGCGTTCGGGATATCGATGGTGAAGGTGCCGTCCGCGGCGGTGGTGGCGGTGCCGCTGCCCGATGCGCACTTGGCCTGCACGCTGGCATTGCCCAGCGCCGCGCCCACTGCGGCCGTGCCGCTGATCTTGGTGGTCGGAGCCGAAGAAGCCGGCGCTTCGCTTTCTCCTCCGCCGCCGCATGCTGTCAGCACGGCGACAGCCAGACCCGTCAGAAACAAGTTTGTGGTTTTCATCCCTGTATTTGGCTTTATGTGGTTCTGGTTATGGCAGGGACCGCGCTGGTCGACCCGTGGCTCATGCAGCCCCGCCAACAGGGTGGCTCGCCCACCCTGCGGGCGCGAGTGTGTGCGAACGGCAGGGTTCAAGGTAACCCGCGTTCTGGTGATTGACACACAAATAAGACATATGGTTTGGCGGCCAGCGCCGCCAAACCTTGACCGCTACAGCTCTGACAGCCCGAAGCTGCGCAAGCGCGGCAGGTCGGTCACGCGGATGCTCTGGTAGGACAGATGCACCATGCCGGCGTCGGCCAGCCGTCGCAGCGCCTGGTTGACGCGTTGCCGCGACAGCCCGGTCAGCAGGCCGATTTCTTCCTGCGACAGCTCCAGCACGGGACTGGTGCGCGGATACAGGTCGGGATGGAACAGCTGCGCGATTGCCTGCGCCACGCGCGCATCGGCGCCGAGGAGGCGGTCGTTCTGCACCGTGGCGATGAACTGGCCCATGCGCTCGTTGAGCTGGCGTACGACAAAGCTTGCAAACGGCAGGCTCTGCGCCAGCAGCGTGTTGAAGACCGGCTCGGGCACCAGCAGCACTTGCGAGTCGCGGATGGCGATCACGTCGTAGCGGCGGTCTTCGCGCTTGATCACGCTGCCTTCGCCGCACCAGCCGCCGGCCGGCACGCCGGAGAAGGTGCAGCCGCGTCCGTCCGGCGTGTACACCGCCAGCTTGATCAGGCCGCTGTCGACCCCGATCCAGTAGCGCGAAGGCTCGCCGCGCCGGGCAATGAAGGCGCCCGCGGCGAAGGACTGCAGCAGTGTCTCGCGCGCGGCCAGCGCCTGGTGTTCCGCCGCCAGCGCGGCGTACCACACATGGCTGGCAAGCATGCTTTCAGGGGCGCGAGTGGGGTTCTGGGATGCGGTCATGACATCGGCGCGAGCGGCTGCGCGGCACTTTGTAAGATTTGCGTAAGCCTTGGCCGGCGCGGGTTTGCGGGAAGTTTGTCGTCCGGACGACAGTGCGCCGGGCGTGTGCGATGATAGCCTTGCCCCAGAAAAAGTGCGACTAGCGGAGACACAGCAATGCCAACCGATTTCGACAGCGGCCTGGCCCGCAATGCGGCCAATTTCGTACCGCTCACACCCATCGACTTCCTGGTCCGCGCCGCGGAGGTGTACGGCGACCGCCTGGCCATCGTGCACGGTCCGGTGCGACAGAACTGGCGCGACACGTATGCGCGCGCGCGCCGCATGGCCAGCGCGCTGGCGCGTGCCGGCGTCGGCAAGGGCGACACCGTGGCCGCGCTGCTGCCCAACACGCCGGCCATGGTCGAGGCGCATTTTGGCGTACCGATGGCGGGCGCGGTGCTCAATGCGCTCAATATCCGGCTCGACGCCGCCAACCTCGTCTTCATGCTGCGCCATGGCGAGGCCCGCGTGCTGCTCGCCGACACCGAGTTTGCCGACGTTGCGCGGCAGGTTGCGCTGGAAATTCCCGGGCTCAAGGTGATCGCGGTCCATGATGCGCTGGGGCCGCAGGCCGAGCCTTTCGGCGAGACCGACTATGAATCCTTCCTGGCTTCAGGCGACCCGGACTATGCGTGGCGCATGCCTGCCGACGAATGGGATGCGATCGCGCTGAACTACACCTCGGGCACCACCGGCGATCCCAAGGGCGTGGTCTATCACCACCGCGGCGCGGCCATCAACGCGATCTCCAACATCCTGGAATGGGACCTGCCCAAGCACCCGGTCTACCTGTGGACGCTGCCGATGTTCCACTGCAATGGCTGGTGCTTCCCTTGGACCATCGCGGCGCGCGCGGGCGTCAACGTCTGCCTGCGCAAGTTCGAACCCAGGCTCGTGTTCGACCTGATGCGCGCGGAAGGCGTCACGCACTACTGCGCCGCGCCGATCGTGCATACCGCGCTGGTCAACGCGCCCGCATCGTGGCGCGAAGGCGTGCGCGGCCCGGTGCGCGGCATGGTCGCCGGCGCGCCGCCGCCGGCAGCGGTGCTGGCGCAGATGGAGGCCATGGGCTTCGAACTCACGCACGTGTATGGCCTGACCGAGGTTTATGGCCCGGCCGCGGTCTGTGCCGAGCAGGACGACTGGCGCACGCTGTCGGAACAGGACCGCGCCGTGCGCAAGGCGCGCCAGGGCGTGCGCTACCACCTGCAGTCGCAGGTGGCGGTGCTCGATCCTGATTCTATGCAGCCCGTGCCCGCCGACGGCGAGACCATCGGCGAGATCATGTTCCGCGGCAACATCTGCATGAAGGGCTACCTGAAGAACGAGAAGGCCACGCGCGAGGCCTTCGCCGGCGGCTGGTTCCATACCGGCGACCTCGGCGTGTGCATGCCCGACGGCTATATCAAGATCAAGGACCGCAGCAAGGACATCATCATTTCCGGCGGCGAGAATATTTCCAGCGTGGAAGTGGAGGACGCGCTCTACCGGCATCCCGCGGTGCTTGCCGCGGCGGTGGTGGCTCAGCCTGACGCCAAGTGGGGCGAGACGCCGTGCGCCTTCGTCGAACTGAAGGATGGCGCCAGTGCCACCGCGGAGGACCTGATCGGGCATTGCCGCACGCTGCTGGCCGGCTTCAAGGTGCCCAAGGCGGTGTACTTCGGGCCGCTGCCCAAGACTTCGACCGGCAAGATCCAGAAGTTCGAGTTGCGCCGCAAGGTGAAATCGGACGCGGCCATCGATGTCTGAACGCGGCGGTTGCTAGGGCTGTACCGCTTCCTCGGCATCGCGCTGTCCGGCGATATCCGAGTCGATGGCTTCGCGGCCCCACGCCATGCCCGCGCGCGTGGCATCGCCGGCACAGCCAAAGCGCGTCTGCATCACGGGGCACGGCCATGGCAGCCGCGTGCCGCGATGCCAGACTTCGGCGCGCAGCGTCCACCAGCCATCGTGCTGGCTGCCATAGCGCAGCGCCGCGACATGGATGCGATAGCCGCGGTAGCTGGCGTTCTCGTCATGCAATCCGCTGGGCATGCGCTATCGGGCGTTCAGCGTGCCCGCGCTTCGTGTGGACTTCCGTGAGGGCGGGGACGGTGCCAGTCCTGGGCAATGTCGGGGACCACCTCGCATTCGCCACGCACGATATTCTCGATGGTGGCGCACACGCATTCAGTGCCGCGCGGCCCTACGCACACCAGGCTGCGCGGATGGTCGGTGTGCTGCGGAATGGCATAGACGCGCATGCCCTCCTGGTACAAGGGATGCTTGCTCAGGCGCTCGTTCATCAGCTCGACGAAGCGCTGCGGAGAGACGACCGGCTTTTCCATTTCATGCTCCTGCGGCCCTGCCACCGCACCGATGCCAAGCGCGGCGAGGCGACCAGGCCAGTTAAGGCCAGGAAGATGACAGGCAGGTGGCAGGGAAGCACCCAGGCTTCGGGAAGGCCCTGGGCGTGGCCGGAACGGAGAATCGCGGGCAAATAGCCTGCCCGCGTTGCCACTGCCACGATTCCAGACTAGGACATGCGCGGCAGCGCGCAAGGATCGGGGCCACCCGGACGCCCGCGCCTGCACATGGCAGCGCGGGCGGCGTGCTTCAGGTGGTGCGCAGTTCGCTCGCCGCGCGCGGGCCATCCAGCATGCCATTGCCGGCGGCCCAGCAGGCTGCCTCGGCCTCGGCATGCGAACTGTATGTGGAAGGCGCTTCAACAGTGCAGTCGGCATCGGCCGCGCCGCAAAGTTCTTCCATGACAATGCGCCAGGTGTACTGGCCGGATGGCTCTTCCAGCACGTGCAGTACCAGCGTGCGGTGATGGTCCGAAAGCGTAAGGGGCAGGGTCGACATTGGCTCCTCCCGTTGGCAGGTGGGACGCATTTGATGCTAGCAACTACAGGCGCATGGTGCCATCGGAGAATTGCAACCGCGGCATGGCAAGATACGCGTGCCGCGGCTTCCCCCGCTGCGCCGAATCCAGTAACCTTCTGCGCCTGGCGCCACGTGGCGCCTGCTTCTCGCCACCGACCATGCTCAATTCGACCGCACTCAACCAACAGGTCGCCGCCTTGACGGCGCACTACGACGCCACGGTGCTGCCGCTGTGGACTGCCAGCGGCTGGAATGCCGGCCTGTTCCTGCCTTATGAGGCCCTCGACGGCGCCACGGCCGCGCCGCTGCCGGCGGCGCGCTACCGTGCCATGGCGTGTGCGCGGCAGCTTTATGTGTTTTCGGTGGCGGGCCAGCATGCGCATGCTGATACGCTGTTCGGCTCGCTGCAGGCGTATTTCGGCGACGGGGCGGGCGGCTGGATCTACAGCGTGGGACCGGACGGTTCGCCGCTGGACACCACGCGCGACCTTTACACGCACGCCTTCGTGATCTTTGCCTGCGCCAGCTACCACGCGCTGCGCGGCAATCCCGATGCGCTCGAAGTGCTCGACGAAACCGTCGACGTCGTCGAGGACTTCTTCACCGAAGATGGCGGGCTGTACCATGCCGCGCTTAACGAGCACTTTCGCCCGAAAGGCGCAGGCGTGCTGCAGAACCCGGTGATGCACCTGACCGAGGCCTACCTGGCGGCGCTCGATGCGACCGGCGACGAATGGTATGCCGAGCGGCTGCGCGAGATCGCGATGGCCGTGTTCGAGCGCTTTGTCGATCCCGCGAGCGGCTGTATCGCCGAGCTGCCGCAGGGCAGTGCCGACAATCGCATCGAACCGGGCCACCAGTTCGAATGGTTCTCGCTGGTCGCAAGCCGGCCGCAGCTGTTCGGCGACCTGCCGCTGGAAGGCGCGCTGCGCCAGGCCTTCGACTTTGCGCAGCGGCATGGCGTGGCGCCCGGCACGCTGGGCGTCAGCGCGGCACTGGACGCGCGTGGCGGGCTGCTCGACGGTACCCAGCGCATCTGGGCGCAGACCGAGTATGCACGCGCACTGGCGCTGCATGGACAACCCGGGTCGCTGGCTACGCTGGAAGCGTGGGCCGGGCAGTTCCGCAATCGCTTCCTGCATGCGCAGGGATGGCACGAATGCCTCGCGCCTTCAGGCGACGTGGTGCGTGCGGAGATGCCGTCGACTTCGCCATACCACCTGGCAACGTCTTACCTGGCGCTGGCACAGGCCGCCGGCCTGTCCTGGCCGAACCAGTGACGCGACGCAATCGTTATCAATTCTTTGCAGTCGCGGCCAGGGGCCGCGACTAGACTCAAGCCCGCGCTCCGCCCGTGCGTTGTCCTTCTTAACTACCTGGTCGTCGTTCTGAAGTCGCGGGCCGGGGCGCACCCGCCTGCGGCGATACCTGCGTGCCTACGCGGACTTCCATCTGCCGTATGCGGGTGGCGGCACGGGTCTCTGCGTGGTCATTGAGGATCAGGCACAGCAGCGTCAGCAAGGCCGCTGCGATCATGCTCAGCGCGATCCAGGCGAGGCAGTGCTTGCGTTCCATGGTGGAATCGATGGGGGCATTATTGGAGCGCGCAGTGTAAGCGCCCCGCCGCAAAGCGATTGTCAACCTTTGCAAACACAGCGGTTATGCCACGTCTGGACGCTCTGGCAAGCTCTCCCGCGATCGTGCCCCATCTAACGATTTAGCGTTTTCGCCAATTCCCGCAATGCCGGCGAAAAGCGCTAATTTGCTGATTCGCTTATTCCATCACGCCGTTCTCGCGCAGCAGCCGTTCGCATTCATCGAGCATGTCGTGCGCAAAGGCAGACTGATAGTTGGGATCGAGCGCTTCCATCATTTCGTGCGCGGCATACAAGCCCGCTTCGCGCGACAGCGTCTCGGCCAGCTGTCGTGCAAACTGGTCGCTAAGTTCCGACAGCAAACGCCGCTCGGACAGCGGCAGCTGCAGCCGCGAGCGCGACAGCCATTCGCCTGCGAGCGTCGCGCCTTGTGCGTCCGTCATCCACTTGCGGTGCTCGTAATAGGCCGACAGGCGCTCGGCGGTCAGCGCGAACAGCAGCGCCTTGCGGGTGTTGAAATCGATGCGGGGCAGTGGGGCGAGGCTCATGGGTACGGCTTGCCGCGCGGGCGTGGCCCTTGCGGCGATCTGTCAGGGTTATCGGCGTTTGATCAGGTCAGGCACCGGCAGGGCCGAAGCGCTCCGCCAGCCATGCGCCGATGGCAACGATCTCTTCCAGGCAGACCGAATGCCCCATCGGGTACGTCTGCCATGTCAGCGGATGCTGGCGCGCCTGGATAAAGTCGCGTGCCGCAACGCCCAGCTGCAACGGCACCACATCGTCCTGCGTGCCGTGCGCGGCAAACACCGGCGTGGCGGCATTCGCGGCGCTGGCCTGCGCTGCCACCGTGCCCGGCGCGGGAATATAGCTGGACAGCGCCACGATGCCGGCAAGCGGTTCCGGATGCGTCAGGCCCGCGGTATAGGCGATGGCGCCGCCCTGTGAAAACCCGGCCAGCACGATGCGGCTGCAGGGGATGCCGCGCGCATTCTCGCGCGCGACCAGCGCGCGGATGGCATTGCACGAGGCCTGGATGCCGGCCTCATCGGCGCGGCGGCCGGCCTCGTCGAGGGAATAGATGTCATACCAGGCCGGCATGACATAACCGCCGTTGCAGGTCACGGAAATCGCCGGCGCGTGCGGAAAGATAAAGCGCACGCCAGGCGAGGCGGGCAGCCGCAATTCTGGCACCACCGGTGCAAAGTCGCTGCCGTCGGCGCCCAGCCCGTGCATCCAGATCACGGCGCAGCGGGGATCGGGCGCGGTTTCGATTTCAATGGCGGGCAGCAGTTCGCTCATGGGGCAGGTTCCTGTGTGACGGCGTGCCCGCGCGCCGATGGGCGCGGCAGGCAGCGCGAGTATCGCACAGGTCAGGCCCGCTGATGCCGCACGCCCGCCATGCGGGCAGGGCGGCACGACTGCCGGTTCAGGCGGCGGACGGAACGATCGGCACGGTGGTCAGCCCCGGCGCGCGCGCATTCTGCGCGGCGGAGGGCAACTCGGCCATTGCCGGCACGGTGGCGCGGCGCTTGTCCACCACGTCCTCCACGCCCTTGGCCGAGACATCTTCCAGGAACGCGACCATGTCGCGGTAGTAGGCCACCTGCATCTGCGCCTCGAGCAACTTCCGCTCGGCCTGGAATAGCGTCAGCCTCATGTCTTGCAGTTCCCTTTCGGCGATTTTTTCCGGGGTCGGCGGACTGAACAAGTTTGCAAGCCAACGCATGGCAGTACCTCCAGTTCTGTCAAAGCGAAATTGCGATGCTTGTGCCACGAGGTCAAATATAGACAAGAAATCGATAAAAGGCCTCTTGGCCTCCTTGCCGTGGTGCCTCGCCCACAAGGATGATTGCCGCTTGCGGGAGTCTGCGGTAGATTGTCCGGCGACTTCGGATCGCCCCCTCACTGCTTGCCTGGCACGCGCATCGGATCGCTGTTTTTGTGCGGGTTTTCGAGCGGATTCCGGCCCTGGCTGCATTCCCCGCCTGCTTCCACGACCTCCACGCGCGCGCCGGTTTCATGCTGCGGGAGGGTGTCCAATTCATGTACGTAACGCACGATCGGCGACCAGAATGCGGCGATATGGTCTGGCTCGATGGCGGCGCCATGCGGCATGGCGTCATGCATCACCAATTGATGCAAGTGCCGCGCGGCGGCGGCCACGCGCTCCGCATGGACGTGCGCGAACACGGCATCGGCGCGGCTATGCACCACCAGCAGCGGACGTTCGAGGCGGCTGGCACGCGCGGCGTTGTTCCAGGGATCCGGCAGCAGCCACGCTGCCCAGGCCGGCACGCGGCCGGTCTGCACCGCGGCGCGCCGCGCCGAGCTGAAGCCGGCGGCAATGACATAGCCGTCGGGCTGCGGCGCGAAGTGCCGCGCCACGTCGAGCAGGATGCCCGAGCCCAGCGAATGGCCCAGCACCACGCGGCGCGACGCCGCGGGCGCGGCCGCAACAAACTGCCGGTATGCAGTCATGGCGTCCTGGCGCAGGTGGCGCACCGAAGGGCGCCCGCTGCTGCGGCCATAGCCGCTGTAGTCGAACACGAAGGATGCGATGCCGGACTCGGCCAGCAGGGCCTGTACCGGCAGCCAGTCGGCCAGGGTTTCATTGTCGCCATGGCAGACCATCAGCGCGGGCGCATCGTGGCGGGCGGCTGGGACAAAGCGGGCATGCAGTTCCCGATCGCCGCTGGCGAACGTGGTATGCCGCACAGGCATGGATGACCAGGGCACGGGAGTCCCGGTGCTTGTTTCATCCGTTCGCGTGACAAATGCTTTGCGCTCCACCGCACGAAACAGTAGATGGCGCGCAACGCCGGCGGCCAGCGCGACGCCCGCCGCCACGGCAAGCCAGCGCAGCGTGCCCGGCGCCGCCGGAGCGGGGACGGTTGCAGCAGGGTCGGGATGCGGCGTGTCGAACATGCTAGGGCGGCGTGCCATGGTCGGGTCCGTGTTATTTCAGGCTAGCAGGCTACGATGAACATGTTAAGAAATGTCCATCCGGGCGGACGGATCTCTGCCCCATGGGCCGTCCTATCGCGCCGATAGGAAAATTTTGTCTTGACTATCTACCTAGTAGTAGATAGCATTCTCTCCATGGAACCGCTGCACCGCCAGCAGCAAAGCAGGAAGGGCGGAGAAGTGGCGATCCCATCGCAATACCGCTATGCGGTCTTTTTTTAGCGCCGTCCATCTATCTACTAGTAGATGGAAGTGCGAGAAAAGCCCAGCAGGAAGCCACTGACACCGATTGACGCGATCCGAAACATCGCCACCAGGAGCCCATCATGACCAAGTTCGCCAAGACCCTGATCACCGCCGCCACCCTTGCCGCCGCCTTCGCAGGTGGCGCCGCCCACGCCGCCGGCGTGCAGGACGGCAGCTTCGCCGGTGACAAGTACGGCTACCAGTTCCGCGTAGGCAAGACCGATGCCTTCACCGACGGTGCCCGCACCGGCAAGTTCGATCCGTTCACCGAAGGCGCGCGTGCCGGCAAGTTCGACCCGTACACCGATGGCCGTGCAGGCAAGGCTGATCCGTACACCGACGGTGCTCGCACTGTCAGCTACCGCAGCGGCCAGTTCGACCCGTTCACCGAAGGTGCACGCGTCGGCAAGTCCGACCCCTACACCGACGGCTTCCGTACCGTAGCCGGGCTGGACCGCAGCGGTGTGTCGTCCGAGCCGTCGCGCAGCTTCGACCCGTACACCGACGGTGCGCGCGTGGGCAAGGCCGACCCGTACACCGACGGCGCGCTCGCCTGATCCCTGCCGGCCACCGGCCGGCGGCTTAACCACCTTTACGGCGGCGGCCAGCAAGGCCGCTGCCCGATGGAGTCCATCATGAGTTTGCGTGACAGCATCCTGCTGCTTGGCGGATGGCTGGTGCTCTGCGTGACGAGTGGCTCGATGATCACCTTCGCCGCGCAGGTCCTGCCTGGCTAAAACCGTAAAGCCGATGCCTCGGCGCTAGGGGATTACCCGGGCGCCGGGGCATTTCAGCTTGAGCGCCTATCTTCGCGTAGATACACTGCCTTTATGAAAACGCAATCCGTACGCGAGCAACTGCTCGAGCACACCCTGGTCCTGATCCGCCGCCGCGGCTTCAACGGCTTCAGCTATCGCGACCTGGCCGAGCTGGTGGGTGTGAAGACTTCCAGCATCCACTATTACTTCCCGACCAAGGACGACCTCGTCCTCGAGGCGGTGAAGGAATACAGCGCCCGCCTCAGCGAGCACCTGCGCGCCATCGACACGAAGCTGCCGGTCACCGAGCAGGCCGCGATCTACCTGGCGCCGTTCCGCAACAGCTGCGGCTCCGACCAGATCTGCCTGTGCGGCATGCTGTCGACCGAAACCCTGTGCCTGCCCGAATCCGTGCACCAGCTGCTGCAGGGCTTCTACCTGATGCACGAGAAATGGCTGACGGGACTGCTGGAGCGTGCCCAGCCGCTGCGCAGCACGCCATTCCCCGTGCCGCCGCCACGGCTGGCGCAGGTGGTGTTCGGTTCGCTGCAAAGTGGCCTGATCGCAGCCCGGTTGTTCGGCACGTCCGACCGCGTCGAGGCAGCGGCCGATACGCTGATGGCAGCCGTGGCTGGCTAAGGGTTAGCGTTCCGATCTATCGCGCTGTCAGTGGCGCGTCCAGAGCCGTCGGGTGGCGAAAGCTGCGCGGCGGCTTTTTTCATTGGCGGCTCGCGTCCGCTTTTTTTCTCGCTATATTCTTTTGGAATCAAAGACTTACTATCGGCTATCAGTCCCATAGAAATATTCTTCCTTGACTATCTACCTAGTAGTAGATAGTATTTGACTCATGGAAGCGCCGCAGCGCCAGCAGCAACGAAGAGCAGGGCCCAGCGACGATCCCATGCATGACCGAAGGCGGTCATTTTTTCAGGGCAGGTGATCTATCTACTAGTAGATAACTACCCCAAAAAAAGCACCGCGAAGCCACTGACACCGATTGACGCGATCCGAAACATCGCCCCCTGGAGCCCATCATGACCAAGTTCGCCAAGACCTTCATCACCGCCGCCACCCTTGCTGCCGCCTTCGCTGGTGGCGCCGCCCACGCCGCTGGCGTGCAGGACAGCAGCTTCGCCGGTGACAAGTACGGTTACCAGTTCCGCGTTGGCAAGACCGATGCCTTCACCGACGGTGCCCGCACCGGCAACTTCGATCCGTTCACCGAAGGCGCACGCGTCGGCAAGGCTGATCCGTACACCGACGGTGCCCGCATCGTCGCCGGCCTGGATCGCAGTGGCGTCTCGGCTTCGCCGGCGCGCAGCGGCCAGTTCGACCCGTTCACCGAAGGTGCGCGCGTTGGCAAGGCTGATCCGTACACCGACGGTGCCCGCATCGTCGCCGGCCTGGATCGCAGCGGCGTCTCGGCTTCGCCGGCACGCAGCGGCCAGTTCGACCCGTTCACCGAAGGCGCACGCGTCGGCAAGGCTGATCCGTACACCGACGGTGCCCGCATCGTCGCCGGACTGGACCGCAGCGGCGTCTCGGCCTCGCCGGCACGCAGCGCCGACCCGTACACCGATGGCGCACGTGTTGGCAAGGCTGACCCCTACACCGACGGTGCACGTGTCGGCAAGGCTGACCCCTACACCGACGGTGCAATCGCCTGAGGCAAGCGTCTGGAAAACGGCCGGCAAGTTGCCGGCCCCCTGTAACCACCGGGCTGCCAGCGAGCAGCCCGGTTCATGGAGTCGATCATGCGTTGGCTTGACACTGCGCTGATCCTGGGCGGATGGGTAGGGCTTTGCCTGGCAAGCGGGTCCCTCATCACGCTCGTCGCACGCGCGCTGCCGGCCTGAGCCGCGCGGTGCAGAACGAAGGAGTTGGAACGATGAAAACCCGGTCCGTACGTGAAGAACTGGTCGAACATGCACTGGTGCTGATCCGCCGTCGGGGGTTCAACGGGTTCAGCTACCGCGACCTGGCGGAACTGGTCGGGGTCAAGACCTCGAGCATCCACTATTACTTTCCGACCAAAGAAGACCTGGTGCTGGAAGCGGTGCGCGAATACAGCGCACGCAAGCAGGCACGGCTGGCGGCCATCGACAGCAGCCTGCCGCCGGCCGAGCAGGCGCGCCAATACCTGGCTCCCCTGTGCGCCGGCGCCGGCACCGACGAAGCGTGCCTGGTCGGCATGCTGGCGGCGGATGTGCTGATGCTGCCGGAGTCCGTGCGCAGCGCGATGCGCGACTTTGTCCGCCTCAACGAGCAATGGCTTGCGCGGCTGTTCGAGCGCGCGGCGGCGCAGCGGCAGGCGCCTTACCCGGCGTCGCCCCAACAACTGGCGGAGATTGCGTTCGGCGCGCTGCAAAACGGCCTGATCAGTGCGCGGCTGTTCGGCACCACCGACCGGCTCGACGCCGCCGCGGGGATGCTGACCGGCCTGATGCGGGCGGAGCGGGCGCTAGCCGTTGCCTGACACCATGCGCGCCACGGCCTCGCACAACCAGCCCGGATCGTCGTGGGGCAGGTCGTGGCCGGCCCAGTGATGCGTCAGCACCGGCGCGTTCCAGGCCTGTCCGATACGTGCGGAGCAGGCCGGGTCGACCAGCCGGTCCGATGACGATGCAATCAGCAGCAACTGGCAGCCAGGCGCGTTCGCCGGTGCCCGATAGCGTGCCGCGGCCACCAGTTGCGCCAGCGCGGCGCAGCGGCTGACCGGCGCGTCGGCGGCAATGGCTTGCCAGGCCGCGATGTCGGCGGCGAGCGTATCCGCGCGCGCGCAGGTGATGGCGTGAATGGTGCGCTCGCAATAGGCGCGGTCGTGCCAGCGCTGCGCGACGCGCAGCAGCTTGCCCCAGTTGCGCGGCCGCAGCCGCTGCATCGGCGTGCAGAAGGGCCGCATGCTGGTGTTGACCAGCACCAGCCCGCCGACTTCGTCCGGATAGCTGCTGGCCCACTCGGTGGCGACCATCGCGCCCAGCGACATGGCCAGCACGCGGTACGGCCCGCGCGCGCCGGCCGTCGACAGCTGCCGGCGCACCGCGCTGACCATGTCGCGCACGCACCAGGGCGCGGGCTGCACCGACAGCGCGCCATTGCCCGGCAAGTCGGGCAGCAGCGGCCGGCCCAGCCCGGCCGCTTCCCATTGCGCGGGCAGGTGCCCCCAATGGCGCGTCTCGCGCGTCAGTCCCCGCAGGAATACCCATCGGCTCATGCGATCCTCAACAGTTCATGGCAACGCCTCTGTCTGCCAGTGCGCGCGCGCCTGCTGCAGCAGTGCCTCGCGCTGCGGCCCGTGCGGCAGCCAGCGTTCCGGCGCAAACGCGACGCGCCCGAGGAAATCGAACAGGCTCACGTGGCGGCGCAGCACGCGCGCGGTGCGGTGCGCCTTGATCGGGTTGAAGATCCCCTCGCGCGAGAACAGCTGGCGCGGGTTTTTCTTGATCCACAGCCACGAGCCCAGCTCCAGCGTCATCGGCAGGAACAGGTTGCCGGCCGGCGTGAGGTCATACGCATGGTCCCACAGGTCGCCATGCAGCAGGTACTGGTGGCTTTGCGGCTCGAAGGTGTAGCCGTGGTGCGGGTGCGCCTGCTCGAACAGGGTCTTGAGCAGGTACATCTCGGGCAGGTGCGCCATCGGCCGGCGCGTGCGCGCGTACGGGAACCAGATGCTGTCGCGCCAGCCGTAGCCGGAGTGGCAGTCCACCGCAAAGCTGAGCGGGCGCGGCAGCAGTTCTTCCTGCACCACGCGCAGCAGCGCGCGGCTCTCCAGCTCCATCGGCCCGCCTTCCGGGCCGCGATACCAGGGCAGCCAGGCGCCAAGGCGCTGCCCGCCGGCCAGGAACGGCACGGGCGCGTCGGCGTCCTGCGGGCCGTTGCGCATCAGGTCGACGCCGTTGGGATTGGCCCGGGTGCCGGCCCACATGCCGCCGGGATTGACGATCGGCATGAACACCAGCCGCACGGCCTGCAGTTCGCGATGCAGCAGTTCGTCCCATGCCAGCCGGCCCAGCACGGAGCGCAGGTAGTCCAGTACCAGCTGCGTGCCAATCCGCTCGAGCCCGTGGATGCCGCCGAAGATGCCGATGGCCGGCGCCTGCGGGTCGCGGCTGCCAAGGGTGGCCACATGCAAGCCGAAGCGGTGGCCCTGCACCACGGCTTCGCCCACCACGCGGCAGTCGAGCACATGGCTGGCGGCGTCGAACAGCGCCAGCAGCTGGTCGTATTCAGGAAAGGCGTCGGCGCGCGCGATCATGCCGCCCGCGGCTCGGCGGCGGCATCGGCATCGGCCGCGGCATCGGTCGCCGTCAAGCAGGCCAGGAAGGCACCCACCAGGCGCGTGCCGCGCCGGCTCTGCAGGCAATACAGGTATTCGTTCAGCACGGGCGCGCCGCGCGCAAACGGCACCACCCGCAGCAGCGGGTCTTGCGGCACTTCGCCCAGCGGCACCACGCTCGCGCCGAGGTTCTGGCGGATCGCTTCGTAGATGGCCTCGCGGCTGCCGATCACGGTATGCCGCGGCAGCTGCTGCGCGCAGGCGGCGAGGGCATCCTCGGTCGCCTTGCGTGTCATCGAGCCATGCTCGCGCACCAGCAGGTGGCAGCCGCGCAGCTGGGCCAGGTCCACCTGCGGCAGGCGCGCCAGCGCATGGTCCGGATGCACCACCAGCACCATCGGCGCGGAGGCCAGGCGGATGCGCGCAAGGCGGTCGTCTTCGACCGGATGCGACGACACGGCCGCGTCGATCCGGTACTCGAACAGTGCTTCCAGCATCTGCTGCGAATTGCCGATGTCCAGGCTCACCTCGATCGCCGGATAGCGCTGCCGGAACGCGGCCACCGCGCGCAGGATGTAGTAGGGACCCGTGGCGCCGAGGCGCAGGCTGCCGAAGCGCAGGTCGCCGGCGTTGCGCAGCAGGTAGTCGGCCTGGCCTTCGTGCTGCATCAGCTGCTCGACCACCGGCATCAGCGCCAGCCCCACGTCGCTCAGGTCGACCCGGCTGGCGCGGCGGTGGAACAGCTCAACGCCATACGATTCTTCGAGCTGGCGGATGCGGCCGGTGACGGTGGGCTGGCTCACGCGCAGCTGTCGGGCCGCCATGGTGATGCTGCCCTGGCGCGCCACTTCGAAAAAGGTCATCAGCAGGTCGCCAAGCATGGTCATCCGCGGTGGTTGGGGGGAGCGCACCGGACAGGTCCGGACGACCGAGCAGTCTAGCGGGGCAATATGACAATACGGCGACGCCCGCCGCGGCGTGGGCCGCGGCGGGGCTGGCGGGCTTGGCATAGGGCAGGCAGGCCTCAGCCGGTCACCCCCATGGCCGGATCCGACACGCTGTCCTTGCCGGTCTCGATACGCCCGGCAAAGCGCCGCGTGAAGCCGCCTTGCGACGCGGTCACGGTGAAGTCGTACCAGTTGCCCTGCAGTCCCACCGGCCAGTGCTGCTGCAGTTGCTTGCCGGCCGGCACTTCGAAACTCCACGGGCCGTCATTGCGGTAGGCATTGGGCCGCACGGTGAATGTGGTGGCCGCGCTGCCGGTGTTGATCAGGTCCAGGTAGACCGCGGCGTTGGCGATGTCATAGCAGACGCGGATCTCGGGCGCGCTGGCGCCCGCTGCGCCGGCCGCTGCAACGTCGCCGACGAAGGCGCGATGGAAGCCGTTCGGACCCAGCACCCACAGGTCGTACTTGCCGGCATCGCTGGCGAATACATCCCAGCTGCCATGCAGTTCCTTGCCCGGCTCGACCATATAGCGGCGCGGCACGCGGTCCAGGTGCAGGCGGTCATAGACATGGAAAACGGCGGCGGCCGTGCCGGTGTTGGCGAACAGCAGCCGCACCACGCGTTCGCGCGCGTCTTCGCGGGCGCTGACATGCAGCTCGTACGGCAATGCGCGCGACGGACGCGTGCCGCGCTCCTGCGGCGGCATCGGCTGGGTGCCGGCCGGGGGCAGCGGCACCTGCGGCAGCACGCCCTGCGCGGTGCGGATGGCATCGGCGCTGGCCTTGTCGCGGTTGGGCAGCGAGGGCAGCGGATTGTCGTTGGGACTGACGAAGTTGAAGGCCGAGACCAGGTCCCCGGCCACCGCGCGACGGAAGCTGCTGATATTGCTCTCCACGACGCCAAAGCGGGCCTCCAGGAAGCGCAGCACCGACGTGTGGTCGAACACCTGCGAGTTTACCCAGCCGCCGCGGCTCCAGGGCGACACCACATACATCGGCACGCGCGGGCCGGGGCCGTACGGGTGCTTGTCGACGTGGTATTCGGCCGCCAGTTCGCCGGCGGGCAGCGTGGTCGCGCCGGCCAGCGTGTCGCCGTCGTAGGCGGGGGCGCACGGCGGCGGCACGTGGTCGAAGTAGCCGTCGTTCTCGTCGAAGTTGATCAGCAGTACGGTCTTGCTCCACACCGCGGGATTGGCGGTGAGCGCGTTGAGCACCTCCTGCGTGTACCACGCACCCTGCACCGGGCTGGACGGCCCGGGGTGCTCGGAATAGGTGGCCGGGGCCACGATCCACGACACCTGCGGCAGCGTGCCGGCGGCAACGTCGTCGCGCAGTGCCTGCAGGAAGCCGCCGTCCGGCATGGTATTGGCCACGCCCTTGAGCAGCGGGCTGATGGCGTCGTCGGCACTGGTGTACGGCGGGTAGGGGCTGCCGTTGGCCAGGTTGCCGCGTGCGGCGTTGGCGTCGCGGTATTGCTTGAAGCCCGCGAGCGGGTTGTCGGTAAAGTTGTCCGGCATGTTCTGGTAGACCTTCCAGCTGACGCCGGCTGCGTTCAGCCGCTCAGGGTAGGTGGTCCAGGTGTAGGGCGTGTTCGAGCCGGTGAAGGAGTCGCCGCTGTTGTCGATGACCGGGCCGCCGTGCGTGCCGGCCGGATCGTTGGTGCCGGTCCAGTGGAACAGCCGGTTCGTGTTGGTGCCGCCGTGGAAGCTGCAGTGGTAGGCATCGCACAGCGTAAAGGCATTGGCCAGCGCCATCTGGAAGTCCAGTTCGGCCTCGGTGTAGTAGCCCATCGACTGGGTCTGCTTGTAGGTGGGCCACTTGTTCATGCGGCCCAGGTCCCAGGCGGCCTGCGCATCGGGATAGGAGTGCGGCGTGCCGCTGACGCGCTGCGCATTGCCGGCACTGCTGTCGAGGTGGTAGGGCAGCACGGTGCGCGTGGTGCCGCCGTTGGTATAGGTCTGCTGCCAGACGTTGAGGCCGCCCGCCAGCGGGATCGGGAAGCGGTCGCCGAAGCCGCGTACGCCGCGCAGCGTGCCGAAGTAATTGTCGAAGGAGCGGTTCTCCTGCATCAGGATGACCACGTGCTCGACGTCGCGGATGGTGCCAGTGGCGTTGTTGGCGGGGATTGCCAGCGCGCGGCGGATGGCTGGCGGGAACGCTGCCAGCGCGGCGGTTGCTGCGGCGCTGCCGCCGGCGAGCTTGAGGAAGTTGCGTCTGCTATGCGAATTCATTGGTTCTGGGCCGGATGGGTTCAGGATAGGCGAGGCGGTAGGCGAGGCGGGCGGCTGCCGGCGTCGGCTCAGGGCGCGCAGCGTAGTTGCGGCGTGACCGCGGGCGGCTGGCCGGGTTCGTTGCCGCCGGCGCCCGGGGTGCCGCCGGGCGTGCCACCCGGCGTGCCGGTGGCCGGGCTGTCGCCGGAATCGCCGCCGCAGGCGGCAAGCGCCAGGCACAGCAGCAGCGCGGCCAGCGTGGAAGATCGGAGAGTCATGGTGTCGTGCTCCTGCAGGGATGGGGCGCGCGGCGCCCCGGAGAGTGGTCGGACGCGGGGTCCGCGGTTCAGGGGTTCAGCGTGGACAGCGGCTGGCGCGCGCCGGTGATGGTCTTCAGCTCGTCGAGCGTCAGCACCCGCGTCCACATCGCCAGGTCGTTGAAGCCCATCACGCCTTTGAGCGCGCCGGGGTTGTTGCCCACGTAGTTGTGCGTGGCGTCGTCGTTGACGCCCCAGCCGGTGCCGAGCCCGGCCAGCTTGGTGACATCGGTGTTGGCGATGGCCTTGTTCTCGGTCTTCTGCAGGCCCAGCACCGGGTCGATGACATAGGCACTGAAGCGCCTGGCCACGGCATCGACCGACAGCGCCAGGTAGGCCCACTGGCTGGCCGATACCTTCATGCCGTTGATATCGTCGCGCTTGCCGCCGCTGCCGAGGTTGAAGCGGAGTTCGCAGCTGCCGAACAGGCCGATGGCGATGCCCGGGTTGCTGCCCGAAAAGTAATTCTTGTTGGCCAGTACCGGCGCACCGGTGCCGTTGCCCTGGGTGCAGTCGGTGCGGAACCAGAAGCCGATGGTGAATTGCGGGCTCAGCGCGATGTCGGCGCCGTTGTGCACCAGCTTGTAGGCGTCGATATTGGAATCGACCCGCAGCGACTTGCCAGTGAAGTTGTCGTCGGCCAGCGAGCCGCCGTCGGTGCCGGCGACCCACGGGCCAAGCGTGGCGCCGCCCTTGCTGTCGGCAAACGGCTTGCTGTCCATGCTGAAGTACGTGGCCAGGCCATCGCGCAGCGTGGGCGCCAGCGTGACGGGCTTGACGTAGTGGATCTGCGCCAGGTACGACACCGGCACGTCGTTGCGTACCAGCGTGTAGTTGAAGCGGTACAGGCCGGTGGGCATGTCGAAGGCGCTGTCGGTAAACTCGCGCGCCCCGGGCGCCAGCGAAGCGATCACCACGCCGTCGCGCAGCACGCGCGTGGTGCCGAAGGATTCGGTGGGGTTCTGCCAGCTCAGCGTGATGGCGTCGCTGTAGCGGCCGACGCTGGCGCCGATCGCCCGCACGCCGGCAGAGGCCGCCTGCAGCGGTGCGCCGTCGAGCCGGCTGGCGGCGGGGTCGGCGGCCACGCCGGCGTGCGCGAGCATCGTCGGCACGAGATCGGCCTCGGTCGGCAGCGCCGACAGCTCTGCCGCGGTGATGGGCGCAGCGGCGCCGGGCCGGGCCAGCGCGGCGTTCAGCGTCTTGTTGGTGGCGAAGAATGCGGTGCGGTTTTCCACGGTCGGCGCCGTGGTGGTGGCGCCGGTGGCATCGAGGCCGTGACTGGTGGTGACCAGCACCAGCCAGTCTTCGCCCGGCTGCGCCTGGCGGCGCGCGGCGACGGCGGCCAGCAGCTCGCCCAGTGCCTTGTCGGTGTCGGCGAGGGCGCGCGCATAGGCGCCGCCGCCGAACCCGCCGCCGAATCCCCCGATTTCCGCCGCGGCAGCCAGGGCGCTGTACTGGGCAAACACCACGCCATAACCGGATTGCAGCTGGCGCAGCGCGTTCTGCGTGACGCAGCTGTCCACGCCGGCACAGTCAACCAGCGTATCGAGCGCCCCGGTTTCCTGTTCGGCCTTGAGCAGGGCCGGCAACACCGGCGAGCTGATGGTGGCGCCTTGCTGAAGCCCCGGCTTGCCGGCATCGCGAAGGTGGCGGAAGACGGTGGGCGCCTGCAGCGGCGTGCCGCCGGTGTCGTCGTTGACGCCGTGGCGGTTGACCCAGGTGCCGGTCAGCACCGTGGCCCAGCTGGGCGCGTCCAGCGTCGGTTGCGCGGTGACGGTGCCCGGCACGCCGCCGGTGGCGGCCGGCACCACGTTCAGCTGCGACAGGTTGGGCAGCTCGCGCCGCAGGATCGCGCCCTGGACCTGCGCATAGGTGGCGCCGTCGATGCCTACCAGCAGCACGCGCGGACCGCCCTGGCCGGCGGGCGCCGGCGCCGTCGTCACGTCGGCCGGCGCGGGCCCGCTCGCCGCGGTGTCATCGCCGCCGCAAGCCGAGAGCGTCGCGGCCATTGCCGCCGCCAGCGCGCCCAGCGCCGCGCGGGCCCGTGCGCGCCCGTTGCCGTGTGCGCTGCGCGCTGCATGCTTTCCTGACATCTGTCATTCCCCTGTCTGTCTGCTGTTCTGCGCCGGCGGCCGGTGCCGCGTGGCGGATTGCGCTTCCCGCAATGCGCTCGCAGAGTAAAAACAGGGGTTGTCACCGCGGTGACAGAGGGCGAAAGAATGCTGATGCGGTTATTCAGATTCTTGCAGGCATTGCAGACAAGGCAGATGTGACAATGCCGCGCGGGGGGAACGCCGCGCGGCATCGGGGGAAAAAGGGGGCCGTCAGCTACGGAAGCCGACGCCCTGCATGATGATGCGCAGCACCCAGGCGGCCACCCCCAGCGCCGCCACGCTCGCCAGCCAGATCAGCGCCAGCCAGCCCAGCCGGCGCAGCCACAACGGCGCGGCCATCAGTGATAGCCCTCGCCGTGGCGGACCTTGCCGCGGAACACGTAGTACGCCCACACCGTGTACATCAGGATGAAGGGGATGATGAACAGCGCCCCGACCAGCGCAAAGCCCTGGCTCTGCGGCGGCCCGGCCGCGTCCCAGATCGATATCCCGGGCGGGATGATATTGGGCCAGACGCTGATCGCCAGGCCGCTATAGCCCAGGAACACCAGCCCCAGCGCGTACAGGAACGGCGCCATGTTCGGCTCGCGGCGCAGCGCGCGCATCAGCATCAGCATGCACAGCGCCACCAGGATCGGCACCGGCGAGAACCAGAACAGGTTCGGCAGGCTGAACCAGCGCTCGGCGATTTCCGGGTGCGTCAGCGGCGTCCACAGGCTGATCACCGCGATCACCGCCAGCAGCAGCCACGCCAGCGCCCCGGCCAGCCTGATCATGCGCTGCTGCAGGTCTCCCTCGGTCTTCATGATCAGCCAGGTGCTGCCCAGCACCGTGTACGCCACCACCAGCCCGACGCCGCAGAACAGCGGGAAGGGCGCCAGCCAGTCCAGCGGGCCGCCGGCAAAGCGATGGCCTTCCATCTTGATGCCGTCGATATAGGCGCCCAGCGCCACGCCCTGGAAGAAGCTGGCGGTGGCGGAGCCCAGGATAAAGGACGCGTCCCACACCGGGCGTTCGCGGTCGTTGGCCTTGAAGCGGAATTCGAACGCCACGCCGCGGAAGATCAGCCCCAGCAGCATCAGCATCAGCGGCAGGTAGAGCGCGCTCAGCACCACCGAGTACGCCAGCGGGAACGCCGCCAGCAGCCCGGCGCCGCCCAGCACCAGCCAGGTTTCATTGCCGTCCCAGACCGGCGCCACCGTATTCATCATCACGTCGCGGTCATGGCGGTCGGGAACGAACGGAAAGAGCATGCCGATGCCCAGGTCAAAGCCGTCCATCACCACATACATCATCACGCCGAAGAAGATGATGACGATCCAGAGAAGGGAGAGATCGATGCCCATGGTGTCAGCTCCGGGTGCGCACGGCGGGGTTGGGGGCAAGGACTTCGTCGTCGTCCACGGCGGAGAGCGGGCGGGCCGGCGTATGCTCGCGTCCCGGGCCGCCTTCCGGCCTTGGCGCTTCCATCACCGGCCCCTTGCGCACCAGCCGCATCATGTAGGCGATGCCGACGCCGAACACGAAGAAGTACGCGATCACGAAGATCCCCAGCGTCAGCGCCAGTTCGGGCACGCCGTGCGGCGAGACCGCGTCGGCGGTGCGCTGCAGCCCGTAGACCACCCACGGCTGGCGGCCCACCTCGGTGGTGTACCAGCCGGCCAGGATCGCAATCACGCCGGCCGGCCCCATCCATAGCGCCATATGCAGGAAGGCGCGGGCGCGGTACAGCCGTTCGCCCCGGCGCAGCAGCAGGCTCCAGGCGCCCAGCGCGATCATCAGCAGCCCCAGGCCCACCATCACGCGGAAAGACCAGAACAGGATGGTCGAATTGGGCCGGTCCTCAGGGGCAAATTCCTTCAGTCCCTGGATCTGCCCATCCCAGGTGTGCGTGAGGATCAGGCTGCCCAGGCGCGGCACTTCGACCGCGAAGCGGGTTTCCTCGCGCTGCATGTCGGGCCAGCCGAACAGCAGCAGCGGCAGCCCTTCGTTGCCGTGGTTTTCCCAGTGGCCTTCAAGCGCGGCGATCTTGGCGGGCTGGTGCTTGAGCGTGTTCAGGCCATGCAGGTCGCCGATCACGGCCTGGATCGGCGCGACGATCAGCAGCATCCACATCGCCATCGACAGCATCTTGCGGATGGCCTGGTTGTCGCGGCCGCGCAGCAGGTGCCACGCCGCCGACGCGCCGACGAACAGCGCCGTGGCCAGGAACGCCGCCACGCTCATATGCAGCAGGCGATAGGGGAAGGACGGGTTGAAGATGACCGCGAACCAGTCGGTGGGGACCACGCGGCCGTTGATGATCTCGAAGCCGGCCGGCGTCTGCATCCAGCTGTTCGACGCCAGGATCCACGTGGCGGAAATCAGCGTGCCCAGCGCCACCATCACGGTGGCAAAGAAATGCAGCCCGGGCCCGACGCGGTTCCAGCCGAACAGCATCACGCCGAGGAAGCCGGCCTCCAGGAAGAAGGCGGTCAGCACTTCATAGGTCAGCAACGGCCCGGTGATGCTGCCGGCGAACTCGGAGAAGAAACTCCAGTTGGTGCCGAACTGGTAGGCCATCACCAGCCCGGAGACGACCCCCATGCCGAAGTTGACGGCAAAGATCTTGGACCAGAAGTGGTAGAGGTCGCGGTAATGCGGGCGCTTGGTGCGCAGCCAGCAGCCTTCCAGCACCGCCAGGTAGGCGGCCAGGCCGATGGTGATCGCGGGAAAGATGATGTGGAAAGAAACGGTAAAGGCAAACTGGATGCGGGCGAGGTCAAGCGCGGTCAAACCAAACATAGTTGTTCTCCGTGGCGCTGGCCTGGCGCACGCCTGCGGACGGCGCGGCGCTGCGGGGGGCAGGCCGGCCAGTCGGCGGGGGCGCGCCGGGGGCGCGGGCCGTAGGCGCGTGCGGTAAGCGTAGTGTACGCCGCGTGCAGCGCGATGGGCAGCATGCCGGGCGAGTGACATTTCGCCGCAGTGGGCGGCGCGGGCACAACCTGGGCCGACTGCCGGAGATCATCCTACCGATCGGTCCTCAGGAATAACAGCATCACCTCCACGAAAAAATACCGTATCAGTTTTGCGCGGTGCAGCAGGTGCCACTGCGGGTGCCGGCGCTGCTGGCGCGGGGCTAGGCCACTTCCGCGGCGGCCTGGCGCAGGCAGGCGAGCATCTGTTCCGCGCTGAGCGACGGCGCGCGTTCGCGCAGCGTGATGATGCCGACCGGCGGCAGTTCCACCGGCACATCGATCGGCAGCACCTGCAGCCTGCCTTCAGCCTGCATGGCCCGCGCCACCGATTGCGCCATGAACCCGGCCGCGCCGCGCTGGCCGACGAAGGTCGCCAGCGCCAGGTAGGACGACGTCTCGATCACGTCCTGCGGCGGATGCAGCCCGTAGCGGTAGAACGCCTGCTCGATCTTCACCCGCAGCGATGCCCACGGCGGCGGCAGCACGCACGGCATCGCGGCCAGGTCGGCCCAGCCCGGCCGCGTCTTGCGCGCGAGCTTGTGGCCGCGCTTGACTACCACCACCATCGGCTCGTCATACAAGGCCTCTGTCACAAGATCGGGCGCGGCGTAGCCTGGCTCCAGCCGGCCGACGATCAGGTCCAGTTCGCGCAGCCGCAGCTTGGGCAGCAGGTGCGTCAGGTCGCCTTCCTCCACCAGCACGGTGGCACGCGCATGGCGGTCCTTGAGCAGCCCCACCGCGCGCGCCACCAGAACAGGCAAGCCGGCGCCCATCGAGCCCACCTGCACGCGTCCCGACGCGCCGCTCTGCACCGCCGCGATTTCATCGCGGGTCTGCTCGTACTGCGCCAGCACCGAGCGCGCGAAGCGCACCAGCGACTCGCCGGCGGGCGTGGGCTCGGTGCCGCGCGTCGAGCGCGTGAACAGCGTCAGCCCCAGCATCTTCTCGACTTCGGTCAGCACCCGCGACACCGCGGGCTGGCTCACCGACAGGAATTCCGCGGTGCGCCCGAGATGGCGGAATTCATCCAGCGCCACCAGCAATTGCAGATGGCGCAGCTTGATATTGGAGCGCAGCGCGCGATCGATCTTGACCATGGCCGCAGTCTACCTAACGAAAACGTTATGAAGCAATGCTGGTTTTTGATTGGATTGTTATGTACGGCGGCGAGAGAATGCCTGGCATGACGACGCCGGGCCCGCACCGGTCGCCCATAATCAAAACACGGAGACACCCGCAAATGACCCAAGGACTCCCCATCGACCTGAAGCGCCGCAACCTGCTCATCGGCGCCGCCACCGGCGTTGCTGCCGGTGCTGCCGGCGTGCTGCTGCCGGGCTCGCGCGCGCTGGCCTCCGCGTATCCAGAGCGTCCGATCACCTTTATCTGCCCGTGGCCGGTCGGCGGCACGGCAGACCAGTCGATGCGCGCGCTGTGCCAGGTGGCCGGCGGCATCCTCAAGCAATCGATCGTGGTGGAAAACCGCGCTGGCGCTTCCGGCATGATCGGCACCAAGGCGCTGGCGCGCGCCACGCCGGACGGCTACACCATCGGCCAGATCCCCATCTCGGTCACGCGCTTTGCCCAGCTCGGCATGCTGCAGCTGGACCCGCGCACCGAGCTGACCTACCTGGCGCGCACCTCGGGCCAGACCTTCGGCATCGCCGTGCCGACCGGCTCGCCCTACAAGACGCTGCAGGACGTGGTCGCGGCAGCCAAGGCGAGCCCCGGCAAGATCACCTATGCGCACGCCGGCATCGGCGGCGCGACCCATGTCGGCATGGAGCAGTTTGCGCTGGCCGCGGGCGTGCAGTTCAACGCGATCGCCTACAAGGGCGGTGCCGCCGCGCTGCAGGACGTGCTGGCGGGCCAGGTGGAACTGCTGGCGGATTCCAGCTCGTGGGCGCCGCATGTGGAAGCCGGCAAGCTGCGCCTGCTGGCGACCTGGGGCGGGCAGCGCGCATCGCGCTTCAAGGACACGCCCACGCTGAAGGAGCTCGGCTACAACGTCGTAGTGGAAGCGCCCAACGGCATCGGCGCGCCCAAGGGCCTGCCGCCCGCCATCGAGAAGACGCTGCGCGATGCCTTCCGCGCCGCGGTGGCGAGCAATGAATTCAAGCAGGTCGCAGCGCGGCTGGATGCGCCGCTGATGTACCTGGACGGTCCCGACTACAAGAAGTACGTGGCCAGCGTCTATGCACAGGAAACCGAGCTGATCAAGCGCCTCAAGCTCAAGGAACTGCTGCAGCAAAGCTGAGCGCAGTTGCACCACCAGCCGTCCAACACAGCGAATCCCAAGTGAAGCCCAATCCCGTCATCCGCCTGCACGCCAACGACAACGTGCTGGTCGCCCGGCATGAACTGTCGCTGGGCCAGCAGCTTGTCGAGCCTGCCGTGCGTGTGCGCGCGCAGGTGCCGGCCGGCCACAAGATCGCGGCGTGCGCCATTGCGGCGGGCACGCCGGTACGCAAGTTCGATACCGTGATCGGCGTGGCCGCGCGCGATATCGTGCCCGGCGAGCACGTGCATTCGCACAACCTGACGCTGGTCGATTTCTACCGCGACCCCGCGTTCTGCCAGGATGTGCGGCCGATCGACTACGTGCCCGAGGCGCAGCGCGCCACGTTCAACGGCTTCGTGCGCGCCGATGGCCGCGTGGGCACGCGCAATTTCATCGGCATCCTGTCTTCGGTCAATTGCTCGTCGACGGTGATCCGGCAGATTGCCGCGCATTTCACCCCGGAGCTGCTGGCGGAGTATCCCAATGTCGATGGCGTGGTCGCGTTTGCGCAGACCAGCGGCTGCGGCATGTCGTCGCCGAGCGAGCATTTCGATGTGCTGCGGCGCACGCTGGCGGGCTATGCGCGCCATCCCAACCTGGCTGGCGTGCTGATCGTCGGGCTGGGCTGCGAGCGCAACCAGGTCGCATCGCTGGTGGAATCGCAGGGCCTGGAACCCGGACCCGCTGTGCATACGCTGGTGATGCAGGACACCGGCGGTACGCGCGCCACCATCGCGGCGGGCATCCGCGCGGTCGAGGCGATGCTGCCCGCGGCCAATGCCGCGGTGCGCCAGCCGGTGCCGGCCAGCCATCTCAAGATCGGCCTGGAGTGCGGCGGCTCGGACGGCTTCTCGGGCATCAGCGCCAACCCGGCGCTGGGCGCGGCCATGGACCTCCTGGTGCGCCACGGCGGCACCGCCATCCTGTCGGAGACGCCGGAGATCCATGGCGTCGAATTCATGCTGACGCGCCGCGCCGTCTCGCCGGAAGTCGGGCAGAAGCTGCTCGACCGGCTGGCCTGGTGGGAGCGCTACACCGCCGGCCAGAATGCGCAGTTCAACGGCGTGGTCGGCCACGGCAACCAGCAGGGCGGGCTCGCCAATATCTTCGAGAAATCGCTGGGCTCGGCGATGAAGGGCGGCACCACGCCGCTGCAGGCAGTGTACGAGTATGCCGAGCCGATCGACCGGGCCGGCTTTGTCTTCATGGACTCGCCTGGCTACGACCCGGTCGCCGTGACCGGGCAGATTGCCAGCGGTGCCAACCTGATCTGCTTCACCACCGGCCGCGGCTCGATGTTCGGCTCCAAGCCCGCCCCGACGATCAAGCTCGCCTCCAACTCCGCCATGTACCAGCGGCTGGAAGAGGACATGGACATCAACTGCGGGCTCGTGCTCGACGGCGAACTGACCGTGCCCGAGATGGGCGAGCGCATCTTCCGGCATATCCTGCGCGCCGCTTCCGGCGAGCCGACCAAGAGCGAGCTGCTGGGTTTGGGCGACAACGAGTTCGTACCCTGGCACCTCGGCATCGTCAGCTGATTGCCGGACCCACCATTTTTGAATCGATTTCCGATGGCCCTGAACCTTGCCGAGCCCGCGCTGCTGCGCACCCAGAACCTGATTGACGACCAATGGCGCGATGCCGGCCTGGGCGCTCGCCTGTCCGTGTCCGATCCCGCCACCGGCGAGACCTTTTCCAGCGTGCCGGACAGCGATGCCGGCGATGCGCGCCTGGCGGTGGACGCCGCCGCCGCCGCATTTCCAGCATGGAGCCGGCGCACCGCGCGCGAGCGTGCGCAGCTGATCAAGCGCTGGCACGCACTGATCCTGCAGCACCAGGAAGACCTGGCGCGCATCATCTCCACCGAGCAAGGCAAGCCGCTCAAGGAAGCACGCGGCGAGGTGCAGTACGGCGCCTCCTACGTCGAATGGTTCGCCGAGGAAGCGACCCGCATCTGCGGCGACATCGTCGCGGAAGCGGTGCCCGGCCGCAAACTGCTGGTCCTCAAGGAGCCGGTAGGCGTGGTCGCCGCGATCACGCCGTGGAATTTCCCGCTGGCGATGATCGCCCGCAAGATCGCTCCCGCGCTCGCCGCCGGCTGCACCGTGGTGGCCAAGCCCGCCGAAGACACGCCGCTGACGGCGCTGGCGCTGGCATGGCTGGCACAGCAGGCCGGCATTCCGGCAGGCGTGCTCAACATGGTCAGCGCCTCGCGCGAGCATACGCCCGCCGTGGTCGATGCCTGGCTGGCCGACAGCCGCGTGCGCAAGGTCACCTTCACCGGCTCCACGCCGGTGGGCAAGCACCTGGCGCGCGAATCCGCCGCCACGCTGAAGAAGCTGTCGCTGGAACTGGGCGGCAACGCTCCGTTCATCGTGTTCGAGGATGCCGACCTGGACGCCGCGGTCGACGGCCTGATGGCGTCCAAGTTCCGCAACGGCGGCCAGACCTGCGTCTGCCCGAACCGCATCTATGTCCATGAGGCGGTCCACGATGACTTTGTCGAGCGGCTGGCGCAACGCGTCGGCGCGCTCCATGTCGGCCCCGCGACGGAAGACGCCGCGCAGATCGGCCCGATGATCAATGCGCGCGCCGTCGACAAGATCGCCCGCCACGTCGACGACGCCGTCGCCCGCGGCGCGCGCGTGGTCACCGGCGGCAAGCGCGTGCGCACGGAAGACGGTCCGCACTACTACGCGCCGACCGTGCTGGTCGACGCCACGCCGGCAATGGAACTGTCGTGCGAAGAGACCTTCGGCCCGGTCGCGCCGATCTTCCGTTTCCGCGACGAAGCCGAAGTGATCCGCGACGCCAACGACACGCCGTTCGGGCTGGCCGCATACTTCTATTCCAACGATGTGCGACGCATCTGGCGCGTCGCACAGGCGCTGGAAACCGGCATGGTCGGCATCAACGAAGGCGCGATCGCCGCCGAGGCGGCGCCGTTCGGCGGCGTCAAGGAATCCGGCTACGGCCGCGAAGGCTCGCGCCACGGCCTGGACGATTACATGCATACCAAGTACCTTTGCCAGGGCCAGCTCGGCTGAAGCGCCGGGCAAACGCCAGATCGAACAGGAACAATTCACATGCCCGCAGACAATCCCTTCAAGACCGCGCTGGCCGCGCGCCAGCCGCAGATCGGCTTGTGGCTGTCGATGGCCACGCCGTACCTGGCCGAAGTCTCGGCCACCGCCGGCTTCGACTGGCTGCTGATTGACGGCGAGCACGCGCCCAACGACCTGCAGACCACTTTGCAGGCGTTGCAAGCGGTAGGCGCCTATCCGTCGCAGCCGGTGGTGCGCGCCGTGTCCGGCGACGTGGCCCTGATCAAGCAACTGCTCGATATCGGCGCCAAGACGCTGCTGGTGCCGATGGTCGACACCGCCGAGCAGGCGCGCGCGTTGGTCAGCTCCACGCGCTACCCGCCGCAAGGTATCCGTGGCGTCGGCAGCGCGGTGGCGCGGGCTTCGCGCTGGAGTTCGCGCACCGATTACCTCGACGTGGCCGATGACGAGGTCTGCCTGCTGGTGCAGGCCGAGACCGTCACCGCGCTGCAGAACCTGGAAGCCATCTGCGCGGTGGAAGGCGTCGACGGCGTTTTCATCGGCCCCGCAGACCTGGCCGCATCGATGGGCCATCGCGGCCGACCCGGCCATCCCGAAGTGCAGGCCGCGATCGAAGGCGCGATGCGCACCATCATCGCCAGCGGCAAGGCCGCCGGCACGCTGACCTCCGATCCCGCGCTGGCGCGCCGCTACCTAGAACTGGGCTGCACCTTCGTGGCCACCGGTGTCGACGTGCTGATCTATGCCAACGCCGCACGCAAGCTGGCGGCATCGTTCCGCGAGCAGCCGGCCGACGCTGCCGCCGTTGCCACCGACACCAAGCCCTCCGCCGCGTACTGACCCGCTTCAGGACAACACATGCAAGCCCCCCAGACCCACGAATCCACGCTGCGCGCGATGGAAGCCATCGTCGGCGCCAGCGCCTGCCGCACCGGCGAAGCCGACACCCAGGCCTACGTCACCGACTACCGCGGCATCTACCGCGGCCAGGCGCAGGTGGTGGTGCTGCCGTCCTCGACCGAGCAGGTCAGCCAGGTGCTGCAGTGGTGCCATGCCAACCGCGTGCCGGTGGTGCCGCAGGGCGGCAATACCTCGCTGATGGGCGGCGCCGTGCCCGACGACAGCGGCACCGCGGTGGTCGTCAACCTGAGCCGCATGAACCGCGTGCTGGAGGTCGACACCATCAACGACACCATGACCGTGCAGGCCGGCGTCACGCTGAGCGCCACACGCAGCGCGGCCGAAGCGCAAGGGCGCCTGTTCCCGCTGCGCATCGGCTCCGAAGGCTCGTGCCAGATCGGCGGCAACCTGTCGACCAATGCCGGCGGCACCGCGGTGCTGCGCTACGGCAATATGCGCGACCTCGTGCTCGGCATCGAGGCGGTGCTGCCCGACGGGCGCATCTTCTCGTCGCTGCGCGGCCTGCGCAAGGACAACACCGGCTACGACCTCAAGCAACTGTTTATCGGCGCCGAAGGCACGCTCGGCATCATCACCGGCGCCGTGCTCAAGCTGATGCCGCAGCCGCGCAGCACCGCCGTGGCCCTGGTCGCGGTCAAGGACCCGGCCGCCGCGGTGGCGCTGCTCGGCGAAGCCAAGCGCCTCTCCGGCCAGGCCGTCAGCGCCTTCGAGCTGATCTCGCGGCCCGCGCTGGAACTGGTGCTGGAATACCTCGGCAACGTCGCCGCGCCGCTGCAGGACCGCCATGACTGGATGGTGCTGGTCGAACTGACCTCCGGCACCGACGCCGAAAGCCTCAACGCCACGCTGATGGAAATCCTCGAGTCCGGCTTCAGCCAGGGGCTGGTGCTCGACGCCGCCGTTGCCTCCAGCCTGTCCGACATCCAGACCTTCTGGCGCATCCGCGAAGAGATCTCCGATGCGCAGACGCGTACCGGCGGCAGCATCAAGTGCGACGTCTCGGTGCCGCTGTCGCGTATCGCGGCGTTTGTCGAAGAGGCTTCGGCCAGGGTGCTGGAGCTGGTGCCGGACGCGCGCATGGTGATCTACGGGCATATGGGCGACGGCAATGTCCACTTCAACCCGCTGCGGCCCAAAGACCAGGCGGCGAAGGATTTCCTGGCGCAGTGGTATGAGCCGGTGTCGACGCTGGTGGATGGGCTGGCACATGCGGGTAATGGTTCGGTGTCGGCCGAACACGGCATCGGCGTGGCCAAGCGGGACGACCTGGTGCGGTACAAGTCGCAGGTCGAGCTGGAACTGATGTGGCAGGTGAAGCGGGCGCTGGATCCGATGAATCTGCTGAATCCGGGGAAGGTGCTGCCGGCGCCCTGAGCCGTCACTCCTGGCAGGTTCTGGCGATTACCGGCCCGTTCGACCGCAACGGGCCGGGCAGGGCGCACAACCGCCGTGGCAAGAATCTGCCGTCTCGGCTAAGGTGAGGGGTATCCAGAACGCCGGAACAGGCGCATGCCGGGCCACCGGCACACGCCCGGCCCCCCCGCCGAGACCAATATGAGCGCCCCTGCCACCGATACCGCCGCCGCCACCAATCCCCTCAAGAAACCCGAACTGGACTATCCCTGCGGCGACGCTCCCGAGCCCGGCCGCGCCAGCGAGATCGTCCCCGGCGTGCTCTGGATGCGCATGCCGATGCCGCTCGGCCTGAACCATATCAACCTGTGGGCCATCCGCGATGGTGCCGGCTGGGCCGCGGTCGACTCCGGCCTGCAGACGCCCGAAACGGCGCAGGCGTGGCGCACGCTGTTTGGCGACGGCGGCGCGCTGGCCGATGGCCTGACGCGGCTCTTCGTCACCCACATGCATCCCGACCATATCGGCATGGCCGGCTGGCTCAGGCGCAAATTTGGCTGCCAGCTGTGGATGACCCGGATGGAATACCTGATGTGCCGCGTGCTGGCCGCCGATACCGGCCGCGCCGCACCCGATGACGCCATCGAGTTCTACCGCCGCGCCGGCTGGGACGACGACGCCATCGAGGTCTACCGGACCCGCTTCGGCGGCTTCGGCAAATTCGTCCACGCCTTGCCGGAGAGCTTCCGGCGCCTGGAAGACGGCGCCACCATCCGCATCGGCGACCACGACTGGACGGTCGTCGTCGGCACCGGCCATTCCCCCGAGCATGCCTGTCTCTATTGCCCCTCACTGAAGCTGCTCGTCTCCGGTGACCAGGTCCTGCCGCGGATCTCGTCCAATGTGTCGGTGTTTCCGACCGAGCCCGACGCCGATCCAATGGAAGACTGGCTGGCATCGCTGGACAAGGTCAAGGCGGCCGTGCCGGACGATGTGCTGGTGCTGCCGGCCCACAATGAGCCATTCCGCGGGCTGCACGCCCGTATCGACTACCTGCGGGCGAGCCAGCTGCAGGCGCTCGACCGGCTGCGCGGGGCGCTGGCGGAGCCGAAGCGGGCGGTGGATGTGTTCGGCGAACTGTTTTCGCGGCCGATCACGGGGGCGGGCGGGTTGCTGGGGATGGCGACGGGGGAGAGCATCGCGCATCTGAACTATCTGTTGCATCGCGGGGAAGCGGTGCGTGAGCTGGCCGCGGACGGGTGCTATTGGTATCGGTTGGGGTAGTCGGCGGCTTGGCTGGCGGGTTGTTGTGCCTGGTGGGTGTTGCTGACGCACAACGATCCCCGACCGCGAACCTTGGCCGAGCGAGAGCAAATCGCCTATTGGATGGCGGCAGATGTCTGCCGCCATTTTTTTCGCCGGATCGAGCCGATTGGCATGTCATCGATGCGGAAGAGCAATCGAGAAAATCCTTATCGGGAGGCTGTCTTTTAAGGGCTTCCACATGCTGCCGACGACCCGGCCCATCAAAAATTGCGGCATGTTCGGGAATGCCTCAACCCGCCCGCGACCCAAGCACGGCAGCCGAAGCTGTGTTCTGCATCCGTAGAAATAGAGGAGGGTTTCTGCTTATTTCTCAGTGACAAGTCCTGAGAACTCTGCGTCGGTTCGATGTCGTACAGACGATGCGCATGCCGGTGCACACGGGCCACCCCCGCGCTAAAGAGCAGCCTCCAGCAGGGCTTTTTACGTGTGCCTTTTTCGGCGCATCCATTTATGCCTGATGCGTCCCATGGATTAATTATTATCTCGCTGGATGGGCTGAGATAATATTTTCTCTGTCTATTTTTCGGCGGGCTCGGATTATTGCCGGTGTGATTGGAATGTTGATTATTAAAGCTTGATGTCAACATCAGAATTTTCTTATTTTGCAGTGCAGCAATGTTGGGGCAAGGAACCCCGGAACCCATGACCGGCGCGGCTTCTACTAGTGCTGAGGTGTCCACCTGGACGCGTTGGAGTGCTCCGAAATGCATCTAAGTTGAAGCAAATGTGATGTCATCCCCCTTCTGGGGGATAGGTGTGGGAAATTGTTACCAGATGTTGCCTTTGCTGCAACCGCACCGTATTATTGCGCGCTGCAAAAGTGGGGGTGACGTAAAACGCCCCCTGGTCAGCAAAAAAAACACAAACGAATAATGCGCGCAGCAAATCGGGAAGCGGTCGCAAGCAGTATGCTCGCGGCCCGAAGGTCATTGGTCGGCCAACAGCCCCTCACGGTTGTGTGGGCGCGGTCTCATCGGGGGGCCGCAATCACCACATCGCGTAGTGTTTGCGTGTGGGCTGCCGCACACAGATCTGACGCTTGCAGCCTTGACGCCCCGGCCCGGAACGACCTCAACCGATGAGCCGGGCCTCCGTCCGGTCGGACGTCTCCGTTGCGGTTTCCGTCTGGAAGGCGCTGTTCCTGCGCGAGGCCACTGGCCGCCTGGCAGGGGGACGTGCGGCCTGGCTCTGGATCCTGCTCGAACCGGCGGCACACATCGTCTTCCTGATGGTGGTCTTTGGCGTGATCCGCCACCAGGTGAGACAAGACGCAAATATCGAAGTCTTCGTGCTCGTCGGCGTGTGGGGATTCTTCCTCGTGCGGAACATTGCCCAACGTGGCATGGATGCCATCAGCGCTAACCAGTCGTTGTTCTCATACCGGCAAGTGCAGCCGGTCGATACGGTGTTGGTGCGCGCCTCTGTCGAGGCATTCCTGAATTTCATCGTCGGCGCCGTGCTGCTGCTCGCGCTGGCGCTGTTCGACATCGATGTAAGGCCGGCCGACCCGCTGCTCGTCATGTGGTCGGGATTTCTTCTATGGGCCTTCGGGCTTGGCCTCGGCCTGATGCTGTCCGTAGTCGGCACCCTGATGCCGGGGCTTGGCAAGCTCATCAAGATCGCTTTCACGCCGCTCTACTTCCTGTCCGCCGTTATGTACTCGGTGTCCAGTCTGCCGCTGGGCATGCGCAATGTCGTCCTGGTGAACCCGATCACGCATGGGCTTGAAGCCATGCGCAGCGGCTGGTTCGCGGCATATCACGGCGAAGCACATATCAGCCTGAGCTTTCTTGCCTTCTGGGCACTCGTTACCGTGTTCCTCGGCCTCGCCCTGCATAAGCGATACGCAACCAGGCTGACTGCGCAATGATCGAAATCACCGACGTCCACAAGCGCTATCGCACCGCCCATGGCTCCAAATGGGTGCTGAAAGGGATATCGCTGTGTATCCCGACCAAGAGCCGCGTGGCGCTGATCGGCGCGAACGGCGCAGGCAAGTCCACGCTGTTGCGGCTGGTCGGCGGGATTGACCAGCCCAACAGTGGGCGCATCGTGCGCAACTGCAGGGTTTCCTGGCCGCTGGGGCTGACTGGCGGATTCCAGGGCTCGCTCAGCGGCCGGCAGAACAGCAAGTTCGTCTGCCGCATCCATGGCGTCAGCGACGGCCTTGCCGACAAGCTCGAGTTCGTGCGTGAGTTTTCCGAGCTGAAGGATGCCTTCGATGAGCCGGTAAAAACCTATTCCTCCGGCATGCGATCGCGACTGGCCTTTGCCATGTCGCTTGCCTTTGATTTCGATACCTACCTGGTGGATGAGCTGACTGCGGTCGGCGATGCTGCGTTCAAGCGCAAGTCGCAGAAGGCCTTTGAAGACCTCGCTGGCCGGGCAGGCCTGGTGATGGTCTCGCACAGCGAATCCACACTGAAAAACTTTTGCCAGTCCGCGGTCTGGCTGCATCAGGGCCGCGCGCATTGGTTCGATTCCGTCGAGGAGGCCCTGGGCCAGTACAGGGAAAGCATTACAGCATGATGAAGACGATCACGTCGGGCGCCGCAGGCCAAATCGGCCGCCTGACACGCATGAACAGCCTGAACCGCATCTGGCAGGTGGCGATCGCCGCCTGCCTCGTCGCCGTTGCGTACTGGAGCGTGATTGCCTCCGACCTCTACGTGTCGGAAGCGCGCGTCGTCATCGAGCGCAGCGACGGCGTGGGTGCCAGCGCGTCCGACTTCACCTCGCTGCTCGTCGGCAATACCGCGCCCCAGGACCTGCTGCTGCTGCGGGAATACCTGCTTTCCGCGGACATGCTCAAGAAACTGGACGAACGCCTGGGGCTGCGCAAGCACTATGCGGACAGCGGCCGGGACCCTTTGTCCCGGCTTTGGTTCGAGGATGCTTCGCTTGAGCGTTTCCATGATTACTACCTTAAACGCGTGAGCGTCGAATACGATGACTTCGCGCGGGTACTTGTTATCAAGGTCCAGGCCTACACCTCGGAAATGGCCCACGCCATCAGCACCGAACTGGTGCGCGACGGCGAACGCTTCATGAACGAAATGACCCACCGCATCGCCAGCGAGCAGGTGGTCTATATCGAGAAGCAGGTCCACGACCAGGGCGAACGCCTGAAGGCGGCACGCCAGGCACTGGTTGCCTACCAGAACGCCAATGGCCTGGTATCGCCGCGCGGCGAAGTCGAAAGCCTCTCGACCGTGGTCGCGAACGCCGAGGCAACGCTTGCCGAACTGCATGTCAAGCGCAATTCCCTCAAGGACGTCTTTACGCCCCAGTCCCCGGCAATCCAGCAGATCGACGCGCAGATCGCCGCAGTCGAGCGCCAGATGGCGGAACAGCGCGGCCGGATGGTGTCCACGAAAGGCCGCGGCCTGAACCGCGTCGTGGAAGAGCATGACCGCCTGCAGGCCGCCGCGGAATTCGCCTTCGATATCTACAAGACCGCCATCGGCGCGCTGGAAAAAGCGCGGATCGAGGCGACGCGCAAACTCAAGAACGTGGCCGTCGTGCAAAGCCCGACGCGCCCGGAATATCCGCTTCAACCCAGGCGCATTTACAACATCGTGGTGTTTGTCCTGATGACGTTGATGCTTGCAGGCGTCGTGCAACTGATGAGTGCCATCATCCGCGACCACCGGGACTAGTCATGCTTAGAAGAATCGTTACCCTTGCAGTGGCCGCCGCAGGTCTCGCGGCCGTCAATAGTGCGCTTGCGCAGGCCGGCACGCGCATGTCGCAGTCGCCCGCCATCGGGCAAATGGACTACGCTGTCATCGCGGCGCAGGGCGGTACGGCGCCTGCCGGATCCGCATTCACTTCGGGCACCGCTGCCGTGCCCATGGTTCCCGGGCGAACCGAAACGCCACTGCCGGAAAGCGCTCCGCAAAACAACGACTACACCGCCAACATGGCGAGCGACGCGTTTGGCGCGCAGCTCTTCACGGGCGCTTTCAGCCGCGACAGCGCATCGATCTTCAACCCCAGCCATGTGATCTCCGTCGGTGACCGCATCCAGCTGCGGATCTGGAATGGCTACAACGTCGACACGGTGCTGACCGTAGACGCGGGCGGCACCATCCTGCTGCCGGAGATCGGCCCGTTCCGTGTGCAGGGCATCACCAACGGCAATCTGCAGACCGCCATCAGCAATGCGCTGCGCCGGGTCTTTGCTAGCAAGGTGGCGATCTATGCCAGCCTGCTGGCAGCGCAACCGGTGCGCGTA
The DNA here is from genome assembly GCF_051015765.1 of Cupriavidus sp. a3. Classification (NCBI taxonomy): domain Bacteria; kingdom Pseudomonadati; phylum Pseudomonadota; class Betaproteobacteria; order Burkholderiales; family Burkholderiaceae; genus Cupriavidus; species Cupriavidus sp. a3. Next base: position 1,331,823 of record NZ_CP170644.1, on the reverse strand, counting down.
TATGTGACCGGCGCCGTTCGCCGGCCCGGCATGTATGACGGCACGTCGAGCGACAGCGTCCTGCGCTATCTCGACCAGGCCGGCGGTATCGATCCGGATCGCGGATCGTTCCTGGATGTCGCCATCAAGCGTGGCAACCAGACGCTGGAAGTGGTCAACCTGTATGACTTCCTGCTGAAAGGCGATCTGACTTCCCGGCAACTGAACAACGGCGATGTCATTTTTGTCCAGTCACGCAAGAAGACCGTGAAAGTCAGCGGTCTGGCAGAAAACGCTAAACGATTCGAGTTCATGGGCGACCAGGCCCGCCTCGACCAGATCGTCCGCCTGGCCAAGCCTCTGCCTGAAGCCACCAACGTACGGGTGGTGCGCAATACCGGAACCGTCCGGAACGTCGAGTATTTCCCAATTTCGCAAGGCAACCAGATCGACCTGCGGGATGGCGACGAAATCGAAATTACTGCTGACAAGCGGCCGGGGACCATCACTGTCCGCGTGGAAGGCGAACACACCGGCCCGCAAGAGTTCGTACTGCCATATGGCAGCCGCATGGGCCAACTGCTTAGCCAGGTCCAGTTCACGCCGGAATCGGATCCTGAGAGCATCCAACTGTTCCGCCAGAGCGTAAAGGCGCGCCAGAAGGCGCTGCTTGGCGCCACGCTGAAGACGCTGGAATCGAGCGTACTGACGGCTCGTTCGGGGACCGCGGAGGAAGCGCAACTGCGCAAGGAAGAAGCCGCGCTCGTGCTGCAGTGGGTCGAGCGCGCCAAGAAGATCGAGCCGAGTGGTCAGACGCTGATCGCCAGATCCGCGGCCCGTAACGACTTGCTTCTGGAGAACGGCGACATTCTCCGTGTGCCGGTCAAGGACGGGCTTGTGCTGGTCAGTGGCGAAGTGCTGTTCCCCAATGCCGTTGCCTATGACAAGAGCATAGACCTGGATGAGTTCATCCAGCAGGCCGGTGGCTTCTCACAGAATGCTGACACGTCGCGGATCATCATCGCGCACCGTGATGGCAGCTTCTCGGATGGCAAGAAGGAAGACGCGGTGCGGGCGGGCGACGAGATCATGGTGTTGCCTAAGGTCGATTTCAAGACGCGTCAGTTTGCGAAGGATGTGTTCCAGATTCTTTATCAGATTGCTATTAGCGCGAAAGTGGTTTTGGGTTTATAAAAGATGATAACAATCAATCATGTAATGTCCAATGCCGTTGCGAGCGGCATATTTACCGATATTCTCGGCTACTATAAGGCCTTTTCTCCGGACGCGATTAGGCAAGTCGAGTCGGAGGTTGCCTTGCCCGGCTACTTTATTCGACACTATCACCGGCCTAATCTTGAAAAAGAATTGATTTCGCCTTGCGTCGTCACGGTTCATCATGATCTTCAAGATGACGACGCTTCCCTGGCCGTGGAGAAATTTCTAGATCGCTATCGAGAAGCGACGACGGTTCATTGCTTGAACACCCTTCAGCAACGATTTCTCGCGGATCAAGGAATTACAAATACTGTGGTAATTCCGCACGGTTACAATAAAAAGTATATTTTTCCTAAATATTCCAGCGTCGAGGAAATTGACTCGAAAACTGGTTCGTCGCAAAAAAAACGTATTGGATTAATTTCGAGGCGGTACCCTAGAAAGGTGAAAGGTGAAGCATATATCTACGAGCTTGCCCAACATCTAGATCCTACTGAGTTTGAGTTTGTCCTCATTGGCAAGGGTCGAACATTTGATGCGGCTATTCTTGAGCGATACGGCTATGAGACAACGGCTTACGAAAACCTTCCATATAAGATGGTTGCATCGGTCTATCGGTCGCTTGATTTCCTGCTCATGGCTTCATGGTTTGAAGGAGGTCCGGCTAATATTCCCGAGGCGGTAGGTTCGGCTGTGCCGGTACTGTGCAATCCTATTGGCATGGCGTATGACTTTGTCAGTAATGGCGTGAACGGTTTGCATCTCACAATGGATCCGGTGGTCGACGCCGAGAATATTAGCGATTGGGCGCTGAACGAAAAGAAATTTCTTTCGCTTAGAAAGGGAGCGCTTGAAATGAAACATCGCGGTATTACATGGGAAGAGCACGCGAAAAGAATATTCGAGATTTATAAAAATGTGACTCACGAAATCGTTGGGGGTTTTCGTCATGGCTAAGCGCGCGCTCATAGCGGATCAGCTCCATATTCAAAGCAAGAACTTTCCTAGCTTGCTCGAATATCTAAAGCAGGCACAATTCGAGATGCTTGTGGTGTCGCATCCCGCCCACCTGATCGCAGCCTTTGGCGATTATTCCAGTAGCACGGAAATAGTTCCATATCGTGAGGAACTGAAATCGCTGACCGCTGATGAGGTATTCCGCCTTACTGAGGGGGGGGTAGCGTGTTTCTCTCTTTGCAAAGCAGAGATGCTTTGCTATTTAGCGCCAACCGACTTTTGGGTTGGCAGAGGCGACTATGGTCGTTCAGAGCGAGAGTTGTTCGACCTCGCGTGGGCAGAGAATCGAGACGTTCTTTTGGATAATGTCGCTGCTGTAAGGTATTGGTTCGATCGTTGGCGAAGTATTCTGCAAGAGAAGCCGGTATTTGACCTGGCATTTCTTTTTTCCGGTAGTCTTATTTATGCTCGCGTATTCTCCGTTTTGATGAAGAGGCGTCAGGGCATGCTTTATATTTGCGAGAGCTTCTTTACTGGGAAAGATTACTATCTGGAGGCGCGGCATAGCCCTCTGCCAAATAACTCCGCACTTCGATCCAATGGGGTGTATAAGAGTCTGGATGTGGCTTCGTCCGGTCCAGCACGGAGGGGACGGAGAGCTGCCCTTGCGTTGCGCCTGGCGGAAATGGCAAACAAGAATGTTAAGCAGCCGACTGCGACAGGGAATAAGCTATTTCCTGTTGACACCAAGGTCGTGGCAATCTTCGGTCAGGTGCTAAACGATTTCTCTTTGCTGAATAATGGCGAAACGGGATTTCACAGTGTTAGCTTTTATACGGAATGTATTCGGAAAATTATTTCCGAGACTGACGCATGTGTGATTTTTAAGGCTCATCCATGGGAGCAAAAAAAAGCACATATTAAGAGTGCTTTGACGAAAGATCATTTAATCGAGGTGTTCGGTGAAAATGATCGGTTGAGGGTTGTCGAGGATTATCCGATCTCTGACATTATTAAAGAGGCGGATTTCGTTGTTGGTATCAACTCGCAGAGCCTGATTGAGGCTGCCGTTGGTGGTATAAAGCCGATTCAGTGCGGAAAGGCATTTTACGCTGGTAAGGGGTTCACCCATGATGTGCGGGATACAAATGAAGTAGTCGACTTGATCAAGGCGCTACCTGGCTCGTACTTGACGATTGATGAGTATTTTCATTTAGAAACATTTCTTTTGAAGGCGTTGGATGAATGGTTGATTCCGGAGTCTCCTGCATTGGGAATCCCTCGCCTGGAAAGAAGATTGGGTGCGATAAAGAAGGTTGTTGGAACCAAGCCCGTACCAGCAAAACAAAAACCTCCGGTCGTAAAGAAGGAGAGCGCCGCAAGCATTGTTGTGTCAAAAATCGAGATTGAGCCCAATCGTACTGCAAATTCTAATCTTACGCGGCGCAAGCTTAAAAAGCTTCGAAACGATCCCAAAGCATTTTTCAGAGATGCGAAGAACCCCCTTATTAGGTCAATAGCGAAGATCTTGTAGAGTGTAGACGATGAAGGGCGATACAACGACAAAGAAAGAGGCCGCACGGAAAATGAGGGAACGCTGTGCGGCCCTGGGGGGGCGTATTGCGGAGAGTGCGCAAGTTAATACGGCAATGGTATTTTTCGAGGCGATTGATATCGCCGATGGAGCAATAGTATATGCGCCGACCGAACTTGGCGCATATACCTACTTGAATGTCGGGGCGGTTGTCTTCCCTCACGTAAAAATTGGAAAATTTTGCTCCATTGGTCGAAATGTCCAAATCGGACTTGCCAAGCACCCGACAAGGTTTTTAAGTTCACATCCATTTCAGTTTTCACATAATTTATTCGCAAGGGTCCCTGGGTACACAGCGTTGCAAAAGGAGAAGTGGCAATTCCATACGCCGACGAGTATAGGTCATGATGTATGGATAGGCGCTGGTGCATTGATTTCGTGTGGGGTGACCATCGGCACAGGCGCAGTAATTGGTGCGGGTGCCGTTATAACCAAGGATGTGAAGCCCTACGAGATAGTGGGCGGCGTGCCAGCCAAGAAGATTGGTGAAAGGTTTGATTCGGAAGTCGTGACGCGGTTGTTGGCTACTGAGTGGTGGAATCTCCCCTTTCAGCAGTTATCCACGTTGAATTTTAGCAATATTCATGTCGCGTTGGAGCAGCTCGAAAGGATTCGGAGTGTTGATTTTGTAGAGGCTCGCTGAGTTGAGTACTTTGCAATGGATTTTGCTATTGTTATTTTCGAATATTGTTTATAGCATTTTAAAATAAATATTTTATGCTTAAGATTTCGGATGTTTTCGTTGGTAATCAAAAGCCATTTGTGCTTTTTGGTGGAATCAATGTGCTGGAATCTATTGACCTCGCACGCAAAGCTTGCGAGGAGTATTTGCGTGTAACTAGTAAGCTCGGAATACCCTTTGTTTTCAAGGCGAGCTTCGATAAAGCCAACAGGTCCTCTATTCATTCCTACCGCGGCCCCGGCTTGGAAGCGGGCATGAAGATCTTGGACGCAATAAAGGTTGAGTTCGGAGTACCTGTGATCACCGACGTCCACGAGCCATGGCAAGCTCAGCCGGTTGCAGAAGTAGTGGACGTACTCCAACTGCCCGCCTTCCTCGCCCGGCAGACGGATCTCGTTGTCGCCCTGGCCAAGACCGGCAAGCCAGTGAACATCAAGAAGCCGCAGTTCCTGAGCCCCACACAGGTCGTGAACATCGTCGAGAAGTTCAAGGAGGCCGGGAACGATCAGCTGATCCTGTGCGACCGCGGCACTTGCTTTGGCTATGACAACCTCGTCGTCGACATGCTTGGCTTTGGCGTGATGAAGAAGGTGACGAACGATATGCCGATCATCTTCGACGTGACCCACGCCCTGCAACAACGCGATCCCGGTGGGGCTGCATCGGGTGGCCGCCGACAGCAGGTCGCGGAACTGGCCCGCTCGGGTATGGCGGTTGGCCTGGCCGGCCTGTTCCTCGAAGCGCATCCTGATCCGGCCAATGCCAAGTGCGATGGTCCGAGTGCATTGCCGCTGGACAAGCTGGAGCCGTTCCTTGCCCAGGTGAAGGCGATTGACGATCTGGTGAAGTCGCTGCCCCCGTTGAACATCGATTGACGGAGCTGAATTCGTGTTGAACGGGGAAATGGATCGGGTCGTCATCGTCATTCCGGCACGCTACGGATCGACACGCCTGCCGGGGAAGCCGCTTGCGGATATCCTCGGCAAGCCTATGGTTCAGCACGTCTACGAACGTGCGTGCGAGGTGACGGGCGTTCATGCAGTCCTGGTAGCCACCGACGATTCCCGTGTTGCGGAGGTCGTGAAAGGTTTTGGCGGCAAATGCGTCATGACGTCGCCTGACCATCCGTCTGGCACGGATCGTCTGGCGGAAGTGATGGCGCAGGTGCCTGCGGACATCTACATCAATCTCCAGGGCGATGAGCCCCTGGTACGGCCCGGGGACATTGCGAAGCTTGCCGCCGGCATGCGCGATGACGCATCGGTGCAGGTCGGTACGCTCTGTCACGGCATCGATGCGGACGAGGCACTCAATCCCAATACGGTGAAAGTCGTTCTGGCTTCGAATGGGGATGCCCTGTATTTCAGCCGGTCGCCTGTCCCGTACCCGCGGGACGCCGAGGCGGCCACATACCTCAAGCATGTTGGCGTCTACGCCTATCGCCGCGAGGTACTGGCCGCCTACGCTGAATTGCCCCAGCCAATGGTCGAGCAGGCTGAGAAGCTCGAGCAGCTGCGATTGCTGGCAGCAGGCATGCGAATTCGTGCGTTCGAGGTTGCCCCTACCGGACCGGGCGTGGATACGCCAGAGTGCCTGGCGCGCGTGCGCGCACTGATGGCGGGCAAGCAACCCGAGTTGCCACCATCGTTGGCCGACGCTCGTCTTGTGATTACCGACGTCGATGGCGTGCTGACCGACGGCGGCATCTACTACGACGCCACCGGTGAGTGTCTGAAGCGCTTCCATGTGCGCGACGGCCTTGGTATCCGTCTGCTGGAAGAAAACGGCGTGCGGGTGGCAGTCCTGTCCGGCCGCGACTCGGAAACGTTGCGCAAGCGTGTGGCGGATCTTGGTGTCACGCTCTTCCAGTTTGGCGTGAAGGACAAGTTTGCCGCTTGTCGTGCGCTGATGGCTGAGGCTGGTGTAGCGCCTGAGCAGACCGTGTGTATTGGTGACGACAGCATCGATTTGCCTGCGTTCGCGGCATGCGGTCTGTCGTACGCAGTCGCGGATGCCGCGAGCTATGTGAAGGCGCGGGCTACGGGCGTGCTGTCGACCCGTGGAGGCGAGGGTGCCTTCCGTGAGCTGGCTGACGGCATTCTTCTTGCACAAGGGAAGGGGCACGTTTTTGGTACGGCAGAGGGCTTTGCCACGGTGATGTCTGGCGCCGCGCAATAGTCGTCAGGCACTACTGACAAGCAGAAGCAGGCAGAAACAAGACAAACAATACAAACAACACAAACAACAAGCAGGGAATGAGAGAGATGACTGGGGTCATTACATTGGCACGCAACGTCGTTGCGGCGGAAATGCAGGCACTGGACCGCATGTCGAACCGTATCGACGCGGGTTTTGAACGGGCGATCGACATTATCCTGGGTGCCCGCGGCCGGGTGGTTGTCGTCGGCATGGGCAAGTCCGGACTGATCGGCAAGAAGATCGCTGCCACCATGGCATCGACCGGCACGCCGGCATTTTCGGTGCACCCGGGCGAGGCATTCCATGGCGATCTCGGCATGATCAAGCCCATCGATGTGGTGCTGATGATTTCCAACAGCGGAGAAACGGAAGAGCTGATCCGTATCCTGCCGTTCCTGAAGCATCAGCAGAACCCGGTGATTGCGATGACCGGGAAGGTCAATTCAACGCTGGCCAGGCACAGTGACGTTGTGCTGGATATCTCCGTCGAGCGCGAAGCCTGTAACAACAACCTGGCGCCGACCAGTTCTACGACTGCAACGCTGGTAATGGGCGATGCGCTCGCCGTGGTGCTTTCCGTGAACCGTGATTTCCAGCCGGAAGACTTCGCGCGTTTCCACCCTGGTGGAAGCCTCGGCCGGAGGCTGCTGACTCGCGTGGCCGATGTCATGCACAAGGAGAACCTGCCGATCTGCAGGCCGGATGCCTCGTTCCGCGATGTAGTGCATGTCATCAACCGGGGCCGTCTTGGCATGGCGCTGGTGATGGATGGCGACATGCTCCAGGGCGTCATTACGGACGGGGATGTCCGCCGGGCTTTCGATTCGGACTGGGATTACAAAACGATCCTCGCCCGGCAAATCATGTCGACCGACCCGAAGCAGGCCTCTCCGGATGAGCGCTTTGCCGATGCGGAGGCGCGGATCCATGCTGCGCGGATCGGGGCTCTGGTAGTCAAGGATGATGCCGGGCGCGTAGTCGGCATCCTGCAGATTCATGATCTGGGGACCGATGAGCCTTCCGTCTGAGGGTGCCATCGGCATCCTTTCCCACGGCATTCGCCGCATCGAACACCTCTCTGCCTTTCTTGGCGAAGAGGTGATTGCGGTGCATCCGTTGCAGGGCGTACGTGCGCCGCTCGCAGGCATTGCTGCCTGGGGGCGGCGCCCGACCGCACGCAAGGCGCACGCGTTCGCGCGCTCGCGCGGCATCAAGCGCTTCCTGTGTCTGGAAGATGGATTCCTGCGATCGCTGCATCCCGGGGCGTCGTCTCAGACTTGCTCGCTGGTGGTGGATGACCTTGGCATCTACTACGATGCGTCGGTGCCATCCCGGCTTGAAGCCATGGTTTCCAGGCCCCTCACGCAAATGGAGCATGCACGGGCGCAACGTCTGATCGGGCGCTGGCGTGCAGCAGGCGTTTCCAAGTACAACTATGCGCCGGCGCCGGATGTATTGCCGGCGAAGCCGTACGTCCTGGTCATTGACCAGACCGCCAATGATGCCTCTGTCCGGTTTGGCCAGGCTGACGGCAACAGCTTCCGGCGGATGCTCGAGTCCGCGCTGCTGAATTACCCGGACTGCCAGATTGTCGTCAAGGAGCACCCCGAGGTCGCGCTCGGACGCAAGCGGGGCTATCTCGGCAGCATTCTCGACACGGGCAACTATTCGCGCGTGGTTCGGTTGCAGGATGACGTGCACGTCGTTTCGCTGATACGCGAGGCACAGGCTGTGTTTGTTGTCACATCGCAAGTTGGTTTCGAAGCGCTCCTTCACGGCAAGACCGTTCACACCTTTGGCATGCCTTTCTACGCTGGCTGGGGACTGACCAACGACGATCTGCCGGGGCCGTCCAGGCGCCATTCCGTATCGCTGGAGCAACTCGTGTTTGCCGCCCTGGTCCGATACACGCGGTATGTCCTGCCGCATTCCGGCCAGCGCTGCGAGGCGGAGGATGCGATCGACTATCTGGCGTTACAGCGCCGGATGCGGCAGCAGTTTCCGGGGCAATTGCATGCGGTCGGATTCTCGCGCTGGAAGCGCCCGATCTTGCGGGACTTTCTGCAGGGGAACGAGATCGTCTTTCATCGGAATCTGGGCGCAGTTCCGCATGGCAAGACCGTTGTGCGCTGGGGCCGCAGCATCGACACTTCGACTCGCGCCGATCTTTCCGTGATTACCGTGGAGGACGGCTTCCTGCGTTCTGTGGGATTGGGCGCGCAGTTGATCCGGCCACTGTCATGGGTATTCGACCGTACCGGCATCTACTACGACGCGACCAGGGAGTCGGACCTGGAGCGGCTGCTGGCGAGCGAGGAATTCGATTCTGCGACCCTTGTCCGCGCAGCACGGCTGCGGGAGACCATCGTCAATGCTGGCCTGACCAAGTACAACGTTGGTGCGGGCAACTGGAGCCGTCCGCCTGGCGCCGGCAAAGTCATCCTTGTCGTAGGTCAGGTGGAAGCGGATGCTTCGCTACGGTTCGGCGCCCCCGGCATCCGTACCAATCGGGCGCTGCTTGAAGCAGTGCGCGCACAGGCGCGGGATGCCTACATCGTTTACAAGCCACACCCGGACGTCATGACCGGCTTGCGCGGAGACCGCGATGCGGAGTGCGAACTGGCGGCGCTTTGCGACGAAGTGGTGTCGGATTGCCCCATGGATCGTGTGATCACCGCCGTCGACGGCGTGCACGTGCTGACGTCTCTGGCTGGGTTCGAGGCCCTGTTGCGCGGCAAGCCAGTCACGACGCATGGCGCGCCCTTCTACGCCGGCTGGGGTCTGACTGAAGACAAGTGCGATATGCCGCGTCGCCGCCGACAGCTTTCGCTCGATATGCTCGTGGCGGGAGCGCTGATCCTGTATCCGCGTTACGTGTTGCGCGATGCGCGGGACAGGTATGCGACTCCAGAGCAGGCGGTAGACCATATGTTGTCGTGGCGCGAGGAGTCGCCGGCGGCTGGTGCACGCTTGTTGCAGCGCTGGTTACAGCCACTGCTCAGGCCATGGGTCCGCTGGCGCGATGCTGTGGCCATTGCGGATCCGCAGAGAGCCGGCGACTACGGCGGTGCCGGGCTGGCCCGGAGCGATAGTGGTGTACGGCATCGTCCGATAGCTGCGCCAGAGCAATAGAGCAGTACAAGGCAAAAATCAAAATCAGCTTTAGCGGAAAACTAGCGCAGCACGAGGGCCGGGGAAATGTTGTCGTTCAGGAAGATAGCTGGAAGCATTGACATACCGAATCCGACAGGGGTCAGTCGGGATGCGGCTTCGCAAGATCTTGCGAGGCCGGCTGAGTCCGAGCAGGCCAGCATCGACCAGCTTGCCCGGCATCGACGCATCCTTCTTTTGCAAGGACCGAACGGCCCGTTCTTTTCTCGCCTCCGCGACCTCCTTGTCGCCAAAGGCAGCCACGTCACGAAAGTCAACTTCAATGGTGGCGACGATTTTTTCTACCGGGCGGCAGACGTTGTCCGCTTCACGCAGCCGATGGTGCTGTGGGAGTCGTTTCTGCGCGACTTGCTGGCGCAGCGTCGCATCGATGCGGTGGTCGTCTTCGGTACCAGCCGGCGCCAGCACCGCATAGCCGCTCGGGTCGCGGAAGCGCTGGGCATCGCCTTCTGGGCCTTCGAAGAGGGCTATGTACGGCCGGACTACATCACGCTGGAGCGCGGTGGCGTCAATGCGGATTCACCGCTTGCACCGTTGGCGATGGGAGACATCCCCAAGGTAGCTGTTCCGTCCAGGCCTCGCAAATTCCGGCACTCGTTCCGGAAGATGGCGCTGCATTCATTCTGGTACTTTGCCGGCGGCATGGCTGAATCGCGCCGATACCCTCATTACCGGCATCACAAGCCGATCGGCGTGCATGAGCTTGGTCGATGGATTCGGGCGGCCATTCGCAAGCAGATCTATCGCTGGCGAGAACGAGCGCTGCGCGAGTGGCTGCTGGCAAACGACCATCCCCATTTTTTCCTGGCACCGCTGCAGGTCTACAACGACAGCCAGATCCGCGTGCATAGCCCATGGCGGCGCATCGAGGACTTCATCGAATGGACGGTTTATTCGTTCGCACAGCATGCGCCAGCGGACAGCGTTCTCGTATTCAAGCATCACCCGATGGATCGCGGGCATACTGACTACGCTGCCACCATCGAGGCATGCGCGGCGCGTTTTGGCGCGGGCGGGCGCATTCTTTATATTCACGATGCGCACCTGCCATCGCTTCTGCATCGTTGCATGGGGTTGGTGACTGTCAACTCGACCACCGGGCTGCAAGCCTTGTTTCACCGCGTACCGGTAATTGCGCTTGGCCGCTGTTTCTACGCCAAACCAGGATTGACCTACCAGGGGCCGCTGGATGCCTTCTGGAACGATCCAGGCGCCGTGGACATGAGTATCTTTACGCGGTTCCGCAATTACCTGATTCGTGTCTCGCAGATCAATTCGTCTTTTTATGCCGATGACATGCTGGTATCCGTTCCCGAGCAGCAGCGCTGGAGTTTGCAGCGGCGGCGTCTGGCGCGAGCGCTTTTTGCGGCAGGTCTCGTCACGGCGGATGCCTACAGCGGAAGAGTCTGGGACTTTACCGGGACGGTCAATGTACTCGCCGCGTTGCTGGGATAGGAAGAGGTGCCTGGCCGGATGGCGCCTCGCTCAAATGTGCTCATCGTTCAGATCCTGGGCAGCGGATTCAATGACGGCTAAGACCAGGGAAACAACAGACAGCAAAACGAGACTGATGGTCAGCATGCTAGTCCTTTATGGAGCCGTCACCGGCTATGGGTTATTCAACGGCCGATAGGACCCTGATACAAATAGGAGGAAACCCGCATGTGCTTAGTTGTCCGGTATCAGGGATTGCATCGAACCGCCCGCTGCGAACATGTGAGTCGCGGCCAACCCTGTGTTTCAAAACTACAACATGGCAAACGGTAATACCGGCTCCTTGATTGCTCCGCTGGTGGACGCTCTGATATAGAGGCTGTCTCTCGTTATACTACTGGGCGCCAGCACGCCAGCTGTTTCTTCGACAAAGCAGGCCGGCTGAAAGGCCCGCCAGCGGCGCCCCTCGCCTCGATCGCCCCCAAATCATCAACCTCGCCCCCGCAGTCATGAGAGAACGCATCGCCGGCTTCCTGCTGATGGTCTTCATCGTCCCGCTAGCCGTCCTCGGATACCTTCTGATCGTCTACATCGGCTTCTTCGGTAAAACCGAACGCGGCCGTGCCGGGGTGCGGGCGCTCGATCATTTTGTCAATGCGACGCTGTTCAACGGCTACGCCTGGGAGTCCGTTTCGTCGCATGCGTGGCGCGAGCAACACCGCTGGTGGGCGCGCTTCATTATCTGGTTTACCGACAAGTTCCAGCAGGATCACTGCCGCCGGGCGAACAAGCGTGAACAGCCGGTAGTTGACCTGGTGTTGAAGAAAAAGCTGCACCATCGGACTCAGTGATGAATGCAGTGATTCAGGAAAAGCCTTCGCCCGTCAAAACGAGCGAGGTAGCGCGCCGCAAGGTCTATTACGTCAGCGGTTTCGATCCCCGCGGCGCTGCTTACTATCACCGCTTGTATCGCGAGGAGTCCGCCAGGCAAGCCGTCCATCATGGCGGCGCGGTTACCGTAGGGAAGCGCACCCGGCTGGGCGATCATGTGAGCGGCTGGAACGTGGATGGCGAGTGGCATGGCCATGCGGTGGCCACGCAGTACCAGTTCCTGCATTGGGACGACCTGGTGCGCAGGCACTGGGAGCCGGGCCTTTTGCGATTGGTGCTGTCGACGCTGACCCGATATGGGCGCTATATCGCATGTGGTGCATTTGGGCGCCTGAGCAGCACTTTCCGCGGCCCTTTCTATAGCGCGTTGTATCCACTGGCTTACCTTGCGCTGCTGATGCTGGTGGCTGCCGGATGCGCGATTGGCGTCAAGGCGCTGATCGGCGCCGCTGGAGCAGATGGCTGGCTGGCATGGGCGGGCGGCATTGCCGCCGGTGCTGGTTTGTTTGGTGGCGGCATCGCGCTGGCGAACCGGCTGGCGGTGTTCTGGCTGTTGCAGATCTATCGCTTCGTGCAGGGATGGGGCGAGCGTGAGCCGGAAGACCTCAGGGCCCGCATTGGTGCTTTCGCTGACTGGATCCGGAAGGACCTGGAGACTTCAGACTGCGACGAAGTATTGGTGGTCGGCCACAGCGTCGGATCGATTGTCGGTGTTGCGCTGGCGGCCAAGCTGACGGAAGTGCTGCCGGTCGCTCAGCGTCGCCGCGTGACGCTGATCACCCTCGGCCAATGCATCCCGCTGCTGAGCCTGATGCCTTCCGCCAAAGCCTTCCATCAGGACCTGCAGCGCCTCGCCAGCGAGCGCGACATGCAATGGTTCGACATGAACGCGCGCGCCGATTCCCTGTGTTTCTCGCAGGCAAATCCGCTCGATATTTCCGGCGTTGAGGGTGAGAAAATCGGCCGCCCGATCCGGCAAGTAGTGCGCCCCTTCCGCATGTTCAGCAAGCAGGACTACGCGCGCATGAAGCGCAGCAAGCAGCGCCTGCATTTCCAGTACCTGATGGCAAGCGCATTGCCGAATGAGTACGACTATTTCCGCATGACGGCAGGTCCGCGCCGTATCCAGCCTTATTGATTTCGCCCCCATTGCAATGAATTTCCAGCCGCCTTACCCCAAGCCGCACACGCGCAAGAGTTCGTTCCTGTTGCGCTTCCTGCGCGGCTGGAACTCATGGATCGATGTGCTGTTCGAGCGCAGCTATTCGATGAAGATGGGCAAGATCTCTCAGCCCGGCATGGACATCTTCATGGTGAACGATGCCGACTGGGTGCGTAAGATCCTGGGCGATACGCATGAGTATCCCAAGCACAAGCTGATGCACCGGATGCTGGAGCCGCTGCTGGGCACCAGCATTTTCACCACCAACGGCAAGGTGTGGGAGCGGCAGCGCCGGCTGGTGGAGCCGGCGTTCGCGCAGGCGCGGCTGAAGCTGGTGTTTTCGCTGATGGCCGATTCGGTGGCGGGGATGACGCGGCGGCTGGATGCGGTGGCGGACGGGCGGTCGTATGAGGTGGATGGCGAGATGACGTACGTGACCGCCGACATCATTTTCCGGACGATCCTGTCGGAAAACCTGGAGGAGTCTGCGGCGAAGGAGATCTACGACGCATTCCTGGAGTTCCAGCATCACGCGCAGCGGGCGATGATCCTGATGATCTATCGGTTGCCGCCGGTGATCTCTGCATGGAAGAGCAAGCGTGCGGCCAAAAAGATCCGTGTGATCCTGTCAGAGATCATCACGCGGCGACTGGCCGAGCGTGACAGCGGGCAGGGGAGTGCAACGCAGGACATCCTGGCCGGCATGATGGACGCGGTCGATCCGGTCAACGGCGACCGCTTCACCTATGAAGAGCTGGTCGACCAGGTTTGCATGCTGTTCCTGGCCGGCCATGAGACGTCCGCCAGTGCGCTGACGTGGGCGCTTTACTTGATCTCGCAATGCCCGCACCTGCAGGACAAGATGCTTGCCGAGATCCAGGAGGCCGTCGGTGATCGCGATTTCGAGCTGAGCGACATCAAGAGCCTGCCGGCCGTCGGCAATGTGTTCCGCGAGACGCTGCGGCTGTATCCGCCGGTCGGGTTCTTCGTGCGCGAGGCGGTGCAGTCGCAATGCATTCGCGACAAGTCGGTGAAGGAGGGCTCGCCGATCCTGATTTCTCCGTGGCTGCTGCATCGGCATCGTACGCTGTGGGAGCGGCCGGACGAGTTCGATCCCGACCGCTTCGATACGCAGGCCGGCAAGGAATCGTCGAAGTGCGCGTATATCCCGTTCAGCAAGGGGCCGCGCGTCTGCATCGGGGCAGCCTATGCCACGCAGGAAGCGGTGTTGATCCTCGCCAGCATCGTGCGCCGCTATCGTGTCGAAGCGGATCCCGGCCATGTGCCAAAGGTGGTGGGGCGGGTGACGATCCGGTCCGGCAACGGCGTCCGGGTCCGCCTGCATCGCCGCTGACCGGCGCGCGGCGCACCGCTAGAACCCGCTGATGCGCAGCCCGATCGAGAACAACGCAAATGACCGGTCCAGCTTGCTGGCCGTGACCGGGTTGTAGAGCATCGGCACATATCCCATCAGGCTGTTCTGCACGCCCTGGCCGCGCACGAATACGTCTACGTAGCGGTTGATCGTGTATGCCGCCTGCAGCACGATGGTCTGGTTGAATTGCGACTTGGGCGCGCCATAGGCGGTGTAGCGGTCGTCCAGTTCACGGAAGAAGTACTGCGCGTGGTAGCCGGCCACCAGGCTCCACGCCCCATAGCGCCACCGCCACGAACCGCCGGCGCCGATGAATGCGCCGTCGTCATTGAAGCCCTCGCCCGCGTCCAGGCCGATCTGCCCGGCGTTCATGCGGAAGCCGCCGCTGGAGATGGTGGCGCGGCCGACCCGGCATGGCGCCGCAAGCGTGCCGAGGGCCATGTTATCGGCGCCGACCCTGACGTTGTACAGGCAGGAGCCCTGTTTCAGCGTGCCCTCGATATCGCCGGCGCGAACCCAGCTGTAGCCGGCGCTGAGGAAGCCTGTCAGGAAGTGGTTGGTCCAGGGCTGGCCTGTGTAGATCACGTCGGCCTGTACTTGCGTATCGTTCGGGTGCGCGATGGTGAAGTCGCTGAACTTGCCGGACGAGGCGGAGCCGCTCTTGCTGAGGCTGCCGGTGTAGTTGCCCCACGCGGACAGGCGCAGGGTCAGCTTGCGGCCTGCATCGGGCGTCGTGACGAGGCCATAGCTGGTGGACGCCAGCCAGCTGTCGATGCCGGCGGAATCGTCGCCATACGTGACGTGCCGGCGCCAGTATCCCGCCTCCAGCGACCACGCGGGCGATAACTTGTAGCCCGTGCGGAAATGCCCGCCCTGGTAATGGCCGCCTGCGTCATAGGCCGCTTCCGCGAAGAACCCCCGCGCTGATGGAACCACCGGTTCCGCGCTCAGCAGTGCATCCTCCATGGCGCCGTGCGCCGTTCCCCATGGCGCCAGCATCATGGCACCGATACAGATTGCAGTGAGCCTGCGCTGCGTGTTGGCGGCCATGCTGTTTCCCCGGTAGCACTTGTTGTTCTTGAATCCATCTCTGTGCGGACACCGCAGCGTCTGTCGCGCTGCTTGGCGTTAAATGAATGTTGGAAAGCGGAGCGGGGACAATCAACGTGACTTGGTGCGGTATCGCACTCATTCGCCTCTGACGGCGCGGTACGAGTTGCAGCCATGCGCTTCGCTTCGCACCTGATGCGTCACGCCATCATCAGGTGGGGAAATCCTGACGACGACGGCTTCAGCGGCGGCGGCCCCGATGGCTTCGACAACGAAGGCTCGCGCCGCGGCCGCAAGTTCAGGGCTCAGGAATGTGCCGCTGACTGGCACCTCGATGCTGTGGCTGCGCCCAATTTTTGCGAATGTGCTCATACTGGCCGGCAGAGTCATTTGCCATACTGGCCACGTCGCTGCCACGTAGTGACCGGGTTTAGCGGCCCGAGTGAACAGGCCGAACGACCGCCTTCTGGCGGTCGCGTGCCTGCGCACGCCCTTCCATGGGCGGGCCCTGGCAGGGGAGCCCCCTGGGCTCGCCGGCTCCTGTTCCCCGGTCCGCTAACCCTGCCTTGCGCCCGCCCACCCCGATTTGCGCCTGGGGAGCGGGACTGAACCTGTATGCAAAGGGGGTATTTCCATGCTTCAGTCTTTGCTTGCCCATATTGGGCGATTGGCAATCTCCAGTATCTGCACAATGCATCAGCGCGTGCGAGCCACGCATGCGGAGGGGCGCCATGTATAGCCATAGCCATCACGGCATTACAGCCGAACACAATGGTGTCGACATGCTCGTGACCGCCCACAGCCCCGGCGAAAATCCGCTGAGCCTTGCGACAGAACGCGCAGCACAGCTTCATGGGCTGCTGGTCATGGCGGGCGAACATGGTGCCTCCGGCGAGGATCCGGGCGGCCTGAATCAGGAAGCCTGGGAGAGCCTGCTCTCCCTCGCTGGCCGGCTGGCACATGAAACACAGGTGTTGAGCGAGTTGGCGTTGCTGCAAGGGCAGGTATTGCAGCTCGACTGATGGTGCGCGGTGCGCGGTGTTGTGCCACGGCCGTCGAGCAACCCGGCCCGCCGGGCATCTTGCCCGGCGGGCCAGTGCTAGAAGCCGTTAATGCACAGCCCGGCCATTTGCCGCGTAGCGCCCATCTAATTCGCGAAAGAAATACTGAGCGTTATGGCAGACCACATAGGGCAGGCCACATAGCTGGTTGAGGCAAGCCAACTATCAATGTCGGCGGAGTCTTTCCCATAGCTTCCAAGGGCGGGGATAAACAACCTGGCTTCGCGCGGTAAGGCACGGATCTAGCGCAAGAACGCGGCAATATCCCGGGGTTGACTTTAGATCGTACGATATATATCTTACGATCTATCGTGCGATACACCGGAGGGCTTATGCGCCACCATCATCACCATCCAGGCCACTCATCCGCCACTCACGGCTCGGTACGCCATGCATTCATGCGACTCGCTCCGCACCCCATGCGCCACGCCATGGGCCGAGGCGGCGCCGGCTTCTGGGGCAACCGAGACGACGACGGCTTCAGCGGCGGTGGCCCAGGCGGCTTCGATAACGATGACTGGCGCCGCGGCCGCAAGTTCAGCGCCGACGACCTGCAACTGCTGCTGCTCAGCCTGCTCGAAGAAAAACCCAGCCACGGCTACGAACTGATCAAGGCGCTCGAAACGCGCACCAACGGCTTCTACAAGCCGAGCCCCGGCGTGGTGTACCCCGCGCTCACCTACCTGGAAGAAGTCGGCTACGCCACCGTCGACACCGAAGGCAACAAGAAGCGCTACCAGTTGTCCGAAACCGGCAAGGCGCACCTCGCTGCCAACCGCGAGCGAGTCGATGTGATGGTGGCCAAGCTGCGCCATGTGGCCCGCAAGATGGAGTGGATGCGCCGGGCCATGAGCGGCGAGCCGCAGCCGGAACCGGAGCAGGGCGGCTGGCTGCCCGAGCTGATGCAGGCGCGTGGCGCGCTCAAGCGCGCCATGGTGATGCGCAGCGAAGCCGGCGCCGACGAGCAGCGCCGCATTGCCGCGATCCTGATGCGCGCAGCGGCCGAGATCGAAGCCGGTCCCAAGGCCTGAGCCGTGGCGCTGACGCTGGCATCTGCCATCGGCAACCGGGCCCGGCAAATGCAGGGCCTGCAACCAAGGAATTCCTCTATGACTGCAAACGCTACTGAATCCAATCGCGATCTGTCCGTGCAGCGCGTGCGCCATCCACTGAGGATGCGCCTGCTGCAAGTGGTGCGCACCACGCAGGTCACGCCGCAATTGCTGCGCGTCACGCTGGGCGGGGCCGAGCTCGAGGACTTTGTCTCGGGCTCGTTCGACGACCACGTCAAGGTGTTTTTCCCCGTGGACGGTGCCGACAAGCCGGTGCTGCCGCAGGTGGGCCCGGACGGCATCAGCTTTCCCGAAGGCCAGCCGCGTCCGGCCGCGCGCGACTACACGCCGCGCCGCTACGATGCTGCCGCGCAGGAGCTGGATATCGAGTTCGTGCTGCACGGCGACGGCCCTGCCTCGACGTGGGCGGCGCAGGCGCGGCCGGGCCAGTACCTGGGCGTGGGCGGGCCGCGCGGCTCGTTCGTGGTGCCGACGGGCTTCGACTGGCATCTGCTGATCGGCGACGATACGGCGCTGCCTGCAGTGGGCCGCCGGTTGGAAGAGCTGGGCGCGGAGGCGCGCGCCATCGTCGTCATGGAAGTGGGCGATGCGACCGCGCAGATCGCGCTGCCGAGCCTGGCCAATGTCGAGGTGCACTGGCTGCATCGCGGCGATGCGCCCGAGGGCAGCCTGCTGGAAGGGGCGCTGCGCCAGGTCACGCTGCCTCAGGGCGAAGGCTATGTCTGGGCCGCGGGGGAGGCAGCCGCGATGAAGGCCGTGCGCCAGTACCTGGTCGGCGAGCGCGGCATCGACAAGAAGCGCATCCGCGCATCGGCCTACTGGAAGCGTGGCGACGCGGCGGTGCACGAGACGCTGGACGACTGAGCCACGGCGGCGGCACGGTGTACGCGGGCGCGGCGTTGCCATAAGATGGCAGGCAACGCCACCGCCGGGAGGACTGCCGTGCTGCCTGCATCCAAGCCGTCGCGCATCATCGCCGCCGCCGCGGCATCCGTTGCCATGCTGGCCGCCTGTGCGCCGGACGCCGTGCGCAGCCGCCAGGCCACCGACTTCAATGCCTATCTCGATTCGCTGCGGACCGCATGCCCGAACATGATGGTCGGCACGAACAATATCAGCGAGTGGCTGCGCACCAGCGGCAGCCGCAGCGACGACGATTACGTCTACTGGCTGGACCAGACTTCGCGCCTGTACTACCAGCGCATCTCTGCCCAGCAGTACCGCGATTCGGTCAGTGCGGCGCTGGGCGGGCGCTCCGATTCTCCCGCGCTCGATTGCATCGTACGCCATCTGCCCGCCAACCGCCCGACCGGTCTGCCTGGCGGCAGGCTCTAGTCATCTGCACACACACCCGTTGTGCAACGGTGGCATCCCCGCTAACATGAGTCCCCAGGCAGCCGAAACAGCGGCTGCCGACGTCGCTCGGACGGTTCCGGGCGCTTACGTAAAGGACTCCACATGACTGCCGCTTCCTCCGGCAAGCGCCGCTTCGCGCGCATCGATCGCCTTCCCCCGTACGTTTTCAACATCACCGCCGAGCTGAAGATGGCCGCCCGCCGCCGTGGCGAGGACATCATCGACATGAGCATGGGCAACCCGGATGGCGCCACGCCGGCGCATATCGTGGCCAAGCTCACCGAGGCGGCGCAGCGGCCCGACACGCACGGCTATTCCACATCGAAGGGCATCCCGCGGCTGCGGCGCGCGATCTCGCACTGGTACCGCGAGCGCTATGACGTGGAGATCGATCCGGATTCCGAGGCGATCGTCACCATCGGCTCCAAGGAAGGGCTGGCGCACCTGATGCTGGCCACGCTGGATCGCGGCGACACCGTGCTGGTGCCCGATCCCAGCTACCCGATCCATATCTACGGCGCGGTGATTGCAGGGGCGGATATCCGTTCGGTGCCGCTGGTGCCGGGCATCGATTTCTTTGCCGAGCTGGAACGCGCGATCCGGGGCAGCTATCCCAAGCCCAAGATGATCGTGCTGGGCTTTCCGTCGAACCCGACCGCGCAATGCGTCGAGCTTGATTTCTTCGAGCGCGTGATCGCGCTGGCGCGCAAGCACGATATCTTTGTCGTGCATGACCTGGCGTATGCGGACATCGTCTTCGATGGCTACCAGGCGCCTTCGATCATGCAGGTGCCGGGCGCCAAGGACATCGCGGTGGAGTTCTTCACGCTGTCCAAGAGCTACAACATGGCGGGCTGGCGCATCGGCTTCATGGTCGGCAACCCCGACCTGGTGGCGGCGCTGACGCGCATCAAGAGCTATCACGACTACGGCACCTTCACGCCGGTGCAGATCGCTGCGATCGCCGCGCTGGAAGGCGACCAGCAATGCGTGCGCGAGATCGCCGCGCAATACCAGTCGCGCCGCGACGTGCTGGCGAAGGGGCTGATCGAGGCAGGATGGCCGGTGGAGATCCCGAAGGCGTCGATGTATATCTGGGCGCGCATTCCCGAGCCATACCGCGCGCTGGGCTCGCTGGAGTTCGCCAAGCAGTTGCTGGCGAAGGCCAAGGTGTCGGTGTCACCGGGCATCGGCTTTGGCGACTACGGCGACGAGTACGTGCGTTTCGCGCTGATCGAAAACGAATCGCGCATCCGGCAGGCCGTGCGAGGCATCAAGGCGATGTTCCGCGCGGATGGGCTGATCAAGGCCTGATGTCGTGGCAACCTGCGCCGCGGGGTGCGGCGCAGGTGCTGGCTTGTTGCATTCAGGCCGGAAGGGCCAGCGGCAACGGTTGCTCGCCAGGCGCCCACCATGGCCGGAACAGTGCCTGCGCGTCATCCGGCGCCACCGCCTCATAGCTGGTGGTGCGCCAGCGCGGCGCGTTGTCCTTGTCGACGATCAGCGCGCGCACGCCTTCGATGAAATCCCCTTGCGAGAAGGTGTTGACCACCACTGCCAGCTCCATGCGGAAGCAGTCGGCGAGGTCCATGCGCCGGCCGCGCAGCAGCAGTTCACGTGTGGCACACGCCGACAGCGGCGAGCGCGTACGCAGCACGTCGATGGTGCGCGTGGCCCAGGCGGTGTAGAGCGGATCGTCCTGGCACGCCAGGCCGGCCAGGATTTCCGGCAATGTGGCATGCGCGGGGAAGTGGCGCAGCAGCGCGGGCAGCACCTGCAGCAGCGGTGAGTCGGCGGCGCTCGTCACGGGTTCGCGCACCAGCGCATGGCGCAGGTCGGCGAGCACGTCGCGGCCCCACGTAATGCCGGCCAGTGTCTGCTCCAGCGTGGCCAGCGTGCCGCTGTCGACGGCGGCATCGGCCAGGCCGCACAGCAGCGCATCGGCGGCGCCGATGGTGACGCCGGTCAGGCCGAGATACAGCGCCAGCTGCACCGGCAGCTTCGACAGGAAATGGCTGGCACCGACATCCGGCACCAGCCCGATGCCGGTCTCCGGCATGGCCACGCGCGAGCGCTCGGTGACGATGCGCAGGTGCGCGGCCTGCGCCAGCCCCATGCCGCCGCCCATGACGACGCCGTCCATCAGCGCCACCAGCGGCTTGGGATAGCGGTGCAGGCGGTAGTCCAGCGTGTATTCGTCGATAAAGAAGCGCCGGTGCAGCGGTGTGCCGTCGCGGTAGCTGTCGTACAGGGCGCGGATATCGCCGCCGGCACAGAAGGCCTTGGGACCCGCGCCGCGCAGCACGACGGCGCGGATGGCGTCGTCCTGCGCCCAGGTTTCGAGCTGTGCGCCCAGCGCGACGATCATCGGGTACGACAGCGCATTGAGCTGGCGCGGCCGGTTCAGCGTGGCAATGCCGACGCCGTTGACGACGTCGAACAGGGCCTCAGGCTCGGCGGCATCCTGCGTGCCGGCATGGTGCGGCGAGTTGGCCGATTCGGTCAGGCGCATGCGGGCTCCTAGGCGTTGCGCCATTGCGGCGCGCGTTTCTCGAGGAAGGCGTTGACGCCTTCGCGCTGGTCGGCGCCGTCGAACAGGTCGACAAAGCGCTCGCGCTCCAAGGCCAGCGCTGCCTGGCGCGGCACGCCCTGGCGTGCCAGGTGCACCAGCTGCTTGCTGTACGCCGCGGCGCGCGGGCTGACCTTGCAGGCGCGTTGCGCCATCTCCAGCGCAGTGGCCAGCGCCTGTCCGCGCGGCACCACTTGCTCGACCAGTCCGATGCGCAGCGCGGTGGCCGCGTCGACGCGTTCATTGGTCAGGATCATGCGCTTGGCCCAGCCTTCGCCAACCAGCCAAGGCAGCGTCTGCGTGCCGCAGCCGCACGGCAGCAGGCCCACGGCGGCTTCGGGCAGCGCCATCTGCGCGTGTTCCTCGGCGATGCGGATATCGCAGGCGAGCGCGCATTCCAGGCCGCCACCCATGGCGTAGCCGTTGATGGCGGCGATGACCACGGGGCGCGCGTTCTGCAGCGCTTCGAAGGCGCTGCCGAATTGCTGCGCCATCGCGCGCGCATGGGCGCGGTCGCCGTCGGCGAAGCCGTTCAGGTCGGCGCCCGCGCTGAAGAACTTCTCTCCGGCTCCGGTCACGACAACGGCGCGGATCTCGGGATTGGCATCGATCTTTGCCACCAGATCGCGCAGTTGCTGCAGGCCGTCGGCGGTAAACGCGTTGGCTGGCGGGCGGCTCAGCGTCAGCGTGGCGACGTGGCCATCGAGGGCGAATTCGATCATGGCTGGCGCTCCTTGTCGGTGGCGGACAGGTACTGGCGGATCACGCCGGAGAAATCGAGCTGGCCTTCGCCGGCGTGGCTCATGGCCTGGTAGACCTGCTGCGCCAGCGCGCCCAGGAACAGCGGCTGCTTCACGCTGCGCGCGGCATCGGCGGCGAGGCCCAGGTCCTTGAGCATCAGGTCGGCGCCGAAGCCGCCGCTGTAGCCACGGCCGGCCGGAGCGGTATCGATCACGCCGGGCCACGGGTTGCAGGTATCGGACGCCCAGCAGCGGCCGGTCGAGGTATTGACGATGCCGGCCAGCACGTTGGCGTCGATGCCCAGCTTCACGCCCAGCGCCATCGCCTCGGACACGCCGATCATCGAGATGCCGAGGATCAGGTTGTTGCAGATCTTGGCGACCTGGCCGGTGCCGGTGCCGCCGCAATGGACCAGGTTGCGGCCCATGCCGGCAAGCACCGGGCGCACCTGCTCGAACAGCGCTTCGGTGGAGCCGACCATGAAGGTCAGCGTGCCGGCCTGCGCGCCGACGGTGCCGCCGGAAACGGGAGCGTCGGCCAGTGCATTGCCCTGGGCCTGCGCGGCGGCGGCGAGCTCGCGCACGGTGGCCGGATCGATGGTGCTGGAATCGACCAGCGGCACGCCGGGGCGCACGCCGGCGAGCACGCCGTCTTCACCAAGGTAGGCGCTGCGCACGTGTGCGGCGGCGGGCAGCATGGTGATGACGAAGTCGGCTTCCGCGACGGCCTTGCGTGCCGTATCCGCGCTGGCGGCGCCTTCGGCGCACAGCGCGGCGACGGTGGCGGCATTGAGGTCGAATACGGTCAGGGTATGGCCGGCCTTGAGCAGGTTGCGCGCCATGGGCGCGCCCATGTTGCCCAGGCCGATGAAGGCGATATGCATGGGGTGTCTCCTTCAGCGAAGGTATTTGAACAACGTTTGTTTTCTCCCCTCTCCCGCTTGCGGGAGAGGGGAGTAGACCGTCGGCCGTTGCGACGTGCCACGCCTCACTTCAAACTGATCGTCGTATTCACCCCGTCATTCACCGTCGCATCGTCAAACCACCGCGCCGTCACCGTCTTGGTCTGCGTGTAGAACTGCACTACCTGCTTGCCATACGGCCCCAGATCGCCCAGCTTGGAACCACGCGAGCCGGTGAAGCTGAAATAAGGCACCGGCACCGGGATCGGGATATTGATGCCAACCTGGCCGACGTCAATTTCGCTCTGGAACTTGCGCGCGGCGGCGCCGCTCTGCGTGAACACGCCGGTGCCGTTGCCGAACGGGTTGCGGTTGACCAGCGCGATGGCGTCGTCCAGCGTCTCGACGCCGATCACCACCAGCACCGGCCCGAAGATTTCTTCCGTGTAGATCGTCATGTCGGTGCCGACCTCGGTGAAGATGGTCGGCCCGATGAAGTTGCCCTGCGGATAGCCCGGCACCTGCACGTTGCGGCCGTCGAGCACCAGCTTCGCGCCTTCGCGCTCGCCGGCGGCGATCAGGCCGAGGATGCGTTCCTTCGCTGCCACCGAGACCACCGGGCCGACATCGGTACCGGGCTCCACGCCGGCGCCGATCTTCAGGGTCTTGGCGCGCTCGACCAACTCAGGCACCCAGTCGCGCGCCGCGCCTACCAGCACCACCACGGAGGTGGCCATGCAACGCTGGCCCGCCGCGCCAAAGCCCGCGCCCGCCAGCGCATTCAGCGTCTGTTCCTTGTGCGCGTCGGGCAGCACCACGGCGTGGTTCTTCGCGCCCATCATCGACTGCACGCGCTTGCCATGCGCGCCGGCCAGGTTGTAGACGTGCGTGCCGACCGCGGTCGAGCCGACGAACGACACCGCCTTGATGTCCGGATGCGTGCACAACGCATCGACCACATCCTTGGCACCGTGCACCACGTTCAGCACGCCCGCCGGCACGCCGGCTTCCAGCGCCAGCTTGACCAGTTCCATGGTCGACAGCGGGTCCTGTTCCGACGGCTTGAGCACGAAGGTGTTGCCGCAGACGATCGCCATCGGGAACATCCACAGCGGGATCATCGCCGGGAAGTTGAACGGCGTGATGCCGGCGCAGACGCCGATCGGCTGCTGCAGCGTGTAGGTGTCGACGGTGGAGGCGACGTTCTCGGCAAAGCCGCCTTGCTGCAGCGTGCCGATCGAGCAGGCGTGCTCGACCACTTCCAGGCCGCGGAAGATGTCGCCCTCGGCATCGGCTAGCGTCTTGCCCTGTTCGGCGGTCAGGATGGCGGCGATGCGCTTGCTGTGCTCGCGGATCAGCGCCTGGTAGCGCAGCATGATGCGCAGCCGCGCGCCGATGGGCGTGTGGCGCCACGTGGCAAAGGCGCGGTGCGCGGCGCCGACGGCGGCGGCGACTTCGCTGGCGGTGGCCAGCGGCACGCGCGCCAGCACTTCCTGGGTGGCGGGGTTGACCACCTGGCGGAACTCGGTGGCGGACGATTCCACCCATTCGCCGTTGATCAGCAGCGGTACGGTCGGCACGGCATTGTCGGTCTTGGGCACTGCGCTCATGGTTGTCTCCGGACGGTGTGTTGGTATGAGGTGGGCAAGGGATTACAGGCTGCGCGCGATCAGCATGCGCTGGATCTCGCTGGTGCCTTCGTAGATCTGGGTGATGCGGGCATCGCGGTAGTGGCGCTCGACCGGGTAGTCTTCCAGGTAGCCATAGCCGCCGTGGATCTGCAGCGCCTTGGAGCAGACGCGCTCGGCCAGCTCGGACGCGTACAGCTTGGCCTGCGAAGCTTCGGACAGGCACGGCACGCCCTCGCTGCGCATGCGCGCGGCACGGTGCACCAGCAGGCGCGCGGCGTTCAGCTCGGTGGCCATGTCGGCCAGCATGTTGGCGATGGGCGGATGCTCGCGCAGCGGGCGGCCGAACTGGATGCGCTCCGATGCATAGCGGCACGCGGCCTCGAACGCCGAACGCGCAATGCCGATCGCCTGCGCGGCAATGCCGATGCGGCCGCCTTCGAGGTTGGACAGCGCGATGCGCAGCCCCTCGCCAGGCTCGCCCAGCAATGCGTCGTGCGGCACGGTGCAGTCTTCCAGCGTGATGGCGCAGGTGTCCGAGGCGCGGATGCCGAGCTTCTTCTCCGGCGCGTGGACGACAAAGCCCGGCGTGTCGGTCGGCACCAGGAAGGCCGAGATGCCTTTCTTGCCGCGCTCCGGCTCGGTCGAGGCAAACACTACGGCAACGCCGGCGCGCTGGCCGTTGGTGACGAACTGCTTGCTGCCGTTGAGCACCCAGCCGTTGTCGGTAAAGCGGGCGCGCGTGCGCAGGTTGTGCGCTTCCGAGCCGGCCTGCGGCTCGGTCAGGCAGAAGGCACCGATCAGTTCGCCGCTGGCCAGGCGCGCCAGGTAGCGTTCCTTCTGCGCATCGGTGCCGTAGTGCAGGATCGGGCCGCAGCCGACCGAATTGTGCACGCTCATCAGCGTGGCGCAGGCGGCGCAGCCCGCGGCGATTTCTTCGATGGCGAGCGCGTACGCGACATAGTCGGTGTAGGTGCCGCCCCAGTCCTCCGGCACGATCATGCCGAGCAGGCCCAGCGCGCCCATTTCGGCGACGACCTCTTCGGGCAGGCGGCCGTCGCGGTCCCACTGGGCGGCGCCGGCGGCCAGGCGCTCGCTGGCAAAGGCGCGCGCGCTGTCGCGGATCATCTGTTGCTGTTCGGTGTAGTCGCTGTGCATGGCAGGTTGGCGTGGTGTTGTTCCGCGGGGGGCTTTATGTAAAGCGCGTTGGCGCGGCGCCGCATCTGAGGCAGAATGCGCGCTCGGCGTCGTGGCCTGCGGGCAGTGTAGGAACGCCGCGGGCGGGCTCCTATGCCAAAATCCGCCAATCTTCATGAACTCGTTTGCCACCCGCCGGACCATGGAAAAAGGCAGCGTCGCGCTTTGTTTTGTCCACCATGCCATCGCCGGGCTGCAGGCGCGCGAGATCGACCCGGGGCCGGTGCTGCGCAGCGCCGGCATCGCGCCCGAATTGCTGGCAGTGCCGCAGGCCAGGGTGTCGGCGGCCAGCTACAGCGAACTGTGGCTGGGGGTCGCCGCCGCTCTGGACGACGAATTCTTCGGCCAGGATTCGCGCAGCATGAAGTGCGGCAGCTTTGCCATGCTGTGCCACGCGGTCTTCGGCAGCCGCACGCTTGGGCAGGGGCTGGAGCGCATTACGCGGTATTTCCGGCTGCTGCTGGACGATATCGGCGTGCGCCTGGACCGGCACGGGGACGAGGCCGCGCTGGTGCTGACCGCGCCCAACGCGGCGCTGGGGCGGCAGCCCGGCGTGTTCGCCAAGGAAACCATGCTGATCATGCTGCATGGACTGATGAGCTGGCTGTTGCGCCGGCGCGTGCCGGTGCGGCTCGCGGCGTTCGACTACGCTGAGCCGCCTTACAGCGCCGAATACCGCGTGATGTACTCGCGCCAGCTTGCCTTTGACCAGCCGGCCACGGCGCTGGTGTTCGACGCCGCGCTGCTGGACCAGCCGGTGCGCCAGGACGAGCGCAGCCTGAAGGCGTTCCTGCGCGATGCGCCGCACAACGTGGTGGTGAAGTATTCCGACCGCAGCAGCGTCGGCGCGCGCGTGCGCAGGCTGCTGCGCAACCAGCGGCCCAAACTCTGGCCCACCTTCGAGGCGCTGGCGGTCAGCCTGAACCTGTCGGCTTCATCGCTGCGGCGCCGCCTGATGGACGAGGGCGTGAGCTACCAGGACCTGAAGGACGGGCTGCGGCGCGACCTTGCCATCGAGGCGCTCAGCCATTCGGGCCGCCCGGTGGCGGATATCGCGGCGGAACTGGGGTTTGCCGAGCCGGGCGCGTTCCACCGGGCATTCAGGCGCTGGACCGGCTCGCGGCCCGGCGCTTACCGCCGCGTGGTGGAAGAGGATTGACGGGATTGACGGGATTGACGGGATTGACGGGGGATTGAAGCGACTCAGGCATCGAGCGCCTGCGCGGTCTCCGTTGCCGCCTGCGTAGCTGCGGCAGGCCCGCTGTGCGCCGCGATGCGGTTGCGCCCGCCCACCTTGGCGCGATACAGCGCCGCATCGGCACGCGCGCTCAGCTGCGCCAGCGTCAGGCCCGGATGCCAGCCGGCGGTGCCGCCGCTGACGGTATAGCGCACGGTGTGGGTGCCGCCGTCCGCCGCTGCCGTCGTGACCGCATGGCGCTGCACGCAGGCGCGGATGCGCTCGGCCACCGCGCCTGCGCCGGCCTCGCCGGTGGCGGGCAGCAGTACCATAAACTCTTCGCCGCCGAGACGGCCCAGCAGGTCGCCGGGCCGCAGTTGCGCCGCCACCAGCCTTGCGAACGCCTGCAGCACGGCATCGCCGGCCGCGTGGCCGTAGGTGTCGTTGACCGACTTGAAATGGTCGATGTCGACGATCAGCAGTGCGGGCGCCGGCTTGCCGCCGGCGGCGCGCGCCAGCTCGCGCTGTGCGCCTTCCTCGAACGCCTTGCGCGACAGCACGCCGGTCAGCGTATCGGTATTGGCGACCGCTTCGAGCCGGCGCACGATGGCGTCATGGATCATCAGCACCGCGCCCATGGTCATCGCGGGCATCACCAGCGCACCCAGGGTCAGGAACACCGTGTTGAGGAACATGGATTCCTGCAGGTAGGGATTGCCCAGCCACTGCAGCGCCGACAGCGTGCCGCGCACCGCATGGCCGGCGGCGAAAAACAGCGCGAAGCAGGCGGTCGTGATGAAGAACCGTGCCGATTGTCCGCGCGGGCGGCGGCGCAGCAAGGTCAGCGCGATCAGCGCGCACAGCACCGCATGGAAGACCGAGACAATGACGACGCGCGTGGTGAAGACGTCGACGGCATAGCGCCAGACGATCACGCCTGCAGTCGTCACCGCCGTCGCCGCCAGCAACCGCCGCCACGGCGGCACGCCGCCGCAGAAGCGCACGCTGCCGGCGTAGAACAGGGTCAGCGACCACGCCAGCGCGGCGTTGGCAACGCCAACCGACAACAAATCCGGGATCATGCCGCGCAGCGAGAACAGCACCAGCGCCCCGGTCGCGGTCAGGTTGGCATTGCACCATTCGCCTACACCCGGCAGCCCACAGCGGCGCAGCGACCACACGATGGCCAGCATCATGGCGCTGAGCGCGGTCGTGATGGTGAGGAGGGCAATCGGGACGGACATCGGACAGGGCTGGCTGCGGCGTGACGGTAATGCGCCGGTCCGGCGCGACCCGTAATGATACGGGGCGAGCAGGGCCAGCGGGCGCCGCCAGGGGCGCGCCGTCGTGCCGTCCGTGGGATGTGAGGTTGCCGCCGCTTGTGCCGGCGCTGTCGCGGCGCCTGGCTAGTCGGTTCGTCGTGGCGGTTCGTGCGGCTCGTCGGTGCGCAGCACCGGGTCATTGCGCAACAACCATCGCACCGCGATCAGCAGCGCTGCCAGGCAGCCGAGGATATAGCCGCCGAGGGAGACGACGTGGTTCATGATGTGACCCCATCTTGTTCCGGCTCTGAGGCCGGTCGAGCAGCAATTATGGGATCGGGCCCGGCACCGGGCATCCCCTGAATGGGGGCCGGTGCGGGGCTATGGGTGCGCTTGAGCGCTCAGGCGCTAGAGCTGCCCGGCGTGGTGCCGGATATGGTCGGCGATGAAGGTCGTGATGAAGTAATAGCCGTGGTCGTAGCCGCTGTGCCGGCGCAGCGTCAGCGGCTGGCCCGCCGCCTGGCAGGCGGCCTCGAATGCGTCGGGGTGCAGCTGGGTCTGCAGGAACTGGTCGTCCAGGCCCTGGTCGACCAGGATGCCGGCCGGGAACGGCGCGCCTTGCTGGCGCACCATCAGCTCGGTGGCGTCGTACTGCGTCCATGCCCCACGGTCGATGCCGAGATAGCCGGTGAAGGCCTTCTCGCCCCACGGGCAGCGCATCGGCGCGGCGATCGGCGCGAATGCCGACACCGAGCGGAAGCGCCCGGGGTGGCGCTGCGCCAGCACCAGCGCGCCGTGGCCGCCCATCGAATGCCCGAAGATCCCCACGCGCGACGCCTCGCCCGGCAGCGCGGTGGTGACCAGGTCGAACAGTTCCTCGGCGACATAGCTTTCCATGCGCCAGTGCCGGCTCCAGGGCGCCTCGGTGGCGTCGACGTAGAAGCCCGCGCCCACGCCGAAGTCCCACGCATCGGCCTCGCCCGGCACGCCCGCGCCGCGCGGGCTGGTGTCGGGCGCGACCAGCATCAGGCCGTGTTCGGCGGCAAAGCGCTGCGCGCCGGCCTTGATCATGAAGGTTTCTTCTGTGCAGGTCAGGCCGGCCAGGTAGAACAGCACCGGCACCTTGGCGCCGCCCTGCGCCTGCGGCGGCAGGAACACCGAGAAGCGCATCGGCAGCCCGATCGCCGCCGAATCATGGCGGTAGAAGCGCTGCACGCCGCCATGGCAGCCGTGTTGCGAGATCAGTTCCAACAGTTCCATGTCGGCGCCGTCCTCAGTACAACACCACCGAGCGGATCGACTCGCCGCGCTTCATCAGGTCGAAGCCTTCGTTGATGCGCTCCAGCGGCAGCGTGTGCGTGATCAGGTCGTCGA
Organism: Cupriavidus sp. a3; assembly: GCF_051015765.1. Taxonomy (NCBI): domain Bacteria; kingdom Pseudomonadati; phylum Pseudomonadota; class Betaproteobacteria; order Burkholderiales; family Burkholderiaceae; genus Cupriavidus; species Cupriavidus sp. a3. The sequence continues at coordinate 1,301,772 of NZ_CP170644.1, read as the reverse complement.
TATTGAGCTTGCCTTCCATGTACCAGTCGACGATCTTGGGCACGTCGGTGCGGCCGCGCGCGCCGCCGAAGGCCGAGCCTTTCCACTCGCGCCCGGTCACCAGCTGGAACGGGCGCGTCGAGATCTCGGCGCCAGCCTCGGCCACGCCGATGATGATCGACTTGCCCCAGCCCTTGTGGCAGCACTCCAGCGCCTGGCGCATGACCTGCGTATTGCCGATGCATTCAAACGAGTAGTCCGCGCCGCCATCGGTCAGCTGGATGATGTGGTCGACCACGTTCTCGACCTGCTTCGGGTTGATGAAATGCGTCATGCCGAACTTGCGCGCCATGGCCTCGCGCGCCGGGTTCAGGTCCACGCCGATGATCTTGTCGGCACCGACCATCTTTGCGGCCTGGATCACGTTCAGGCCGATGCCGCCGAGGCCGAAGACCACCACGTTGGCGCCGGCTTCCACCTTGGCGGTGAACAGCACCGCGCCCACGCCGGTGGTCACGCCGCAGCCGATGTAGCAGACCTTGTCGAACGGCGCATCGGGGCGGATCTTGGCGAGCGCGATCTCCGGCACCACGATGTGGTTGGCGAAGGTCGAGGTGCCCATGTAGTGGAAGATCGGCTTGCCGTCGAGCGAGAAGCGCGAGGTGCCGTCCGGCATCAGGCCCTTGCCCTGCGTGGCGCGGATCGCCTGGCACAGGTTGGTCTTGCGCGACAGGCAGAACTTGCACTGGCGGCATTCCGGCGTGTACAGCGGAATCACGTGGTCGCCGGGCTTGAGCGAGGTCACGCCGGGGCCGACGTCGGTGACGATGCCGGCGCCTTCATGGCCCAGGATCGCCGGGAAAATGCCTTCGGGATCGGCGCCGGACAGCGTGTAGTAATCGGTATGACAGATGCCGGTGGCCTTCACTTCCACCAGCACTTCCCCGGCGCGCGGGCCGTCCAGGTCCACGTCTTCGATGGTCAGCGGGGCGCCGGCTTTCCAGGCGATGGCGGCTTTGGTCTTCATGGGGTCCTCCGGGGAAAAGATGTACGGATGGGCTCGGCGGCGGGCAAAGACACCGGCAACGCAGGCCCGAGCGCAAGAGCAAGACTATACGACCATCCGGTGACACCAGGCCAGTGCCAGGTTCTGAAGCAGGGATCAGCGCGAAGTCGTGGTCGCGCCTTCGGCCCCGGCGTGGCGGCTCGCCTCCCGCGGCGCCAGCTCGGTCTCGTGCCGCCGCCCCAGCCACCATCCCAGTGCTGCCCATGCCAGCGCCAGCCCGGCACCCGCCAGGGCGACCGTGGCGGGTTGGCCGGAAATCGTATCGATGGCGGTCTTGACCCATGCGCTGACCGCATCGCCGGCGCGATAGACCGCGGTGTCGATCACGTTCTTGGCCTTGTACTTGGTCTCGGGATCGACCACCGTGAACAGCATCTCGCGCCCGGGCCGCAGCAGCGCATACTCGCCCACGCGCCGCAGGATCATCACGCCCGCCAGCACGCCGAAGGTCGGCACCAGTGCCAGCACCACGAAGCCCGCCGCGACCGCCAGCGGCACCGCGGTCAGCAGCAGCGTGACGCCGTAGCGCCGCGCCATGCGGCCGGTGAAGAACAGCTGGACCAGGATGGTCAGCGCCTGGACCGTGGCGTCGAGCGCGCTGAAGACCTGGGTTTGCCGTGTGCGCTCGGGGAAGGCCTCGGCCACCAGCCGCGCCTGCTCGAAATACAGGAAGGTGCTGGCCGTGGCCAGCAGGATCACGAACAGCCCGATGCCGAGCAGGTAGCGCGAGCGCAGCAACAACGCCAGCCCCGCCCACAGGCCGCCGCCGACCGGGTTGGCGGGATCGCTGGCGGCATCCGCGGGCACTTCATGGCCCGCGCCGGCTCGGCGGCGCCAGCCGAACAGCCAGCCCACCCCCGGCAGCGTCGCGGCGAGCAGCGCCGCGGACAACAGCATCAGCCCCGTCAGCCCGATGCGCGGCACCAGCCAGCCGCCCAGCACCGGCCCGGCCAGCCCGCCCGCGCTGGCGCCCGCGGCCAGCAGCGCGAACAGCCGCCGCGCCTGCTCCGGCCGGAACACGTCGGCCATCAGGCTCCACGCCACGGACACCACGAACAGGTTGAACACCGACAGCCACACGTAGAACACGCGCGCCAGCCAGACATCGTCCGGCCGTGCGCGCGTGGCGAAGGCAAAGGCGAGCAGGTTGGCGATAAAGAACGCGTAGACCCACGGCACGAAGCGCCGCCGCGGCAGCCGCGCGCACACCGCGCCGTACACCGGGATCGCCGCCAGCATGACGACGAAGGTCGCGGTAAACAGCCATTGCAGGTTCTTCACGCCGCCGGCGATGCCCATGGTCTCGCGCACCGGGCGCAGCATGAAATAGCTGGCGAACAGGCAGAAGAAGAACAGGAAGCCGGCCACCACCGCGCCGGCCTCGCCGGGGCGGATGCCGAAGCCGCGCCGCAGCCGTGCCAGGCCGCCGCCGGCGGATGCGTCGCGATCGGGTTCGTCCATGCGGCCCGTCGCGCCTCAGGCCAGCAGCGCGGCGATGCGCTCGCGCTGGCCCGGATCGGGCATGCGCCCCAGCGCGGCGCCGAGGTTATCGGCCATATTGCGCGGCTTGGAGGTGGCGGGGATGGCGGCGGTCACCGCCGGATGGCTGACGATGAATTTCAGGAACAGCTGGCCCCACGAGCCGCAGTCGATGTCTCCGGCCCACTGCGGCAGCGGCCGGTCCTTGACCACGCGGAACAGGCGGCCGTCCTGGTACGGGCGGTTGACCAGCACCGCGACGCCGCGCTCCTGGCACAGCGGCAGCAGCACGCGCTCGGCATTGCGCTCGGCCACCGAGTAATTGACCTGGACGAAATCGACGCGCTCGTTGCGCACGATCCGCTCCAGCGCCTCGTGCGCGTCGTCGCGGTAATGGGTGATGCCCAGGTAGCGGATGCGGCCCTGTTCCTTCAGCTCCCGCAGGAAGCGCAGGTTGCCTTGCCAGTCGATCAGGTTGTGCACTTGCAGCAGGTCGACCTTGTCCACGCGCAGGTCGGCCAGCGAGCGCCCCCACTGCGCCTGCGCCGGGGCGCCGGACTGGGCCGAGATCTTGGTCGCCAGGAACACGCGCTGCCGGGCGTTGGCCGCGCGCAGCAGGTCGCCGGTCACTGCCTCGGCGTTGCCATAGCTGGGCGCGGTGTCGATGACCGAGCCTTCGGTGCGCAACAGCATCGCCATGACTTCGGCGAGCGGCTTGCGTTCGGTGGCTTCGCTGCTGACGTTGAAGGTGTCGGCCGTGCCCATGCCCACGACGGGCAGGGCCTCGGTGGTGCCGGGGATGTTGCGGCGCAGGGGCACGGCAACGGTGGCGGCCCCGGCGGATAGTGGGGCGATGGCGGCGGCGCTGGCGGTCAGCCCGGCGGCCAGGGCCAGGAATGAGCGGCGGTCGATTGGCATGGAAGCGCTTCGGGACGGGTCATACACTGGTTGACCTTAGGCGCTGGCCGGAGCCTTGTAAACCGTTGCTTCAGTGCGTTATCCGGCACGCCGCGCAGCGCGGGCACCGCCGCGCGCACCCGGCGGACAGGTGCGCGGTACGGCTTTCGCGCCTCAGACCACCGTGGCCAGGCCCAGCGTCAGCAGCAGCGCCACCACCGAGATGATGGTCTCGCACACCGACCAGGTCTGGAAGGTCTGCGTCACGGTCATGTTGAAGTACTCCTTGACCAGCCAGAAGCCGCCGTCGTTCACGTGCGACAGGATCAGCGAGCCGGCGCCGGTGGTCAGCACCAGCAGCTCGGGCCGGGTGCCCGGCACGCTGGCGGCGATCGGCGCGACGATGCCGGCGGCGGTGGTCATGGCGACCGTGGCCGAGCCGGTGGCGATGCGGATCATCACCGCGACCAGCCAGCCCAGCACCAGCACCGACACCTGCGCGCTGGTGGCGACATCGACGATCGCGGTGGAGATCCCCGAGTCGCGCAGGATGCGGCCGAAGCCGCCGCCGGCGCCGACCACCAGCGTGATGATGGCGGTGGGCGCCACGCACTCGTTGGTGAACTTCAGGATGGTTTCGCGGTTGAAGCCGCGCGCCTTGCCGAAGGTGTAGAAGCTCACCAGCGCGGCGATCAGCAGCGCCATCACCGAGTTGCCGATCAGCTTGAGGAAGTCGTTGGCAAAGGTCTTGGGCGTGGTGAAGACGTCGGCCCAGCTGCCGATCAGCATCAGCATCACCGGCAGCAGGATGGTGAACACCGTGATGCCGAAGCCCGGCAGTTCGTGCGATTCCTTGACGCGCTCATCCTCTTCGGTGAACTGGTCGGCCAACGGGTTGACCTCGGGCAGCTTGACATAGCGGTCCATCAGCTTCGCAAACAACGGCCCGGCGATGGCAGCCGTGGGAATGCCCACGATCAGCGCGTACATGATGGTCTTGCCGATGTCCGCGCCGTACGCGGTCACGGCCAGCAGCGCGGCCGGATGCGGCGGGATCAGGCCGTGCACCACCGACAGGCCGGCCACCATCGGGATGCCGACCACCACCATCGACGTGCCGGTGCGCTTGGCCACGTTGAAGGCGATCGGCACCAGCAGCACGAAGCCGACCTCGAAGAACACCGGCAGGCCGACGATAAAGGCGATGGTCGCCATGGCCCAGTGCACGTTCTTGGCGCCGAAGAAATCGATCAGCGTGTTGGCGATGCGTTCCGCGCCGCCCGACTCGGCCATCATCTTGCCGAGCATGGTGCCCAGGCCCACCACCAGCGCGATATGGCCGAGGGTGCCGCCGACACCGGCTTCGAATGACTTGACGATGTCGCCCATCGGCATGCCCACGGCAAAGCCGAGCAGCACCGAGACGACAACGAGGGTAATGAAGGGGTTGAGCTTGTAGCGCGCGATCAGCACCACCAGTGCGATCACGGCGATCAGCGCATACACCAAGAGCGTGGTTCCGGTGACGGGACCCATATTGTCTCCTTGTGTGGAATAAAGGCCGCTTGTGGCGGCAGCAGAGGTTTAGGCTTGTTGTTTTCTTCCCTCTCCCGCTTGCGGGAGAGGGGTTGGGGAGAGGGCGGGCGCGTGGCAAGCACCGTGGCGGCTCACTTCGTGGTGACGCCGGCCCTCTCCCCCGCGCGGGAGAGGGGAGCAAACAGTCGGGAAGCAGTTAATCAACCAGGCAGCAGGCTCAGGCCGCCGGCTTCTTGTACGCGATGCAGTCCACTTCGACCTTGCAGTCCACCACCATGCTCGACTGCACGCAGGCGCGTGCCGGGGGGTTGGCGCCGAAGTATTCCTTGAAGATCTTGTTGAACGAGGCGAAGTCGCGCGCATCGTCCAGCCACACGCCGCAGCGGACCACGTGCTCGGGGCCGTAGCCGGCCTCGGCCAGGATCGCCAGCACGTTCTTGATGGCCTGGTGGGTCTGCGGCACGATGCCGCCATCGATCAGCTCGCCGCCGACCATCGGCACCTGGCCGGAAACGTAGAGCCAGCCGTCGGCCGCCACTGCGCGCGCAAAGGGCATGTGCGCGCCGCCCTGGCCGGTGCCGCCTTCCACGCCGAATCGTTTGATGTCCATGGGTACTCCTGGAATTTGTTGCCGGGAAAAAATTGAAAGAAAAGGGAGAGGGAGCGAATCAGTCGGCGCCGCGCGCCAGGAAGCGTCCTGCGCGGATGCCGGTCGGCTGCCGCTGCTGCCATGACAGCTCGCCATTGACCCAGACCGCGGCAATGCCTTCGGCGGGCTGCATCGGGTCGGTGAAGCTGGCGGCGTCGCGGATGGTCGCGGCGTCGAACAGCACCAGGTCGGCCCAGTAGCCTTCGCGCACGAAGCCGCGGCCATGCAGGCCGAAGCGCTCGGCGGACAGGCCGGTCATCTTGTTCACGGCGACGGTGAGCGGGAACAGCTCGCGGTCGCGCGCATAGTGGCCCAGCACGCGCGGGAACGCCCCCCACAGGCGCGGATGCGGCAGCGGGTCGTTGGGCAGGCCGTCCGAGCCGACCACGGTGGCGGGGTGGCTCAGGATGCGGTCGACGTCTGCATCTTCCATGCAGTGGTAGACGGCGCCGGCGGGCATCAGCCGGCGCGCGGCCTCGTACAGGTCGACCTGCCATTCGGCGGCGATATCGGCCAGCAGCCGGCCGCCCATCTCGGGCGCGCCTTCGGACCACGTCACCATGATGTCGAAGTCGCTGGTGACCTGCTTCAGGTCCAGCGTCGACGAGCTGGCGGTATAGGGATAGCAGTCGCAGCCCACGGGCTGCCAGCGCTGCGCGCCGTCGAGTGCGTCGAGCACTTCGGTGCTGCGGCCCCAGTTGTCCACGCCCGCGCATTTCAGGTGCGAGATCACCACCGGCACGCGCGCATGGCGGCCGATGCGGAAGGCTTCGTCCATGGCGTCGAGGATCTCGGCGAACTCGCTGCGCAGGTGCGTGGCGTAGAGCGCGCCGGCATGGGCCAGCGGCTCGGCCAGCGCCAGCACTTCCTCGGTCGGCGCGTTGAAGGCATTGGCGTAGGCAAGTCCGGTGGACAGGCCCAGCGCGCCGTGCTGCAGCGACTCTTCCAGCTGCGCGCGCATGGCCGCGATTTCCGCGGGCGTGGCGGCGCGGTCGAGCCGGTCCATATGGTTGCTGCGCAGCGCGGTATGGCCCACCAGCGCGGCGACGTTGATCGCGGGCTGCGCGGCATCGACGGCGTCGACGTAGGCCTTGAAGCTGGGGTAGCGGAACGCGTCGGCATGGCCGAGCAGGTTCATCGGGTCGGGCGGCTCGCCGGAGAGCGTCACCGGCGCGGCGCTGATGCCGCAGTTGCCGACGATCACGGTGGTCACGCCCTGCGACAGCTTGGGCGTCATCTCGGGCTGGCGCACCACGTTGGTATCGTCGTGCGTATGCACGTCGATAAAGCCCGGTGCCAGCACCAGGCCGTGGCCTTCGACCACGTGCGCGGCGGCATCGGGATCGATCGCGCCGCCTTCATCGATGCGGGCAATGCGGCCGTCGCGCAGCGCCACGTCGGCCAGGCGCGCGGCGGCGCCGGAGCCGTCGATCAGCGTGACGAGGCGGATCAGGGTATCGAACAGGTGTGGCATGGTCAGTCTCCCAGCGGCTGGCGGCTGTCCGGGCCCAGGGTGGGGCCGCTCTCACCGCGGTGGCTGTCCAGCACGTACTTGAGCCGGCGCAGACGCTCCTTGCTCTGGTCCTGCTGCAGCAGCGCACACTGGGTGGCCAGCACGTCCAGCACCATCAGCATCGCGTAGCGCGACGCCGACGGCTTGAAAATGAAATCCGTCTCCAGCGTGCGCACCGGCAGCAGCACGTCGGCGCGTGCGGCCAGCGGCGAGCCCAGCGCGGTCACCGCGACCAGCTTTGCGCCGTATTCGCGCGCGATCTCGCAGCTGGCCAGCATCTCCGGCACGCGCCCGCTGGCCGAGAACGCCAGCACCACGTCGTCGCGGCTCAGCGTGGCCGCCACCATCTTCTGCAGCAGGCCGTCCTGGTAGCTGGCCACCGGCTGGCCCAGCCGCGCCAGGCGGTGGCGTGCCTCGTCGGCCAGGAACGACGAGCCGCCACCCATGCCAAAAGCGTAGACCATGCGTGCGCCCAGCAACAGGCGCGCGGCGTCTTCGATGCGCTGCGCGTCCAGCAGGCCGCGGTTGACTTCGAGCGCGGTCAGGATGTCGGCATGGATGCTGTCGGCCAGCGTTGCCGGGGCTTCGGCAGCTGCATCGGCGCCGCCGGGTTGCAGGAAACGCGCACCCACCGCGGTGGCCTGTGCCAGCCGCAGCTTCAGGTCGCGCACGTCGCGGCAGCCGATGGCCTTGGCGAAGCGGGTCACGCTCGCCTCGCTGACGCCGGCCTTGCGCGCCAGCTCGTTGATGCTCGCGGCGGCGGCGCCGGCCAGGTCTTCCAGCACCACCTGCGCGACCTTCTGCTCGGCCAGGCGCAGCGCGGGGCCGCGCTCGGCGATGCGGGTCAGGATGTCGAAGGGCGCGGTCATGGTTGGGTGGCTGGGGGCAGGGCCGTGAGGCAAAGTGACGCAGGCGGCGGACGCTGTCCGCAAGGGCTATAACAGTGACGGGCGCGAGCTTGGGCGTTGTCTCTGCGGTTCCCTGTGTGCTGTCAGCGTGTTACTTTATAACAAGGATGAAATATCTTATTTTCAGGGCTATCATTACGTCAATCAGATTTTTTCAGGGTGATGACAAGCATGCGTGAAATAAAGTATCAGGCCGGCGTGATCGATCCGCTCAACAAGGCACTGGGGCGGCTGGAGGCCCCGCTGGCCCCGGACGCCGCCCGCACCGGCTGGAGCCTGCTGCAGGAAGAACTGAGCCTGCCGGCCGCGGTGCTTTACGAAGACCGGCTTGCGCACAACCTGGAATGGATGCGCCGCTTCATGGGCGAGTACGGCGTGCAGCTTGCGCCGCACGGCAAAACCACCATGGCACCCAAGCTGTTCGCGCGCCAGCTTGGCGCCGGCGCGTGGGGCATCACGCTGGCAACCGCGCACCAGACCGCCGCGGCGCATGCGCACGGCGTCAAGCGGGTGCTGATGGCCAACCAGCTGGTGGGCCGCCGCAACATGGAAATCATTGCGGACCTGCTGCGCGACGATCCGGGCTTCGAGTTCTTCGCGCTGGTGGACTCCGCCGCGCTGGTCGACCAGCTCGGCAAGTTCTTCAAGGAGCGCGGCCAGACGCTGCAGGTGCTGCTGGAGCTGGGCGTGGCGGGCGGGCGCACCGGCGTGCGCGACGACGCGCAGCAACAGGCCGTGCTCGACGCGCTGGCGCGCTGGCCGCAGGCGCTGTCGCTGGCGGGTGTCGAGATCTATGAAGGCGTGCTGAAGGAAGAGGCCGATATCCGCGCCTTCCTGCAGCGCACCGTGGCGGTGACGCGGCAGCTGGCGCAGCAGGGCCGCTTCGGCCGCAGCCCGGTGGTGATGTCGGGCGCGGGCTCGGCCTGGTATGACGTGGTTGCCGAGGAATTCGCGCGCACCGACATCGGCACGCCGATCGACATCGTGCTGCGTCCCGGCTGCTACCTGACCCATGACGTGGGCATCTATCGCGCCGCGCAGCAGCGCATCCTGGCCAGCAACCCGGTCGCGCAGACGATGCGCGAGGGCCTGCTGCCGGCGCTGCAGCTATGGGCCTACGTGCAGTCGATCCCCGAGCCGGACCGCGTCATCATCGGCATGGGCAAGCGCGATGCTGCCTTCGATGCCGGCATGCCGACTCCCGCGCAGCTGTACCGCCCGGGCAGCGAGGCGCCGGTCGACGTGCCCGCGCACTGGGAAGTGACCGGCATGATGGACCAGCACGCCTACCTGCAAATCAAGCCGGGCGACGACATCCAGGTCGGCGACATGGTCGCCTTCGATATCTCGCACCCTTGCCTGACCTTCGACAAGTGGCGCCATATCCCGGTGCTGGATCATGACCTGCGCGTGATCGACATTGTGCAAACCTTCTTCTGAGGCGGGCCACCCCATGAGCATCGATATCCTGGCCTACGGCGAGCCGCTGGTGGAGTTCAACCAGCAGCCCGACGATCCCGACCGCTACCTGCAGGGCTTTGGTGGCGATACCTCCAACTTCTGCATCGCCGCGGCGCGGCAGGGCGCCAGCACCGGCTATATCAGCGCGGTGGGCGCCGATACCTTCGGCGAGCGCCTGCGCGCGCTGTGGACGCAGGAGCGGGTCGATACGCGCCACGTCCACGTGGACCCGTCCGCGCCGACCGGCGTCTACTTTGTCTCGCACGACAACCACGGCCACCGCTTCGACTACCTGCGCGAAGGCTCCGCCGCTAGCCGCTACCAGCATGAGCAGCTGCCGCTGGGCGCGATCGCCGCGGCGCGCTATCTGCACCTGTCGGGCATCAGCCTGGCCATCAGCACCAGCGCCTGCGATGCGGGCCTGGCGGCGATGGAGCATGCGCGCAAGGCCGGCACCAAAGTCACGCTCGACACCAACCTGCGCCTGCGGCTGTGGTCGCTGGCGCGCGCGCGCGGCATCATGCGCGAAGCGTTCGCGCTGACCGACGTGTGCCTGCCCAGCTGGGACGACATCACCGTGCTGACGGGGCTGGACGACCGCGATGCCGTCGTCGATTACCTGCTCGGCTGCGGCATCGGCCTGGTGGCGCTCAAGCTGGGCGAGGAGGGCGCTTACGTGGCCACGCCCGAGTCGCGCACGCTGGTGGCGCCGTATCCGGTCAAGCCGGTCGATGCCACCGGTGCCGGCGATTGCTTTGGCGGCAGCTTCGTCGCGCGCCTGGCGGCGGGCGCCGACCCGTTCGAGGCCGCGCGCTACGCCAACGTGGCCGCGGCGCTGTCCACCACCGGCTATGGCGCGGTGGCGCCGATCCCCGATGCGCAGACCGTGATGGCCCGGCTGGCCGAATCGGTTTCGGTGATTGGCGGCTGAGCGGCGGCTAAGCCGGCTGCATTCCCTGACTTTGCTTTCCTGAACCCTTTATCCCGAGACCGACATGCAAAACCAGACTTCCCCGCTGCTCCCCCTGCTGGCCGATGTGCCGGTGATCCCCGTGCTGGAATTCCATTCGGTGGATGAGGCCCTGCACGTCAGCGAGGCGCTGGTCACCGGCGGCCTGCCGCTGCTTGAGATCACGCTGCGCACGCCGGTCGCGCTGGAAGCCATCAAGGCCGTGGCCGCCGCGCTGCCGCAGGCGTACGTGGGCGCCGGCACGGTCCTGACGGTCGAGCAGCTGCATGCCGTGCGCGATGCCGGCGCCAAATTTGCCGTGTCGCCCGGCCTGACCCCGTCGCTGGCGCAGGGCGCGCAGGGCGCGGGGATCTCGCTGTTGCCGGGCGTGGCCACGGCCAGCGAGGCCATGCTGGCGCTGGAGGCCGGCTTCACCTTCCTGAAGTTCTTCCCGGCGCAGGCGGCCGGCGGGGTGCCGATGCTCAAGTCGCTGGGCGGACCGCTGCCGCAGTTGCGCTTCTGCCCGACCGGCGGCATCGATGCCGCGCTGGCGCCGACCTACCTGGCCTTGCCCAACGTGGTGTGCGTGGGCGGGTCGTGGGTGGTGCCCAAGGACGCGGTTGCCGGCAAGGACTGGGGCCGTATCCGTTCGCTGGCCGAGCAGGCACGCGCGCTGCGCAGCAAGGGCTGAGCGCAATGCAAAAACGGCACGCCGCGGGGCGTGCCGTTTTTGCTGCAGACGCGGCCAGGCCGCGTCATTGCGCGGTTGTGGCGGTCCGGCTTACTTGTGCCGGTCCGCCGAGCTTTCCAGCTTCTGGCCGCCGCGCTGAATGTCTTGTCCGAGTCCTGCCATCGTGTTGCAGCCAGCCAACAGGGTGGCAAACAGAACGCACCAGATCCAACCTTTCTTCACGCCGGGCTCCTTTCCATTAGGTTGAGGGTTTGAGGCAGATTTTACCGCCGCTGTCAGCGCGGTTGATATCTGGTATGTGCCAATTTGTAAATCGTGCAATCGGTACAACAGCTGGTACAACAGCTGGCGCCGCTGGCGCCGCTGGCGCCGCCCGGCTTGGCCGCTTCAGCCTGCCGGCGACAGCAGCTCGCGGGCGCGCCGCCGGATAGCGGCGTGCGTCTGCACCAGCCAGGCCGCCGGGAAAGGTTGCGCCAGCAGGTAGCCGGCGCAAGTCTGCAAAGCAATCGAGGATACCGGCGACCGGGGGCACCGCGCTGGCGGGCAGCTCGATGCACAGGCGCTCCGCGGCAATGCCGCCGGTGTCGATGGCCCGTGCCAGGGCACCGACCATTTGCGGGCGGTGCAGCTGCGCGCTTGAGGCCAGCAGCGTAAATTGCAGCGGCGCAAACGCTTCGGTGCTGCGCACCAGCGGCAGCACGCTGTCGAGCAGCCAGCCGCCGAAGCGTTCAACCAGCCCGAGCGTTTCCAGCGCCGGCAGGAAGTCCTGCGGCGCCACGCGCCCCAGCACGGGGCTGCGCCAGCGCAGCAGTCCGGCCGGCCGCGCCGGGGCGTCCGCATCGGATGGCGCTTGTGGGCTTCCCGATGCGCCCAATGGCGTCCCGCCGGGATCGTCGGCATCTGGATACATGAATCGTGCTGCGGGCGGAGGCCGTGCTGGCGGCGCTGTCCCGCGTCTCCCCGTTGTCAGTGGTCCACGTCTGGCAGGACCGCTGGCGCGGGCCGGCTGCTCTCGTCAGGCGTGACTGCGCGCGCCTGCTGCAGCGCAACGGGCTGCAAGGCCAGATCTTAAGCCAAGCCGGGGGCAAGACCTTGCAATTTGCGACAAGTTGCGGACTACGCACCTATCGTTTGACGGGGGGGCAATGTGGTGCTGGCGCTTCACTCAAAGAGGTTGCCTGAACACCGCGCGGCATCAGCCGGTCGTTTCTTCTTCCGGGCCGTCTTCAGGTGGCAGGCGCGAAGCCAGCACCTTGTCGATGCGCTTGCCATCCATGTCGACAATCTCGAAGCGCCAGTCGCCCCACTCGACGCGGTCGGCGATCTGTGGCAGCCGTCCGAGCAGCAGCAGCAGCATGCCCGACAGCGTGTGGTAGCGCTCCTTTTCTTCCTCAGGCACCTGGCGCAGCCCGATGCGGTCCTTCAGTTCGGGGATGGGGATCAGGCCGTCGAGGAGCCACGAGCCATCGTCGCGCTGCACCGCCCATTCCTCGCCGGCGGCCTCGGCCTTGAACTCGCCGGTGATGGCTTCGATCAGGTCCTGCAGCGTCACCAGCCCCAGCACCTCGCCGTATTCGTCGATGACAAAGGCCACCTGGCCGCCCGAGGCGCGGAAGTTTTCCAGCAGCTCCATCCCGGTGACGCTTTCGGGCACGAACACCGCCGGCTGCATCACTGCCATCAGGTCGGCCTCTTCGCCGCGCAGTCGGCGCGCCAGCAGCTGGCGCGCGCTGACCACGCCGACGATGTCGTGCATGCCGCCGCGCACCGCAGGGAAGCGGGAGTGGTCGGATTCCTCGATACGGCGCAGGTTTTCTTCCAGCGGTGCGTCCACGTCCAGGTAGATGACGTCGCCGCGCGGCACCATCAGCGAAGCCAGCTGGCGGTCGTCGAGGCGGAACACGTTGCGCACCATGGTGTGCTCGTGCTGCTCGATCACGCCGGCCTCGGAGCCTTCGACCAGCAGGGCGTGGATTTCTTCCTCGGTCACGCCCGGGCCGCTGTCGGTCTTGGTGCCGAGCAGGCGCAGCACCAGCCGGGTGGAGCTCGACAGCAGCTTGACGAAGGGGGTGGACGCCACCGCGAGCCAGGAGATCGGGCGCGCCACCAGGCGCGCAATCGCTTCGGGGGCCATCTGGCCCAGGCGCTTGGGCACCAGCTCGCCCAGCACGATGGAAAAATAGGTCAGGCCCGCCACCACGATCGCGGTGGCGACGTAGCCGGCGGTGGACTCTGACATGCCAACACTGCTGTGCAGCCAGTCGCCGAAGGGCTGCGCCAGTGTCGATTCGCCGACCACGCCGTTGAGCACGCCGATCGACGTGATGCCGATCTGCACCGTCGAAAGGAAGCGCGTGGGATCCTCGCCCAGCTTGACGGCTTCGATCGCGCCCCGGTCGCCGTTCTCGATCTGCCGCTGCAGGCGCGCCTTGCGCGCGGTGACCAGCGCGATCTCGGACATCGCGAATACGCCGTTCAGCAAGATCAGCGCCAGTAATATGGCAATTTCCATCAAAGTGCGCGCCCTTTGCGCGCCGGGAGTTCAAAGAGGGCAAGCATACCATTCGGACTATTACAGGAAGTCGTCGCTGTGACGCCTGCGTCGCAGCGGCGGCAAGGCAATCACTGACAGGGAATTGCTGCTATTACCTGGCAGGTAGTCGCTCCCAGCACCAGGCCATGCTCTAATAAGTGCATGGAAACGCTGACCCCCGCCTCCGAAACCACTCTCGACTTCCCCGGCCTGCTGCGCTACTGGCGCAGCAAGCGCGGCTACAGCCAGCTGGCGCTGTCGCTGGCCGCCGGGGTGTCGCAGCGCCACATCTCCTTCCTGGAATCCGGCCGCGCCCGCCCCAGCCGCGAAATGGTGCTGGCGCTGGCCGAGCGACTCGGCGTGCCGCTGCGCCAGCGCAACCGCATGCTGCTGGCGGGCGGCTTCGCCCCGGCCTACAGCGAGCATGCGCTGGCCTCGCCGCCGTTGCAGATGGTGCAGCAGGCGATCGCGTTGATCCTGTCCAAGCAGGAGCCGTACCCGGCCGTGGTGCTGGACCGGTTCTGGAACCTGGTCGACGCCAACCAGGCTTACCGGCGCATGCTCGATACGCTGCTCGACGGACGCGCGCCCGCGTCGCTGGAGGACGAAGGCGGGCGGGGCGGCGGGCATGGCGGCGGTCCGCGCCGGGTCAACCTGATGCTGTCGGTGTTCGATCCACAGGGATTGTGGCCGGTGATCGAGAACGCGCGCCAGGTCGGACGCTACCTGCTGCGGCGCGTCTGGCAGGAGTTGCAGAGCCAGGCCCACGACCAGACCGCGCGCGAGATCTTCCGGCGCATCGCCGCGTGGCATCCCGACATGGTCGGCCCCGGCGGCGCACTGCTCCCCGATGACGACGGCGCCGAAGGACCGCCGCCGCCGGTGCTGCCGGTCGTGCTGCATGCGGGCGCGTTCCGTGCGTCGCTGTTCTCGACGCTGACCACGCTTGGCATTCCGCAGGACATCACGCTGCAGGAGCTGCGCATCGAGTCCTTCTTCCCCGCCGATGAAGCCACGCGCGCCCTGTTTGAAACGCTGGGCGCCGCGCAGCCAGCGGCGCTCAGAAGCGGTAGCGCAGATAGAAGACGTGGAAGCTGGTGCCAGGATTGGGCTCCTTGATGCCGGCATTGGACAGGTGCTGGAAGCGGTAGCCCGCGGTAAAGCGCCGGTCCGAGCCGAAGGTTACGCCCAGGCCCGCGTATTCCGAGAACTGGAACGCCGTGGAAATGACATGGTCGTCCGAGGTGCGCGTTCCCGTCAGCAAGCGCGGACCGACCGACAGTTCGAGGAACGGCGCCCACGCGTGCTTCCACCAGCCGATGCGGACCACCGGCGAGGCGCCGAACTCCCACAGGTCATGCGGATTGTTGTCGCTGCTGCTGTTCCAGCGCGCGATATTGACTTCCCATTGGAGGTCGATCAGCCAGCCCTGCGGATTGCCCCACGCAAAGCCTGAATCCCACAGCATGGCCATTTCGACCTTCTGCACGTGATGGGTCTCGTCGAAGCCGTAGCCCAGCTGCACGGCCGGCGCGGCGTGGGCGGTGCCGAGGCAAAGGGGGAGGGCCAGCAGGCTCGCCGCGGCGGTGTGTCGGACGACTAGCGGCATTGAGCGTGCGGCGAAGCGACGCTGCCGGTGCCCCCGACGACCGGTACGCGCTGTGGGCGCGGGAGCGAGATCGCAACAACTTGCATGGCGGTCCTGACAGGCTTCTTGGTCTTGTCGTGGCATGGGAAGCAAGGCTTGGGATGCTGCGTTGCTGTCGGACCTCGCATGGGGCGGCGCCGCAACGGGCGTCGCCACGCATGGCCGGCCTCCATACCTTATTTGTAGTACACGAGTTAGCACATTGCTGGCCCGGAGGGCGGGGCGACGACATTTGCGTGCGTGTGCGCAACCGGTGCATGGCGGCCACATCGTGCCTTTCGTGTGCGACAATGCGGCTCGCTTTTCCCGTCTATACGAGGGCAATTCAATGATGTTCCGTGTTTTTGGGCATGCGGCCGCGCTGGCGGGCTGCATGTTCGGCCTGGCCGTCCCGGCCGCTCATGCCGAAGGCAGCGCCATGCCGGCCCAGCGTCCGGCCGCGGCCGCCGGCCTTTACGAGTGCCAGGCGCCGGACGCCGGCACCGTGTTCCGCTCCACGCCCAGGGAAGGCTGCCGTCTGGTGGCAGCGCCCGACCCTGGTGCACCCGACCCGCAGCGCTGGTTGCCGCTGATGGGGGCCAACGGCGTGGTCTCGTACTTCGACCAGTCGGCGACCCGGCGCCAGGGCACGCAGGTCGGTGTCGTGCTGATGCGCAATTCACCGTCGGGGGTGATCCGCACCGCCAACGGCGAACCGATCCGCTCGTCGCTCAAGCGCATGGTGCTCGACTGTGCCACGTCGATGTTCGCGGTGGTCGAGCAGACGCTGTACAGCAAGCGCTACGCGCGCGGCAATTCGCTCTATACGATCCGCGCGCCGCAGTACGGCACCTTCCAGCCTGCCGGCCCCGGCACGATCGCGGGTGAACTGCTGCGCAGGCTGTGCCGCTGAGTTGAGGCGCTGAGTTGAGCTGGACCCCGCCGGCGGCGTCGATGCTCCTGTCAGGGTTTGTCCCGGTCAACCGCGTGCAAACCGTCCTCGTTGATGCAAATGACCCGGCGCGAATCGCGTGCCGGTCATTGCAGGCATTCCTACACGCAGGGCTCACGAGGAGACCGAAATGAAGAAGTGGATCGTCATGCTGTCGCTGGCAATGTTCGGTGCGGGCGCGATGGCGCAGGCAACGCCGGCCACTCCGGCAACCCCCGCCACGCCGGCGGCACCGGCTGCCGACAAGGCTGCGCCGGCCAAGGCCGACGGCACGCAGAAGGCCAAGGCCAAGAAGACCAGCGCCAAGAAAAACAAGAGCCACGCTCCCTCTACCAAGGACCCGATGACGAAGAAAGGCGCCTGAGCGCGCTGCCGATGGCGGCGGGCGCCCGGTGCCCGGTTCCCCGGCAAGCGGGGAAGCGGCCGGCGTCCGTGCCGCCATGCCGCTGCGCTGCGATGGCGTGGCACGACGGCGGGGCCATGTCCACATGACCCTGCCGCGTGAACAACAGCCCTGTGGCACGCCATGCCGTGCCTTCCGGGGGGAAAGGCAGGGTCGTTGCGGCGGATCGAGACAGGAGGCTACGGCCTCCTTTTTTTCGTTCCTGCGCGACGGCTTTGCGTGCGCAGCTGTGCACGCTATGCTAGCGGGCATCGTGCCGGCCTGGCCTGCAGTGCCGGGCCAGCGCAATGCAACCCTCGGACAGGAGCGTCTATGGCAGCGCTTGCAGCTTGGTGGCGGCGAATCGCAATCCTGTGGACGCTGGCGCTGCTGTGCCTGCCGGCATGGGCGGCCACGCTGGCACCGGCAACGGCACCAGTCCCGATCGCCGTGCCCAGCGGCGAAGTCGCGGAACTGCGGCTGATGGACCGTCCCATCGCCACGCTGCGCGCAGCCATCGGCGGCGCGACGCCGGCCATGCGCGTAGCGCGCGCCCAGCAGTTGTTCGACGGTCTCACCGAAGCCGAACTGGCCCAGCCGCTCGGGCAGCTCAGCGGCACCCTCGGCGACGCGCCGATGATCGCGTTCCGGCTCGGCGACCGGTTGCTGTTCGCCCTGGCCATGCAAGACCTTTCCCCGGAAGACAGCCTCACGCTGGAAGCTGCCGGCGCGCAGGCGGCGGCGGCGCTGCGCCAGGCCATTGCCGCGCGGCGCGCGCACCTGCACTGGCCCAACCTGTTCCGCGGCGGGGCGCTGAGCCTGCTCGGCCTGGGCGTGCTGGCCGCGCTGGCCTGGGGCGTCGCGCGCGCCAGCGTGACGCTGCGCGCGCGCCTGCGCTCGGCATTGCAGCGCCACGTGGCGCTGCACCTCGAACGCCGGGCCGGGCAGTTCGACTGGACCGGCACGCTCTACCAGCTGGTTGCGCGCCTGGTGCAGATCGTTGCCGTCGGCGTGGTCCTGGTGCTGGCCTTTGCCTGGCTGGACTTCGCGCTCGAACAGTTTCCGCTGACGCAGCCGATGGGCGACCGCATGGGCGCGTTCATCCTCCACCTGCTGTCAGGCATTGCCGTGTCGATGGTTGGGGCGGTGCCAGGGCTGGTGACGGTAGTGGTGATCCTGCTAATCACGCGCGCGGTGCAGCGGCTGGTATCGAATATCTTCAAGGCGGTGCAGAAGGGCCAGATCTCGGTGCCCGGGCTGCATGCCGAGACCGCCGGCGCCACGCGGCGCCTGGCCGCGGCGTTGATCTGGGCGCTGGGCTTCACCTTCGCCTACCCGTATATCCCGGGCTCGGAAAGCGATGTGTTCAAGGGCCTGTCGGTGCTGCTCGGCTTTATGGTGACGCTGGGCTCGGCCAACGTGGTCAACCAGCTGATGAGCGGCATGGTGGTGGTGTACTCGCGCGCGCTGCGGCGCGGGGACATGGTATGCATCGGCGATACCGTCGGCACGGTGGCCTCGCTCGATGCGCTGTCGGTCAAGGTCATCAACCTGCGCAATGAAGAGGTGACGCTGCCGAATGCGGTGGTGGTCGGCAGCGCGATCCACAACTACACCCGGCACGGCAGCGTGCGCGATACCGGCACGAAAGAGGTCTGGCAGGCCGCGATGATTTCGACCTCGGTCACCATCGGCTACGACACGCCGTGGCGGCAGGTCCATGCCATGCTGCTGGCCGCGGCCGCGCAGGCCGAGCACGTGGCGGCGTCGCCGACGCCGTTCGTGCTGCAGCGTGGCTTGTCGGACTTCTATGTCGAATACGAACTGTTTGCCGCGCTGGATGACCCGCGCAACCGCTTCTATGCGCTATCCGCGCTGCACGCGGCGATCCAGGATCAGTTCAACACGCACGGCGTGCAGATCATGTCGCCGCACTTCATGGCGCAGCCGGAGAAGACTGTCTACGTGCCTGAAGCAAAATGGTTCGAGCGGCCGGGTAGCGCGCAGATCGATCCGGCTGCGCGGCCGCAGCGGGCGCCGTCGCGCGCCGCATGAGCGTGGCCTAAGCACTGCTCGTGCGCGCGCGGGGCGCCTGCTTCAGCCGTCGACGTGGCGGGCCTTCCATTGCCCGCTGGGCTGCTTGCAGAACCAGCCTTTCCAGTGCTCCTGCGAACTGCCGCGCTTGAGTTCCGACTCCAGCCGCCGGCACTGCTGGCCCTTGTCGGTCTTGCTTTCAACAGGGGTGATGGTGCCATCCACCTGCTGGCGCCGGCCGCTGGCCGGATAGGTCCACGTCACCGACTGGCCGTCGGCGGTATCGTTCAGCGCCTTGCGCACCGATTGCGACAGCGAGGCACCTTCCTTCTCGTTGAGCGTGCCGATGATGGAACCGCTCAGGTAGTTGTCGAAGTACGCTTGGGCCGGCGCGGCCACGGCCAGCAGCAGCGTGGAGCCGAGCACGCAGGCGATGGCGGCACGGATGGCGGCGCGGGTGGCCGGGCGGGCAGTGCGGTCTGTTTGCCGAGGCAGCATGACGATTCCTTTGGCTTCATGTTGGCGTGCCGCGAGCCGACGGAAGGCATTGCGCGGGCAAGCCGGATGGGTCGTTTGGGTGGCATTGTAAGCGCAATGCCGGGCTGGCGACGACCACTTTGCCGCATTGCGGCGGGGCCGGTGCGGTTGACACCGGCGTAGCGCTGACCTAGCGTTGATTGCTGCCCCAACGCTTGCCATCCCCTGTTCCGCAGCGGCTGTCAGCGGTGCGCACCGCAAAGGCAAGCGCCTTTCCCCCGAGAGGAGATTCCATGAAGCTGCGCTATCTCATCATTGGCCTGGCCGGTGCCTGTGCCTTCGGCACACTGCACGCCCAGACCGGCAAGGCCGACAAGTTCAATCCCTACACCGACGGCGCCAAGCAGGACAAATTCAGCACGTACACCGATGGGGCCAAGCAGGACAAGTTCAGCACGTACACCGATGGCGCAAAAAGCGACAACGTGACTTCGCTCAACCCCGGGGCGCGGCCTGACCAGATGGAGCCGATCGAGGGCGGGGCGCAGAAGTTCGATTCATACAGCCAGGGCGGGATGAAGAGCGGCAAGTTCGATACCTATTCCGAAGGCGCAAAGAGCGGCAAGTTCGATCCCTACAGCGAAGGCGCTAAAAAGTAACACCGTATTAAAAGTGTCGAGCGCGGGGTGACGGCCGCACCCCGGCCGATCACGCTGGTCCGGAGGTCCGGCGAGCTTTGCGCTCGCCGGCGCTTGACCCGGTGTGACCTGAACGCCCGCAAAGCCTTGCCCGGAGCGGCTTTCGGGCAACCCCACCAACATTTTGTTTCAAACCTTGCGTGGTCGAAACGTGACTTTGGCGTCTCGAATTGTTATGGTTTATTGCGCATCGCAACAAACCGGACACAGTGCCTCGCGGGCGCCGAGACCCGTGTTCGGGCCACGCCATATTGGACCCGGCCCGCCTCTTGCTGTGTCGTGCCTTGCGGCGCCGCCTGCAAGGCTCTTCGCCCCGACCGCCGATGCCGGTCATTCCGTTTTAACTGTTCCCCTGGCATACATGTCACAGATCGCCACGCCACGCTTGTCCGCAATATTTTCCGCGCCCGCCCCCGGGCCGGCCCGTCGCCGCAGCGCGCGCGCCGGGGTACGGATCGCGGCATGGCTGGGCGGCAGCATCCTGGCACTGTGCGCCATGACGGCGCAGGCGTTCGATTTCGATACCGTCGCCGCGCGCGCCAAGCAACTGGCAGCATCGCCATACAAGGCCCCGCTGCAGAACCTGCCGCGCGAACTGCGCGAACTGTCCTACGAGCGCTACCGCGAGATCGAGTACAAGCCCGAGCGTTTCGCCTGGCGCGGCACGCGCTCGCCGTTCGAGCTGTCGTTCTTCCATGAGGGCATGGTGTTCGACCAGCCGGTGCGCATCCATGAAGTGGTGGGCAACAGCGTGCGTGAATTCCGCTTCGATCCCGCCGCGTTCAACTACGGACCCCACAAGGTCGACGCCGCCAAGCTCAAGGGGCTTGGCTTTGCCGGCTTCCGCATCCTGTATCCGCTGAACCAGGGCAAGCGCAAGGACGAACTGGCGTCGTTCCTTGGTGCCAGCTATTTCCGTGCGCTCGGCAAGGACCAGTGGTATGGCCTCTCGGCGCGTGGCCTGGCGGTGGACACCGCGCTCAATTCCGGCGAGGAATTCCCGCGCTTCGTCGAATACTGGATCGAGCGGCCTGGCCCCAATGCCAAGGAGCTCATCGTCTATGCACTGATGGATTCGCGCCGCATGAGCGGCGCCTACCGCTTCACCATCAAGCCGGGCGCCGAGACCGCGATGGAGGTCAAGTCGCGGCTGTTCCTGCGCGAGAACGTGACCAAGCTGGGCCTGGCGCCGCTGACCAGCATGTATCTGTTCGGCGAGAACCAGCCGTCGCCGGTGCAGGATTTCCGCCCCGAGGTGCATGACTCGGACGGCCTGTCGATCCACCTGGGTACCGGCGAATGGGTCTGGCGCCCGCTGGTCAATCCCAAGCGCCTGCTGGTGACGTCTTTCGCGGCGACCAACCCGCAGGGCTTCGGGCTGATGCAGCGCGACCGCAGCTTCAACAGCTACCAGGAACTGGGCGCATGGTATGAACGCCGCCCGAGCGGCTGGGTGCAGCCGCGCGGCAACTGGGGCTCGGGCCGGGTCGAGCTGGTGCAGATCCCGACGCCGGACGAGACCAACGACAACATCGTCGCGTACTGGGTGCCGGACAACCCGCCCAAGCCGAAGCAGGCCTTCGACTACGAGTACCGGTTGCTGTGGCAGAAGGACGGCGAACAGCTGCCGCCGCTGTCATGGGTGAGCCAGACCCGGCTGGGCCGGGGCCAGTCGGCCAGCAAGGAGGACACGAGCTTTTCGCTGGTGGTGGACTTTGAAGGCCCGGGCTTCCGCAGGCTGCCCGCTGACGTTCGCATCGACCCGGTGGTTTCGGCCGATGCCAACGGTGAACTGCTGAAGACGTCGGTACAGCGCAATGAAGCGACCGGCGGCTGGCGCATGACCATGGTGATGCGCCGCAAGGATGAAACCAAGCCGGTAGAGTTGCGCGGCTATCTTCGCAACGGCAATACAACCCTATCCGAGACGTGGAGCTACATCTTACCCCCAGGCTAAAGCAGCGACCGGCCCAGGCAGCGGCATGCGAGCGCTATGTCGACCGCCTGCCCGTATCGCCTGAAATCCGCAGCGAACTGCTGGCCGACATGCCCGCCGCGGCCGCGGCACCGGTGGCATCGCTGGCACCGGTCAGCACGGTCATGCCGGTCGGCGGCGATGGCCGCGACGGCCGCGACGCGCAGGAAGCGATCTCGCGCCTGCAGTCGCGCCTTGCCGCCAAGGACGCGCCCGCCGCGCAGGGCGGCGGCGCCTACGCGTCGGTCGGCCGCCGTTTCACCATCGCCTACGGCAACCCTCAGGTTGGCGGCGAGCCGCTGCTGCAGCGCCGCGACGATGGCACCGTCAAGGTCGACACCGGCCCCGAGCCGGAGCGCAGCTCGATGGTGCCGCGCCAGTGGCCGCCGCATATCGTCACCGGCTGGCTGCGCAATGCCTGGCGCCGCATGCTGGGCCGCCCGCCCGTGCCCGAGACCTGGGACACGCTGCACGACGGCCCCGATGCCGAAGGCATGTGGCATCCGGCCGGCTCGCACCGGCGCTGGGTCCTGCTGGGCCTGGTCCTGATCCAGACCGTGCTGGCCACCTACTTCATGACCAGCGTGCTGCCATACCACGGGGCCGATCCGCTCGAGATCGCGATCTTGGGCCTGTTCGCCATCCTGTTCTCCTGGGTGTCGGCGGGCTTCTGGACCGCGATGATGGGCTTCCTAGTGCTGGCCAAGGGCGGCGACCGGCATCTGATCTCGCGCTCCGCCGCACCCGAAGGGCCGCTCGCGCCCGAGGCGCGCACCGCGATTATCATGCCGATCTGCAACGAGGACGTGACGCGGGTGTTCGCGGGCTTGCGCGCGACCTATGAATCGCTGGCGCGCACCAGCCACCTGTCCAATTTCGATTTCATCGTCCTGTCCGACAGCGGCAATCCGGACCTGCGCACCGCCGAGCACGACGCGTGGATGGAACTGTGCCGCGCGGTCGGCGGCTTCGGCCGCATCTTCTATCGCTGGCGCCGCCACCGCGTCAAGCGCAAGACCGGCAACGTTGCCGACTTCTGCCGCCGCTGGGGCAGCAAGTACCGCTACATGGTGGTGCTCGATGCCGACAGCGTGATGAGCGGCGAATGCCTGGCCACGCTGGTGCGGCTGATGGAGGCCAACCCCGGTGCCGGTATCATCCAGACCGCGCCGCTGGCCGTGGGCCGCGAGACGCTGTATGCGCGCGTGCAGCAGTTCGCCACGCGCGTGTACGGGCCGCTGTTCACTGCGGGCCTGCATTACTGGCAGCTGGGCGAATCGCACTACTGGGGCCATAACGCCATCATCCGCGTCAAGCCGTTCATCGAGCATTGCGCGCTGGCGCCGCTGCCGGGCCGCGGTCCGCTGTCCGGCGAAATCCTGTCGCACGACTTCGTCGAAGCCGCGCTGATGCGCCGTGCCGGCTGGGGCGTGTGGATCGCGTACGACCTCGAGGGCTCGTACGAAGAACTGCCGCCGAACCTGCTCGACGAAGTCAAGCGCGACCGCCGCTGGTGCCAGGGCAACCTGATGAATTTCCGGCTGTGGCTCAAGCAGGGCTTCCACGTGGTGCACCGCGCGGTGTTCCTGACCGGCATCATGGCCTACCTGTCGGCGCCGCTGTGGCTGTTGTTCCTGCTGCTGTCCACGGCGATGCTGGCCAAGCATGCGCTGGTGCCGCCGGAGTATTTCACGCAGCAGTACCAGCTGTTCCCGACCTGGCCCGAGTGGCACCCGGAGAAGGCGCTGGCGCTGTTCTCGGCGACCGCCACGCTGCTGTTCCTGCCCAAGCTCGCCAGCGTGGTGCTGCTGATGAAGCAGGCGCGGCGCTACGGCGGCGCGGTGCAGCTCTTTGCCAGCATGCTGGTCGAGGTGCTGCTGTCAGCGCTGCTGGCGCCTACGCGGATGCTGTTCCATACCAAGTTTGTGATTGCCGCCTACAGCGGCTGGGGCATCTCGTGGAAATCGCCGCCGCGCGAAGACGCCGAGACCACCTGGGGCGAGGCGTTCCGCCGCCACGGCTGGCACACCGCGCTGGGGTTTGCGTGGGGCGGTCTGGTCTACTGGCTGAACCCGTCGTACGTGCTGTGGCTGCTGCCGATCGTCGGGTCGCTGGCAATGTCGATCCCGTTGTCGGTGATGCTGTCGCGCGTGTCGCTGGGCCGTGCCTCGCGCAATGCGGGCCTGTTCATGATCCCGGAAGAAACGCTGGTGCCGCGCGAGATCGTCGAGACGCAGCAGCATGTCGAGAACGCCGCGGACACGCCTGACTTTGTCGATGCGGTGGTGGACCCGGTCACCAATGCGCTGATGTGCGCGACCGCGACCGCGCGGCCGGTGCAGCCCGAAGCGGCACGCCGGCGCCACGAAACGCTGGTCGAGCATGCGCTGACCCATGGTCCGCGCGCGCTGACACCGGCGCAGAAGCACCTGCTGCTGGGCAACCCGTTCGCGCTGGCCCGGCTGCATGAGCTGGTGTGGGGTTCGCCGCTGGCCGATGCCGGCTGGAAAGATACGCGCATGCTGGTGCGCAGGGCGGCCAACGTGCTGCCATTGCGGCCGCGCGCGGCGTGACGCCGATTGCCTGCTGAACAAGAAATGGCCTGCTGATGCGGGCCATTTTTTTGCTGGCGGCGGTACCGGCACCAACCACCGCCAACCGGCACCCATCGGCATTACCGTGGTGTCATTTGCAATCGATTCTTGTTTCCTGGCGGGTTGCGGCTTCAGCGCAGCGCCGACGTGCAGATCGGCGCATTGATGTAGACATCGCCGATGCGGCGCTCTCCGCGGTCCTTGCGGGTCATGTAGCGGAACATCAGGCTGACGCCGAGCTTGGTCAGGATTTCCACGTCGCGGTTGGCGCAGATATTGCGCTGCAGCGGCGCGGCATAGTTGACCTCGAAGCTGGCGAGATCCAGCATTGGCCCGCGGTAATTGGTCAGTTCCAGCTGGAACAGCACGTGCTTGCCGGGCACCGACTGGCAGCGGCGCAGCCGCGTTTCGCCGTCGATTTCGATCGGCAGGGCATCGTTGAGCTGGCGGCAGGCGCGCGCCAGCACGTTGTCGGGGCGCGTGGTATTGCGCAACAGTTCGGGCACGCCGGCGGCGCCGGTATTCTGGCCCGTGGCCGCCCCCTTGAGCATGCGCGACAGGGGTTCGGCTTCGTCGACCGCGGCAGCCGGCGCCGACGCCGCGGCGGCATTGCGCGCCGGCACCGGCACCGGTGCCGCATGCAGCGCCAGCGGCAACAGCAGCGCGGCCACCCATGCAGGGGTGGCCAGGCCAGGCGAAGCGGAAATCGGCGTGTGTCGTGTTCTCATGCAGGCTAACGTTGCCGGGAGCGGTACTGTCGTCCGTCTCTGCGAGGCCGGCCGCGCATGTCACGCGACACTCACGCCGACAGGCTGGCATTGTACCCTTCACCTTGCCAGGCGTGAAAGGCACGCCACGCCTGCCATCATGGCGTCAGTGCACGCATGGCATGCATTCCGGTCAGATGCTCGCTTGATTCCACCATCTGGCAAGTTTGCCAATCCTGCCAACTTCATCGAACCCGACCTTGGCAGGGCAATATTCCTGAACGAGTGCTTCAAACCTGTGCAACCCGCTGCGGCATCGCTTTCGTTATGTTGTGCAACAATTGCCCCTTTCCAACGGCTTGCAGCCGCGCCCCGGCATCGCCCGCGGCGGTGATCGCCACGCAACCGCATGCACCGGATTTCTTCCATGTCCCGTTCCCCGAGCGCTGCCTCGACCGCGCGCTTTCCCGCCTGGCTTTTGATATGCGGCTCGCTGATGGCGATCGCGCCGCTGTCGATCGACATGTACCTGCCGAGCTTTCCCGCGCTGGCGGGCGACCTTGGCGTCGATATCGGCCAGGTACAGCTGACCCTCGGCACGTTCCTGGTCGGCCTTGCCGTGGGGCAGGCGTTCTACGGGCCGTTCAGCGACCGCTTTGGCCGCAAGCCGCCGCTGTATCTGGGACTGGGACTCTATGTGGTTGCGGCGATCGGATGCGCACTGGCGCGCAATGCCGAGACGCTGATGCTGTGGCGCTTCCTGCAGGCGCTGGGCGGCTGCGCCGGCATGGTGATGGCGCGCGCCGTGATCCGCGACCGGCTCGAGGCCCATGAATCGGCGCGCGCGTTTTCGTCGCTGATGCTGGTGATGGGGCTGGCGCCGATCCTCGCGCCGGTCATCGGCGGCGCGATCCTTACGGCGGCCGGCTGGCGCACGATCTTCTGGGTGCTGGCGGCGGCCGGCCTGGCCATCCTGTTGCTGGTGCACTGGCGCATGGAGGAGTCGCTGGACCGGCGCCAGGCGGCGCCGCTGCGGCTTGGCACCGTGGCCAGGAGCTACGGCGAGCTGCTGCGCGACCGTGAATTCGTCGGCTACTCGATGTCGGCCGGTTTCGGGTCGGCGGGGATGTTCGCGTATATCTCCGGTTCGCCGTTCGTGCTGATCGAGCTGCACGGCATTGCGCCGTCGCACTATGGTTTCGTGTTCGGCGCCAATGCGCTGGGCCTGATCGTCATGTCGCAGCTCAACAGCCGCCTGGTGCACGGTCGCACGCTCGACCAGGTCCTGGGACGGGCGCTGCTGGCGCCTTGCGCCGCGGGCGCGGTGCTGGCCGTGGCGGCGCTGGCCGGACTGGCGACGCTGCCGGTGCTGCTGGCGGCGTTCTTCGTCTTTATCGGTGCGCTGGGCTGCGTCACGCCCAATGCTTCGGCGCTGGCGCTGGCGCACCAGGGGCATCGCGCCGGCACGGCTTCGGCACTGATGGGTACGCTGCAGTTTTCGCTGGGCACGCTCGGCGGCGCGGCCGTGAGCGTGTGGCGCGACGGCACCGCGCTGCCGCTGGCCGTGGTGATGGCGCTATGCGGCGCTGGCGCGGTGCTGATGCGTTACTACGGCAGCTCCGGCGCTGGCCGGGCGGCTGCCTGACGAATCAGGCGGCCTGCTGCAAGGCGGCGGCCTGCTGTACGACCACCATGTGTGCCGGCATGGGCGCGGCATAGCCGGCCTGGCCGAAGCACTCGCGGATGATGCGGTTGGTGTCGAAGTACACCTGCCAGTAATGGTCGTTGTGGCAATGCGGGCGTACCGCCAGCACCGGCCCGACCAGCGTGAATTCCAGGATCTCCACGTCGACCGCGGGTTCCGGCAGCACGTTCGGGATCTGCGCGATGCGCGACTTGAGCAGCGCCGCCGCATCGGCCACGTCGGTGCTGCCCGCGAGCTGGGCCTTCAGTTCCACGCGCCGGTACGGATTGGCGGTGAAGTTCTGGATGGTATCGCTGAAGATCTTGTTATTGCCGATCACGGTCTGCACGTTGTCCGGCGTATCGAGCGACGTGGCGAACAGCCCGATCTCGCGCACCGTGCCGGTGACGCCGCCAATGGTAACGAAGTCACCCACCTTGAACGGCCGCAGCACCACCAGGAACGCGCCGGCCGCGAAATTCGACATCAGTCCCGACCATGCCATGCCAATGGCCACGCCGGCGGCGGCAATCAGCGCGGCGAAGGTGGTGGTCTGGATGCCGAAGTAGCCGAGGATGCCGATCACCAGCACCACATTCAGCGTGACCGTGACGATCGAACCCACATAGCGCAGCAGCGTCGGGTCGACCTTCTGCTTGCCGAGCGCGTTCTGCACCATCCGTACCACAAAATGGATCAGCCATCGGCCGATGACCCAGAACGCTAGCGCTGCCAGGATCTTGACCCCGAACTGCGTGGCATAGGCGACCACCAGGGTCTTGAGGTTGTCGAAAGTCGTGGCATCCATCGGCGTGTCCTCTCGGTTTGGGTGAGTGGTGCAGCCCTGCGCGCTGACGCGGCGCAATACGTGGGCACGGCAATTATTGGAATGCCGTGCCTCGAAGTGCAAGCAAATAATTGTCAAGACAAGCGGGCCGGCAGGCCAGCTTGCCCAGGCGCCGCCGGGCGGCGCAACCGCCTTACCAGTTGGTTTCGCGCTCCGGCGTGGCGGAGATGCGGTGCAGCGTCAGGTCCGCGCCGTTGAACTCGCCTTCGGCATCGAGCCGGATGCCGACCAGCTTCTTGAGCGCGCCGTATACCAGCGTGCCACCCGCCAGCGCCACCACGATCCCCAGCACCGTGCCGATCAGCTGCGCGCCGAGCGACACGCCGCCCAGCCCGCCCAGTGCCCTGGCCCCGAAAATGCCCGCGGCGATGCCGCCCCAGGCGCCGCACAGCCCGTGCAGCGGCCAGACGCCCAGCACATCGTCGATATGCCACCTGTTCTGCGCCAGCGTAAACATATAGACGAAGAGGGCGCCCGCAACTCCGCCCGTGATCAGTGCGCCCAGCGGGTGCATCAGGTCCGAACCGGCGCATACCGCCACCAGCCCGGCCAGCGGGCCGTTGTAGGCAAAGCCGGGATCATTGCGCCCGGCGGCCCACGCCGCCAGCGTGCCACCGGCCATCGCCATCAGCGAATTGATCGCAACCAGGCCGCTGATCTTGTCGACGGTCTGCGCGCTCATCACGTTGAAGCCGAACCAGCCCACTGCCAGGATCCACGCACCCAGCGCCAGGAACGGGATATTGGAAGGCGGATGGGCGCTGATGCGCCCGTCCTTCTGGTAGCGCCCGCGCCGCGCGCCGAGCAGCAGCACCGCCGGCAGCGCGATCCAGCCGCCCAGCGCATGCACGACCACCGAGCCGGCAAAGTCATGGAAGGGCGCGCCGGCAACCTGTGTGATCCAGTCCTGCACCCCGTAGCGCTGGTTCCACGCAATGCCTTCGAAGAAGGGATAGACAAAACCAACCAGAACGAAGGTCGCGACCAGTTGCGGATTGAAGCGCGAACGTTCGGCAATACCGCCCGAGATAATCGCCGGAATGGCGGCGGCAAAAGTCGCCAGGAAAAAGAACTTGACCAGGTCGTAACCGCTTTTCTGGGCCAGCGTTTCTGCCCCGGACATGAATTGCACGCCGTAGGCAATGGTGTAACCGATAAAGAAATAGGCAATCGTGGAAACTGCGAAATCCACCAGAATCTTTACCAGTGCATTGACCTGGTTTTTCTTGCGCACCGTGCCTAGCTCGAGGAAAGCAAAGCCGGCGTGCATGGCCAGCACCATGATGGCGCCAAGCAGGATAAACATGGCGTCGGTGCCGGTCTTCCAGTTGTCCATAGTGACCTCATGCTCAAAATGGGCGCATGGGTATGCAAAAAGCATTCCAGTTGCGGCTGCATCCTGGTGCCGGCTGCACCGGAGTGGGCGGAATCCGCACCGGAATGCCGCGCGCAGGGAACCGGGCCCGCAGGACGTCGGAGCCGGGCGCCGGCGGCCGTGCCTGATATGCGCCAGAATGGCGCTTCGCCGGCATGTTCGGCTGACCCGTTTTGGTGCGACGCCCCAATTCCGGGCGTTTGCCGGGTCCGGGCCCGTGACAGCGTTGCCTTGCGGCGCAACGCCGCAGCCAGCCGAAGCGGGCCCGTGACAAGCGCGAAAAGAGCGGGAAATTGCCCGCTAACCGGCCTCAAGCAAGGATTTGCGGGTTTTTTCGTTGCATTGGTGCCACTGGGGATTGCTCAACGCACAAGGGGCAGATTAGACTGCGCCGATCGATGTTTTGCCGCCAGGCAAGCACATCGGTGACGACGACCAACAAGGGAAATCAGCCATGAATAAAGGTGAACTGGTATCGGCCATCGCCACGGAAGCAGAACTGAGCAACGCCGCCGCTGAGCGCGCGCTCAACGCAGCGCTGGACAGCATCAAGAAGGCAGTGGCAAAGGGTGATTCGGTCACGCTCGTAGGTTTTGGCAGCTTCAGCGCCGGCAAGCGCGCCGCGCGCACCGGACGCAATCCGCGCACCGGCGAAACCATCAAGATCCCGGCCGCCAAGACGGTCAAGTTTTCCGCCGGACAGGGTTTCAAGGACGCGGTGAACAAGAAGAAGTAAGCAGTTTGCGTCCACAGCGTGAAAGAGCGGCCAGGCAGGCCGCTTTTTTGTTTTGCGCGCCGTGCGCGATGACCGGCAACGGCGGGGCCGATCCGGGTTAAACTGCCGGCGCCTGGATGCCGCCAGCCGGCCCGGGCGACCGCCCCCGCAATCCGCACCCCCGATCCGAACTCCCCGCATCATGAACGACCTGTCCCACCAGCTTTCCATGACCGTGCTGATGACGCCGGACATGGCCAATTTCTCCGGCAACGTCCACGGCGGTACCATCCTGAAGTACCTGGACATGGTCGCGTATGCCTGCGCCAGCCGCTATGCGGGCCGCTACGTGGTGACGCTGTCGGTTGACCAGGTGGTGTTCCGCCAGCCCATCCACGTGGGCGAGCTGGTGACCTTCCTGGCCTCGGTCAACTTTACCGGCCGCAGCTCGATGGAGATCGGCATCAAGGTCGTGACCGAGAATATCCGCAGCAAGCTGGTGCGCCACACCAACAGCTGCTACTTCACCATGGTGGCGGTCGACGACAACGGCGCCCCGGCGGAAGTGCCGCCGCTTGAGCCGCGCGATGAAGTCGAGCGCCAGCGCTTTGCCGCCGCCCAGCAGCGCCGTGCACTGCGCCAGGAAATGGAAAAGCGCCACGGCGACATCAAGTCGTCGGTGACCTGACACGTTGCCATCCACCATGATGAAGCGATCCTGCACGATCCTGGCCCTGGCCGCCTGCGCGGCGGCCACGGGCGGCGCGCATGCCGAGGAGATCGGCAGCGTCAGCACCAATTTCCGCGTGACCGGCTCCGACAAGGTCGTCATCGAAGCCTATGACGACCCGCAGGTCGAGGGCATCACCTGCTACGTGTCGCGGGCCCGCACCGGCGGCATCAAGGGCCAGCTGGGCATGGCGGAAGACCCGCCGGAAGCCTCGATCGCGTGCCGGCAGGTGGGGACCATCGCCTTCAAGGGGCCGCTGAAGCAGCAGGACAACGTCTTTTCCGAGCGCATGTCGGTGCTGTTCAAGACCCTGCATGTGGTGCGCGCGGTCGATCGCAAGCGCAATACGCTGGTCTACCTGACCTATTCGGACCGCATCGTCAGCGGCAGCCCGCAGAACAGCGTGACCGCCGTGCCGGTTCCGGCCGGCACGACGATTCCCGTCAAGTAGAGCGCCGCCGGCTGGTGGTTTGCCGCCGGCTGGTCAGGCTGCCTGGTCGAACAGCTTGCGCAGGTTCGACTTGAGGATCTTGCCATTGGCATTGCGCGGCAGCATCTCCCGGTAGAGCAGGATGCGCACCGGCACCTTGAACGCCGCCAGCCGCTCGCGCACGAACTCCTGCAATTCGGCTTCGGTTGCGTGCATGCCTGGCTTGAGGCTGACCACGGCCGCCGGTTCCTCGCCCAGCGTCTTGTGCGCGATGCCGACCACCGCTGCGTCCATCACCGCGGGATGTTCGTACAGCGTGCTTTCCACCTCGATGCAGTAGATGTTCTCGCCGCCGCGGATCAGCATGTCTTTCATGCGGTCGACGATATAGACATAGCCTTCCTCGTCCAGCCGCGCGATGTCGCCGGTGCGCAGCCAGCCGTCGACAAAGGTCTGCGCCGTGGCTTCGGGCTTGTTCCAGTAGCCGCGCACGACGTTGGCGCCGCGTACCAGCAGTTCGCCGGTCTCGCCGGGCGGCAGCGCCTGGCCGCGTCCGTCGACCACCTTCATTTCGCCGATCGGCAGCGCCGGACCGCTGCTGTCGGGCCGCAGCACGTATTCCTCGGCGCTGTGGCTGGTGAAGGTCGAAGAGGTTTCGGTCATGCCCCAGCCGATGCCGGGCGCGGCCGTCGGGAACACGTCGCCGATGCGCCGCACCAGTTCCGGCGACGCCGGCGCGCCGCCGTAGTTGACGTTCTCCAGCGAAGACAGGTCGAAGCGCGCGCGCTCCGGATGCTCCAGGATCTGCCAGGCGATGGTGGGCACGCCGCCGGCGGCGGTGCAGCGCTCGCGCTCGATCAGCTCCATGCCGCGCAGCGCGTCCCAGCGGTGCATCAGCACGATCTTGCCGCCGGTGGCGAGCGCGCCGTTGAGCACCGCCATGCAGCCGGTGACATGGAAGAACGGCACCGCCAGCAGCATGGCCTTTTGCGGGGCCGCGGGATCCGGCGCCGGAATCGGCTCGCCGCGGCGCAGCAGGTTGCGCAGCGGGCTGAAGCTGCCAGCGGCCGCGACCGTGGCGGAGTTGCGGTGCGTGCCCAGCGCCCCCTTGGGTTTGCCGGTGGTGCCGGAGGTATAGAAGATGGTGGCATCGTCCTCGGGGTCGATACCGACCTGCGGCGGCGATTGCTGCGGCAGCGCGGCCCAGTCGGCGCTGGTGCCGATCACGCTTTCCAGTGCGGCGACGCGAGGATCGCCGGCCGCAGCGCCGGTGCGCGAGACGTAGACGCGTTCCAGCGACGGGCAGCCGGGCAGATGCTCGAGGATGCGGTCGAGCCGCTCGGCATCGACGATGGCCACGCGGCTGCCGGAGTCGGCCAAGCCGTATTCCAGCTCGGCGCCGGTCCACCACGCGTTCAGCGGCGTCACGATCGCGCCCGCGAGCAGCGCGCCGTAGAACGCCACCGGCCACTCCGGCAGGTTGCGCATCGCCAGCGCCACGCGGTCGCCCTTGCGCACGCCGTCGCGCACCAGCGCATGCGCCAGCGCGATGGCGGCGCGTCGGAAGGCATCGTAGGAAACGCGCTCGTCCTCGTAGACCACGAAGGTGCGGTCGCCGAAGGCACTGGTCGCGCGGAACAGGTCGTACAGCGTCGCGGGTGCGTGCTTCCAGACTGTGGTGGGGATGCCGCGGATCACGCGCGACTCGGTCTCGAACGGCGAGCCGGGCGCGGTCAGCCGGGCATGGGCCTCGGCCAGGGACATGACCGGCCAGTTGCCGGCCGCTTGCGGATTGCTTGACATGACTGCCTCCCGTAACTGCGCTGCAGGTTGAGGGCAATGCAAAGAAAGCGGCGTGCGCCCGGACAGGCCGGCGCACGCGCAACGCTTGCGTCAGAAGCTCAGGTACAACTCAAGATACCGGTCAGATCGTCACGCCGCCATCGACCACCAGCGCCTGGCCGGTCATGAAGCTGCTCGCGGCGGAGGCCAGGTACACGGCCGCGCCGGCAATCTCGATCGGCTCGCCGATGCGGCGCAGCGGGGCGCCCTGCGTGGACTGCTTGTAGCGCTCCGGATCTTCCCACAGCGCGCGCGCGAAGTCGGTCTTGATCAGGCCCGGCGCGATGCAGTTGACGCGCACGTTGTGCGGCCCGAATTCCACCGCGAGGTTGCGCGCCAGCTGGAAATCCGCGGCCTTGGAGATGTTGTACACGCCGATGGTCGGCGAGCCGCGCAGGCCGCCGATCGACGACACGATGATGATCGAGCCGTCCTTGCGGTCGATCATCTGCGGCGCGACCATCTGGATCAGCCAGTGGTTGGAAATGACGTTGTTGTCCAGCACCTTGCGGAACTGGTCGTCCGAGACGCCGCCCATCGGCCCGTAGTACGGGTTGGATGCGGCATTGCAAACCAGTACGTCGATCTTGCCGAAGGTCCGGTTGGTTTCGTCGACCAGGTGCTGCAGGTCTTCCTTCGACGAGATATTGGCGGGCACCGCGATGGCCGTGCCGGCGCCATGGCGTGCATTGAGCGCGTCAACCACTTCCTGGCAGGCCTCTGCCTTGCGCGAAGAAATCACTACCTTGGCGCCCTGGACGGCCATCTGCTCGGCGATGGCGCGGCCGATGCCGCGCGAGGAGCCGGTGACGATGGCAACCTTGCCCGTCAGATCGAACAATGACATGGAGTCTCCTGTATAGCTGCGCCGGCGTCAGCGGCCGGCTTCATGCAGGCGGCGGGTCTGCCGCGCTGTGGTCCTGGCGATGCGGCGCAAACGCTGCATCGACGGATCATTATGGTGGTGGCGCGCCAGCCGAGTCCACAGCGCAACGGCCCGGATGACGGCCATATCAGCATTCTTTCTGCGGGCAATGCGCGGCGTGCATGAAGGTCTGGTGCAGCGCGGCACGGCAACGCTGCAAGGTGGCGCGCACGCCGCGCATTTCATGCGGTCATGCGTGCGCGTTAGCCGCGAGCAAGGGCGGCAGCGCCGCCATCAGTTCGTGCCGCAGGGCATCGTCGAGCCGTATGCCGAAGCGTTCGTCCAGGACCTGCACCACGGCCTCAGGCGTTTCCAGCCGCTGGCGCCGCACGCTGCCGTCCGGCGCGCGTTCGGCCAGATCGCCATCGGCCAGCGTCACGCGCGTGCCGCCGTCGGTGCGCGCGGCCATCAGCCGGCGCAGGAACACACTGTCCGGATGCGTCGAGACATACCAGTTGCGCGGCCCGAAATCGATCCATGGCTGCGGCGTCAGGTCGAAGCGGTAGACCTTGAGCCAGCCCGTATCGCCGCGCGCCTCCAGGTCGAAGCTGTGGAACGCGCTGCTGGCCGCTTCCGGCGGGGAGCTGGCGAGCCGGTAGGGGAAGTCGTCGTCGGCAGGCGCGGACAGCGCCATCGCGCGAAACGGCGTGGGTCCGCCGAAGCCGACATCGGCGACATAGCTGCGATGCGCCACTTCCACGCGCAGCAGCATGTGCGACGCCACGGTCTCGACCGCATCGGGCACGCCCCAACGCACGCGCGCGGCCAGCGGCGTCACGCTGAAGCCGAACGCTGCCAGCGCCGCCGCCAGCAGCGTGTTGAGTTCGAAGCAGTAGCCGCCGCGCCCGCGCGTGACCAGCTTGTCGAAAACGGCGTCGACATCGATGCTGACCGGCCGCCGCAGCAGCGGGTCGATGTTCTCGAACGGAATGCTGGCCAGCTGCGCGCCGAGCACGGCGTCGAGCGCCTCCAGCGTGGGCGAGGGCGGGGCGGCGATGCCCAGCCGCGCGCAATAGGCGTCGAGTTGGGCGGCTTCTAGCGTGATCATGGCAGGCAGGCCTCCACGGTGGCGGATTCAGTTGAGCACTTCCAGCGCGGCCAGGTCGAGCAGCTCGATACCGCCGTATTCCAGCCGCAGCAGGCCGCGGGCTTCGAGTTCGCGCAGGGCGTGGTTGACGGTCTGGCGCGACAGTCCCAGCATCTGCGCGAGCTGTTCCTGCGGGATGCGCACGCGCAGCACCGCATCGGCACGCGCCGGCAGGTTGCCGTAGCCGTGCGCGATCGCGGCCAGGCGCCGGGCAATGCGTGCCGCGGGCAGCAGCAGCTGTGTCTCCTCGACATAGTCGAAGGCCAGGCGCGTCCTTGCGGCAAGCAGCCGCCCGAACGCCTGCCACCATGCCGGATGCTGCGCCAGGCGCCGCTCCAGCGGCGCGCGCGGCACGTGCCACAGCGCGGCGGCGCTGACCGCGCGCGCGTCGTGCGTGCGCGGCAGGCCGTCGAACAGGCAGATCTCGCCGAACCAGCTGCCGGGCTCGAGCAGCCCCAGCAGCGCCGCCTTGCCCGATTCGCCGCTGGCATGGATCTGCACGGTGCCGCTGGCCACGCAGTACAGGCCGTCGAAGCGGTCGCCTCGGGCAAACAAGGTCTCGCCGGGCACCAGCCGGCGCAGGCAGCCGTCGTCGAGCAGTGCCTGGCGCAACCCCGGCGGCAAGTGGCTGAACCAGGCGCCGGCGCGCACCGCGGCCAGCGGGTCGTCCTCCGGCAGCGAGTTGTGCGGCCGCGCGCGCGCTGGCGCGGCACGGGCCGGCAGCGGGGCGTGGCGGTGCGGCGGGGGCGCGGATCCCATGCCGGTCTCCTGTTTCCTGTTGGGGCGAAAGGTCGTCAAAACCGGTGTGCCGGCAGATTGTCAAAAACCAGACAGACCCGCCGGTATGCGCCCACTACTATAAATCCACATCGCGACCCGAGCGCGGACAGCAGCAGGCGGCAGCTTCCGCGCACGCCTGCGCACACAAGGAGACGCCCCGTGAAAACCCTGATCGAGTACCTGGCCAACTACGCCGCCTACCACCGCGATTCGCGCAATATCGTCACCCATTTCATCGGCATCCCGATGATCGTGCTGGCGGTGACCACGCTGCTGGCGCGGCCGGCCATGCCGCTGGGCGACGGCTCCGCCCACCTGACCCCGGCGATGCTGGTGTATATCCTGTCGTGCCTGTTCTACCTGCGCCTGTCGCTGGGCTTCGGCGTGGCGATGGCGTCGATCCTGGCGCTCTTCCTCTATGCCGGCGCGCACATTGCCGCCATGCCGACCGCTGCGTGGCTGGCCACCGGGGCCGGCCTGTTCGTGGCGGGGTGGATTATCCAGTTCATCGGCCATTACTACGAAGGGCGCAAGCCGGCGTTTGTCGACGACCTGGTGGGCCTGCTGATCGGCCCGCTGTTCCTGGTTGCCGAAACCGCTTTCGCGCTGGGGCTGGCGCGCGACACGCGCGACGCGATGGCGGCACGCGCGCACTGACAGGGCATTGTGAAGCGGATCAGGGCAGGCCTGCCGGCAAGCGCAGACGTGCCGACAGCCCGCCCAAAGGGCTGGTTGCCAGCGTCAGGCTGCCTTCGTACATCGCAGCGATCTCGGTGGCGATCACCAGGCCCAGCCCGCTGCCGGCAGCCGCCTCGTCCAGCCTGCCGAAGCGGGCGGTGGCCAGTTCGCGCGCCTCGGGCGGCATGCCCGGCCCATCGTCCTCGACCGCTATTTCCAGTTCGCCGCCAGCCTCGCGCAGCGTGACGCGCACGCGCGTGCGCGCCCACTGGCCGGCGTTGTCGAGCAGGTTGCCGAGCATCTCGACGAGGTCCTGGCGGTCGCCGGCAAAATGGCCGTTGCCTTCGACTTCCAGCGCCAGTTCGCGCCCGGCTTTCTAGCGAGCGAGGTCAGCACCACCGTCCCGCCGTTGACGGTGACAGTGCCGGCGCGCGGATTCATCCGAACCGGGCCGCATTGCAGCTCCGGCACAGCCATGCCGTGCGCGCACGGATCAGCGCGCAGATGCGCGCCGGCAGCTCTTCCATGCGGAAGGGCTTGGCCACGTAGTCGTCGGCGCCAGCGTCGATGCCTTCGACCTTCTCGGTCCGGTTGTCGCGCGCGGTCAGGATCAGAATCGGCATGTGCGGCAGGCATGGCCGCGAGCGCCAGCAGCGCTGCCAGTGCGGCAGCGGACAGCATGCGGGCGGGGCGCCGCAGCGGCGCGGAAAAGCGCTTCATGGCCCGAAGCTTGCAACAAAAAGCCTGAACGCGGGCTGAACGAAACGCTCAGGCAGGGTTCAGCCAGCGCCGCCGACAATGCCCCGCATCCCATCCAAGGAACCGGACATGTCCCCCACCCGAGACCCTCGCCAGCGATTCGCCGCCCCTTGGCAACAGGCCTCTGCGCACGCTGGCGCTTGCGGCCGTTGCACCGGTTTCGCTGCTGTGCGTGGCCAGCGTGTTCGGCATGCAGGCCAGTCTGCCGGCACTGTCGCACGCATGGGCGCAAGCTGATGCATCGCTGCCGCTGCTCGCGCTCGGCGCGCTGTTTGCAGGCCCGCTGCTTGCGCTTCCGGTGCGCGGCTGAGGCACGCAATCCGGTCCGCATGTTCGCGTCGCGCAGCGTGCGCAAACGCCAAAACGGGGGTACGTAGGCCCTCTTCGCGTTTTCACTGAGGCAAAGCTACGACAAAACCCGGGGTTTTCACGGGGTTTTGCGCTTCGCATGCACGAAAACCCCTTGACTTACGGTTGTTTCCGCTATGATTCAGTGGGCGCCGACAAGGCGTTTTGCGCAGCGCTGCTGAGCGATGCAAAACGATGAAGCCGGCATCCATCGTTCAACTTACGTATATCGATATGGCGACCAAAGCGAAACCGACCGCGAAGACTGCAACCAAGCCCGCTGCCAAGAAGGCCGCGGCAACCAAGGCACCCGTGAAGGCTGCCGCCAAGAAGGCCGCGCCGGCCAAGAAGGCTGCTTCCGCCGCTGCGCCCGTTGCGCGCCCGCTGAAGGACACCTTCAACAAGTCGAGCCTGGTCGCTCACCTGGTAGCCCAGACGGAACTGGAAGCCAAGACCGTGAAGACGGTCCTGGCCCATCTGGAAAACACCATCGTCAGCGCGCTGAACAAGAAGGGCGCTGGTGAATTCACGCTGCCGGGCCTGCTGAAGGTGACGGCACAGCAAGTCCCGGCCAAGAAGAAGCGCTTCGGCAAGGACCCGTTCACCGGTGAAGAGCGTTGGTTCCCGGCCAAGCCGGCCAGCGTCAAGGTGAAGGTGCGCCCGCTGAAGAAGCTGAAGGACGCCGCGGCCTGATCTGCGCCACAGCCTGTCCCAATGAAAAAGGAGCCGCTCGCGGCTCCTTTTTCATTGGGACAATGTGGGCCATTTAATCCAGGTCAATCCGCCAGCGCGGGCGTCCCCCTAGAATCCCAGACGTCATGGGTGCGGGGGCGCTCCCCATGACAGGCTTCGGCGTCTTCCCCGAAGCTGGTGCCCGCGGCCTGAGAGGGTCGCGGGTTTTTTGTTGGCCGGGAATTACTGGCCGGCGATTGCCGGCGCGTTGCCGTGGCTCAGCCAATGACCTGCTTGGCGAAGGTGGCGCGCTGCATCTCGCACACTTCCACCGATACCTGCACCGACTGGCCACCGTCCACGCCCGTGCGCACGGCGTCGGCGATCACGTCGCAGACGGCCTGGCCCAGCGCCTGGCGCACGGCAGTGTCGCGGCCATCGAGGATCGACAGGCGCGCATGGACGAACGCGCGTTCCGCGGCATCCACGCCCTGGCGGTAAGTCGACAGCGTGATGCAGCGCGACTTGATATCGGCCTCCTGGAACTGCCCCGATGCCAGCAGCGCGGCGTTGGCTTCGTCGAGCAACTCTTCCTGCGAGCAGTTCAGGCGGGTGTTTTCCGTGAGTTCGATGACGAGGTGGGGCATGGCGGTATCCTGGATGATCCTGGCGATGGGGCCGGCGGGAATGCCGGCGAGAGCGAGCATGATACGGGAACAAGCGGGGATCGCGCGCCACGTGGAATGCAACGGGGCGCCCGAAGGCGCCCCGCTTGGCTTGCCGCGAAGGTGGCTGCGGATCAGGCGTGGACGTACTCACGCATGACTTGCGCAGCCTGCTCCGTGGCGAAGCGCGCCGGGTTCTCGCGCGCCAGTTGCTGCAGCTGCTCCAGCTTGGCCTTCAGCCCGGCATCGAGCTTGGGCGCGGGCATCACCGTGGACGGGCAGGCCACCCCAAGGATGCTGAGCGCCTGCTGGAAGTTCTCAAGCGTCAGGCCGAGCGCCGGATCGACGCTGACCAGGTGATCGCGCATGGCTTCCGGCATGGACTCGGGCGCGGCGCATGACAGGGTCGCGTAGTGGACGGGCGCCGCAGCCTGCGCAAAATAAGCGGCGATCTCTGCGCCGTGGCCGCCGGTGGCGGCCGGGGTCATGTCCTCGATCTGCAGGTCCAGCTGCTGCAGGATCGCCGCCGGCGTGCCGCGACGCCAGGCATCGGACACCACCACGCGCGCACCGGCGACACCGAACAGGCGGCGGACGAAGCCGAGCGCGATCGGGTCGAAGAACCTGACATCGCGCAGCGTGCCCGAATCCGGAATGCCGCCGAGGCGGGCGCGGGAGCGGTCGGAGTACAGGACGCCGGGCACGTCCAGCATGATCAGTCGTTCAGCCATGGTTTCCTGGGCGGATGCCAGTTCAGTTGGTGTGAGGCAAGATTACTAGGCAGCCAGCGCCCTGCACGTAACCGGCACCGCTTCAGTTGAAACAGTTCTGTAACTTTGTCGAGGAAGTCGTAAATGCCGGTTACTTCCCCATGTCAAATGTTTCGGACAGACACATCTGTCCGACGCATCGCCGATAACGGCGCGCGACAAAGGGCTGTTCAGAAGCGGAAACGCGCCACATCCTCGGCCAGAACCGCGGCCTGGTGATCGAGGCGCCCGGCCTGTCCGCCCAGCTCATCCACCAGCGCGGCGTTCTGCTGGGCGGTCTGGCGCAGCTGCGTGACGGATCCGGCAGCCGCCTGCACACTGGCGGCCTGCTGGTCGGCCAGCGTGCACAGGGTTCCGGCCAGCGCATGGCTGTGCTGGACCGCGGTGGCGATACGCTCCATGGCTGCCACCACGTCGCCGCTCAGGCGCGCGCCCAGGCCGATTTCATGCGTGGCCGTGCCGATGATGCCGCCGATCTCGCGCGCGGCATCGGCGCTGCGCTGGGCCAACGCGCGCACTTCCTGCGCGACCACGGCAAAGCCGCGCCCGGCCGCACCCGCGCGGGCGGCCTCGACGGCGGCGTTGAGCGCCAGGATATTGGTCTGGAACGCGATGCCCTCGATCACGCTGACAATCTCCGCGATATGGCGCGAGTGGCCGTGCAGCGCGTCCATGGCGCCGCGCATCTGCCGCACCACATCCGCGCCGGCATCGGTGGCGGTGCGCGCCTGGTCGGCCAGCAGGCTCGATTCGGTCGCCTGGGCGTGTGCGTCGGCAACGCGGCCCGCCAGCGCCTCCATGCTGGCACCCGCGGCATCGAGTGCGCTGGCCTGCAGCTGTGTGCGGGCCGACAAGGCGTGGTTGTCGGCGGCGATCTGCTGGCTGGCCGCGGCGATCTCCTGCGCGGAGCCATGAATGCGGGCCAGCACGCCGGCGAGCTGGTCGCGCATGCCCGCCACGTGGTGCAGCATGCTGCTGCGATCCGCGGGATGCAGCGCGATCGTGGCGGTCAGGTCGCCGGCGGCAATGCGCCGCGCAATCTCGGCCGCGTCGCGCGGCTCGCCGCCCAGCTCGGCCCGCAGGCTGCGCGCGGCGATCCACGCGAGCCCTGCCGCGGCCAGCAGGCTGGCGCCGAGCAGGGCCACCATCCACGCCTGCGCGCGCAGCTGGCTGCTGGCGACGCTTGCCACGGTGGCGGCGGCCTGCCGCTCCTGCCGCACGCGCACCGCCTCGATACGCTGGCTCAGTGCCTGCAATTGCTCGGTGACAAAGTGGCCCTCGACCGAGACCGCGCTGTCAAACTGGAGCGGATCGAGCGGCTGCTTGCGCAGCAGCGCGACATAGCCCTGCACCAGCTCGGCGGCGCGCTGCCGCGCCTCGAGCAGCGGTCCGGCCTGCGTGGCATTGGCCTGGCGCACGCCGGCCAGCGCCGTGTCGAGCCGCGCCAGCGCCTGGTCGATCTCGGCGGCGGCGGTGTCGCGCTCGGCGCCGCTGGTGGCCATGGTCAGCGCCAGCTGGGCGCGGCCGAGTGCGGCCAGCGCCGAATGCGCGCGCTCGGCCGACATGGCGCCATGCATGTCCTGCTGGTAGAGGGTATCGGTGCGCGCCTTGATCGACACCAGGTTGGCGATACCGGTCAGCCCGACCGCGGCCCCGAACAGGTAGACCAGGGCAAAGGCGGCGCACAGGCGTGCGACCAGCGGCAGGCGGTTCAGGCGCGAGGCCGCCCGGCCCAGCGCGGCAAAAGCCGGGCGGCGGCCCGGCAGGCTTGACTTGATGACGTGCAACACGGAGATGACTCCTGACGGGCGCGCGTCCAGCCAACCGCAGCGGGCGGCAGCGCAGCCCGGGCTTGACCCGGTTTGCCGTCGCGCCTTCCTCGTGCGGGAGGGTCGCTGGCGGCGCACGGATGGTGAACGATCAATGTGACGAAACCGTGACATGACAAGCATGGGACTGTCATCGTGCTGTCATATCAATGTCATGCAATGTGGCCCGCCCTCAGGGCCGTGCTGCCCTGCCCATCTGTTCGCCTCCCGGATCGACTCATGCCCGGCCACGACGCCGCACAGCCACAGTTCCTCCTCATCCCGGGCGTACCGGCCGGGCCGGTGGTGCCACGCGCGCAGATCCCGCCGCTGCATGCGGTGTTCCAGCCGATCGTGCACGCCGGCAATGCCGAACTGCTCGGCTACGAAGCACTGGTCCGCGGCCCCGCGGGATCGCCTTACGCATTGCCGGAAGCCCTGTTCCGCCTGGCGCAGGGCGTGGAGAACACCATCGCGCTGGAAATCGAGGCGGCGCGCACCGCGCTGGCCGCCTGGCGCGGTTTGGAACTGCCGGGCAAGCTGTTCCTGAATTTCAGCCCGATGACGTTGCGGCATCTGCTGGCCGATCGAGAGCGCTTGTCGGGGGCATTGCTGCGCGCCGGTATCGCACCGTCGCGGCTGGCGATCGAGGTCACCGAGCAGACCCCGATCGGCGATGCCGCGAGCTTCGGCACGGCCATGTCGCTGCTGCGCGAGCTGGGCATGCAGTATGCGCTGGACGACTTCGGCTCCGGCCATGCCAACCTGGACCTGCTGGCGCAACTGTCGCCGCAGTTCGTCAAGATCGACAAGTCGCTGATACGCGGCATCGGCTCGTGCTCGCGGCGGCTGGAGATATTGCGTGCGGTGATGCGCATGATGAGCGCCTTTGGCGGGCGCGTCATTGCCGAGGGCATCGAGCATGAGGATGAGCTTGCGGTGGTGCGCGACCTCGGCGTGACCGGTGCGCAGGGCTACTACATCGGCAGGCCGTCGGCGCGCCCGGATACGCAGGTGGCACCGCAGGTGCTGCGCACGCTGGCGTCCCGGCATATCGCGGTGTTTCCGCAGGTGGTGCGCTCGGGCTGGTCCGGCATGACCGCCGGGCGGCTGTTGCGTCCGGCACCGACCGTGTCGCCCGCCGCCAGCAACGACGCGGTGCTGCGCATGTTCCAGAACCAGCCCGAGCTGGATGCCGTGGCGGTGGTCCATGACGATGGACGGCCGCTTGCCATCATCGGCCGCCAGGGCTTTATCGACCGCTACGCCGCGCCGTTCCACCGCGAGCTGTATGGCAAGAAGGCCTGCATTGCCATGGCCAACCGCGAGCCGGCCTGCTTTGAGCGCAGCGCGACGCTGGAGGAAATGGCGCAGATCCTGTCCGGAGAGAACACACGCTCGCTGGCCGATGGCTTCCTGATCACCGAGCAAGGCCGCTATATCGGGCTGGGCACCGGTGCCGACCTGATCCGCGCGATCACCGAAGTGCGCATGGAGGCGGCACGCTATGCCAATCCGCTGACGTTCCTGCCCGGCAATATCCCGCTCAACCAGCATATCGAGCGCCTGATCGACGCCGCCAGCGAGTTCCACGCGTGCTATGTCGACCTGAACCACTTCAAGCCGTTCAACGACAAGTACGGCTACTGGAAGGGCGACGAAATGCTCAAGGGCGCCGCCGCGATCCTGGCCGAGGCGTGCGACCCCGCGCGCGATTTCATTGGCCATGTCGGCGGCGACGACTTCCTGGTGCTGTTCCAGAGCAGCGACTGGCCGGCGCGGATGCGAGAGGCGATCCGGCGCTTCAACGATGCGGCACTCGCCATGTATGCGCCGGGGGATCGTGCCGCAGGCGGCATGCAGGGCGAAGACCGGCGCGGCCTGCCGGTGTTCTTTCCGCCGGTATCGATGGCGGCGGGCGTGGTGTGCGTCAGCGGGGAGGGCGTGGCTGCGCTGCAGCGCCTGGGCAGCCAGCATATCGGCGCCGCCGCGGCAGTCGCCAAGCGCGAGGCCAAGCGTTCGGCCACGGGCATGGCGGTGCT
Organism: Cupriavidus sp. a3; assembly: GCF_051015765.1. Lineage (NCBI taxonomy): Bacteria > Pseudomonadati > Pseudomonadota > Betaproteobacteria > Burkholderiales > Burkholderiaceae > Cupriavidus > Cupriavidus sp. a3. Next base: position 1,258,508 of record NZ_CP170644.1, on the reverse strand, counting down.
CGAGTTCCTGTCGCTGGCGCCAGCGCTGCAGGCCTAGCAACCAGAGGGCTTGCGCGCGGCCAGCTCACGACCTGTTACCGGCAGCCGCGGCAGGCTGCTTTCCTCCAGCACATCGAGGCGATAGCCATGGGCGTAGACGACGGTGACGATGATGCCGTTCTCGATGCCAAGCCGCAGCGTCTTGCGCAGCCGCGACATCAGGCCCGCCAGCGCCCGCGACAGCGGCGGCAGTTCATGGCGCCATACCGTCTGCTCGATGCGGCTGTTGGGCAGCACCCGGCCGGCGTTGGAAAACAGCAGCATGGCCAGGTCGAATTCCTTCGGCGTCAGTTCGATGCGCTCGTCGCGCAGCGTGGCGAAGCGCCCGACGCTGTTGAGCTGGTACGGGCCGGCCCGCACCACCAACCCCTGGCGCAAACGCTCGCCGGTCACGCGGCGGCGCAGCGCGGCGATGCGCGCCAGCAGCACGCGGTGGCTGAGCGGACGGCACATGTAGTCGTCAGCACCGGCATCCAGCGCGTCGACCAGGCGGTCTTCGCTGCTGTCGCTGCCCAGTATCATGATCGGCACATCGCGCGAGCGCGCGCTGCGCACCGCGCGGATCACGTCGATGGCCGGGATGTCGGCGACTTCGTCGGGAACCAGCAGCATGTCGTAGGTCTGCTGCAGGGCGCTGTGGATCAGGTCGCGGCCCGCGTCGAAGACGCTGCAGCGAAAACCCGAGCGCACCAGCAGGTCGGGAACGTCCTGCAACTGGGGCGACCTGCCCAGCAGCAGCGCAATAGTGATCGGCGACGGCATACGAAGCGAGCGTGACGGGGTGTGAGAACGGCAGGAAGGAGGCGGCTATCGGACAGCGTTGAACGGGATCGGAACCGAAGCGCGGCGCATGCCAGGCTGCGAATGACGGAGCACCTTGCGGCCTCAAAGGGTAAAAAGCCTGATGCCGTGGATCAATCGGACCTTTCCGAACAGTTCGCCGTTTTTGCCCTTTTTGTTCCGGCGCGGTAAGGGGCAGCCAATGATGGCCTGGGGGGAGCGAGAGCGCAGAAGTTGTCCACAGATCCTGTGGACAACGGGCCTGCACCATGCCTGGCGGCCGCATGGCACCGTCATCCCGTCGGCGTGCCAAAAAAGAAGGCAGGCGTGCGACGCGGCATCAACATCCGGCCCGCGGTGTGCCAAAATAGCGCGCATCGTGTTCCGGTCCGGGGACTCAAGCCACCGATGCTGCAGAGCCCGAGTGTCATCGCCTTCATCCTCCTGGCCTTTCACGTCGTCGGCGTGATGGCGGCGCTGCACGCCGTCATGACGGTGCGCACCGCGCCTGGCGCGATCGCCTGGGCGGGGTCGCTGGTGATGATGCCGTACTTCACGCTGGTCCCGTACCTGATCTTCGGGCGCAGCACCTTTGCCGGCTATGTCGATGCGCGGCGCTTCAATGACGACCGGCTGCGCGAGATCCGCCACGGCATGACCCCGCGCGAACGCGAGGCCCGCAGCGCCTGCGTGGTGCACGCGCCGACGCAACTCTGCATGCGCGCGCTGCCGCGGCTGACCGGCATGCCATGCCTGGCCAACAACGACGTGCGCCTGCTGGTCAACGGCACGCAGACCTTCGATGCCATCTTTGCCGCGATCGCCCAGGCCCGGCGGGTGTTGATCGTGCAGTTCTTCATCGTCCACGACGATGCGCTGGGCCGGCGCCTGCAGGCGCTGCTGTGCGAGCGCGCGCGGGCCGGCGTCGAGGTCTACTTCCTGTTCGACAGCATCGGCTGCCATGCGCTGCCGCGCCGCTACGTGCGCACGCTGCTCGAGGCGGGCGTCGATGCGCGGCCGTTTTCCACGCATCGCGGCTTCGTCAACCGCTTCCAGCTCAACTTCCGCAACCATCGCAAGCTGGTCGTCGTGGACGGGCGCGAGGCGTTTATCGGTGGCCACAATGTCGGCGTGGAATACCTGGGAGAGCGTCCGCCGCTGGCGCCGTGGCGCGACACCCATATCGCATTGCGCGGCAGTGCCGTGCTGGACCTGCAGATGTCCTTTGCCGAAGACTGGTACTGGGCCGCGCGCGAAGTCCCGCATCTGCTGATGCCGCCACCCGAGGTGGGCGGCCGCATGACCTGCCAGGTGGTTCCAACCGGTCCCGCGGACTCGCAGGAAACGTGTTCGCTGTTCTTTGTCGAGGCGATCCAGTCGGCGCGGCACCGGCTGTGGATCACGTCGCCGTATTTCGTGCCGGATGAGGCGGTGTTCGCCGTGCTGCGGCTGGCGGTGCTGCGCGGCGTCGATGTCCGCATCCTGATACCGGCGCGTCCCGATCACCTGGTCGTCTACGCCGCGTCGACCATCTATGCATATCAGGCAGTCGCCGCCGGAATAAAGCTGTATCGCTACCAGCCGGGCTTCCTGCACCAGAAGGTGATTCTGATCGACGATGAAGCCGCCGCGGTGGGCACGGCAAACCTCGACAACCGTTCGTTCCGGCTCAACTTCGAGCTGATGGTGATGACGGCGGACAAGGGCTTCGCTGCCGACGTGGCGGCCATGCTGGAAACCGATTTTGCCAACGCCAGAAGGGTCGGGCTGGAAGAGTTCCTGGGCGCGCCCGCGCCGCTGCGCGTGGCCATGCACGTGGCCAAGTTGTTCGCCCCCATCCTCTGATTCCGGCTGCGGATGCCGGCCTGCGGCAAGCCGGTGGCGCTTTGCTTGTGTACACTGTTCACTATAAGCGCCTACAGATAATGAACCGAATCCAGCATCACAGGGGAACCGCATGAAGCCGGCCGTCCCCGCGCCGCCGGCGCGCGCCACTTACCGCCATGGCGACCTGCGCCGAGCCTTGCTTGACGCCGGCATCGACCTGGCCCGCGAAGGCGGCCCCGACGCCATCGTGCTGCGCGAAGCCACGCGCCGCGCCGGCGTCGTTCCCAATGCGGCGTACCGGCACTTTGCCAGCCGGCAGGACCTGCTGCAGGCGGTGCGGGCGTCGGCCTTGTCGTCGCTGGCGATCGCCATGGAGGCCGAGATCGGCGGACTGCGCCCGGGCCGTGGCGCGGCTGCCCATGCGCGCGCATGCCTGCGCGCGATCGGCACGGGGTACCTTCGCTTCGCGCTGGCGGAAACCGGCCTGTTCCGCACGGCATTCTCCGTGCCGGATGAAGTCGAGGATGACGCCGATCCCGCTAAGGCGGGCAACAGCGGACTCAATCCGTTCCAGCTTCTTGGCGCCGCGCTCGACAAGCTGGTGGAGGCCGGTGCCTTGCCACCCGAGCGGCGGCCCGGCGCCGAGTACCTGGCCTGGTCCGCCGTGCACGGCCTGGCGATCCTGCTGATCGACGGCCCGTTACGCAGCCGCGCGCGCGAAATGGCGGAGCCGCTCGGGCAACGGTTGCTGGAAATGGTCGAGAAGGGCCTGTAAGCCGCGCGTCGCGGCCAAAAAAATTGCCACGATGGCGGGGACCATCGTGGCAGTGAAAGGAACCAGGAAGGGGGGCAACCTGGCTCTGTCGGGGCACCCGCGGGCCGGGTGCAAGGGCAATGTAATACGGGCTTTCTCATGCGAATATCGGACAATTCCTAAATATGTCCCTGAATTGTCGTTACTCGCATTGTGCTGGGCACAGTGCTCGCCAAGTCATCGCAAATCGCGGGCCGGGCGCCGGTGCAAGCCGGTTGAATTGCATGCCAGCCGCTGCGGTCTAACCCTGTGCCCGCAATCCAGGCTGGCGATGCAAGGAGGGACCTATGCGTTACGGTTATGGAGTGTTGCTTGCGGCGGCGCTGGTCAGCGGGTGCGTGGCCTATCCCTATCCCTATGCCGGCGACGACTACCTGGCCTATCCCGCATACCCGGTCAGCTCGCCGTACTACAGCGGCTACCCGGTCACGCCCGGCTACCCCTATTACAGCCCCGGATATGGCAGCTACTATGGCAGCTTTGCCTTTATCTATGGCGGCGGTGGTCACGGCTGGAAGCACGGACACCATGGACACCACGGCTGGCATGGCGGCGGCGGTCGTGGCAGAGGCGGCTGGGCCGCTGGCGGACGTGGCGGAGGCAGGGGCCGGTGACAGATGTCCGGCAAGGATGGCTGCGGGGATGACCAGGGCGCACGGCTCCCGGCCATCCCGTTTGAAGACGAGGGGCGCTACCGCCGGGCGCCTGACGCTGTGTCCGGACCAGACGCTACGGCAGCCAAGCAGCTACGGCAGCCAGGCAGCTAAGGCAGCCAGGCAGCTAAGGCAGCTAAGGCAGCTAAGGCAGCTAAGGCAGCTGCCGCAACTGGCCGATCACGGACATCAGGCGCCCGTGCGCCACGATCACGCCCGACTCATCCTGCAATGCTTCCTGGTAGCGCTTGCGAAAACCCGGATCGGCGCCGTCGCTAAAGAGCTTTTCGGCAGCGCGCGCCACGGCGCGGCAGGTGTCGTCGTGATGTTCCCTCGATTCAAGTTCCTCATCGACCTCGATGATCAGCCGCGACAGCGGATCGAGCCAGCGAAAGAAGTTGTCCTCCGTGACCAGCTGGACAAACAGTCCGGCAGGGATCGGGCCGTTCAGCCTTTCGTACTGGCTGCGGTCGTAGCCGATGACTTCCTTGTGAACTTGCAGCAAGGCCGCCCGCAAGGCTTGCAGCCCCGAGCGGCGAGTTTCCTGGGTGGCGAGGAATTGTTCATTGGGCATGCCCATCTCCGTGTTTCCACTGGTATGGCCCGGCAGCCGGCTCGGTCGCTCCGGCACGCTTGCGGCGCACATCGCGGGCTTGTCCGGGCGGGTCGCCATCACGTGGCCCGGATCTCAGGGTGCTGCCGGCCATCGCATCTGGCATTGCCGGCGCGCCTGCCAGTATAGGCACCGGGCGCATCCCGGGCCAGCGCACGGGGATAGCGAAATACCCGCATTTGCGGCGCGTTCTGCGCCCGCTAGCCGTTTTTCTCTTCCGCTTCCCCGAGCAGGTCCGCCGCGCGCGAGCGCTGCATGTCCGCCGCGCGGAAATAACGCACCACCGTGGCGACGCTGGCGTGGCCTGTCATTGCCATGGTCTCGGCCAGCGGCACCTGTTGCGATGCCGCTTCGGTGACGAAACCCGCGCGCAGCGAATGCGCTGAGTAGTCGCCCTCCAGTCCCGCCTGTGCGCAGCGCGCCTTGACGATGCGGCTCACGGCAGCGTCGGACAATCCGTCGGACAGCCCTTCACCCACATGGCCCCCGCGCCGGATGCGCCGGAACAGCGGTCCGCTCGCAATGCCTGATGCGGCCAGCCATGCCTCCAGCGCCTGCCCCGCTGCACCGCTCACGGGCTTGGCGGCATCGGCATGATCGCGGCCTGACTGGTTGGTCTTGGACCAGCCCAGCACGTAGACAAATTCACCCGGTGCGATGCGCGTCAGGTTCTCCACCGTCGCGCGCGCGACCTCGGAACGGCGGCGGCCGCCGCTGGCCCATGCGAACAGCAGCAGCGCGCGGTCGCGCACGCCGCGCAGCGAGTCGTCGCAGGTAGCGAGCAGCCGCAGCAGCGGGTCGCGCGTCAGCGCGGCCTTGCGCGCCTGGCGTTGTCCGCGGCGCGCATAGGCGCGCCGGATGCCGGACATCAGCTCGCGCACCGACGCGTCGGCACACGGATTGGGCAACTGCTGCAAGCGGTGGGCCTTGGCCAGCACCGCAAGGCGGTGCGTCAGCGTGGACAGCGCGGGCGCGCCGGGTCGTGCCTTGTATCCATCAGCGACCAGCGCCTGGTCGATCGCCGGGGGCAGCTCGCAAACAGGCCCGTGCGGCGTCTGCCGCGTAGCGTGGTCGACGATGAACTGAACCACGACGGCAGGAGCAAGCGGAAGGCGGACCGGCTGGCGGTAACGCAACCCGTGCCAGGCAGCCCAGTAGCGCAGGGCTGAGCGGTAGCTCGCCACGGTGTTGGGCGACTCGCCTTCGCGGCGAAGCGCGTTTGCGGCCTGCTCGGCGAGGGGATCCAGTTCAGACGGGCGAAGCGGCGCCGGGAGTTCGACATCGGAGGCAAGCTGGGATGGGTTGGCTGATATCATAATAAATATGATGTATGCTGTATTGTATCATACAGAGACAACGAATAGCGCTCGATAAGCCTCCATTATCGAACCTTATTTTGGCTTTCCCGGACCTGACCATGGAAACACTCCGCTCCCGAGGCATCACCCGCGACGACGTCTGGGCTGCCGCCGACAGCCTGCTCAAGGCAGGCCAGCGTCCGACCATCGAACGCATCCGCTTGCATCTGGGCCGCGGTTCGCCCAACACGGTCAGTCCGCACCTCGACGCCTGGTTTGCCGCGCTCGGCGGGCGATTGGAGGATCCGCAAGGCTTCGCGCCCAAGCCGGGTTGCCCCGAACCCGTCACTGAAGCGGCGCGCTACCTGTGGGAAGCCGCGTTGCAGGTCGCCCGGGCGCAGGCGGAAGCCGCGCTGGCCCAGCGGGAAACGGCGCTGGCCGAGGCGCAGGCGACATTGGCCAGGGAACGGGAAGTGCTGGAGCAGGAGCGGCTGGTCATGCAGGCGCGGCTGGACGGTGCTGAAGCGGCCATGGCGGAAATGACGCGCGCGCGGGACGAGACGCTGGAGCGCGGCGCGCAGGCCGAAGCCCGCGCTACCGCCTTGCAGCAGCAGGTCGAGACGCTGCGCGCCGAGGCGGGCGCCGCGCTGGAGGCCCGGGTCTCGTTGCAGCGTGAATTCGCCGCGGAACGCGCCGCGTGGGACCAGGAGCGCGAAACCATGACCGCCCGCGCCACGGCCAGCGAACGCCGGCTGGCGCTGGAACTGGATGCGGCCCGCGTGGCGGGCAAGGATGCGCAGAAGTTGCTGGAAACAGAGCGCAAGGCCGCGCTGGAGCGGCTTGCGCACGCTGCCGAAGCGGCTTCACGCCAGGGCAGCGAAATGACGCGCCTGAGCCAGTCGATTGCCGTACTGGAGGAACGCGTCCGACAGCGCGAGGCGATGCTTGCCGAATATCGCGAACAGAAGAAGGAGGCAGCCAGCGCGGGCGTGGCCGCCGTGGGCCGGCGTGGGCGCCCGGCCCGGGGCACATTGGCCGGCGGCGCCAGCGGCCTGCTGCGTATCCGCGCGGTGCCGGGCGGCTGAGCTGCGGCGCAGCGCTACGCCGCCTGCGCGCCGGCGCGCAGCATGTGCTTCTGGATCTTGCCGCTGGTGGTCTTGGGCAGCGCGTCCAGGAAGTGATAGCGGCGCGGCCGCTTGTAAGCGGCCAGCCGGTCGCCCTGCAGCAGGAAGGCATCTAGCTGCTCGGCACTGACCGGCGCATCGCCGCGCGCCACCACGTACGCACCCACCACCTGGCCCCAGGTCGGGTCGGGCTCGCCGAGTACCGCGACTTCCAGCACCGCCGGGTGCTCGATCAGCGCGTCCTCGACTTCGCGCGGATACACGTTCTCCGCGCCGGAGTTGATCATGTAGTCGATGCGGTCGCGGATCCACAGGTAGCCGTCGGCGTCGAGGCTGCCGAGGTCGCCGGTGTGGTACCAGCCATGTGCCAGCGCCCGCGCATTGGCGTCGGGCCGGTTCAGGTAGCCCTGCATCATGCAGGCGCCGCGCACCAGCACCTCGCCGACTTCGCCGGGCGCGCACGGTTGCGCGGGATCGGTCGGCGCGCCATCGTCGCGCAGTTTCGCCACCACCAGGTCATGGCCGAGCGCGGGCAGGCCCGCCGAGCCGGCACGGGTCAGCTGTTCGTGCGGGTAGAGCACTGACATGCACGGCCCCATCTCGGTGGTGCCATACACCTGTACCAGGCCGGCGCCGATCTTGCGGTCCCATTCGCGGATCAGGTGCGGCGCCATCGAGGCGCCGCCGTATTCGACCAGCCGCAGCGACGAGAGGTCGCGCGTTTCCGCCCCGGGGTGGTTCAGCAGCATGCCGACCATGGTCGGTGCGGCGAAGAAGTGGGTCACGCGCTCGCTTTCCACCAGTTGCCAGGCTTCGCCCGCATCGAAGCGGCGCTGCAGCACCTGCGTGGCGCCGACCTGCAGCCGCGGCAGGAAGCTGGTGTGCAGCTCGGCGGTATGGTTCAGCGGCGCCACCGACAGGCCCACGTCTTCGCGCGACAGCGTCATGGCCTGGTGCATGATCGCGTTGTGCTGGAGCTTGCTGCGATGGGTGTGCACCACGCCCTTGGGGCGGCCCGTGGTGCCGCTGGTGTACATCAGGATGCAGGGGTCGTCCTCGTGGACGTCGGCCGCTGGCAGCGTGGCCGGCTGGCCGGCGGCGAGCTTGTCGAGGCGGTGCGTGGCAAAAGCCGGAGCCGGGTCCGCGTCGGCATAGATGCGCAGCGCGGTGCCGGGGGCCAGTTCCGTCGCCTTTTCCACGACGGCGGCGCCTTCCTGCTCGAACAGCACCGCCCTGGCAGCCCCGTCGTTCAGGATGTAGGCCAGTTCCTGCGCCGCCAGCCGGTAGTTGACGGGGTTGAACACCGCACCCAGCCGCGCCGTGGCCAGCAGCGTGAAGACGAAGGCCGGCGTGTTGTAGAGGAAGGCGGCCACGACGTCGCCCTTGCCGATGCCCAGCGCCTGCAGTCCGTGGGCGTGGCGGTTGACCTCGGCATCGAACTCCGCATACGACCAGGACCGCCGCGCGGCGCCGATGCCGCTGACCAGCGCGGTCTTGCGGGGCAGGTAGCGTGCCGGCCAGGAAAGGGTATCGCCAAGGGTGAGGCCGCGGTTCAAGGTCATGCTCCAGTCGTGTGCCGGCCGCCGGGTAAAGCAGGCCAGCCGATATTCTTGTGTGAGCCGGAGACTATAGGGCGCAGTACGGAGCACATGGAAATAACGATTTGCTCTTTCCTTATGCCGCCGTTGCCGCGCAGAGCCTGAGAATCGGTCCTGATACTGTATATTCATACAGTCTCAAGCCGTTCCACCCCAGTGTCCGTCGATACACCCGCCGCCCCCGTTCCGGTCCCAGCCCCAGAGCAGGCCCCTGCCTACGTCGTCGCCGTGCGCGCGTTGTGCGATTTCACCGCCAAGGCGGGCGACCTCGACCTGCGCTTCGTGCCGACGCCAACCGCGCAGGAGGGCGTCGCCGGCCATGCGCTGGTGACCGGCAGGCGCGGACCGGGCTACCAGGCGGAAGTGCCGCTGTTCGCGGATTTCGGCCCCTTGCATGTCCGCGGCCGGGCCGATGGTTATGATCCGGACGCCAACCGCCTGGAAGAAATCAAGACCGTGCGCGGCGAGGCCGCCGTGCCGGACAACCACCGCCACCTGCACTGGGCGCAGGCAAAGATCTATGGCTGCCTGATGTGCCGCAAGCTCGGGCTACCCGGGATCGACGTGGCCGTGGTCTATTTCGACATCGTGGGGCAGCGCGAGCACCCGGTGGTGCAGCACTTCAGCGCGGACGATCTCGATGCGTTCTTCGTCCAGACCTGCGAACGCTTTTTGCAATGGGCACAAGCCGAACTGGCACACCGGCAGGCCCGCGATGCTGCGCTGACACAGCTGGCCTTCCCGTATCCGGCATTCCGCACCGGCCAGCGCGAGCTGGCGCAGGCCGTCTACAACGCCAACCGCGCCGGGCGCACCCTGCTGGCCCAGGCGCCGACCGGCATCGGCAAGTCGATCGGCACGCTGTTCCCGCTGCTCAAGGCGATGCCGGGGCAGGCTATCGACAAGGCGTTCTTCCTGTCGGCGCGCTCCACCGGCCGCGGCGTCGCCTTGCACGCGGCGCAGGCGCTGCGCAGCCACGGCGCGCAGCCGCTGCGGGTGATCGAACTGGTGGCGCGCGACAAGGCCTGCGAGCATCCGGAACTGGCCTGCCACGGCGAATCCTGCCCACTTGCGCGCGGCTTCTATGATCGCCTGCCCGCCGCGCGCGAAGCCGCCCGCGAGGTGCCGGTGCGCGACCGTGCCGCTGTGCGCACGCTGGCGCTGGCGCATGGCATCTGCCCCTACTACCTGGCCCAGGAACTGGTGCGCTGGAGCGATGTGGTGGTGGCGGACTACAACTATTACTTCGACCGCAGCGCGCTGCTGTACGCGCTGACCGTCGCCAACGGCTGGCGCGCGGGCATGCTGGTCGACGAGGCGCACAACCTGGTCGAGCGCGGCCGCGCCATGTACACCGCCGAGCTGGATCCGCAGGCGCTGCGCGACGCCCGGCGCGGCGCGCCCGCGGCGGTGGCCAGGCCGCTGGCCCGGCTGGCGCGACACTGGGGCGCACTGGCGCGGCAAGCCGACGTTGCCTATGAGGTCTTGCCGGAAGTGCCCGCGCCCCTGCTGCGCGCGCTCGATGATTGCTGCGCGGCAGTGCTGGCGCACATGACCGAGCAGCCCGCGTCGGTCGACCCGGCGTTGCAGCGGTTCTATTTCGATGCCTTGCATTTCGGCCGGCTGGCGGAGCAGCTCGATGCGAATTCGCTGTTCGATATCCAGCGGCCAACCGCCGCCGCAAAGGCCGGACGCGGCAACCATGCGCTCCTGTGCCTGCGCAATGTCATCCCTGCGTCGTTCCTGCGGCCGCGCTTTGCCGCGGCCCATTCCGTCACGCTGTTCTCGGCCACGCTGGACCCGGCCGCCTACTACCTCGATACGCTGGGTTTGCCCGCCGACTGCGCGCGCGTGGCGGTGCCGTCGCCGTTCAGCGCGGAACAACTGTCGGTACGCATCGCCAGCCGGATTTCGACCCGCTATGCGCGGCGCGGCCAGTCGCTGCCGGCCATTGCCGCGCTGATGGCGGACCAGTTCCGCGCGCGCCGCGGCAACTACCTCGCGTTCTTCAGCAGCCACGAATACCTGCAGCAGGCCGTGTCGAACTTCACGCAGGCGCATCCCGACATTCCGCACTGGGTCCAGTCGCGCGGCATGGACGAAGCGGCGCAGGCCGCTTTCCTGTCAGCCTTTGTCGCGGGTGGCGCAGGCATCGGCTTTGCGGTGCTGGGCGGCGCCTTTGCCGAGGGCGTGGACCTGCCCGGCGAGCGCCTGATCGGCGCCTTCGTCGCCACGCTGGGGCTGCCGCAGTTCAACGCCGTCAACGAGCAGTTCCGAGCGCGCATGCAGGCGGCCTTCGGCCAGGGCTACGACTATGCCTATCTCTATCCGGGCTTGCGCAAGGTGGTGCAGGCCGCGGGCAGGGTGATCCGCACGCAGCAGGACGAAGGCGTGGTCTACCTGATCGACGACCGCTTTGCCGCGCCGGAGGTGCGCCGGCTGCTGCCGGAATGGTGGCAAATCGGCCCGGCGGCGTAGAAATTACACGGCGCGCGGGCTTGGCCTGGCCCTTGCCGACCGCTTGCCGGCCTTGCCGGGGCGGTGCGGATCTGGCACGAATCCGGCAGCAATGCGACCATGCGTGCCGACCGCAAACCGTCGTCATCGAATCAAGGACCCGACCATGCCCATGACCCAGCATTACGCGGCCACCGAGCCGCCCCGTACCGAAGTGGATGCGCTGAACGGCGGCACCGTGCTCGAATTCGGCGCTCCATGGTGCGGCTACTGCCAGCGCGCGCAACCGGCGCTCGCCGAAGCGTTCGCCGTGCATCCCGCGCTGCGCCATATCAAGGTCGAGGACGGCAGCGGACGCCCGCTCGGCCGCTCGTTCCGCATCAAGCTGTGGCCGACTCTGGTGTTCCTGCGCGACGGGCAGGAAGTGGCCAGGCTGGTAAGGCCGACCGAGGCGGATCCGATCCGGGAGGCCATGCGGCGCATCAGTTGATCAGTTCGGGTGGCTAATACTTAATATTGCGGCAATTTTCTGCCAGCGCAGGGCGCTCAACCCTGCTTTGGGAGGGGACAAGCCGGAGCATTTCTGCCGTTTGTGCAGAAGTCGCCTCCGCGCAATGGCCCTGCTGGCTGTGCGGGGCGGCCAGCCCGGCAACGGCCCGCGCGCCCGGCGCGCACGAAACAAGACGGTCTCAACCGCCAATTTCGACAGATGAGCGCCCTAAGCACCGACCGGCGGCCGACAGTCCTGGTCGTCGACGACGTTCCCGAAAACATTGCGGCCATGGTCGCGCTGCTGCAGGACCCATACCGCGTCAAGGTGGCGACCCGGGCGGCCACCGCGCTGCAACTGGCGCGCGAAGCGCCACCCGACCTGATCCTGATGGATGTGTCGATGCCTGGCATGGACGGCTACGAGGCATGCCGCCAGCTCAAGGCCGATGCGCGCACCGCGTGCGTGCCGGTGATCTTCCTGACCGCACGGGCCGAGGCCCATGACGAGGCGCTCGGCTTCGAGGTCGGCGCGGTCGACTACATTATGAAGCCGGTCAGCGCGCCGGTGGCGCGCGCGCGCATTGCCAGCCAGCTGGCGCTCAAGCAGGCGCACGATTTCCTGCGCGACCGCTCGGCCTGGCTCGAGGCCGAGGTGCAGCGCCGCACGCGCGAGATCGAGCAGATCGAGGACGCCACCATCATCGCGCTGGCGGCGCTGGCCGAGACCCGCGATAACGAGACCGGCAACCATATCCGCCGCACCCAGCACTATGTGCGCGCACTGGCGCGCAAGCTGCAGCACGAGCCGCATTTCGCCGGCAGGCTCGACGACAAGGCCATCGACCTGATGTTCAAGTCCGCGCCGCTGCACGATATCGGCAAGGTCGGCATCCCCGACCGCATCCTGCTCAAGCCCGGCAAGCTCACCGCGGAAGAATTCGAGGTCATGAAGACCCATACCACGCTGGGCCGCGATGCCATTGCCGATGCCGAGGCGCAGTGCGGCACCACCAGCTCCTTCCTGCGCTACGCGCGCGAGATCGCGCATCACCACCACGAGAAATGGGACGGCAGCGGCTATCCCGACGGCCTGGCCGGCGAAGCGATCCCGCTGTCGGCGCGGCTGATGGCGGTAGCCGATGTCTATGACGCGCTGATCTCGCGCCGCGTCTACAAGCCCGCGTTTGCGCACGATGACGCGGTGCGCATCATCGGCGAGGGCCGCGGCCGCCATTTCGACCCGCGCGTGATCGACGCCTTCCTGGCGATCACCGGCGAGTTCCATGCGATCGCGCTGGAATATGCCGATCCGTCCGGCGCCGAGCCGGTGCCGGCCCCCGCGCAGGGCTGACCGGCATGCCATCGCTGCGCATGGCACTGCGCCGCCGCGCCGGCGTGCGGCCGTTCGGCCCGCTGCTCGCCTATGCCGCGCTGCTGGCGGTGGCGGTATGGCTGCTCGCGCTCGGTGCAGCGTCGGTGGTGCGCGAGAACGAGCAGGCCAGCGTGGGCGCGCGCCTGGGCGCCACCGTCAACACCACCGCGCGGCTGCTGGAGGTCTGGGCGGGCGAGCAGCGCCGCCGCGCCGTGTCGATCGCCGCAATGGACCACACCGTGCGGCTGGCGCTGCCGCTGCTGGCCAGCCATGGCGGCGCCACCCCGGCGCAGGCTGCCGAATTTGCCCGCTGGATCGCGCCGCTGATGCGTTCGCACGGCTATATCGGCTTTGCGCTGGTGAACGCGGACGACCGCATCGTGGCCTCCGAACTGGCCGACCGCACCGGCCAGCTGCTGTTGCCCGAGTCCGCCCGCACCGCGCAGCGTGCGCGCCACGACGGCGCCGCGGTGTCCGCGCCGTATCCCGGCCCGCAGCCGATCCCCAATGCCAGCGGTCGTGCCGGCGTCCCGACATTCCAGGTGGTATGCGCGCGGCTGTCGGATCTTGCCGGACAGGATGCCAGGCGCGCGGCCGGCACCCTGTGCCTGCGCATCGACCCGCATGTGGTCATGCTGCAGATCGTCATGGCGGCGCGCTATGGCCGCAGCGGCGACCTGTACATGATCGACGGCCAGGGCCGCCTGGTGTCCCCCGCGCGCTTCGATGAAGAACTGGCCGCGCAGGGGCTGCTGGCGCCCGGCATGGCGTCGATGTTCCATACCGTGGCGCGGATTCCCGCGGCTGACGGCAACGGCACCTACCGCCTGCCGCCGGGAGCGCCGCTGACCCGGCTGGCGCAGCAGGTGCTGTCGCACCAGACCCTGCAGCTTGCCTTCGGCTACCGCGACTACCGCGGCCGGCGCGTGGCCGGCGCCGGGCTGTGGGTGCCGGCGCTGGCGAGCGGGCTGATCGTCGAGCAGGACATGGAGGAGGCCTTCCATTCGTACTTGTCGACCCGCACCGTGGTCATCGGCATGGCACTGGCGATCCTCCTGCTGATCGGCCTGGCGGCGTGGGCGCTGCGCCGCGGCCAGCTGCGCCTGGCGCACAGCGAGGAGCGGCTGCGCGCCATGCTCGACCATTCGCCCGCCATCATGCACCTGAAGGACCGCAACCACGCCTTCCTGGCGCTGAACCCGGCCACGCAGGCATTGATCGGACAGCCCGAGCGCGCGGCGCTAGGCCGCACCGACCGCGAATTGCCGGCGATGCCCGATGGCACGCAGGAGCGCTGGGATATCGAAGAGCGGGTGATGGCGAGCGGGCAGGCGGAGGAACACATCTACACGATGCAGGCGGCGGAGGGCGCGCGCGAACTGCAGGTGATGCGCTTCCCGGTGCGCAATCCGGCCACCAACGAAGTGGTCGGCGTGGGTTCGGTCGGCATCGACATCACCAGCCAGGTGCGGGCGCATCGCGAGCTGAAGGAGCTGTCGCAGACGCTGGAGCACAAGGTGTCCGAGCGCACCCGCGAACTTGCCATCGCCAACGCCGAGCTGGCCGAGGCCAAGCACGCCGCGGAATCGGCGGCGCAGGCCAAGGCCAGCTTCCTGGCCAACATGAGCCATGAGATCCGCACGCCGATGAACGCGGTGATCGGCATGGCCCATCTGGCGCTGGGCACGCAGCTCGATCCCAGGCAGCGCGACTATGTCGGGAAGATCGAGCGCTCGGGCCAGCACCTGCTTGGCATCCTCAACGACATCCTCGACCTGTCCAAGATCGAGGCCGGCAAGCTGGAAGTGGAAGAGATCGACTTCTCGCTGGAGCGCGTGCTGCGCACCGTTGGCGACCTCGTGTCGGAGCGGGCCGCGGCAAAGCAGCTCGAGCTGATCGTCGAGGTCGCCCCCGACGTGCCCGACGCGCTGCGCGGCGATCCGCTGCGCATCCGCCAGGTGCTGATCAATTTCACCACCAACGCGGTCAAGTTCACCGAGCGCGGCGAGATCGTGGTGCGCGTGGTGCGCGTGGCGCCCTGTGCCGGCGTCGGCGACAGCAACGGCGACGGCAACCCGCCGCAGGTGCGGCTGCATTTCGCGGTGCGCGACACCGGCGTCGGCATCGCGCCCGCGGCGATCGGGCGGTTGTTCCGGAACTTCGAGCAGGCCGACAGCTCGACCACGCGCCGTTACGGCGGCAGCGGCCTGGGCCTGGCGATCAGCCAGCGGCTGGTGCATCTGATGGGGGGCACGCTGGGCGCGGACAGCACGCCTGGCGAGGGCAGCACGTTCTGGTTCGAGCTGTCGCTGCGGCCGGGCAGCCAGCGCGCCCCGGCGCTGCTGGTGCGGCCAGAACTGGCCGGACGCCGCCTGCTGGTGGTCGACGACCACGGCTACGCGCGCCAGGTCATCGCCGCGATGCTGCGCCGCTTCGGCTTCCGCGCCGACCAGGCCGCCTCGGGCGAAGCGGCGCTGGCGGCGATCCAGGCCGCGGATGCCGAGGGCGATCCTTACCACGCCGCCTTTATCGACTGGCGCATGCCCGGCCTGGACGGCATCGAGACCGCGCGCCGGCTGGCCAGGCTGGCGCTGCGCGGGCCGCGCCCGCGGCCGCTGATGGTGACGGCCAACGGCAGCGAGGCGGGGTTGCGCGCCGGCGAGCAGGGCGGCTTCGACGCGCTGCTGCTCAAGCCGGTCAGCCCGTCGGTGCTGTTCGATGCCACGCTGCGGGTGCTCGCCGCCGAACCCGGCATGCCGCCGCGGGCCGAGCCGGAGCGCGCGGCGCCCGGCCCGGGCTGGTCGCTGCCGCAGCGGCGCGTGCTGCTGGTCGAGGACAACGAAATCAATCGCGAGGTCGCGGTACACCTGCTGCAGCAGGCCGGCATTACGCCGGACACCGCCGGCAACGGGCGGGCCGCACTCGAGCGGCTGGCCACGCATGCGTATGACCTGGTGCTGATGGACATGCAGATGCCGGTGATGGACGGCGTCGAGGCCACGCGGCGAATTCGCGCCGATGCGCGGCTTGCCGCGCTGCCGGTGGTCGCCATGACTGCCAACGCCTTGCCCGAGGACCGCGAACGCTGCCTGGCGGCCGGCATGGACGACCATATCGCCAAGCCGATCAGCCCGCCGGTGTTCTTTGCCACCGTGCATCGCTGGCTGACCCGCGACGGCGAGGTGCCGGCCGTGGCGCCGAAGTGGCCGGCATGGCTTGGCGCGCTCGCCGCGACGGGTGTGCTGGATATCGGGGATGCGCTCGAGCGCGCCGGCGGGCAGCCGGAGACTTACCGGGGTCTGCTGGCGCGGCTGCGCGACCGATACGCCGATGCCGGCACGCAGCTCACGAAGCTCACGCATGGCCATACCGGCGAAGCCGCGCAGCTTGTGCACGAGCTGGCCGGCATGGCGGGCAACCTGGGCGCGATGGCAGTGTCGCGCGCCGCCGCGGCGTTGGAAAGCACGCTGCGCGACGGCGGCGGTGATGAGGGCGGCGTCGCGCTGCAGGCTGCCGCGTTGCAAGCGGCGATGTCGGATCTCCTGGCGGCACTGCGCCTGCACCTGCCGGATGTAACGCCTGCGCCGCCATCCACGGTCCAGCCTTCCGCCGGATCCGCTGCGCGGGCGCTGATCCGGCTGCGGCGGCAGCTGCGCGAAGGCGCCAGCGAAGCCGGATCGACCCTCGCCGCGCAGCGCGCCGCACTGGACGCGGTGGTGCCTGCCGGCATGCTGGCCGAACTGGAAGGCGCGATCGGAGCGTACGACTACGCCACTGCGCTCGCGATCCTCGACGACGTGCTGCCCGTCACGGCATCTGGCCAGGGCTGATACCCGGCCCAGGCCGTCAGCGGCCGGCC
Organism: Cupriavidus sp. a3; assembly: GCF_051015765.1. Taxonomy (NCBI): domain Bacteria; kingdom Pseudomonadati; phylum Pseudomonadota; class Betaproteobacteria; order Burkholderiales; family Burkholderiaceae; genus Cupriavidus; species Cupriavidus sp. a3. The sequence continues at coordinate 1,241,582 of NZ_CP170644.1, read as the reverse complement.
GGCAGCACCATCGTCACCAGCACCGATGCATCGGTGTCGGCGGTCAGGTCATAGCGCACGCACGGGCCGACGTAGAGCAGGTCGCCCTGGCGCAGTCCGCGTTCGGCGCCGTCCACGCGCAGGCGGACTTCGCCTTCCAGGCACTGCACCGTCATCGGGCCGTCCACCGCATGGGGCGGCACATGCTTGCCCGCCTTCAGCACCAGCCGCATCACTTCAAGCGGGCCTTCCTTGAACAGGGCTTGGGTGACAGTCTGGTCCAGGCGCGTGCCCAGGGGCAGCACGCTGGCGATCTGTCCGGAAGCTAGGTGAGGGAGGGACATGCGCGGCTCCTCGCTGAAGTGGGGTCGTGGGGTCGTGTGCTATGTGCGTTGTCAGGCGCTGCTGGCTTTTGCCGCCAGCACGCCTTTCCAATCTAGCACCGGAGCGCGCGCCTCAGTAGCGTTCAGCGTGCCGCAGTCGGCGAAGCCGGGGCCGCCGATGCGGGCGCCGCGTGGGCGTTTTGTGCGCACGGAATCGCATGGCGGGCGCGTGCTTCGGCGCGGGCGCGCTCGATCACGGACCAGTCCGGGCCCGCGCTGGCGGGCAGGGATGCGGCAAGGGCGCCAAGGGCGAGCATGGCGATCAGGATGGCTTTCATGGGGATGTCGTCGAAGCGAGTGGGAGGCTTGGGGGGCTGGCCGAAAAGGTCCTTCCGGCCAGCAGTGCCGCCACGGCGAGCGCCGCGGCGGACGGAAGCAAGTTTCAGGCGGCGTGTGCCGGCGGCGCCGAGACGCCGGTGCGGTCCATGCCCGCCAGGTCCATGCCGGCGGCCGGCTGGTTGGCGCCGTCGGTGAACGGGTCGCGCCTGCCGTTGACATGCGCGCCGTCGGTGAACGGATCGCGCTTGCCGTTGACGTGCGCACCCTCGGTGAAGGGATCGCGCTTGCCGTTGTGCTGCAGGTTGTAGCCGTAGCGGGCGGCTTCGTCGGTGCCGTGGTCGCTCAGGCCTTGCGCTGCGGCCGGGCCGCAGGCGAGCATGCCGGCGCCGAGGGCGGCGATGGAGAGTGTCGTGGCAAGGAGGGCTTTGAGATCGTTGTTATGCATGTCTGCTGTGTCTTGGGTAAGGGGACGGCACGGTTTACGCAGCTTGCTGCGGTCCGTGCGGGGTGGGCGGATCTGCCTGCCCGCACGCCGTCCGTTTCGCCTTGTGGGCGGTGCGGGCGCGCAACGCGCGGGGCACGGGACGAAGTGTAGTCACGCCGATCCATTCCGGTGATGATTTAAAAGGACAAAAGTCAGTCGCTTTTTTCATCGTTATGCGAAGCGCCTTCCGACGGTCCTGGCGAGGCTTTGCGGCCGGCCTGCCAGCCGCCGCCCAACGCGAGGAACAGGTCCACCTGGCGGTATGACACCTGTGCTTCGGCCGCGGCCAGCGCGGCCTCGGCATCGGCCAGCGCCAGCTCGGCGTCGAGGCGGTCGAGGAAGGGGATGCGCCCGGCCTGCTGCAGCCGCACCTGCTGGCGCGCGGCTTCGCCGGCCTGCTCGCGCGCGGCATGCAGCGCCTCGCGCCGCTCCAGCGCGCGGATATAGGCGGACAGCGCCGTCTCCGTTTCCTGCAGCGCGCGCAGCACTGTGCCGTCGAAGCGGGCCAGCGCGGCGTCGGCGGCCGCCTCATGGCCGTGGATGCGGTGGCGCACGCCGTTGGTCGGCAGCGACCAGCTCAGCAGCGGACCCAGGCTCCAGCGCGCCGTCGGGCCGCTGCCGAGGTCGCTGAGCACGCCGGTCAGGCCGGCGCTGGCGCCGATGCGGATCGACGGATACAGGTCCGCGTTGGCGACGCCGATGCGCGCGGTCGCCGCGGCCAGTTCGCGCTCGGCCTGGCGGATATCGGGACGGCGCCGCAGCAGCGCGGCACCGTCGCCTACTGGCAGCGGCGCGTGCAGTTCCGGCTCGGCATGGCACTCGACCTCGTCCGGCGCCAGCGCCGACGGCGCCTTGCCCAGCAGCAGCGCCAGGCGGTGATGTGCGGCGGCGCGCTCCGCCGCGAAGGCCGGCAAGGCGGCGCGCAGCGCTTCGGTGCGGGCGCGTTCGCGTGCCACGTGGGGCGGCTGCGCGCGGCCGGCGGCGACCAGCCGGCGGGTAGCGTCCAGTGTTCGCTCCTGCACCGCAAGCTGCTGCGTGGCCACGGCCAGTTCATGAGTGGCGGCGCAACCCTGCACGTAGGCGCGCACGGTCTGCGCGGCAACGCTGACGCGCACCAGGTCGAGGGTGGCTTCGCTGGCTTCGGCGCTGGCGAGCGCGGCCTCGTCGGCACGCGCCAGCTTGCCGAAGAAATCGACCATGTAAGACACGCCGAAGCCGAAATCGCCCAGGTTGAACACCGGCGGCTTGACCGTCTGCAGGAAGCTCTGGGCCGACAGCTGCGCGCGCGCCACGCTGGCGTCGACGCCGCCTTGCGGCAGGTTCTCGGACTCGACTTCATGCAGCAGCGCCACCGCGCGCCGCAGGTTGGCCGAGGCGGCGCGGATGTCGGTGTTGGCCGCCAGCGCCTGCCGCACCAGTTGGTCGAGCCGCGCGTCGTCATAGAGGCGCCACCAGTCGTCCGGGACCGGGCCGATGTCGACGCCATGCGCATTGGCGCCCAGCAGCGCGCCGTTGGCCTGTGGCGCCTTGATTGCGGCGTGCTCCGGCACACGGTAGTCCGGGCCTACCGTGGTGCAGGCGCACAGGCACGCGGCCGCGCACGCCAGCCAGCGACGGCGCGCGCTCATGATCGCGCCGCCGCCTGGCGCCGGGGTTCGCGCACCGACACCGTCGCGGTGCGGCCCGACACCAGCCGGACGTCGGCCGGAACGTCTTCCAGCACGATCCGCACGGGCACGCGCTGCGCCAGCCGCACCCAGTTGAAGGTCGGGTTGACGTTGGGCAGCAGGTTCGAGCCGGCACTGCGGTCGCGGTCCTCGATGCCGGCGGCGATGCTCTGCACATGCCCGCGCAGGTGCCGCGGCTCGCCCATGATATGGACGTCCACCGGGCTGCCGATATGGATGCGGTGCAGCTTGGTTTCCTCGAAATACCCTTCCACATGGAACGACGCCGCGTCGACCATCGACAGCACCGGGCGGCCGGTGGAGACGTAGTCGCCCAGCCGCGGCAGGCGGTCGTTGAGGTAGCCGGCCACCGGGCTGCGCACGCTGGTGCGCTCAAGGTTCAGCCGCGCCAGCCGCACCGTGGCCTCGGCCTGCGCCAGCGCGGCCTCGCCTTGCTCCACGCGGGCGCGGCCCTGTTCGGCGACTTCGCCCGCCACCAGCCCGTCGAGCGCCCGGTTGCGCGTGGCTTCGCGCCGCGCCTGGGCCAGCGTCGCGCGCAGCGTGGCGGCGGTGGCCAGCGACTGCTGCAGCGCCAGCGCGTAGCGGTCGCGGTCGATCTCGAACAGCACCTCGCCGCGCTGCACGTACTGGTTGTCGCGCACCAGCACGCGCGTGACCAGCCCGGAAACGTCGGGCGCGACCTGGACGATATCGGCGCGCACATGGCCGTCGCGGGTCCACGGGGCGGCCGTGTAGTAGTCCCACAGGTGGCGCAGCACCAGCACGGCGGCCAGCACGGCCAGCAGCGTCGGCAGCAAGGGAAGCAGGGGGCGGAGTCGGAGTTTCATGACGGCAGTCCCGGCACCGCGGCGAAGACTGCCGCCACGGCGCCCAGGACGATCACATAGAGGGAAAGGTTGAACAGCGAGCGGTGCCAGATATGCCGGTAGCAGCCCAGCGACGCCAGCGCCATGCGGATCGCGGTGGCGACGGCGAAGGCCAGCACCATCAGCACCAGCACGCCTGGCACGAACACGCCATAGAGATCGATTTCACTGAGCATCGGGGAGCGGCAAGAGCGATGAGTGGGATCAGGCTGCGCGCGCCGGCGGGCACGCGGGCTGCAGCGTTACCTGCAGCACCACCAGCGCGCCCAGCGCGCCCAGCGCACCGCTGTCCTGGCGCGGCAGCGCGGCGATGGCATCGGCGACCCAGCGCTGCAGCGCCGCCGGCGCCGCCACGGCATGGCCGCTGCGCAGCCGTGACCGGTAATGCCGCGCGACTGCCGCCAGCACCCGGCGCACCGGCTTGCGTGCCGCAAGCGGGAGGTTCGGCAGCGCCTTGTGCAGCGCCAGCGCGCAATAGCCGACCTGCAGCGCATGGAAGCCGTCGGCAGAGAGCGGGTCGCCAGCGACCCCCAGGCGCGGCACCAGCTGGCCGAGCCGGTCGAGCATGCGTGCGCCGAGCCCTGCGTCGCCATCAGCCGCGCGCAGCGTGGCCGCCCGCGCCAGGTCCTGCCAGCTCGCGCGCACCAGCCGGTGCGCTGCCGCGCGCGCGCCGAACGGGCGCACCGCCATCGCCCACAGCGGTGCGAACAGCATCGAGGCGGCACTCGCCAGGCAGGCATTGAAGGTGCCGAGGAAATCCGCGTCGAAGACTGCCTGCACATTGGCGAACGAGGCGGTGTTGACCGACAGCAGCATCGCGATCAGCTGGAAGCCCGGCCGCGCCACCAGCAGGCCGATGCCGAGGTAGGGCAGCGCCAGCATCGCCGCCAGCACCTCGAAGGTATGCGCGTGCGGGACCACCACGAAGAGGTAGCCCGAGGCCACCAGCAGGCACACCAGGCTCCAGCGCAGGAAGGGTGCAGCCATGCGGCGCGGTTCGTCGATGGCGGCAAAGAAGCAGCACGCGATCGACGCCACCGCCACCGCGCCGGCGCCGTCTTCCCAGCCCGAGAAAATCCACAGCAATCCGGCACAGAACACCGCCAGCCCGCTGGACGCGGCGCCGAACAGCAGCATGCCGTGGTCATGGTGACGGCCGGTACTATCTGGTGCCGGCTGGCTGCCGGCGGACAGCGCCTCGGGGCCGCGTTCGCCGATGCCACGTTGCAGCGCCAGGCATTCCGCGTACAACGCGCACAGGCGTTGCAACTGGTCGACGGCGGTCGTGGCGAGCCGCGCCGGCCAGTCTTCGTCCGCGCCGTACAGGCGCCAGTCGCTGTGCAGCGGCGGAGCCGGCTGCGCGGCACCGCTGTCCAGCCAGGCGGCGGTCGCATCCAGTGCCTGCCGCAGCGTCGCCGGCAGGCCGCCGGGCAGGCCGCGCAGCGCCTGCAGCACGCTTTCCAGCGACGACAGCAACGGCATCAGCATGGTCATGCGCTGGCGCAGCGCGCGCGCATGGCGCAGCGTGCGGCTGCCTTCGGTGTCATAGGCGAGCTGGGCGATCAGCTGGTCCAGCGCCAGGATGTCGCTGGCAAGCCGATGGCGGCCGTCGTCGGCGCCGGGGCTGCCGCGCAGGATCGCCGCGGCCCAGCCGCTGGCGTCGGCAAGCCAGCTCTGCGCACGCTGGCGCAGCGCGGGGGCTACCTTGGCCGGGAATACGATCGATCCGACCAGCCCGGCGCAGGCAATACCGATCACGATCTCCTCGAGGCGCGCCACGGCAATATCGAAGATCGCCGCCGGCTGGCTGACCGCCGGCAGTGCCACGATCGGCAGCGTGTACGCCGCCAGCAGGAACACATAGCTGCGCGGCGAGCGCTGCAGCAGCGACAGGTACACCAGCACGGTGATCCACAGTGCGATCGCCCCCATCAGCACGATCGGCATGTTGACCAGCTGCGGCACCGTCGCGACCGCGGCCGTCGCGCCGAGCACCGTGCCGGCGACGCGGTACGCTGCCTTGGAGCGGGTCGCGCCGGTCAGCGGATGCGAGACGAAATACACCGTGGCCATGGCCCAGTACGGACGCGGCAGGCCCAGCGACAGGGCGATATAGAGCGCCAGCATCGCGGCGGCGAATGCCTTCAGCGAGAACAGCCACTGTCGTGCATTCGGCCAGCTAGCCATGGAACAGGGTCTTGAAGACAAGGAGTTTGGGGGCGCGCAGCGCCGCCTGCCACTCCACGCTTCATGGCGGCGCAGTCGGGCAGGGGCGATGTGTGGAAGCGAAGTGTAGCCAAACCCTTGGCATTCCATTCATGATTTAATATTGGCTTCACCATTCGCTTTGTTCATGGATGCGGTGCCGCCACGGTCCAGCCTCAGATCCACATGCCTATCGATATCCGCGCGCTGCGCTATTTCGTCGAGACCGCGCGCCTGCACAGCTTCACGCAGGCGGCGGGTTCGCTGTTCGTCACCCAGTCGACCATCAGCAAGATGGTGAAGCAGCTCGAGGACGAGGTCGGGCAGCCGCTGCTGATCCGCGAAGGCAAGAGCGTGCGCCTGACCGACGTGGGGCGCGTGGTCTACGAACGCGGGCAGGAAGCGCTCGGCGTGGTCCACCGGCTGACGCTGGAGGTGGCCGACCTGTCATCGCTGGGCCGCGGACAGCTGACGGTCGGCATCCCGCCGATGGTCAACCTGTTTTTTTCGCCGGCGGTCAGCGCGTTCCGGCAGCGCTATCCCAACCTGCAGCTGACGCTGGACGAGCACGGCGGGCAGGTGGTCGAGCAACTGGTCGCCAGCGGCGAACTGGAGGTCGGCGCCACGGTGCTGCCCGGAGACAGCGGCCTCGCGCTGGAGACAAGGCAGTTCGGCCGGCACCCGATCTGGGCGGTCGGGCCGCGCAAGGCGAAGTGGGCGCGCGGGCGCACGGTCACGCTGGGCGCGCTGCGCGACGAGCCGCTGGTGATGCTGACCGACGACTTTTCGCTGACGCGCAAGCTCAAACAGGCCTTTGTGGAAGCGCGCATCGAGCCGCGCATCGTGGCGCGCAGCGGCCACTGGGATTTCCTGGCGTCGATGGCGGCGGCAGGACTTGGCACCACCTTCCTGCCGCAGCCGCTCGCCGAGCGGCTGCAGGGCCAGGACACGCTCGCCATGGCGCGCCTGACTGAACCGGCGATGGACTGGACCATGGCGCACATCTGGTCGCCGGGACGCTACCTGTCGCACGCGGCGCGCGCGTGGCTGGCGGTCTGCGATGAAGTCCTCGGGGAAGGAGGAAAGCGGTAGCGGCGCCAGTGTGTGCCTCAGTGCGCGCCTATTTGCGCCGGCACTGGTCCGGCGCGATATTCAGCCGCACCAGCGACTGCCGCCCCGCGGTGTAGTGGTACAGCAGCGTCACGCCAAGCTTGCCCAGCACCGGCACGTCCGGATTGCGGCAGATACCGCGCTCAAGGATCGGCTTGGCCGATGCCATGTATTCGCGCGTGCCGTCGCGCGTGGCATCCACGCCCGACACCTTGAGCTGGAACTCGACGATCTTGCCAGGCCGGGTCACGCAGCCCTCGAAGCGCGTGGTGTCGTCCAGGTCCAGCGGGCCGGCGCGCATCAGCTCCTGGCAGGCCATCCGCAATTCGCGGTCGGCATTGCCGGCCGTCAGCCGCGTGACGCCGGTCATGCCGGTCGGCTTGCCGCGCACGGTGCCGAGCAGCAGGGTGGCGAGGCCGGAAAGCTGCTGGCCCTCCACCGGCGGCGCTGCCGGCGCGGCGGTGGCGGCCAGGGATGTGGCCAGGAATGTGGCCAACGCGGCGGCCACGGAAACAAGGACCGGCAGGGAGCGGTGGGGCGTCGCCGTCGAGGCGGCTGGGGTAAAGCGCATAAAGGGGCAGGGTGGGTTAGTTTTTTTGTAGCCTGCTACTTTAGCCCCTGCCCCCTGTTGCCGTTGTCAGGCATTGTCCTACGCGCCACGGCGTTGGCGTCGTGCGACGGGCTGTCGGAAGCACTTTGTGCCGATGCGGTCGCCGCCGTCACAGCTCCAGCACCAGCCGGCATCCGCCGGCCGCACGCGAGCAGCACGCCATCATCCGGTCGTTGGCATCGCGTTCGGTGCGGGTCAGGACCACGTCGCGGTGATCGACCTGGCCGGCCAGCACGCGCACTTCGCACGAGCCGCACAGGCCTTCCTCGCAATCGCTCTGCACGTCGATATTGGCGCCGCGCAGCGCCGCCAGCAGGGTCTGGCCGGCGGGCACCTCCATGACCAGTCCGGAGTCCTTCAGCTCGACGGTGAAAGGCTGTTCCTTCGACGCGTCCAGCGTGCCCAGCCGCGACACGAAATGCTCGACCCGCAGCGCGTCCTCCGGCCACGCCGCGCAGGCATCGGCGAGCGCATCGAGCAGCCGTTGCGGGCCGCAGGCGTAGACGTGGGTGCGCGGCTGCGGCGTGGCCAGCATGGCGGCGAAGTCGGCGCGGCGGCCTTCGTCGCCGGCGTAGACATGCAGGCGCTCGCCATGCAGGGCCTGCAGCGCGTCCAGCATCGCCATCGAGCCGCGCGAACGGCCGCAGTAATGGATCTCGTAATCGATGCCGAGCTGGCGCGCGCGGCGCGCCATCGCGCTGACCGGCGTGATGCCGATGCCGCCGGCGATGAAGATGGCGCGCGCGCAGCCCTCGTCGAAGCGGAAATGGTTGCGCGGGCCGCGGATGCGCAAGCGGTCGCCCGCCGTAACGCTGCCGTGCACCCAGGCCGAGCCGCCGCGGCTGTCGGGCTCGCGCAGCACGGCGATTTCCAGCGCGGCGGCATCGTCGGGGTCGCCGCACAGCGAATACTGACGCGACAGCCCGGTATCGCCACACTCCACGTCGATATGCGAGCCCGGTGCCCAGCGCGGCAGCGGCTTGCCGTCCGGCGCCGCCAGCCGCAGCCGTACCACGCCGGCGGCGGCGGGGGCGATGCTTTCCACCACCACGGTGCGCGCGCTGGTGTGCGCCGACGGCTCGCCGATGCGCACGGGCTGGCGCTGCGCCAGCAGCGCGGGGTCGCGGCGCTCCGGGTTCTGCGCCGGGTCCCATTCGACCAGCAGGTGCTCGGGGCCGCGGAACGACGTGTTGGGCACGTAGGTGAAGGACTGTTCCGCCAGCCGCATATGCGGAAGCCGGCGCGTCAGCTCTTCCAGGAAGATCTGCATCTCCATGCGCGCCAGGTTCTTGCCCATGCACTGGTGCGAGCCGTAGCCGAAGGTCAGCTGCTCGCTGGCGTTGTCGCGGCGGATGTCGAACAGGTCGGCATCGGCGAAGTGGCGCTCGTCATGGTTGGCCGAAGAGGTCACGATCAGCAGCTTGCTGCCGGTGGCCAGGCTGATGCCGCCTACCTCCGTATCGCGCGTGACCAGCCGGCGCCACGCCGCCACCGAGCCGTTGTGGCGCAGGCATTCTTCCACCGCGTTGGGGATCAGCGACGGATCCTCGCAGATCTCACGCCATGTGTCGGGATGCTGCAGCAGCAGCTTGATCGCGTTGGCCGAGGCATTGGCGGTGGTCTCGTGCGCGGCGACGATGCCGGCCATCATCATCGAATGCAGGTAGGAGTCGGTGACGACCTCGGGCAGTGCCTTCTGCTTGCGCAGGCCGTACTGCATCCAGCCCGGACCCGACGGGTCCTCGCGCATCTTGTCGAGGATGCGCCCCGCCAGCTGCCAGAAGTTGCCGACCGCATGCGCGACCGCGACCTGTTCTTCCGGCCGGGGCCGTCCCCACGTGTTGACGGTATGGGCAATGGAGTACTGGCGCAGCAGGTCCATGTCTTCTTCGGGCACGCCGAGGAAATGCAGTGCCACCGTCAGCGGCACTTCCCACAGCATCTGGTCGACCAGGTCGGCGCGGCCGTCGTCGATAAATTGGTCGACGTATTCGCGCGCCAGGCGCCGCACCATCGGCTCGTGATGCGCCAGCTCGGCAGGCGTGAACGGATCCATCAGCGCGCGCCGGCGCGGCATGTGGGCCGGCTCGTCCTCGTTGACCAGCGTGCGGTTCATGGCATAGCCGTACGAGGCCAGCACCGCGTTGGCTTCATCGCCGGTGGGCGTGATCTTCTCCAGCGCGATCGACGGGCTGAAGGTGATGTTGTCGCGGAAGATCGCCTTGATGTCGTCGTAGCGCGTGACCACCCAGTAGCCCAGTTTGGGGCTGTAGAACACCGGTTCTTGCTCGCGCGACCAGCGCACGTATTCGGGCGGATCCTGCTGGTAGCCGTCGCCGAACGGATCGAACTCAGCCGCCTTGTGGCTGACCGGGCAGCCATTGGGGGCGGTGAAGGCGGAATGGTCGACGGGACAGCCGCCGCGCGCGGTATCGGGGGAGGGGATGGCCATGCTGCGTACTCCTGCAAAAACATTGCCGTCCGGGCGGGCCGGACGGCCTCAAAACGATACCCGCTCAGTTGTCCAGCGTGATCTTCAGGTCGCGGATCAGCCTGGTCCAGCGTGCCGACTCGGTGCGCAGCAGTTCGCTGAACTGCGCCGGCGTATTGCCCACCGGCTCCACGCCGAAGTCCACCAGCCGCTTGTTCACCGCCGGCTCGCGGATCGCCGCGACCACGTCCTTGTTCAGCGTGTTGATGACCTCCGGCGGCGTGGCGGCCGGCACCACCATGCCGACCAGCGCGGCAGCTTCGACGCGCGGATAGCCCAGTTCGGCGAAGGTCGGCACGTCGGGCAGCTGCGGCAGCCGGGTGGCATTGGCCACTGCCAGCGGCCGCACCTTGCCGCCCTTGATAAAGCCGGCGCCGGCGGCGTAGTCCACCATCATCGCGGCGACCTGGCCGGCGGCCACGTCGGACAGCGCGGGCGCGGCGCCGCGGTACGGCGCGTGCGTCATCGGCAGGCCACCGGCTTCGACCTTCAGCAGTTCCATCGCCAGGTGGTGCGGGCTGCCGGCGCCGGCGGAGCCATAGTTGACGCCGCCTTGCGTGGACTTCGCCTGCGCGATGAATTCCCTGGCGCTTTTCACCGGGCTGTTGGCGCCGACCACCAGGATCATCGGGAAGCGGCCCAGCAGCGTGACCGGCGCGAGGTCCTTGCCCGGGTGGTAGGAAAGCGTCTTGTACAGGACCGGGTTGAACACCAGTGTGCCGTTGTCGGCGGACAGCACGGTATAGCCGTCTGCGGCCGAGCGCGCCGTCTCGGCCGCGCCGATCGCCGTGTTGCCGCCGGGCTTGTTGTCCACCACGACCGGCTGCCCGACCTTGGCCGACAGGCCCTGGCCGATGGTGCGCGCGAGGAAGTCGGAGCCGCCGCCGGCGGCGTACGGCACGATCCAGCGGATCGGCTTGGCCGGGTAGCTGTCGGCGGCGTGCGCCGGCAGCGTGGACAGCAGGGGCAGGACGAGCGCGCCGAAAGCGGCGATAGCCAGGCGCGGCAGCAGGGGGCGGGGCATGTGGTTGTCTCCGATGAATTTCTGTTTTGCGTAAATCTTATACGCATTGCGTAATCATTGAATGAGGGTTAACCTGCAAGCGACCGCCCTACCGCCGCCAGACGAGGCGTGGCCTAATCGCCTGCCTATGCCAACACCACTGCCATGCCCGCATCCCGCTCCAAGCCCGCCGCCCCCGAAACGCCTGCCGACGCCGCCTCGCCCCGCGCACGGGAGCGCCGCCAGCGCGTGCAGTCCGCTGTCACGGGCATGGCGGTGCTCAAGGGGCTGGCCAGACTGGGCGGGCGCGCCAGCCTGACCGCGCTGGCCGCGCATATCGACGAAAGCCCGGCCAAGGTGCATCGCTACCTGGTCAGCCTGCTGGAAGAGGGGCTGGTTGCGCAGGAATCCGGCACGCAGCAGTACCACCTGGGCTACGAGGCGCTGCAGATCGGCATGGCGGCGATGCGCCAGGCCGACCCGATCCGGCTGGCCGAAGCCTCGCTGGTGCGGCTGCGCGAGGCGCTGGAAGTGACGTGCTTTGTCGCGGTGATGGGCAACAAGGGCCCGACCATCATGCGTTTTGAAGAACCGGGCTTGCCGGTCACGGTGAACGTGCGCGCGGGGTCGGTGATGCCGCTGCTGTGGTCAGCCACCGGGCGCGTATTCCTGGGCCTGCTCGACGAAACCCGGGTGCAGGCGCAAGCGGCGGAAGAACTGGCAGAGGCTAGCCCGGCGCGGCTGGCATCGCTCGACCGGGACGATCCGATCGGCGCGCTGCGCCGCGCCGTGCAGGCCGACGACTGCGCCTGGGTGCGCGACACCAACCTGACCGGCATCAGCGCCGTGGCCGCGCCGGTACGCGACTACACCGGCCGCGTGTGCGCGGTGCTGACAGCGCTGGGCGCCACCGGCGGCTTCGATCCGTCGATCGACGGGCCGGTCGGCACCGCCGTGCGGCACGAGGCCCGCGTGGTCAGCGCCGCGCTCGGCTTCAACCCCGAAGCAGCGTCCTAACGTCCGGCTTAAGCGCCGGACCAGCCTGCGCGGCATTGTGCGGTCCGCGCTCAAACGCGTATATTCCTCGCGGATTGCCGACATTCCTGCCACTGCCTGACATGAAGACCCTTGCCCCCACGCGCCTTGCGGCGCTTGCCGCCGCCGGCCTCCTGTGCACGCCAGCCACGAACGCCGCCGACAAGGCCGACCTGCGCCAGCTCGAACGCGCCGTCAACGAGGCGATCGCGCCGATGATGAAGGCGCACAACGTGCCGGGCATGGCCATCGCGGTGACGGCCGGCGGCAAGCAGTACTTCTTCAACTATGGCGTGACGGCGAAGCGGGGCGGCAAGCCCGTCACCGAGTCGACCCTGTTCGAGATCGGCTCGGTCAGCAAGACCTTCACGGCGACGCTGGCGGGCTACGCGCAGGCGCGCGGTCTCATGTCGCTGTCGGATCCCGCCGGCAAGTACCTGCCTGCGCTTGCCGGCAGCGCGCTGGGCACGACCAGCCTGCTCGACCTTGGCACCTATGCGGCCGGCGGCCTGCCGCTGCAGTTTCCGGAGACGGTCAACAGCCCGCAGGCGATGACCGATTACTTCAAGGCCTGGCGACCGGCGTACGCGGCCGGTACCCACCGGCGTTACTCGAACCCCAGCATCGGCCTGTTCGGCTACCTCGCCGCGCGCAGCCTGGGCGAGCCGTTCGACGACCTGATGGAGAAGACCCTGTTTCCGGCGTTCGGCCTGAAGCGCACCTATATCCGGGTGCCGAAGCCGCTGATGGCGGACTACGCGTGGGGCTATACCAAGGACGACAAGCCGATGCGCGTGACGCCGGGCGTGCTGGATTCCGAGGCCTACGGCGTGAAGACCACGTCTGCCGACATGATCCGCTTCGTCGAGGCCAACATGGCGCCGGCGGGGCTTGACGGCAGCATGCTGCGCGCCATTGCCACCACGCGTACGGGCTACTTCAAGGTCGGCGGCATGGTGCAGGGGCTGGGATGGGAGATGTATGCCTATCCGACGCCGGTCAGCGCCATCCTGGCAGGCAGCTCGCCGCAGATGGTGTTCGAGGCCAACAAGGTCGACAGGCTGGAGCCGCCGCAGGCTCCGGGCGCCGATGTGCTCGTCAACAAGACCGGGTCGACCAACGGGTTTGGCGCATACGTCGTGTTCGTGCCGGCAAAGCGCATCGGACTGGTCATGCTCGGCAACAAGAACATGCCGGTGCCGGCGCGGGTGGAGGCCGCGTACCACATCCTGACAGTGCTGGACGGCGAGCTGGCAGCAAAGCGCTAGGGGAACGACCTCCAGTCGCGCAATAAAAAAAGCGGCCCGAAGGCCGCCTGTGTCTACTACGCTACGCGCTGAAGCGCGGTCAGAACTGCTCCGGCGTCAACGCATTGACCGGCGCGGCACCGCCGACGACGGCATCGCGCAGCGCCGTTGCCTGCGACAGGATGTGCTGTGCGAAGAAATGCGCCGTGGCGATCTTGGCGTCGTGGAAGTTCGGATCCTCGGCGCGCTTCGCATCCGCGGCCAGCATGGCCCGGCCCAGCTGCCAGCCCGAGAACACGATGCCGCACAGCTTCAGGTACGGCACGCTGCCGGCGAACACGGCATTCGGGTCCGACTTGGCATTGGCCACCACAAACTCGACCACCGCTTCCAGCGCCGCGCGGCCATTGGCCAGCTGCGCCTGGACCGCGGTAAAGGCCGCGCCGCCATGCTTGCCCAGCGCGGCCTCGGTCTCGGCGATCTGCGCGCAGATCGCGCGCGCCACCGCGCCGCCGTCGCGCAGGGTCTTGCGGCCGACCAGGTCGTTGGCCTGGATGGCCGTGGTGCCTTCGTAGATCGGCAGGATGCGGGCGTCGCGATAATGCTGCGCGGCGCCGGTTTCCTCGATAAAGCCCATGCCGCCGTGCACCTGCACGCCGAGGCTGGTGACGTCGATCGACAGCTCCGTGCTCCAGCCCTTGACCACCGGCACCAGGAATTCATAGAACGCCTGGTTCTGCTTGCGCACGGCTGCGTCCGGATGCTGGTGCGCGGTGTCGCTGGCGGCCGCGGCCACATAGGCGACGGCGCGGGCGCCTTCGGTCAGCGCGCGCATCGTCATCAGCATGCGCTTGACGTCGGGGTGATGGATGATGGTGACGCCTTCACGCGCCGAGCCGTCGACCGGGCGGCTCTGCACGCGCTCGCGCGCATACGCCACGGCCTGCTGGTAGGCGCGCTCGGACACCGCGACGCCCTGCATGCCGACGGCGAAGCGGGCCGAGTTCATCATGATGAACATGTACTCCAGGCCACGGTTCTCTTCGCCCACCAGCGTGCCGATGGCGCCGCCGTGGTCGCCGAACTGCAGCACGGCGGTCGGGCTGGCCTTGATGCCGAGCTTGTGTTCGATCGACACGCAGTGCACGTCATTGCGCTCGCCCAGGCTGCCGTCGGCGTTGACCAGGTACTTGGGCACGATGAACAGCGAGATGCCCTTGACGCCTTCGGGCGCGTCGGGCGTGCGGGCCAGCACCAGATGGACGATGTTCTTCGCCATGTCGTGCTCGCCGTAGGTGATGAAGATCTTGGTGCCGAAGACCTTGTAGGTGCCGTCGCCCTGCGGCTCGGCGCGGGTGCGCACCGCGGCCAGGTCCGAGCCCGCCTGCGGCTCGGTCAGGTTCATGGTGCCGGTCCACTCGCCGCTGATCAGCCTGGGCAGGATGGTGGCCTTCTGTTCGTCCGAGCCGGCGGTCAGCAGCGCTTCGATGGCGCCGTCAGTCAGCAGCGGGCACAGCGCGAACGACAGGTTGGCGCTGTTCAGCATTTCGATGCAGGCGGTAGAAATCAGCTTGGGCAGGCCCTGGCCGCCAAATTCCTGCGGATGCAGCACGCCTTGCCAGCCGCCTTCGCCGAACTGGCGGAAGGCATCCTTGAAGCCGGGGGTCGTGGTGACCACGCCATCCTTCCAGCTGCTCGGATCCAGGTCGCCGGTGCGGTTGAGCGGCGCCAATACCTGTTCGTTGAACTTGGCGGCTTCGTCGAGCACGGCCCCGGCCGTTTCCGGCGTGGCTTCCTCGAAGCCGGGCAGCTGGCTGACAGCTTCAAGACCTGCGAGCTCGTTCATCACGAACAGCATGTCTTTGAGCGGGGCACGGTAGGTCATGGATGTCTCCTGTCTGTACGTAGTACGTCTTTGTTCCTGGGTGGCGCGCAAGCCATGGCGCCTGGCCGCAATGCGGGCCGTGATGGGTGATTAACGAGATCGTAACGCGGGAAGCGCCGGCCGCGGCTATCCAAAGCTGCCCATTCATTGACGAAACCTGCCGCCCTATGCAAACCGGCGCGCGGGAATGCGCGCTGGCCGGCGGGCCCCGGCCGGGTGGCAGGATTTGTCAGGCGCTCGCGGGCATGGTCCGGTAGGCCTTGGGCGTGCTGCCGGTCCAGTTGCGGAAGGCGCGATGGAAGGCGGTCGGGTTGTCAAAGCCGATATCGAAGGCGATCTCCGCGATCGCGTCCGTGGTGCGCGTCAGCCGCTGGATGGCGATGTCCCGGCGGACCTCGTCCTTGATCGCCTGGAAGGTGGTGCCCTCGGCGGTAAGCCGCCGGCATAGCGTGCGCACGGAGAAGTGCAGGTCCTGCGCCACCGCTTCGATGGTCGGCGTCGCCGGCAGGCAGTCGGCCAGGTACTGGCGCACATGGTGGCACACCATCTGTTCCTCGAACGAGACGAAGATCCAGTCCTCCGGCGCGCGCGCCAGGAACTTCTGCAGGTCGGCCTTGCGTCGGCGCACCGGCATGTCCAGGTAGGCGTGGTCGAACCTGAGCAGCGTCTGGCGGCCGCCGAACTGCACGGGGCCGGGAAACAGGTAAAGCGAATCGCTGGCGCGCGGCGGCCGCGGGAAATCGAACTCCACCCGGGCCAGCGGGATGCGCTTGCCGATCAGCCAGGAGGCGACGCCGTGGACCAGCTTGAGCATCAGCTCGCTGCCCAGCGCGCTGACGCCGGGGCCGGCCGGGTCGGCCTGCAGCACGACCTCGCCGAAGCCGTCCTCGCGCCCGGACTCGAGCCGGAAATCGTCCAGGATCAGGTGGAAGAACTGGCCGAAGCGGTGCAGCGCCACCTCCAGCCGCGGCGCATCGAGCAGGCTCAGGCACAGGAACTTGAGCGTGCCGTTGCGCAGCGGCCGGCTGAAGATGCCGGGCATCTCGTCGTCCAGCTCCATCGCGAGTTCGCGGTAGAGCGTGGAAAACTGTTCCTCGGTCACGCGCGCGGCGGGGGCCTGCAACAGGCCACGCGGGATCCCGGCGCGCTCCGCCAGCCGCGCCATGGCGGCAGGGTCGGCACCGGACAGGAAGCCGTTGACCAGTGAAATCGGGACGGTGGCGGTGAACTGGGTCAATGTCGCGGGACGGGCAAGGCGGTACGGAAGCGGGGCGGTGCGTGGCTTATTTTGTCATAGCCCGGCGGGTGTCGGCGGCGCTACGGATGTCGTTGCTGGCCGTGTCGAGCGTCGCGACTGTGGCCGGTCCTACGCGGACCGTGCCGGTTCCTCCGGCGCGCGCGCGCCGGGGTCCGCCTCCATATGTACGCTGGCCAGGCCGGCGTTGAGCTGGTTCAGGAAATGGACCAGCGAAACCTTGTCGTCGAAGCCGAAACTCGCCAGTGCCTGGCGGTAGAACTCATAGATCCTGGGTTGCAGGCCGTTCCAGAACTCCCGCCCCTTTGGCGTCAGCACAACCTTCTTGGCGCGGCGGTCCACCGTGTCGGCCACACGCTGGACATGCTTTTCCCGCTCCAGCCGCTTGAGCACGCCATCGAGGCTTTGCCGGCTCACCACAAGGTATTCCGTCAGCTCGGAGAACGACATGCCTTCCGATACCTGCGGCCGCGACAGCGCCCCCAGCACGGACCACTGCACGGTAGTGATGCCGAGCGACTTGCTGGTCTGCCGGTCCAGCGTATTGCCGGCCTGGAACAGCCGGAAGAACAGCCGGTTATGGACGGATGCGTCGGACGGGTCGTACGTGGAATCTGGTTTGGTCATGGTGTGGGTTGGACACTGGCGCGCCGTGCGCTTGCCATGGGTGTGCCTATTCTAAGGCGGCGGGGAGCACACACGTGCGCGGGGCGAAGGGTGGGGCGGCGCGGGCCTGGTCCTACCTCAATCGGTCCGGATGTGTGTTGTCGTCCTCTTCTTCTGCATTTGCGCAAGGATCTTGATTATTATTTCTGCCGTTTGACAGGCAGAACCTGGCCTGGTATCGGATATTTCAGTAAATATGAGTAATGATATTGACGTATAGCCGGCGCATACCTAGTATTCTTCGGACTCTTGCTACAAAGGCTCGCTGGAACACAAGACATGGAAGTGGCACAAGCCGCGCGAACCCACCGGTCCACCCAACCGGAAATGGGCATCGCCGACATGCTCCATCGCATCCGCGCCGCGGCCCGGACCATCCCGGCCGAGGCAAGGCGCCAATGGCCCGGCGACGCCAATGCGGTGACACGCCGCCTCAGCCGACTGCTGTCGCTGGCCATGCGCCAGCAATCCGCGCTGGACATTGCGGTGATCCTGGGCAGTGCCGCCGAGCTTCGCTATTTCCCGGACGATGCGGCGCTGGAGCGGTGTACGCGCATGGTCGAGTCCCACGGTGGCAAGGCCATGCGTGCGGTCGTCTGGGCGGTCCGGCATCGCCGCGTGCGGGCCGGCGTAACTATTACCCGCCGTTTTATCGTCGACGCGGTCGACTGACCTCAAAGAAGAAGCGGGCCCTGGCATTGTGCCGGGCCCGCCCTCTATTTCCAGCGGCGCACCGTCGCGCCGCTCGCCAGCAAGACTTTCTCAGGTTCGCGCTTCAGCCACGCCCGGCACCACCGATGCCGGGGCCACGCTTGCCGCCGCATCGGCATGCTGCGCCGATGCCGACAGCCGATGGTTGATGCACGCCAGGGCCAGCGCACCCACGATCCCCGCGGCGCCGATGACCAGGAAGTTCTGCGCCAGCGGCAGCTGCAGCGAAACGATCAGCCCGATCAGCACCGGCGCCGCGATGGCGCCGAGCCGTCCGATGCCCGAGGCCATGCCTACGCCGGTCGAACGGATCGACACCGGATAGAACTGGCCGCTATATGCATAGGCGACGATTTGCGCGCCGGTAGTGCAGGCACCCACCGCGCCGATCAGCAGGTAGAGCATCTCGGTCGAGGTCTTGAACGTCATCAGGTACAGGAACCCGCCGCCCAGCAGGTACATCACCACCAGCACCCACTTGATATGGAACCGGTCGGCCAGCCAGCCGCCGCCGATCGCACCGACCACCGCGCCCACGTTCAGCGCGATCACGAAGCTGAGCGCCGAGCCCAGGCTGTAGCCCGACATCGCCATCAGCTTGGTCAGCCAGGTGCTGAGCGCATAGACCATGAACAGGCCGGTGAAGAAGGCGATCCAGAACATGACCGTGCTGAAGCCGCGCCCGTCCTGGAACAGGCGGGCCACCGGCACACCGGTGGCGCGGTCCTGCTGCGGTACGCGGAAGGTAGCGCCGGCATCCAGACGCAGTTGCGGGTCGATGCGCTGCGCGAGGGTGCGCAGGTCCTTTTCGTTCTGGCGCGACACCAGGAACGACAGCGACTCCGGCATCGTCTTCAGGATGAACGGGATCAGGAGCACCGGCACGCCGGCCGCGAAGAACACGATCTGCCAGCCAAATCCGGCAATGAACTGCTTGCCGATCACCGCGGCCAGGATGCCGCCGATGGCGTAGCCGGAGAACATCACCGTGGTCATGAAGCTGCGGATCCTGCGCGGCGAGTATTCCGTCATCTGCGCGACGATATTCGGCATGACGCCGCCGATGCCGAGGCCGGCGATAAACCGCATCACGCTGAACGTGACCGGATCGCTGGTCAGGCCTGCGGCCGCGGTGAACACGCTGAACAGGAACACGCACAGCGAGATCGTCCAGCGCCGGCCGATCCGGTCTGACAGGGCGCCCAGGAAGATGGCGCCGAACATCATGCCGAACAGCGCCGAGCTCGCCATGAAGCCGGCCGTCGACGCGGTGACGCCCATCTCCTTCATGATCGAAGGCAACGCGGCACCCGCAACGGCGATGTCATAGCCGTCGATGATGATCACCAGCAGGCACCAGGCCAGGACGCGCGCATGGAATCGGTTAAAGCGGGCGTTGTCGGCCAGCTTTTGTACATCAATGTGCTGCATTGTATGTCTCCTTCACCAATCTTCTTTTGAATGCTCAACAAGCGGCGAGGGCCTTGAAGCCGGCTCCCGGCCTGGGCTGGACGGAATATGGTTGAAGCGAGGTTATACGTCAAGATCATTACTTATATATAGACGAAAACCTAGGGTAATTCCGGTAAAAAAGTGCGGAATTGTCGGTTATTCGGTCAATAAGTTGATTTATCAAGGTATGCGGGTGGACGCCAATAGGTCCGGTCGCCGATTGATGCAATGCGCGCACCTGCAAGGGCCCGGCGCGCAGCGCTGAAAGCCGGGACGCGCGGCTGGCCTGGATCGCCTGATGGCCTGCGTCCCGCACCCGTCACGGCATTCAGGCCAGCGTACTGAGCCGTGCCTGCAGCCGCCCGCGCGTGATCGCGCCGATCTGCGCCAACGCCTCGTCCAGCTCCAGCTGCGTGCTGCGGTCGATACGGCGTTCCAGCGCGGCGAAGATGCCGTCGCGCGTGTAGTGCCGCACGCAGATGATGAACGGAAAGCCGTGCCGCGCGTGGTAAGCGGCATTCATGCGGTCGAGCGTGGCTTCCTGCTGCGCCGACATCGCGTCCAGCCCCGCGCTCTTCTGCTCGGCATTGGAATCCGCCGTCATGGTGCCGGAGCGGATATTGCCGGCGGACAGCATCGGGTGCAGGTTCAGGAAATCGCACTGGGCTTTCGCATCCAGCTTGCGGATGACATCCATCATCGCATCGTGCAGCGCGCTGGCCGAGGCAAAGGGCCGCTGCGCCCAGGCGCGTTCGGCGGCCAGCGGAAAATGTTCGAACACACTGCCGAACGCTTGCGTAAAGCCGGACTGGTCCAGCGCATTGACCGGCGCCAGATCGAGTGACTGTGACATGGACTGCTCTCCCGTAAGGCCCGCCGCAGTGGGCCGGGCATGGAAACCGAATACGGGCCGAGTATAGAAAGCAGGCATGGCCGCGGCGAGGGGCCCGGCCGTATAGGACGCATAACAGAATCCGATACCGCTAGGCGCGTCCGGCAGCGCCCAGGTCACGCAGGTCACGCAGCGCCTGCGACGCCGCCGTCAGCATGCCGCGCAGCCACGCATGCGCGGCCGAGCGGTGGCGCGCGGGATGCCACAGCTGGTAGAAGCGCATGAACGGGAACTCGATCGGCGGCCTGAGCACCGCCACCGGCACGTGCTGCGCGTGATAGTTGGCAAAGTGGCGGCCCGTGGTCAGGATCAGGTCAGTATCCGGGATCAGGCTCGGCGCGAGGTTGAAGTAGGGGCAGCTCACGCGGTTGTCGCGGTGCACGCGCATTGTGCTCAGGCCCGTGTCGACCAGCCCGCGCTGGTCGCGCGAGTAGGGCGTGGGCACGATATGCGCAGCGCCCAGGTAGGCCTGCGCGGTGAACTTGCCCGGCTGGTTATGCACGCTGTCCCGCGCCACCATGCAGACCACTTCGTCTTCCAGCAATACCGACAGGTGCAGGTGTTCCGGCGGATTAGGCCAGTTGCCGATCACGATATCGATGGCGCCCTCGGACAGCGCCTGCTCATAGTCGAAAGTGGCGGTCAGCGGAATCGCCGCGAGCCGCGCGTGCGGCGCCACGCGGCGGAACTCCCGCACCACGTGGGCAAAGAACGGCGGCGCGAGGTAGTCCGGCATGGCTACGGTAAAGCTCTGCTCGGTGGTGGCGGGGTCGAAGCGGTCGTCCGACACCAGCAGGTTGTCCAGCGCGCTCAGCGCCGCCTGCGCGTTGCGGGCGATCTGCAGGGCGCGCTCGGTCGGCACCATCACGTTCTTCTCACGCGTGAGCAGCGGGTCGTTGAAGATTGCGCGCAGCCGCTTGAGCGCCGAGCTGATGGCCGGCTGCGACTGGTTCAGGCGGATGGCGGTGCGCGAGACGCTCTGCTCGGCAATCAGGATGCACAGCACGCGCAGCAGGTAGGTATCAAAGGGGTCGTCGGCGCGGATCATGCGGAGTCTCGGGCGTTCTGGTCGGTAAGTAGGCGTGGGCAGCCGGCGGCGCAACCGTCGCATGTTACGTGCTGCCCATGGCGGCTTTGTAGCCTTTTGCGCACCGCACGGCAACGCGGTCGAACCCGCACGCGGGCGGGAGTGCTGCCCACCGGTGCCCCGCGCAGGGTGGCAAAGCCGGCGCCCTAGGGTAATCCATAGGTCTGCCAAGGGACCCGACAAATGACCGGAAACCCGCGCCAGGCAAGGCTTTCCGGGCCATATCCAAGCTGATATAGGGCCTATACCAGCCCCCCCGTTCCGCATTCCGGGCCCGTTCCTATACTTGCACCCAATCCAGACGGAAGGCCGACGCCGCAGCATCCCCGCGGCAGCGGCCGCACCACACAAACCGACAAGACAGGAGACTCCATGTCCATTACAAAACAGGGCGTTCCGCTGTTCGCCGGCACGGCGGACGATGCGGAAGCCAGCGTCTTCCGCAAGGTGTCGTGGCGCCTGCTGCCATTTCTTGGCGTGCTGTGGGTGCTGGCGTGGCTGGACCGCGTCAACATCGGCTTCGCCAAGCTGCAGATGCTGGATTCGCTGCGATTCAGCGAAGCGGTGTATGGCCTGGGCGCCGGCATCTTCTTCCTCGGGTATTTCTTCTTCGAAGTGCCGTCGAACATGCTGCTGCAGAAGATCGGCGCCAAGAAGACCATCATGCGCATCACCATCTGCTGGGGCGTGATCTGCATGCTGCAGACCTATGTCACCACGCCAACGCAGTTCTATATCCTGCGCTTCCTGCTGGGGGCGTTCGAGGCGGGCTTCTATCCCGGCGTGATCCTCTACCTGACCTACTGGTATCCGTCCGAGCGGCGCGCCCGCGCCTTCGGCACCTTCATGTCGGCATCGGCCATCGCTGGTGTGCTCGGCGGCCCGCTGGCCGGCTGGATCATGACCTCGATGGGCGGCGTGCACGGCATGCATGGCTGGCAATGGCTGTTTATCCTCGAAGGCATCCCGTCCGTGCTGGCCGGCATCTTTGCGTGGTTCTACATGACCGACAAGCCGGAGCAGGCCAGCTGGCTGAGCGACCACGAGAAGCGCGTGGTGCTCGATGCCCTGAAGCGCGACAACGCCGCCATGGGCGAGCGTGGGCACGACTGGCGCACGCTGTTCACCAACCGCAAGGTGTGGCTGCTGATCGCCATCTTCTTCTGCCTGCTGTGCGCCAATTCCACGCTGACCTTCTGGATCCCGACCATCATCAAGGAAGTCGGCTTCACCACGCCGATGGCGGTGGGCTGGATCGCGGCGGTGGCCTACCTCTGCGGCGCGGTCGGCATGATCGCCAACGGCGCCCACTCCGACCGCCGCAACGAGGTGCGCTGGCACTTCAGCGGCGCCGCGCTGACCGGCGGGGTAGCGATGGCCGTGCTGGCCGTGATGCTGGGCGCGCAGGCGCTGTCGCCGGTGATCACCTTGCTGGCCATGACCGCCGCGCTGGTCGGCACCATGAGCGCCATCCCCGTGTTCTGGCAACTGCCCAACCGCTACCTGGCGGGCAGCGCCGCCGCGGTGGGCGTGGCCCTGATCAACTCTGTCTCTAACCTCGCCGGCTTTGGCGCGCCCTATGTGATGGGCCTGATCAAGACCGCGACCGGCACGGTCAGCAGCGGCCTGTACCTGGTGGCCGCCATCGAAATCCTGGCTGCGGTGCTGGTTGTGTTCGGCATCCGCCGTCTCCATCACAAGCGCGAGGCCTGACATGCACGACGATCACGATCCCGGCTTCAATGCCGCCCGCCGCCGCTTTGGCCTGCAATCGATCACGCTGGGAGGCAGTGCGCTGCTGGCCGGCAACGCACTGGCCACCGGCCCGGCAACGGCGCCCGCACCCAACCAGACCGCGGGCCCGGTGCAGCAGGGCGGCCTCGGCCCCCGGCTGACCATGCACGCGCTCGACACCTGGCACGGCACGCCCGCCTCCGGCATGCGCGTGGACATGTACCGCGTCGAGAACGGACAGCCACGCCTGCTGCAGACGGTGACGCTCGCCGCCAACGGCCGCAGCGAACCGCCGTTGCTGCTCGGCGACGCCTACCGCACCGGCACCTACGAACTGGTGCTGCACGTGGACGAGTATTTCGCGGCCCGCAAGGCCAGCCTGCCGCAGCCGCTGTTCCTGTCGAAGATCCCGCTGCGCCTGCGCGTGACCGACGCCAGCCAGCGCATCCACCTGCCCGTGCTGTTCGGGCCGTGGAGTTACAACTACTACCGCGGCAGCTGATGCCGTCGCACTGAAAGGAGACAGACCATGGCAGGCATCAGCACCCACGTGCTCGACGTATCGCTCGGCAAGCCGATTGCCGGCATGCACATCGAACTGTTCGACGTCGGCACGCAGCCCCCGAAACTGATCGCAAAGGCGCGCACCAACAACGACGGCCGCACTGACTCGCCCATGCTGCCCGCCGCCCAGGCCCGCACCGGCGACTTCGAGCTGCGTTTCTGGGTGGCGGACTATTTCATGACGCCGGACACGTTCGCCGACATCGTGCCCGTGCGCTTCACCATCGCGGACGCCGCGCAGCACTACCACGTGCCGCTGCTGTGCTCGCCGTGGAGCTTCGGCACGTACCGCGGCAGCTGAAGCGCAAGCTACTGCGTGCCCGTCAGCACCGCATGGGAGGTGGTCGGCGGCGCGTTGCCCTCGACCACCAGCAGCGTGGCGGCGTCGGGCTGCTTCCCGGACAAGGCGGGCACCACCTCGCGCAACGGCCCGATGGCCGTGCCATTGGCGGCGCCTGCGGCATTGGTCCTGAAGCTTGCAACGGGCGTCCGGTGGCCGGACACGTAGACGTCGTAGACAGTCTGCGGCTTGAGCTGGAACAGGAACACTTCCAGCGCATCGACCAGGCCGAGGTTGCGTGCCACGACGAAGCCGCGCCCCGAGCCGGCGGTAGCCTTGAGCGGAATGTTGATGGGATCGCTGTTTGCCCGCGGCGTGAGGTTTGCCTTGCCATCGCCGGCCGGCACGGCGTTGGAGACATAGACCAGGGCCTGCGGTGCCTGTCCCACCGGAGTGCGGGCGATGACGCGCTGGGTGGCGGTGTCGATCACGTCGACGCCGTCGCCGTTTTCCAGGCCGACATACATGCGGCTGCCGTCATCGGACGGCCAGATGCCATGCGGCAGCGCGCCGACGGGGATGGTCGCGACGAGGCGCGGCTCGGCGTCGGTGGTGTAGACCTTGACCGCATTCTCGCCGCCGACCGTCACGTAGGCGAGCGTGCCGCGCGCGGTCCTGGCGAAGCCGAGATGGTTGGTGATAAAGCCGGTATCGAACACGCCCCTGACGCTGAGGTTTTTCGTGTCGATGCGGGTGACCTTGCCCACGTCCTTGTGCGTCATCCACACTTCGCTGAAGTCCGGGGTGAACTGCAGGAAGGGCGAAAACGGGCTGGCGACCGGAATGCGCTTGACCACCTGGTGCGTGGCGACGTCGATCACATCGACCTCGGGCGTAAAGCTGGACACGACGAAGGCGAGCTTGCCGTCGGGATGGAACAGCACCATGCCGGGCCCCGGTGCGGTCGGGATGCGGCGGATCTCCTTGTAGCTGGCCGGGTCGATCACCGAGATATAGTCCTCGCCGCGCACGACCACCCACGCTTCCTTGCCGTCGGCGGTAAAGAAGCCCTCGTGCGGCGAGCGGCCGATATAGGCAACGCCCTTGACCCGGTTCGTGGCGGTATCGATGAACGTTGCCGAGTTCGAGCCGTTGGAGACGACAAGCAGCGTCTTGTGATCCGGCGAGAAGCCCAGGCCATGCACGTTGATCTCGCCCTTGTAGAGCGGCGAAAGGATATCGGGCCGCGCGTTGCCAAGGCGGATCTGGCCGAGCAGCGTATTGGTGGCAGGGTTGATGACCGACACGGTGTTGCTGTTCTGGTCCGCCGTGTAGACGCGGTCGCTGGCGGCCGGTGCCGCGGCGGCAAGCGACGACGCCGTGGCCAGGACCAGCGCAAGCTGCGAGGTCTGCTTCATGTGGGCTTCCTTTAGTGAGAATGGGCAGGTGCCGGGTTGAGGCTCGGCGCGGCCTTCGGATGGCGGGCAAGCCAGGCTTGCATCAGGCGGATCTCGTTCTGCTGGTCGGTGATGATGCCCTGCGCCAGGTTGCGCAGTTCAGGATCCCTGGTGTCGAGCAGCAACGCCTTGGCCATGTCGATGGCGCCCTGGTGATGCGGGATCATCATCGCGACGAAGTCGTGGTCGGGGTCGCCGTTCATGGCGGCGGCGCGCATGCCGGCATCCATGACGGCCATTGCGTCGTCCATCCGTTGTGCGAACGGCTTTGCGGTGCTGGCGACAAAGGGTTCCGGCTGCCGCACCACTGGTGTCTGGCCATGACTATGCGACACCTCGACACCGCCTGCCAGGCAGTTCGATCCGGCCGTCGCCGCAAGGGCGGCGAGCATGAAAGCGGGCAGGGGGAGCTTCATGTGGCGTTCTCCAGGTTGTCGTTGGGCGGGCTACGTTGAAGTAAACACACCTGGAGCCGGCTTTATTCCACGTTGCCGGATTTTTTTTCGCGGTCGTCGAGACACCACCTCAGCCGAGGTCAGTCCGCCTTCACCGTGGCTTCGAAGTAGTCGGCGAATTCGTCGCGCACCACCTCTTCGATCCGCGCGATTTCTTCATCGGACAATTCCGTGAATCTGGCGCGCTTGCGGTTCGACAGCTCGCCGTGGTTCTGGACCACCAGGTCGATCAGGTTGGTGAGGCGCGGCTGGCGCAGGTCCAGCCATCCTTCGATCCGCGCCACGCTGGCGTCGAACGCCTTCAGGTACCGGATCTCCAGCGCGAGGTCTTCCTCGACGCACTGCTGGATGCATTCAAAGACAAACTCGCAAAGGGCGGTCGCATCGAACGACGCATACAGCCAGTTGGGCTGCGGCGACTTGATCAGGATGGTGTCGCTGTCCGAGTCCAGGACATAGTTCAGCAGCCCCGTGCGGGGCGCCGAGTAGTCCTTGAGCAAGCCGGCATAGACCTGCAGGTTCTTCAGCATGCTCGCCGAAACCGGCAATACGACACCCTCCGGCGTCACGCCGGCCTGGCGCAACAGATGGTGGATCAGGAAGCGGTGGATCCGCCCGTTGCCGTCATAGAACGGGTGGATATAGACAAAGCCGAACGAAACGCATGCCGCGATGATCAGCGGGTGCGCCGCCTTCGTCCTGATCAGGTCCGCAACCTGTGCCAGGCCTTCCATCATCGGCTCGACCTGCTGCGGGGGCGGGGGGATGTAGTCGGCAATGTTGCGCAGCCGTCCGCCGCGCGAGAGCCAGTTCTGGCGGTCGCGATAGGCGTACTCCGCCCGGATCGATGCAATGATTTCGTTCTGCCATTCGCAGAACTGCGCCTCGTCGAGCCGCACCGGGGCGCCGGCAAATTCCAGCAGGCGCCTGAACCTGGCGACACGCTGGTTGTCGGGCAGTTCCTTCTCGATCGAATACGTCGATCGGGTTTCAGCGAGATAGAGATAGTCCACCGCGCGGGCGAGCACTTCCGGTTCGAGCCGGTTGATCGCGGCGGCGATTTTTCCCGGCAGGTCGGCGCCGATCAATGCCTCAAGGCGCTCGGTGCGGCGTACCAGGGGGCAGAATGCCGCCGGGCCGAGGTGGTTGTTCAGGATCCCGAACTGTGCGTCGATCTGGCTTGTGCCGGTTACATAGTCCGCTTCGTCAAGCGCTGGAACCCGCGCGGTTCCGGCTGGCAGCTTGTAGTCGAATTCAGCGCCGGCAAGCCACTTCGCGTAGAAGCCGCCCAGCCGTGCATAGCGCGACCCGGGCGAGGACGCCAGCCACTGGGCGACCTCGTCAATCGCCGGCTGGTGCTCGAACAGGGCGGCGAGCACGGTCAGGTTCAACGGCTCCTTGCGCAACGCAAAGGTGAGGTGGTCAACTGTCGTGTCGCCGCCGCGGTAGCGGTTCCTGGGATAGACCGTCTTCACGCTGCCGTCCGCACCGGTATGCGTGCTCAGGACCCCCGTCTTGTCTGAAAGCTCGGAGGTGGAATGCAGGGGCGGTACGCGAAGCCTGAACTTCGCGATCAGGGCGCTGTAGCCGAGTGGAGCGTGAGCCATAGACGGACTGCGGTGTGAATTAATGGATGCATGGGCGGTTACCAGAGTTTATATGCCGCTTACCGATTCGTCTATTTTGGCTGGGTCATCTTACTAAATTGCCTATGCTGGCCGGGCACCCCGGTTTGCGAATTTGCCTATACGACTTACCGATGCAACTATCCTTCGCGATGATGGTTACCAGTTTGCATATAATCAACGGCCGTTTTGCGATTGACGGTGCACGTCAGTACCCGGGAAAAGATCGAGCAGGACGATCTCCACGGTCGCCGAAACCGCATCGTTTGGTTTCGGCGAAACTACAAGCGCTCGCTCGTCGGGCTGGCCGAGCAGGCAATCGGGGGGCAGCGGCGAATGCCGCCGCGTCCCGGTAAAATGATGATGTTTTGACAGGCAGTGATGGACAGTGCACAGCTGAAGGCTGTGGGCTGCGTTGTTCGTAGGGGAGTAAAGTGGTTTTCCTGGATTTGTTCCGCACCAAGAAAAAGGCAATCGCGCCGCGGCCCGCAGCGCTGCGCATGCCGTCTGCGCCGACAGCGCTTGTTCCTGTGCGCGCTTACGACCGGGTTTTCGCGCAAGTCATGGAAACGGTCGAGGGCATTTCCGCTGAAGAGAAATCCCAACTGCGGGACCTGGTGACGGAGACGGGTAGCGATGGGCTCAATCTCGGAGGCTACTTCGAGAAAGGTTATGAAGTCTTCTTCAAGGGCCGCCAGTGGAAGTGGGGCGAATATGAAGAATGGCGCGACACATTCGAGCGGCTGGGGTCCTTCCCGTCCAACTGGATCGATGTCGATCAAATCGCCAGACTCGGCACGCGAAGTACTTCTGACAAGCTGCTGGAGCTAAGGATATTCGAGCTCAGGGAATTCCTGGCCGCCGAGGGAATTTCTTTCGACCCTGACGCCCCCAAGGCTCAACTCGCGTCCTTGGCGGAGCACGCACCAGGTTTGACCGCGTCGTCCCTGTGGGCGCGCCTGCATCGGAACGAAGAAGAGGCGCGGCAGAGGGCAGAAGCGCGTCGGCCAAAGGCGCTCTACGACTTGTTGATGCGGACCATCGCCTATCGGGCCAAGAGTGTTCGCGACCTCGAGCGAGCGCACTCCAACGGAATCCACCGGCACGAAGTCATGCTCGTCCTGGAAGCGGACCGCAAGTTCATCGATCTCGCGCGCAAGAAAAATCCCCAGGCCGTGCCGCCGTACTATCCCAACGACTTCACGCAGCTCAGGCCTATCGTCGACTTCACCAAGCAGTAACCTGCGGGGCGCCTGTTTATGTGCCTCAAGGACGATATTGCGTGTCGCGGCACGACTTTGGCAAAATGCCTATAATCGAATGGCAAATTGCCAAGGTACAGATATGCAGACGATAGAGTTCAAGCCCTCGGGTAGCGTGGCGCCGCGGAACCGCTATCTTGACAGCCTGAGTGACGTTCTCAACGCAGACATTCGCTCAGGCGCCGATCTTGTCGCGCTCGCCGTGGAGCGGCTGCCCGCCGACACCATGGAGCGTTTACTGCATGCAGGCCTGGTGTGGGACGAGATCAGCTTTATTATCCCGCGCCGCACGCTCAGCCACAGGCGCGAGCGCGGCGAGTCGCTCACGGTGGACGAATCGGACAAGGCCATTCGGCTGGCGCGGATTCTCGCGCAAGCCATCTCCACCTTCGGCGAAGCCGATCGGGCACTGGCCTGGCTGAGAGCCGGCCAGCAACGCTTTGCCGGCAAGTCGCCGCTTGAACTGGCGGGCACGGAACAGGGCGCACGCCTGGTCGAGGAAGAACTGCTTCAGATCGATGAAGGGTATTTCGCCTGATGTACCTGTGGCGGATCAGCAATTACGCCGACCTGAAAGGGTTGGGCGGACTTCGGGCGGGCGGCCGGTGGCATTTTCCAGGCCAGCCAGTCGTCTACCTCGCCGAGCATCCGGCGCTGGCATTCCTGGAGATCCTCGTCCATCACGAGGTGGCGAGGATCGAGGACCTGCCGAAGCAATACCAGCTGCTCCAGGTAGAAGTCCCCGAGTCGGTGGCCGTGGCCGAAATTGCGGCATTGCCCGAAGACTGGAAAACCGACAGCCAGTGGTCCAGAAGCGCCGGCACGGAATGGCTTGCCGCTCGCACCAGCTTGCTGCTGAAGGTGCCGAGCGTGCTGGTGCCATACGCCTCCAACTACGTCCTCAATCCCGAACATCCGGATGCGACCGCCGTCAGGATTGTCCTGGCCACGCGCGTCGATCACGATCCCAGGATTCTGTCGCTGCTGACGGAGCCGAAAGCGCAGGGCTAGAAGCCAGGGCACAAGCAACGCGCCCGGCGGTTCGCGGCACTACAGGTAGGGAGTCAGAACCGGTGGCGGATGCCCATCACCGCACCCAGCTGGTTCTGGCCGGGCTGGACGTTAATGACCGCTGTCGACCCGCTGCCGCTGTTGTAGCCGTTGACGCCCAGGTACGACTGGTCCTTGTTCAGGGCGTAGGCCACGGACGCGTACAGATCGGTGCGCTTGCTGAACGTATAGTCGCCCGTCACAACGAACTGCCACGGGTCCGACCCGGTGTGGCGGAAGTCCTGGTAATAGGTTGCACCCATCAGCGAGAAAGCGGGGGTCAGCTTGTAAGTCAGGCCAAGCCAGTAGAGGTTCGCACCGGCATTGGGAGCTTGCGCACCTGGCAGCATGGCGCCGTCGAAAGCCTTGGCCAGGCGATACCCGGCAAAGATCTTGGCCGCGCCCGCCGTGTACGTGCCGGCGATCGCATAGCGCCGCAGCGAGGGCGCCTGGTTGGCCGGCGTGCCGACGTGCACATCGTCATAGCCCACGCCCACCGCAACGGGACCGCTGGCGTAGCTCAGGTAGGCGCCGTAATCGCGGCCGAAGACGTTGCTGCCCGCCACCTCATTGCCATTGTTCTGGAACGAATAAAAGGCTGCGCCGGATAACGCGCCAAAGGTGCCTGCATATTTCACGGCGTTGTCCGCGCGCGCGCCAAACTCCGGCGCGATCCCCAGGATGCCGTAGCGGTCGGCAGTCGCGGCGGGATCATAAAAGGCATTGAAGTCGCGCAGGGCGGTCTGTTGCCGACCGAACAGAAGTGCGCCATATCGGCTTTCCACTCCGACGTATGCATTGCGCCCGAACAGGCGCCCGCCCTGGGCCGAGTTGCCGGTGTCCAGGTCGAAACCGCTTTCCAGCAGGAAGACTGCCTTCAGGCCCGTGCCCAGGTCCTCGGTGCCGCGCAGGCCCCAGCGTGAGCCGGACTGGTTGCCGGAGCTCAGCCTGAACAGGTTGTCGCCCTCGGGACCAACGTGGTTGTTGTATTCGACGCCAATATCGGCAATGCCAAACAGGGCCACGCTGGATTGGGCGTGGGCAGTGCCGGCAGCCAAGGATGCGGCAAGCAGGGCGATTGTCTGTTTCATGGCTCCTCCGGTTTTCTGTTTTTACTCACGGGTCCCTCCGCCCCGACGGCAGGCGGAACGAAGCAGGCCTGCTAAGGCAAGCATAGGCCATGCCCTCGCACCTGGGCACGGTGCGAGACCTGACGGTCGAAGAGGGAAGGTGCGCCGCCGAACTGGCCGCCCTCGACTTGCTGGCGCAGAACCCGGCCGGTACGCCCGCCATAAACGGCCAGTTCACAAACATGTCACTCGATGGACATATCGTCCGAGTGCCCGGAGCCACAGGTCAATATGGGAAGGAAGGGACATGAACCGAAAAGCAAAATTGCTCCCGCTCGTGCAGTCGCGTTCAGGGCTCAGGCGCTATGCGGTTTCACCATAATGCGCCCCGCGATTGGTTTCGCATAATAAACCTTATGTTAAATGCAGGTGAGCCTGACATGCCTCAGGTGCCTTGATTTCCCGGCCATGTCCGCCCTTCAGCGGCTCGTCTTCGGCGCCATCGACACGGCAATCGCTTCTGTGTAGACCGCCTGCACCTGGTCGCCGCGATGGATGGCCTTGAGCTGCTGCGCATCGCTGACATGCACGTCGACCGTTTTCCCCTTTGGGCCCTTGAGCGTCACCATGCCGGTCTTGCGGTCGACGTTCACGACATCCGCGGTCACGGTCACCTCGCGGCCTATGCTGCCGCCGGGCTTGGCTCCGGGCGGCGCGCGTTCGATCGTCTCGCGCTCGATGGCCGAGCGCATGCCGGTCTGACGGGTCATGCTGACGGACAGCGCTCGCTTGTACTCGACGGCCACCACGTCGCCAATGCGGACCTGGTCGAAGTTCCGCACGTCGTCGCCGACCTGCAACTCGGTAACCTTGCCTTGCTTGTCCTTTAACGAGACTGTGCGCGTGGCACTGTCGATGGCCACCACGGTCGCGGTGGTCTTGACTGTCTCGGTCGCCATCATTGCCCCGACGCCGGACGCGACGTGCACGCTGGATTCTGGCTGGGCTGGCGTTGCACCACTGGCTGCGGCCAGCGCGCAGGCTACGAGTAGCTTGTTGAAATGCATGCTCGCCTCCATGGCGCGGAGAAACTTTCGGTTACGTGAGGTTTAGTTCATCCACGCCAAAGTACAAGCCGCGCTGCAAACCTGGACTTGGGGGCGCGAAGCCACAGGACCCTACCAGGCTGTCTTGTTCACCTAGACTAATGGACAGCGGCAAACATAGCGCGCGGTAAGGGAGGAGACATGGAAGCAACCTTCTTTCCCGCCATTCTGGTGGCGGCGGCATTGGCTTGTTTCGTTTGGCAATTGCGAAACCGGTTCCTGCTGTACTGCAAATGGTCCGGTGCGGTCTCGCGACGCGAAAGCCGGTTCATGACCTGCAGCTTCGCTGGGTGGAGTGAAAACATCGGACGGCGCACAGCATACTCGCAATCATTTTTCCCGCTATCGGCCAAAAGGATTAGCTGCATATATACCTTCTCCTCGTTGCCAAGTCCTGGTTTGCGCTGAAGAATTCAGTCATGGACCACGGGAGGCTGACGATGGAAATGCGTTGGGAGAAACTCTACTCAGGCGGCCTGGCCGAATTCCACAAGTCCGAATCCGGGGCCTGCCGCGCGGCGCGGCGCGCAAGCGCGTTGGACGCAGTGTGGCTGGGGGCGCTGTTGACGGTATTGATAATCGGTAGCGCCCTCCTCTTCAAATGACACCGACACGGGGACGCCCGGCCTCATGTCGTCTCCAGTCGGGTGCCAGGCAAGATGGCCACGCCATGCGCTTCGCATCCGCTTGCGTCATGCCCCGCCTCATAGGTATAGTCACCCGCGATGACTCCATCGCGGAGACTTGCCGATGAGCGCCTTCATTGCACGCAGCCGGGCCAGCGCAGTGGCGTACATCAACGCCTGCGCGAAAGGTACTGTCGAGCTGGACTATGAGACAGCGTGGGAGGATGCGATCGAGCTCGGGCGGCTGGGCCAGAAGCTGGGCGTCGATGTCCAGTACCGGACAGTCGAGCATATCTGCGTCGAATCTGCCGACGCCCTGACACGCGGACTGCGTGAAGAGAAGCGGACCTTCCGGCAGCGATACCTCTATTGCAGGTTCGACATGGTTGCACTGCCTGAGACGATCCTGTGCGAACTCGAGTCGCTTGCCATCGAGCATGGCGACTACATCTTGCCCGGCCATTTGCTCGGGGAAACCACCCTGGTCTGGCGCTAGTAATATCCGCGGGATCACTGCGCCCTGCAGTGTGGCGTCGTGGCCTGAGGTGGCGATAGGCAAATTCACCTAAGGATCAATCCCTACAGGCATTATGTCCCCTCGAAAGTAGGATAAGAGGACGAACTATGCGAGGGTTTCCGCTATGCGTCCTCACTATGCTACCGAGGCGGACTGGCCGGACATTAAGGCGCTCCTGCACGCCTCATCATTATCCGTGGCGGGGGTTCAGGACCGGATCGGCCAATATATGGTAATCCGGGATAACGCCGGCCTGCTCGGCTGCGCAGGGCTGGAGCGCTATGAGAATACGGGCGTCCTAAGGGGCCTCGCCGTTGCACAGCGCGCCCGCTCATCCGGCCTCGGCGAACTCCTCATTTCCGCCATTGTCGCGGACGTGCGTCGCGACGGCGTCGAATCTATCGTGCTGCAGACCAGCAATGCCTCCGGCTACTTCGCGCGAATGGGCTTTACGCCTATCAGCTACGCGGAACTCGCTCCGGCGGTTCTTGCCTCCCCGGCCATGCGCCGCGACCAGGTCGAAGCCGGGACACTGATGCAAATCGCGCTGTGAACATAGCGCTGTGAAAATCGCCACCTGTGCCGTGGCCGCGCCCTCCCTCGCTAAGGTATGCTTTCGCCTTCAAAACGGTCTTCGGCAGGGGAAGAAATGCGGCGCGTCGTATTCAATCAAAAAGGCGGAGTTGGCAAGTCAACAATCGTATGC
Source organism: Cupriavidus sp. a3 (assembly GCF_051015765.1). Taxonomy (NCBI): domain Bacteria; kingdom Pseudomonadati; phylum Pseudomonadota; class Betaproteobacteria; order Burkholderiales; family Burkholderiaceae; genus Cupriavidus; species Cupriavidus sp. a3. The sequence continues at coordinate 1,207,802 of NZ_CP170644.1, read as the reverse complement.
AATCTCGCGGCGATCAGCGCCAGCGAAGGCTTGCGCACTTTGGTCGTTGACCTGGATGCCCAGGGCAATTCGACCCAGTACCTGATGGGCGCGCGCGCCGGCGACGCAAGCCCGAGCGCGGCAAACTTCTTCGAGGCGTCCCTGACCTACAGCTTCAAGCCGGTGGACCTGGCGTCATTTATCCACCCGACGCCTTTTGAGAATCTCGATGTGATGCCCGCGCATGCCGACCTCGACGCGCTGCATGGCAAGCTTGAATCCCGCTACAAGATCTACAAGCTGCGCGATGCCCTGGTCGAGCTGGAGGCGACCTACGACGCGATTTACATCGATACTCCGCCAGCCCTGAATTTCTATACCCGTTCGGCGCTGATTGCCGTGGAGCGGTGCCTGATCCCGTTCGACTGCGATGATTTTTCGCGGCGAGCGCTTTACACGCTGCTCGATAACGTGAAGGAAATCCAGCAAGACCATAACGATGCGCTGGAGGTCGAGGGCATCGTCATCAACCAGTTCCAGCCGCGTGCCAGCTTGCCGGCAAAGCTGGTGGAAGAACTGGTCACCGAGGGACTGCCGGTACTCGAGTCGCGGCTGTCTTCGTCGGTAAAGATCCGGGAATCGCATCAGCACGCCATGCCGATGATCCACCTTGACCCGCGGCACAAGCTGTCGCAGGAGTACCTGGCGCTGCACCGGGAACTGGCGGGCTGAAGGCCGTCATTCCAGCACCTGCACCGGAACCCGTCACCGGAACCCGATGCGCCGCGCTCCCTCCCGGAACAGCGCCTCCCCGTCGGCATCGAACGGGAACGTCATCAGGAAATCCTCGAGCGAGTAGCGCGGCGCGACCTTGTAGATCGCCGCGGCCTGGGCCCGCGCCTGCTCCAGCGAGTCGGCCAGCGCCAGCGTGCAGGCGGCGATGGCGTGGATATGCGGGAAGACGTTGGGCCGCGCGGCGGCCTTGACGGCCCAGCCGGCGGCTTCCTCGAAGCGCCCGAGCCGGACCAGCGCCATCGCCCGCGTGGCCAGCATGCCGAACAGCATCGGGTCGAACGGACTCAACTGGCGCGACAGGTCCGATGAATCGATCGCCGCCTGCGGGTCGCCGGAGATCGAGCGGACGAACGACAGGTTGTAGTGCCCCAGCGCGAAGTTGGGGCTCAGGTCGATGGATTGCTCCAGCTCGCCGACGGACTCTTCCGGACGCCCCCGCAGCCACAGCGCCCGACCCATCGCCCAGTGCACCGCGGGGTCGCGGTCATCCGCCATCATGCCCTGTACCGCGGCTTCGTAGGCCTTGTCGATTTCCGGGCCGCGCTTCTCCCAGTTCTGGAACGCGTCCTGGAAATGCGTGAAGGACAGGCCGGCGTAGGCGCGCGAGAAGGTGGGGTCCAGCCGCAGCGCCGCCTGGAAGAAATGCCGGGCCATCTCGTTGTCGGCGCGGCGATACCGGTACATGTGCCACAGGCCGCAGTGGTAGGCTTCCCACGCATCGAGCGAGCCCGGTGGCTTCAGGATGGCGCGGTTGCGCTCCAGCGTCTCGATCTCGCCAGCGATGGAGGCGACGATGCGGTTGCCGACTTCCTCCAGCACAAGGAACGCATCGTCCAGCTTGTGGTGGAAAGTGTCCGCCCAGACGATCCGGGCGCTGCGTGTCTCGGCCAGTTCGACAGTCACGGTCAGGCGCCCTTCCCGCGTGCTGACGGTGCCGCCCACGACGTAGTCGACATTCAGCGTCCGGCCTGCGGCTTCCGCGCCGACATGGCGCTCATGCAGCGCGAACACGGTGCCCTGCGCGATGACAAACAGGCTGCGCAGCTTGGCAAGCCGCGTGATGATGTCGTGCGCCAGTGCATCGGCAGCGCCGCCGCGCGCCGGCACCGCGGTGGACGGGTCGACGAAAGGCATCACCGCGATGGAGCCGTGCCGGGGACCTGCCGGCGAGGCCTCGGGGGCCTCAGCGGCCTCAGAGGCGCTTGCGACCGCGGTGACTTCGACCACCGCATTGCGCCCCACTGCCCCGCCCGCCGGCGTGGCCATGGCCGCGCGCCAGGCATTGCGGATCGGCCGGCTGTCCAACCCTTCGGCCTCGAACAGCCTGGTGGTTGCGGCGACGTGCTCTTCCCCTTCGCGAAGGCGGCCCTGGCGGGCGAGCGCAGCGAGGATGGTGGCGTGCACCTGCTGGTCGAATGGCGCCAGCTCGCGCCACTTGTCCAGGTAGCCGAACGTCTCCTCCTCGGCAGCGCCCTGCGCGAGCTGCTCCAGCAGCGCGGCGTGGCAGGCCCGGAAGCGCCGCCGTTGCGCGGTGAGCCACGTGCTGAACGCCGGGCACCGCGCAAGCTCGAGGCCTTCGAGAAAATCCCCTTCGAACAGCATCGCCAGGGCGCGCTGCCGCTCCGGCGCGAGGGCGGCGACGCCTGCCTCCATGGCCTGCGAGACCGCCAGCGCATCGACAAACCCGTCTGCCAGGTCCAGCCAGATCGTGTCGCCGCTGGTGCGCAGCCGCTGCCGTGCTGCGGAATCGACCAGCTTGCGGATCCGGCTCAGGCACCAGCGCAGTTCGCCACGTGGATCGTTGGGCACCTCCCACAGCAGCTCGCAGAGCTGGCTGCGCAACACAGGCCGCGGCGCAAGCGACAGGTACGCGAGCAGCGCGCGAACTTTCCTCGACGCCGGCAGCGATAGCGCAACGCCCTGCTGCCGGACGCGGACCGGACCAAGTAGCTGGATCTGCACAGGCGGGATGCCGGCTGCGGGCGGCAGGTTCGATTCCACGGCAATTTCCACGGCGGCTACCACGCCATCTTCCACGCACGCGGCAAAAGATCGGCACCTGAACGACCTGAACGACCTGAACACAGGAAAGGAGACGGGATCATGGACACCACCGTGCATGTGCGCAGCCGCGGTCATCTCACCATCGCGCTCGCGGCCGGAGCGGTTTTCGCGCTGGGGCTGGGCCTGCGCCAGTCGCTGCCGCTCTTCATCAGCTTACTCAACTCTCATACCGGCGTCGGCTATGCCACCGTCAGCCTGGCCTTCGGCGTGTCGCAGCTGATGTGGGGGGTGGCGCAGCCGGTGGCGGGCGCGATCGCGGACCGCTGGGGGCCGCGGCCGGTGATGATCGCCGGCGCCACGCTGTTTGCCGCCGCGGTCGCGGCCACGCCGGCCGCGGACAGTGCCATCGCGCTGATGCTGCTGATCGGGGTGGCCGCCGCTGCGGGCTCTGGCGCGATCGGGCCAGCCATGCTGATGTCGGCGGCGAACCGGCTGATCCCCGAGGCACATCGCGCCCTGGCGAGCGGCATTGTCAACGCGGGCGGCTCGGTCGGCCAGTTCACGATCCTGCCCCTGACCCAGTTGCTGATCGGCTCCGCGGGCTGGCAGCCGGCCCTGGTGCTGCTCGGGGCGGCGGGCCTGGCCGCGATCCCGGCAATCCGGGCCATCACGCGCGCGGCGCCGGCCCATGCCGTCGCCCACACCGGAACCGCTGCCGGCGGCTCGGTTGGCGCGGCACTGAGGGGCGCGGTGCGCGATCCCAGCTTCCTGCTGCTCAACGCGGGCTTCTTCGCCTGCGGCTTCCACATTGCGTTCATTTCGACGCACCTGCCCGGCGTGGTGGCGCTTTGTGGAATGCCCGCCACAGTCAGCGCGTGGTCGCTGTCGCTGATCGGCCTGTGCAACATCCTGGGGAGCCTGTTCATCGGCAAGGCCATCCAGACCGTGTCGATGAAATACGCGCTGACCGCCCTTTACTTCGCACGGGGGCTGCTGATCCTGGCGTTCTTCATGGCGCCCAAGACGCCGGTGACCTTCGCGCTGTTCGCTGCCGGACTCGGCTTCACGTACCTGTCGACGGTCCCGCCGACCGTTGGGCTGGTCGCCAGGTTGCGAGGTGCCCGCTACCTGGCCACGCTGTTCGGCGTCGTCATGCTGTCGCACCAGCTTGGTGGATTCCTGGGCGCCTGGCTTGGTGGCAAGGCCTTCGAGATGACCGGCCGCTACGACTGGATGTGGCTCGCCGACATCGCGCTTTGCCTGCTTGCCGCCATGCTGCACCTGCCGATCCGCGAGGCACGCCCCCTGCCCCTCGCTGCCGCGCAGATCCAACCCACCTGAGGAGACTGTCATGCGTTCATTCCACTCGGCATCCTTGCCTGTGCCCTCCCAGACCTTCTGCCGCGAGGCCGGAGCCGGACCCGGCGTCGTCTGCATCCATGCCAATGCCGGCACCTCCGGACAATGGCGTGCGTTGATGGAACAGCTCGCCCCGCGCTTCCACGTGCTGGCGCCGGATTCCTATGACGCGGGCCAGGGTCCGCGCTGGCCCTCGGACCGGGTCATTTCGCTGCGCGACGAGGTGGCGCTGATCGAGCCGGTGCTTGGCAAGGCTGGCGCATGGCCGGCGCTGGTGGGACATTCGTATGGCGCCGCGGTGGCACTGGTCGCCGCGCTGGCGCAGCCCGGCCGCGTGCGCGCGCTCGTGCTGTACGAGCCCACGCTGTTCTCGCTGCTCGATGCGCAGCAGCCCGCGCCGAATGACGCCGATGGCATTCGCCATACCGTCGCCGCCGCGGCGGCCGCGCTCGACGCCGGCAACGAGGACGCCGCCGCCGAACACTTTATCGACTACTGGATGGGAGCGGGAGCGTGGCGGCAGACCCCCGCGCAACGCAAGGCACCGATTGCCGCGTCGGTGAAGAATGTCCGCCGCTGGGCGCACGCGCTGTTCACCGAGCCCACGCCGCTGCAGGCATTCCGGTCACTCGACGTACCGGTGCTCTGCCTGGTGGGCAAGCGCTCGATGCGGTCAGCGCATGCCGTGGCGCGGCTGCTGGCGGCGGCATTGCCGCGGGTGGAAGTGGTGGAGTTCGCGCAGCTCGGGCACATGGGCCCGTTGACGCATCCGGAGACGGTCAACCCGGTGATCGCGGAGTTCCTCGAACGCCACCGGCAATGAGCCTCGTCCGTTCATCCATCGCGGCTACAAGGCGAGCGTAAACGGCAGCAACAGTGCATTCACCAGCAGCAAGCCGAAGAAAAGGATCGCGATGGCTGCGGAGATGCTGCGTGACCGTGCGCGCCCTGGTCCCGCCGTTCGCCGTGTCCATAGGAAACCTGCCCCCATGCCGAGCACCGCCAGCCCGGAAAACACACTCTCCGCGGTCAGCGCGGCCGGGTAGGACACGGCGGGGGTGGTGTTGAAGCTTTCGATGAACGGGAGCGATTCCATTTCCCGGGCTGCCGGCGCTGGCGCAGCCGCGGGAGCCGGCTGTGCCATCACCTGCGCGATCAGGACCGCTTGCGGAGCAGGCAATGCTGCCGCCGGTGATGGATCCGGCACGGGCTGCGCAGTCGTCTCTTCATGAGCGGCGGTCAGTGCCTGGGGCGGCACCGGGGTCGGCGGGATAGGCGAGATAGGCGAGATAGGCGAGATGACTGCGGTGGCCGGCGTAGCTGGTGTGGACGAGGCCTTCGGCACCTTGGCCCGGGGCGGCGTGGGGACAGGCCGCTCCGAAGCAGTTTTCATCGAGTCCCGTTCCCGCCAGAACTTTGCGAACAGGCTTTCCAGGCAGCGCGCCGAGTCGCACGCATCACGCCGCGCACGCCACGCCGAGATGTCGCCATCGTCGATCCTGCCCTTGCGCAACATCCGCTGCTGCTCGGCGTAGATTTTCTCGTAGCGGTCGGACAACCGGGACGAATCGCAGATCAGCCCGTGGCGCTGGCGCGGCCTGGGCTCGTCAGTGGCAACAATCGTGCATCGCACGCCGGAACCGTCCGGATTGAAGCAGCGGACCGTGGATTCGCCCGGCGGCGACTTGCATGCGATGTCGGAGGCCCATGCACCGCCGACGCCGAAAAGGCACGCAGCAACACCTGCTGCAACCACCGAAACCAGGCGACCAAGGATCCTTTCCATCATGTTGCCCCATCGTGAATCGGCCCAAGGCTTTCAAGCTAGTCGCTAGTTGGTGGGTCATACAAGTGTCGGTTTTCGCAAGGCTGCACAAACGCACATGGTGCCTGGCTACGTGGGCTTTCATGTGGGTGTACGGACCACTTTGCGTGGATGGCACCGGTGATTCAGGCCGGGCGCGCCATCGCGGCGCGTCCGGCCTGCGGGCACTGCCCGGCCGTTATTCGACCGCAATACCCTTGTCGCGGATGACCTTGCCCCACTTGGCATAGTCCGCGCGGATGCGCTGGCCCATCTGCGCCGGCGCCTGGTAGCTGGCGATGGCGCCCGCCTTCAGCAGTTTGTCCTGCACGTCCTTGTCGGCCAGGATCTTGCCGACTTCGCCGGAGATGCGGTCGACCACGTCCTTGGGCGTGCCCGGGGGCGCCAGCAGGCCGCCCCACGACACTGCGTCATAACCCTTGAAGCCCTGCTCCGCAATGGTCTTGACGTCGGGCAGCATGGCGACGCGCTGAGGCGAGCCGACGGCGATGGCGCGCAGCTTGCCGGCCTGGATGTGCGGCAGCGCCGCGACCAGGTCGGCATACATGATGGGCACTTGCCCGCCGATGGTGTCGCTGATCGCCGGCACGCCGCCCTTATAGGGCACGTGCTGCATCTCGAAGCCGCCCATCTGCTTGAGCAGTTCCATGCTCAGGTGGCCGAAGCTGCCGGCGCCCGAACTGGTGTAGTTGAGCTTGCCCGGCTGCGCCTTGGCCTGCGCGATCAGCTTGGACAGGTCGGTCACGTTGGGCAGCAGCGTCGGGTTGACCACCACTACGATGGGCAGGTCATAGACCGTGGCCACCGGCGTGAAATCCTTGGTGGTGTCGTATCCCGCCTTCTTGTACAGGAACGGCGCCAGCAGCGTCGGCGTGGCCAGCATCATCAGCGTGTAGCCGTCCGGCGCGCTCTTGGCGACCTGGGCCGCGGCGATGGAGCCCGACGCGCCGGCGCGGTTTTCCACCACCACCGGCTGCTTGAGGGCTTCGCCCAGCTTCTGGCCGACGATGCGCGATGCGGTATCCGTGGGCCCGCCCGGCGGGAACGGCACGACCAGCTTGATGGGCTTGGCCGGCCACGATTGGGCGAAGGCGCCGCTGGCCAGCAGCGGTGCGGCGGCCAGCGCCAGGAGCGCGCGGCGGCGGGAGTGAACCATACGGGTAATGTCTCGAATACGCACTTTCATGTTCCAGTTGAATCAGCGCAAGGCAATCCAGCCCCCTTGCCGGGCGCGCTGCGCGTGGGCCATGGCCTGCATGGCACGACGCGCGGCGCGAATGCTCAGGCGGACGCGGGCGCGTCCGGCAGCGTCAGCACGCCGCTGGCCTGCAGCGCCTGCAGCTGCTCATCGCTCATCTGCAGCAGGTTTTGCAGCACGGCACGCGTGCCTTCGCCCAGCGTGGGCGGCGCGCTGCGGATCGGCAGGCGCTGGCCATCGAGCCGGTAAGGCGGCGCGAACACATGGGTGGTGCCGGCGACCGGGTGCGGCATCTCGCGCAGCAGGCCGCCCTGGCGCGTGCGCTCGCTGGTGAGGGCCTCGTGCAGCCCGGCCACCTTGCCGCACGGAATGCCGCAGGCGCTCATGCGTTCGAGCAGCAGGTCGCGCGCAAAGCTGCGGATCAGGCCCGTGATCAGCGGGGTCAGCGTCTCGCGGTTCCTGGCGCGCTCCACATTGGTGGCATAGCGCGGATCCTCGACGATGTCCGGACGCTCGATCACCTGGCGGCAGAACTTGTCGAACTGGCTGTTGTTGCCGACCGCAATGATCAGCGGGCCATCGGCGGCCTCGAACATGCCGTAGGGCACGATCGACGGGTGGGCATTGCCGTAGCGGGCCGGATCGCGGCCCAGCAGCATGGCGTCCAGGCCGTAGTAGCCGGTCACCATCAGGCCGCAGTCGTAGAGCGCCATCTCGATCAGCTGGCCCTTGCCCTTGCGTTCGCGGCGGAACAGTGCCGCCAGCACGGCCTGCGCGGCGTACATGCCGGTCATCAGGTCCACCACGGCCACGCCAAACTTCAGTGGCGGCGTGTCCGCTTCGCCGTTGAGCGCCATCAGCCCGGCTTCGCCCTGGATCACCAGGTCGTAGCCGGGGCGCTTGGCCTCGGGGCCGCTGCTGTTGTAGCCGGAGACCGCGCAATAGATCAGCTCGGGTTTGATGGCCTTGAGCTGCTCGTAGCCCAGGCCCAGCTTCTCGGCGCCGCCGGTCTTGAAGTTGTGGATGACCACGTCGAACTGCGGCAACAGGTCATAGACGATCTGCACGCCTTCCTTGCTCTGCAGGTCCAGCGTGATCGACCGCTTGTTGCGGTTCATGCTGTTGAAGTACGTGGTCTCGGTCTTGCCGATGCGCATGCCCCAGTCGCGCGTATCGTCGCCGCGGCCCGGGTGCTCGACCTTGACGACTTCGGCGCCGAAGTCGGCCAGGACCTGGCCGCACAGCGGGCCGGCGAACACACGCGACAGATCGAGTACGCGCACGCCCTCAAGCGGGAAGTCGATGCCTTGGGATGATTCGGGCGTCTGCAAGTCTGTCTCCTTGGGCTGTTTCGGGGTACGAGCCGTCTTTGGGAAATCGTAGCCCATGCCGGGCTGGCGGCACGCATGGCAGGCGTGGCCGTGGTGTGGCGCCATGGTGTGGCGCGTTCAGCCCATCATTCTTGCTTGGATAAATAGCCTATACAATCCCAATCGACATTGACAAAATGTTCAATGGAATTTGACAACGCGCCGAGCCAGGGTCCCAAATGCATGGCGCCCGGGCATCCGACGATGGTCGAATGCCCGGGCGCCATGCTTGCTTCACATTTGCCGGTAGTTACCTGCCTGCTTCAGTGGCTGGCTCCCTCCACCGCGCCGATGCCGGTCTCGGAGCGCAGCTCCTGCGCCTCGAAGCCGGCCTTGTCCACGCGGGCCCGCGTGGACTTGTCGGTCACCGAGAAGAACCAGATCCCCAGGAAACCGGCCGTCATCGAGAACAGCGCCGGCGACGTGTACGGGAACGGCGCGCTGCTGAAGTGGAACACGTCCACCCACACCGCCTGCGACAGGATGGTCAGCACCACCGCCGACAACAGCCCGATAAAGCCGCCAACCGTGGCGCCGCGCGTGGTGCAGCCCCTCCACAGCACCGACATGAACAGCACCGGGAAGTTGGCCGACGCCGCCACGGCAAACGCCAGCGACACCATGAAGGCGATGTTCTGCTTCTCGAACACGATGCCAAGCACCACCGCGACCAGGCCGAGGATGATGGTGGTGATGCGCGACACGCGCAGTTCGACCGAACTCGTTGCCTGTCCCTTCTTGAAGACCGTGGCATAGAGATCGTGCGAGACGGCCGAGGCGCCGGCAAGCGTCAGGCCCGCGACCACCGCGAGGATGGTGGCAAAGGCCACGGCGGAGATGAAGCCGAGGAACACGTTGCCGCCCACCGCGCTGGCCAGGTGCACCGCCGCCATGTTGATGCCGCCCAGCAACTTGCCACTGCCGTCCTGGAAGCTCGCGTTGGTGCCCACCAGCACGATCGCGCCGAAGCCGATGATAAAGGTCAGGATGTAGAAGTATCCGATCCACGTGGTGGCCCAGAACACCGACTTGCGCGCCTCCTTGGCATTGGGCACGGTAAAGAAGCGCATCAGCACGTGCGGCAGGCCGGCGGTGCCGAACATCAGCGCAATGCCGAACGAGATCGCGGAGATCGGGTCCTTGATAAAGTTGCCCGGGCTCATGATCGATTCCTGCTTGGCATGGACCTCCACCGCCTTGGCGAACAGCGCCTCGGGGCTGAAGTGATACTGCGCCAGCACCATGAATGCCATGAACGAGGCCCCGCCCAGCAGCAGGCACGCCTTGATGATCTGCACCCAGGTGGTCGCGGTCATGCCGCCGAACAGCACGTACACCATCATCAGCGCGCCGACGATGACCACGGCGACCCAGTATTCCAGCCCGAACAGCAGCTTGATCAGCTGCCCCGCGCCGACCATCTGCGCGATCAGGTAGAACGCCACCACCACCAGCGTGCCCGATGCCGCGAACGCGCGCACCGGCGCCTGCTTGAAGCGGTATGCGGCGACGTCGGCAAAGGTGAAGCGGCCCAGGTTGCGCAGCCGTTCGGCCATCAGGAACGTAATCACCGGCCAGCCCACCAGGAAGCCGATCGAATAGATCAGGCCGTCATAGCCGTTGGCATACACCGCAGCGGAGATGCCCAGGAACGACGCCGCCGACATGAAGTCGCCGGCGATCGCCAGGCCGTTCTGGAAGCCGGTGATGCCGCCGCCGCCCGTGTAGAACGCAGCGGCCGACTTGGTCTTGGACGCGGCCCACTTGGTGATGTACAGCGTGCCGAGCACGAACACCACGAACATGCCGATGGCGGTCCAGTTGGTCGGCTGGCGCACGGCCTGCCCCATGTCGCCGCCGGCGGCGAACACGCCCGCCGACAGCAGCAGCGCCGCGGCGCCGAGAATTGCGTGGCGGGCGTTCATGCGACCTCCCGCTTGATACGTTCGGTCAGCTCGTCGTAGGTGCGGTTGGCATGCTGCACATACAGCCCGGTGATGAGCACCGTGAACACGATCACGAACAGCCCGATCGGCATGCCCCACGTCATCACGCCCTCGCCCATCTTCCTGGCCAGCAGTTCCTTGTCGAAGGCGATCAACAGCACGTAGCCGTAGTAGATCACCAGCATTGCCGCGGTCAGCAGCCAGCCTAGGCGCGAACGCCTGCGCACCAGCTGCAGATAATTGGGATTGGCCTTCAGTCGCCTGACCAGATCTTCATGCATTCCTGTCTCCTGCCATCTATGCGTGGTCTTGCCGGACGCACCCGCGGCGGGACGCCGCGAGTCCGTGCTGCATAAGGTAATGGCCGCCCCTTACCTGCTTCTTACACGGGACGGAAATCGGCACCGGGTAAACGCTGAGTGAGGCGCGGGACAGGAGGCTCCGTGGCGATGCAGGTTGTTGGTTGGCATGGGCGAAGCATGCGCCGCAAGTCGGGCCGCGCCCAACACTCTTGTCATGGACGAACGGCATTTCCCCGGGTAGCGGGACGTCGGCGGCATTTTCTTCCCGCTGCATCCGGTGGCATGGCTCCTGCGTAAATGCAAGCGGACGCTGCAGCGTTCTGCCCTCTTGTTACCGTTCATCGGAGTACCGCCATGATTCGACAGTTCGCTCACACGTTCCTTGCCACCGCCGCGATCGCAGTGGCCTGCACCGCCAGCATCGCCCATGCCGCCACGCCACGCGACAGCGGGCACGCCGGCGACAAGTACGGCTATTCCTTCCGGGTCGACATGCGTGATGCATATAGCGACAGCGCACGCGCCGGCCGCTTCGACGTGTTCGCCGAAGGCGCCAGCACCGAGGCTCCGTCTGCCAATGCGCAGTCTCTCTCTGGCATGGACCGCAGCGGTGTATCTGCTGATCCGGCGCGCAAGTTCGACGTCTATTCCGACGGTGCACTGGCAGGCATGGACCGCAGTGGTGTATCGGCTGACCCGGCGCGCAAGTTCAACATCTATTCCGATGGGGCATTGGCGTAAGCAATGCCAGTATGGCCTAGCCGTACTTTCCGCCCGGCAGCGCCATCTCGATTGCGCTGATCAGTTCCTGCAGGCGCAGCGGCTTCGCGCACACCGCATCGAAGCCGCTTTCCATTGCCAGGCGCCGGTCCTGCTGGCGCGTGAAGGCAGTCAGGGCGATGGCCGGCACGCGCGCACGCGAGCCGATCACCTCCTGCGCGCGCACTTCGCGGATCAGTTCATTGCCGTCGCGGCCAGGCAAGCCGATGTCGCTGATGATCAGGTCCGGCGTGGCGTTCGCCATCTGCGCCAGGGCGTCGTCGCTGTCGCGCGCGCTGCGGACATGGGCGCCAAAGCCGGCCAGGATGGCAGTGAGGGCGGCGGCCGCATCGCTGTCGTCTTCCACCAGCACGATATCGAGTCCGTCCAGCCGCGTTGCGCTCTCGGGTGCGCCGTGGTCAGTGCCGCCGGCAGCTTCTGCCTCCACTGGCTCGGTGCCCGGCGCCAGCAGCGGGATGGCAATTTCAAAGGTGGCGCCGCGGCCGACCCCCTCGCTGCAGGCCTGCACGATGCCGCCATGCATCTCGGCCAGGCGCTTGACGATCGCCAGCCCGAGGCCCAGCCCGCCCTGCACGCGACGATCGGGGCCGTCGCTCTGGGTAAAGCGGTCGAACAGGAACGGCAGGAATTCCGGATCGATGCCGCGGCCCGCGTCGACCACGGACACGCTCAGCGTTTCCGCATCGGACTTCGCGATCACGCGGACGGTGGCGCCTTCAGGCGAGAACTTGATCGCGTTGGAGATGAGGTTCCACAGGATCTGCTGGAAGCGCGCCGGATCGAGCCACGCAGCCTGCGCCAGGTCCGGGGCGATCTGCGCCTCCAGCGACAACCGCTTCTCGCTGGCCATCAGTTGCATGCTGTCGAGTGCGGCGCGGATGAGGGTGGCCGGGTTCGCCATCTCGCGTTCCAGCTTCATCTTGCCGACATTGAGCAGCGACACGTCGACCAGGTCGGCCACCAGCCGCTGCTGGATGGCGACATTGCGCTCGATCGCGGCCAGCCCGCGGCGTCCTTCGTCCGTGCTCACGTGGCGGCCCAGCACATGGGTCCAGACGGAGATCACATTGAGCGGGTTGCGCAGCTCGTGTGAGAGGATGGCGATGAACTCGTCCTTCATGCGGTTCACGCGTTCGACGCCGGCACGCGCCGCCTGTTCGCGCTCGATCAGCTGCTCCTGCTGGCGTTCAAGGTGCAGCCGAGCGGTAGCATCAGCCACGACCGCGACCCGGTCGCCCGATGGCGTGGTAGGGGAAATGCTCCAGTCGAGGTGGACCGGCGCGCCCTCCGCGTCGAGCAGCGGGAACGATCCCTGCCAGCCCTCGTCCGCGGACACAGTGGCTTCGGCGGCGCGCGCGGCGAAGTCGCCGGGCGCGAGCGCGGTGACGGGCCGCCCGAGCAGGTCAGAGGCGGGCCTGCGCAGGAGCGTCAGCATGGCGGGATTGACGTCGACCAGCTGGCCGCGAGAGTCAAGCACGCAGATGCCGCTGGTGGCCTGCTGGTAGATCGCGCGCAGGCGTGCCTCGCTCTCGCGCAACGAGCGCTCGGCCGCGGCGGCGCGGGCCAGCGCCGAGACCGTGGCAATCAGCACCTCCGGCTCGGCGGGATGGATCAGGTAGGCCGTGGCGCCGGCATTCAGCCCGCGCGCCTTGTCGTAATCCTGCACGTAGGTGGCTGACAAATGGATCACCGGCAGCGTCGCGGTATCCGGGTCGGCACGCAGCTGTTCGCACACCTGGATGCCGTCGATATCGGGCAGGTTGACGTCGAGCACCATCACGGAAATGCCCGGCGTCCGCGCCAGGCGCAATGCGTCCAGCCCGCAATCGGCCTCGATTGTGTGGAACCCGGCGTTCTTGAGCACGCGTACGGTTGAATAGCGAGTGACCGGATTGTCGTCGACGACCAGTACGCGCGGAGGCGACGCGGAGGGTGCTGCCTGCTGCGTGGATAGCGGGTCCATGATCATGCCTTTGCCGCGCCCGCCGCCGGTGCCGCCGGATAGGTGAGCGGCAGCGTGACATAGAAGCGCGAGCCCACATCGACTTCGCTCTCGAAACCGACCCGCCCCCCGAGCACCTCGGCCAGCCGCTTGCTGAGCGCAAGGCCAAGCCCGGAGCCGCGCAGGCGGCGCTGCAGCGGCGAATCGATCTGGATGAAATCCTGGAAGACCGCGCCGTGCATCGCCGCCGGGATGCCGATGCCGGTGTCCTTGACCGAGAACATGACCTCGCCCTCGCCCACCAGCCTCGCGGAAACGCGGACTTCGCCGCGCGGCGTGAACTTGAGCGCGTTGGAGATGAAGTTGCGCAGGATCTGCGACAGCTTGCGGTCGTCGCTGTAGAGGGTCGGCACCTCGTGCGGTTCTTCGAAGATCAGCGACACCTCGGGATTGGTCAGCACCGGCTTGAACATGCCGCGCAGCGTATCGAACAGCGCGACCATGTCGAACCATGCCGGCGACACGTCGACCCTGCCCGCTTCGAGCTTGGCCAGGTCGAGCAGGTCGTTGACCATGTCGGCAAACTCCGCGGCGGTCTCGCGCACGAACATCACCTGCCGTTCCTGCTCGGTGGTGAGCGGACCGTCCACGCGATCGATCAGCAGGCGGGTGATGCTCTGGATCGCGACGATGGGGGTGCGGAACTCATGGCTCATGTAGGCCAGGAAGCGGCTTTTCAGTTCGGTTGCCTGGCGCAGCTGTTCCGCCTGGATGTCCAGTTCCGCATACAGCGCCAGCACGCCGCGGTTGGTTTCCTCCAGTTCCGCGCGCAGGCCCTCGCATTCGCGGGTCTTGACGTCCAGTGCCTCGCGCAGTTCGTCGGGGCTCAGCGGGGTGTCCGGCGGCAAGCGGGAGTAGTCGTGGCTGGCCATGCTTAATCCTCGGCGCGGCGGATCACGAGCACGGTGGCGTCATCCCGGCCCCGGCCGAACTTCCACACGATAAACGCGGCGATCAGCGTGGGGTCGTGCCGCAACAGGCTGGCATCGTCCAGTTGCCAGCGCGACTGCACGCCATCCGAGAACAGGATCACCAGTGCATGGGCCGGCCAATCCAGCACCTGCTCCTGGATGGTATGCACCTGGATTCCGGCGGTGCCATGCTGCGGCAGCAGCGTGCGGTCTGCCGTGCCGGAAATAACGCGGCCCATCACATTGCCGGCCCCGGCGAAATGGATCTGGTTGCCGCGCAGGTCCAGCCGCGCCGCGCTGACCGCCGCGCCGCGCGTGCTGCGCAGTGCCGTGTGGGCGTGTTCGATGACCTGGGACGGGCTGGCGCAGGGCATTTCGGCAAACGCCGCCAGCGCGGCCCTGGCTGCGTCGGCGGCCAGCGGGCCATGACCGAGGCCGTCGGCCAGCACCACGTCGGCGCCGCCATCGTGCTGTGCGATGGCCCAGCCGTCGCCGCTGACCTGCTCGCCGGGTGCGGCCAGGCACACCGCCCCGACCATGCAGCCGCGCACCGGCACCGCGCGCACCGGGCACCCGCCCGGCTCGCGGTCGCGGTAGAACCGCGCCAGGATGACACTGCCCTGGCCGAAGCGGCTGACGATATCGAAGTCGTCGGCCATGCGCTGAACGGCGCCCAGCCCCTGCCCGGCGCTGCCCGCGCTGGAATAGCCGTCGCGCATGCAGGCCTGCGGATCGTGCATGCCGGGCCCGTTGTCCAGCGAGATCAGCTCGATCAGCATGCCGTCGCCAGCGGCGCGGGCGCCAATGAACATCCGGCCGCCGACGGCATGGCGTACCAGGTTGCTGCAAAGCTCGTTCGCCACCACGGCGATCCGGCCCGCCAGCACGCTGTCGAAGGCCAGCCGCGCGCACAGGTCGGCCGCGAGCCGGCGGGCTTCGCCAACCCGGCTGGCGTCGTCCATGGGCAGCACGGCGGCGGGACCCTGTTCGCTACTTCCACCGAGTGACACTGACACAGGTTCCCTCCCCGACTTGGGTGCGGATGGAGAAATCGTTGACCAGCCGGCGGCTGCCGGACAGGCCCATGCCCAGGCCATTGCCGGTGGTCCAGCCATCGGTCAGCGCCAGGTCTACGTCACGGATGCCGGGGCCCTTGTCCTCGAAATGCAGCCGCAGGCCGCGGCGACCGCCTTCGTCGATGAATTCCCAGCGCATTTCGCCGCCATGGCCGTGCACCACGGCATTGCGGGCCAGTTCGCTGGCCGCCGTAATCATCTTAGTCTGCTCGACCAGCGAGAACTGCAACTGGCCGGTCAGCGTACGCACGACGGAACGGGCCTGCACGACATCGCGCTCGTCGCGCAGCGGGATCGTTCCGGTGGTGCCGAGCGCGGATTGCGTCACCTGAGCTCACCTCGCTGCGCCTTTTCCAGCAACGCCATGCCGCGCTCGACGTTGAGCGCGGTCCTGACGCCGCTCAGGGGCAGTCCCAGTTCCACCAGCGTGATCGCCACGGCCGGGCGGATGCCAACCACGACCGTGGCCGCGCCCAGGATGCGGGCGATGTCGGAAATGCCGATGAACATGCGGCCGATAAACGAATCGACCATTTCCAGCGCCGACACGTCGATCAGCACGCCGCGCGCCGTGTTCTGCTCGATGCTGGCCGCCAGGTCTTCCTGCAGCCGCAGCGCGGTCTGGTCCTGCATGTCGATCTGGATCGTGACCAGCAGGTAGGACCCCATCCGCAGGATCGGAATGCGCTCCATGCGTGTGCCTCCGGTCAGGGGACCGGCTGGCGGGACACGGTGTGCCCCGTCAGCCGCATGGCGGTGGCCAGCGCGTCGGCCAGCGTCGCCTTGGTCACGATGTCCTGCAGGTCGATGCCCAGATGCACGATGGTCTGCGCAATCTGCGGCCGGATCCCGCTGATGATGCTCTCCGCGCCCATCAGCCGGATCGCGGTCACCGTCTTCAGCAGGTGCTGGGCCACCAGCGTGTCGACCGTCGGCACGCCGGTGATGTCGATGATGGCCAGCGTGGAGCCGGTTTCGACGATGCGCTGCAGCAGGGTTTCCAGCACCAGCTGGGCACGGCTGCTGTCCAGCGTGCCGATCAGCGGTATCGCCAGCACCCCTTCCCACAGCTTGATCACCGGCGTCGACAGCTCGAGCAGTTCCTGCTGCTGGCGCTGGATCATGTCCTCGCGGCTGCGCTGGTAGGTGGACATGGTCCACTGCGCCATCCGATCGACGATGGCGGACGCTGCCCAGATCACTTCGATCTGCGCTTCCAGGTTGCTGCGGTCGCGCTGCAGCGCCTCGAAGATCGGCCGTTTGAGCGACAGCACGAAGCCGCTGGTCACGTCCGCGGTCTCGCCTTGCGCGGCACGCGAGGCCGACAGGTCGGCGAGCGCCTTGCGCAGGTCGGCGAACGGCGCCTGCTCGAAGCCGCCCGCATCGCCATTGGCGTGCAAGGCTGCCTGGAGGCTTCGCAGGATGGAGCGCTGCTCGCTGGCAAGATTGCCGGTGAAGCCGCGGCCGCCGGACAACGACTGGTATTCGGTAGCCCAGCTATCGGCCAGGTTCTCGGCTTCGGCGTGCAACAGGTCGGCAAGGCGCTGGTTTTCTGGACGCATGGGCATGGCGAAAGTTGTAAGCGATGCACAGGAGACAAAGGACTCGGTGTCAGTGCATTCTAGGAGGGATTGATAGCTCACTCCACGTTACATCGCGCCCTGCAAAACAAAGACGGGCGCAGCCGTGTGCACTGCCGTGCACGGCTGCGCCCGTCCGGGCCTGTCCTATGCCCGATGGCTGATGGCTACTTCAGATCGGCAAACCGCTTGCCGCGCGCCGCCAGGTCCGCCAGCAACGGCGCGGGCCGGAACTCCTCGCCGAGCATTTCCTCGTACTGCCGCAGCGTGCGCACCACCTTGTCCAGCCCGATGGTGTCGGCATAGAACATCGGGCCGCCCCGGTATACCGGCCAGCCATAGCCGTTGTTCCAGATCACATCGATATCGGACGCCCGCAGCGCCTTGCCCTCCTGCAGGATCTTCGCGCCCTCGTTGATCATCGGGAAAACGCAGCGCTCCAGGATTTCCTGGTCGGATACCGCGCGGCGGGTGCGGCCCTGGCGCGTGGCAAAGTCGCGGATCACCCGCTCCACCACCGGCGACGGCCGCGCGTTGCGCTGCGCGTCGTAGTCATAGTAGCCCGCGCCGGTCTTCTGGCCGCGCCGGTCCATCTCGCAAAGGATCTCGCGCAGCGTCGATCCGGTCGAACGCTCGCGCAGCCAGCCCAGGTCCAGTCCCGCCAGGTCGCTCATCGCGAACGGGCCCATCGGGAAGCCGAAGTCATACAGCACGCGGTCGATGTCCCACGGCAGCGCACCCTCCAGCGCCAGCCGTTGCGCCTCGCGCTGCCGCTGCGCCAGCATCCGGTTGCCGACGAAGCCGGGGCAGACGCCCACCAGCGCCGCGACCTTGCAGATCTTGCGGGCCAGTTCCATCGACGTGCGCACCACGGGCTTCGCGGTCTTCTCGCCGCGCACCACTTCCAGCAGCTTCATCACATTGGCCGGCGAGAAGAAATGCAGCCCGATCACGGCTTCGGGACGCGACGTGGCCGCGGCGATCTCGTCGACATCCAGCGCCGAGGTATTGGTGGCCAGGATGGCGCCCGGCTTCACGATCCGGTCGAGCCGGCCGAACAGCTCCTTCTTGACTTCCATGTTCTCGAACACGGCTTCGATCACCAGGTCGGCTTCGGCCAGTTGCTGCAGGTCCAGCGTGGGCGTCAGCAGCGCCATGCGTGCCTCGACCTCGGCGGCGCCCAGGCGCCCCTTCTTCATGGTGTTGTCGTAGTTCGCGCGGATGGTGCGCAGCCCGCGGTCGAGCGCCTGCTGCGTGGTCTCGACGATGGTGACCGGCATGCCTGCGTTGAGGAAGTTCATGGCGATGCCGCCGCCCATGGTGCCTGCGCCGACGATGCCGACCCTGGCCACGGGGGTAGCCGGCACATCGGCGCCGATGTCGGGCACGTTCCAGACCTGGCGCGAGGCAAAGAAGACGTAGCGCTGCGCGGCGGACTGCGTGCCCCCCATCAACGCCTGGAACAGCTCGCGCTCGCGCCGCAGCCCTTCGTCAAAGGGCAGTTCGACCGCCGCCTCGATGCAGCGGATATTGGCCTCGGGCGCCTCGAAGCCGCGGAAGCGGCGCGCGTTGGCCTTGCGGAAGGCGGCGAACAGTTCGCCCTGACCGCGCGCGGGGGCGATCCTGTCGTCAAGGTCGCGCACCTTGCGCAGCGGCCGCTGCTCCTCGACGATCCGGCGCGCGAAGGCGATCGCATCGGCGCGCAGCGTGGCATCGTCGGCAAGCGTGTCGAGCAGGCCCATCTCGGCGGCCTCGGGCGCGGGCACATGGGTGCCGTAGGCGACCATTTCCAGCGCCCTTTCCGCGCCGACCAGCCGGGGCAGCCGCTGCGTGCCGCCTGCGCCTGGCAACAGCCCGAGATGGACTTCGGGCAGGCCGCATTTCGCGCTGCGCGCGGCAATGCGGTAATGGCATACCAGCGCCACCTCCAGCCCGCCGCCGAGCGCGGTGCCGTGGATGGCGGCGACCACGGGCTTGGGGCTGTTCTCGATGGCAGCCTGCACCTCGGGCAGCCCGGGCGGCACGAACGGCTTGCCGAACTCGGTGATATCGGCGCCGGCAATGAAGGTCTTGCCGGCACAGGCCAGCACGATGCCCTGCACAGCCGGATCGGCGATGCAGCGCTCGATTCCCTGCAGGACGCCGGCGCGCACCGCGGCGGACAGCGCGTTGACGGGCGGCGAATCGACGGTCAGCACGGCGATATTGCCGTCCACGGCCAGGCTGGTGACTGCGTTGATGGCGGTCATGCAAGCTCCTTGAACTTTCGGGGAAAGGGGAATCGGCTGGCCAGGCATGCCTCAGTCACGCAGCCCGGCCACGTCGTCGGTGTGGTCCGGCCGGTTCCGGCGCGAGCGCGGATCGGCAATGCGAAATGCCAGTACGAAGGCGGCCAGCTTGACCGCGATGGCCACGACGAAGACCAGCGGGAAGTGCACCGACTGGGCTAGCAGCCCGCCGATCACCGGACCGACGGCCATCATGCTGAACGTGGCCGTGTCGGAAACCGCGAGCAGCATCGGCCGGTCCTTGCGCGCCCCGAACTCCATCACCAGGTTGTCCGCCGAGATAAAGAGGCCGCCGAAGCCCGCGCCCAGCCCGCAGAACGCCAGCAGGAAGCCCGGCAGCGTGGCGCACTCCAGCAGCCACGCCGTGGCGGCGACCCACGTGGCGATACTGGCCAGGAACACCACCCGGTAGCCATGCCTGTCTGCGACGCGGCCCCAGGCGAGATTGCTGCCCGTCTGCGCCAGCAGGTAGGCCAGGCTCAGGTACCCGAGCGTGGCGCCATCCAGCCCCAGCAGCCGGCCGGCGTAGATCGCATAGAACGGCATCGCCATCATGCCCAGTGCCACCAGTGCCCGCGCCAGGAAAAAGCGCACGAAATCCCGGTCGGCTGCCAGCAGCGCCGGCAACTCACGCACGCGCCGGCCGAAGCCCGCGCGCACGCGCACGTCGTGCAGCGCCGGCTCGCGCATGCCCGCCAGCGCCGAGATCCCCAGGCTGGTCAGCACGAAGGCGGCCAGGAAGGTGGCGGCATAGCCGTTGCCGAACACATCGTTGCCGACCAGGTAGCGCCCGCCCATCCACGCCACCGCCGCCGCGGTGAGGCCGCCGAAGAAATTGCGCAGCGCAGTCAGCCGCCCGCGCCGTGCCAGCGGGATGATCTTGGAGGTCAGGTAGTTGAAGCTGACGTTCTGCACGCCGTTGAGCAGCCCGAACAGCAGCAGGAAAGCCGCCGCGGCCACCAGCGCGCCGCGCCCGCTCAGCAGCAGCGCCGACAGCCCCAGCCCCAGGATCTGGCCGCGCACCAGCCAGCCCACCAGATAGATCAGCGGCATCACGCGCTGGCGATGCTCGATCAGCGTCGCGCCCCAGATCGACGAGGCTGCCATGCCGGCATACTGGGCCGCGAGCACGAGGCCGACGGTGAGTTTCGAACCCGACAGCAGGTACAGGTAAGCGGGCACGAAGGTGGGCGCGGTCACCAGCCGGAAACCGGTCATGCCAAGCATCCCATGAATCAGGAACGCCTTCGCGTTGCGCGGCAGGTGGCGGTCGACATGGTCGCGGAAATGCTGTTCGGCGCGCTGCTGCTCCGCCTCCGCGGCTTCGCCCAGCAGCGCGCCGCTTATGCCGGCCTGCGTTGTCACGTTGTCTCCCGCTGTGGGTCCGGCCCAATGGTCGATGCCGGATGTTTTTTCGTATTTTTGGTATGGCTGCGATAAATGCTAGCACATGCGTTCGTTGTTCGAGCATGGCGACATTGAGCAGTTTCGAAACTAGGGAATCGAGGCGGCGAGCTGGCATCGAAAGCGGGGAGGCGAGCCCTTCCAAGGCGGTCGCAATGCGGCACGAGTCCCGCGATTTTGGCCATACATGCCATGAAAATTCCGCATGCTCGTGCACGTTTGCTGCACGGCATTAGCGCGGCGATGCCTTTGCCGTGGCTGCTTCCAGTCCCATCGTGGCTCTTCCCTCCATTTCCTGATGACAGCGCTCTGCCGTCCATTTTAGGTTTTGGAGTATTGACGATGCCAGAAGCCGCTTGTATAAAAGTTCCTGCCGCTGCGTAGCTGTCGACCGTTTTTCGAAAACCAAGACTGCTGTTGCAGTGCCCCTGATTCTGCCGGCCGCCAGGCAACAGCGCAGGACACGGGCCCACAGGCGCACAACTAGGAGACGAGCTTGGACGCACTGGAAACGTTCCGGCAGCAGGCACACGCCTGGCTGGAGGCCAATTGCCCCCCTGAGATGCGCCTGCCGATGCAGGACGAGGACGACATCTGCTGGGGCGGCCACAAGTTCCGCTACCAGTCCGAGGCGCAGCGGCTGTGGCTGCAGCGGATGGCTGAACAGGGCTGGACCGTGCCGGAATGGCCGCGCGAGTATGGCGGCGCCGGATTGAGCGCGGCCGAGGCACGGGTGCTGCGCGCCGAGATGCAGCGGCTGCACTGCCGCGTGCCGCTGCAGAGCTTCGGCATCTCCATGCTCGGGCCCGCGCTGCTGAAATACGGCACCGAGGCGCAGAAGCGCGAACACCTGCCCAGGATTGCGCGCGGCGAAATCCGCTGGTGCCAGGGCTATTCCGAACCCAACGCCGGCTCCGACCTGGCCGCGCTGCAGACGCGCGCCGAAGAGCACGGCGACCATTTTGTGGTCAACGGCCAGAAGATCTGGACCTCGTATGCCGACAAGGCCGACTGGATCTTCTGCCTGGTGCGCACCGATTTCGCGGCGCAGAAGCACACCGGCATCAGCTTCCTGCTGTTCGACATGGCGTCGCCGGGCGTCTCGACCCGCCCGATCGTGCTGATCTCCGGCAAGTCGCCCTTCTGCGAGACCTTCTTCGACGACGTCAAGGTGCCGCGCCACCAGCTGGTCGGCGAGCTTAACGGTGGCTGGGCCATCGCCAAGTACCTGCTGACGCATGAGCGCGAGATGATCAGCGCGATCGGCAGCCGCGGCTTCCGCCAGCCGCTGGGGCGCCATGCCGCCAAGGCAATTGGCGTGGACGAGCGCCACCGGCTCGACGACCCGGTGCTGCGCGCGCAGATCGCCCGCTTCGAGGTCGACGAGGCCGCCTTCGCCGCGGCCGGCGAGCGCGCCCGCGACCTGGCGCGGCAAGGCGAAGGCATGGCCGCGTTCTCGTCCGTGCTGAAGTACTACGGCGCGGAACTGAACAAGCGGCGCTACGAGCTGCTGATGTCGGTCGGCGGCACCGATGCACTCGAATGGGAAGGCCCGCGCAGCCAGGAAGGCGCGCTGGCGCGGGCATGGCTGCGCACCAAGGCGAATTCGATCGAGGGCGGCACCACCGAGGTCCAGCTCAATATCGTCGCCAAGCGCCTGCTCGGCCTGCCCGGCGCCTGAGCCGCCGCGCCATCCTCCACGACCCAACATCTGCCAGACGCCGCCATGCCCATCGTATTGACCGACACGCAGGAGATGCTGCGCGACAGCGCCATGACGTTCCTGCAAGAGAACGCCCCGATCTCCGCGCTGCGCAGGCTGCGCGACACCCGCGACCCCGTCGGCTTCTCGCGCGAGCTGTGGCAGCGCTGCGCCGCGCTGGGCTTTGCCGGGGTAATGATCGACGAGGCCTACGGCGGCAGCGGTCTCGGCGCGGTCGAGGCCGGCGTGATCGCGGAAGCGATCGGCACCACGCTCGCGCCGCTGCCCTTCCTGTCCACCGCCGTGCTTGGCGCATCGCTGGTCGGCCTGTACGGCAACGACAGCCAGCGCAGCGCGCTGCTGCCGGCGCTCGCCGCGGGCCGGCACCTGATGGCTTTGGCGCTGGATGAAACTGCCCGGCACCGGCCCGAGCGCATCGCCACGCAGGCGCGGCGCGACGCGGACGGCTATGTGCTTGATGGCAGCAAGGTCTTCGTGGTCGATGGCCATGTGGCCGATACGCTGGTGGTCGCCGCGCGCACGGGCGCCGCCGGGGCGAGCGACGGCGTCTCGCTGTTCCTGGTCCCGCGCGACCACGCCGGCGTACAGGTGGAACGGTCCGTGCTGGCCGATGCCACCAATGCCGCGCGCATCGTCTTCGACGCCGCGCGGGTGCCGGCCGACGCCCTGCTGGGCGACGAGGGTACCGGGGCGCAAATGCTGGAGCGCGTGCTGGACATCGCCCGCGCGGTGCTGTCGTCGGAACTGCTCGGCATCGCCGATTCCTCGTTCGCGCGCACGCTGGCGTACCTGAAGGAACGCAGGCAGTTCGGCAAGGCCATCGGCGAATTCCAGGCGCTGCAGCACCGCGCCGTGCATCTCTTTGCCGAGATCGAACTGGCGCGCGCCGCGGTGCTGCGTTGCCAGCAGCGGCTCGACGAAGGCAACGCCGACGGTCCTGAGCCGCTGGTCTGCGTGGCCAAGGCCAAGGCCGGCGATACCGCCACGCTGGCGGTGCAGGAAGGCGTGCAGATGCACGGCGGCATCGGCATGACCGACGAATTCGATATCGGCTTCTTCATGAAGCGCGCCCGCACCGCGCAGGAATGGCTGGGCGACGCGAACTGGCAGCTCGACCGCTGGGCCACGCTGCGCGGCTACTGAGCGGCTACTGAGCGGCTGAGAAGCTGAGAGATTCGGCCCCATCCGCAGGGGCCTGCAGGACATCACGCAACATTGAGGCGGCAACGGACGCCCCGGTTGCGGCGCCACGCGCCCGCACCGGCCCGACCGCCAGCAAGGAGGCAGCATGTCGGCAAGTCCCCGGGCACCAGCATTCCCCGCATTCACGCTAGCGACCGCAATGGCTGGCGGCACGCCACCATGCCGGCCCATGCACGGAGGCCGGCCATGAGCGCCTATCTCCTGCGCCGCCTGCTGGCGCTGCTGCCGACGCTGGTCTTCGCCAGCATCATCGTGTTCGCCATCGTGCGGCTGGTGCCGGGCGACGTGGTCGACCTGATGCTGAGCCAGAACGACATCAGCGCCGATACGCGCACCCGCGAAGACCTGGTCCATGCGCTCGGCCTCGACCGCCCGATGTGGGAGCAGTACCTGCACTGGGTCGGCAATATCGTGCTGCATGGCGACCTGGGGCAGTCGCTCTGGCAAGGCGAGCCGGTGCTGAGGATGGTGATGGCGCGCATTCCCGCGACCTTCTCGCTGGGTGTGCTGGCACTGGCCGTGGCGCTGACGGTGGCGCTGCCGATCGGCGTGCTGTCGGCGATCCGCCAGGACACCGCGGCGGACTATGTGGCGCGTTCCTTCTCGATCCTGATGCTGGCAGTGCCCAGCTTCTGGCTGGGCACCATGGTGATGGTGTTCCCGTCGGTGTGGTGGGGCTGGTCGCCCGAAGTGCGCTACGTCCCCTTCCTGGAGGACCCCGTGCAGCATGTCAGGCAGATGCTGGTGCCGGCCATCGTGCTCGGCATGGCGCTGTCGGCGATCACTATGCGCATGACGCGCACCATGATGCTGGAGGTGCTGCGCCAGGACTATATCCGCACCGCGTGGGCCAAGGGCCTGAACGAGCCGCTGGTGATCCTGCGGCATGCGCTGCGCAATGCGCTGATCCCGGTGGTGACGCTGGTCGGCCTGCAGGCGCCGCTGCTGATCGGCGGCGCGGTGGTGATCGAGCAGATCTTCGTGGTGCCGGGCATGGGCTTGCTGCTGCTCGATGCCGTGCACCAGCGCGACTATCCGCTGATCACCGGCATCTTCCTCGTGGTCGGCGTCGCGGTGATGCTGATCAACCTGCTCGTCGACCTGAGCTATGGCCTGTTCGACCCCAAAGTGAGGCACCGCTGATGGCACCCCCGACCGTCGATCCGCACGCCGCTTCCGCCACCCTGCCTGGCGCCCTGCCCCGCTCCGGCCGGCAACGCCAGCCTCGCTTCGCGCTGCTGCGGCGGCTGTTCCGCGACAAGCCCCTGGGCGCCGCCGGCGCGGTGATCTGCGCGGTGTTCCTGTTCTGCGGCGTGTTCGCCGACCTGCTGGCGCCATATGGCATGAACGAGATCAACATGATGGCGCGGCTGCAGCCGCCCTCGTGGGCGCATCCGTTCGGCACCGACAATCTCGGCCGCGACATGTTCTCGCGCTGCCTGTACGGCGCCCGGCTGTCGGTAGTGATAGGGCTCTCGGCGGCAACGCTGGCCACGGCGATCTCGCTCGCGCTGGGCATCCTGACCGGCTACCTGGGCGGCAAGTTCGACCTGGTGGTGCAGCGCATGGTCGATGCCTGGATGAGCTTTCCCGACCTGGTGATCCTGATCGTGGTGGTGTCGGTGCTGGGCCCGGGCAGCTGGCAGATCGTCTGCACGCTGGGCCTGCTGCTCGGCATCGGCGGCTCGCGCATCGTGCGCAGCGCGGTGGTGTCGGTGCGCGAGAACATGTACGTGCATGCGGCGCAGTCGATGGGGGCGTCGACGGGCCGCATCCTGTGGCGCCACATCCTGCCCAACGTGCTGCCGCCGGTGATCGTGCTGTTCACCACGCGCGTGGGCACCGCGATCCTGGCGGAGTCGGGCCTGTCCTTCCTCGGCCTCGGCGTGCCGCCGCCGGCCCCGACCTGGGGCGGCATGCTGTCAGGCGACGGCCGCACCTTTATGTTCCAGGGCCCGTGGCTGGCGCTGGCGCCGGGCGCCTGCCTGACGATCGTCGTCTATGCGATCAACGTGTATGGCGATGCGCTGCGCGACCTGCTCGACCCGCGCATGCGGGGCAGCCGCTGAGAACAGCAGATTGACGAGCGGCCGGCATGACGAGCCGGCACATCATGATCCCCAAAGGAGCAGACGATGGTGCGCAGCGTGAAGACGGACGACAGGATGACGAGGGGGGCTTCCCTGGTGGCGATGGCGACGGCAATGGCCGCGGCCTTCGCCTGCGGCACGGCGGCCGCGCAGGCGGAAGCGCCGAAATATGGCGGCACCATTGAAGTCGGCTCGGTCTACCCCACCATCTCGGCATTGTCGTGGGACCTGGGCGACTGGAACTGGAAGCAGAACTACGACACCGGCCAGGTCTACGAGCAGCTCTTCGCCGCCGACCTGTCCAAGGCCCGCCGCAACGGCGGCAAGTACGCCTTCCAGGCCGACGCCTGGCTGCCCGAGGATGCCATCCGCGGCGAACTCGCCGAAAGCTGGAAATGGACCGACCCGCTTACGCTCGAGGTCAAGCTGCGCAAGAACGTACGCTTCCCGGCCAAGCCTGGCGTGATGGAAGAGCGCGAGCTGACGGCAGAAGACGTGGTGTTCAGCTACAGCCGCCAGAACGCCAGCGCCAAGAAGATTCCCACCTACTTCGACCACCTGAGCAAGGTCGAGGCCGTCGACAAGCATACGGTCGTGTTCCGCTTCAAGGAATTCAATGCGGAATGGGACTACCGCTTCGGCTGGGGCTACTACTCCGGCATCATGCCCAAGGAGGTTGCCACCGCGGGCGCCGCGAACTGGAAGAACGTCACCGGCTCCGGCCCGTTCACGCTGACCCAGTTCGTGCAGGGCAATTCCAGCACGTATGCGAAAAACGCGCAGTACTGGGACACCGAAAAGATCGGCGGCAAGGACTACAAGCTGCCCTTTGCCGACAAGGTGGTGCTGCGCACCGTCAAGGACGAGGCCACCCGCAACACCATGCTGCGCACCGGCAAGCTCGACGTGCTGGAAATGGTGCGCTGGACCGCCGTCGATGAACTGAAGAAGAGCGCGCCGCAACTCAAGTGGTCCCGCTGGCTGTCCTACACCGGGCAGTACCTGGCCCTGCGCGTCGACACCAGGCCGTTCAACGATATCCGCGTGCGCCGCGCGCTGAACATGGCGGTGAACAAGCAGGAGATCGTCAAGCAGTACTACGGCGGCAATGCCGAGTTGTTCGCCTATCCGCAGCACCCGGACTACACCGGCTATTTCGAGCCGCTGAGCGCGATGCCGGAATCGGTCAAGGAGCTGTTCACTTACAACCCGGAGAAGGCGAAGAAGCTGCTGGCCGAGGCCGGCTACCCGAAGGGCTTCAAGTTCAAGGTGCAGGTCTGCGCCTGCAGCCAGGACCATATGGAAATGCTGCCGCTGATCGCAGCGTACCTGGAGCAGGTAGGCGTGCGCATCGAGATCCAGCCGATGGAGTATGGCGCCTTCCTGTCGGCGATGACCACCAAGACCAATGCGCCGGGCTACATGATGAGCAACGGCCATACCAACCCGACCACGACGATCCGCAAGAGCTTCGTCGCCGGACAGGTGTGGAACGCCTCGCAGTGGAACGACCCCAGGTTCGATGCCCGCGTCAACCAGGCCTTCCAGATGCGCGACCTGGGCAAGCGCCAGGAAGCGCTGCGTGCCATGACGCGCGACATCCTGGCCGAAGCGCCGTATATCTGGCTGCCGACGCCCTACCTGTTCACCGCGTGGTGGCCGTGGGTCAAGAACTACGACGGCGAGCTGCGCGCCGGCGCGGTGCGCAATGGGCCCATTTATGCGCGCGCCTGGATCGACCAGGAGATGAAGAAGAAGCTCGGCTTCTGATCTTCCCACCGACAACCGGGACGCAACCATGGCAGAGCCAATCCTGCAGGTGAAGAACCTGACCACGCGCTTCCGCACCGACCGCGGCGTGGTCACCGCGGTGGACCGGGTCTCGTTCGACGTGGCCGCCGGCGAGACGCTGGCGATCGTCGGCGAGTCGGGTTCGGGCAAGAGCGTGACCGCGCTGTCGATCCTCGGCCTGATCCCGCAGCCGCCCGGCGTCATCGAGTCCGGAGAGATCCGTTTCGAGGGACAGGATCTGCTCAGGCTCAAGCCGGCGGCCATGCGCGCCATTCGCGGCAACCGCATCGCGATGGTGTTCCAGGAGCCGATGTCGTCGATGAACCCGGCGCTGACGGTGGGCAAGCAGATCGCCGAGCCGATCCGCGTGCACCAGGGCCGCGCCTGGGGCGATGCCTACGAAGAGGCCGCGGAATTGCTGGCGCAGGTGCATATCCCGGAGCCGCGCAGCCGCGTCCACGCCTATCCGCACCAGTTCTCGGGCGGCATGCGGCAGCGCGCGATGATCGCGATGGCGCTGGCCTGCAAGCCGAAGCTGATCATCGCCGACGAGCCGACCACCGCGCTCGACGTCACCGTGCAGGCGCAGATCCTGGATCTGCTCAAGGGGCTGGCGCAGCAGGCCGGCACGGCGCTGATCCTGATCACGCACGACCTTGGCGTGGTGGCGCGCTATGCCGACCGTGTCGCGGTGATGTACGGCGGGCGGCTGGTGGAGACGGCGACCGCGGATGAGCTATACCGCCATCCGGCGCATCCGTACACGCGCGGCCTGATGGCATGCGTGCCGCGCCTGGATGGCGACACCAGCCAGCCGCTGGTGCCGATCGACGGCCAGCCGCCCGACCTGACCGCGCTGGGCCCGGGCTGCGCCTTCCTGCCGCGCTGCCGGCTGGCGCAGGAACAGTGCCGCCAGGCGCCACCCGAGCTGCGCGCGGTTCCTGGGCGGACTTCCGACCAACACCTCAAGGCTTGCTTCCTCCATGACGCCCATTGACACGCCCCTGGCGCGCAGCGTCGCGCCGCCTGAGCGCACGGATCGCACGCATGGCAGCGCAGGCGCCGAGGCGCCGGCCAGTCGTCAGCCGCCCCAGGCCGGCGACCCGATCCTCCAGGTCGAAGACCTGAAGGTCCATTTCCCCGTGACGCGCGGTGTGCTGCTCAAGCGGCAGGTCGGCTCGGTCAAGGCGGTCGATGGCGTCTCGTTCACGCTGCGCCGCGGCGAGACGCTGGGGCTGGTGGGTGAAAGCGGCTGCGGCAAGTCCACCACCGGGCTGGCCATCATGAAGATGCTGCCCGCCAGCGCGGGCCGGATCGCCTTCGATGGCGAAGACCTGGCCGGCTTCAGCGGCGCGCGCGAAAAGCGCTTCCGCCGCAGCGTGCAGATGGTCTACCAGGACCCGTTCGCGTCGCTGAACCCGCGCATGAAGGTGCGCGACATCATCGCCGAGCCGCTGCACGTCCACGGCCTGGCCGGCGATCGTGCCGCGCTGCAGGCGCGCGTGGCCGAGCTGCTCGACATGGTCGGCCTGCTGCCCTACATGGCCGACCGCTATCCGCACGAATTCTCGGGCGGCCAGCGGCAGCGCATCGGCATCGCCCGCGCACTGGCGCTGAAACCGAGCCTGATCGTCTGCGACGAGCCGGTGTCGGCGCTGGACGTGTCGATCCAGGCGCAGGTGGTCAATGTGTTCATGGCGCTGCAGCGCAGCCTGGGCCTGTCCTACCTGTTCATCGCCCACGACCTGGCGGTGGTGCGCCATATCAGCGACCGCATCGCGGTGATGTACCTCGGCCGCATCGTCGAGATCGCCAGCCGGCACCAGCTCTACGCGGAGCCGCGCCACCCGTACACGCGCGCGCTGCTGTCGGCGGTGCCGGTGGCCGACGTGCGCGCTGAACGCCAGCGCCAGCGCATCGTGCTGCAGGGCGAAGTCCCCAGCCCGATGCATCCGCCTTCGGGCTGCCGCTTCCATACGCGCTGCCCTTCGGCCATGCCCCAGTGCCGCAGCGCCGACCCGGTGCTGCGCGACCAGGGCGACGGCCAGATGGTGGCCTGCCACCTGTACGACTGACATCTCGCGGCAAACCCCCCGGGCGCTGCCGCGCCGGTTCAGCTCAGTTCAGCGCAGCAGGCCCATCATCATGGGCCGCACGAACAGATCGGCGGCGTTGTCGGCGGTCGCGTCGCGGACCCAGCGGCGCAGCTCGACCGCGGCGTTGATCATGCCATGCACCTGCAGCGCGGCGATCGACTGGTCCAGCGGCCGGATCGAGCCGTCCTGCATGCCCTGCACCAGGAAGCGGACAAAGCGCGTGGACAGACGCGCCATGTCCTGCATCTTGGCGATGCGCATCTCTTCCGGCAGCGCGCCGTAGATGGTCAGCCGCAGCAGCGGTCCCTGGCTGGAGAACTGGTAATGCACCAGCGCGCGCGACACCGCGCACAGCTTGTCCCAGCCGGTGCCGGGCATCTCGTCGACCAGCGTCTGGGTATCGCGGATCACCGCCGACATGCGGTCGAAGCATGCGGAGATGAGGTCGTCCTTGTTCTCGTTGTGGTGGTAGAACGCGCCCTTGGTCAGGTTCAGCCGCGCCGAGATCCGGTCCGCCGAGGCGCCACGGTAGCCCTGCTCGTTCAGCAGCTCGGTGGCGGCGCGCAGGAACGCCTGCTGCGTTGTTTCCGGCTGTCCCAGCGTCGGCAGCAGCGCTTCGGCATCCAGCTCCGGCTGCCACGCGGTGCCGGGCGCGGCAATGCCATTGAGCACGATGTCCGCCAGCGTCTGCGCGACCTTGGGGTAGTCCGCCGGTTCGTAGCGTTCGATCCAGCTCATCGCGCCGCTGGTCAGTGACAGTAGCAGGTGGGCCCGCGCGCTCAGCGCGCTGCGCTGTGCCGGGTCGGCGGGCGTGGCATCGCGCAGCAGCCCGCGGATCTGCCGGAACATGTCGTTGTAGGCGGAGAACGCCACGTCGGCATGGCTGGCCGGCAGCGCGCGGATCTCACGGAAACTCATCAGCTCCGGCCGCTCCCCCGCCGCGGTGCGCGCCAGCCGCGCGACGAACAGCGCGATAAAGGCGGCGACGCGCTCGCCGGCGCTGCCGTGCTGCGCAGCCGCGCCGGCCAGGCCGCGCATTTCCTCGATGGTGCGCATCAGGCAGGCCAGCACCAGGTCTTCCTTCTTGCGGAAGTAGTACGTGATGCTGTTGGTGTTCAACCCCACCAGCTGGCCGACGTCCGACAGCGTCGTGCCGCGCACGCCCTTGCGGTTGAACAGCGCCGCGGCGGCATCGAGGATGCCTTCGCGCTTTTCGACATAACGGCGGGTCTGCCTGGCTTCCGACTGGTCCGTGAGCATGAGCGGTCCGGTGCGCGGATGGGCGGACCGGTTTTTCGAAGATACGGTACCAGGGATTATAAGCGGGGGTTTTGCGCGTGAGATATCGGGATGTTCCCGCTTTGCCGCACGTACCTTATTATCCAGACAGTATTCGGCATCTTGGTGGCATCGGCCCCGAAGACCTGAAGCATATGCACCGCGCAAGCCCGTCAGGGGTCGTGCGCCGCAGCCGGTGCCGGAGAGAGGAACACCGGCAGCCGGAACATGAACTCGCTGCCGCCACTGCGGCGGCGCCTGGCCACCAGCGTACCGCCGTGCGCCTCGACGATCGAGCGGCAGATCGCAAGCCCCATCCCCATGCCGTCGTCCTTGGTGGTGAAGAAGGCATCGAAGACGCGCGGCAGCACATCTTCGGCAATGCCGGTCCCGTGATCCTGCACGCTGACCACCACCATCTCCTGGGCCTCCTGCTCGCGGTACGAAGCCACCAGCAGCTCGCGCTGCTCGACCGGCGTGCCGGCCATGGCGTCGAGCGCGTTGGTGACCAGGTTGAGCACCACCTGCTGGAGCTGTACGCGGTCCGCTTCCACCTGCGTGGCGCCGGCAGTCAGCCGGGTCACGGCCCTGACGTGGTGCGCGTCCAGATCGGGCCGCACCATCTCCAGCACCTCGCGCAGTACCTCGTCCGGAGAAAGCGGCGCGAGCACCGCCGGCGCCTGCCGCGCCAGCGCGCGCAGCGCACGCACGATGTCGGCGGCGCGCAGCGCATGCTGGCGGATAAAGGCAAGGCCCTCCAGCGCCTCTCCGAACTCCGGCTGCGGCCGCTTCAGCCAGCGCACGCTGGCATCGGCGGTGGCGACAATGGCTGTCAGCGGCTGGTTGACTTCATGGCCGATCGATGCCGCCAGCGTTCCCATCACGGTCAGGTGCGAGGTGCGGGCCAGCTCGGCGCGCGCATCGCGCAGGCCGATCTCGGCGGCCACGCGGCGGTTGTTCTCGCCGATCAGCTGCTCGTACAGCCGCGCCGTTTCCAGCGAGATCGCGACCTGCGGCGCCAGCATCTCCAGTTCGGCGACATGGTTCGCGCCGAACACGCCCGGAGCGTTGTTGTTCTCCAGGTAGACCGCGCCGATCAGGCTTTGTCCACGCACCAGCGGCAGGCACAGCACCGAGCGCACGCCGCTGTCGATGGCGGCCCTGGTGCGGATCGACGGTGCGTCGACCATGGCGTCGGCTAGCACCAGCGTCTGGCGCGTGCGCAGCACGCTGTTGAGCACCGCCAGCGGCAGCGCGTGCTCGGTAGGCGGCGCCGAGCCAAGTGCCACCGTCACCCTGTCGTCGAGCACCCGGCCCGAGGCCTCGATCATCGGCTCGTCATCCCGCATCAGCACCAGCAGCCCGTAGCGGGCGCCCGCGTGCAGGATCACGGTGCTCAGCAGGCTCTCGACCAGCCGATCCATCACGATCTCGCTGGACAACGCACGCGCCGCCTGCCGGCCGAGTTCCCAGCTGGCGGCCGGCGGTGCCGGCGTGCCGTCGGCCACGGGTGCACCGAGCTGCGGATACTGCGCGGCCAGCAGCGTCGCCTTGTGTTCGGCGCCCCAGCGCTGGTAGCACGCGCGCGCCAGCGCCAGGTGCTGCCGGGCCGCCGTATGCAGGTCGTGCCGGGCGCACAGCATGCCGGCCAGTTCATGCGCCAGCGCCTGCTCATGCACGAAGCCCGCTGCAGCTGCCGCCTCGGCCGACTGCTCGTAGCAGGCCAGCGCGCGCAGCGGATCGCCATCCGCCTGGGCCAGCGCGGCATCGACCAGCAGCAGCTTGTTGCGGAACGTCAGCGGATTGAGCGCTGCCCAGCGCGCGAAGCAGGCGCGGTGTGCCGCAATGTCGGCGGCCGCCTGCGGTGCCTGCGCGTGCGCCAGCGCAATGCCGAGGAACAGGCGGCAGTCGGCCACATTGATATGCGCGGGCGCGGACCAGATCAGTGTCTCGGCCTGGCGCAGGCTGTGCACCGCCTGCGCAAACTGACCGAGGAACACCGCGGCCATGCCGTCGTACAGGTAGATCCAGAAGCGGGTCGGCAACGAGTTGCTGCGTGCCAGCCGCTGCGCGGCGGTGCCGCAGTGTGCGGCGTCCTCCTGCCAGCTGCTGCTTTCGACACCTTCGCCGCCCTCGCCACGTTCGTCGCCGCGTTCGTCGCCAACACGCAGCCGCTGCACGAAATGCAGCTGCGAATGCAAAATCAGCTCGATGTCCCGGTACTGGACCTGGCGCGTCAGCGCCAGGCCGCGCGCGATCTCTTCCGCCACCAGGCACAGGTGCTCCCCCATGACCAGCAGGTCGGACGCGATATGGTTGCAGGCATAGCAGGCCATGCCGATGTCGCCGGAGGCGCGCCCAAGCGTCACGGCTTGCTGCGCGTGGCTCAGCGCATACGACAGCGGACGCGTCCAGGCGCTGACCTGGTCCACGGCGACCAGCGTCGCGATGCGTCCCGCTTCATAGCCATGGTGGTCGATCAGCGCCATCGCCGCCTGCCCGTATGCGAGCCCGTCCTCGTACGCCTCGTACAGGCTGGCGATAAACACGCCGAACCATGACAGGCCGTACGGAGACTCCGGCGTGGCGCCATGGTCGAGGGTCAGCTCGACCATCTTGGCCACATGCAGGAAGCTGATGCCATCGCGCACGAACAGCGAAGAAATCAGCGTGGACAGCAGCCCCATCACGGCATGGATGCGCGGGTCATCGGTGGCGGGCAGCGACGCCAGGGTGGCGATCGGGCGCGTGCCGAGCGCGGCGCGCACGGCGTCGTAAGCGTCGCGCATGCGCTGCGACGACGGCGCGCGCTCCAGGTGTACATCGAGCAGCGCCAGGCCAGACAAGGCCGCATTGATCGCGCCTTCGTAGTCCGAGCGCACGGTCTGCAGGCTGGCGCGCAGGCGGTACACGGCGGCCTGGTCGAGCGCGTCATGCGCGCGAGCGAGCAGTGCATCGATGCCCTCCGACGCGGCATCGAGCCGGGCCTGCGCCAGCAGGCATTCGCAACGCAGCAGGTTGGCGGCGTAGGCCAGGCCATAGTGCGCTTCCCACCAGTCCGGCTGCATCAGCGCCTGGGCCGTGTCCATGTAGTGCAGCGCCTGCCCGATCGCGCCCGAGCGCCAGGC
Source organism: Cupriavidus sp. a3 (assembly GCF_051015765.1). NCBI lineage: Bacteria > Pseudomonadati > Pseudomonadota > Betaproteobacteria > Burkholderiales > Burkholderiaceae > Cupriavidus > Cupriavidus sp. a3. Next base: position 1,173,674 of record NZ_CP170644.1, on the reverse strand, counting down.
GCGCCGCCCCGCCACCAGCAGCACCTCGACGAAGGCCACCCGCTGCGGCATCGGCAACGCCTGGCTGGCCCGGACGGCTACGCGCTCGATCTGGTTGCAGATCTCGAACGCATGGTCCGCCAGCTGGCCGCGCCAGTGCTCAATCATGATCCGCGCGATGCGCGCGTGCTCGGCGGGGCGCGCATGCGGCTCGATCATCGAATACGCGGATTCCAGTATGCGGTCGTGCTGGAACGCGTAGCCGCACGGCGCCTGCACCAGCAAGCCGGCCTCGACGAACGGCTGCAGCTGGCTGGCCAGCTGTGCGGCGCTGACGCCGGCCACGCGGGCGAGCAGGCCGGCGTCGGCGCGCAGCCCGACGCAGGCCAGCTGCTGCAGCAGTCCGGTACCGGCGCGGGGCAGCCTGGCAAAACGCCGGATCATCAGGTCGACGACGTTGCCGGTGTAATGCTGGTCGTCGACCTCGGCGGCATGCCAGTCCCAGCCGGTGCCGCAGGCCTGCCTGGTCAGTACGCCGTCGTCGACCAGCGTGCGCAGCAACTGGTAGGAAAAGAACGGGTTGCCCGCGGTCCGGTCGTGCACGGCGTGCGCCAGCGCCGCGATACGCGCGGGCGGCTCGTCGAGCGCGGCGCCGACCAGCTCGGCCAGGTCAGCGGGCGCCAGCGGCCTGACGGGGATGCGCGTGACCGCCAGCGCGCCGCCGCGATTGGCATGCAGCAGCCACGAGAAGCGTTGCTCGACGTCCTGGCCGTGGTCCCGGTACGCGGCGATCAGCAGGATGCCGCCCGGACGCTGCACCGTGAAGGCTTCCAGCAGCGCGACGGTGAACGCGTCGGCCCACTGCAGGTCGTCGAAGAACAGTACCAGCGGCTGGCCCGGCGCGGCAAAGGCGGAAAAGGTGGCCAGCAGTGCCCCGAGTGCGCGGGCCTGCGCCTGCTGTGCCGGCACGTTGGCCAGCGGCGCCGTGCGGCCCAGCACCTGTTCGGCCTCCGGCACCAGTTCGGCAACCACCCGGCCCTGGCCCGCCAGCATGCCCAGCCAGCGCTCGCGCTGCGGCGCCAGCGTGGCCGGCGGCGCATCCAGCAAGCCAAGCGTAAGCCCGAGGATGGCCTGCGCCACCGGCGCATACGGAATATCGAGCTGGAGCTGGTCGCTCTTGCCGGCGGCAATGCGGGCGCCGGTCTGCGCCGCGGCCTGGCGCGAGAAGGCATTGGCCAGCGCGGACTTGCCGGTGCCGGCACCGCCGGCGACCAGCACAAGCTCGGACTTGCCGCTCAGGCACACGCGTCCCAGCGCATCGGCCAGCAGCGCCATCTCGCGGGCGCGCCCTACCAGGCGCGCCGGGACTTGCAGCGCCGGTGGCGCCGGCTTACCCGTCACTGGCCGGCCTGGCAGAGGCCCAGCTGCTGTGCCATCAGCACCAGCTCGGCAAAGGTGCGCGCCTTCATCTTGCGCATGGCCTGCCCGCGATGGATCTTGACCGTCACCTCGCTGATGCCGATTTCGGCCGCGATCTGCTTGTTCAGCAGGCCGGACACCGCCAGGCCCATGACCTCGGCCTCGCGTGGCGAAAGGGTCTCGTAGCTGGCGCGCAATTCGTCGGCCTTGCGCGCGCCTTTGCGGCGCAGGCGGTCCCTGGCCAGCGCGGCGCTCACCGCGTCGAGCAGGTCCTGGTCGCGGCACGGCTTGGGAATAAAGTCCACGGCGCCGGCCTTCATCGCGGCCACGCTCATGGCGATGTCGCCGTAGCCCGTCATGAAAATGATCGGCAGCGGCACGCCCATGCGCGCCAGCCGGCCCTGCAGGTCCAGGCCGCTGGGGCCGCGCAGCCTGACGTCGAGCACCAGGCAGCATGGAGTATCGGGCAACGGAAAGGCCAGCAGCTCGGCGGCGGACTCGAACAGCACCGCGCTCAGGCCGACCGAGCGGAACAGGTTGCCGAGCGCATGGCGCACGCCGGCATCGTCGTCGACGACCAGTACGGTCGCGTCATCGCAGGCACTGTCGTCGGCAGGCTCCAGGCTTGGGGATGTCACGGTCTGCTCTCCAGGGCGCGCGTGCGGGGGCGCACGAGCAGCGGATTATAACCAGCAGGCCGCCATCGGCAATGACCGTCATGCCAGCACGGGAGAAGTGCACGTCACTAATACCATTGTATTAGTCAGGCGCGCGCCGGCGCCGAATTGCTCGCCTCGCTTCCGGTGCAAGCGTCGCCGGACCGATTAATACCATCATGCAATGGCGATTCCTGCGCCTGCCGTCTAGTCTTCTTATCCGGGCCGCGCTGCCGTGCCTTGCCGTTCCGCATGCCGGCGGCCGCCGTCGGCCTGCGCCTGCGCTCAAACCCCTGTCCCGAGGATCGACACCATGTCCAACCCAAAGCTCGAAGTCCTGACCCCGCAAAACAGCCAGCTGATCATCATCGACCACCAGCCGCAGATGGCCTTCGGGGTGCAGTCGATGGACCGGCAGGCCATGAAGAACAACGTCGTCGGCCTGGCCAAGGCCGCCAAGATCTTCAATATCCCGACCACCATCACCACGGTCGAAAGCGAATCGTTCTCCGGTTTCACCTATCCCGAGCTGCTCGACGTATTCCCCGGGCAGAAGACGCTGGAGCGTACCTCGATGAACTCGTGGGACGACCAGAAGGTCCGCGACGCGCTCAAGGCCAACGGCCGCAACAAGGTGATCGTCGCCGGCCTGTGGACCGAGGTCTGCAACACCACCTTCGCGCTGTGCGCGATGCTGGAAGGCAACTACGAGATCTACATGGTGGCCGATGCCTCCGGCGGCACCAGCAAGGAAGCGCACGACTATGCCATGCAGCGCATGGTCCAGGCCGGCGCGGTGCCGGTGACCTGGCAGCAGGTGCTGCTGGAATGGCAGCGCGACTGGGCCCACCGCGACACGTATGACGCCGTGATGAAACTGGTCAAGGAACATTCCGGCGCCTATGGCATGGGCGTCGACTACGCTTACACGATGGTGCACAAGGCGCCGCAGCGCACCGCCACGCCGCACGAGTCGGTGGCGCCGGTGCCGGCGCGCTGATCCCGGCATCCCGCAATGACCGCGGCTTGCGCGCGCCCGCTACGGCGGCGCGCAAGCCAACCTGCCAGGCACCGCCAGGGTGCCTTCTTCCACTTCCTGCTTCCAGGAGGGCCTGATCGATGAAAACCATCACCACCCAGGACGGTACCCGCATCTTCTACAAGGACTGGGGCGCGGGCCAGCCGGTCGTGTTCTCGCATGGCTGGCCGCTGCATGCCGATGCATGGGACGCGCAGATGCTGTTTCTCGCGCGCCAGGGCTTCCGCGTGATCGCCCATGACCGCCGCGGCCACGGCCGCTCGGACCAGCCCGCGCAGGGCAACGACATGGACACCTACGCGGACGACCTCGCCGCGCTGATCGAGGCGCTGGACCTGCGCGACGCGGTGCTGGTCGGGCACTCAACCGGCGGCGGCGAGGTGGCGCACTACATCGGCCGCCACGGCACCAGACGCGTGGCCAAGGCGGTGCTGATCGGCGCGGTGCCGCCGCTGATGCTGCAGACCGACGCCAACCCGGGCGGGCTGCCGCTGGACGTGTTCGACGGCATCCGCAAGGGCGTGGCCGAGAACCGCTCGCAGTTCTACCAGGACCTGGCGGTGCCGTTCTTCGGCTTCAACCGCACCGGCGCCAGGGTCTCGCAGGGCACCATCGATGCCTTCTGGGCGCAGGGCATGGCCGGTGGCATCGTCGGGCAGTACGCATGCATCCGCGAATTCTCGGAGGTCGACTACACCGAGGACCTGAAGAAGATCGACGTGCCCACGCTGATCCTGCATGGCGACGACGACCAGATCGTGCCGATCGACGCCTCGGCCCGGCGCGCCGCCGACCTGGTCAAGGGCGCGACGCTCAAGGTCTACCCCGGCGCCTCGCACGGCATGTGCGTGACCAACGCCGACCAGGTCAATGCCGACCTGCTCGCCTTCCTGAAGGGCTGAGTTCGATGTCATTCACGCGCCGGCAATTCATTGGCACCGCGGCCGCGCTCGGCGCGGCCGTTTCCCCGGAGATCTTCGGCATGCAACCCAGCGCCGCACCCAGCCTCATCCTCGTCAACGGCAAGTTCACCACGCTCGACAAGGCCAACCCGCAGGCGGACGCCGTGGCCATCCGCGACGGGCGCTTCGTCGCCGTCGGCACGCGCCAGGACATCATGAAGCTGGCCGGCGCGCAGACGCAGGTCGTGGACCTGAACGGCCGGCGCGGCATTCCCGGGCTGATCGACAGCCACATGCACATCATCCGCGGCGGCCTGAACTACAACATGGAGCTGCGCTGGGACGGCGTGCGCTCGCTGGCCGATGCCATGCGCATGCTCAGGGACCAGGTCGCGCGCACGCCGGCACCGCAATGGGTGCGCGTGGTCGGCGGCTTCACCGAGCACCAGTTCGCCGAGAAGCGGCTGCCGACCATCGACGAACTGAACGCGGTGGCACCCGATACCCCGGTATTCATCCTGCACCTGTACGATCGCGCCATCCTCAACGGCGCGGCGCTGCGCGCGGTCGGCTACACCAAGGACACGCCCAACCCGCCGGGCGGCGAGATCGTGCGCGACGCGCGCGGCAATCCCACGGGCCTGCTGCTGGCCAAGCCGAACGCCACCATCCTGTACGCGACGCTGGCCAAGGGCCCCAAGCTGCCGCCCGAATACCAGAAGAACTCGACGCGCCATTTCATGCGCGAGGTCAACCGGCTGGGCGTGACCGGCGTGATCGATGCGGGCGGCGGGTACCAGAACTACCCCGAGGACTACAGCATCATCGAGGAACTGCACAAGGAAGGCCAGCTGACGGTGCGGCTCGCGTACAACCTGTTCACGCAGAAGCCCAAGGAAGAACTGAACGACTTCAAGACCTGGACCGCCAAGGTCAAGCCGGGCCAGGGCGACGATCTCTACCGCCACAATGGCGCCGGCGAGATGCTGGTCTACACCGCGGCCGACTTCGAGGACTTCCGCGTCGAGCGCCCCGACATGGCGCCGTCGATGGAGGCCGACCTCGAGCCGGTGATCCGCCTGCTCGCGGAAAAGCGCTGGCCGTGGCGGCTGCATGCGACCTATGACCAGACTATCTCCCGTGCGCTGGATGTCTACGAGAAGGTCGCGAAAGACATCCCGTTCAACGGCCTGAACTGGTTCTTCGACCACGCCGAGACCATTTCCGACCGCAATATCGACCGCATCGCCGCGCTCGGCGGCGGCATCGCCGTGCAGCACCGCATGGCCTACCAGGGCGAGTACTTTGTCGAGCGCTACGGCGCACGCGCCGCCGAGGCTACGCCGCCCGTGAAGAAGATGCTGGAAAAAGGCGTCAAGGTGGGCGCCGGCACCGATGCCACGCGCGTGGCCTCGTACAACCCGTGGGTGTCGCTGTACTGGCTGACCACCGGCAAGACCGTGGGCGGCATGGCGATGTACCCGCAGGCCAACCTGCTCGACCGCGAGACCGCGCTGCGGCTGTGGACCGAGGCCAACACGTGGTTCTCCTCGGAAGTCGGCAAGAAGGGCCAGATCAAGGCCGGCCAGCTCGCCGACCTCGCGGTGCTGTCGGCCGATTACTTCAGCGTGCCCGGCGACGACATCCAGGACATCACCTCGGTGCTGACTATCCTGGGCGGCAAGGTGGTCTATGGCGACGCCGACTTCGGCAAGCTGTCGCCGGCACTGCCTCCGCCGATGCCGGACTGGTCGCCGGTGCGCCACGTGGGCGGCTACCAGCCGCGGCCCGAAGCGCGCAAGCTGGCGCTGAACACGGCGTGCGGATGCGCGAGTTCGTGCGGCGTCCATGGCCATGCGCACGCCAGGGCCTGGACCGCCGGCGTGCCGGCCTCGGACGAGAGCACGTTCTGGGGCGCGCTGGGCTGCTCGTGCTGGGCCTTCTGACCTTAGCCAACCGAGACCGGCCATGCCTGAACCGATGACTTCCCTTCCCCAGGCGTCCACCGGCGCCACCGGGCTGCCGCGCTGGATGCATTGGCTGGCCCTGCTGCTGCTTTGTGCGGCCTACCTGCAGGGCGGCCTGTTCAAGCTGGCCGACTTTCCCGGCGCGGTGGCAGAGATGCGGCACTTCGGGCTGAATCCGCCGGTGCCGATGGCGGCCGCCACCATCGTGCTGGAACTGGGCGCCTGCGCCATGATCCTGCTGGGCTGGCGGCGCTGGCTGGGCGCGCTGGCGCTGGCGGCGTTCACGGTCGGCGCGACCTTCATCGCCAACCGCTTCTGGGAAACCCCGCCGGAAGCCCGCTTCATGATAACCAACGCGTTCTTCGAGCACCTCGGCCTGGCCGGCGGCTTCCTGCTGGTAGCCTGGCACGACCTGCACGAGCGCGCAACCCGGCACGGCTGACCAAAATGGCAGAGCAAGCAACACCCTCCCCGTCCCGCACCGCCGACGGCGGCGCCTTCGCGCCGCTGGCGCAGGCGACGTTTGCCGTGCTGTGGGCGGCCACCATCCTCGGCAACGTCGGCAGCTTCATGCGCGACGTGGCCAGCGCCTGGCTGGCCACCGACCTGTCGTCGTCGCCGGCCGCGGTCGCAACGATCCAGGCCGCCGCGACCTTGCCGGTATTCCTGCTGGCGATCCCGGCCGGCGTGCTGTCCGACATCCTCGACCGGCGCCGCTTCCTGATCGCGATCCAGGTCGGGCTGGCGCTGGTCAGCGGCACGCTGGCGATGCTGGCCTGGCGCAATGCGCTGACGATCGAGATCCTGATCGGCATGGCTTTCCTGGGCGGTGTCGGTGCGGCTTTGATGGGGCCGACGTGGCAATCGATCGTGCCCGAGCTGGTGCCGCAGCAAGAACTCAAGCGCGCGGTTGCGCTCAACTCCCTGGGTGTCAACATCGCCCGTGCGATCGGCCCGGCGGCCGGCGGCCTGCTGCTGGCGGCGTTCGGCGCGGCCGTCACCTATGGCATGGACCTGCTCAGCTATGTCTTCGTGGTCGCCGCGCTGCTGTGGTGGAAACGCCCGGTGCGCGCCGCCGACCCGCTGCGCGAGCATTTCCTGGGCGCGTTCCGCGCCGGGCTGCGCTTTACCCGCGCCCACAGCAAGCTGCATGTGGTGCTGGCGCGGGCCGCGGTGCACTTTGCCTTCGGCAGCAGCATCTGGGCGCTGTTGCCGCTGGTGGCCAGGCAACTGCTGAAAGGCGGCGCCAGCCTCTATGGCGTGCTGCTGGGCGCGGTCGGGCTGGGCGCGATCCTCGGTGCGCTGGTCCTGCCGCGGCTGCAGCGGCGGCTGGACGCCGACGGGCTGATGCTGCTGTCTGCCATCACCACCGCGGTGGTGATGGCCGGGCTATGCGTGGCGCCGCCGGTCTGGATCGCCCTGTTGCTGCTGCTGTTCCTGGGCGCGGCCTGGATCATCGCGCTGACGACACTCGGCGGCGTGGCGCAGGCGATCCTGCCCAACTGGGTGCGCGGCCGCGCGCTCGCGGTCTACCAGATGGTGTTCAACGGCGCGATGGCGGCGGGCAGCCTGGTGTGGGGCTTTGTCGCGCAGGCGCTGGGCACGCCCGGCGGGCTGCTGGTGGCGGCGGTCGGCATGCTGGCGGCAGCGCTGCTGCTGCACCGGCTGCGCCTGCCCCGCGGCGAAGAGGACCTGGGGCCGGCACGGCACTGGCCCGAACCCGAAGGCGCCGCCGATATCGCGCATGACCGCGGCCCGGTCATGATCCTGATCGAATACTGCGTGCGCGCGCCGGACCGCGATGCCTTCCTGCGCGCGGTCCACCAGCTTTCCGAAGAACGCCTGCGCGACGGGGCCTTCAACTGGGGAGTGCTGGAAGACCCGGCCAACCCGGAGCTGCTGACAGAGTGGTTCCTGGTCGAATCGTGGGCCGAGCATTTGCGCCAGCACGAGCGCGTGCCTCATGCCGATGCCGACCTGCAGCGCGAGGTCATCCGCTTCCATGCCGGCGACAAGCCGCCGCGCGTGCGGCACCTGCTCGGCGTCGGATTGCCGCCTGCCCCGGCAGCGCGTCACTGATCCTCATGTATTTCTTGCTGGAGGCTTTCCGATGAAGCTTTACCTTGTCTCCCTCGGCGCCGGCATTCTTGTCGGCATCATCTACGCGCTGATGCAGGTCCGTTCGCCGGCGCCGCCCGTGGTGGCGCTGGTCGGCCTGCTCGGCATGCTGATCGGCGAACAGGTGGTGCCGCCGGTCAAGCGCCTGCTCGCCGGCGAGCCGGTCACCATTGCATGGTTCCATTCGGAATGCGTGCCCAAGATCACCGGCACCCCAGGCCCGACGCTGAACGCCGCCAGCAAGGCGCCCGTGGACGGCGCAACGCACTGACCGGCTCCGGTCACGCGCCCGGCCCGGGGAGACCGTGTGAATGCCACGCCGGTCATTGCCATCGTCGACGACGACGCTGCCGTGCGGCATGCCATCGGCAGGCTGGTGCGCGCCTTCGGCATGGCGGTGGAGATGTACGCGGATGGGCCGGCATTGCTGCAGTCGTCGTCGATCGACCGCATCGACTGCGTGATCACCGATGTGCAGATGCCGGGCATGAACGGCTTCGCGCTGTGTGAAGCGCTGCGTGCGCGCGGCTTGCGCGTGCCGGTCATTTTCATGACGGCGTTCGACCTGCAGGATTTCGCGCTGCGCGCACGGGCCGCCGGTGCGGCCTGCTTCCTCGGCAAGCCGTTTGACGAAACCGAGATGCTCCGGTGCATCGAGCGTGCGCTGGCGACGCACCGGGGTTCCTGACGCTCGGGGCCGGCTCAGGCCAGCGCCGGATAGTCGACGTAGCCGTGCGGGCCGTTGCCGCCGTAGAGCGATGCGTCCTCGAACGGCTTGTTCAGCGGCTGGTTTTCGCGGAAGCGGCGCGGCAGGTCCGGGTTGGTGATCATCTTGCGGCCGAACGACACCATGTCGGCGCGGCCGCTGCGGATGGCTTCCTCGGCCATTTCCTTCGAGTAGCCGTTGTTGACCATCCACACGCCGCTGTACAGGCGGTGCAGCGCTTCGTAGTCGAACGGCACGTTGTCGCGCGGGCCGCCGGTGTGGCCTTCCACCACATGGATATACACCGGGTGCAGCTTTTCCAGTTCGCGCACGACGTGCTCGAACAGCGGCTTCGGGTTGCTTTCCAGCGCATCGTTGACCGGCGACACCGGCGCCAGGCGCACGCCGACACGTTCGGCACCGATCTCCGCGATCACCGCGGCCATGACTTCGAGCAGGAAGCGCGCGCGGTTCTCGACGCTGCCGCCGTAGGCGTCGGTGCGCTTGTTGGTGCCGTCGCGCAGGAAGGCATCGAGCAGGTAGCCGTGGGCACCGTGCACTTCGACACCGTCGAAGCCGGCGCGGATGGCGTTGGCCGCGGCGGTGCGGAAGTCATCGACGATGCCGGCAATCTCGCCCGCCTCCAGCGCGCGCGGCAGCGAGCATTCGACGTAGCCCTGGCCGTTGATAAAGGTCTTGGCGTTGGCCGCGATGGCCGACGGCGCCACCGGCGCCTGGTTGTCCGGCTGGAAATGCGTGTGCGACATGCGCCCGGTGTGCCAGATCTGCAGGAAGATCCTGCCGCCCTTCGCGTGCACCGCGTCGGTCACCTGCTTCCAGGCTGCGATCTGCTCCGGCGTATAGATGCCGGGCGTGTTGGTGTAGCCCTGGGCCGTGGTCGAGACCTGCGTGGCCTCGGCAATGATCAGGCCCACGCTGGCGCGCTGGCTGTAGTACTCGACCACCATGTCGGTCGGCACCAGGTCGTCGTCGGCGCGGCTGCGCGTCAGCGGCGCCATGGCCATGCGGTTGGCGAGTTCAAGCTTGCCCAGCCTGACCGGCTGGAACAGCGCATCGGCGAGAAAGGCTTCGTTCTGTGCACCCATGAATGGCTTACTCCGAGGTTGGTGATTGGCCGGCCGCAGCAGAAACAGCAGCGGCCGGCTGGAACAGGTGGTTGAACATCAGGTCGACGCTGCGGCGCAACGGCTCGACCGAGCGTTCGAGCTTCATGCGCAGCAAGGCGCCTTCCCAGGTATCCCAGGCCAGGCCGGACAGTTCGGCGGCCGCGATATCCGTGCGGATGGCGCCATCCGCCTGGGCGTCGGCGATCATGCCGGCCAGGCGCTCGCGCCAGGCCAGTTGCGCCGCCTGCAGCGCCACGCGGCAGGTGTCGCTGGACGAGGCGATTTCCGCGGCGAAATTGCCGACCAGGCAGCCGGCGCGCTCCGTTTTGGCTTCGTGGTGGGCAATCATCCGCTCGAAGACATAGCGGATCGCCGCCATCGGCTGCGGCGGCGCCGCTTCCATCATGGCTTCCCACGACCGCTGCAGGTACGCCGCGTACTGCGCGATGATCGCCGCGGCGAACGCTTCCTTGCTGTCGAAATGGTTGTAGAACGACCCCTTCGGCACGCCGGCATGGTCGGTGATCTGCTGGATGCCGGTGGCGTTGTAGCCGTGGCGCGAAAACAGTTCGCGCCCTGCCTTGGTCAGGCGGTTCGGGATGTCGGTCTTGTCTGCGGTGCGGGCCATGGCTGGAATAATATGACCAGTCGTCTTGAAAAGTCAAACGGCAATTTTGCGCCGATTCCGACACTGTCCGTACAGATTGGCCTGGGAAGGTGCCGTTCCCTCTACCTTGGTTCGGCACGCCGCACTTCATAGAATGAAGTTGATTCCTGGACAAGCGGCCGGGGTTCCGCCGCAGCCACCGCCATGCAAGCTGTCGCCTATCCCTACCAGCCGGTGCCGGAACGGGGCACCATGCGCTGCTTCCTGCTGGCCCTGCTGATGCACCTGCTGCTGGGTGCCCTGCTCTACTACGGCGTGCGCTGGCGCAACGCCGTGCCGGAAGGCGTGACAGCCGAACTGTGGGAGTCCGTGCCTGAAGTGGTCATCCCCCCGCCGGCGGTCACGCCGACGCCGACGCCAAAGCCCGTCGAGGAGGAGGACGCCGATATCTCGCTGCAGGAAAAGCAGCGCAAGGCCGAACGTGCCGCCCGCGACGAAGCGCAGCAGGCCCGGCAGCGTGAAAACCAGGCCCGCGCCGACGCGGCCCGCAAGGAAGCACAACGCAAGGCGCAGGAAGAACTGCGCCAGGCCGACAACACGCGGCGCCAGGGCGAACTGGCGCGGTTGCAGGCACAGGCGGGCCACGCCAACGCGGGGACCGGTTCCGGCACCTCCGCGCGGCCTTCGTCGGGCTATGCAGAACGGGTCCGGCAGCGGGTCAAGCCGAACATCATCTTCAACGAAGACGTCGCCGGCAATCCGGCGGCGGTGGTGGCGGTGCACATGGCGCCGGACGGCTCGGTGCTGTCGACGCGGCTGGCCAAGTCGAGCGGCAACGCCGGGTGGGACAACGCCGTGCTGCGCGCGGTCGCGCGCTCGGACCCGTTGCCGCGCGACGAGAACGGTGTCGCGCCGTCGAGCATCAACATCACGTTCTGGCCAAAGGACCAGGGCGGCTAGCCGCGGCGCCGTGCGGGGCGAAACGAAAAAACAGAAGGGAAACGAAAGGGGGTGGTGCCCATGGGCAGGATCGAACTGCCGACCTCTCCCTTACCAAGGGAGTGCTCTACCACTGAGCCACATGGGCGCACGCTCCGGCGAACACCGGAAGATTTGGAGCGGGAGACGAGTCTCGAACTCGCGACCTCAACCTTGGCAAGGTTGCGCTCTACCAACTGAGCTACTCCCGCGTACTTTGGCTCCCCGACCTGGGCTCGAACCAGGGACCTGCGGATTAACAGTCCGTCGCTCTACCGACTGAGCTATCGGGGAATTCATCGCGTTTTCAGCGAAGCGCGGATTCTACATCAACGTTGGCGGGTTTTGAAAGGGGGCAACGACAAAAATCCGCAGAACGTGCTTCGATCGTCGGGCTTGGTGGCGTTGCTGCTCTCAAGCCAACTGAAATCCTGCTACAGGCCGTTGCAGCATCCCCGCTGCCGGCCGAACCGGAAATTGTGCACATTGTGCACACCGAGCGTCCGTCCGCTTGTCCCCATCCACCCGATACGCTTGAATCGGGTCACCCTTCCGGCAGAGGAAGGATGGAGACAAAGATGCCACTTTCCAACACGGCGCGGCCACCGGTACGCGCTGGCCGCACCGAACTGGCGCAGCTGCTTGAGCCCGCCTCGATCGCCATCATCGGCGCCTCGCGCGATACCAGCCGCATCGGCGGCGTCGCGCTCGACCACCTGCAGCGTCTTGGCTACCGAGGCCAGGTTTACCCGGTCAATCCGCGCTACGCGGAGATCGCCGGGCTGGCCTGCTATCCCGATGTCGAGTCCCTGCCGGCGGTGCCGGACGTGGCGGTGCTGGCGCTCGGCGCCGACGAAGTGTTGCCGCAGCTGCAGCGCTGCCATGCCCGCGGCATCCGCGCCGCCATCCTCTATGCGTCGGGCTTTGCCGAGGCGGGCGAAGCCGGCGTCGCGCGCCAGGCGGCGCTGACCGCTTTCGCGCGCGCAAGCGGCATGGCCATCGCCGGGCCCAACTGCATGGGGCTGGCCAACCTGACCACGCGCGCCATCACCGCCTTTGCCACCACCTTCCGCGCCTACCCGCCGCAGGACGGCCCCGGCGCCGTCAGCCTGCTGACGCAGAGCGGCAATGTGTGCGCCATCGTCTATGCCACCGGCCGGCAGATGGACGTGGGCTTTCACCAGTTCATCAATACCGGCAACGAAGCCTGCCTGGACTATGCCGACTATCTCGGCTACCTCGCCGACGATGCCCAGACCGGCGCCGTGGTCGGCTACGTCGAGGGCCTGCGCAACGGCCCGCGCTTTATCGACGCCGCGGCGCGGATGCGCGCGGCGGACAAGCCGCTGATCGTGCTGAAGGCCGGCGAGAGCGAGGCCGGTTCGGCAGCCACACAATCGCACACGGCGGTGCTGGCCGGCAACCAGGCCATCTACCGCGCCGCTTTCGCCCAGGCCGGCGCGATGCAGGCCAGCGATCCGACCCACCTGACCGACCTGGCCTACCTGTCGGGCCTGCGCCAGCGCAGCGCGGGCCGCCGCGTGGTGGTGGCATCGGTGTCGGGCGCGATGGGTGCGCTCTCCGCCGACCTGCTCAGCGCCGCCGGCCTGGACGTGCCGAGCCTGCCCGGGCCGGTGCAGCAGCGCCTGCAGGCGGCCGTGCCGGAGATCGGCTCGGTGGCGAACCCGGTCGACCTGACCGGCCAGCTGTTCAACCGCAGCGGCCTCGCCTATGCCGTGCTCGACAACCTGGCGGCGTTCGACGGCGTGGATGTGATCTTCCTGTACGCCACCGCTTACCTGCTCGACCGCGTGGCGGATGAACTGATCGACGTGGCGGGCAAGACCGGCCGGCTGATCGTGGTCGCCACCACCGGCGAGCCGGCCAGCCGCGCCCGGCTGGCGGCGGCCGGCGTGGCGCTGTTCCCGGACGTGGCGCGCGCCGCCAGGGCATTGGGCACGTATGTCGACTGGCTCGGCACGCAGGCCCGGACCACGCAGTGGATGGGACTGCGCGCGCGCGCCACCGACCATCCGCAGGCCGCAGAACTGCCCGCTCACGCACTGGACGAGTATCAGGCCAAGCACTGGCTCGCCGGTTTCGGGGTGCCGATCGGCGTGGAAGCGGTCGCGGCCACACCCGCCGACGCCGCACGCGCCGCCGCGAGCCTCGGCTTCCCGGTGGCGGTCAAGGTGCTCAGCCCCGACATCGCCCACAAGACCGAAATCGGCGGCGTGCGGCTGGGACTGCGCGATGCACAGCAGGTGCACGACGCCGCCGCGGAAGTGGTTGCCGCCGCAACGCGCGCCAGGCCGGACGCACGCCAGCGCGGCGTGCTGGTGCAGCAGATGGCCAGCGGCGTCTGCGAGTTGATCGTCGGCGTGACGCGCGACCCGGTGTTCGGCCCGGCCATGACGGTCGGCCTGGGCGGGATCTTTACCGAGGTCTTCCACGACGTGGCGCACCGCTTGCTGCCGGTGGACCGCGCCATGGCCCGCGAGATGCTCGCTGGCCTGCGCGGCTACCGGCTGATGACCGGTTTCCGCGGCAAGCCCGCCGCGGATATCGACGCGGCCGCGGACGCGATTGCCGCGCTGTCCGACGCCGCGATGGCGCTCGGCGACTCGCTCGCTGAAATGGAAGTGAATCCCCTGCTGGTGCGCGAAGCCGGCCGCGGTGCGGTCGCGCTCGACGCACTCGTGCTGACGCAGCAGCCGAACCACGACGGAGACCGGCAATGAGAGACGACACCATCGACACCCGCCGCCGCGACACGCTGGCGCTGCTGGGCCTGGGCGCGCTGGCGCCACTGGGAGCACTGTCCTCCGGCGCGCGGGCGGCCGATTTCCCTATGCGGCCGGTCACGCTGATCGTGCCGTTCGCGGCCGGCGGCGCCACCGATACGCTGGTACGCACGCTGGCCGACAGCGCCGGCAAGACGCTGGGCCAGCCCGTGGTAGTCGAGAACAAGCCCGGCGCCGCCGGCGTGCTGGGCGCCAATGTAGTCGCGCGCGCCAAACCTGACGGCTACACGCTGACGGTGATCCCGGAACCCGTGTTCCGGCTGCCCCACCTGCAGAAGACGCAGTACGACCCGCTGCGCGACTTCACCTACGTGATCCACCTGACCGGCTACACGCTGGGCGTCGCGGCGCGCGCCGACGCGCCGTGGAAATCGTGGCAGGAAATGATCGACGATGCGCGCCGCCGTCCCGGCAAGATCAGCTACGGCAGCACCGGCACCAATGGCACCATGCACGTGACCATGGAAGAGATCGGGCAGAAGCTCGGCGTCCAGTTCAACCATGTGCCCTACAAGGGCGAGGCCGAGATCATCGCCGCGCTGATGGGCGGGCATATCGACCTGGGTGTCACGGCCGGCGGCATCGGCCCTTATGTCGACAGCGCCAAGGCGCGCTGGCTGGTGCTCTGGACCGCCGAGCATTCGCGCCGCTGGCCGCGCGTGCCGACGCTGCGCGATGTCGGCGTCGACATCGTGTCCACCTCGCCGTTCGGCATCGCCGGCCCGCGCGACATGGACGCGCAGGCTGTGCAGGTGCTGCACGACGCCTTCCGCAAGGCGCTCAACGAGCCGGCGATGCAGAAGCTGCTGGAGCGGCTCGACCAGGAGAGCGCCTACCTGAACAGCGCCGACTACGCCGCCTTCGCGCGCCAGCGCTACGAAAGCCAGGGCAAGCTGGTCAAGCGCCTGGGCCTGACTGCCAACCCCTGATGTGCTGATCCCGGAGCCCGCATGCAATATCGATCCGTCTTCCACGCCGGCCTGTTCGCCGGCCGTACCGTGCTGGTCACCGGCGCCGGCAGCGGCATCGGCCGCTGCACCGCGCACGAGCTGGCCAGCCTGGGCGCGCGCGTGGCGCTGGCTGGCCGCAAGCTGGAAAAGCTGGAACAGGTCCGCGACGAAATCCTCGACGCCGAGCCCGACGCCGCAGACCGGCTGACGCTGCACAGTTGCGATATCCGCGACGAGGCGCAGGTGCGCGAGAACGTGGCCGCGGTGCTGGCGGCGCACGGCAGCATCGACGGCCTCTTCAACAACGCCGGCGGCCAGTTCCCGTCGCCGCTGCGCGACATCAGCCAGAAGGGCTGGGAAGCCGTGGTGCGCAACAACCTGACCGGCGGCTTCCTGGTGGCGCGCGAATGCTTCACGCAATGGATGGAAGCCAACGGCGGCGCCATCGTCAACATCATCGCCGACATGTGGAACGGCATGCCGGGCATGGGCCATTCGGGCGCGGCGCGCGCCGGCATGCTGTCGTTCACTGAAACGGCGGCGTGCGAATGGGCCGCCGCAGGCGTGCGCGTCAACGCCGTGGCGCCGGGATGGATCGCGTCCAGCGGCTTTGACACCTATCCGCCCGAATTCCAGGTCAAGATCCGCCAGCTGGCGCGCAAGGTGCCGCTGCAGCGGCTGGGCACCGAGGCCGAGGTCTCCGCGGCGGTGGTGTTCCTGCTGTCGCCGGCGGCGGCCTTCATCACCGGCTCGACCCTGCGCGTCGACGGCGGCGTGCCCAACGCCAAGCACACCTGGGCGCAGCCCCAGCACCAGCGCTCGCAGCCGTACAACGGCTTCCCGCTCTACACGCTGCCGCAATGCCTGGCGCCGTCCAACGAGTAAGCGAACACCATGACCCTGCAACCGCCCAACCCGCGCTACTACAGCGCGGACCATGAAGCATTCCGCGCCAGCGTGCGGCGCTTCTTTGAAAAGGAAGTCGCGCCCAATGCCGAGGCCTGGGACGAAGCCGGCAGCTTCCCGCGCGAGCTGTACCGCAAGGCGGCGCAAGCCGGCCTGCTGGCGCCCGGTTTTCCCGAGGAGTACGGCGGCGCGCCGTGCGATGCCTTCTACCGCATGATCCTGTTCGAGGAGCGCGCCTGGGGCGGCTCGGGCGGGATCGCCTCGGGGCTGTTCTCGCACACCATCGGCGCACCGCCGATCGCCGCGGTGGGCAGCGAGGCGCTGAAGGCGCGCGTGCTGCCGCAGATCCTGTCGGGCGAGAAGATCTCCGCGCTGGCGATCACCGAGCCCGACGCCGGCTCCGACGTGGCCCGGCTGTCGACCAGCGCGCGCCGCGAGGGCGACCACTATGTCGTCAACGGCACCAAGCTCTATATCACCTCCGGCATGCGCGCCGACTACATCACCGTGGCCGTGCGTACCGGCGGCCCGGGTGCGGGTGGCGTGTCGCTGCTACTGATCGAAGGCGATACGCCGGGGCTGAGCCGGACGCCGCTGAAGAAGATGGGCTGGTGGGCGTCCGACACCGCGCAGCTGTTCTTCGAGGACTGCCGCGTGCCGGTGGAAAACCTGGTCGGCGAGGAAGGCAAGGGCTTTGCCGCCATCACCCGCAACTTCAACCACGAGCGCCTGGCGCTGGCGGCGGCTGCCTGCGGCTATGCCCAGGTCTGCTTCCACGATGCGCTGGCGTGGGCGCGCGACCGCCATACCTTCGGCAAGCGGCTGGCCGACCACCAGGTGGTGCGCCACCAGCTGGTCGACATGGCCACGCGCATCGAATCCACGCGCGCCCTGCTCGACGACCTCGCCGCGCGCCTGGACGACGGCGCCGCGCCGGTGGCGCAGATTGCGATGGCCAAGAACATGGCCACGCGGACCTTCCAGTTCTGCGCGGACCGCGCGGTGCAATTGCTCGGGGGGATGGGCTATATGCGCGGCAGCCGCGTGGAGCGGCTGTATCGCGAGGTCAAGGTGATGATGATCGGCGGCGGGGCGGAGGAAATCATGAAGGACCTGGCGGCAAAGCAGTTGGGGCTTTAAACGCCTAGCGCCCGCGGCTTCTGCCGCGGGCGCTTTCCCTACGCAAGTCCTGCTTATTCCAGCTTCACCCCACTCTTCTTCACCACCTCGCCCCAGCGCACCGCTTCCGTCCTGATAAAGGCCTGGAACTGCTCGGGCTTGCCGCCGACCGGATCGATACCGTAGTCGATCAGCCGCGCGCGCACGTCCGGCTGCTGCAGCACCGCGTCCATGTCCGCCGACAGCTTTGCCAGCACCGCCGGCGGCGTCTTGGCCGGCGCCAGCAGGCCGATCCAGCTGCCAGCCGTCACCGCCGGGAAGCCGGCCTCGGCCATGGTCGGCACCTCCGGTGCGGCTGGCCAGCGCGTCGGGCTGGTAATCGCCAGCGCGCGCACCTTGCCAGCCTTCACCTGCGGCATCATGGTCTGCACCGAATCGAAGATCACCGCGACCTGCCCGGAAAACAGGTCGGGCAATGCCGGCGAGATGCCCTTGTACGGCACATGCGTCATCTTCATGCCGACCGCCTGCGCGAGCAGTTCTCCCGCCAGGTGCGCGCCGGAGCCGGTGCCGCTGGACGCAAAGGTCATCTTGTCCGGATTGGCCTTGCCCCAGCCAACCAGTTCCTTAACGGTGGTCGGCGGCAGCTGTGCGCTGCCGACCAGCAGCAGCGGGATCCGGCCGATCATGCTGACGCCGGTCAGGTCCTTGACCGGGTCATAGCTCATCTTGCCGTACAGGCTCGGGTTGATCGCGTGGGCGGCGACCACGACCAGCAGCGAATAGCCGTCCGGCGCCGATCTGGCGACGTTTTCCGAGCCGATCATGCCGTTGGCGCCGGCACGGTTTTCGACCACCACGGGCTGGCCGATGCGCTCGGACAGTTTCTGCATGACCAGCCGCGTCACGGCGTCGGACACGCCGCCAGGCGTATACGGCACCACCACGCGGAGCGGCCGGTTCGGATAGGCGTCGCCCTGCGCCATGGCCGGGATTGCGCCAGCGAGGCTGCTGGCGAGCAGGCTTAGCGTCAGCAGCCGGCGGACAAGCGGGTTGCGCATGGATCGGGTCATGTGTCTCCTCCTTGGTCAGTGTTGGCCGGGTCTATGCCCAGCTGCGCGGTACGGAAAGCGGGAAATCGAGCAGCATCTGCGCGTAGCTCTTGCCAAGCGGGTCGGAGCGCAGGCTGGCCACACCGCCGCCGCCCAGCGCGCCATGCATCAGGAAGTTCAGCGCATGCAGGCCAGGCACGTCGAAGCGCTCGACCTCGCCCGCGACCAGGTGGGCAAAGTACGCGCGCACGGCCTGCGGCGTCAGCTGTTCGCGCAGGAGCGCCAGGTACTCCGGCTTGCGCGCGATCACGCCGATGTTCTCGTCGTCGCCCTTGTCGCCGCTGCGCGCGTAGGCAAGGGCGACCAGCGGCCGTTGCACGCGCGGTTCGTCGGGCACCGGCGGCAGTGGCGGGCCATCGACCAGGGCCGGCGCCTCGGGTGCGCCGCTGGCTGCTGCGCTGGCTGCCGCATGAGGCAGCGCGATCACGCCGCCCTCGAATTCCACCCGCATCGGCACGTCGGCCTTGGGCACCAGGAAGGAGAACACCTTCACCACCGGCTGGATATCGACACGCCCCGCAAACGAGGATCGCGTCCCGGCCGCCATCGACGTTCCCGCCGACGAGCATTCGCGCTGCAGGAAGCTCAGGCCGCGCGCCAGCGGATGGCGCGCGCCGATGCGCAGCACCACCTCGCGCGTCGGCAACTCGCGCGCATGGGCGCCGTATTGCGATTCGCAGCCCAGCAGCTCGACCACGGTGTCGGTGTAGTCGGGCATGCCACGTTCGGCCAGCATGGCGCGGGTGCGCGCCAGCAGCGCCTCGGCGGTGCGCCGCGCCTTGGCCGGGGCGTCGATGCCGCGGATCGCCATCATCAGGCTGATCTGGAAGCCGTCCTGCCAGGTGGCGTTGCCCTTGTAGTGGGTGCCGGGCGCCCTGCCGCGCGCGCCAGCCACGCGCACGCGGCCCGGCCCGACCAGCTCGGTACGCACCATGCGGAAGTCGCAGGTCACGTCCGGCATCAGGTAGCTAGCGGGGTCGCCCACCTCGTACAGCACTTGCTCTGCGACCGCGGCGGGGTCGACCAGCCCGCCGGTGCCGTCCGGCTTGCTCAGCTCGAAACTGCCGTCGTGCGCGCAGTCGATCACCGGGTAACCCATCCGCTCCCAGCCGGGCACGCGCTCCCAGTCGGTGAACAACCCGCCGGTGGCCTGCGCGCCGCACTCGATCACGTGGCCCGCCAGCGTGCCGGCGGCAAGGCGGTCCCAGTCGGTCCAGTCCCAGCCGAACTCGTGCGCCAGCACCCCGACCACCACGGCGCTGTCGACGCAGCGCCCGGCGATGACGATATCGGCGCCCAGCGCCAGCGCGCGGGCAATGCATTGCGCGCCGGTGTAGGCGTTGGCCGACCACGGCTCGGTGGTCGGCACCGGCGCCCCGGCAAGGTCGGTCAGCCCGTCGGCGCACCATTGCGCGAAGCGGGGCTGCACGTCGTCGCCGGTGACCACGGCGATGCGCGGCTTCAGGCCCTGCTGCGCGGCCACCTTGAGCAGCGCGTCGCGGCAGGCTGCCGGGTTGAGGCCGCCGGCGTTGGCGACCACGCGGACGCCGCGCCGCAGGATTTCGGCAAGGTTGGGCGCCATCGCTGCCTGCACGAAATCGGTGGCATAGCCCAGCGCCGGGTCCTTGGCGCGGGCGCGCGCCAGGATCGACATGGTGGTCTCGGCCAGGTAGTCGTAGACCAGGTACTGCAGGCCGGGCACGGACAGCAGCTGCGGCGTGGCAATCGCGGAATCGCCCCAGAAGCCGGAGGCGCCGCCGATGCGAACGGTCTTGCCGGTGTGTGTCGCGGTATTTGCCAGTTCGCTCATGCCGGCTCCTTCGCCACCACATCGGCTTCGACGCGCGCCAGCAGCGAGCCGGCGCTGGCCTGCCCGCCGGCGCGCGCGGCCAGTTCAGCGACCACGCCGGAAAACGGCGCAGCGATGGTGTGCTCCATCTTCATTGCCTCCAGCACCACCAGCGGCTGGCCGGCCTCCACACGCTCGCCCTCGGCCACGTGGACCGCGACGATGCGCGCCGTCAGCGGCGCCTGCAGGACCCCGCCGGCTTCACCGGCATCGCGGCGGCGGCGCGGGTCGTGCAGAGGGAACTGCCAGGCGCGGCCGGACTGGAACAGGTGCAGCACCTGCTTGTCGGCGGCGAACACCAGCGGATAGGCCACGCCGTCGCACTCGACCAGGGCCGTGCCGCTGTCGCCGTCGGCGCGTAGCACGCGCAGCGCGCAGGCAACCGGTTCCTGGCCGGGTTGCTGATCACTTTCGCGCTGCCGCAGCATCACGCGCCAGCCGTCGGCGGCAACGCGCAAGGTCGCTTCCCACGCCGCGCCGGCCGCGTACAGCACCACGCTGGCGGCGGCGCGCGCGAGCGTGGCCGGCTTGCCGTTGTCGCCGAGCAGTCCCGACGTGGCCAGCACGGCGCTGGCCATCACGTGCAGCGGCGGCAGCGGCGCCTGCAGCGCGCCCTGCATATGCGCATCGACGAAGCCAGTGTGCACGTCATTGCCGGCAAAGGCCGGATGCGCGAGGCAGTCGGCCAGGAAACCCTGGTTGCTCGGCACGCCCAGCAACGCGCAGTCTTCCACCGCGCGCAGCAGCTTGCGGCGCGCTTCCTCGCGGTCGGCGCCGTGGGCGACCAGCTTGGCCACCATCGAGTCGTAATGCGTGGGGATGGCGCCGCCCTCCTCCAGCGCGTGGTCGACGCGCACGTCGCGGCCGGCGGCGGGCGGGCGCCAGCGCAGCAGTGGCCCGCCCTGCGGCAAAAAGCCGGCGGGCACGTCTTCGGCGGTCAGACGGACCTCGATGGCGTGGCCCTCGAGCTTCACCTGGCCCTGCGTCACCGGCAGCGGCTCGCCCGCCGCCACGCGCAACTGCCATTCGACCAGGTCGAAACCGGTGATGGCTTCGGTCACCGGATGCTCGACCTGCAGGCGCGTGTTCATCTCCATGAAGTAGAAGTTGCCGTCGGCATCGAGCAGGAACTCCATGGTGCCGGCGCCGACATAGCCGATCGACGTTGCCGCGCGGACCGCGGCCTCGCCCATGCGCGCGCGCAGCGCCGGGCTGACCGCGGGCGACGGCGCCTCTTCGATGACCTTCTGGTGGCGGCGCTGCACCGAGCAGTCGCGCTCGCCCAGGTGGATGACATGGCCCTGCGTATCGGCGAAGACCTGGATCTCCACATGGCGCGGCGCGATCACGGCGCGCTCCAGGATCAGCTCGTCGGAGCCGAACGCGGCCGCGGCCTCGGAGCGCGCGCTGGCCAGCGCGATGGGCAGCGCCGCCGCCTCGCGCACCAGCCGCATGCCGCGCCCGCCGCCGCCGGCCGCGGCCTTCACCATCAACGGAAAGCCGATCGCGCCGGCTTCGGCCAGCAGCGTGGCGTCGTCCTGCGCCGCGCCCTGGTAGCCAGGCACGCAGGGCATGTCGGCGGCCAGCATCAGGCGCTTGGCCTCGGCCTTGTTGCCCATGGCGCGGATCGCCCCGGCGGGCGGGCCGACGAAGACCAGGCCCGCCGCCACCACGGCCTCGGCAAAGCCCGCGTTCTCGGCCAGGAAGCCGTAGCCCGGGTGGATGGCATCGGCACCGCTGGCACGGGCGGCCTCGATGATGGCGGGGATGTTGAGGTACGACTCGCGCGGCGCGGCGGCGCCGATGCAGACCGCGCGGTCCGCGAACGCCACGTGCGGGCTGTGGCGGTCGGCCTCGGAGTAGACGGCCACGGTGGCCAGCCCAAGGCGGCGCGCGGTGCGCATGATGCGCACCGCGATCTCGCCGCGGTTGGCGACGAGCAGCGTATGGAAGGGTCGGCTGGTTGCAGACATGTGGGAATCCTTTGAATTACCGGAAATTGGCAGGCGGCAGCCCTCAGCTCGGCGACTGCGCTGCGCGCACGGCATCGGCATCGAAGCGCACGGTCCAGCTCGCGTCACGCTTCTCGCGGAAGGCCGCCACGCCTTCGGCGCCTTCGCTGCGCATGCACTGGGCGAAAAGCCGCGAGGCTTCGTCCAGCAGCGGTCCCGCCGGCTCCTGGCCGCAGCGGCTGACCAGCGTCTTGAACACGCGGTTGGCATTGGGGGCGCAGCGGCCGATGCGCGTCAGCCATTCGGCGACCAGCGCGTCCAGCTCGGCGCTGTCGGCGGCCAGCTGGTCGACCAGCCCGATCGCCACCGCTGCCTCTCCGCCGATGCGCTCGCCGGTCAGGCCCAGGCGGCGCGTGGCCGCCGCGCCGATGCGCTGCACCACGAACGGCGCGATCTGCGCGGCGATGATGCCGAGCGTGGTTTCCGACAGCGCGAAACGCGCATCCCGCGTGGCCAGCACGATGTCGGCGGCGCACGCCAGGCCCATGCCGCCGCCCATTGCAGCGCCATCCACGGCGGCGATGACCGGCACCGGCAATGCGCCCAGCCGCTGCATGAAATAGCCGAATTCCCGGTTGCGCGTGGCGACCGGGTCTTCCCGGCTGGCTTCGGCATCGAGCCGCGCCTGGAAGTTGCCGACATTGCCGCCGGCACTGAACATGCCGCCGGCGCCGCGCAGCACCAGCGCGCGCACCTCGGGGCCGGCTTCGGCCTGCTCGACCGCCGCCGCCAGCGCGGCAACGACCTCGGGCGCCAGCGCATTGCGCGTGGCCGGGATATTGAGGGTGGCGAACAGCACGCCGCCGGCGCGGCGTACGATCACGGATTCGGTTTGCGTTGGGTCGGTCATGGCGCCTCCTGCCTGTCAGCCGCGCGACATCAGGCCCATCTGCTTGGCGATGACCTGCAGCATCACTTCGTCCGCGCCGCCGCCGATCGAGCCCAGGCGGAAGTCGCGGTACGCGCGCGATGCATGGTTGTCCCACGTGTAGCCCATGCCGCCCTGGAACTGCATGCACCAGTCGGCCACCTCGCGCGACAGGCGCCCGGCCTTGAGCTTGGCCATCGACGCCAGCTCGACCACGTCGCCGCCGGCGATATAGGTCTGCGTGGCCAGGTAGACCAGCGCGCGCAGCGCTTCCATTTCGGTCTTCAGCTCGGCCAGCTTGAACTGGATGAACTGGTTGTCCAGCAGCGGCTTGCCGAAGGCGATGCGCTGGCGCAGGTACTCGGCGGTTTCCTCGATCAGCGCGGTGCAGGCGAGCCGGCGCGCCGCGCCGTTCAGCCGCTCTTCCTGGAATTGCTTCATCTGGTAGATAAAGCCCATGCCCTCCTCGCCGATGCGGTTGCGTACCGGCACGCGCACTTCGTCAAAGAAGATCTGCGCAGTGTCCGAGCACCACATGCCGAACTTCTTGATCTTCTGCACTTCCACGCCGCGCACGCGCTTGCCGTCTTCCTTGATCGGCACCACGATCAGCGACTTGTTCTTGTGCACGGGCCCGTCGGAAGTGTTGCACAGCAGGCAGATCCAGTCCGACTGGGTGCCGTTGGTGATCCACATCTTGGAGCCGGAGATGACATAGTCGTCGCCGTCGCGCACCGCGCGCGTCTTGAGCGAGGCCACGTCGGAACCCGCGCCCGCCTCGGACACGCCGATCGAGCACACCATGTCGCCGGCGATGGCGGGCGCCAGGTAGTTGCGCTTCAGTTCATCGGAGCCGAACGCAGTCAGTGCCGGCGTGGCCATGTCGGTCTGCACGCCCACGCCCATGCCGACGCCTTGTGCGCGCGCATACCCGAGCGCCTCGGCGGCGGCAACGGCATAGGAGAAGTCGAGCCCCATGCCGCCATACTCCACCGGCTTGGTGATGCCGAGGAAGCCGAGGTTGCCCATCTTCTTGAACAGCTCGTGCGCCGGAAACACCTCGGCGGCTTCCCATTCGTCGACGAAGGGATCGATCTCCGCCGAGACGAAGCGGCGGATGCTGTCCATGATGTTGCGGTGGTCTTCGGTGTAAAGCATGCTGGTCTCCCGGATTTCGTTGCGTTCTGGTTGTCTGGAGGCGGCGGCGCTCAGAAGCGCCCGACGCCGAACTGGATGGCATGCGGCCGGCGCAGCGCCGCCTCGCGCGCGGTGACCAGCACGAAGGCGAGCACGGCGCGCGTGTCGCGCGGATCGATCACGCCGTCGTCGAGCAGCAGCCCGCTGGTGACGAATGCGCTCGCCTGCCGCTCGAAGTTGGCGACGATCTCGGCGGTCTGGCCGGCCAGCTGCGCCTCGTCGACCGGCTTGCCCTTGCGCGCCGCCTGCTGGCGCGCCACGATCTCCAGCGTCATGGCGGCCTGCTCGCCGCCCATCACCGCGGTGCGCGCGTTCGGCCACGAAAAGCAGAAGCGCGGCTTGAAGCCCCTCCCGCACATGCCAAAGTTGCCCGCGCCGAACGAGGCGCCACAGTACAGCGTAATCTGCGGCACCCTGGAGTTGGACAGCGCCTGGATCATCTTGGCGCCGTGCTTGATCATGCCGGCCTCTTCCGACGCGCGCCCGACGATAAAGCCGGTGGTGTTCTGCAGGAATATGATCGGCGTGCCGGACTGGTTGCACAGCTGGATGAACTGCGCGGCCTTGGTGGCGCCGGCGGGATCGATCGGGCCGTTGTTGGTGATCAAGCCTACGGTATTGCCCTCGATGCGGGCATGGCCGCACACTGTGCCGGGGCCGTAGTCGGGCTTGAACGGCAGCCACGCCGAATCGTCGACGATGCGCGCGATCACCTCGCGCATGTCGACCGGGCGCTTCATGTCGAGCGTCATGACGCCGTCCAGTTCCGACGGGTCCAGCCGCGGCGGGCGCGCCGGCTGTGCTGGCTGGGGCTCCACACGGGGCCAGTCCAGGCTGGCGACGATGTCGCGCGCGGTGGCGATGGCGTGCTCGTCGTCTTCCGCAAGGTATTCGGCCAGGCCGGTGGCGGTGGCATGCAGGTCGGCGCCGCCCAGTTCCTCGTCAGTGGCGATCTCGCCGGTGGCGGCCTTCAGCAGCGGCGGCCCGGCCAGGAAGGCGCGGGCGCGGTTGCGCACCATCACCACGTAGTCGGACAGGCCGGGCATGTAGGCGCCGCCCGCCGTGGACGAGCCGTGCACGACCGTGATTACCGGCAGCCCGGCCGCCGACAGCCGCGCCAGGTTGTAGAAGATGGCGCCGCCGCGCACGAACTTGTCGACGCGGTACTTGCGCAGGTTGGCGCCGGCCGACTCCACCAGGTGGATGAAGGGCAGCCGGTTTTCCAGCGCGATTTCCTGGCAGCGCACCAGCTTCATGTTGCCGGCCTCGGTCATGGCGCCGGCATCGATGCCGGAATCGGTGGCGAGCACCATGCAGCGCACCCCGCACACGAAGCCGATGCCGGCCACCAGCGAGCCGCCGGGCACCGAGGTCTCCGGATCGGGATCGTCCATGCAGAAGCCCGCCAGCGTGGACAGCGGCAGGAACGGCGCCCCCGGGTCGAGCAGGCGGCCGACGCGCTCGCGCGGCAGCAGCGCGCCACGCTTTGCAAAGGCGGGCCGCGAGCGCTCGGACGCGGCCACGGCGCGCTGCTCCAGGCCGTGCAGGCGGTCGATCAGTGCCTGCATGCCGGCGCGCTGGCCGGCGAAGGTGTCGGAGGACGGGTCAATGCGGGATTCGATGGGGATCATGGCGCGTGCCTGTGGTTCCGTGATGGATGGATTGCAAACCACGGCGCACGGCGCGACAACCGCAATCGCTCAGATTGTGCATAATGTGCACAATCTGCCGAACCAGCGCGGCGCCGCCGGCGCATCCAGCCATGCCCCCCAGATCCCCTGCCCCCGGCGGCGTCCAGAGCCTGGCGCGCGCCTTCACCCTGCTGCAGTTGCTGGCCGAACACCATGACGCCGGGCTGGCGCTGCCCGACCTTGCCGCCATGGCCGGCATCGACCGCACCACCGCCCACCGCATGGCGCGCTTCCTGGAAGCCGGCGCGTATATCGAGCGCGAATCGGCCGGCAAGCGCTATCACCTCGGTACCGCGGCGATGGCGCTCGGGCTGCGCGCGATGAACCGGCCGCCGCCCAACAGCGCCCTCGTCAGCAAGATGAAGGCACTGGCGCGGCTGACCGGCGACGCGGTCTTCCTGATCGTGCGCATCGGCGACCATGGTCATTGCCTGCATACCGAGGAAGGCAGCCACCGCATCAAGACCTTCCACATGCTGACCGGCACCTCGCGCCTGCTGGGCCAGGGCACCGGCAGCATGGCGCTGCTGGCCAAGATGGACAACGACGCGGTCCGCGCGCACTACGAACGCCACCGCGCCGAGTACGAAGCCGGCGGCCTCAGCCTGCTCCGGCTGATGCGCGGCGTCGAGCGCAGCCGCAAGCTGGGCTACGCGCTGGCCGGCGCGGAAGGCGTGGCGGGCGTGGGCTACGCCCTGCCGCTGGCAATGGGCGCGGAGGCGGCCATCAGCATCGTTTCGACTGCGTCGCGGATGTCGGCGGCACGCCGGCATGAAATGGGCGGGATCATCGTGGCGATGTTCGCGTAGCAAGGATGAAGCGGCGCGGCCGCGCGAACTCCCGGCTTTGCGCGACCTGTTGCCGCACTGAGCGGCCGCCCGCCTCGGTTTTGAAACGCGCCTCTGTCAGAGGCCGCACAGAGCCGCACCACGTCAGCGGCGTTCAATGGTGACGCAAGCAGAGATACGCAAGAACGCGCCCGCCGCCCTGGCATCGGCCGGGCCAGGCCGCCTTCACTGGAAGGCGGAATCAGTCCAGGTGCCAGAACAATAAATTCCCCCGCCGGCCAGAGGGAGGGTCGGCATTCCAGGCCACGCCCCGACGTCGGAGCGTGGCTTTTTTTTGTTTTGCCGGAGGGTGGACCAGGTCACGCGCGCCAGCATCATCGCGCCATATCTGTCGCTGGTCATGCAGCTCGATGCTTCGGTCATCGCCGCGCGGTGCCGGGTAACGGGTGCGGATGGCGATGCCACCAGCATGGGATACCGGGGCCAGACGGATCTTCCGGAGGTGCAAGCGGCCCATCAGCCGGTAGAATTTCGTTGCCACCAGCAAACGCCAGAGCCGTGCGCAGTGATCAGATGTCGAAGTACAGATAGAACTCCCACGGGTGCGGGCGTAACTTCAATGTATCGATCTCGTGCGTGCGCTTGTAGTCAATCCAGGTCCTGATCAGGTCTTCAGTAAAGACATCTCCCTTTCGCAGGAATGCAGAATCGGATTCCAGTGCGGAAAGCGACTCTTCGAGAGAACCTGGAACCTGCCGGATGCCGGCGGCTTCCTCCGGTGGCAGATCATAGATGTTCTTGTCGAGCGGGTCGCCGGGGTCCGTCTGGTTTTCAATACCGTCAAGGCCGGCAAGCAGCATTGCCGAGAAGGCGAGATAGGCATTGGCCGACGGGTCAGGGCAGCGGAATTCAACGCGCCTGGCGCTTGGGGAATCAGAAACCATTGGAATCCTGGCGGCGGCAGATCGGTTGCGCTGCGACATGGCCAGATTGACAGGCGCCTCGTATCCGGGCACCAGTCGCTTGTAGGAGTTTGTGCTCGGCGCACAGAACGCCATCAGGGCGGGGGCGTGCCTGAGCAAGCCGCCTATGTACCACCGGCACATCTGGGACGTCTGCGCCCAGCCATTCTCGTCGTAGAAGAGGTTCTCGTCGCCGCGCCAGAGGCTTTGGTGGCAATGCATGCCGCTCGCGTTGTCGGCAAACAGGGGCTTAGGCATGAATGTGGCGACCTTGCCGTGGCGGCGTGCAACATTCTTGCAGAAGTACTTATACATCATCACGTTGTCCGCCATTCGGGTCAGCGGTGCAAAGCGCATGTCGATCTCATTCTGGCCCGCCGTGGCTACCTCATGGTGATGCACCTCGACCCGGACGCCAGCCTGCATCAGCGCGAGTACGATTTCGGAGCGGATATCCTGCAGCGTATCGCTTGGCGGCACGGGAAAATATCCTCCCTTGTAGTGCTGCTTGTACCCAAGATTGCCTCCGCCATAGGCGCCTTCGTCACGGCCGGAGGCCCATTCGCCTTCGGCGGATTCGACATGGTAGTAGCCAGAGTGCTGGTCCTGGCCGAAGCGAATGGAGTCGAAAATGAAAAACTCCAGTTCGGGGCCAATGTAGCAAACCGTGGCAAGACCGGTTTGCTGGAGATAAAGCTCCGCCTTTCTCGCAATGTGGCGCGGATCGCGCGAATATGGCTGGTGCAGGACAGGGTCCAGCACGTCGCAGATCAGGACCAGCGTTGGTGCCGTACAAAACGGATCGATGAATGCCGTGGCCGGGTCAGGCCTGACCAGCATGTCGGATTCGTGTATTTGCTGGAACCCACGAATGGACGACCCGTCGAACCCGATGCCGGCTGAGAATAAATCGTCATTGACTTCCGGCAGCGTGATCGAGAAGTGCTGCCACACGCCGGGCAAGTCCGTGAACCTGAGGTCAATGACCTGGATCGCATGCTCCTTGATCAGAGCGATGACTTCACCAGGGTTTTGCGGCGGTGCAACGTGATAGCTGCCGGGTTCTATTGAGACCGTGCTCATAAGCGCCTCCGTCGTCTGACCCCGGAGCATAGTCCAACATTAGCCTGTCAGGTTCCGATTGCAAAGTGCCTCGCGAACCGTGCAGGCATCTCCGATGCGGCCCCATGTGTGAAATCCGCGCTTTCATCAGCCAGATCGCCGCAATACGGAAACCTGGAAGCAGGTGTTGGGAATGGATCAGTGCGGCTCGCGGAGCACTCGGCAAATCGTCGTCCGGGCAATGGTAGCTGTCACCTTTGGCTACACTGAACGCACTCCGCGCAAAGAGGGCCGCTCCATGCCAGACACGTTCATCTTCAACCGGTACCGCACCTGGCGCTGCTGGCCAGGCCATGCGTTTTGTATTGCACTGCTTGCGGCAGCCGTGGCAGGATGTGAAGCCCCGCCTCGCGATACCTCCATGACTCCGCCGCCGCCACGCTTGCCGATTGCGGCTGGCGACGAGGTATATCCGGCGCCCGGCACGGCGCGCGACACCCGCCCTGCAACGCCCACCCGCTAGCGGAGTCGCGTCGCGCCGGCCGCGCTGGCTCGCCCGCCCATCAAGCGCCGGCCAGCTTGCAAAAGCCGGCGCGCAAGCGCGCCGGCCCCCCGCCCGCTCAGAACGAGCGCGGCAGGCCGAGAATATGTTCCGCGACGTACGAGTAGATCAGGTTGGTCGAGATCGGCGCGACCTGGTACAGGCGCGTCTCGCGGAACTTGCGCTCGACGTCGTATTCGCAGGCAAAGCCGAAGCCGCCGTGGAACTGCAGGCAGGCGTTGCCGGCTTCCCAGCTGGCCTTGGCCGCCAGGTACTTGGCCATATTGGCCTGGGCGCCCATCGGCTCGTGCTTGTCGAACAGTTCGCAGGCCTTCCAGCGCATCAGGTTGGCGGCTTCCAGCTCGATGAAGGACTCGGCGATCGGGAACTGCACGCCCTGGTTCTGGCCGATGGGGCGGCCGAAGACTTCGCGCTCGCTGACGTACTTGGTGACGCGGTCCATGAACCAGTAGCCGTCGCCGATGCACTCGGCGGCAATCAGGGTGCGCTCGGCGTTGAGGCCGTCGAGGATGTACTTGAAGCCCTTGCCCTCTTCGCCGATCAGGTTTTCCTCGGGGATTTCCAGGTCTTCGAAGAACAGCTCGTTGGTCTCGTGGTTGACCATGTTCGGGATCGGCCGCACGGTCAGGCCCTTCTTCTGCGCTTCGTGCAAGTCGACCATGAAGATGGACATGCCTTCGCTCTTCTTCTTCACGTCGGCCAGCGCGGTGGTGCGCGCCAGCAGGATCATGAAGTCGCTGTGCTGCACGCGGCTGATCCACACCTTCTGGCCGTTGACGACATAGCGGCCGTCCTTCTTGACCGCCGAGGTCTTGATCTTGGTGGTGTCCGTGCCGGTGGTGGGCTCGGTTACGCCCATCGACTGCAGGCGCCATTCGCCCGAGGCGATCTTCGGCAGGTACTTTTCCTTCTGCGCCTGGGAGCCGTGGCGCAGCAGCGTGCCCATGTTGTACATCTGGCCGTGGCAGGCACCGGAGTTGCCGCCGCTGCGGTTGATTTCTTCCATGATGACCGAGGCTTCGGTCAGGCCCAGGCCGGAACCGCCGTACTCTTGCGGGATCAGTGCTGCCAGCCAGCCGGCCGCGGTCAGTGCATTGACGAAGGCTTCGGGGTAGGCGCGCTGCTCGTCGACCTTGCGGAAGTACTCATCCGGGAATTCGGCGCAAAGCGCGCGCACGGCATCGCGGATTTCTTGGTAGTTGTTCGATTGGGTCTGTTCGATCATGGCGCGTCGTTGGCTTGGGTACGGACGAAATTGCGGACGGAGTTTGCGGCGCATCGGTCCCACGGAATGCCCGCGGCGACCGCCGATGTTGTCTTGGCCGCAATGGTCGCTGCGATCGCCGCCCCGGGCAATCAACCATTGCGAAAGCGCGCCTTCCACTGCGCTTAAGGCCGGCATCCGGGGCCGCCGAGTGCCGTTTTCGCGAACGCCGAAGCCGACCATTGGCATTGTCAAATAGCGCAAAACCCACTTTGGCGACATCCTCACGGCTATCTCCTGATGAAGACATAGGACCCCCGGACATGGCAGTGAGCTACCAGCACCTCAAGCAGCGACCATTCGCCCCCGTACGCCAGCGCTATACCGAGCGCGACACCATGCTGTACGCACTCAGCCTGGGGCTGGGCAACGATCCGCTGGATGCGGCCGCCCTGCCCTTCGTGTTCGAGGGCGCCGCGGGCGGGCTGCGCACGCTGCCGTCGCAAGCCGTGGTGCTGGGCTATCCGGGCTTCTGGGCGCGCGAGGCCGATACCGGCATCGACTGGGTCAAGCTGCTGCACGGCGAGCAGCGCATGCGGCTGCACCGCCCGCTGCCGGCCAGCGCCGACATCGTCGGCAACAACCGCATCACGCACCTGACCGACAAGGGTGAAGGCAAGGGCGCGATCATGGTGACCGAGCGCCGGCTCGAAACGGCGGACGGCGAGTTGCTGGCGACGGTGCAGCAGGTCAGCTTCCTGCGCGGCGATGGCGGCTACAGCCAGCGCGACGGCGGCCAGCCCAGCGACGAGCCGCTGCCCGCATTGCGCCCCACGCCGGAAGACCGCGCGCCGGACTTCACCGACGCGCAGGCAATCCGCCCCGAGGCCGCGCTGCTGTATCGCCTGATGGGCGACTTCAACCCGCTGCATGCCGACCCGGAAGTTGCCAGGGCCGCAGGCTTCGAGCGTCCGATCCTGCACGGCCTGGCCAGCTACGGGCTGGTCGCGCATGCGCTGGTGCGCCAGTGCGCGGACCACGATCCCGCCCGCCTGCGCGCGCTGGATATCCGCTTCACCGCGCCGGTGTTCCCGGGCGAGACGCTGGTCACCGAGATCTGGCGCACGCCGGACAATCCTAACCACTTCCGGTTACGCGCACGCGTGGCCGAGCGCGACAAGGTAGTGCTCAGCCATGGCTGGGCCGAGATCGCCTGAGCCTGCACCGCCCAATGCATCCTGCTACCGTGGATAACAACGAACTTGGCGCCGCGCTGCAGGCACTGCTGCGCCCCGGCGACCATATCTGGTGGGGCCAGGCCACCGCCGAGCCGCTGACGCTGACGCGCGCGCTGGTCGGGCATCGCCACGCGCTGGCCCAGGGCAGCCGGCTGAGCGTGTTTGTCGGCATCGGCCAGTCAGACACGCTGCAGCCGGCGCAGGCCGACGTGATCGATTTCTTCGGCTATGCCGCCAGCGGTCCGCATCGCGCGCTGGCCAAGGCCGGCGTGCTGGACATCGTGCCCAGCCATTACTCGCATCTGCCTGGCCTGATCCGCCAGGGCGCGCTGCGCGCCGACGTGGTGCTGGTGCAGGTGTCGCCGCCCGACGAGGAAGGCCGCTACAGCATGGGCCTGGTGCATGAGTACATTCCGGCGGCGCTGGACCGGGCCCGCGTGATCGTGGCCGAGGTGAACCCCGACGTGCCGTGGACCTATGGCAGCCGCCATCTCACCGCGGACGAGATCGACCTGCTGGTCGATGCCGCGCATCCACCGATCAGCCTGGACCGCGGCGCCCCCGGCGCGGCTGAGCAGGCGATCGCGCGCCATATCGCCGGCTGGGTCGAGGACGGTGCCACGCTCCAGATGGGCATCGGCAACCTGCCCGAGGCCGTGGTGGCCGCGCTGCACGACCGCCGCGACCTGGGCCTGCACAGCGGCGCGGTGGGCGACGGCATTGCCGCGCTGGCCGAGGCCGGCGTGCTGACCAACGCGCGCAAGACTATCGATACCGGCATCGGCATCGGCGGCATCCTGATGGGCAGCGAGCGGGTGCGCCGCTGGGCCCATCGCAACCCGAAGCTGCAACTGCGCGAGACCAGCTACACGCATCATCCCGAAGTGCTGGCCAGCATCGACAAGCTCACGGCGATCAATTCTGCGATCGAGGTCGACCTGACCGGACAGGTGAATGCCGAAGTGGCGGCGGGCGTCTATGTCGGCGCCGTGGGCGGCGCGGTCGACTTCCTGCGCGGCGCCGCGCGCAGCCGCGGCGGCCTGCCCATCGTCGCCCTGCCCGCGACCGCCAAGGGCGCCAGCCGCATCGTGGCGCAGCTGTCCGGGCCGGTCAGCACGCCGCGCTCGGATGCCGGCCTGATCGTCACCGAACACGGCGTCGCCGACCTGCGCGGCCAGACCCTGTCGCAGCGCGTGCGCCGCATGCTGGACATCGCCGCCCCCGAACACCGCGAGGACCTGGAGCGCCAGGCCCACGCCCTGCTGCGCCAGTGCGGCGCGGTTTTCGTTGCCACGGCGAGCATGGCCTGACCGGGCGCCTGCCTCGCTACCCAACAGAATTTCCAAGGAGACTTCCATGCGCCGAGCCGCAATCGTCACCCCCCTCCGTACTCCCGTCGGCACCTTCGGCGGCAGCCTGCGCCCCGTGTCCGTCGAGGAACTGGCCGCCACCACCGTGCGCGCCGTGGTCGAACGCAGCGGCATCGACCCCGCCCGCATCGATGACGTGGTCTTTGCCCAGTCCTACGCCAACAGCGAAGTGCCCTGCGTGGGCCGCTGGGCCGCGCTGCAGGCCGGCCTGCCGGTTGAAGTGCCGGGCATGCAGCTGGACCGCCGCTGTGGCGGCGGGCTGCAGGCCATCGTCACGGCGTCGATGATGGTGCAGAGCGGCGCTGCCGACGTGGTCATTGCCGGCGGCGTCGAGAGCATGAGCAATATCGAGTACTACACCACCGACATGCGCTGGGGCTCGCGCTCGGGCAACGTCAAGTTCTACGACCGCCTCGACCGCGGCCGCGAGCGTTCGCAGCCGGTCGAGCGCTTCGGCAAGATCTCCGGGATGATCGAGACCGCCGAAAACCTCGCGCGCGACTACGGCATTACGCGCGAGCGGGCCGACGCCTTCTCCGTGCGCAGCCACGAACGCGCCGCGGCCGCTTGGGAAGCCGGCCGCTTCGACGCCGAGATCGTGCCGGTGCAGGTGCCGCAGCGCAAGGGCGACCCGGTCACGTTCGCGCGTGACGAGGGCTTCCGCCCCGGCACCTCGATGGAAAGCCTGGGCAAGCTGCGCGCGCTGATGCCCAACGGCACCGTCACCGCCGGCAATGCCAGCCAGCAGAACGACGCCTCCGCCGCCTGCCTGATCGTGGCCGAAGACAAGCTGGCCGAGCTGGGCCTGACCCCGATGGCGACACTGGTGGGCTGGGCGGCAGCGGGCTGCGAGCCGTCGCATATGGGCATCGGCCCGGTTCCGGCGGTGAAGAAGCTGCTCAAGCGCCTGAACCTGACGCTGGACCAGATGGACCTGGTGGAGCTGAACGAAGCCTTTGCCTGCCAGGTGCTGGCCGTGCTGAAGGGCTGGGAATGGAACGACCAGGACGCGATCGAGCAGAAGCTCAACGTCAACGGCTCCGGCATCTCGCTGGGCCACCCGATCGGCGCCACCGGCGTGCGCATCCTGGCCACGCTGCTGCACGAACTGCAGCGCCGTGGCGGCCGCTATGGCCTGGAGACCATGTGCATCGGCGGCGGCCAGGGGATCGCCGCGGTGTTCGAGCGCTGCTGATCGCATGCACCGTCGTCGAGCCGTCGTCCCTGCGCAGGCGGGGATCCAGTGTCTTCATCCCCGAAGGGGACGTGAAAGTCGCCGCGTGGCCGACCGCGCGGTTCGGATTCTTGGCGGTTCCGGCTATATTTCCGAGTTCGGCATCGAGCGCTTCTACCGCGACGTGCGCCTGTTCCGCCTGTATGAAGGCACCACGCAGATCCAGCAGGTCATCATCGCCCGCAACATGATCTGCGAGGCGCGCGGCGCCTGAGGCGCCGCGCTGCCGATATGCCCCCCCACGCTGCCCGCACCGCGACGGGCAGCAACGACGCAACCGCCACGATTTCCATGACCGATTCCGCCGCCAATTCCCTTCCCGAACTGCCGCCCCCTTCGCCGCGCACGGGCGCGCTGAGCCACCTGCGCGTGCTCGATCTGTCGCGCGTGCTGGCCGGGCCGTGGTCCACCCAGAACCTGGCGGACATGGGCGCCGACGTCATCAAGATCGAAAAGCCCGGCGAAGGCGACGACACCCGCCACTGGGGCCCGCCGTTCCTGTCGGGCGACGATGGCGTGCCCACGCGGCAGGCGAGCTATTTCACCGCGGCCAACCGCAATAAGCGCTCGGTCACCGTGGACATGTCCAAGCCTGAAGGCCAGGCACTGATCCGCGAACTGGCCCGCCACAGCGACGTCGTGGTGGAGAACTTCAAGACCGGCGGCCTCAAGCGCTATGGCCTGGACTACGAGAGCCTGAGCGCGGTCAGTCCGCGCCTGGTCTACTGCTCGGTAACGGGCTTCGGCCATACCGGGCCGTATGCGGCCCGCCCCGGCTACGACCTGCTGATCCAGGCCATGAGCGGCCTGATGAGCATCACCGGCCATGCCGACAGCGAACCCGGCGGCGGCCCGATGAAGGTGGGCGTGGCGGTGATCGACCTGTTCACCGGCATGTACGCCACCACCGCGATCCTGAGTGCGCTCGAAGCGCGCCACTACACCGGCCGCGGCCAGCATATCGACATCGCGCTGCTTGACGTGGCGATGGCCGTGCTCGCCAACCAGGGCGCGGGCTTTCTCAATGCCGACGACGTACCGCGCCGCCAGGGCAATATCCACCCGAGCGTGGTGCCCTACCAGGACTTCCCCACCGCCGACGGCAACATGCTGCTGGCGATCGGCAACGACGGCCAGTTCGCGCGCTTCTGCGAGGCCGCGGGCGTGGACTGGGCCCGCGACGAGCGCTATGCCACCAACACCGGCCGCGTCAACAACCGCAAGGTGCTGATCGCGATGATGATGGAGCTGACGCGCACCCGCACCACCGCCGAATGGGTCGCGCTGCTCGAAGCCAATTCGGTGCCGTGCGGCCCGATCAACAATATCGCCCAGGCGTATGCCGACCCCCATGTGCAGTCGCGTGGGCTGCGCATCGAGCAGTCGCGCTATCCGGGCGCGCAGCCGCCTGCGGGCCAGAGCGTCAATCGGGTCGTCACCGCCGCCAGCCCGCTGCGCCTGTCGGAGACGCCGCCCACGCTGCGCTATGCCCCGCCGGCGCTGGGCCAGCACACCGAGGAAGTGCTGCGCGACTACCTGAAGCTGGACGCGAAGCAGGTTGAAGCACTGCGCACCAGGGGCGTAGTGTAAGCCGATTGCAGCGCAATTGCCGCGCACATACACTGGCGTCGTCCGGTTTGCCGGACGGTTTTCTACCCCGCACAAGGACTTTCCGCGCGATGCCCCCGGACCGAGCCAACCCGCAACGGATCAGCGATATCCCCCGCCACTGGGCCGCCGAGGCCCCAGACCGCGCGGCCGTTTTCGAGGACGGCCGCATCGTGACCTTCGCGCGGCTGTGGCAGGGCATCGAGGCTGCACAAGGCTACCTGCAGGCGCAAGGCGTCGGCACCGGCGACCGGGTGCTGGTCGTGGCGGAGAACTGCCTGGCCGTGATCACGCTGGTGTTCGCGCTGTCCGAACTGGGCGCATGGCCGGTGGTGGTCAACGCGCGCCTGTCGGAGCGCGAGATCGAGGAGATCCGCTCGCACTGCCAGCCCCGGCTGATGCTCTTTACCCACGGTGCCTCGCCCGACGCGCTGCGGCACGGCGTGCGCTACCGTGCCCGCGAAATCGCGCCGGCCGGACTCGGCCCGCTGATGGCCAGCGCCGCCGACAGCGCCAGCGAACGCGAGCCCGAAGCCGTGGCACGCGAGGTCGCCGTGCTGATCTACACCTCCGGCACCACCGGGCAGCCCAAGGGCGTGATGGTGACGCACCGCGGCCTGCTGCACTTTGCCCGTGTCACGGTGGAATCGCGCCGCATGCAGCCGGATGACTGCGCCTATGCGGTCATGCCGATGTCGCATGTGTTCGGACTGGGCACGCTGCTGGTGTCGACCTTCCAGGCCGGCGCCAGCCTGTACCTGAGCGCGCGCTTCAACGCGGCGGACGTCATCGCGGCAATCCGGCAAGGGGCGATCACGCTGCTGCAGGGCGTGCCGACCATGTTCGGCCGCATCCTCGCGCATGTGCGTGCGAGCGGCATGCCGCTGGCGCCCTCACCCAGGCTGCGCTACCTGTACACCGGCGGCGGACCGCTCGACCCGACGCTCAAGCAGGAAGTCGAAGCGATGTTCGGCCAGCCGCTGCACCATGGCTACGGCATGACCGAGTACGCGGGCTCGCTGTTCGTCACGCGCGTGGACCGCCCGCGCGGCGATTGCTCGGCGGGTGAGATCGTGGAAGGCGCCGAACTGCGGGTGGTCGGCCCCGACGGCCAGCCCGTGCCGGCCGGCGAGTCCGGCGAGCTGTGGGTCAGGGGCCCCGGTGTCATGCGCGGCTACTACCGCGCACCGGCGCTGACCGCCGAGGCGCTGCGCCCCGGCGGCTGGCTCAACACCGGCGACCTGGGCCGGCTGGGGCCCGACGGCGCGCTGTTCATCGTGGGCCGGACCAAGGACCTGATCATCCACTCTGGCTTCAACGTCTATCCGATCGAGGTCGAATCGGTGATCAACACGCATCCGTCGGTGCGCGTGTCGGCGGTGGTCGGCCAGCCGGCCGCGGACGGCAACGAGCGGGTCATTGCCTTTGTCGAGATCAAGGACGGCGAGAAGTTCGATGCGCAGGCGCTGCACGACTACCTGGTCGACCGCCTGTCGCCGTACAAGCGCCCGGAAAAGATCCTGCGCGTCGCCAGCATCCCGGCCACTGCCAGCGGCAAGCTGCTCAAGCACCAGCTCAAGCAGATGGTTTCGCAGCAGAATTAGCGGTGGCGATAACGGTGGCGATAGCGGCAGCGGCGGCGCTCAGTCCTGCCGCCCGAGTCCGTCCTCGACGAGCAGGTCGACCAGCTTGCGCGCGAACAGCGGCAATGCGCCCACATCCGCCACGCACACCTGCAGCTTGCGCTCGGCCCATTCGTCGTTGAGCTGGACGATGCGCAGCGCCATCGTGCCGGCGTGCCGCGCAGCCGTGCTCTCGGGCAGCACGCCGACGCCGACATTGGCCTCGATCATGCGGCAGGCGGTCTCGAAGTTGCTGACCTGGACGCGCCAGCGCAGCTCGCGCTGCAGGTCGGCCGCGGCGCGCTTGAGGAAGTTGTGGATGGCGCTGGCTTCCGGCAGGCCGATAAAGTCGTAGTCGAGCGTATCGATGAAATCCACGGTGTCGCGCTCGGCCAGCGGATGGCTCAGTGCGGTCGCAAGCACGAGCCGGTCGCGCCGGTAGGGCATGACCTCCAGCCCTTCGGTGCGCACATTGCCCGCGATGATGCCGATATCGACCATCCCCTCCTGCACCGCACGCACGATGTCCGGGCTGAGCCGCTCCTGCATGTCGATGGTGACGTCGGGATTGCTGACCAGGTAGGTGCGCAGCACCGCGGGCAGGAACTCGCTCATCGCCGTGGTGTTGGCAAAGACGCGCACATGGCCCTTCACGCCGGCCACGTATTCCTGCAGATCGCCGCTGAGCTGCTCCAGCTGGCGGATCACGCGGCGCGCGTGCGCCAGCAGGGTCTCGCCGGCACCGGTGACCTTCACGCCCTGGCTGCTGCGGCTCAGCAGCTTGACGCCGACATACTCTTCCAGGTTCTTGATGCGGGTACTGGCCGCGGCCAGCGACAGGTGGGAACGCTGCGCGCCGCCGGTCAGGCTCTGGGCCTCGGCAATATGCGTGAACAGTTTCAGATCGACCAGATCAAAGCGCATTACATCGTTCCCTAGCGTGGTACGGGATTATCGCGCAAAGGCGGCGCCCGTACACGACGCCGGTGCGAATGCCGCACCGCCGGGGCGAATATCGCCCAGCGTTGGCGCCTTGTCCGCAAGACAGGCAAAGGTTAGCCAATAGTGCCAGGAAGCCGCGCGGGGCTGGAAGGCAGATGCGCCTGGGTGCCGGGCGGCAGCGAAACGAACGCGTCGTTCGGCTCAGGCTACCGAACGGTGCCGTTCCGGGGCGTGATGCAGCGCGAGACGGCGCGCTGCATCCATGGACAGGCCAAAGCGGTCATAGAAGGCGCAGTCGAGGTCGCTATTGGCGGGCCAGCCCGCAAAGCGCGCCAGGTCGGCCGTCGCCACGTGCCCCGACATGGCTTCGAACAGCACGCGCATGAGCCGCTGCGTCCGGCACAGGTCGGTCAGTGCCGTGCCCTGCGCAAACAACGTGCGGCGCACCCGTGCTGCGGAAATGTCGAGCCGTTCGGCGATGAATGCGGCGCTCCAGGCGTATTGCGGCTGCAGGAAAACCCGCTTGGAGACTCGGTGATGCAGCGCCGCCTGTGCCGCCGCCGGCACCACGCCATGCAGTTCGAGATGGCATGCCGCGGGCTGGGCGCCGCTGCCGTCCAGATGCAGATCGATGGCTTCGAACGGCGCGACCGCCATCTCCTGGCCGGCCACCAGCAGCCGATCGAAGCCGCGCCGCCTGACCACCACCCTGCCTTGCGTGACCGCGACCGACAGCGGAAATGCCAGCAGCAGCCGCTGCAGGCTGATATGCATGGGGGACTGCAAATGGACGCGCATGGTGGCTCGGAAAGCGGTCTGTAACGATGACTATCATCGCCGCCCGCGAGAATTCCTGCCTCTGCAATTTCCGAACACCCCATTCGCCGCCACCACATGGGCTCGCTCGCACAGGCTGCCGGGACCGCGGGACTGCCCGCGGAGCCCGGTGACGCAAGCACTCAGGATGCGGCCGCCATGCCGCCATGCCGCCGCTTGCGCGGTCAGGCAGGGAAACGGCTGCCATCGGTGGCGGCATAGTACTTGCCGACCGTGGGATTGTCGGCATCGCCAACGCTGACGACGTAGGCGCCGGGCTCCAGGTCCGTGACCGGCAGGCTCGCGGACGCGCCCGGGCTGGTCTTGCCCGGCGCATCGTCGCCACCGCAGCCGGCAAGTGTCAGCAGTGCCAACAGGGGGAAAGCTGAAATAAGGCGTTTCATCGCGGCACGCCTCACTGGCCAAACAGTTCACCGAGACGCAGGCGCAGCCATTGCTGGCCCGCCGTGCGCTGGTCGAAGCCAACCTGCATGGCCGTCACGGCCACCTTGGTCTTGTAGACCACCGATTCATCTTCGGCCTGCGCGGGCGTCGGCGTACCGCCGCCGGCGCCGATGCCCAGCCCGTACGGAACGCATCCTGTCCGATATTCTCGTCAATTGAGCCGGTGCGCCCCGGACACGCCATGCGAGCCTGCGTTTCTGGCTGCCAGCGTGTGAAGGCCGGATTCTTCCCGATATCCGACGGTCCAACCGGAAGATCGCAGCCGCCGGTGCTGCGGACAGTTCGCATCAATTCCTGATAAGGACTTCCAGATGAAGCCGAACAAAGCCTGTCCGATTGTCCTGAGACGCACGCCGAACGGCCTGGAGATCCTGGCATTCGAGCATCCCCTCTCCGGACTCCAGATCATCAAGGGCAAGATCGAACCGGGTGAACCGCCGGCGGATGCCGCCGTGCGCGAGTTGCGCGAGGAGTCCGGCATTGCTGGCGTAGTGACGGCCGACCTGGGGTTGTGGGAATCCGGTCATGAAGAGCAGATATGGTCGCTGCACCTCTGCGAGCCATCGCAGCCGCTGCCGGACACCTGGGAGCACCTTACCGCCGATGATGACGGCCACGTGTTCAAATTCTTCTGGCATCCCCTGGGCGAGGCT
Source organism: Cupriavidus sp. a3 (assembly GCF_051015765.1). Classification (NCBI taxonomy): domain Bacteria; kingdom Pseudomonadati; phylum Pseudomonadota; class Betaproteobacteria; order Burkholderiales; family Burkholderiaceae; genus Cupriavidus; species Cupriavidus sp. a3. The sequence goes on along the minus strand of NZ_CP170644.1, from coordinate 1,133,142 downwards.
CCATCCGATCGCTGGCATTCGCTGTACAAGGATGCGCTGTCCACCATCGAAATGCGGCTGGCACGGATTGGAAAGTCCTAGAACGACATACAGGCGTTGCTGCGCACCCTGAGCATCGCTTCCTGCCGGAAGCGGGCCTTGTACTCGCTGGCGATGGCACGTACCGCCGCCTCGCTGCGTTCGTCGGGGGCATGCGCCAGGCTGAGCACGCGTGTCGCCTCGCTGACGGCCTTGCCATCCGCGCCGCGCCATTGGCCGGAAGCCGGCCAGACCGTAAAGCCGTCCGGGAAGCGCGGTGCCACGGAGCCTTGCACAAAGGCATCCCATTCTGCCTCGGACACCGTGCCGCCGGGCTTTGCCATGCCGAAGTAGATCAGTTCGCCGATGGCCGCCTGTTCTCCGGCCGCGCATGGCGCAGCCGGTATGGCAGCGCAACCCGAAAGCGCGAATGCCAGCGCCAGCGCGATGGCAGGGGCGATCGCGATGGCATTCCCGGCACGAGACGAAGGCGAGCACCGAATCCGCATCCGTGCAGATTAGTGCAGCGACCGGCCCGCGTAAACGGTAAGGGATGCCGGAGCCGCGAACGTTCCGGCCTCCCCTCGGGCATCAGCGGCTGTCGGCGTCCAGTACCGCCTGCGCAAACGCCACCGGCGCCTCTTGCGGCGGGTTGTGGCCGATCTTGCCGCCCAGCTGGCGGTGCTCATAACGCCCGGTGAACTTGTTCGCATACGAACTGGGCGCCGGGTGCGGCGCGCCGTTCGCGTCGGCTTCCATGGTGATGGTGGGCACGCTGATCGCAGGCGCCGTGGCAAGGCGTTTCTCGAACTCGTCGAAGTGCGACTCGCCGGCCGCAAGGCCCTGTCGCCAGCGGTAGTTGTGGATGGTGATCGCCACGTGGTCGGGATTGTCGAGCGCCACGGCGCTGCGATGGAAGGTGGCATCGTCGAACTCCCACTTCGGCGACGCCAGTTTCCAGATCAGTTTGGCAAACTGGTGCGTGTATTGCTGGTAGCCAGCCTGGCCACGGTCGGTAGCGAAATAGAACTGGTACCACCATTGCAGTTCTGCCTCGGGCGGCAGCGGCTTCTTGCCGGCGGCCTGGTTGCCGATCAGGTAGCCACTGACCGAGACCAGTGCACGGCAGCGGTCCGGCCACAGCGCGGCCATGATGGCGGCGGTGCGCGCACCCCAGTCGAAGCCGGCGACCACGGCGGTCGGGATGCGCAGCGCATCCATCAGCGCGATCATGTCGGCGGCGATGGCCGAGGGCTGTCCGTTGCGCATCGTGCCGGACGACAGGAAGGTCGTCGAACCGAAGCCGCGCAGGTAGGGAACGATCACGCGATAGCCGCGTGCCGCCAGCAACGGCGCTACGTCGACGAAGCTGTGGATGTCATACGGCCAGCCGTGCAGCAGCAGCGCGACCGGGCCGTCGGCCGGCCCGGCTTCGGCATAGCCGACGTTGAGCACGCCGGCATTGACCTGGCGGAGCGCGGCGAACTTCGTATGGGTGCCTGGCGTGGTCGACGGCAACGGCGCGGTCTTGGGCAGGCCGGCTTCGGGACGGGCGGCTTGTGCCAGGCCGGCGTGCGCGGCGGCCAGCGTCAGCGCGGCAGCGCCGAGAAAGCCGCGGCGCGGCAGGTCGATGGTGTTTGACATCTCTCTCTCCTATCTGGTGATCGAACCAGGCACGAGTCTAGGAGGCGCTGGCAAGCGCAATGTGTCGGGAATCCGGCGTCTTGTATCGCTGTGTATCCGGATGTGGATGCCAGATACGCCGATACAAATACGGGCCGGAAAATCAGCCAAAAAAAGGCCGCTCCGAGGAGCGGCCCGAGTCTGGTGATATTCACCTCAGTCATTCCCGCGCAGGCGGGAATCCAGCGTCGTTGAAGTCACCGGGTTCCCGCCTGCGCGGGAACGACAGTCAACCTGGCGTCAGTCGTCCAGCAGCGACAGGTCGCGCACGGCGCCCTTGTCGGCCGACATGACCAGCTTGGCATAGGCCTTCAGCGCGGCCGACACCTTGCGCGGACGCGCCTTGGCCGGCTTCCAGCCGCGGGCGTCCTGCTCCTGGCGGCGGCGCGCCAGTTCCTCGTCGGACACCAGCACGTCGATGGTGCGGTTGGGGATGTCGATGCGGATCTTGTCGCCGTCGCGCACCAGCCCGATCGCACCGCCGGCTGCCGCCTCGGGCGAGCAGTGGCCGATCGACAGGCCCGAGGTGCCGCCCGAGAAGCGGCCGTCGGTCAGCAGCGCGCACGCCTTGCCCAGGCCCTTGGACTTGATGTAGCTGGTCGGGTACAGCATTTCCTGCATGCCGGGGCCGCCCTTGGGGCCTTCGTAGCGCACGATCACCACGTCGCCGGCCTTTACCTTGTCGTTCAGGATGTTCTCGACCGCCTCGTCCTGCGACTCGGTGACATGCGCCGTGCCCTCGAACACCAGGATGCTCTCGTCCACGCCGGCGGTCTTCACCACGCAGCCGTCGAGCGCGATGTTGCCCCTCAGCACGGCCAGGCCGCCTTCCTTGGAGAACGCATGCTCATAGGAGCGGATGCAGCCCTCGGCGCGGTCCAGGTCCAGGCTCGGCCAGCGCGTGTCCTGGCTGAACGCGACCTGCGTCGGGATGCCGGCGGGGCCGGCCATGTAGAAATGGCGGACCGCTTCGTCCTGCGTGCGGCCGATGTCCCACTGCTCCAGCGCATCCTTGAGCGAGGGGGCGTGGACCGTCGGCACGTCGGTATGCAGCTTGCCGGCGCGTTCCAGCTCGCCCAGGATCGCCATGATGCCGCCGGCGCGGTGCACGTCTTCGATGTGGTACTTGTTGGTGTTGGGCGCGACCTTGCACAGCTGCGGCACGACGCGCGAGAGGCGGTCGATGTCGTCCATGGTGAAGTCGATGCCCGCTTCCTGCGCGATCGCCAGCAGGTGCAGGATGGTGTTGGTCGAGCCGCCCATGGCGATATCCAGCGTCATGGCGTTCTCGAACGCCTTGAAGCCCACCGAGCGCGGCAGCACGCGCGCGTCTTCCTGCTCGTAGTACTGGCGTGCCAGCTCCACGATGCGGCTGCCGGCGCGCTTGAACAGTTGCTCGCGGTCGGCGTGGGTTGCCACCACGGTGCCGTTGCCCGGCAGCGAGAGGCCCAGCGCCTCGGTCAGGCAGTTCATGGAGTTGGCCGTGAACATGCCCGAGCACGAACCGCAGGTCGGGCACGCCGAGCGCTCCACCTCGGCCACGTCGGCGTCGGAATAGGCGCTGTCGGCGGCGATCACCATGGCGTCGACCAGGTCGAGCTTCTTGAACTCGACGGCCTTGGTGACGGGATTGGCCAGGCGCGTCTTGCCGGCTTCCATCGGGCCGCCGGAGACGAAGATCACCGGGATGTTGAGGCGCATCGCGGCCATCAGCATGCCCGGGGTGATCTTGTCGCAGTTGGAGATGCACACCATGGCATCGGCGCAGTGCGCGTTGACCATGTACTCGACCGAGTCGGCAATGATGTCGCGGCTGGGCAGCGAGTACAGCATGCCGTCGTGGCCCATGGCGATGCCGTCATCGACCGCGATGGTGTTGAATTCCTTGGCCACGCCGCCGGCTGCCTCGATCTCGCGCGCGACCAGCTGGCCCAGGTCCTTCAGGTGCACGTGCCCGGGCACGAACTGGGTGAACGAATTGACCACCGCGACGATGGGCTTGTTGAAATCGTCGTCTTTCATGCCGGTGGCACGCCACAGCGAGCGGGCCCCCGCCATGTTGCGGCCGGCGGTGGAGGTTTTGGAACGGTATGTGGGCATTGTTTTGCTAAGGAATGTCGCCAGAAAGGTTGCGGGCCACGGGATGAACGGCCCTGCGCGCGCCCGTGCGGACAACCTCTTGAGCTGCGCCCTGGGCAAACCGGGGATTATCCCATAACAGGTCGTGTGTCAGGCTCCGGGTCGGCGGCCGATGCGGGCCGTGGATGGGAGCGCCCCCTCGAAATGCCCGATGACGCACTTCCCTCCAACGTAAGACACCGCCCGATACACCGTATCCGGCGCGCCCCCTAGACTGGAATCGCGGGCGCTCTCGTGGCGCGGCTGAGGCGCGGAAGTCTTATGGCAACGAACCCAAGGGCGACAACGGCCAGGCGCCGCGCTGCGGAGCGGCCGGCCAGCCTTCAGGATTACCAGGAAAAGCGGAATTTCCACATTACCCCCGAGCCCGCCGGCACACGGCGCAGGGGGAAGGCGCAGCCGTTGCGCCAGCCGTTGCATTTTGTGGTGCAGAAGCACTGGGCCCGCCGCCTGCACTACGATTTCCGGCTGGAACTGGACGGCGTGCTGCTGAGCTGGGCCGTGCCCAAGGGACCCAGCTACGACCCTGCCGAAAAGCGCATTGCCATCCATGTCGAGGACCATCCGCTCGACTATGCGGATTTTGAAGGCGAGATTCCACCGAAACAGTACGGCGCCGGCTCGGTCATTGTCTGGGACCGCGGCACGTGGGCGCCGGTCGGCGACGCGCGTGAGGGCATGGCAGCCGGCAAGCTGGTGTTCGACCTGTCCGGCGAGAAGCTGGCCGGCCGCTGGGAACTGGTCCGCATCGCCAGGCCGGGCGACCAGTCGGATCAGTGGATCCTCTTCAAGAAGCGCGACGCGTGGGCGCGGCCGTTGTCGGAGTTCGATGTGCTGGCCGCGCTGCCGGACAGCGTCATCGCCAGGCCACTGGGCGCATTGAACGAATCCGGGCAAGGCCTGGTTGACGACGCGGCCGAGGCGGTCAGGCACGCGCCGCGCGCGCCGCTGCCGGCGAAGCTGGCGCCGCAGCTGGCAACGCCTTCGCCCACGCTACCGGGCGGCACCGGCTGGATCATCGAAACCAAGTTCGACGGCTACCGCATCCTGGCGCGGATCGACGATGCGCGGGTGACGCTCTTCACCCGCAACGGCCATGACTGGACCCGCAAGCTCGGCTCGCTGGCCGCCGAGATCGAGAAGCTCGATATCTCGCAAGGCTGGCTCGATGGCGAGATCGTCGTGCTGCGCGACGGCATGCCGGACTTCAATGCGCTGCAGAACGCCATCGACGGGCAGCGGCACGACGCCATTGTCTTCTTTGCCTTCGACCTGCCTTACTGGGAAGGCCGCGACCTGCGCGGCCTGCCGCTGGCGCAGCGCCGCGAAAAGCTGGCCACGCTGGTCGCCACGGGCACGGAGCGGGTCCGCTTCAGCGAGGCCTTCGATGCGCCTGCCGCGCAGATGTTCCAGGCGGCGTGCAAGCTCGGCCTGGAAGGCCTGATGTTCAAGCGCGCGGATGCGGCCTACGTTTCCGCTCGTACGCAGACCTGGCTGAAGATCAAGTGCAAGCTGCGCCAGGAGTTCGTCATCGGCGGGTTCGCGGACCGCGAAGGGTCGAAGACTGAAATCGGCAGGCTGCACCTGGGTGTCTATGACGAGGGCAACAAGGGCGAACTGCTCTACGTGGGCGGCGTCGGCACCGGCTGGGACAGCGAGATGGCCGCGAAGCTGCACAAGCGGCTGGCGGCATTGCAGGTCGACGACAGCCCGTTCGCCAACGAAGCGCGTGGCAGCCGCCGCTGGGGCCGTGGCCGTCCCGCCGTGTCGCGATGGGTCAAGCCAACGCTGGTGGCGGAGGTCGAGTTTTCCGACTGGACGCCGGAGGGCCAGGTCCGCCATGCCTGCTTCAAGGGCCTGCGCACCGACCGCCCCGCCGGGTCGGTCCGGCGCGAAGCGGTCCAGACCGCCGTGACGCCGCATGGCATGGCCGCCATCAAGGTCACCAACCCCGCGCGCGTCATCGACAAGGCCGGGGGCTTCACCAAGGTCGAACTGGTGCGCTATTACGAGAGCGTCGCCAGCCTGATGCTGCCGCACCTCGCTGAGCGCCCCTTGTCGCTGGTGCGCGCGCCGGAAGGCATCGACGGGCCGACGTTTTTCCAGAAGTATGCGGAAACGGCAATGCCGGGACTGACCGAGCGCCCCGCGTCGCTCTGGCCCGGCCACGGCGCGCTGCTGACGGCCGACTCGGCCGAAGCCATCGTCGCCGCGGCGCAGATGAATGTGGTGGAGTTCCATACCTGGAACTCCACCACACGCGATATCGACCATCCCGACCGGGTCATCTTCGATCTCGATCCCGGCGAAGGCGTGCCATGGGAATCGATGCTCGAAGCAGCCATGCTGGTGCGCACGCTGCTCGATGAGCTCGGCCTGCAGGCATGGCTGAAGACCAGCGGCGGCAAGGGACTGCATGTGGTGGTGCCGCTGGCGCCGCGCCGCTCGTACGATGAAGTCAAGGCATTCTCACGGGCGGCGGTGAAGCACCTGGCCGCCACCCTGCCCCGCCGCTTCACCGCCCGCTCCGGCGCGGCCAACCGCAAGGGGCGGATTTTTGTCGATTACCTGCGCAACGGCTTTTCCCAGACCACCGCGGCGGCGTTCTCGGCGCGGGCCAGGCCGGGGCTCGGGGTCTCGATGCCGGTGTCGTGGGAGCAACTTGGCAAGCTGAAAAGTGGCGCACAGTGGACCATCCGCGATGCCCGCGAGTACCTCAGCTTCCAGGTCGCCGACCCGTGGCAGTCCTATTGGGACAGCCGCCAGACTTTGACCGCCGCCATCGAGCGCTTAAGCTGATTCCAGCCGTACTGCATTGCGGAGACTTCCATGCCTGCCCGATCCCTCGCCTCGCTGTCCCTCTCCTTCGGCCTAGTATCGATCCCCGTCAAGCTCTACACGGCCACCGAAACCAGCTCGGCGGTGCGCTTCAACCTGCTGAGCAAGGAAGGCTCGCGCCTGAAGCAGCAGTACATCTCCGAGCAGACGCAGGAGGTGGTCGAGCGGGCCGACATGGTCAAGGGCTATGAATTCGAGAAGGGCCGCTTCGTGACCTTCTCTCCCGACGAGCTCAAGGCGCTGGAAGAAAGCGCCAGCCACATGGTCGATATCGTCGCGTTCATTCCCGAGCGAAGCGTCGATCCGCTGTACTACGACAAGGCCTATTTCATCGCGCCGGACAAGCGCGGCGGCAAGCCTTACAGCCTGCTGCGCGAAGCCATGGCCAGGACCGGGCGCTGCGCCATCGCCAAGTGGGCCGCCAAGGGCAAGTCGCATATCGTGCAGATCCGGCCGGTCGAAGGCGGGCTGGTGTTCCAGCAGCTGCTGTTCGCCGATGAAGTGCGCAATATCGCGGAACTGCATATCGATGAGGTGGCGGTCTCGGATGCCGAGCTGAAACTCGCGGTCCAGCTGATCGAGCAGGCATCGGAAGACCAGTACGACCCGGCCCAGTACAAGGACGAAGAGAAGGCCAGGGTTCTCGCCGCCATCGACGCCAAGATCGCCGGCAAGCAGATCGTGTCGCCGGAGCCGGCCGAGGTTGCCGCCGGCGGCGAGGTCATCGACCTGATGGATGCACTGCGCGCCAGCCTGTCGAAGAAGGGAGCGCCTGCGGCCAAGGGCAAGGCCGCCGCGGAAACGGCGTCCGCCCGCCGTCCCGGCAAGCGCGCCGCAACGCCGGCAGCGCCCACGCCGATCCGGCGCACCGCGAAGAAATCGGCGTGAACCGCGGCGAAGGCCTGACCACGCGGGCGCTGGAGGCGCGCCTGGGCGTATCGCGCCGGCTGATCGGCAGCCTGGTCAGCGCCGGGCTGGTCACGCCCGCGCGCGGTCCGCGCGGCGAGCATGTGTTCTCGTTCCAGGACGTGGTGCTGATCCGCACCGCGGCCTCGCTGCACCAGGCACGCGTGGCACCGGCGCAGATCCTGCGGGCGCTGCAGCGGCTCGAACGGCTGGCGCCGGACCGGCACCTGTCAGGCATGCGCATGTCCGCCAGCAGCGGCAAGGTCTCGGTGCGCGACCGGCATGGCGCGTGGCTGGTGGAGAGCGGGCAGCGGCTGATGGAATTCGAGCCGGCGCCGGACGATGTGCGCGTGGTGGAACTGGCGCGTGCCGCCGCCGGCGAAACAGCGGCCGGCCAAGCCTTTGCGCGCGCGCAGGCGCTCGAGCCCGTCGATGCCGTCGCCGCGGAAGCCGGCTACCGGCGCGCGCTGTCGCTGGCGCCCGGCATGCTGGACGCCTACCTGAACCTGGGCTGCCTGCTGTCGGACCAGCAGCGCTTCGACGACGCGATCGCGCTCTATGAAGGCGCACTGGGCTGGCTGCCGGACGCGCCGCAGCTGCATTTCAACCTGGGCGTCGCGCTGGAAGATATTGGTGCGCCGCAGTCGGCGCTGGCGGCCTACGATCGCTGCATTGCGCTTGCGCCCGGCGATGCGGATGCACATTACAACGCCGCGCGGCTGCATCATGAACTGGGGCACTTCGAGAAGGCGGTGCGGCACTTCAACCAGTATCGCAAGCTCAACCGGGCGGATTAGCAGTACGGGCGGCCGCACGGGCCGATGGCCGCGAAGTGACGCCCGCTTCAGCTGAAGCGATCCCGCATGACCAGTGCGCTGACCTTGTGGCCGTGCCAGAACATCTGGTGGATGCGGCCCTTGAGCTTGTCCAGGGTCTCGTCGTCGAGCGTGTCGAAGGTCAGCCTGACCGCGGGCCGGGTGCCGTCGCCTTCCATATGTTCGATGCTGTTGTATTCCGGGAAGCCGTACTTCACCAGGAAGGCGCCGATTTCTTCGTCGGTGACGCCGGCATCGATGTTGCTGAGCATGAGAACGGACATGGATCACCTCCGCTGTTGGTACAAGGGCGACGGACATTCCGCCGCCCGGGGCGTCATGGCTTGACCTCGGTCCACCCCGGGCCGGGGTCGAAGGACCGGATCGCAGCGGCCCTTGCCGCACTGTCCGGACCCAGGTCGCGCTCGTAGACGCGGCCGTCGTGGCTCACCATGAAGCTCTTGACGCCGGTATCCCCGTACCGCAGCGGCCAGGCGATCACCGCAAACCCGCCAAAGAGCTTGCCATCGACGACATAGTCATACTTGCCGCCCGGCGCGTGCGCGCCCTGCGACGTCAGCAGCCGGTAGCGGTAGCCATGGTAGCCCGCGCCCGGCGCGCTGCGATGCTCCGCGCTGAGAAAGGCGGGGCCCAGCGGGCTTTCCGGTTCGCCGGGGCGCGTTGGCCAGTACAGGCCATCGTGCTTGCCGGGCGAGCTGACCAGCTTCGAGGCGTACGCTGTCACGCCGCGGTCCTGGCGCATCAGCTGCGCATATTCGTTCTGCGCGTCGCACACGGCGAGCAAGGTCTGCATCACCGACAGTTCGTTGCGGCCGATGCGGCGCAGGCGCATCTCATCGACGCCGGCGCGCGTGTCGAAATGCCAGCCCTTGGCAGTCTTCACCAGCGGCACCGGCATGGTCCAGCCGTCATTGCCCGCGGCAATGCGGGCGCGGTCTGGCCCGTCGGGTCGGATTGCGTGCGACTGGTGCCATGCCTCAAGGAACCTGTAGCGGATCTCGGCGCCGACCGGCGGGATCAGGTCGGTATAGCGGGCGCCGAGCAGCGACTTCATGGCGGCGTCGTCGCTGGTGGCAACCGCTTCGCCGAATGCGTTCATTGCCGCCTCGGGCGTGGCGAAACTCTTCTGCGCGTAGGCCGGCGCCGCCGCCAGGGCGAGCAGCAGCCCTCCAAGGGACAACGCCTTGCGGCAGGGCCAGGCCAGGCCCGATCGTTGCGTGCGCTGCATATCGCTGTCCCCCGCTCAACGCCGTCCGCCACCACGGCCACCGCCACCACCACCGCGGCCACCGCCGAAGCCCCCGCCGCCACGGCCGCCGCCGCCGCCGCTGAAGCCGCCACCGCCGCCACGCTGACCGCCACCGTCGCGGAACGAGGCTGACTGCGTGCTGGCGCGGCCGCGGTCGAAGTCACGCTGCGCGGCCGCGCCTCCGCCGCCTACGCCCTGGAATGCGTTGTCGCGACCACCGCCAGCGGACCGGTCCGAAGCGCGAGCCCGGTCGGACGCCCCGGCGCGATCGGACACCCCTGCCCGGTCGGACACGCCGGCGCGATCGCCCGCACCGCCACGATTGCCACCTCTGTCCGCGACGCTGCCGCGATCGCCAACACCGCCGCGGTCGCCAACACCGCCGCGGTCGCCAACACCGCCGCGGTCGCCAACGCCGCCGCGGTCACCGACGCCGCCGCGCCCACCGCGATCCCCGCCCGCCATGCGGTCGGACACGCCACCCGCGCCTTCGCGGCCGCGGAACTCGTTGCGGCGGTTGGCGGCAGCCGCATCACGCCCGCCAAACCTTTCGCTCGTCGCGTTATCCCGGTACGCCACCCCTTTGCGGTGCGAGGCGTCGTGCTGCCATTTCCCTCCGCCCTGCACCTTGGTGCGGTCGAAATTGCGATCGATATTGGCAGCCTTGTTGACGTTGATGTTGACGTCGCCCCCGCCCCAGTTGCAGTTGCCGAAAATCGCGCCCGCAGCGGCCAGGCCAACGCCCCAGGCAAAGCCGGTCATCAGCGCGGCGCCGGGATAGTAGGCGGGATAAGGGGGCCAGTAATACGGCGGGTAGGAGGGATAGCTCCAGGCGCCATACACCACCGTCGGGTTGTAGGCCGGCACATAGATGACTTCCGGGTTCGCCGGCTCGATCCGCACGATGGTTTGCGCCGGCGCTGCCGACTGCGCTGCCTGTGCCGACGGCGCCGGCGCAGGTTCTACAATGACGTTCTGCTGCTCGTTCGACTTGAGATTGCCCGATTGCTGCGCGCGCGCCCGCAACCGCTGCACGGCGTCGAGCACTTCCTTCTCCTGGCCGATGAAAGCGTCGCCCAGCTTCTGCGTCCAGTCGAGCTTGTCGCTCATGGGCTCCAGCACCTGCGGGAACGCCACCAGCGACTTGACGCTGACATCCCAGCTCTGGCTCTCGACCGCTTTCAGCGCGGCGTCACCCTTCACCTTGGGATTGGCCTTGACCCAGCGTGCCGCCTGCACGATCTCGAGCGGATAGGTGGAGGCCATCAGCACCTGCGACAGCACCGAATCGGGATAGAGGGCGATGGGTGCAACCAGGGCCTCGAGTTCTTCCGGCTTGAACGGTGCCGGCTGGGCTGGCGCATTCTGCGCATGGGCACTCAGCGCCAGCCATGCCAGGCCCGCGCACAGGCAGGCGCCGACACGGCGCCAAAGACGCATTTCCCGCCCCTCCATGGCCGTCTCCCTTGCCCCGTCGCCGAGCGCCGTTACGGGGCTCAACTTCCGGCCTGCCGTCCGCTCCGTGTCCGCGCCAGGCCTGGAAAAGGTAATTAGCGATCACGATGTATTGCCCTGACAAACTATAGGTGCCGGCGCCGCCTCCAGAGATGAAAACTTTGCGAAAGTGAAATAGGAAAAACTTTTGCCGCCCGCCGGTCCGGACAACGCGGCCAATGCCCGCGGTTTTGCTATTGTGATGAGGTGCCGCATGACACAGGCCGGGCCGCCGTATGCCTTGCCACCTCTCCCGATGCTCGAACCCTATGGACCTATGGAGGAGAACCATGGCCAAGCATAAAGACAAGCGCCACGACAAGGACAGGGAGCAGGCCGCGGCCGAGACCGAGCCGCCACGCCCGCGCGATGACGCCGAGGACCGGCAGGACGAAGGGCGGGAGCCGCTGCAGGAACGCATGTCCGAGAAGGACTACCAGAAGGAGCTTCGCCACCTGCACGGCGAACTGGTCAAGCTGCAGCGCTGGGTGCAGGCGAGCGGCACCAAGGTCTGCGTGCTCTTCGAAGGCCGCGACGGCGCCGGCAAGGGCGGCACCATCAAGGCGCTCACCGAACGCGTCAGCCCGCGCGTGTTCCGCGTGGTCGCGTTGCCGGCCCCGACCGATCGCGAAAAGAGCCAGATGTACATGCAACGCTATCTGCCGTATCTGCCCGCGGCAGGCGAGATCGTGATCTTCGACCGCAGCTGGTACAACCGTGCCGGCGTCGAGCGTGTGATGGGATTCTGCACCGAGACCCAGGCCGAGGAGTTCCTGCGCGCCGTCCCGCTGGTGGAGCGGGCCATCGTCAATTCCGGCATTATCCTGATCAAGTACTGGCTGGAAGTCAGCCCCGAAGAGCAGACGCGCCGCCTGAAAGGACGCATCCACGACGACCGCAAGACCTGGAAGCTCACCGACATGGACCTGCGCTCGTACAGCCGCTGGTACGACTATTCGCGCGCGCGCGACGCCATGTTCGAGGCGTCCGACAGCGACTTCGCGCCGTGGTACGTCGCCGATTCCAATGACAAGCGGCGGGCGCGGCTGAACATCATCCGGCACATGCTGGACCGGATCCCGTACCAGGAGATCGAGCGCAAGCCGGTCAAGCTGCCGGCCCGGCAGAAGGCGCACGGATACCAGGAGCCCCACTACCCCTACCGGCATGTGGAGTCGCGGTATTAGTACGAGGAGTACGAGGCAGCCGTCGGCCTAGTCGCGCAGCTTGCGCGACTTCCAGTCGCCGTTCTTCTCCTTGCAATACCAGCCGGTCCAGCTCTCGGACACGCCGGCACGGCGGAACTCGCTGTGCAGCTGCCGGCACCGGTCGCCATGGTCCTGCCGGGAACGCAGCGGCGTGAATGCGCCTTCGACCTTGCGCTCGCGGGTGTCCGGCGGCAGCGTGAACGGCACGCGCGCACCGTCGGCCCCCTGGTCCAGCGTCCTGCGGAAGACGTCGTTCAGCACGTCGAACTGCTTCTGGGTCAGCGTGCCGACAACAGTGCCGGAAAGATAGTGATCAAAGTAGGCAAAGGCCGTCCCTGCCGGCGCCAGCGCGGCAAGGCACGCGCCGGCGCATGCCAGCGCGGGCAAGACCCGGAATCGGCGGTTCATGTAAGGCTCCTTCGACGTGGTGCCCTGGCAAGCGTGGCGTGAGCTGCAGGCGCTGGCGCCGGCCGCGTACGGCATCAGTCTTCCTTGCCAAGGTAATCATCGACCGCGCTGCCCACGGTAGGGTGGAACTTGTCGCCGAACGCTTCCATCAGCTCGAAGCGCTTGAGCTTGTCGCGCACCGGGTCCTTCATCTCGGCGAAATGCAGGTCGATGCCGCGCTCGCGCAAACAGGCGCTCAGATCGCGCAGCATGTCGGCCGACGTGACGTCGACGCTGGTCACCGGTTCGGCGGCGACCACCACGCGGCGCACCGGCGTCGGCGAGGCGTCGATCGCTTCCATCAGGCGTTCCTGGAACAGCTCGGCGTTGGCAAAGAACAGCGGCGCGTCCCAGCGGAACAGCACCAGTCCGTCGATCCGCCTGGCCTCAGGGTAGCGCTCGGTATCGTGGTACCCGCGCAGCCCCTCCACCTTCCCCAGCACGGCATAGTGCGGCCGCCAGCCGTCCCAGAGGAATTCGATCACGGCGATCACCACGGCCAGGAAAATGCCCTGGATGGTGCCGAACACGGCCACCGCAGCGAAGCACACCATGGACAGCCAGAACTCCCATTGCTGGATGCGGTAGATGCGCCTCAGGTCGGCGAACTCGAACAGGCCGATGGCCGCGGCGATCACCACCGCGGCCAGCGCGCTGCTCGGCAGGTACTGCAACAGGTTGGGCGCGAACATCAGCAGCACGGCCACGGCCAGCGCGCCCACCACGCCGGTGACCTGGGTCTTGGAGCCGGCGGCTTCGGCCACTGGCGTGCGCGAGGCGCTGCTGCTGATCGGAAAGCCCTGGAACAGTCCCGCCGCCAGGTTGGCGGCACCCAGCCCCACCATTTCCTGGTTGGGGTCCACGCGGGTATTGGTGCGCGCGGCATAGGTGCGCGACAGCACGCTGGTGTCCGCGAAGGCGATCAGCGCCACCGCGCATCCCCCCAGCACGATCTTCATCAGGTCGGCGCCGTCCAGCCACGGCACGACAAAGGCGGGCAGCCCCTGCGGCGTCTTGCCCAGCACTTTCACCCCATGCTGGTCCAGGCCGAACATGCTCACCGCGAGCGTGGCGAGGACCACCGCGATCAGGATGCCCGGCACGCGCTCGAAGCGCTTCAGGGCCAGGATCAGGGCCAGGCTGCCGGCGCCGACGGCAAAGCTGTACCAGTTGGTCTGCCCGGCCACGATGGCGCTGCCCAGCGCAACCATCTCCCGCAGCGGCCCGGCATCCTCGACCGGGATGGCGAACAGCTTGGGCAGCTGGCTCACCAGCACGGTCAGGGCGATGCCGTTCATATACCCGTAGCGGATCGGCTTGGACAATAGTTCGGCGACGAAGCCGAGGCGCAGCAGCCCCATCACGATGCAGACCACGCCCGAGACCACGGCCATCATGCTGGCCACCAGCACGGCACGCGCCGGATCGCCGCCGGCAACCTGCAGCACCACGGCCAGGATCGGCGCGGCCAATGCCGAGTCCGGGCCCAGCACCAGGATCCGGCTCGGCCCGAACAAGGCGTAGACCAGCAGCGGGACCATGGTGGCGTAGAGCCCGTAGACGCCGGGCACGCCGGAGGCCTCGGCGTAGGCGATGCCGACCGGCATCAGCATGGTGGTCAGCACCAGCCCCGCCGCCAGGTCCCGCGGCAACCAGTCCGGCCGGTAGGACTTCAGCATCCGGACGCCTGGCAGCCAGCGCAGCCACCCGGCGGCCTTGCCATCGTCTCGTCCTGCGAAGGGCGTCAGTTTCCCGGATTCCATGGCAGCCTTAATTGTCCGATACGCATCGAATATAGGCGTTGGCGGCACAGTCTTGCCATGCCGCGGGTGGGTTACTTGCCGGCGGCGCCAGACGCGGGCGGTGCCACGGCTCGCGCCCCGCTCGCCCGCCCTCCTCGTTTTCCCGCACTGTCCCTGAATGCAAAAACGTTGTCCCGGAAAGCCAAACCGGAGACAGCCAATCTTAGATACTTCGCGGGTCGCAACCGACCTGCGCCCGCCGCCTGCAAGAGCATTGCCTCCCCTGCTGGCGTAGCCGTGGCCACTACTGGAAGAGCTTTCATGATCGGGCAACCCACTAACACCCATCGCGCAATTGCAACGCCCTCGGGCAAGGCATCGCAATCCGGCCTCTACGGCTGGATCGTCTTTGCCCTGAGCTTTGGCCTGCTGCTGTCGGACTACATGTCCCGCCAGGTACTGAACGCGGTATTCCCCCTGCTGAAGGCCGAGTGGTCGCTGAGTGACACCGAGCTCGGTGCGCTGGGCGGCATCGTGGCGCTGATGGTGGGCTTGCTGACGTTCCCGCTGTCGATCCTGGCGGACCGCTGGGGCCGGGTCAGGAGCCTGGTGCTGATGGCGGCGCTGTGGAGCCTGGCCACGCTGGGCTGCGCGCTGGCGAACAACTTCGGCGAGATGTTCATCGCGCGCCTGTGCGTGGGCATCGGCGAGGCGGCCTACGGCAGCGTCGGCATTGCCGTGGTGCTGTCGGTGTTTCCGCGCCACCTGCGGGCGAGCCTGAGTTCGGCCTTTATCGCCGGCGGCGCGTTCGGCTCCGTGCTGGGCATGGCGCTGGGCGGTGCGTTGTCGGCCCATTTCGGCTGGCGCTGGGCCTTTGCCGGCATGGCGCTGTTCGGGCTGGTGCTGGTGGCGGTGTTCCGCCTGGTCGTGACCGAACCGCGGCTGCAGGCCCGGCGCAAGGCGCTGGGCGAGGACGCCGAGACCGCATCGCGCGAGCCTGCCCTGGCCATGCGCCCGCTGCTCTCCGCGCTGTTCTCGGCGCGCTCGATCCTCTGCGCCTATGTCGGCAGCGCCATGCAACTGCTGGTGATGGGCGCCCTGATCACCTGGATGCCGAGCTACCTGGCGCGCTACTACGGCATGGCCACCGATCGCGCCGGGGTGGTCGCGGCGGGCTTCGTGCTGGCCGGCGGCGTCGGCATGGTGCTGTGCGGGGCGATGACCGACTGGATCGCCCGCCAGGCGCCTTGCCGCAAGTGGGCGGTCGCGGTGACCTACAGTCTGATCTGCTGCGGCCTGCTGCTGACGGCGTTCCGGCTCCCCGCGGGCAGCCTGCAACTGGCGCTGATCGGTGCGGGCATGCTGTTTGTCGGCGGCACCGCCGGCCCCGCCAGCGCCGCGGTCGCCAACCTGACGCGCCCGGCCATCCATGCCACCGCCTTTGCCACGCTCACGCTGGCCAACAACCTGCTGGGCCTGGCGCCCGGACCGTTCGTCACCGGCCTGCTCGCCGACCACATCGGCCTGCAAGGCGCATTGCAGTGGGTGCCGCTGGCGTCTCTGGTCGCCGCCGCCGCCTTCCTTGCCGGCCGCCGCTACTACGCAGCCGACCTGCGCCGCCTGGAGAGCCGGAACGAAGACGCCGCTCCCGCAACTTCTCACTGATCTGGAACCATGAGCCTTACCCCTGACACCACCGTGCTGCTGGTCCCCGGCCTGCGCGACCACGTTGCCGAGCACTGGCAGACCCTGCTCCAGGCACAGTTGCCCAACGCGCGCTCGGTGCCGCCGCTCGAGCACGACAAGCTCAGCCGCGATGCCCGCGTTGCCGCGCTGGACGCCGCACTGGCCGAGATCGACGGTCCGGTCGTGCTGGTCGCGCACAGCGCCGGCGTCATGATCACCGCGCACTGGGCTGCGCATGCGGCCGCACATTCGGCTGCAGAAAACCGCCGCAAGATCCGCGGCGCACTGCTGGCCACGCCCGCCGACCTGGAAACCCCAATGCCGGCCGGCTACCCGGACACCGCCACGCTGGCGCAGCACGGCTGGCTGCCCATTCCCAGGAGCCCGCTGCCCTTCCCGACCATCCTCGCTGCCAGCCGCAACGATCCGCTGGCGACCTACCCGCGCGCCGCCGAAATGGCCAGCGACTGGGGCAGCAAGCTGGTCGACCTGGGCGAAGTCGGCCACCTCAATCCCGCCGCGGGCTACGGCCCATGGCCGCGCGCGACCGCGTTGATCGATGAGTTGCTGCGCGCCGGCTGATCCAGCGCATTGATTTGTAGTACCCGGCAATACCAAACGAGACGGAAATATCCGCATCCCAAAAACCAAAGGAAACAAGTGGAGAAACAATCCATGAAGATCAGGACCCTGGCTGCAGCCGCAGCGCTTGCCTGCTCGGGCAGCGCCCTCGCGCAGTCATCGACCGTCACGCTGTATGGCGTGGTGGACATCAACGTCGAATACGCCAACCATGTTGGCGCGGTGCCGGTGGCGAGCAACCAGTTCAACCGCGGCCCGGCAAACGACGTGTACCGCATGAACTCGGGTGGCATCTCCGGCTCGCGCTGGGGCATGCGCGGCACCGAGGATCTCGGCGGCGGCCTGAAAGGGCTGTTCGTGCTGGAAAGCGGCTTTAACCTCGATACCGGCACGATGCAGCAAAGCAACCGCCTGTTCGGCCGCCAGGCCTTCGTCGGCCTGCAGAAGGCAGGCATCGGCCAGATCAGCCTGGGCCGCCAGTACACCTCGATGTTCGAGGCGCTGGCGAACTTCTCGCCGGCGGCCTACGCCACCCAGTACGAGCCGGTGGTGCTGCAGTCCGGCCCGAACTTCCGCGCTGACAACACCGTCAAGTACACCGGCCAGTTCGGCCCGGTCACCGCGCTGGCGCACTGGTCCTTCGGCACCGGCCTGGCCCTGCCGGCGACCGTGGGCATTGCCACGCCGATCGGCGGCAACGGCGAAGTGCCCGGGCAGTTCCGGCGCGACACCGCGTGGGGCGCCGCGGTGGCCTACCAGGGCGGCCCGTTCGGCGTGACCGTCGGCTACGACCAGTGGAACCCGACCATCGGCACCAGCAACGGCGAGGTCAAGAAGGCCGTGGTCGGCGCGAGCTATTCGTATGGCCCGGCAAAGATCATGGGCGGCTATCGCTGGGGCCAGAACAAGAACGCCGCGGACGTGGTGATCCAGCGCGACGATTTCTACTGGATCGGCGGCACCTACCAGGTCACCCCGGCCATCGGCCTGACGCTCGAATACGCCTACGACAACGTCAAGACCCTGTATGGCGATACCCATGTCCCCAACCCGTGGCAGGTCGCCTTCATCGCCAACTACGCGTTCTCCAAGCGCACCGACGTGTACCTGACCACGGCCTACGCCAAGAATGCCGGCCTGATGATGGAATCGCTGGCTACGGTCTACGCCAACAGCCTGTCACTGGGCAACAGCTACGCGCTGGCCAACGGGCAGAGCAACATGTTCGGCGCGGCAGTGGGCATCCGCCACAAGTTCTGACAACGCGTCTCGCGGCATCGATCCCGCAAGCGATGCTCTTTGCGGCCGCCCGGTCTTTCCGGGACGGCCGATTTTTTTTGGGACGGTGGAAATGCGGCGTGCGCCAGGCGCACGCCGCCGCTATCGGCGCAGGAAGCCGTGGACGATGCCGGCCGCATGCTCCGGCCCGGTCACCAGGAAGAGGTGGCCATCATCGACCATCTGCAGCGTCGAGCCAGGGATGCGGGCGGCCAGGATCCTGGCATTGACCGCGGGAACGATCGGATCGTCGGTGCCGTGCATGACCAGCGTGGGCTGGCGCAGCGAGCCCAGCCACGGCAGGCTGCTCCAGCCCCATGCCGCGAGCAGCTGGTAAAGATAGCCGCGCCCGGCCGGCGGCTGCATGTGCTGGCCGTGTTCGTCGAGCAGGGAAGGATCACGTCGAAAAGCGCCGCCGTAGAGGTCGGCGCCGACGCGGCGCAGGTATTGCGGGTCGGTATAGCGGCGCACGCCGATCATCCTGGCAAGCACCGACAGGCGGCCCGGCACCATGATCACGCCGGGCGACGTGGCCGCCAGCACCAGGCGCCGGCACCGCGACGAATAAAGACGGGCGAACTCCTGCGCCAGCGCCCCGCCCCACGACACCCCCAGCGCATCGACCTGGCCCGTATAGCCGAGATACGACAGCAGGCGGTCGGCGAGCACGCAAAGACTGGAAAAACGGTACGGCACCATCGGCGCGGGCGAGCCGCCGGCGCCGGGAACGTCGAATAGAATGACTTCGATGCCCGGCAGGGCATCGACAAAGGGGGCGAGCAGTTCGAGATTGGCGCCGATGCCGTTGAATATCAGCAGCGGCGGTCCGGCATCGCTGCCGGGCCGGATGCCGGCACGCACGACCTGGCCGTCCAGGTCCACGGTCAGCACCTGCAGCTTTTGGCCGGCATGCGTGCCGGTGTCTGTTGTTGTCATCAGCTTGTCCTGGAGAGTTTGCGCACGGGCATGGCCGGCGCGCGGCCATGCCCGCCGCAATTTATTGCTTCGGGCGCAGAATCCCCTTCACCTCCTCGACGTTCTCGGCAAGGCGGCGTCCGACCACGGAAATGCTGTCCGCCTGCGCCTTGTACAGCGTGTCGGTCAGGCCGCGCACGCCGGCAACGGCCTTCTGCAGCGAGCGCGGCAGGGCTTCCGCCAGCTTCACGGGCGCCTTGCCATCGACGGCCTGGCCGCCGCGCGACAGCGCCTGCAGATCGGCGGCGGCATCGCACAGGAACTCTGCCTGCTGGCGCACCAGCGATTGCAGGCCTCCGAGCAGCATGACGTTGACGCTGGCGAGCGCCTCGATGTCCTTGCGGCGCGATTCCAGGACCGCGGCCGGGTCCAGGCGGTTGTTGCGCACGAAGTCGAGCAGCTTCTTGTGCGGGGCTTGCGCGGCCGATGTGCCTGCGGTGTTGGTCGATTCCATATTGCTTTCTCCTGAAGGTTGGGTTGGGAAATTCAGATCGCGATGTTGGGTACTGCGATGTTGCGGTGTTGCGATGTTGCGGCGTCTCGCCATGCGCGCTACGCCTCGGTCACATAGCGGCCCGGCGCTTCGCCGCAGGGGGCGAAACGCAGGCTGCCGGGGGCCGCGGGCGCGTTGCGCTTCGGGCCGGAGCGCTTCTTCAGCCACTGGGTCCAATGCTCCCACCACGAGCCCTGCTCGGCGGTGGCGCCGTCCAGCCAGCTTTCGGGGTTCGCATCGGGCGTACCGCTGCGGAAATACTTCGACTTGGCATTGCCGGGCGGATTGACCAGGCTTTGCACGTGGCCGCTGGAACTCAGCACGAACTCGGTGCGCCCGCCGAACGCCTGCGCCGAGCGGTACACCGCCTTCCACGGCGTGATGTGGTCGGTCATGCCCGCCAGCACGTACTTGTCGCAGTCCACGTCGGACAGCGAAATGGCGTGGCCGAGCACCTGCAGCGCACCCGGCGTGGCGAGCTGGTTCAGCGTCAGCATGTCCAGGAATTGGCCATGCAGGCCGGCCGGCAGGCGCGTGGTGTCGTTGTTCCAGTAGAGGACGTCGAACGCGGGCGGCGCATTGCCGAGCAGGTAGTTGTTGACCCAGTAGTTCCACACCAGGTCGTTGGGCCGCAGCCACGCAAACACCCGGCCCAGCGCCTCGCCATCGAGCACGCCACGCGACGCGCTGCCGTGCCGCGCCGCCGTGACCGCCTCGGGCGTGCTGAACAGCCCGAGCTGCGACTCGGCATCGAGGCCGAACACCGCCACCATCAGCGTGACGGCGTGCACGAGCTTCTCGCCACTGGCGGCGCAATAGCCCAGCAGCGCCGCCATCGTCATCGCGCCGGAGCAGGCGCCATGCACGTTGACATCGGCACTGCCGGTGATGTCGCGCATCGCATGGATCGCCTCGACCAGCGCGCCGACATAGGTATCGAGATTCCAGTCGCGCTGTGCCGCCGTGGGGTTGCGCCAGCTGACCACGAAGACCTGCAGTCCCTGGGCCAGCATGTACTCCACCATGCTCTTGCCAGGCGCAAGGTCGAACACGTAGAACTTGTTGACCTGCGGCGGCACGATCAGCTGGGGCCGCGCATGCACTTTCGCGGTGGTCGGGGCGTACTGGATCAGCTCCAGCACCTCGTTGCGGAACACCACCGCGCCAGGCGTGGCAGCCAGGTTCGTGCCGACGCTGAACGCATCCTTGTCGACCTGTGCGGGCATGCCGCCGTTGGTCAGCACATCGCTGGCCAGGTTGATCATGCCGCTGACCAGGTTCATGCCGCACGACTCGAAGGTCTTGCGCAGCGCCGCCGGGTTGCCTGCCAGGGTGTTGGTCGGTGCCAGCGCGTCGGTCAGCAGCGACATGAAGTATTGCGCGCGATGCTTGCTGCGCGGATCCATCACCGAACGCCGCACCGTGCCCTCGAGCGCGTCGCGCCAGGCCTGGTAGCCCTGCAGCGACATGCGGAACAGCGGATGGTCGCGCCAGGCGTCGTCGCCGAACCGGCGGTCGCGCGCCGACGGCATCGGTGCCGAGCCGTCCAGCACGCTGACCAGGTCATGGGTGAGCTGCGCCTGCTGCTCGAGCACCAGCACCGGCTCCTGCACGCACTGCGCGCCGATCTGCTGGGCGGCCGTGATGAGATCCTCGGGACGGATCCCGACAAAGGGATTGGGTCCTGCCAGAAAATCGGTGGGCGCCTCCATGGTGGCTGCATTTGTCATACTGCTCTCCTGTCTCTTTCTTTCCTGCTTCTGCTTTTGCTTCCGCTGTTACCGTTTCATGCCATGACAAGCGCCAGGGCTTCGGCCACCATCGCCGGCTTGGCTTCGCCCTCGATCTCCATCGTGTTTTCCGTGCGCAGCAGCACGCGGCCGTCGCCCTTGTTGTCGGCCGACACCAGCCTGACGCGATTGCGCACGCGCGCCCCGGCCTTCACCGGCGCGAGGAAGCGCGTCTTCTCCACGCCATAGTTGACCGCAGCGCGCGCATCCGCCGGCACCACGCCCATGTCGACCAGCTTCCCTGCCACCAGGGACAGCGTCAGGTAGCCGTGGGCGATGGTGCCGCCGAACGGGCTTTCGCGGCGCGCGCGCTCCACGTCGACGTGGATCCACTGGCTGTCGCCGGTGCATTGCGCGAATGCATCGATGCGCGCCTGGTCCACTTCCATCCACGCCGAAACGCCGAGTTCCTTGCCGACGAATGCGCCGAGCGTGCCCATGCTGTAACCTTCGATTGCCATATGCCTCCTTGCTTGCTTTGGCGTCCGTGCATGCCGACCGTGTCGGCGCACGCATGTTTGTACTGCCGCATCGTAGTGGTGCGGCGCGCAAACACGGCTACCAAAACCGGCCCATTTGCTGACAATGCTTGCCGCTTTGCAGGGCCGTGGCACGGCGTGCGCGCAATGCGCTTCCGCGGGCGCACCGAATGGCAGGATTTGTCAGTCGCGCGGCCGGCATTGCCAGCACCGTTGCTGCGCTAAGGCGTGCGGCGGTAGGTGTTTGGCGTGCTGCCGGTCCAGTGCCGGAAGGCGCGGTGGAAGGCAGTCGGATTGTCGAAACCCACGTCGAAGGCAATGGCCGTGATCGCGTCATCGGAGCGGGTCAGGCGCTGGATGGCAATGTCGCGCCGCACGCCGTCCTTGATCGCCTGGAAGGTGGTGCCCTCCGCGGACAGCCGGCGGCAGAGCGTGCGCACCGAGCAGTGCAGCGCCGCCGCCACGGCTTCGATGGTCGGCGCTACCGGCAGGCAATCCGCCACGTACTGCCTGACGCGATGACAGGTCATGGGCTCGGCAAACGTGACAAAGATCCAGTCCTCGGGCGCGCGTGCCAGGAATTTCTCAAGGTCGGACTTGCGTTGCCGCACCGGCATGTCGAGGAATGCCGCGTCGAAGGCAATGCCGCCGCGCTCGCAGCCGAAATGCACCGGGCCGGGAAACAGGTAGAGATGGTCACTCGCCTGCGCGGGGCGCGCTGACGGCAGCTGCACCGCCTGCAGCGGGATCTTGTGGCGGATCAGCCATGACGCCACGCCATGCACCAGCTTCAGCATCAGCTCGCGTGCCATAGGGCCCACGGCCGGACCGGCCACTGCCTCCACCAGTTCCACATGCGCGGCACTGCCTTCGCGCCGCGACTCCACGCGGAACTCATCCAGCAGCAGCCGGAAGAACTGCCCGAAGCGATGCAGCGCGACTTCGAGCCGTGGCGCATCCAGCAAGCTCAGGCACAGGTACTTGAGCGTGCCGTTGCGCAGCGGACGGCTGAAGATGCCGGGCATCTCATCGTCGAGCTCGTGCGCCAGCAGCCGGTACAAGGTCGAGAACTGCTCCTGCGTCACGCGTGCCGCGGGCTCGTCCATCAGCTCCGTGGCAATGCCGGAACGCGCCGCCAGCTGCGCGATCAGCGCAGGATCGGCACCGGGCAGGAAGCCATGGACGAAGGAAACCGGGACGGTGGGGGACAGGCAATTCACTTGAAAAACCGGCATCGGATGCCGCGGGTGGGAGACGAAAATACGGCGCGTCTGCGCCATCGCCCCGACACTGTGCAACGTTGCCCCGGCCGCGCACATCGTGTTTTCCCTGACTGTCCCGAAATGTCAAGCGATCGTCCCGGATCGTCAAATTGCTTCATGCCGTTCGCCGATACTTCAGGCCATCGAATGACGATGAAAACAGGCCGACGGAACGCGAACCAGCAGGTTCTGCCCGGACCGCCTGCCGACAACACCCAGGAGCAACAGCATGCAATTCCTCGACGATTCCCTGCACCCCGAGAACATGGACAAGGTGGTCATCACCGTGGCGCCGTACGGTCCGGAATGGATGCCGGCAGATTTCCCGGAAGACATCCCCGTGACCATGGAAGAGCAGGTGCAGAAGGCCGTCGACTGCTATAACGCCGGCGCCACCGTGCTGCACCTGCACGTGCGCGAACTGGATGGCAAGGGTTCCAAGCGCCTGTCGAAGTTCAACGAGCTGATCGCCGGCGTGCGCGCAGCCGTGCCCGACATGATCATCCAGGTCGGCGGCTCGATCTCGTTCGCGCCGGAAGACGACGGCCAGGCCGCCAAGTGGCTGTCGGACGACACCCGCCACATGCTGGCCGAACTGGACCCGAAGCCGGACCAGGTCACCGTGGCGATCAACACCACGCAGATGAACATCATGGAGCTGCTGTACCCGGAATACACCGCGGGTACCTCGCTGTCCCATCCGGCCTACGTCGAAGCTTATCGCGAAATGACCGTGCCGGCCGGCCCGGGCTGGGTGGAAGAGCACCTGCGCCGCTTGAGCAACGCTGGCGTCCAGCCGCACTTCCAGCTGACCGGCATGCACGCCCTCGAAACCCTCGAGCGGATGGTGCGCGCCGGCAAGTACATGGGCCCGCTGAACCTGACCTGGATCGGCATCGGCGGCGGCTTCGACGGTCCCAACCCGTTCAACTTCTTCAACTTCATCCACCGCGCGCCCAACGGCTGCACGCTGACCGCCGAGTCGCTGCTGAAGAACGTGCTGCCGTTCAACATGATGGCGATGGCGATGGGCCTGCACCCGCGCTGCGGCATCGAGGACACGATCATCGACCAGCACGGCAACCGCATGACCTCGGTGCAGCAGATCGAGCAATGCGTGCGGGTGGCCAAGGAACTGGGCCGCGAGATCGCCTCGGGCAAGGAAGCGCGCGAGATCTACCGCATCGACACCTGGTACGACAGCGCCGAGGAAACCCTTGCGGCGCACGGCATGGCGCCCAACCGCAAGCCCGGGCAGAAGAACCTGCCGGTGCGCGCCTGACGCGCATCGCCCGGCCGCGGGGCGTCCCGCCCCGGCCGGGCATCGGCGCCCCGCGCGCCTGCCCGAACCACAACACCGCTGAAGCCATGAATCCTGCCCCCGCCGTCGCCAATCCGTGCCTCAACATCTGCCGCCTGGACGTGGCCGGCAAGTATTGCCAGGGCTGCGGCAGGACCCCGCTGGAAATCGGCACCTGGGACCGGATGACCGAGGCCCGGCGCGCCGAGGTGCTGGCCGAGCTGCCCGCCCGCCAGCCCTGGCGCCGCGCGCAAGCCGCGTCCGCCCCCTGATTCCCCTCGCCCGCCGCCAGGCACGCATGCGGCGGCGGGCGCCATCAAGCTGCTGCCATGACCCACCCCACGACGCTTACGGTCGATGCCTACTTCGACCTGATCTGCCCCTGGTGCATGATCGGCAAGAAGCACCTCGAAACCGCCATTGAATGGCTCGCCCGGGAGTACCCGAAAGTTGCCGTCCGGGTCGCCTGGCACTCTTATCCGCTGATCCCGACCACGCCACCGGAGGGCAGACCCTACCGCGAGTTCTACCTCGCGCGGCTGGGAGGCCCCGAGGCCATGGCCGCGCGCCAGGCGCAAGTCTGCGCTGCCGCGCGCGAAGCCGGCATCACGCTGGCGCTGGATCGCATCGAGACCTTTCCCAGCACGCTGCTGGCCCACCGGCTGGTCCGCCACGCCGTCAGGCAAGCCGGCCCCGAGGCCGCTTCGGCGCTGCTGGACGAGCTGTTCACGCGCTACTTCATCCGCGCCGAGAACATCGGCGATCCGCAAGTCCTGCGGCGCGCCGCGGCAGCCTGCGGCATCGCACTGCCTGACGCAGGCGCCGACGGCGACCTGCCCGATCTGGACTGGCTGCCCCCGCTGCACGACCCGGACGCCCCGCCGCTGCGCACCGGCTTCGGCGTGCCGCATGTGGTGTTCAACGGCACGCACAGCGTGTCGGGCGCCCGGCCGCCTTCGGTGCTGGTCGAAGCCATGCAGCGGGCCCTTGCGCGCGCGAAGCAGCGCGCCACGCTCGCTGCCGGCTGAAGCTCCCCCGCCGGTATTCAAACCGGCGCGCGCCCCCATCTCTTCAACCTGAGCCCATGACCATCCCGACAAGAAGGCTGGCATGGGCAAGTTTCATCTCATATCTTTAAACGGAGACAACCATGCCAACCCGCCCCACCCTGTTCCGTCCCCGCCACGCCGCGGTTGCCGCCATGCTGGCACTGGCGATGCCGGCCGCGATGGCCTGGACCAGCAAGCCCGTGCGCATGCTGGTGCCGGCGCCTGCCGGCGGCACCATGGACGTGATCGCACGCCTGCTGGCCGACCAGCTTTCGGCCGACCTCGGCACGCCCGTGGTGGTCGACAACAAGCCGGGCGCCGGCGGCGGCATCGCGATTAGCGCGATGCTGGCCGCGCCGCCCGACGGCCAGACCATCATGGTGACCGCGACCAACGTGCTGACCGAAGTGCCGCACGTGCTGAAGACTCCCTACAACACCATGAAGGACATCCGCCCGCTGGCCGCCGTGGCCCGCTCGCGGCTGCTGCTGGTGGGCTCGCCGACGCTGCCCGCCAAGGACTTCAACGGCCTGGTGAGCTACGCGCGTGCCAACCCCGGCAAGCTCAGCTTCGCTTCCTACAGCGCCGGCACCGCTTCGCACTACGCGGGCGTGATCGTGAACCAGAAGTCCGGCATGGACCTGCAGCACGTGCCGTTCGCCGGCTCGGCGCCAGCGCTGGCCCAGGTGATGGGCGGCCAGATCGCCGTGATGTACGACGGCATGGTGACGTCGCTGCCGATGATCAAGGCGGGCAAGCTGCAGCCGTACGCCGTGGCATCGAAGAACCGCTCGCCGCTGCTGCCGCAGGTGCCGACCTTCGCCGAACTGGGCTATCCCGATGTGGAGTTCAGCAACTGGGTCGGCGTGATCGCATCGGCGCGCGTGCCGGTCGAACTGGCGCAGAAGATCCAGACCGCGACCTACAAGGCCGCGGCGACACCCAAGGTGCAGGAGCGGATGCAGGCGCTGAGCTATGAGCCGATGCAGCCACAGTCGCTGCAGCAGCTCGGGCAGTCGCTGCACGAAGAGTTCGAGCGCAATGGCGCGATTGTGAAGGCGTTCAATATCCAGCCTTGATCGGGCGCTTTTGTTCCACTGGTTTGCTTCCCTTTCCCATAAATGGGAGAGAGGAGAAAGCACTGCCGGCACCAGGCTTCGTCGCACCCACACGCCTCCCTCGGGAGGCGTTTCTCATGTGTGCCGAGCATGCCCAACAGCTCGGTGGTGCAGGTCCCCTATCCAACCTGATGGTGGTGAAGGATTAGCGAAGCGCAAGGGCTCCACCGTGAGGTGGGGTCTGAAGGAAGCGTGGAGCAAAGCCACGACCTGACGAACAGAAATCAGATACGAGGCCTGGTACCTGAAGTCGCACTGGGCTGGGCTACTTCGGCTTCAGTGAGTGGCCAAGCGTGCTGCGCGATCTCGAGTGCTGGCTGCGCCGGCGCTTGCGCTGCTTCCTCCGCTTGCGCGAGAGAGGGTGAGGGCAGGCGCATGGCAAGCATCGCTGCCGGCACCAGGCTTCGTCAGCCCCCGCACGCCTTTCTCGGGAGGCGTTTCTACTTGCCGGCGAAAGCGCGTCGCCCTTTCGCAAGCTCAACAAAAAAAAAGCGCCAGTCCCCGCCCGAGGACTGGCGCCAAGCTCCTTACCTTCCCTTTCAGGCTACGTCTTCCCGCAGCTGCTTCTTGTTGATCTTGCCCACGCTGGTCTTCGGGATCGCCTCGACGAACGTGATGCGGTCGGCTTCAGGCACCGCGTACTTGCTGATGCGCTGCGATTCGACGTGGCCCAGCAGGTGCGCGCGGACCTGTTCCGCATTCACCTCCACGCCCGGCTTGCGTACCACGAACGCCATCGGCCGCTCGCCCCACCTGGCGTCGGGGACACCGATCACCGCGCATTCCAGCACGCCTGGCACTTCGGTGATCAGATTCTCCACCTCGATCGACGACACCCACTCGCCGCCGGTCTTGATCACGTCCTTGATGCGGTCGACGATCTGCACGAAGCCGTCCTGCCCCATCACCGCGACGTCCTGCGTGTGCAGGTAGCCGCCGGCCCACAGGTCTTCCGATGCCGCCGGCTTGCCGAAGTACGCCTTGGTCAGGAACGGCGCACGCAGCACGATCTCGCCGCGGCTCTTGCCGTCGTGCGGCAGGTCCTGCATGTCTTCGCTGACGATGCGGTAGTCCACCAGCGTCACCGGGCGGCCGGTGGAGCAGCGCATGCGCACTTCTTCGGCACGGTCCTTCGGCACGCACCCGGGCGGCAGCTGCGCCAGCGACACGATCGGGCCGGTCTCCGACATGCCGTAGCCGGCGAAGATGTCGATGCCGCGATCCAGGGCCGCCTCGCACAGCGCGGGCGGCAACGCCGAGCCACCGATGATGATCTTCCAGCCCGACAGGTCCGGCTTGCCGTCGGCGGAGGCCTGCAGCAGCATCTGCAGGATGGTTGGCACGCAGTGCGAGAAAGTGACCTTCTCGGTCTCGCGCAATTTCAGCAGCTGGTCGGGCAGGTAGCGGCCCGGCAGCACCGTGCGCAGCCCGAGCATCACGGCGACATACGGGATGCCCCATGCCAGCACGTGGAACATCGGCGTGATCGGCATGTAGACATCTTCACGATGCATGCGCTGTCCTTCGCGCGGCGAGCACAGGCTCGTCGCCGACGCCAGCGTGTGCAGCACGATCTCGCGGTGGCTGTAGCAGACACCCTTCGGATCGCCGGTGGTGCCGGTGGTATAGAAGGTGGCGGCCTTGGTGTTCTCGTCGAAATCCGCGAACTCGAAGTCCGCGGGCGCATGCTCCAGCAGCGCCTCGTACTCGCCGGCGAACGGCACGCTGGACTTCGGCACGTCCTGGCCATCGGCCAGCAGCACGAAGCGCGGGTTGCCGGTGAGCTGCGGGCGGATCTGCTCGATCACCGGCAGGAAATCCGGGTGCACCAGCACGATCGCGGCGCCTGCATCGTTGAGCGTGTAGAGGATCTGCTGGGGCGACAGCCGCACATTGACGGTGAACAGCGTGGCGCCCATCATCGGTACGCCGAAATAGCATTCCAGGTAGCGGTGGCTGTCCCAGTCCATCACGGCCACGGTGCTGCCGTGGCGGATGTCCAGCGCAGCCAGCGCAGACGCCAGCTTGCCGATGCGGCGGCGGAAATCGCGGAAGGTGTAGCGCATTTCGCCGCGGTAGCTGATCTCCTGGTCGCCATAGAGGCTCAGGGCATTGGTCAGCAGCTGCTTGACCAGCAGCGGATAGGCGTAGGCCGACTTGGCCGGCGTGATCAGGTTGTCTTGCATGTTCATTCGCTCGAATCCAGGGTTCAGTACGGCCTGGTGCCGATGATGCCGGCCCGCTCCATCTTGCGGTGGCACGGCGGATAATCCATCACAGCATAGTGCTGCGTCGCGGTGTTGTCCCAGATCGCCACGCTGTCGGGCGCCCAGCGCCAGCGCACCTGGTACTCGGGGATGTACGCCTGGCTTACCAGGTAGCGCAGCAGGTCGGCGGCGCCCGGGTTGGCGTCCTGCCCGAAGCGCACGCGCGCGGCGGTGTGGTAGTTGGTGAAGTGCGTGGTGAAGGCGTTGACGTAAAGCACCTTCTCGCCGGTGTCCGGGTGCGTGCGCACCACCGGATGCTCGGCATCGGGATACTGCGCCTTCAGCGCCAGGCGCTTCTCGACCGGCATGGCGGCGCCGAAGCTCGCTTCGATGCTATGGCGCGCGCGCAGGTCGGCGATCTGCGTCTTGATGTGCTCGGGCAGCCGTTCGTAAGCCAGCGCCATGTTCGCCCACATGGTGTCGCCGCCAACCGGCGGGCATTCCACGCAGCGCAGCACCGCGCCGAACTGCGGCGCCTCGCGCCACGTGGTGTCGGAGTGCCAGGCGTTCTCGTAGCGGTCGTTGGGCTGGTCGGGCGTCTTGTAGATGCGCACCAGGCCGGGGTGTTCCGGGTCGCTGCCGGCCACCGGATGGTCTTCCAGTTCGCCGAAGCGGCTGGCGAAGGCGACATGCTCGGCCCGGCTGAACTTCTGGTCGCGCAGGAACAGCACGCGGTGCTGCAGCAGCAACGCGCGGATCTCGGCGAACAGGCCGTCGTCGCGCACGGCATCGGCCAGGTTGACGCCGCTCAGTTCGGCGCCCAGCGCGCAGGTGAGTTGTTGGACTCGCATGGCTTTTGGCTCCTCAGATGACAAAGATCGACGAACCGGTGGTCTTGCGCGACTCCAGGTCGATATGCGCCTGCACCGCGTCTTCGAGCGCGTAGCGCTGGTTGATCTCGATCCGGATGCGGCCGGAGCCGACATGATCGAACAGTTCCCCGGCCAGTTGCGCCTTCTCGGCCGGATCGAAGATGTAGTCGGCCAGCGCCGGACGGGTCAGGAACAGCGAGCCCTTCATCGCCAGCAGCACCGGGTCGAACGGCGGGATCGGGCCGGAGGCCGTGCCGACGCAGACCATGGTGCCGCGGCGGCGCAGCGAATCCAGCGAAGACGTGAAGGTGCTCTTGCCGACGCTGTCGAACACCACCGACACGCCGACGCCGTCGGTCAGTTCGCGCACGCGCTTGGCCACGTCTTCATGGCTGTAGTTGATGATGTGGTCGCAGCCATGGGCACGCGCCACTTCGGCCTTGGCCTCGCTCGACACCGTGCCGATCACGGTCAGTCCCAGCAGCTTGGCCCACTGCGAAACGATCAGGCCCACGCCGCCGGCTGCCGCGTGCAGCAGGATGGTTTCGCCCGGCTGGAACGCATGGATGCGGCGCATCAGGTACGCCGAAGTCAGGCCGCGCATGGTCATCGCCGCCGCGGTCTCGAAGCCGATGGTGTCGGGCAGGCGGATCAGCGGCGCCGCCGGCACCAGGCGCTCGGTGCTGTAGGCGCCCAGCGTGTTGATAAAGCCGGTATACGTGACGCGATCGCCCACGGCGACGTTGGTCACGCCCGGGCCGATGGCCTGCACCACGCCCGAGGCTTCCACGCCCATGCCGGACGGCAGCGGCACCGGGTAGGTGCCGTTGCGGAAATAGGTGTCTGCGTAGTTCAGGCCCACCGCCACGTGGCGGATGCGCACCTGTCCCGCGCCGGGCTCTCCCACCGCCGCGTCTTCGTAACGCAACACTTCGGGGCCGCCAGTCTCATACATGCGGACGATCTTTGCCATGCAGTTGTCTCCTTGGAACGTTGCGGCACCGATGTGTGCCGCGCATGCTGCCAATGTAGGTCGCCGCGGCCGCGGCAGCTTTGCAATAGGCTCCAGCGGCTTTGCATTTCATGCCAAGCCCGCCTATCATGCCGCTGCAAAGACAATGCGGCGGCCTTCCCAAGGCCAGCCGCCATAAGCGGGAGACAACCTTGGACACCCTGGTACGTGCAGCAGCACTGACCAATTTCTTTGAAGTGGCCGGCGCGCTCGGCCTCAATACTCAGCCTTTGCTGCGCACCGCCAGGCTTAGCCGGGCGCTGCTGGCCGATCCGGACCAGCGCATCCCGGTAGGCGCCTGCGCCGCGCTGCTGGAAGCCGCGGCCAGGGCGGCGGACTGCCCCACCTTCGGCCTGCGCATGGCGGAATCCCGGCAGCTATCGGACTTTGGCGTGATGAGCCTGCTGATCAGCCAGCAGCCAACGCTGCGCGCCGCGCTCGCCACGATCATCCGCTACCGGCACCTGGTCAACGAATCGGTGTCGATCCTGCTGGAAGAGGCCGGCGGCGCGGTCATCATCCGCCAGGAAATCGTGCTCGACCAGCCTTCGCGCCAGGGCACCGAGCTGGCGCTGGGGGTGGTGTTCCGCCTGTGCCGGGCCTTGCTCGGCTCGCACTGGCGCCCGCTCAGCATCAACTTTACGCACCCGGCGCCCGCCGACCTGCGCGTGCACCGGCGCCTGTTTGGCTGCCCGCTCGAGTTCGACAGCGAATTCAACGGCATCGTGTGCCGGGCAGCCGACCTCGACGCGCCCAACCCGACCGGCGATCCGGCGATGGCGCGCTATGCCGAGCGCTTTGTCGACACGCTGCCGCGCATCAACTCGCCCAGCATCGGCCGCGATGTGCGCAATGCCGTCTACCTGATGCTGCCGATGGGCCGCGCCACCTGCGAAGCCGTGGCGCAGGGACTGGGACTGAGCCTGCGCACCATGCAGCGCCAGCTCGACGAAGCCGGCGAAACCTTCACCGATATCCTCAATGAAGTGCGGCGCGAACTGGCGCTGCGCTATGTGGAGAACCCGCAATACGCCATGCTGCGCGTGGCGGAGCTGCTGGGATACAGCTCGGCCAGCACGTTCACGCGCTGGTTCTCGCTCCAGTTCGGCGAGCCGCCGCTGGCATGGCGCCGGCGGCACGCAAACGGCAACACCAGCGGCAACGCAAGCGCTGCCGGTGCCGAGGCCACGCAACGATGAGCCCTTCGCACACCATCGGCGTGCATTTCGCGACAATCGGATAACGCGATGTCTTACTACCTGCGCAGCGCCAGCCTGACCAACTACGTTGAAGTGGCACGTGCCGTCGGCCTCGATCCGCACCAGCAGATGCGTGCGGCCAAGATCAGCCGCGACGTGCTGCTCGATCCCGATATCCGCATCCCTGCCGCGCTGGTGGGACGGCTGCTTGACGCGTCGGCACGCGCCGCGCAGGTGGACGACTTCGGCCTGCGCATGGCGGAGCTGCGCCAGTTCTCCAACCTGGGGCCGCTGGCCTTCGTGGTGCGCGAGCAGCCCACGCTGCGCCGCGCGCTGGAGTCCATGGTGCGATACATGGGCCTGCAGAACGAATCGCTGGCGATGCGCCTGGAGGAATCCGAAGGACTGGTCATCATCCGGCTCCAGGTCCTGAGCGAGGAATCCGGCGTGCTGCGCCAGGCCACCGACCTGGCCGTGGGCGTGATGTTCCGCATGCTGAGCCTGTTCCTGGGGACTTCGTGGCGCCCGCGCAGCATCTGCTTCACGCACCCCGCACCCGCCAGCGTGGCGACCTGCATGCGCGTGTTCGGCATCGACCCGCTGTTCAACCAGGACTTCGACGGCATCGTCTGCGCCGCCGCCGACCTGGAGGCCCCGCTGCCGTCCTACGACCCCGCGATGGCAGGCCAGGTCAAGCGCTACCTCGGCAGCCTGCTGGCCCAGGCCAACGCCACCGCGCCGGACAAGGTGCGCAAGCTGGTTTACGTCCTGCTGCCCACCGGCATGTGCTCGGTCGACCGGGTGGCGCAGCACCTGGGGGTGGACCGGCGCACCATCCACCGCCGCCTGGCGCGCGATCAGACCAGCTATTCCGAGATCCTGAACCAGGTGCGTGCGGGGCTGGTGGTCGGCTATATCGAGAACCCCGACAGGCCGCTGTCGGAGGTGGCCACGCTGCTGGGATTTACTTCACTGAGCACGTTTTCGCGCTGGTTCAGCGGCGAGTTCGGCTGCAGCGTGTCGAAGTGGCGGTCGCAGCAGGCGCAGCAAGCGCAGCACGCGTAGGCTCGAGGCGCGCCGGGATCAGGTTCCGCGCCGGGCCGCCTCGATTTTTGCGATATCGATTTTCCGCATCGTCATCATCGCTTCGAAGGCGCGCTTGGCCGCCGCGGGATCGGAATCGAATACCGCCGCGGTCAGCGCGCGCGGCGTGATCTGCCACGACAATCCCCACCGGTCCTTGCACCAGCCGCATTCGCTTTCCTGCCCGCCGTTGCCGACGATGGCATTCCACAGGCGGTCGGTTTCGGCCTGGTCGTCCGTCGCGATCTGGAAGGAAAACGCCTCGCTGTGCTTGAAATGCGGGCCGCCGTTGAGGCCAAGGCAGGGAATGCCGGCAACGGTGAACTCTACCGTCAGGACATCGCCTTGCTTGCCATCGGGATAGTCGCCGGGGGCGCGGTGGACGGCCTTGACAGCGCTGTCGGGGAAGGTCTCGGCATAGAAGTTCGCGGCATCCAGCGCGTCGCGGTCGTACCACAAACAGATCGTATTCTTGCTCGGCATGTTGTGTCTCCTTGGAAAGGTGAGCACGGGGCATCCGTGGTCGTCGAACACTCAAGGGCGCCGGCCAGGCCGCCCAGACGTCGATATTAGACTTATCTGGCCGCATCCCCAATATGCCGTGGACGCCATAAGCCGGCGCTAGCGTGCCCGCCCATCGCAGCAATTTGATCCGCCCCGCCCCCGAGGGGCGCGACGGTGGCGCCATCCAGACGCACTTGGTGGTCGAGGTACATGTAGTGCCATGAGAGCTTCGCCGCCCCTTTGGTCAGTACGCCTCTCGTCTGAGGAGCACCGGGATAGTGACAGGCGTGCCCATCATCCCGCCACGACTTCGCTAAGACCAACATGACGGTGGACAATCCGATCGGCCACCGTAGCGCCCGGCTATCCCCCCAATGCGGCCGACGCTTTTCCACGAAGGCCGCAATTCCCTCCTTCGCGTCGTCGGTCGCGGCCACCTGGCAGAACGTATCAAAGGCGTGCAGCCCGCCATGAGCCGCCAGGTGTGGATCTGCCGGTCGGCGACGATGCCGGTCACGCTCGCCGCAAGCACGGTGTGGACGCAGTTGCTGGAGATTACCGCCGGGCTGGTCGACGGCGGTGTGTGGCCAGCGCGTTCGGTCCGCAGGCCCGGTTCCTGATCCTGCCCCTTTCGGGGCATGGTTGCGCGGCACATTTCTCATTGTGAAAGCGTCGCTTATTGATCATTGCGGGGATCCATGACCGTCGCCTATCCTGTCCTAACCGGCACGGCGAATCTGTGCGGTACAAGACATAGCCGGACAAGAATTAACAATAACAAGGACAAGGGGAATCTCCCCAAATACGGGCTGATGCGAGAAGCATGCGCCGTCCGCGCGCTCGGCCTGACTGGAATCATGGGGTGAAACCATCGCACGCGGTGCAGTACCGGCCGTGAGCGGGATTCTCCGTTGACAAAACATGGCCGATGCATTCCTGTTCAGCAAACCCTTCACGTTTCTCGCCTGTCCCGGCATGCCGGAAGTCAGGTCCGGCGTCGATGCACTGGAATCGCTGCCCGGACATATGTTCTGGCTCGAGAACGAGGACTTCATCCGCAGCGTCCACGTGCCGGACTTCCTCGCACAGAGCCGCGCCGCCCTCGAGGCGGTGATGCCCGGCGGGGCCGCGCTGGTTGACGCGAAGGCCGACGAGATCCGGCGCAGCACGCATCTCATCTCCGCCCTGCAGCGCCTCGGCCCCGAAGCGGCCGCTGCCGCGCACTCGTACTGCTACTGGCGCTATTCCGCCGACGTACTCGGGCGCTCGCAAGGGATTCCGCGCAGTGCGATCGAGCGCCAGTTCGACCGCGCGGTCGCGCCGCGCGACGGTGCGCACAAGCTGGAATGGATCTGCCCTTGCTGCGATGGCCAGGCGCACTACCAGGTCGACGGACTGCTCGCGTCGCAACGCGTGGCACGGCAGGGCGGGTTCTCGGTGGAATGCCCGCATTGCGGGCATCGGGAGCGCCTGTATGCCGGCTTCCTGCACGCCGGCCGGCTGGAGTGTCAGTGCAGCATCTGCACCGGCTTCATCCAGACGCTGGCAGGCCAGCTTGCCAGGCCCGCTCGCAAGCTGGCGGGCGGGCTGGAAGCGTTTGCCTGGAAGCATGCCGTCGACACCATCGCGGAGATCCACGAACTGAAGGAGGCAGCCTTGCAGCGGCTGGCACGCGGCGATACGCCCTCGGACAACGCGATGGCGTTCGCGCATGCCGTGCAGGCGGATGCCGAACGCCCCCTGCCGGACATCCTCTGCCAGATCGATCCCACGCTCGAAGGCCGGCTCGACAAGAACCCCCGGGTGTGGGCGCTGCTGTGCGAGCTGCTGCAGGAAGGCGTACTCGACTGCGAGTGCACGATCTACGATCAGGACAAGTGCCAGCAGGTCGCGCTGGAGCTTGCGTTGCTCGACGACGACCCGGCAGCGGCCAATCCTGCGGCCCATGATCAGCTCACTACGCTGCTCAAGGGCTACGAGCCATCCAAGCGCGACACTTTCATCAGCTGGCTGCAGGCTCTCAAGCGCTTGCGGCTGTGCGTGGCGCGTTTCAATGTCGCCGTCGACGTGGCCTGGCGGCTCAGCGTGGAGCATTGCCGCATCCTGACCGCGCGGCAACCGGATGGCCCGGGCGCGGCTGGCCCCCATGCCAGCGGGCTGCCACGCTGGCAGCCCGCGCCGCGCCTGCGGCGACCGGACCGGCCGGTCTATCTCGACGCCGAGCTGGAAGCGGTGCAGCTGTTGAAGGCGCTCGGGTATATCGTGTTCAGTCCGGAGGATATCCGCTCGCAGCAGGACAACATGGAAGACATCTCGTAACGCGTTTTCCTGCTGAACCACGATCCCTGGCAACGCCTCTTGCGATGGACGGCTTTGGGCACTAATCCTATGAAGGACGCGTCCCCAAGGAGGCCCCATGGCGCAGTGCACAAAGTGCGGATGCGATAACACCGCGGGTGCCAACTTTTGCCAGCAGTGCGGCAGCGCCCTCGTCCGCCAGTGCCGCAGTTGCGGCCAAGCCCTGGCGCCGGCGGCGCGCTTCTGCAGTGCATGCGGCGAGCCTTGTGGGGAACCGGCACCCGCCGCGTCCACCGCGCCGGTCTCGCCGGTGTCCCCGGTGTCCTATACGCCACCCCACCTCGCCGAGCGCATCCGCAGCGAGCAGGCGGCGCTGGAAGCCCGCGGCGAGCCCGCCGGCGAGCGCAAGACCATCACCGTGCTGTTTGCGGACATGGCCGGCTCGACCGCGCTGATCCACGACCTGGATCCAGAGGACGCCCACCGGCTGATCACGCCGGTGATCGACCTGATGATGGAGGCGGTGCACTACTACGAGGGCTACGTTGCCAAGTCATTGGGCGACGGCATCCTGGCGCTGTTCGGCGCACCGATCGCGCACGAGGACCACCCCCAGCGTGCGCTCTACGCCGCGCTGCGCATGCAGAAGGCAATGCAGCGCCACAGCGACAGGCTCAGGCTGGAGCAAGGCATCTCGCTGCAGATCCGGGTCGGCATCCACACCGGCGAAGTGGTGGTGCGCTCGATCCGCAAGGACGATCTGCACACGGACTACGATCCGGTCGGCCACACCATCCACATCGCGTCGCGGATGGAAACCATGGCGGCGCTCTCGTCGATCTTCGTCAGCGAATCCACGCAGCGGCTTGCCGAAGGGTATTTCGCCTTCAAGCCGCTGGGCGTTGCGCAGGTCAAGGGCATTCCCATGCCGCTGGCCGTCTACGAGCTGACCGGCATCGGGCCGCTGCGTACACGCTTGCAGGTGTCGGCGCATCGGGGCCTGGCGTGCTTCGTCGGGCGCGGCCTGGAGCTGGAGACGTTGCACCAGGCACTGCAGCGATCCGCGGCGGGTCAGGGGCAGATCGTTGCGGTGGTCGGCGAGGCCGGAGTCGGCAAATCGCGGCTGTTCCATGAATTCAAGGCGCGTTCGCCGGGCAGCTGCCTGAAGCTGGAGACGTTCTCGGTGTCCCACGGCAAGGCCTTTGCCTACCTCCCGCTGATCGAGCTGGTGAAGAACTATTTCCAGATCGAGGCTCACGACGACGAACGGAAGGCCCGCGAAAAGGTGGCGGGCCGCGTGGTGATGCTCGACCGGGGACTGGAAGACGTGCTGCCATACCTGTTGCACCTGCTGGGCATCAGCGAGCCGGGCTCGGCGTTGCCGAACATGGATCCGCTGATCCGGCGCCAGCGCACCTTCGAGGCGATCACCACCCTGCTGGCGCGCGAGAGCCGCAACCAGCCGCTGGTGCTGCTGTTCGAGGACCTGCAATGGCTGGACAGCGAGACCGAAGCCTTCCTGGATGTACTCGTCGACCGCCTTGCCAACGCCAGGATCCTGCTGCTGCTGAACTACCGGCCCGAGTACCAGCATGGCTGGAGCCATCTTGACTGCTACACGCCGCTGCGGCTAGACCCGCTGGGCCTGGCGGAAGCCGGGCAACTGCTCACCGCGCTCCTCGGCGACGATCCGGCGCTGGCGGACCTCAAGCGCCTGATCCTGGCAAAGACCGAAGGCAATCCCTTCTTCATGGAAGAAGTGGTGCAAACCTTGTGCGAGGAAAAGGCGCTGCTTGGCGAGCCCGGCCACTACCGCATCGAGAAGACGCCCACGGCGCTCCATATCCCGACCACGGTACAGGGCGTGCTTGCCGCCCGCATCGACCGGCTGTCCCGTGCCGAGAAGGACTTGCTGCAAACCCTCGCCGTGATCGGGAAAGAGTTTACGCTCAGCCTGATCCAGCGGGTGGTCGCGCAACCCGATGAGCAGTTGCGCCCGCTGCTCGCCCAGCTGCAGGCGGGGGAATTTATCTACGAGCGGCCGGCCTTTCCCGACACCGAATACACCTTCAAGCATGCGCTGACCCAGGAAGTGGCCGGCAACAGCCTGCTGACGGAGCAGCGCACCGCGCTGCACCAGCGCACCGCCCAGGCGATCGAGGCCCTGTTCCAGAACCAGCTGAAGGACCACTACGGCGAACTGGCGCGGCATTACAGCCTCAGCGGCAACGACCCGAAGGCGGTGGAATACCTGCAGTACACGGGACAGCAGGCCATCCAGCGCTCGGCCTACCACGAGGCGATCAGCCACCTGAATGCCGCCCTGGAATTGCTCGGCCGCCAGCCGGACACCCCCGAACGCGCACACCAGGAGCTCGCGCTGCGGCTGGCCATCGGGCCGGCACTGATCGCCGCCCGGGGCTTTGCCGCCGCCGAGGTCGAGGCCACCTACAGCCGCGCGCTGGCCCTGTGCGGCCAGGGCGGCGACACGCTACAGCTGTTCCCGACGCTGGTCGGGCTGCGTACCTATTTCTCGCTGCGGGCGGAGCATGCGAAGGCTTACCGGCTGGGCAAGCAACTGCTGCGGCTGGCCGGGCGAACCAACGATCCGGAGCTGTCGGGAGAAGCGCATGTCGCGCTTGGGATGAGCGCGTATTACCTGGGCAGGTTCGGCATCGCGCATACCCATCTGCGCGCTGCCCTCGCGCTCTATGGCGCAGGACCGCATCTCACCCACCTGAATGTCCATGGCGTGGATCCCGAAGTGCGCGCCCTGTCGGCGTCAGCACTCGTGCTCTGGACGCTTGGCTATCCGGACCAGGCCCTCCAGTGCGCGCAGGACGGGCTTGCGCTGGCGCGGCAGATATCCCATCCCTTCAGTTTGGCGCATGCCCTGTGCCAGGCCGCGGAACTGCACCAGTTCCGCCGCGAGCCCCAACTCACGCAGGAATACGCCGATGCCGCCATCACGCTGTCGACCGAGCAGGGTTTCCCGCTGTGGCGCGCGTGGACCACCATCCTTCGCGGTTGGGCGCTAACGGAACAGGGGCAGCAGCAGGCAGGCATCGCGCTGATGCATGAAGGGCTGGACGCCTATCATGCGACCGGTGCGGTCCTGGGGAATTCGCACTTCCACTGCCTGCTGGCACACGCCTACGGACGCCAGGGACAATGGCAGGCGGGGCTGGACGCGCTTGCCGTGGCGAAGGACGCGGTGGACCAGACCGGGGAGCACTATTGCGACGCGGAATGGCACCGCCTGAACGGCGAGCTGGTACGGCAACGGTCGGCTGCCGAGGGGCGGCCTGAAGGCGACGCCGAAGCGCAAGCGTGTTTCGACAAGGCGATGGAAGTGGCTCGCCACCAGCATGCCAGGTCGCTGGAATTGCGGGCCGCGCTGGACCTGGCGCAGCTATGGCGGCAGCAAGGCAAGGAGCAAGCGGCCATCCAGTTGCTGGCGGGCATCCGGGCCGGGCTGACGGAAGGCTTCGACAGCGCGGACATGCAGGCCGTGGCCGCCCGTTGATGCCATGCCAGCGTCCGGGCCGCGGCAACAGGCAGGCGCCGCGACCTTCACGATCCTGTTCGGCGCCTTCGACCGCCACAACTTCGGCGACCTGCTGCTCGCGCATGTGGTGCGGCGCATGATCGGCCAGCACCGCACCAGTGACAAACTCTATTTCGGAGGTCTTGCCGGGCGCGACCTGAGGCGCCATGGCGGCCACCGGGTCCGCGCGCTGGCGCATCTGTCCGCCACCGTGGGCGACGCCGCCGTCGAGGTCATCCACGTGGGCGGCGAAATCCTGACGTGCTCGCCGTGGGAAGCCGCCGTGATGCTGCTGCCGCCTGACGAGGCCGGCGCAGTGGTAGCGCGGCTCGATAGCCATCCGCGCGAGCGCACGGCGTGGGCGCGGCGGCAACTGGGCGTGCCGGACCTTGCTCCCTACCTGTTGCCTGCCACTTTGTTTGCCAATGTCAGGCGCGTCATTGTCCACGCCGCCGGTGGCATTGACCTGGGATCGGTCGAGTCCGGCATGCGGGCCGAAGTGGTGGCCAAGCTCGGCGCCGCCACCAGTGTCGGCGTCAGGGACCGGCAAACCCGGGCCGTGCTCGCCGCGAACGGCATCGATTGCCGCCTGGAGCCGGATCCGGCGGTGCTAGTGGCTGAACTGTTCGGCGATCGCATCCGCCGGCGCGCCGGCCATGGCGAATGCGCCCGCATCGGGTCGGGTTTCCCGGGCGGATACCTGGCGGTGCAGTGCAGCGCCGATTTTGGCGACGACGAAACCCTTGCACAGCTGGCCTCCCAACTCGAGCGCGTCGCCCGGGACAGGCACCTGGGCGTGGTGCTGTTCCGCGCCGGCGCCGCGCCATGGCATGACGACCTGGCTTGCTACCAACGCCTTGCCGCACGGCTGCGCAGCGCGCACGTCGCGCTCTTTGGCTCGCTCGACCTGTGGGACATCTGCGCGTTGGTCGCGCACAGCCAGGGCTTCATCGGCAGCAGCCTGCACGGCGGCATTGTCGCAGGCGCCTTTGGCTTGCCGAGGCTGGGCCTGCTGCGGCCCGGGCAACCGCCCGAAGCCAGCAAGCAGGTTGCGTTCGCCTCGGCCTGGGGCGCGGCCGGCGCGCCGGCGGCCGTACCCGTAGAGAAACTTGCGGCGAGCATGGACCAGGCGTTGGCAATCGGGCTTGCACAGCGCAGCGCGCTGGCCCGCGAATGGGCCGCCGCGTGCCGTGCCGCGTTCAAGCTGGTTCAGGACGGCTAGCACCGGTGGCTCAACGCAAAACGGCGCGACAGGGCAACTGCCCCGTCGCGCCGTCGATCCCTTGCGGGCAGGAGACTCAGTGCCCGGCGCTCTGGCCGCCGTCGACATGCAGGATCTCGCCCGTCACGAACGGCGCGCGGTCAAGGTACAGCACGGCGTCGACGATATCGCGCATCTCGCCCATATGCCCCACCGGATGCAGCGCGCCCAGCGCCTCATGCGTTTCCTTCGGGTGCATCGGCGACTTGATGATGCCGGGCGACACCGCGTTGGCGCGGATGCCGGTCTTCGCATACTCGATCGCCAGCGATTTCGTCGCCGCGCTCAGCCCGCCCTTGGTCAGCGAGGCCAGCACCGACGGCACGCCGCTGATGGCATGGTCGACCAGGCTGGTGGTGATGCTGACCACATGGCCGCTGCGCTGCTTCTCCATTTCGGCAATGGCCAGCTGCGTGATATGGAAGAAGCCCGTCAGGTTGATACCCGTGACAGTGGCATAGTCCTCGTCGGTATAGCTGGTGAACGGCTTGGCGACGAAGATGCCGGCATTGTTGACCAGCGTATCGATGCGGCCGAACTTCGCCACGGCTTCGGCGATGACGCGGCGCGCCGTTGCGGGGTCGGCGATATCGCCGGGAACGGCCAGGATGTCCGCGTCGTCCGACGGCTTGATGCTGCGCGCGGTGGCGACCACGCGATGGCCGCGCTCGCGGAATGCCTTGACCAGTTCCGCGCCGATGCCCTGCGATGCGCCGGTGATGACGACAACCTTCTGTGCTGCACTCATTTTCTTACCTCGATGTCAGTTGATTCGGCCTTCGGGTCCTTCAGGTCCTTCGGGCCGATCGGGCCGACGGCTCCGATGGGCTCAAATCTAGGAGAACCGTCCCGTGGTTCGAAGACCTCGGCGGAACAAACAGTTATGCACGCGCGGAACAAATGGCGCAGGAAGCACCGTTGCCAAGGCGGCGAAACGTCGACTCCCGGCCGCTTTTCCGCACGCTAGACGGCCGCCATCGACTTCTGGCAAAGGCCCACATATGATGGGAACACCGCTTCCCGCCACCCGATGCACCGCCTGATCCGACCCGATGAAAAGGCAATTCGATGACCTCCAGCTCGGCAGCATCGAGCTGTTCTGCCTGGCCGCCGAACTGGGCAGCTTCACCGCCGCCGCGGTCGCGGCCGGCGTGACGCCGCCTGCAGTCAGCCGCACCGTGCAGCGGCTGGAAGAACGGCTGGGGGTACGCCTGTTCGTGCGCACCACGCGGCAGATCCGCCTGACCGACGAAGGCCGGCTGTATTTCGAGCAAAGCCGGGGCGCGCTGGCGCAGCTATTGGATGCGGAGCGGCAGGTCAGCGGCCAGCGCGCAGCGCCCGCGGGCCGCTTGCGGATCAGCCTGCCGACGCCCTATGCCCACTACCGCGTGCTGCCGGTCCTGCCGGCGTTCCGGGCGCAGTACCCGGAAGTCGAGGTCGACGTGCATATCAGCAACCGCAACGTCGATTTCGCGGACGACACCTATGACCTGTCGGTGCGCGGCCGCGCGCCGGACGACTCGAACCTGATTGCGCGCAAGCTGGAGGATGCCGAGCTGGTGGTCGTGGCAACGCCCGCCTACCTGCAGCGCGCCGGCACGCCCCGGTCACTGGAAGACCTGCTCAGGCATGAATGCATCCAGTTCGAACGCCCCAGCAGCGGCCGGCGCATTCCCTGGACCTTCCGCGTCAATGGCGAAGACACCGATATCGTCACCACCGGCGGCTATGCGGCGACCGAGGACATCCTCGGCGGGGCCACGCTGGTCCGCGCCGGAGCGGGCCTGTTCCAGACCTATCGCTTCGTGGTGGAACAGGACCTGCGCGACGGCACGCTGGTGGAAGTCTTGCAGGAATTCAGCGGCAGTACGCGGCCGTTCGTGCTGCTCTACCCGTCGGCGCGGCACGTGACGCGCCGCGTGCGCGTCTTCGTCGACTTCCTGGTGGAGAAGTTTTCCGCGTAAATCTCCACGCGGAGCGCTCACGCAGGCTTGAGCTGCGCAATCACCACGAGGATCACCGCTGCATTGGCGGGCTGCTGGAAATGCGCGGAAATGGTCCGTGCATGGCCGGCCTTGTCCCCCAGCACATCGCGGAACAGGTCCGAAGCCCCGTCGAGGACCGCGGGCTGGTCGAACCAGCCCGGCGCGCTGGCAATGTGGCCGTCGACGCGAACGATATGGTCCAGGCGCTCGAAGCCACCCAGGCAGTCATCGATCTGCGCCAGCACGTTGAGAGCCGCGAGTTCGGCGGCCAGCTTGCCCTGCCCGACCGTCAGGTCCTTGCCGACCTGGCCTTGCCAGGCCACCTTGCCGTCCTGCAATGGCAACTGGCCGGAGATGAAGAGCAGGTCTCCCGCCTGGCTGACGGCGGTATAGCTGCCCAGTGGTTGCGGGGGCCGCGGCAGCGCCAGTCCGCGCGCCGAAAGTCGTTCATGTACGGACATCATGTATTCCAGTCTGGTCGGGTGTGCTGTGAATCGGGAGTGCCGTGCGGCTGGCCTGAATGGCGGCAGCGCAGTCTTCGGCCTTCTCCTGTCAGGCTCAGTTTAGGTGCGCATTGACCGGGAATACAGGCACCGGCGGGAACAGGAATAGAAACGCCATGGAACAAATCCGCGTGCCCGTCGGGGGCCGCTTCGCGAACGAAGGGCCCGGACGGGTCCGGCGGTCAATACCTGCCAATGTCTAATCGTTCGCAGGTTCCCCCTTGGACTTCAGCAGCACATGCCGCCCTTCGCTGACGGTCCCGTTCTTGCCAACGGCGTAGAGCACGTAGTCGCCGGCAATCGCCAGCCCTGGCAGCGGCGGCGCGGTGACCTCCAGCTTGCCGTCGTTGTGAAGCCGCACCGGCAGCTTCACGTACCGGTTTCCCCAGGTCCAGTTGTGCGTGATCGGACCGGTACGAACCAGCGCCACCGACTCGACCTCAGTACCGGAGACGTCGAGCTTGAAGCTGTTGCCGTAGTGGATGCTGTTGGGACTTTGGGTGATGACCGGCTTCGCGCCCTTGAAGAAATACGGCGGCTTGTAGAACTCGATGACCGGTACGGCGGCGTCACGCTGCGCCTGCGTCTGCGGCGATCCCGGTATCAGGTTGACCCGGTTGCCGCCCATCACCCATACACCGCCATTTGGCATCAGCAGCGCAGTGGAATGGTCATGCCGTGGCACCGGCGAAGTGGCCACGTCGGTCCTGCTGCCGTCGGCCGGATTGTACAGCTGGTAGACCAGGCTGTTGACGTCGCCCTCGGCACCACCAACGACCAGCA
The DNA here is from genome assembly GCF_051015765.1 of Cupriavidus sp. a3. Lineage (NCBI taxonomy): Bacteria > Pseudomonadati > Pseudomonadota > Betaproteobacteria > Burkholderiales > Burkholderiaceae > Cupriavidus > Cupriavidus sp. a3. The sequence continues at coordinate 1,089,316 of NZ_CP170644.1, read as the reverse complement.
GCTTCCCGTCCGGCAGCACGACCACATTGTTCTGGGAGACCGGCTGGGCCAGGTTGCTAAGGGACGTCCATTTTGGCGTCGCGCTGGAGAAGTTGATGGTTTCCGCAACCGCCGATCCCGGTGTGTTGCCGCCATTCGATCCGCCGAACAGGAACACGTTTTGCGACCACGTGCCATCCGCGTTGATCGTTACCATGATGGCCCCGGCACCACTGTCGTGGGCATTCTGCGCGGTATCGACATATTGCCAATGGTTTTGCGCCGGCGTGGCGATCAGCGGATCGGCCAGCGCTGCCTGGACATCGAACAGGTAGGTCTTGCCGCTGTAGAAGAACGGGTCATATCCGCGGATGTTGAGGCCGCCCGTTTCCCCGGGCAGGGGCGGCACGACTTCGGATGTCACCGCGACCTTCCAGTCCTTCTCGCCAGGGCCGGTCTGGACCACAAAGGCGCGCGGATACATTGGCAGCAGCTTGCGCGCGCTCTCCAGCGCCACCGTCGTGTCCGTCTTGGGGTCGTACACCTCGGGTACCGCCTGCCGTACCTTGGTGGCGCTCGCGTTGCCCGCCCCCACGCTGGTATCCTGGTCCGAGCCGGACAGCACCAGGATCTTCCCGTCGGGCAGGGTCACGGCGGTGGGGTACCACCGCTGGTACTTCAGGTCCGAGGGGAGCGGCGGGTCGGTATTGTTCTCATCGAGGGGATTGCAATGCGACAAGGTGCCGGTCGGATCCGATTCAAAGCCTGACCTGACGCAGGGCGTGGGCCTGAATACCCATTGCTCGGTCTTGGGGTCGAATATATTGACCTTCCTGCCGCCATTGTTGCCGCCCTTGTCATGCAACCCGACTACATAGATGCGGCCATCGATGCCAGCCACGTGGCCATTGCAGAACAGGTTATATCCCAGTCCCCTGGAAAAGCCTGCGTCCGAAAAGAACGGATCGGTATGGCTGATGTCCGCGCTGGTCAGGTCGGCGATAGCCGTCTTGGTGAATATGCCGGTATCGATCAGGGACTGCAGTCCACAGACATCCACGATCTGGGTGTTTTCACGTTCGAGGTCGGAGCTGTAGCGCGACCAGCCGCTTTCGTCGAGTTGTCCGAGCCCGAAACCGCCCTGTACCAGTTCGATGTACTTCTGGTTGAATCCCGGGAAGCCACCACCCTGCACCGGCGGATTCAGATAGTGCTTCGGCTTGTACTCAGATGGCCGCATCCAGATCAGCATTTTCGGGCATTCCGCGTACTTCTTATTCCATATCAGCGAGGTGTGGATGAAATCCTTGTGCACGGGAATCAGACCGCTGTTTACCCCACATACCGTCGCACCCGCGGCAGGGCATGCCTCCACCGCCGCAGCGGTACCGGCCGGCGCGGCGATAAGCCAGAACGAGCATGTGCCTGTCAGCGCCAGTGACAGGGCCTTACGACGATTTGCCATACGACCACCTTTGAAGCCATCAATGCAGGAAACAGCCGGGAGGACTGCAGCCAGCAGTGCCCCCAGCCCTTGAAAAGCTGTTTCAACCAAGGTACTGGTGGCGCCCTCCTTCTCTGATTTCCGTGGCGCATTTGGCTATGCCCTGGACATGCGGTGCACCCGCAGCGTCGCAAGACAGGGAAGCGCGCGGGACGACATCCCTGGTCTCGGCTGCGCCCTCCAATACTGCCTTCGGGCGGTAGCTTCACTGCCAACTTGAGCGCGTGCCGGCATCGCCGGCCCACGCCCGGCATCTCCCCGGAATAGCGAATTGATTCAAATGGCTAAGCGAGATCGGTGCCAACCGGGCTAGCGTCTTGATTCTGTTCGGAAATTTTGCGGTGGAAGAATTGCCGGCCAGCGCAAACCGGAAAGAACGTTTCAGAGAGGAGACAACTACGTCGGGGCTCGTATGTCTCTAGCGGGGCAATGAGCCGTCAATCTCTTGCAGTTTGTGCCGCGAGCTAAAACTCGAAATTGCCGCCAGTGGCCGCGCGCACGGCGCCCCCCGTCGTGATCCACCGTGCCCTCGCATCGAAACTTCGGCCCTGCCCGCGGTTCTAATTTTTATATGCTGAGCAAATTGTCTGCCAATCGGCGCACCATCTGGTTCTGGTCTGCAGTCGGCACCGTGGCGGCGCTGATCGCCCTGGCCGTGCTGTCCCCGCCCGTCAAGGGCTTTGCCGACCAGGCCATCGCCTGGGCCCAGGCAACGATGGAACAGCATCCCGGGGCTGGCGCGCTGGTTTTCTTCCTGTTCTCCGCCGTATCTGCCATGCTCGCTTTCGCCTCGAGCGTGGTCCTGGTGCCGCCGGCCAGCGCCGTGTTTGGCAAGCCCCTCACCGTTCTTCTGCTCTGGGGCGGCTGGGTGCTGGGCGCGGTTGCCGCCTACGGCATCGGCCGTCTCGCCTATCCGTTGCTTGCCCGCAGCGGTTATGCGGACAAGCTGGCGAAGTACCAGGACTACGTATCGAAGCGCATCAGATTCTGGGCGGTGCTGCTGTTCTGCATCGCGGTGCCGTCCGAAATTCCCGGCTATCTTTTTGGCACGATGCGCTACCCCTTCGCGAAGTTCCTGGCCGCCATCGCCATCGCCGAAGCGGGCTATGCGATTGGCATCGTCGTCGCGGGCGAGAGCCTGGCGATCGACCGGCCCCTGCCCTTCTTCATCGCCGCCGGCATCCTGGCGGTCGTCGCGGTGCTGGCGGGACTGGCGCTGCGTACGGCCAGGAAGCACAAGGCTGGCGGCCTGCGTCGGCGCTGAGGCGGGCGTCGGCTCAGATCAGGTCGTTGCGGGCAGTCCCCGGGTGAATATAGGATTACCGGCACAAAAGACATACGCTGACGAGCCGATTCCCTGATCCACACACGGAGACAAGCCTTGACCACGAAATATCGATTCGCCTTGGGCCTGCTGGCCACGGCAAGCCTGATTGCCGCTACGCCGGCCTCGGCACAAGGGCAGTGGCCGAACAAACCCATCCGCTTTGTCGTGCCTTTCGCCGCTGGCGGCGCCAATGACCTGATGGCGCGCGCCGCGGCCGAGGGCGCTTCCAAGGAGCTGGGGCAGACCGTACTGGTCGAGAACCGCCCGGGCGCCGGTGGCACCGTCGGCGCGGACGTGGTGGCCAAGAGCAAGCCCGATGGCTACACCTTCCTGATCAGCGCCGCCGGTGTCATTTCCAACAGCATGATCAAGAAGTCGATGCCGTTCAAGGACGACGACCTGGTGCCGGTCGCCATGATCGGCCTCGCGCCGTCGGTGATCGTCGTGCCGAAGAACGCGCCCTACAAGGACTTGCGCGACTTTGTCGAGGCCTCGAAGAAAGGCACCGGCTTCAACTTCGCCACCGCGGGAACCGGCAGCACGCCCCACTTTGTCGCCGAGATCCTGAACGTAAAGTACGGCGCGAAGCTGCAGCCGGTGCCGTACAAGAGCGGGTCGGAGAGCACCACGGCAGTGCTGGGCGGCCAGGTGGAGGGCACCTCCGAGGCCAGCATCATCGCGCTGCCGCACATCCTGCACGAAGGCAAGTTCAAGGCGCTGGCCACGACCTGGACGCAGCGCATCTCGGCCTACCCGCAGCTCTCCACCGCGGTCGAGCAGGGTTTTCCGGATTTGCAGATCGCCCACTGGGCCGGTGTCCACGCGCCCAAGGGCACGCCCAACGCCATTCTCGACAAGGTCGCCGCGGCGGTCGACAAGGCCATGAAAGATCCCGACGCCTCCGCCAAGCTGAAGGCCGTCGGCATCGAGCCGATCGGCGGCACGCGTGCGGATTTCGTGAAGTTCGTCAATGCGGAACGGAAGCGGCTGGGCGAGATCGTCAAGGCGGCCAGGATGCAGGAGAAGTGATGGCAGCGCAGGCCGTCGCAATGGCCTGCGCTGTCAGCGCATCCTGCGACGAAGGACTGGTCGCGCGCGGGGCGTTAGTAGGCAAGCTTCGGCATGAACTGCCCACGCCCCTCGGGCGTCATGTCGAGCAGGCCCCAGAGCGCACTGACGGCGTCGCCGGATCGATGATCCGTGCCAACGTCCGCCGGTGCCCAGGTAAGGTCGCTGCCCCAGAAGTGGCGGACCTTGCCGTGGTCGAGACGGAATACGTTGAATGCGGTGTCGTCCCATTCCTCGCCGGGCTTCCCGCCGCTCAACGCCCGGATCTGCGCCGGCAGTTTCGTTGAGTCTCCGAAATAGTCGGCGTCGTAGCTGTTGCCCGCGGTCGAGAGGAACTGAAGATGCGCCCATCCCCGTTCGCGCGCCCACGCGACCAGCCGCGCGATGGGCGACTTGGCGACGATATAGAGCGCAGCACGCTGGCCGACATGCCTGGCCGCGCCGTTGACGGAGTCGAGCAAGAGCGTGCACATCGGGCATGGCGTATCGCGGTCCGGGCCGTACATGAAGCTGTACAGGACCAGGGTGGGATGCGGGCCGAACAGCCCGGACATTGCGACCGTTTCGGGCATGCCGTTCGCGCCGATCCGCTCGAACACGTAGTCCTGCGGCACTTCGCCGCCTGGCGGCAGCGCGCGGCGCTGCGCCGCGACGGCCTCGATATGCCTTCGCAACGCAATTTCCTCTTCAAGCAGTGCGTTCCGCGCCTTGCGGTACTCGGCGCTTTCGTTGGGGTAAGTGACGTGCAACATGCTAGCCTCCTGCGGTTGCTCCCTGTTAGGCTTGTCGACGCCGGGATCGGTTCTCCGCGCCTTCGAGCACACCGGCATAGACGCGATCCGATAGCACCGCAGCATAGGGTTCACGCGGCCATAGCCGCGATGACCGCGCCCAGGATGCGCATGCCTTCCTCAATCTGCCGGGTCGTCAGGCTGGCATAGCCCAGCACCAGCCCGGCCGGTCGTGTGGGTCCTGGCGACGGCGGCAAGGCAAACAGCGGCGACAACGGATAAACGCCCACGTCCTGCTCCCGCGCGGCAGCCGCCAGCGCCGCTTCGTCCCGCGGGCGCAGCGACGGCAGCCACAGCACCACATGCAGGCCGGCCGCCGTGCCGCTGACCTCGGCATCCGCGGGCAGGTAGCGGGCAATGCCATCCAGCAACGCCGCACGGCGGCGCTCGTTCTCCCGGCGCATGCGCCGCACATGGCGTTCGTAGGCGCCGCTCTCGATCAGCGCGGCCAGCGCGCGCTGCTCCAGCACCGGCGCATGGCGGTCGGCCAGCCGCTTGGCCTGCCGGAACACCGGCACCAGTTCGGCAGGGAGCACCAGGTAGCCGAGCCGCAGTTGCGGCGACAATGCCTTGGAGAGGGTGCCGACGTAGATCACGCGTCCGTCGGTGTCGATCGACTGCAGCGTGTCGATCGGGCGCTGGCCGTAGCGGAACTCGCCGTCGTAGTCGTCTTCGACGATCCAGGCATCGTGGCGCTGTGCCCATTGCAGCAATTCCATGCGCCGGCCGACCGGCAGCACGCCACCCAGCGGGAACTGGTGCGATGGCGTCACGTATGCCAGGCGGACGCGCTCGTGCTGCGGCAGGCTGGCGGTATCCAGTCCGTGTTCGTCCGCGGGCGTGGGCAGGCAGGTGGCGCCGGTCGCCGCGAAGCAGCACCGGGCCATCAGGTAGCCGGGATCTTCAAAGGCGAAGGCGTCGCCGGCATCCAGCAGCAGCCGCGCGCACAGGTCGATGGCCTGTTGCGAGCCGTTCACCACCACGATTTGCGCGGGCTCGCAGGCAAGCCCGCGGGCCCGCCGCAGATAGCCCTGCAGGGCGCGGCGCAGCGCAGGGTCGCCCTCCGGCGCCGCATAGTAAAGGCCGTCCTGCTGACGCAGCAGTTCGGCCTGATAGGCGCGCCGCCACGCCAGCGTAGGGAAATCCCGCGACGCCACCGCGCCATAGCGGAAGTCGAAACGAAGCGGTTCCGCGTCGGGGAATGCCGGCATGCCGATGTCCGCCAGCCGGCGTGCAAAGCGGGACAGCGGCAAACGGGAGGCAAGGCGCGGCGTCCCGGCCGCGCTGGCAGGCGCCGGCGCCGTCAGCGCATTGGCAACCCGCGCCGCGCGCCCCGCCGACGTGACGAGAAAGCCTTCGGCCGCCAACTGCTCATAGGCCGCGGTGACCGTGGTGCGGGATACCCCCAGCTCGGCTGCCAGCGCCCGCGTGGACGGTGCGGGCGCGCCCGGCGGCAGCACGCCGTCCGAGATCTGGCCGCGCAGCAGGTCGTAGATGCGGCGTCCCGCGCCGCTGGCGCCCGGCCGCGGGCCGTTGGGTCGGGGAAACTGGCCCATAAAAAATCCTGAAAACTGGACCTTCCGATTGTGCCAGTTACAGGAGACAGTATCTACGACGCCAGGACACCCGTTCGCCCCATGTACATCCCCGCCCACTTCGCAGAAACCCGCCCAGAAGAACTTGCGCGCATCATTCGCGCGCACCCGCTCGGCATGCTGGTCACCCAGGCAAGCGGCACGCTGGATGCCGACCACATTCCGTTCGAGTTCGACGCCGACGCGGGCTCGCACGGCGTGCTCAGCGCCCACGTGGCGCGTGCCAACCCGGTCTGGCAGCGCTGCCCTTCCGGCACGCCGGTGATGGTCGTCTTTCGCGGCGCCGAGGCCTACATCTCGCCAAACTGGTACCCGAGCAAGCACGAGACGCACCGCCTGGTGCCGACCTGGAACTACGAGGTGGTGCACGCGCACGGCACGCTCACCGTGCATGACGACGAACGCTTCGTCCGGCGCATCGTCGCGCGCCTGACGCGCCGGCACGAAGCGGACGAGCCCAGGCCGTGGAAGATGGGCGACTCCACGCCCGAATTCATCGACGGCATGCTGCGCCATATCGTCGGCATCGAGATCGCCGTCACTGCGCTGCAGGGCAAGGTCAAGCTGAGCCAGAACCGGGAAGCGCGCGACCGGCTGGGTGCCGCGGAATCGCTGCAAGCGCGGGGATTCGGCGAACTCGCGCAGTCCATGCGTCGTGCCGGGTAAGGCAGGCAAGTAAAAGAGCAAGTAAAAGCGCAAGCAAGCAATCGGCATAGGGGGCAGCCCATCGGGCTGCATCCCCTGCCACACCACCCGGCATGCGGGTCCGCACCGGGCGGTTCGAGAGGTTGAGGTCAGACGAGACGGGGCAGTCCCAGACTATCGAAGTAGGCAGTGGTCAGCACCCGATGAATCGCCGATAGGCTGTTGTGCCACCAGCGACGGCTTAACGCCGCCACCGACTGCGCCACCGGTAGTGAGGCCCCCAGGCGAAGCAGTTCGCGGTGGATAGTCTTGCCCCTGCGCCACTGTTTGAGCTGCAAGGCCCGAAGCCGCCGCCTTATCCAGCTGTCCAACTCACGCCAGATTCTGGAGGTCTGCGCCAGCCCGAAGTAGGCTTTCCAGCCCAGCAGGTAAGGGCGCAACTGATCGACTACGGCTTGGAGGCTGCGCCCACCATTGCGCCGCGTCAGTACCCTGACACGCTGTTTGAACGCCGCCATTGGCTTAGCAGCCACCACACGTTTGATCACACCGTCCCGGGCTTGCCATAGGCCATACCCAAGGAACTTGCGACCAAATACCGGCGCCACGGCGCTTTTGGCTTCGTTAACTTTCAGCTTGAGGCGGTCATAGAGCCTTCGTAGCAGAGCCATCACCCGCTCGCCAGCGCGACGACTGCCAACGTAGACGTTGCAGTCATCGGCATACCGCGCGAAGCAGTGACCCCGCCACTCTAACTCCTTGTCCACCTCATCTAGCAAGACGTTGGCCAGCAGCGGCGACAGGGGACCACCTTGCGGCGTTCCCTGATGCCGTTCCATGACCACCCCGCCATCCATGATTCCCGCGTTCAGGTAGGCTCGTATCAGCCGGATGATCCCGGCGTCGGCGATGCGTTGCCTTAGGCGGTCGATCAGAATGTCGTGGTTGACCCGGTCGAAGAACTTCTCCAAGTCCACGTCCACCACCACATGACGGCCCGACTGCACGAACGACTGAGCGGCTAACACCGCATCATGTGCCCGCCGTCCAGGCCGAAACCCGTAGCTATGCTTGCTGAAGGTCGGGTCAAGCAGCGGTTGCAGGACTTGCAGCAGCGCCTGCTGGATCAGCCGATCCGTCACCGTCGGGATGCCAAGCTCGCGCTCGCCACCTTCCGCCTTCGGGATCGTCACCCGTCGTACCGGACTGGGCCGGTACGTCCCCCGCAGCAGTTCCTCACGGATACGAGGCCACTCGGACGCCAGTTTGCGCGACGTCTGGTCAATGTCCAGTCCACACCCGCCGACCCCTTGTTCGCCCGCACCCGTTTGAACGCCTGCCGCAAGTTCTCGCGCGTCAGCGCCGCTTCCAGCAGCGCCGACCCTGTGCCGTCCGTTTCATGCCGCGGGATTTCGGCTTCGCCGCGACACACTCCATCCGGGGCTTCACCCCTGGCTTCGGTGTCCCGCCCCGCTCGCGCGGGCTTCTGGCGCCTGGCCTCCAACATCGTCATGGCTTCTGACACTTCCTCTCGTTCGGCCCTTCGCCAATAGCTCCAACCTTGCCGGTCTGTCCTCTGGCTACTACGGCCTCTGCTGACTCCTCACTCCGGCTCGACGCCGTTACCCTTTCGGGATCGAGGTGAGGTCTCCCCAGGTAAGAACGCACTCCTTCATCGCACAGCCGCCACATTTACGCTGCCTCGCCTTGATCACAAGAGCTTCGCGGTTTCTCGCCCGCTCGCCCTGCTCAGCCGCGCCTTCTATGTGGTTCTTGTTCATCGGCTCACGATTTACGCTCCACGCTTCCTCCCCACGCTCGGTCGCCCTCACGCAGTTGCGCTTCGCTTCGTTCGCTGTGATCAGCTTACGGTGGGACTTGCACCCACAAGAGTGCGCCCATGCTGGGCGCACAAAAGAAGCGAGCCGCACGGGCTCGCCCCTTTTTCCTACGCCTGCCTCCGCATTATTGCGTCGCGCAGGTAAAGCTCGATGCCAGGTTCACATCGCCGGCGCCGTTGTACTTCGGCCAGCTCGGGTATTCGCACAGCGGCCGCGTGCGGCCCGGCACGCCGACCGTGTCGGTCACCGTCAGCGAAGCCGGCGCGGTGCCCTGCTCGACCCACTTCTCAAGCGCCGTCAGCGAGTCCCACGAAGCATTGAACACCGAGCTTATCGAGTGTCCGTAGCCCGGGATTTCGTAGTAACGCATGAAGTTGGCGACATTGCCCGCGCCCATCGTTCCCTGTACGCGCGTGAAGTAGTCCTCGGTCGCGCGCGTGCTGACCAGCGCATCGGACTTGCCGTGCGCCATCAGGATCTTGCCGCCCTTGTTCATGAACGCGGACAGGTCGGTCTTGTTGATGTCCTGCAGCCCGGCAAGCTGGCTGATGCGGTCCTGCCAGGGCCCCGGGTTCTGCGGGTCGAGCGTCAGCGAGTTGAAGGTCGGATCGCGCGTGACGAAGTAGCGCACCCACTGGTCCCAGAACACGCTCATGTACGGCGCGGTAGCGGGCATCGGATTGACCGGGGCATCGATGTTGAGCGCCAGGGCAATGACTGTCGGCTGGACGGATGCGTTGCCGGCCAAGCCGAGGTCGGCGCCCCAGACGTTGAAGCCCGGATACTGCGTCTCGCCGCTGCCCAGCGCATAGCCGAACACGATCTGCGAGTTGTACACCTTCAGCGCGTTGATCTGCGCGTCGGACAGGCACGTGTCCCCGGCGTCGGCGCCGTTGGCGCAGCGGACCGGCTGGCCGTTGAGCATGGCCGTGGATGGGTCGAAGCTGGCATTGCAGGCGGCGACATTGCTGATCAGGCCGTCCTTGACGCCGTCGAGGTCGTCGCACGCGGCAATGGCGGCGTCGTATAGCACCTTGCGCTTGGGCTGGTTCGGGTAGGCGCCCGGCGCGGCCAGCGCGCGGGTGATGCGGCCGAACTGCAGGTCCAGGCTGGCGGCATTCCAGGCGGGATAGAGCACGATGGCGCCATCCCAGTCCTGCGGCCAGCGCTGCACCACGGCCAGCGCTTCGCGGCCGCCGGTCGATCCGCCGGCAAAGTAGGCCTTCTTCGGGCCATCGGCCTGGTAGTGCATCTGGATCAGCGCGATCGCCACGTCGCGCGTCTTCTTCAGCGCGTCGCTGGCATAGTTGCGCAGCGCCTCGTCATTGACGCCGAACGAGCCGTCGCGGCTGCCGAGCGCACCCGCCTGGTGGCCGGAATCGCTGGCGAAGGTGGCATAGCCGCGCGCCAGTGGCGAGGGCTGGTCAGTCGGTCCGGCCGGCACATTGCCTGCCGTGTTGGGAATGGTCCCGTCATAGCCGCCGCCGCCGAACATCACCACCTTCTGGTTCCAGCTGGCGGGCATGTTTATCTCGAACCGGATCGGTGGCGCCGTCGGATCGACGGGCGCGATGGTCCCCGTTACCTTGCAATACGCGCCAGTGCCCAGCTGCCCGCCGCCGGTAGCCGGCACCATGTCGGTCTCGGCAACCGTTGCGCCCTTGGTAGGCAGGCCGATGCTGCTCGCGGGGACGGTCTTGCCCGGCAAGTTCTGGCACGATACCGGGGTCTTTACCGGCGGGGGATGATCGTTGTCACCGTCACCGCCGCCGCAGGCACTCAGCACAAGGCCGGCCACGGTCGCAACGAGGACGGGAGCCAGTTTGAAGGTCACTGGCAAAACTCTGCTTTGCAAGTCGGTTGACATTTGTCTTCTCCACGGGGTCTCCTGGGACGGGATAGCGCCGCCGGGACCTCGGCCCCGGCGGGATAATCCTCGGTGCCTGCGTCTGCATTCGGCATGCCAGCACGCAGGTGATGAGACGGATGTGGAGCGTGAAATATGTTCCGTATTGCCGAAGCGGAGGGCCGGGTGTTTGCCGGATGCGCGCGTCACACGCGCACCCGGGCCGGCGACCGGAAGTTCTTTCAATCGAATCGGGAAGGACCTGCAAACGGCGCGGCAGGCCGCCGGCGATTCAGCGATAGAAGAGCACGCCCGCCGGCACCTTGCGCGCTGATCAGGCCGCGGCGTTCTCCATCGCCGCTTCGTATTGCCCCAGGCACGCCATGGCGTTGAGCCGCGAGCGCTGCAGCAGCGCCCGTTGCGCCAGCGCGGCGTTGGCCGGCTCCCCGCGCCACGCCAGCAATGGCGGCTCCTGCAAGGCGCGCCCATAGGAGAAGCTGAGCCGCCAGGGCAACGGGCCGAGCCGGTTCATCGCATCGAGATTGGCGGTGGCTTCGGCGGGCGTCTGGCCGCCGGACAGGAAAAAAATACCCGGCACCGCGGCGGGCACGGTGCGCCTGAGCACCTGTACGGTCTGCGTGGCAACCTCTGCCGGTGCCGCCTGCCCCGCATCCTTGCCTGGAAGCACCATGCTGGGTTTCAGCAGCATGTGCTCGAACACCACCGCATGCCGCTGCAAGGCGTCGAACACCTCATGCAGCACGGCTTCGGTGACTTCCGCACAGCGCGCCATGCTGTGCGCGCCATCCATCAGCACCTCGGGTTCGACGATGGGCACGATCCCTGCCTCCTGGCAGATCGCGGCATAGCGCGCCAGCGCCTCGGCGTTGGCGTGAATGGCAAGCCGGCCCGGCAGCTTGTCGGACACGTTGTAGACGGCACGCCATTTGGCAAAGCGCGCGCCCTGCTGGCGATAGCCGGCAAGCCGTTTTGCCAGCCCGTCGAGGCCTTCGGTGATTTCGTCCCCGGGTGCGTGCGCCAGCGCGAGCTTGCCCTTGTCGACCTTGATGCCGGGCACGATGCCCTGGCGCGCGGCCAGTTCGGGCAGCGGCGTGCCATCGTCGGCCCGCTGGCCCAGGGTCTCCTCGTACAGGATCACGCCGCCGATGAACTCGCCCAGGCCCGGCGTGGACAGGAGCAGGTTGCGCCACGCCCGGCGGCTCTCCTCGCTGGATTCCACACCGATGCGGTCGAACCGCTTGGCGATGGTCGGCCCGCTTTCGTCGGCGGCCAGCAGGCCTTTGGCGCCCTGCACCATGGCGTCGACGGTGGCTTGCAGTTCGCTTGCTGTGTCCATGGAGTTGCTCCGGGAGGGGGTATAACAACAAGCATTGGCGCCTCGGTGCGATTGCGCAAGCGACCGGCGTGCGGGCCGTCGCGGACCGCCACGCGGAACTACCGAGCCTCACCGGTATCGGCGCCTCCCGGGCGGCGTTCGGCAAGCGCCTCCAGCAGCGAGGCAGGCGGCACGAAGAACAGGTTGCCGCTGACCGCCTCGCTGAAGTCCAGCAGCCGGTCATAGTTGCCGGGCGGGCGCCCCACGAACATGTTCTCGAGCATCTGCTCGACCGGCGCGGGAGAGCGGGCGTAGCCGATAAAGAAGGTACCGAACTCGCCCTTGCCCGGTTGCCCGAACGGCATGTTGTCACATGGCCATGGCGCGGCGCGCGCCGCTGCCGAATTCGCGGAACGGATGCAGCGAGGCCGGCCGTGGCTGTCCGAACAGCGTGTCCCAGGCCCCGGATCCGAAGCCGCAGACACAGGAAAGGTTGCCGCCCTGGACCCGCTTGCCTACGGCACGGACCAGCGCGGCCACATCCGCGCACCACGCCCGCACGGTTTCGGCGTGCGCGGCGCCGGGTGAAAGGGTCGCGACGATGAAAATCGCGCTACGGGTGATGGGGCTGCTGACGGCTTGCGGCTCTGCAGCCGGATCGCCGTGGCGGGGTGGTGGTACTGCGAGCGCCGCTAGCGGTAGAGCCCCGCCATCCTTTCCATCCCCACCGGCTTGATCCGCGACGCCTGCCCGGCGCAGCCGAAGGCCTCGAAACGCAGCTTCACCACGCCCTTGGCCCCTTTCTTGGCCGCCAGCAGGGCCTTGCGCGGATCAAACTCGCTGCGGTCCTCGGACAGCGACTTGCGGATCGCCCCGGTCATGGCCAGGCGGATATCGGTGTCGATATTCACCTTGCGCACGCCCATCCTGATGCCACGCAGGATTTCCTCGACCGGCACGCCGTAGGTCTCCTTGATCTCGCCGCCGTACTGGCGGATGATCTCCAGCCATTCCTGCGGCACCGAGCTGGAGCCGTGCATCACCAGGTGGGTATCGGGGATCTGCTCGTGGATCTCGCGGATGCGGTCCATCGCCAGGATGTCGCCGGTGGGCTTGCGCGAGAACTTGTAGGCGCCGTGGCTGGTGCCGATGGCGATGGCCAGCGCATCCACGCCGGTGCGTGCGACAAAGTCGCGCGCCTGCGCCGGGTCGGTCAGCATCATGTCGTGCGACAGCGTGCCTGCCGCGCCCACGCCGTCCTCTTCGCCGGCCTGCCCGGTTTCGAGCGAGCCCAGGCAGCCGAGTTCGCCTTCCACCGACACGCCGACCGCATGCGCCATCTCGCACACGCGCCGCGTGACCTCGACGTTGTAGTCGTAGTCCGACGGCGTCTTCATGTCTTCGCGCAGCGAGCCGTCCATCATCACGCTGGTGAAGCCGGAGCGGATCGAGGCCTGGCACACGGCCGGGCTGGAGCCGTGGTCCTGGTGCAGCACGATGGGGATGTCCGGATGGGTTTCGGCAGCGGCCAGCACCATATGCCGCAGGTAGGCCTCGCCGGCATACTTGCGCGCGCCGGCCGAGGCCTGCAGGATGACCGGGCTGTCGGTCTCCTCGGCCGCTTCCATGATGGCGTGAATCTGTTCCAGGTTGTTGACGTTGAATGCCGGCACGCCGTAGCCGTACTCTCCCGCGTGGTCCAGCAGCTGTCGCAAGGAAATGAGTGCCATGGTGAAGCTCCTTTAGTCGATGCTTGGTAATACGGGTCAGCCGGCGGCGCGCTGCTCCAGCACGTCCAGTGCGGGCAGCTTCCTGCCTTCCAGGAATTCCAGGAACGCGCCGCCGCCGGTGGAGATGTAGCCGACACGGTCGGCAATGCCGTACTTGGCGATGGCGGCCAGCGTGTCGCCGCCGCCGGCGATCGAGAAGGCCTTGGATTCGGCGATGGCCTGCGCCAGCACCTTGGTGCCGTTGCCGAACTGGTCGAATTCGAACACGCCCACCGGGCCGTTCCAGACGATGGTACCGGCGGCCTTCAACTGCTCGGCCAGCAACGCGGCGGTTTGGGGGCCGATGTCCAGGATCATGTCGTCGTCGGCCACATCCTTCACATCCTTGACGATGGCCGCGGCGGTCGCGCTGAATTCCTTGGCGCAGACCACGTCGACGGGAATGGGCACCGAGGCGCCGCGCCTGGCCATGATGTCGATGATGGCCCTGGCATCGCCGACCAGCTCGGCTTCCGCCAGTGACTTGCCGATCTTCAGGCCGGCGGCCAGCATGAAGGTGTTGGCGATGCCGCCGCCGACGACCAGGTTGTCGACCTTGTCGGCCAGCGACTTCAGGATGGTCAGCTTGGTCGAAACCTTGGAGCCGGCCACGATCGCCACCAGCGGACGCGCCGGCTGGCCCAGCGCCTTGCCCAGCGCGTCGATCTCGGCGGCCAGCAGCGGGCCGGCGCAGGCGACCGGCGCATACCTGGCGATGCCATGGGTAGTGGCTTCGGCGCGATGCGCGGTGCCGAAGGCATCGTTGACGTAGATGTCGCACAGCGCGGCCATCTTCTGGGCCAGCTCGTCGCTGTTCTTCTTCTCGCCCTTGTTCACGCGGCAGTTTTCCAGCAGCACCACCTGTCCGGGCGGCACCTGGAAGCAGCCCGCGGTCCAGCCGGACAGCAGCGGCACCTGCCGGCCCAGCAGCTCCGACAGGCGGCGGCCCACCGGCGCCAGGCTGTGGCGCGGGTCCGGCTTGCCTTCCTCGGGACGGCCCAGGTGCGAGGTGACCATCACCGCGGCCCCCGCCTGCAGGCAGGCCTCGATCGCGGGCAAGGAAGCACGGATGCGGGTATCGTCGGTGATCTGTCCCGCATCGTCCTGCGGGACGTTGAGATCGGCGCGGATAAAGACCCGCTTGCCGGCCAGCCCGCCGGCGGCGAGCAATGCGGCCAGCGTGTGCGGCGCCGCGGGTTTCGGTTGCGTGTCCGTAGCATGGAAAATGCTCATCGTAGCCACCCTTCAGCGTGCGTTGGCCAGCGCCACCGCGGTATCCAGCATGCGGTTGGAGAAGCCCCATTCGTTGTCATACCAGGCCGAGACCTTGACCAGCGTGCCGTTGACCTTGGTCAGCGTGGCGTCGAAGGTGGACGAGGCCGGGCTGTGGTTGAAGTCCACCGAGACCAGCGGCGCGGTGTTGTAGTCCAGGATGCCCTTGAGCTCGGCCTCGGCGGCGCTCTTCAGGATGCCGTTGACCTCGTCCACGGTGGTCGGCCGCGCCGCCACGAAGGACAGGTCGACCAGCGACACATTGATGGTCGGGACACGCACGGCAAAGCCGTCCAGGCGGCCATCCAGCTCGGGCAGCACCAGTCCCACGGCGGCGGCGGCGCCGGTCTTGGTCGGAATCATCGACATGGTGGCCGAGCGCGCGCGGCGCAGGTCGTCGTGGTAGACGTCGGTCAGCACCTGGTCGTTGGTGTACGAGTGCACCGTGGTCATCAGCCCGTTCACCACGCCCAGCTTCTCGTGCAGCGGCTTGACCAGCGGCGCCAGGCAGTTGGTGGTGCACGAGGCGTTGGAGATGACCGTGTCGGTCGCCTTCAGCACGCCGTGGTTCACGCCATAGACGATGGTGGCGTCCACGTCCTTGCCGCCCGGGGCGGAGATGATCACCTTCTTCGCGCCGGCCTTCAGGTGGGCCGATGCCTTCTCCTTGCTGGTGAACAGCCCGGTGCACTCCATCACCACGTCCACGCCCAGCCCGGCCCACGGCAGCTCGGCCGGATTGCGCTGCGCCACCACGCGGATGCGGTCGCCGTTGACGCGGAAGGCATCGCCGTCAACCGAGACCTCGCCCGGGAAACGGCCGTGGACGGTGTCGTACTGCGTCAGGTGGGCATTGGTGGCGGCGTTGCCGAGGTCGTTGATGGCAACGACCTCGATATCGTGGCGCTTGCCGCCTTCATAGTGGGCGCGCAGTACATTGCGCCCGATGCGCCCGTAGCCGTTGATGGCAACCTTGATGGTCATGATGTCTCCTGATGTCTCCGTTTACTTGTCTTGGTATCCTTGCCGGCCCGCGCCGGATATCAGGCGGCGGGTGCGAGCCACGCCGGCGTCAGCAGCACCGGCAGTGCCTCGATCGAGTCGATCAGCGCATCCGCGCCCAGTGCCGCGGGCCCGTCGGGGCCGGCGTAGCCGTAGCGCACCAGGCAGACCGGCATGCCGGCCGCGCGCGCAGCGGCCACGTCCACTGGCGAATCCCCTACCAGCACGCCTTGCGCCGCATCGACGTCGAGCAGCCGGCAGGCATGGCGCAGCGGTGCGGGGTGCGGCTTCATCTGCGCGATCGAATCGCCGGCCACCAGCACGTCGAGGTACGCCGCCAGGCCGGTCATGGCCAGCAGCGGCGCCGCCAGCGCGCGCGGCTTGTTGGTGACGCAGGCCATGCGGTAGCCCTCGCGCCTGAGCGCAGCCAGGCCCGCTTCCACGCCCGGGAATACCGAACCCAGGCGGCCGTTGGTGTCGTCATAGTGGCGATGGAACAGCGCCTCGGCAGCGGCGGCCTCCACCCGCGGCGCCAGCTGCGCGGTCTCCAGCACGCGCCGCACCAGGTTGGGTACGCCGCGGCCGATGAAGCCGGCCACCGTATCGAAGGGCAGCGGCGCGCTGTCGAGACCGGCGAGCATGCGGTTGGCGGCCTCGACGATGTCCGGGGCGCTGTCGACCAGCGTGCCGTCGAGGTCGACCAGCACCGCGGTGCAAGGCAGGGATACGGCAGTCATGGCTTCTCCTCCAGCAAGGCGCGCGCGGCAGCCGCAACGTGCGCCGGAGTCAGTCCGAAGTGCTGGTACAGCGCCTCCGCCGGGGCGGACTCGCCGAACGTGTCGATGCCCAGCGCCACGCCGCCCTCGCCCACCACGCCGCGCCAGTACCAGGTGGCGCCCGCCTCCACGCTGACGCGCGGCACGCCCGGCGGCAGCACCGTGTCGCGGTAGGCCGCGTCCTGCGCGTAGAACAGCTCCACGCACGGCATCGACACCACGCGCGCGGCGATGCCGGCGTCGGCCAGTTCCTGCGCGGCGCGCACCGCGATCTCCACTTCGGAGCCGGTGGCGACCAGCACCACCCGCGGCGCCGCGGCATCGCGCAAGGCGTAGCCACCGCGCGCGATGTCCGCACGCCGGGCGGCATCGCGCTCGAACGGCGTCAACGCCTGCCGCGACAGCACCAGGCAGGTCGGGCCGTGCTCGCGCTGCAGCGCGGCCTGCCACGCGTAGGCGGTTTCGGCGCCGTCGCACGGGCGCCAGACCCGGTTGTTGGGGATCAGCCGCAGGCTCGCGGCATGCTCCACCGGCTGGTGCGTGGGGCCGTCCTCGCCCAGGCCGATCGAATCATGCGTCAGCACGTGGATCACGCGTAGCCGCATCAGCGCGGCCATGCGGATGGCATTGCGCGAGTAGTCCGAGAAGGTCATGAAGGTGCCGCCGTAGGGGATCAGCCCGCCATGCAGCGCCACGCCGTTCATCACCGCCGCCATGCCGAACTCGCGGACGCCGTAGCTGACGTAGTTGCCGTGCCCTTCGTGGTTGACCCAGACCGAAGCCTTCACATTGGTCAGGTTGGAGCCGGTGAGGTCGGCCGAGCCGCCCAGCAGTTCCGGCAAGGCCGGCGCCAGCGCCTCCAGGCAGAACTGCGAGGCCTTGCGCGTGGCGATCCTGCCCTGCAGTGCCGAGGGCGCGTCCAGCAGCGCCATCAGTGCCGCATCGAAGCCTTCCGGTAGCTGGCCTTTGATGCGGCGCAGGAATTCCCCGGCCAGTTCGGGATGCGCGGCGCTATAGGCGGCGAAGCGCGCCTCCCATTCAGCCTCCCTCGCCGCGCCCTGGACGCTTGCGTCCCAGGCGTCGGCCACGTCCGCCGGTACGGTGAAGGGCTCGGCCTCCCAGCCCAGCGCCTCGCGCATGGCTGCGATCTCCGCCGCGCCCAGCGGTGCGCCATGCACATCGTGCCCGCCCGCCTTGGCCGGGGCGCCCTGGCCGATCACGGTGCGGCAACAGATCAGCGTGGGCCGGTCGCGCTCCGCCCTGGCCGCGTGCAGCGCCGCGTCGACGGCGTGCGCATCATGCCCGTCCACGCCGGCGATCACGTGCCACCCGTACGCGGCAAAGCGCTTCGGCGTGTCATCGGCAAACCAGCCGGCGACGTCGCCGTCGATGGAGATGCCGTTGTCGTCGTACAGGCAGACCAGCTTGCCCAGCCCGAGCGTGCCCGCCAGCGAGCAGGCCTCGTGGCTGAGGCCCTCCATCAGGCAGCCATCGCCGAGGAAGACATAGGTGTGATGGTCGACGATGTCGAAGCCGGGGCGGTTGAAGGTGGCGGCCAGCAGCTTCTCCGCCAGCGCCATGCCGACGGCATTGGCCAGGCCCTGGCCCAGCGGCCCGGTGGTGGTCTCCACGCCCGGCGTCACGTCGACTTCCGGATGCCCCGGCGTGGCCGCGTGCAGCTGGCGGAACTGGCGCAGCTGCGACATGGGCAGGTCGTACCCGGTCAGGTGCAGCAGCGCGTACTGCAGCATGGAAGCATGGCCGTTGGACAGCACGAAGCGGTCGCGGTCCGGCCAGGCCGGGTTGGCAGGGTTGTGGCGCAGGTGGCGCCGCCACAGCGCCTCGGCCATCTCGGCCATGCCCATGGGCGCGCCGGGGTGGCCCGACCTGGCCTGTTCCACCGCGTCGGCGGCCAGGAAGCGCAGCGCGTTGGCGCAGCGGGCCGCGGAGTCGATGCGTTCGGGTGCGTTCATGTTTCTTGTCCTCGCAGCTCAGCGGTTGTTACAGGGCGGCGCGCTTGCGGCGCTCCATCATGCGCAGCACGAAAGGCGTGAAGATCAGCTGCATGGCCAGTTCCATCTTCCCGCCCGGCACCACGATGGTGTTGGCGCGCGACATGAACGAGTCGTGGATCATGCTCAGCAGGTACTGGAAGTCGATGCCTTTCGGGTTGGCGAAGCGGATCACCACCATGCTTTCATCCGGCGCCGGGATCTCGCGCGAGATAAAGGGGTTGGAGGTATCCACGCACGGCACGCGCTGGAAGTTCACATGGGTGCGCGAAAACTGCGGGCAGATGTAGTTCACGTAGTCCGGCATGCGGCGCAGGATGGTGTCGGTCACCGCCTCGGTGGAGTAGCCGCGCTGCTTCTTGTCGCGCCAGAGTTTCTGGATCCATTCCAGGTTGATGACCGGCACCACGCCGATCAGCAGGTTGGGATATTGGGCGACATTGATTTCGTCGGTGACCACGCCGCCGTGCAGGCCCTCGTAGAACAGCAGGTCGGTGTCGGCGGGCAACGGCTCCCACTCGGTGAAGGTGCCCGGCTCCTGCCCGAAAGGGGCGGCCTCCTCCGCGCTGTGCAGGTAGTGCCGGTGCATGCCGGTGCCGGTTTCCGCATAGGAGCGGAACAGGTTTTCCAGGTCGCCGAACAGGTTGTTCTCCGGGCCGAAATGGCTGAAGTTCATGTTGCCGGTGCGCTCGGCCTCGGCCATCTTGACCTTCATCTCGGCACGGTTATAGCGGTGGAAGCTGTCGCCTTCGATCACGACTGACTTCACGCCTTCGCGGCGGAAGATATTCTCGAAGGTACGGGTCACCGACGTGGTGCCGGCGCCGGAGGAGCCGGTGATGGCAATGATGGGATAGCGTTCTGACATGGCCGTGCACCTCAGGCAGACGCGCGAAACAGGCTGCGCTCGTTGAACAGGGGATTGGGAAGGTCGGGATCCGACTGGTTGGCGTGGTAGTCCTCGATCCGCTCCACTTCATTGCGCGAACCGAAGATCACGCCGATGCGCTGGTGCAGCCCGCCCGGCGCCACCGCCATCAGCGGCTGCCGGCCGGTGCTGGCGCGCCCGCCGGCCTGCTCCATCAGGAAGGCGATCGGGTTGGCCTCGTAGAGCAGGCGCAGGCGGCCCGGCTTGGCGGGATCCTTGGTATCGCGGGGGTACATGAAGACACCGCCACGCATCAGGATGCGGTGCGCCTCGGCCACCATCGACGCAATCCAGCGCATATTGAAATCCTTGCCGCGCGGGCCGCTCTTGCCGGCCATGCACTCGGAGATATAGCGCTGCACCGGCGCCTCCCAGAAGCGGCTGTTGGAGGCGTTGATGGCGAATTCCTGGGTCTCGGCGGGCACGCGCAGGCCCGGGTGCGTCAGGAAGAATTCACCCAGGTTCGGATCGAGGGTGAAGCCGTTGACGCCGTTGCCCACGGTCAGCACCAGCATGGTGGTGGGGCCGTAAAGCGCATAGCCGGCAGCCACCTGGGCCGTTCCGGGCTGCAGGAAGTCCTGCTCCGTCACGGCGTCCGCGCCTTCGGGCGCGCGCAGCACCGAGAAGATGCTGCCCACCGAAACGTTGACATCGATGTTCGAGGAACCGTCGAGCGGGTCGAACACCAGCAGGTACTTGCCGCGCGGGTAGCACGCGGGGATCTGGTATGGCGCCTCCATTTCCTCCGAGGCCATGCCGGCCAGGTAGCCGCCCCACTCGTTGACGCGCAGGAAGGCCTCGTTGCTCAGCACATCCAGCTTCTGCTGGATCTCGCCCTGCACGTTAATGGCCGACTCGTTACCTTCCGCACTACCGGCGCGGCCGTGCAGGCCGCCCAGCGCGCCGAAGGCCACCGCGCGCGCGATCTCCTTGCAGGCCATGGCCACGTTAAGGATCAGGCCGTTGAAGCCGCCGCCGGCATCCGGGTAGCGGCGGCGCTCCTCGATCAGGAACTGCGTCAGGGTCATCCTCTGGACTTCGGGCATGACAGGTCTCCTCTTCATTTGCTATGTGTTCTTGTCTGGCGCCGGCGCGGGCTAGGTGAGCGTCGCGGCCTCGCGCAGTCGGCGCAGGATGCCGCGGTAGCCGCCGCCGGCGTCCGGCGCGCCAAACACGGCGCTGCCTGCAACGAAGGTGTCGGCGCCCGCGCGGGCGATCTCCGCAATGTTGTCGGCCTTGACGCCGCCATCGATTTCCAGCCAGACCGCTCGCCCGCCGGCCTCCACCTGCCGGTCGATGCGCGCGCGCACCTGGCGCAGCTTGTCCAGCACGCCGGGGATGAACGCCTGGCCGCCGAAGCCGGGATTCACGCTCATCAGCAGCACCAGGTCGAGCTGGCCGAGCGTGTGGTCGAGCCAGCCCAGCGGCGTGGCCGGGTTCAGCACCAGGCCGGCCTTGCAGCCGTGCTCGCGGATCAGCGCGATGGTGCGATCCACATGGCGGCTTGCCTCGGGATGGAAGCTGATGATGCTTGCGCCCGCCTTGGCGAACATGGGGATCAGCGCGTCGACCGGCTCCACCATCAGGTGCACATCGATAGGGATGGACACATGCGGCCGGATCGCCTCGCACACCAGCGGCCCGATGGTCAGGTTCGGCACGTAGTGGTTGTCCATCACGTCGAAGTGCACCAGGTCCGCGCCCGCTGCCTCGATCGCGCGCACCTCTTCGCCCAGCCGAGCAAAATCCGCCGACAGGATGGACGGCGCGAGGCGGACGGCATGTTGGTCGTTGGCATGCATGTCAGGCTGCCTCGAACAGGGTGCCGCGATGCCAGTTGCGCAGTGCGCCCAGGTCAGCCCAGCGCTGCGCCGCGCCGGGCAGCTGCTGCGGCAGCGGCTGCCCCGGATCGCCCAGGTGCGGCAGCACCAGCAGCGCGCCGTCGAAGCGTTCGTGGGCGGTGTAGGCGCTGGGCGTGACCAGGGTGGCAATGCCGGCCGCCTGCGCGGCGCGCAGCCCGTTCTCCGAATCCTCGATCGCCAGGCAATCCCCGGCTTCCAGGCCGAGGCGTTCCAGCACGGCCAGGTACACATCCGGGGCCGGCTTCTTGATGGCGGTGGTGCCGGCGTCGCCGATGGCGGCGAAGCGCTCGCGCCAGCGCTGGCCCAGCGGCACCTGCAGCAGCGCATCGAGATTGGCCGGCGTGGTGGTGGTGGCGATGGCGATGGGCACGCCGGCACTGCCGGCCTCGTCGATCAGCCGGGCAATGCCCGGGCGCAGCGGCAGCTGGCCGCTGCCGACGCGCTCGGCGTAGTGGCGTGTCTTGATGGCATGCACGGCGTCGATAGTCTCCCTGACCTTGCAGCCGCGGGCCTCTTCCGGATCGACCATCCCCCAGTAGTGCAGCAGCCGCTCCTTGCCGCCGGCCACCTTGAGCAGGCGCGTGTAGAGCGCCTCATCCCAGCACCAGTCGAGGCCGACCTCGGCAAAGGCGGCGTTGAAGGCCTGCAGGTGGGCGGTCTCGGTATCGGCAAGCGTGCCGTCGACATCGAAGATCAGGGCTTTCATGGCTTACTCCGCGGCCGAAGGCTGCGAGAACACGCGGCTGGCGCGCAGGTCCCCGGCCGTGATGGTGGTCAGGGCACGGTCATCGACCACCGTGCCGGGATCGTCGAGCAGCCGCGACGCATGGCGCAGGCGCGCGCGGTCCAGCGCGTTGCGCACGCTGCGGGCATTGGCGAAATGCGGCTGCGCCATGCGCCGGGCCAGGTAATCGGCAAATACGGCGCGGCTCTCGTCATCGAAGTGGTATTGCATCTCCGCCAGCATCAGGTCGGCGATCCGGCGCAGTTCCTCGAGCTGGTAGTCGGGGAAGTCGATATGGTGGGCAACGCGCGACGACATGCCCGGGTTCGATTCGAAGAACCGGTCCATGCGGTCCTTGTAGCCGGCCAGGATCACCACCAGGTCTTCGCGGTTGTTCTCCATCACCTGCAGCAGGATCTCGATGGCCTCCTGGCCATAGTCGCGCTCGTTCTCCGGGCGGTAGAGGTAATAAGCCTCGTCGATGAAGAGCACGCCGCCCATGGCCTTCTTCAGGATCTCCTTGGTCTTGGGCGCGGTATGGCCGATGTACTGGCCGACCAGGTCGTCGCGGGTCACGGCCACCAGGTGGCCGCGGCGCACGTAGCCGAGCTGGTGCAGGATCTGCGCCATGCGCAGGGCCACCGTGGTCTTGCCCGTGCCGGGATTGCCGGTGAAGCACATATGCAGGCTGGGCGCCCCCGCGCTGAAGCCGCGCGCGGCGCGCAGCTTGTCCACCAGCAGCAAGGCGGCAATGTCGCGGATGCGCGCTTTCACCGGCTTCAGCCCGATCAGCTCGCGGTCGAGCTGGGCCAGCAGCTCGGTGATGCCGGAGCTGGCCAGCGACTCGGCCAGCGAACCAGGCAAGGCAGCGGGGTGCTGCAGTGGTGCGGTCGTTTCAGGTGCGGACATGGCAGGCTCCGTAGGTTTCATCGAATCCGGGGCGCAGCTTCCCCCCGCGCGCTGCCTGACCGCGGCGCGCCCGTGGGACTGCACAGTGAGGGAATCGCCGGCGGGCAGTGCGTGGCTGCGCTACGCGCCGGTGCGGCCGCTGCCGTTCAGTAGCGGCAGCCTTCGGGCCGCGCCTGCACGGCGTAGCTCTCGATCGAGTAGCGCAGCGTGCGGCCGGGCTCTTCCTGCCGCACCAGGCGGAAGCCGGGTTCGTCGGCCGGCCGGTTGACGATGAACGACATCACCACCGACTCCACCGTATGCGTCGAATCGAAGGCCGTGACGCGGATGTAGTGGTTCGGGAAGGTGTTCCGCGCGTTGTTGATTTCCATCAGGATGCCGGCGGCATCGCGCAGGTCGAACATCGGCAGCCCGAACATCTCCCAGTACGTATTGCGCGGGTGCGGGTCGTCGGTGTATTCGATGCCGACCGCCCAGCCCTTGTTCAGGCAGTATTCGAGCTGCCTGGTGATCTGCTCGTCGGTGAGGTCGGGCAGGAAGGAGAAAGTGCCTTGAGTGATGCGCATGATGTCCTCTCGTTCTGTGGTGTTCAGGGGCTCGGGGGCTCAGGCCACCGACGCGGTGGGCACGAAGTCCGAGGTATCGGTCGGCGTGTAGTTGAAGGTGATGTCGCCCCAGGTATCGAGCGCCGCCCGCAGCGGTGCGCACCAGCGCGCCGCGTCGCGCAGGATCTCCGGCCCTTCGTTGAGGATGTCGCGTCCTTCGTTGCGCGCCAGCACCATCGCTTCCAGCGCCACGCGGTTGGCCGTGGCACCGGCCTGGATCCCCTGCGGGTGGCCGATCGTGCCGCCGCCGAACTGCAGCACCACGTCGTCGCCGAAGAGGTGGATCAGCTGGTGCATCTGGCCCGCGTGGATGCCGCCCGAGGCCACCGGCATCACCTTGCGCAGCGAGGCCCAGTCCTGGTCGAAGAACAGCCCGCGCGTCAGGTCGGTCTGGGTATAGGCATCGCGGCAGACGTTGTAGTAGCCCTGCACGGTGAGCGGATCGCCTTCCAGCTTGCCCACCGCGGTGCCGGTGTGCATGTGGTCGACGCCGGCCAGGCGCAGCCATTTGGCGATCACGCGGAACGACACGCCATGGTTCTTCTGGCGGGTGTAGGTGCCGTGGCCCGCGCGGTGCAGGTGCAGGACCATATCGTTCTGGCGGCACCAGTTGCTCATCGACTGGATGCAGGTCCAGCCCACGATCAGGTCGACCATGATGATGACCGAGCCCAGCGACTTGGCGAACTCCGCGCGCCGGTACATCTCTTCCATGGTGCCGGCGGTCACGTTCAGGTAGCTGCCCTTGACCTCGCCGGTGGCGGCCGAGGCCTTGTTTACCGCGTCCATCACGAAGAGAAAGCGGTCGCGCCAGTGCATGAAGGGCTGCGAGTTGATGTTCTCGTCGTCCTTCATGAAGTCCAGCCCGCCCTTCAGGCCCTCGTACACCACCCGGCCGTAGTTGCGGCCCGACAGGCCCAGCTTGGGCTTGGTGGTGGCGCCCAGCAGCGGGCGGCCGAACTTGTCCAGGCGCTCACGCTCGACGATGATGCCGGTCGACGGGCCGGCGAAGGTCTTCACGTAGGCCACCGGGAAGCGCATGTCTTCCAGGCGCGCCGCCTTGATCGGCTTGAAGCTGAACACGTTGCCGATGATCGAGGCGGTCAGGTTGGCGATCGAGCCTTCCTCGAACAGCGACAGGTCATAGGCCACGTAGCAGAAGAACTGCTCGGGGTTGTTGGGTACCGGATCGACCCGGTAGGCCTTGGCGCGATACATGTCGCACGCGGTCAGGCGGTCGGTCCACACCACCGTCCAGGTGGCCGTCGACGATTCGCCGGCCACCGCGGCGGCGGCCTCGACCGGATCGACGCCGTCCTGCGGCGTGATGCGGAACAGCGCCAGGACATCGGTGTCCTTGGGCACGTAGTCGCCGTCCCAGTACCCCATTTCCTTGTACTTCATCACGCCGGCGTCATAGCGCTTGCGCGGCTTGCTTTGGATCGTTTCAGGTGCGTTCATGCTGGTCTCCCTTCCGTGGTTTGGCGGCGTGACTGCTCGTTGGAAAGAAAGATATCCGGCCACCAACATAAGGTAAATTCAGATATTCTTAGCCCCTGTATAAGCCATCCTTTAAGTGAGGCGCGGGCCGCACACCCGGGCCTCAGATCAAAGGACAAACCCCAAGCCGCCCCCACTGCCCATGTCCTCCTTCCTGCGCGCCCTCACGCTTCGCCAGCTCCAGATCTTTGTCACGGTGGCCCGCCACGCCAGCTTCGTGCGCGCGGCCGAGGAGCTGCACCTGACGCAGCCGGCCGTCTCGATGCAGGTCAAGCAGCTGGAATCCGTGGTGGGGCTGGCCCTGTTCGAGCGGATCCGGGGCCAGCTCACGCTGACCGAGCCCGGCGACCGGCTGCTGCACCATGCCTCGCGCATCCTTGGCGAGATCAAGGATGCGGAGGAAGGCCTGCAGGCGGTCAAGGATGTCGAGCAGGGCTCGATCACGATCGGGCTGATCAGTACGGCCAAGTACTTCGCGCCCAAGCTGCTGGCGGGGTTTACGGCGCAGCATCCCGGCATCGACCTGCGCATTGCCGAGGGCAACCGCGAAACGCTGCTGCAGCTGCTGCAGGACAATGCCATCGACCTGGCCCTGATGGGCCGTCCGCCACGCGAGCTGGACGCGGTGTCAGAACCGATCGCCGCGCATCCGTACGTGGTGGTGGCCTCGCCGCGGCATCCGCTGCGCGGCGAGAAGCGCTTCGACCTGCAGGAACTGCGTCACGAGACGATCCTGCTGCGCGAGCCCGGATCCGGTACCCGCACCGTGGCGGAGTTCATGTTCCGCGACCACCTGTTCACACCGGCCAAGGTGATCACGCTGGGCAGCAATGAAACCATCAAGCAGGCGGTGATGGCGGGCATGGGGATCAGCCTGCTGTCGCTGCATACGCTGTCACTGGAACTGCGTACGGGAGAAATCGCGTTGCTGGATGTGACGGGTACGCCGATCGAGCGCGTCTGGCATGTGGCGCATATGGCAAGCAAGCGCCTGTCTCCGGCCAGCGAGAGCTGCCGGGGCTATCTGCTTGAGCACACTGCGGAGTTCCTGGGGAAGGAATATGCGGGGCTGCTGCCTGGGCGGCGCGTGGCGTGATGAAACAAGGGGACGCCGGGATTTGCAGGTGATCGGCGGAAGCCGACAGGCGCAGGATTCAGTGGATGGGCTGTCGCACCCGCATGAACGGCTGTCGCCAGATAATCAATCCGGTTGTTCGTCGTCCGTCGGTGCTTGAAGCAGGTGCCCGTACGCGTGCTCGGCATTCGCCTCGTCGACCCCGACGCGCGTCACGGTGCAAACCTTGGAGATCATGTATCCCACACCGGCGATCCGGTGCTGGTGGCGGGGCGCGAAGGCGTTCAGGTGCGCGGTGATGCAACGGTCGATGGCCTGGCAAGCCGCAGCGTCATCGAACTCTGGCAGGAATGCAATCGAGATACCGGGTAGCTGGTAGTCGAGCAAGCGCGCCTCTGCCAGACGGGTGTACAGATTGCCGTTGCGGAAGTCCGCCGGGATGTCGTCCCATTCCGGCAGCAGTTTCATGGTGCTGCACTGCACGTCGCCATCGGTAATGCTGTCCACTTCGGCGCGCGAGAGCGAATAAGTCATGCTGGTTACATCCTTCCAAGAACATCGCGACACGAGACATGCCGGCAACGCGCCCAGGCTGGACACGCGTTGATTTCGGTCATGACCTACATGGCATAGCCTAACGGCGCCAGCGGGCCGCCCGCCATGCAAAGGATGCCAACGACTTTGCATTACATGCCACTGTGTCGGATTGGTGCCCCATAGGGCACACCAAAACGCGGCATAGCGTGTTTGGCGAGGATGGAGCCCCCTCCGCGTACCCTGCTTACAGTCGAGTCACAGGCCGAACCCGCCTGGACTATGCTGGAGTGGTTCCGGGCTGAGGCATTGCCGGCAGTCCGCTTTATCGGCAGCGGCAGCAGAACGAGCCCATAGCGATTGGAACGGTCCGACTTTGCCTCGCTCGGCATTGCGGGTCGTGCCATGTTCGGTGCTGGTGGCGCGTGATTATCTGGCAGACCTACTTCGACGTGAGATCGGTATGCTCTATCAGATTGTGGAGTATCAGAGGGCAACAATGGCGGCCTTGGCGATACAAGCGAGCCGCGCGTTTATCCACCCCATGAGTCCGTTTTCTTATGTGCCTGGCGCAAGCGACTTTGCCGCTTGCTGGGAAATGCTCAGTCGCGTCGGCTCGCCCTGCGATGAGCCCTCGTTCAGCATTACAGCGATTCAGCTTCGTGGCTGCGTTGTCCCGGTGGAGGAGACTGTCCTTTTAGAAAACCCGTTTTGCCGCCTGCTGCGCTTCACGACTGGCTCCGCCAAACATGAGGCTGGACAACCGTCTTCATCAATACTTCTGTGCGCACCGTTGGCGGGTCACCATGCCGTCATGCTCCGCGAGGTCGTGGAGTCGTTGCTGCACGAACATATCGTCTATGTCACAGATTGGAGCAATGCGCGCAACGTGCCTGTGAGTGATGGCCCCTTCCATCTGGACGACTATGTGCTTTTCATCAAACGCCTTATTCGTCAGATCGAAGCGGAATCGCTCCATGTCCTCGCCATCTGCCAGGCCACTGTGCCGACGTTGGCCGCCGTTGCGCTGCTGGCGAGCGAGGATGAGCCAACACCGCAAACCTTGACTCTGATTGGCGGTCCGATCGATGCGCGTCGCAGCCCGACCGCGATCGGGGATCTCGCCGCTCGTCATTCCCTGCAGTGGTTTCAACGCAATCTGATTCACGCGGTGCCCGAGCCGTACATGGGCGTCGGACGCCAGGTTTGCCCAAGCTTCGTGCAAGTCGCCGGCCTGGCCGCGGCGGATTCATCTTCATTGACGACCCTGTATCGGGACTTCTGCCTCAGTCTTGCGCGCGGCGACGCCGATCTTGCGCAGAGGCATGGGCAAGCATTGGACGCCTATAACGCCGTGCTCGACATGGCGGCAGAGTTCTACCTGGATACCATCAGCACAGTGTTTCAGGACTTCCGGCTGCCGCGCGGAACATGGCAGGTGCAAGGACATGCGGTGCGACCACAAGACATCCGTACGACCGCATTACTCACCATTGAAGGCGAGTGCGACGAAATCTCTGGCCGGGGACAGACCCATGCGGCTCATGATCTGTGCCAAGGCATTGCCCTGCGCGGCAAGCGGCTCGTTACGGTGCCGCGCTGCGGCCATTATGACCTTTTCTCTGGCCCTTGCTGGCATAGGGAAGTCTTTCCCACGATATGCGATATGACGCGACGCGGCATTGACGCCCGGGCGAGCATGGGAAGCGTTTGACATGGCGCCGGCTAACGTGGGCGGCTGCGTATCCCCGCCTGCATCAGCGCCTCGCCCGGCGGTGCCACCTGCAGCGTCGCCAGCAGCAAGCCCATGCCGGCCAGGATGCGGTACTGGCTGGCCAGCTGGGTGTACTGGCCGGTCACGTACGCCGTGCGCGCGCTGAAGTACTCATTCTCGGCATTGAGCAGGTCGAGCAGGCTGCGTTGCCCGATGCGGAACTGCCTGCCGTAGCTGACGCGGGTGGCGTCGCTAGCCTGCACATATTGCTCCAGGCTTGCCAGCCGGTCCTGCGCGGTGCTATAGGCGTTATACGCCAGCGACACGCTTTCCTGCACCTGACGGCGCAGCCGCTCCAGGTTCTGCTCCGCTTCCTGGATCTGGTAGCCGGCCTCGTTGATCCGTGCCTTGTCGGCATTGCCGCGGAACAGGTTGTAGCGCACCCGCAGCATTACACTGCGCTCATCCGTGGTGCCGAGCACCCGGTCGCGGTCGCGCGCCGCGCCCACCTCCAGTTCCAGCCGCGGCCACATGGCCGAGCGGGCCAGCGAGCGCGCGGCCTCGGCTTCGGCGATATCGGCCTGCCCCGCGCCCAGCGCCGGATGGCTGGCGCCGGCCACCAGCATCGCCTCGCGCTCGGTGGCGGGCAGCACGGCCGCCAGCGATTCCGGCCGGGACAAGCCTTGCGGCGGCGCGCCGACCACGCGCAGGAACGCCGTCACGGCCTCCTGCAGCGCGCCCTGCTCGGCGCGCAGGTTAGCCTGCGCCAGCGCCAGCCGGCTTTCGGCCTGGTAGAGATCGGCGCGGCGCAACACGCCGTTGTCGGCACCGAGCCGGATCTGGTCGTAGATGTGCTGGTGCGCTTCAAGGTTGGCCATCCCGATGGCCACCGTTTCCTGCCGGCGCAGCACCTCCACATAGACGCCCACCGTGCGCAGCGCGATGTCTTCGGCGGTGGCGCCCACCCGGTAGGCCGCGCCTTCGATGCGCGCGCCCTGCCGCTCCACGTCGCTGCTGACGCCAAAGCCGTCAAACAGCATCTGTGTAATCGTCACGCCGGCCAGGTGGCTGGCATAGGAGGAATCAGCCAGTCCCATCGCACGCGTGCTGTGGCTGTCCAGGCGCACGCGGCCGGTGGCGGCATTGACGTCGACCCGCGGCAGGTAACCGGCGCGCGCCTGCTTCAGCCCCTCGTCGGCGGCCAGGCGGCGGCTGCCCGCCGCCAGCACTTCGGGATTGGTGTGCACGGCCTGCTCCACCGCCTGCTGCAGCGCCTGGGCGGCCGCGTGCGGCGGCGCCGCCATGGCTGCCCATAGCAGTACGGATGCCAGCCGGCACCATGCTGTCGTCATGCTTCCCCCAGATCGGGTACACCGCGCTCGCCGTGCCAGTGCGTGCGCAACGCGGTGCCCTGCCCGTTTATTATGGTTTTCTACTGCGCCGGCAGCGGTGCCGCCGGTCCTGCCTTGCCCAGCTTGCTGCTTGCGCCTGATGCTTGCCTTTGACGCCAGCGGTGAAGTGATATGAAATCAGCGGTATGAATCAAGCGGTATGAATATTGCCGTTGCTCAGCAGCGTATTCAGGTCGAGCCCGACCACGCCCTGCAGCACCGCCACGTCCTGGAAGGCCGCGCCCGAACCACCGCCATCCCGGTCAAGGCTGACCACGGTATTGCCATCAATCTCGGCGAGCCGCACGAATTGCGCCGCGTTCGCGGTGGTGACACTGGCGCCGGACAGCAGGTCGGACAGGTCCAGCACATCGCCACCTGCCGCCGCGGGCGTGACATCGAAATCGGAGATCGTGTCGACCGAGGCCGCATCGGCGCGCAGGAAGCGGTAGGTATCGCTGCCGCCGCCGCCGCTCAGCTGGTCGGCCCCGGCCCCGCCCACGAGCAGGTCGTTGCCGCCGCCCCCTGCGAGCTGGTCGTTGCCCGCGCCCCCACGCAGCACGTCGTCGCCGCCCGAGCCGGTAATCGTATCGTTGAAGGCCGACCCGATCACCCCTTCCATGTTCCGGTAGCTGTCGATGCCCAGGCCGGACGCCGTCCCCAGATCGACGGTAGTCGTCGCGCTGCCTTGCGTCAGCGTGAAGACAACCGAGCTCATCGCATCGGCAAAGTCCAGCAGGTCGAGGCCTTCGCGGCCGTCGATGATGTCATTGCCGGCGCCAGCGCGAATGATGTCGTTGGCCAGGCTGCCCGTCAGGGTGTCGCCAAAGCGCGAGCCGATCACACCCTCCATATTCTGGTAGGTGTCGGTACCGAGTCCGGTCCCCGAGCCCGTGTTGAACTGGGTGGCGACGTTGCCCTGCGTCAGCGTGAACGTCAGCGACGCGCCTGCGTCGGAGAAATCCAGCAAGTCGATCCCTGCGCCACCGTCGATGTTGTCGTTGCCGGCGGCACCGCGCAGTACGTCGTCGCCGGCACCACCGTTGAGCGAGTCGGTACCCGATCCGCCAATGAAGACGTCGGCAATGCCGGCGCCGGTCAGCGTGTCGTTCTGGGAGCCGCCATCGAGATAGGAAGCCTGGTATTCCAGTCCCTCAAGGGACACCTTGGCACCGTTCTCGGTGAGCATGACATTGACCGAGACAGTTGCGGTACTGGTGCCGCCGGCGGCGTCCGAAACGGTATAGGTGAAGCTGCCGGAGGTCTTGTCGACGTCGAAGCGGATGTAGCTGCCGTTGGTATCCGCGACGAAAGCCAGGTTGCTGACGCCCCCGTTCGCGGAGCCCAGCCCCGTGACCGACAGCGCCATGCCATCGACATCGCCATCGTTGGCAAGCAGTGCGCTGACCGGAATCAGGATGGTGCTGCGGCTGTTGCCATTGCTGTCGTTGGAGACATAGACCAGGTCGGATGCCGCCACCGGTGCATCGTTGACAGCACTGAGCGTGATGGCAACGGCGCTGGTGTCGGCTGAGATGCCGTCGCTTGCCTGCATCTGCACCGACGCCGTGCCGGCATAGTCCTTGTCGCCGACGAACGTCATCCCGTCCAGCGCGGCATTGATCGCCGCGTCGGTGCCCGTAAACGTCATGGTGCCGTCCGCGGTGCCATCTCCCGCCAGGAACTGCAGGCCGGCAATGCCGTTCAGCGTGATCGTGCCGGCTGCCGCCGTCAGCGTCACGGTATGGCTTGCGTTGTCCACATCCGCGATGCTGAGCGCATTGCCCGTGGCCGAACTGAAAACCAGCGGTGTGTCTTCCCGGCCCGCCTGCACCGTTGGCACGGTGTTCACAACGGTATCGTTTTCACCGGTGATATTGACCGTGATGACCTGGCTGGCGCTGAGATCCGACGATTGCACGGTCAGCGTGTCGGTCACGTGCTGCCCCGCTGCCAGCGCGTCCGCCTTGCCCTGGTCAAGCGTGTAGGTCCACGCGCCCGTGTCGCTGTCGAAGGAAAAATTCCCGTACTGGCCGACCAGGCTGTCCGGCGCCACGGCGGCAAAGTGCGACTGCCCGGCATCGCCATCGCTAACGGTCAGCATGCCGCTTGCGAATGCGTCGCCCGTGGTGCCGTTGGCCACGCCACCCGCCTCGGTCACCGAGGTCTCGTCGCCGGCCGATGCGGTGATGATGGCCTGATCGTTGGTGCCGGTGATATTGACACTAATCGTTTGCCGGGCGGTCTGGTCCGCTGACACCACGGTCAGCGAATCGCTGGCCTGCTGGCCTGCGGTCAGCGATTCGGCCTTGATGTTGTCAAGCGTGTAGGTCCAGGCGCCGGTATTGCTGTCGAAGGTGAAGGTGCCATAGTTTCCGGAAAGGCTGTCCGTCGGCACAGCGGCGAAATGCGCTTCACCGGTATCGGCATCAGTGACCGTCAGCGTTCCGCCGGCCGAAGGATCACCGGCAATGGCGTTGGCCAGCCCTCCGGCCTCCGTCGCCAACGTATCTTCGCTGGTCGATGCCGTGATGGTGGCGTGGTCGTTGGCGCCGGTGATATTGACGGTGATGGTCCGCTGGGCGGTCTGGTCCAGTGACACCACTGTCAGCGAATCGGTGACCTGCTGGCCTGCGGTCAGCGATTCGGCTTTGCTGTCGTCAAGAGCGTAGGTCCAGGCGCCGGTGTTGCTGTCGAAGGTGAAGGTGCCATACTGCCCGACCAGGCTTTCCGCCTGCACGGCGGCGAATTTCGCTTCACCGGTATCGACATCGCTGACGGTGAGCCTCCCACTGGCCGAAGGATCACCCGCAACGGCATTGGCCACCCCGCCAGCCTCTGTCGCCAACGTATCTTCGCTGGCTGACGCATGGATGGTGGCCACATCGTTGGCACCGTCGACCCGGATGGTCAGCACCGACGATGCCGACGCCTGCCCATCGGTCACGCTGTAGCTGAAAGTCTCATCGACATGGTCGCCACGCCTCAGTGCCTGCACCTGCGCATTGCTGTTGTCCAGCGTGTAGCTGTAGCTGCCGTCGGCGTTGATCTGCAGCGTGCCGTACTGGCCGACATAGATGCCGGGACTGGCCACCGCCAGCACGTTGCCGGCGTCGATATCGCTGTCATTGGACAGCACATTGCCGGTAATCGGATTCGGATGATTGTCTTCGGCCATGCCATGGGTGTCGGCGGCGGCCGTGGGCGCATGATTGTCGTAGCCGGCAAAATCGCTCCTGGCGAGTTCATGCAGGCCGTTGAGCTGGATGACCATCTCCGCTGTGGCGGGATTGCCATCGACATCCACATAGACATAGGTATTGCCGCCCGATTGCCCGAACCAGGCGCCATGAGCCGTCGGCGTGCGGCCTCCCCATTCGAAGCCGGTCTGTCCCAGCACCGGCCGCAGGTCGAGACGGTCGGTGCCGCGCTGGAAGTCGGTGATGACATCCATGCCGCCCGCAGAAGAATCCATCACGGCGCTGTAGACGAACACATCGCGGCCTGCACCGCCACTCAGCAGATCGCCGCCACCGCCGCCGCCGATGGTGTCGTTGCCACCTTCGCCATAGACGGTGTCCTTGCCGTTGCCGCCGGCAATGATGTCGTCGCCGCCCACGACGGCGTTGTTGCCGTTGTCGCCGTAGATCAGGTCATCGCCATTGCCGCCAGCGATGCGGTCGTTTCCAGGCTGGGCCGACTCATGGCCGCGCCCAAGCTGGTAATCGGCGTAGCTGTCGAAGCCGTCGCCATAGATGGTATCGCCGCCGTTGTCGCCGGTGTAGAGCGCAGAGCTCGCATCGAGGCTGCCGATTACATCGTCGCCGCTGCCGCCATAGACCGCATCGGCCCCGTTGCCGCCCGCCAGGCTGTCGCTGCCGCGCCCGCCGAATACCCGGTCCTTGCCATTCGCACCCAGCAGGGTGTCGTCGCCGTCGCCGCCTTCGACGATATCGTCGCCGTTGCCCGCGTCGACGTAGTCATTGCCATCGCCGGCGCTGACATAGTCGTTGCCGTTGCCGCTCAGGATGGTGTCGCTGGAAGTGGTGCCGCTGATATTGTCGATGCCATTGCCGCCGGTCAGTGTTGCCATGGTTCCCCCGTCCTGAATGCCGGCCTGGTGGCCGTGCCTTGCTGGTTGTGATTGTGCGCGGGCTGCGCGCGTGCCTTTTTTGTTGCGCTTACCGTTCCCGGAACGCCAGCTCCCGGGTCTTGATGATGGGCTTGAGCAGGTAGTGGAGCACCGTCTTCTGGCCAGTCAGCACATCGACCGTGGCCACCATGCCGGGCAGGATGGGCACCTGCACGGCGCTGCCGCCGGGCCGGTTGTCGCGAGTGCGCACGCGTACCAGGTAGTAGCTCTCCGGCCGCTCGCCCGGGCGTTCCGGCGTCAGCGTATCGGCGCTGATATGTTCGACCGTGCCGGGAAAACCGCCATAGATCGAGAAGTCATAGGCCGACAGCTTGACCACCGCCGGCTGCCCCGGGCGCAGGAAGGCGATATCGGCCGGGCGCACGCGCGCTTCCACCAGCAGCGTGTCTTCCAGCGGCACGATTTCCACCAGGTCCATGCCGGGCTGCACCACCCCACCGACGGTATTGACCTTGAGTTGCTTGACGATGCCGGCGAGCGGCGCGCGCACCAGGGTGCGATCGACACGGTCCTGCAGCGCGGTGTTGGTGGCGCTCTGCGCCGCCTGCTCGGCCTTGGCCTGGTTCAGTTCGCGCATGGCCTCCGCGCGGAAATGCGTGGCCGTCTCGTCCAGCTTCTGCTGGCTCTCGCGCAAGGCCGCTTCCAGGCGTGGCATGGCCAGCCGCGTGGCGTCGAGCTCGCCCTTCAGGTCGTTGGTCTGCCGCTCCAGCCGCAGCACGTCGACGTCGGACACGACGCCCTGCGCCACCATTGGCCGCATCATCGCCAGCTCCTGCGCCACCAGGCGATGGCTCTGCCGCAGCTGCTGCTCGCGCGAGCGCTTCTCGGTCAGTTCCTGGCGGCGCTGCTCGGACTGCTGGCGCAACACTGACAGATTGGCTTCGAGCGCGCGCTTGCGTGATTCGAACAGCGCGTGTTCCTCGGCCAGGAACCGGCGGTTGTCTGCATCGCCGGCCGCGCTGGCGACGAACGCCGTGCCGGCAGACTCGGCACTCAGGCGCGCAATACGCGCCACCAGCGCATCGTCCCTGGTGCGGCCTTCCTGGTACGAGGCGGTAAAGCGGGTATCGTCGATACGCATCAGCGCCTGGTCCTTGTTCACGACCTGCCCCGGGCGCACCATGATCTCGGCGACGATGCCGCCTTCGAGGTTCTGCACCACCTGCACCTGGCTGGACGGGATCACCTTGCCCTCGCCCACCGTCACTTCATCCACGCGCGCCAGCGCGGCCCATGCCAGCGCCACCAACACGAACAGCAGCGTGCACAACAGGATCCAGTGCGT
Source organism: Cupriavidus sp. a3 (assembly GCF_051015765.1). NCBI lineage: Bacteria > Pseudomonadati > Pseudomonadota > Betaproteobacteria > Burkholderiales > Burkholderiaceae > Cupriavidus > Cupriavidus sp. a3. The sequence goes on along the minus strand of NZ_CP170644.1, from coordinate 1,053,873 downwards.
GAACCAGCGCGGCCCCGCCACCGCTGCGGCCTCGCGCTCGCCCATGAACACGGTGTCATCCGCGTGCGGCCGCAGCGCTGCGGCCAGGCGGCGCAGGCGATTCCGGGTCTCATGCAGACGCGACATGGAGCTTCCTTCCTGCAAGCGCGTTCAGCACATCGGCCTTCGGCCCGTCGGCGACAATGCGGCCCTGGTCCATTACGATCAGGCGGTCGACCAGGCTCAGCAGCGAGCCCCGGTGCGTCACCAGCAGCAGCGTGCGCCCACCCAGCGCCGCGGACAACCGCGACTTGAACTGCTCCTCGGTGCGGTTGTCCATCGCGCTGCTGGGTTCATCCAGCAGCAGCACCGGCGGTTGCAGCAAGTCGGCGCGGGCGATCGCGATCGCCTGGCGCTGCCCGCCCGACAGCCCTTCGCCGCGCTCGCCAAGCCGCAGGTCATAGCCATCCGGCAGGCGATCGATAAAGTCGCTGACGCCACCCAGCCGCGCCGCGCGCAGCACCGCCTCATCGTCGGCATACGGTGCGCCCATCACGATGTTCTCGCGCACGGTGCCGCTGAACAGCATCACCTCCTGCGGCACATAGCCGATATCGCGCCGCAGCGCCGCGGGGTCTAGCTGGCGCACATCCGCGCCATCGACCAGCACCGAGCCAGTCTCCGGTGCGTAAAGGCCCAGGATGAGCTTCTCGATGGTGGTCTTGCCCGAGCCGATGCGGCCGATCAGGCCAACGCGCTCGCCGCTGGCAATGCGGAAGGACACGTCGTCCAGGACGGCGCCGTCGCGGCCCGGATAGCGAAAGCTCACCTGCCGGAATTCGATCTCGCCCCGCAACGGCGGACGGTGCACGAAATGCCTGCCGGGCGGGCGCTCGACTGGCAATGCCATCATCCGGTCAATGCCGGCCAGCGCGGTGCGTGCCTGGTGGTAGCGCGTGGTCAGCCCTGCCATCTGCGACAGCGGCGCCAGCGCACGCCCGGCCAGGATGGTGCAGGCAATCAGGCCTCCCATGGTGAGCCGGTCTTCGGCGATCAGGTAGACGCCGATAACCACCACCACCAGCGTGGCGGCCTGCTGTGCGAACAGCGACACGTTGATCACGCACGCTGACAGCAACCGTGCCCGCAAGCCCAGCCTTGCCATCTGCCCGACCACCTGTTCCCAGTTGCGCTGTGCGGCACCGTCGGCGCCGACCGTCTTGATGGTCTCGAGCCCGACCAGGGTTTCCACCAGCGCGGCTTGCCGCTGCGCCGCGCAGGCACTGCTGGCGCGCACCGCGCGCGACAGCGGTCCCTGCAATGCCAGGCTGACACCCAGCACCAGCGGCACCGTCAGCAGCGGCACCCAGGCAAGCGGGCCGCCGACCCAGAACATCGCGACGATGAAGACCGCGGCAAACGGCAGGTCGATCAGCGTGGTGATGGTGGCGGAGGTCAGGAAGTCGCGCACCGATTCGAACTCGTGCAGCTGGCTGCTAAGGCTGCCCGCCGACGCGGGCCGCGACTTCATCTCGATGCCCAGCACTTTGCCGAACACCGTTGCGGAGACGGTCACGTCGATGCGCCTGCCCGCCACGTCGACAAAATAGCCACGCAGCGTTCGCATCGCCAGCTCGAACAGCAGCACCAGGCCAACCCCGACAGCCAGCGCCCATAGTGTCTCCAGCGCATGGTTCGGCACCACGCGGTCGTAGACGTTCATGGTGAACAGCGGCATGGCCAGCGCGAACAGGCTCAGCAGCAGCGAGGCGACCATTACCTCGCCATAAACCGGCCAGGACTGGCGCATCACACCCCAGAACCATTCATGGGGCGCAGCCGGCGCGCCATCGTGCGCCGCCGCATCCGTGCGATGCGCGGGCCGGGCAAAGATGGCATGGCCGGAGTAGCGCGCCAGCAGTTCTTCTGCGGGCACAACCTGCTCGCCGTTCCCGCATTCGGGCAGCGCCAGCACCACGGTGCCCGCCTCGCCCCGGCGCAGCAGCACGCAGGCCTGTCCCTGGTCAAGCAGCAGGATCGCGGGCAAGACCAGGTCAGGAATCCCTTCCAGCTTGCGCCGCACCAGCCGCGCCGACATGCCGGCCCTGGCCGCCGCCCGCGCGAACAGCGCCGGGGTCAGGCGATGCGAGGCAAGCGGCAGGCCGGAAAGCAGCGCCTCTGCTGACGCCGGCTGGTGGAAGTGGCGGGCCAGCCAGAGCAGGCAATCCAGCAACGGATCGTCCGGACGCGCCTCGCGGCATGCCGGGTCCGGCAGGTTCCAGCCGGTATCCCCGGCCTCCCGGGCAGGGATGGCGGCAGCATGCATGGCCATTGCCCTCGCGCTTCAGCGTGCGCGCGCGCCACGCCGCCGCGGCGCGGCATGGCATGCCGCCAGCAGCCTGGCGCGGCCTGCCGCCGCCTCACGCCATGCACGCCGTGCACAAGGCGTGCGTCGATTGCATCCATCCATGTTTTCCCCGGTCCCATTTGTTATGACGTTTTTTGCAAGCGTATGCGGCGGAGGTCTGTGCGCCCATCCTGCAAATGGCGCAACCGGGCCATCGGAGACGCTCGAAGCAATCATCCGTATGGCGTTTCATACATGCAACATCCGGGAAAGAGCGCCAAGAATCAGGGACCGCGCGGGCCACCAAATATCAAGGCATGATGTATTCGCGCCACGCCCTACTTAAGTGGTGTATATCCCTCGGGCGGGCGCATAAGACAATACAAAGACAATATAAGACAGTGATAGTGCGCCAGCCCGCTCTGGCAGGGTGCGCTTGTTTTTCTTGTCACAACTACGGCGGGGTCATCCAGATGCCTACGCGAATCTTTCGCGTTGTTCCGGCAGTTCAAGGCTGGGCCCTTGAAATTGAAGGTCTTGCGGAAAAGCCCCTGCTTTATACCTCTCTTGAAGCTGCGATAACCGCGGGATGGCACCGGGCGAAGCATGATAACGCCGAGCTTCACATCCACCGCCAGGATGGAACCGTCCGCCTGCTGACCGCTCTCGCAGCCGATTCAGGCGGCAACAAGGAGTGAAGGCTTTCTGGCAGGCTGCACCGCGGATAATCCGGCGTGTGACGCCATCTTCACCAGGTGTAGGACGCCGCCCGATAGCTACGCGATTGCCGCTGATCTATCACAAAGGCATGAGCACAGGCTTCCGCATGGAGATCATCATGCAACCCGGATTAGAGGCGCGATGCATAGAGCAGGATCTGCAAGACCTGGACGACACGGATCTGGCCATCCTGCGGGCCGAGAAACGTATCGCCGCGCAGGAGCTACGGATCGCTCAGTTGAACCGGGATGGTATCGATAGCGCCAGTGCGCAGGCAATGCTGACCAACATGCGTGAAGGTCTCAAGGAACTCATCATGCACCGTGCGCTAATCGTGCATGGCATCACCTATCGCGAACCCTAGGCAAACCCGGCACGGCCTATGGCACCTCCTCAACCGCAGCAGCGGAATCCGACGAAGAGGTCGCTGCGGTGCGGCAGGTAGAAGTTGCGGTAGCGGGGATGCTTCATGCGTGCATGGGTAGCGAACGATCCGCCGCGAACCGAGCGATGCGTGTGAAACCAGGGGGCGGAATATTCCTGGTACGGGTCGGGCGAGAATCCTGCGTAGGGTACGAACGGATCAGCCGTCCATTCCCACACGGCCCTCCCCCAGCGGATCAGGTCATGCGTTGCCGCATACTCCCATTCCGCTTCCGTGGGCAAGCGCTTGCCGGCCCAGCGGCAATAGGCTTCCGCCTCGTAGGCATTGATATGACACACGGGCTGTTCGGGCGGCAGCGGCACCCATTGCCCGAACCAGCGCAACGCCCATTGCCCGGGGGGGCCGCCGGCTGGCCGGCGCCAGCGACCCGGATGCGCCAGCCCGCCCTGCTGCAGCCATGCGCGTCCGTCGCCGGACCACCACTGCGGATCGCGGTAGCCGCCGGCGGCCACGAAGTCCGCAAACTCGGCATTGCTGACACAAGTGCGATCGATGCGGAAAGGGGCGAGGTGGACGGGGTGGGCCCACTTCTCGTTGTCGAAGACAAAGCCGTCGCCCCCTGCGGGCGCCCCCATCAGGAACGTGCCGCCGCCTGCGGCTGCCGAGCCGGCGCCTGGCGCAATGGAAGGCATGCCAAGCGGGGCATGCAGCGGATAATCGAGCGTCTGGCGCATATAGGTCAGCGCCTCCGCGTGCATGTCTTCGTGGAACAAGGCGAGCCGGAAAAAATAGAGCGCCTGGTCGGTATCATCCGCCACGGCGAGGCTGGCCCGGACACGCTCCAGCACCGCCGCCACGTAGCCGCGTACTTCCCGCAGCGGGGGCAAGGCGAGCTTCCAGCGATCCGTGTGAGGAACGAGCGAGGAATCGAAGAAGCGGTCGGCATTATCGAGCATCGACGGCAGGCTCGCGACCAGGCGGCCGCCCGCGCCCGGACGCGGATCCCGCAGCACCCAGTGCTCGGTGAACCACGCGACATGCGCGTATTCCCACAAGGGTGGATTGATCCCCGGGTCGTAGCGAACCTGCCACTGGGACGGCGACAGATCCTGCAGGATGGCCCAGGTGCGCCGATGCGCATCGGTAAAAGCCGCATCGAGCCCGAATTTGTTTATCCTTCTGGCTGCACCCCCTTCAGAGCCGATCGTCATGCGTCCTCCCAAGGCCACTGTCGCGATTATCAGCCCGGCACTCCGCAAAGCCAATAACGGCAACTGGCAGACCGCACATCGCTGGTCGCACTTCCTGCAGGCAGATTACGGTGTGACCGTGGCCGCGGAGTGGCCGCCGGGCCACTCAGGCGGTGCGGTCCCGGCGTGCCTGATCGCGCTGCACGCCCGGCGCTCGGCAGATTCCATCGCCAGGTTTGCCGAAGCCTGCCCCGGCCGTCCACTGGTGGTGGTGCTGACCGGGACGGACCTGTACCGCGATATCCGCAGCGACGCATCCGCCCGGCGCTCCCTGGAGCTTGCCACCCACCTGGTGGTGCTGCAGGACGAAGGGCCCGCCGAACTGGCCCCCGGGCATCGTGCCAAGTGCCGGGTCATCTACCAGTCCGCCCCGGCAATCGTGCCGGCAGCGACCAGCCACGATGCGTTTGACGTCGTCCTGGTGGGTCATATGCGGGCGGAAAAAGACCCGGCGACGCCCATGCTGGCCGTGATGCTGCTTGCTGAGGATTCGCGCGTGCGCCTGACCCATATCGGCGCCGCCCTGGACGAGAGCTACCGGGAGTCAGCCGAGGCGCTGCAAGCGCAGCGCTGGCCAGGGCTCCAGCGCTATGTCTGGCTGGCAAACCTGCCTCACACCGAGACGCGGCTGCGCATCGGCCAGGCGCAGGCGCTGGTCATATCGAGCGTGATAGAAGGCGGCGCCAACGTGATCATCGAAGCCGTTACCAGTGGCGTACCGGTGCTCGCCAGCCGCATCCCCGGCAACATCGGCATGCTGGGCCGCGACTACGAGGGCTATTTCCCGCCGGGCAATGCCGCGCATCTGGCGGAGCTGCTGGAACGCGCCAGCCGCGACGCCGCCTTCCTGGCGCGCCTGCGGCAGCAATGCGCACAGCGGGCGCCGCTGTTCGCACCGGAGCGCGAACGCGCCGAAGTCATTGGGCTTGTCGCCGAAGCCCTGAAGCCGGATTAACCTAGCCGGATTGACCAGGAGAGGCCTTGCCCGGATTGCGGTAGCATAGGCGCCCTTTTGGATAGTCCATCACCATCACCGCCGTTCTTCGACCACGCCCGATCATGATCCCGACCATATTCCCGCGTATCGCGAAACGCCTTGCCGCGCTTGCCCTGTTTGGCCTTGCCGGCCTGTCCGGTGCCCAGGCGGCACAGACCGTGCTGAAGGTGTCGGCCATCCCCGACGAGGCACCGACCGAACTGCAGCGCAAGTTCGCGCCGCTCGGCAAATACCTGGAGAAGGAAACCGGCATGAAGGTGGAGTTCGTGCCAGTGACGGATTACGCCGCCGTGGTCGAGTCCCTGGCGACGGGCAAGCTCGACATGGCATGGCTGGGCGGTTTCACCTACGTGCAAAGCAAGATCCGGACGCAGGGCGCCACCATCCCCATCGTCCAGCGACAGGAAGATGCCGCGTTTACCAGCAAGTTCATCACGGCCGACAGCAGTATCAAGACCCTGGCCGACCTCAAGGGCAAGACCTTCGCCTTCGGCTCGCCGTCCTCGACTTCCGGACACCTGATGCCGCGCAGTTTCCTGCAGCAGGCCGGCATCGATCCGGACCGGGACTTCAAGACTGTCGCCTACTCGGGCGCCCATGATGCAACGGTCGCCTTCGTCCAGGCCGGCAAGGCCGACGCCGGCGTGCTCAACGCCTCGGTCTGGGACAAGCTGGTGGAGCAGCACAAGGTGGACCCCGGCAAGGTCCGGGTGTTTGCCGTCACGCCGCCCTACTTCGACTACAACTGGACCGTGCGCGGCGGGCTCGACCCGGCCTTGGCCAAGAAGCTGACCGAAGCGTTCCTGCGCCTTGACCCGGCCAATCCCGAGCACAGGGAGATCATGGCACTGCAAAGGACCGTCAAGTACATCCCCACCCGGCCGGAGAACTACGCCGGCATCGAGGCCGCGGCCCGCGCCGCGGGCCTGGTCAAGTGAGTTTCAGTCTCGACGCAGCCAGCGTCACCTACCCCAACGGGCAGCGCGCGCTGAGCCGGATCGCCTTGTCGGCGGGCAGCGGCGAGCGCATCGCCGTCATCGGTCCCTCGGGCGCCGGCAAGACCTCGCTGCTGCGCCTGCTGGCAACGTCGCTGCGGCCCGGCGAAGGCCGCGTCGAGATCCTGGGGCAAATTCCCTGGGCACTGAGCGCCGCGCGCCTGCGGCGCCTGCGCTGCCGCATCGGCATGGTGCACCAGGCACCGCCCATGCCTCCGCGCCAGCGCGTGATCACCGCCATCCTTGCCGGCCGCCTCGGTATCTGGCCCGGCTGGAAATCCATGCTCTCGCTGGTCTATCCGGCGGATATTGCCGGTGCCAGCGAACAGCTGGCGCGACTGGAGCTGGCCGACCGCCTGTTCGATCGCTGCGACCAGTTGTCGGGCGGCCAGTTGCAGCGCGTCGGGGTGGCCCGCGTGCTCTACCAGCGCCCGGAACTGATCCTGGCCGACGAGCCGGTCTCGGCGATGGATCCCGTGCTTGCCAACCTGACCCTGGGCGAGTTGCGCAAGGAAGCCGATACGCGTGCGGTGACGCTGGTCGCCAGCCTGCACGCGGTAGATCTGGCGCTGCGCTGGTTTCCCCGCATCATCGGCCTGAAGTCGGGCGAGATCGCCTTCGACCTGCCGGCCGGGCACGTCACTGACGCCCTGCTGCGCGAACTCTACGCCTCCGAGAGCGAATCGCCACCCGTGCAGGGCAGCCGGTCCGTGGCCATCGCCGCCACTGCCGGCAGCGTTGACCCACGCAGGGCGGCATGCCGATGACCACGCATCCACGCGACCCGCAGGCGCTGCGGCGGGCCAGCGGCCTGCTGCTGGCGCTGCTGCTGCTCTGGCCCCTGCTGCGGCTGTCCCGGTTCAGCCCGTCGGCGCTGTTCGACGCGGCAAACCTCAAGGTGATGGGCGGCTTCCTGCGCAACTTCCTGCCCCCCGAGGTCTCGGTCGAATTTCTTGGCTACGTGGCCAAGGCAACGCTGGAAACGCTGGCTATCGCGACCGCAGGCGTCGCGCTGGCCTTTGTCATTGCTGCGCCGCTGGCTGTGGCAATGTCCAGGAGCCTTTCCATCTCGCGTATCGGCCCGGGCCCGGGAAAGCGGGTGCGGGCAGCGTTGCGCACCGCCGTGCGGGCGCTGGTGCTGCTGCTGCGTGGCGTACCGGAGCTGGTCTGGGCGCTGGTCTTCGTGCGCGCCCTGGGCCTTGGCGCGGCGGCGGGCGTGCTGGCGCTGGCGGTCACCTATGGCGGCATGCTGGCGAAGGTCTATGCGGAAATCCTCGAATCGAGCGACCAGCGCGCGGCGCAGGCCCTGCTCACCGGCGGCAGCGGGCGCCTGGCGGCGCTGTCCTACGGATTGCTGCCGAATGCCGCGCAGGAGCTGGTCTCGTACACGGTGTATCGCTGGGAATGCGCCATCCGGGCGTCGGTGGTGATGGGCTTCGTCGGCGCCGGCGGGCTTGGCCAGCTGATGGACCAGGCCATGAAGCTGCTCAACGGCGGCGAAGCCGCGACCATCCTGCTTGTATTCCTGCTGCTGGTCCTGCTGGCCGACGCGCTCAGCGCCCGGCTGCGCAAGATGCTGGAATGAACCATGGCGACGAACACGCCCACGGCCGCCCAACTCTGCCTGAAGTGCCTGCTTACGCTGCTCGCCGTGGCCATAGCGGTTGCGGCAAGTTTCGCCTGGCTCTCGCTTGACCTGGGCCAGCTCATTTCCCGGGACGCTGCAGCCGGGATGCTGCGCTTCCTGCTGACGTTCTTCCCGCCGGAGCTGTCGCCGGCGTTTCTTGCCAGAACCGGTGTCAGCATGCTCGAAACGCTCGCGATTTCCGCCGTGGGCACGCTGTGTGCGGCGGTGCTGGGTTTTGGCCTGGCACTACCGGCTTCCGGGCTCTACGGCGATGCGCTGCGCACCTTGTCACGCTTGCTGCTGAACCTGCTGCGCTCGATTCCCGAGCTGGTATGGGCTGGCCTGACCGTGCTCGCGGTCGGCCTTGGACCGTTTGCCGGCACCCTTGCCCTGGCACTGCACACGGCGGGCGTGCTCGGCCGCCTCTTCGCCGAGGCGCTGGAGAATGCGCCGCGCACACCCGCCCGCGCGCTGGCGGAAAAAGGCGCCCCCGCCGCACTGGTCTTCATGTATGGGACGCTGCCCTGCGTATGGCCCCAGTTCCTGTCCTACACCCTGTACCGCTGGGAAACCAATATCCGCGCGGCGGCGATCCTTGGCTTTGTCGGCGCCGGCGGGCTTGGGCAGATGCTGTATTTCGAGCTGTCCCTGTTCCATATGCCCCAGGCTTGCACGGTGATCATCGCCATGCTTGTCCTGGCGGCCGTGGTCGACACGGCCAGCGCGATCATGAGGGTTGACCGGCCATCCTGAAATTACGAGGTTACGGGGCAATCCCTTCTAGCGCGACAATCCTTGTCGTCGCACATTTTTGACGGATCGCCTTAAGACGAGCGTACTCTGGTGACTCATACCAGGCCATCAAGGAGTCCATGCTCGGGAACGCGACGATGACGAGACGATGTGGCTGCCAGTCGCCTTCGAGAACTTTGGTCAGACCACCACGGCCCAAATATTTTCCGCCGTAGCGGAACTCAGTGGCAGGTACTTCTCGCTTGTACTCGTCGAAAATGGCAGGGTCCGTTAGCAGTAATATGAGCATTCCGCCCTTCAATTGGAAATACCGCGATGCAAGTACTGGTTGACGCAGACGCCTGCCCGGTTGTCGTCAAGGAAATGTTGTATCGGGCCGCGCAGCGTGTCGGAGTGTGCGTCACGCTGGTGGCGAACAAGTATATGCGCACGCCGCCTTCCCGCTTTATCAAGGCACTGCAAGTGCCGGCGGGCTTCGACGCCGCCGATGACCGTATCGTCGAATTGGTCAGCAACGGTGACCTCGTGATTACGGCGGACATACCCCTTGCCGCCGCTGCCCTCGGCAAGGGCGCTTTCGTGCTCGACCCACGAGGAATCTGGTTTAGCCGAGAGAATATCCAGGAGCGCCTGACGATGCGCGAGGTGATGGACCAGCTCCGCGGCTCGGGCGTCGATACCGGCGGTCCGGCACCGTACGCCTCACAGGATAGCAAGGCGTTCGCTGGCCAATTGGACCGATTCCTGGCACGCCATGCGCCGCCAGGTGCGGTCGCCTGAAGCGTGCTACCCACAGCAACGCAATAGTGGACCGGCTCTGATAAACGTGGCTCCCGCCAGTCGCTTGCCGGCCATCTACGGGCGTTGGCTTATGCCGTGACGCCGACGTTCAAGCGTCAGTTCCACCCAGCTATCGGACGCCGGTGCGGAAGCGCACATACTGTGGCGAAACTTTTCCATACCGTCTTCAACGTTGAAAGCGCGCATCGCGGCAATGCACCGGAGACGATTTTGGCATCACTACTTTATGGTGCCGGTTGGGCCGGCGGGCTGGTGTTGGCGGTCGCAATATTCACAAGTATCCTGATCGCCCTGGAGCTCGGCCGGCTGGTGTGGCAATGGCAGGTTGCCTCCGGTCGCGAACCGGAGACAACGGGCGTCAGCGCGGTCGCAAGCGCGATATTCGCACTGCTTGGGCTATTGATCGCCTTCACCTTTTCCGGCGCGGCAAGCCGCTTTGATATGCGGCGTACGCTGATCGTCCAGGAAGCCAACGATATCGGCACTGCTTACCTGCGTCTGGATCTGCTGCCGCAACCAGCACGTGGTGAGTTGCAGGAGATACTCCGGCAATATCTCGATACCCGGCTTGGCGCCTATCGAGCCGTCCCTGACCGCAAACGCGTCGAGGCTTTCTTGGTACGTTCGGACGTACTGCGTGAACACCTCTGGACAAGATCCGTAACGGAGTCCCAGCGATCCGCTAGTACGGCGGCCACCATGCTTCTGTTACCAGCGCTCAATGCAGCATTCGACACGGCATCGACCCGACTCGCCGCAACAAAGGAACATCCGCCCGGCGTCATCTTCGGCATGCTTTTCGCGCTTTGCTGGGTTGGGGCATTGTTTGCGGGCTATGGCATGGCCAGCCGCAGTCCTCGAAACTGGTTGCATGCGCTTTTCTTCGTGGCCTCGCTGACGGTGACACTCTATGTCATCGTCGACTTGGAGTTTCCGCGGTTAGGCCTGATCCGCGTTGACGCTTTCGATGAGGTGTTGCAGGAAGTCCGCAATGGAATGCGATGAACCAACAGGTGCAGCAGCGCGCCAGCGGCAAGAGACAGGTTGAGTGACGTCTGGATGCGCTCGAGAGTCCTGAGCTGACGGTACACCAAGTTAACGAGCGGAGTAAAGCAATCCACCCAGCCCCCCCGACTCCGCCGACCACGACAAATGCCAGTGGCGACGATGCGGCTTGTCAGGGCCACCCAATCGCGGCTATCGCTGTCCGGACGACGTCATCAGCCGCACTGTGCGCTGGGCAGATCCCAGAAAGTATGTGCGGAATTGAGCAGTGGCCGCTGTACTCTGAAAGTGGCCGTCGCGGCGTCTTGTGCTCGAAGGGCAGCAGTGGGTCGGGAAGCGCCTGCTGGCAAGTGGCTGGCAGAGGTCGCTTGCCGATCTCTATCTGGCCGCAGGCAGAAACGGAATCCCATTGGTGGCGCCTCCATTGATTTAAGGCGTGGCGACATCGCTGCCCCGTGAGCACTCGAGAAGGCGGTCAAGGTCATTCGCGCACCATCTGCGGACGACCGCAGTTCGGCCGACGCGGCCGTCCAAGGTCTGGGAGGTGTTTTTCATACGCTCCTGGCCACTTGGTATCCTTGTTGCTGCCAATACCCCGCCCTCGCTCAGCGGCTGCCCTCGAATTCTGCCACGATGGCCTCGATCATCGCCCGCACCCGGGCGGTGTGGCGCAGGTCCTGATGGGTGACCAACCATACCTCGTAGGGCTGCGCGCGCTCGCGTTTGGGCCAGATCCGCACCAACCCGTCGCGCTCGGCCAGGTGCACTGGCACTTCGCCGATGGCAATGCCGGCCTGGATCGTCGCGCGCAGCATCAGGCTGGAGTTGACCGCCGACACGAGCCGGCCCGCGTGGGTCGGCTCGCCCACCAGCGTCGGAAGGCGGCTGCCGCTGGTATGGGGCTGGTAGATGACGAGGTCGTGCCCGGCGAAGCCGGTGCCGACGGCCGGCTCGCCGTGCCGCTTCAGGTATGCCCTCGATGCGTAGAGTCCCACCGCCCAGCGGGCCAGCAGGCGGGCCGCCAGGTCGGGGTTCTCGGGCTTGATCGTGCGCACCGCGATATCCGCCTCGCGTCGTGCCAGGTTCATCATCTGGGTGGACGTGTTGAGCTGCACGCGCACGTCCGGGTGCTCGGCGTGCAGCCGCTCGATGGCCGGGATCAGGAACCCCAGCGCCAGCGTGTCGGTGGTGGTCACTCGCACCTCGCCTTCCAACCGGGTATCGACGCCTTGTGCCTGCCGGGCCAGCTCGTGGGCCGACTGCTCCATCTTCTCGGCGGACCTGAGCGCGTTCTCGCCCGCGTTGGTCAGCACGTATCCATCGGAGGTGCGCAGGAACAGCGTGGCGCTCAGCGCGTGTTCTAGCGCGGCGATACGCCGGCCCACGGTGGCCTGGTCCATGTTGACTACCTTGGCCGCGCGCCGCAGAGTGCCCTCGCGCTGCACGGCCAGGAATACACGGGTGTCGTCCCAGTTCATATCGGATCCTTCCGAGGAGGCGGATGAGGTGATGCAAAAATGCATTGCTGACCTGGAATATATCAGCATGACTGCATCGCCGCGCCGACCTACATTGAGGCCCTGGCACAGAAACCGGGCCGCGTATGGCTGATCTGCCCATCGGCCTCCGGCCCATCCACTAAGGACATTCCCATGAAAGCCATCGACTTCCAGGACTTCGGCGACGCCGACGTCCTGCAACTGCAAGATCTGCCCGTGCCCGAACTGCGCCCGCAGGACCTGCTGGTGCGCACTCACGCCGCCGGCGTGAACCGCGCCGACATCATCCACCGCCGCGGCGGCTATGGCCGCGCCAGCTTTGGCGATTCCACGGTGATGGGCCTGGAAATCGCCGGCGAGGTGATCGCAGCCGGCGCCGAGGTGGCTGGCTTTGCGACTGGCGACCGCGTAATGGGCATAGTGGGCGGCGGCGGCTATGCCGAGGTGGCGCGCATCGACTACCGGCAGGCCATGCACATCCCCGACCGGCTTGACTACGTGCATGCCGCCGCGATTCCCGAGGTGTTCGTCACGGCGCACGAGGCGCTGCTGCACCTGGGTCGTCTGCAGGCTGGCGACAAGGTGCTGATCCACGCGGGCGCCAGCGGCGTGGGTTCGGCCGCCGTGCAATTGGCGCATGCCACTGGCGCGCGGGTCTTCGCCACGGCCAATGGCGGCAAGCTGGCGCGCGTTCGCGGCTTCGGCGCGGACGTGCTGATCGACTACAAGGCCGAGGACTTCGGCGAGGTGGTGAGGCGCGAAACCGATGGCAACGGCCTAGACGTGATCGTTGATTTCATCGGCGGTTCCTACCTGGAGCGAAACGTTCTTTCGCTGGCCAATGGCGGCCGGCTGGTGCAGGTCGGCCTGCTTGGCGGCGCAGAGGGTGCGAATCTACCGCTGGAGCGGCTGCTTTACCGCCATCTGCAGATCATCGGCACGGTGATGAAATCGCGTACGCCGGAGGTCAAGCGGCAGATGGTAGCGCGCTTCTCGCAGCGCTGGCTACCGGGCTTTACTGAGAGCGGACTGGTGCCGGTGGTAGACAGCGTGTACCCGCTGGCCCGGGCCGCCGATGCGCACCGGCGCATGGAGTCGAACCAAAACGTGGGCAAGATAATTCTGTCGACCGGGGCATAGCGGGATCACTACGTTGCCGGCAGGCGGAAAACGACGGTGGATTCAATCCGCCCTGACCTCGCTCAGGCCGCCTGCCAGTTGGCGCTTGCCAACCCGCTCAAGCGTGGTTTCCCTGGCCTGCCCCGCCCGCAGTCGACGCGAGCGCGTGCCTATCATGCAAGCCATCGTTGCTACCAAGCTGGTCGAGCGGCAGTAGTGGGGGAGGAAGGCAATCAGGTAGCGGAGGGCCGAGGTCCCTTCCCGGCCATAAGCGGCCTTTGACCTCGACGAAGCGAAGGACCGTTCTAAATCCACTTGCAGCCATTTGCCCAGGTAGCGTTTCGGGAAACCCCTACGTTGTCGATGGCCTTCAACTGAGCCTTGGTCGACCGCGGGCGTCGCGCCAGTCCCCACACTTTGCACGCCTCACGCCTTTCATGACGGCGGCCATGGGCCGGCGGCGCACAGCACCTTCCACGACCCAGGTGCGCACGGCCCGGTGGGGACATTCAACTACCCGATCTGCGACCAGCCCGGAAAAGCCGGTGGGTGCGGGCCCATCCCGATCCGACCAAGACCCGTCTGGCGGTCATGGCCCTCTGCTACGAATCGAGGCGGGATGTTGCCACAGCATACGCCGCGGTATCCGCACCTCCGTTTTGCCCGAGTTGAAGCCATATACCTAGACAACGCCTTCTTGTCCGCGGAGAACCAAGCACGGCCGAGCTCTCGTCACGATTACACGGACGGCAAACTCGACGATTCTCCAAGAATCCCGATGCTCGCACTTTAACACAACGAGTGTTGTCTTAAATCGAATTGCGAGTTATTGTTCATGCATCGCGCCGGCCAGCGTCCATCACCGAGGAATGAAGGAGACTTATCATGCTTACCACCCAATCCCAACGAGAGGCGTTTCGCGAGGACGGCGCCGTACTTATAAAGAACTGCCTCGACCCTGTGCAGCTAGCCCGGTGCTATGAGGCTTTCAAGTGGAACGTCGCCAACCCGGGCCCATATCACTTCCGCTCGCTGGACGGCACCAGCCTGCAGACCCATATCGACAACGCCAATCCGGTGGTTAAGCAAAAGCTTGACGACCTGGTCACGACGCTGCCGTTCGGAATGGTGTTCCAGGAGTTATGGGGCTCGGAGCATGTTTGGTATTTCGCCGAGGAGGTGTTCGCCAAGGAAGGCGGCAACAGCGGCCGCGGACCGTGGCATCAGGACACCGCGAACCTGCCGTGGGCCGGCCAGCATTGGGGCAACGCGTGGATTACCTTCCAGGCCATTCCAAAGAAGAACTCGCTGGAGATCATTCGCGGCTCCCACCTCGGCATCCAGTACGACGGGGCCAGCTTCGCAAATGCCGATGACCCGACCGATCCGCTGTACGGCGACGGCACCCTGCCCCGCCTGCCGCATATCGACAAGGAGCTCGCCGAAGACCCCAATTCCTGGGACGTGCTCTCCTGGGAGGTGCCCCCTGGCGATGTCGTGTTCCTGCATCCACGTTCGCTTCACGGAGGAGCCGCCGTCGATGCCGCCTGCCCGACCCGCCACACGCTGGTGCTGCGCTTCTTCGGTGACGACGCCACGTTCCGCGCCCTGCCAATGTCGAACCCGCGCTATGCCCGCAACGGGCCGCTCTTCCGGGAAGAAATGGCCAGGCTCAATGAAGGCGAACCGTTCCGCTCGCCTGTCTTCCGCCAACTCGCCTGATATCGCCTTGCACGGAGCAGCAGCCATGAAACGACAAATGATCAATCCCGGCCGCACGCAGGCAAGGCACTACGACCAGCTTCACTTCTCTTCGGCGACCCGTGTCGGCGACATGATCTGGGTGTCCGGTCAGGTGGGCTTCGATCTGGTGACGGCCACGGTGGGCCAGGGAATGGAAGCGCAGGCCCGGCTGGCGTTTGAAAACCTGAAGGCGGTGCTCGAAGCCGCAGGAGCCGGCCTTGCCGACGTCGTGGAAATCATGACTTTCCACACCGACCTGCGCGGCGACATCCAGGCATTCGTGAAGGTCAAGGATGAATACCTCCCCGACCGCTATCCCTCCTGGACCGGCGTGGGCGTAAGCCAATTGGCCCGGCCCGAATTCCTGGTCGAGATACGCGCGATTGCGGTCGCCGGCTGCGGCGCCGGCTGACAGCAGAGGCCGTGCCCCGTTTGCACACCGGGGCCGCGGCACGACATCCTTAGAAAAAAGAACAGCGACAAAGCTGATGGAGACATAAACATGAAGCGTCCGAATGCGGTCGTCAGACCGGACAAGCCATCCAGCATTCTTGCGCGGCTTGACCGCCTGCCGGTAATGGCTTCCCACTACGTCTGGGCCGCGCTGCTCGCGGCCAACCTGATGCTGGAGTACTACGACAACGCCATCTTTGCCTATGCCAGTCCCACGATCAAGGCCCACACCAATCTGAGCACCGAGCAGATCGGCGTCATCAGCAGCGCGTTCTTCATCGGGATGATCATCGGGGCTCTGGTGGGAGGAAGACTGTCTGACCAATGGGGACGACGTTCGGTGCTCGTATGGACCACCGTCCTGTACTCGCTGGGAGCGTTGGCGACGGCATTCGCACCTACCTACGAGACCATACTGGCCTCCCGCGTCATCACCGGTATCGGCGTGCAGGCCGCCACATCGGTGCTGCTTGTCTATATCGCCGAAATGTTTCCCGGCAGGGCACGTGGCCGCTTCGTCTCCATAGTGACGATCGGGTTCGTGGTCTCCGGCATCGGTGCTGCCGCGCTGGCGATGTTCTATCTCCCACACGGCAGTAGTGATGCCTGGCGCAACCTGTTCCTGGGCGGCAGCGTCGGCCTGCTGATTGCGCCCCTGGCACGCTTCATCCTGCCGGAATCGGTGCGCTGGTGTGTCTCGCGCGGTCGATTCGACCGCGCCGAACGCATCGTAAGCGAGCTGGAAGCGCGCGCGCTGCGCCGCGGTCCGCTCGACGAACCCGCAATTGCCACCGTTCAACCGACCGCCGCAGCGCCCACGCTACGCGACCTCTTCAACGACAAGGCCTTGCTGCGAACCATAGCCGTGCTCACGCTCGGCTACTTTGGCGCCAGCCTGGCCTATTACCTGTTCGGCCAATGGGGCGTCTACTCGCTCGTATACAGCCTCAGGTACTCCGAGGAACATGCGTATTTCATCCAGTTCCTGTGGAACGTGATCTATGGCGCCACGCCGTTAGTCGCCATGCTGTTTCTCGACCGGTATGAACGCAAGTCCACCATCCTTGTCGTGTCCGTGCTAAGCGCACTGCCGTTGGCCGTGCTCGGCATCTCGGCCACCAGTTGGGCAGTGATCGGGGCAGGAGGACTCGCCGCCATCATCACGGGGCTCGTCGTCAACGCCTACTACACCTACATCCCGGAGACGATACCGACGCAGCTGCGCGCCCTCGGCAGCGGGATCGTGATGTCTGGCGGGCGGTTCGGCGGAGCGGCAGCCGGCGTCCTGGGCGCCGCGCTGTTCTCCGCAAGCGGCATGGCTGGCGTCATGCTAGCGGCGGCAGCCTGCTACATCGTCTTCTCCATCCCCGTCGCGCTGTTCGGCCCGCGCACGACCAACCGCTCGCTGGAAGCCGTTGCCGGCGACGAGTCGGGCGCTGCCAACGGAGCGCGCCAATGCCCGGACACGTCCATGGCCGCCTGACACGGCATTTGCGTCTAGCGCGGATTGTTCCCGCCCGCATAGATCACCAGACAAAGGAAAGCGGCAACGTGACTGAAGACTTCAAGACATATCGAACGCTGGGCGGCTGGATAGAAAGGCCGGCTGACCTGCAGCCATCGCTCGAGGGCCATACCAACGCCGATGTGGTCATCGTCGGCGCCGGCTTTGCCGGGCTATGCGCGGCGCTGGAGCTCGCCCGGCAGCGCGTGAAGGTGGTCGTGCTCGAACGCGAGTTCTGTGGCTATGGAGCGAGCAGCCGCAACGCGGGCTATCTCGCCGGCGGGCAGGGACTCAAGTACGACCGCTTCCTCAAGCGGGCAGGCCATGAGAAAGCGAAGCAGATCGTCCGCTTCTACCAGGAAGGCGTTAGCTTCGCCGAAGGCAAGTTCGCGGAGCATGGGATCGACTGCGACTACAACCGGTCGGGATTGATCCGTGCCGGCATCGACCCGTCGCAGGAAGCCAGGGTGCGCGAGGATATGCGGATTGGCGCCGAACTCGGATGCCCATCGGAGTACCTGGACCAGGCCGAGATGCGAGCACGCGGCATCCCGCCAGCGTTCCTGTTTGGCAGCTACGTGCCGACCGGCGGCACGCTCGATCCCGGCAAGTACGTCCTGGGACTGCGGCGCGCGGCCCTGCGGGCAGGCGTGACGATCCACGAAAACACGCCGTTGCTGTCCTTCACCGAAGGACCAACCGTCAGGGTGCAGACACCTCGCGGCAGCGTCAGCGCGCCGGTCATGATCCTGGCCACCAACGCCTATACGCCCCAGCTCGGCCCGCTCGCGGACAAGGTGGTGCCGTTGCGGCTTTCGGCCCTGGAGACCGAACCGCTTTCCCCTGTACAGCTGGCGGCGCTTGGATGGCACCGCCGCGAAGGCATCACAACCATGCACCGGGTCATGGAGAGCCATCGCCTGACGGCGCGCAACACGCTGGTCTTGACGACCAAGCGCCTGCGCTACCCGTTCGGCTCGCGGACGCCCGAAGTGCCCGAGCACGACCAGTATCGAGCGCTGCGGATGGCCCTGCATTACCGCTTCCCGCCCTTGAGGGGCATCGCCATCCGGCGCTGCTGGAGCGGCTACATCAGCTACGCCGACGACGGCCTGCCGGTCATAGGCCGCACAGGAGCAGACAGGAACATTTACTACGCGGCGGGATGTTCCGGCCACGGCGTCGGCACACAGGGCATGGTCGGACACATGCTGGCGGAAGACATCCAAGGCATCGGCAACCCGCTGCTTGTCATGCTGATGCAACACGCGTCACCCGCGACGCTGCCGGAACCCCTGCGCTGGCTGGCCCTCAACGGCGCCCTGAAAGTCGCAAGCGGTCTCGATGAACGTTCGAACCGCAAGGCGCGCCGGGCATGAGGCAGCGTGAGAGGCGGACTCGCAATTGCCGGGAGCATCCTTTCCCGCCCACGTATCACCTGAAACTCAAACGGAAATTCCCATGACAGATCTGTACGATGTTGCCGTGATTGGCGCTGGCTTCGCAGGCGTGACCGCTGCGCGGGACCTCAGCATGGCAGACCACTCTGTGGTACTGCTTGAAGCGCGTGACCGCATCGGCGGTCGGACTTGGTCGAGCACGGCGCTTGGCCTGGAGCTTGAACTGGGCGGCACCTACGTGCACTGGACGCAGGCGCATGTGTGGCGCGAACTCAAGCGATATGGCATCGGCCTGGCGACACCGATGCCGGTGACCAGGGCCTATTGGTACGCCGACGGCGTTGTACACGCCGGGACGTGGGAACAACTCAACCAACTGGCCACGCCGCTGGTCGCCCGCTTCTTTGCCGATGCGCGGATGCACTTTCCCCAGGTGGATGACCTGGCAGCCGCCGACGTCGGCACGATCGACAGGCAAACCATCGGCGACCGGCTTGACGCGCTTGAACTCTCGGCGCACGACCGCGACGTGCTGGTCAACGCGATGTCCATCCTGGTTTGCTCCGAACGCGAGCAAGGGCTCGCACAACTGCTGTTCTGGTGCGCGATCTGCTTCGGCAACTGGAGCGCGTTCAAGGAAATCGCCGGGCACTGGCCGATCGAGGGCGGCACCGGTCGCCTGATTGGCGCCATGAGCGCCGAATCGAAAGCCGAACTGCGCCTCTCGACGCCAGTGGCCGCTGTCGATGACAACGGGCACGAGGTCATTGTGACCACACGCGATGGACAGCGTATCCGGTCCCGGCGAGCCGTGGTGGCATTGCCGCTGAACATGCTGAGCGAGTTTTCCGTCACGCCTGCGCTGCCGCGCCCCGTGCGCGCCATGATCGAGCAAAAAAACCCGATCATGCCCAGCAAGATCTGGGTACGGGTCAAGGGCGAGATCGAGCCCTTCGTGATCTATGCACCAGCGGGCAAGCATCCCATCAACACCGCCCATGCCGAGCGGCGCGCCGATGGCGATACGCTGGTGGTGTGCTTCTGTTCCGACAGCTCGGCGCTGGACGGCAATGACCGCGAGGCAGTACAGGAGGCGCTGCGGGATTTCATTCCGGACATCGAAGTGTTGGACACGGTCTGCCAGGACTGGGCGAACGACCCGTTCTCCAAAGGAGGATGGATGCATCACCGCCCCGGCAATCTGACGCAGGCCGCGCCCTTGATGCGGCAGACCCACGGCCGCATCCATTTCGCGGGCGCGGACATAGCGCCCATCGGGGTCGGCGGCATCGACGGTGCCATCGAGACCGGCGCCAAAGCCGCCATTGACGTCGCTTGCGCCCTGCGTGGCGACCACCGGTTGTGATCCCGTGCTACGCGCGCGCCGCCCGTCCGCCGGACTTCTGCTCGCCCGGCACGGGCGCAACCAGCACCGCCAGGGCATCGATGAGCGCCCGCATTCGCTTGGGCGTGAAGCGCTTGGGTTCGATCGGGTACATCATCATCCATCCATCCCCCATGGCAACGAGCTGGTCGGTGAGGATGTCGGCCGGAATATCGTTGCGGACCGCCCCCCGTTCCTGCGCGTCCTTGACAATGGCGGCGAGCAGGCGACGATAGCGCGCGTAGCGCCTGCTGATGACTTCCGCAAACGCAGGCTCGTGTCGTCCCTGCGCCAGCAATTCCGATGTCGCCGGCCAGAACCTGGTGCTGCGGTCGGTCAGCCTGATCCAGCTTTCGAACGGCGCGAGGATGTCACCGCTTTCCCGAGCGGACTCCAGCATCGCGTCGAAACGATCGAATGCGCTTTCCATCAGCGCCACGACCAGCTCTTCCTTGTTTGCGAAGTAATAGGTCACCGCGCCGGTGGTGTAGCCCGCATGCTTCGCAACCTTGCGCAGCGATGCGTTGGCATAGCCCTCCTGTGCGATCACCGTTGATGCCGCGTGCAGCAACTCCTTGCGCTTCGCTTCGCGGTCGCCGACCGGACGACCCCGGGTTGAGACCTGCTCGATATCGTCGTCGCTTTCCATTGTCTTGTTCTGTCTCTTGAGCATTACGATCACTGGCTGCCAGCCTGGTTAGCCGCCAGATACGTGATTTTACAGAATCATCGTTATGTTTTGATTCCACGTGGCCCCTCTCCGGCTAGCTCCTCTCGGGCAAGGCCTATGCGCAGTCTGTTCCACCCAGGTAGTGTGCCGGCGTCCGCACGCCCCCACGTAGCCACACCTCTGCTCGCTCATGGTACCGCCCAGGCAGGGAATACCCGGCCTTTTTATTTAACATCACGCTCGTTATTCTAATTCACGATTTGCGCGAATCGCCGACAGATTCAGGACGAGTGCGCGGCCGACGCGCTGCATGCGGCCGCCAGGCAACTGACAAACAAGGAGATCGTTGATGGATGCATTCAGGCGCTATGCCTCTAACAAGGATGGGGCTGTGGTCACGGCGGTGCCGTGCAAACTGGCACGCGACTGGGGCAAGACGCCTGCCGTCGCACTTGCAGCATTTGGTGTCTTCGCAGGCGCGGCGCACGCCCAGTCATCCGTCACGTTGTACGGTACGCTCGACACCAACCTGGAGTTCAACACCAACTTCAAGAGCGCCGGCAGCGGCTCGGCCAATCGATACGCGCTGAACGGCGAAGGTCTGTCGGGTTCGCGTTGGGGCCTGCGCGGCGTGGAAGACCTCGGCAACGGACTGAGCAGCGTCTTCGTGCTGGAAAGCGGCATCGGCGCAGACGATGGCACCATGCAGCAAGGCGGTCGCCTGTTTGGCCGGCAGGCGTTTGTCGGCCTGCAGAGCGCCACCTACGGCAAGATCACCTTCGGTCGCCAATACACCTCTATGCTGGAGGCACTGGCCAACTTCTCGCCAGCGGCGATGTCGAGCCTGTATGAGCCCGTGATCGCCCAGATCGGACCGGTGTACCGCGAGGACAACACCGTCAAATATTCGGGCACCTTTGGTCCGGTCAGCGTCGGGGCACACTGGAGCTTTGGCACCGGCGGGAGCAGCGGCACCGTGGACCTGAGCCGCCTGGGTGGCTCGGGCGAGGTTCCGGGCCAGTTTCGCCGCGATACCGGCTTTGGCGCCCGGGCGTCCTATGCGGCGGGGCCATTCAGTGCCACCGTCACCTACGACCAGGTGAACCCGAGCATCGTCGGCAATGGCGGCTTCGCCGGTACCGGCACATTCAAAAAGGCCGCCGCAGCAGCCAGCTACGCCGTCGGTCCGGCGATCTTCATGACTGGATACCGCTGGGGCATGTCGACTGCGCCGGGGCAGACACTGACGCGCGATAACTTGTACTGGGCCGGCGTCTACTACGAGATGACGTCTGCGCTGAGCCTGACGCTGGACTACTACCACCAGACGTTCCGGTCCTCGACCTTGCCGGTGCTAAGGCCTGTCGGCAATCCGAGACAGTGGATGCTAATCGCCGACTACCGCCTCTCCAAGCGTACGGACCTGTACCTGACTACCGCTTACGCAAAGAATGCCGGCCTGTGCCTGGACACCGCTTCCATTGCGTTCAACAACGGCTATCAGCCCGCTGCTGGCAAGGACAGCATGTTCGGCGTCGCGCTGGGCATCCGCCACAACTTCTGAGCGCGACGGAAATCGTCAGACCGATGCAATCCCGATGCGGGCAGCTTCAGCAATCCGCATCGGGACATGATGCAAGGGCGGCCACTACCGAAGTGGTCCTCCCGGGTATCTCATCCCACCCGGTAGACGCCGTCTTTGTTCACCTCAACCCGCCCGTCCGCCAGCAGTTCTGCCAGATGCTGGGAAATCGTACGGGTCTCGGCATCGACTACCCATGAGCCTTGAAAGTCCGGCGGATACAGCAGCCGCAGGTCGACCAGCTGTGCCAGTGTCTTTGGCGATTCGCGCAGCAAGGTCAGCAGGCGCTGTTCGCGTTGGTCCAGCTTGGCCGCATAGGCAGCGAGATCGCGCAGGAAGTGCTCACGATCGGTATAGACGCCCCGATGATGGGAGGTAACCCACACCTTGGCCGGAACCTCGGCCAACCGTGCCAGGCTACGACGGAAGTCCCCCAGGCTGGACCCTGCATCGCCATAGTAGGGCCCGAATCCGGTCAGGTCGATGTCGCCCGTGAAAGCCACCCCCTCCGGTTCCACAAGGAGAACGGTATGGCCCGCGGTGTGCCCTGGCAGGTGGAAAGCCCGAATGCCGGTCTGCCCTAGATCCCAGCACGCACCGTCCACGTAGCCCTGCGCATCGGGCCGCGGCGCATAAAAGAATTCGCGCTGAAACCTGAGCAGGGTCTCCGATGCATACGCCGCATTACCGAAAGCGGCGACCATGCCATCCCAGCTCCTTGCCGCCGGTAAATCGCCTTCGTGCACATAGACCGATGCATCCGGTAGACGATGCAACCCAGCCATATGGTCCTCATGCACATGGCCCATCACCACCAGCTCGGTGGCGTCAAACTCGGGACCGATGTAGTTCGCGACAAGCGGCGTGTCGAAAGCCGCGCGGGTTTCGGAGCCCCGTATCAATACCTGGTTGCCGTCGGGATACTTGCCGCTCTTCTCGCCAAAGAAGACCGAGACGCGCCCGAGATCCACGCGCTGGATATGTCGATTCGTGCCGGAGTTGCTGAACGCTGTGCTCATGTCGATCATCCTCGCTGGGCAGTCTTAGCGATTTCCGCAGCCGGGGCGTTCCGGTAGCGATCAGGTCAGGCTGCGCAGCTTTGTTCTCTGTCTATTTATAGTAACACCAGTCATCAAAATAAAGATGCCCGCAAACGCGGCACAGACAGAACGTGGGATGTCGTTATAGACGTAGACGCCTTCACGCCAGGCGTCAGGGTTATGCTTCGACCGCCTTGAACATGTCCTCGACCACCTTCTTGGCGTCGCCGAACACCATCATGGTCTTGTCCATGTAGAACAGCTCGTTGTCCAGGCCGGCGTAGCCGGCCGCCATCGAGCGCTTGTTGACGATGATGGTCT
>NZ_CP170644.1:0-1030199 GCF_051015765.1 Cupriavidus sp. a3 | reverse complement strand
AAGCCGCCCAGGATCACGTTGAAGAACGAGCGGTTCATCGCGCGGCACATGATGTACGAGAGGATGGCACCGCTTGAGCCCACCAGCGAGCCGGCGATGATCAGCATCGGGTTGTTCAGCGAGAAGCCGATGCCCGCCGCCGCCCAGCCCGAGTACGAGTTCAGCCACTTCGCTGGCGCGCAAGCCGGCGCCATAGGCGACCGCGAGCGCGGTCTGGTGCTTCAGGTTCCCAGCGGCCGCCAGCAGTCGGCCGACTTCGTCGGGACTGACTACCACGGGCAGGGTGCGTGGAATTCGTACCGGTCGCATCTTGGCCATGCGTTGCGCGTCGCCGAGCGTCACTTCAAAGAAGAACTTCAATCCGGTGATCGCGGCATTGAGCGAAACCGGGGAGATGCCGTGATCGACCAGATGGAGTTGATAGCGCCGTAGGTCCTCAGTGCTAGCCGTGTCGGGAGAGCGGCCGAGAAAGACCGCGAACCGGCGCACGGCACGGATGTATTGGGTCTGGGTCTTATCTCCAAGCTTGCGCATCCGCATGTCTTCGATCATGCGCTGGCGTAGCGGGCTGATGGTAGGCGTCGCGACTGACATGGCTGTGCTCCTGTCGAGGCTCGAGGCGAATTGCCTCGGTCCTCAACATAGGAAACAGCGCTGGCGGTTGAGTCACTTCGCGCTTGACCGGAGGGTTACCGTGTGAGCGGTTTAGTCCGTCGGCCAAAAACGGGCGCTGGCATAGCCCGCGGGCAATGACGTTTGCGTCAAGTATCGGTCATCTCGCTCCGGCGCCGGCGCCGACGCGGCACAGGCGTTGCCGTTGCAGACAAGCACAGTACGACCTACTATGGGGAGGCAGCCCGTCGCGGATTCGCCTCGGGCAGGGCCAGTTCAGGGCAGGTCGCCCCCGCCAGTCGGGTTCTACGCTTGAGTGAAGTTGATCCTCACGGGAGAAAGAAATGAGAGCGATTATTATCGCGGTAATTGCGGCCTTCGGAGCATCACTAGCACTGCCCGGCTACGCGCAAAAGGCAGTGGATCCGTATACGCAAGGGGCCAAGGGGAAAGCGGATCCATTTACGGACGGTGCGAAATCCTCAAAATTCGACCCATATACGGATGGGGCTAAGGAGTCGACCCGCACCGACTTGGCGCCGACCAAGAAGCCCGACCCGTATACCGACGGCGCGAGGGCTGGCAAAGCTGATCCTTATACCGACGGCGCGAAGGCAGGGAAGGCCGATCCGTTTACTGACGGCGCCAATAGCGGCAGCAAGCAATAGCGGAACGCGTCAACTGCGTGGCCTTCCCGGTCCGCCCGGGAAGATCAGGGAAAGCGGTGGCCCCTCGCACACAGCGGGGGGCTATTTTCGCTTCAGGCGTCACCCCATCCGTTCCGGGCCTTCCGTCGCGTCACGCTACTGAATCGCAGCAGCCGCATCTGGATCGCCGCGTCTGAATCACCACTTCCAAGACGGTCTTGCCACCAACCATCGCGATTACCGCTACGATGCCTTCGGTAAGCCCTTGTCTCGCCATCGAGGGGCGACTCGCTGGGGCGATTGGGCTACGCCGCGTACAAGGCAATGATTCCGCGAAATGCTGGTAATCAGTTCCGCATCCGACACGAGAACAGTCATCTCTCACCGCGCATATAGCGCACGCCTATCAACAGGACAACAGCCGACGCGATCCCTGCTCTTGGCAATAGCTCGAGCGCCACCGTCAGCCCTACCCGATCTGCCAGTGCTCCGGTGACGATGGAACCCGGCGCCAGGCCGAGGACGTTGTAGGCCAGGGCGAGCGTCGCCATGGCGGTGCTGTGAATCGCCTTGGGCGTCAGCCTCGCGACCACAGCAGGCGCAAGCTATATGAAGTCGCCGAACTGCTTGGATTCTCCACCGCTGGCGACTTTTCCCGCTGGTTCCGCCGGGAGTTCGGCAAGACCCCATCGGATTGGGTGGCTAACTACAGGCAGAGCATGGCCACAGCCAGGCCCCGGGTGGACCGTGGATGATCATTTGGGAGGTCCCTGACGCAGGTGTGGCTGCTTCATCGGCCCACGGCTTTCTGCCCGGTTCTCGTACCGACTAGCATCGAACGGCAAGCAAGAGCGCCAACTGCCCATTGCATGGGCGACTTGAAGGCAATTGACGGCGTGTCCCAACATGCTAAGAATTTGGCCCATAGGGCGAATCATGGAGGGGCGACAAAACCTACCATAGCTGCATCCAAGTGGATTTGATCAAGCGCCGTCGATGCGCTGGCGTGCCGAACCACCAAGGCCTGCCAACGACTCGCGCACCGCGGCCCAGACTGAGATTGGAGACAGCTATGACAGCAGCAACTACGGCGCAGAACTGGGCTACACAAGCCTCCCCTACAGCACCAGCCATCATCCGGACATCGGTGCGTCAACATTCGATCAAGGTGGAGCTTTGCACGCCGGCCATCGGCGCTGAACTCAGCAACATCAGCCTGGCCGACGCCGCCCAGGATCCTGACCTCATTGCTGAGATTCGGGCGCTGTGGCTGAAGCACAAGGTGCTGTTCTTCCGCGACCAGGACATTACCCCGCTGGAGCAGCAGGCGTTTGCCGCGCAATTCGCCGAACTCGAAGCGCACCCGCTTGCGCCGAGCCATCCGGAGGCCGACAAGCTTCTGATGCTCTATCGGAATCTGGATCCGAACAAACAGAATTTTGTCGAGAAGGCCAGCCGGGAGAATGTCTGGCATTCGGACGTGACCTACAAGAAGGCCCCTCCGCGCGGCGCAGTCTTGCGCCGCGAAATGGGACCGGAAAACGGCGGCGATACGATCTGGTCCAACATGGTAATGGCCTATGAACGCCTTCCCGACGCCATCAAGCAGCGAATTGACGGCCTGTACGCCAAGCACAGCGCCGAACATGTCTTCCTGGCTCAGTATCCGAAGGACGAACGCCACGCCGCCGCAGCAAAGAACCCCGGCAGTGAACATCCGGTCGTCCTGATCCACCCGGAGACCCAGGAAAAGGTTCTGTTTGTCAATTCGGCATTCACGACCCATTTCGTGAACTATTTCAACTTCACGGACATTAGCTACGGCCAGGACTTCATGCCCGAGTCGCACCACCTGCTGTGCTACCTGTGCTCGCAGGCCGCGATTCCGGAGTATCAGGTGCGCCTGAAATGGCGCGACAACACCGTGGCAATGTGGGACAACCTGCTGTGCCAACACTATGCCGTGGCGGACTATGGCAATGCGCCACGCAAGATGCTTCGCGCGACGCTGACAGGCACATCCCTTTCCTGATCCGGACAGTCCGCCGGAAAAACCCCTGAGAAGTCCGCCAGCCAACCCATGGCGGCGGCAAACAGCGCCTCATCCGGAACGATGTCGAGGAAGGATGAGGCTCCTCACCGCACGCGTGTTGCATCACGCGGTGTATTGAAATGCCGTCTTATTCCAAATCACTGGAGACAGTCAGGCTTTACCAACAAATCGATACTGCAGTCATCGATGGCGAATCGCTGCCGTGGGTTCCGTTCACCCCCTATTCGGACGACGTCCTGCTGAAGTACTTCAAGCTTGACCCGATTCGGGGCGAAATCATCGTGCTGATGAAGGCGCCCAAGAGCATGCAGCTTCCCAAGCACCACCATTCCGGCACCGTCGTCGTCTACACGCTGGAAGGCCAGTGGAAATACAAGGAGCACGACTGGGTTGCGGGTCCTGGCAGCGTGGTATTCGAGACCGCCGCGTCCTGCCACACGCCCGAAGTCGTCAGCACCGACGATGAAGGCGGCTACGTGGTGACGCTGGTCTCCGTGATGGGTGACCTTGTTTTTGTCGATGAGAACGACAACAAGCGCTGCATATGGAATCCCACGGAAGCTCTTCACAGTATCCCCGATGCCAGAGACCTTCCCACCTTCGGTCGTCGCAACCGTTATTCAGCGGTGATTCTTCCGTCCTTAATCACCTTCGCCCAGGTAGCGAGTTCTTGGGTCACAAATTTATCCAGAGTCGGAGGGTCCATGTAGGCAGCAAAGCCGCCCTGCTCCTCAATCTTTTTCTTGTACTCCGGGCTCTCCACGATTTTCTGAATCGATGTGGAGAGTTTCTTGACGATGTCCGGCGGCGTGCCTGCCGGCGCGAATACCGCAAACCAAGACTCCACGATGTAGCTTGGCAGACCAGCTTCAGCAGAAGTCGGGACGTCAGGCATCGAAGGGTGGCGTTTAGCCCCCGTGTAAGCCAGTGCCTTGATTTTTCCGGCCTTAACCTGTCCGATTACTGACGGCGGTGTCGTCACGAACATATCGACCTGGCCGCCGATGAGGTCGCTGACCACAGGACCAGCCCCCTTGTATGGGACATGGGTTACCGGGACCTGCGCTTGATTGCCGAACATGACGCCCGCAATATGCTGGATGGAGCCATTGCCTGATGACGCAAAGAACAAGCCTTGGTTGTCCTTCTTGCCAAACGCAATCAGGTCTCGCAGGTTCTGAGCGGGAATCTTTCCGCTGACGGCGACGACATGCGGGGCGCGCATCACCAGCGCTACAGACGCGAAGTCCTTAGGCTTCCAGCGCCCCTGGGGAAACAGCGTGGGATTGCCCACGTGATAGCCGGAGTACTGCATGAGGAGCGTGTAACCATCCGGCTTGGCTCTCGCGACAGCTTCTGTGCCAATGTTGCCGCTGGCGCCAGGCCGGTTCTCAATCACGATAGGCTGGCCGAGGTCCTTGGCTAGTTGCTCGCCAATTAGCCGCGCGACGATGTCGGTCGACCCAGCAGGTGCGCTCGGGACAATCATCGTGACCGGCTTGCTAGGGTAGGCGTCAGCTGCAAGCACCGGCCCTGCGGCCGCCAGCACGAGCGCTGTCGCGGAGATCTTCACACTCCATTTCATTCTGCGTCTCCTATTGATATATGTAAGTCGGGAAGGTCCGTCCCATCCCGGCTTCGTTCCGGTGGCCTGTCAGCTCTGGAACAGAGCTTCCATCTCTTTACGAACGCGGTAGGCTGGTTGCTCTGCATCGATGACCACGTCCTCCCACGTGAGGGACTGGTCCTTGGGCACATCCCGCCGCAGTTTCATGTGATGGGCCAGACCCAAGGGCAGACTGCCAACACGGAGCGATTCCTTTGCAGGGAACAGCTTGCCGAAGACCGTGTAACCGCCTTCGCCATCGAGCATCTCCCCTGCCTTCAGGTCCCGCTTTGCCGTGGCAACGACGTCCGCGTTAAAGTGCTGACCCACACCGGTTGACTCCCGACGCAACCCGACGCTCGCCACAGAGATGCCGAGCTCCAGGCCAATGAGATGCCATTTCTTGTACTGGACCATGCACTGGCCGTTGGGGTCGGTGAAAACCTGGTATTCCTTGAAGCAGCGACGAATGTATTCCGTTGGTGCCTCGACGCAGACCCACACACCCTTACGGATGTCGTACCCTACGGAAGTACCGTCGGTGTTCAGCGACGACACCACATCGACCACACCCTTTTGCGACAGCACGCCGCCATCCGACTTGAGCCGCATGACGGTCGGAATCTGCTCGACGGACGCCGGTGCAAAGGTGATACCTTCGGCCTGCACATGAAGGCCGGTGGCATTTGCAATGGCAGTGCTTTCGATAGCTGGCTTGGAGCCATCGAGGAAGGCATTGAACATTTTCGAATTCATGCCGCCGATGCGTGCCTGGTCGGCCGTAACGCCCCAGTGGTCCCAGACCGTATCGGGCGTCGATTCCCGGAACTTGGGCAGCCACTTGTGCCCGCGCCCCGCGGCGATGATGGGGAACCCGCAAGTGCGAGCCCAATCGACGAGTTCGCATGCCAAGCCTGGTTGGTCACCATAGGCCAAGGAGTAGACCACTCCAGCCTGACGGGAACGGTGGGCTAGCAGCGGACCGCAGAATGCATCGGCTTCGACCGTGACGTTGATGACATGCTTGCCATGCTTGAACGCGGCGAGGCAGTGGTCGACAGCGGCAATCGGGTTACCCGTGCATTCGATTATGATGTCAACACCCGGATGCGCCACAAGCGCTTCCCAGTCATCGCCGACGTGCGTGGCGCCCGAGGCGACCGCGTCATCCAGGGTCGCTGCTTGCGCACGGCCACGTTCCCAGCCCACGCGTTCGAGGCTGGCATGGGCGTTTGCCGGATTCAGGTCGGCAATACCAACCATGTGCACGCCTGGCGTGCGCGGCACCTGCGCCAGGTACATCGAGCCGAATTTCCCTGCACCAATAAGGCCGACGCGCACGGGGTTTCCCTGCTCGGCGCGCGCGAGCAGCTGAGGATAAAAGTTCATGGTCAATCGAGTAAGGTTGGTGACGAACGGTGTCAGCTGCGAGGCTGGGCGAGGAAGTCGAGGTCACAGCCTTCAGGGGCTTGCGTGACTGTGCGCTGATAGAGTTGCTGATAACCGCCGCGCTTCTGAGGCAGCGGCCTGCGCTCCGTAAGACGGCGTGCAATTTCGTCAGGCTCGACCAGCAAGTCGATTCTCTTTTTAGACACCGACAGGCGAATCCGATCGCCGTTGCGGACCGCTTCCAAGGGGCCGCCGGCCGCCGCCTCCGGAGAGATGTGCAGCACGATGGTGCCGTATGCGGTACCGCTCATGCGGGCATCCGAGATGCGAACCATGTCTTTCACGCCGGCCTTGGCGAGCTTCGACGGAATAGGCAGATAGCCGGCTTCTGGCATACCGGCTGCCAGCGGGCCGGCGTTCTTCAGCACTAGGATGTCATCCGCATTGACGTCCAGGTCGGGCGAATCGACACGGTTGGCCAAGTCTTCCAGGCCTTCGAAGACCACCGCGCGGCCTTCGGTTTCGAACAACGAAGGCGTGGCGGCAGCACGCTTGAAGATTGCGCCGTCCGGTGCCAGGCTGCCGTGCAGGGCAATCAGCCCGCCGACCTCGCTAACCGGCTTGTCAAACGCCCGGACGACTTTGCGGTCCACCCAGCCAACCGGTTCGTCCAGGCGCTCGCGCAGCGTCCTGCCATCCACGGTCAGGCAGTCCAGGTTCAGCAGCGGGCGCAGTTCGCGCAGCACCGCGCCCATGCCGCCTGCGGAATGGAAGTCCTCCATGTACCCATCGCCCACCGGCTTGAGGTCGACCAGCACCGGGGTTTCGTCCGAAATCTCGTTCAGGCGTTGCGGGCTGATACGGATGCCGAGGCGGCCGGCAACGGCCGTGAGGTGGATGATGGCATTGGTGGAACCGCCCAGCGCCATCAGGACGCGGAAGGCGTTTTCGACCGACTGCTCGGTCATGATTTGCGAAGGCACGATTGGCGAACGCGCCAGTCGCACTGCAGCCCGTCCACTCTCTTCAGCGGCCACCAAACGCTGCGAGTCGACTGCAGGAATCGCCGCGGTGCCTGGCAATGACATGCCGAGCGCTTCCGCAATGCACGCCATCGTACTGGCGGTACCCATGACGGCACAGGTGCCGGCAGTGGTGGCCAGACGTGTTTCGACCATCTGGATTTCTTGCTGGTCAATCTCTGCGGCTCGGAACTTGCCCCAGAAGCGACGGCAATCCGTGCATGCGCCGAGCCGCTCGCCCTTGTGGCGACCCGTTGACATCGGGCCAGTCACCAGTTGGATGGCGGGGCGATTGGCAGAAGCAGCGCCCATCAGCTGAGCCGGCACGGTCTTGTCGCAGCCACCAATCAGGACGACGGCGTCCATCGGTTGGGCGCGCACCATTTCCTCGACGTCCATCGACATCAGGTTGCGGTACACCATGCTGGTCGGGTTGAGGAACACTTCGCCCAGGGACACCGTGGGGAACATGCGCGGCAAGCCACCTGCCGCGAGCACACCGCGCGATACCGCTTCTACGAGTTGTGGCATGTAGCGGTGACAGTTGTTGAAATCGCTGGGCGATGCCGCGATGCCGACAACCGGTTTCGAAAGCAACTCTCCCGAGATACCCATCGAATGCGCCATCGAGCGGCGCAGGTAACGCGCGAAATCCCGGTCGCCGTAGTTTGTCAGGCCATTGTCTAGGCCAAGCGGTTCAGCCATGTTCTTTCTCCATCTGGGGTGCTGCGGCGCTGAACTGCACGGCAAGCATGTCTTCAAAGAAACGCGTCATTGCGCCCTTGTCGCTGGTGCCGTGGCCGGCCAACAGACTCATCTGATATGTGGCGGTAGCGGCGGCAAGCACAGGCATCGGGATGCAATGGCGAGCGCCTAACTCGGCCGCGCTGACCAGGTCCTTGTAGGCCGCCTTGAGCGGATAGCCGTCGCTGAAGTGGCGTGCCAGGATGCGGGGCAGGAAGAATTCCGATGCGTAGCTACGCCCCGTGCCGCTGTTGATGACTGACGCAATCTTCTCGGGGTCCAGCCCCATCTTCCGGGACATGGGAAGAATCTCTGCGAGAGCGGCGCAGTTGATATCGAATAACAACTGGTTCACGAGCTTCGTCAGCTGTCCGCTACCTGCGTCACCCATGTACAGGACGTTGTTGCCCATGCGCTCGAGCCACGGCTTCACCGTTTCAAAGGTCTGTTCCGCCCCGCCGCACATGACAGTCAATGTGCCGGCTTCAGCCCGCGATTGCATTCCCGACACCGGCGCATCGAGGAACACGATGCCGGCAGCAGTAAGACGTGCATGAATATCCATCGTCGCACCGTGCTCCATCGTGCTGGTATCGACAACGATGGAACCCGGACGAAGCAGCGTTGCCAATCCACCGTCGCCAAATAGCACATCCAGCACGGCAGCGGTGCCTGGCAGACTCAGGAACACAATTTTGGCGTCGGCCAGGCCGGCCAGATTGTCGGCTGTCGTAGCGCCAGCTTCCTGCAGCTCCCGATACGGGTCCTGCACTTTTGACGTGACGCGCAGGTCCGTGTCGGCATGAATCAGGTTAAGAGCCATTGGCTTGCCCATCTGGCCGAGGCCAACGAAGCCAACAATGGTGCGCTCGGAATTTGCGGCACTCATGCGTCGGCCCTCTCGGAGATTTCAATCAGATTCAGGTCGGGGTCGCGCAGGTAAATCGAACGCAGGCGGTAGTTCGCGCCGGTACGGGCGACCGGCCCTTCGATAATGCGAGCGCCCCGCGCATTCAGTTTCGCGATGACTTCATCGAGCGGAATCGCCGCGATAAAGCAGAGGTCCAGGGCGCCAGGCACGGGAAGATGGGCCTTCGGCTCGAATTCCTTGCCCTTCACATGCAGATTGATTTTCTGCTCGCCGAACTTGAAGGCTTTGCGGCCTTCTGCGAAGGTCTCGAGGGTCATCCCCAACAGACCGACGTAGAAATCGACACATGCTTCCTCGTTGCTGGTCGTCAAGACCAGATGGTCCAAGTGATGAATCACCAGCGTCTCCTTCTTGCGATTTTGCGATGACCTCGAATGTATGCGCACGAATAGGCGAGGGGGAATTCCTAATTTCGCATGGAGCCTTCGCATTTTGCGAAGCCGGTCGCTTGCCAGACTGATAAAGTGCCTACATGCCACAGAACCTCATCAATCCCGCTCGCGTCGATTTCGTCACTCTGCGTTTGTTCTGTGCCGTGGCACAGACCGGCAGCATCACCAAGGGTGCCGAGCGGTGTAACTTGGCGCTATCGGCCGCAAGCAGGCGGATTTCGGACTTCGAAACCGCCTCTAACGCAGTCCTGATGGAGCGGAATGCCCACGGCATTCGGCTGACGCCCGCTGGTCACGTTGCGCTTCAGCACGCGATGCGTCTTTTTCAGGGATTCGAGCTTTTCAGTAATGAGCTCAGCGAGTACTCAAGCGGTTCTCGGGGACACGTTCGGCTTTGGGCGAACATGTCCGCCCTGGTCGAATTTCTTCCATCTGCACTAGAAAGCTTTTTGCACCTTTACCCCGACACCCGTGTCGAGGTCGAAGAGCAACTCAGCGGTGACATCGTCCGTGCAATCGTGGAAGGACTGGCAGACGTAGGCATCTTCGTCGAGGGTCCACCAACGCACGGTCTGAACGTCATCCCCTATCAAACTGACCGGCTCGTTGTACTTTGCTCGAAGACGCACCCGTTGGCGGGGGTGGACGAAATCGACTTCCGAAGCTGTCTTTCCTATGATTTCGTGGGCCTGAATCGAGGCAGTTCGCTGCTTAACACCATCTCTAGCGCGGCACATGACATTGGCTTTCCGTTGCGGCTGCGCATCCAGGTTCGAAGCTTTGACGCCATGTCCGAAATGATTGCTTCTAATCTGGGGATAGGTGTACTTCCGCTCGGCGCATGCTTTCGAAAGCTCGAGCCGTGGGGTCTGAAAGCCGTTCGGCTTGTAGATGACTGGGCAGAGCGGAGGCTGCTTATCGCCACGAGCGCCTCCCGCGCTCTGTCCGGTTCAGCTGCCCTTCTTGTCGAGCATCTGAGTAAGACGCCTGACTGAATTGCTGCCGTCCGATAGGCCACTCTGCAAGATCAACGGCTTACATGCTCGGAATCTGCACGTGTTAGAGCGCATCATCCGTATTAGGGCGCGTTACACATCAACCCATAACAGGCTAGGCCTCCCAAACAGCACCAGCCTCAACCGAAGGATGGAACGATGACGAAATACCTTATCTCCTTTCCTGGAAGGGCGATGCAAGTCCCCGCCGAGGACTTTGCCGCCGTGGGCGAAGCTGCGCACGAGGTCATACGCGAGGCGAAGGCTGCAGGCGTGTACGTGTTCGGTGGTGGTATCAACGAGGATGTCGCACCACTCATGGTCGCCTCAGACGGCACGGTCACAAACGAAACCTATCCCCAGACGAAGGAGTTCGACGGTGGCTTCTGTGTCCTGCAGCTCCCGTCGCGCGAAGCCGCCATCCTGTGGGCTGCAAAGATCGCCAAAGCCTGCCGCTGCTCGCAGGAACTCCGCGAGTTTGGGTATGACCCCGAGAGCTGACGGGCAGGGCCCGTACCCACTGCGAGCGAAGACACTCTCCCGCATCTACTTTCCTCATCGCCATGAACTTCAGTCAGGCAATAGCCGAGTCCGGTTGCAGAGCTGCCGCCGGAAGCCGCTTTCCGTTGAACCCAAAGGAAGCTTGCGAATCGTCTGATCGTCATCCCCAACTGAAAAGGGAAAACTAAGGCCATCACCGAGACAACGGTGATCGGGCGTCGAAACCCGCTTTCACCAACGGATGGTCGCTCAGGCGACCATCCTCAAACGCACGCGCGCGTCGCTTCACAATGGCGGGCCGGGCGGGGCAGCCAATCAGGCTGGCCGGTGTTCGTTGGTGAGCCGGTATTTCGACCCCCGCTGTCAGGCCCGCCACCCCTCAAGCAATTGCATCAGGCGGGTCTCAACCTTCTTCAGGAGAACGCAATGCAAGAGAAAGTCCATCAACAGCGCGAAGCCATTATCGTCGGCATTCCGGCAGAAACACTTGAATCGCTCGACCGGATCAAGGCCGGCCTGGGTAGCGTCCTGTCGCTGCTGGAAGTGGAAAGCGAGCGCTTGCAGGCATGCCACGGCGTACACTGCCTGCTGGCAATGATCAAAACGCAACTTGATCTGATGGCAGAGGAGTTGTGTCCCGTGGCGTGAGTCGTCATCACCCTCGGCCATCCGCCTCTGGCTGCGCCGCAGACCCGTCTTCGCGCAGCCAGACGATGAACTCGGCACCCTGCCCCACCGTGCTTTCCACCGTAATGCGGCCACCATAGCGCTCTACCAGCGCATAGCTGATGGACAGGCCGAGGCCGGTCCCCATCTGCTTCTTGGTGGTGAAAAACGGATTGAACAGGTTGGGCAGGTCTTCCTCGCGGATGCCGCGGCCCGTGTCGCGCACATGCAGCGTCACGCCGTGCCCTTCCCAGTCGCGCGTGGCCAGCGTAAGGATGCCGCCCTCCGGCATGGCGTGGATGGCATTGGTCACCAGGTTGACGATGACCTGCTGCAGTTCGCTGCGGCTGATGCGCACGCGGCGTGTGGCCTGGCAGGCCAGTTCGACCCGGATGGCCGCGTCCTTCAGCATATGCCGGACCAGGTCCACGCAGCCGGCCGCGACCTCGCCCACATCCAGGCGCTCGGTATTGCCGGCGTAGGCCTCCGGCCGGACAAACTGCAGCAGCCGGTTGGTCAGCAGGTAGATGCGTCGCACCTGCTCGTCGATCAGCCGCAATTCATGCCGGACCGGCTCCGCGGCCGGGCCGAGAATATCGCGGGTCACGTCCAGGTTGCCCTGGATCACCGCAATCGGATTGTTGATCTCATGGGCCACGCCCGCGGTAAGCTGCCCCGCGAGCGCAAGCTTTTCCGAGGTAATCAGCTGCTGCCGGGTCGCGCGCAGCACCGCGTTCGCATCCTCGAGCTCGCGGGTCCGCTCGGCGACCTTGCGGTCTAGCGAGTCCGCCCAGTCCCTGAGCTCGGCATTGCGCTGCTGCACGTCCGACAGCAACCGGTCGAACTGGCCGGCGAGCTGGCCCAGTTCATCCTCGCTGCGCACCGGGCCGACGCGCGCGTTGTCGTTGCCGGCCTCGAGCGCGCGCATGGTGCCGACCATCTGCGTCATCGGCGTGAACACGCGCCTGGCCCACAGCAGCGAGAATAGCGCTCCCGCCACGGCCAGCAGCAGGAACAGGCCCACCAGCACGCCCAGCGCGAGGTCCTTGGCCTGGCTGATCGGCCTGGCCAGGTAGCCCACGTAGAGCATGCCGATGCGCTGGCCGCGGCTGTCCACGATAGGCTCATAGGCGCTCATGTACCGGTCGTTGACCACGAAGGCCAGGTCCAGCCATTTTTCGCCACGCGTGAGCACCTTGTCCCGCACCTCGCGGGAGACGCGCGTGCCCAGGGCCCGCTCGCCATGGAACAGCCGCACATTGGTGGCAATGCGCGTGTCGTCCAGGAACAGGGTCGCCGTGCCCTGGCTGCCACGGGGCAGGGATTCCGGCTGGTAGACCAGTGCGTTGATCGCGTCGATAAAGCCGAGGTTGTGGTTCAGCAGCGTACCGCCGTGCAGGATCGCCACCAGCTTGCCCGCCGCATCGAACACCGGCGCCGCCGCGTGCACCACCATGCCACGGGATTCCATGGTCCTGTCGGTCGGCGCCGCATTGGCGGTGGCGCGCAGCGTTACCTGGGCGCGCCTGGCAAGGTCGCCGGAGACGGCAGCCAGCTGCGCGGCGGACCAGGCGTCGGTGGCGGCATCCGGGCGGCCGGCCGCGGCGCTTTCCACCACGCGCCAGCCGGCGTAGTCCATACCCGCCGCACCCGCCGGCGCAGCGGCAAGCAGCCGCCCTTTGGGATCGAGCAGTTGCAGGAAGTCGAGGCCGTGCGTACGCCGCGCGTCGGCCAGGATGGCGGGCATGGCGCTGCCGCGGCCAAGACCGTCCACCAGGGCATAGGATCTGGCCTCCTGCAGGACGCGGTCTTTCATGCCGCCGACCATGTGCTCGAAGTACTCGTGGGCGACCAGCAGGTCGCTGTTGACCTTGTAGGCCAGCAAGGCCTGGAACGTGCGATTGCCCCACAGCGCCATCAGCAGCAGCAGCGCCACCAGCGCCACCAGCAGGGGCGCGACCACGATGGACACCAGCTTGGCGCGCAGCGAGGCGCGATAGCGGCGCAGCAGCATTGAGGGCGCTGAGGGCGTTGAGGGCTTCAAGCGCGCAGGCCCCACTGCAGGCATTTGCGGTCCAGCGTGCGGCGCGAGATGCCGAGCCGGCGCGCGGCTTCCACGCGATTGCCGCCCTCCGCCGCCAGCACCTGCAGGATGTGCCGGCGCTCGACGGCTTCGAGCAGGGTGGCGTCGTCGGCGGCTGCGTCATGCGTCGGCGGCGTATCCGCGTCACGCGGCTCGGCGGCATGGGCCAGCAGTTCGACGGGGTACTCGCCCAGGATCAGCGCCCGCTCCACCAGGTTGCGCAGCTCGCGCGCATTGCCTGGCCAGTCATAGGCCTTGAGCAGGCACACCAGCGACGGCGACAGCGGCACCGGCGGCAGCCCCAGCTGCGCCGACAGCTGCTCGGAGAAATGCTCGGCCAGCGGCACCACGTCTTCCGGCCGCGTGCGCAGCGGCGGGATGGTCACGGCGACCACGTCGAGCCGGTAGAACAGGTCCTGGCGGAAGCGCCCCGCGGCGACTTCGTTGGCCAGGTTGCGGTTGCAGGCGGCAACGATGCGCACGTCCACCGCGATCTCGCGCTCGGTGCCGAGCGGGCGGATGCGCCGGTCCTCGATGACGCGCAGCAGCTTGGCCTGCATCGCCAGCGGCAGTTCCGAGATCTCGTCCAGGAACAGCGTGCCGCCATCGGCATAGAGGAACAGCCCGTGGCGCGCGCCGGCCGCGCCGGTGAAAGCGCCCTTGGCGTGGCCGAACAGCTCGCTTTCGATGATCTCGGGCGCCATCGCGCCGCAGTTCAGCGGCACGAACTGGCCCTGGCGGCCGCTGAGCCGGTGCAGCTCGCGCGCCACCACTTCCTTGCC
Source organism: Cupriavidus sp. a3 (assembly GCF_051015765.1). Lineage (NCBI taxonomy): Bacteria > Pseudomonadati > Pseudomonadota > Betaproteobacteria > Burkholderiales > Burkholderiaceae > Cupriavidus > Cupriavidus sp. a3. Next base: position 1,015,776 of record NZ_CP170644.1, on the reverse strand, counting down.
GGTGCCGGACTCGCCCGTCACCAGCACCGTGGACGGCATCGGTGCGACCCGCGCGACCAGCGCCATCAGCTTCTTCATGGCTTCGGACTCGCCGATGAAGTCCTTGTGGATGGTGTACTTGTCCAGCTCGCGGCGCAGCAGGTAGTTCTCGCGCGCGAGCCGGGCCTGGTTGAAGCAGCGCCGGATGGCGTTGAGCACCTGGTCGACGCGGAACGGCTTGACGATGAAGTCCGCCGCGCCGGAGCGCAGCGCGGCAATGGCCGTGTCCATGTCGGCGAAGGCCGTCATCAGGATGACGTCGGCGGGATTGCCGGCTGCGCGCAATGCCTGGAGCCACTCCATGCCGCTGGCGCCGGGCAGCGCCACGTCCAGCAGGATCAGGTCCACATGGCGCTGCTCCAGCAGCGCGGCGCCCGCTTCGGCGCTGTCGGCCGTAAGCACGCTGCCCACCTTGCCTTCCAGCGCCCGCGACAGGAACGAACGCATGCCGGCCTCGTCGTCCACCACCAGGATCGTGCGGCGCTGCCAGTTATCGGCTTCGGCGGCGTTGCTTTGTCGTTCGCTCATCACTTTGGTTGTTGCGGTGCAGGCGGAGAGTCTAGCGACTGTGCCCGATCCGCCTGTATTGGGGTTAAACCGACCCGACCGTGCGCGGCGGCGGCCGTGGATGGACATTTTGACCCGCACGCCGGGCCCGTGCCCGGACATTTTGTCCAATGGCCCGCCCTTCCGGAAGGCCGCTTGCCGCAACCCATTGATGGCAAACGGTATCGGCCACCGGCACAGCTCTTGCTGAACGACGCGCCTCAGCCCGGCGCACCCGCGCAACAAGAGGCTGCCACTTCCAGGTAGGAGACAACTTCATGTCCTATTCCGCGCAAGCGCAAACACCCGCCAAGCAGGAGCAACACCGTTCCGGGCCATCGCAAGGACCATCGCCATCGCGGCCAGCATCGCGGCCATCGCCCTTCTCCAAGGAAGCGATCATCGCCCGGCCGGGCTTCAACCGCTGGATGGTGCCGCCCGCCGCGCTGGCGGTGCACCTGTGCATCGGCCAGGCCTACGCCTTCTCGGTCTTCAACGAACCGCTGACACGGATCATCGGCGTCACGAGCGCGGCGCCGGGCGACTGGCAGCTGACCACGCTGGGCTGGGTGTTCTCGCTGGCGATCTTCTTCGTTGGCATCTCGGCCGCGTTCGCGGGCAAGTGGCTGGAGAAGGTCGGGCCGCGCCGCACCATGTTCACGGCCGCGTGCTGCTTCGGCGGCGGCTTCCTGGTGTCGGCGGCGGGGATCTGGCTGCACCAGATCTGGATGCTGTACCTGGGCTACGGCGTGCTGGGCGGGATCGGGCTCGGGCTTGGATACGTGTCGCCGGTGTCTACGCTGATCCGCTGGTTCCCGGACCGCCGAGGCATGGCCACCGGGATGGCGATCATGGGCTTCGGCGGCGGCGCGATGATCGGCGCGCCGCTGTCGCTCGCGCTGATGAACCACTTCAAAAGCGCCACCAGCGCGGGCGTGGCCGAGACCTTCCTGGTCATGGGCGTGATCTATTTCATCTCGATGTCGCTTGGCGCGCTGGCGATCCGCATCCCGGCCCCGGGCTGGGCGCCTGCCGGCTTTGTGCCCAAGGCCAAGGCGAGCAAGATGGTCACGCACGCCAACGTGCATATCGACCAGGCGCTGAAGACGCCGCAGTTCTACCTGCTATGGCTGATCCTGTTCCTGAACATCACGGCAGGCATCGGCGTGCTGGGCCAGGCAGCGGTGATGATCCAGGAAACCTTCAAGGGCACCATCACCGCCGCGGCCGCGGCCGGCTTCGTCGGCCTGCTCAGCATCGGCAACATGACGGGACGCTTCCTGTGGAGCTCCGCCAGCGACTACTTCGGCCGCAAGCTGACCTACGCCATCTTCTTCGCCTTCGGGGCCGCGCTCTACCTGGCCGTGCCGGCGATCGGCGCGGCCGGCAACGTGGCGCTGTTCGTGGCCTGCTATTTCCTGATCCTGACCATGTACGGCGGCGGCTTCAGCACCATTCCGGCCTACCTGGCCGACATGTTCGGCACCGCGTACGTGGGCGGAATCCATGGCCGCCTGCTGACCGCATGGGCCGCCGCCGGCATTGCCGGACCGGCGCTGGTGAACTACATCCGCGAGTACAAGCTGGCGCTGGGCGTGCCCAGGTCAGAGGTCTACGTCGACACCCTGCACATCATGGCGGGACTGCTGGTGGTGGGCTTCGCCTGCAACCTGCTGATCCGGCCGGTGCATGCGCGGCACCACCTGCGCGAAGCGGCCAGCGCGGCCTGACTGGGCCTGCCATCAAGAACACAGGAGACAAACCATGGAAAACGGCCGCACTTTCGGCAAGACACTGCTGCTGCTCGCGTTCTGGACCTATGTGCTGATCCCGCTGGGCGCGGGCATCTGGTCGACCCTCGGCAAGGCCATGACGCTGTTCAGCTGAGCGACCGCGCAGGCTGTCCGCTGCAGCACGCTCCGTGCTTGCGGTGGCGCCCGATGCGATTGCCCCTGGCTCCGGGCCCGTCGATGCCGCGGGATCCATCCCAGCCTGTGATCCCGCGCAACGGCGCCATCTGTACTGGTGGCGCCCACGGGCCTGGCCAGCGCCGCCCCGGCCCGAACAACTGAGCTTGAACGGTTCCCCCAGAACTGTATCCCTGGCGGGCAGGCTGTCACCCGTACCCTTGTCCGTAATGTCGCGGTACGGCCCATCTGCCGGCGGCGCCCCCCACGGAGAGCACCTCAATGCACGGACTCACAGCCCTGGACCTTGCCCGAATCCAGTTCGGGTTCACGGTTTCCTTCCACATCTTATTTCCCGCCATCACTATCGGGCTGGCCTGCTTCCTGGCATTCCTGGAAGCGCGCTGGCTGCAGACCCGGGACACCGTCTACCGGACCCTGTACCAGTTCTGGATCAAGATCTTCTCGCTGAACTTCGGCATGGGGGTCGTCTCCGGCCTGGTCATGGCCTATGAGTTCGGCACCAACTGGTCGGGCTTCTCGCAGTTTGCCGGGGGCGTCACCGGCCCGCTGCTGACCTACGAGGTGCTGACCGCCTTCTTCCTGGAGGCGGGCTTCCTTGGCGTGATGCTGTTCGGCTGGAACCGCGTCGGGCCGGGGCTCCATTTCTTCTCGACGGTGATGGTGGCGCTCGGCACCATGATTTCCTCCACCTGGATCCTGGCGTCCAACAGCTGGATGCACACGCCCGCCGGCTACGTCATCGTTGCCGGCAAGGTGGTGCCGACCGACTGGCTGGAGGTGATCTTCAACCCGTCGTTCCCCTACCGCCTCGCCCATATGGTCATCGCCGCGCTGCTGTCCACGGCGCTGTTCGTGGCGGCGTCGTCGGCCTGGCAGCTGCTGCACGGGCGCGCCGTGCCCGCCGCGCGCAAGATGCTGTCGCTGGCGATGTGGATGGTGCTGGTCACCGCGCCGATCCAGGCGATGGTGGGCGACGCCCACGGCCTGAACACGCTGGAGCACCAGCCCGCCAAGATCGCGGCGCTGGAGGGGCACTGGAACACGGCCGCGAAGGATGACAAGAACGGCTTTCCGCTGATCGTGTTCGGCATCCCCGACATGGAGCGCGAGGAAACCCGCTACGCCATCGAGATTCCGCGCCTGGGCAGCCTGATCCTGACGCACACCCTTGACGGGCAGATCCGCGGCCTGAAGGACTTCCCCACGGAAGACCGCCCCAACGCCACCGTGCTGTTCTTTACCTTCCGCACCATGGTGGGCCTGGGCGTGGCGATGATCGGCTTCGGCCTGCTGGGATGGATACTGCGCCGCAACGGCGCGCTGTACCGGTCCAGGGCGTTCCTGCGCCTGGCCGTGGCGATGGGCCCCACCGGCCTGATCGCGCTGCTGGCCGGCTGGATGACCACGGAGATCGGGCGCCAGCCGTGGGTGGTGTACGGGTTGCTGCGTACCCGGGACGCCGTGTCGGCGCATGCGGCCGGCCCGGTGGCGCTGTCGCTGGCGCTGTTCGTGGTGGTCTATTTCGTCTGCTTCGGCGTCGGCATCCGCTACATGCTCAAGCTGGCCAGCGCCGGCCCCGCCCCTGACGCACATCCGCATGAGGCACCGTCCTACGGCCCCGGCAGCGTCGTTCCCGCCGCCATCGCCGCGGCTTCCGAACCCCACGCGATGGCCCGCCACGGCCGCCGCGATTCCTGAACCCTGAACAGGTGATCGACATGGGTATCAACCTTCCCGTTATCTGGGCCGCCCTGATCTTCTTCGGCGTGATGATGTACGTCGTCATGGACGGCTTCGATCTTGGCATCGGCATCCTCTTCCCCTTCGTCGGCGACCGCCATGACCGCGACGTGATGATGAACACCGTGGCGCCGGTCTGGGACGGCAACGAGACCTGGCTGGTGCTGGGCGGCGCGGCGCTGCTGTGCGCCTTCCCGCTGGCCTACTCGGTGCTGCTGACCGCGTTCTACCTGCCGCTGATGTTCATGCTGCTGGGACTGATCTTCCGTGGCGTGGCCTTCGAATTCCGCTTCAAGGCCAGCGACCGCAGCCGCCCGTACTGGGATGCCGCCTTCACGTGGGGCTCGGTGGTGGCCGCGTTCTTCCAGGGCGTGACGCTGGGCGCCTATATCGATGGCATTGCCATGGATGTCACCACCTATGCCGGCGGCGCGCTGGACTGGCTGGCGCCGTTCCCGATCTTCGCGGGCGTGGGCGTGGTGATCACGTACGCCTTCCTGGGCGTTACCTGGCTGATCATGAAGACCGAGGGCCGGCTGCAATGGACCATGCTGCGCGTGACCAACGTGCTGACGGGCGTGATGGTGGCCATGATCGCGGCGGTGAGCGTGTGGACGCCGCTGACGCATCCGGGCATTGCCGAGCGCTGGTTCGCGCTGCCCAACCTGTTCTTCTTCCTGCCGGTGCCGCTGCTGGTGCTGGTCGCGGCCGCCGGCATCTACCGCTCGCTGCACCAGCGGCCGAACGTGGCGCCGTTCCTGTACGCGCTGCTGATGATCTTCATGGGCTATACCGGGCTGGCCATCAGCATCTGGCCCAATATCATCCCGCCGTCGATCTCGATCTTCGATGCGTCGTCGGCCCCGCAAAGCCAGGGCTTTGCGCTGGTCGGCACGCTGTTCATCGTGCCGATCATCCTGGCCTACACGTCCTGGTCCTACTATGTGTTCCGCGGCAAAGTCAAGCGCGGGGAGGGATACCACTGATGGCCAGGCTCATGCGTTCGGGGCTCGCGTCGCGGCTGGGCTGGCTGCTGGCCCTGTGGCTGGCGGGCGTCGGCACGGTCTTCGTGTGCGCCAGCCTGATGCGGCTGCTGATGCGGGCGGTCGGGTTGTCGGGCTGAAGCATGGCCTCGTCCAACCCGCTTCCCCGGGCCACGCTGCCGGGCCACGATGCACCGGATGCCCCCGATGCCACCGAGGCACAGCGCTGGCTCCGCGCGCTCGCGGCAGCATGCCCGGAATACGCGCCGTGGCTGCATTCGCTGAAGGTGTTCGGCGCGGCCATGCTGGCGCTCGGCGTGGCGCTGGCGCTCGGCCTGCCGCGGCCGTACTGGGCCATGGCCACGGTGTACCTGGTATCCAGCCCGCTGGCCGGCGCCACCCACGCCAAGGGCACCTACCGCATCCTCGGCACGCTGCTGGGCGCGGTGTCCGCAGTGGTGCTGGTGCCGCTGCTGGTCGACGAGCCCGTGCTGCTGATGGCCGCGATCGCGTGCTGGACCGGCGCCCTGCTCTACCTGTCCCTGCTGGAGCCGGCGCCGCGCAACTACATCTGCCTGCTGGCCGCCTACACGCTGCCGATCGTGGCGCTGCCCACGGTCACGCATCCGGCGGCCGTGTTCGGCATGGGCCTTGCCCGCATCGAGGAGATCGTGATCGGCATCGCCTGCGCCAGCGTGGTCAGCGCGGTGGTCTTTCCCGTGCGCACCACCCCGGCGCTGGCTGCGCGCGCGTCCGTCTGGCTGGACCATGCCTCGCGCTGGATCCGCGACATCATGGCCACCGGCGCCACCGGTGCCAGCGCGGGCCAGCGCCACGACAGCTTCAGCCTGCTGGCCGCCGATATCCTGGCCATGGAGACGCAGCTCGCCCAGCTCAGATATGAGACCGACGGTGCGCCGGCACTGCGGCACGCGCGCGCCCTGCACCAGCGCATGACGGCCCTGCTGCCGCTGGTGCTGGCGCTTGCCGATGCCGCCGGCGCCTTGCGGCGCCACCCGGCGGGCATGCCTGACGCGGTGGCGCAACGGCTGCGCGCCACCCTGGCATGGATCGCCGGCGAGCGGGGCGCGAGCCGCCCGGTGCCTTCCTGGCTACCCTCGGGCACTGCACCGGCACCATCCGCGGACTGGCATGCGCGCCTGGTCGCGGCCACCAGTACCTACCTCGATGAGCTGGCCGACCTGTGGCAAGACTGCCGCCTGCTGCAGGCAAGCCTGCGCCAGCATGGCAGCGACCCGGCGACGCTGCGCTATCGGGTCGAGCCCGCCGGACGGGCGCGCCACCACGATCACGCGCAACTGCTGTTCCGCGCCGCCACCGCCGGCTCGGCCACCTTAATGGCGGGCTTGCTGTGGATGGCCTCGGGCTGGGTCGACGGCGCCGTCCCGGTCGGGCTGGCCGCGCTTGCCAGCTGCTTTATTGCGAGCACCGCGGAGCCGCGCCTGGTGGCCGGCCGCGTGATCGCGTGGAGCATCGCCTGCGCGCTGCTGTCCTGGTACTACCAGTTCGTGGTGCTGGTGCTGGCGCATGACTTCGGCTCGCTGGTGGCGCTGCTGTTCGTTCCGTACCTGTTCATCGGCGCGATGACGACGCAGCCGCGCAATGCGCTGTTCGGGGTGCTGCTGGCGGTCACCGCGGCGTCGTTCCCCGGGCCGCAGCACCTCGGTGCAGCCAGCTTCGCCGGCATCTTCAACAGCAGCCTGGCAAGCCTGGCGGCGCTGGTGTTCGCCGCGTTGTGGGCCGTGCTGATGCAGCCCTTCGGCCAGCAGCTGGTGGCCTACCGGCTGGCCAGGGCCAACTGGAACGAGATCGCGCTGGCCGCGCATCCGCGCGCGGCGGTCAACAGCGCGCGGCTGCGCGGCCGCATGCTGGACCGGCTGCTGCGCCAGTGGCCGCCGCTGACGCGCCGCAACAACGCCAGCACCAGGCCGGCCGGCCTTGCCGCAGCCGACTTCCTGGTGGAAGCCGCCGTGCTGGCGCTGCGGCGCGCCTGTGCCGATGGCCCGGCCGAGCGCCGCCGCGCCGTGGAACACGTGCTGGCAGGGGTGGCGCGGCATTACCGGCAGTGCGCGCGCATCGGCCATGCCGGCACGCCTACTGTGGCACTGGCCGCGCGGATCGACGCGGCCGCCGCGGCGCTGGCCACGAATTTCCACGCCAGCCCCCGCGCCGCGCTGGCGGCGCTGGCCACCCTGCGGCTGGCGCTGTATACGGACCGCACGGACCGCGCGGACCACGGACGCCCTCATGCACGCCACTGAGTTCGACCTGTACGGCGTCTTCGTGCCGGCCACCGTGGTGTGGATGCTGGCGGCGTTCGCCATCACCGCCGGCGTGCGCGCCGTGCTCGGCCGGATCGGCTTCTACCGCATCGTGTGGCACCGGTCCCTGTTCAACTTCTCGCTTTATATCCTCGTGCTGGGCGCGATCGTCGCGCTCGCCTGGCAGGCTCCATTATGAATCGCAAGCTTTCGCTGCTCGGCCCCTACGCGGTGACCCTGGCGGCCGTGGTCGCGGCGGCACTGACCGCCTGGCATCTGTGGCAGTACTACACCGAAGCACCGTGGACGCGCGACGGCCATGTGCGCGCGGACGTGATCCAGGTCGCGCCCGATGTCTCCGGCCTGGTCACGGCCGTGATGGTCGATGGCAATGCCTGGGTGCGGCGCGGCCAGGTGCTGTTCGTGGTGGACGAGGCGCGCTTCAGCCTGGCGTTGCGAGTGGCGCAGGCCGAGGCCGCCTCGGCACGCGCGGCGCTGGCCCTGGCGCGCCGCGATCCCGCCGCGGCGGACAACGCGCAGGGGCGCGTCGCCACGGCCGATGCCGCGGTGGACGTGGCCAGCCTGAACCTTGCCCGCTGCCGCGTAACCAGCCCCGTGGACGGCTATGTCAGCGACCGCCTGCCGCGCGCTGGGGATTTTGCCAGCCGCGGCCGCCCGGCGCTGTCGGTGGTGGCGAGCGGCACCCAGTTCGTCGAAGGGTATTTCGAGGAAACCAAGCTGCCCGCGATCCGGGTCGGCAGTGCCGCGGAGGTACATATCATGGGCCTGCCCACGCCGCTGCGCGGCCGGGTGCAGAGCATTGCCCCCGGCATCGAAGACCAGGACCGCAGCAGCGGGCCGAACATGCTCCCCAGCGTCAACCCGACCTTCAACTGGGTGCGGCTGGCACAGCGCATCCCGGTGCGCATCGCGCTGGACAAGGTGCCGCCCGGAGTACGCCTGATCGCCGGCCAGACCGCCACGGTGCGCATCCGCGACGCGCACGAATAAGCGCCAACTGTTCTGCTGCGGGCCGGCCCGAAGTGTGCGCCTGCCGGGCCGCGAGCCGTCCTTACCATGGACGGCATGCCCCACCCCATTGCCCCCGGGAGAGCCGCCATGCAAGCCGCGCCTGTGCAGACCCAGCACGCTACCCAAGCCAACCCCGCCACCCTGGCCACCATCGCGCCGGACCAGGCCTGCCGCGACCTGCTTGGCCGGCCCTTGCGCGACTTGCGGCTCTCCGTGATCGACCAGTGCAACTTTCGCTGCACGTATTGCATGCCGAAGGAGCGCTTCGGGCCCGACTATCCGTTCCTGACGGCGCAGCAACGGTTGAGCGATGCCGAGCTGCTGCGCATCGTCCGCGCCTTCGTCTGGCTCGGTGTCGAGAAGGTGCGGCTGACCGGCGGCGAGCCGCTGCTGCGCAAGGGGATCGAAGCGCTGGTGGAAGCGATTGCGTCGTTGCGCACCCCCGGCGGCAAGCCGGTCGAGGTGGCCATGACCACCAACGGCAGCCTGCTGGCGCGCAAGGCCCGCGCGCTGCGCGACGCCGGCCTGGGCCGCGTCACGGTCAGCCTGGACAGCCTGGACGACGGCGTGTTCCGCGCCATGAACGACGTCGGTTTCCCGGTGGCACGGGTGCTGGAAGGCATCGATGCCGCGTGCGCCGCCGGGCTGGCTCCGGTCAAGGTCAACTGCGTGGTCGAGCGCGGCACCAACGACGCGCAGGTGTTGCCCCTGGTCGAGCACTTCCGTGGCAGCGGCGTCACGCTGCGCTTTATCGAATATATGGACGTGGAGGGCCCGCGCGGCTGGTCGCAGTCGCGCGTGATGCCTTCCGCCGAGATCCGCGCCATGGTCGAGCGCACGCATGCGCTGCTGCCGGTCGCGCGGCGGGATGCGGAAACGGCCAGCAACTACATGCTGGCCGATGGCAGCCTGAAACTGGGCTTTATCTCCAGCGTATCGCACCCGTTCTGCGGCGATTGCACCCGCGCACGCGTTTCGGTCGATGGCCGCCTGCACCTGTGCCTGTTCGCCACCAGTTCCGTCGACCTGCGTCCGCACCTGTCGGCCACTCGCCCGGGTGCAGCACTCGCCGATGCCATCAGCCAGGCATGGCAGGCGCGCGGCGACCGCTACTCCGAACTGCGCGGCGAATTGCGCGCGGAACGGCTTGCCAGCGGCAAGCATCAATACCCCACCGTACGCATGTCGCTGGTGGGCGGCTGAGCCGTTCAGTCATTCTGCGGGAACGCCTGCGCGGCAAGCTCCGCCCCGGCCTGCGTCAGGCTGGCGTGGCCGTGGCCCGCCTCGTCGATCGCAAAATCGGCCAGCCCCGCGGACTGCAGCTGCGTCAGCACGCGCCGCAGCACGCTCATCGGCAGTTGCGCCCGCTTGGCGATCTTCGCGAGCGACCAGGGCGCCGTGGCAGCGTCGCGCGGGGCCTGGTTCAGCACCTGCAACGCGGCGAGGATGGCGGGATCGATGTCATGGTCCGGCATGGCCCGGCTTCTCCTGTTCGTGCTGCCGGCTGCGCGCCAGCAGGTGCTGCGCGATCTTGCCCAGCGTCTGCACCGCGGACTCGATGCCGGGCGACCATTCGGCGCTGTAGTTCAGCCGGATGCAGTTGGCGTAGGTGGCCCCTGGCGCGAACATATGGCCCGGCGCGACCGTGATGCGGTGTTCCAGCGCCGCGTGGTACATCTCCATGGCGTCGATGCCTTCCGGCAGCTGCACCCACAGCACGTAGCCGCCCGCGGGCCGCGACGTGGTCGTCCCTTCGGGAAAGAAGCGGCGCACCGCCGCCGCCATGATGCTGGCCTGCTGCGCATAGGCCTTGCGCACGCGCCGCAGGTGGAAGTCGTAGCCGTCGTTCTTCAGGAACTCGGCGATCGCCAGCTGCGGGATCGCCGGCGTGGTCAGCGTATTGAGGAACTTGAGCCGCTCCACCGCTTCGCGGTAGCGGCCCGGCAGCGCCCAGCCGATGCGGTAGGCATTGGTCAGCGTCTTGGAGAACGAGGCGCAATGCAGCACAATGCCGGCCTTGTCGTGGGCCTTGAGCGAGCTGGGATGGGCTTCGCCGTAATAGAGCTCGCCGTAGACGTCGTTCTCGATCACGGGGATGTCCTTCTCGGTCAGCATCGCCACCAGGCTGCGCTTCCTGTCGTCGGGCATGTGGAAGCCGAGCGGGTTCTGGAAGTTCGGCATCACCATGCACGCCTTCACGCCTTTCTCGTCGATCAGCCGGGCCAGTGCCTCCTGGTCGATGCCTTCCACGGGATCGGTCGCGACCTCTATGGCGCGCATGCCCAGGCGCTCGATCGCGTGCAGCATGGCATAGTAGGTCGGTGACTCGACCGCGATGGTGTCGCCCGGCTTTGCCACCGCCTGCAGGCACAGGTTGATGGCTTCGGTGGCGCCGATGGTGACGATCACTTCATTGGGGTCGATGGCCTGGCCGTTCTCCAGGTAGCGGCGCGAGATCTGCCGGATCAGCTCGGGGCTGCCCGGAGGCAAGTCGTCGAGCAGCGTCCACTTGGCATAGCGGCGCGCGATGTTGTTGGCGTACTGGTTGATGCGCTGCCACGGGAACAGCGACGGATCCGGATAAGGCGAGCCCAGCGGCACGGCCTCGTCCGAGCGGATCGAGCGCAGCGTGGAAAGCACCAGCGCGCTGACGTCGACCGCCGAAGGCTTGGCGCTGGGCCGGGACGTACGCAGCTCGATCGCCGGCTCGCCCGGGCGTGCGCGGACGAAGTAGCCGGACTGCGGCCGGCTTTCGATCACGCCGCGGCTCTCCAGCAGCACATAGGCGCGGATCACCGTAGTGATGCTCATGCGGTGGTGCTGGCTGGCCTGCCGCACCGACGGAATGCGCTCGCCCGGCAGCAGCACGCCCTGCTGCACCAGCGCCTCGATATCCGCAGCCAGTTTTTCATATAGTGTCACGCTGCGCTCCCCGCCTGCCGTGTTGCCGATCTTGTTAGCTGAGCCAACGATGGAGATCATAGTACGGCAGCGGCACATGATGGAGCGATCCGGCGCTGTGCGGCCCGACGCGCACAAAGCCGCTGGCGTGGCCGAGCGCGGACACGGACGCCGCGCCCTGCTGCGCGGTGACCTGCACGAGGCTGTCCCGGCCGGCCGGGCTGCCGGGCTCGCCGACACGCCAGAAGGCATCACCGCGCTGCGCCCGCGCACCCGGCAGCGCCGCGCGCACGCGCCCTACCGGCGGGAACAGCACCGCGCGGCCCTGCAGCCGGCGCAGCAGCGGCGTCACCAGCAGCGCGAAGGTGGCATACGCCGCGGCCGGATTGCCGGGCAGGCAAACCACTGGCTTGCCGCGCAGGCGCCCCACCGTGACCGGCTTGCCGGGCTTCATGTCGACGCCGCGGCAAAGCAGTTCCCCGCCGGCCGAGGCCAGCGCCGCGGCCACCAGGTCGCGCTGCCCGACCGAGGCGCCGCCCGCCACCAGCACCAGGTCCGCATCGGCGGCCAGTTCGCGCAGGATGTCGTGCAGCGCCCGCTCGTCGTCCCGCACATGGCGATGGCAGCAGACTACCGCGCCCATGGACTGCACCAGCGATTCGAGCATGGGGCCATTGACGTCATGCACCTGGTAGACGTCGCGCGGCTCGTCGTTGGCGGCGACCTCGTCTCCCGAGGTCACGACCGCCACTTCCACCAGGCGGCAGACCGGCACTTCGGCCAGGCCCTGCGACGCCAGCGCGGCGATATGGCCAGCCTGCAGCAGCGTGCCGGCGGGCAGCAGCAGGTCGCCGCGGCGGGCGTCCTCGCCCTTGCGGCGGATATGCTGGCCCGCACCGGGGGCGCGCGCGCACACCACGCCGCGGTAGCTTTCCTCGGCATCCTCCAGTGCGACGACCGCGTCGGCGCCGGGCGGGATCACGCCGCCGGTGTAGATGCGGATGGCATGGCCCGGCAACAGCGGCTCGGGCCGCGTGCCGGCGTAGACCACCTGCTGCAGCGGCAGGCAGGCCTCGCGGCAGTCTTCGCTGCGCACGGCGTAGCCGTCCATCGCGCTGCGGTCGGCTGCCGGCGTGTCGATCACGGCGCAAAGGTCGCGTGCCAGCACGCGCCCCGTCGCCAGTCCCAGCCATACGGTCTCCGTTTCGCGGACCGGCTCCGCGCTCATGGCGAACACGGCCTGTGCCTCGTCGAAGCTCAGCACGCTGCCCCTCCCACTTCTCCAGTCATGCCCGGCGCGGCGGCGGTGTAATCGACATAGCCGTCGGCGCGGCAGAAGCTGAGCAGGCGCAGGCCGGCCTGCTCGGCTATGCGGATCGCCAGCGAGGTCGGCGCCGAGATCGTCGCCAGCATCTGGATGTTCATGCGCGCGGCCTTGCGCACCAGTTCATAGCTGGCACGGCTGGACAGCAGCACGAAGCCGTCGTCCAGCGCCACGCGCTGCATGGCCAGGTGGCCGATCAGCTTGTCCAGGCCGTTGTGCCGGCCGACATCTTCGAACGCATGCAGGATCTCGCCGCTGGCGTTGCACCACGCCGCCGCATGCACGCCACCGGTGGCGCGCATCAGCCGCTGGTGCGAAGGCAGCGCCGACACGGCGCGCTCGAGCAACCCGCGCGAAGGCACCAGCCGCCGTGCCGGCTCGCGGATACGCGCAGGCTGCAGGTCCAGCAGTTCCAGGCTCTCGATGCCGCACACGCCGCAGCCGGTGCGGCCCGCCAGCGCACGGCGCTGCGCCTTCATCGCGGCAAAGGCCTGCTCGCTGATCTGCAGCTGGACTTCGGCGCTGTGCCGGTGCACGCGGACTTCGATGTCGTGGATCTGCGCGTTGTGGGCAACGATGCCCTCCGTCAGCGAGAAGCCCACGGCGAACGCTTCCAGGTCCAGCGGCGTGGCCATCATCACGGCGTGCGAGATGCCGTTGTAGACCAGGGCCACCGGCACTTCCTCCGCCACGTTGTCGAGCGCCGGCCGCGCCGCGATGTCCTTGTGGCGGACGATAGGGCGGGATTCATAGCCTGTGTGCTGGATCTGGTCGATCTGTCCGGCCTGTTCGATGCAATGCATGGGGACCTCATGAACCTGTGAAATGCTGCCGGTCTGCTCCCTCTCCCACTGCGCGGGAGAGGAGCGTTTGCGTGGGGCGACGGCAAGCGCCGGCCACGCTCACGCCGCCACTGCCGGCTGGCTGCGCGACGGCGTCAGCAGCACCGGCACCGATTTCGAAGTCGGCGTGCCGCAGCCGTCGCCGGTGCTTTCCAGCGGCACCAGCGGATTGGTCTCGGGATAGTAGGCGCCCAGGCAGCCCTGCGGGATGTCGTAGTCGACCAGCACGAAGTCCTCGACATGGCGCTGCAGGCCGTCGTCCCAGACGCTGGTGATATCGACATGCTGCCCCGCCTCCAGGCCAAGCCTTGCACGGTCGGCCGGATTGATGAAGACCACCCGGCGCAGGCCGAACACGCCGCGATAGCGGTCATCCAGGCCGTAGATCGTGGTGTTGTACTGGTCGTGCGAGCGCGTGGTCATCATCACCATCAGCTTGTCGCCGTACTGGTCCCGCGCGCGGTGGATCGGGGTGTCCTTGTCGATGCCGTGGACCAGGAACTGCGCCTTGCCCGACGGCGTCTGCCAGATCCGGTTGCGCGCCGGCGGCGTCAGGTGGAAGCCGCCCGGCACGGCGACGCGCTCGTTGTAGTCGTCGAAGCCTTCGATCACCTGCTCGATGGCATCGCGGATACGCGCATAGTCCTGCGCGTACCAGAGCCAGTCGATCTTTCCGGTACCCAGCGTGGCGGCGGCCATGCGCGCCACGATCGCGGTCTCCGACAGCAGGTGCGGCGACGCCGGCGCGTTCATGCCGAAGGAGATATGCACCATGCAGACCGAATCCTCCACCGTCACTCCCTGCGGCACGCCTTCCTGCATATCGATTTCGGTGCGGCCTAGCGTCGGCAGGATCAGCGACTCCTTGCCATGCACCAGGTGGCTGCGGTTGAGCTTGGTAGCGATATTCACCGTCAGCGCACACTGGCGCAGCGCCTCGTGCGTGCGCGGCGTGTCCGGCGTGGCGGTCGAGAAATTGCCGCCCAGTCCGACAAAGACCTTGACCTTGCCCTCCAGCATCGCGGCAATGGTCTCGACCACGTCATAGCCGTGCTCGCGCGGCGGCTCGAAGCCGAAGGCGGCGCCCAGGCGGTCCAGGAACGCCGCTTCTGGCTTTTCCTCGATGCCCACGGTGCGGTCGCCCTGCACGTTCGAATGCCCGCGCACCGGCAGCAGCCCGGCTCCCTCACGGCCGATATTGCCGCGCATCATCATCAGGTTGGACAGCAGCTGCACCGTCGGCACCGAATGCTTGTGTTGCGTCAGGCCCATGCCCCAGCAGGCGATCACGCGCTTGCCGCGGGCATAGACCTGCGTCAGCGCATCGATGTCTTCCAGCGAAACGCCCGACTCCGAGACGATGTCGGCCCAGCTTTCCGCACGCAGGTCTTCGACGAAGGCGCCGAAGCCGATGGTGTGCTCGCGCACGAAGTCGACATCGACCAGCCGCTCGCGGCCATGCCGGATCGCCTCGTCGTCGAGCTCGACCAGGCGCTTGGCCATGCCCTTGATGAGCGCGAAGTCGCCGCCCAGCTTTGGCTGCACGAACATCGACGCAATCCTGGTGCTGGAGCCGGTCAGCATCTCCACCGGGTGCTGCGGGCTGGTAAAGCGCTCCACGCCGCGCTCGCGCAGCGGATTGATCGACACGATGGTCGCGCCGCGCCGGGCGCATTCGCGCAGATCGCCCAGCATGCGCGGATGGTTGGTGGCCGCGTTGTGGCCGAACAGCAGGATGGTGTCGGCATGCTCGAAGTCATCGAGCACCACGGTGGCCTTGCCCACGCCCACCGTCAGCGGCAGGCCGCGGCTGGTGGCTTCGTGGCACATGTTCGAGCAGTCGGGGAAGTTGTTGGTGCCGTAAGCGCGCACGAACAGCTGGTACAGGAACGCGGCCTCGTTGCTGGCGCGGCCCGACGTGTAGAACGCGGCCTGGTTCGGGTCCGGCAGCGCATTCAGGTGGCGGCCGATCATGGCAAAGGCCTCGTCCCAGGCGATCGCGCGGTACTTGTCGGTCTGCGCGTCATAGACCATGGGGTGCGTGAGGCGGCCGTGCTGCTCCAGCTCGTAATCGGTCTGCGCCATCAGCGACGTCACCGTGTGCTGCGCGAAGAATTCCGGCGTGACGCGCAGGCTGGTGGCTTCCGCGGCCACGGCCTTGACGCCGTTCTCACAGAACTCGAAGGTCGACGCGTGCTGGCGGTCCGGCCAGGCGCAGCCGGGACAGTCAAAGCCGTCGGCCTGGTTCTGCTTGAACAGCATCTTGTACTTGCCGCCGGCCACCTTCTCCTTGATCAGGTTGATGGCAACGTACTTCAGCGCACCCCAGCCGGCGGCGGGATGGGTGTAGGGGGCGATGTGGCCTTTCTCGGGGGTCGGGGTGCTCATTGGCGTGGTGTCCTGTAACGACGGGGGCATCCGGGGGGCTGGACCAGGGGTCGCGTCCGGATCGTTGCGGTGACACCAGAGTAGGCCGGCGGGGTGGCGCCGGAGACGTACAAAGCGCGGGATGGCCGGGGAGTACAGTCTTGCCGGGCGGCCGGGCCGCCGCCCATGCGAGGTTGCGTCAGGCCGGCTGGCTGCCGGCCTGGCCGTGCCTATGCAGCACAAGCGACGTGCGCGGCAGGTTGCACCTGGAACAGCGCGCGCCCACGGACCGCAGGTTGCGGTGTGACAGCGGCACGCCCTTGGGAACGCCGGTCGAGCCCGAAGTGAACAGGACCCGCCCCGTCTCTTCGTCACCGATTGCGGCATGGGCGGCGCGCACCGCCGCGCTGCGCTGCGCCGTGACTTCGGCACCTGCCAGTGAGGCCCAGGGCAATTGCCCGGTCACGGCCTTGTCGAATTGCGTACTGGCCCCGATCTTGTTATATGCTGCGCCCTGCACCTCCGTTTCCCGGAGTTACTGGACCGCTTACATAAGAACAAGGCATCGGGCAGACCTGCATGTTCCAAGTCATCCGTCGAATCCGCCAGCGGCTGCGCTACCTGGACCTGACCCTGAACGCCAGCCGCAGCGTGCGCATCCGGGTGGTCGAGCGGCCCGGGCTGTGGATGGACAGCGCCCGGCTCGACGCCATGCTGGCCCAGATGCGCGGCGTGGTGCGGCGGGGCATCGGCAAGGATCTCGACTACGGGGTGCTGTCCGGCGATCCCGAGCGGCTGCGCCGCGCCGTGGTCACGCTGCTCTACGACCGGGACAGCGGCCATCCCATCGCCTTCAACGCGCTGTCGATCATGCCGATCGAGGTCAGGGGACGGCCGGTAGAGGCCATCCACCTCGGGCTGGTGATGGTCGATCCCGGCTATCGCACGCAGGGACTTTCCTGGGTGCTGTACGGCCTGACCTGCATCCTGCTGTTCTTCCGCCGCGGCTTGCGCCCGATCTGGATCAGCAACGTGACCCAGGTGCCGGCGATCATCGGCAAGGTGGCCGAAGTCTTCGTCACGGCGTATCCCAATCCGTTCGCGCAGTCGCGGCGCAGCTTCGAACACCTGAGCGTGGCGCGCGAGATCATGAAATCGCACCGCCATGTCTTCGGCGTCGACGCGGATGCCGGCTTCGACGAGGCCCGCTTTGTCATCACCGACGCGTATCGCGGCGGCTCGGACAACCTCAAGAAGACCTTCGACGCGGCGCCCAAGCACCGCGACGAGCGCGTCAATGCGCTGTGCCAGCGCGAGCTCGACTACCAGCGCGGCGACGACTTCCTGCAGGTTGCGCGGCTGGACCTGGCCAGCGCGCGCAAGTACCTGCTGCGCGAAGTCCCGCGCGACTCGCTGCCGGCGATCTTGTCGCAGGTGGCGTTCCTCGCGCTCGGCCGGATCGTCCTGCCGCTGGTGCATTGGCTGAACCCGCGCGAGCCGATGGGAGACTTGCGCGCAAGGAACCACGCATGACCGCATCGCCTGCCTTTTCTTACGAAGAATTCACCACCCGCAATATCGGCTTCGTGACCGAGGCCGAGCAGCAGCGGCTGCGCGACGCGCGCATCCTGGTCTGCGGCGTCGGCGGCATGGGCGGCGCCTGCCTGCAGGCCCTGGCGCGCATGGGCGTCGGCGGCTTTGCGCTGGCCGACTTCGACGTGTTCGAAGTGTCCAACATGAACCGGCAGGTGTTTGCCAGCCTGGCCACCGTCGGCGTCGGCAAGGTCGAGGCCACCGTCGCGCAGCTGCGCCAGGTCAACCCCGCGCTTCAGATCGAGATGCTGGGCGAGGACTGGCCGGGGCGGCTCGATGACCTGCTGGCGCGCTACCCGATCGTGGTCAACGGCATGGACGACATGGCCGCGGGCATCGCGCTCTACCGCAAGGCGCGCGAGCATGGCGCCACCGTCATCGATGCCTATACCGCGCCGCTGCCCTCGGTCACCGTGGTGCGGCCGCACGACCCGCGGCCGGAGACGCGCCTGGGCTATCCGACCGCCGGCATGGACTGGCAGGCGCTGACGCCGGAGATCCGGCAGGCCTGCCTGGGCAAGGAGCTGGAGTACGTCATGGTCCATTCCAGCTCGGTCCGCCATGTCGATCTTTCGATTGCGAAGGACCTGCTTTCGGGCAAGCGCAAGCGCATGTCGTTCGCGCCGATGGTAATCACCACCGGCAACCTGATGGCCTTCGAGGCAGCCAAGCTGGTGCTGGAGCGGCCGAGGCTGGCGGATGCGCGCGGCTATTTCTTCAACCCGTGGACCATGCGCGTCGAAACTCCGCGCAATGCGCTGGCGGCGTGGCTGGTGCGCGCCGCGGTGCGCCGCTTCATGGCGAGGCTGTTCCGTGATTAACGCGCTTGCCAGCGATGTCACCGTGACCTGGCTGGGCGCACTGGGCTGCGGCCTCTACCTGCATTTCCTGTGGACACGCCGCGAAGCTGGCACCGGCACCGGGTTGTTCCTGTTCGGCGTGCTGACCGCATTGCTGGCGGTCCGGGGCTTTGCCTGGCTGCTCGGCGGACCGCATTTCGGCCCACTTCTCGGCCCACTTCTCAGCCGACTACTCGGCCGGCTGGTGTTCGCCGCGGCCACGCTGCTGCCGATCGCGACCACGCTGTTCGCCGAACAGCTGCTGCGGCGCCATCATCCGTTGTGGCTGAAACTGCTGGCGCTCGGTGTGTCGGTGGTGTTCTTCGTCATCAACCTCGTTGCCGACCTGTCCGCCAACGTGCCGCTGCTGCTGGCCTTCCTGGCCTGCTATGCGATGGTGACGGCGAGCAACGGCTGGTTCCTGCTCTGGCTGCGCGATGCCGACCTGTCCAGCAATGAAGAGCGGCTGGCGCGCGCGGTGGTCGTGGTGGTGGCGCTGGCCGTGCCGCTAATGGCGACGGATTTCCGCGAGGAACTTGGGCATGTGCCGGTCCGGCTGGGCGCGCTCGGGGCGCTGGCCTTTGTCTACGTGCTGCTGAACCTGTCCGATTCGCAGCGCGTCGTGCGCGGGCTGCTCGCGCATATTGCCACCGCGCTGGTCTTTGCCGTGGTCCTGGCCGGTGCCATGGCGCTGGCGTCGCACGGGCCGGGCCAGGGATTCTGGCAGGCCGGCGTGCGCGGCATGCCGGTGGCACTGGCCTGGGTGTTGCTGACCGCCATCTTTGTCCGCATCCGCGCTGTGTCGCTCGCTGGCGACGGCAACGCCTTCCTGCGCTGGCTGCTCCATGCCCGGCTCGATACGCCGGACGGCTTCCTCCATTCGCTGCGGCGCCTGCCGCAGACGGCCGACCATGTGGTGCTGGGCGACGCCGAGCTGGCTGGCTATGCACTGGGCGAGTTGTTCGCGCTGGCCGGCAAGCGGCGCGAGCCGGTGTCGATCGGTGATGCCAGGGGGTGGGCCCGGCAGCCCCAGGCAAGCGGCGTCGGCAACGGCATCGAAGCCGCGGAGCAACTGGTCGACCTGATGGAGCGCCACGAGATGACCCACGCCCTGCTGATCGCACGGCAACCGGCCATGGTGGTGCTGCTGAACCTGCCGCAGGGCGCCAACGCCGCCATCGGCGAGCTGCGCGCCGCCGTGATCCTGCGGCTGGCGCGGCACCTGCGCCGAGAGGAGGCCGCATGACCGTGGAATTGCGCGAAGGCGATTTCGATGCGTTCTTCACCGCGCCGTTCGCCTGCTATGGCGACCAGACCCATTTCGTCTCGCCGATGAAGGGCGACCTCGCGCGCGCGCTGGATGCAGCGAAAAACCCCTTGTTCCGGCAGTTTGCGCGCCGCACCTGGTACACCGCGCACCGCGACGGGCAGATCGTGGGACGCATCCTGGCCCATGTGCACGATGCCTCTAACCGGCGGTACGGGCAGAAGCGCGGATATTTCGGCCTGTTCGACTGCATCGACGACATCGCCGTCGCGCGTGCGCTGCTCGATGCGGCTGCCGGATGGGCCAGCCGGCAAGGCTGCGACGAGCTGGCGGGCAGCTTCAACCTGACCATTACGCAGATGATCGGCATCGTCACCGATGGCTTCGGGCACGCGCCGTACACCTACCAGGAATACACGCCGCCGCACATTGCCCGGCTGCTGGAAGCCTGCGGCTTCGAGCGCTTCTTTCCGATGCGCACCTTCGAGATGGACGTGCGCGGCTACGACCCCGAACAGTTGCTAGGCGACCGGCAGCGTGCGCTGGCCAGCGATCCGGACTGGCGTTTCGCGCCGATCCGCCGCCGCGGCTTTGAAGGGCGCCTGCGCGAAGCGTGCGCCGTGCTGAACGACGGCTTTGCCGGCAACCCGATGTTCGTGCCGCTGACGGAAGCGGAATTCCTCTACCCCTGCGCCGGCATGATGTGGATCATCGACGAGCGCCTGTCGTACACCGCGTATTACCGCGGCGAGCCGGCCGGCGTGCTGCTGTGCGTGCCGGACCTCAACCCGTTCCTGCGTGCCACCGGATTCCGGCTGACATGGTCGACGCTGTGGCACTTGCTGCGGTTCCGCGCCAGCCGCAAGCGCGCGGCGGTGATCTTTTTCTCGGTACGCCAGGCGTTCCACGGCCAGGGCGTCAACGGCGTGCTGCTGCATCGCCTGCTGACGGCGATGCGCGATGCCGGCTATTCGCACCTGGGCATCAGCTGGGTGTCCGATACCAATGGCGCAAGCCTGCGGCAGATGGAAAAGCTGGGCGCCACCGAACTGCACCGCCTGCACCTGTTCCGCCGGGCGCTGGCGCCGGAGAATGGCAACCTACGATGCTGACACCAGACCAGCAACTGGCCCTGGTCGCGCAGGCCGCGCGCGCCCCGAGTGCCCACAATATCCAGCCGGCCCGCTGGCACTTTGCCGGCGACCGCATCCTGCTGCTGGAGGATCCCGCGCGCTGGCTGTCCGTAGGCGACCCGACCGGCCGGGATAACCGGATCGCGCTGGGCATGGCGTGGGAAGGCATGGCGCTGGCGTTGTCGGCCATCGGCTTTGCGCTTTCGCCGCCGGAGGTCGCGGCACTGCCCTACCCGCCCGCGGCTGCCGGCCCGCGCGTCGCGGCCACAGGCGAGCTCCGGCCGGGCGCCTGCACCGATCCGCTGGCTGCCGCCTGTGAGCAACGCCGCACCTGGCGCGGCACGTTCGCGCCTGCCGACGCCGCGCAGCTCGCGGCCATGGACCAGTGCATCGCCACTCATGCCCCGGTTGCCATGGCGGCGGAGCCCGCCAGCACGGCGCAGATCGCCAGCTGGCATGAGGCTGCCGCCGCGGCCGCCTTCCACGACCCGGCCTTTGTGCGCGAGCTTTACCACTGGATGCGCCTGTCCCCGCGCGCCGCTGGCTGGACCCGCGACGGACTGTCGGCCGAGTGCATGGCGCTGTCGCGCTGGGAAGCGATGGCAGCGTCGGTGGCCCTGCGTCCGGCCGTAGTGCGCGCGCTGTCGGCGCTGTCGCTGACCGGCCTGCTGGCCGCGGACGCCGCCAAGGTCAACAGCGCCGCCCGGATCGTGCTGATCCACGCCGCGCACGACGTGACAGACTTCGAGGCCGGGCGCCGCTGGTACCGCTTCTGGCTGGGCATGGCCGCCCTCGGCTTTGCCGGCGTGCCGATGTCGGCCCTGTCCGATTCGCCCCGCTACGCGGCATTGCTGACGGACCACCAGGCGCTGCCAGCGGGCCACCGGCTGGTCAACGTGATGCGTTTCGGCCCCGCGCCTGACGCGGCGATTCCGCGCAGCGCCAGGCTGCCGGCGGCGGAATTGCTGCAGGCGGACGGCCCGCGCTAGAGCAGCTTCAGGAATTCCAGCAGCGCATCCTTGTCGCTTTCCGGCAAGGCGCTGAACTCCCGCTCATGGCCCCGGTTGTCCCGCCCCGTGGTCGCGGTGTCATAGAGCACCGGGCTTGACCACGGCCGGTAGTCCGGAGGATAGGCCCACGCGCCCTGCGCATCGGGCCGCCCGGCAATGCCCACTTTGGCGTAGTCCAGCGCATGCCCACCCACCCAGAACCGGCGCGGCCGCGCCTCCGGATGCATCAGGTGCCACAGCGTGGGCACCGAGCCGTTGTGCAGGTAAGGCGCCGTCGCCCACAGGCCCGACAAGACGGGCGCCACATAGCCGCCGGTGTTGGCCGCATCGATATGCCTGCCCAGCGCGGAGCGCCCGATGGCCTGCAGCAGGCTCGCATCGATCGCCTGCCAGCGCGTGGCATCGGTGCCGAGTTCCGCCTGCGCCACCAGCCGGTTGGGATAGCTGACCAGCCGGGGACGCGCCGCGTCCTGGGTGTAGCTGCCATGGCACTGCGCGCACTGCGCCGCGTAAACGCCGGCGCCGCGTGCCGCGCGGCCCCGGTCGACCGGTCCGGGAAACGGCGGCGGCGTGTAGCCCGCCATAAACCGCATCACGTCCTCCACCTGCGGGATGGCGCGGCTGGCGCGATCCGGCGGCATGCCCATGGTCGGCACGGTAAAGAAGGCCACGATATGCGCGAGACGCCCGGGATCCATGGCCGCATCCGCGGCAACCGGCGCAAAGCGCGCCGCGCCCTTGTTGGCATAGACCCCGTCATAGAGCAGCGACGAGCGCAGGCGCCGGTCGCCCAGTTCCGGGATCGAGGTCGAGCCGCTCGCGCCCGTCCCGGCGGAGAGCAGATGGAACTGGAACTTCAGCGCCGCCACGCCATTGGTGCTGCCGGCCGCGCCATTGCTGAACGGCAGCGGCGCATCGCCGCTGGCCGCGAGTTCGTCGATGCGCCTGACCAGCCGCGGCCAGACGAACTTGCGGATGGTCGCCAGTTCGTCCGCCGAGGTATCGGGATACAGCTTCGGAATGGCGACCAGCAGCTTGTCGGGGTCGGACTTGACCCGCTTGACCGCGAGGTAGACCGCGTTGACGAAGCCATCGAGATTGAGCGAGGTATTCGGCAAACCCAGCCACACCTTGCCGCTGGGCTGGCCGTCCTTGCCGTAGGTCACGCCCGCATGGCACGCCGCGCACCCCAGGTTAGAGACTTCCAGCCGGATCCTGGGCAGGTCGCGGCCGACGGTGCCGCTGACGATGCCGAGCGGCTTGTCGAAGCGCGGCTGCTGCGCAAGCGGCCAGTTCAGGATGCCGTCGGGATAGACAAACCCGAACTCCCGCAGCGCGCGCCGCAATGTCTGCGGCGCAGGCACCGCATCCGGGGCGTTGGCAAGCACCAGCGCGGTCGTGGCCAGCTTCCATGGCAGCGCGTTGGATTCCAGCGTGTCGGTGCTCAGGCCGCCGAAGTCGTCGAACACAAAGCGCGCCGCGCCGATCTGCGCCGGCGTGCCACTGCCGGCAAACTCCCGCATGGCCGAGGATTGGCCATCGGCATAGCCGCGCAGGAAATCGCAGCCTGCGAGCGTGGACAGCAGCAGCCCTATGGTGATTGCGCGTGCGAGAGGCATCGAGATCGCCGGTGGATCGAGCTTCGCATTCTAATCGGTGACGCCCAAAAAAAGCGGGCTTCCGAAGAAGCCCGCCCAGCCAACTACAGTGGATCCGTCTATCTGAAGCGAGGCGCGTGGACTAGGCCGCCACCTGCGCGCCGGCTGCGGCAGATTCCTTCGCGAACTGCTGCCTGGAGGTCGCAACGTGCGAGGCCAGCACCGGCCGCAGCACCATGATGGCAAGGAACGCAGCGGTCAGGTCCATTGCCGCCACCGTGTAGAGCACCGTCGACCAGGTGCCGGTGGCTTCCATCAGCAGGTTGCCGATCGGCACGAACAGTGCGCCGATGCCCTTGGCGGTGTACAGCACGCCGTAGATCTTGCCGATGTGCTTGGTGCCGAAGGCATCGCCCGCCAGTGCCGAGAACAGCGAGTAGACTTCGCCCCAGGCCAGGAACACCACGCCGGACAGGATCAGGAAGGCGTACGGGTCGCTGCCGAAGTAACCCAGCGCGATGATGCCCAGCCCTTCCAGCGTGAAGGCGATCACCATCGTCTTCTCGCGGCCGATGTTGTCCGAGATCCAGCCGAACAGCGGACGCGAGATGCCGTTCATGATGCGGTCGAGCATCAGGGCGAGCGGCAATGCGGCCATCACGAAGAAGTGCAGGTCAACCTTGAATTCCTTCACGCCAAGGTCCTTGGCGATGACGCCGAGCTGGGCCACGGCCATCATGCCGCCGGTGACGACCAGCACGAACATCACCAGCATCAGCCAGAACAGCTTGGTGCACAGCGCTTCCTTGAGGGTGTAGTCGCGCGTGGCCTGGGCCAGCTTCTTCGAACCACGCACCTCGCCGGTCTTGGGCGAACGCAGGAACCATG
Source organism: Cupriavidus sp. a3 (assembly GCF_051015765.1). Classification (NCBI taxonomy): domain Bacteria; kingdom Pseudomonadati; phylum Pseudomonadota; class Betaproteobacteria; order Burkholderiales; family Burkholderiaceae; genus Cupriavidus; species Cupriavidus sp. a3. The sequence goes on along the minus strand of NZ_CP170644.1, from coordinate 991,461 downwards.
CCGCGACGAAGGCGAGCGATCCTTGCAGCAGGCCGAAGAACAGGAAGGTGTGCTGGAAGCCCTGCGACTCGATCATCGCCGCGATCGGCAGGATGGTCGCCGCCGAGCCCGCGCCATAGCCGCCGGCGGTCAGGCCGACCGCGAGGCCGCGGCGGTCCGGGAACCACTTCAGCGCGTTGTTGATGCAGGTCGCATAGATGGAGCCCACGCCCAGGCCGCCGACCGCGGCGCCGACGTAGAAGCCCATCAGCGTGGTCGCCTGCGAGTTGATGACCCACGCCGTGCCGATAAAGAGCGCGCCGAAGGCCACCATCATGCGCGGCCCGAACTTGTCGATGAAGTAGCCCTCGATCGGCGCCAGCCAGGTCTGCACCAGCACGAACACGGTGAAGGCGATCTGGATGCTGGCGCGTGACCAGCCGTAGGTTTCCTGGATTTCAGGCACGAACAGCGTCCAGGCGTACTGGATGTTCGCGGTTGCGATCATGCAGACCACGCCGACGACCAGCTGGATCCAGCGCGTGGACTCCGGAGCGTGATTGGGGTGCAGGGCCCCTGCGTTTGCGTTACTCATAGCGCACTCCTTGAACCGTGTGTTTCGGGAAATCCGTGGGGATGGACGAAGGTGGGGACGCCATGCGCGTCAACTTGCAGGTGGCTCCTGGCATTTTCTGTCTCCTGTGTCGTTGGCATTTACTGCCTTTTATTGCGACGCCATATCGACGTCTCCCGCACTCACCTGTTTTCAAAACTACGAGATGCGATGGGATACACAGTATGTGATATATCAAGCGAGTTCAAGACGAACCGGCGCAGGGTTTTCACTAGCCCGCTGATTAATGAGGAATATGGCTATAACACCGGATTCAGGTCATTTCCGCATCAGTGCGAAAGGCGTATGAATAAACGCGTCACATTCCTGGAACTCAATAGCCGCGCGCCTTTCAGGGAAGTATTGACGGCCATGGCAAAAGCATGTCAAATGCTGGCCAGCCGAGAAACATTGCGATTTTGTAATGTTTCGGGAAAAATCAGGGTTTTCACCAGCCCGAATCAGAAACGGGCAAAATAAGATTCCTGATTAATATCGATCAGGAATAATCGAGGATAAAAAAAGGCCCGCAGGCGTCCCGGCGGGCGGAGTCATGATGCGTGACATCAGCCGCAGCATGTCACGTATTTATAAGCGATTATCCGGAGTAAATAAACAAGGTCGCGACTAATGGATTACCCGTTGTCCGGGTCGACGCTTTTCCTCCGGAAAGCGCCCACACAAGGGGAGCCGCTCGCATGGAAGACGCGCACGCCGGCGATGCCGCCGTCGTGGTCGTGGTCGACGACCGCCACCTTGGCCTGCTGCAGCGCCTCGACGCGCTGTTCCGGCAGGCCGAAGCTGGCCGCCAGCTCATCGCCGCCCAGCGGCGGCAGCGGCTTGCGGCGGTCCATGCCGGCGAAGCGGATCTGGTTGTACAGGGCCCACACCAACAGCACCACGCCGTTGAACACGCCCACCAGCACGTACACCGACAGCGTGCCCATGGTGGGCATCATCGCGGACCAGAACGGCACGTCGAGGCCGGACGACGCTCCCGCCAGGATGTCGCGGATGCCGCTGGCGAAGAGGTAGAAGAACCCGGTCCACGCCAGCGCGGTCAGCACCGCGTCGAACGCCCAGCGCAGCGGTGCGCGCCGGGTACGGATGATCATGTTGTCGGGATTCATGACGATTTCATCGATTGGATGCCGCGATCGGGACTGTCCCAGCGCGCACGCTTGCGCCGGGTCTTGAGCATGACCTTGGGAAAGGCCAGCAGCGTGGTGAACATGCCGACCAGCCAGTACGCCAGCGGGTACCAGATGATCCAGTACAGCGTGCGCCCCAGGCGCGGCTCGTAGCGGCGGTCGATCGCCACGCTGATCATGAACTGCAATATGCAGACCGCCGCCAGCACCATGCCGGTAAAGCCCGGCGGCATCAGCTTCTGGATGCGGATATGCTCCGGCAGCTCGACGAAGTGCCCCAGCGCCCACAGCACGATCGACATGGCAAAGGCAAAGGCCCAGCCCGCCGACAGGCAGTACTCCGCCATCAGCGGCCACAGCCGGCGGTGGCGCCAGATCCAGATCGAGCGCACGTTTTTCATGAACACTTCGGCGCCGCCCTGGGCCCAGCGCAGCCGCTGCTTGAACAGGCCGCGCACGGTCTCGGGCATCAGGATCCAGCACAGTGCGCGCGGCTCGTAGAAGATCGACCAGTGGTCGCGCTGCAGCTTCCAGCTGATGTCGATGTCCTCTGTGATCATGTCCAGGCTCCAGTAGCCGACGCGGTCCAGCGCGCGGCGGCGGAACGCGGCGACCACGCCGGACACGGTAAAGACCTGCCCATAGACGCGCTGGGTGCGCTTGATCAGCCCGATGATCGACGAGAACTCGCCGACCTGGATGCGCCCCACCAGCGTGGACCGCGTGCGGATGCGCGGGTTGCCGGTGACCGCGCCCACGCGCGGGTTGGCCACCATCGGCGCGACCAGGTAGGCCGCGGCGTCGGGATCCAGCGCCGCGTCGCCGTCGATGCAGACCAGGTATTCGCCGCGCGCCGCCAGCGCGCCCATGCGCAGCGCCATGGCCTTGCCCTGGTTCTGCGCCAGGTGCACCACGCGCAGCCGCTCATGGCGCTGCGCCAGCGCTTCCAGCACGGCGCCGGTGCCGTCGCGCGAACCGTCATTGACGGCGATCACCTCGAACTCGGGATAGCGCTGTCCCAGCGCGGCCAGCAGCGTCTCTTCGCCGTTCTGCTCTTCGTTGTAGCAGGGCACCAGGATCGAGATGAACGGTGTGCCGGACACCTGCGGCGCCTCGCGCTGCTCGCCCCCCCGCCACTTGCGCTCCCAATGCAGCCAGAAGTACACGCCGCCGGCCATCCACAAGCCGGACATGAACAGCGGATAGAAGAACACGAAGGCCAGCAGCAGGTCGCCGGTGGCAAGCGCGGCCAGCGCGAACGGCAGCGCCAGCGCCAGGCACAGGATAACCAGGGCAAACAGTCTTTCGATCATGGTGCGGGGTACCAGGCGTTAGACAGCGCCGGGCGGATCAAGTCGAGCCGGGGCTGGTTGTTCAGGAAGTCGTCGGGGTAGTAGCCGAAGCTGCGCGCGCCGCGCCACTGAAGGCGCTGCATCCAGCCGGCCAGCACCTTGCTGTCGACTGCGCCTGCAACCCCACCTTCTGGCTTGCGCCAGTCGCGCGCCTGCAGCTCGAACACCGTGCGCCGCAGCGCGCCGGGGTGCTGCGCCACCGCGTCGACGATGCGGTCGAGCCATTGGTGCTCGTGGCCGCGCGGCACCTGCTCCATGAACGGCATCGCCATCGGCGCGGTCCAGTCGTATGCGGCCAGGAAGTCGTCGAGGTTCTGCGCGAACCAGGCTTCGCTGTCCGGCTGCAGGATGGGCATGGCGAAGATATTGCGCGCGGTCTTGATCGCCGGGCCGCGGATGGCGCGCACACGCTGTGTCAGTTCCTGCGTGAAATCGACCAGCGCACGGCTCTTCATGCGCGTCCAGCGCTGCATCGTTTCCGGGTCGGCGCGCAGCGCGGCAATGTTGTCCGGCAGCCCGGCCTTGCGGTACGCCGCCAGTGCCGGCGCGCTGGCGTCCTCGAAATCGCTGAGGATGGCGTCGTCGTGGAACAGCAGGCCCTGGAAGAAGGCGTGCCGGGCCAGGTCTTCATAGACCTCGGCGATGCGCTGGCGCGCCACCGGGTCGAACGGCGACAGGCGGCGGTATTGCTTCGCGTCGACCCCGGCGCGATTGGTGGCCGGGTCCCAGCGGGTCACGCGCGGCAGCGACGGGTCCATGTCGAAGCTCAGCACCGGCATCCAGGCGTAGACCTTGACTTTGGCGCGGTTGCCGAGTTGCCATGCCACGCGGTTGAACAAGTCCGCGCGCATCGGCAGCCAGCGGTTCGGGAAGTACACCGACCGGACCAGGCCGCTGCCATCTTCGTCGGAGAAGGCCTGCAGGAAAACCGTGTTGATCTTGAGGTCGTAGATACGCTGCACCAGCCGGTCGAGGTTGCGATCGAGCTGGGCCGGGTCCGGATCATAGACGTAGTCCAGGTCGACGTGCGCGACGCGCATGGCGCTCGGCTCTTCCATCGTCGCCACCGACTGCGCGAAGCCGGGCACGCCGGGATCGCCGGTGACTAGCATGCGCGGGCCGGACATCAGCTTGTCGACGCTGGCCAGGCCGTCTTCCAGCGTCAGCGCCATCTCATAGCCGTTCTCGCCGACGATGCGCAGCGCGGTGCCTCCTTCGGCGCCGTACGGCCATACCCAGACGCGCACCGGCTTGCCGGTGACGGCATGGACTTTCTTCGTGATGCGCTGCATGTCGGTACGCACGCGCGCCGCGTAGGTTGCGTCGGTCTCGTAGCGGCCGGTGCCGGCATCGAAGGCGCGCACCGCCGCGGCCGGCTCGGTATTGCCCTGCGGATTGGCGTTGATGCCGTAGTGCAAGGCGTCCGTGTGCGCGCCGATCTCGACCAGCCCGGAGGCGGAAATCTCGCGCAATTGCTGCCAGGTCAGCAGACGGTCGCGAGCGGTCGGCGTGCCGCCGAAATCGACCGGCTGGCCCACTGGCGTGTCGAGCCACGCACCGACCGGCGCCAGCACCGCGGGCCAGCGGTAGGCCTTCAGGATCGGCAGCACGCGCGCATGGAAGCTGCGGTAGCCGTCGTCGAAGGTCAGCAGCACCGCGCGCGCCGGCAACGGCTTGCCGCCGCGGCGCGCGGCCAGCACCTGGTCGACCGAGACCGCCTGGTAGCCGTTCTCGCGCAGCCAGGCCAGCTGGCCGATCAGGTGGTCGGTACGCACGCTCAGGTAGGCCTGGTCGGGATCCCTGTCTTCGACGTCGTGGTAGGCCAGCACCACCAGGTGGTTGTTCGGCCAGGGCTGTTCGGCGGCGGCGAGCGGGCGCTGCGCCGGCGGCGTGAACACCGGGATGTCCTTGGCGCAGCCGGCCAGCAGGCATGCGGCCAGCAGCAGCCAGAGCAGGCGGCGCCAGGCGCGCTGCGGGAATCGTGTCATGGCGGGGGTCCGGGTCAGAATCGATAGGTCAGGTCGAACACGATGCGCAGTTCGCGCTCGCGCTGGCCGTCATAGGGCCGGCTGCTGGCGGTGACGGTGGCGCCCACGTCGAACACGCCGTTGGTGCGGTAGCGCTGGCCGTAGCCGAGCAGCAGGATCGCGCCGGTGCCGAAGCCTTGCTGGCTGTAGGTGCCGGCGCCGCCCAGGAACTGCTGCTCCCAGGCGGTCTCGTAGCGGCGGTACAGCGTGTGCGTGAGCCGGGCCGACGGCAACACCGTCAGGTCCGCGCGCGGGCTGTAGTACGGCACGTCGGTGCGGCTGTTGCGCGAGCTCCACAGGTCCACCAGCAGGTCGGCCTTCAGGTGCGGCGCGGCGTAGATCCGCTGCACGCCGGAGATGCCGCCTTCGAGCCGGTCATTGCCGTCGCTGAAGTGCGACGGCGCCACCGTCAGCATCCACTCGCTGGCCTCGCTGGCGCGCCAGCGGCCGTAGACCTGCACGTTGTTGGCGTAAATGCCGTTGAGCAGCGCCCGCAGCGGCGTGGCGGTCGAGCGCATCGCGGCCGAGGCGCCGATGCGCCAGCGGTCATCCAGGTCATAGTCCACCGCCACCTGGCCGCCCTGGCGCGCGCCATAGCCATATCCGTGCGTGGACAGCTCGGCCTCGACGGTCAGGTCGCGCACGCGCCGCTGCACGCCGGCGCGGGCCCAGCGGTAGTCGACACGCCCTTCGTCGAAGCGGCCGGTGGCATAGCCCACGCCGCCAAAGGCGCGCCAGTCATAGTGGATCGGCGGCGTGTACAGCACCGACTCGATGCCGAAATTGCCGTCGCCCACCACCGGGCTGTCGTTGGCCAGGCCGCGATAGCCTTCGATGCGCAGCTCGGCCTTGTTGTGCACGGCCCACTCGCGCGCCAGGCGGCGGGCGGCCAGGTCATCAGGGAAGCGCGCCAGGGTATCGTCGCGCAGCATTTCCGCCTGGCGCCATTCCTGCAGGTCGAGCGCGGCGTGGCCCTGCTGCACTTCCACCGCGAGCGCGCGCGGCGCCAGCGTTTCGGCGGCCTTCAGTTCCTGCTCGGCGGCGCGCGGCCAGCCGCGCGCCAGGTAGACATTGGCCAGGCCCACGCGCAGGCCGGAATGGCCGGGCGCGTTGCGCACCAGGTCTTCCGTGCGCTGCTGGGCCTGCTGGGTGTCGCCGGCCTGCAGGAGCGCGAGCGTGGCGGTCTGCTCGGCGGACAGCCACAGTTCGTTGGGCTGGCGCGCCGGCTGGCCGCGCACCCGGCGCCATTGCGGCTGCTCGGCGCGGGCCTCGCTCACCGCCTCGCCCGCCGGGTCGAAGGCTTCGGCTTCGGCGTTGGCGTAGTACAGGCCGGTCTGGGCCTTCAGGCGCGTTTCGGGGTCGAGTCCGGGCGGATAGGCTTCGCGCACCTGGCGGAACAGTTCGGCGGCCTGCTCGGGGTGGCGCAGGTAGAGGTAGGCCGAGGCCACGTCGCCCAGCACGTAGACGGGCACGGCGACACCCTCGGCGCGCAGCGCCTCGTAGCTGTCGACCACGTCCTGCATGCGCAAGCGCGCATGCAGCGCGCCGAGGCGGTCGATGCGGGCGCGGCGGTACAGGGCCTCGCTTTGTCCTTCCTTGTTGCCCTGCCCCTGCAGTGCGGGCAGCAGCGCGTCATAGCGCGCCAGCGCGCGGTCGGCGATGGCAAAGCGCTCGGCTTCCATCCGTGTGGGCATGTCGGCCAGCCGCACCAGTTCGGCGGCGGCGTCCAGTTCCAGCGTCTGCCGGGCCGCGGTGTCGAACAGTGTCGGCTGCTCGCCGGCGACGCGCAGCGCGGCATCGGGCAGCCCGGCGCGCTGCAGCGCGCCCACATGGGCGCGCACGGCGTCGGCGCGTTTGGGTGCGCGGGTATAGGCCTGGTCGGCCTCGAACAGGGCCTCGTAAGGTTCGCCGGCGCGGGCCTGCGCATAGGCCAGCGCGAGGCGGCTGTCGACATCATCCGGCTGCTTGCGCACCAGGGCCTGGCCAGCGCTGACGGCTTCCGCGGCCTGGCCGCTGTCGGCCAGCACGCCGACCTCGCCCAGCGCGAACACCGGCTCGGCGGGGTAGCGCTGGCGTCCTTCGCGGTAGCGTGCCAGCGCCTCGTCCCAGCGCTTCTGGTCGCGCAGCGCGCCCGCCGCCGCGGCCAGCACCTGCGGCGGCGCGGTGCGCGCGGCGCCCGCCTGCTCCAGTTCGCCGTAGGCGGCCAGCACCTCGTCGGAACGGCCGGCCCAGCCGGCGATGATGATCCGGTCAAACGCCGCGCGCCGGTCCGAGGGAGCGCTGGCCACGCGCTCGCGCAGCATTGCCAGCGCACTGCCGTAGTCGCCGGCGCGGGCGCGCTGGATCAGGGCTTCGTATTCGGCGTCAGCCTGCGCGGGGGCCGGCATGCAGCAAAGTGCCGCCGCCAGCCCGGCCGCGAGCCCGGCCGGCATGCGCCGGCGCAAGGCCTTGCGCCGGGCGGGACCGGTGCCGGCGCACGAAGGTTGCGTCATCAGTGAATCCATGGGATCCGCAGCCTGTCTCATCTATGCCCGAGCGCCGGCTCGCCTGCTGGAAGCGGGCGCGCGCCTGGGGTCCGTTATCGGCAGATGACATGCGGCACGGAGACACGGAACCCGATCGGGCCTGGCCGCAGGAGAGAGGCGGCAGGACAGGCCTACGGGATCCGGCGGGTACCGAGGAACCACGCCGGATGGCCAGCCCGCGATGGGCATGGCGTCGTGCAGACGCTACCTCCGCCGGTGGCGGGGTGCGTTGCCGCAAATCGGGGGAAAGTGTAAGCGCGTGGCGAAAATCAAATCGTGAACATTCGCAAACACATTTACAGCTTGCATCAAATTCCCGGGGCGAATTCTTGCCGCATTCCGCGGCTCGGGACAATACCCGTTCGGGGGAAACATTACTCGGTTCTGGCCAGGCGCCTTGCCTGGCCTGGTGTCGCGAGAGCCGCGGTAAAGCGGGGGGGGGTAAAGCGGGAGTTTCCGGGGCGGATTTGGCGGGGTATCAGGTAATGTCCGACATAACTCCTCGCGCACGAATATCTTGATTATTCGCTGGCTGGCAGGTGTCCGGAATTCGATAAATCAGCCCAATGGCGGATTTATGGTGGTAGAAATGCCGCCCTTTGGCGGCATTTCACCGGCCCCAGCGGGCCACCTGGCCGTCGATGCCCATTTCCAGGCCGCTGACGCGCTCAGTGCCTGCGGCCAACCCGCCACTTTGTATCGCACTGTATCTGGCGCGGCGCCGGACATGAAATCTTGCATTCCGGCCGCTGCCCGGAAACAAGCGGGATACGCGCGGGCGCTCCAATGCGGTCATCGACCCGACCGGAGCCCGACGATGACCTGCTGCCTTGCCCTGCCTGCCCCTGCCGCGCGGTGTGCCGCGCCGCGCCCCCGCAGGAGCCGCCAATGATCGACGCACTGCTTGCCTTCCTCGCCGGCGTGCTGACGATCGCCTCGCCGTGCGTGCTGCCGGTGCTGCCGATGCTGCTCGGCGCTTCCCTGGGCCAGTCGGACCGCCTGCGCCCGCTGGCCATCGCGCTGGGCTTCGTCACGGCGTTCTCGGCCTTCGGCATTGCCTTCGGCGCGCTGTCCAGCGCCTTTGCCGACGCCCACGGGGTGGTGCGCAACGCCGCCATCCTGTTCCTGCTGGCGACCGGACTGGCGCGGCTGTGGCCGGCCGGCTTCGCGCGGCTGACGGGGCCGTTCGGCGGTATCGCCGAGCGCCTGGCGGACCGGCTCGGCAGCGTGGGCGGCAGCGGCATGGCCGGCGGCTTTGTGCTGGGCATGTCGCTGGGCGTGGTCTGGACCCCGTGCGCGGGGCCGGTGCTGGCGTCGATCCTGGCGCTGGTGGCCAAGGCCCAGGACCTGCAACGCGCCGCCGCGCTGCTGGGGATGTATGCCGCCGGCGCGGCTATTCCGATGCTGTTGATCGCCTATGGCGGCCAGTTCGCCACCACCCATGTGCGCCGGCTGGCGCGCCATACCCAGCGGCTGCAGCAAGGCTTCGGCGCGCTGGTGGTGGCCACGGCCGTCGCCATGTACTTCCAGTACGACACCCTCGCCGTCGCTTGGCTGACGTCGCTGGCCCCGCTGACCTGAATCCACCAGCGGAATCTGTTCGCTGAACCCTTCCCCCACTGTCTGACACGGAGACTGCACCATGCACCGCATCCTGCGTACCCTGCTTGCCGCCACCACCATCTTCGCCGCCACCCACGGCGCTCCCGCTGCCGCCGCGCCGGCGGATTTCGGCAAGGCGCCGGAATTCACCGGCATCGAGAAATGGCTCAACTCCGAACCGCTGACCCTTGCCGGACTGCGCGGCAAGGTCGTGCTGGTAGATTTCTGGACCTACGACTGCATCAACTGCATCCGCACCCTGCCCCATGTGCGCCAGTGGTACGACAAATACCGCGACAAGGGGCTGGTGGTGGTCGGCGTGCATACGCCCGAGTTCGGCTACGAAAAGTCCACCGCCAATGTCCAGGCGGCGATCAAGCGCTTCGACATCCGCTACCCGGTGGCGCAGGACAACAAGTACGCCACCTGGAACGCCTGGCACAACCAGTACTGGCCGGCGCTGTATCTTGTCGACGCCAGCGGCAACGTCGTCTACAAGCACTTCGGCGAAGGCAACTACGCCCAGACCGACGCTGCCATCCAGAAGGCCCTGGCCGACGCCAGGCCCTGACTCCTCCGGCGCGCTCCTGCGCGCGGCGCAGCCCCCGGCTAGCGCCGCGGCGCGCCGGCTGTCGGGGGCGGCTTCAGCAGCGGATACGGGTTGATCGCACCCCCGGCGGCATAGATGCCGTAGTGCAGGTGCGGCGGCGTGCCGCGGGCGTTGCCGGTGGTGCCGACATAGCCGAGCACCGTGCCCGGTGCAACGATATCGCCGGCGCGTATTGCCGCGTAGTCGTCGAGGTGCGCGTAGTAATGCATCTGCCGGCCCGGTCCCATCACCCAGACCACCTTGCCGCCGAGCGAATTGGTGCCGACGCGCGAGACGATGCCTTCCGTGGCCGACTGCACCGGCCGGCCGCGCGGCGCGAAGATGTCGATGCCTTCATGCTTGCGCCCGCCGGAGCGCGCGCCATGCCACGTGTCGCGCAGCGCGCGCGGGGCGACGCCTTGCACCGGAACCGGCAGCGCGCTCGGCGCCGGGCGGGCCGCCAGCCGCATCGCGTAGATGGCGCGTTCGAGCTGGGGCTGCAGCCATGGCCAGGCGGCCCACAAGATCGCCGCCACCATCGCCGGCGCTGCCAGGCGCCCGATCAGCGGCCGGCGGCGCGGCGCATCGCCATACGGCGCCGATGCTGGCGAAGCGGACGGTTCAGGAGCCGGTCCGCGATGGGGATCGAATTGAGGCATTCCGGTTCGACGGCGGCGCGGCCGACAAATTCCGCACGCCGCCACGTGGCGTGCGCGTCTCTGCGCAGGCGACAGCCGCACACTGGCGAACCATTGCCGGGCGGGCCGGTCATACCTCGACTTATCGACAGCAACGAGGAGAAGGCATGGATTGTCCGGTGTGCCCGCAAACGCAACTGGTGATGTCCGAAAGGCAGGGCATCGAAATCGACTATTGCCCGAAATGCCGCGGCGTATGGCTGGACCGCGGCGAACTCGACAAGATCCTGGAGCGTTCGGTCGCCGCGGCGCCAGCGACGCAGGCCGTGGCGCCCGCTGCGCCGCCCCAGCAAAGCTACGGCGACCGGGACCGCGGCCATGAGTGGGGCCGCGCTCGTCATCATGACGGGGACCGCTATTACGACGAACGCCACCAGAAGCAATATCGGAAGAAGAGCATCTGGCACGAGCTGTTCGACTGAACGCTGGCTGCGCGCGATGCCGCGCAATGAATACGCCGGCGATCCCGCTATCCCCCGCTATCCCTTGCGCCGCCGGCGCGCCACCTCCGCCGCCGCGTCGCGCAGTTCCGGCGGCAGCGCGCGGATCTCCGCCGCAAAGAACGCCCGCTCGGCCGCGCGCAACGCCGGCAACTGCGCTGCCAGCCGCTCCACCGCCGCGCAGGCTTTGGCGGTTGCGCCTTGCTCGTGTGTCAGGTACCAGGCCGACTCCAGCAACAGGTTGGCCAGCTGCAACGGCCCCAGGCTGACATGGCCCGCGTCGTGGTCTTCCAGCGCAAAGGCGGCCACGGCCGACCAGCGCACGAATCCCTTGGCCGGAGCAAACGGCGCGTGGAAGGGCCGCAGCGCATCAATGGCATCGGCTACGGACAGCGGGCGCTGGCGGCGAAAGGCGGCCACGCTCTGCACGCCCTTGCCCTCGCCAGCATCGCCGGGCGCATCCGGCCCGCAGCTGCCGCGCGCGATGCGCAACAGGAAGATCGCGTTCCACGCGGTGCCGCCGCCCACCCCGAAGCGGTCGCAGATCCATTCCGACAACCCCAGCCAGCGCATCGCCTGCCGCTGCACCGCGCCGGCATCGAGCGCGCGGCCGGGGTCGGCCAGCCCATGGCGCCAGAACAGCCACAGGCACAGGCCGATATTGGCCGCGGCATGCTGCACGGCGTCGACCGAATCGGCTTCGTAACCGGCTTGCAGCGCTGCCGCGAAGGCATCGAGGGCACGCTGCGCCGACAGCGCCGGCGCCACGCTGCCGGCTGCGGCCTTGCCCATCGCACCGGCCTTGTACAGCAGCCCTTCCAGGTTCAGCACCTCGAAGCGCAGGCGCGGGTTGTAACGCACCGCCGGGGATAGCTCCGGATCCGCACGCAGCGCGGCCAGCCCGGCGCCGGCGCCGTCGTGGTCGCCGCGCGTATAGCGGGCCCAGGCGCGCACCACGTGCGCCATCGCCGCGAAGGTGGGCACGGCGGCGCCGGGGCTGCCTGCCCGGGACAGCCGGTCAAAGCGCGCCAGCGCGGCGCGGCTCTGCTCGAGGCTGCCGCAGCGGCGCCAGGCCAGGCTTTCCTTCAGCAGCGACAACGCCTGCTGGAACGGATCGCCGGCGCTGCGCTGTGCCACGCGGAACGCTTCGGCCACGGCGGTGCCGTGCGCGCCGGCATAGCCGTCCTGCGCGCTGCGCATGGCCTGCGTCAGTTCGCTCCAGAAGGCCATGTCGCGCATCACGTAGGCCGCGCCGTCCGCCATGCCGGACTCTGGCGCCCCCGCCTCGGCAAAGCCCAGCTGCCGCGCCAGCGCCGCCGGGCCCAGCGTGCGGCCGTGCGCGACGAAGCGCAGTTGCCGGGCCTGCGCCGCCGTCATCCAGAACGGCCCGCGGCTGCGCTGCGCGGGGTTGGCCGTTGCCGGATCGCGTTGCCGGTCCGCGCCCCAGCCCAGCGTCACGCCCCACCGGGCAAAGTCCGCGAAGGCGCGCGATACCAGCATGCGCAGGTTGGCGGCGGCCGGGAAGGCGCTGCGCACGGCCGCCGCTGTCACATCACCGCCGCTGCGCTGCGCATGCCAGGCGCGCGCCAGCAGCCAGACCGACTGGAAGCGGGCGGGCTCGCCATTGACGCGATAGGGGGCGCGGACGTCGATGCAAAGCAAGGCAGCGGACATGGGCTGGAGCAGTAGCAGGCTGGAGGCCGGAGAGGATGCGACGCCGTCATGTTACGCAGGTTACAGCGTGCGCGGTTGGCGTGCGTGGAGCGCTCTCCTATGCTGCGCACCACGGTCCGGGCCCGGATTGCCACCAGAGGATTCCTATCCAACCCAACACGTTACTGCCATGCCTATCCGAATCGCCCGTTTGCTGTCCCCGCTGGCCGTGGGACTCGCCCTGCTCTCTTGCGCCCTGCCCGCCACCGCCGCACCGCAAGCTGCACCGCTCGATGCGGAAGCGCTGTTCCGCCAGGCCGGTACCAGCGGCACCATCGTCGTCCACGACCTGCGCCGCGATCGCGTGCTGACCTACAACGCTGCGCGCGCGGCCAGGCCGTATTCGCCTGCGTCGACCTTCAAGATCATGAATTCGCTGATCGGCCTGGACAGCGGCGCCGTGGCCGACATCGACCACGACAAGCTGCCGTGGGACGGCAAGGTCTGGCTGGTCGGCGGCAAGGCTGTCCTGCCCGAAGCCTGCAATGCCGACGTGCCGCTGCGCGTGGCCTTCCCCAACTCATGCGTGCCCGCCTACCAGGCGCTGGCGCGACGGGTCGGCAGCCCGGCCTACCAGCGCTACCTGACCGCCTCGCATTACGGCAATGCCGACAGCTCGGGACCGGTCGACCGCTTCTGGCTCAATGGCCGGCTGCAGATCTCAGCCAACCAGCAGATCGATTTCCTCAAGGGGCTGGTGCAGCGCACGCTGCCGTTCTCGCCGGCCGCGTTCGATGGCGTGGACCGGCTGACGGTGACAGAACGCACCGCAGGCTATACGCTGCACGCCAAGACCGGCTGGGCCGATTCGGCGCAGCCGGCGGTGGGATGGCTGGTGGGATGGGTGGAGCGCGGCGGAGACAACTACCTGTTCGCGCTCAATCTCGATCTCCTCAAACCCGAGCACGCCAAGGCACGGATGGAGATTGCACGCGCGGCGCTGCGGCAGGCCGGGGCGCTGCCGGATTGAGTTGCAGCCGACGCCTACGGCACCGTCCCGCCGAGCTGCCGCAATAGCTTCTTCACGATGTCATCGTGCAATGCCAGCGCGGCAGCGAGCGTGGGCGCGCCGTAGCTTTCGTTGTCCTGCTCCCCCATGCCAGTCACGCGGGTCACGAACAGCGGCGCTTCCCCTGATGCCTGCGCCAGTCCGCGAAAGCGCGTGGTGACCACGCCGCCGCTGTCCTGCAGCAGCGTGCGGCGGAACACCGGATCGTTCTCAGCCATCCAGCGCTCCCATTCCTCACGTGCCGCCACCTCCACCGGCCGGTTTTTCAGGTCCAGCACGTAGTAGCGGCTCCACTGGCCAGTCTCGGCGCGGGCCTTCATCTCTTGCTCCGGGTTGCTAGTTTCGGTCTGTCTTTACGCTAGCCAGCCAGGCGCCGCCGCGCAAGCGCAGTGTTCCAAAAGCCACTCCAGCCCGCCTGCGCGCTTTCACCCACGGGTTTTCCCGCAGTTGAGTTCTGCCGTCGAGTATTCTTTAATTCAACCTGAATTAATTAATACCGAGCCGACGCCCCCACCAGCGTCGGCCAAAGGACGGAGACAACATGACCGCATCCAAGGCAGGCCGTGGCGTGAATTCCGCCAGCTTGCGCCTGTACAACGAACGCGCGCTGCTGCTGGCGTTGCGCCGCGCCGGCGAGGCGTCGAAGGCCGATCTGGCGCGGATGGCGCAGCTGACCAACACCGCGGTCGGCAGCATCGTGCAGACCCTGGCCGACGAAGGCCTGGTGGAGCAGGCCGGCCGCCGCACCGAGGGCCAGCGCGGGCAACCCGCCAGCCTGATCCGGCTCAAGGCCAAAGGCGCCTTCGGCATTGGCGTGAGGCTCGACCGCGGCAGCATCGAGACCGTGATGGTGGACTTTGCCGGCGAGCTGCTCGCCAGCCATGCGCACCAGCTGGTCCTGCCTCATCCCGAGCAGGCGCTGGAACTGGTGCGGCGCGATATCGACGCGATGCGCGCCCGGCTCAGCCCGGGCGAGCAGAAGCGGCTGCTGGGAATCGGCGTGGCGCAGCCCTATAACCTTGGGGCGTGGCTGCGCGAGCTCGACGTGCAGGGCGAGGACTTCCAGGCAAGCTTCCGCGCCTGGGACGAGGCCGACTTCGCCGCGATGCTCAACGCCGTCACCGGCCTGCCGGTGTTCAGCGAGAACGACGGCACCGCGGCCGCGGTAGCCGAGCTGTTCTACGGGCGCCACCACGCGCAGCATTTCCTCTATGTGTTCCTCGGCCCCGCCATCGGCGGCGGCGTGGTGATCAACGGCGACTGCGTGCGCGGCGTTTCCGGCAATGCCGGCGACATCGCCATGATGCCGGTGCCGCCCAGCACCCTGCCGTCAGCGCCGACGCCTGCCGGCAAGCGCCGCGACCTGCTGCTGTCGCGCGCCTCGCTCAATGCGCTGACGCGCCACCTGCGCTATCACGGCGTGGCGGTCGACGGCCATGCCGACCTGCAGCGCCAGGCCGAGCTGGGCCACCCGGCGGTGGCGCAATGGATCGACGACTGCGTCGACGCGCTGGCGCCGGCGCTGCAATCGGCGCTGGCGGTGCTGGACGTGCCGCTGGTGATCTTCGACGCCGACATCGACGGCGGGCTGGTGCCGGCGCTGATCGACCGGCTGCAGCAGGCCCTGAACGACAGCGCCCCGGAAGCGCGCACGCCCGCCACCGTGGTGCGCGGCTGCTTCGGCGCCAACGCCGGCGCGGTCGGCGCGGCGTCGCTGCCGATGTTCATGAATTTCTCGCCGCGTGCCGAGCTGCTCAAGGGCGCCTCGGCCATTGTCCCGGAGGCCCGCCATGCCATGGTCTGAAGCATCACGCACCCTGCCCCAGCCCCAGCAGCAGCGCCCCCATGGCGCCGCCGCTGCCGCGCCGCTGCTGGCGCTGCGCAATATCTCCAAGACCTTTCCCGGCGTGAAGGCGCTCAGCAATGTGCAGCTGACCGTCTACGCGGGCGAAGTCCATGCGCTGATGGGCGAGAACGGCGCCGGCAAGTCGACACTGATGAAAATCCTCTCCGGCGCCTACACCGCCGATCCCGGCGCCGAGTGCCGCATCGCCGGCGAGCCGGTCGCTTTCGGCGGCCCGGCCGCGGCACGCGAGCATGGCATCGCGGTGATCTACCAGGAGCTGAGCCTGGCGCCGAACCTGAGCGTGGCCGAGAACATCTACCTCGGCCGGCATCTGCACCGCCATGGCATGGTCGACCGCGCCGCGATGGCCAGCGCGTGCGAAGCCACGCTGGCGCGGCTCGGGGCGGACTTCACGCCAACCACGCCGGTGCATACGCTGTCGATCGCGCAGCGCCAGCTGGTCGAGATTGCGCGCGCGGTGCA
This sequence comes from Cupriavidus sp. a3, assembly GCF_051015765.1. NCBI lineage: Bacteria > Pseudomonadati > Pseudomonadota > Betaproteobacteria > Burkholderiales > Burkholderiaceae > Cupriavidus > Cupriavidus sp. a3. The sequence continues at coordinate 975,434 of NZ_CP170644.1, read as the reverse complement.
TTTCGAGACGCGCATCCTGGTGATGGACGAGCCCACCACGCCGCTGTCGACCCGCGAAACCGACCGGCTGTTCGCGCTGATCCGCCAGCTGCGTGCCGAAGGCATGGCGATCATCTACATCAGCCATCGCATGGCCGAGATCGACGAGCTGGCCGACCGCGTCACGGTGCTGCGCGACGGCTGCTTCGTCGGCACGCTGGAGCGCGACAACCTGACCCGCGCCGCGCTGGTCAAGATGATGGTGGGCCGCGACCTGTCCGGCTTCTACACCAAGACCCATGGCGAGACACGCCAGGGCGAGATCATGCTGTCGGTGCGCAATATGTCCGATGGCCGGCGCGTGCTGCCGTGCAGTTTCGACCTGCGCGCCGGCGAAGTGCTGGGGCTGGCCGGCCTGGTCGGCGCCGGCCGAACCGAACTGGCGCGGCTGATCTTCGGCGCCGATGCGCGCAGCGCTGGCGCGGTGTTCGTCGCCGGCACGCCGCTGGCCATTTCGAGCCCGCGCCAGGCGATCGACGCCGGCATCGCCTACCTGACCGAAGACCGCAAGCTGCAGGGGCTGTTCCTGGATCAGAGCGTGCACGAGAACATCAACCTGATCGTGGCGGCCCGCGACGCGCTGCGCGGCGGCCGGCTCAACCGCGCCAGCGCCCGCCAGCGCACCACGCAGGCAATCCGCTCGCTCGGCATCCGCGTGGCGCACCCGCAGGTCAACGTCGGCGCGCTGTCAGGCGGCAACCAGCAGAAGGTGATGCTGTCGCGGCTGCTGGAAACGCGGCCGCGCGTGCTGATCCTGGATGAGCCGACGCGCGGCGTGGATATCGGCGCCAAGGCGGAGATCTACCGGCTGGTGGACGAGCTGGCCCGCTCGGGCGTGGCCGTGCTGCTGATTTCCAGCGAGCTGCCGGAGGTGGTCGGCCTGTGCGACCGCGTGCTGGTGATGCGCGAAGGCGAGCTGGTCGGCGAAGTGGCTGGTTGTGCCGATGCGGCTGGCATGCAGGAACGGATTATTGCGCTGGCGACCGGGGCGGGTGGGGACATTCAACCCACCACACTGCATTGACGGTCCCCGCGGTTTGCTCCCCTCTCCCGCAAGCGGGAGAGGGGAGCAAACACTCGGTTCATCAGTCGCCAATCGCAAAACATAAATGCACCTAAGCACGTCGGCCCACGCAGGCACGACGTTCCGACAAGGAGACACCATGCGCAACCCCTTCCACCCCGCCGCCCACGCCGCTGCCGCGGCCGCACCTTCCACCGGCCCCGCCCTGCCCGGCGCCGCCGGCCGCGCCACCACGCAGGAACGCCTGCGCGCGCTCGGCATGCTGCCGGTGCTGGTGCTGCTCTGCTTCGGCTTCACGCTGCTGACCGACAACTTTGCCAGCCTGCAGAACCTGTCGATCATCGCGCAGCAGGCGTCGATCAACCTGGTACTGGCGGCGGGCATGACCTTTGTCATCCTGACCGGCGGCATCGACCTGTCGGTGGGCTCGATCCTGTCGGTGTCCGCGGTGGTGGCGATGCTGGTTTCGCTGATGCCGCAGCTGGCGGCACTGAGCGTGCCGGCGGCGCTGCTGTGCGGGCTGCTGTTCGGCCTGTTCAACGGCGCGCTGATCGCTTTCATGAAACTGCCGCCGTTCATCGTCACGCTGGGCAGCCTGACCGCAGTGCGCGGACTGGCCCGGCTGGTTGGGAATGACAGCACCGTCTACAACCCCGACATCTCCTTTGCCTTCATCGGCAACGGCGACCTGCTGGGCGTGCCCTGGCTGGTGGTGATCGCGGCGGCCGTGGTGGCGGTGTCGTGGCTGGTGCTGCGACGCACGGTGCTGGGCCTGCAGATCTACGCCGTCGGCGGCAATGCCGAAGCGGCGCGGCTGTCGGGCATCAAGGTCTGGGTGGTGCTGCTGTTCGTCTATGCCGTGTCCGGGCTGCTGTCGGGGCTGGGCGGCGTCATGTCGGCGTCGCGGCTGTACGCGGCCAATGGCCTGCAGCTGGGCCAGTCCTACGAGCTCGATGCCATCGCCGCGGTGATCCTGGGCGGCACCAGCTTCGTCGGCGGGGTCGGCTCGATCGCCGGCACGCTGGTGGGCGCGCTGATCATCGCGGTGCTGTCCAACGGGCTGATCCTGCTGGGCGTGTCGGACATCTGGCAGTACATCATCAAAGGGCTGGTGATCATCGGCGCGGTGGCGCTGGACCGCTACCGTCAGAAGGGTTCGGCGCGGACCTGAGCAACGCACTGACAGGAGACACATCGATGATCAAGCCCGTTCCCTTCCTCCGCGCACTGGCAGCGGTCGCAATGGCCGCGCTCTGCGCGCTGCCGGCCGCCGCGCAGACGCCGTCGCAGTCCGCCGTACAAGCCCCGCAGCGCCAGCTCAAGAAGGTCGGCGTAACGCTGGGCTCGCTCGGCAACCCGTACTTCGTCGCGCTGGCGCGCGGCGCCGAGGCCGCGGCCCGGCAGGTCAATCCCGACGTCAAGGTCACCGTGCTGTCGGCGGACTATGACCTGAACAAGCAGTTCACCCATATCGACAGCTTTATCGTCGCCAGGGTCGACCTGATCCTGATCAACGCGGCGGATGCGCGCGCGATCGAGCCTGCGGTGCGCAAGGCGCGCAAGGCCGGCATCGTGGTGGTCGCGGTCGACGTGGCCGCCGCCGGCGCCGATGCCACGGTGCAGACCGACAACACCCAGGCCGGCGAACTGGCCTGCGGCTTCATCGCCGAGCGTCTCAAGGGGCGCGGCAACGTGATCATCCAGAACGGGCCGCCGGTGTCGGCCGTGCTCGATCGCGTCAAGGGCTGCAAGGCCGTGCTGGCGCGGCACCCTGACATCCGCATCCTGTCGGACGACCAGGACGCCAAGGGCTCGCGCGAGGGTGGCCTGAACGTGATGCAGCTGTACCTGACGCGCTTTCCCAAGGTCGACGCGGTCTTCACCATCAACGACCCGCAGGCGGTGGGCGCCGACCTGGCCGCGCGCCAGCTCAACCGCCGCGGCATCCTGATCGCTTCGGTGGACGGAGCGCCCGACATCGAAGCCGCGCTGAAGGCCGATACGCTGGTGCAGGCCTCGGCCAGCCAGGACCCGTGGGCGATCGCCCGCACCGCGGTGCAGCTGGGCGTCGGCATGATGAATGGCCAGCGACCCGCAACTCCGACCGTGCTGCTGCCTTCGACCCTGGTGACGCGCGCCAACGTCGGCCAGTACAAGGGCTGGGCTACGCCGCGATGAGCGTCAGGCCCGCCATCTTTCCAACCTCTTTTGCCGAACGCACCGTTTCTTCCCGACATGATGGACAGCCATTCCGCAGCGGCTCCGGCCGCTGCCCACGCACCCGAATTCGACTTCGTCCTGTTCGGCGCCACCGGCGACCTGGCGCGGCGCAAGCTGCTGCCGGCGCTGTTCGATGCGCACGCCGCCGGCGCGCTGCACCCGCGCGGGCGCATCCTGGCGCTGGGCAGCCAGCCGCTGTCGCACGACGCCTACGTGGCCATGCTCAACGACGAGGTGCTGCCGGCGCTGGCCGGCAACGCCGCGGCATGGCAAGGCTTCCTGGAGCGCATCGTGTACCTGCAGGTCGATGCCAACGCCGATGCCGGCTTCGACGCGCTGGCCGAACTGGTCAACGCCCGCGCCGCGCCGGTGGTGGTGTGCTACCTGGCGACCGCGCCGCACCTGTTCGCCACCATCTGCGCGCAGCTGGCGCGCGTGGGACTGGCCGGCGAGCGCAGCCGGGTGGTGCTGGAAAAGCCGCTCGGCCATGACCTGGCATCGTCCGAGGCCATCAATGCCGAAGTGGCGCGGCATTTCGCCGAGGACCGCATCTACCGCATCGACCACTACCTCGGCAAGGAGTCGGTGCAGAACCTGATGGCGATGCGCTTCGGCAACGTGTTGTTCGAGCCGCTGTGGCGGCGCGAATGGGTGCGGCAGGTACAGATCACCATTGCCGAGGAGCTGGGCGTGGAGCGCCGCGGCGGCTTCTACGACGGCATCGGCGCGCTGCGCGACATGGTGCAGAACCACTTGCTGCAGCTGCTGTGCATGGTGGCGATGGAGCCGCCCACCAGCCTGTCCGAAGACGCCATCCGCGACGAGAAGCTCAAGATCCTGAAGGCGCTGCGTCCGATCCGCACCGAGGACGTGGCCGAGAAAGTGGTACGCGGCCAGTATTGCCGTGGCGCCGCGGGGGGCAACCCGGTGCCAGGCTACGCCAGCGAGCCGGGCATCGCCCCGGACAGCCGCACCGAAACCTTCGTCGCCATCCGCGCCGAGATCGCCAACTGGCGCTGGGCCGGCGTGCCGTTCTACCTGCGTACCGGCAAGCGCATGCAGTCGCGCGTGGCGGAGATCGTGATCCATTTCCACGACGTGCCGTACCCGCTGTTCCCGCATCCGCTGGGCACCATGGCCGGCAACCGGCTGGTGATCACGCTGCAGCCGGAGGAAAGCATCCGCCTCTATTTCCTGACCAAGCAGCCGGGCGACACGCAGGCGCTGCAGCCCGCTTCGCTCGACCTGCAGCTGAACAGCGCGGCGCCGCGCGTGCGGCGCGTGGGCGCCTATGAGCGGCTGCTGCTCGACGTGATCCGCGGCCGGCTGGGCCTGTTCGTGCGCCGCGACGAGCAGGTGCAGGCCTGGCGCTGGGTCGCGCCGATCCTGCAGGCGTGGGAGAACACCACCGCGCCGCCCAAGCCATATACCGCCGGCACCTGGGGGCCGGCGGCCTCCAGCGCCCTGCTGTCGCGCGACGGCCAGGCCTGGCACGAAGAAATGTAGGAGCCATCGACATGACCACCACCCTTCCCGCCTGGCAAGCGCTGCGCGCGCATGCCGAGACCATGCGCCACACCCATATGCGCGACTGGTTCGACGGCCCGCATGGCATGGCGCGCGCCGAGCGCTTCACCGCCGAGGCCTGCGGCCTGACGCTCGACTACGCCAAGAACCGGGTCACCGACGAGACGCTGCAACTGCTGCTCGAGCTGGCGGCACAGGCGCGCGTCAGCGAGCGGCGTGATGCCATGTTCGCCGGCGAGCCGGTCAATACCACCGAGCGCCGCGCCGCGCTGCATGTCGCGCTGCGCGCTTACCCCGAGGACGGCTACCGCGCGCTTGGCGTGCCGGTTGGCGCGGACGTCGCCACGGTGCTGGGCCAGATGGAACGATTTGCCGATGCCGTGCGTGGCGGTGCCTGGACCGGCTTTGACGGCCGCGCGATCACCGATGTGGTCAATATCGGCATCGGCGGCTCTGACCTGGGGCCGCGCATGGTATGCCGTGCGCTGGCGGGCGCCGAGAGTGCGAACAGTGCCGACAGCGCCGGGCCACGCATGCATTTCGTCGCCAACGTCGACGGCAGCGACCTGGCGCGCACGCTGGCACCGCTGGACGCCGCCACCACGCTGGTGATCGTCTGCTCCAAGACCTTCACCACGCTGGAAACCATGGCCAACGCAGGCACCGCGCGCGACTGGTTCATGCAGCAGGGTGCGTCGCGCGCGGACCTGGCGCGCCATTTCGTGGCGGTCTCGACCAACCGCGACGCGGTGGCCGCGTTCGGCATCGATCCGGCCAATATGTTCCCGTTCTGGGACTGGGTAGGGGGACGCTTTTCGCTGTGGTCGGCGGTGGGCCTGTCGATCGCCGTGGCAGTGGGCTTCGGGCGCTTCCGCGAACTGCTCGACAGCGCGCGCGCGATGGACCTGCATTTCGCCAGCGCGCCTGCAGCGCGGAACCTGCCGATGCTGCTGGGGCTGCTCGATGTCTGGTATCGCAGCTTCCTCGGCGCCGGCAGCCGCTGCGTGGCCCCCTACTGCGAACCGCTGGAACTGCTGCCCGCCTTCCTGCAGCAGCTGGAGATGGAAAGCAATGGCAAGTCGGTGCGCCTCGACGGCGGCAGCATCCAGGCAGGCTCGGCCCCGGTGGTGTGGGGTACGACCGGCACCAACGGCCAGCACGCCTATTTCCAGATGATGCACCAGGGCTCGCAGCTGGTTCCGGTAGACTTCATCGCCACGCTGGAGCCGGTCAGCGACCTGCCCGGGCACCATGCCAAGCTGCTGGCCAACTGCTTCGCGCAGGGAGAGGCGCTGCTGCGCGGCCGCACCGCGCAAGAAGTGCGGTCCGAAGGCGTCAGCGATGAAGCCCTGGTGCCCCACATGGTGTTCGAAGGCAACCGGCCCAGCAATACGCTGCTGCTGCGGCGGCTGGATCCGTGGCACCTTGGTGCGCTGCTCGCATTGGCCGAGCACCGGACCTTCGTGCAGGGCGCGCTGTGGCAGATCAATTCCTTCGACCAGTGGGGCGTGGAACTGGGCAAGAAGCTGGCCGCACCGATCCAGCGCGAGCTGGAAGGCACGGCGGCCGCGGCCCCGCACGATGCCTCTACCGCCGCGCTGATCCGCCGCGCGCAGGCCGCTCTCGCCCCGCAAGACGCCGCGGCCTGAGCTTTCCGCCGGAGATACCCTTATGTCCACGCCAACCTCCCTGCCCCGCTATGTCGTCTTTGGCGAAGCCCTGACTGACATGGTGCGCCAGCCCGACGGCAGCTGGCTGGGCCTGCCTGGCGGCTCGTGCTGGAACGTGGCGCGCGCCGGCGCGCGGCTGGGCCTTGCCACCGCATTCGCCGGCGCCGTCAGCCAGGACCTGTTCGGCGACGACCTCGCCCGCGCCAGCGCCGCGGCCGGGCTCGATACGCGCTTCCTGCAGCGCGTGCCGCACTCGCCCTTCCTTGCCTTCGTCGCCTCGCGCCATCCGCCGCAGTATTTCTTTGTCGGCGACGACAGCGCCGACCTGCACTTCGATGCCGCCGCGCTGCCCGCCGGCTGGCGCCAGGCGGCAGAAGTCGTGCATTTCGGCTCGATCAGCCTGGTGCGCCAGCCGCTGGCCGCACGGCTGTGCGAAGAGGCCACCCAGGCTGCGCAGGCCGGCAAGCGCATCGCCTTCGATCCCAACTTCCGCGACCTGATGCGCACGCCTGGCTACGCCGCGGTGCTGGCGCATATGCTGCGCCTGGCCAGCTACGTCAAGATCTCCGACGAAGACCTGGCGGGGCTGTTCCCCGGCCTCGACACCTGTGCCGCACTCGGACAGGTGCGCGCCATGGCGCCGGATGCCACCGTGATGCTGACGCGCGGCGCGCAGGGCATGACGCTGTGCAAGGGCGATGTCAGGGTCGAACAGCAGGCCTTGCGCGTTGAAGTCGCCGATACGGTCGGCTGCGGCGATGCTGCCATGGGCGGATGGATGGCCGGCGTGCTGTCGGGCGCCGCGCACGATCTGGCGGCGCAGGCGCGACTTGCTGCGGCAGCCGCGGCGGTAGCAGCGACGCGGGCCGGGGCGTATCCGCCGTCGCGCGAAGAAGTCGAGGGCCTGATGAACGCTACGGCAAGAACGCCGGCGACAACAACAACCGCAACCCGATCGTAAAAAACCGCTCGCCGGTCCCGCCGCCGAACACATTGCCATAGGTGGTATCGACCTGTACCCGGTCCCGCACGACCCAGAAGCGCAGGCCCGCCCGGAACGATGGGGTTGTCGCCAATGGAAGCCACTGCAGGCAGCGATGCCGCGCCTGCAGCCGCAAGACTGCAGTTGCTCAGCGCGCCATGGCGGCCCGGGACGATCCCCTTCCGCGGGAATGACTGGAACAACTGTCCACGGATAGCTCCGTTTATCAGAACGGGGCGCAGTGTAATGTCTGCGTCGGAAGCGGATCAACCCATCTGCGGCATGAATTTCGTGCTGGTCAGGAACCGGCCTTGTAGTTGGTTTCCTTGACGATGCGGGCCCAGCGGGCCGTGTCTTCGGCGATGGTGGTGGCGAACTGCTCCGGCGTGCTGCCGACCGCCTCATAGTCGATCGCCGCCAGCTTCTCCTTCATCTCCGGCAGCGCAACGATGCGCGTCACCTCCTGGTTCAGCCGGTTGACGATCTCCTTCGGCGTCCCCGCCGGCGCCAGCAAGCCGGCCCACGAGTTGAACGCCATGCCGTCGAAGCCAGCCTCCTGCATGGTCGGCACCTGCGGCAGCGCCGGCGATCGCCTGGAGGCAAACACCGCCAGCGGACGCAGCTTGCCCGCCTTGATCATCGCCATCGAGTTGAACGGATCGATGGTCATGTCTACCTCGCCCGACACCACCGCCTGCATCTGCGGGCCGGTGCCCTTGTACGAAGCGCTGACGACATCGGGAATGCCCGCGCTTGCCTTGAAGCTCGCGCCGATCAGCTCGATCATGCTGCTGCCTGCCGACAGGCTCAGCGGCCGGGTCTTGGACTTGGCCAGCGCCACGAACTCCTGCACCGTCCTGGCCGGCACCGACGGATGCACCACCATCACGAAGCCGATATTGCTGATCAGCGAGATCGGCGCAAAGCTCTTCAGCGGCTCGTAGCCTGCCTTGTACAACAGCGGGCTGAGCGTCTGCGCGCCGGCGGTGTTGAGCAGCAGCGTGTAGCCGTCCGGCGCCGCGCGCGCAACGATATCGGTGCCGATGATGCCGTTGGCGCCGGGACGGTTCTCCACCACCACCGACTGCTTCAGCGCCTCGCCCAGCTTCTGCGAGATCAGCCGCGCCACCACATCCGTGGCGCCGCCAGGAGAGAACGGCACCACCATGCGGATCGGCTTGCTGGGATAGGTATCGCTCCAGGCCAGCGTGGGCAGGGTGCCCAGCACGGCGGCACACAGCAGCGCGCGGCGGCGCAGGTTGACGGTCATGGGGCTGTCTCCGGTTTGCGGGCTATGCCAGTTCAGGGCCAGCCCTGCTGTTATTCATGATAATAAATCATATTTTATGTTCATGAATTTCACCGTCAACTGAGGATATGTACGGACGACGTTGACCACCTCGCGAAACCGCCCAAGCAAAAACCTTGCCAATCATCCCTGCTCCAAGCTGGGTGTCTCTTTCCACTCCCAGTTTGAATCCCTACGCGCTGATCGCGACAACGGTCGCGCATCAACAACCAACTCCCTGCCTCGCCTTTTGCGACAACGCTTTCCGGCACATGACCGTGCCACGCGAGCGAGCTGGCGAGAGCCCATGACGGGGTTACAGGGCTATGTGCGGTACCGCACATAGCCGATCCATTGGTCGTCCTGCGGCCCCTACAAATTAATAGCGAAAGGGCCCGTCGGGCCCTCTTGCAAGGCTGCATGCCAACTCCTGAGGGACTGGCAGCAATGCTGGCGGGAGGCGGCCTGTTGACGCATGGAACTCGACAACGCCACTCGAATTCACGGGGTGCAATTGCCTACGGTGAGGGGAGATATGATCAACAACATCAGTAGTGGCCGAGCCACGCCAATGCTCACGGCTGCCATCCTGGCTGCCGCACTAGGCCTGACGTCGCGCACGCCGCAGGCCCAGGTGACAGACCCACTGGCGGGTCTGCGTTCGCTCAAGACGGTTACGGTTCCCGGTCCGCCTGCCGAAGTCCTGGACGAGTTCGTCAAGGACAAGGCGGCCGCCATCCAGCTCGGAAAGGCGCTGTTCTGGGACATGAAGGTGGGCAGCGACAACAAGACCTCTTGCGCAAGCTGCCACTTCCATGCCGGTGTCGACAACCGCATCACGAACCAGCTTTCTCCAGGTTCAGGTGCGCCGGGCACCGACAGAACCTTCCAGCTGGGCGGGCCAAACTACACCTTCAAGCCGGAAGACTTTGGGTTCACCAAGCATGTGGACGTGAACCAGCCGCAGCCGCAACTCTCGAACGTCAACGAGGTTTCCGGCTCGCAGGGGGTGTTCACGGCCAACTTCATTGAATTTGGCACCGGTAGCACGGGCGATGCCTGCGCCAATGTTCCCGATGACATCTTCCACGGCGGCTCGGGATACAACATCAACGGCATCAACACGCGGCAGGTGACCGGACGCAACACCCCCTCTGTCATCAACGCGGTATTCAATTTCCGCAACTTCTGGGATGGGCGCGCCAACAACATGTTCAACGGCGGCGACCCGTTTGGCATGCGCAATCCATATGACCTTGTGTGGAAAAGTGAAGGTGGCGTACTCAGGCAAATCAAGCTGGCAATCCCTGGCGCCTCCCTGGCGTCGCAAGGTAGCGGCCCTCCCCTGAGCTCGGTCGAGATGAGTTGCAATGGACGGTCATTCATGAAACTCGGCAAGAAGCTGCTCGGCCAACGTCCTTTGTCAGGCCAGGCGATCGCGGCGGATGACAGCGTACTTGGTCCCCTGGTGATATTACGCAACAAGGATCAGGTGCCGACCTACTCCGAGATGATCAAGAAGGCATTCCGCTCCGAGTACTGGAACTCACCGACGTTGTTGAGGATGTCGGCCGCGGATGAGGCGAAATTTGCTTCGATGGATTTGTCGCCTCGCCAGGTCAAGCGCAGCACCGGGAAATTCGAGGTAAGCCAGATGGAAGCCAACTTCGCGCTCTTCTTCAGCCTCGCCGTTCAGCTTTACGAGTCCACCTTGATTGCCAACGATACGCCGGTCGACCGCTACCTCGATGGCCAGACCGGGGCCCTGAATGAGCAGCAGTTGCGTGGCGCCAGGATCTTCACCGGCACAGGTCGCTGCAGCCGCTGTCACTCGGGCGCTGAGCTGACCGCCGCCTCATTCTCCAGCGTGACCGCGCAGCGGCTCAGGCGGATGCCGATGGGTGACGGGCTCGAAGCGGTCTATGACAATGGCTTCTACAACATCGGCGTGCAACCGACCGCAGAAGATCTCGGCGTAGGCGGGCTGGATCAGTTCGGCAATCCGTTGTCCGAAACGCGGATGGCGCAGCAGGGCAAAACCCATTTGCTGGGGAACGGCTTCGATGCCACCAAGGAAACGGCAGTCGGAACTGAACAGCGGGTGGCGGTGGACGGTGCCTTCAAGACACCAAGCCTGCGCAACCTGGAGTTTACCGGCCCCTATTTCCATAACGGCGGCAAATCTACCCTGATGCAGGTGGTCGACTTCTATAACCGTGGCGGAGATTTCGGGGACGTCAACAGGGCTAACCTGGACCGGGGCATTACGCCGCTCAACCTGAGCGAGGCGGACAAGCAAGACCTGGTGGCTTTCCTGCTTGCCCTGAGTGATGACCGCGTTCGCTATCGCAAGGCGCCGTTCGACCACCCCTCGCTGTGCGTCCCCCAAGGGCATAAGGTCGGCGATTCCGGGGCCCTGCTGCAGGACGGAAGCACCGGGAACGGCGTAGACAACACGGAGTGCATTGGCGCGGTGGGCGCGGGCGGCGCGAGCAGCGGCCTCAAGCCGTTCCTCAACCTGGATCCGTTCCAGCGCTAGTGGATGAGCCAGCGGCGATTCGTGCAGCGCGGGTCCCGCTGACTCCCTGATCCCCCGTGCGGCGGCGCACCGCCGCCGCATTATTGTCGGCACAAACTGTCGTGGCGTGACCGCCATTCCAGTGCACGACAATCCAGCAAGACAATGACCAGCGCTGTAGCTCAAACGAAGCGGTGTTGACATTCTTACTGGAGATATATGTCGGCGCCGATTATCGTCTTAACGAGACGGACTGCTGGAATTGCCTGTCGTGCTTACCCCCGATTCGCATCCCACCTCAACAAGAGCGAGCTTCCATTATTATCGGACGACAAAATGTTTTCCGACGAAGCCTATATACATCACTTCGCGCGCCCATAGCATCATGGCTTCCTGATAATCAAATGGATTGATTTTTCATTTACTTTCCGGATAGCATGCCGGGCGCGCCGCGTAAGCCGCCTCGACGCTTTCGCTGCACGCGCATTGCCCTCTCCCGGCGGCATACGCCAGCCGGCCCGGAAAATGAAAAGGTGGAAACATCCACCCGCATAAACAGGAGACGTGAATGGCACCTTTGCTGTTCAAGGTGGAAGACCGTCCGCCGCGCATTACTACCGTGCTGCTGGCGCTTCAGCATTTGCTTGCCGCCCTCGGCGGCATTATCGCGGTGCCGCTGGTGATCGGCGGGGCATTAAAGCTGCCGACCGCGGAAATCATTGCGCTGGTGAATGCCGCGCTGATCGGCTCGGGCGTCGTAACCATTATTCAATGCAAGGGCGTGGGGCCGGTCGGCATCCGCCTGCCGTGCGTGATGGGCACCAGCTTTTCCTTCGTCGGTGCTGCCATCAGCGTTGGCGCCGAGCACGGCGTGGCCGGCATCCTGGGCTCGGCCCTGGCCGGCTCGCTGCTGATGATCGTCGGCAGCCATTTCATGCCGACCATCCGCAAGCTGTTTCCCCATACCGTCACCAGTGTGGTCGTCACCATGATCGGCCTTTCGCTGATCCCGGTTGCGGTGGACTGGGCCGCCGGTGGCCGCGGCAGCCCGCAGTATGGCGCGGTCGGCAACCTGGCGATTGCGGCCTTCGTGCTGGCGCTGGTGATCGCGATGGTGCAGTGGGGCAAGGGCATGATCTCGGCCTCTGCCATCGTGATCGGCATCCTGGGCGGCTACCTGCTGTGCCTGGCGCTGGGGCTGGTCGATTTCACGCAGATGCGAAATGCGCCGGTGCTGGCGCTGCCGCAGCCGCTGCACTTCGGGTTGACGTTCCCGGTGTCGGGCATCGTTGCAATGGCGATTGCCTACCTGGTGACGACGGTGGAATCCACCGGCACCTTCATGGCGCTCGGCTCGGCCACACAGACGCCGATCACGGGCAACAAGCTGTCGCGCGGCATCCTGTGCGACGGCTTCGGTTCCGCCTTTGCCGCACTGATTTCGAGCCCGCCGCTGTCCACGTTCGCGCAGAACGTCGGCGTGGTGTCGCTGACCGGCGTTGCCAGCCGCCACGTGGTGGCGCTGACCGGCGTGATGCTGCTGCTGGCCGGGCTGTTTCCGGTGCTGGGCGCACTGGTGGTGACGATTCCGCAGCCGGTGCTCGGCGGCGCCGGCCTGATGATGTTCGCGATGATCGTCTCGGGCGGCATCAACATGCTGAGCCGGATCGAGTTCACGCAGCGCAATACGCTGATCGTGGCCGTGTCGATCGGCTGCGGCCTGGCGGTGACCTTCCGCCCGGAGCTGCTGTCCAGGCTGCCGCTGTTTGTGCAGGAAGTATTCGGCTCGGGGATCTCGGTTGGATCGCTGGTGGCGGTGACGCTGAACCTGGTGCTGCCGGGCGGCAAGGCTGAACATGCTGAGGAGGCGCAGCACGACGAAGGGGCGCAACCTTCCGGCGAACTGGCCTGAACGCAACCGCTGCGCAGACGCGGTCGGGCCGGATTCGTGTATGGCACGGATCCGGCCACCCGTGTGACCAGGGGCGGCTTACTGCCCGCCAACGGTCGCATCGACCCGATACACCGCACCACTGGCCGCCGAAGTTCCTGTGTCCGACAGCACATACAGCGCCTGCCCGGCATCCACGCCAAAGGAATAGACGCTACCGGGGATGGTGACATTCCAGTCGACCTGCTCGGCTGCACCACCGTCGCGGTACACAAAGCTCAACAGCTTGCCCGTGCACAGGTCCGAATAGAAATAGCGGCCTTGCAGCGCAGCCAGCGCATTGCCCCGGTACACATAGCCGCCGACGATGGCGCAGGCGCCGGCTTCATGGCCGTACTCGAACACCGGCAGCGTCAGTCCGGCCGTATCGCAGGTGGCGGCGCCCACGCACGCGGTGCCCTCCATGCGGTTCCAGCCGTAGTTCAGCCCGGCGCTGGTGGCCGCCGCGACGTCGACTTCCTCGCGCTGGCCCTGGCCGACATCGGCGATATACAGCAGACCGGCATCGAACGAGAACCGCCACGGATTGCGCAGTCCGTATGCCCAGATCTCGCCACGCCTGCCGCTCTGGCCGGCAAACGGGTTGCCGGAGGGAACGCCATAAGGCTGCCCCGATGCGCCGCTGACATCGATGCGCAGCAATTTGCCGAGCAGCACGCCGAGGTTCTGCGCATTGCCTGACGGATCTCCGCCACCACCGCCATCGCCGGTGCCGACATAGAGCATGCCGTCCGTGCCGAACGCCAGCTGGCCGCCGTTGTGGTTCTGGAAGTTGCTGTGCGGGATCGACAGCAATATCGTGCCTGCGGTGTCCGCAACGTCTGGATTGCCCGCCGACACCTGGTAGCGCGCAATGGTGATGGCGCCGTTGTTATCGGTGTAGTAGACGTAGAAGCGGCCGTTGCTGGCATAGCCGGGATCGAATGCCATTGACAGCAGGCCGCGCTCGCCGTCGGTGGTGGTCAGCGCATCGATATTAAGGAAGGGCGTGCCCAGCAGCGTGCCGTTGCGCACGACGCGGATGCGCCCGGCGCGCTCCACGATGAACAAACGCGCGTCGCCCGCGGGCGCGGTGAGATAGATCGGCTCGGCCAGGCCGCCGGCCACTTGCGTCAGCGACAGGCGCACCGGCTGTGGCGAGCCATAGACGACGTTAGCCGTGGCGCCCGCGCCAGCGCCGACGGTCACCGACTGGGCCGGTGGCTGCGGCTGATACTGGCTGGTGCCGGCGAGCACGTCGGCGGCGCTGACGGTGTAGGTGCCGGTGGCAAGATTGGACAAGGTAGTCGACTGGGCGACGGCCTGGCGGTATTGCCCCGGGCCAGTCACCGTAACCAAAGCCGGAGTGCCGGACGGCAGGCCGGTTACCGTCAACGACAGCGTCCCCGGGCCGCCCGGCCCGCTGCCACCGCTACCGCCGGCGTTGCCGGAACTGCCCCCGTCGCCGCCACCGCATGCCACCAGACCCAGGCAGCATGCAAGGAACCATTGGCACAGCGAAGATCGTATTGAGACTGTCATGATGCGCTCCTGCCACCCCGGCGCCAGATACAACGCAAGAACCGCTCCATGGCGGGCAACGTAGCCAGCCCTACCCCTTACCCCCTATCACCCCCTATCACCCCCTGTCGCTCCGCCACACCTGCAGCGGATCCCATGCCGGCGCCGCGTCTTCCGGCTGCGGCAAGGCCTGCGCCTCTGCCATCATCGCTTCGGCCCGCGCCTGCAGCTTGTCCAGGCAGCGCGACAGCACGCGCGCTTCCTCGGCGCTCAGGCATGCTGCCAGCTCGCGATTGAAGGCGCGCGCCTGGGCAAAGGCGCGGCGGTAGACCGCTTCGCCCTCTTCCGTCAGGGTGAACGCGGCTGCGCGCCGGTCCTGCGCACGCGCCTCGCGCCGCACCAGGCCGCGCTCGGCCAGCGCGTGCACGGCCCGGCTGGCAAGCACCTTGTCCAGGCCGGCACTTTGCGCCAGTTCGGTCAGCCGGGTACCCGGCTGCTCGCCCAGGAAGGCGATCATGCGCCATTCGCGCCGCGTCACGCCGGCCGTGGCGCGCAGATGAAGCCCCGCCGCCCCCAGCGCCACGCGGTTCAGGTGATAGACCCGGTAGTTGATGAAATCGCCCAGCCGCCTGGGCCGCTGCAGCCGGCCGCCGCCGTCGTCGTGTGCCATGCCACACCCGCGAATTAGTTGACTTTGTCAATTATATCGACGGGTGTTAGCGTGCCACCCATACCAAACGACGATCCGGACCGAGGAGACACCGTGAGCCCCCGCAATTGCCTTCCCCGCCTTGCCGCCTGCCTGGCGGCCATTGCCGCCGCCTGGGCGCTGCCCGCCGGCGCGCAGTCGGAGCGCCCGCTGCGCATCCTGGTCGGCTACCCCGCCGGCGGCACCGCCGACCTGGCCGGGCGCCTGGTCGGCGACAAGCTGCGAGAGACCCTGAACCAGAACGTGGTGGTGGAGAACAAGCCGGGCGCAGGCGGCCGGCTGGTGATGGACTATGCCCGCACGCAGCCTGCCGACGGCCATACGCTGGTGGTGGCCAATTCGGCCGTGATGACGATCGCGCCGCTGGTCTACCGCAAGCTCAACTACGACATCCAGCGCGACTTTGTCCCGGTGGCGCAGGCCGCCAACTTCCAGCTGGCACTGGCCACCGGCCCGGGTAGCCCGGCGCGCTCGCTCAAGGACTACGTAGCATGGCTCAAGGCGGGCCCGCAGAACAACTCCTACGCCTCGCCGGCGCTGGGCAGCATCCCGCATTTCTTCGGGCTGATGATCGGCAAGCAGGTCGGCGTGGAGATGCTGCACGTGCCGTTCAACGGATCGGCGCCGCTGATGAGCGCGCTGGTGGGCGGGCAGGTGCCGGCCTCGGTCGATACGCTGGCCGACCTGACCGAGATGCACCGCGCCGGCAAGGTGCACGTGCTCGCCACTTCCGGCACGCAGCGCTCGGTGGCGCTGCCTGATGTGCCGACCTTCACCGAACTGGGCTACAAGGGCATCGAGGGCGAAGGCCGCTACGGCGTGCTGGCGCCCGCCGGCACGCCGCGGCCGGTGCTGGACAAGCTCAACGCCGCCATCGTCAAGGCGGTGCAGTCGCCCGACTTGCGCGACAAGTTCCTGAAGCTGGGGCTCGAACCGGCCACCGGCACGGCCGACGCGTTTGCCGGCGTGCTGAAGGCAGACGCCGCCAGGTGGGCGCCGGTGGTGAAGGCCTCCGGCTATACCGGCGACTGACAAGCCGCAGCGAGCCACCATGCCGATCCGCAATACCCTGTTCATCATGTGCGACCAGTTGCGCCGCGACCACCTGGGCTGCTACGGGCACCCCACGCTGCGCACGCGCAATATCGACGCGCTGGCCGCGCGCGGCGTGCGTTTCGACAGCGCCTTCGTCACCTCCGGCGTCTGCGGCCCCAGCCGCATGAGCTTCTACACCGGCCGCTATGTCAGCAGCCACGGCGCCACCTGGAACCGCGTACCGCTGCCGGTGGGCGAAATCACGCTGGGCGAGTACCTGAAGGACAGCGGCCGCGCGCTGGCGCTGGCGGGCAAGACCCACGTCATGCCCGACAACGCCAACCTCAGGCGCCTGCACCTGGACGGCGGTACCGAGCTGGAGACGCTGCTGCGCAGCGGCTATTTCACCGAGGTCGACCGCCACGACGGCCATCATGCCGAGCCGCGCGGCGCCTATGCCGACTGGCTGCGGCGGCAAGGCTACGACAGCGCCGACCCGTGGACCGACTACGTCATCAGCGCCGAGAACGCGCAAGGCGAGATCGTTTCCGGCTGGCACATGCGCAACGCGGGCCTGCCCGCGCGCGTGGCCGAGCCGCATTCCGAGACGGCGTACACCGTCGACCAGGCCATGCAGTACATCGGCGCGCGCGGCGACGAGCCGTGGGTGCTGCACCTGTCGCTGGTCAAGCCGCACTGGCCCTACCTCGCGCCCGCGCCCTATCACGCCGCCTACAAGCTCGACGACTGCCTGCGGCTGCGCCGCCACGCCGCAGAGCTGGAAGACCCGCATCCGGTGCTGTCGGCGTACCGCACGCAGGAGGAATGCGCCAACTTCATGCGCCAGGAAGTGTCGGATACGGTGCGTCCCGCCTACCAGGGCCTGATCCAGCAGATCGACGACCGCCTCGGCCTGCTGTGGGACCAGCTGGAACGCCTTGGCCGCTGGCAGGACACGCTCATTGTCTTTACCGCCGACCATGGCGACTTCCTCGGCGACCACTGGCTGGGCGAGAAGGAGCAGTTCTACGACACCGTGCAGAACGTGCCGCTGATCGTCTACGACCCCTCGCCCGAGGCCGATGCCACCCGCGGCAGCGCGCCGCAGGACATGGTGTCGGC
The DNA here is from genome assembly GCF_051015765.1 of Cupriavidus sp. a3. Lineage (NCBI taxonomy): Bacteria > Pseudomonadati > Pseudomonadota > Betaproteobacteria > Burkholderiales > Burkholderiaceae > Cupriavidus > Cupriavidus sp. a3. Next base: position 957,849 of record NZ_CP170644.1, on the reverse strand, counting down.
GGTCGACGTGGTGCCGACGGTGCTCGACGCGCTGGGACTGCCTCCGGCCGGCCATCGCATCGAAGGCCGCTCGCTGCTGGACCTGACCCGCTCGCGCGATGCGGGGCCATGGCGTGATTTCGTCGTTTCCGAACTCGACTACGCCTACCGCGGCGCACGGGTCGCGCTCGGCCGCCACCCGGGCGAATGCCGCGCCTGGATGGTGCGCGACGCGCGCTGGAAATACGTCCACTGGCAGGGCTTCCGGCCACAGCTGTTCGACCTGGAAAGCGATCCGGACGAGTACTTCGACCTGGGCGCCGACCCCGGCCATGAAGCCGTGCGCAACGCCATGCGGCTGCGGCTGCTGGACTGGTTCTGCACGCTCAAGCCGCGCGTGACCGTGACCAACGAGGAAGTCGCGGCCAAAACCAACGTGTACAAGCAGGCCGGCGTATTCTTCGGCGTGTGGTGAACGCGGCGGGTACGGAACCTGCAAACCCAGGGGCGTCCGCACTCACCGCACCCGCCATGAAACCTGTCACGCTGATTGGCGCCCCCACCGACGTCGGGGCCGGCACGCGCGGCTGCTCGATGGGCCCCGAGGCGCTGCGCGTCGCCGGCCTGGCGCAGGCGCTGGCACGCAACAACCTGCTGGTCGAGGACACCGGCAACCTGGGCGGCCCCGCCAATCCGTGGCAGCCGCCGCAGGATGGCATGCGCCACCTCGACGAAGTCGTGGCGTGGAACCGCGCCGTCTATGACGCCTGCCTCGGCACGCTGCAGGCAGGCCGGCTGCCGCTGCTGATGGGCGGCGACCATTGCCTGGCGATCGGCTCGATCAGCGCCGCGGCGCGCCATTGCCGCGACACCGGCAAGACCCTGATGGTGCTGTGGCTCGATGCGCACGCCGACGCCAATATCGGCACCACCACGCCCACCGGCAACATGCACGGCATGCCGGTGGCCTGCCTGTGCGGGCACGGCCCCGCGCCGCTGACCACGCTGGCCGGGCCGGCGCCGGCGGTGGAGCGCAGCGCGATCCGCCAGATCGGCATCCGCAGCGTCGATGCAGAGGAGAAGCATCGCCTGCACGAACTGCAGCTGGCGGTGTACGACATGCGCTACATCGACGAGAACGGCATGCGCTACACCATGCAACAGGCGCTGGCCGGCATCGACGCGCAGACCCACCTGCACGTCAGCTTCGACGTCGATTTTCTCGACTGCGTGATTGCGCCTGGCGTGGGCACCACCGTGCCGGGCGGACCGACCTACCGCGAGACCCAGCTCTGCATGGAAATGATCGCCGATACCGGCCGCCTGGCATCGCTCGACGTGATGGAGCTGAACCCGGCCTGCGACGTGCGCAACCAGACCGGCCAACTGGCCGTGGACCTGGTGGAAAGCCTGTTCGGGAAATCGACGCTGTGGCGTCCGCCGCCCGCCTGAAAAAGTTGCACGGCGTGCCTGTCGATACTGCAATGCCATGCCGCATGCGGCACCCGGACGCCCGCGAGGCGCGCGAACCGGCGCAGCCGCGCGCCGCCGGCGGGTGGCGTACCCCTTGCAACACCGGTAATCAGGCCCACCGTTCGGGCCGGCAACCGGAGCGATCATGAAGAACATCTGGATCCTGGTGGCGGACGAATCCGTCGCCCGCGTCTTTGCCTCGCATGCAGACGCCGCCCCGCTGGCGGTGGTCGAAGAAATTACCGATGCCGCCGCGCACGCCGACCGCGCCGACCTGCGCCGCGATGCCTACGGCCGGCGTGGCCACGCCGCCTCGCAGGGCGATGCCGGTCATCCCGGCGCACACCAGGTCGGCCCGTCCACGGTTACGTCGTCCGCGGGCGAGGACGAACTGCACCAGGAAGCGCAGCTGTTTGCGCATCGGGTCGCGGATTTCCTGGCGGACGCGCGCAACAAGCAGCGCTATGAAGAACTCGTGCTGATCGCGGCGCCGCGCTTCCTGGGGCTGCTGCGCAAGACCCTGCCTGCTGCCGTCGCCGACGTGGTGACGCGCGAAATCGACAAGGACTTTATCCACGTGCCCAACAACGACCTGCAGCAGCGGCTGGCCGACGAGGGCGTGGTGCCCGCGCGCCGTGACGAGCGCGTGAATACAGGAAGGGATCGCTGACGACGGCAGGCTCGAAAGAAAGGCGGCCGCCCATATGCTTGCGGGCGGCCGCGAGAGATGTGCGGGCGTGTCAGCGCGCCGTGCCCGAGCCGCTGGTCGCGCCGCTGGAGCCGCTGGAGGTGCCGGCAGGGCTGGTGGTGCTGGTTGCGCCGGACGTGCCGGTGGAAGTGCTGGAACTCGGCGAGCCATAGCCGCTGCGGCTGCGTTGCTGCTCAGACACCGAGCCGGAACCCGACAACGATCCTGATCCGCTGGTGCTGCCGGTGGCAGTGCATCCAGCCAGGATACCGAGCGAGGCGAGTAATGCAGTGCCAATGCGTAGCGTCGTTTTCATGTGGTCCTCCGTCTTGCAGGTTGCGACCGCGCCTTGCATCGATGCAGGACCGGCCGGCGAGCGCGCAGAAATCGCCGCTCCGCTGCGTCATCACGCAACTGACGTACCAGTAGTCCGCAGCGATGCCGGCAATGGGCTGCCGTTGCCGGACCAACGGCGGGAAAGGACAACACTGCGGGCTTGCTGCAGTAAGAAGTGCGCGGCGCGCGTAAAACTTACCGCGCGCCCCCGGTGGTTTAGTTCAGCGTTTACAGAAAAACGAACCTAGCGCCTGAGCGTCCATTTGTACGCGTAGCGGTCCGGCCGGAACACCAGTTCGGCGCAGAGCAGCGGCGTGCCGTTGATGTCGTACGGCGTGCAACGCAGCCGCAGCAGCGGCTCGCCCTCGGCGACGCCCAGCCGCCTGGCCACTTCGGCCGGCGCGGCTACCGCGCTCGCCTCCATCGTCGACTCCTTGAAGCGGTAGCCGAGCCGGCTCTCGAGCACCGACATGGCGTCATTGGTCTCCAGGTCTTCCTGCACCAGCCGCCGCATCAGCGGCTCGCGCCCAAGCAGCGTGAAATACGCCACCGGCGCATCGTCCCAGAAGCGCACGGTCGACACGCTCAACACTTTCTCCGCGGGTTCCAGGTCGAGCACGCTGGTCACGAACGCCGGCGCGCGGACCAGCTTGACGGAGGCGAGCTTGCCATACGCCAGCTGGCCGCGCGCACGGGCGGTCTCGTAGAAACCGGTCAGCGCACCGAGGCTTGGCGTGTCGGCCGGGCGCGTGACGAAGCTGCCCTTGCCGTTGACCTTTTCGATCAGCCCGGCATTGTGCAGGCCAGACAACGCCTGGCGCACGGTGATCCGGCTTACGGCAAATTCCGTCATCAGCTCGGCCTCCGACGGCAGCTTTGCGCCCGGACCCAGCTGGTTGCGGACGATCCGCTCCCGGATCTCGTTCTCGATTTCCTTGAATCTTGGCAGCGCCACGTTGTGTTCCGCCTGGCGGCGGCTCCGATGCGGGGGATCAGGGATTATACCTATCATGACAGGTCAGGCCGTAAACTCGTTGACCTGTTATAACAGGTAATGGCAGTATCGCATCGCCAGCGCATGCCAGCGCCCCCGACATTCCCCAACCCACCTTGCATGCCGGCGACTCAGGAGACACGCAATTGCATACCCACGCAACACCAGGCGCCGCGCGCGCGACGGCGGACTTTGACTACATCGTGATCGGCGCGGGTTCGGCGGGCTGCGCCGTGGCCGCAAGGCTGGCCGAAGACCGTGGCGCAACCGTGGCGCTGCTCGAGGCAGGGCCGCATGACCACCACTTCTCGGTCTGGGCGCCCATCGGCTTTGCCCACACCGTTCCCAAGGCCGGGCCGCGCAACTATGCGTACTACACCGAACCACAGGCCGGGCTGAACGGCCGGCGCTCTTACCAGCCGCGAGGGCGCGGGCTGGGCGGCAGCTCTTCGATCAACGGCATGCTCTACGTGCGCGGCCATCGCAATGACTACGATGAATGGGCAGCTCTGGGTTGCAAGGGCTGGGGCTTCGACGACGTGCTGCCCTACTTCCGCCGCAGTGAGCACAACGCCAGGCTGGCCAGTGATCCGCTGCACGGCAGCGACGGTCCGCTGCATGTCAGCGACCTGCGCTCGCCCAATCCGTTCTCGCGGCGCTTTGTCGAAGCGTCGCTGCAGGCCGGCATGGCGCCCAATGCCGATTTCAACGGACTAACGCAGGAAGGTGCCGGCCTGTACCAGGTAACGCAGCGCAACGGCGAGCGCTGGAACACGGCGCGCGCCTACCTGCATCGCGGCGATGCCGCGGACAAGGCCTTCAACGGCGGCCGCAGCGGCCTGTCGGTGTTGACCGACGCGCAGGCGCTGCGGATCCTGTTCGAGGGCCGGCGCGCCACCGGCGTGGAGATCGTGCGCGACGGCGAGAAGCAGGTGATGCGCGCGCGGCGCGAGATCGTGCTCAGCACGGGTGCCTTCAACTCGCCGCAGTTGCTGATGGCTTCGGGCGTCGGCCCGGCGGCACAGCTGCGCGGCCTTGGCATCGACGTGGTCCACGACCTGCCCGGCGTGGGCGAAAACCTGCAGGACCACCTCGACATCATCGTCAACAAGCAACTGCATTCGACCGACCTGTTCGGGCAGACCGCAGGCGGGCTGCTGCGCATGGCGGGCGAGGTCATGCGCTACCGGCGCCACCGCACCGGCATGGTCACGTCCAACTTTGCCGAGGCCGGCGCGTTTTTCCGCAGCCGTCCCGAGCTTTCCATCCCTGATGTGCAACTGGTGTTCGTGGTCGCGCTGGTCGGCAACCGCAACATGGACAAGCGCAGCAAGCTCGGCCACGGCTATTCGTGCCATGCCTGCGTGCTGCGACCGAAGAGCCGCGGCCACGTGCGCCTGCGCAGCGCGGACATGCGCGACGCGCCGCTGATCGACCCACGCTTCCTGTCGGCGCAAGAGGACATGGCCGGCATGGTGGCCGGCGTGCGCGCCATCCGCCGCATCTTCGCCAGCCGGCGCTGGCGCAATACGGGGGCCGTGAGCTGCTGACCGACGATTTTGGCCCGGACAACAGCAACGAAGAAGCCATCCGCCATTTCATCCGCACGCACGCGGACACCGTCTACCACCCGGTCGGCACCTGCAAGATGGGGATCGACGACATGGCGGTCGTCGATCCCGAGTTGCGCGTGCGCGGCATCGACGGGCTGCGCGTTGCCGATGCCTCGGTGATGCCGACGCTGGTCGGCGGCAATACCAACGCGCCGACGATCATGATCGGCGAAAAGGCTGCGGACCTGATCAAGGCCTCGGCCCGCTGAAAACCCCTCGCCGCCTGGCTGGTCCGGGCGGCGAACTGCATCCGCAACAGCCATCACAAAGGAGACAACGCATGCAAGCCACCGCCCTGACCCTCAGCCCGGAAGCGTTCCGCGCCCAAGACCCGGCCTCCTGGCCGTTCACCGTGCGCCGCTGCACGCCTGCCATTGGCGCCGAAGTCGAAGGCATCGATTTCCGCGAAGCCCTGGATGACGGCACCTACCTCGCGCTGCGCGCCGCGCTGCTGACGCACAAGGTGCTGTTCTTCCGCAAGCAGGCGATCACGCCGGCGCAGCACGTGGCCGTCGCGCGCCGCTTCGGCGAACTCGAAGTGCATCCGATGTTCACCAACCATCCCGAGCATCCCGAGCTGGTGGTGTTCGGCCGCGACGGCGAAAAGCGCGGGCGCGAGAACCTGTACCACTCCGATGTGTCCTGGCGCGAGATTCCCTCGACGGGGTCGATGCTGCGCTGTATTACCTGCCCCGAGGTGGGCGGCGACACCATCTGGATCAACATGGCCGCGGCCTATGAGAAGCTGCCCGAGGACGTGAAGGCGCGCATTGCCAACCTGAAGGCGGTCCATGACGCGATGCCCACCTTTGGCGCCGCGCTGTCCGAGGAAAAGTATGCGGAAATGCGCGCCAAGTACCCGCCGATGGTGCATCCGGTGGTGCGCACCCATCCGGAAACCGGCGAGAAGATCCTCTTCGTCAACGAGGCCTTCACCACGCACTTCGCCAACTTTGTCAAGGAACAGGCCTACCGCATCGGCTCGGACTATCGCCCCGCCGAACTGGACCTGCTGCAATACCTGTACCGCCAGGCGGCGGCGCCCGAATACCAGGTGCGCCTGCGCTGGCAGCCCGACACCATCGCCCTGTGGGACAACCGCTCCACGCAGCACTACGCGGTGCAGGACTACTTCCCCGCCGTGCGCCACATGAACCGCGCCACCATCATCGGCGACCGTCCGGTATGAGCGGCCCCTCCCCATCGATTACCCCATCGATTACCCCATCGACCTGCGAGGCAAACCCGATGAAACTCGTCGACAAGTTCTATATCAACGGCCAGTGGGTGCAACCCGCGCCGGGCGCGACCCAGGCCGATCTCATCGATCCGGCCACCGAGTCGGTGGCGGGCAGGATCGCCATGGGCACGGCTGCCGACGTGGACCACGCGGTAGCTGCCGCGCGCGCCGCCTTGCCGGCGTGGTCGGCATCCACCCGAGAGGACCGCATCGCCCTGCTCGAGCGCATCATGGCCGCGTACCAGGCGCGCCTGGGCGACCTGGCGCAGGCGGTGCGGCAGGAGATCGGCGCGCCAATCACCGTCGCCACCAACCTGCAGGCCGCGATCGGCCTGGCGCAACTGCAGGCCACGGTGCAGGCGCTGCGCGAGTTCGAATTCGAAAGCCAGCGCGGCAAGAGCTACCTGTTGCGCGAGGCCATCGGCGTGGCGGCGCTGATCACGCCATGGAACTGGCCGCTGAACCAGATCGCCGCCAAGGTGGCGCCGGCGCTGGCGGCGGGCTGTACCGTGGTACTCAAGCCATCGGAAATCGCGCCCCTCGACGCGCAGATCTTTGCCGAGATCATGGATGCCGCCGGCACGCCGCCGGGTGTATTCAACATGGTCTTTGGCGAAGGCCGCGTGGTCGGCACGGCGCTGTCGTCGCACCGCGATGTCGACATGGTCTCGATCACCGGCTCGACGCGCGCCGGCGTCGAGGTGGCGATCAGCGCCGCGCCGACGGTCAAGCGCGTGACGCAGGAACTGGGCGGCAAGTCGCCGCTGGTGATCCTGGACGATGCCGATTTGCAGGCCGCCGTGACCGGCGGCGTCGCCCACGTGATGCTGAATTCCGGGCAGACCTGCATCGCGCCGACCCGCATGCTGGTGCCGCGCGCGCAGTATGAACAGGCGGTGCAGATTGCCGCGGCGGTGGCCAACGCGGTCACGGTGGGCGACCCCGCCGATGCGCAGACCAAAATGGGACCGCTCTCCAACCGCGCACAGTACGAGAAGGTGCAGCGGCTGATCGGCGTCGGCATCGAGGAAGGCGCGCGCGTGGCCGCCGGCGGCCCGGGCCGTCCCGAGGGGCTGGCGCAAGGGTTCTATGCCCGCCCGACCGTCTTTGCCGACGTGCGCAATGACATGACCATTGCGCGCGAGGAGATCTTCGGGCCGGTCTTGTGCATACTGCCTTACGACACCGAGGACGACGCCGTGGCCATCGCCAACGATACGGAGTTCGGCCTGGCGGCGTACATCGCGTCGTCCAACCCCGAGCGCACCCGCAAGCTGGCCGCGCGCCTGCGGGCCGGCAGCGTGCGCATCAATGGCGCGTCGATGGACATCTCGGTGCCGTTCGGCGGCTACAAGGCCTCGGGCAACGGTCGCGAGTTCGGTCCGGAAGGCATCGCCGAGTATCTCGAAACCAAGACCGTCACCGGCTGACCGCCGTAATGGCCCGGCCGCAGGCGCCCCGCAATGGGCGCCTCGCAACACGAGCCCGGCCATGAGAGGCCCGGCCGGCAGCGCTTGAGCTGCCGGCCGGGCTTTTCCGCCTTGTTGCCAAAGGTACCGAACCCGGCGCGCCGGTACAGCAGGGCCTCCCTCACCAGTTCGGACAGCGCCCGCTGTATGGGGGATGCCCGCGCCACCTGTCCCGACCGTTCAAAATTGCCGTGGCAACTTGCAGGCGCAAATGCCGCGCATGCCACACGCCGACCAGCCGCCCTTGTCTGACACCAGCAGTCGGCGGCGTCCGACAGCCGCGCGTCGCCAGGCAGCTACATTTCAAAGACAGCCCTTTTTTGCCGAAGCGCCGGCTATGTCGACCGTTCCCGACCCCGCTCCGTCCCCGATACCGCATGCCGAGCCGCCTGCTCCTGTGGAAGCAGATCCGGCAGAGCAGGCCGACGCCCCGACGGTGGCGATCGCGCCTGCCACGGTGTCCGCGGCCCTGCAGCGCGCCAGCACGGCGCTGGTCGTGCTGGCAGTGCTGTTCTCGCTCTATGCCGTGCATCTCGCCCGCGATTTCCTGGTGCCGGTGGTGATCGCGATCGTGCTCGCCTACCTGCTCGACCCGCCGGTGCGCGCGCTGCAGCGGCTGGGCATGCCGCGCGTGGCGGCCGGCACGGTGGTGCTGCTGGCGCTGCTGTGCGCGCTGCTCAGCGGCGCCTACCTGGTGCAAGGCCAGGTGGAGTCCATCGTCAACAGCCTGCCCGATGTCGCCAGCAAGCTGTCGCGTTCGGTCGGCGCCCTGCTGAGCGGCGACGATTCGATGTGGCAAAAGGTCCGGCGCGCCGCCACCGTGCTCAGCGGCGCCGGGCAGCCGCCGCCGGTGCGCGTGCCGCACGTGGTGGTGGACCACTCGGGGGACCAGATCAACACCATGCTGCTGGCCGGCTCGGTGAGCATCTTCACCATGGCCGGCCAGGCGGTGGTGGTGGTGTTCCTGCTCTATTTCCTGCTGCTGGCGGGCGACACCTTCAAGCGCAAGTTCATCAAGATGGTCGGCAATACCATCTCCGAAAAGAAAATCAGCGTGCACATGCTGGACGAGGTCAACCGCTCGATCCAGCGTTACATGGGCATGCTGCTGGTGACCAATGCGGCGCTGGGGGTCTGTACCTGGCTGCTGCTGAAATGGCTTGGCGTCAATAACGCGGGCAGCTGGTCGATCGCGGCGGGCGCGCTGCACCTGGTGCCTTACTTTGGCGCAATGGCGATCGCGTTGTGCCTGGGCATGGTGACGTTCATGCAGTTCGGCACGCTCGGCATGGCCGCGGCAGCCGCGGGCGGCTCATTGTTGATCGCCACGCTGATCGGCTCGCTCGTCACCACCTGGATGACGGGTCGCATGGCCAGGATGAATGCCGTCGCGGTGTTCGTGGCGCTGCTGCTGTTCACGTGGCTGTGGGGCGTGTGGGGGATGCTGCTCGCGATCCCGCTGATCACCATTGCCAAGGTCGTGGCCGATCACATCGAAGGGCTGGAAGTGGTGGCGGAGTTCCTTGGCGAATAGTCTGTTCGCTTTCCCACGCGCCGGCGCAACACCGGCGCGGACCCGCGCATCCCCAATGCATCTATACTCAATCCACGGATGCTGCACCACAGCATTTTTCCTGCTGCGGAATTCGTGCTGGAGGAACCAACATGCCTTTGTGCGACCTTTGCCTGTCGCAACTGGACCGGCCGGGGCATTTCCCGCCACATGCGCGCCTGCTGAAGTCGGCCACGCTAAGCACCACCAGCGGCCAGAACGCTTTCGTGTACCGCTGCGGCGATTGCGGCGAAAGCCTGCTGCTGGCCTCGTCGGATGGCGAGGCGCCGGACCGCTGGACATGGCTGGACGCCGATGGCTGGCGCTGAAGCCGGAGCCGGCGCAATCGGCAGGTCCGCGCTGGGCTTCGGCCCGCCTTGATCTTGGGCAAATCTGCATTGTTGGGGGGCCGGATAATCTGGCTCAAGCGGGCGCTTTCCGCCCGCCAACCACGCCATGGCCAAGAAATTTCCCCTGCACCCAAGCCATCCCGAGCGCGTCTGCTGGGGTTGCGACAAATACTGCCCGACCGACGCCATGGGATGCGGCAACGGCTCCAGCCGGACGCAGCATCCCATCGAACTGCTCGGCGACGACTGGCTCGACTACGGCGACTGGGGCATCGAGGCTCCGGACGCTCCCGCGCGCGGACCCGCTCCGGCCTGACCGGGCCCGCATCACCGCACCTTCACCCAGCCGTCCTGCTTCTCGCGGGACGCCCGGTGCATGCCGGCTCCTTCCCAGGCATCGCGCGATGACCGGCACGCGCGGCAGGCCCCGCACGGCTTTCACGCTTTCACGCGGCGGCGGCAAGAACCTCGACGCGGGCCGGATTACAATCGCCCTCAGGCTATCCAGCCCTTCCGCCTACCGCCCCCAAAGCCTTCCGCCGGAACCATCATGCTCAACCTCCAGGATTCTTCGCTGCTGCGGCAGCAATGCTATATCGACGGCCGCTGGACAGATGGCGAGCGCCGCATCGACGTCACCAACCCCGCCACCGGCGAACGCGTCGGCCAGGTGCCGCAGCTGGGCGCCGAGGAAACCCGCCAGGCCATCGAAGCCGCCAACCGCGCCCTGCCCGCCTGGCGCGCGCGCACGGCCAAGGAACGTTCGGTGCAGCTGCGCAAGTGGTTCGAGCTGATCCTGGCCAACCAGGAAGACCTGGCGCGCATCATGACCGCAGAGCAGGGCAAGCCGATCGCCGAGGCACGCGGCGAAATTGCCTATGCGGCCTCATTCATCGAATGGTTCGCCGAAGAAGGCAAGCGGGTCTATGGCGACACCATTCCCGCGCCGGCCACCAACCAGCGCATCGTCGTCACCAAGGAGCCTGTCGGCGTGTGCGCGGCGATCACGCCGTGGAACTTCCCGGCGGCGATGATCACGCGCAAGGCCGGCCCTGCGCTGGCAGTCGGCTGCACCATGGTGCTCAAGCCCGCGTCGCAGACGCCGCTGACCGCGCTGGCGCTGGTGGCGCTGGCCGAGCGTGCCGGCATTCCGGCCGGCGTGCTGTCAGTGGTGACGGGCTCGGCGAGCGCGATCGGCGGCGAGATGAGCGGCAACCCGCTGGTGCGCAAGCTGACCTTTACGGGCTCGACCCAGGTGGGCCGCGTGCTGATGGCGCAGACCGCGTCGACCATCAAGAAGGTTTCGATGGAGCTGGGCGGCAACGCGCCCTTCATCGTGTTCGACGATGCCGACCTCGATGCCGCGGTGGAAGGGGCGATCGTGTCGAAATACCGCAACGCCGGCCAGACCTGCGTTTGCGCCAACCGCATCTATGTGCAGGCGGGCGTGTACGAGGCCTTTGCGAAGAAGCTGGTGGCGGCGGTGGCCGCGCTCAAGGTCGGCAACGGCATGGATGACGGCGTGCGCATCGGGCCGCTGATCGACGACAAGGCCGTGGCCAAGGTCGAAGAGCATATTGCCGACGCCGTCGGCAAGGGGGCGCGCGTGCTGCATGGCGGCCAGCGCCACGCGCTCGGCCATTCGTTCTTCCAGCCGACCGTGCTGGCCGATGTCGCGCCCGGCATGCTGGTCGCGCGCGAGGAAACCTTCGGGCCGCTGGCGCCGCTGTTCCGCTTCGACACCGAGGACGAGGTCGTGGCCATGGCCAACGATACCGAGTTCGGCCTGGCCAGCTACTTCTATGCGCGCGACCTGGGCCGCGTCTGGCGCGTGTCCGAGCGGCTGGAGTACGGCATGGTGGGCGTCAATACCGGGCTGATCTCGAACGAGGTGGCGCCCTTCGGCGGCGTCAAGCAGTCGGGCGTGGGCCGCGAGGGTTCGCACTACGGTATCGAGGATTACCTGGTCATCAAGTACACCTGCATGGCCGGGATCTGACCCGCGCGCCCTAGCGAATCCGCTCGATCTGCTCACAGAAGCGCTGCATCTGCTCGAACTGGTAGCGCGCATGGTCGGCGCCGTACGGCTTGCCCAGCTCATGCAGCGCGCAGTCGGCGGCCCGCGACAGCGCTTCGAGCGCCTGTGCCAGCGCCCGCCCTTCCACGCTGTGATGCCGGCGCAGGCGCCACGACAGCGATTCCTGGCCCTTGCCGAACAGGCTCTGGTCGAGGTGGCCAAGCCGGTCGGCAGTGGCCTGCGCATCGTGGAGCGCCGCCAGGTAGGCGCAAACCGACGACAGCCGCTGGTTCATCTCGCCGCCGCGGCACAGCAAATCGCCGGCGCACTTGCGCAAGCGCTCCGCCGCGCCGCGCTGGCCCGCCGTCGGGCCGTCGGGCACATACGTGCCGATCGGCCGCACCGACAGCGCCAGCCCCGGTGGCAGCACGCTCGTGCACAGGCTGGCCAGCTGGCGCTGCAGCGCGCCATCGAGCTCGCAGCACGCCACCAAGCCGGCCTCGACGTAGAAGTCCAGCGACGCCTGCCGGCCCTGCCCGCTGTACACCACCGTGCGCACCGGCTGGTGTCCCGCCTGCACCAGCACGCGCAGTGCGGCTTCGATGCATCGCTGCGCGATGGCGTCGCCCGGCAGCGCTCGGAGCAGCGCGTGCGCGTGCGGCATGCCGGTGATTTCAGTGCGGGTCGGCAATGTGCCCGGCTGGCCCGCGTTGCCGGACAGTCTCAGGCTGGTCTCGACGTAGCTCGAGGCGGTACCCGTCATCAATAACTCCATGGTTGGTTGCTATGCCCATGCGGGCGGTGGCGGGGCGCGCAAGTGCCAGGGCTGGCATCAGCGCGTCCCGCCGGCAGGCTGCGAGGCCATCACGATCGCCGCATGCATGCCCTGCAGCGGGTGGCGCGCCTCGGGCGCCGTCAACGATGCCAGCACCTTGCTGTCTTCCAGCCTGAAGCGGCACAGCAGCAGGTTCGATTGCGCCAGGGCCACCATCTGCGCCGGGGCCAGCGCGGCCAGCGCGCGCCCCAGCTCCTGCCGCATGCCAAGCCGGAACAGCGCCTCGGCTTCGTGCTCGCGCAGGAGGCGCTGCGCCAGCATCAGGTAGGACAGGTTCAGCTGCTGGATGTCGCGCAGGATGTCAGCCCCGGCAGCGCCGAGGTCCGTCGCGCCGCGCGTCGTGCCTGCGCTCGTGTCGGCGTGCTCCGGTTTGCGCTTCATTGGATAAACGCCGTGGTGCCAATGGCGGTACCTGCGGAGCCGGCGACGGTGTCCGGGGCGGTGCGCGCCGAGATCTTCGGGCGTTCTGCGATGGCGCGCAGCGCGGGCTTGTCCAGCAACTCGACGCAACGGTTCCGCACGCGGATCAGCCCGATCCCTGCCATCCGCGAGAACTGGCGGCTGACCGTCTCCAGCGTCAGGCCGACATAGCTGCCGATTTCCTCGCGGCTCATGCGCAGGATGAACGCCGACGAGGAAAAGCCGCGCGCCGCGAAGCCGTCGGCCATCCACAGCAGGAACGTTACCAGCCGCTCCTCGGCAGTCATCAGCGCCAGCATGGTCTGCATGGCCCGCGCGCGCTGGGTCATGCAGTCGAGCGCCAGGAACAGCTGGATGGCCAGCGCAGGCGCTGCGGCCATGGCGGCACTGCCCAGGTCGACCGCGATCATGCACAGCTTGGTGTCTTCCAGCGCCGTGGCATACGACGCGTAGCGAGTGCGCACGAGGCTGTCGAGCCCGACCAGTTCACCCGGAAAATGGAAGCCAACCACCTGCGTGCGGCCGTCTTCGGTGGTGACATGCGTCTTGAGCGTGCCGACTCGGATCGCATAGAGCGCGGTGACCGGATCGCCGATCAGGTACAGCGGCTGCCCCTTGCGCAGCCGGACGCCGCGCTGCGGCTGCGGACCGGCCGCGGGATGCGCATGCCGTACCAGGCCGGCCCCCTGGCAGCCCTGCGCGTGGGGGCAGCTGTCGCAGCAAGGCAGCGCATCGGGCGACGCGGACCGGCCGCTGGTCGGTGGCAATTGCATTGTTTCGTGACAAAGATTGACGGCGTTTAAAACATGTGACCGATTCTATGGATCGTGCACCGCGTAACAATCTGTATATTCCGAATCATCGTCGCGAACCTTCGGACCACCCAGGCGCCGCGGCCGCCTGCTTCGGCGCGAGGCGCGTATGCTATGTCATGCGCAGCGCCGCGCGGCGGCGCTCGCTTCCAGACATCGCCGGCAAGCCGGCAGCAGCGAACCCAGATTTCGCCATGAAGAAAGACCCCGCCGGCGCCGACGGCCCGGCCGCACACGCGTCACTCCGCGAGTCGCAAGGCAACGCGCCCGGCGACGTGGCTGCCGACGCCCCCTACCGGACCCTGGTCGAGTCCGTGCAGGACTACGCCATCTTCACGCTCGACGTGACCGGGCATGTGTCGAGCTGGAACAAGGGCGCCGCGCGCATCAAGGGCTATACCCGCGAAGATATCCTGGGCAAGCACTTCTCGACCTTCTACACGCCCGACGCCGTGGCACGGCGCTGGCCGGATGCCGAGCTCAAGGCCGCCGCCGAGTTCGGGCGCTTCGAGGATGAAGGCTGGCGCGTGCGCAAGGATGGCAGCCGCTTCTGGGCCAATGTGGTGATCACGGCCCTCAAGGATCCGGACGGCAAGCTGATCGGCTTCGGCAAGGTCACGCGCGACATGACCGCCCAGCGCCGCACCGCCGAAGCACTGCGCCAGAGCGAGGAAACGCTGCGGCTGCTGGTGGAGGGCGTGAAGGACTACGCGGTCTTCATGCTCGATCCCGCCGGCAATATCGTCAGCTGGAATGCCGGCGCCTCATACATCAAGGGCTATCGCCGCGACGAGATCCTGGGCCGGCATTTCTCGGTGTTCTACCCGCCCGACGACATTGCCGCCGGCAAGCCCGCGCGGCTGCTCGAGAAGGCCCGCCGCGCCGGCCGCGTCGAGGACGAAGGCTGGCGCGTGCGCAAGGACGGTTCGCTGTTCTGGGCCAACGTCACGCTGACCGCCGTCTACGACGAATCGCGCGCGCTGCGGGGCTTCGCCAAGGTCACCCGCGACATGAGCGAGCGCCGCCGCCACGTAGAGCTGGAGCGCTCCAGCCAGCGCATGAGCGAATTCCTGGCCACGCTGTCGCATGAGCTGCGCAATCCGCTGGCGCCGGTGCACAGCGCGCTGGCGGCAATGCGGCTCGCGCCCGGCGACGAGGCACTGGCCGACAGGAGCCTGAGCCTGATCGAACGCCAGGTCACGCACCTGAGCCGGCTGGTCGACGACCTGCTCGACATCGGCCGCATCAACTCCGGGCGCATCGAGCTGCGCACCGGGCCGCTCGAGTTCAACGAAGTGATCGCGCTCGCCACCGAGGCGGCACGGCCGTCGCTCGAGGCCAAGTCGCAGCACGTCGCGGTGCAGGCCCACGCCGCGTCGATCCCGATGCACGCCGACAAGACCCGGCTGGTGCAGGTGATGCAGAACCTGATCCTGAATGCGTCGAAGTTCTCGCCGGCGCAGACGACCATCAGCATCGTCACCGCCGTACAAAAACGTACCCTTCTGGTACAGGTGATCGACCAGGGCCGCGGCATCGCGCCGCAATCGCTGGACGACATCTTCACCATGTTCGTGCAGGAAAGCCGCCCCGGCACCGATGCGCATGGCGGTCTGGGCATCGGCCTGTCGCTGTGCCGCGCGCTGGTGGAACTGCATGGCGGCACCATTGCCGCAGCCAGCGCCGGGCCCGGCATGGGCAGCACCTTCACCTTGCGGCTGCCGCTGCCGGTGGCACAGGAAGCCGCCACGATGCAGCCACCGGGGCGCGCCGCGGCCGGCGGCCGTGCCAACGTCGTGCTGCAGGCACAGCGCATCCTGCTGGTCGACGACAACCGCGATGCCGCCGACAGCCTGGCGATGCTGCTGGAAATGTGCGGCCACGACGTGACCATTGCCTACGACGGCGCCGAGGCGCTGCACGTGGCGCCGCGCTGCCGCCCGCATATCGCGCTGATCGACCTCGCCATGCCGGGCATGGACGGCTTCGAGGTGGTGCGCGCCCTGCGCGGCGTGGCCGGCACCGACCAAACCCGCTACGTCGCGCTGACCGGCTTCGGCCAGCCTGCCGACCGGCAGCAAAGCGAGCGCGCGGGGTTCGACGCACACCTGGTCAAGCCGGTGGAACTGGAGACGCTGTTCGGCACCATCGCGCGCCTGCAGCGGCCCGAATAAGTTGCCCGCGGCCGCGCCCGCTGCATGCTGCCCACGCGGCGAAAGGCCACCTTCGCCAAAGCCAAACCCGCGCTTGCTCGCGCTGCGACACACTGAGGCCCGTTCCATCGCCAGAACACACATGGAGGAGACAGCGATGCAGGGTTGGATCAGGCGTGCAGCCAGCGGGCTGCTGTTCGCATTCGCCGCCACGGCGGCAGGCACGGCACTGGCGGACTACCCGGACAAGCCGGTCCGGCTGGTGGTGCCCTTCCCGCCCGGCGGCGCGACCGACCTGCTGGCGCGCGAGATCGGCAATGCCCTGTCGGCGCGGCTGCAGCAGCCGGTGGTGATAGACAACCGGCCCGGCGCCGGCGGCAACCTGGCTGCCATCGCCGTGGCGCGCGCGCCGGCCGACGGCTACACGCTGCTGTTCGGCACCTTCGGCTCGCTGGCGGTCAACAAGAGCCTGTATGCCAAGCCGGGCTACGACCCGCTCAAGGATTTCGCCCCGGTCGCATCCGTGGCCTACCTGCCCAACGTGCTGGTGGTACATCCGTCGGTGCCGGCGCGCAACGTGCAGGAACTGCTGGCGCTGGCGCGCAAGGAGCCGGGCAGGCTGACCTACGGCTCGTTCGGCAACGGCTCGTCGTCGCACCTGGCTGGTGAATTGTTTACCCATCTCGCCGGTGTCAATATCGCGCACATTCCGTACAAGGGCAGCGCCGCCTCCATGACCGACCTGATCGGCGGCCGCATCACGATGATGTTCGACAGCGTCTCCACCGCGCTGCCGTATATCCGCGACAACCGCGTGCGCGCGCTGGCGGTGACCACGCAAAAGCCCTCGGAACAGCTGCCGGACGTGCCTACGCTGGCCGCGGCGGGCGTGCCCAACTATGAGCTGACGGCATGGTTCGGCGTGGCCGCACCGGCCGGCACGCCCAAGGCAGTGATCGACCGGCTCAACGGCGAGATCGTTGCCGCGCTGAAGCAGCCGGAGTTGTCGGCGAAGCTCGCGAGCCAGGGCACGGTGCCGTTCCCGGCCACGCCCGCGCAGTTCGGCAGCTATATCCGCGCGCAATACGAAAAGTGGGATGGGCTGATCAAGTCTGCCAACATCCGGCTGGACCAGTAAGCAGCCGGCTCAGCCGGCCGCGCCGCGCAACGCGCCGAAGCGCCACGACAACCGCCGCGCCGCCTGCCGCACCAGCGCGGCGGGCGCGCCTTCGGTGCCGCTGTCGAAGCTGCCGCTCGATCCCATCACCGCGATCACCAGCGCCAGGCTGCCGGTGTGATCGAACACCGGCGCCGCCAGCGTATCGATGCCCGGCACCGGGTGGCTCAGCGCGTTGTCGATCTGCGCCTCGCGCACCTTGGCCAGGCGGGCGGCGTAGTCGGGCGCAGGCTTTCCGTCTTCCCCCAGCACCTGCCCGACGGCAGCGCCGGCCATGCGCAGATAGTCGGTCTGCAGCAGCCCGGCAAGCACGTTGCCCGGCAGGTGCGCGGCCACGGTACGGCCGATCGCGGTATGGACCAGCGACAGCACCGTGCCGACGCGCAGGCTGACATGCTGGGGCCGCGCCGATTCCTCCAGCCTGACCACGGTCGGACCCATCGGGCCCAGCACGGCCATGGCCACGCTCAGGCCGGTGGTGCCGGCCAGTTCGATCACTTCGGGCTCGGCCTCGCGCGTCGGCGACAGCCGCTGCAGCGCGACCAGTCCGAGCTCGAGCCCCAGCGGGCCGCACAGGTAGTTGCCGGCGGCATCGCGCGCGAGCAGTCCGGTCTTCTGCAGGCTGACCAGGTGCGGGAACGCCTTGGCGGGGGGCATGCCGGCAGCCAGCGCGAGGTCGCGCAAGGCCAGCGGACGGCCCGCCGCGACCAGCGCGCCCAGCAACTGGCCGGTGCTGTCGAGAGACTGGATGCCGCGCTGCGGCTTGCCGCCTTCGGCTTCGGCATCCGGGACGGCGATGCCGTCCGGGTCGGGTATGCGGGTCGGGGTCATGCCGCGCTTGCCTCCTCCGCGCCTTCCGCACGCAGCAACGCTGCGATATCGGCCGCTGCTGCCAGCAGCGCGCGTGCGGCGGTGCCGTTCCAGTCGACGTCGATGGCGCCGGTCGAGCCAACCAGCGTCAGCACCAGCCGCAGCGTCCCGGCAGCGTCCAGCACCGGCACGCTGAGGCTGCTGACCGCGGGGCTGGGCGTGTCGATGCTGCGCTCGATGCCGCGTTCGCGGATTCCCTGCAGCACTGCGCCGAAGTCAGCCAACTGCGCCTCCGTGGCGTCCGGCTGCTGCGTGCGCCACAGCGGCTGCCACTGCGCCGGCGGCCGGAACGCGCAGTAGACGCGGCCGGTGGCGGTGGCCGCCAGCGCCATCACCGTGCCCACGTGCAGGTTCACGTGCAGCGGCGCGCTGGCAGGCACGTAGCGCACGATGGTCGGCCCCTGCGGCCCGGCGATGCTGATGGCCACGCTGAAGCCCGACGACCGCGCCAGCGCGTCGACGCGCGGCACCGCGGCGCGGTAGGCCGGATCCTGCTCCAGGCGCAGCATGCCCAGCTGCAGCGATAGCGGGCCGGGCTCGTAGCGGCCGGAGACATGGTCGCGCTTGAGCAGGCCCAGGCGCGTCAGGCTGACCAGGTAGGCGTGCGCCTGCGCCGGCGCCAGCTGCGCGGCCTCGGCCAGCGCGGCCAGCGGCATCGGTACGCGCGCCGCCGCCAGCGCGGCCAGCAGCCGGCCGCCGACTTCCACGCTCTGGATGCCGCGCTGGGCCTTGTCAGCCTTTTCCGGCTTTCCTTCCTTGTCAGCGTTGCCGGCCGCGCCGGTTGCCTTGCCCCTGGCCATCGCCACCTTGTGTGATCGGAAAACCCGGATATTAATCGAACGCCATCCACGCGCCTTCGAATCGGGGTAAACCCGCGATCGCGCGGTACGCGATCCGTTGGTCTCGTGTCGCACCATTATTTGCTATAGACGAACGAATTAGCTATTGATTAATTAAACGGTCTTTCCTAAGATTGCACTACCCCGTCGAAACACGCCGGCACCGCCGCGTGGAAGACCCATAGAAACGGGGGCGAGACAGCCCGTGCCGCCAGCCCCGAACTGCGGTACACCCGCCGCGCGCACGTGCCGTCTTGCCTCCCCCACACACAAAGGAAGACGCCATGTCCAAGGCATTCGCATCCCAGGCCGACCTCGAAGCCAAGCAAGTCACCTTCACCCAGCTGTCCGAGAACGCCTGGGCCTACACCGCCGAGGGCGACCCCAATTCCGGCGTCGTGATCGGCGACGACGGCGTTCTGATTGTCGATACCACCGCCACGCCGGCGATGGCGCAGGACCTGATCGCGCGCATCCGCACCATTACCGACAAGCCCATCAAGTACGTAGTGCTGTCGCACTACCACGCGGTGCGCGTGCTGGGCGCATCTGCCTACTTCGCCGAAGGCGCGCAGCAGGTCATCGCCAGCCGCGGCACCTGGGAAATGATCGTCGAGCGCGGCGAGGCGGACATGAAGTCCGAGATCGAGCGCTTCCCGCGCCTGTTTGCCGGCGTCGAGACCGTGCCCGGCCTGACCTGGCCGACGCTGGTGTTCGAGAAGGAAATCACGCTGTTCCTCGGCAAGCTGGAAGTGCGCATCGCCCACCTGGGCTCGGGCCACACCAAGGGCGACACCGTGGTCTGGCTGCCGCAGCAGAAGGTGCTGTTCTCCGGCGACCTGGTCGAGTACGACGCCGCCTGCTATTGCGGCGACGCCCAGCTCGAAGAATGGCCCGCCACGCTCGACGCGCTGCAGGCGCTCAACCCCGAGAAGCTGGTTCCCGGCCGCGGCCCCGCGCTGACCACGCCGGAAGAGGTCAGGAAGGGCCTCGCCTACACCAAGGACTTCGTCACCACGCTGTTCCAGTCGGGCAAGGAAGCGGTGGCCGAGAAGCTCGACCTGAAGGCCGCGATGGCGCATACGCGCCAGGCCATGGACCCGAAGTTCGGCCATGTCTTCATCTACGAACACTGCCTGCCATTCGACGTCTCGCGCGCCTATGACGAGGCCAGCGGCATCCGCCACCCGCGCATCTGGACCGCGCAGCGCGACAAGGAAATGTGGGCCGCGCTGCAGGACTGAGCGGCCGAAGACCCATAACAAGTCGGGCAACGAAGCAACACAGAGTTGGATGGAGAGACAGGCATGAGCAGCATCGACTACCAGCGGTTGTCATTTGAGTACCAACCCTGCGCGGAACAGCGTGCCGGGCAGGCGGATGGCCCGGTCCATCCTGTCGTGGTGGTGGGTGCCGGTCCGATCGGGCTGGCCACCGCCATCGACCTGGCCCAGCGCGGCGTGCGCGTGGTGCTGGTCGACGACGACTGCACGCTGTCCACCGGTTCGCGCGCCATCTGCTTCGCCAAGCGCACGCTGGACATCTTCGACCGGCTGGGCTGCGGCGAGCGCATGGTGGACAAGGGCGTGAGCTGGAACGTTGGCAAGGTATTCCTGCGCGACCAGCAGGTCTACAGCTTCGACCTGCTGCCGGAAAGCGGGCATCGCCGCCCGGCCTTTATCAACCTGCAGCAGTACTACGTCGAAGGCTTCCTGCTGGAGCGCGCGCAGGCGCTGCCCAATATCGAGATCCGCTGGCACAACAAGGTGGTCGGGCTGGAGCAGCGCGCGGATGGCGCCGTGCTGACCGTCGAGACGCCTGAAGGCAGCTACCCGCTGGCCGCGCGCTACGTGGTGGCGGCCGACGGTTCGCGCAGCCCGATGCGCAAGCTGCTCGGGCTGGACAGCAAGGGCCGCACCTTCCGCGACCGCTTCCTGATCGCCGACGTGAAGATGGAAGCCGACTTCCCCAGCGAGCGCTGGTTCTGGTTCGACCCGCCCTTCCACCCCAACCAGTCGGTGCTGCTGCACCGCCAGCCGGACAATGTCTGGCGCATCGACTTCCAGCTCGGCTGGGACGCCGACCCGGTGCTGGAGAAATCGCCCGAGCGCGTGATCCCGCGCGTGCAGGCACTGCTCGGCAAGGACGTCAAGTTCGAGCTGGAATGGGTCAGCGTGTACACCTTCTCGTGCCTGCGCATGGACAGCTTCCGCCACGGCAATATCCTGTTTGCCGGCGACTCGGCGCACGGCGTTTCGCCGTTCGGGGCGCGCGGTGCCAACAGCGGTGTGCAGGACGCCGAGAACCTGGCGTGGAAGCTGGCCTACGTGCTGCAGGGCCACGCTGCCGACAGCCTGCTCGATACCTACGCCAGCGAGCGCGAATACGCCGCCGACGAGAACCTCCTGAACTCGACCCGCGCCACCGACTTCATCACGCCCAAGAGCCCCGTCAGCCGCGTCTTCCGCGATGCGGTGCTGACGCTGTCGAAGCGGCACGCCTTTGCCCGCGGCCTGGTCAACAGCGGCCGCCTGTCGGTGCCGGCGGTGCTGCACGGCTCGCCGCTGAACACCGGCGATGCCGATGAGGGGTATGCCGGCGGCATGGTGCCCGGCGCGGTCTGCGCCGACGCGCCGGTATCCGGGCCGCAGGGTGCCGGCTGGCTGCTGTCGCACCTGGGACAGGACTTCACCGTGCTGCTGTTCGGCAATCCCGATGCCATCGACGCCGCCACGCTGGCCGACCTGTCCGCGCTCAGCCAGGGCAACGTGCCGCTGCGGCTGGTCTACGCCACGGACGCGGCGCAGCCGGCGATGACCTGTTCCAACGCCACCGTGCTGCGCGACGACCAGGGCCTCGCCGCGGCCCGCTACGGCGCCGCGCCCGGCACCTGCTACCTGGTGCGGCCCGACCAGCATGTGTGCGCGCGCTGGCGGCGCGCCGACCCCGCCGCGATCCGCGCCGCGCTGGCGCGTGCCACCGGTGCCGGCCTGGCCGCGGCCCCTGGCCGGATCGCCGCCTGAGGCACGCCGGACCGCTCGAGAACAGGAGACCACAACATGCCCGCCACCCTCAATACGCAACCCAACCTTGCCCGGCCCGACGATTTCTACGAAGCGCTGATCGAGATGCACCGCGATCTCGACGACGCCCAGAGCCAGGCCGCCAACGCGCAGCTGATCCTGCTGCTGGCCAACCATATCGGCGACCACGACGTGCTGCTGGCCGCGCTGCAGGCCGCGCGCGAAGGCGTGGCCGACATGCCGGGCACTGCGGCGCCGGCCGCCTGACACGCCACGGGCGCGGCCACGCCGCGCCCCGCTCCGCTCTTTCCCCGGCCTGACCCGGGTCCGCCAGCCAGCGCGCAACAGACGCGCCCGGCGGCGCCATTCCCTGGCTGCAACCACCCAGGCGCGACACGCGCAGCCACCACCGCAGCTACCGAAAATACGGAGACAACAGCATGAGCCATCCGGTCTCAGGGGATCTTGCGTCCCTGCATCTGACGCCCGCCAACATCACTGCCCCGCCCACGCTGGCGGCGCGCGAGGAAGACGCGCTCTACCGCAAGGTGTGGCTGCGCATCATCCCGTTCCTGTTCGTCTGTTACGTGGTCTCGTTCCTGGACCGCATCAACATCGGCTTCGCCCAGCTGCAGATGAAGCATGACCTGGGCTTCAGCGACGCCATGTACGGGCTGGGCGCCGCGATCTTCTACGTTGGCTACGTGCTGTGCGAGGTGCCGAGCAATATGCTGCTGGCGCGCTTCGGCGCGCGCCGCACCTTCACGCGCATCATGGTGCTGTGGGGCCTGGCCTCGGTGGGCATGATGGCCGTGTCGACGCCGGCGCAGTTCTACACGCTGCGCTTCCTGCTGGGCGTGTTCGAGGCGGGCTTCTTCCCCGGCATCGTGCTCTACCTGACCTACTGGTTCCCGGCACGGCGCCGCGCCGCGGTGATGGCGATCTTCTTTGCCGGCGTGGCGGTGGCGGGCGTGCTCGGCGGCCTGGTCTCGGGCTGGATCATGCGCGACATGGCCGGCGTGCTCGGCCTGCAAGGCTGGAAGTGGATGTTCGCGATCGAAGGTGCGCCCGCGGTTTTCCTGGGGCTGATTGCCGCGCGCTGCCTGGTGGATGGTCCGGAACAGGCCCGCTGGCTCAGCCCCGATGAGCGCGCATACCTGACGCGCGCCGCGGCGGGCGGGTCGGCCAGCGCGGCCGACGCGGGGAAAGGCGGCCATTCGCTGCAGGCGCTGCGCCAGGTGCTGCGCAACCCGCGCGTGTACCTGTTCGCCCTTATCTATTTTTCGCTGACGTGCGGATCGCTTGCGCTGAGCTTCTGGATGCCGCTGATCATCCGCGACTTCGGCATCACCGATGTGATGTCGGTCAGCCTGTATTCGGTGGTGCCCAATGCCGTCGGTGCGGTCGGGCTGATCCTGATCGCGCGCCATTCCGACCGCACCGGCGAGCGCCACCGCCATTTCCTGCTGTGCACCGCCGGCGGCGCGCTGGCGCTGGCCGCGCTCACGCTGCACCCCTCCAGCCTGGCCATGATGCTGGCGATCCTGTCGGTTGCCGCCGTGCTGATCTTTGCCGCTCTGCCGGTGTTCTGGTCGCTGCCGCCCAGCTACCTGCCGGGCGCGGGGGCCGCGGCCGGCATCGCCGTGATCAGCAGCGTCGGCATCACCAGCGGCATCGTCAGCCCGTGGGTGATCGGGCAAATCAAGACCCGCACCGGCAGCCTCGACCATGCGCTGTTGCTGCTGGCGGCACTGCTGCTCGCCAGCGGGCTCGCGATGTGGCTGGGCGTGCCGCGCCAGCCCGCGCAAGGATCCCGCCAGGCCCGGCAGGATTAACCTGCAGCAAGGGCCTGCAACGGGTTTCGTCAAACCGGAATGTCCGCACCCGCGCGGGTGCGGCGTTCAGTGGGACCGGCCGCAGGGAATGACCTGCGCGATCTCCTCGCGCATCACCTCGACCACATCATCGATCTCCAGCCCTTCGGCCGTCACCAGCACGTCCTGTCCGCGGCCGATCGCGTAGACCACGCCGCGCCAGCGGCCGGGCTCGACGGCCTCGCACAGGCGGATATTGAATTCGGTGTCCTGGTCCTGGCTGTACACGGTCACCAGGTCGCCAATCTGGGGGGCCTGCACCGCTTCTCCGTCGAACGCCCGGGCCACCACGGTCACCGGCGACTGCGTCAGTCCCCTGGCAAATCTTGCACGCATGGTCCGCTCCTCTAATGCGATCCAAGTCCAGCTTACAAGAGGGGCGCCAAATAACCAGAAATTTCCATGAAAAAGTCGGGCTTGCTGCCCTCCACCCAGCGTCCGGGTTGCGTCCGGGTGTGCGGCCGGGTTGCGGCCGGCCTGTCAGACGCCGCCGGATAGACAGCCGCCGTACATCGCCCACAATGAAAGCATAGACAGCCGTAGGAGACAGCAAAATGGGCACCAGCATACACGTCGTGCCGCATCGGGATGGCTGGGATGTCATCCATGAAGGGGCCCGCTACGCAGAATCCCACCACGACACGCAGGAAGAAGCCATCGCCGCCGCGACTGCGCAGGCGCAGCGCGAGCATGTTGAACTGCTGGTCCATGGCCGCGATGGCCAGATCCGCTCGCGCAACAGCTTCGGCCACGATCCGCGCACCATACCGGGCTAATTCCGGCCTAGCCGGATAGCGTTTCCGGCGCGCGATCCTGCGCAGGCGCATCCATGCCACCGCACTGGGACGAAATGCACGCGGCTGCCGCGATCGCAGCCGCGGCGGTGCCGCTGCCGCAAGTCGACGACCCCGCGCAGAACCCCTTCTCCGGACCCTTTTCCAATGCACTCGCGGTGCAGGCCGAAGCGCTGGCCGCGCACCGGGTGGTGCTGCTTGGCGAAAGCACGCACGGTACCGCGGAGTTTTACCACGCGCGCGCCGCGCTGACGGCGCAGCTGGTGGCGCGCCACGGTTTCCGCATCGTCGCGGTGGAAGCGGACTGGCCCGACGCCGCGGCGGTCGACCGCCATGTCCGCGGCCGGCCCGCGCAGCCGGCGCAAGCGCCGGCCGAAGCGTTCACGCGTTTCCCGGTGTGGATGTGGCGCAATCTCGAAGTCGCGCGCTTTATCCGCTGGCTGCACGCGCACAACGCGCCCCTGCCCCCGGTGCAGCGCGCCGGCTTCTTCGGGCTGGACATCTACAGCCTGCGTGCCTCCATCGCGGCGGTGCTGGCCTACCTGGACAGCGTCGATCCTGAGGCCGCGCGCGCCGCACGCGAGCGCTACGCCTGCCTGGAACCCTGGGGCCGGGACCCGGCGCGCTATGGCCGCGCCGTGCTGCACGGCACCCATGAAGACTGCGAGGAAGCCGTCATCGGGCAATTGCAGGAGCTGCTTGACAAGCGCCTGGCCTATGCCCGTGCCGGCCATGAAGACTACCTGGATGCCGCACAGAATGCGCGGCTGGTTGCATCGGCAGAGTGCTACTACCGCGTGATGTACCACGGCAGCGACGACAGCTGGAACCTGCGCGACACGCACATGTTCGAGACGCTCATGCAACTGCTGCATGCGCACGGACCCGATTCGCGCGCCGTGGTATGGGCGCACAACTCACACATCGGCGATGCCTCGCACACCGAAATGGGAACGCTGCACGGCCAGCTCAATATCGGCCAGCTGTGCCGGGAAACCTTCGGCGATGATGCGGCGCTGGTTGGCTTGAGCACCTATGCCGGCACGGTAGCCGCCGCGACGTGGTGGGATGGCCAGATGAAAATCAAGACCGTGCGCCCCGGACGGCCCGACAGCTACGAGCACCTGTTCCACCAGGCCGGCCACGCCCAATGCTGGCTCGACCTGCGCGGCGCGCGCAGCGGGCCGCTCGAAGACGCCCGCACCGCGTTGCTGCCGCCGCGGCAGGAGCGCTTCATCGGGGTCATCTACCGGCCCGAAACCGAATTGCAGAGCCACTATGCGCGCGCGGCACTGCCGCGGCAGTTCGATGCGCTGCTGTGGTTCGACCACACGCGTGCGGTCCCGGCCTTGCCGGCCAGTCCGGCGCCTGGCGCACCGGAGACGTGGCCGTCCGGACTATAGCGGCTGGCGGGCGCGGCCGGTGTCACGCGACCGCCGCTCACCCGCCGGTGCGGTCCGGCGCCACGCTGACATGATTCACGACCTCGCGCACGCCGCCGGACTCGCGGATGCTCGCCTCGATCGCCGCGCGATCCGCCTGCGTGCCGACCGCGCCTTCGATGGTGACGCGACCTTCCGCGACGTTCAGCGCGATCTCGCTGACATCGAGGCCGCTGTCCCACAGGCGCGCGCACAGCGCTGCCTGCAGTTCGACGTCAGCGGCGGTGACAGCGGTGCCGCGCGGATTGGCTGGCGGCGTATTGGAAGGATCCTGCATGCGTGAGCCTCCGGCGTCAGTACATGCGCATGCCATGCCCCGGATGCGCGGCCGTAGCCTCGCCCCGCGCCACGCGCAGGTGGTTCACCACGTCGGTGACGCCGTAGATCTCGTCCGCGATGTCCTCGATCCGGTACTTCTGCTGGCGATGCGGCACGCTGCCCTCCAGCGTGACCACGCCCTGCTCCACCCGCACCTCGACGTCTTCCACCTCCAGCCGGGCGCTGCGCGCGAGCTGCTCGCACAGGTCCTCGAGGATGCGCGCATCGCTGCGCCGGTAGTTGCGCGGACCTACTGGGCGCACAGGGCGCGCCTGGCGCGTTCCGCCGCGATACAGGTCCATGCGCTCGTTGTAGCCGGTGAACTGGCGGTAGGGATCGCGCCCGCGCGGCGCTTGCCGGGCGCGTGCATCTGGCGCGCCGCCGCGCTGCCAGTGTTGCGTGCCGCCGAACTCGCCGGGGTCCACCGGCTCGTCATAGTCGTAGACGCCATAGGCGCCCACGTAGTGGCTGCGCATGTCGGTGTCCGGCACGGGGCTTTCGTGCCAGGGTGGTCCGCGCCGGTTGTCTCTACGGTCCATTGTCGTCTCCGCTTGCCGTGCCGGGATTTGTAGCGCCGCTATTTCTGCCGCGGCGGCACCAGGCCGCGGTCGGGCTCGCTGAGCTTGCCGGCGCGCAACTGCTGCACCGCGCACGCCAGCGCACGCGCCACGTTGTCCACCTCGCCGAGCACGCCGTCATCCTCGTCGAGTTCCACATGGCTGGTGGCATATGGCTTGTAGTAGCCGATAAACCGGTCCAGCCGCGCCTGCGGACCGGCGTCGATCAGGCCCATCCAGTCGAGCCAGTCGGACAGCGCGCGGCGCACGCCTTCGATGCCGGCCACGTCGCCGTGGACCACCAGCCCGTAGGTACGGCCGGCCAGGTGCTTGGGATAATCCCACCCCGCCAGTTCGATCGACTTGGCGCGCACCACGTCCTTGCCCTGCGTGCTGGTCGGATCCGGATTGCCGCCATCGGCGCAGACCAGCCGGTCCATCATCAGCTTCAGCGGGCTGCTGGCCTGGTACCAGTAGACCGGGGTGACGATCAGCACGCCATGGCAGCCTGCCCAGCGCGGATAGATGTCGTTCATCCAGTCGTTGACCTGGCCGAGCGCGTGGTTGGGGTAGCAGCTGCAGGGCCAGTGGCACAGCGGCATCGACGTCGAGACGCAGCCCTTGCACGGATGGATGCGCAAGTCGGCATCGGAAGCGAGCAGGCTCAGGTCGAGCACATCGACCTCGATGCCCTGCGCTTCCAGCGTTGCCCGCGCGCGCTGCGCCAGCCGCCAGGACTTGGACATCTCGCCGGGGCAGGTGTAGTCGTTGCGCGCGGCGGCACAGACCAGCAGCACGCGCGAGGGCGTGGCAGGGTCGGCCTGCAGCTGCTGCGCCACGCGGACCGCCTCGCTGGCCGCGCGCCATTCGTCCGACAGCTCATACTCCGGATCGGCATAGCCCGGTCCGGCCTTGTGCTTCAGCGGCGCCTTGCGACCCTCGCGGTAAGCCTCCCAGGCAATGCGCTCGAGCCGCGCCAGGGCTTCATCCTCGTCACGGTAGGCGGGGTCGGTAAAGCGCGCCATGAAGCGCTGCCGGAAAGTTTCGCGCGGCAGCGGCTCGCTCACCTGGCCCTTGCGGACATCGGCGGGATCGCCGGGATAGCGCTGCTTGCGCGGTGCATCCGGCGCCGGCTGGTTCGGCTTGTGCGTCGGGTCTGGCATAGGTGTCTCCGTGCGCCTCTGCAATGTGTGCTGGTGCAGGACATGCAAGATAGACGCCACCATCCGCCACCATCCGCGGCCATGTGCAGCGCGCGCGGCCACGCAGGTTTTACAGGCGGCTGCTGGCGCTGCATGTACTTTTTTCCTCGCTTGCGGCACCGGCGCGGCATTGCGACGACCGCTGGGCGGCGCTTCGCCGGTGCCGCGGCGCTGGCACGGAAAGTGCCGCCGCTGCCATCAATTCCATTCCGGATGCCGTCATGGACGTCATGGAAATCGTGCTCGATATGGTGCGCCGCGCCGTGGGCGAAGGCGACGAGCTGCAGTGGTGGCAAGGCGCGGTGCGCGCCGCGGTGATCTTCATCGCCACGTGGGCCATGCTTCGGCTGGCGGGCCGCCGCGCCTTCGCGCAGAAGAGTTCGTTCGACCTGTGCATCGTGCTGCTGCTGGGCGCCGTGCTGTCACGCGCGGTGGTGGGCGCAACCTCGCTCACGGTGGCATTCGCGGCCGCACTCGTGCTGGTGCTGCTGCACCGGGCAGTGGGCTGGCTCTCGGGCCGCTATCCCGCGTTCGACCGCGCCACAGGCGGGTATGCGCTGGACCTGCTGCACCAGGGCCAGCTGGATCGCAAGCGGATCGGCCGTGCCATGCTTACCGAGGAAGACCTGAAGGCCAACCTGCGCGCTACGCTGCAGACCGACAGCTTTGCCGACCTGACGCGCGTCGTGCTGGAGCGCGACGGCAAGGTAACGTTCGTGCGCCGGTCCAAGGAGGATGAGCCGGCGAAGAACCATCCTGCCGCACCGGCAGCGCCGGCCGTCTCGCGCGGCAATGGCGTGCCGGTCCGGTCGCGGAGTCGGCGTCAATGACCCGACGCAACGCAGGCGCAGGCTCGGGCGATAACCGCGGCATCGCCCGTTACCTCAGGCGCCACGGCATCCACGTAGTGACCGCGGAATCCTGTACCGCGGGCCTGATTGCATCGCGCATCGCAGAAGTGCCTGGCTGCGGCGATGTCCTGTATTGCGCCATCGTCGCGTATTCGCCATCGGCGAAGGAGCAGTTGCTGCGCGTGCCGTCGGGAACCATCCGCCGGTACGGACTGACAAGCGAAGAAGTATCGCTCGCGATGGCGCTGGGCGCGATGCAGCTCACCGGCGTCGACCTGGCGCTGGCGAACACCGGCGTGGCCGACGACGGCGGCGACGGTGACACCCCGGCCGGCACGCAATGCTTTGCATGGGTCTTCCGCAGGCCTGGTCACGCCGGCCGTGCCGGCCGCGCCCTTGAGGACGCGCCCGCGGGCGTGGCGGTGTTCACGGAAACCCGCCGCTTTCCCGGCGAACGCAATGCCGTGCGGGAAGCCGCGGCGGATTGGGCGCTGGCCCGGATCTGCCATTACCACGAACTGGCGCGCCGCGGTGAAGGCAACCGCGCCGCGGCGCCCGATGAATTGCCGGACACGCCTGCGGGCGCAACGGCATAACCCAGGGCCCTGGGCCCGACCGACGTAGTCTTGCAATGGAGACCATCATGAAACGCACCCTCGCTACCACGGCACTGGTCGTCGGCACTGCGCTCTGCCTGCCGGCCTTCGCCCAACAGGCTCCGGCCTCGCCTACCGCGCCGAACCCGAGTGCGCCACCGATCGAAGGCGCCGGCGCCTCGCGTAACCAGCCGGCCGCCACCGACATGACCACGGCGCCGACCGACACCACCAAGGACACCGCCAAGAAGTCCAAGTCCAAATCCGGCAAGCAGGCCAACACCGCCCGCAGCAAGAAGCCACGCGAACAGGGCGCGCCGCCGGCACCGACCGCCGATGCGCCGAGCGGCCCGAAGGGCGATTCGCCGGACCCGGCGACCAAGCAGTAAGCGCATGCCGTTGCGCATGCATCGAGCGCATGCATTGGGCGCAATCGTGGCGGGGCTTCAGCGGACAGGCCCTCGCGCGACGGGCGCTGCTCAGCTATCCCCGCGCAGCGCCCGGGTCGCCTGCGCCAGCGCGGCGTCACGCTCGCGCTTGCGCCAGCGGTGGCAGCGCCACAGTTCTTCCAGGTAGGGCAGGCCGGCGAGCAAGACGACCGCGATGAACAGTCCGCCCAGATAGCCCGGCGGCAGCGCTACGGGCTTCCACGCCAGCGCCAGGCGCGCCGGTTCGCTGCCGGCGCCGAACAGCGCCAGGAATTGGCCCCAGTACATCACCACCACGTATGAGGCGGCAGCCATCGGCAGGACTTCGAGCAGGCTGTGCATATGCTGCTCGACTGGCGCGATATGGCGGCGCTTGCTGGCGTACTGCACGTCCCACCACGCCGTGGCTTCGTGGATCACGAGCGCCGCCAGGACGACGGCGATCACCAGCGCATTGACCTCCAGGAACAGCACCATCAGCAGCGGCAGGCCGACCTCGGCCAGCATCAGCATGTGCAGCAAGGACTCGCGCACGCCCGCGTTGCGCTCGATGTGCGTGAGGCGATGGCACAGCCAGTCGCCTGCGCCGGCCAGCAGCCACAGCGGCACCAGGCCGTACATCAGCACCAGGCGCACGGCATGCTCGAAAGCTTGCAGGTCGGCAGAGGCGGCAGTGGGCATGGTGGGAGGAGTGTCCCGACGATGTTCCGATGGTGACCGGTCAGGTGACCGGTTACGCGCGCACCGGCTGCGCCCGGTATTGCTCGCGCAGCACGCGAAACAGCTCGTGGTTGACCTGCACGCCGCGATACTGGCGCCGCACTACCGCCCGCAGGCGCGAGCCCAGCACATGTGCACGCAGTGCGCGCGCATAGCGCCGTTGCACCGCCTGCTCGCCCTTGCTGACCGCGAGCAGGATGGCGCGGTCCGAGCGGTGCTTGCCGCTCCCGCCCCGACAGGCTGCCGCCGGCATGGCCTCCGGCACCTGCCCCAGTTCCAGCAGGCACGCCTGCAGTTCCTGCGCAGCCAATGCGAAGGCATTGGCGCGGCTGGTCAGCAGCGACTTGAGATGCGGGTTGGCGGCGGCGTGTGCGGCGCGCCGGCAATCGTGCTCGCCCTCGCGCGAGATCGCGATCAGCGCGTTGAGCACCAGGATCTTTTTCTTTGCCATCGCACACCTGCCTGGTCCGCGGCCGGACCCGTGAAGTCATCGATCGGGGCCGGCGGAGGCCGGCGGTTGCTGGCGGGCGCCCCGGACATGGCGCATGTCGGTGCGGGACAAGGATAGTGGCTCTGCGCCTGCGCTGCCAGTGCTGTCGCGCGGCGCGCCAAAGGCCTGGCGCGAAGACGCTTGCCAGGCCTTGCGTGTTTCGCGCATGCCGCGCAGGTTCATCACGACCAGCGCCAGCTGCAGCACGATCAGCGCATACGCATCACCGTGCCATCCCCACGCGATCCACAGCACGTTGCTGATCAGGAACACCCAGAACCCCGCGCGACGCCGTCCAAGGGAGCGCGAACCCACCAGCCAGGTGGCCAGCACCGTCACCACCATCGCCGGCCATTGCGCGGCCTCCAGCCACCAGTCCATGCATGTTTCCCCGGTTGTCCGTCACGACACCGGGCAAGAAACGTACCGGGCAAAGCGCCTCCGCGCCGCATGGCCGGCGCGGCCACTTTCTTGCCATTGGTCATGACGTACCCGGTACTTTTTACAAGCGGTAGCGTCAGACGCACATTAGCCTTACGCCGGAAAATCCTTTGGCGCGGTGGGCCCCCGCCGCATATCTTCTATCGAGCGGGCGTGCTGGCACGCACTTCGCGTGGCTTTGCCATCCCGCCGGCTGGCCGTGTGGCGCCGGGCGGGTCATTGTTGCTCCGCCGGAGCTGAAACCGGGAGGATTTTGTGCGGATCTGCCAGATCGACCTGACCGGAACACCTGATGCCGACGAACGCGCCTTGCAACGCGTGGCCGCGCTGGGCTTCGACCACGTACTGATCGGCGGCTGGCCGCACCTGTCGGGGACTGACACGCTGGCGGCGTGCGCCCGGCATGGGCTCGCGGCGCTGCTCGACATTTCACTGGACCGCTACAGCGCCGATGGGGAAGGCGCTCCCGATCCCGCCTGGATCGATACCGCGGCCCCCGCCTTCGCCCCCCACGAAACCGACAATCATCTTCCCGGCGCACGCCTGCGCTGGCATGACCCGCAAGTGGCCGATGCCCTGGTGCAATGGTGGGCCGCGCGCCTGCGGCTGGCATGGGCCTCGGGCGCCGCCGGCTTCTGCTGCCGGGCGCCGGCGCGCGTGCCCGGCAGGCATTGGGCAACGCTGGCCGACACCCTGCGCAACCACGCCGCGCCGCCTGAAGCGCGCGGCACGCCGCTGCTGCTGGCGTGGACGCCCGGCCTGACCCCCGCCCAGCTGGACGACCTCGCCCCCGCCGGCTTCGATGGCGCCTTCTGCTCGCTGCCGTGGTGGGACTTCCGCAGCGCCTGGCTGACCGAGGAAATCGCGCGGCTGCGCCGCTTCGGCCGCGTGCTGGCGGCTCCGGCGCTGACCCCTGCGAGCCAGGATGCGCTCAGCGCACGCCGCGCTCTGTGGACCGCCGCCGCCATCGGCGACGGCATCCTGGTGCCGGCCGGCTTCGAAACCGGCGGAACGCTGGCGCGCGACCCGCTCGCTCCGGATGGCGCCAGCCACGACGGGGCACCCTACGACATCACGCATGAACTGCTCGAAGCGACCACCTGGCTCGCCTCGCGCGACCCCGCGCCGGCGCTGGCGGTGCGGCTGCTGAGCGGCCCGGAAGCACCGCTGACAGTGCTGGCAAGGCTGCCAGCGCCGAACGGCCTGTGCGCGGACCCCGCCACGGGCAATGGCTTCGCCGAGCCGGATGACGCCGCGGCGTTGACGGTGGTCCTCAATCCCGACCCGATGAAGCCCGGCACGCTCGGCGCCGACCGCGTGCTGAGCGCGCTGCCGCATGCCAGCGCCCACCTCGAAGCCACACCGGGCGGACCCGGCGGCACGCTCGATGCCAGCAACAGGCTCGATGCGCTGGGGTCGATCACGCTTGCACCCGCCGACATCCGGTTGTTTGAAGCGCCGCCGGTGCCGCTGACCCGGCCCGGCATGCCGCGCGCCGACGCGCGCGCGCCGCACGGGCACGAGACCCTCACCGCAACCGGGCTGGGCAGCGTGGTCGCCGCCATGGAATCGCCGCGCATCGCCATCGAGCATATCGAACCCGCGTGCGACGACGGCCGCTTCGCCGTGCGGCGCGTGGTGGGCGAGCGCGTGGAAGTCAGCGCCGATATCTGGATGGACGGTCACGACAAGCTCGCCGCCGCGGTGCTGTGGCGTGCGCCTGGCGAGACCGACTGGCACGAAGCGCCCATGCGGCATGTGGTCAACGACCGCTGGCAAGGCAGCTTCCCGCTGGTGGCGCTGGGCCGGCATGAGTTCACGGTCGAAGCCTGGCGCGATCCTTATGCCAGCTGGCTCGATGAAATCGGCAAGAAGCGCGCGGCCGGCCTCAACGTCAGCCTGGAGACCGAGGAAGGCGCCCGGCTGATTGCCGACGCGCTGCTGCCGCCTGAAGGCAAGAAGGGCAAGAAGGGCAAGAACGGCAACAAACGAAGCAAAGGCAATGGCCGGAAGAATGGCGAGGCCCCTCCCCCGGACAGCGAACTGTCCGCCATCGTCGACGAACTGACCGCCGCCGCGGGCGATGACGAGCGACGCCTGGAACTCCTTCTGTCCGCACGCACCGCTGCCGCCATGCAGGCCCACATGGCCACGCCGGCAGGCAGGCAGTTCGCCTCGCGCCACCCGGTGGCGCTGCCGGTGGAAGCCGACCGCCTCGCCGCCCGCTACGCCAGCTGGTACGAGCTGTTCCCGCGCTCGCAAAGCAATGATGCGCAGCGCCACGGCACCTTCGACGATGTCATCGCGCGGCTGCCCGCAATCCGCGCGATGGGCTTCGATGTGCTCTACTTCACGCCGATCCACCCCATCGGCCGCACCCACCGCAAGGGCCGCAACAACAGCCTGCGCGCCGAGCCCGGCGAACCGGGCAGCCCCTATGCAATCGGCGGCGAGGAAGGCGGGCATGATGCCTTGCATCCCGAGCTGGGCACGTTCGAAGACTTCCGCCGCCTGTGCAACGCCGCCGCGGCGAACGGCCTGGAGATCGCGCTCGATTTCGCGATCCAGTGCTCGCCCGACCACCCGTGGCTGAAAGACCATCCCGAATGGTTCGCGCACCGCCCCGACGGCTCGCTGCGCTACGCCGAGAACCCGCCCAAGAAGTACGAGGACATCGTCAACGTCGACTTCTACGCCGCGCCGCCCGCCGGCGCCGCGCTGTGGCAGGCGCTGCGCGACGTGGTGATGTTCTGGGCCGACCACGGCGTGCGCATCTTCCGCGTCGACAACCCGCACACCAAGCCGCTGCCATTCTGGGAATGGATGATCGCCGACGTGCGCGCGCACCACCCCGACACCATCTTCCTGGCCGAGGCCTTCACGCGGCCGAAGATGATGGCACGGCTGGCCAAGCTGGGCTTCAGCCAGTCGTACACCTACTTCACCTGGCGCAATACCAAGTGGGAGCTGACCGAGTACCTGACCGAGCTGACGCAGAGCCCGCTGCGCGAATTCTTCCGCCCGCACTTCTTCGTCAATACGCCGGACATCAATCCCTATTTCCTGCACCACGGCGGCCGCCCCGCGTTCCTGATCCGCGCGGCGCTGGCCACGTTGCTGTCGGGGCTATGGGGCATGTACAACGGCTTCGAGCTGTGCGAGAGCGCGCCGTTCGTGCTCGACGGCAAGGTGCGCGAGGAATACCTCGACTCCGAGAAATACCAGCTGCGCGCCCGTGACTGGCACCAGCGCGGCAACATCGTCGCCGAGATCTCGCGCCTGAACGAGATCCGCGCCGGCCATCCCGCGCTGCAAAGCCACCTGGGGCTGCGCTTCTACCATGCCGGCAGCGACGCCGTGCTGTGGTTCGCGCGCTTCGTTCCGGGTACCGAGTACCTGTTCGGCGACGACGTGCTGCTGGCAGCGGTCAACCTGGACCCGCGCAACGCGCACGACACCGATATCGAGCTGCCGCTGTGGGAGTGGGGCCTGC
This sequence comes from Cupriavidus sp. a3, assembly GCF_051015765.1. Classification (NCBI taxonomy): domain Bacteria; kingdom Pseudomonadati; phylum Pseudomonadota; class Betaproteobacteria; order Burkholderiales; family Burkholderiaceae; genus Cupriavidus; species Cupriavidus sp. a3. Next base: position 922,803 of record NZ_CP170644.1, on the reverse strand, counting down.
CCGACCATGCGCGCGTGGCCGTGCACGAGCTGATGCGCGGCCAGCGCTTCGAGCTGCAGGGCAAGCACCAGCGCATCCGCCTCGACCCCGCGCAACTGCCGTTCGCGGTATGGCACGTGCGCCCGCTGGACCGGCCGGCGCCGCGCCCCGCCGCCGCGCCGGCATCGCATGATCCGCATGGCGCCTGACCGGCATACGTGGAGACACGATGAAACGCCTCACCGAAACCGCCAGCGCCGCGCTGCTCAATGCCGATCCGCTCTGGTACAAGGACGCGGTTATCTACCAGCTGCACATCAAGTCGTTCTTCGATGCCAACGGCGACGGCGTGGGCGATTTCGCCGGATTGCTGGCTAAGCTCGACTACCTGGTCAACCTGGGCGTCGACACCATCTGGCTGCTGCCGTTCTACCCGTCGCCGCGCCGCGACGACGGCTACGACATCGCCGACTACCGCAACGTCCATCCCGACTACGGCACGCTGGCCGAGGCGCGCCGCTTTGTCACCGCGGCCCATGCGCGCGGGCTGCGCGTGATCACGGAGCTGGTCATCAACCACACCTCCGACCAGCACCCGTGGTTCCAGCGCGCGCGCAAGGCCAAGCCCGGCTCGGCCGCGCGCAGGTACTACGTCTGGTCCGACCATGACCAGTCCTACGCCGGCACGCGCATCATCTTCTGCGACACCGAGAAGTCCAACTGGAGCTGGGACCCCGTCGCCGGCGCGTACTTCTGGCACCGTTTCTATTCGCACCAGCCGGACCTGAACTTCGACAATCCGCAGGTGCTCAACGAAGTGCTGTCGGTGATGCGCTTCTGGCTCGACATGGGCATCGACGGGCTGCGGCTCGATGCGGTGCCATACCTGGTCGAGCGCGAGGGCACCAGCAACGAGAACCTGCCCGAGACCCACGCCGTCATCCGCAGCATCCGCGCGCATCTCGATGAGCACTTTCGCGGCCGCATGCTGCTGGCGGAGGCCAATATGTGGCCGGAAGACGCGCAGCAGTACTTTGGCCTGACCGGCCCCGAACCGGAAGGCGACGAATGCCACATGTGCTTCCACTTCCCGCTGATGCCGCGCATGTACATGGCCATCGCGCGCGAAGACCGCTTCCCGATCACCGACATCATGCGGCAGACGCCGGAGGTGCCGCCCAATTGCCAGTGGGCGATCTTCCTGCGCAACCACGACGAGCTGACGCTCGAGATGGTGACCAGCAGCGAGCGCGACTACCTGTGGGAGGTCTACGCCACCGACCGGCGCGCGCGCATCAACCTGGGCATCCGCCGCCGGCTGGCGCCGCTGATGGAGCGCGACCGGCGCCGCATCGAGCTGATGAACAGCCTGCTGTTCTCGATGCCGGGCACGCCGGTGATCTATTACGGCGACGAGATCGGCATGGGCGACAACATCCACCTGGGCGACCGCGACGGCGTGCGCACGCCAATGCAGTGGTCGCCCGACCGCAACGGCGGCTTCTCGCATGCCGACCCCGAGCGGCTGGTGCTGCCGCCGCTGCAGGGGCCGCTGTACGGCTACGAGGCCGTCAACGTGGAGGCGCAGGCGCGGGACCCGCACTCGCTGCTCAACTGGATGCGCCGCATGCTGGCGCTGCGGCGCAAGCATCGCGCGTTTGGCCGCGGCACGCTGCGCTTCCTCTTTCCCGGCAACCGCAAGATCCTCGCCTACCTGCGCGAGTACGAGGGCGAGCACATCCTGTGCGTCGCCAACCTGTCGCGCGCGCCGCAGGCGGTGGAGCTCGACCTGTCTACCTTCAACGGGCGCGTGCCGGTCGAGATGATGGGCGCCACGCCCTTCCCGGCAATCGGCACGCTGACGTACCTGCTGACGCTGCCGCCGTATGGCTTCTACTGGTTCGTACTGAGCGACGAGGCGCAGCCGCCGTCATGGCATGTGGAGGCGCCTGAGCAGATGCCGGACCAGATCACCCTTGTGATGCAGAACATCGGCCGCCCCGAACTGACCGACGCGTCGCGCCGCGCCCTGGCCACCGAGGTGCTGCCCCACTACATCAGCCGGCGCCGCTGGTTCGGCGGCAAGCACGAGCGCATCGAGCGCGTCGGCATGGCGTACCTGCTGCCGTTCACGCGCGGCAGCAACGGCGAGGATGTCTACCTCGGCGAAGTCGAGGTGGCACTGCCCGGACGCACCGAGCGCTACCAGCTGCCGGTCGGCATCCTGTGGGACCGCGAGAGCCCCGACGGCATGTCGCAGCTGGCGCACGGGCTGTCGATGGCGCGCGTGCGCCAGGGCAGCCGCGTGGGGCTGGCCACCGACGGCTTCGTGGTCGAGCCGTTCGCGCGCGAAGTGGTGCAGGCGCTGCGCAAAGGCGTGGAGCTGCAGGCCGGGCCGGACCGGATCCGCTTTCGCGCCGAACCGGGCCTGGCGGCGCTGGAACTGGAGCGCGACCCGATCGAGTGGATGTCGGCCGAGCAGTCGAACAGTTCGCTGTCGTACAACAGCACCGCGGTGCTCAAGCTGGTGCGGCGGCTGTCCGGCGGCATCCATCCCGAGGCCGAGATGACGCGCTACCTGACCGCGCAGGGCTATGCGCATGCGGCGCCGCTGCTGGGCGAAGTGGTGCGAACCGGCGCCGACGGCGTGCCGCATACGCTGATGCTGCTGCAGGGCTATATCCTGAACCAGGGCAACGGCTGGGACTGGACCCTGGACTACCTGGGCCGCGCCATCGACGATGCGCTGCCGGCCAAGGAAAGCGAGGACGAGTTCGCCGAGGCCATGAACGGCTACGCCGCGATGGCGGGCACGCTGGGGCGGCGGCTGGCCGAGCTGCATGCGGTGCTTTCGCGCCCGACCGACGACGAGGCTTTCGCGCCGGTGCCCGCAACGGAATCCGACGCGCGCGACTGGGCCGCGCAGGCGCTGCAGGCGCTGGAGCGCGCGCTGGCGACGGTCGACCAGCGCGCCGACAGCGTACAGGGCTCGGTGCCGCAGACGTTCGACGCCGATGTGCAGACCCTGATGGCCGCGCGCGGCGAGCTGCCCGCGCTGGTCGAGCAACTGGCCAGGGCGGCGCCCGGCAGCCTGCAGACGCGCTTCCACGGCGACTTCCACCTGGGCCAGGTGCTGATCGCGCAGAGCGACACCTACCTGGTCGATTTCGAGGGCGAGCCGGGCAGGACGCTGGACTGGCGCCGGCGCAAGACCTCGCCGCTGCGCGACGTGGCCGGCCTGCTGCGCTCGCTCGACTATGCCGCCGCCACGGTCGGCACCGATCGCCAGGAACGCACCCATACCGAGCTGCCGCCGCAGCTGGCCGAACGCCGCGCGCTGCTGCTGGAGCGCTTCCGCAGCACCGCCAACGAGGCCTTCCTGCAATGCTACCGCCAGCATATGGAAGCTTCGCCCGCACCGTGGGTCGACCCGGCTCAGCTGCAGCCGCTGCTGGACCTGTTCCTGCTCGAACGCGCCGCCTACGAGGTCGACTACGAAGCCGCCAACCGGGTGGCGTGGATCGACCTGCCGGTCAGCGGGCTGGCGCGCCTGCTGCGCAAGCTGCTGGGGCAGCCGGGAGCCCAGCCATGACCGCCCCGACAACAACAACCCGCGGCGCTTCGCGCACCGGCATGCTGCCGGGACACGAACTCGATGCGCTGCTGGGCGCGCGCCACCATGACCCGTTCGCGGTGCTGGGCCCCCACCATGACGGCGACGGGCTGCTGGTGCGCGCCTGCCTGCCCGGCGCCGTGGCGGCGCAGCTTGCCGGCGCCGACGGCGCCACGCTCGCCGAGATGGAGCGGCTGCATCCCGGCGGCATTTTTGCCGCGCGCCTGCCCGGCAACGCGCATCGTGCCGCCGCGCCGGACTACCGCATCCGCGTGACCTGGCCGGACGGCACCGAGCAGTGCAGCGCCGACCCCTATGCCTTCGACCTGCTGCTGGGCGAACTGGACCTGCACCTGATCGCCGAGGGCCGCCATTTCGAGCTGGGCGAGTGCCTGGGCGCGCAATGGCAGCGGGTGGACGGCATCGATGGCGTGCGCTTCGCGGTGTGGGCGCCGAACGCGCGGCGCGTGTCCGTGATCGGCGAATTCAACGGCTGGCACCAGGCGCGCCATCCGATGCGGCTGCGCCATCCCAGCGGCATCTGGGAGCTGTTCGTGCCGGCCGCGCTGGGCGCCGGGCCGGGCAGCCGCTACAAGTATGACCTGCTCGACCCGCACGGCACCGAACTGCCCGACAAGGCCGACCCGCTCGCGCTCGCCACCGAAGCGCCGCCGCAGACCGCCTCGGTCGTGACCGCGCCGGGCAAGGGCGCGCCGCCGTTCGAATGGCATGACGGCGACTGGATGGCGCGCCGCGAGGCCGCCGATCCCTACGCCCTGCCGATGTCGGTCTACGAAGTCCATGCCGGCTCGTGGCTGCTTGCCGCCAACGACAACCGCCATGGCTGGGACATCCTGGCCGACAGGCTGGTGCCGTACGTGCAGGAGCTCGGCTTCACGCATATCGAACTGCTGCCCATCACCGAACACCCTTTCGGCGGCTCGTGGGGCTACCAGCCGCTGTCGCTGTATGCGCCGACCGCGCGGCTGGGACCGCCGCAGGCCTTCGCCGCCTTTGTCGACCGCTGCCACCAGGCCGGCATCGGTGTGATCCTGGACTGGGTGCCGGCGCACTTCCCGACCGACCCGCACGGGCTTGCGCGCTTCGACGGCACCGCGCTCTACGAACACATGGATCCGCGCGAAGGCTTCCACCAGGACTGGAACACGCTGATCTACAACCTCGGCCGCAACGAGGTGCGCGGCTTCCTGCTGGCCGGCGCGCTGCACTGGCTGGAGCACTTCCACGCCGACGGGCTGCGCGTCGACGCGGTGGCTTCCATGCTCTACCGCGACTACAGCCGCGAGCCGGGGCAATGGGTGCCGAACCGCTACGGCGGCCGCGAGAACCTGGAGGCAGTCGCGTTCCTGCGCGAACTCAACAGCGTGGTCCATGAACGCTGCCCCGGTGCGCTGACCATCGCGGAGGAATCGACCGCGTGGCCCGGCGTCACCGCCAGCGTGGCCAGCGGCGGGCTGGGCTTCGACTTCAAGTGGAACATGGGCTGGATGCACGACACGCTGCGCTACCTCGGGCATGAGCCGGTACACCGCGCCTGGCATCACCAGGACATGACCTTCGGGCTGGTCTATGCGTGGTCCGAGGCCTTTGTGCTGCCGCTCTCGCACGACGAGGTCGTGCACGGCAAGGGCTCGATGCTGGGCAAGGTGCCCGGCGACCACTGGCAGCGCTTTGCCGGCCTGCGCGCCTACTACGGCTTCATGTGGACCCATCCCGGCAAGAAGCTGCTATTCATGGGCAGCGAGCTGGCGCAGTGGCAGGAGTGGAACCACGACGCCGAACTCGACTGGGCGCTGCTGGACCACCCCATGCACCGCGGCATGCATACGCTGGTGCGCGACCTGAACCGGCTCTACCGCGAGCTGCCGGCGCTGCACGCGCTCGACCACAGCCCCGAGGGCTTCCAGTGGGTGGTCGGCGACGACAACCACAACAGCGTGTTCGCGTGGCTGCGCCGCGCCGCGCCGGGCAGCCGCGAGGTGGTGCTGGTGGTGGTCAACATGACGCCGGTGCCGCGCCAGGGCTACCGGGTCGGCGTACCCTTTGCCGGCACCTGGCACGAATGCCTGAACACCGACGCCGGGTGCTATGGCGGCAGCAATGTCGGCAACGGCGGCACGGTGACAGCCGTGGACGTGCCCTCGCACGGCCAGCCCGCCTCGCTGGCGCTGACGCTGCCGCCGCTGGCCACGCTCGTGCTGCAGCTCGAGCCGACTGCGGGTGCGCCAGGCGCCACGACATGACCCGACCGTTCGCGAACCGGCTGCTGCCCGGCAAGCCGTACCCGCTGGGCGCCCACTGGGACGGGCTGGGGGTTAACTTCGCGGTGTTCTCGGCGCATGCTTCGCGCATCGACCTGTGCCTGTTCTCCGAGAACGGCCGCAAGGAACTGGCGCGCCTGCCGCTGCCGGAATGCACCGACGAGATCTGGCACGGCTACCTGCCCAACGCCGCGCTCGGCACGCTGTATGGCTACCGCGCGCACGGCCCCTACGATCCCGCGCACGGGCACCGCTTCAATCCGCACAAGCTGCTGCTGGACCCGTACGCGCGCCAGCTGAGCGGGCCGGTGCGCTGGGCCGACGTGCTGTTCGGCTACCGCCTGCAGAGCGCGCGCGGCGACCTGACGCCGGACCGCCGCGACAGCGCCCAGAGCATGCCCAAGGCGGTGGTGATCGACGAAAGCTTCCATTGGGGCGACGACCGCCCGCCCGCCGTGCCGTGGCCCGCCACCGTCATCTATGAAGCCCACCTGCGCGGCCTGTCGATGCTGCGCGACGACCTGTTGCCCAACCTGCGCGGTTCCTTCGCCTCGCTGTGCGACCCGCGCTTTATCGACCACCTGGTGCAGATGGGCATCACCACCGTGGAACTGCTGCCGGTGCAAGCGATCCTGCAGGACCGCTTCCTGCTGGAGCGCGGGCTGCGCAACTACTGGGGCTACAACACCATGGCGTACTTCGCGCCGGAACCGGCCTACCTGGGCACCGGGCAGCTGCAGGAATGCAAGGTGGCAATGCGGCGCCTGCATGCAGCCGGCATCGAAGTGATCCTGGACGTGGTCTACAACCACACGTGCGAAGGCAACGAGCTGGGACCCACGGTATCGTGGCGCGGCCTGGACAACGCCAGCTACTACCGCCTGATGCCGGGCGACGGGCGCCACTACATCAACGACACCGGCTGCGGCAACACGCTCAACCTGTCGCACCCGCGCGTGCTGCAGATGGTGATGGACTCGCTGCGCTACTGGGTGGAGTGCTACCACGTGGACGGCTTCCGTTTCGACCTGGGCAGCACGCTCGGGCGCGAAGGCAACGGCTTCGACCAGGGCTCGGGCTTCTTCGATGCGCTGATGCAGGACCCGGTGCTGAGCCGAGTCAAGCTGATCTCGGAACCGTGGGACCTGGGCCCCGGCGGCTACCAGCTCGGCAACCACCCGCCCGGCTTTGCCGAGTGGAACGACAAGTTCCGCGACGCGGTGCGCCGCTTCTGGCGCGGCGACGCCGGCAAGCGCGGCGAACTGGCGGCGCGGCTGGCAGGCTCGGCCGACCTGTTCGACTGGCGCCACCGGCGCCCGTGGGCCAGTGTCAACTTCATCACCGCGCACGACGGCTTTACGCTGGCCGACCTGGTCAGCTACAGCGCCAAGCACAACGAGGCCAACGGCGAAGACAACCGCGACGGCACCGATGACAACGCCAGCGGCAACTGGAGCCCGGACGGCAGCGTCGAAGGCCCGACCGACGACCCCGAAATCCTGGAGCGCCGCAGCCGCGTGGCGCAGGCCCTGATGGCCACGCTGCTGCTCGCGCAAGGCACGCCGATGCTGACCGCCGGCGACGAATGGGGCCGCACCCAGCACGGCAACAACAACGCCTACTGCCAGGACAACGAGATCTCGTGGCTGGACTGGAAGCAGGCCCAGACGCCTGGTGCGCAGCCGCTGCAGCACATGGTGCGACGCCTGCTCGCGCTGCGCCGGCGGCTGCACGCGTTCACCGGCGACCGCTTCGCCCACGGACGCCAGGAACCGGCGCGCGGCATCGCCGACATTGCCTGGTTCGATATCGACGGCAATCCGCCCACCCCCGAGGAATGGGCCGACCCGGAAATCCGCACGCTGGCGCTGCGCCGCGCCGCCTCGCCGCCGCAGCCCGAGCGCCCGCAACTGGGCTCGCTGCCGGAAGAGGAGGGAGACGAGGACGATGCGCGCACCGTGCAGGTGACGCTGATGCTGCTCAACGCCGGTGAGGCCGACGCGTCGTTTTCGCTGCCCGCGCCCAGCCTGGCCTGGACCCTGCTCTTCGACAGCAGCCGGCCGGAAGCCACCGAGTCCGAGCTTGCCGGCGATCCGGTGGACGAAAGCCAGGTGGTGCCGGGGCATTCGCTGGTGCTGCTGGCTGCCCCGGCCCGCAGCCGCGAGAGCCCGCACCAGGAAAGCCCGCCGCTGGGCGCGCCGCAGGAAACACAGGAATGACCCGACGCATGCACCGCAGCGCAACACCGCCGCCAACGCTACTACAGAAGCTGGCGCTGCGCGCCGACCTGCAGCCGCACTGGACGGATGCCTGGAGCCAGCCCCGGATCGTGTCCGACGACGCGCTGCGGCGCGTGCTGGACGGCCTTGGCCTGCCCTGCGCCACCCCCGGCCAGTGCGAGGCCTCGCGCGCCTGGCTCGCGGCCGATGACGCCGCCCACACGCTGCCGCCGCTGGTCACGGCCGAGCGCGGCCAGCCGGTGGCGGTGCCGTGGCCGCACACGCTGCCGCAGCGCGCATACCGGCTGACGCTGGAAGATGGCGCCATCGTGAGCGGCACCGCCGTGCGCGCGCACGCAGACGGCAATCCGGCCGGCACCATGCTGCTGCCGCCGATCGACGTCTGCGGCTACCACCGGCTCGAACTGGGCGATGCGCAAACGGTGCTGGCAGTGGCACCGGCGCGCTGCTACAGCGTGGCGGACGCACTACGGCACGCCAACCGTGCAGCCACGGGCGCCGGCGCACGCCCCTGGGGGCTGGCGGTGCAGCTCTACAGCCTGCGCCGCGGCGCCGACTGCGGCATGGGCGACCTGACCGCGCTGGCCCGGTGCTGCGCCAGCGCCGCCGCCCTGCACGCCGACGCGGTCGCGATCAATCCGCTGCACGCCGGCTTTGCCGCGCTGCCGCAGCGGTACAGCCCGTATGCGCCCTCCAGCCGGCTGTTCCTGAACCCGCTCTACGCCGATCCCGCCGCGGTGTTCGGCCAGCAAGCGCTGGACGCGGCCATCGCGGCGCTCGGCATCGGCGAGCGGCTGGCGGCACTGGAAGCGCTCACGGAAATCGACTGGATCGTGCTGGCGCCGCTGCGCTATGCCGTGCTGCACTGGCTCTGGCAGCGGCGCGAGACCCTGCTGCCACGCGCGGCGCTGGACGACTGCGCCGCCTTCCGCGCCCGCGGCGGCACGGCACTGCATGCGCATGCCTGCTATGAAGCGATCCAGGCGCAGCGGCTGGCCACGGCCAGCAATGGCATGAACCACGCATCGGCGCCGGACTGGCGCTGCTGGCCGGTCACGCTGCGCTCGCCCGCCGACGCCGCGGTGGCGGCCTTTGCCCGCGACCACGCCGACGACGTGGGCTACCACGCCTTCCTGCAATGGCTCGCCGCCGATGGCATGGCGCGTGCGCAGCGCGCCGCGCGCGACGCCGGCATGGCGGTCGGCGTGGTCTGCGACCTGGCGGTCGGCGCCGACCCGGGCGGCAGCCAGGCCTGGACCCGCCAGCAGGAAATACTGGCCGGCTTCCATGCCGGCGCGCCGCCGGACCTGTACAACCCGCTCGGCCAGGACTGGGGCGTGGCGGTGTTCACGCCGCGCGGCCTGCGCCAGAACGGCTACGCCGCCTTCCTGGAAATGCTGCGCGCCAACCTTTCCCATTGCGGCGGGCTGCGCATCGACCACGTGCTGGGCCTGGCGCGGATGTGGCTGGTGCCCGCGGGCGCATCCGCCAGTGACGGCGCCTACCTGCGCTACCCGCTCGAAGACCTGCTGCGGCTGGTGGCGCTGGAATCCTGGCGGCACCGCGCCATCATCATCGGCGAGAACCTCGGCACGGTCCCGCCCGAACTAAACGCGGCGCTGGCCGCGCGCGGCGTGCTCGGCATCGACGTGCTGTGGTTCCAGCGCGAGGAAGTGAAGGCGGCAGAGGCCGCGGCCGATCCGGCCACCGAAGCAGACCCCGCGCCGTTCCAGCCGCCCGCGCAGTGGCCGCCCGAAGCCATCGCCACCACGTCCACCCACGACCTGCCCACCGTCGCCGGCTGGTGGGCCGGACGCGACCTCGACTGGCGCGACCGGCTGAAGCTGCTCGCGCCCGGCGAATCCCTGGCGCAGGCCCAGGCAGGCCGCGCCCGCGAGCGCAGCGCGCTGTGGCGGGCGCTGAGCGACGCCGGGTTGTGCCACGGCCCGGAACCCGGTCCGGCGCACGCGCCGCTGGATGCCGTGCTGGCCTGGCTGGGTACCGCGCGCACGGCGCTGCGCGTGGTGCCGCTGGAAGATCTGCTGGGCGAGGCCGAGCAGCCCAACCTGCCCGGCACCACCAGCGTCCATCCCAACTGGCAGCGCCGGCTCGACCCCGACGTACGCGCGCTGGCCGACATGCCGGCGCTGCGCGCCCGGGCGCAATCGATCCGGCAAGCGGTTCGCAGTGGCCGCCACGGCACCCTGCATCCGCCGCCGCGCGGCTAGCCACCATGGAGGTGGCGCCGACCCCACCCGCGCCGCGATCCGGGCGCGCACCGTTCCCCCCATCCGCTAAGCTTGACCCACCAGCATGCGCAGGAGGTTCCGCCATGAAGGAAGTGATCCGGCCCGAGCACGCCGACGACACCCGTACCGCCCTGTCCGGCGCCAGCCTGCGCCGCGCGTTCCTGGACCACGTGTTCCATACCCAGGGCAAGCTGCCCGGCCACGCCAGCCAGAACGACCTCTACCAAGCCGCGGCGCATACCGTGCGCGACCGCCTGGTGCAGCGCTGGATCAGCACCGCCGAAGCCTACCTGGGCCAGCCTTCGCGCACTGTGGCCTACCTGTCGGCCGAGTTCCTGATGGGCCCGCACCTGGGCAACAACCTGATCAACCTCGGCATCTTCGACGAAGTGCACGAGGCCATGGCGGCGGCCGGGCTCGACCTCGACCGCATCCTGGAGCAGGAAGTCGAGCCGGGCCTGGGCAACGGCGGCCTGGGCCGTCTGGCGGCGTGCTTCATGGATTCGCTGGCGACGCTGGAGATCCCGGCGCTGGGCTACGGCATCCGTTACGAATACGGCATTTTCCAGCAAACCATCATGGACGGCATGCAGGTGGAGAAGACCGATACCTGGCTGCGCAACGGCAACCCGTGGGAGATCCAGCGCTCCGAATGGGCGGTGCAGGTGCGCCTGGGCGGCCACACCGAGCACTACACCGACGACCGCGGCCACTACCGCGTGCGCTGGGTGCCGGCCAAGACCGTGGCCGGCGTGCCCTTCGATTCGCCGATCCTGGGCTACCGCGTCAATACCGTGAACACGCTGCGGCTGTGGCGCGCCGATGCCACCGAGGCCTTCGACTTCCATACCTTCAACCGCGGCGACTACCTCGGCGCGGTGAGCAAGAAGGTGACGTCGGAGAACCTGACCAAGGTGCTCTACCCCAACGACGAAACCGCGCAGGGCAAGGAGTTGCGGCTGGAGCAGCAGTACTTCTTTGTCGCCTGCTCGCTGCAGGACATGCTGCGGCTGCTGGCTGTCGACGGCATCCCGGTGACGCGCTTCCACGAGAAGTTCGCGGTGCAGCTGAACGACACGCACCCGGCGGTAGGCATCGCGGAACTGATGCGGCTGCTGGTCGACGAGAACGACCTGCCCTGGAACCAGGCGTGGGACATCACCCAGCGTGCCTTCGCCTACACCAACCACACGCTGCTGCCCGAGGCGCTGGAGCGCTGGCCGCTGCCGCTGTTCCAACGCGTGCTGCCGCGCCACCTGGAAATCATCCTGGAGATCAACGCGCGCTTCCTGGACGAGGTGCGCATCCGCTTCTACGGCGACGAATCGCGGCTGTCGCGGCTGTCGCTGATCGACGAGCACGGCGAGCGCAATGTGCGCATGGCCAACCTGGCGTGCGTCGGCAGCCATGCCATCAACGGCGTGGCCGAGCTGCACTCGCGGCTGATGCGCGAGGACGTGCTCAAGGATTTCTACGCGATGTGGCCGGAGAAATTCACCAGCATCACCAACGGCGTCACGCCGCGGCGCTGGCTTGCGCTGTCCAACCCGAGGCTGACGCGGCTGGTCACGGATGCGATCGGCGATGGCTGGATCTCCCACCTCGAACGCATCCGCGTGCTCGAGCCCTATGCCGACGACGCCGGCTTCCGCCGGCAATGGCAGGCGATGCGCCGCGCCAACAAGGAAGACCTGGCGCAGCTGATCCGCGACACCACCGGCGTGGTGGTGGACCCATCGTCGATGTTCGATGTGATGGTCAAGCGCATCCACGAATACAAGCGCCAGCACCTGGCGGTGCTGCACGTGATCGCGCTGTACCACCGCATCAAGTCCGACGCGCACGCCGAGATCCAGCCGCGCACCTTCCTGTTCGGCGGCAAGGCCGCGCCGGGCTACGAATACGCCAAGCTGATGATCCGCTTCATCACCTCGGTCGCCGACGTGATCAACCGCGACCCGCAGGTGCGCGACCGGCTCAAGGTGGTGTTCCTGCCCAACTTCAACGTCACCTTCGGCCAGCGCATCTACCCGGCTGCGGACCTGTCCGAGCAGATCTCGCTGGCGGGCAAGGAAGCCTCCGGCACCGGCAACATGAAGTTCGCGATGAACGGCGCGCTCAACATCGGCACCATGGATGGCGCCAATATCGAACTGCGCGAGGCCGTCGGCAACGACAACTTTTTCCCGTTCGGCCTGACCGCGCCCGACGTCTATGCGCTGCGCGCGAGCGGCTACGACCCGGCCGCCTACTATCACGGCGACCCGCAACTGCGCGCGGTGATCGACCTGGTGCAGCAGGGATTCTTCTCGCGCGGCGATCCGGCGCTGTTCCGCCCGCTGTTCGATCCGCAGGCGGGGCACGATCCCTACCTGCTGCTGGCGGACTTCGCTTCCTATGTCGAATGCCAGCAGATCGTCTCCGACGCCTACGCCGACCCGGATCGCTGGCAACGCATGTCGGTACTGTCGTGCGCGCGTTCGGGCCGTTTTTCGTCGGACCGTGCCATCCGCGAATACTGCGAGCGCATCTGGAACGTCGAGCCGGTACCGGTGCGGCTGCTGCACCGTGCCAGCGGCGCGCCGTGGCAGGTTGATCCGGGTGCCCAGGGGCCGCGCGCGGCATAGCCATGCAGGCGCAAGACGCGCGCGCAGTGTGCGGTATCGCATGCGCGGGGCGCCGCATGCCGGGCAGTACTTTCTACAATCGCCCTTGTAACAAAGCTTTCGGCCCGGCCGCCCGCCTGCCCGCGCGCCGCACCGCAAAAGCGCCGTTCTGCTGGCATGGAGTTCGCATTGCGCTAGGGCCGCCGCAAGGCAACTTCCAGTCCGCACACCCAGAAGCCAATCGATGGCAGGAGCCGAATTTGAACGCGAACCCGTTTCCACTGGCCCCGGGTGCCAGGTCCGCCCTGCCCAGCCTGGCCCCGCTCGACTGCTTTGCCGCGCCTTCTTCACGGGCCTTCTCCTCCAACGACGAACATGCGCAGGACTACCTGTTCGGACCGGCCTGGCTGCCCGACGGACGCGTGCGCTTCCGCCTGTGGGCGCCCGACGCGGCCGAGCAAGGCCATCCCGTGCGGCTGGAGATCGCGGGCCTGGGACCGGTCCATATGGCGGCGGGGCCCAACGGCTGGTTCGAGGCGATCGTGCCGTGCTGCGAGGGCGCGCGTTACTGGTTCCGGCTCGACGACGGCACCACGGTGCCCGACCCGGCCTCGCGCTGGCAGGCAGACGACGTGCACGGCCCGAGCATCGTGCCGGCGCGCGACGCCGGTGCCTCGTACGCCTGGACCTGCCCCGACTGGCGCGGCCGGCCGTGGCATGAAGCCATCATCTACGAAATGCACGTTGGCCTGTGCGGCGGCTTTGCGGGCGCCGCGCAGCAATTGCCGCGGCTGGCCGCGCTGGGCTTCACCGCCATCGAGCTGATGCCGGTGGCCGAGTTTCCCGGCGGACGCAACTGGGGCTATGACGGCGTGCTGCCGTTCGCGCCGGAGTCCGGCTATGGCACGCCGGACGAGCTGCGCGCGCTGGTCGACCGGGCGCACGCGCTCGGCCTGATGGTGCTGCTGGACGTGGTCTACAACCACTTCGGGCCTGAGGGCAACTACCTGCACCGCTATGCCAGCGCCTTCTTCCGCGCCGACCGGCGGACCCCGTGGGGCCCCGCCATCGATTTCCGGCGCCCGCAGGTACGGCGCTTCTTCACCGAGAATGCGCGCTACTGGCTGGAACAGTTCCGCTTTGACGGACTGCGGCTCGATGCGGTCCACGCCATCGAGGACGAAGGCTGGCTCGCGGCGCTGCCTGGCGAAGTGCGCAGCATGCTGACCGATGGCGCCGGCGGCGACCGCCACCTGCACCTGGTGCTGGAGAACGACGACAACGACGCCGCGCTGCTGGCGCAGGGCTTCGACGCGCAATGGAACGATGACGCCCACCATGCGCTGCATGTGCTGCTGACCAGCGAGGACGACGGCTACTATCGCGACTACGCCATGCCCGCCGGCACTGTCGCTGCGGTCGATGCACGCGAGCATGGCCAACCCGCGCTGCGCCACCTCGCACGCGTGCTGGCCGAAGGCTTCGCCTACCAGGGCGAGCCGTCGCAGCACCGTTCCGGCGGCGACACCGCCGCCGTCGCCAGCGCCGCCGTGTGCCGCGGCCAGCCCAGCGCGCATTTGCCGCCTACCGCTTTCGTCAGCTTTCTGCAGAACCACGACCAGGCCGGCAACCGCGCCTTCGGCGAACGGCTGACCAGCCTGGCCGACCCGCGTGCGCTGCGCGCCGCGGTGGCGCTGCAGCTGCTTTGCCCGCAGGTGCCGTTGGTGTTCATGGGCGAAGAGACCGGCGCGCGGCAGCCATTCTTCTACTTCACCAGCCATCCGCCGGAGTTGGCCAGGGCCGTGCGCGAGGGCCGCCGCCGCGAATTCGCCGCCAGCGCGGCCTTCGGCGACGAGGCGCGTGCCGCCGCCATCCCCGACCCCAACGACCCGGCCACATTTGAAGCGTCGCGGCCGTCACTGGCGGACGACGCCGACTGGGCCCCCTACTACCGCGAACTGCTGTCGATCCGGCGGCGCGAACTGCTGCACCGGCTGCCGGGCTGCCAGTCTGCCGGCGTCGATATCCTCGGCCCCGCGGCGCTGTGCGCGCGCTGGCGGCTGGTGGACGGCATGGAGCTGAGCCTGTGGCTGAACCTGGGCGACGAAGCGGTGCCCGCCACCCACTCCTGCCGCGACCAGCGCACGGCGCTGCACGAGAGCGCACCGGGCGCCGCCGCGGAACTGTCCGCCGGCATGCTGCCGCCGCTGGCCTGCGTCGCCACCCTGTGCGAGCCCGCCGCGGCGCGCCCAAGGTAATGCCTGACGCGGCAGCCACCGCGCCGGCACCCGCGCGCGGCCTGCCGCGCGCCACCGCCCGGCTGCAGCTGCATCCTGGCTTCACCTTCGCCGATGCCGCCGGCGTGGTCGACTACTACGCCGCGCTTGGGGTCAGCCACCTGTACTTGTCGCCGGTCTGCGAGGCCAGGCCCGGCTCCACGCACGGCTACGACGTCACCGACTTCACCCGCGTGCGCGCGGAACTGGGCGGCGAGGCGGGCCTGAAGGCGCTGGCGGCGCGCGCGCGCAGTGCCGGCCTCGGCCTTATCGCCGATATCGTGCCCAACCACATGGCGGCGGACTGCACCCACAACGGCTGGTGGCGCGACGTGCTGGCGCACGGACGCGCCAGCCCACATGCCGGCTGCTTCGATATCGACTGGACGCCGTGCGACCCGGCGCTGCATGGCAAGGTCCTGCTGCCGATCCTGGGGCAGTCGTACTGGGACACGGTCGTCGCCGGCGAACTGCGGTGGGTGCCGGCCAGCGGCGAACGGCCGGCACACGTACGCTACTTCGACCATGTGCTGCCGCTGGCGCCGGACAGCCTTGACGCGGAAGGCACCGCCAACGCCAACTGGTACGACACCACCCAGCCCGCCGGACGCACCCGGCTGCACGCGCTGCTGGAACGCCAGCACTACCGGCTGGCCTGGTGGCGCACCGCGGCCGCCTCGCTGAACTGGCGCCGCTTTTTCGAGATCAGCGACCTGGTGGGCGTGCGCGAGGAAGACCCGCAGGTCTTTGACGCGGTCCATGCACTGGTCTTCCGCCTGCTGCGCGAAGGCTGGATCGACGGCGTGCGCGTGGATCACGTCGACGGACTGGCCGATCCCGCCGGCTACTGCCGCCGGCTGCGCGCGGAGCTCGACCGGCACGCCGCGGCACGGCCGCCATTGCTGGCGCTGCAGCGCCCGTGGCTCGTGGTCGAGAAGATCCTTGGCAGCGGCGAGCGGCTGCCGCCGGACTGGCAGGTGGATGGCACCACGGGCTACGACTTCATGGACGACGTGGCCGCGGTGCTGCACGACGAGGCAGGCGAAGCCGCGCTGACCGCGCTGTGGGCGATGACCAGCGGCGACGCGCGCCCGTACGCCGCGCACGTACGCGAGGCCCGTTGCCTGGTGCTGCGGCGGCACCTCGTCACCGAATGCGCGGGCGTGACCGCGCGCCTGCACGCCAGCGCACAGCGCGAGCCGGGCACGCGCGACCTCACGCTGGCGGCCCTGCGGCATGCGCTGATGGCGCTGATGGCGGCCGTGCAGGTCTACCGCAGCTACTACGACGCGCAGCCGTCGGCGCGCGACGCCGCCGCCGCGCATGCCGATGACGCCATGGTCGATCAGGCCCTGCAGTCCGCGCGCGGCAGCCTGGCGCCGGACGAGGTGGTGGCGCTGGCATTCATCGCCGGCTGCCTGCGCACGCAGGCGGCACCGGACAGCGACACCGGCGTGCTGCGCCGCCGCCTGCAGCAGCTGATGCCGGCGCTGGCGGCCAAGGCGGGCGAGGACACCGC
Source organism: Cupriavidus sp. a3 (assembly GCF_051015765.1). Taxonomy (NCBI): domain Bacteria; kingdom Pseudomonadati; phylum Pseudomonadota; class Betaproteobacteria; order Burkholderiales; family Burkholderiaceae; genus Cupriavidus; species Cupriavidus sp. a3. The sequence goes on along the minus strand of NZ_CP170644.1, from coordinate 906,039 downwards.
GTTCTACCGTTATGGCCGGCTGCTGTCGCGCAACGAGGTGGGCAGCGACCCGGCGCAACTGGCCATGCCGCCGGCGCAGTTCCACGCCCGCATGGCGGCGCGCCGGCTGGCCGGCCCGCATGCGATGCTGGCCACAGCGACGCATGACCACAAGCGCGGCGAGGACGCGCGCATGCGGCTGGCCGTGCTCAGCGAGCTGCCGGGCACTTTCGCCGACGCGGTTGCCGCGTGGGAGCGCGACTGCGCGTCACTGGTGGCCACGCTGCCGCGCGCGCCCGACGCGGCCGACCGGCTGATGCTGTACCAGGCGCTGGTCGGGGCATGGCCGATGGATCCGATAGACCATTCCGGCGACGGGGCGCCGGTACCCGAAGCGTTGCTCGCACGGATTTCCGCTTGGCAGGTCAAGGCCATCCGCGAAGCCAAGCGCCACGGCAACTGGACCTGCCCCGATGCCGAATACGAAGCGGCATGCGAGGCCTTCCTGCGCGGGATCGCGGCGGCGTGGCCGCAGGGCGTGCTGGCGCAGATCGGCCGCTTCGCCGGGCGCATTGCCACCGCCGGCGCCGTGAACAGCCTGGCGCAGGTGCTGGTGCAGCTGACCGCCCCCGGCATTCCCGACCGCTACCAGGGCACCGAAGGCTGGGACCTGAGCCTGGTCGATCCGGACAACCGCCGCGCGCCGGACTACGTCCGGCTGCAGGCACGGCTGGCGTGCGGCGCGGGCTGGGCGCACTGGCTGGCACACTGGCACGACGGCAGGCTCAAGCAGCAGCTGGTGCGCCATGTGCTCGCGGCACGCGCCGCCGACCCCGCGCTGTTTGCCGACGGCCAGTACAGCATGCTGGCCGCGCAGGGCGCGCTGGCGCAGCAGGTGCTGGCGTTTGCGCGCAGCACCGACTCGCGCCAGGCCATCACCGTGGTCACGCGGCTGTCGGCGGCGCGGGTCGACCCGGCCGTTCCGCGCATTCCGCCGGCGTGCTGGGGTGACACCACGCTGAACCTTGGCGCGCCGCAGCCCGGCCGCTGGATCGACGCACTGACGGGTCACCGGCTCGATGCGCCCGCCGGGCGCCTGCGCCTGCGCGACGTGCTGGGCGGGCTGCCGGTAGCACTGCTGCTGCGCGAGCCCTGACGCGCGCGTCACAAGCGCGGCAATTGCGGAATCGGGGCTCGCGAAGCGAGCGGGGTCAGCGGCGGGCGCGGGGCGCCCGGCGCCGCATAGGGTCCTGGCAGTTCCTTCGGTCCATGCGGACCCTGCAGCCCGTGCGGCTCATGCGGGACCGCCTGGCCATGATGGAAGGGCTCGGCCCCGGCGGGCGGATCGCGCTGGGCCTGGCTGGGCGAGGCGCTGCGGTCCTGCGGCAGGTAGGGCCGGATCACGACGGCGACGTAGTCGTCTTCCTTCGGCGTCACCACGATATAGGCAAGGCCGGACATGACCAGCCCCACTTCGCCCAGTTCGGTGGCAATGCGCGCCACGATAAAGCGCTGCAGCAGCATCGGGTTGACGCTGTCGTCGATCGCAAGTGCCGCAGTGCAGATGGTCAGGAAGCAGCGCTCGACTTCGCGGCAGACCACCACCACTTCATCCAGCGCATAGCCGGAATGGCTGGCACGCACCAGCACCGAGACGCCGGAACTGGGCGCGGCGCGGTGCCAGCCGGGCTTGATCTTGAAACTGGGGAGCGTCAACCCCGAGCCCGTATCCTGCGCGACTGTATTGAAGCGCTGGGCGAAGTCCAGCGGAGTGATCGCGAGCAGCTGGCGTTCGACCGGCGCCGAGGAGACCGACACCGAAGAGGCCAGGACAACGGTGGACAGGATGCTGGCGAAATTCATTTCTACCCTCGCAACAGGATGTGCCGCTCCCCCCGGCCGGCTGCGCTGATGGGCCCGTCGGCATGCGGCAAACGAGGACTGCCGCGGCGTGGGGCCGGCGTGGCGGGTTGTGCTCGGCGGCACATGCCGTACGCCAGTTCTGGCCAGCATTGCTTTCACTATAGACAGGTCCGCACGCAAGCACACGGCACCACGCAAGCGGCGCGCCACCTGTCGCGGTGCCTCCGCCGCGGGCGGCCCCGACGGCACCACCCCGACGGCACCATTTACGCCCGCCAGTGGGACGCATGCACTTTCTGCAGCTACTGTAAAAAGTACGGCGCGCGCCGTCGGCGAAACGCCGCCGCATGGTCCGCCGCGCTGCGGCGCAACGCGCACAACCAGCCCTTACGGCCGGCGGGAACGGAGCTTGCAGGTCTTTGGGGGCAGGTGCGGGCAACGTTGCGCAGCCCGCCGCTCATGCAGTACGGTGCGCCGTACAGGAGGATCGCCATGAAATTACGTACTCGCTCCCGCATTCGCCGCCTGGCGCTGCCGCTGGCGGTACTGATTATGGCAGTTGCGCCGGCGGCGCCAGCCGCACCCGCCGATGCGCCAGCGGCTCCATCCTCGACGGGCCGCACCGCCGCGCCGCGCGACACCGAAATCGCCAGCGACCGTGCCATTACCTCGGAAGTCCGTGCGCGCCTGGCGAACGCCCGCACGCTGGACCCGGCGAAGATCCGCGTGTCCACCATGGACGGCGTCGTCAAGCTTGAAGGCTCGGTGCGGGACGACAAGCAGCGCGTCATGGCCATGGAACTGGCGCGCTCGGTGCGCGGCGTGACCGCGGTATCCGACGAACTGCGTGCCGGTACGGACTGACGACGCAGATACGTGAAATTGCCCCTGGAGACACCATGAGCACCCATCGCCAACCCGACCATGACACCACCCGGCGCCGCAGCGAGCCGCGGCCGGACCCGCACAAGGGCGGGCCCGACACCGAGCATGAGCGCGGCAAGCCGGGACGCGACCGCCGCCACGACGTCGAGCGCGAGCACGACATTCCCGACGAGAACGGCGTGCCGCCTTCGGTCAGGCGCCGCAGCGGCAATCCGGAGGAAAGCGAACCCCCGGTGGAGAACACCTGACGGCTGCCGGGAAGCCACACCGGACCGCACAGGAGAGACTAAAGGAGAAAGCATGAGCAAGACCGTACGTACCGGCGCCCGCCACAGGGACCGTGTCGGCAGCACCAGCGGCACGCGGCGCGACGGCGCGCAAGCTTCCGCCGGCGGCGGCCGCCCGCGCGACAAGACCGCGACGGGCGCCGCGCGGGCGCAGGCCGGCAATATCCCGAGCACGCTGGACCCTGATCTCGAGCAAGAGCCCAGCGACATCGAGAGCGAGATCGAGCAGCGCGACGAAGACGCGCACATGCCGCCGGAAGACGAAATCCCGGAAGAAGAGATTGCCGACGAAGTGGTGCGCGCGGCCGAAGGCCTGCCGGCCGAGGTGCCGGTCGACAAGGCCGACCGTACCGACGACCGCGAAGAGCACCCGCCGAACCCGCCCCGGGTCAACAAGGACTGAAGCGCAGGGCAGGAAAAAGGGCGGCCTTGCCGCCCTTGCCATTCTCCCGAGCTCTCCCCCGCCCCTACTCGGAAGCCAGCAACCCGTAGCGCTGCACGCGGATGTGGTTGATCACGTCCTGCACGCCGAACACGCGCTCCGCAATGTCCTCGATATCGTACTTGGTGCGGCGGTCGTTGACCTTGCCTTCCAGCGTCACCACGCCCTCCTGCACGCGGACTTCGACATCGCTGACATCGAGTTCGTCATCGCGCGCCAGCCGGTTGCAGACATCGTCGTGGATGCGGTCGTCGTCGCGCCGGTAGTTGCGTGGGCCGGCGGGACGGCGCTGCGTGGGGGCGTCCCACTCGTCGCCAAGGTCGCCAAGGTCGCCATAGCCGCGCGCCTCGCGCTCATAGCGCTCGTCCTGCCAGCGCCGGTAGCCATAGCGCTCTGGCTCGCCATAGCCGCCATCGCGCTCATTGCGCTGGTAGCGGCCTCGGCCCGCGCCCGCCGGACTACGCCGCGACCATTCGTCCTCGTAGCGGGCGTCGTCGCCGCCACGGCTGGCATAAGTACGCTCGGCCGGCCAGCGCCATTCCTCGACGTACAGTCCATACCACTCTTCGTCGCCTGGCGTTACGTCCTGGGTCTGGTCGCGGGGAAGACGCTCCGCGGCATTGCCATAGCGGCCGCCGCTGAGTTCTCGCTGGCGCCGGTTGCGCGACTCGGCCGGAATGCCGCTGTAGCCCTGTTCGTTGCCGCCATATTGCTTGTCGGGGCGCCTGCGCAGGTAGTTGTCGTCGCTCTGTCTCATCGTCGTGCTCCTATGTTTGCCGGATGTTTGGCCTCTGTTTGCCTATGCTTCGGCACGGATCTCCGGGCCCGCGGCGGCCGAAGGTGCTTCTGCCAACGGCACTTCGAAGCAGGCCAGCAACGGCAGGTGGTCCGAGGCAACGCGCGCCAGCGGCGAGCGGTGGCTGGCCACCGAGACCAGGTGCGCGCGCGGCGAGACCCAGATCCGGTCCAGCGCGAATATCGGCATGCGCGAAGGAAACGTCGCCGTGTGCGGGGTATGTTCGAAATACGCGTGCAGCCAGCGCAGCGGGCGCCCCCACAAGAACCACTCGTTGACGTCGCCCAGCAGGATGGTGGGCAACGGCGGCGCCGCGGCCACGTAGTTCAGCAATTGCTGCACCTGGTGGCGCCGTTCGCCGGGGCGCAGGCCCAGGTGCGTGGCAATGACGCGCAGCGCGCTGGCGTGCCCCGATGCGGTACAGGCAAGCGTGACGTCGATCGCGCCGCGCGCCTCGCAGCCCTTCACCGTGAGGTCGATCTGGTTGACCGCCTGCGGCGCAAAGCGCGTCAGCAGCGCATTGCCGAAATCCGCATTGCCGCGCACGCGGGTAAAGCCCGACACCACGTGCATGCCGGTGTGCCCGGCCAGGTATTCGAGCGTGTGGTCGTTGCTGCTGCCCGACTCGACTTCCTGCAGCGCGACGATATCGGCGCCCAGTTCTTCCAGCACCGCGGCGATCCGGTCGGGCCGGTAACGGCGGTCGGTACCGACGGCGCGATGGATGTTGTAGCTGACCACCGTCATGCGCGCGAGCCCGGCGGACCGAATGGGTCCGCAGTTCAGCGCCTGGCTGGCATACGGCACGCTGAACTGGTCGTTGGCCGCTTGCGCGCTGTGGAGTCCGTGCGCTTGCGCAGGAATTACAAGAGGCGGTAAGTCCGGTTGCATTCGCATTTTGCCGCGCGCCTTCCCCGCTGGAAAGGCTGGAAAGGCCGCTGCCGGCGCGGCATGATGCCGCGCACCTGGCAAGCGGCCGTTGCGAAAATCGCAGTCAGGCGATCAACATCAGGCACCGTCCAGGAACTGGCTGCGCGGGCCAAGGCGGCGGCCCAGTTCCGGGCTGACCCAGCGCGTCCCTTCCATGTACGGATCAGCCGTGCGCTGCACAGGCGCGGTGGTCATGCCAGGTTGCGCCGGCACGGTAGAAGGCTGGGCCTCGGGCGCGGGCGCGAGGTCCTGGCGCGTGGGAGCGTTGGCGCCCTGCGTGTATGGATCGAACTTGTCGGTGCTGCGTGCGCCCTGCGAATAAGGATCATAGGTGCCGCGCGGCGTGCCAGGCGTCATCTGCGCCATGGCGGGAATCGCAGCGGCGGCGAGCGCGATGGCGGCGAGGAGCCGGCTGGGTCGGATATGCTTCATGGTTACCTCCGTTCAGGGCGCGATGTGCGCGCCAGCAACCATGAGCAAGCGAAAGGCGTGCCTGTGCCGTGTGGCCCTGGCTACGCCGCTCGCCTGCGGCAAGGAGCTCAGGCCATGCTGACCTTGCCTGGCGCGCCGGCCTGCTCCGTCTCCGCCTTGCCGCGCGCCAGCACCGGCACCAGCGCCGCGCCGGTATGGCTGGCCTGGATCCGCGCCAGCGACTCCGGATCGGCCGCGCCGACGATGGTGCCGCCGCCCGCGCCGCCTTCCGGTCCCAGGTCGATGATCCAGTCGGCCTCGGCGATCACGTCGAGGTCATGCTCGATCACCACCACGCTGTGGCCGCCGTCGGTGAGGCGATGCAGCACGCGGATCAGGCGCGCCACGTCGGCCATGTGCAGGCCGACGGTAGGCTCGTCCAGCACGTACAGCGTGTGCGGCGCCTTCTGGCCGCGGCGGGTGATGTCGTCGCGCACCTTGCTCAGTTCGGTGACCAGCTTGATGCGCTGCGCCTCGCCGCCGGACAGCGTCGGCGATGGCTGGCCCAGTGTCAGGTAGCCCAGCCCCACGTCCTTCATCAGCTGCAGCGGGTGCGCAATATTGGACATCGATGCAAAAAATTCCACTGCCTCATCGATCTCCATGGTCAGCACGTCGCCGATGTTCTTGCCGCGCCAGGTGACGGCGAGCGTCTCGGGATTGAAGCGCTGTCCGTGGCAGACGTCGCATGGCACTTTCACGTCCGGCAGGAAGCTCATGCCGATGGTGCGCACGCCCTGCCCTTCGCACGCGGGACAGCGGCCATCGCCGGTGTTGAAAGAGAAGCGCGACGCGGTATAGCCGCGCGCACGCGCCTCGAGCGTATCGGCGAACAGCCGTCGGATCGTGTCCCATACGCCGATGTACGTCGCCGGGCAGGAACGCGGGGTCTTGCCGATCGGGGTCTGGTCGACTTCGAGCACGCGGTCGATCGATTCCCAGCCGGTGATGGCCTCGCAGCCATACCAGTCGTGTTCGACCTTGAGCGGCTTCCTTGCCGTCGACTTGCTCGTCCTGGCCTCTTCCCTGGCCGCATTGCGCGCGCGGCGCGTGGCCGGCGACGACAGCACCGAGCGGCCCACCGCATCGAGCAGGTTCGTCATCAGCACGTCGCGCGCCAGCGTCGACTTGCCCGAGCCTGACACGCCGGTGATCGCCACCAGCCGCGACAGCGGGATGCGCGCGTTCACGTTGCGCAGGTTGTGCAGCGAAGCGCCGTGCACTGTCAGCCATTCGGCCGGGTCGGCCGGCTTGCCGGCCGCGCCCGGCTGCACCGGGCGGCGCGCCTGCAGCGGGTGGATGATCGGCTGTGCCAGGAACTGGCCGGTGGTGGAAGCCGGCGCCGCGGCAAGCTCCGCCACGCCGCCCTGCGCCACCAGCGTGCCGCCGCGCTTGCCCGCGCCGGGGCCGATGTCGATGATGTGGTCGGCGCGGCGGATGGTGTCTTCGTCATGCTCGACCACCACCAGCGTATTGCCCTTGTCGCCCAGCTTGCGCAGCGCATCGAGCAGGATCTGGTTGTCGCGCGGGTGCAGGCCGATGGTGGGCTCGTCCAGCACGTAGCACACGCCCTGCAGGTTGCTGCCGAGCTGCGCCGCGAGCCGGATGCGCTGCGCCTCGCCGCCGGACAGGCTGGGCGCGGCGCGGTCCAGGCTCAGGTAGCCCAGGCCCACTTCCTCCAGGAACTGCAGGCGGCTGCCGATCTCGCTGACCACGTCGCGCGCGATCTCGGCGTCGCGGCCGGCCAGGCGCAGGCCGTCGACCCAGCGGCGCGTATCGGACACGGTCCATTGCGCCACGTCGACGATGGCCTGCGTGTCGAACGTGACCGCGCGCGCCACCGGGTTCAGGCGCGTGCCATGGCAGTCGGGGCACGGCGCTTCGCCTACGCCTTCCGGTTCCAGCTCCTCCGATGGCAGGCTCTGCTCGCGGCCGCGGTTGTCGTCGGCCAGCACGGTATCGTCGAACGCCGCGCGCTGCTCGCGCGTCAGCGCCAGGCCGGTGCCCACGCAGCTGCCGCACCAGCCGTGCTTGCTGTTGTACGAGAACATGCGCGGGTCGAGTTCCGGATAGCTGGTGCCGCACTCGGGGCAGGCGCGCTTGGTCGAGAACACCTTGACCTCGCCCACGTGCGCGGTGCCGCCGTTGGTCATGGCGTGGCCCAGCCCGTCGAGCGGCGCCAGCAGGTGCATCACGCCCTTGCCCGCTTCCAGGGCCTGCGCCAGCAGTGCGCGCAGTTGCGGCTCGTGCTCCGGCGTGATGACCAGGTCGCCGACCGGCAGCTCGATGGTGTGCTCGCGGAAACGGTCCAGGCGCGGCCACGGATCGACCGGCAGGAACTCGCCATCGACGCGCAGGTGCGTATTGCCGCGCGCCTTGGCCCATTTCGCCAGGTCGGTATAGACGCCCTTGCGGTTGACCACCAGCGGCGCGAGGAAACCAACGTGCTCGCCGCGATGGTCGCGCAGCAACTGCGCGGCGATCGATTCCGGGCTCTGCGACGTCACCGGCGCGCCGTCATGCACGCAGTGCTGGATGCCCAGCTTTACGTACAGCAGGCGCAGGAAGTGCCAGACTTCCGACGTGGTCGCCACCGTGCTCTTGCGGCCGCCGCGCGACAGGCGCTGCTCGATCGCGACGGTGGGCGGGATGCCATAGACCGCATCGACCTCCGGCCGGCCCGCCGGCTGCACGATCGAGCGCGCATAGGCGTTGAGCGATTCCAGGTAGCGGCGCTGGCCTTCGTGGAACAGGATGTCGAACGCCAGCGTCGACTTGCCCGACCCGGACACGCCGGTGACGACGTTGAACTTGCCGTGCGGGATATCGACGTTGAGCGACTTCAGGTTGTGCTCGTGCGCGTTGACGATGCGCACCACGTCCTCGCCCTCGATCTCGCGGCGCGCGCGGCGGGCCTGCAAGACCGCCTGCAGCGGCACGCCTTCGGACTCGGTGCCGGCGGCACGTTCCGCGGCCAGCATGCCGGCTTCGCCGAGCGCGGCGTCATAGTGGATCAGCGCCTGGCCGGTATGCGACTCGGCGCAGCCTTTCACGTCTTCCGGCGTGCCGGTGCAGACTACCCGGCCGCCGGCATCGCCACCTTCGGGACCCAGGTCGACCAGCCAGTCGGCGGCGCGGATCACGTCGAGGTTGTGCTCGATCACGATCAGCGAATGGCCGCTGTCGAGCAGCTTGCCGAAGGCCAGCATCAGCTTGGCGATATCGTCGAAGTGCAAACCCGTGGTCGGCTCGTCGAACATGAACAGGCGGCGCGGCAGCGTGTTGCCGCGCGTGCGCGACGGCGTGGCCTGCGCGGCTTCGGCAAGGAAGCCGGCCAGCTTCAGGCGCTGCGCCTCGCCGCCCGACAGCGTCGGCACGGGCTGGCCCAGCTTCATGTATTCGAGCCCGACATCGACAATGGGCTGCAGCACGCGCAGCACCGCGGCATCGCCGGCAAAGTAGGACGCAGCTTCGCTGACGGTCAGCTCCAGCACGTCGGCGATGCTGAGCGCGCGCGGCGGCTGCCCGGCGATGGCGCGCTCGATCTTCACCTCCAGCACTTCGGGGCGATAGCGGGTGCCGTCGCAGTCCGGGCAGCGCAGGTAGACGTCGCTGAGGAACTGCATCTCGACGTGCTCGAAGCCCGAGCCGCCGCAGGTCGGGCAGCGCCCGTCGCCGGAGTTGAAGCTGAAGGTGCCCGCGGTATAGCTGCGCTGCAGCGCCATCGGCGCCCTGGCGAAGATCTTGCGGATCTCGTCGAACGCGCCGACATAGCTGGCCGGGTTGGAGCGCGCGGTCTTGCCGATCGGCGACTGGTCGACGAAGACCACGTCATCGACCAGGTCCGCGCCGCTCAGCTTGCGGTACGCCCCCGGCGCTTCCGTCGCCTTGCCGAAATGCCGAGCCATCGCCGGATGCAGCACGTCCTGCAGCAGCGTGGACTTGCCCGAGCCGGACACGCCGGTCACGCACACCAGCCGCTGCAGCGGGATCTCGACGGTGACGTCCTGCAGGTTGTGCTCGGTCGCGCCTTCCAGCACGATGCGCGGCAGCGCGTGGTCGACGGGGCGGCGTTGCCAGTGCGAGGCATCGGCCACGCGGCGGCGCCCGCCGAGATAGGCACCGGTCAGCGTGTCGGCATTGCGGATATCGGACGGCGTGCCGTCGAAAATGATATTGCCGCCGCGCTCGCCCGGGCCGGGGCCCATGTCGATCAGGCGGTCCGCGGCGAGCATCACCGACGGATCGTGCTCCACCACCACCAGCGTGTTGCCCGCGTCGCGCAGCCGGTGCATGGCCTCGACGATGCGGTTCAGGTCGCGCGGGTGCAGGCCGATGCTGGGCTCGTCCAGCACGAACAACGTGTTGACCAGCGAGGTGCCGAGTGCGGTGGTCAGGTTGATGCGCTGCACTTCGCCGCCGGACAGCGTGCGGCTCTGGCGGTCCAGCGTCAGGTAGCCAAGGCCGACGTCGCACAGGTACTTCAGCCGCGTGCGCACCTCGGCCAGCAGCAGCTTGAGCGCGTCGTCCAGCATCGCGCTGGGCAGCGTCAGCGCGTCGAAGAAGCGGCGGATGCGCTCGATCGGCAGCAGCATCAGGTCGTGCACGGTCAGGCCAGGCAGCGCTTCGAGCTGCGTTCGGTCCCAGTCCACGCCGCGCGGCAAGAAGCGGCGTCCGGCCGCCAGCACGGCGTCGGCATTGTCCTTCGAGCCCAGGCGCCACAGCAGCGACTCGGTTTTCAGGCGCGCGCCGCCGCAGGTTTCGCACGGGGTGTAGCTGCGGTACTTGGAGAGCAGCACCCGGATGTGCATCTTGTACGCCTTCGACTCCAGGTAGCTGAAGAACCGCATCACGCCGTACCACTGCTTGTTCCACTGGCCGTTCCAGTCGGGCGAGCCATGGACAACCCAGTGGCGCTCGGCCTCGGTCATGTCGGCCCAGGGCGTGTCGCGCGGGATGCCGGCCTTGCCGGCGTAGCGCATCAGGTCGTCCTGGCATTCTTTCCAGGCAGGGGTCTGCATCGGCTTGATCGCGCCTTCGCGCAGCGACTTGCGCGCATCGGGGATGACCAGCCCTAGGTCGACCCCGATCACGCGGCCGAAGCCCCGGCAGGTTTCGCAGGCACCGTAGGCGGAGTTGAACGAGAACAGCGCGGGTTGCGGGTCGGCATAGCGCAGGTCGCTGTCCGGGCTATGCAGGCCGGTGGAGAAGCGCCACACGGGGCCGTCGCGGCCATCGGTCCCATCGGCCAGCACATAGATGTTGACGCGTCCGCCGCCGCGCTTGAGCGAGGCTTCGATCGCCTCCACCACGCGCACTTTTTCGGCATTGCCGATGCGGAAGCGGTCAGCCACCACGTCGAGCAGCTTGCGCGCACCGGTGGGAGACTGCACCACACGCTGCGCCTGCACGCGCGTGTAGCCGCTGACGGAGAGCCACTGCTGGACCTCTTCGTCGGTGGTCGATTCCGGCAGCTCCACCGGGAACGTCACCACCAGCCGCGCATCGTGGTGCGGCTGCCCTTGCGCCGTGCGCGCCAGCAGCTCGGCGTAGATCGTCTCCGGCGTGTCATGGCGCACCGGCTGCGCGGTCTGCTTGTCGAACAGCTCCGCCGCGCGCGCGTACAGCAGCTTCAGGTGGTCGTTCAGCTCCGTCATCGTGCCGACCGTCGAGCGCGAGCTGCGCACCGGGTTGGTCTGGTCGATGGCGATCGCCGGCGGCACGCCGTCGACGCGCTCCACCTGCGGGCGGTCCATCCGGTCCAGGAACTGGCGCGCGTAGGCGCTGAAGGTCTCGACGTAGCGGCGCTGGCCCTCGGCATAGAGCGTGTCGAACACCAGGCTGGACTTGCCCGATCCCGACGGTCCGGTGACCACGGTCATCTCGCCGGGGCGCAGGTCGAGATCGACATCCTTGAGGTTGTGCTGGCGGGCGCCGCGAATGCGAATCAGCTGCTTGCTCGACACGATTTTTTCTTTCGGATCAATGCGTTAAAGGAGGGACAGGCGTGAACGAGGGGTGCCCAGGGGCCAGGCAGGCCTGGAGCAAAACCACCATAGCACAGGGCCTGGGCAGGTCCCGAGAAGGTGTAGCCCATACACTGTACATCCATACAGTGTAACAGTTTGGAAAAGGATTCGTATCGATTGCGTCGCTCGCTTTCGTCGCTCGCTTTCAGAGGATTGACGGTGCGGCGCTATGGCGGCGGCGGTTTCATGAAGCCGCCCCCTCTGCTCAAATTCGTCGATTTGCCATTTATCGATTATCGATATACGATATGATCCAATCCTTCAGATGTTCCGACACCGCTGCACTGTTCGACGGCGATTACGTCGCCCGCTTTGCGAGCATCGAGTTCGTTGCCCAGCGCAAGCTGGAGATGCTTGATGACGCCGCCACGTTGGGTGCGCTGCGCTTTCCGCCGGGCAACCGCCTGGAAAAACTAGGCGGTGATCGCAAGGGACGCCACAGCCTCCGCATCAACGGCCAGTGGAGAGTCTGCTTCATCTGGACCCATGACGGCCCCGCGGCTGTCGAGATCATCGACTACCACTGAGGACAGCAACATGGCACGCTTTGAAAACCGCATGCGCCCGATCCATCCGGGCGAAATCCTGCGCGAGGAATACCTGGTGCCGCTGGGCATGAGCGCCAATGCGCTGGCGCTGGCGTTGCGCGTGACGCCGGCCCGCATCAACGAGATCGTGCGCGAGCAGCGCGGCGTCACGCCAGACACCGCGTTGCGCCTGGCGCGCTATTTCGGTGGCGATGCGCGTTCGTGGATGAATATGCAGGTGACCTACGACCTGAAGGTCGCGCAGCGGGATCTGGGCGAGCGCATCGCGGCGGAAGTGGTGCCGCGCGAGGGCGCCGGCCAGGAAATTCCGGAAAACTAGGAAAGCAGAATGCCGGGGGCGGCGCAGCCTGCCACCCCCGGCACGCCATTACCGCGACAACGTCTCGGCCAGCGCCCGGAACGCGCGGAACGTGATCGGGTTGTTGGCAGCGTTCCCCGCGACCGGGTGCGACGCATAGCGGACGATCGTCAGCTCGGCCTTGGGGTCGATGTAGATGCGCTGCCCATGGATACCTGCAGCCTGGAACATGCCGTGGCTGTCGTGGGACACCCACCACATGTCGCGATAGCTCCAGCCCGGCAGCACGGGGCCGCTGCCCGAGCGCGCAAACTGCCCGCGGTCGCCGCCGCGGCGGATATCGGCCACGACCGATGCCGGGATGATCTGCTTGCCGTTGAAGCGCCCGTTGCCGCGGATGGTCTCGCCGAAGCGCGCGAGGTCGCGCAGCGTGGTGTTCAGGCCGCCGCCGCCCGATTCCGTGCCGATGCTGTCGACCGTGAAGTAGGCATCCTGCTCGGCGCCCATCGGCTGCCAGATCCGTTCCGACAGCAGCCTGGCCAGCGACTGGCCAGAAGCGCGGCGCACGATCCACGCGAGCACCTCGGCATTTACCGTCTTGTAGGCAAAGACATCATCGTGTCCGCCTTCCTTCTGCAGCGTCTTCAGGAAGTCGTAGAAGGTTGCCGGCCCGTTGTAGGCGGCAGGCCGGGCGAGCATGCCGCCGGCGCGCGCATAGTCCCAGACCTCGGCCTTGGGATTGGCATAGTCCTCCGAATAGCGGACGCCGACGGTCATGTCCATGACCTGGCGCACCGTGGCATCGCCGTAGGCGGTGCCGGCCATCTCCGGCAGGTAGCGCGTCACGGGCGCCGCCGGATCGAGCTTGCCGTCGGCCGCCAGCATTGCCGCCAGCGTGCCAACGAACGACTTCGTCACCGACATGGCGATATGGGGCGTATGGCCGTCCAGTACGCCAAAGTAGCGCTCATAGACGACCTTGCCCTTGTGCATGACCAGGATGCCGTCGGTATAGGTCAGCGCCAGCATCTCTTCGAAGGTCCGGCGGGTGCCGTCCGCATCGCTGAAGGGCACCGAGCCGATATCGCGCTCCGCGCGCGGCAGCGGGCTGGGCGGGCCGTTGCCGCGCCAGACCGACGCGGTCGGCACCAGTTCGCGGATATGCGAGAACAGCCAGCGATTGCGCGGGAATTTCTCGGCGCCCGGCACGTGGGTGATCTGCTTCTCGGGCGGCGGCGGAAAGCCTTGCATCCAGCCGAGCCGGACCGGGTCGCTTTCCAGCGCGGCGACCAGCGCCGGCGCCGCGGGCGCAGTGGGTGCGATGGCGCGGCCCGCGTCCTGGCTCCAGGCCGGCAAGGTGGCGGCGCACAGGGCGCCGCATGCAATGGCGCGCCATTGGCGGCGCGTCCGGGTGTGGTTGGCTGGCATGTCGTCTCCTCGTTGTTATGTGGTCGTGCCGTTTTGCGCTCAGCGCCCTGCTACCCTGCCGGCGGCTCGATACCGAGCTGATGCGCCTCGAGCGCCGCGGTCAGCTTGCCGATGCACCGGTCCAGCGTCTGGACTTCGGCTTCGGACAGGACCGACAGGAACATCTTTTCCAGGACATCGCCGCGCTGGTAGGTCTGCGCGACCAGTGCCGCGCCGGCCTGGGTCAGGAACAGGTTCAGTTGCCGGGCATCGGCCGCGCCTACCTCGCGGCGCAGCAAGCCCCGCTTCGCCAGCGCGGTGACGAGCTTGGACGTCACCGTCTTCTCAAGCAGCACCAGTTCGATCAGGCGCGTCAGCGTCAGGCCGGGCTCCAGTCCGGCAAAACGCAATACGCGCAATTCCCTCAGGCCGATGCCGAATTCCCGCTCATAGAAGCCGGAGGCAGACTCCCTGGTCATTTCGCAAAGACGGTTCAGCCGGAATGTCAGGTATTCCAGGATCGAACCGGTGGTGTTGGCGGCGGAGTCGGGCATCAGGACAAAAAACTTGCGGACGGCCGACAGATTCTAATGGCAATAGTTGCCATTAGCAACCAATCAGGCGCAACATCTCCTGCGCGCTGCCCGCTTGCGGATCAACCCTGGATCATGTGAGGAACAAGCCCGCGCACCTGGTCATGACGGGCCCGTGGGTGGCCGGGCAGTTACCCGGCAGGCCACCCAGCCAGCCGCCGTCAGTCGAGCAGGTGCCCCATGCGCGTGCGCTTGGTCGCCAGGTATTTCTCGTTCTCGGCGTTGGACGGCACGATGTGCCGCAGTTGCTCGTTGACCTTGATCCCGGCCTTTTCCAGCGCGGCGGCCTTGAGCGGGTTATTGCTCATCAGCCGCACCGACGTGACGCCCCATTGGTGCAGCAGGTCGGCCGCAAAGGCGTAGTTGCGCGCGTCGATGGCCTGGCCCAGCGCCAGGTTGGCGTCCACGGTATCGAGCCCGCCATCCTGCAGGCGGTAGGCGCGGATCTTCTCCGCCAGGCCGATGCCGCGGCCTTCGTGGCCGCGCAGGTACAGCAGGATGCCGCGGCCTTCGGCAGCGATCTTTTCCATCGCCAGCTCGAGCTGCGGGCCGCAATCGCAGCGGCAGGAACCGAAGACATCCCCGGTCAGGCATTCGGAATGCATGCGGATCAGCACGTCCTCGCCTGCCACTTCGCCCACGCTCAGGGCCAGATGCTCAATGCCCGAGTGGGCGCCCTTGAAGGCGTGTGCCGTGAAGTCGCCAAATCGCGTCGGCAGGCGTGCCGAATCGATCAGCTCAATTTCTGTGTCGTTCATACCGGAATTCTTTTCAATGGGCGCGGGGCGGCCCGGCACCGGCGACATTATGAGCGGAATTGCGCGTTCGCGCTTGATTCGGCAATGGAACGCACCGTTGCGGGTCGCCGGCATATTCCTCCCGCAAGGCGCCGGCTGGTTTACTGACACCACCACCGAAGTGATGTACAAGGCATGATACTCTGGCTGCGCCGGCCGGCGGCTCAGGGTTCGACGGAGGGCTCGCGCTTCAGCGTGCGCAGCACAAAGGTCGAGCGGCTGTGGCGCAGTCCGGGCAGCTTGTACAACTTGTGCCGCAGGAACTCCTCATAGCCCTGTGTGCCGGCCACCGCGACCTTGATCAGGTAGTCGTAGTCGCCGGTGAGCAGATAGGCCTCCATCACTTCCGGCAACTCGGCCAGCGCCTGGCCGAAGCGGTACAGCATGTCGTCGTCGTGACGCTCGAGCGTGACCTCGATCAGGACCGTATCCGGCAAGCCCAGCGCCTTCTGGTTCAGCAGCGCGGCGTAGCCTTCGATGACGCCACTTTCCTCGAGTGCGCGCACCCGGTTCCAGCAGGGTGTGGCGGACAGGCCGACCTGCTCGGCCAGCTTGGCATTGGACAGGCGGCCGTCGCGGCGGAGTTCGCGCAGGATGCGGCGGTCGGTGTCATCGAGCTTGGGAGGTTGCACCATGGCCCCTGAAATATTTGGAAGAAACTTCTGCAAATTTTGCCATAATAAGATGCTTCTTTTTCAATTCCACTAATCTTGGAGAAAATTAAGAAGCTCATTTTGCATCCCGGCTGGTACATTGACTACATCAGAAGACCTGCCGGAAACACCACATGCCAGCCACCGTCCTTCCCACCCTGCGCCTTTCCCTCCAACTCGACGGCACCGACCCGTTCGGTGCGATGGAGTGGGTGTTTGCCAGCGCCCGCCGCACCGGCCTGGCGCCTGAGCAGTTGCGCTTCGACTCGACCCGCTTCGAATCCGTTAGTCAGCCAGTGCTCCACGCGACCTTGACCGCCGCCGATGCCAGCCTGCTGTGGCTGTTCCTGCGCCGTCTGGAAAGTGGCATCGACATGGCCGTGCTGGGCGCTGACGTCGACGATCCGGACAGCGAGGCGCAAGGCGAGCCGGCTCCCGCTCCGCGCGCCGTTGCCCCGCAGGCCCGCAGTGACGCAGGATTGGCGCTTCCGGCCTAGCCACCCACGCTATGCCGGCAGCAGCTCGATCCCATCGAGCTGCGCCGCGCACGTATCCCGCACGATCGCGACAAAGTCCGCCACATAAGGCCGGCGCGCCAGCGGCGCCGGCACCGTGGCATAGAGCTCGCTCCACAGCCCTTTGGCACCGATCCGCTTGGCCAGCACGTAGTCGTGGTCGACGTAGTTCTTCACGCCCCAGTTGGGCAATGCCGCCACGCCGCGCCGGCTCGCCACCAGTTGCAGCACGGCCACCGTCAGCTCCGCGGTGCGGCGCTGCAGCCGGATACCGGCGGGTTCCAGCACCTCGCGGATCAGGTCGATGCGCTGGTCCGGCACCGGATAGGTGATCAGCGTCTCGCCCGCCAGGTCGGCGGCTTCGATGCGGCGCTTGTTGCGCAGCCGGTGCTCGTTGGCGATGACCGCAAGGATCTCGAAGCGGAACAGCGGCGCCACGTCGAGCCCGCGCCGCACCGCAGGCTGCGAGCCGATCACCATGTCGGCGCGGCCCTCGCTGAGCAGCGAGATCGGGTCGGCATGGAAGCCCGCCACCAGGTCCACCTCCACCTCGGGCCAGCGGCGGCGGAATTCATCCATCACCGGCATCAGCCAGTCGAAGCAGGTATGGCACTCCAGCACCACGCGCAATTCGCCGCGAGTGTCGCCCTTGAGCCGTTCGATATCGCGGTCGGCCGCGCTGACCGCGGCCAGCACCTCGCGCGCCAGAGCCAGCAGGCGTTCGCCCGCCGGCGTGAAGCGCAGCCCCTGGCGGGTCCGGTCGAACAGCGGCAGGCCGTAGTGCGCCTCGATCGCCTTGATCTGGTGTGACAGCGCCGACTGGCTGACATGCACGCGCTCGGCCGCGGTGGCGAGCTTGCCGGATTCGGCAATGGCAACCAGCGAGCGGAAATGGCGGACCTCGATCATGCGCAGTCCGGCGCGCGGGCCCGCCCCGTTGTCGTATGAGATGTCGTATGAAATCTATTCATATGTTGTTTAAAACTTGTCGCTTGATTCATTTTATGGGGAAACCGACACTGTGCGCCAGTCATCATCTTCCGGAGCAAGTTCCCCATGGCACGCACCCATATCCTCGGCTTTCCCCGCATCGGCGAACGCCGCGAACTGAAATTCGCGCAGGAGGCCTTCTGGCGCGGTGAAAGCAGCGAAGCCGCGCTGCATGAAGTGGCCGCGCAACTGCGCCGCCGCCACTGGCAGCTGCAGGCCGAGCGCGGCCTGGACACCGTCGCCACCGGCGACTTCGCCTGGTACGACCAGATGCTCAGCCTGACCGCGCTGCTGGGCGCCTTGCCGCGCCGCTTCGGCTTCGACCCGGCGCAGCTGACGCTGACGCAGTATTTCGAGCTGGCGCGCGGCAACCGCGAACAGCCGGCAATGGAAATGACCAAGTGGTTCGACACCAACTACCACTACCTGGTCCCCGAGCTGGACGCCGACACCACCTTCGACGGCGGCCCGGCGTGGTTCTTCGAGGAAGCCGACGAAGCGCTGGCGCAGGGCCTGCGCGCGCGCCCGGTGCTGGTGGGCCCGGTCACCTACCTGTGGCTGTCCAAGAGCCACGTGGCCGGCTTCGACCGCCTCTCGCTGCTGCCGAAGCTGGTGCAGGCCTACCGCCGCATCCTCGGCCAGCTGAAGGCGCGCGGCATCGAGTGGGTGCAGATCGACGAGCCCGCGCTGTGCCTGGACCTGGAACCCGCTTGGCTCGACGCCTTCGACAGCGCCTACGACGGCCTGCGCGACGCGGGCCCGAAGCTGCTGCTGGCGACGTACTTCGACACCGCCGCCGACCACGCCGCGCGCTCCGCCGCGCTGCCGGTCGACGGCTTCCATATCGACCTGGTGCGCGCACCGGGCCAGTTGGCCGCATGGCAGGCCGCGCTGCCGGCGCATGCCGTGCTGTCCGCCGGCGTCATCGACGGCCGCAATATCTGGCGCACCGACCTGCGCCGCGCGCTCGACACGCTGCGCCCCGTGCAGGCGGCGCTCGGCGACCGCCTGTGGCTGGCGCCGTCGTGCTCGCTGCTGCATGTGCCGGTGTCGCTGGCGCATGAAGTGCGCCTCGATGCCGAGCTGAAGTCATGGCTGGCCTTCGCCACCGAGAAGCTCGGCGAACTGCAGCTGCTGGCACGCGCGCTCAACGAAGGCGATGCCGCGGTCGCCGCGCAGCTGGCCGCGTCCGACGCCGTGCAGGCCTCGCGCCGGCAATCGCGCCGCGTGGTCAACCCGCGCGTGCAGCAACGCCTGGCCGGCGTGACTGCCGACATGGCCCACCGCGCCAGCCCGTTCGCACAGCGCATCGAGCGCCAGCGTGAGGCGCTGCAGCTGCCGTTGCTGCCCACCACCACGATCGGTTCGTTCCCGCAGACCGCGGCCATCCGCCAGACCCGTGCGGCCTTCAAGCGCGGCGACATCGGCGCGCTTGAATACCTGGAGCGCATCCGCACCGAAATCGCGCTGGCCGTGCGCAAGCAGGAAGAGCTGGGCCTGGACGTGCTGGTCCACGGCGAGGCCGAGCGCAACGACATGGTCGAGTATTTCGGCGAACAGCTGTGCGGCTATGGCTTTACCGAGAACGGTTGGGTGCAGAGCTATGGCTCGCGCTGCGTCAAGCCGCCGGTGATCTACGGCGACGTGTACCGTCCGGAGCCGATGACGGTAGACACCACCCGCTACGCGCAGTCGCTGACCGAGCGGCCGATGAAGGGCATGCTGACCGGTCCGATCACCATGCTGCAATGGTCGTTCGTGCGCGACGACCAGCCGCGCGCCACCACTGCACGCCAGCTCGCGCTGGCCATCCGCGACGAGGTGTGCGACCTCGAACAGGCCGGCATCCGCGTGATCCAGATCGACGAACCGGCGCTGCGCGAAGGCCTGCCGCTGCGCCGCGGCGACTGGGACGCGTACCTGGACTGGGCGGTCACGGCTTTCCGCCTGTCGGCCAGCGGCGTCAGGGACCAGACCCAGATCCACACGCATATGTGCTACGCCGAGTTCAACGACATCCTGCCGTCGATCGCAGCGCTGGATGCCGACGTGATCACCATCGAGACCTCGCGCTCGGCGATGGAACTGCTGGAAGGCTTTGGTGACTTCGACTACCCGAACGAGATCGGGCCCGGCGTCTACGACATCCACTCGCCGCGCGTGCCGTCGGTGCAGGCGATGGAGCGGCTGCTCGACCGTGCCTGCGAGGTGGTGCCGCCGCAGCGACTGTGGGTCAATCCTGACTGCGGCCTGAAGACGCGCGGCTGGGAAGAAACCGAGGCAGCGCTGTCCAACATGGTCAGTGCGGCGCGCGCGCTGCGCGAGCGCTGGTCCGCTCGCGGCGCGATGGCGTGGAAGCGTGTCGGCAAGCCGGCCGGCCATGTCGCCGCGGCGCCTGCGGGCGGCAGCGCTTGCACCGCGTGTGCGACGCACGCGCACTGAGCAACTCGCGCAACCCGCGCAACCAAAACCTAAAGGCCGCATGCCCACCAGGCATGCGGCCTTTGTTCCTTGCCAAAGCAGCGCTGCGTCAGTTCACCCGCGTCACCGCGGGCGGCATCCAGCTGCCGTCGAGCAGCGCCTGCTCCGGCCAGTACGCGCGCAACATCATGTTCAGTGCATCGGGCGGGGCCGGCAGCCAGTTGGCGGCCCGGGCTCCCGCCGGGCGTTCGTGCTGGATATAGATGTCGAGCGAGCCGTCGCGGTTGTAGCGCAGCCGGTCGCGGCTGCCGATGGCGTAGCGGTGGATCGGGTTGGGGATAAACGCCTGCCGGTCGTTGTAAAGCGTCAGCGACCAGAACGCCCGCGCCGGCGGCAGCTGGTCCTTGTCGAAATGCAGCACGTAGCGCGCGCCGCCCTGCAGCGGCGTGCCGTTGGCATCGGTGCGTGTCGACGCGTAGATCGCATCCTCCGGCAGGTTGGCGCCCAGCCCCACCCACGCGGTCACCGCGCGGCGGGCGTAGTTGGTGCCATAGTTGCCGAGGTCGCGGTGCATGACCCAGCCGTTGCCCGCATCGGCATTTCCCTTGCGCGCGCCCTGCGCGATCGCCGCCAGCGCCGCGGTCGCGCCCTCCTGCACCGCGCGCGCGGTCGACGGTTCCATCACCGTGGTCTTGAACGGCACGCCGGGGCTGATGCCCATGCGGCGCAGTTTCTCCACCATGGCGCTGTCGGCCGCTGCCGGCGGATTGGCCGGCAGCAGCGCGGCGAAGCGCGTGAAGAAGGCCTGCGCGTCCATCGCCGCGACCTGCTCCACCGGCGAACTCTGCGTGTCGACCGCGGCGGCGCGCGGCGCGGGCCGGTCAGGCACGCGGCGGCCGCCGCCCCACGCGGACAGCGGCGTCAGCCGGTACTGGTCCTGCAGCCGGTGCACGGCCGGGAGGTCCTTCTTGCCGTTGACCTGGGTACGGCCGATCAGCCAGACCATCGACGTCGGCGAGCGGATTTCCTGCACGCCCTTGGGCAGCGTGCCGCGCCAGTCGGGTCCGGTGATGGCGAAATTGCCGCGGCGGGTACCGGTGGTGCGCTTGCCCGGCGATGCAAACACATTAGTCCACGCATCCATCAGCGGCATCAGGTAATAGCGGCCTTGCGTGTCGGGCACGGACAGGATCACCGGCTCGCGCGACAGGTCCAGCCACGCCGACGAATACAGCGTATCGGCATTGGGACTGACCACGTCGGTGAAGCTGGCGTCCGGGAACGAGCGCTTGTGGCTGAAGGAGTTGACCGGCGTGCGCAGCGTCATCAGCTCGCGCGTCACGTCCATCAGCACCAGCGGATAGGCATAGGTGAAGACCTCGGCCGACAGGGCCTTCATGGCCTGGTCGGACGGCGGCTGTTCCGCGATGGCGGCCTGGACTGTGGCTGAATCCGGCGCGCTGGCGCAGCCGGACAGCATGACGGCGAGCGTGACCGCGCTCGCCATAAGACGAAGTGAAGGCTTCATGACCCCGTTCCCAATTTTCTTGCGACCTGTCCTGGGATTGCGGCTATGACTGCCGGCATGTCGTCCCGGAGGCGCATGTGTTTGCGCATATTGTGCCTGCCCTTGCGCCGTGTCAATTCCTCGCAGGTAGGGAGCGAGGGCGATCACACTTAAGGTGGTGGCTGGCGGCGGAACATGGATGATAAAGCACCTCTACAGCGCGAGGGAATCACCCGATCGGAAACCGGAATCCCCCTCGATACCAAACCCTCAACACCGACTGCTCAATACCGCATCTGTACATCGTCGACCTTGCCCGTGCGCGCGTTGTACAGGCAGGCATAGTGAAAACCGATCGCCGACGAGCTGTCGTCGGGCTCGAACACGCCTTCACCGTTGACCGACGTCTGCGCGTTGGCGCGCTGGTAGTACTGCTCGCGATCGGCCATCAGCATGACGCTGCCCGGCTGCGGATAGCGGCGCTTGAGCGCCTCGGCGACGGCCGGCTCGCAGGCGACAGAAGCCGCCCTGGACACGGTCTGGGCATCGACCGTGATGCGCGTGGTGGCGGGCGGGACCGGGCGCGGCGCGGTTTGCGGCGGCGTCTCGCAGGCCGCCAGCAGGCACGCCAGCGGCAGGCACAGGATTGAAGCTCGGATCACGCGGACCTCCTCCCAGCGGAAGCGCGCACCTGGCGCCCCTCCAAAAAGTGAAGCGGAGCTATCAGATTACTGCCTTCGGGCGGAAAAGCCAAAGCCGGGCCGCCCTACCCCCCCTGCCGCCTCCGGATTTGCCCCGGATTGCGAATCTTTCAACGCGGCTACACTAACGGCTCCCGGCGTCGGCGCGCAGCACGCGGCGCCGCATGACACCACCATGCCGACACAATGACAACCACAGAGACAAGCGGCGCACGCCCTGCCACCACCGCCATTCCCACGCCATTGCTGCGCAATGCCGCCAGCCTGCTGGTCGTGCGCGACGCGCCCGCCGGCATGGAAGTCCTGCTGGTCCGCCGCGTCGAGCGCGCCAACGACCGCAGCAGCGGCGCCTACGTGTTCCCCGGCGGCACGCTCGACGCGGTGCAAGACAGGGCGCTGCATGCGCATGCCCACGGGCTCGACGATATCGCCGCGAGCGAGCGCCTGGGGCTGCCGGCTGGCGGCCTGGACTTCTATGTTGCCGCGCTACGCGAATGCTTCGAAGAAGCCGGCCTGCTGTTCGCCTGCGGCAGCGACGGACGCCTGCTGCCTCCCGCTGCCCTCGACGCCGCACAACAGGCGCTGTTGCGCGCCGCCGTGCAGCGCGGCGGCCCGGGCCTGGCGCATGCATGCGAGCAGCTCGGGCTGCGGCTGGCAGCCGACCGGCTGGCCTACCACAGCTACTGGCTCACGCCGCCGGGGCTGCCCAAGCGCTTCGATACGCGCTTCTTCGTCGCCATCGCGCCGGAAGGCCAGGAGGTAATCGCCGATGGCAACGAGATCGTCGAACACCGCTGGATCCGCCCTGCCGAAGCCGCCGATCCCGCCAGCGGCCTGCCGATGATGCACGTCACGCGCCGCACGCTGGCGGCGATCGCGCAATTCGAGAACGCCGAGGCCTGCTTCGCGTATGCGGCGCAGTTGCGCGGCATCGCCTGCATCATGCCGCGCCTGGCCACCGGCGCCGCGGGCGTGCGGCCGGTGATGCCCAACGAGGCGTGCTACGCCGAGATCGGCCGCATCGATCCCGAAGGCCGGCAGCATGGCCGTTACGAGCTGTCGCCCGGCTTGCCGGTGCAGCTATCCGAGCGCGTCTGGCGCGTGACCGCGAACAACGGCAGCGTGATGACCGGCCCCGGCACCAACACCTACCTGGTCGGCGGCGGCGCGCGCAACGAATGGGCCGTCATCGATCCCGGCCCCGATGACGACGAACACGTGCGCGCCATCCTGGCCGCGGCGCCTGGCCCGGTCCGCTGGATCTTCGCCACGCACACGCACCTCGACCATTCGCCGGCGGCCGCCGCGCTGCAGGCTGCGACCGGCGCAACGGTGCTGGGCCGTGCCGCGCCCGCCGGCCAGTGGCAGGACGCGGGCTTCGCGCCGCAGCGCGAACTCGCGCACGGCGAGCGCATCGCCATCGGCGACGGCTGCACGCTGCGCGTCTGCCATACGCCGGGCCACGCATCGAACCACCTGTGCTACCTGCTCGAAGAGGAAAAGACGCTGTTCACCGGCGACCACGTGATGCAGGGCTCGACGGTCGTGATCGGACCGCCTGACGGAGACATGCGCGCCTACCTCGATTCGCTGGCCGCCTTGCAGGAAGAAGACCTGGAATGGCTCGCCCCCGGGCACGGCTTCCTGATCGCACGGCCGCAGGACGCGATCCGCCTGCTGGTGCGCCACCGGCTGCAGCGTGAAGCCAAGGTCGCGGCCGCGCTGCGCGGACTGGGCCCCGCGCCAATCGAAGCGCTGGTGCTGCGCGTCTATGACGACGTGCCGCCGCGCATGCACCCGGTCGCGCAGCGCTCGCTGCTGGCGCATTTGCTCAAGCTGCGGGATGAAGGCAAGGCGCGCGAAGCGGACGGGAACTGGTCGGAGGTGGCGGCGTAAAGATCGGAGCGAGGTGCCAGCATGGGCAACCGCAAAAGTTTTTATCTCGGACCCCTTGCGCAATCCCGAAATTCCGCTACAATTCGGCCTCTCGTGTGCGGCTGTAGCTCAGTTGGATAGAGTACTTGGCTACGAACCAAGGGGTCGTGGGTTCGAATCCTGCCAGCCGCGCCACCTATGCAGAAGGGAAAAGGGCTTCCGGAAACGGAAGCCCTTTTTTCATGGCGGCGAGGTTGCGCCCGACCCTGTGCGCAAGCGCTCGCCGGCACTCTGAAACTACCAGCGGTACCTCGCACCGACCGTACCGCCCGGATTGCGCCCCGCCCTCACCTTGAACCACAGCTTCACGCCGGTTGCCGTGTTGCCGTGCGCGCCGATATTGAACGAGAACAGCCCGCGCAGCAGGTCGGCATCGATCTTCGTGCCATTGATGTTGATGCTTTGCTTGCGGCTGTCCTGCCACCAGTCGGCTTCAACGAACGGATAGATGCCGGCCAGGCGTGTCGGCTGCGCGCCATAGAGCCGTACGCCGATGCCGGTGGCACTGGAATCGCCGGGCATGCCCTGCGCCTGCACGCCGCTGACCGGCGACATGCCGGGCTGGTAGGCCAGCTGCAGCCGCGGCTGGATCGTCAGGCCGCCGGCGCGCGGCACCACGGCATCGACCGCCAGCGCCATGGTGCGCACGTGGCTGTCGACAAAGCCGCCAGCGCTGGTGACATCGTCCATGTGCAGCGTCAAGCGGCGCGGGCGCTCGACCACGGCGACGAGATCGCGATCCACGGCGGCCAGCCCCGGCGCGTCGTCGTCCGGCCCCACTCCCATCGCAGGCGGCAATGATGGCGAAGGCTCCGGTGCCCGAGTCGCGTACTCGATGGCGATTGGTTCGGGGACACTACTGAAGAATGCGGGCGCGCCGGCCGGCATGTCGGCGCCGGCCACCAGCGTGTCGGGTGCCTGGGCGACCGGCGCTGGCGCAGCCTGCGCCTGCAGCGGCTGGTCCCAGCCGGAGACGCCCTGGCTGTCGGCTACCCTTTCCGGAACCGCATCATCCGCGTGGGCCAGCGCACACATCAGCACGGCCAGGATGCTGCAGCATTGCAGGTGGTGCAGGATCGGACCCGGATGCGTGGCACACGGGTGCCAACCGGGGCAAATCCCCGCCTCCCTCTCTCTCGATGATGACAAGACCATAGTCATGGCAACCACCTTCGGACGTTATATCAGCCTGCCCGATGAGCTTGAGCATAGGTCAATCCGCCTGCTTGCGTTAGCGGGGAATGTTGGCGTCCGCGCGGTGGCAATGACCGCGTTCCGGACGACGACCGCGGCCGGACAGGCAACGCCGCACCTGGACACGGATAGCGCGGATCAAATCGCCGCGGTCTTTCGATCGCCTGGCGGATCGCGTCCATGTCGCGTTCTGCAAGTGGGTGCGCGGCCAGCTGATCGCACTCCTGCGCCGACACGAATCACCAGTTTTTCGGACAGGGGATGGCGTTGATCGACAGCTTGGTCGCGCAAGGACGCGTGTCGGGCCATTACTCGATGACACCCGAGGAACTGACCAATCGCTACATGCGCACGCTGGAGCCGCTGGAGCGGCTGCTCAGCGGGTCAGTGCCGGCCTGGTGCTGATCGACGTCGATCGCTTCAAGCAGATCAACGACCCCATGGCCACGCGGCCGGCGACGAAGTATTGCGCGAGGTGGCGACGCTGATGCGTGCGCTGGTGCCGCCGGACAGCGTGCTGGCCTGCGTCGGCGGCAAGTCGCTGCACGTGACGGCCAGTTTCGGCGTCGCGATCGGGCACGGCGGGGCACGTCACTGGCAGCAGCTGTTCGCCGCGGCCGATGCGGCGATGTACCGGGCCAAGGCGGAGGGGCGCAATTGCGTGCGCGAAGCGCAGAGCGAGGAAGGGGTACCGGCGGCCTGAGCTTGCCGGCGGGAATTCGATCGGCGGGACCTGCGATCGAGACGCGGGTCGAGATCCGTAAGGGACCCGTAAACGACGAAAGGCTCGCTTGCGCGAGCCTTTCCGAATATTGGTGCCCAGAAGAGGACTCGAACCTCCACAGTGTTGCCACCGCTAGGACCTGAACCTAGTGCGTCTACCAATTCCGCCATCTGGGCTTCGTTTCGCTGCATTGCTGCTGCGATGCGAAGAACGAAATTATGCCGCGCGTACCTGACGCTGTCAACAGCTTCAAGCAAAAATCTTCGCAGGCATGCTGCCGGCATGAGCCCGGCCTAAACCTATTGTGGGCCACCCCTCCGCATGAAATCCACCTGCGCCGGCCGCCCGGGCAATTGCAGGGCCGCCGTCGCCGGCGGCGTGCAGGCGATGGTCTTGCCGGCACGCAGCACACGCAGCCGCGTGGCGCGCAGCCGGATCGCCTCGACCGGGTCGCGCGCCTGCAGCAGCACCAGGTCGGCCCGGCAGCCCGGCGCGATGCCGTAGCCGTCCAGGCCAAGGATTTGCGCCGGCGTCGCGGTCACCGCGGCAAAGGAGGCCCGCATCGCCTCCTGCCCGGTCATCTGCGCCACATGCAGGCCCATGTGCGCGACTTCGAGCATGTCGCCCGAGCCCAGGCCGTACCACGGGTCCATCACGCAGTCGTGGCCGAAGGCAACCGGCACGCCCGCCGCCAGCAATTCGGGCACGCGCGTCATGCCGCGGCGCCTGGGGTAGCTGTCGTGCCGGCCCTGCAGCGTGATGTTGATCAGCGGGTTGGCGATCGCCGCGACGCCGGCCTCGCGCATCAGCGGGATCAGCTTGGACACGTAGTAGTTGTCCATCGAGTGCATCGAGGTCAGGTGCGAGCCGGCCACGCGGCCATGCAGGCCGAGGCGCACCGTCTCGCTCGCCAGCGTCTCGATATGGCGCGACAGCGGGTCGTCGCTTTCATCGCAATGCATGTCGACGCGCAGCCCGCGCTCGGCCGCAAGCTCGCACAGCAGCCGCACCGACTCCGCGCCCTGCGTCATGGTGCGCTCGAAATGCGGGATGCCGCCGACCACGTCGACGCCCATGTCGAGCGCGCGCGTCAGGTTCTGCATCGCGCCGGGGGCGCGCAGCACGCCGTCCTGCGGAAACGCCACCAGTTGCAGGTCGAGGTAGGGACGCACGCGCTCGCGCACGTGCAGCAGCGCTTCCACCGCGAGCAGGCGCGGATCGCAAACGTCGACATGCGAGCGGATCGCCAGCAGCCCGCGCGCCACGGCCCAGTCGCAGTAGGCCAGCGCGCGTTCGACCAGCGCCTCCTGCGTCAGCATCGGCTTGAGTTCGCCCCACAGCGAAATCCCTTCTAGCAGCGTGCCGGACTGGTTCACGCGCGGCAGCCCGTACGACAGCGTCGAGTCCATATGGAAATGCGCGTCGACGAATGGCGGCGTCACCAATTGGCCGGCGGCATCGATTTCCTCGGCAGCGCGCGCGGCCAGCGCGGGCTCCACCGCGGCGATGCGGCCATCGGCAATGCCGATATCGATGCCGGTGCGCCCGTCGGGCAGGTTGCAGTGCCGCAGGATCAGGTCGAGCATGGCGTCTCTTGACGGGAAAGGTTAGGACGGAAAGCACGGGAAAGCACGGCCGCATGATCGCATGGCCCCGCGGGGCGCAGGTAGCGCGTGCGAACGGTACGGACGATGCGCTCACCCCTGCCCGTCAGCCAGCACCTGCATGGTCATGGCCTCGGGCGCGAGGCCGCAACCGCGCAGCAGCAGCGCCACCAGATGCTCGGTCGCCTGCGCATAGTCCTGCCGCCCCAGCCGGCTCACGCCGAGCACTGCGCAGACCTGCGACTCGAAATCGGCATAGGTCTGCGTTGCGGCCCAGATGGTGAAGAACAGGTGCTGCGGGTCCACCGGCGCCATCTGGCCGCTGTCGATCCATTGCTGCACCACCGCGGCCTTGCGCGCCACCAGTTCGCGCAGCGCATGGCGCAGGATCTCGCCGATCTCCGGCGCGCCGTGCAGCAGCTCGTTGGCAAACACGCGCGAGGCATCGGGATGGCTGGCGGACAACCGCATCTTGGCGCGAATGTACTGCTCCAGCGCCACCTGCGGCGGAAGGTCGGCGCGGATGATGTCGGTCTCCGACAGCCACAGCTGCAGCGTGTGGGCCAGCACCGCGCGGTACAGCGCCTGCTTGGTGCGGAAGTAGTAGTGCAGGTTCGACTTGGGCACGCCGGCGCGCGCCGCGATCTCGGCCATGGTGGCGCCGGCAAACCCCGCGCGCGCGAACACGTGCTCGGCCGCGCGCATGATCATGGCCTGGTTCTCCTGCCGGATGCGGCCGGCGGGACTTTCGTGCGCAAGCTGCGCGCCGCGCATCGACAGCGGCCGGCGCGATGGAGCGCTGGCGCGCGGGTCCATCAGCGTGTGCCGTAGAGGCGGTCGCCGGCATCGCCCAGGCCGGGCACGATATAGCCGTGCTCGTTGAGCGTGTCGTCGATCGCGGCGGTGACGATGCCGACCTCGGGGTGCGCGGCACGCAGCGCGCGCAGACCCGGACGCGAGGCGATCAGGCACACGTATTTCATGGTGGTGACGCCCGCTTCCTTCAGCCGGTTCAGCGCGGCTATGGCCGAGTTGCCGGTGGCCAGCATCGGATCGACCACGATGACCATGCGCTCGTGTATATCTTCCGGCATCTTGAAGTAGTACTCGATCGGCTCAAGCGTCTCGGGGTCGCGGTATAGCCCGATATGGCCGACGCGCGCCGCCGGCAGCAGCTCCAGCATGCCGTCGATGAAGCCATTGCCGGCACGCAGGATCGACACCAGGCATAGCTTCTTGCCCGACAGTATGCGCGACTGCGTCGGCGCGATCGGGGTGCGGATGGCGATGGTCTCCATCGCCAGGTCGCGTGTGGCCTCGTAGGTCAGCAACTGGCTGATCTCGCGCACCAGGCGCCGGAAATTGTCGGTGGTGGTTTCCTCGCTGCGCACCAGCGTGACCTTGTGCTGCACGAGCGGGTGGTCGACGACCAGCACGCCGGGCACGCCGGCAGCGTCGTCGTCGCGGGTGGCTGCAGTGGGAACAGCGGTGGGAACAGCGGCTGGTACAGCGGACATGTCGTTCATGGGGACGCTCCTGATGCCATGTTTGATGCCACGTTATCCAACGCAAACCTTGCCGATTGCGCAAGCAATGGTGGCGGGCGCGCGGGGCGCCCGCCATGCTCAGAACACGGTGCCGTCGCTGATGATGCTGAACGGCGGTGCACCGCCCGGGCGCCGCTTGGCGGCAATGCGCCGGCCCGCGGCCCAGGTGCCGCCCTCCAGCACGCGCGCCAGCGGGAAGCCGGCTTCCGCCAGCCCCAGCGCCTGGCGCACGCCATCGGCCACCAGGTCCAGGCCAGTCACGGTCAGCGCGCGCCATTCGACGATCACGGGCTCGTCCACCGCATGCGGCTCGGCGGCAAAGGACGCATCGCGCGGCACCATCAGTTCGAAGTCGAACAGCAGGCCGCCATTGCGGTATTCGGGCAGCCCGGTCAGCGCATCCAGCCCGGTGACCGTCAGGCCCGCGTCCTCCAGCGGCTCCAGCAGCGAATAGGTCAGCCACTGCGTGAGCTTGTGGAACGGCACCAGCCCGCCGGGCGCGGCCGGATGGCGCCAGCAATCGCCCAGCGACACACCCTCGATCACGATCCGCCCCGGCCACACCGGCCCCAGCCCCACCAGCAGCGTACGCAGCAGGAAGCTGGCATCGAGCCGGTCGTTGACCGCATGCGCCTTCAGGTAGTCGAACAGGTTGCCCAGCCGCGCCGGCCGCCCGAACAGCGCCGGCGTCGCTTCCATCACCTCGCCCAGCCGGCGCAGCAGCCCGGCGCGGCCTTCGAGCCCCACCAGCGGGTTGTGCTGCGCCACCTGGAAGGCGTGGGCGATGCTGTCGGCATCGATGCGCTGCAGCCGCTCGGCATCCGCGCGCAGCGGATCGCCGGGCGCCGCGGAGAAGCCGCCGCGTGCGAACAGGTCGAAGCTGGCCACGCCCAGTCCCTCTGAACGTGTCAGCACCAGGTCGCTGGCCGGATCGCGGTAACGCCAGTCGGGGCCAGCGCCGGCGTCGAGCAGTACGCTCGGGATCACCAGGTCGATACCGATGCGCGCGCGCTCTTCGCGGTGCTCGGGCCCGCTCAGGCCGGCGCGCTCGCACAGCACCTGCCAGCGGTCCGCGCGCTGGTCGACGCCGCCGCTCTCGAAGTGGCGCCAGCGGCTGTGGTAAGGCACCTGCAGGTCCGGATAGCGCTGCCGGATCGTGCTGGCCACGTAATCGGCGATCGCGTGGACACGGTCGGGATGCCAGGTGAACAGCTCGGACGCGCCGCCGGCCACGTGCTCGGTGACCGCCGCGCAATGCGTGCGCACCGCCTCCGCGCACAGCAGCCCGGAAGCGGGGTGCCCTTCCGGCACCGGGCTGAGCCAGCCCGCGCCCGGACGCATTTCCTCGCCTGCTCCCCGACGTTCCATGCCGCCACGATCCTCTTCGGGATACATTGTCATTCGTTCAACCCCCTGCCCTTTGCCAGGGCCAGTTCATCGGCATCCGGCGGCGTGTAGTGCGTAAAGTAGCCCGCCGCCACCTTGGCGTCGATCTCGACACGGGCATCGGCCGGGATCAGGGCTTCGGGGATCGCCACCTGCTCGACCACCTCGATGCCCTGCGCCACCAGCGCGCCATGCTTCATGTTGCTCATCGACGCCCAGCGGTCGATGCGGCGGATGCCCAGCCAGTGGAACACATCCGGCATCAGCTCCTGGAAACGCATGTCCTGCACGCCTGCCACGCATTCGGTGCGGGCAAAGTAAGTCTCGGCCCGGTCGCCGCCCGCCTGCCGCTTGCGAGCGTTATAGACCAGAAACTTGGTCACCTCGCCCAGCGCGCGGCCTTCCTTGCGGTTGTAAACCACCAGCCCGACACCGCCCTGCTGCGCCATCTCGATGCACACCTCGATGCCATGCGCCAGGTAGGGCCGGCAGGTACAGATGTCTGACCCGAACACGTCGGATCCGTTGCATTCATCGTGCACGCGGCAGGCCACTCTTGTTTCTGGCTTGCCGAGTTGACTGACGTCGCCGAAAAAGTACAGCGTCATGCCGCCGATAGGCGGCAGGAACACTTTCAGGTCGGGCCGCGTGACCAGCTCCGGGAACATGCCGCCGGTCTGCTCGAACAGGCCGCGCCGCAACGCGCTTTCCTTGATGCCGAAGCGCGCCGCCAGCCCCGGCAGGTACCAGACCGGATCGACCGCCGCCTTGGTCACGCGCACGTCGCCATTGGCATAGAGGATGCTGCCGTCGGGGGTCAGCCGGCCGGCAGCAATCGCCGAGATCAGCTCGGGCATGTTGATATGGGCGCGCGTGATGGCAATGGTCGGGCGGATGTCCACTCCCGCCGCGATGCGGTCGGCGAAGACGGAGGAAACAAGGTGGCCCCAGGGATCGAGCGAGACGATCTTTTCCGGATCGGCCCATTGCGGGTGCGGGCCGATCGACTCCGCGGGGGCGGTGTCGGTCAGGTCTGGCCGATGGTCGCGCTGCAGCGACCCCGAGGCCACCGCCAGCGCGCGGTATATGGCATAGGCGCCGGCGTGGGTGCCGATCACGTTGCGCTGCGCGGGATTCGCCAGGCTGGCGATCACCGGTCCGCGTTCGGCCGCGGTGGGCGCACCCCAGTGGATCGGCTCGGCCGGCTTGTCGCGGCGCGCGTGCGAAGTGAGGACGATATGGTCGGACATGGCACCCTCGGTTCCCGATGGAATCCTGACCAAATGGTCAGGTTTACGATTCCATACTAGGCAACGTTCATGCCATCGCCCAATGCCGGTTTACGCGAGTTTTGCCGCGCTCTGTATGGCGCCGTACGCAAGCGCAGCGCAGGCATGCACGCAGGGAGTGCCGGCAGCATGACACCGCCGGTGCACGCGCACCAGCAGGAGGCAGCCTGCCGCACGCGCAGGGGTTGCAAGCCTTACACGGTAGGACGGCTCGCCGAGCCGCGCGAGTCAGACAGCCATGCCCTCGCCGCGCGCAGCGCTGCCAGGGGGCTTGCGCTTTCCACGTAGCGATGGAACAGCGCGCCCGCAACGTTGCTCAGCGCCCACGCAGCCGCCATACCCAGCGCGTTCAGCACCGGCTGCCCCGGCGCAAGGTTCGACACCAGCACATTGACCAGCAGGCACACCGGGAAGTGCACCAGGAAAACCGAATAGGAAATGCGGCCAAAGAAACCCACCACATGGCCGCGCGGCCAGCGCTCCATCCAGCCGCCGCGGCGGGCCACCGCCAGCAGCAGCGCGGTGGCCAGCGCTATGGCGATACGCAGGCGGAAATCGACGATCAGCGCCGCCAGCGCCACCGCGCAGAGCACCAGCAGCGGCATCGCCGATCGGCCCGGGTTCGAGGCCCACCATGCCAGCGTGCCCATGCCATAGGCGCCGAAGAAGTACACCGCCCAGATATCCCAGGCGGCATCGCGGTTGAACCAGAACAGCGACGCGACCGCCAGCAGCGCCACCACGCCGATGCCGGCCGCGGCGCCCGCCTGCGCCTGGCGCGGCGCAAAGGCGCGCGCGGCCCACAGCGCCACCAGCAGCAGGCCGAACAGCTGGAGGTCGATCGCGACGTACCAGACTCCGGCCGAGAGGGCCTCGACATCCAGCACGTTATGCAGCAGCGTAAGGTGCGCCAGGAACTGCGTCAGGTGCGCTGGCGCCGGGATCGATTCATGGATCATCCACTGCCGCGCCAGCGCGGCGCCGGCAATGCTCAGCAGCAGCGCCGCGGCGAAGGGCACCACCAGCTTCAGGTAACGGCGCCACAGCATCGCCAGCGGGTGTTCGCGGATTTCCAGCCGGCCGTGCGGCGCCAGGCTGCGCGCCGCGAGGAAGCCGCTGATCACCAGGAACACCTGGACCGCGATGCGGGCATAGTCATACAGCCAGTCCACCAGCCCCGGCGCGAGACGGTATGCGGTGTCGGACATCGGGCCGTAGAAAGCGAGATGGTGCAGCACGATCAGCTGAGAGCTGACCGCCTTGAGCGCGTCGATGCAGGGCAGGCGTGACGGACGGGGGCTCATTGTTCTTTGGAATCTGACAAAGCGCACGAAAGGCGGGATTCTACCTGTTTGCCCTGATTGACATGTGGCGTCATGTCCACAAATTGCGGATTGGTTACACACTGGCAGCGATTGTTTCCGATTGCTTGCCGCGCCATTCATGTCTCACCAGAGAAGCATTTGCTTATGACGACTTTATCCTTCGCCGAGCAAAGACCCGGGTATACCCTAGCGTTTTTGCCGCGCCTGCGGTTAGCTCTCCGGTTTGCTCGAATGTCCGTCCCTGCCCTGTCTTCCCTGCTCGCCCGCTTGTCTAATGCGCGTCGCCCCCTGGCGGCGCTCGCCTTCGGCGTCATGGTCACCGCGCTGGCACCGGCTGCGGCCCATGCCCAGCCGCAAACCCCCGTGCTCGACAAGATCCGCGATTCCGGCACCATCGTGCTGGGCTATCGCGAATCGGCACTGCCCTTTTCCTTTGCCGACGACAAGGGCCAGCCGGCCGGCTATGCGGTCGACCTGTGCCTGCGCGCTGCCGAAGCCGCGCGCCAGAAGCTGGGCCTGAAAGACCTGAAGGTGCGCTGGATGCCGCTGACGCCGCAAAACCGCATCCCCGCGGTGGTCAACGGCCTGGTCGACCTCGATTGCGCCCCCAACACCAACTCGCTCGAACGTCAGAAGCAGGTGGCCTTCAGCGTCTCGCACTATGTCTCGACCGTGCGCATGCTGGTCCGCGCCGACTCTGGCATCCGCACGTTCGGCGACCTGCGCGGCAAGACCGTGGTCACCAGCGCGGGCTCGACCGGCGACCGCCACGTGCGCCGGCTGAAGGGCCAGTATGGCTACCACGACGTCTACGCCAAGGACCATGGCGAGTCGTTCCTGCTGCTGGAATCCGGCCGCGCCCAGGCCTTCGTGATGGATGACGTGCTGCTGGCCGGCCTGCGCGCGCGCGCCAAGGATCCGTCGCAGTACGTGATCGTGGGCCCGTCCCTGTCGATCGAGCAAAATGCGCTGATGTTGTCCAAGGCCGACCCGGAATGGAAGCGCCTGGTCGACCAGACCCTGGGCGTGGCCTTCACCGGCCAGGACGTGATCGCGCTGCAGAAACGCTGGTTCCAGCAGCCCATCGGCAGCCGCGGCATCAACCTGGCGCTGGCGCCGTCGGGCGAGGTGCGCGCCGCGTGGAAGCACCCGTCGGACGCCGTCACCGAGTAACTCCGGTTCACACCGGGAGAGCCGGAACCGGAACCGGTCCGGGGCCGCAATTCAGGATTTCCATGAGAGTGCCGCGCCGGGCAAGCCCCAAGTTGACAGCGACGAACGATGTTGGCGACACTGGCCCGAGCCGTCCCCGTGTGGGACAGGCCACATACACGACCGCCCGACGGCGGCATTTCTCAGGAGAAATCATGAACAAGTTTGTCGCGACCGCGATCGCGCTCTGCCTCGGCGCTGCCTCGCTGGCTGTCCACGCGCAGGGTACCGGCAAGAAGCAGTTCGATCCGTATTCCCAGGGTGCCAAGTCGGGCGAGAAGTTCGACCCGTACTCCCAGGGTGCCAAGTCCGGCGACAAGTTCGACCCGTACAGCCAGGGCGCGAACAAGAGCACGCGCAGCGACCTGAACCCCGCCGCACCGGCCACCGAGCAGAAGCCGGCCAAGAAGTCGTCCAAGAAGTCGTCCAAGAAGAAGGCCGCTCCGGCGCAGGCTGCCAGCTGAACCGCAACGGCTCCGACGAAAAAACCCGCCGAGGCGGGTTTTTTTGCGCCCTGCGCAGGCCAAAGCCTGCTCAAAGCCGTTCCGAAGCCCGTTCAAGGCATCTGCGTGTCGCGCTCCAGCGCGGTGACGTCGATGCGCTGCACCTTGCCATCCTGCCTCACCTCGGTGCGCAGCACGAAGGCATCGGACGGGCAGTACCAGTCGGTCACATGCATCACCGAAGGCTCGACCTGCACCACTTCCTCGCCCACCAGCACAGGCCCCAGCGACGTGCGCTTCTCATAGGTGATCGGCAGGCACTCCTTGCGCCCCATGACGGTCTCGATCATCTGGCGGCGGCCAACCTGGCGCGAGCCGATGTGGATCGACGCATGCAGCGCGCGCATGGTGCTGACCACTTCGCCGGAGCCGAGCGGGTAGACCTTGAGCGATACGCTGGACTGGAACGTCTCGCCGTCGAGCGTGCTGCCTTCGCGCAACTCCAGGCCGGCGTAGTTGAAGACGCCCTTGCCCCGGAACGAGGCTTCGCCGTACATGCGCGCATAGCGGGCCCGGGCGTTGATGGTGGCATGCTGGCTTTCGATGCTGGTCTCGTCATTCGGCGTGCGCCGGTCGATCACGACCTCATGCACCTGCTCCATGATCACCGGCGGCCCCATCAGCGCCGACATCGCGGACTTGGAGCTGACCGTCAGCTGCGCGCGGCATCCGGATGCGCTGCGGCCGACGTCGCGCAGCGTCATGCGGATCGACATCGGCAGGGCGCCGTCGCCCTCCATCTGCACATGCGAGCCGGAACGGAACCAGGGCGCGTTGCAGAGCACCGCCGCTGCCGACGCGGCCATCTGCGTGGCGGCCACCTGCGCCGCGGCGCTGACCGCGGTCGCGGCGGCAGCGCCGGCGGGCGCGGCCGGCTGTGCCGCCGCCGGCATGGCCAGACACAGGCCTGCCAGCGCGGCAAGATTTGCAAGCCGGTATTGCTGCGCCTTTGTCTTCACATGAATCCCTGTCTAGAATGTCTTGGCGCCCCCGATAGCGCCCGGCCTGCCAGACGACCGCCTGGTCACTCAGATTATTCGTGTTTTTCGTGCAAGTGGCTATCTCGCTGATAACTTATCGGCGGCCCGCACCACCGTCCGCGATCGCCGGGCTGTTTCCGTGCACCGGCCCCCCGCGCGCGGGCCCAGAGGAGGTTCCATGCTTCAGTACTACGCGAAACTATGGTGGGTGGTCGCCCTGCGCGGCCTGTTTGCGCTGGTATTCGGCGTCTGCGCGTTCTTCGCGCCGATCGCCACGCTGGCCGCGCTGGTGATCGTGTTCGGCGCGTTTGCCGCGGCCGACGGGCTGATGGCGCTGGTCATGGCCATCTCCGGCAAGGACCGCGAGACCAGCGACCGCTGGATCCTTGCGCTGCAGGGTCTGCTCGGTCTCGGCGTGGGCGCGCTGACGTGGTTCAGCCCGGCCATCACCGCGCTGTCGCTGCTGGTCTATATCGCGGTATGGTCGCTGGCCACCGGCGTGCTGCAGATCGTCGCGGCGATCCGGCTGCGCAAGGAGATTCCCAACGAATGGTGGCTGATCCTGACCGGGCTGGTCAGCATCGCCTTTGCCTTCCTGGTGCTGTGGCAGCCGCTGGCGGGGGCGCTGGCGGTGCTGTGGATGATCGGCGCCTGGGCCATCGTGTGCGGCGTCCTGCTGCTCGGCGTCGCGTTCCGCCTGCGCCGCGCGCGTCCTGCCGCGGCAGGCATCCAGGCGGCCTGAACGCCATCCGGCGGGCCCACCGGCCCGCCCGCCGCTGGCTTTGCGACTGACGGGTCACCCCGACACCGTGCTACCATTGCCCGCCGCGCGTGCCCACGCGGCGGCTTTGGCCTCCCATGCGCCTGGCAGCCGCATCGGCGCGGCCATCCCGCATGACTTGCGGCTGGTTCTGAAAAAGCCGCCAGCGCCTGTCCACCAACGGACCGCGCAATGCGTTGTGATGGCTTGCCGTCGTCGTGCACCCACGCAAGACCATCCCAATCCGTCGTTTTTCCAGGAGCTCCATGCGTAGTTCATCGACCTCGCGGTATGCCGGGCTGTCAGTAGGTGCCACCACCACCAGTGCCGTCGTGCTGGTCAGCCTCGCCATCCTGCTGGTCTGGTTCGGCACGCTCGACATGCGCCACCTGCTGCGCTCGGACGAGGGCCGCTACGCCGAAATCGCGCGCGAGATGTTTGTCACCGGCGACTGGGTGACGATCCGCTACCACGAGCTCAAGTACTTCGAGAAGCCGCCCTTCCACCTGTGGGTGACCACGCTGGCCTATACGCTGTTCGGCGTCGGCGACTGGCAGGCGCGCCTGTGCGTGGCGTTGTCCGGCCTGCTTGGCCTGGGCGCAACCATGCTGGCCGCGGCGCGGTGGTATGGGCAGCGCGTGGCGCTGCTGGCCGGGCTGGCGCTGGTGGCGGCGCCGATGTGGAATGTCGCCGGGCATTTCAATTCGCTGGACATGACCCTGGCGGGAGCGATGGCGTGCGTGCTGGCCTGCATGCTGATTGCGCAGCACCCGCACGCCACGCCCGCCGCGCGCCGCAACTGGATGCTGGCTTGCTGGGCCGCCATGGGCGTGGCGGTGCTGGTCAAGGGGCTGGTCGGGCTGGCGCTGCCCGGCCTGGTGCTGGTGGTCTATACCGTCGCCACGCGCGATTTTGGCCTGTGGCGCAGGCTCCATGTGCTGGCCGGCATGGCGGTGCTGCTCGCGGTCACCGTGCCGTGGTTCTGGCTGGTGTCGGTGCGCAACCCTGAATTCCCGCATTTCTTCTTTATCCACGAGCACTGGCAGCGCTACACCTCGAACGTTCACCAGCGCGAAGGCAAGATCTGGTTCTTCGTGCCGCTGCTGCTGGCCGGATTCCTGCCCTGGCTGGGGCTGGCGCCACAGATGTGGCAGGCGGTGCGCGAGCGCGCCGGCGTCGCGCGCGGCACTACGCCGCGGCCGTTCCAGCCCGCGCTGCTGGCGGCGCTGTGGGCCGCGGCGATCTTCGTGTTCTTCAGCCTGTCCGGCTCCAAGCTGCCGGGCTATATCGTGCCGATCTTCCCGGCGCTGGCGCTGCTGGCGGGCGTGGCGCTGGACACGGTCACGGAACGCGCGTGGCGCTGGCAGGTCAATGCCGTGATTGCGCTGGCGGTCATCGGGCTGCTGGCGTGCCCCTTCGTCGCCATGCTGGACAAGCCAAGCACGCCCAATGCCGTGTACCGCGAATTCACCCTGTGGATCGCCATTGCCTTTGCCATCATGCTGGCCGGGGCCATCGCTGCGCGGCGGCTGCTGCGCACGCGCGGCGTATTTCCCAGCATTGTGGTGTACGCGCTGGCGATGTTCGCCTGCTGCACGGTGGCGCTGCGTGGCCACGAGGCGATGGGGCGGCCCGGCTCCGGCGCGGACCTGGCGCCGGCGATCAATGCAGTGCTGACGCCGCAGATGCCGCTGTACAGCGTCGGCATGCTGGACCATACGCTGCCGTTTTACCTGCGCCGCACTGCCATCATGGTCGCGCATCAGGACGAACTGGAATTCGGCATCGGCCAGGAGCCGCAGAAGTGGATCCCCACCATCGACGGCTTTATCTCGCGCTGGCAGGACGGCCAGCGCGCCGTGGCGATCATGATGCCCGAGACCTACAAGATGCTGGCGGCGCGCGGCGTGCCGATGCACCGGATCGGCGGCGATCGCCGGCGCGTGGCGGTCGCCAACTTCGCCCTGCCGGGCGAAGGCCCGCACGCGCCATCCCAAGGACAGTAACTTTGCACCACCCGGCGCCATGACGCTCTCGACTTTCCTGTTTATCGTTACCGGCGTGCTGCTCAACGCAGCCGCCCAACTGCTGCTCAAGGCCGGCGTCAACACCATCGGCGCGATCACGCTGGATCGCGGCACGCTGCTCGTCACGGCACTGCGCGTGCTGACCCAATGGCCGGTGCTGGCCGGCCTGACGCTGTACGTGGTCAGCGTCGGCGTGTGGATCGTGGGGCTGTCGCGCGTGGACGTGTCGGTCGCCTACCCGATGCTATCGCTCGGCTACGTGGTCAACGCGCTCGCCGCCTGGTGGCTGTTCGGCGAGATGATCGGTCCCTTGCGCGTGGCCGGCATCCTGCTGATACTGGCTGGCGTCTTCCTGATCGCCCGTTCGTGACCGGGCTGTCCTGGCTTGCCTGGCCTGGCTTGCCTGGCCGGACTTGCCTGCCTGACTTGCCGACCGGAACCGATTCTTCGCGGATTTTTTCGTTTTTTA
This sequence comes from Cupriavidus sp. a3, assembly GCF_051015765.1. Classification (NCBI taxonomy): domain Bacteria; kingdom Pseudomonadati; phylum Pseudomonadota; class Betaproteobacteria; order Burkholderiales; family Burkholderiaceae; genus Cupriavidus; species Cupriavidus sp. a3. The sequence goes on along the minus strand of NZ_CP170644.1, from coordinate 866,972 downwards.
GCCCATGACTGCTCCCGCTTCCGAGTTCCTGCCCTTTGTCCGGCCTGAAATCGATGCCGCCGCCATTGCCGATGTCGGCAGGGTGCTGGCGTCCGGCTGGATCACCTCCGGGCCGAAGATGCAGGCCTTCGAGGCCGCGCTGTCTGACCTGTTCGGCGGACGCCCGGTGCGCACCTTCGCCAACGGCTCGGCGACGATGGAAATCGCGCTGCGCATTGCGGATATCGGCCCTGGCGATGAAGTCATCACTACCCCGATCACCTGGGTCGCCACCGCCAACGTGGTGATCGCGGTCGGCGCGCGCCCGGTGTTCGTCGACATCGACCCGCGCACGCGCAACCTGGACCTGGACGCGGTCGAGGCGGCCATCACGCCGCGCACGCGCGCGATCATGCCGGTGTACCTGTCGGGCCTGCCGGTCGACATGGACCGCCTCTACGCCATCGCATCGAAGCATGGCCTGCGCGTGATCGAAGACGCCGCCCAGGCGATCGACTCGCGCTGGCGGGGCCAGCGCATCGGCGCGTTCGGCGACCTGGTCAGCTTCAGCTTCCAGGCCAACAAGAACATCACCACCATCGAGGGCGGCTGCCTGGTGATGAACACGCCGGAAGAAGCGGTGCGCGCCGAGCGCCTGCGGCTGCAGGGCGTGATCCGCACCGGCATGGACGGCATGGACGTGGAAGAACCCGGCGGCAAGTTCAACCTGACCGACGTCAATGCCGCCGTCGGCCTGGCCCAGCTCGAAAAGCTCGACACCATTACCGCACGCCGCGCCGAACTGGCCGAGGCCTACTTCCGCTGCGCCGCCGACCATGGCCTCGCCGGCCTGGGCATCGAGCTGCCGCAGCCGCTCGATGCCCAGGCCGCCACCACCAACTGGCACATGTTCCAGGTGGTGCTGCCGACCGAACGCCTGCAGGGCGGTCCGGCGCAGGCGCGCCGGCAGGTCATGGAAGCCCTGCGCGAGCGTGGCATCGGCACCGGCGTGCACTACCCGCCCATCCATCTTTTTACCTACTACCGCTCGCTCGGCTGGCGCGAGGGCATGCTGCCGCATGCCGAACGCATCGGGCGCGGCATCGTCACGCTGCCGCTGTTCCCCGCGATGCAAGCCGCCGACGTCGAGCGGGTCTGCGCAACCCTCAGCGAAACATGCAAACGTCTCTCCACATGAGCCCGGTCGAAGTCTCGGTAGTCATTCCGGTCTACAACGAAGAAGACGGGCTGCAAGCCCTGTTCGACCGCCTCTATCCGGCGCTGGATGGCCTCGGCGACTCTTACGAGATCATCTTCATCAACGACGGCAGCACCGACCGCTCTGCGGCGCTGCTGGCCACGCAGTTCCACAAGCGCCCGGACGTGACCCGGGTGGTGCTGTTCAACGGCAACTTCGGCCAGCATATGGCGATCCTGGCGGGCTTCGAGCATACCCGCGGCAGGATCGTGATCACCCTCGACGCCGACCTGCAGAACCCGCCGGAAGAAATCCCGCGCCTGGTCGAAGCGATGCGCGCCGGCCATGACTACGTCGGCACCATCCGCCGCCAGCGCAACGACACCGCATTCCGCCGCTACGCGTCGCGCGCGATGAACCGGCTGCGCGAGCGCATCACCAAGATCCGCATGACGGACCAGGGCTGCATGCTGCGCGCCTATGACCGCAACGTGATCGACACCATCAACGCGTGCCGCGAGGTCAACACCTTCATCCCCGCGCTGGCCTACACCTTCGCGTCGAATCCCATCGAGATCGAGGTCGGCCACGAGCAGCGCCATGCGGGTGAATCGAAATATTCGCTGTACCAGCTGATCCGCCTGAATTTCGACCTGGTGACCGGCTTCTCGATCGTGCCGCTGCAGTGGTTCTCGGCGATCGGCACGATCCTGTCGCTGTTCTCCGGCGTGCTGTTCGTGATGCTGCTGGTGCGCCGCTTTGTACTCGGCTCGGAAGTGCAGGGGGTGTTCACGCTGTTCGCCATGAACTTCTTCCTGATCGGCATCCTGCTGTTCGGCGTGGGCCTGCTGGGCGAGTACGTCGGCCGCATCTACCAGGAAGTGCGCGGCCGCCCGCGCTACCGCATCCAGGCGGTGCTGGAAAAGGCCGACCCGGCGCACGCCGCACTGGGCCGCAAGGGCCGGGAGCCATGATGCGCGCTGTCGTCTTCGGCTACCACAATGTCGGCGACCGCTGCCTGCGCGTGCTGCATGCGCGCGGCGTGGAAGTGGCGCTGGTCATCACGCACCGCGACCGTCCCGACGAGAACATCTGGTTCCGCCGTGTCGCGGACACCGCCGCGGAGCTGGGCCTTCCCTTTATCTACGGCGAGGATCCTGCCGATCCCGCGATCGCGCAGGCAGTGCGCGACGCGCGCCCGGACGTGATCTTTTCCTTCTACTACCGCGCGATGATTCCGGCGGCAGTGCTGGCGCTGGCTCCTGGCGGCGCCTTCAACATGCACGGCTCGCTGCTGCCGAAGTACCGCGGCCGCGTGCCGGTGAACTGGGCGGTGCTGCACGGCGAGACCGAAACCGGCGCAACGCTGCATGCAATGGAAGCGAGGCCGGATGCGGGCTATATCGTCGACCAGACCGCCGTGCCGATCCTGCCGGACGACACCGCCGGCGAAGTCTTCGAAAAGGTCACGGTGGCCGCCGAACAGACCCTGTGGCGCGCGTTGCCGGCGATGATCGCCGGGCAGACGCCGCAGCGGCCCAACCGGCTTGCGGAAGGCAGCTATTTCTCCGGGCGCAGGCCGGAAGACGGCCGCATCGACTGGAGCCAGCCGGCTGCGAGCGTCTACAACCTCATCCGCGCGGTCGCGCCGCCCTACCCCGGCGCATTCACCGAGGTGGCCGGACAGCGCTTTATCGTGGCGCGGGCGCGCCGCCTCCAGGCCGGCAGCGCACCCGCCGGCTTGCCGCCCGGCCTGCACGTGCAGGACGGCAGGCTGCTTGGCCTGTGCGGCGATGGCGGTGCGGTGCTCGTGACCGAATTGCTGGCGCATGACGGGGCGCTGGTCACGCCCGATACCTTTTCCCAGATTCTCAGAAAACAAACCAACGAGGAAAACCGATGAAAAAGGTCCTGATTCTCGGCGTCAACGGCTTCATCGGCCATCACCTGACGCGCCGCATCCTGGAAACCACGCCGTGGGAGGTCTACGGCATGGACATGAACACGGACCGCCTACCTCGTCGGGCGACTTCTACGGCAAGGGCTACCAGGACGTGCAGCACCGCGTGCCGAAGATCGACAACACCGTCGAAGAGCTGGGCTGGAAGCCCGAGGTCACGATGGAGCAGTCGCTGCGCCGCATCTTCGAGGCGTATCGCTGCAAGGTGGTCGAGGCCCGCACGCTGGTCGACTCGGCCAACTGAGCGCGCACCGCAGATGGCACGCATTGCCCTGAAGGTCGACGTCGACACGCTGCGCGGCACGCGCGAAGGCGTGCCGAAGCTGCTGTCGATGCTGGACGCCGCGCAGGCACAGGCCACCTTCCTGTTCAGCCTCGGGCCTGACCATACCGGCTGGGCGCTGCGGCGCGTCTTCCGGCCGGGCTTCCTGAAGAAGGTGTCGCGCACCTCGGTGGTATCCAACTATGGCTTGCGCACGCTGATGTACGGCGTGCTGCTGCCGGGCCCGGATATCGGGCGCAAGGGCGCGGCGGAAATGCGCGCGGCCCGCGCCGCCGGCCACGAGTGCGGCATCCACACCTGGGACCACGTCTACTGGCAGGACAACGTGCGCGAGCGCGATGCGGCCTGGACCCGGCGCCAGATGCAGCAGGCGTTTGCGCGCTACACCGAGGTCTTCGGCGAACCGCCGGCGACGCATGGCGCAGCGGGCTGGCAGATGAACGAGGATGCGTTCCGCCAGATCGACGACTGGGGCATGGCCTATGCGTCGGACGGGCGCGGCACGGCGCCCTATATCCCCACCATCGACGGCGTGCCGTGCCGGCACGTGCAGATGCCGACCACGCTGCCGACGCTGGACGAGCTGATCGGCACCGGCGGGCTGACCGAAGACAATGTCCATACTGCGCTGCTGAAGCTGACCGAAGGCGCGGGGGACCATGTCTTTACGCTGCATACCGAACTGGAAGGCGGCAAGCTGGCGCCGGTGTTCGGGCGGCTGCTGGCGGGATGGCGCGCGCAGGGGCACGAGCTGGTGTCGATGGCGGCGTGGTATCGCGGGCTGGAGCGCAGCGGGCTGCCACAGTTGCCGGTGACGTGGGGGGAGATTCCCGGGCGGAGCGGGGAATTGATTGTGCAGCCCGAAGTGTTATCGCGCTGAGCCGCAGCCAACGCCGTCTGAACCAGGCTCCCCTCTCCCGCAAGCGGGAGGGGAGCAAACCCGTGGCAATACTCAGTCCCTGCGGCTGGCTGCCCCCACGCGCAGCCCATTAAACACCACCAGCAGGCTCGCCCCCATATCGGCGAACACCGCCATCCACATCGTCCCCATCCCCATCACAGTCAGCGCCAGGAACACCGCCTTGATGCCCAGCGCCAGCGTGATGTTCTGCACCAGGATGCGCGAGGTGCGGCGCGACAGCCGGACGAACTCCGGAATCTTGCGCAGGTCGTCGTCCATCAGCGCCACGTCGGCGGTTTCGATGGCGGCGTCGGTGCCGGCCGCGCCCATGGCGAAGCCGATATCGGCGCGCGCCAGCGCCGGCGCATCGTTGATGCCATCGCCGACCATGCCGATGCGGCCGCCGCGCGCATGCGCGGCGTCGGCCAGCGCGGCGATGCCGTCGGCCTTGTCCTGCGGCAACTGGTTGCCGCGCGCCTCGTCGATGCCGACCTCGGCCGCGATGGCCTGCGCGGTATGCGGGTTGTCGCCCGACAACATCAGCGTCTTCACGCCCAGCGCATGCAGTCCGGCAATCGCCTGCCGGCTGGTCTGGCGTACCGTGTCGGCCACCGCAAAGAGCGCCAGCGCGGTCGCGGCGCCGTTGCCTTCGACGCGCACCAGCAGCACCACGGTCTTGCCTTCGCGCTCGATCGCTTCCAGGCGTGCCTCCAGCGCCGGCGAGCAGGCGCCCAGGTCATGCACCAGCCGGTGATTGCCAAGCCGGTATTCCACGCCCTGCACCGTGCCACGCGTGCCGCTCCCCGCGAGCGCCTCGAAATCGTCCACCGGCAGCGTCGCAATGCCTTCGCCCGCCGCGGCGGCGGCCACCGCGCGCGACACCGGGTGGTCCGAGCGAGCGGCCAGGCTGGCGGCAATGGCGCGCACCTGCGGCGGCGCGGCGGCCAGCAGCGCATGGTCGGTTTGCACCGGCTTGCCGTGCGTGATCGTGCCGGTCTTGTCCAGCGCCACCCAGGCCAGGTGCCGGCCCTGCTCCAGGTAGACACCGCCCTTGACCAGGATGCCCCGGCGCGCGGCCGCGGCCAGGCCGCTGACGATGGTCACCGGCGTGGAAATCACCAGCGCGCACGGGCAGGCGATCACCAGCAGCACCAGCGCCTTGTAGATCCAGTCGGCCCAGCCACCGCCAGCCAGCAGCGGCGGCACCACCGCCACCGCCACGGCAATGGCGAACACGGTGGGGGTGTAGATGCGCGCGAACTGGTCGACGAAGCGTTGCGTCGGCGCGCGGCTGCCCTGCGCGGCTTCCACCGCGTGGATGATGCGCGCCAGCGTGGAGTCGCCGGCGGGCGCGGTCACGGTGTATTCCAGCTCGCCCGACTGGTTGATCGAGCCGGCGAAAAGCGGATCGCCTTCGGCCTTGTCGACCGGCACGCTTTCACCGGTGATCGGTGCCTGGTCCAGCGCCGACTGGCCGCGCACGACCTTGCCGTCCAGCGCCACGCGCTCGCCGGGGCGCAGCCGCACCAGCGCGCCGACGGCGACGCTGGCCGCGGACACGGCTTCCCAGCTGCCGTCGTCGCGGCGCACCGTCGCCTGCTCCGGCGCCATCGCCATCAGCCCGCGGATGGCATTGCGGGCGCGGTCGAGCGACGCTGCCTCGATGCGCTCGGCCAGCGCGAACAGCACCATCACCATCGCCGCTTCGGGCCATTGCCGCAGCAGCAGCGCGCCGGTGACGGCGATGCTCATCAACGCATTGATATTCAGGTTGCCGTTGCGCAGCGCGATCCAGCCCTTGCGGTAGGTGGTGAGGCCACCCAGCGCCACCGCCGCCAGCGCCAGCGCGGCCGGCAGCCACGGCAGGCCGAGCGCCAGCCATTCGGTCGCTTCCGCGCCGACCGCGGCCACGCCGGCCAGCACCAGCGGCCACCACGGCTTGCGTGCGGTGGTCTCGGGCAGGACCTGCTGCGCGGCTTCGGCATCCAGCGGCACCGCCTGCATGCCGAGGCTGCGGATGGCCGCGACCACCGGCTCCGGCGACGGCAGCGTATGGTGGAGCGTCAGCACCCGCTGGATCAGGTTGAACTCCAGCGCCGCCACGCCCGCCATATTGCCCAGCTTGTTGCGGATCAGCGTTTCCTCGGTGGGGCAGTCCATCGCGTCGATGCGATAGGCGGCGGTGCGGGTTCCGGCCGGCACCTCGACGGGCGCGGCCGGCGTCAGCGCAATCGTTGACGAGCAGCCACCGCCACAGCAAGAGGGCGCCGCGGCGTCCGGGGCGGCCTGCGAATGTGCATGCCCGTGATTGTGGCCATGAGCATGGCCAGGACCGTGATCATGGACGTGATCGTGGCCATGTTCATGGCGGCGTCCGGAGTGATCGTGCCCCGGGCCGGCATGATCCCGGGGCAGTGCGTCTTCAGGTGACGTGCGAGCCATCTCTTGTTGTTCGCGTGGTTTGACCTGATGACATTGAAGACCCTGTAGCGGCTACAAAGTCAAGCAGGCTTCAAGCGGACCCTTAGTGCTCGCAATTGACCATCCACGACATGCCGAAGCGATCCACCAGCATGCCGAAGCCTTCGGCCCAGAACGTCTTCTGGTACGGCACCACCACCTGCCCGCCTTCGGCCAGTCCGTTGAAAATGCGCTCACCCTCTTCCTTGCCGACCGCGCCGACCGACAGGCTGAAGCCGCTGAAGGCCGGCCGCTCGCCCGGGCGGCCATCGGACGCCATCAGCTGGGTCTCGCCGAACTGGATATTGGCGTGCATCACCTTGTCCTTCCAGTCTTCCGGGATCTGCATGCCCTGGTCCGGCGGCGCCTCCTTGTAGCGCATCGCGAATGTCACCTGCGCGCCCAGCACCTTGCCGTAGAACGCCACGGCTTCGTCGAAGCGGCCGCCAAAATCCAGATAGGGTTGCACCTGCATGTCACTCTCCTTGTGGGTTGTGATCCTGGTTGCGTGTGGATGCGCCGGCCGGAGTTGCCTTGCCGGCACGCGCGCCATTATGAGCGAGTGCCGGGCACATGCAAGCGCAGCGGTCCGCTGCCGATCGCTTCAGGCCACCGTGGCGGGAGCCTGCGTCGCCGCGGCCGAGGTTTCGGCCGGGAATTGCAGCGAGAACACCGTTTCGCCGTCGGCGCTGCGCACGGTCACGCTGCCGCCGTGCAGCCGCATGATGGTGTCGACGATTGCCAGCCCGAGGCCGGTCGAAGTGGCCGAATTGCGGCGCGACGGGTCCGCGCGGTAGAAGCGGCCGAAGATATGCGGCAGGGTGTCCGGCGGGATCGCCGGTCCCGCGTTGCTGACGCGGATGCAGGTGTTGGCCGCCCCACCCGGCGCGGGAACGCGCGTGGCATCCAGCCGCACCGTGGTTCCCTCGGGCGCGTGGCGCAGCGCGTTGTCGAGCAGGTTGGTGACCGCGCGCCGCAGCAGCGCCTGGTCGGCCTGCACCAGCGCGTGTCCGCCAACCGCCAGCGTGACGTCGCGGTCGGCCGCGACCGCCTCGAAATACTCGGCCATCTTGTCGAGCTCTTCACGCGCATCCAGCGTGCGCACGCCCAGCGCCACCTGCGCATGGTCGGCGCGCGCGAGGAACAGCATGTTCTCGATCATGCGCGCCAGCCGTTCGTATTCTTCCAGGTTCGATTCGAGCAGCGCCTCGTATTCCGCCGCGCCGCGGCTTTGCGCCAGCGTTACCTGGGTCTGGCCGATCAGGTTGCTGATCGGGGTGCGGAAATCGTGCGCCAGGTCGGCCGAGAACTCGGACAGCCGCGAGAAGCTGTCCTGCAGCCGCGCCAGCATGTCGTTGAGCGCGGCCGCCAGTTCGCGCAGCTCGGCGGGCGCACTGCCCACATCGAGCCGCGTGGCAAGCCGGCTGGTGGTCACCGCGGCCGCGTCGGTTGCCATGCGCCGCAGCGGCTGCAGACCGCGCCGCGCCAGCACGAAACCGAGCCCGGCCGCCGCGGCCGCGCCGCACAGCGTCGCCCACAGCAGCCGGTAGCGGTATTCGCGGATCAGCGCCACGCGGTAGCCGGCATCGCGCAGCACCACGATCTCGACGGCCTTGTCGGAATCCCCGAGCTGGCCGAGCGCGGCAATGCCGCGCGAAGGCACGCCGTTGCGCGGATACCAGGTCTGCAGCATGTCTTTCTCCGGCTGCATGCCGGCCGGCAGCACGCGCAGCGGCGGCACGGACTCGTTGCGCGGATTGAGCGTGACCAGCGGCTCGCCCTGGCGCGAGCGCACCACCAGGATCAGCCCCTCATGGCCCATGGCGATATCGGCGAACCGGTGCGTATCGGCGCGGATCTCAGCCTCGCTGCGCACTTCGCGCAGCAGGTGGCGCACCAGCAGCACTTCGCCGACCAGTTCGCTCTCGTCGCGGCCCTGCAGCTGCGCCGACAGAGCGCTGGACAGGTAGGCTGCCACGCTGACCAGGATCGCGGCCGTGGCCAGCCCGTACGCCAGCGCCAGCCGCGTGGTCAGGGACGACGGCAGCCGCATCATGCCGCGCCGGGCCCGAAGCCATCGCTGTCTTCGCCGTCATCCAGCACATAGCCCATGCCGCGCCGGGTATGGATCAGCTTGCGCGCAAACGGGTCGTCGACCTTGGCGCGCAGGCGCCGGATCGATACGTCGACCACATTGGTGTTGCTGTCGAAGTTGACGTCCCACACCTGCGACGCGATCAGCGAGCGCGACAGCACCTCGCCGCGGCGGCGCGCCAGCAGGTACAGCAGCGCAAACTCCTTGGAGGTCAGGTCGATCTTCTGGCCGGCGCGCACCACGCGACGGCGGATGGCATCGATCTGCAGGTCGGCCACTTCGATGAATTCGCTCTCGCGCAGCGGCCCGCGGCGCAGAATGGTGCGGATGCGCAGCACCAGCTCCGCGAAGGCGAACGGCTTGACCATGTAGTCGTCGGCGCCAAGCTCCAGGCCCTTGAGGCGGTCCGACAGCTCGTCACGCGCGGTCAGGAACAGCACGGGCGTGTCGCGCTCGCGGCGCAGCTCGCGCAGCACCTGCCAGCCGTCAAGGTTGGGCAGCATCACGTCCAGCACGATCAGGTCGTAGGGGTGCTCGCGCGCGTGGGCCAGGCCGTCGACACCGTCGCGCGCCAGGTCCACCACGAAGCCGGATTCGGTGAGGCCCTTGAGCAGGTAGTCGCCCGCCTTGGGTTCGTCCTCGACAATCAGGATACGCATGTGTCAGTCACTTTCCGGCGGCACCAGTGCCGCCATGGCGTAACGCTAGCCGAGGATGGCGGGAAATGGGCAAAGATTTCAGAAATGTCATGGCAAAGACGGCTTTCTGCGGGGAAATGCCAGTAAAATGCGCGGTGACCGCCGGCCCGGCCGATGGTTCCCCCCGCGCTCCGCGCGATTTCGATTACCTGTCCGCTTAGCCTTCGCCCGCCTTGATGAAACGCCTGCCGCGCCTGTCGAACTCCCTGCTGCTGTCGCTTGCACTGCTCGCGCCGGTATCCGGTGCCCTGGCGGCCGTGACGACCGTATGCAGCGCGGTGCAGGCCGCGGGGCTGTCGCTGCCGGAACGGCACGCAGCGGCCAAGATGGAAGCCGAAGCCGCACTGGGTGGCGGCAGCGAAGGCAGCTGCCGCGGCGCCGCGGTGCAGGTCATGGTGGAACCCGGCGGACAAGGCGTGCCGCTGCAACTGCAGGACGGGTCGCCGCAGCCGTCGGACGACGACACCGCAACGCTGCCGGGCCAACCTGCCGCCGCCGCGGGCGAACTGCCGGAACTGCCGCCCGAGGTGATGGCCCACTGGGCGCATGCGGCCCCGATGGCGACACCGGCGGTATTCAACGACCTGCTGCCCGACCTGCTGCCTTTTGCCTCGCGCTGCTGAAGCGCAACGCCGCGCCTGGCGGCGTTCCTGACTGCAACCCGCTTATTGCCGCAAGCCGCTGGCGCTGCGCGTACGGCTTATTCGACGCGGAAGAACTCGATCGATTGCCCCGCATTGACCGCGCGCTGCAGCCAGTCGGGGTATTCGCCCTCGCCGTCCCAGCTTTGCCCCAGGGCATTGCGGTAGAGCGGACGCGGTGCGCCATTGGATTTGGCGCTGGCAACATCGGCGCCGGCCTCGGGCGCGGCCTTGCGTGAGGGTTCCACAGCGCGCGCCGGGACCTTGTCGAAGCATCCCGCGGCGACCAGGTCGTCAAGCGTCAGCGCATGACGGTCCATTTGCTCGTGGATCCACGCCACCGCAGCGAGTTTGGCTGAATCAGACTCGGACATGACTATCGTGAGAGGCCCGCTGCATTTCCGCGGGCAATGAGGACCGGCGATGGAACCGCAGGCCGGTCGGATAGCCATGATTCTACAGCCTTTGCCGGTGCTGCCGGCGTTTGCGCGCGACGGCGCGGCGCATTTCCTTGCATTTCCCTGCATTTGCCGTGCGCTTGCCGCGCAGGGCAAATGCTGCATGACGGCAATGTCATGTCGGCGTCATGCTGGCGTGGATGGCCAGTGCCTAGACTTCTCTCTACCGCCACCCGTACCGGGCTGGCACTCTTACGGAGAAGCATCCATGCAAGCACTCAGGCAAGTCTTTGTCGCCACCGCACTGGTTGCGGCCGCGGTCGGCACCGCGCAGGCAGCACCGCGCAGCGTCGATCCGTTCAGCGACGGCGCGCGCAGCGCCACCGGCACGCGCAGCTCGTTCACCGACGGCGCGCATACGGCCACCGGTACCCGCAGCAGCTTTATCGATGGCGCACACACCGCCACCGGCACCCGCAGCACCTTCACCGACGGCGCACACAACCCGAACGGTCCGCGCGACAGCTTCAGCGACGGCGCCTGACCTCGGCCGCCCGCCGCGCGGCCACCATTGTGCCCACCACGGCGCGCACGCGGGACCGCATCAGCGCACCGCGCCGTAGATCCGGCGCGCATCCGCGGCGTCGGCGATCGGCCGGCCCAGCGTGAGTCCGCCCTGCACGGCCTGCGCCACCAGCGCGGCGTTGCCGGGCGCGCGGCTGCCGTCGCGCAGCAGCAGGTTGTTCTCGAAGCCCACCCGCACATGGCCGCCGAACGCGGCGGCCGCGGTCACGCAGGCATTCTCTTCGCGGCCAAAGGCGCAGATCGCCCACGGCAGCGCATCGTCGCTTTCCGCGGCCACCTGCAGGAACGGCAGCAGGTCGTGCGGCGACGAGACCTGCCCCGCCGAATAGCGCCCCAGCACATACAGCAGCGACCACGCACCCGCCGGCACCAGTCCGCGCGCGCGCAGCGCATGCCAGCGGCGCACGTCGGCCGCGTCGTACAGGATGACCTGCGTCATCACGCGTTCGCGCGCCAGCCAGGCGAAGAACGCGGCCAGCTCGCTTTCCGGGATCTCCGGCACGGCCACCTCGCGCAAACCCACCGACACGGCTTCGGGCCGCAGCTCGCGCACCATCGCCATCTGCGCGGGGGCCTTGTACACGCCGGCGGCTTCGCTGGTCACCTGCACCAGCAGCGAATCGCCGACGGCCTGCTTCACGGCGGCCAGCGCGTCGCGGTAGGCCTGCGCGTCGAGCGAATGGCGGCCCTGCGCATCGCGCACGTGCATATGCATCATGGCGGCGCCGGCATCGAGGCAGGCGCGCGCTTCCTGTGCCAGCGCCGCGGCGGTCAGCGGCACCGCGGGGTGGTCGGCAGCCTGCTTGTAGGCGCCGTTGGGCGCGACCGTGACGATCAGCGGGGAATCGGCAAGCGCCGCGCGGGCCGCGGCGGCTTGTGTCGAGGCAGACGGATTGGCTTGGGTCATGGCTGGATTTCGGGCAATTCAGGAGCGATCAGGTCGAGGCCGGCGCGCAGCAGGCGGTCGTAGCGCGCGCGCTCGGCGGCAATGGCTGCGGGGCTCCAGACATAGAAGCCCTCGCCGCGCTTCATGCCGTGGCGGCCGTCGGCGGCGCGCTCGGCCAGGCAGCGCGCGGGATGGTCGTCGTTGCAGAAGCTCGGGTACATGGTGGCGCCGGCGGCGGCGTGCACGTCGATGCCGGCATGGTCGCGCTGCAGCACCGGGCCAGCCGCCAGAAAGCGGAAGCCGAAGCCGAAGCGCACCGCCGCATCCACGTCCTCGGGCGAGGCAATGCCGCGGTCGATCAGGTTGAAGGCCTCGCGCGACAGCGCGTGCTGCAGCCGGTTCGCAAGGAAGCCGGGCAGGTCCTTGCGCACTTTCACCGGCACCATCGCGCAGCGGCGCATGAACGCGATCAGCGCGTCGGCGCGGCCTTCGTCGCTGTCTTCGCCCATCACCACTTCGACCAGCGGCACCAGGTGCGCCGGCATGAAGAAATGCAGGCCCAGCATGCGCTCGCGCGACTCCAGCCCGGCGCCGATCGCGCTGATCGGGAAGCTGGAGCTGTTGCTGGCGAGCACCGTGTCCGCCCGCGCGCGGCGGACCAGGTCGGCAAACAATTGCTGCTTGAGTTCCAGGCGCTCGGGGATGCATTCGATCACCAGGTCGACGGTGGCCCATTCCACCTGGTCCAGCGTGGCGGCCACGGACAGGCATGCGGCGCCGTCGGCGCGGCCGATGGCGGCCAGGTTGTCGCGCACCCGCCCGGGCAGCGCGGCGCCGCGCGTGGCGTCAGGCTCGATCACGGTGGTGCGGCACAGGGCGCGGGTCAGCACCACGGCGACGTCGGCGCCCATGGTGCCGCCGCCCACCACCACCGCATGGGCGGCGCCGGGACGGCCCAGTGGGCTGGCAGTGACCGCTTCGGTCGGGTTCGGCATAGGTTCTCCGGGGAAGTCCTGCGGGATTGGTGCCGCCCCGGGGGCCGCAGTGGCGCGCCGGGCAACGGAATCCCGGCAGTGTAGAGAACTCGCTTTGATTGATGAAGTCGATTCTCTGGATAAAATGATCCACAAATCAGATCAATCGCACGATCCGACCGCTCGTGCCGCTCATGTCTTCCGCGGCGCACACCGCGCCCGCCACTGCCTGACCATGAAAATCAACCTGTCGATGCGGGACATCGAGACCACGCTGGTGCTCGGCCGCACGCTCAATTACCGCCAGGCCGCCACCCAGCTGCACCTGTCCCAGTCCGCCCTGTCCACGCAGATCCTGCGTATCGAGGAATCGCTCGGCGTGCGCCTGTTCGATCGCACCACCCGCACCGTGCGCCTGACCGCCGCGGGCCAGGTCTTTATGCAGCAGGCCGCGCTGCTGCAGGCCGCCTTCCGCGGCGCCATCGACGCCGTTACCGGCATTGCTAGCGCCGAGCGCGGCCAGGTGGCCGTGGCGGCGCTGCCGTCGCTGGCGGCGCGCATGCTGCCGCGCGTGCTGATGGCCTACCACCGGGCGCGCCCGGAAGTGGCGCTGAAGGTGATCGACACGCTGTCGGGCCCGGCCTTCGACCTGGTGCGCGCGGGCGAGGTGGACTTTGCGCTGACGGCGGCCGATCCGCAGCAGGCCGACCTGCATTACGAGCCGCTGCTGTCCGACCGCTTCGTGCTGCTGATCCCCTCGGCGCACCCGCTGGCGCGCAGCAGCGGCCCGTTGCGCTGGGCCGATACCGCCACCGCGCCGCACGTATCGATGACGCATCCCAGCAGCGTGCGCCAGTACGCCGAATGGGCCTTCCTGCAGAACAAGATCCGCTTCCAGCCGGTGTTCGAGGCCGAGCACCTGGCCACCATCGCGGCCATGGTCGAATGCGGCTTCGGCGTGGCGGCGCTGCCAGAGATTGCGGCCGGCACGGTGCGCCAGGCCGGCATCGTCGAGCGGTTACTGACCGCGCCAGTGACCGAGCGCTCGATCGGGCTGGTGACCTCGCGCAACCGCTCGCTGTCCCCCGCCGCCGCCGAACTTGCCGCGGCGGTGCGCGCGCAGCTGGCGCATCCCGCCGCTGCCGGCGCCGGCGCCATGGAGGCCAGCGCATGAGCATCATCGTCGATATCCTGATCCTGGCCGGCGCGCTGCCGGCCATCGTCGCGGTGGTGCAGTGGTCGCGGTGGTCTGCGCCGGCCTTATGGCCAGCGCGCTCGGGCCGACGCGCCTGAACCCGCCGAACTGGCGCCACCTGCGCATGATGTGGGAGCTCGCGATGCCGCGCACCATTACCCGCACGGCATCGAGCCGGGCTCGCGACCGGCCGCTGGCGCGCGCTGGCCGATCGCTTCGGGCTGCCGATCCGCCGCCGCCGTCAGGACAGGCCCGGCACGGAGCCGGGCCCGCAGGCTTCAGGAAGGGTCTTTGGTACGCGTGCGCGAGACGGCCATCATGATGCCGACGCCGAGCACGATCAGGCAGGCGATGCCGATATAAACGGTCGCGAGGCCGGCCGTTGACATCGCCCAGGCGATGCCGCCGACCAGGACCAGCAAGCCAATGATGTATAGCGCGAATGACATGAATCGGCTCCTTGCGGTGGTGACGCTGCTTCCAATGTAGGCAGCGTCACGCGCGCAAGGGATAGGACGATGGCGGACGGCGGCGTAGGCGGGTTCTGACTTCGCTGTGATGCCGCTGCCACAGGGCGGTGGCCGCAATGCGGCCCGCCGGGGCTGTCCGCAGGGTTCAGGCAGCGCCCCGGGCCTGCGCCGCGGCGAGATAGGCATCGCGCGACGGCAGCAGGTGGCGGCGGCACAGTTCCACCAGCGCCTCGCGGTTGCCCTGCTGCAGCGCCTCGATCATGGCCCAGTGCTCCTGCCGAGCGCGCTCGCGATAGGCCGCGGCCGCCAGCGTGCCGAACCGGATCGGGTGGGTGCGGCGCGCATAGTCGCCGATGGCCTGCTGCAGCACGGCATTGCCGGTCAGCGCGAACAGCTCGCGGTGAAAGGCCTGGTTGATGCGGAACACCGCGCGCGCATCGCCAGCGGCCACGGCGGCGTCATGCTGCTTCTGCACCGCGGCCAGCGGCGCCAGCCGCGCCGGCGGCACCGGCAGGTCGATCTGCGCGGCGGCATGGCATTCCAGCACTTCGCGCAGTGCGTATAGTTCCAGCACCTCGCGCGCGGAGAACGCGCGCACCACCGCGCCGACATTGCGCTTGCGCTCGACCACGCCGATCGCCTCCAGCCCCGCCAGCACCTGCCGCACCACATGCCGCTTGAGGGCGAAGCGCGCCATCAGGTCGTCCTCGGTCAGCCGCTCGCGCGGATGCAGGCGGCTGAAGACGATGTCCTCCTCCAGCGTATCGACGGCCTGCTGCATGGCGCCGGCTTCGGACTGTGGGGTGATGTCCGGCATGGCTCAGCGCTGGTGCGGCACGGTATCGACGGTCTGCGTCGCGCGCAGGAAGTCGAAGTCGACGCCCTGGTCGGCCTGCGTCACGGTCTCGAGGAACAGCTTGCGGTAGCCGCGCTCGGCGCGCGGGCGCTCCACCGGCTGCGCCGCGGCGCGGCGGGCCAGTTCGGCGTCGTCGACCAGCAGCGTCAGGTCGCGCTCGCGCACCGAAAGGCGGATGCGGTCGCCGCTGCGCACCAGCGCCAGCGGACCGCCGATGGCCGCTTCGGGCGTCACGTGCAGCACGATGGTGCCTGCCGCGGTGCCGCTCATGCGGCCGTCCGAGATGCGCACCATGTCCTTGACCCCGGCGCGCGCCAGCTTGCGCGGGATCGGCATGTAGCCCGCTTCGGGCATGCCGGGCGCGCCGGTGGGCCCGATGCGCTTGAGCACCAGGATATCGTCGGCCTTGACGTCGAGCGCTTCGTCGTCGATGCGCAGCGCCATGTCCTCGGCGTTCTCGAATACCACGGCGCGGCCCTCGTGCTCCATCAGCACCGGATCGGCCGCGGACTGCTTGATGATGGCGCCGCCCGGCGCCAGGTTGCCGCGCAGCACGGCCAGGCCGCCGGCCGGGTAGATCGGGTCGGCCGCTCTGCGGATCACGTCCTGCTCGAACGGCGGCGGCGCGGCGTCAAGCTCTTCGCCAAGCGTGCGGCCGGACACGGTCAGCGTGTCCAGGTGTAGCAGCGGGCGCAGCTCGCGCAGCAGCGTGGCCATGCCGCCGGCCTTGTGGAAGTCCTCCATGTAGTGCTGGCCGGAGGGCTTGAGGTCGACCAGCACCGGCGTCTCGCGGCTCATGCGGTCCAGGCCCGCCAGGTCGATATCGATGCCGAGGCGGCCGGCAATGGCGGTCAGGTGCACGATGCCGTTGGTCGAGCCGCCGATCGCCAGCAGCACGCGCAGTGCGTTCTCGAAAGCCTTGCCGGTCAGGATGCGGTCCGGCGTCAGGCGCGCCTTGGCCATCGCCACCGCCGTGGTGCCGGTGCGCTCGGCCACGCGGATGCGGTCGGCCGTCACCGCGGGCGCCGAGGCACCGCCGGCCACCATCATGCCAAGCGCCTCGGTCACGCACGCCATGGTGCTGGCCGTGCCCATCACCGAACAGGTGCCGACGCTGGCCACCAACTGGTTGTTGACGTCGGCGATCTCGGCGGCATCGATCTCTTCGGCACGATAGCGGCCCCAGTAGCGGCGGCAGTCAGTGCAGGCGCCCACGCGCTCGCCACGATGCGCGCCGGTGAGCATCGAACCGGTTACCAGCTGGATCGCCGGCACCCCGGCCGAGGCCGCGCCCATCAACTGCGCCGGCACGGTCTTGTCGCAGCCGCCGATCAGCACTACCGCGTCCATGGGCTGCGCGCGGATCATTTCCTCGGTGTCCATCGACATTAGGTTGCGCAGGTACATGCTGGTCGGCGCGGAAAAGCTCTCGTGCACCGAGATGGTCGGGAAATCCACCGGCAGGCCGCCGGCCAGCATCACGCCGCGCCGGACCGCGTCGATCAGCTGCGGCGCGTTGCCGTGGCAGGGGTTGTAGCTGCTGCCGGTGTTGACGATGCCGATCACCGGCCGCGACAGCGCGTCGTCGGTATAGCCGGCGCCCTTGATAAAGGCCTTGCGCAGGAACAGCGAGAAGCCGGTGTCGCCGTAGTTGGTCAGGCCCTTGGCCAGGCCTTGCGGTCGGGTGGCGTCGGGCTTGCTGGGGTCGTTGGCGGACATGAGGGCTATCTCCAATGAAATTATTGATAATCGATGGCCGGAAGCTTAGCGGCCAATGCTGGCGTAGCGCAAGCCCGGCATCGCACCGCATTAATTGATTCAATCCAGAGATCAGTCGATAGAAAAATACTGATTCATCAATCAAGCGGCCCGGCCTACACTTGGCCCCGATAACGAGCCGGGCGTCATCCGCCGGCGGCCACCCGCCGCCCGCCGATCCATTCCCATTCCAACGATTTCCCGGCACAGGAGACCCACATGCCTGGCATTTCGCCCACGGCCGCCCGCGCCACCACAGCGGCGCGCCGCACCCCTCGCCGCTCCATCCTGGTTGCTTCCCTCGCATTTGCCGGCATGCTGCTCGCCCCGGCTTGGGGCATGGCCGCGGACGCCTATCCCGCCAAGCCGATCCGGCTGGTCGTGCCCTACCCGCCCGGCGGCGCCACCGACGTGATCGGCCGCACGCTGGCCCAGCGCCTGTCCACCACGCTCGGCCAGCAGGTGGTGGTCGACAACCGCGCCGGCGCCGCGGGCAATATCGGCGCCGAGCTGGTCGCCAAGTCGCCCGCCGACGGCTATACCCTGCTGCTGGGCGCGCTCACCAGCCACGCCATCAACGCCGCGCTGTACAAGAGCCGCGTGCCTTACGACCTGGAGAAGAGCTTCGCGCCGGTGTCGATCGTCGGCACCGTGCCGCTGGTGTTCGTGGTCAATCCGTCGGTCAGCGCCAGCAGCCTGCCGCAACTGGTCTCGCTGGCAAAATCCAGGCCCGGCGCCATCACCTTCGCCTCGGCCGGCAACGGTTCTCCGCAGCACCTGGCCGGCGAGATGTTCAAGCGCATGGCCGGCGTGGAGATGCTGCACGTGCCATACAAGGGCAGCGGCCCGGCCATGACCGACCTGATCGGCGGTCAGGTGCTGAGCATGGTCGAGACCGTTCCCGCGGCCCAGGCCTACGTCAAGACCGGCAAGATCCGCGCCCTGGCGGTGGCCTCGTCCGAGCGCGTCAGTGCGCTGCCCGACGTGCCGACCGCCACCGAAGCCGGACTGAAAGACTTCGAAGTCAGCTCGATGTTCGGCATCGTCGCTCCGGCGGGCACGCCGGCGCCGGTGATCGACCGGCTCAGCGGCGACCTGAAGAAGATCCTGGCCGAGCCGGAAGTCCAGGCCACGCTGCTCAAGCAAGGGGCGATTGCCACGTGGACGACGCCGGCGCAGGCGAGTGCGCGGATCAAGGCCGAGGTCGGCAAGTGGAATACGGTGATCCGGGAGGCGGGGGTGAAGCCGGAGTAGTCATTGGATGCAGTCCGAATACCCAGGACATGGGTTTTTCCGGGTTAGCAGTGACATGGGTATGAATGCCTCCCTCGTCACTCTGTTATGCCCCGCATTCCGCCCTGCTGTATCTGTGCCCCGCCTGCTCCCGCCCGTATACTCTGGGGGGCCGGGCGCGGCCCTAGCCCGCGCCTCACCGATTCCACAAACAGATCAAGCAACGGAGCAGCAGCATGCGTGTCGCATTTCTCGGCCTGGGCGTCATGGGTTTCCACATGGCCGGCCACCTCGCCGCCAAAGGGCACGAGGTCACGGTCTACAACCGCACCGCCGCCAGGGCGCAGGCCTGGGTCGGGAAGTTCGGCGGCAAGGCGGCAGCGACGCCGGCACTGGCGGTGCGCGACGCACAGGTGGTGTGCTCCTGCGTCGGCAATGACGACGACCTGCGCGCGGTGCTGACCGGCCCCGATGGCGCCTTCTTCGGCGCGCCGAGCGGCTGCATTTTCGTCGACCACACCACGGCCAGCGCCAATGTCGCGCGCGAGCTCTATGCCGCGGCCGGCGAGCGCGGCCTGCACTTTGTCGACGGCCCGGTCTCGGGCGGCGAAGTCGGCGCGGAAAAAGGCATCCTGACCATCATGTGCGGCGGCGATGCCGACGTCTACGCGCGCGCCGAGCCGGTCATCGCCGCCTATGCCCGTGCGGTGACCCGCATCGGCGAGGCCGGCGCCGGGCAACTGGCCAAGATGGTCAACCAGATCAGCATTGCCGGCCTGATCCAGGGCCTGTCAGAGGCCATCGCCTTCGGCGAGCGCGCCGGGCTGGACATGCGGCTGGTGCTGGATGTGATCAGCAAGGGCGCCGCCGGCTCCTGGCAGCTCGAAAACCGCGGCCCCACCATGATCGACAACAAGTTCGATTTCGGCTTCGCGGTGGACTGGATGCGCAAGGACCTGGGCCTGTGCCTGGACGAGTCGCGCCGCAACGGCGCCGCTCTGCCGGTGACGGCGCTGGTCGACCAGTTCTATGCCGACCTGCAGCAGATGGGATGCGGCCGCGCCGACACCTCGTCGCTGATCAAGCGCCTGCGCCAGCACGCGAAGGACGCCTGAGGTAGCGCCAGCACTACCTGCCGTCGTCCGATTCCTACAGCGATTTCGGCGCGTGCCTGAAAGGCCGCCGGCCGGACCGTGCCTAAGCTGGACGCATGGGCCGGTCCACCCGGGCCAGTCCGGCAATGATGCAGGAGACCCATCATGTGGAAACTCGCAGGCGCACTCCTGATAGGCGCAAGCATGGCGCTGGCTGGTTGTACCGCAGCGGGCGCAGTGGCCGGCGGCGTGGCCGGCCATGAACTGACCGACGGCAGCACGGCCGGTACCATCGGCGGTGCCGTGGTTGGCGGCGTGATCGGGCACGAACTGGGCAAGTAACTGGCCAAGTAATAGTCGCCAGTTTCGCGCGGATCGCTGATCGGACACGCGCAGGAACGGAAAGGCAGGAAGGCCGCATTGCGCGGCCTTCTTTGCTTTGGCCATTGGCCGGCGGCCGTGCTCAGCGCAGATGCCGGGGCGCCGCCTTGCCGGCAAGGCGCAAGCGCCGCCACAGCAGCACCGGCAGCCGCACCGCGCAACCCGCCAGCAGCCGCAGGTGCATCCCGGTCAGCAGCAGGTTGTCACGCAGGTAGCGGAAGTGCGAGACACCGCCTTCGCCCCGTGCAAAGTAGCGCACCGGTGCCGCCACATTGATGGGGCGCACACCGCGCCAGCACAGGCGGACCGCCGCTTCGGGATCGAAATCGAAGCGCCGCATCCAGCGCGTCTCGCGCATCACCGCGCGCAGCGGCGCGATCGGGTAGACGCGGAAGCCATAGAGGGAATCGCCGATCCCGGCCCAGAGGGTCTCGACATCGGCCCAGAAATTGGACATGCGCCGCCAGTAGACCCTTTCGCGGGGCGCGCTGGCGTCGAAAACCGGCCGGCCCAGCACCATCGCGTCCGGCTCGCGCTGCGACAGGGCCATGAACTCCGCAATCAGGTGGGCCGGATGCTGGCCGTCCGAATCCATGACCAGCACATGGGTGAAGCCCTCGGCCGCCGCGGCTTCGATGCCGTGCAGCACAGCAGCGCCCTTGCCCTGGTTGGTGGGCAGCGTCAGCACGCGCAGCGCCGGGTCGGTGGCGGCTTCGGCCCGCAGCCAGCGTTCGCTGCCATCGGTACTGCCGTCGACCACGACCCATACCGGCGCCCACGCCGCGCGCGCCGCCTGCAGCGTGCCGTGCAGGCGGGTGCCGGGGTTGTAGCTGGGGATCAGCACCAGGTGGGAACGGTGCGCTGCGTCGGCGCCCGGCGCGGGCGCAGGGAGTGGCGTGGCATGCTGGGGCATGTCGCGCTCCGGTTCCCGGGTGGCGGGGTTAGCTGGCGCGCTGCGCCGCGACGTAGCCGGCAAGGCTGCCGAGCGACGCGAAAATGGTCTTGTTGTCGGGGTTGTCCGAACGCAGTTCGACCCCGTACTTGCGCGACACCAGCAGGGCAATCTCCAGGATGTCGATGGAGTCCAGCCCGAAGCCTTCGCCGTACAGCGGCGTGTCGGCGGTGACCTCTTCCAGTCGCAGGTCTGCGATGTCGAGTTCGTCGATGATCAGGCGGGCGAGTTCGGTTTCAAGTTCGGTCATGTTGAAGCAGAGGGGGCCGCCGCGGCACGCAGCCGGTCCGGATCGTCCCGGCGCGCCGTGGGGGCCAGCCGATGCTACCAAAGGCCCCGATGGCGGGCTAGCCGAGAGAAGTTTGGTAACAACATCAACAGGGCTTTGGGGAATCCTGGCACCGCGTAGGGGGTCTTTTAAGGTATAAAGCGTTCGCTTCGCAGTCTGGCGCACACTCGCGGACTTTGGATTTCGCCGGTTTTCGGCCTCAGCCTGAAGCGCCGCTTGCTACACATGATAACGACACAAATGATGTCCTCGAGCCAATCGTCTTCCCTCCCCGCCCGTGCCCGGCCCGTCCAGGACGCACGGGTCGAATCCGCGAGTACGCCGCACGCCTCGGCCATCGGCGGCGGCCGTGGATGGCTCGTCGGGGTCGCCGGGTTCGTGATCTATGAATGCGCGCTGCATTATGCCGCGCATCGGCCGGGAGCAGAAGTCGTCGCATTGCTCCTGGGGATCCTCCCGTTCCTGGCGCTCGGTTTCCTGGCCGTGCTGCGCACCGCCGGACGCAAGCCGGCACTGTTCGCACTGGTCGCGGCATGCGTGGCGCTCTGGCTCTGGCGAGTGCCGCTGTCGCACCATTTTGGCTGGACATACCTGTTGCAGCACGCCGGCGTCAACGTGGCGCTTGGCGTGATGTTCGGCCTGACCTTGCGCGACGGCCACACCCCGCTGTGCGCACAGATCGCCACGGCCCTCCATGGCGAGCTGACGCCGGCGCACGCCCGCTATGCGCGGCGCGTGACGCAGGCCTGGACCCTGTTCTTCGCGGCCGTGGCCGGCGCCTCCACGCTGCTGTTCGTGCTGGCTCCAGTGGCGGCGTGGTCGAACTTCGCCAACCTCGCCACCCCTTTGCTGATCGCCGCGATGTTCGCTGCCGAAGCGGCATGCCGCCGCATCGCCTTCCCTGGCATGCGCCACGGAGGCCTGCTCGATGCGGTGCACGGTTACCGCGCCGTGATGGCTGCCCGGGCAGCCCGGGCCGCGCGCGCAGTGACGCCGGCCGCCACCGCCATGCCGCGCTGACGCGCGCCGCATCGCATCCGCCATGACTGCGATCCCGCTCGTCGCGCACGCCTCCCCTGCCGCCACCCTCGCGTGGGTGCAGGGCCGGCCGGTCACCGTAGGCAGGTTCCTGGCCGACGTGGCGCAGCTTGCCGCCGCGCTGCCGGCCGGCGGCCATGTCTTCAACGCCTGTACCGACCGCTATCGCTTCACCGTCGGGCTGTGCGCGGCGCTGCTGCGGGGCAAGGCTACACTTCTGCCGTCGTCGCAAACCCCCGAGACGGTGCGCCAGCTGTGCGCATTCGCACCCGATGCCTTCTGCCTGCAGGACCAGCCGGCCGCGCCGATGGCAATGCCGGTGTTCGACTACCACCAGGGCGTCGCTGCGGCCCCGGATGCGGCCGAATTCACCGACGTGCCGTCGCTTCCTGCCGACCGCGTGCTGGCCTACGTCTTCACCTCCGGTTCGACCGGCACCCCGGTGCCACACCGCAAGACCTGGGGCGCGATGGCCCGGGGAGCGCGCCACGCCGCGCAACGGCTGGGCCTGTGCGACGGGCGCGCATGGACGCTGGTCGGCACGGTGCCGCCGCAGCATATGTTCGGCCTGGAGGCCACCGTCATGCTGGCACTGCAGGGCGGCGCCGCTCTGGCGTCGGCACCGGCGTTCTACCCGGCCGACGTCCGCGACGCACTGGCCGGAGTGCCCGCGCCGCGCGCGCTGGTCAGCTCGCCGGTACACCTGCGCACGCTGGTGCACGCGGACATGGCCATGCCCGCCGCCGACCTGCTGTTGTGCGCCACTGCCCCGCTCGGCCGCGATCTGGCTGCTGCTGCGGAAGCGCTGTTCCACGGCCCGTTGCGTGAAATCTACGGCAGCACCGAGACCGGCCAGCTTGCCACCCGCCGCACCGCGCAGGAAGACATCTGGACGCTGGTGCCCGGCGTCCGGCTGCAGCCGCGTACGGCGGACGGCGCAGCAGACACCATGACCTGGGCCGAGGGCGGGCATATCGAGCAACCGGTGGCGCTCGGCGATGCCATCGAACCGCTGGATACGGGGCACTTCCTGCTGCACGGCCGCAAGGGCGACCTGCTCAATATCGCCGGCAAGCGCACCTCGCTGGCCTACCTTGACCACCAGCTCAATGCCATCGACGGCGTGCAGGACGGCGCCTTCTTCATGCCCGGCGACAGCCACGAAGGCGATGCACAGGGACACGTGGTGCGGCTGGTGGCAGTCGTCGTGGCGCCGGGCGTGACCCCGGCGGCGATCCTGCAGGCGCTGCGCGAGCGCATCGACCCCGCCTTCCTGCCGCGCCCGCTGCTGTTCGCCGAACGCCTGCCGCGCAATGCCGCCGGCAAGCTGCCGCGCGACACGCTGGCGGCGCTGGTGGCGCAGTTGTCCCGCGCGCGGGATGTCGCAGCGGCCCTGCCCGCCTTTGTCATCGACGCCGGCCACCCCGCCATGGCCGGCCATTTCCCCGGCAATCCGATCGTGCCCGGCGTAGTGCTGCTCGACCACGCCTTGCTCGCGCTCGGGTCCGCACTTGGGCGGCCGCTGGTGCCCACGCAGGCCGGGACGATCAAGTTCCTCAGCCCCGTGCGCCCCGGAGAACGGGTCGAAATCGAACACGACGCCGAGCCGGCCACGGACGGCAGCGAACGCTTGCGCATCACGCTGCGCAGCGCGGGACGCGAAGTGGCCAGCGGCACGCTGCAACTGCGCGCCGCTACTTCGGAGGGCGGGCCATGCTGACCTGGCTGTGGAAGCGGCAAGCGCCGGTGGAGGCCGCCGACTGGTCCCGGCACAAAGAGCGCAGCAACATCCCGCTGCTGCGCGTCATGACGTGGATCTCGCTGGCGCTGGGACGTCCGGCCGGGCGCGTGGTGCTGCGCCTGATCGCGGCCTATTTCACGCTGTTCTCGCCGGCGGCGCGCCATGCCTCGCGCGCCTACCTGGACCGCGCGCTGGGCCGCGAGGCCAACTGGATCGACGGCTACCGGCATGTGCTGACCTTTGCCTCGACCATCCACGACCGCATCTACCTGCTCAACGGCCGCTTCGACCTGTTCGACATCCGCCTCCACGGCGAAGACCTGCTCGAAGCCGCCATGGCGCGCGGCCGCGGCGCGATCCTGCTGGGCGCGCACCTGGGCAGCTTCGAGGTCGTGCGCGCGCTCGGCCGCCAGCATCCGGACATGGAAGTGGCCATCACCATGTACGAGGAAAACGCGCACAAGCTCAACGACGTGCTGCAGTCGATCAACCCCGCCATGCGCCAGGACGTGATCGCACTGGGCCGCTTCGATACCATGCTGCGCGTGCGCGACTACCTCGACCGCGGCTACATGATCGGCATGCTGGCCGACCGCACCCTGTCGCAGCGTGCCACCGATCCGGTGCAGCAATGCGATTTCCTCGGCGCGCCCACCGGGTTCCCGACCGGGCCGTTGCGCATGGCCGCCATGCTGCGCCGGCCGGTGTTCTTCATCACCGGGCTGTATCGCGGCGGCAACCGCTACGATGTCCATTTCGTGCCGCTGGCGGACTTCTCGCAGACCGCGCGCGGCCAGCGCGAAGCCGCGGTGCAGTCGGCACTGGACGGTTATGTGCGGCTGCTGGAGAAATTCAGCCGCAAGGCGCCGTACAACTGGTTCAACTTCTATGACTTCTGGCACGCCGGCCCGCCGCTCTCCGAGCAGCCGCCACCGGGCAACGAGCCATGAGCCATGACCTCCCGAGCGTTGTGAAAGCCTTCGACACTGATCCGATCTGTTCCGCCAGGCGCGTTGTCCGCCGGTTGCTGCCGCTGCTGCTGGCAGGCGTTGCGTTCGGCATCGCGATGCCAGGCAGCGCAGCCGCACCGCCCGCGCCTGCCGCGGCACAGGCCGCGCCCGCCTTCGGCGTCGACCAGCTGATGTCCACGCTGGCGCAGCGCAAGTCAGGCCGGGTCCGCTTCACCGAGACCAAGTACCTGGCGATGCTGGCCAAGCCGGTGCAGTCTTCCGGCGAACTGCTTTTCACCGCGCCCGACCACCTGGAGAAGCGCACCGTATCGCCCAAGGCAGAAAACATGGTGCTCGACGGCGACATGCTGACGGTGGAGCGCGACGGCAAGCGCTTTACCATGCCGCTGCAGAACTACCCCGAGCTGGCGGCCTTTATCGAAAGCATCCGCGGCACGCTCGCCGGCAACCGCCACACGCTGGAACGCTACTACAAGCTCGGCCTCGAAGGCCGCGCCAGCCGCTGGACGCTGACGCTGACGCCGGCGGACTCGCGCATGGCGGCAGTCGTCAGCCAGGTGCGCATCGACGGCAGCCAGGACGCACTGGACCGTGTCGAGATCCGCCAGGCCGACGGCGACCGCTCCGTCATGACGATCCGGCCCGCCGGCCGCCCATGAGCGCAGCCTCCGGCATGCCCCCCTCGTCCCCCACGCCACCCACGCCCCCCTCGGCCCCGCGGCGCTTCACGCTGCCCGGCGCGCGCCTGGCGCTGGCGCTGTGGCTGGTCGCGCTGCTGGCGTGCGCGGCGGTGGTCAGCCGCACCAGCTTCACCGCCGACCTGTCCGCCTTCCTGCCGCGGCTGCCGAGCGCCGAGCAGCAGTTGCTGGTCAGCCAGTTGCGCGACGGGCTGGTCTCGCGGCTGATCCTGGTCGGCATCGAAGGCGGCGACGCCGATGGCCGCGCGGCGGTCTCGCGCGCGATGGCGGCGCAGTTGCGGCGCGATCCGCGCTTCACCGCGATCCAGAACGGCGAGCCGTTGAACCAGGACGCCGACCGCAAATACGTCTACGAACACCGCTACCTGCTCAGCCCGACAGTCACGCCGGAGCGTTTCAGCGAGCACGGCCTGGCCCATGCCGTGAACGATTCGTTCGAGCTGCTGGCCTCGTCGGCCGGCCTCTTCACCAAGGCACTGCTGCCCCGCGACCCCACCGGCGAGGTCGCCGCGCTGCTGACTCAGCTCGACGCCGGCCAGCGCCCCCAGCTGCATGCCGGCGCCTGGACCTCGCGCGACGGCAAGCGCGCGGTGCTGCTGGCGCAGAGCGCGGCTTCGGGTTCGGATACGGACGCGCAGGCGCAGGCCATCGACGCAATCCGCGATGCCTTTGCCAAGGCCGCGGCAAACGGCCCCTATCAGCTCGCGATGACCGGCCCCGGAGTCTTCTCCGTCAAGTCGCGCGACACCATCCGGCACGACGTCGAGCGCCTGTCGACCATCGGCGTGGCCATCATCGTCACGCTGCTGCTGGCGGTCTACCGTTCGGTGCCGCTGCTGGTGCTGGGGCTGGTGCCGGTACTGAGCGGCGCGCTGGCCGGCATCGCGGCGGTGAGCCTGGGTTTTGGCGGCACCGTGCACGGGCTGACGCTGGGCTTCGGCACCACGCTGATCGGCGAGGCGGTCGACTATTCGATCTACCTGTTCGTGCAGTCGGCGCAATACACGCGCAACGGCCAGCGCGACAACCGCGCCTGGCTGGGCGGGTTCTGGCCCACGGTGCGGCTGGGCGTGCTGACCTCGGTGTGCGGTTTTGCCTCGCTGCTGCTGTCGGGCTTTCCGGGACTGGCGCAGCTTGGGCTGTATTCGATCGCAGGGCTCGCGACGGCGGCGCTGGTGACGCGCTTCGTGCTGCCGCAGCTGGTGCCCGCCACGCTGCACCTGCGCGACGTGACGCCGCTGGGACGCCGCCTGGCATGGCTGGCCGAGCGTGCCCACCGGCTGCGCTGGCTGGTGCTCGTACTGGTGGTCGCGGCAAGCACCGTGCTGGCGATGCATCGCGGCACGCTGTGGGGCCGCGAGCTGGCCGGGCTGAGCCCGGTGCCCGCGAGCGAACAGGCCCTCGACGCCTCGCTGCGCGCCGACCTGGGCGCGCCCGACGTGCGCTTCCTGGTGGTGCTGTCCGGGCCCGACCAGGAAAGCGTGCTGCAGGGCGCGGAGCGCGTGGCCCACGAACTCGACCCGCTGGTGGCGCAGAACTTCATCGGCGGCTATGAAAGCCCCGCGCGCTACCTGCCCAGCGACGCGACCCAGCGCGCGCGCCAGGCCAGCCTGCCGCCGCCCGCCGAGCTGGCGCAGCGGCTGCGCGCGGCCGTCGCCGGCCAGCCGGTGCGCGCCGACCTGTTCGCACCGTTCCTGGCCGAAGCCGAGCAAGCGCGCGCGGGCCCGCTGCTGCGGCGCGAAGACCTGCGCGGCACGTCGATGGCGCTGGCGGTCGATGCGCTGCTGACGCATCGCGACGGGCGCTGGAGCGCGACGCTGCCGCTGCGCGCCCCGGCCACGGCAAATGCCGCCAAGGGTAGCGGCGGCGGCGACGGCGTCGACAGTGCCGCGGTGCGCGCCGCCGTTGCCCGCGCCGACGTGCCCGATACGCTGTTCGTCGACCTCAAGGGCGAGTCCGACCGCCTCTACGCCGGCTACCTGCGCGAGGCGCTGCTGCTGTCGCTGGCGGGCCTGCTGGCGATCGTGGCGCTGCTGGCGATCGCGCTGCGCTCGCCGCGCCGCGTGGCGGCCACGGTACTGCCGCTGGCGGCCGCCGCGGTGG
This sequence comes from Cupriavidus sp. a3, assembly GCF_051015765.1. NCBI lineage: Bacteria > Pseudomonadati > Pseudomonadota > Betaproteobacteria > Burkholderiales > Burkholderiaceae > Cupriavidus > Cupriavidus sp. a3. The sequence continues at coordinate 839,135 of NZ_CP170644.1, read as the reverse complement.
TCGTGCTGGGCGGGCTGGCCGCACTGGGCCAGCCGCTGACGCTGCTGCACCTGGTGGGCCTGTTGCTGCTGGTGGCAGTCGGCTCGAACTACGCGCTATTCTTCAATGGCGCTTCAGCGGGCCAGCCTGGCGCGGCCCATTCGCCGCACACGCTGGTCTCCCTGCTGCTCGCAAACCTGACGACGGTGTCCGCCTTCGGCCTGCTGGCGCTGTCGAGCCTGCCATTGCTGCGGGCGTTCGGCCTGACAGTCGGCCCCGGCGCCATCCTGGCGCTGTGGTTCTCGGCAATCCTGGCGCGGCCCGCCACCTCCGGCAATGCCGGAAATGCCGGGACCGGTCAGGCCGGGAGTACGACATGAACCGCTTTTCCGCATCCGGCGGCGCCTGGCACGACACGCCGCCAAGCCGCCCGTGGCGCCCCAGCCCGCTGCTGTATGGCGCAGCCGCGGTCCACGTGGCCGGCATCGGCGCCATGCTCACGCATCCCGGCAGCATCGTCCCCGCATTGGCAGGCATTGCCGCCACCCACGCGGCGATGTGCGCCGGCGGCTTGTGGCCGCGCAGCACGTGGCTGGGGCCAAACCTGCTGCGGCTGCCGCCGTCGGCACAGGATTGCGTAGCGCTGACCTTCGACGATGGTCCCAATCCGGCGCTGACGCCGCGCGTGCTCGACCTGCTCGACCAGCACGGCGCGCGCGCCACCTTCTTCTGCGTCGGCGAGCGCGCCGCGGCGCATCCGGCGCTGGTGCGCGAGATCGTGCGCCGCGGCCATGCGGTGGAAAACCACAGCATGCATCACCGCCTGCATTTCTCCGTTTTCGGACCGGGCCGGATGCTGCGCGACATCGGCGCGGCGCAGCAGGTGCTGGGCGACCTCACCGGGCAGGCGCCGCGCTTCTTCCGCGCGCCGGCCGGGCTGCGCAACCCGTTCCTGGAACCGGTGCTGTGCCGCCTCGGGCTCCAGCTGGCGGCGTGGACGCGACGCGGCTTCGATACCCGCTCCGGCGACATCGCGGCGCGCGTGGAACAACGCCTGACCGGCAAACTCGCGGGCCGCGACATCCTGCTGCTGCATGACGGCAATCCCGGCTTCGATCCGGCCGGCAATCCGCACTGCACGACGGTGCTGCCGCCCCTGCTTGCCGCCATCGACCGGGCGGGCCTGCGCTGCGTGACGCTGTGCGCAGCGATGGAATCAGGGCATGCCGACAGCGGTACCGGACAGTCGCCGACAAACTGACCGGCCCCGGCTTGTTACAATTAGACCACCCCCAAGATTCCGCAAAGCCTTGTCTCCGCTACTGTTTTCCCACTTCACGGCCACCAGCTGCATCGGTACCGGCGCAGACGCGACTTTGTCGGCACTGCGCGCGCGGCGTGGCGGCCTGGCTCCGTGCCAGTTTGGCGACGTGCGCCTGGACACCTATGTCGGTGAAGTACCCGGACTGGATGCGGTGACGCTGCCTGCGCACCTGTCGCACTTCGACTGCCGCAACAACCGCCTGGCATGGCTTGGGCTGGAAGCAGACCATTTCGCCGAACGCGTACGCGAGGCCGCGGCGCGCTATGGCGCGGACCGCATCGGTGTCTTTCTCGGCACCAGCACCGCCGGCGTGCTGCAGACGGAACTGGGCTATCGGCAGCGCGATCCAGATACCGGTGCGCTGCCGGCGGGCTTCCACTACGGCGGCACGCACAACCCCTATTCCCTGCCGGGCTTCGTGCGGGAGTATCTCGGCGTTGGCGGCCCGGCAGCGGCGGTTTCGTCGGCATGCTCGTCCGGCGCCAAGGTCTTCAGCTCGGCCCGGCGCATGATCGAAGCAGGATTGATCGACGCGGCCGTCGTCGGCGGCGTCGATTCGCTGTGCCACACCACGCTGTATGGCTTCAATTCGCTGGAGCTGCTGTCGGCGCAGCCGTGCCGCCCGTACGACGTCGCGCGCAACGGCATCTCGATTGGCGAGGGCGCGGCCTTCGGGCTGCTCGAGCGCGCCCCGGATGCGCCGGATGCCGATGCCATCCTGCTGGCCGGCATCGGCGAGTCGAGCGACGCCCACCATATGTCGACCCCGCACCCGGAAGGGCTCGGTGCCCGCCTGGCGATGGAACAGGCGCTGGCCAGCGCCGGCATCGCTGCCGCACAGGTCGGCTACGTCAACCTGCATGGCACCGCCACGCGCAGCAACGACGCCGCCGAGGCGCTGGCCATGGCCGCGGTGCTGCCCGGTACGCCATGCAGTTCGACCAAGGGCGCGACCGGCCATGCGCTTGGCGCCGCCGGCGCACTGGAGGCCGTGATCTGCGCCCTGGCATTGCGCCATGGCCTGCTGCCGGCCGGCATCAACACCACGCAGCCGGATCCGGCGCTGGGCGTGAACTACCAGCTTATGAGCCGCGACGCGCCGCTGCGCTATGCCATGAGCAATGCATTCGGCTTCGGCGGTTCCAACTGCAGCCTGCTGTTCGCGCGCGCGGACGCGGCGTTTCACTGAGCCAGCGCCATGCCGCAACCCGCTTTGCACCCCGTTTTTATCGAAAGCATCGGCCTGCTCGGCCCGGGCATGAGTGGCTGGGACGCAGCGCGCGAAGTGCTGGCGGGCCGCGCGTCCTACACGCACGCGCCGACCGAACTGCCGCCGCCCGCAGGGCTGCCGCCCGCGGAGCGCCGGCGCACCGGCCCGACCGTGCGCCTGGCGCTGGGCGTGGGCCAGCAGGCCGTCGCCGCCAGCGGCCTCGATGCCGCGCAGCTGCCGACGATCTTTACCTCGTCGAGCGCCGACGGCCACAATTTCCACGCGATCTGCGAAGCGCTGGCCGAGCCGGATCCGCTGATGTCGCCGACGCGCTTCCACAACTCCGTCCACAACGCCACCGCCGGCTACTGGGCGATCGCGGCCGGGGCGATGCGCACCTCCAACGCGCTGTGCGCGATGGACGGCAGCTTCGGCGCCGGCCTGCTCGAATGCGCGCTGCAGGTGGCGGGAGATGCCGAGCCCTGCCTGCTGATTGCCTACGACACCGGCTACCCCGAGCCGCTGCACAGCCATCGGCTCATCCCCGACCCGTTCGGTGTGGCGCTGCTGATGACGCCGCAGCCCACGCCGCAGACGCTGGCGCAGATCGAGGTCTCGCTGACGCAGGCCGGCGCCGATACGATGCCGGATGCCGCGCTGGAAGCGCTGCGCAAGTCGGCACCGGCCGCGCGCGCGCTGCCGCTGCTGGCCGCCATCGCACGCGGCGACACCGGCACGGTGGTGCTCGATTACCTCGACAGGCTGCAGATCCGGGCCAATGTGGCCAGCCTCGGCACCGTGACCAGGGCCTGACGCCGTGAAGCTGCCCGCCTTCGTGCGCGACCGCGACTGGATTGCGGCGCGCATTCCGCACCAGGGCACGATGTGCCTGCTCGACGGTGTGCTGGACTGGGATGAAAACGTGGTGCGCTGCGTGTCCGGCACGCATGCGCGGGCGGACAACCCGCTGCGGGCGCAGGGACGGCTCGCGGCGGTCTGCGGCATCGAATACGCGGCACAGGCGATGGCCGTGCACGGCGCGCTGCTGGCGGCGCAGGAAGACAGCCCTTCGCGCCCGCGCTCCGGCTACCTGGCGTCGGTGCGCAAGCTCGAACTGCTGGTGGAGAGGCTGGACGATATCGACGCGCCGCTGCTGGTCGAAGCGCGGCGCGTCAGCGGCGAAGGCGCCAGCGTGCTGTACGCCTTCACCGTCAGCGCGGACGGGCGGAGCTTGCTGTCAGGCCGGGCAGCGGTGATTCTCGATGCCGCCCGGCATGGCTCGCACGCCGGCTGAAGTGCCGGCAGACGACCCTTAGCGAGCGGGCAGGATCTTGCCCGAGACCGTGCCGAAGCCGACGCGGTAGCCCTCGCCCTGGCAGTAGCCGGTCATGATCACGCTGTCGCCGTCCTGCAGGAAGCCGCGCTGGCTGCCGTCGGCCAGCGTCACCGGCTCGGCGCCATTGCGGGTCAGCTCCAGCATGCTGCCGTAGGAGTCCGGCGTGGTACCCGAGATCGTGCCCGAGCCCATCAGGTCGCCCACGCGCACATTGCAGCCCGACACCGTGTGGTGCGCCAGCTGCTGTGCCATGGTCCAGTACATCGCCTTGAAGTTGGTGCGGCAGATCGTGCTCGGCGCGGGCGCTCCTTCCGGCTGCAGCGAGACTTCCAGCGCAATGTCATAGGCGTTCTTGTCCTGCTGCTGCAGGTACGCCAGCGGCTGCGGCGATTGCTCGGGATTGTCGCGGCGGAACGGTTCCAGCGCGTCCATCGTCACCACCCACGGCGAGATCGAAGTGCCGAAGCCCTTGCTGTTGAACGGCCCCAGCGGCACGTATTCCCACTGCTGGATATCGCGCGCGCTCCAGTCATTGAGCAGCACCATGCCGAACATATGCGCCGACGCGTCGGCCGTGCTGACGGGCTCGCCCAGCGCCGACTCCTTGCCGACGATAAAGCCCATCTCCAGTTCGAAATCCAGCTTGCGGCAGGCGCTGAACACCGGGCGCGCTTCGTTCGGCAGCTTGATCTGGCCGTTCGGGCGATGCAGCGGCGTGCCGCTCACCACCACCGAACTGGCGCGGCCGTTATAGCCGATGGGGATTTCCAGCCAGTTGGGCAGCAGCGCGTTGTCCGGGTCGCGGAACATGCGGCCGACGTTGGTGGCGTGTTCCTTCGACGAATAGAAGTCGGTGTAGCCGGGGATGTCGACCGGCAGGTGCAGCGCCGCGGCGGACATCGGCACCAGCGCCTTGTCGCGCAGCGCTGCGTTGTCGCGCAGCGCTGCGTTGTCGCGCAGCGCTGCGTCTTCGCCGGACAGCAGCGCGGTCAGGCGCTTGCGGGTTTCGGTCCAGGCGGGCTTGCCGAGGGCGATGAAGCGGTTCAGGGTCGTTCCGGCGAAAGCGCCCTTTGCTGCGGCGGGCAGAAGGCCGGCATCATCGAGCGCGGCCAGGTCAACGATCTGGTCGCCGATGGCGACGCCGACGCGCGGCGACTGGCCTTTGACGGAGAACACGCCGTAGGGCAGGTTCTGCAGCGGGAAGTGGGTCTGGCCGTCGTTGGCGCTGTCGATCCAGCTGGTTTGGGGGGCGGTCATTGGTTCACTCCAGGATTTGTCGGGTTCAGCGGACGTTCGGGTTGAAATGCTTCTTCAGGCCTTGCCAGCAGGTGTAGTACTCCTGCTGCAGCGAGGCCGACTGCGCCGCGTACGGCGTCGGGCGGATCACGCCCGGCGTCTCGAACATGAACGCCATGGTGTTCTCGATGTGGTGCGGCGTCGAGGTATCGGCGGCGCTGGCCTTCTCGAAGGTCTCGGCATCGGGCCCGTGGCCGCTCATGCAGTTGTGCAGGCTGGCGCCGCCCGGTGCGAAGCCCTCGGCCTTGGCGTCGTAGACGCCGGTGATCAGGCCCATGAATTCGCTGGCGATATTGCGGTGGAACCAGGGCGGGCGGAACGAATCCTGCATCGCCAGCCAGCGCGGCCCGAAGATGACAAAGTCGATGGTGTCCACGCCCGGGGTGTCCGACGGCGATTGCAGCACCAAAAAGATCGACGGGTCCGGGTGGTCGAAGCTGATCGAACCGATGGTGTTGAAGCGGCGCAGGTCGTACTTGTACGGCGCGTAGTTGCCGTGCCAGGCCACCACGTCCAGCGGCGAATGGCCGATCGCGGCGCGCCACAGGTTGCCCTGGAACTTCGCCACCAGCTCGAAATCGCCCTCGCGGTCTTCATAGCTGGCCACCGGCGACAGGAAGTCGCGCGGGTTGGCCAGGCCGTTGGAGCCGATCACGCCCAGGTCGGGCAGCTTGAACAGTGCGCCGTAGTTCTCGCAGATATAGCCGCGCGCCTCGCCATCCGGCAGCTCCACGCGGAAACGCACGCCGCGCGGGATCACGACGATCTCCTGCGGTTCCACTTCCAGGCGGCCCAGCTCGGTCACCATCAGCAGGCGCCCTTGCTGCGGCACGATCAGCATCTCGCCGTCGGCGTTGTAGAAGAAGCGGTCCTGCATCGACTGGTTGGCCAGGTACAGGTGGATGCCGCAGCCGCTCATCGCTTCCGGGCCGCCGTTGCCGGCCATGGTGACGATGCCGTCGACGAAGTCGGTCGGCACCGACGGCATCGCGGGCGGGCTCCAGCGCATCTGGTTGGGCGACGGCGGCACCTGGTCGAAACGGCTCAGGAAACGCGACTGCTCGACCAGCGTGAACGGCTGGTGCATCGACGCCGGGCGGATGCGGTACAGCCACGAGCGGCGGTTGTGCGCGCGCGGCGCGGTGAAGGCGCTGCCGGACAGCTGCTCGGCATAGAGGCCATAGGGCGCGCGCTGCGGCGAATTCTGGCCCACGGGCAGCGCACCGGGCAGCGCCTCGGTGGCGAATTCGTTGGCGAAGCCGGACATGTAGCCGTGCTCGGCGAGCTGGGTGTGCGTGAGGTTCATGGTGTCGTCAGCGTTGCGGTGTCGGTCGGGGTTCAGGGACTTCTAGTGCATCCGGCCGTTGGCTGGCAGGCAGAGGGCGCGCAACAGTGCGGCCTGCACGGCTTCGGCATCAAAGGTTCGCCAGCGGGCGCAGACGTGCTGGTCGGGACGGATCAGGTAGCAGGTGCCCGGGCGGCCGTCGTAGCGGCGCGCAGCCAGGCCTTCGGCGTCGCTCACATGGCGCGGGCCATCGGGCGGTGCAGCCGGCTGGCCCGGCGGCACCACGAACAGCAGGCGCATCGGCACCGCGGCCATTGCCAGCCGGCGGCGCGCATCGTCCGGGATCTCGCTGCCGTCGCCAAAGACCAGCAGCGTGAAGGCGTTGCCCAGTTCGCCCAGTTCGCCCAGTTCGCCGAGCAGCCAGCCCGGCTGCGCCTCGCCGTGGCGCCGCAGCGGCGCATCCGCGCACGGCGCACCGGGCACCATCGCGCCCGCGAACACATCGCGATCCGGCGTGTTGAGCGGCGAATCCGCCAGCACCGTGGGCAGCGACAGCCGGCCGCTATTGACCAGCTGGCGCGCAAACGCGTGGCGGCGCGCGAGGCGCAGCACGGCATCGCGGAAGGTGCGGCTCACGGCGCTCTTGGGCGTGATGAAATCGGTGGAACGCGTCGAGTGGCGGATGTTCTCGTCGGCGGCGGCCTCGCGCTCGCTGGCATAACTGTCGAGCAAGGCGTCGCCAGCGCGGCCGGCCAGCACCAGTGCCAGTTTCCACGCCAGGTTCTCGGCATCCTGAACGCCGCTGTTGGCGCCGCGCGCGCCGAACGGCGAGACGCGGTGCGCGGCATCGCCGGCGAACAGCACGCGGCCGTGGCGGAAGGCATCCATGCGCTGGCAGCAGAAGGTATAGACGCTGACCCATTCCAGCGTGAAGGCCACGCCATCGCCCAGCATGGCGCGGATGCGCGGGATCACGCGCCCGGGCTGCTTCTCGGTTTCGGGGTCGGCGTCCCAGCCCAGCTGGAAATCGAGCCGCCAGACATCGTCGGGCTGCCGGTGCAGCAGCGCGGAGCGGCCCGGGTTGAACGGCGGGTCGAACCAGAACCAGCGCTCGGCCGGGAACGGCGCCGCCATCTTCACATCGGCGATCAGGAAACGGTCGTGGAACACGCGGCCCTTGCTTTCCAGGCCAAGGCCCTGGCGCACCGCGCTGTGGGCGCCATCGGCGGCCACCACATAGCGCGCTTGCAGCACGTAGTCCCCATCAGGCGTCGAGACCGTCAGCGCGACGTTGTCCTGGGCTGGCGCAACGCCGGTGACGCGATGCCGCCAGCGGAGTTCAATGCCGGGCAGTTCGGCGGCGCGTTCGACCAGGAAGCTTTCCAGGTAGAACTGCTGCAGGTTGACGAAGGCCGGCCGGCGATGGCCGGCCTCTGGCAGCAGGTCGAAGCGGTACACCTGCTCGTCGCCGAAGAACACCTTGCCGACATGCCAGCTGACGCCCTTGGCCGCGACCCGTTCGCCGCAGCCGAGGCGGTCCAGGATATCCAGCGTGCGCTTGGCAAAGCAGATGGCGCGCGAGCCGGCGGCGAGCGTGTCGTCGTCATCCAGCACGACCACGGGAACGCCGCGCTGCGCCAGGTCGATCGCCGCGGTGAGTCCGACCGGCCCGGCGCCCACCACCGCCACGGGACGGATCGCATGCGCAGCCGCCGGCTGCGAGCGTTGCTCGGCGCCAGGCTGGTACGCGAAGGTGCGTTGCGGGTTGGTGGTGGTATCCACGGCGTCTCCATGCGGCGCTGCGCTGGCGCCCCGGGGACCCTTTGGCGGGCCCTGCCGGTCTGGGTGAGTTCGGTACGGAATTACGTAATCCGTAATTGATTTACCATATCGTAATCTCGCAAGACAGGCGTGTCAAACCCGTCTCGGCGAATGCGCAAGGTGGCGCACCCACTGGAGTTGTAGGCCGGAACCGGAAAAATGGAAAAGTGTGGCCTTCAACGCGCGTCAGGCTTGGACGCGGCAGTTAATGAAGTCGGGTAGAAAAATGCAGGCAATTACCGCGCGCAGGACCGCGGCGGCGTGATGGAGGCGCCGGGCGGCGCAAGCAGCGCCCGGTCGATGACAACCGGCGCGGAGCGAGGGCCGCGCCGCGCCGGTTGCGGGATGGTGGTCTGGAACGCCATCCGCCTGCGCCGGCCCGTGCAGACGTGGCCGGCCAGGCAGCGGCCGGTTCAGACCGGCTTGTGGCCTTCGCCCGTGCCGGAGCCGAAGCCGCCGCCCTGCGCCGGTGCCGCGGCGGGTGCCTGCGCACCGCCGGCGGCCGGCTGGCCGGCCATCGAGGCTGCCGTCACGCCGCCATTGCGGCTGGCGATAAAGGCGTTGACATCTGCTGCGAGATGCTGCGGGGCCAGCACCACTTCCAGGCCCAGCGCCTCGCAGGCAGCGAGGAATGTCGACATGCGGGGATCGGCTTGCCCCGATTCTGCCCGCAGGTAGGCTTCCCGCGAGATGCCCGCTTTTCGGGCGACGTCCTCTTGCTTGAGCTTGCGCGCGCGGCGCAGCGCCCGCAGTTGCCGGAACGGTTCGCTAGCGCCTCTTGGCACGGCTGTACTGTTCATGTCGGTCTCCAGTCACCAGTGAAAAAAAGTGCGCGGACGTGCATTCGAGTATAGAGCACGCAAAGCGTTCCGTATGTAACCGCCGAAACACTTTGTGCAGATTTCTTCCAAGTCCGCAATTCGCCTCTTGCCCCGGCCGGCAAACGGAAGGCAAAAGGCCGCATCCTGCACAACATCGTCGCAACGCAGGGAGACTAACGACCCTTGGCGGTTTGCGTTGACGTCACACGCTCTGTGTACGACGTTATGGCCTTCGCTGCACAACTTCGCAAGTCGGGGCAACTACCATGCATCCGGTTTCGTTGACAAACCGACCGGTCGTGCTATTCTCCACTGCATGCAAAAGGGACAACTCACCCGCCACGCCATCATCCAGCAGGCGCTCGATACCGCAACCAAGGTCGGCTTCGAGCAGCTCTCGCTGGCCACGCTTGCCGCGGACACCAATATGTCCAAGAGCGGCCTGTATGCGCACTTCAAGTCCAAGGAGGCGTTGCAGCAGGCGGTGCTGGACCTCGCCATCGAACGCTTCGGCGAAATCGTGGTGCGGCCGGCAATGCGCCACCCGCGCGGCATGCCGCGGCTGCAGGCCATGTTCGAGGGCTACCTGGAGTGGCTGGGCGGGACGGTGACGCAGGGCCGCTGCCTGTTCATGGCGCTGGGGCAGGAATACCGCGACCGGCCGGGCACGATCCGGGACCTGGTGGTGCAATCGCTGAAAGACTGGCACAGCACCGTGGCACGCATGGCGGCCGATGCGGTCGACGAAGGCCAGTTCGGCACGAGCGTGGAGCCGCGGCAATTTGCCTTCGAACTGTCCGGCATCGGCATGGCGTTCCAGCAGTCGTTCAAGCTGCTCGGCCGCGCCGACGCCGAAGCCATGGCGCGGCGTGCGTTTGGCGCCCTGGTGGCACGCGCCACCGAGGGCGCGACGCAGGTCTGAACGGAAACACCACGAAACAACATTGGCGCCGGCACTATCCAGCCGGCGGGCAACAACCTTCCGGCCGCTTTTTTTATACCAAAAAAAGCACGACTGGTCGGTCCTAAAAATGCGCGCGGAAAGCCGCCGGCTGGCACCGGCTCCGATGATGCCGCGCCAATCCAGCAACCGATTGGAGGTGCAGGTCGTGACGCAAGCAGTCTCTTCCCCTTCCCCGGCGACTTCCGCCGCCGCTGCCCCCAATGCCAGGCCAGCGGGTAACGTACCCGCCGCTCTACCCGGCTGGCAGCGGCTGCGCTGGCAGGCGGGCAGCCTGGTATCGCCATCCGCGACCGCGCGTGCGCTCGAGCGCCTCTGGTTCTCGCCGCCGCGCGCCGCCCTGACGTCGGCGGCCCGCCGCTTCCTGGACAGCGCCCGCAGCGACTGGGCCCTGGTGACCGGTCACGGGCCCAGCCGCAGGGTGCGCGTCTACCGCTGGGGCGACTCCGGTCCGGTGGTATTGCTCGCCCACGGCTGGGGCGGCCATGCCGGGCAATGGCATGCGGTGGCCGACAGCCTGGTCGCAGCCGGAATGCGCGTGGTGGCCTTCGATGCGCTGTCGCATGGCGCTTCCGATGCGGGCACGCGCGGCGCGGCGCAGACCTCGGTGCTGGAAATGTCGCGTTCGTTGCTTGCCGCCGCCTGGCATGCCGGGCCGGTTCACGCCGTGGTGGCGCATTCGCTCGGCGGCGCGGCCACGGCGCTGGCGCTGCGCGAGGGCCTGCCGGCACGCGCGGCGGTGCTGGTCGGTTCGCCCGCCGATATGCACGCCGCGTGCGCGGCGCTGGCCTGGCAGCTCGGCATTGCGCCAGCGGTCCTGGCACGCATGCAGCGGCAGAGCGAGCGCTGGCTCGGCATGCCGTGGTCGGCGTTCAACGTACCGGAGATCGGGCGTTCGCGACCGGTGCCGCCGACGCTGGTGATCCACGACCGCGGCGACAAGGAGGTGCGCTGGGAAGACGGGGCCGCAATCGCCGGCGCCTGGCCCGGCGCCGAGCTGGTCACCACCGACGGGCTCGGCCATCGCCGCATCCTGCAGGACTCCGCCGTGATCGACCGGATCGCCGCCTTTGTCCGGCCCAGGGCCGCGGGCACAGTGACAGCCCCGGCGGCCGCCCTCGCAGTGAACTGAATCCGGAGGACATCATGTTCCTGGTAAGCAACGATATGACCGCCACCCGCACGCAGTTCGCTGCGGCTGGTGGCCGATCCGGGCGAGCACGTCGCGGTGCGCTGCACCGAGGGCGAGCTATGGCTGATCCGTGACGGCGATCCGAAAGACACTTCCCTCGCCGCCAGCGAATCGTTTACGGTGCCGGAGGCTGGCACCGTAGATCTCTACGCCATCACCCGGGCCAGCGTGCGTGTCACGCGCTGCAGGACGGGAGCGGCCGGTGCGCGCGGCTGGCGGCACTGGCTTGCTCGTTTCCTGCCGATGCAACGTACCGCCTATTCGGGTACACACCGCTGAGCCCTGGACCATTCGTTGCCGGCAGGCACGCGCTTGCGCGCTGGCGGATGGTACGGATTTCAGGCGGTTAATTGCATTATTACCGACGGGTGACGTAGCGCCGCCCGCATCCAGCCCCGGCTCAGATCCGCAGCCTTGCCAGCACCGCGCGCGCGACCGGCTGCAGCCAGCCGCGCCGCCACGTGAGCGTGAAAGCGACCGCCATCGCACCGGCCATCATCGCCAGCGCCCACAGCAGCACGCCAAAGCCTGCGCCGTTGGCCGGCAGCGCGGCCGCGGCGCCCAGGGCCACCAGCGCCCAGGCCGCGCCGCGCAGGCGCCGGCGCGACCGATCCGGCAAATCGCCGCCCTGCCCCGACAGCTCGTTCCAGTGCCGCTCGGTGGCGCAGGCAAACAGCACGAAGGCGCCATACGCGCACAGCGCCAGTGCGATCAGCAACAGGTGGTCAAGCGCGTTCGGCATGCTCTGCCTCCTTCAGGTCTGATGCAGCCGCCGACCGGGCCGCTTCCACTTGCCCGACGCGGCGTGCCGTCGTCAGGGCGAGCGCGCCGGTCAGCAGCAGCGCGATATCGACACCCGCCACGGCAAACTGCCCGCGGGCCAGCGCCAGCGGCAGCCAGTCGCCGGTGGTCAGGCCGTTGCACACCGGCGCCGCCAGCGCCAGCACGGCGATCGCCAGGCATTGCTGCCGCCACGGCACCAGCGTGCGGCTGCCTGGCCGCATCGCCACGCGCGCGTGGATGGCCGTGGCCAGCCAGACCAGGAAGAACAACCCCGCCTCGATGAACTCGCGCGACGGCAGCGTCATCGGCAGCAGGCGATTGGCCACCATCATCGCCAGCATCGCGATCACCAGCCCGGTCGTCATGGCCGCGGTGACCGCGGCGGCCAGGCGCACGCCGCGCTCGCCATGGCGCGCATGGCGCTTGTCGAGCCAGTACAGCTGCCCCGTGCCAATCAGCACGCAACCGGCCAGACCGCCAAGGAAATACAGCCAGCGCAGCGGCCAGTGGTCGAAGGCGATAAAGTGCATGCCGGTCAGGAAGCGCTGCGTAGTCGCCGCGGGCTGCAGCGGCACGTGGTGCAGCAGCGCCCCGCTGGCGCCGTCGAAGTAGGCGGCGTCGTCCGCCAGGCTGACGCGGTCGCCCACCGAGCGGCTGACCTTGACCACCGCGTTGGCGTCGCCCGGGTTCCAGACGCGGATCGCCGCCGGCGCCGCCCCGCCCCAGCGCGCTCGCGCGGCCTCGACCATCGGCCCGAGCGGCGCCAGCGGCGCGGCCACGCCCGCAGCCGGTCGCGAATAGCCCGATACGGCCTGTTCGTAGAAGGCATTGGGCTGCTGGTACAGCGCGTCGATGCCGGCCGGGATCAGGATCATGTAGACGATGCAGATGCCGGAGAAGGAAATCACCGCATGGAACGGCAGCGCCAGCACGCCGGTCAGGTTGTGCAGGTCGAGCAGGCTGCGCTGCAATTGCTTGCGCGGCCGGAAGGTGAAGAAATCGCGGAAGATGCGCACATGCACGATCACGCCGGACACAATCGCCGCCAGCATCGCCATCGCCGCCAGCCCCACCAGCCAATAGCCGATGTTCCACACGCGCAGGTGCAGGTTGTAGTGCAGCGGATAGAAGAAGGACGATGCCCCCAGCGTGCCGACATCCGGCAGCAGCGCGCCGGTGCGCGGGTCGGCCAGGCGGATCTGCCCGCCGGCCGCGGCATAGCGCACGCGCGCGATCATCACCGGCGTGCGCGCCTCGGGCAGCGTCACGGCCCATTCGCGCAGCGGCTTGCCCGCAGCCAGCGCGTCCACGGCGCGCGGCACCACGGTGTCGATATCGATGACGGGCGGCGCGGCCTCGATGCGCGTGGCCGGCATCATCCAGCGGTCGATTTCCCGGTCGAATACCGCGACCGACCCCATAAAAAAGGCCACCATCAGCACGCCGCCGAGCAGCACGCCGATCCAGGTATGCGCCCAGGTCATCGCCTGGCGCAGCCCGCCTTCGTGGGCGGCGGTCTTGTTCGCCGCGGCGCGGCCATTGTTCTTGCGTAGGGTCTTGCTCACGCGAGCCGCTCCCCGAGCCATTGCGCCACGCCCGCGCCGATGCCCGCGCCCGCCAGCAGCACCAGCCACGTGCGCCACAGCCGCCGCGTCACCAGCGCCCACAGCGACATCATCGGGAACAGCAGGAAGGCGAACATCGAAAACCAGAGCACCGCTTCGCTGCGCGCCAAACCGAGGCGCCAGCCAAGCACGGCGCCACCGGCGGTGACGCCCCAGGTAAATGCGTAGCTGCCGGCCAGCGCGGCCAGCGCGCGGGCGGTCATCGCCAGCGCCGGGACCATGGCGCCGCGCGACGGCAGGGATGAGGGACTATTGGTCATTGGAATATCCTGCAACACGCGGCCGGCGTAGGGGTGCGGGCCTGCCGCAACGCCACGCCGGCATTGCGCTTACATCTTCATGCGCACGGTGAACATCGCCGCGCGCGGCTGGCCCCAGATGTTGCCTTCGCGCGGGTTGTTGATCCGCGCGTAGTAGCTGCGGTCGAACAGGTTGGTCAGGTTCAGATCGGCCGAGACATGCTTGTTGAAGTCATAGCCGATTGCCGCATCGAAGGTCGCATAGCCGCCACGGCGCAGCGTGACCGCGCCGATCGGTGCCGGGAACAGCGCGGTGTTCTGCACGTGGCTGACCGCGGTCATGCCGCCGCCGATGCGCCAGCGCTTGAAGTCGCCAGGCAGGCGGTACTGCGTCCACAGCTTGAACAGGTGCTTGGGCGCGATCGCCGAGAACGCCGTGTTGAGCTGGCCGGTGCGGTCCTGCAGGTCGGTCGTGACGTTGAAGGTATAGCCGGCGTAGACGGTCCAGTTCGGCGTGATGCGGCCGCTGGCCTCCAGCTCGAAGCCCTGGCTCTTGGTCTCGCCCTGCGAAACGTAGAACGGGTTGCTCGGGTTGGTGGTGTTGACGTAGTCGACCGTGGCGCGGCCGGTCTCGCGCACCTGGAACAGCGCCACCGAGGTGTTCAGCGCGCCTTCGAAGAACTCGCCCTTCAGGCCCACTTCATACTGCTTGCCCTTGATCGGATTGACCAGGTTGCCGCTGGCGGTGAAATACTCGTCCTGCGGCTGGAAGATCTCGGCGTAGCTCGCGTAGGCCGACCAGTGCTCGGTAAAGTCGTAGATCAGCCCGGCGAACGGGGTGAACTTGGCGTTGATGTTGTCTTGCTTGGTCACGCTGGCGGTCGGCGTGTACTGGCGCGCATTGATATCCCACCAGCTCAGGCGCCCGCCCAGCACCAGCGTCACCGGATCCAGCAGCGAGAAGCGGGCGTCGCCGTAGACGCCATATTGCCGGGTGCTGGTCGTGGTGCCCGAGCCATTGGGCGTGAAGACCGGCTTGGCGAAGTCGCTGCGCGGGCTGAAGATGTTCACGACCTGCGAGAACGGTGTCGACGAGTACCGCGGGTCGCGCCGCTCCGAATCCGAGAAATTGAAGCCGATCAGCGCCTTGTGCCGGCGCCCGAACAGCGAGAACGGACCGTTGGCATAGACGTCGAAGCTGGTCTGCTCCTGCGTATAGGTCTGCTTGGCCGCGAACAGCGTGGTGGTGTTCACGCCCGGGATGACCGGCGCGTACGCATACGCCTGCTCGCGATGCATCTGGTTGTTGAGGTAGCGCAGCGCGCCCTTGACCTGCCAGCCGCTGTCGAACTTATGCTCCAGCTCGGCAAAGGCCGAGGTGGTATAGAAGTGGTCGCTGTTCCAGTCGGCACCGAGGTAGGTCGAGCGCGGCACGTCGAGCAGGCTCGCCTGGCGCGTGACCGGGTTGTAGTAGGCCGGCAGCGTCCAAGGCTGCCGGCCTTCCGAGTCCTGGTAGTTCGCGCCCACCGTCACCATGGTGCTGGGCGTGATGTCGTATTCGACCACGCCATAGAGCGCGCCGGTGCGCATATTGGCCTTGTCGATGAACGAGTCCTTGTCCTGGAACGCGCCGGTCAGGCGCGCGCGCAGCGTGCCGTCGGCGTTCAGCGCACCACCGGCGTCGATCTCGGCGCGGTAGTTGTTCCACGACCCCACCGACAGCGCGCCCTGCACCTGCGTCTCGCGCGTGGGCTTCTTGCGCACCAGGTTGATCGCGCCGCCGGTCTTGCCGGCGCCGGACAGCAGGCCGGACGGTCCCTTCAGCACTTCGACGCGGTCGATCATCGACAGGTCGGGCTGCACGGTGTTGCGCCAGTCATACTTGGTCGGCACGCCGTCCAGCAGGAAGGTGTCGATCTCCAGGCCGCGCGAATAGTAGATGGTGCGTTCCTGGTCGCGCTTCTCCACGAACACGCCGGTGGCCTGCGCCAGCGCATCTTCCAGCGTCACCAGGTTCTGTTCCCGGATGCGCTCGCTGTTGACCACGGTCACCGACTGCGGGACTTCGCGGGCGGTCAGCGGCACCTTGCTGCCGGCCGTGGTCGGCGGGTTGATCGGGTTTTCGCGCGCGCCGTTGACTGTCACCGCGGGCAGTGCGGGCTCTACCGGGCGTGCGGCGCTGCCCGTGGCGGCAGCGGCGGTGGCGGGCGTGGTCCCCGTGGTGGCTTCCTGCCCCAAAGCCGATGCGCTGAAGACCAGGCCGACCGCGGCCGGGATCCAGCGCATGGCGGTGCGGCACGACATTGCGGCCCCGTTCCGTGCTGCCCGCGCGCGTGCGTTCGCGCGTCTGTTGCTGTGTTTCATGCCCTTCTTACTCCCCTGCTCTGTTGTGTTAAAGAAACTGGCCATGCGCACCGGCCGGCGGACGAATGGCCCGCCGCCGCTGCGCGCTCTTGTTCTTGTATTCAGTGCGCGCCGGCGTGCGCCACCCGCGCGGGGCGGCTTCGCGGCGGCTCCGGCGCCATCACGCGTGCTTCGCCCTCGCCAGTGCCGAGCACCGCCGCGGCAATCTCCTGCGCGCGCACGGCCAGCACCGACAGCAGCGTGTCCGACAGCCCGTGCGTGGCTTCGCAGCAGCCCTGCAGGAACACGCCGGCCTGGCAGCCCGGCGCCATCTGCAGCCGGTAGTCGCGGTCGGCCTGGAAGCCCCTGGCGTCGTCCAGGTAAGACGCCAGCGGCGCCAGCAGCGACTGGTGCAGCTCGCGCCGGTAGCCCGTGGCGAGGATCACCGCGTCATAGCGCTGCAGCTGGTGCGCGCCGTCGTCGCGGCGCGCGATGTCGAGCCGCACGCCGTCGGCGTCGGCCTCGGCGTGGCGCGCCTCGCAGCCGGCCAGCAGGCGGTGGCGCACCTTGCCGGTGACCTTCTGCTGGTACAGCACTTCATAGATGGCTTCAATCAGGTCGGTATCGACCACCGCGTAGTTGGTGTTGCCGAATTCGTTCAGCAGCTGCTCGCGCTCGTTGGGCGCGCGCGAGAACAGGTAGTCGATATAGCGCGGGTTGAAGATCTCGTTGACGAACGGGCTGTCATCGGCCGGCTTGAGCGCCGGCGCCCGGCTGACCAGGTCGACCTCGATACTGCCTTCGCGGCCGTGCAGGTCGAGGAAGATCTCGGCGGCGCTCTGCCCCGAGCCGATCACCGCGACCCGCCGCACCGGTCCCGACTGCCCGAGCCGCTCCAGCGACTCCAGGTAGTTCGACGAATGGAACACACGCGCATGCCCGCGCAGCGGCACGAAGGTATCGGGAATGCTGGGCGCGCCGCCCACGCTGACCACCACGTTGCGCGCGCGGCGCACCGTCAGCGCGCCGTCCGCCGCGCGAGAGGTCACGCGCAGGCATGCCAGTGCGCCATTGCCGCTATTCGCGCCGGCGCTCTCGGGCTCGACCGACACCACTTCCTCGCCATAGTGGCAGCTGTCGGCAAAGTCAGCCGCCACCCACGACAGGTAGTCGTTGAACTCGTAGCGGCTCGGGTAGAAGGTGCGCGTGTTGATAAAATCCAGCAGCCGCTCGCGCTCGTGCAGGTAGTTGATGAAGGTGTAGCGGCTGGCCGGGTTGCGCATCGTGACCAGGTCCTTCAGGAACGAGATCTGCATGCGGCTGTTGTCGAGCAGCATGTTGCCGTGCCAGACAAAGCCGGGCTTCTTCTCGATAAAGCCGAAGCGGAACGGCGCCTGCTGCGGCAGCATCTCGCGCAGCGCAACGGCCAGCGCCAGGTTGGACGGGCCGAAGCCGATGCCGAGCAGGTCGAGCACAGGCGGTGTGCCGGTATCCACGCGGGCACCGTTCGCGGCGAAGGTCGAAGCTGGGTAGAGCATTGGGGTCTCCTTGCGCGGCGGGTTCAGGCAGCCAGTGCTGCAAGTGCTGCGCAGGCTTGCGCCGGCGCCTCTTCCTGCGGCACCCACAGGCGCTCGCCGAAGAAGCGTTCGCGCAGCAGCATCACCAGCATGGCGCGCTTGTGCGGGAAGTCGAAGGCCTTGACCTTGGCAAAGCCGGAGCGGTCCAGGTTGCGGATCTGCTGCACATGGTCGATGCGCGGCTCGCCGACGATGCGCTGCGTGCGCGGATCGTCGAGGAAGATGTAGTGCATCAGCGACGGCAGCCAGGCGCTGATATACGCCTTGCCGCGGATCGCGCCGTCGCCGATCAGCACGTGCCAGCCGCGGTCGAAGTCGTCGGCGTCGTAGTAAGGGCCGATGCGGTTTTCGCGGGCCCAGTACACCTCGAAGTAGGCGAAGGGCTTGCCGTCCAGGCAGCCGATCAGCGGGATGGTGTGCGGGTCGTCGAGCTGCGCCTGCAGGTAGCCGCGATGCCTGGCGAGGTCGCCCGCCTCCTGCCAGAACACCGCCACGCGCGGGTCGTTCATCCAGCCATGGAAGCACTGCAGGTCGGCATCGAGGTCGGCTACCCGCATCGAGAACACCTGGTTTAGCCAGGGAATATGGCGCGCATAGACCTGGCCGCCCGGCTTGGGCGCGCGCAGCGGATGGCGCTTGCCCGCGCTCATGGCGTACTGCAGCGGGAAATCGCGGCCCGAGGTGCCGGTGTGCCACAGCGCCGGCAGCTGCCACAACTGCTCGACGCGCGAAACCAGCTGGCCGTTGGCATCGCGTACGGCGCTGCCTTCGCGCAGCATCGCGGCGGCCAGGGCGTCGGGTACGTCCAGCGCGATCGCTTCGGCGGCAGGCGTGCGCGCCAGCGCTGCTTCGCAGGCGGCGAAGGTGGCGGCGCGTGCCAGGGGGTGGTCCGGCGCGGTGCCGGCAAGCGCGATGCGGGGCTGCGCGCCCGGCGTGAACTGCCACGCCTGCAGCGGCGCGCCGTGCAGGCTGAGCTGTAGCGTCGCACCGTCCCAGCGGCTTTGCAGGATGGCGGAGGCTGCTGTGGAATCGGACGACCACGGCTGGCCGGCGACGGCGTGGGTCATCGAAGACGCGTTGCTTTGCATTTGAGCTGACTCCCTCTGAATGTTGGCGCGCGTCATGCGGCGGCCTGTTGTTGGTTGTTGCCGGCGTCGATGCCGGCGCTGGCGCTGTCGGCGCGGATCACGCCGCTGTCGCAGCGGATCACGCGGTCGGCCACGTGGAAATAGCGGTCGTCGTGGCTGACCGCGACGATGGTCTTGCCGCTGCGCTTGAGTTCCGGCAGCAGCGATTCATAGAAGTAGGCGCGGAATACCGGGTCCTGGTCGGCGGCCCATTCGTCCAGCAGCAGCACCGGCCGTGCCTCGACGTAGGCCGCCAGCAGCGCCAGCCGCTTGCGCTGGCCCTGCGACAGCTGCGTGGTCGACAGCAGGTCGTCGCGGATCGCGACCTTGTGGTCCATGTGCAGCCGCTTCAGGAAGGCATTGGCCACCGCGGCATCGAACTTGCCGTCCGGACCCACCAGCCGCGCGAACAGGTGCGCGTTGGAGAACACCGTGGCGAAATGGCTGCGATACCAGGGCAGTTGCGCCGCACCCACTGCCGCGCCGGCCAGCGAGACACTGCCGTCCGTGGGCTGGTACAGGCCCGCCAGCAGCTTCATCAGCGTCGATTTGCCGCTGCCGTTGCCGCCGACGATGAACACGGTCTCGCCGGCGGCCAGCGTCAGCGACACCGGGCCCAGCCGGAAGCCGCGCTCGTCGCCTTGCCCGGGGTAGTCGTAGCGCACGTCCTGCAGCGCCAGCAGCGGCATGCCCGGAGCCGGCACCGTCGCGTTGTGGCTGGCATGCAGCAGCGCGAAGTCTTCCGTGTACGGCGCCAGCCGCAGCGTGTCGATCTTGCGCAGCGCGACGTTGCCGGTCATCAGGATCGGCAGCGTGCCGACGAGGTCATTCAGCGGCATGCGCAGGAACATCAGCACCAGCACGAAGGCGGTGATGCGCTCGCGGGCAATGCCCAGCGCATCGCCCGCGATAAAGATCGCGCAGGCCAGACCCAGGATCAGCGCCGCGGTGAACGACAGGCTCAGCACCCAGTAGCGGTCGGCGCGCACTTCATGCGCGCGCGCAAACTCGGCGGCGGGCTCGAAGTCGCGCTGGTAGAAGCCCTGCTTGCGCCAGGCATTCAGCGCAAGTTCATAGCGGCCGTCGATGGCGCCCTGGTAGCCGGCGTAGAGGCGGTCGTCGGTGTCGCGCACGGCCTTCATCAGGCCGCGCATGCGCAGCACCCAGCGCTGCGCCAGCAGCACGCCGCCGCCCAGCACCGCGGCGCCGAGCACGAACAGTTGCCACGACAGCCACCCCAGGTACAGCAGCCCGCCCGCCACCAGCACGCCGTTGTAGAACACGAACGGCACGCGATTGAAGGCCATGCCGATCGAGGCGATGTCCTTGGTCAGCGTGGCATAGACGGTGGGGCCGCCGATCGCTTCCAGGCGCTCGACATCGGTATCGAGCACGCGCTTGAGCATGCGCATGCGCATGTCGTAGACCACGCGGTGGCCCAGCGCGGTCAGCAGCGCCTGCGAGCCGAAGCCGCAGCCGAACAGCACCGCCAGCAGGCCGAGCAGGATGCCGATGCGGCCGGCCTCCATGACTTCCAGCCCTGCCGGCGCGGCAATCATGCGGTTGATCCCGGCGATCAGCGCGATGCCGGCGAGCGCGCTGCAGGTACCCGCGGCCAGCGCCAGCAACAGCAGGCCGCCGAAGCGGCGGCGCAATGACAGGAACAGGTTCACAAGGTCTCCAGCAGGTCGTTCATGAAGGCCAGGTCGGCATCGGCATCGCGCCGGCCGGCCTGGTCGATCGCCGCGGCCATGTCGCGCAGCGCCGGCGCGGCGAACAGCGCCGGCAGCGCCAGCTCGCACGCCATCTGCTCGCGGATGTGGGTCTGCAGCCGCACCAGCAGCAGCGAGTGGCCGCCCAGCCGGAAGAAGTCGTCATCGGCGCCGGCTTCGGTCACGCCCAGCACCGCGCACCACAGCCCGGCCAGCGCGTGCTCGGTCGGCGTCGACAGCGCGGCCGCGGCGCGCGGCGCTGCCGGCTCCGGCAGCGCCTGGCGGTCGACCTTGCCGTTGGCGTTGAGCGGCAGCGCGTCGAGGCGCGTCAGGCTGGACGGCACCATGTAGCCGGGCAGTTGCTCGCGCAGGCGGGCCAGGATGGCGTCGTCGGTCGCGTGCGCCCCCGCCACGTAGTAGGCGCACAGCCGCGCCATGCCATCGGGGCCGGGGCGGGCCACGCACACGGCGTGCCGCACGCCCGGGCAGGCGGCCAGCACCGCCTCGACCTCGCCTGGCTCGACGCGGAAGCCGCGCACCTTGACCTGGTGGTCGCGGCGGCCGAGGAACTCGACGATGCCGTCGGCACGCTTGCGCGCCAGGTCGCCGGTGCGGTAGAGGCGGTCGCCCGCCATGGCGCCGGGCGAGCCTTGATGGAACGGGTTGGGCACGAACGCCGCGGCGGTGCGCGACGGATCGGCGGCATAGCCGCGCGCCAGCCCGGCGCCGCCGATGTAGAGCTCGCCGGCCACGCCTGCGGGCACCGGCTCCAGGCGCGCGTCCAGCACGTAAAGCTGGTTGTTGGCGATCGGATGCCCGACCGGCGCCACCGCCCACGCGGGCATGCCTGCGCCCTCGCCCGCCAGCGCATGCGCGGCGGACCAGACCGTGGTCTCGGTCGGGCCGTAGACGTTGCAGACCTCGGCGCCGCGCGCCAGCAGCGCAGTCGCCAGCTCGCGCCCCAGCGCCTCGCCGCCGCACAGCACGCGCAGGCCCTGCCACGCGGGCGTGGCCTGCGTGACCAGCATCTGCCAGGTGGCGGGCGTGGCCTGCATCACGGTGATGCCATAGGCGGACATCAGCGCCGCCAGCCGCGCCGGATCGCGCGCGTCGTCGCGCGTGGCGATTACCACGCGGGCGCCGCTGGCCAGCGGCAGGAACAGTTCCAGCCCCGCGATATCGAAGCCCAGCGTGGTCACCGCCAGCAGGCGGTCGTTGCCGTCCATCGGCACCACCGGCGTCATCGCGCGCAGGAAGTTGGCAAAGGCCGCGCGCGAGATCTGCACGCCCTTGGGCGTGCCGGTCGAACCGGAGGTGTAGAGCGTGTAGGCGAGCTGCGCCGGATGGCAATCCAGCGCCGGGGCGATTGCAGGCGCCGCATGCCACGGCGGCGTGTCGCCGTCGACCAGCACCACGCCGGCACTGTCGCCCAGCGCGGCACGCGTGCCTGCCGCCGCCAGGATCAGGCGCGGGCTGGCGTGGCGCAGGATGTGGGCGTTCCGCGCGGGCGGATGATGCGCGTCGATCGGCAGGTAGGCGGCGCCCGCCCTGAGGATGCCGAGCAGCACCGCCACCAGCGCCGGCGTGCGCGGCAGGCAGACGCCGACCAGGGTATCTGTGCGCACCTGCTGCCCGGCAAGCCAGTGCGCGATGCAGTTGGCGCCGGCTTCCAGCTCCGCATAGGTCAGGCTGGCACTGCCGTCGGTGATGGCGATGGCATCCGGCGTGGCCGCGGCGGCGCGGGCGATGCGGGCCACCACGTCGTCGGCGGCGTCGAGGGCCAGGCCAGTGTCGTTGGCGCTAGCCAGCGTCCGGGCGCGCTCGCCTGCGTCCATCAGCGGCAGCGCGCCGAGCGGCACGTCGGGAGCCGCCAGCATCGCGCCGAGCAGCTGCTCGTAGTGCCGGGCCATGCGTTGCGCCGTCGCTTCGGCGAACAGCTCGGCATCGAATTCGAGCGTGGCCAGCACGCGCGTCGCGCTGGCCTGCAGGTCGAGCGTAACGTCGAACTTGGCGCTGTCGTCGGGCACCGGCAGTGCGCTCGCCTGCAGGCCGGGCAGCGCAAGCGACGCGGCTTCGCCCATCTGCAGGTTGAACAGCGCCTGGAATACCGGCGTGCGGCTGGGGTCGCGCGCCGGTGCGAGCTTGTCGACCAGCAATTCGAACGGCAGGTCGGCATGGTCGAGCGCGGCGCGGGCGTCGTCGCGCACCTGCTGGCACAGCGCGCGGCCGGTCAGGCCAGGCGCCAGCCGCGCGCGATAGACCTGGGTGTTGATAAAGCAGCCGACCAGTTCGTCGAGTTCTTCGTGGGTGCGCGCGGCGTTGGGCACGCCGACCGCGAAATCGGACTGGCCGCTGTAGCGCGCCAGCAGCGCTTG
Source organism: Cupriavidus sp. a3 (assembly GCF_051015765.1). NCBI lineage: Bacteria > Pseudomonadati > Pseudomonadota > Betaproteobacteria > Burkholderiales > Burkholderiaceae > Cupriavidus > Cupriavidus sp. a3. Next base: position 816,129 of record NZ_CP170644.1, on the reverse strand, counting down.
CCAGGCCGCCAGCAGCACGGCGAACGGCGTGGTGCGGCCGCCGCCGGCGGTGCCGCTGCAGTAGTCCCGCAGCGCCGCCGCCACGCCATCCGACAGCGTCCAGCGGATGCGCCCGCCCTTGCCGGCCGGGCGCGCCGGACGCGGCGCGTCGAGCGGCAGTTCCAGCGCGGGAATGGCCGTGCCCAGCCGCTGCGCGCAGCGAGCCAGCGCGGCGTCGAGCGCGGGGCCGGCCAGGCGCTCGCGCTGCCAGGCGGCATAGTCCGCGTATTGCACGGGCAACGGTGTCCAGCCCGGGTCGGTGCCATCCAGCGCGGCGCCATAAGCGCATGCCAGGTCGCGCGCCAGGATCGGATTGGACCAGCCGTCGGAAACGATGTGGTGCATGGCCATGACCAGCACATGGGCGCCGTCATCCAGCCGGGCCACGGTGACCCGGAAAGGCGCGGCGGCGTGCAGGTCGAACACGCGCGCGGCTTCACTGCGCAGCAGCGCGTCGACCTCGCCTGCCGGCAGGTCGAGCCACTGCACGGGTGGCGCCATATTCGCCATATCGCTGACCAGCTGGCACGGCTCGCCGTCGCCGGACGAGAATCGGGTACGCAGCACGGCGTGGCGCGACGTCACCAGCGCCAGCGCCCGCTCCAGCGCCGGCGCCGATAGAGGCCCGTGCAGGCGCCACGCGCGCACCAGGTTGTAGGCGGTGCTGTCCGGCGCGTAGCGCTGCAGGAACCACAGCCGCTGCTGGGCGAAGGAGAGCGGCGCCGGGCCGTGCGCGGCGCGCGCTCGAATCGTCAAATCGGGCTGCGTCATCGGGTCTTCTCCGGAGCGGCGATGCAGGCGCCGGTGGCCTGGCTGCCTCGACCCGCGCTGGCCCGCCGTGGACCCGGCATGGCCGCAAGCGCTTCGCCACCGCCGCGCTGCCACGGCTGCCGGTCAGGAAAGCGCCCGGGTACGGGGTTGTCTCTACAAATGCAATTGCGAATATACCTGATAATCATTCTCATCTTCAACTTGAAAGATGGCGTTGGATGCACAAATACAACGCCGTTCAGGGCTGCCTCTTGTCTGCTCTACTACCGCTACCGCTGTTGCTTGAACTGTTTCCGGGGCCGTTGCGGCAATACGCCGAAGCCGTGGCGGCCGGCCCGCCCGCGCCTGCGGACATCGCCATTGCCGCGCTCGGCTCCTCGCCCGCTGGCCCCCTCGCGCGTGCGCTGCAGCTCAGCGCCGCGCACCACGGCAGCATCGACTCGCGCGTGACCGGCTCGGTCTGGGCGCGGCATGGCTTCTCGTCGCTGCTGCCCGGCGTGGTGGCCGCCGCCGCGCTGGCGCACCACGTGCTGCCGCTGCGCGACGCCGCGATCCGGGCCGACCGGCGCGGCCGCGCCGTGACGCTGTTGTTGCCGCATGGCGGCGAGGCGCTGCACCGGGCGCCGCCGCACCAGCGCTACGGCCCGCTGCTGGACGACCTGCTGGCGCCGCTGGTGCAGGCGCTCGCCGCGGCCAGCGGCGCGTCGCCGCGGCTGCTGTGGGCCAATGCCGGTGCCGTCGTCGCCGAGGTGTTCCGCCACGCGCCCGCCCTGCTGCAGCCGGGCCTGCCGGCCACCGAGGCGACGCTGGCGCAAGATGCCGCGTGGCTGATGGACACCCGCACGCGCCCCGACGGCCGCGACAACCCGCTGCATGCGCCGATGCGCGCGCACCGCGTCACCCGCGACGGCACCACCACCACGCTGTGGCTGCGCCGGCTGTGCTGCCTGCGCTACCGGCTGCACGGCTTCCCGCTGTGCGGGGACTGCCCGCGCCGCCTGCTGCCGAGCTGAAACCATCTCCGCCTATGCAGCCAGTGCACTCGCCCCGCCCTCGCTGGCGCTGGCTACGCGTGCCGGCAGTTCGGCCAGCGTGGCATCGGCCAGTGCGGGCAGCGCGAGCAGCAGCGCCCGGCAATGCCGCGCGAACTCCCGCGCCGCGGCGTCGTCAAGCGCGGCCGTGTCGTATTCCACGCGCAATGTCAGCGTTTCGCGGGGGATCACGATGGCGGTCACCGGATAGCTCATCTGGCCGCGGTTGCCCACGTCGCTGAAGCGCAGCGCGCCGCGCTCGGTTTGGCGCAGCGTGCTGTCGACCGGGTAGTTCTCGTAGATCAGCATGGTGTCGAACGGCGCCTGCGCCGTGTCGTCGCTGCCGGCCGCCCAGGACTGCAGCCACGCCGGCGGCGCGTGCTCGGTTTCGCGCAGGGCCAGGTTGTCCGCCTGCAGCGCCGGTAGCCAGTCGGCCACTCGCAGCGTGTCGGGCAGGTCCTGCACCAGCGGCAGCGTGCTGGCCAGCAGGCCCATGATGTCTTCGATGCCGGGCAGCTCCGCCGAGCGCCCCGAACCGACCACCGCCATGCCGACGGTGCGGGCACCGGTGGCCTGGCGCAGTGCCAGCAGCCAGGCGGCCTGCACCAGCGTGTTGACAGTGACATGCTGGCGGCTGGCAAAGGCGGCCAGCGTGCGCAGCGCGCCGGCTTGCACCACATGCTCGACGGCGCCCATATGTTGGCCGCGCTGGCCGCGCTGCGCCGGCGCGATCTCGCGCGTGATCCGTACCGGCTGACGCTGCAGCGGCGCGAGCCGCGTTTGCCAATGCTCGTCCGCGCCGGGCTGCGCCTGCTGCCACGCCACGTAGCGGCGCAGCGACGATGCCGCCTGGGCGGGCAGTTCCCCGTCGTAGCCACGCAGCACTTCACCCAGCAGCCGCGACATGCTCCAGCCATCGAGCAGCAAGTGGTGCCAGGTCCAGAGGAAGCGCCAGGCATCGTCGGCGATGCGCACCAGCGTCAGCCGCATCAGCGGTGCGCGGCACAGGTCGAACGGTTGGCGGAATTCAGCCTCGCACAGCGCCTGCCATTCCATATCGTCGGCGGCGGACTGCGCCGGGCTGCTGCGGCCGCGCCAGTCATGGCGGGTGACAGGCAGTTGCGCCTGCGCCGGCACCACCAGCAGGGGCTCGGCCTCGCCGGGCGTTGGCAGCCAGGCCACGCGCGCGCGCAGCACCGGATGGCGCCGCAGCGCGGCCCGCCATGCCGCGATCATGCGCTCGGCGTCGAGCCCGTCCATGGTCGCCTGCACCTGCACCATGTACGCCGGCGAGCCCGGATGGCGCGTGCCATGGCGCACCATGCCGCGCTGCATCGGCGTCGGCCGCCAGATGTCCTCGATCTCGTCTGCGGACAGCGCCAGCGCGTCCAGCTGCGCCTGCGACAGGCCGCTGGCCGGCATGTCCGACGGCGTCAGCCGCACGGCGGATTGCGCCACGCAATGCGATGCCACGTCGCGAAGGGCCTGGGCGATGCGCGCCAGCAGCGCCTCGATGGTGGCCTCGCGGAACTGGCCGCCGCGATACGTGCAGCGGAATTGCAGGCAGCCATGCTGGACCCGGCCGTCGAAGGCCAGCGGTGCCGGCAACGGGATCGCGGCGGACACGCCGCTGCCGGTGTCCTCCGCCGCCACCTGCCAGCCGCCCGCCCCGGCGCGCAGGCTGCCGTCGAACTGGCCCAGGTAGTTGAACAGCACCTGCGGCGCCGCCACGGCGGTCCCGAGCACGCCATAGCCCAGTCCTCGCCGCGGCACCGCGCGCAGGGCTTCCTTGACGCCGGCGATGGTGTCGCCAAGGTTATCGACGCTGGCCAGGCGCACCGGCCAGATGCTGGTGAACCACCCCACCGTGCGGCTGAGGTCTAGCGCCGTGCCGGCTACCTCGGCTTCGCGCCCGTGCCCTTCGACATGGATGCGGATCTCGTCGCAGCCGGTGAAAGCGCACAACGCGCGCGCAAAAGCTGTCAGCAGCAGGTCGTTGACGCCGGTGCGGTAGGCAGCGTGGGCGCGCCGCAGCAATGCGTCGGTAGTGGCCGCGTCGAGGGCGAAACTGGCCGTGCAGGCGCCATCCGGGCGAGGCTCCGAAGCGTCGAACACATCGCCCGGCAGATCCAGGCCGCCTTCAGCCACTGCCTGCCAGTAGGCGCCTTCGCCGGCAAACACGGCGCGCGCCGGGCCAGCCAGCGTGCGGCTCCATGCGGCATAGCTGGCGCCCACCGGTGCCAGCGCCGGCGCCTGCCCGGCCAGCCGCGCGGCATATGCCGCCTGCAGGTCTTCCAGCACGATGCGCCACGACACGCCATCCACCACCAGGTGATGGCAGACCAGGAACAGGCGCTCGCTGCCATCCGCGACGCGTAGCTGAAGTGCGCGCAGCAGCGGGCCCTGCTCGATATCCAGCTTTCCCTGCTCGGCGTCGCACGCAGCGGTGATGGCCGCTGCATCGGGCGCTTCGGCCGTCGTCAACACGAACGCGTCGGCGGCCTTCACAACGGCCTGCTGGTGCCAGCCGTCATCGGCATGGCTGAAGCGGAAGCGCAGCGCTGCGTGGTGGCCAACCACGTCCGCCAGCGCGGCTGTCAACGCCGCCGTGTCGATGGCCGAACCGGACCGCAACAGTACCGACTGGTTGAAGCGGTTGCGCGCGGCCGCGGCCAGCGGTTGGCCAAGGAAAGCCCGCTGCACCGGCGTCAGCGGCGCCGCGCCATGTTCCGCCGCGTCATTGGCGGCATCCTCCGCCGCCACGTCCACGCGCTGTGCCACCTGCGCCAGCGCGGCCACGGTCTGGTGCTCGAACACCTGCCGCGGCGTCAGCCGCCAGCCCTGCAGGCGGGCACGCGCGACGATCTGCAGGCTGAGGATCGAGTCGCCGCCGAGCGCGAAGAAGTTGTCGTGCAAGCCCACCTGCGCGATGCCGAGCACGTCGGCCCACACCGCCGCCAGCATCCGCTCCGGCGCCGACACCGGCGCGGCGTAGGCGGCCTCGGCCTGCCACTGCGGCTCGGGCAGCGCGCGCCGGTCGAGCTTGCCGTTGGGCGTGACCGGCAGGCTGTCGAGGCGCAGGACCGCGGCCGGCACCATGTAGTCGGGCAAGGCCGCGGCGAGCGCGCTGCGCAGCGCTTCGGCGTGCACGGTGGCCGGCGCGGCCACGTAGCCAACCAGCCGCGTGCCGGCCGGCGTCTCGTGCGGCAGCACCACCGCCTGGCGCACGCCGGGCTGGGCCAGCAGGTGCGCCTCGATCTCGCCCAGTTCGATGCGGAAGCCGCGGATCTTGACCTGGTGGTCCTGCCGGCCGAGATATTCGATGCAGCCATCCGGGCGCCAGCGCACCAGGTCGCCGGTACGATACAGGCGCGCGCCGGGCGCGCCGAAGGGATCCGGAATGAAGCGGTCGGCGGTCATGCCGGCGCGGCCGAGGTAGCCGCGCGCCAGCCCTTCGCCGCCGAGGTACAGCTCGCCCGGCACGCCGACGGGCACCGGCTCGAGCCGGCTGTCCAGCACGTGCGCGCTGCGCGTGCCGACCGGCCTGCCGATCGGCGCATAGGCGCCGCTCACCTGCGCGGCGGCTTCGTCCGCTGCGGCCTTCCACACCAGCGGCGTCACCACGGTTTCGGTCGGGCCATAGCCGTTGATGATGTGCTGCGGCCGCAGCGCCTGCGTCAGCCGTTCCACGCCCGCGCGCGGCATGGCCTCGCCGCCGAAGGAGTAGAGCCACAGTGGCGGCGGGTCGCCTTGCGCCTCGGCCCACGCGGCCAGCTGGTGCAGGTAGCGCGGCGGAAAGCCCGCGTGCGTGACGGCGTGGCGGCGCAGCGCGGCGTAGGTCTGCTCGACGCTCCACAGCGTGTCGTCGCGCAGCACGATGCTGGCGCCGCTGGCGAGCGGCACCATCCAGCGCTCATGCGCGCCGTCAAAGCTGAACGAGAGGAAATGGAGTTCGCGGCTGGCCGCGGTGATGTCGTAGCACGCGGCGGTGGTGACCACGTGCATCGCCAGCGGCCCGTGTGCCACGGCCACGCCCTTGGGCCGGCCGGTCGAGCCGGAGGTGTAGATCACGTAGGCCAGCTGCCCGGCATGGATCGTCACGGCTGGGTCGTGGTCGGGCCACGAGGCATCGTCGCCGTCGTCCAAGAGCAGCACTGGCAGGTCCGGCGCGACCGGGAAGGCATTGCGCAGCGCGCGCTCGGTCAGCAGCAGCCGCGGCGCAGCGTCTTGCTGCATGTCGAGCAGGCGCCGTGCCGGATAGGCGGGATCGAACGGCACGAAGCAGGCGCCGGCCTTGAGCACCGCCATCAGCGCCACCAGCATGCGCGGTGAACGGTTCAGCGCCACGCCGACGCGGCATTCGGCACCGATGCCTTGCGCGATCAGCCGGTGCGCAAGCCGGTTTGCCTGGCGTTCAAGCTCGCCATAAGTCAGGACGTCGTCGCCATACAGCACTGCTGGCGCAGCGGGCGCGCGGCGCGCGTGCGCGGCCACCTGCGCATGCACGGCCACGAACGGCGTTGCCGGGCAGTCGGGCTGGCTCCAGCGTGCCAGCGCGGCGCGCTCGGCGTCGGCGAGCAGCACCGCGGTGCCGGGCGTGGTCGCAGGATCGGCCGCGAAGGCCTGCAGCAGGCGCACATAATGCCCCGCCATGCGCGCGACCGTGGCGGCATCGAACAGGTCGGCGGCGTAGGCGATGCGGCCGCACAGGCTGCCATCGGCCAGCTCGGCCGTGGCCAGGCTCAGCTCGAAGCGCGCGGTGGTGACCGGCAGTTCCAGCGGCGTCACGCGCAGCCCCGCCAGTTGCGGCAGAGCCGCCGCGCTGGCGGTGCGATGGTCGAAGGTGACGTTGAACAATGCGGGCTGGCCGAGACTGCGGTCGGGCTGCAGCGCCTCGACCAGCAGGTCGAACGGCAGCGACTGGTGCTCCTGGTCCGCGGCGGCCTGCGCGGCGAGCCGCGCCAGCAGGTCGGCGAACGGCTGCTCCGGGTCGACCTCCGCCCGCATCACCTGCATGTTGACGAAGCAGCCGATCAGCGCCCCGGTCTCGCTGCGCTGGCGGTTCGCCACCGGCACGCCGATGCGCAGGTCGGACTGGCCGGTATAGCGGCCCAGCAGCACCGCGTAGGCGGCCAGCAGGGCCATGTTCAGCGTTGCATGGCGCGAGGCGGCAAGCGCGCGCAACGTTGCGGCCACAGCGGCGGGGATGGTGAACACGTGCTCGGCGCCCTCGCCGCTGCGCGCGGCGCGGCGCGGGCGGTCGGCGGGCAGGTCGAGCGCCGCGCCCGCGCTGTCGCCCAGGCGTTCGCGCCAGTAGCCGAGCAGGCGCTCGGCCTCGCCGGCCTCCATCCAGTTGCGCTGCCAGGCGGCATAGTCGGCGTACTGGACCGGCAATGGCGGCAGGCCGGCTTGCGTGCCGGCTTGCGTGCCGGCATAGCAGGCGGCCAGTTCGGCGACGAGGCGGACGATCGACGCGCCGTCGGCGACGATATGGTGCAGCACCACCACCAGCACGTGCGACTGCGCGCTCTCGCGGATCAGCGCGACACGCCACAGCGGTCCGGCGGCGAGATCGAACGGCTCATGGACTACGCGCGCGACGGTGGCGTCGAGGCCGTCCGGATCGGCGTCGATGGCGTTGATGGCATCAAAGGCCGGTGGCAGGTCTTCATGCACCTGCTGGCAGGCGACACCGGCAGCATCGATCGGATACGTGGTGCGCAGCACTTCATGGCGCGCGCCGACCTGCGCGAACGCGCGGCGCAGCGCCGCGGCGTCGAGCGGACCTTCGAGCCGGTACACCCCCGGCATGTGATAGGCGGTGCTGGCGGGCTCCAGCTGCTGCAGGAACCACAGGCGCTGCTGCGCGTACGACAGCGGCAGCGCGCCAGTGCGCGGCGCGGGCACGATGGGCAGCGTGGAAAACGCCACGCCTTTGCCGTGCAGCGCGGCCAGGAAGGCGGCGCGCTGCGCCGGCTCCAGCCGGGCGAAGCGCTCGGCGACTTGCGCGGCGACTTGCGCGTGCGCGGTACTCAATGCGTCTGACATGGGGGCGGGACCTGTCAATGGATTTCAGGGAGCGATTACGCCGGCACCACGGCCTGCGCATGCGGTGCAGCAGCGGCCAGTGCCATGTGCGCCAGCTTGTCGAGGTCATCGTCCGCAGCTTCCTGCCTGACGGCAGCGGCCAGCGCATGCGCGGTCGGATGGTCGAACAACAGGCCGGGGGCAATCTCCACCTGCAGCCGGCGGCGCAGCCGCGCGACCAGCTTGATCACCAGCAGCGAATGGCCGCCGAGGGCAAAGAAATCGGCATGCGGGTCGACCTGGCCCTGTTCCAGCAACCCGGCCATCAACGCGCACACCAGGGCTTCCACCGCGTCCGATGCCGGCGCTGCGACGGGAGCTGGCGCACTGTCGGCGGGAACCAGTCCGCGCAGCGCGACGCGGTCGGTCTTGCCATTGGGCAGGCGCGGCAGCGCGGGCAGCGGGACGAAGCGCGCCGGCACCATCGCGTCAGGCAGCATCGCGGCCAGCGTGTGGCGCAGCGCGGCGGCGTCGATGCCGCTGCCGGCTGCCGGCACGAGGAAGGCACACAGCACAGCCTCGCCGCCGGGTCCCGCCACTGCGCACACCGCTGCCTGCGCGACCGCCGGCTGCGCCAGCAGCGCGGCTTCGACCTCCGCGGGCTCGACGCGGATGCCGCGGATCTTGACCTGCTGGTCGGCGCGGCCCAGCAGTTGCAGCCCGGCGGGCGTGGCGCGCGCGAGATCGCCGGTGCGGTACAGCCGTTCGCCGGCAACGAAGGGATCGTCGACGAACGCCGCCGCATCGAGGTCCGCCCGGCCCAAGTAGCCGTGTGCGAGTTGCGGGCCGCCGACGTAAAGCTGCCCGGCTACACCGGCCGGCACCGGCCGCAGCGCATCGTCGAGCAGGCGCACGCGGGTCGCACCCAGCGCGCGGCTAAGCGGTGCGTTGCCGCCTGCCCAAGCCGGCATGTCTGCGCCCAGCGCATGGACCATCACGCCGATGGTGGTTTCGGTCGGGCCGTAGTGGTTGAAGATGCGGCAGCCGGGCGCGTGGCGGCGCAGCGTGCCGACCAGGCTGGCCGGCAGCGGCTCGCCGCCAAGGATGACGGTGGCCGGCACCGCGGGCGCTTCCGTTTCCAGCAGCGCCGCCAGGTGCGACGGCACGATCTTGATGGCATCGACCGCGCGGCCGCGCAGGTAGCGGGCAAAGGCCGCGGGGTGGGCCATGTCGTCATCGCCGGCCACCACCAGGCAGCGCCCCTGCCACAGCGCGGCGAACAGCGTGGTGTTGCCGAGGTCCGCGGCTACCGACGACGTCAGGCCGAAGCGCTGGCACGACGACAGCGACAGCGCATCGCAAGCCGCCGCGGTGTAGTGGCTGATCTGCGCGTGGCCAATCACCACGCCCTTGGGTTCGCCGGTGGAGCCGGAAGTGAACAGCACGTAGGCGGCGGCACCAGGATCGACAGTGACCGCAGCCTCTGCTGCTGACGCCGCCGTGGCCAGCAACGCATCGGCACTGACCACGGTCTCGTCGTCCGCCGACGCCTGCTGCGCGATCGTCAGCACCGGCGCTGCCTGCGCCAGCACGCTGCGGCGCCGCGCCTGCGGCCAGGCCGGATCGAGCGGTACATAGGCGCCGCCGGCGGCCCATACCGCCAGCAGGCTGGCCACCAGCGCGCCACTGCGCGGCAATGCCAGCGCCACGCGCGTGCCGGGGCCGACGCCGAGCGCGCGCAGCCGTTGCGCGGCGGCGTGCACCGTGCGCTGCAGGCCGGCATAGTCGAGTGCGAGATCGGCGGCATCCAGCGCGGGCGCCGCCGGCGTGTTGCGTGCATGCTCTGCGATGCGGTGCAGCAGCGAGTCGCCCGCCGCTGCCGGCATGTCGCCGGTCCAGCATTGCGGCACGCGCAAGGTATCGTCGGACGGCCACCACAGCGACGGCAGCGGCGCATCCAGTGCGGCGGGCAGCGCGCCGATCAACGCGGCGAGATGGGACAGCAGCCATGGCGCCACGCGCGGATGCAGCGCGCCGGCTTGCGCATGCAGCGCCAGCGCGGCCATGCCCTGACCGTCGTCCAGTGCCTCGCACACCAAATCGAAGCCCGGCCACGCCGGACTGGCCAGCGCGATCCCGTCGGCGGGCAATGGCGATACCGCAAACCCGATGCGCGGGCCGGCATCACCGGGCAGCCACGCTTCCTGCCACGCGGCGTGGCCATCCAGCGTCGACAGCCACGCCTGCCAGTGGCTGCGCAGGCTGGCTTCGTCATCCCATTGCACGCCAAGCGGCAGCGCCTTGACGAACACGCCGGCGGCGCCGGCCATCACGCCGTAATCGCGGCGGCAGTCGTGCAGCCATGTGGCGCTGAATGCCGGCTGCGCGCACAGGCGCGCCAGCATGCTCCACCATGCGGCGTGCAGCACGCGCTCGGGCGTGCTGCCGAGCTGGCGCGCGGTCGCGTCCAGCGCCTGGCGGTGCGCGGCGTGCAGCGTGTGGCGCCAGCTTTCGGCGGGCGTGGCTGAGGCAGCAGCGAGCGCGTCGGGCAAGCGCAGCGGCGCGGGCAGCCCGGCCGCCTGAGCTTGCCAGTAGCGGCGGCCGGCGTCGCCGGTACCGTCCTCGCCCAGGCACGCGCCCGCCTGCCAGTCGGCATACTGGGCGTATTGCAGCGGCGGCTCGGCGTCGTCCGCGGCGGTGGTTTCCAGGGCGGCGCGCAGGGCTTCGGCGAGGCGCAGCACGCTGCTTCGGTCTGCCGCCAGCGGGCTGGCCAGCAGCCACAGCGTGGCACCGCCGCTGGCCAGCGGGCACAGGCAGGCGCGCAGCACGTCGCCCCGCGCCGGATCGAGCGCCGGCAGCGCCAGCGCGTCGCCGTCCGCGACGATGATGGTGGCCGCGCCGTTGGCGCCCTGCGGCACGCATGCCACCGGCTGGCTGCCATCGTCGATATAAGCCATGCACAGCACGTCATGGCGTTTGCGCAGCACGGCCAGCGCGGCGTCCACCGCGGCTGGCTCTGGCTGGCAAGCCAGCGCGATGCGCGCCACGTGCGCGTGCGGCGCGGGCGCATTGCGCCATTGCCGCCAGGCGGCCTGTTGTTCGGGAGTCGGACTCCAGGCGTCGTGCATCTCAGGCATCCACGTTCTCCTGCGGGCGCGCGGCGACAAGCTGGGCGTCCGGCTGCTTGCGGTCGAACATGTCGCCCATCGCCACCACGATCTTGCGCGGGCCTTCATAGGGATCGCGCGCATGCGCGGCCAGCATGTTGTCAAGCATCACCACATCGCCGCGCTGCCAGTCGAAGCGCACGGCGCAGGCTTCATACAGCTCGCCGATCAGCGCCATGGCCTCGTCGGGAATCGGCGTGCCGTCGCCGAACATCACGTGGCGCGGCATGCGCTCCAGGCCGACCATCTCGAGCAGGTCTTCGCGCACGTCGGCCTCCAGGCACGAGACGTGGTGCAGTTGCACCTGGTTGAAGAAGCTGCGCTCGCCGGTGACCGGGTGGCTGACGATGGCCGGGCATACGGTGCGCGTCTGCAACACGTCGCCGTCCAGCCAGCGGCAGTCGATGCCGGCGGCGCGGCAGCGCGCCTCGACCTCGGCGCGGTCCCCGGTCTTGTAGAAGTCGCGCCAGTCCACGTCCAGCCGCGGCGTGAAGGTGCGCACGTACATCAGCTGCTTGCTGGCGAACTCCTCGGCCAGCGCGGGCGGCAGGCGGCGCAGCAGTTCGCGGCAGTCGACGATCGGCGTGGCGCCGCCCACGGCAGAGGGCAGCTCGCAGAAGAACCACTGCTTGCGCGGCCAGCGCTCGAGGTGCGCGCTTTCGTTGTGGTACAGGATCATCTGGCGCTCGGGGTAAGGCGTGGAGCGGTAGGTGTTGCGCCCGCCCTCCTTCTTGGGCAGGTCGCCGTAGCTGCCATACAGGCCCGGGTGCATGGCTTCGGCGAAGGCTTCGAAGGCCTGCGGGTTGGGCAGGTCGAAGCCGCGGAAGACAATGCCGGCGTGCCGGTGCAGCGTCGCGCCGACCAGCTCGCGCGAGCGCGCGGCCCACGCCACCGGGTCCAGGCCCGGCACTACCGGCTCGATCACGATGGGGAAGACTTCGCCTGCGCGCAGCGGGCGCAGCCGCACCTGGCTGGCGGGGTCGGCAACGGCCGCCTCTGGCACAGCGGCCGCGGCCGGGCGCGGCCGGGCCAGCGACTTGAGCTGGTCGAGCTTGGCCGCCATGCGTTGGCTGGTTTCCATGGTTCGGGACTCCTCGGGTTTCGGTTGGGACGGGCGCGCGGCGCCCGGGGCGTCTGCGGTGACGCGGTCGGCGGGCTGGTCCGGCGCGCGCAGCAGCGCTGCCAGCGTGGCCAGCCATTCGGCGGCAAAGCGCGCCACGGTGGCGGATTCGAACAGCGCGCTGGCAAAGACCCAGTCGCCGCGCAGCGGCGCCGCTTCCTGTTCGCTCTCGGGCTCCAGGAACAGCGCCATGTCGAACTTCGACGTGCGCTCGATGGGCGGCAGCATGCCGGCCTCCACGCCAGGCATGCCCAACTGTCCGGCCGGCGTGTTCTGCAGCACAAACAGCGCCTGCACCAGCGGGTTGCGGCTGCGGTCGCGCGGCACGCCCGCCGCCTCGACGATGCGGTCGAACGGCAAGCCCTCATGCTCGAACGCGGCCAGCACGTCGCGCCGGCATGCCGCCAGCACGTCGCGGAAGCTGGCGCCGGCGATGCGGCGCGAGCGCAGCGGCAGCACGTTGACGAAGAAGCCGATCAGCGGCTCGAGCGCGGCGTCGTGCCGGCCGGCGACGTCGGTGCCGAGCAACAGGTCGTCCATGCCGGTCGCGCGGTGCAGCCAGCACTGGAAGCTCGCCAGCAGCACGATGAAAGGCGTGACCTGCTCGGCGCGCGCCAGCGCATGCACCTGCGCCATGCGCTCGCCGTCGATCCGCAGCGCGACGGCGTCGCCTTCCATGCGCGCCACTGGCGGGCGGGCGTGGTCGGCCGGCAATGCCAGCGCCGCCGGTGCGCCGGCAAGCGCGCCGCGCCAGTAAGCGGTGAGCCGCTCCAGCGCGGCGCCGCGCAGCCAGTCGCGTTGCCACGCGGCATAGTCGGCGTATTGCAGCGCCAGCGGCGGCAGCGGCGCGAGCTGTTCCGGCGCCAGCGCGTGCCGGTAGCCGCGGGTGATCTCGTTGACCAGCAGGCCGACCGACCAGCCGTCCGACACCAGATGGTGCATGGCGACCAGCAGCACGTGTTCCCGCGGCGCGCAGCGCAGCAGCGTGGTGCGCCACAGCGGCGCGTGGCCGAGGTCGAACGGGCGCGCTGCGTGCTCCCGCATGGCCTCGCGCAGTGCCGCTTCGCGCGCTTCGGGCGCAAGCGCCTGCAGGTCGATCAGGGGCAGGCCGATGTCGGCGGCGGCATCGATGCGTGCGTAGGGCTCGCCATCGTCGTCGGGATAGGCGGTGCGCAGGATCTCGTGGCGCGCCGCCACCGCTGCCAGCGCCTGGCGCAGCGCGGCCAGGTCCAGCGGCCCGCGCAGGCGCAGCGCCCCGGCCATGTTGTAGGCCGCTGCGGCGTTGCCCTGCAGGCGTTCGACCAGCCACAGCCGCTGCTGCGCCAGCGATACCGGCATGCGCGCGGAGCGCGGTACTGGAACCAGCGCGGGCATCACCACCGCTGGCGTGGCGCCATCCAGCCGTGCGGCGAAGTCGCGCAGCACCGGCGCCTCGAAGACATCGCGCAGCGTGGCCTGCGCATGGCCGGCGGCGCGCAGCCGCGCCACCACGCGCGTGGCGATCAGCGAATGGCCGCCCAGGCGGAAGAAATCGCTGTCGCGGCCGACGCGCGCGCCCGGCAGCAGCGCTTCCCAGATGCCGGCGACGGTTTGCTCGGCGGGCGTGGCAGGCGGTGCGCCCTCCTGCGCCACGACCTGCGGCGCGGGCAGCGCCTTGCGGTCGATCTTGCCGTTCGCATTGAGCGGCCACGACGGCATGCACACCCATGCGGACGGCACCATGTACGCGGGCAACCGCGCGGCGACGCTGGCAGACAACTCGGCTTCCAGGACGCCATGCGCGGACTGCGCGCGGCCGGCTTGGGGCTGCCAGTACGCGGTCAGCCATTCGGTGCCGGCGGCACGGTGCACCGTCACCAGCGCGTGGCGCACCGCCAGATGCGCGGCGAGCACGGCTTCGATCTCCCCCAGCTCGATGCGGTAGCCGCGCAGCTTGACCTGGAAGTCCTTGCGGCCGATGTATTCGAGCACGCCGTCTTCGCGCCAGCGGCCGAGGTCGCCGGTCAGGTAGCGGCGGCTGCCCGGCGCGCCGGTCGGATCGGGCACAAAGGCCGCCGCGGTGCGGCGCGGGTCGGCCAGATAGCCGCGGCCGACGCCGGCACCGGCCACCGCGATCTCGCCCACCATGCCGGGCGCGGCAAGATTGCCGTCGGCATCGAGCACCTGCAGCACGGCATTGGCGGTGGGGCGGCCGATCGGCACGGTATCGGTGGCTTGTGCCGCCTGCGCCAGCGCGCCGGCGCGCAGGGGGTGGAACGCCACGTCATCCGAGCATTCCGCCGGCCCGTAGGCGTTCATCATCGGCACGCCCGGATAGCGGCGCAGCCAGGCAAGCGCGGTGGCAGGCGGCAGCGCCTCGCCGGTAGGCAACACCCAGCGCAGCGCGGGCAGCGGCGCCGCGCGGCCCTCGGCGTCCTGGCAGTCGAGCATGGCCTGCAGTAGCGACGGCACCGGCTCGAACAGCGTCACGCCACGCTGCGCCAGCAGTGCGGTGAGTGCGGCCGGATCGCGCACCACGTCGTCGCCGATGATCTCCACGCCTGCGCCGAACACCGGCGCGGCCAGCGCCTGCCAGACCGAGATGTCGAAGCAAGGCGGCGCGGTCTGGGCGATCACGTCGCCCTCGCCCAGCCCCAGCGGCACGGCCTTGGCCAGCATGTTGTTGAGCATGCCGGTGCGCGTGACCATCGCGCCCTTGGGCACGCCGGTCGAGCCGGAGGTGAACAGCACGTACGCGAGCTGCGCGGGATGCGCGGGCAGGTCGGGCGCAGGCGCCGCCCCGGCTTCCAATGCGGGCAGCGTCGTGGCGCCGGCAATGCCGGCGGCGGCCAGCGCGGCCACGCCGGATGCATCCGTCAGGACCTGTGCTGCCTTGGCCTGCGCCAGCACCTGCTGCCAGCGTGCCGCGGGATGGCTGACATCGAGCGGCACCCACGCCGCGCCGGCGCGCAGGATGCCGGCCAGCGCGACCAGCCAGTCCAGCCCGCGCGGCAGCAGCACCGCGATGAGATCGTCCGGGCGCACGCCGGCGGCGCGCAGGCCGCTGGCGACGCGGCCGGCGCGCTCCCACCAGTCGCCATAGGTCAGCGTCCCGGCGCCGCAGCGGGCCAGCACACGCCGCGGATGCGCAGCCACCTGGCGCGCGACCCGCCGCACGTAGTCGTCCTGCAAGGCGGCAAGCGTCACGCTGGTGTCGTCGCTCGCGCTCCATGCCTGCAGCCTGGCGCGCGTGGCGCCATCGAGCATGTCGGCGGCGCCCACGTGCGCGATGCCGGCGGCCAGCGACGCCAGCACGGCGGCGTAGGCGTCCATCCATTGCGCCAGCCGGTGCGCCTGCACACGCGAGGCATCGCAGGTGAAGCGGATGGTGAAGCGGCTGTCGGGCATGACCTCCAGCGTCAGGCCGTAGTGGGTCTGCTCGATGTTGTCATGCTGGCGCAGGCGCAGGCCGGCCACCTCGCGCGCGCGGTCGCCCAGGTCGGGCAGGTTCTGGAACACCATCAGCGTATCGAACAGGGCTCCGCCGATGCCGGACTCAGCCTGGATCTCCGCGAGCGCGGCGTGCTCGAACTCGCGCATCGCCACGGCGGCGTGCTGGGTCGCCTGCAGGTAGTCCGCCACCGCCAGCGCGCCTTGCGGACGCAGCCGCAACGGCAGCGTGTTGATGAACACGCCCAGCATGCGCTCGGCGCCTTCCAGGCCCGCGGGGCGGCCGGCCGAGGTCACGCCGAAGACGATATCGTCGCTGCCGGCGTGGCGCGACAGCACGATGCCCCACGCGGCCTGCATCACGGTGTTGAGCGTGACGCGGTGCGCCGCGGCCAGCGCGCGCAGGCTGGCGTCGAGGCCGGCCGGCAGGACCAGGTCACGGCAAAGCGGCGCGGTTTTCCCGTGGGCGCTGGCGGGTGCGATGCCCGGCAGCACTGTCGGGCCGGCCAGGCCGGCGAATGCAGCGCGCCAGAAGGCCTGCCGCGCGGATGCGGGCTGTGCCGCGAGCCAGGCGATGTAGTCGCGGTACGGCCGGCGCGGCGTCGGGGCATGTGCCGGATCGGCATAGCGGGCCAGCGCCTCGTCGAGCAACTGCACCGAGCCCCAGCCGTCGACGATCAGGTGGTGCCGGCTCCAGACCAACCACCAGCCCGCGTCGCCGGTGCGCAGCAGCGCCAGCCGCATCAGCGGCAGCTCGGCGGGATCGAAGCCGCGCGAGCGGTCGGCATGGCACCACTCCGCCAGCCGCGCCGCCTGCGCGCCGGCCCCGCGCCAGTCTTCCACTGTCACGGGTAGCTTTGCGCGCGCATGCACGCATTGCAGCGCGCGGTCGCCGCCCGCTTCGCCTGCCGCGGCAAAGGTGGTACGCAAGATCGGGTGGTCGTCCAGCAGCGCCTGCCAGGCGGCGGCCATGCGTTCGGTGTCGAGCGGACCCTCGACCTGCAGCACCAGCTGGTTGACGTAGGCACCGTTGCCGCCATCGCGCAGGTGGTGGAACAGCAGGCCTTCCTGCAGGGGCGACAGCGGATAGGCATCTTCGATGTCGCCCGCTCGGCTGCGCAGACGCTCCAGCGCCTGCGTGTCGCAGCCGCTCAGCGCAAAGGGCTGCGCAGCCGCTGGCGTTGCGGCTGCGCTGGCAGTTTTCTCGCGCGCGGCGAGATGGACCGCCAGGCGTGCCAGCGTCGGGTGCGCGAACAGGTCCTTGGGCGCGAGCACCAGCTGCTGCGCGCGCGCCCTGGCGACGATCTGCAGCGCCAGGATGGAATCGCCGCCGAGCGCGAAGAAATCCGCATCGCGGTCGATCTGCTCGCGTTGCAGGATTTCGCGCCACAATCCCGCCAGCATCTGTTCGATGGCGGCCGCCTGTGCGGCGGCTGGCGCCGCGTTCGCACGCAGCACGGCAGCCAGCGCCGCCGGCGTGGGATGCGCGAACAGCAGCCTGGGCGTCAGAGGCAGGCCCGCCTTGCGCGCCTGCGCGACCAGTTGCAGTCCAAGAATGGAATCGCCGCCGAGCGCGAAGAAGTTGCCGTCGGCGCCCACGCTTTCGCGTCCGAGCACGCCTGCCCACAGGCGCGCCAGCGTCGCCTCGGTCTCGTCGCCCGGTGCCGGTTGCGCCGGTGCCGCGGCCTCGCCGGGCACGGGCGGCAGCGCCTTGCGATCGACCTTGCCGTTGCGCAGCCGCGCGAAGGCGTCGCACGCAACGAACGCGGCAGGCAGCATCGGCGCCGGCAACGCGGCGGACATGGTGGTGCGCAGGGTATCGAGATCCAGGCCGGCGTCGGCCACCAGGTAGGCGACCAGCCGCAGCCCTTCGCCCGCCGGCGACGGCAGCGCCAGCACCACGGCATCGCGCACGCCCGGCGCCTGGCGCAGCCAGGCTTCGACTTCGCCCGGCTCGACGCGGAAGCCGCGGATCTTGACCTGTGCGTCGGCGCGGCCGAGGAAGACGATGGCGCCGTCTTCGTCCATGCGTACGCGGTCGCCGGTCCGGTACAAGCGGCCGCCCGGCTGGAACGGGTCCGGCACAAAACGCTCGGCGGTCAGCGCGGGGCGGCGCAGGTAGCCGCTGGCGACGCCGGCGCCGCCGATATAGAGCTCGCCCACCGCGCCACGCGGCACGCGGTTCAGGTGGCGGTCGAGCACGCAGGCGCTGACGCCGGCAAGCGGCTGGCCGACGGGAATTGGACCCGCCACAGCGGCGTCAGGCACCGCATGCGTCAGGCACCCCACCGTGGCTTCTGTGGGGCCGTAGTGATTGACCACGCGGCATGCCGGGCGCAGCGCCTGCACGCGCGCCAACAGCGCCGCGTCGAGCGCCTCGCCGCCGAACACCAGGCACTGGCGCGGCACCAGCCGCACGGGATCGGCCACCGCCAGCAGCGCGCGCAGGTGCGACGGGACGATCTTCAGGCAATCGACCGGCCGCGCTGCCAGGGCTTCGGCAAGCGCTTCGGGGTCTTCCGCCAGCGCGTCGTCCAGCACGCGCAGCGTGTGGCCGCCGAGCAGCGCGCCGAACCATGCGGTGTGGCCGAGGTCGGCCGTCACCGAGGACAGCGACGCCAGCGACGACCCTGCCGGCAGCGCCAGCGCGCGCAGCACGCCGGCGGCGTAATGCGCGAGGTTGCCTTGCGTGACCACCACGGCCTTGGGCGTGCCGGTCGAGCCGGAGGTGTAGATCAGGTAGGCGGGCTGTGCCGGAGCGGCGGCGGGCCATGCGGCAGCGCCGGTTGTGTCCTCGCTCGCGAGCGAGGCGACATGCCAGGCTGCGCCCGGCGTGGATTGCGCCAGCCACTGCGGCCGCTCGCCCTCGCCCACCACGGCGGCAAGGCACGCATCGGCGGCCAGTTGCGCCAGCCGCGCGGCGGGCATGCCGGCGTCCAGGCACAGGAAGGCGGCGCCGGCCTTCCATGCGCCAAGCATGGCGGCAGCCATGCGCGCGCCGCGCGGCAGCAGCAGGCCGACCACATCGCCGGGCCGGACGCCACCGTCGCGCAGGCTTGCGGCGAGCGCGGTCGCGGCGCGATCGAGCGCGGCGTAGCTGCATTGCGCATCGGCGGCATCGACGGCGAGCCGCCCGGGATGCGCGCGCACGCCGGCCTCGAAGGCCGCCAGCGCGGTGGCGTGCCGCTCGATGCGGCCAGCGCGCATATCGGAGAGCACCGCCGCCTCATACAGCGGCAGGTCCCCGACACGCGCGTCGGCGTTGTCGAGCACAGCATCCACCGCAGCGCGCAGCGTGGCGATCAGGCGCTGGACGGACTGCGCGTCGAACCGGTCGGCGTCATAGCGCCATTGCCCGCGCAGGCGATCGCCCTCGTCCTGCCAGCGCAGGTTCATGTCGTTGGCTGCGCCGCGCTGGGTGGCGAGGTATTCGCGCACCAGGTAGCGGCCCAGCACGTTGCGCGGCCCCACCGGCACGAAGGTGGTCATATGCCGGAACAGCGGCCCCTCCCCGCCCATGCGCGCCAGCGGATATTGCTGGTGGCGCAGCGCGCCGCGCATCTGCCGGGCGCAGTCGCGCACCACCGCGGCAAAGGCCGGATTGGCGGAGAAGTCTGCGCGCAGCGGCACCGTGTTCAGCGTAAAGCCGATCAGGTCGGCGGACTGTGCGCCTGATCGCCCCGCCGTCGGCGTGCCGATCAGGAAATCGTCCTCGCCACTGGCGCGGTGCACGACCGTCTTGAACAGCGCCAGCATCACCACGAAGAGGCTGACTTCCAGCTGCGTTGCCAGCTCGCGCAGGCCTGCCGTCTGCTGCGGCGTGAGGCGGAATTCGAGTTCGGCGCCGCGGTGGCGCGATTCCGCGTCCAGCGTGCCGGGCATCGCCGGCGCCGCGGGCGCGTCTTCAAGCACGCCTTCCCAGTACGCGCGCAGCGAAGCGCCGCGCGGGCCTGCCAGCAGTTGCCGCTGGCGCGCAAGCCAGTCGCGGTAGCGGCCGCTTTGCGACGCCATCGGCGCTGCGCCGGCGCACAGCGCCTCGTAGGTGGCGAAGATCTGGTCGCAGACCAGCTCGAACCCGAGGTAGTCGCCGGCGATATGGTGCATGCCCGCGCACATCCACATGCGGTCGGCGCCGCCCGGCTGGCGCGAGACGAGGAAGCGGAAACGGCAGACCTGCCCCGCATCGGGGTCGAACGGTTCGTCGGCTTCGCGCTCGAACCAGGCGTGCAGGCCCGCTTCATCGAGGCCGTCGGCACGCGTCAGCGACACCTCCGCGGCAAAGCCCGCGGGGCGTGCCATCACGATCTCGCCGTCTTCCTCGATAAAGCCGCTATGCAGCGCCTCATGGCAGTCCACCACGTGGCGCACCGCCTGTTCGAGCAGCTCAAAGCGCAGGCCAGCCGGCACCTCGATCGCGAACACCATGTTGTAGGCGGCGCTGTGCGGATGGCGGCGATGAAACGCCAGCAGCGCGAGCTGGCCGGGGCCGGCGGGATAGCGGTCGAAGTAGCCGGGATGCGCGGCCAGCCACGCATCGGCCTCGGCGGCGCGGGTTGCCAGCAGCCCGGCCGCGGCCTGCTGCGCATCGGTGCCGGCCGCGCTGTCGCCAGCCACGCGCCAGCGCCCGTCATGCAGGCGCAGGCGCACGCCTTCGGCGCGCAGGGTTCGCATCAGGGCGCCAGTTTCGGCCGGCAAGGGAGCTTCGGAAGACGACATGGCGAAAGCGTTGGAGATGACAGGTCCCCGCCGGGCAGGCGCAGCCAGCCCGGCCAGGAGTGATCAGACGGGAAGCGCGCCTCAGCCCAGTCCGGGCGGCGCGGGCTCGGCCATGGCGACGATCACGCGGCGCGCGCCGGTGAAGGTGCCGCGCCCGTGGGCGGCGAGCATGTTGTCGAGCATCAGCACGTCGCCCTGCTGCCAGGGAAAGCGCACCGTGCATTGGTCCAGCGTGGCGCGGATCGAGGCCAGCGCATCGTCTTCCAGCGGTGCGCCGTCGCCGTAGACGACGTTGCGCGGCAGTTCGTCGACGCTGCCGACCACGTCCAGCAAGGTCTCGCGCACGTGCGGCGCCAGGTTGGACACATGGAACAGGTGGGCCTGGTTGAACCACACCATCTCGCCGGTCACGGGATGGCGCGCGACCGCCTGGCACAGCTGGCGCGTGCGCAGCTCGCCGTCGGGCTTCCATTCGAACTCGATCCGCTGCGCGCGGCAGAAGCGCTCCACCTGCGCGCGGTCTTCGGTGTTGAAGGCGCGCTGCCAGCTCAGGTCGAGGCCGTTGCCGTAGTTGCGCACGTACATCAGCCGGCGTTGCGCAAAGCGCTCGCGGATGGCTGGGTCGAGGCGCTGGTAGACCAGGCGGCTGTCGGCGATCGGCGTTTCGCCGCCGGATTCGCTCGGCTGCACGCAGTGGAACCAGATCTTCATCGGCCACTGCAGCGTGTACGACTGCTCGTTATGCAGCGGGATCACCTGGTGCGCCGGGTATTCGGTCGAGGTGTAGACGCCCTCCCTGACCTGCGAGCGCGGCGTGGAGCCGAACTCGTAGCTCAGCAGCGGATGGCCGAAGGCGCTGGCGAAGGCGCGGAACGCGGTGTCGTCATCGAAATGAAAGCCACGGAACAGCACGCCGCCGACGCGCGGCAACTGCTCGGCGGCAATCGCCGCCATGGCATGGAACTGGCCGCGCCAGTCGGTGCCGCCGTCCGGCTTGACCACCAGCGGCAGCGCGCCTTGCGCGGACAGCGGGGCGATACGCAGTCCGCCTGCCCCGGCGTTGCTTGCCGAGGTGGCTGAGGTTGCGGCGGTAGCCACGCCGGCAGCGGCGCGGTGGTCCGCCCTGAGGTCGGCGATGGTACTGGTCGTGTCCATATCCCTGTTGCCTCTACGGGTGCGTTCGCGAGGCCGGTTGCGGCCTGGGAGTCAATGGAGGCCAACGGGGGCAGCCTCGCGAACCATGTCTGCACATTGAAAGTGTGAAGCGAGTGTAGCGGAATAATTTACGAATGGAAATACAAATCATTATCATTTACGATATTGACCGACGAATCATCGCGACCGTTCGCGACGCCATCGCGGCGGACTTGCTTGCCTGCGCCGCGATGGCGTTTCCACACCACCAGAGGAGCATTGCCATGAGCTGGGACCACCCCGACACGCGTTTCCACGTCGTCCGCAATGAAGAAGGCCAGTACTCGATCTGGCCCGACTACAAGCCCGTCCCGGCAGGATGGAAAAGCACCGGATTCCAGGGCAATCGCGACGAGTGCCTGACCCATATCGACACGGTCTGGACCGACATGCGCCCGCTCAGCCTGCAGCGCGCGCTGGCTGGCGCATGAGCGCGCCGCAGCCTGGGCGCGAGCGCTGGTTTGCCGTGATGCCCGGACGGGCAGGCGATGCCACGAATGCAGAGGCTACGCGCGTGCGCCTGTACTGCCTGCCCTATGCGGGCGCCGGCCATACCGCGTACCACGGGTGGCGCGACGCGCTGCCCGCGCAGGTGGAGCTGGCGCCGGTATGCCTGCCCGGACGCGGCATGCGCACGGCCGAGGCGCATGCGGCTTCGATCGAGGAACTGGCCGCGGCGCTGGCGGCGGCGATCGCACGCGCGGCGCGCACCAAGGCGCCGCGCTTTGCGCTGTTCGGGCACAGCATGGGCGCCCTGCTCGGCTTCGAGACCGCGCGCGTGCTCGAGACCGTGCACGGCCTTGCGCCCACGGCGCTGGTTGTGTCCGGACGAGGCGCGCCGGCGCTGCCGTCGGCGCGGCCGCCGTTCAGCACGCTGCCTGACGGCGCCTTCGCCGACGTCATCGCGGGGATGGGCGGCATGCCGGCCGAGATCCGCGAAACCCCGGAAGCACTGGCGTTCTTCCTGCCGGTGCTGCGTGCCGACATCGCGCTGTGCGAGCGCTGGCGCTACGTCCGCGGCCCGCGCCTGGGCTGCCCGATCACCGTGCTGGGCGGCCAGGACGATGTCCACGCGCCGCCCGCCACGCTGGCAGCCTGGCGCGACGAAACCCTGCACGATTGCCGCCAGCAGGTCTTCGCGGGTGGGCACTTCTTCCTGCACGAAGCGGCGCCCGCGGTGCTGGATGCCGTTGCTCAGGCAGTGCTTGGCACCGCGCCGCTCAGCGGAGAAGCCGGCCATGCGCTTGCCTGACTTCGCCGCACCGTCGCACGGCGACATCCACGTGTGGCACGTGGCGGCCGATGCGCCGGTGGATCCCACCGTGCTTTCTGCTGACGAGCACGCCCGCGCCGCCGCGTTTCGCCAGGCCGCCGACCGCAACCGCTTTACCGCGGCGCGCGCGGCCTTGCGCACGCTGCTGGGCGGCTGCCTGGCCCTGCCGCCCGCCGCCGTCCCGCTGGCCGCCAACGCCTTCGGCAAGCCCGTGCTGGCCACGGCCCCGGAGAACCCGCCCCTGCACTTCAACGTCAGCCACAGCGGCGCGCGCGCGGTGATCGCGCTGTCGCGCGCGCCGGTCGGCATCGACATCGAAGCCTGGCGTGCCGGCATGGCCTGGGCGGACTGGCGCGACAGCGCCGCCGTCGCCTGCGCGCCCGATGAAATGCACTGGCTTGCCGGGCTGGCGCAGCGGCAGCCGGAGCACGCCATGCTCGGCTTCCTGCGGCTCTGGACCGCCAAGGAAGCGTGCAGCAAGGCGCTCGGCACCGGCCTGTCGGCGTCGCCGCAAGCGGTGCGCGTGGCGCCGCCCGGCAGCGCCGGATGCGTGCCGCCGCTGGCGCGCGCCGGCGCGGGTGTCTGGTATCTGCACGATGCCGGCGGCGGTTCGCGCTATGTGGCATGCCTGGCCACGCCGCTCGCGGCGGTGCGCGTCGTGCAACGGCAATACCCGCCGCGGTGCGCCAGCGCCAACCCTTGATCCAGTCCTTGCAGTCAACGCCCCCAACGCCCCTGTATCAACGCCCTCCGCTAGGAACGACACCATGACGCCTCCCTCGCTCGCCACGCTCGCCCATGGCCAACCCGCGCCGTTCTCGGCCGGCGCCTTTGCCCGGCAAGCGCCGATCCGGCTCGACGACAATGCCTACCTGCAGCGCCAGTGCGCCCGCGAATCCAACGCCCGCTCGTATCCGCGCCGCATCCCGCTGGCGCTGGAACAGGGCTACGGCGTGTACCTGCGCGACACCAGCGGCCAGCTCTTCATCGACTGCCTGGCGGGTGCCGGCACGCTCGCGCTCGGCCACAACCACCCGGCGGTGGTGCGCGCGCTGCGCGACACGCTCGACAGCGGCCTGCCGCTGCATACGCTGGACCTGGCCACGCCGGTCAAGGACCGCTTTATCGACGACCTGTTCGGCCTGCTGCCGGACGAGTTCGCCGCGCGCGCGCGCATCCAGTTCTGCGGCCCGACCGGTGCCGACGGCATCGAAGCCGCGCTCAAGCTGGCCAAGACCGCCACCGGCCGCCACACCGTGCTGAGCTTCGCCGGCGGCTACCATGGCATGACCCACGGCACGCTGGCGCTGATGGGCAACCTGGGGCCCAAGGCGCCGCTGGGCGCGCTCGGCGCCAGCGTGCAGTTCCTGCCTTATCCGTATGACTACCGCTGCCCCTTCGGCCTGCGCGGCGAAGCCGGCATCGATGCCGGGCTGCGCTATATCGGGCAGATGCTGTCCGATCCCGAGTCCGGCGTGTTGCCGCCGGCAGCGGTGGTGGTAGAAGCGGTGCAAGGCGAAGGCGGCGTGATTCCCGCGCCGGCACGCTGGCTGCGCGAACTGCGCCGCATCACGCGCGAGCGAGGCATCGCGCTGGTGCTGGACGAAGTGCAGACCGGGCTGGGCCGCACCGGGCACACCTTCGCGTTCGAGCATGCCGGCATCGTGCCGGACGTGCTGGTGCTGTCCAAGGCGATCGGCGGCGGGCTGCCGATGTCGGTGGTGATCTACGACGGCGCGCTCGACGCCTGGCAGCCGGGCGCGCATGCCGGGACCTTCCGCGGCAACCAGCTGGCGATGGCGGCGGGCTCGGCCACCATCCGCACTATCGCTGCGCAAGGGCTGGTGGCGCATGCCGAGGGCATGGGGCAGCGGCTCGCGACACGGTTGCGCGAGCTGCAGTCGGACTTCGCCGCAATTGGCGAGGTGCGTGGGCGCGGGCTGATGCTTGGGGTGGAGCTGGTGGATGAGCGTGCCGACCCTGACGTGGTCGGCGCGTACCCCGCCGATGGCGACTTCGCGCGTACCATGCAGCGCGAATGCCTGCAGCGCGGGCTGATCGTCGAGCTGGGCGGGCGCCATGGGGCGACGGTGCGGTTCCTGCCGCCGCTGGTCATTGACGAGGCTGAGGTGGATCTGGTGGGTGAGTTGTTTGGCGAGGCGCTTGGCGCGGCAACGCGGGAGTTACGGTAAGCGCGCTTGACACGCGCCGGCCCTCTCCCCCGGCCCCTCTCCCCCGGCCCCTCTCCCCCGGCCCCTCTCCCGCAAGCGGGAAAGGGGAGCAAACCAACGGTTAGCGCATCGTGCTACAGCGCATCCCGCAACAGATCGCGCAGCCTGAATTTCTGGATCTTCCCCGCCGGCGTCGCCGGCAACGCATCGCGCACGACAAGCTTTTCCGGGATGTACTGCAGCGCCATCTTCTGCCCCTTGAGCCATTCCACCATCGCCGCGTGATCGAAGTCATGCCCGGCGCGCGGCACCACGAAGGCACAGGCACGCTCGCCCAGCCGTTCGTCGGGATAGGCGACGATCGCCACCTGCGCCACCGCGGGATGGCGGTACAGCAAGGTCTCGACCTCCAGCACGGGGATGTTCTCGCCGCCGCGGATGATCACGTCCTTGCTGCGGCCGGCGATGCGCAGGTACCCCTCGGCATCGAGCCGGGCCAGGTCGCCGGTGTCGAACCAGCCATCGCCATCGGTGCCGTTCAGCTGCGGGCGCTTCAGGTAGCCGCCGAAATTGGAGCAGGCGCGCACCAGCAGCCGGCCGGTCTCGCCGACAGGCACGTCCGTGTCGGTGCCATCGACCACCCGGATCGCCACGCCGGGCAGCGGGCGGCCGTCGGTGGTGGACGCGCGTTCGTCGCTGTCCTCCGGC
This sequence comes from Cupriavidus sp. a3, assembly GCF_051015765.1. NCBI lineage: Bacteria > Pseudomonadati > Pseudomonadota > Betaproteobacteria > Burkholderiales > Burkholderiaceae > Cupriavidus > Cupriavidus sp. a3. The sequence goes on along the minus strand of NZ_CP170644.1, from coordinate 790,483 downwards.
AGCGTCGTGGTGACCGCGCCGTTCTCGGTCATGCCCCATGCCGATACGATCTTCGCGCCCAGCGCCTGCCGTGCCTGCTCGACCAGCGCACCCGGAATCGGCGCGCCCGCGCACAGGAAGATGCGCAGGCTCGGCACCGGCGCGCCGGACTCGGCCACCACGCGCGCCAGGTCCGTGAGGAAAGGCGTGGAGCCCATGGTGAAGGTCACGCCCTCGTCGCGGATCAGCGCGGCGGCGCGGGCCGGGTCCCAGATGTCCTGCAGCACCGCATGCGCGCCCAGCACCACCGGCATCATCAGGCCGTACATGAAGCCGGTCTGGTGTGCCATCGGCGACGCCATCAGCACCACGTCGTCGCCGGTGAGATGCAGCCGGCCGGCATAGGCGACGATGTTGGAGAACAGCGTGTTCGCGGTATGCATCACGCCCTTGGGCTCGCCGGTGGTGCCGGAGGTGTAGATCAGCTGCGTGACGTCGTCCGGGCCCGGGCGGCTGCACTGCAGGATGGTGGCGGCATCGGCTGCGTCTTCCCAGGACGGGCCGCTCAGCAGCGCCTCGAAGCTGTCGTCGCCGTCGCCATCCACTACGACGATATGGCGCAGCGCAGGCAACCCTTCACGCAAACCCCGCAGCATCTGCGCATGGTCGAAGCCGCGGAACAACTTCGGCACCACCACCACCTTGCTCCGGGCGTGCGCCAGCATGAACGACAGCTCGCGCTCGCGGAAGATCGGCATGACCGGGTTGAGCACCGCGCCCAGGCGCGCGCAGGCCAGGTACAGCACGCTCAGGTGCCAGCCGTTGGGCAGCTGGCATGAGACCACGTCGCCGGCCACGATGCCGAGGCGGGAAAGGCCCACCGCCACGCGGTCGGCCATGCGCTCCAGCTGCTGCCAGGTGAAGCGCGTCACGTGTTGACGATCGATGCTGAGCGCGGTCAACGCGGGGGCGTCGGGCCGCTCACGTACGCACTCGGCAAGATAGTCGTTGATGGTACGGTCCTGCCAGTGCCCGGCGGCAATGCTGGCGGCACGGCGCGGCGCGATCAGTACGGCGTCGAAATCCATGGCGGTCTCCTCGTTGTTGTGTGCTGCCAGTCGTTGCGTCGGGCGCGCGTCAGGCCGGTACCGCTTCGCGCCCCGCGCGTGTGCGCGCGATGATGGTCTTCATGATCTGCGCGGTGCCGTCGCCGATCTGGAAGCCGAGCACGTCGCGCAGGCGCTGCTCCATCACGCCGCGGTCATAGCCGCCGTGGCCGAACGACAGCAGGCACTGGTGCACCACGTCGTACGCCAGCTTGGGCGCCCACCACTTGCACATGGCGGCTTCGGCGGTATGCGGCAGGCCGCGGTCCTTCAGCCACAGCGTCTGCAAACACAGCAGGCGCGCGCCCTGCACCTGGGTCTCGAAGTCTGCCAGCGGGTGCGACACGCCCTGGAACGCCGACAGCGGCTTGCCGAAGGCCTGGCGCTCGGCCACGTAGGCCCAGGTCTCGTCCAGCGCCGCCTGCGCCACGGCCAGCACCTGCAGGCCGATCAGCGCGCGCGAGAAATCGAAGCCCTGCATCACCTGCACAAAGCCTTCGCCCTCCTTGCCGAGCAGATGGCTCGCCGGCACGCGCACGTTCTCGAAGAAGATCGAGCCGCGCCCGATGGCGCGCTGGCCGTGGCAGTCGAAGCGGTTGCGCGTGATGCCCGGGAGGTCCATCGGCACCAGCAGCGCCGACACGCCGCGCGCGCCCGCCTCGACCGAACCGCTGCGTGCGAACACCACCGCGGCATCGGCCTGGTCGGCGGCGGAGATCGAGGTCTTCTCGCCGTTGAGCACATAGTGGTCGCCATCGCGTTCCATGCGCAGCCGCAGGCTGGCCGCGTCCGAGCCGCCGCGCGGCTCGGTCAGCGCGATCGCCAGCAGCGCTTCGCCGCGCGTCAGGCGCTGCAGCCATGGGCCGGCGATCTCTGGCCGCGCGTGATGCGCCAGGATCTGCCCGTTCAGCGAGGCCAGCAGGTTGATATACGACAGGCTCAGGTCGGCGCGCGCCACCGCTTCGTGGATCACACCGGCCGCGAGCGAGCCCATGCCCTGCCCGCCGTATTGTTCCGGCAGCTCGGGCGCGATAAAGCCCATCTCGCCCATCTCTCGCATCAGCGCGCGGTCGAGCACGCGGGTGCGGTCGCGCTCCAGGTAGCCGGGCGCGACGCGGGCGTCGGCAAAGCGGCGGGCATGTTCGGCCAGCGCCGACAGGTCTTCGTCAAGGTAGGGATTCATGGCTGTCTCCGCTGGCTCCATTCACTTCGCGTACTTGCGGAAGTCAGGCTTGCGCTTTTCCTGGAAGGCGCGCACGCCCTCGCGCGATTCCTCGGTGTCGTAGTAGAGCTTGAGCGCGTACATGCCCATGCCGGCGATGCCGCCCTGGTGCGCGGTGTCCATATTGAACGAGCGCTTGGCGATGGCGATCGCGGTCGGGCTCTTTTCCAGGATCTCGTCGCACCACTTCTGCACTTCGGCGTCGAGCTGCTCGTGCGGCACCACGGCATTGACCAGCCCCATCGCCAGCGCCTCGGCGGCGGGATAGCGGCGGCACAGGTACCAGATCTCGCGCGCCTTCTTCTCGCCGACCACGCGAGCCAGGAACGCAGTGCCATAGCCGGGATCGACCGAGCCGACACGCGGGCCAACCTGCCCGAACACCGCCTTGTCCGAGGCGATGGTGAAATCGCAGATCGTGCACAGCACGTTGCCGCCGCCGATGGCATAGCCCTGCACGCGCGCGATCACCGGCTTGGGCACGTCGCGGATGGCGTTGTGCAGCTCTTCCATCGGCAGGCCGATGGTGCCGCGGCCGTCGTACTGGCCTTCATGCGCGGACTGGTCGCCGCCGGTGCAGAAGGCCTTCTCGCCGGCGCCTGCCAGCACGATGGCGCCGATCTCGCGGTCATAGCCGGCGCGGTTGATGGCGTGGATCAGTTCGTCGCAGGTGCGGCCGCGGAAGGCGTTCATCTTTTCCGGGCGGTTGATGATGATCCAGGCCGCGCCGTTGCGCACTTCATAGCGGATGTCTTCGTATTGCATGGTGGTCTCCGTTGTCAGTTCGGGATGGGTTGCGCTCAGCCGTTCATGGTCAGGCCGCCCGACACGCTCAGCACCTGTCCGGTGATGAACGACGCGTCGTCGCCGGCAAAGAACAGCACCGCGCCGGGCAGGTCGTCGGGCTGGCCGATGCGGCCCAGCGGGATCGAGCGGGTGAAGGCTTCCACCAGCTTTTCGGGGTTGCCCGCGCCCTGCTTGTAGTCTTCGAACAGCGCGGTCTCGGTCGGCCCCGGGCACACCACGTTCACGGTGATGCCGTGGCGCGCATGCTCGCGCGCGATAGTCTTGGAGAACGACACCAGCCCGCCCTTGCACGCGGCATACACCGCTTCGCCGGAAGACCCCACGCGCGCGGCATCGGAGGCGATATTGACGATGCGTCCGCGCTTGCGCGCCACCATGCCGGGCAGCACTGCGTGGTGCATATGCAGCGCGCCGGTCAGGTTGATGGCGATCAGCCGCTCCCACTGCGCCGGCTCGGTCTTGACGAACGGGCGGAACACGTCCCAGCCGGCGTTGTTGACCAGCACGTCGATCGGGCCCAGCTCCTGCTCCACCGCAGCCACCGCGGCGTCGACGCTGGCGCGATCGGTAATGTCGCAGCGCACGGACAATGCGCGGCCGCCGGCATCGCGGATCTGCGCCGCCACGCGTTCGCCTGCCTCCGGGTTCAGGTCGAGCACGCCGACCGCCGCCCCGGCGCGCGCGAAGCGCAAACAGGTTGCGCCGCCGATACCGCCACCACCGCCGGTCACGATGACCGTCTTGCCTTCGAGTCCTTGCACAGCCGTTCTCCTTTCAGGGTTCCGGTGCTATCGTGCCGGCGATGCGCCGCCACCTGCCCCGTCAATTACGTAAATATATTGACGTATAATAGGAGCGGTCGACGGCTGGCGCAAGGCATCAATACTATGGAAATGACTATGGTTAACCCCGACAAAAATGGCGCACTCCCTGCCAGCGCCCGCGCGGAACTGGCCAACCGGCTGTTCTTTCGCCTATACCAATGCGCAAATATGTTGCATAAAACCGGGTCGCGAGCGGTCGAAGCCGAAGGCCTGACGACGCAGCAGTGGGCGGTGCTGGGCGCGCTGTCGCGTCCGGAAGCCGCCGATGGCATGAGCGTCGGCGACCTGGCGCGCTACCTGATGGTGAGCCGCCAGAATCTGTCGGGCCTGGTCAGCCGGATGGAACGGGACGGCCACGTGACGCTGGCGCCGGACGGGCGCGACCGCCGCTCGCGGCTGGTGCGGATGAGCGAGCCGGGCCGCGAGGTGTGGCTGCACCAGGCGCAGCCGAAGATCCGGCAGTACTACGAGCAGGCGCTGGACGGGTTCTCGACCAACGACCTGACGCATACGCTGCACTACCTGCTGAAGCTGCTGGACAACATGCGCGCGCTGGATACGCCGGACGGCGGCGATAGCGGCCCGGCGCAGGACTGAGGCGGGCCGCTGTATCAGGGCTGATACACATCGCGCCGCCACGCGGCGGCCGGCCCTGCGGCATCTCCCGCTACGCGGCGCGCCACGGCCGCTGGCGCGCGATATGCATCGGCATGGGGTTGCTCAGGCACCCCGGTGCTGCGCCGGGGAGTCCTGAACCACTGCCCCGGCTTGCGGCGATGGCTTGCGTGCGCGCAGCCGGGACGGCGTTCGATCGATCCTTTACCGGAGGTCCCGCCATGACCCGCTACATCGTGCTAGCCAGCTTCACCGACCAGGGCATCCGCGCCGTCAAGGACACCACCAAGCGCGCCGCCGCGGTGCGCGAGATGGGCGCGCGTTTCGGGGTGCAGATGAAAGACATCTTCTGGACACTGGGCAAATACGACATCGTGCTGACCGTCGAGGCCCAGGATGATGCCAGCATGACCGCCTTCGGCCTGGCGGTCGGCGCGCTGGGCAACGTGCGCACGCAGACGCTGCGGGCATTCAATGTCGACGAAATGCAGGCGATCCTCGGCAAGATGAGTTGAGCCCGCCTTCGCACTGTCCCCGTCATGAAGCACGCCCGCCATGGTGCCTGGCGGGCGTTGTCGCTTCTGGCTTGTGTTGTTCCTCCTGATATCCGACGGCCTTGTCAGACGACGCCCGATACCTGGGAGGCGAGACAGAGCAGACACTCATACTGCCAATTTCCGGGAGAGCGCCATGCCAGGCAAGAATATCCACGTCGTGCCTACCCATAACGGCTGGGCGGTCGAAGCGGAAGGACGCTCCGGCAACCAGCAGCGATTCACTTCGATGGATCATGCGATCGCTACCGGCATGGAGAAAGCCAGGCGCGCAAAGGTTGAGTTGCTGATCCACGGCAGGGATCACCGGATCATGGAGCGAAGCTCATTTGGAAACGCTCCTGGCGACCTCGACGGGTAGTTGCAGGGCACCATCGGCATCGTGCTTCTGCGACCCTGAATCCGGGCGCTGCCTCCGTGGCCCCTCCAGACCGCGCACGGATCTGCTCCGGATAGCGACCGGCATGGCATACCCCACGTCAGGCCGCACACGTACACCAATGCGCTTCGACTACCGCAATGTACGCAGGCCGGACTCATGGACAATCCGATGCGCAACTTGAAAGGCTTTTACATCCTTCTGGTCGCCGTCACCATTGCGTTCATCTGGATACTGCTGCCCTTCTTCAGCGCGATCCTCTGGGGCACGATACTGGCGATCCTGTTTCATCCAATGCAACGCAAGCTGACGGTGCGATTTGGCAACCGGGAAAATCTCGCAGCGCTGACGACGCTGCTTGTTTGCGTGCTATTGGCCATTGTTCCCGTCTTCCTGATGATTGCCACACTCGCACAGGAAGTGGCGCATGCCTACAACCAGATCAAGACTGGCCAGTGGGACTTCGGGCAGTATTTTCGGACTGCCGTACAGGCCCTGCCCGCTTCCGTCGAGAACTGGCTGAACGAAATCGGATTAGCCGACATAGCGGGGTTGCAATCGAAACTGACCGAAGGTGCCGCGCGGATCAGCCAGTTCATGGCGGCCCAGGCTGTCACCATTGGCCAGAACACCCTGCAGTTCGCCGTCGGCATCGGCATCATGCTGTATCTGGTGTTTTTCCTGCTGCGTGATGGTACGGTCATTTCCCATCGCATCCGCGAGGCGATACCGCTGAACGACGCGCACACACGCCGGCTGGTCGGCCGATTCACCACCGTAGTCCGCGCCACGGTCAAGGGTAACGTCGTAGTGGCCGCGGTCCAGGGAATCCTGGGCGGCGTGGCTTTTCTGCTGCTGGGCATCAACGGGGTGTTGCTGTGGGGGACGCTGATGGCGTTTCTGTCCCTGCTACCGGCCATCGGGGCCGCGCTGGTCTGGGGTCCGGCCGCGGTTTATTTCTTGCTGGCGGGCCCTGCCTGGAAAGGAATCGCGCTCATTGCCATCGGTACCCTTGTCATTGGCGCCGTGGACAACTTGCTCCGTCCTGTCCTGGTCGGCAAGGACACCAAGTTGCCAGACTGGGTGGTCCTGATATCAACATTGGGCGGCATGTCTGTATTTGGCATCAACGGCTTTGTGATAGGTCCTCTGATTGCTGCGCTGTTTATTTCCTGCTGGGATATTTCGGTGATCGAGGATCGCGACGACACGATGTGAACGGCCGTCGCCGCCACTCCGGCATCCTGATGCCGCAATTGGCAATAAGCCGATCAAATCCCTAGAAATACGAATTATTCTCATTTATTATTCGGCCTTTCGTTGCTTTCGCCCTGGGCCGTCATGCTTTTCCGCCGTCTTGCCATACCCGCCGCTGCCAGTTCCCTGCTCCTGCCTCCCGTTGTCTCCCACGCCGCCGACGAACTCACCACGCTGCCATCCGTGACGGTCAGCGCCGCCAGTGACGGGCAAACCGACGTCGGTTTCGCCACGCGGCGGGCGGCCGGCGTGACCAAGTCGGGCGAATCGGCGGCCGACGCCGCGCAATCGATCACCGTCATCACGCGCGACCTGCTCGACAGCCAGCAGGCACAGAACCTCAGCGACGCGCTGCAGAATTCAGCCGGCGTGGTCACCAACGCCTATGGCAGGCGCGGCTGGGACGACTTCATCATCCGCGGCCAGCGTGCATCGGAATCGATCTTTGCCGACGGCCTGCTCGTCGACAGCAACAACCGCGTGGCGCAGGAACTGTTCGGCGTGGAACGCGTGGAAGTGCTCAAGGGACCGGCCTCGATACTGTTCGGCGCGGTGCAGCCCGGCGGCCTGGTCAACATGGTCAGCAAGCGTCCGCGCGCGGAACTGTTCGGCGAACTGGGGCTTACCGTCGGCAACTATGGCTTCCGGCAGATGACGGTCGACGTGGGTACGCCGCTGGCCAGGGACAGCAAGGCTGCGTTCCGCCTGAACGCGCTGATGATGAACAGCGACGATCCGACCGACTACGTCTGGTATCGCAACCGCTGGATCGCGCCGTCCCTGACGCTCGACCTTGGCACGCGCACGGACTTCACGATCCTGGCCAGCCACAACCAGCGCAACTACGTGCGCCAGCAGGGCCTGCCCGTGAACGGCACCCTGGTGCCGAACCGCAATGGCGTGGTGCCGAGCAACCGCTTCATCGGCGAACCGAATGCCCCGTCTTATGACGGCGAGCAGAACCGCATCGGCTACGCGCTGACGCACCGCTTCGACTCCGGCTGGACGCTGAACCAGAACCTGCGCTACCAGGCATCGTCGCTGACCGGCACGCTGGTATCGGCCGGCACGATGGCGGTCAACAGCCAGTCGATGAACCGCAGTGGCACGCAGCAGAGCTTTTCGGGGAATTCGTTCGGCGTTGACACCAACGTGCAGCGGACCTTTGCGTTTGCGGGGCATGCCCATAGCGTGACCTTCGGCGTCGACTACCGGCATACGAAGGAAGACCGCCTGCAGAAGACGTGCCGCGTGGCCGCGCTGAACGTCTACAACCCGGTCTATGGCGCCAGCATCAACTGTCCGTCCGCCTATAGCCTCGACGCGACCGATACGCTGGATGCGGTCGGCCTCTATCTGCGCGACCAGATCCGTCTTGCAGAGCGCTGGACCTTGACTGGCGGCGTGCGCTACGAATCGGCGCGGACGAGCACGTCGGACCGGCTGGCGTCGTCGCGTTCCGTGAATGACAACAATGCCGTCACCGGCAGCGCGGGCGTGATGTACGAGCTGACGAACTGGGCACGGCCGTACGCGAGCTTCGCCACGTCGTTCCTGCCGAACGCCGGCACCGATGTCAGCGGCGCCACATTCCAGCCAGAAAAGGGGCGCCAGTACGAAGTGGGCATCAAGTTCGACATGCCCGCCAAAACCGGCCTGCTGACGCTGGCCGCGTTCGACCTGACACGCACCAATGTGCTCAGCAGCGATCCGGTCAATACGGGTTTCAGCATGGCCGTCGGCGAACAGCGCTCGCGCGGGCTGGAAGTGGAACTGACGCAGGATCTCGGCAATGGCCTTAGCGTGTCGGCGGCCTATGCCTACATCGCAAGCGAAGTCACCGAGGACACCACGGCCGCCAACGTCGGAAAGCCGCTGAACAGCGTGCCCCGGCACAGCTTCTCGGTCTGGAGCCAGTATCGCTTGCGTGGGGCGCTGGCCGGCTGGTACATCGGTGCCGGCCTGCGCGGCGAGAGCGCCAAGCGCGGCTACAGCTTCAACTACACCGTGCCGGGCTACACGGTGGCCGATCTTGCCGTCGGGTACGTGGCATCGCACTGGCGCGCGGCATTCAACGTCAAGAACGTGTTCGACAAGATGTACTACGCGGGAGGCCTGAACAACAACGTGTTGCCCGTGGGCAATCCGCGGGTAGCCATGCTCAACGTGACGATGAACTATTGAGCCCGGGAACGGGGTGGTGTCTCGCCTGCCATGCGAAACACCACCATCCTTCCGGTCAGACGGATGCTGGCTCCAATATCTGCCCGCCCCCATAGCTCGACTGCACCGGCACCTGCCCGCCCACCGTCATCCTGATCGCGCAATACTTGAACTCGGGAATCTTGCCGAACGGGTCCAGCGCCGCGTTGGTCAGCTTGTTGATCGCCGCTTCGTAGTAGCAGAACGGCACGAACACGGCGCCGCGCGGCGTGCCGGCATCGGCGCGCGCATACAGCGTGACTTCGCCGCGGCGCGACGACAGCGTGACCACATCCCCGGGCTTGCCGCCCAGTGCATCGAGATCCAGCGGATGCACCAGCGCCACCGGGTCCGGCTCGATCGCATCGAGCACGCCGGCGCGACGCGTCATGCTGCCGGTATGCCAGTGCTCCAGCTGGCGCCCGGTGATCAGCACCATCGGGTAGTCCGCATCAGGGCGCTCCGCCGCCGGAATGATGTCCGCGGGCACGAAACGGCCACGGCCGCTTTCGGTCGGGAAGCTGTCCGTGAAAATCACGGGCTCGCCCGGATCGCCCTCTTCCTTGCACGGATACGTCACCGCATGTTCGCGCTCCAGCCGCTCCCAGGTCACGCCGCCGATGCTCGGCATTGCCTGCCGCATCTCGTTGAACACGTCCACCACGCTGTCATAGTGCCAGTCCAGCCCGAGCTGTGCCGCCATCTGCCGGATGATCCACAGGTCCTGCCGCGCCTGCCCCGGCGGGTCGAGCGCCTGCCGCCCGAGCTGCACGGTGCGGTCGGTGTTGGTGAAGGTGCCGGTCTTCTCCGGGAACGCCGATGCCGGCAGCACCACGTCCGCCAGGTACGCCGTCTCGGTCAGGAAGATGTCCTGCACCACCAGGTGGTCGAGCGATGCCAGCGCCTCGCGCGCATGCTCGGCGTCGGGGTCGGACATCGCCGGGTTTTCGCCCATGATGTACATGCCGCGCACTTCGCCGCGCTCGATCGCCTGCATCACCTCCACCACGGTCAGGCCCGGCTGGCGGTCCAGCGGCATGCCCCATAGCGCTTCGAAGCTGGCGATCGCCGCCGGATCGTCGACGCGCCGGTAGTCGGGATACATCATCGGGATCAGCCCCGCGTCGGAGGCGCCTTGCACGTTGTTCTGCCCGCGCAGCGGATGCAGCCCGGTGCCGGGCCGTCCGATCTGGCCGGTCATCAGCGCCAGGGCGATCAGGCAGCGGGCGTTGTCGGTGCCGTGCACGTGCTGCGAAACTCCCATGCCCCAAAGAATCATCGAGCTCTTCGAGGTCGCATAGAGCCGGGCGACTTCGCGGATGGTTTCGGCGTCGATGCCGCAGATCGGCGCCATCAGCTCCGGACTGTACGCGGCAACGTTGCGCTGCAGTTCGTCGAAGCCGATGGTGCGGCTGTCGATGAAATCGCGGTCCACCAGGCCCTCGTTGACGATCACATGCATCATCGCGTTGAGCAGCGCCACGTCGGCATCGGGCTTGAACTGCAGGAAGCGCCAGGCGAAGCGCGCCAGGTCGGAGCGGCGCGGATCGGCCACGATCAGCCTGGTGCCGTTTTTCACGGCGTTCTTGATCCAGCTTGCCGCGACCGGATGGTTCACGGTCGGGTTGGCGCCGATCACGATCACGACCTCGGCCTTGTCGACATCCATCACCGGATTCGACACCGCGCCCGAGCCGATGCCTTCCAGCAGCGCCGCCACCGACGAGGCATGGCACAGCCGCGTGCAATGGTCGACGTTGTTACTGCCAAAGCCGGTGCGCACCAGCTTCTGGAACAGGTAGGCTTCTTCGTTGCTGCCCTTGGCCGAGCCGAAGCCCGCCAGCGCGCGCTTGCCATGCGTGTCGCGGATCTGCGCGAGCCTGCCGCCGGCGAGCGCCAGCGCCTCTTCCCAGCTGGCTTCGCGGAACACGTCCATCACATGGTCGGGATCCATGACGAAATCACCGCGCTTGGGCACGCCTTCGCGGCGCACCAGCGGCACGGTCAGCCGTTGCGGATGCTGCACGTAGTCGAAGCCGTAGCGGCCCTTCACGCACAGCCGCTGGTGGTTGGCGGGGCCGTCGCGGCCTTCCACGAACAGGATGCGGTTGTCCTTGACGTTGTAGGTCAGCTGGCAGCCCACGCCGCAGTACGGGCACACCGATTCGACCTGCTTGTCGGGCACGGCCAGGGCCACGTCGCGCGCCGGCATCAGCGCGCCGGTCGGGCAGGCCTGCACGCATTCGCCGCAGGCGACGCAGGTGGAGGCGCCCATGGGGTCATCCATGTCGAACACGATGCGGGCCTGATCGCCACGCAAGGCCAGTCCGATCACGTCGTTGACCTGCTCGTCGCGGCAGGCGCGCACGCAGCGGGTGCACTGGATGCAGGCATCGAGGTTGACGGCGATGGCCGGATGCGACAGGTCAGCCGCCACGCGCTCGCGCGGCGCAAAGCGCGGCTTGCCTACCTCCAGTTTCGCTGCCCACTGGTCGAGTTCGTTGTGGCGCGTGTATTCCGCTTCCGGCATGTCCGACTGCAGCAGCTCCAGCACGGTGCGCTGGGCGCGGCGGGCGCGTTCTGATTCGGTCTGGACCTGCATGCCCTCGGCGGGATAGCGGCAGCAGGACGGGGCCAGCACGCGCTCGCCCTGGATCTCGACCATGCAGGCGCGGCAGTTGCCCGCGGCTTCGAGGCCGTCCTTGTAGCACAGGTGCGGGACGTCGAAGCCCTCGCGCTGCGCCACCCTGAGCAGGCTTTCGCCGGGTTGCGCGGTGACTTCACGGCCGTTGAGCGTGAAGGTGACGGCCGGCTCGGCGGATTCGACAAGCGCGCGTTCGGCGCGGGTCAGTGCATTCATGTCAGTCTCTCACGCGAGTTCGTGCGGGAAGTACTTGATCACGCAGTCGACGGGATTGGGCGCGGCCTGCCCCAGCCCGCAGATCGATGCATCGCGCATCACCGCGGACAGGTCGTCCAGCGCGGCGAGGTCCCACTTCGGCTGGTGGATCAGGTCGAGGGCCTTGGCTGTGCCGGTGCGGCACGGCGTGCATTGCCCGCACGACTCATGCTTGAAGAAGTGCATCAGGTTGCGCGCCGCCTGCGTGGCGCTGTCGTGGTCCGACAGGATCACCACCGCGGCCGAGCCGATAAAGCAGCCGTACGGCTGCAGCGTGTCGAAATCGAGCGGGATATTGCCCAGCGACGCGGGCAGGATGCCGCCCGACGCGCCGCCCGGCAGGTAGGCGTAGAAGGCATGGCCGTCGAGCATGCCGCCGCAGTATTCGTCGATCAGCTCGCGCACGGAGATGCCCGCGGGCGCCAGGTGAACGCCCGGCTTCTTCACGCGTCCGGATACCGAGAACGAGCGCAAGCCCTTGCGCCCGTTGCGTCCCTGCGCGGCGAACCACTCCGCGCCCTTCTCGATGATGTCGCGCACCCAGTACAGGGTCTCGAAGTTGTGCTCGAGCGTGGGCCGGCCGAACAGGCCCACCTGCGCCACATATGGCGGGCGCAGCCGCGGCATGCCGCGCTTGCCTTCGATCGACTCGATCATCGCCGACTCTTCGCCGCAGATATACGCGCCTGCACCGCGGCGCAGCTCGATCGCGGGCAGGCCGGGAATGGGCGGGTCGTCGCGCAGCTGCTGCAGTGCCTCGGCCAGCAACGCACGGCAGCCGGCGTATTCGTCGCGCAGGTAGATATAGATCGCCGACACGTTCACGACCGTCGCCGCGATCAGCATGCCTTCCAGGAAGCGGTGCGGATCGCGCTCCAGATAGACGCGGTCCTTGAAGGTGCCAGGCTCGCCTTCATCGATGTTCACGGCCATCAGGCGCGGTGCGGCTTCCTTCTGCACGATGCGCCATTTGCGGCCGGTGGGGAAGCCCGCGCCGCCCAGGCCGCGCAGGCCGGAATCTTCCATCGTGCAGAGCACGGCGGCGGGATCGAGGGTGCCGTCGGCCAGCGACTGCAGCAACCCATAGCCGCCGGCTGCACGGTACGCGCCGTAGCCGATATGGGGCTCGGGCTCGTGACGCACGGCCCCGGCCTGCACCGCGGCGGCCACCGTGTCGGCGGTGGCACCGTCCACGGGATTCTGTCCGACCAGTGCCGCGGGCGCCTTCTCGCAACGGCCGATGCAGGGGGCTGCGATCACGCGCACGTCGGTGCCGAGCAAGGCGGGCAGCTTGTCGATCAGCGCGCGGGCACCGGCCAGTTCGCAGGCGATGCCCTCGCAAACGCGCACCGTCAGCGCGGGCGGGGCCGCGATCTGTCCGTCCGCATCCTCGCGCACCACGTCGAAATGGTGGTAGAAGGTGGCGACCTCGTACACCTCGGTCATCGATAGCCTCAGCTCGCTCGCGAGCGCGACCAGGTGGGGCATCGCAAGCTGGCCATAGCGGTCGTTGATGCAATGCAGGTGTTCGATCAGCAGGTCGCGGCGGCGCGGCATGTCGCCCAGCGCCACGCGCACTTCGGCCAGCGCGGCCGCGTCGACCTGGCGGCCCTTGGGCTGGCGGCGCTTGCGCTGCCGGCCGAGCCCGGTCGCCTCAAGGGGGATGACAACCTGGTTCATGGCGGTGCCTGGATCTTTTGTGGATGTCGGAAGGCCGATCAGGAAGGTGCCTCGCGGGCCACCCTCCTGTCGTGCTTCATTTTTCTCGTATTGTGCTACCGGGGCGGGTGCCCGTGCAGGCGTCCGCCCGCCCCGGCTACTACCGGCGCCCGCAGGCGCCGCAAGGCTCTCTTCATCAGGTCAGGTCTTCCGGCACGGTACGGTAGCCCATCGGTGCCGAGGTATTGGCGTGGACATACTTGCGGGCATGGGCTTCGCGCATTGGCTTGAGCACGAACAGCGCCATGATCGCAGTCAATGCCGCCATGCCCGAGGCCACCATGAAGACCGCATGCCAGCTGCCCGTGGCGGCCGTGATCACGCTGGAGAACGGCACCAGCAGCGCGGCCGTGCCCTTGGCGGTGTACAGCAGGCCGGCGTTGGTCGCGGCAAACTTCGGCCCGAAGGTGTCGCCGCAGGTGGCCGGGAACAGGCTGTAGATCTCACCCCAGGCGAAGAACACCACGCCGGTCAGGATCACGAAGGCAACCGGATGGTGGCCGTACTTCGACAGCAGCAGGATACCGACGGCCTCGACCCCGAAGGCAAAGAACATGGTGCGTTCGCGGCCGATATGGTCGGAGATCCAGCCGAAGAACGGTCGCGTCAGGCCGTTGAGCACGCGGTCGATGGTCAGTGCGAAGGTCAGCGCGGGCAAGGTCAGGCCAAGGATCGAGATCGGCGCCTCGTGCAGGCCGAAGTCCTTGGCGATCGGACCGAGCTGGGCGGTGGCCATCAGGCCGCCGGCGGCCATCATCACGAACATCGCGTACATGACCCAGAAGATCGGCGACTTCAGCACCTCGCGCGGCGAAGCGTTGTAGGTGGCGGCAGCCTTCAGCGTGGTCTTGACCTCGCTCAGGATCTTGGCCGACGGCGGGAACAGGGCCATGCCCAGGATGAACACGACCAGGCCCTGGCCAAGACCGAACCACAGGAACGCGGCTTCATAGCCCGACGTCTTGATCATGTTGGCGATGGGCACCACGGTCAGCGCGGAGCCCGCGCCAAACCCGGCCGCCGTGATCCCTGCCGCCAGCCCACGGCGATTGGGGAACCACTTCAGCGCGTTACCCACGCAAGTGCCATACACAGCGCCAGCACCCAGGCCGCCGATTGCCGCCGCGACGTACAGCATCGGCAGCGAGGATGCCACCGAGTTCAGCGCCCAGGCAACGGCGCAGAGCAGGCCACCGCCCACCACTACCGGGCGCGGGCCGTACTTGTCAACGAGGTAGCCCTCGATCGGTACCAGCCAGGTTTCCGTCACGACGAAGATGGTGAATGCCACCTGGATCGCGGTGCGGCCCCAGTGGTATTTATCGTCGATCGGGTTGACGAACAGCGTCCAGCCGTACTGCATGTTGGCGATCATCGCCATGCAGATTACGCCGAAGACCAATTGCACCCACGGCGACGCAAAGCGCGACGTGGACTCCCTTTGCTGCAGTTCCATGATGTCTCCTTATAGCGGCATGCCGCCAAGGTGGAAGATTGGGCGCCTGAAGACGCCTCTGCGTGACTCTCGGTCTCGAACAGCTTAGCCGTTCTAGTGCTATACGGTATGTGATATATCAACCAAGTCAAGCGTATTTGTTGCGGCTCTGCAGCAAACTCTGTCCGCAACCTGCGCCGGGCTGCTCGATGCTGCCGCGCCACTATTGCGCGCGTTGCATCAAAGGCCGTGCCTCTGGTACCGGGAATCCTTGGAAATCAAGCAGTTGTCCTGAGCCGGCGCATCAATCGGCGCGCCGGTGGGCAACCATCAGCATGCCGGGGATTGGCGACCGGGGAAACCGGGGAAAACGGTCGGGTGGGGAAAGTCCCTAGTTTGATACATTCAGACCAACGTGACTCTCGCTTCGCATGCCGGAGCGGAATGCGGGTACGGTTCAGCCGAAAGTCAGGGAAGATGGGAACGCAAGCGCCGGTGATAAGAGCCTGGCGGGAGGTTCGCGATGGGGCGGGGAAGCAGGACAGCGCGCAGGACAACAGCGCACCGAAGGGCGGAAAGATGGCGGCCGCAGGATCTTCAAGCCAGGCTTGAGACGACAGGGTCTACGACAAGGTGCCGGCCGCTACATCCTTGTCAAACGCGCTCAGGGCCCCGCCTGCCATGCGCAGAACGCACGGACGGGCCGGCCCGGCACGGATCAGGCGTACGCCAGTTCGCCGGCAGCAGGCACGACACGCGTCTGGCGTGCGCGGCCCACTCCGTCGCTTTCCTGGCTCGATCCCAGCCCGGCAAAGCGGCCATGTTCCTGCGCGGTCACCAGCACGTCCATCGGCAGGCGGGTAGCCAGCAGGACGGTCATGGCGACACCGCCGGCAAGCGCGGCCAGGCCAAGGACGAAGAGCAGTGCGACTTCCATTTCAAAAACTCCAGTTGCGTTGTGGTCAGGAGTTTTCATTATATGCTGCGCCGCACTATGTGTAAATATCCTGTATGTAATATATCAGTAGAGAGTTTACTCCAATACACCAGCGGTTGGACGGCGATCCCGCATGCGTCACACGGTGGTGGTATCGCGGCGCGCAGCGGTCGCTGTGGCCGGGGGTTCGTACTCCAGGCCGCGCAAAGCGTCCCAGATCGCGGCTGCGTTGGGCTTCAGCGACCGGCTCTTGCGCCGCACCAGCATGACTGTCGAAGTCACCTGCGGCCGCAATGGCCGCATCACGGCGGCCGGGTTCAGCCCGCCCGCCTGCGCGCGCGACGGCACGACGCCGATGCCCAGCCCCAGCGCCACCATGCCGAACACCGCGGCAAAGTGCCCGAGCAGCTGCAGCGAGCTGGTCCGCACGTGGTAGCTGCTGAGCGCCTTCTCCACCGCCGGCTGCACGCCGCACTGCTGGTCCAGCGTCAGCACGCTGGCATCGCTGAGCTCGCCCCACCCTACCGAGTCGCGCGCGGCCAGCGGATGCTGCGCGGGCAGCACCGCGTGATAGGGATCGATGCACAGCGGCTCGCAATACAGGTCATCGGCGGCAATCGGATCGGTGGCGATGCCGAAGTCGACCTCGCCGCTGCGCACGCTCTGCAGCACAGATTCCTGCGAACGGTCCTTCAGGTGGATCGCGATCGCGGGCCACGCCTGCCGGCAGCCCGCCAGCCAAGCCGGCAACGACATCGAGCTGAGCACCGGGTCCGACGCGATCTGCACCAGCCCCTGGCACGGGCGGCTCGCGCTCTGGCTGTCGCGCAGCGTCTGCTCGACCTCTTCGATCAGGTGGCAGATGCGCTGCGACAGGTGCAGGCCCGCGTCGGTCAGTTCCACCTGGCGGGTAGTGCGGTCGAACAGGCGCTGGTCGATTTCTTCTTCCAGCTCGCGCACGCTGCGGCTTACCGCGGACTGCGTCAGGCCGAGTTCGGCGGCCGCGCGCGTAAAGTTCTTGTGCCGCGCCACCGCGGCGAAGGCCTTCAATTGGGGCAGCGAGATATTCATGGCCGCCCTCCCTGACACGCCACGGCGCGGCTCGGGCGCAACCCGAGGTCGGGCGCGGCGGGATGTCGCGGTGCGGGCACCGATGCATGCGGTCCGGTCATGGCAGTCTCCTTGGATGGGGCGTGGCTGTGTGCAGCCATCGTTGCTGTGGGTATGGATTTGCTGGTGTCGCGCGGTCGTTGGCCTGATGTCATGGCAACGGCCCGCACGCAGGCAGGCCGTTCTTCCGGGGAACTTAGTCTCCTTCTCTCTGGATTCGTGGCAGATAGGCGGCATCCGCGACCTGCAGGCCTTCGGCCTGCCCGGTGATGAATCGCCTGCGCATTGGCGCCAGCAATACCTTGGCCGAGATTCCCGCTCTCGCGGCCGAACTTGTCCGACAGGAACCCGCACAGCGGCCGCGTGAAGCCGTTGCACAGGTTGTCGATCGACAAGGTCATCGTCAGCAGCGGCAACGTGAGCCCCAGCAGCGTCACCGGCATCGACGCAAACCCGTAATCCTTCGCGATCGGGCCCAGTGCTCCCCAGTGATGCCTGGCGTCCATCGGGGATACAAACAGGGTCCAGCCATACTGCAGGTTGGCCACCAGCCCCATGCATACCACGCCGATTGCGAGCTGGATCCAACGATTCTGCAGGCCCCGGCCGTTCACATTTCCGTGAGCGGGCGTGGCCGCCGCTTCATATTGCGCCATCTGTTCTTGTCTCCTGGTGCTTGCCAGCTGCGTCCCGGATGGGACACCCTCCCGGGCCTCTTCGGTGTGGGCCCTTGGTCGCGATGAGATCGGCGCCTGACATTGCGGCATGCAAATCCGGGATTGATGCTACTTGAATCTAAGATCAGGACTGCATAAAGTTTTTTATCGTTTGTATTGATGACCGTTTATATATTGCACGGAACGATTGAATGAGGAACGCCACGCTGCGGCAACTGAAGGTCTTTGAAACCGTCGCCCGCCATATGAGCTTTTCACGCGCCGCCGAGGAGCTGCACCTGACGCAGCCGGCCGTGTCAACCCAGGTCCGGCAGCTGGAGCACCATGTCGGCCTGCCGCTGTTCGAGCAACTCGGCAAGAAGATCTACCTGACGCCGGCAGGGCACGAAATGCTGCATTACAGCCGCAGCATCATCCAGCAGTTCCGCGAAGCCGAAGACGCCATGTCGCAACTCAAGGGCATTTCCGGCGGGCGCCTCAACGTGGCGGTGATCAGCGCCGGCGACTATTTCTTTCCGCGGCTGCTGGCGGAGTTCATGGAGCGCCATGAAGGCGTGACGCTGAACCTTGCCGTGCACAACCGCGAGGAATTGCTGCACCAGCTGGCCGGCAACCTGACTGACCTTGCGGTGATGGTGCGTCCACCCGAAGGCATGGACACCATCAACGAAGTCTTCGCGCCCCACCCTTACGTCATCGTCGCGGCGCCCAGCCATCCGCTGGTCGGCAAGCGCAACATCCCGCTGGCGGCATTGGCGGACGAGGCCTTCGTTTCGCGCGAAAAAGGCTCTGATACGTGGAATTCGATGCAGGAAGGCTTTGCCGGGCGGCTGTCCAACCTTCGCATTGCCATGGAGATCAAGAGTACGGAGACCATCAAGCAGGCGGTGATTGCCAACATGGGCATCGCCTTCCTGTCGGCGCATACGGTCGGGCTCGAGTTGCAGGCGGGGAAGCTGGCCGTGCTCGATATCGAGGGCTTTCCGGTGATGCTCAACTGGTACGTTGTGCATCGCAAGAACAAGCGGCTGCCGCCGGTGGCGCTTGCGTTCAAGCAGTTCCTGATGGAGGAAGGCGCCGGACTGATCCAGCGGATTACAGGCGTGGAGGGACTGATTCGACTGGAAGCCTAGGCCGCCAATCCATAAACAATGGATTATGGTTTGGCAGTGAAACTTTAATTATCGTAAATCTTTCGCCGTCCCTATGCTTGTCTCAACCCCACCGCTACGGCGTATCGAGGAGACAAGCCATGAACCAGGTCCAGACTGACAGCCGCCCCGCCGCCATCACGGTCGGCACCGACAACCGGCCCATCCCGCGCGAGACGCAGCTCGCGGCCTATAACGCCGCCTTCATCGAGCTGGGCCTGCGTTTCCGCTGGGACGCCGAGATGTATGAATGGCTGTGCGGCATCGAATGCGAAAAGGCCCGCGTCGCCCGCTACATTGAAGAGCACCACGCCCACCTGCTCGCCGCTTATGATGCGGCCTTCCTCAGCGGGCTGATCTTCGAGAAAAAGAACGAGTACCTGCGCGCGGTCGGCCATCTCAACTGAGCAGTCCGATCGGTTACAGGCGAGGCGCTTTGGCGGCCTCGCCTTTTTATTGCGGTGAGAACTGCCGACTCGACATTGGCATCGACATTGGCTTTGGCGTTCGCGGCGGCGCTCACGCAGCGGCATCTTCCACTGTCCGCCGGATCAGCCGCCCGTTGAGGATACGCGAAAGCGTTGCCCGCGTTACGCCGATATGCGCGGCAAACGCCGTGATGGTCATGTCGTCCACGCCTTCAAGCCAGTCGCCCAGCACGGTTCCGGGGTGCGGCGGGTTGTGCATGCGATTCATGATGCGGTCCTTCAGTGGTAGTCCTGGTAGTCCACGACGATGGCATCTCTTCCCTCGAACCTGAATGTCAGCCGCCAGTGGCCATTGACAACGACGGACCAATGGCCAGCCAGGTCGCCACATAGCGGATGCAAGCGCCCAGCCAGGAACAGCCATGTCTTCAGGCCGGATGGCCTGATCCAATGCACCGAGTTGCCTGCGCAGCCGATCCGCGTGATGCGGTTGAAGCAGCGCCTTATCGCATAGGCACCGAGCGCTCGTGACCATAGCCCGCTGGGCTACGCCCTGCAATGAGATTGCTTCGCTTGCCGCGCCGGACCAGGGTTGACCACCACATCGACACCGGTCATCACCGGCACCCGATCCGCGGCGGCCGTCATGCGCGCGCAGCCCACTTTGGTGACGGCATGAAATTCGCTTGCCATGACGGTGTCGCCGCCATACGGGCGCTTCCGCAGCGGCCAGCGCAGGCATGTGCCGCACCGCTGCCACCACATGGAACCTACTCGCCACCACTTCCGCACAGACATGCCGGCCGGTGAAGCCGCCGGCACCGGGCAGCACTTCCCGGCGGATGCGTCGACCATCCTGCGCCGCGCGGCGATTTCCGGGACCTGCGCCAGCCTGGTCTCCACCGGCATGCTCGCCCGTGGCGGCACCGTCGATTGCGGCAGTGCGTTCGCGCCGGTCAATGCGGTCAGCCACTGGATCTGGGGCGAACGCGCCATGCATGCCAACCGGCCGTCGGTCCGGCATACCATGCTGGGCTACGTCATCCATCATGCGATGTCGGTGTTCTGGGCCGTGTTCTATGAAACCGCGGTGGCACGGCATCATGCGCGCGGCGCCGCGGGCACCCTGGCGCTTGGCGGTCTTGGCGTGGCAGCCCTTGCCTGCCTGGTGGACCTGACGTGTACGCCGCACCGCCTGACGCCTGGCTTCGAGCGGCGCCTGTCGCCGCGCATGCTGACGCTGGTCTACCTGGCTTTCGGGCTGGCCCTGCCGCTGGGATCGCTGCTGGTGCGGCACACGGCGCGCAAAGGGTGAGCCCGCAGCGCGCGCAAAGCGCGCGGCGGAGACGATGCGGGGTATGCCGGGGGAAGTCAGTCGACGAAAGTCAGCGGTTTCGACAACGCGCAATGGCATTGCCGACGCCAAGGCGGTACGGAGCGAAATGCGGGAAGCGGCCGGCAAGCCGGCCGCCGGGATGCAGCGATATCAGGCCTGTTCCTTGACCTGAGTTTCCAGTTCGACCAGCCGCTTCTTCAGCGCCCGCTCTTCCTGGAAGCGCACGGTTTCATCGCGGATTATGGCGACGATGCCGGTGATGGCCCCCGCGTCATCCTTGAGCAGCGCCACGGTAAAGGCGATCGACAGAGACTTGCCGTCCTTGTCGACCGCGGGCACCTTGAGCAGGTCATGGCCGTAGCGCGTGATGCCGGTGGCCATGGTCTTGTCATAGCCCTCCCAATGGCGCCCGCGCAGCCGCTCGGGAATGATCAGGTCGAGCGACTGGCCCATGGCCTCGGCCTGGGTGTAGCCGAACATGCGCTCGGCGGCGGGGTTCCACAGCGTGATGGCGCCCTTGGCGTCCGAGATGATGATGGCGTCGCCGATGGCGGACACCAGCTGCGCGTAGTCGATGGGTTCTGGCATGGGAACTCCCTCTCTGTCGGTCATTGCCGGTTGGGGTATGTAGCCATCAAGGTAGCGCGGCACGGGGCAGCGCTGCAAGCGAAAACGCCGGGGCGGCGCAGTTGGCGCGGCCCCGGCGTACGCCCCGGCACATGCGCCGGGCGGGCGGCGTCAGATCACCTGGGACTCGCGCAGGCGCTTGATGTCGTCCGCACCGTAGCCCAGGCCGGCCAGCACTTCTTCGCTATGCTCGCCCAGCAGCGGCGAACCCGTGATTTCCGGCTTGAGGTCGGAGAACTTGATCGGGCTGCCCACCGTCAGGTAAGTGCCGCGCTCCTTGTGCGGCACCTCGGTGATGCTGCCGCTGGCGCGCAGCGACGGATCGGCGGCGATCTCCTTCATCGACAGCACCGGCGAGCACGGGATGTCATGCTTGCGCAGGATGTCAACCGCCTCGTACTTGGTCTTGTCGGCGAGCCAGTCCTCGATGGTCTTGAAGATATCGAAGATATGCGGCTGGCGTGCCTTGGCGGTGCTGTAGTTGGGATCGTCGATCCATTCCGGCTTGCCCAGCGCCTTGCAGATCGGCTCCCAGGCGTGGCCCTGGATGGTGAAGTAGATATAGGCGTTGGGGTCGGTCTCCCAGCCCTTGCACTTCAGCACCCAGCCCGGCTGGCCGCCACCGCCCGCGTTGCCGCCGCGCGGCACCACGTCGCTGAACGAGCCGTGCGGATACTGCGGGTACTCTTCCAGGTAGCCCAGGCGGTCCAGGCGCTGCTGGTCGCGCAGCTTGACGCGGCACAGGTTCAGCACGGCGTCCTGCATCGACACGGCCACCTTCTGGCCCTTGCCGGTCTTGTCGCGGCCGATCAGCGCGGTCAGGATGCCGATGGCCAGGTGCATGCCGGTGTTGGAATCGCCCAGCGCCGCGGCGGACACCGTCGGCGGGCCGTCCCAGAAGCCGGTGGTCGAGGCCGCGCCGCCCGCGCACTGCGCCACGTTCTCATAGACCTTCAGGTCTTCATAGTGGTGGCCGTCGCTGAAGCCCTTGACCGAAGCCACGATCATCTTCGGGTTCAGCTCGTTGATGCGCTCCCACGAGAAACCCATGCGATCCAGCGCGCCCGGGCCAAAGTTCTCGACCAGCACGTCCGACTCGCGGATCAGCTGTTCCAGGATCTTCTTGCCTTCCGGCTTCTTCGTATCCAGCGTGAGCGAACGCTTGTTGCTGTTGAGCATGGTGAAGTACAGCGCGTCGACATCGGGGATGTCGCGCAGCTGCGTGCGCGTAACATCGCCGGAACCGGGGCGTTCCACCTTGATGACGTCTGCGCCGAACCACGCCAGCAGCTGCGTGCACGCGGGACCGGCCTGGACGTGCGTGAAGTCGATGATCTTGATGCCGTTGAGTGGGAGGTTCACTTTCGTCTCCTATTGGATTAGGGGGTGAAATTCGGATCGATTACTTCTTGGCCGAGCTTTGCGGATTCAGGTTGGTCAGGCGACCGCTTTCGGTGCCGGCAGCGGGGTCGATGACGGCGTTGACCAGCGTGGGCTTGCCCGACCGCAGCGCTTCGTTCACCGCGGCTTCGAGTTCCGCCGGCGTGGTAACGTTGGCGCCGACGCCACCGAACGCTTCCATCATCTTGTCGTAGCGCGCACCCGGCACGAAGGTCGTGACCGCCGGGTCCTTGCCGCCGGTCGGATTCTTGTCGATGCCCTTGTAGACGCCGTTGTTGTTGAAGATGACGATGCAAACCGGCAGGTTGTAGCGGCAGATCGTCTCGACTTCCATGCCCGAGAAACCGAACGCACTGTCACCGCACAGCGCCAGCACCGGCTTGCTGGTCTCGACCGCCGCGGCGACCGCGTAGCCCATGCCCACGCCCATCACGCCCCAGGTACCCACGTCCAGGCGCTTGCGCGGCTCGTACATGTCGATCACGGCACGGGCGTAGTCCAGCGTGTTGGCGCCTTCGTTGACGAACGAGATGCCCGGGTTCGCCTTGACCACATCCTTCAGCACGCTCAGCGCGCCGTGGAAATTCATCGGCGCGGCATCCCTGGACTTGGCCAGGGTCTCGGCCATCTTCGCCAGGTTCTTGTCCTTGCGCTCATCCACCGCGTTCAGCCACTCGGCGGGCGGCCTCGCGAAGTCGTTGCCGACCTTGCCGAGGATCGCCGACACGCACGAACCGATGTCACCCACCACCGGCGCGGCGATGGCGACGTTGCTGTCCATCTCGGTCGGCGCGATGTCGATCTGGATGAATTGCTTCGGGCCACCCCAGGTCTTGCCCTTCCCGTGCGACAGCAGCCAGTTCAGGCGGGCGCCGACCAGCATCACCACGTCGGCTTCAGCCAGCACGTACGAGCGCGCGGCCGAGGCCGATTGCGGGTGCGTATCGGGCAGCAGGCCCTTGGCCATCGACATCGGCAGGTACGGAATGCCGGTCTTCTCGACCAGCGCACGGATATCCGCATCGGCGCGTGCGTACGCGGCACCCTTGCCCAGCAGGATCAGCGGGCGCTTGGCGCCCTTCAGCAGCGCGACGGCACGGTCGACCGAGTCCGGCGCAGGCAGTTGGCGCGGGGCCGGATCCACCACCTTGATCAGCGACTTGCGGCCCTTCTCGGCTTCCATCGACTGGCCCAGCAGCCTGGCCGGCAGGTCCAGGTACACACCGCCCGGACGGCCCGACACGGCGGCACGAATGGCACGCGCGACACCGACACCGATGTCCTCGGCGTGCAGCACGCGGAAGGCGGCCTTGGCGTGCGGACGGGCGATGGCCAGCTGGTCCATCTCTTCGTAGTCGCCCTGCTGCAAATCGACGATCTCGCGCTCGCTCGAGCCGCTGATCAGGATCATCGGGAAGCAGTTGGTGGTCGCATGCGCCAGTGCCGTCAGCCCGTTCAGGAAGCCCGGCGCAGACACGGTCAGGCAAACGCCCGGCTTCTGGGTGAGAAAGCCGGCAATCGCTGCCGCGTTGCCTGCATTCTGCTCGTGACGGAAGCTGATGACGCGCATGCCGTTGGCCTGCGCCAGCCGAGCCAGATCGGTCACCGGAATGCCGGGCAGGCCGTAGATGTTTTCAATGCCGTTCAGCTTGAGCGCGTCGATGACCAGATGAAAACCATCGGTCTGTGCCTGATGTTCTTCCGCGGCGTGACGCTGCAGCTCGTTTCCAACTTCTGCCATGGTTGCTTCCTTCTATACGAATTGACTGGGGTTGGATTTCTTCTACTTCAGGGGGTCTGCCGCGGTGGTGTCTCGGCCCGCTTCGCTACGACTTCGGACATGCTTGGTCTCCTCGTTGAACTCGTGTTCGTGGTGCGCGGGGACTATCCCCTTGCTTCAACCTCTGCCGGTTCGTTCAACCGGTCTTGATGACATACGGTATGTGATATATCAGATAACGGCAAGCTCTTTTCCTACTCTCCGACGAACTTTCGTCAGTGCACCGCAGCAAACCAGCTTCTATCTGCGCTCAAATCGGCACAACTCTTAATCTGTGGGAATCATTCTCCCTTTTTGCACAGATGCAGGAGTTCAATTCGCTAGCGATTAGCCTGCGACTTCCAGCCAATAGATATATTACATACAACGTTTTGAGGTGCTTTAAGGCCTTCTGCAATGCCTTGCGGGATCCTCAACTTCTCATGCCTGCCCCTGCTCCCGGAACAGGAACGTCAGGCCCACAGCGGCGCCTGGCCTTGTTGCAGCATGAATCTGTGGATTGATGCTAACTGAGGCTTAATTAGTCTTGGCTTAAAGTTTTTTATCGTACCTATTCATGACTGTTTATATATCGCGGAAATGGCATGAATTTGGGTGCAGGGATGGCATCGAGGACCACCGGTGGCATCCCCGCCCGTGGAAAACCCCTACGCCGGCGTTTCCTCCAGCTGTCGCAGCAGCGCATCGACACTGCCCTTGGCGTCGCCAAACCACATCCGCGTGTTGTCCTTGTAGAACAACGGGTTGTCGACCCCCGCGTAGCCCGCTGCCATGCTGCGCTTGGACACCACCACGGTCTTGGCCTTCCACACCTCTAGCACCGGCATGCCGGCAATCGGACTGGCAGGGTCCTCCAGCGCACCCGGGTTAACGATGTCGTTGGCGCCGACCACCAGCACCACGTCGGCTTTCTCGAAGTCGTCGTTGATCTCTTCCATTTCCAGCACGATGTCGTACGGCACGCGCGCCTCGGCCAGCAGGACGTTCATGTGCCCCGGCAAGCGGCCGGCCACCGGGTGGATGCCGAAGCGGACGTTGACGCCCTGCGCACGCAACCGCCGCGCGATCTCGCTGATGGTGCCCTGCGCCTGCGCCACCGCCATGCCGTAGCCGGGCACGATGATGACCTCGTTGGCATCCTTGAGCAGGCTGCTGACTTCCTCGCTCGATACCGGCAGCACCTCGCCCTGCTCCGCCGCCGCGCCCTGCGCCTGCACCGCGCCGAAGCCGCCCAGGATCACCGACAGGAACTTGCGGTTCATGGCCTTGCACATGATGTAGCTGAGGATGGCGCCGCTCGACCCCACCAGCGCGCCGGTGATGATCAGCAGGTCGTTGCCCAGCATGAAGCCGGTCGCCGCGGCCGCCCAGCCGGAGTAGCTGTTCAGCATCGACACCACTACCGGCATGTCGGCGCCGCCGATGGCCAGCACCAGGTGCGCGCCGACCAGCAGCGCGATCACCGTCATCGCTGCCAGCGGCACCAGCCCCTGCTGCACATCCGGCGCGCTGAGGAAGGCATAGCCCAGCCACACGCACACCGCCAGCGCCCCGGCATTGAGTACGTGGCGGCCCGGCAGCAGCATCGGCTTGCCGCCCATGGTGCCTTGCAGCTTGAGGAAGGCGATGATCGAGCCGGTAAAGGTGACCGCGCCGATCAGGATGCCGAGGTAGGTCTCGACCTCATGGATCGCCTTCTCCGCGCCGGCCAGCGTGGTCGGCTCCAGGTAGTTGGCGTAGCCGACCAGCACCGCGGCCAGCCCGACGAAGCTGTGCAGCACCGCCACCAGCTGCGGCATCTGCGTCATCTCCACGCGTTTGGCCAGCACCGCGCCGGCGATGCCGCCCGCCAGCATCGCGCCGATGATGATGGGAACGCCGTCGGGCGTGCCGGCCAGCACGGTGGTCACCACCGCGATCACCATGCCGGCGATGCCGAGCAGGTTGCCGCGTTTGGCGGTGGCAGGATGGCTCAGCCCGCTCAGGCTGAGGATGAACAGCGCGCTGGCGCCAAGGTAAGCGATATTGCTGATGCCGGAAGGCATGGCTCGGTCTCCTTTGCCTTTGTATTCAGTCGCGCTGGAACATCTTCAGCATGCGCTGCGTGACCAGGAAGCCGCCGGCGATGTTGATGGTCGCAACCAGCACCGCGCAGCCCGCGATCACCGCCGTCAGCAGCGACGGCTTGCCCAGCTGCACCAGCGCCCCCACCACGATGATCCCGCTGATGGCATTGGTCACGCTCATCAGCGGCGTGTGCAGCGCGGCGGTGACGTTCCACACCACCTGGTAGCCGACGAAGATCGCCAGCACGAACACGGTGAAGTGCGCCATGAACGCGGGCGGCGCCACTGCCCCGAGGGCGAGCAGGGCAATCGCCGCCAGCCCCAGCGCGACCAGCGTCACTCCGGTGCGGTTGCGCGGCAGGGGGGCTTCCGCCTCCACCGGCGGCGACGCGGCCGGCGCCTGCTGCTGCGGTATCGCCACCGTCAGCGGCGGCGGCGGCCAGGTCACCGCGCCCTGGTGCTGCACCGTGGCGCCGCGGATCATCTCGTCGTCCATGTTGACCACGAGCTGGCCGTCCTTGCCCGGCGTCAGCTCGGTCAGCAGGTGGCGGATATTGGTGGCGTAGAGCTGGCTCGACTGCGCCGCCAGCCGGCTCGGCAGGTCGGTATAGCCGATGATGGTCACGCCACCGCGGCGCACGCTTTCGCCCGCCACGGTGAGTACGCAGTTGCCGCCCTGCTCGGCGGCCAGGTCAACCACCACGCTGCCGGCACGCATGAGCCCGACCGTCCCGGCTTCCAGCAGCTTCGGCGCCGGCTTGCCGGGGATCAGCGCGGTGGTGACGATGATGTCGACTTCGCGCGCCTGCTCGGCAAAGAGGCGCATCTCCGCCTCGATGAAGGCGGGGCTCATCTCCTTGGCGTAGCCGCCGCTGCCGCTGCCGTCTTCTTCGATCTCGACGGTCAGGAATTCGGCGCCCAGGCTCTCGATCTGCTGGCGCACCACCGGGCGCGTGTCGAAGGCGCGCACCACCGCGCCCAGGCTGCGCGCCGCGCCGATCGCCGCCAGCCCCGCCACGCCCGCGCCGATCACCAGCACGCGCGCCGGCGGGATCTTGCCCGCGGCGGTGATCTGCCCGGCAAAGGGCCGGCCGAAGGCATGCGCGGCCTCGATCACCGCGCGGTAGCCCGCCATATTGGCCATGGAGCTGAGCGCATCCAGCTTCTGCGCGCGAGAGATGCGCGGCACGCAATCCATCGCCAGCACCGTGGCGCCGCGCTGCGCCAGCCGCTCCAGCATCGGCATCTGCTGCGCCGGCCAGACAAAGCCGATCAGCGTGGCATGCTTCTTCAGCAGCGCCGCCTCTTCCACGCCCAGGCTGGGGTGGACCTGCGGCGGGCGCACCTTGACCACCACGTCGACCGACGCCCACAGGCTTGCCGCATCGACGATGGCGGCGCCGGCGGCGCGGTAGTCGTCGTCCGAGAACGAAGCCTCCTGGCCCGCGCCGGTCTCTACCGCGACCTGGTAGCCGAGCTTGAGCAGTTCCTTGACCGAGTCCGGGGTGGCGGCAACGCGCCGCTCGCCCGGGTGGACCTCGCGGGGCACACCGATCGTCATTGGCATGGCATTCACCGTATCGAGTTTTGGGTTGGGTCGCGCTCAGCCGCGCACGTGGTTGACCAGCGAGCCGATGCCCGCGATCGACACCTCCACCACGGCGCCGTCTTTCATCGAACCCACGCCCAGCGAGGTGCCGACGGCAATCACGTCACCGGGCATCAGCGTCAGGTCTTGCGAAATGCGGCTGACCTGCTCTTCCGGCGAGAAGATCATGTCCGACAGCGGATAGTTCTGCCGCTCTACGCCGTCGAGCCGCGTGACTACGCTGGCGGCGCGCCAGTCAAAGCCGGTGACGATGGCCGGGCCGACGCAGCCGAAGGTGTCGAAACCCTTGGCGCGCGTCCATTGCGGGAAATTGGGATCGGCGGCGATCAGCTCGGCCGCGGTCACGTCGTTGACGATGGTGTAGCCGAAGATATGGTCGCCGGCCTCCGACACCGGCACATTGCGCGCCTTCTTGCCGATGACGATGCCAAGCTCGCCCTCGTAGACGATCTTGCCGTCGTAGCTCTTGGGGCGCTGCACGGCGTCGTTAGGGCCGGCCAGCGACGATGCCGGCTTGATCAGGAACAGCGGGTGCGTCGGCACCGGCTTTTCCAGCTTGCGGGCGAGCGCGTGGAAGTTGTTCCACAGCGCCACCACCTTGCCGGGCTGGCATGGCGCGACCAGCGTCAGCGCGGCGCGCTCGTGCACGGCGCCGGTGGGCGCGGGATGGTTGAAACCGTCGCTATCGTATTCGACCACGCGATTCTGGTCAGGGCCATCGAGACGGCCATGGCCGATGCTGCCGTCGGCGCGGCGAAAGCGTATCCAGGTTTGCACGGCAATGCTCCTTGCGCAGGCAAAGGCGGGCCTGCCTGCGCCGATATCGGTTGCAGGATCTTGTAAAGGGAATGGGAATGAGATCAGGGCTGGCGCGTCCGCCCGTCGTTCCCGCGCAGGCGGGAACCCAGTGACTTCAAGAGACGTCGCTGGATTCCCGCCCACGTGCCCCGGGGGGTATGCGCGGGAATGACATCGGTACGCTCACACACCCGCTCCCGGGCTACCGCCTCATACCGCCCCGGCCAGCTTCATCGCCGCGATCTGCGCGGGCGTGCGGCCCAGCCATTCGAGGATCTCGTCGGTATGCTCGCCCAGCAGCGGCGAGCGCTCCACCTCCACCGGCGATGCCGACATCGTGATCGGGCAGCCCAGCTGCACGTAGTTGCCGCGCTGAGGATGCTCCAGCTCGACCAGGTAGCCGCGCTGGTACAGCGACTGGTCCTCGATCAGGTCCTTCATCGACAGGATCGGTCCGCACGGCACATCCACCTCGTTGAGCGCGGCCATCACGTCGAACTTGCTGACCTTGCTGGTCCATTTCTCGATCACGGCGAAGCAGTCGGCCAGGTGCTTGAGGCGCGCTTCGGGCGTGGCGTAGTCCGGGTTGGTGATCAGGTCCTCGCGGCCGCACAGGCGCATCAGCGGTTCCCAGCCCTGCGGCTGGATGATGACGTAGACGTAGTCATTGGGGCCGCCCGGTGCGCAGCGCAGCGCCGCGCCCGGCTGGCCGCCGCCCGAGGCATTGCCGGCGCGCGGCACGTGGTCGCCGAACTCCTGGTTCGGGTACTCGCGCAGCGGGCCGTTGTCCAGGCGCTGCTGGTCGCGCAGCTTGACGCGGCACAGGTTCAACACCGCATCCTGCATCGCCACCTCCACGCGCTGCCCGCGGCCGGTATGCTCGCGCTGCAGCAGCGCGGCCAGGATGCCGACCACGCAATGGATGCCGGTGCCCGAGTCGCCGATCTGCGCGCCGGTCACGGTCGGCACGCCTTCGGCATCGCCGGTGGTCGAGGCCGAGCCGCCCATGCACTGCGCCACGTTTTCATACGCCTTGCAGTCGGCGTACGGCCCCGGGCCGAAGCCCTTGATCGACGCATAGACCAGCCGCGGATTCAGGTCCTGCAGGTGCTCCCAGTCGAAGCCGGCGCGCGCCAGCACGCCGGGCCCGAAGTTTTCGATCAGCACGTCGCTGCGCTGTACCAGGTCTTCGAGCAGCGCCTTGCCTTCGGGCGTCTTCATGTTCAGCGTCAGGCTGCGCTTGTTGGAGTTGAGCATGGTGAAGTACAGGCTGTCGGCGTTGGGCACGTCGCGCAGCTGGCTGCGGGTAATGTCGCCGCGGCCGGGCATCTCCACCTTGATCACGTCCGCGCCCAGCCACGCCATCAGCTGCGTGGCCGACGGGCCTGCCTGGACGTGGGTCATGTCCAGGATGCGAACACCTTGCAGTGCCTTGGTTTCCATTGCGAAAGTCTCCTTTTAACCGCTGATTTTGTAGCTCTTGATGACATACGGTATGTGATATATCAGAAGAGAGCAAGAGGAGATTGGCAGTCGCAGCAGAAATATCGACGATGCGCCGCAGCATAAGCAGAAAAAGAGACGCTTAGTGCGGGCGATGCCGCAGACATCGGCACTGGATTCTCACATTGATATATCACATACCATCTGGCGAAATGCATCGATGCCTGCACAAAACAAAAACGGCGGACCGAAGTCCGCCGTTTTGCCCTGCCCTGCTCGCCTCAGTCGAGGAAGTCGCAGTGCTTCTCCACGTAGTCCGCCAGGTCCAGCGAATGCTGCCGCACCAGCCGCTCGGCCAGTTCGGTATCGCGCTTCTCCAGCGCCTCGATGATGCGCAGGTGATCCACGATCGACCTGGCCGCCCGGTCGCTCTGCGAGATCGTCATCTTCCGGATCGCGCGCACATGGATAAAGATATTGCGGATCGTGTCCATGATGATCTGCGACCTGGACAGCTGCACGATTGCCTGGTGGAACGCGATATTGGCGTCGGAATACTCCTCGATATGTTCCGCCGGCGTCGAATCGCGGAAGCTGTCGAACATGCGTCGCAGCTGGGCGATTTCCTGGTCGGTGGCATTCTGCGTGGCAAGGCGCGCCGCCATGCTCTCCAGCGCCGCCCACATCTGGATCATCTCGACGATCTCGCGCTTGGTCTTGCGCATGATGTAGATGCCCCGGCGCGGCACGGTGCGCAGGAAGCCTTCCTGCTCCAGCAGTGTCATGGCTTCGCGGATCGGCGTGCGGCTGACGCCCATGGCTTCGCTCAGCACTCGTTCGTCGAGCCGGATCTCGTCGTGCGACTGGTAGATATCGGCGTCGGCAATGGCCTGCCGCAACATGGCATAGGCCTGGTCGCGCAGGCTCGCGCCGGCGTTGATCGGTTGCACTGACAAGGTCAGCCCGTTGGGCTGGACGATGGATTGTGGTTGCGCAGACATGGAATATGCTCGTGTGAGACCGGTGGCGCGGCGGCCGGAATGGCTGCCCGCCGCATTTCCGCACAGCTTAGCAAAACGCCCGACTCATTACGAAAATGCATCAAGCAATACGTTGCGGTCATGCATCGGCACCGTCAGCGTGCGCGGTCTGTCGTATATGGTATATCACAATCGTCTTGCCATTTCTTGCCCAAAAGCGGGCCAGGCGCAACATGGGCGCCGCCCGCTCGGGCGGGAGGGCCAGACCCATAGCCGCTCCCGTCACCAGCCAACGCCAGCGGTTACGCCGCGAGCTTGGCCATCGAGTCGCGCTGCTTGATCAAACCCAGCACGGCGTCGCACATCGGCGTCGGCTGCCCGACCAGCCGGCCCATTTCCTGCACCACCGTGAGCAGCGGATCGATTTCCATGGCGCGCCCCGCCTCCAGGTCCTGCAGCATCGAGGTCTTGTGCGCCCCAACCGCTCCCGCCCCGTCGATGCGCCGCTCCACGTCGACGCGGAACTTGACCCCGAAGCGCTCGGCAATGCCCTGCGCCTCCACCATCATCTGGCGCGACAGCGCGCGCGTGGCCGGGTCCGAGGTAATGACATCGAGCGTGGCATGGGTCAGCGCGCTGATCGGGTTGAAGCAAAGGTTGCCCCACAGCTTCAGCCAGATCTCGTCGCGGATGTTGTCGCGCACCGGCGCCTCCAGGTCGGCCGCCATCATCATTTCGCTGAGCCGGGTCACGCGGGCCGAACGGCTGCCATCCGGCTCGCCCAGCGGGAATTTCTTGCCATACACATGCTTGATCACGCCGGGCGCGATGATTTCGGCAGCCGGATAGACCACGCAGCCGATCGCGCGCTCCGGCCCGAAGCCGCGCCATTGCCGGCCGCCCGGGTCGACACTTTCCAGCGTCGATCCCGCCAGCTCGCCGCCGTGCTTGTAGAAATACCAGTAAGGAATGCCATTGACGCCGGTCACGATCGCGGTTTCCGGACCCAGCAGCGGCTGGATCAGGTCTACCACGCCCGGCACCGAATGCGCCTTAAGCGTAATGAAGACGTAGTCCTGCGGCCCCAGTTCGCGCGGATCGCTGGTGCAGCGCACTCGCGCCGCGCGCTCCTCGCCGTCGATCAGCAGCCGCACGCCGTGTTCCTGCATCGCCGCCAGGTGCGGGCCGCGCGCGACGAAGCTGACATCGGCCCCCGCGCGCGCAAGCTGCGCCCCGACATAGCCGCCGATGGCGCCCGCGCCGTAGATACACACTTTCATTTGCTGTCTCCTTGATGGCTCGATTGGATTTTTTGATATATCACATACTATATTCCACTAAGCCGCAAAACAACCTTTATCTTTGCGGACACATTTAGGCAAGCGGCGCTGCGCTAACATGAAGCTTCGTGCGCCTGGAACGATGCCCGGGCGCCGGTTGCTTACCAACACCGGAGCCCACTGATGGAATCGTCGCTGGCTTTGCTTCAGGACCCCGCCGCCTGGGCGGCTCTGGCCACGCTGGTGGCCATGGAAATCGTGCTGGGGATCGATAACCTGATCTTCATTTCGATCCTGACCAACAAGCTGCCCGCAGAGATGCGCGAGAAGGCGCGCAAGGTCGGCATCAGCCTGGCGCTGCTGATGCGCCTTGGCTTGCTGGCCACCATCGCCGTCATCGTCAAGCTGACCGAACCGGTCTTCACGATCCTTGGCCAGGGGCTGTCGTGGCGCGACATGATCCTCATCGCCGGCGGCGCCTTCCTGGTATGGAAGGCCACCCGAGAGATCCATCACCACGTCACCGCCGGCGAGGAAGGCGAACACAATGGCACCGGCAAGGTGGCGCACAGCTTTGCCGCCGCGATTGGCCAGATCCTGGTGCTCGACCTGGTGTTCTCGATCGACAGCATCATCACCGCGGTTGGCATGACCGAGCATGTCCAGATCATGTTCGTAGCGGTGATCGCCGCTGTGATGGCGATGCTGTTCGCCGCCACGCCGCTGGCCAACTTTATCAACCGCAACCCGACCATTGTGATGCTGGCGCTGGCCTTCCTGATGATGATCGGCATGACGCTGATCGCCGAAGGGCTCGGCACGCATGTGCCGAAGGGCTACATCTATACGGCGATGGCGTTCTCGGCCGCGGTGGAAGGGCTGAACATGCTGGCGCGGCAGCGGCGCCACGCGCGGCGCGCGCGCGGCGAAGCCCACTGAGCGTCAGGCGGCACAATGTGAATCTTGTGCCGCAGCAGGCTGTAACAGACGGTGTCCGAACTTTTCCCGGGAAACGCCGTCTTTTAGAGTTCTGCTCAACCCTCGGACAAGAAAAGGACGCTTTCGCCACATGATGAACCGCCGAACCCTGCTGGTCTCCGCCACCGCCTCAGCCGCCCTGGCCGCGCTGGGCATTACCCCACCGGTGCTGGCGGCCAGCCGGATCAAGCTCGGCGAGGCGCAGCCGTTCGGCTTCGACGCCCTGATCGAGCGGGCGCGCGCGCTGGCTGCCAAGCCCTATGCGCCCCCGCCCTCGCCGCCTGCGGACGTGCTGTCGCGCATCGACTACGATGCCCACGGCAAGATCCGGTTCCGCACCGACGATGCGCTGTTTGCCAACGGCCCGGGCCAGTTCCCCGTCACCTTCTTCCACCTCGGCACCTACTTCCGCACCCCGGTGCGCATGCATGTGATCGAGCGCGCCAAGGGCGGCGGCGGGCGCGCGCGCGAGATCGTCTATGACGATGCCTACTTCGACATGCCGGCCGACAGCCCCGCGCACAAGCTGCCGCCCGGCAGCGGCTTCGCGGGCTTCCGTTTCCAGGAAAGCCGCCTCGGCGACCAGAAGACGCGCGACTGGCGCAAGAACGACTGGGTCGCCTTCCTGGGCGCCTCCTACTTCCGCGCCATCGGCGACCTGTACCAGTACGGGCTGTCGGCGCGCGGCATCGCCATCGACGTGGCCGAGGCCGGGAAGCCCGAGGAATTCCCCGCCTTCACCCATTTCTGGTTCGAGACCCCGGAAGGCAACGGCGATACCGTCACGGTCTACGCCCTGCTCGACGGCCCCAGCATCTCCGGCGCCTACCGCTTCGTGATGCAGCGCGCCAAGGCCGTGATCATGGACGTGGAATGCGCGCTGTTCCTGCGCAAGGACGTCGCGCGGCTGGGACTGGCACCGCTGACCTCGATGTACTGGTTCTCGGAAAGCATCAAGGGCATCACCGACTGGCGCCCGGAAGTCCACGACTCCGACGGCCTGGCCATCTGGAACGGCGCCGGCGAGCATATCTGGCGCCCGCTCAACAACCCGCCCCAGACCACGGCATCGGCATTCTCCGACGACAACCCCAAGGGTTTCGGCCTGCTGCAGCGCGACCGCCTGTTCGACCACTACCAGGACGGCGTCAACTACGAACGCCGCCCGAGTCTGTGGGTCGAGCCGCGCGACGGCTGGGGTGCGGGTGCCGTGCAACTGGTCGAGCTGCGCACCGACGACGAGATCCACGACAACATCGTCGCCATGTGGGTGCCCAAGGCGCCCGCCAAGGCCGGCGCCACCTACCGCCTGCGCTACCGCCTGCACTGGCAGGCCGACGAACCGAACCCGTCGCCGCTGGCGCGCTGCGTGGCCACGCGCCTGGGCAACGGCGGCCAGCCCGGCCAGCCGAGGCCCAAGGGAGTGCGCAAGTTCATGGTCGAGTTCAAGGGCGCGCCGCTGGAAAAGCTGCCGTTCGGCGTCAAGCCCGAAGCCGTGCTGACCGCTTCGCGCGGCACCTTCTCCTATGTCTTCACCGAAGCCGTGCCCAACAACGTGCCCGGCCACTGGCGCGCCCAGTTCGACCTGACCACCGATGGCAAGGGGCCGGTCGACATCCGCCTGTTCCTGCGCCTGGACGGCAAGCCGCTGTCCGAGACATGGCTGTACCAGTACCACCCGCCCCAGGCGTAAGCCTCCGTCGTAAGCCCCAGTCAAAAGCCCGCCCCCGGCGCAGCCGCCAGCCGGCGCCGCTTTGCAGGATATTGCGGCGCCGTGATGTCAGGCGCGCTTGAGCGGGTATGATGGCTGGCTACGACAGTCAAACCGCACCAGCCAGCCTCACATGATTTCTCAAGAGTTTGCCGGTGCCGCCGAAGGCGGCCAGGCTGCATCGCTCCCGCGCTCGGAGCGTGCCTACCAGCAACTGCGCGCCGCCATCCAGGCGGGGCAGCTATCTCCCGGCACCCGGCTGCGCGAAGTGGAACTGGCGGAATCGCTGGGCTTGTCGCGCACCCCGGTGCGCGAAGCGCTGTCGCGGCTGGAATCGGAAGGCCTGGTGGTCAACGAGCCCAACCGGGGCATGATGGTGACGCAGCTCGACGCCAGCATGGTCAGCGAGCTGTACGTGATGCGCGAGGTGCTGGAAGGCACCGCCGCGGCGCTGGCCGCACGCCATGCCACCGATGTGGAGATTTCGCTGCTGCGCGATATCGTCGAGCGCGACCTCGCGTTCGCCGACGATCCGGACCGGCTCGCGCAGAACAACCGGCTGTTCCACGAAACCCTGCACCGCTGCGCCCACAACCGCTACCTGCTGAAGAACCTGCGCTCGCTGCACGAATCGATGGCGCTGCTGGGGCGCACCACGCTGGCGGTGCCCGGCCGCGCGCGCAGCTCCTATGAAGAGCACACCGCCCTGGTCGAAGCGCTGGAAAAGCGTGATCCGGCGCAGGCCGAGCAGATTGCCCGGCGCCATATCCAGCAGGCCTACAAGGTGAGGCTGTCGCTTTGGATCCAGGAGCAGTCCGGCAGCTGAGCTTGCGGGCCAGGGCGCTTCAGGCAGCCGCCTGCGCCCGCGCCGTGCGCAGTGTGCCGACGCTCAGCACCGCCAGGGCAAGCAGGATCAGCACCACCGCGTACAGCGTCTGCGGCGCGATCACCTCGCCGCCCAGCCAGGCGCCCATCGCTAGCGCCACCGGCGGATTGACGTAGACATAGCTCGTCGACAGCGTCTGGCCGACCGTCGCCACCAGGTACATATAGGCAGAGAACGCCACCAGCGAGCCCGCCACCACCAGGTAGACCCAGGCCCAGCCGGCCTGCGCGCTGATCGACCCCAGCGACACCGGCCATGGCTCCTGCCGCAGCGCCGACAGCACCATCAGCACCACCCCGCCGATCAGCATCTCCGCGGCAAAGGCCGCCGCGCCCTGCGGCAGTTCGAGCCGGCGCACCAGCTGCGAGCCGAACGACCAGCTCGCCACCGCCAGCATCAGCGCCACCACGCCACCCGCGCTGACGCGGAATTCCGCCCCCGCGGTCAGCACCACGATGCCCGCGCTGCCGATCGCAATCGCCACATACTCGTACCACTTGGGGCGCTGGCCGAAGCAGGCCGCCCAGATCAGCGCAAAGATCGGCATCGAGCCGATCATTACCGTGGTCGCGCCCGACGAGATGGTCTGCTCGGCCATCGCGGTCAATCCCATGCCGCCTACCAGCAGGAACAGCGCCGGCACCGCGCAGTTGCGCAGCTGCCGCCACGACGGCATCGGCGTGCCGCGCCACGCCAGCCAGGCGGCCAGCAGCAGGCCCGCGCATAGAAAGCGCGTACCCGTCATGAACAGCGGCGGAAAGCTCTCCAGCGTAAAGCGGATCGCCAGATAGGTCGTACCCCAGACCACGTAAGTGATCAGCAGGCACATAAGGACAAGCGGGGGCATGGTCGCGGACGGTTCTGCAAAGGCATCCAAGATAGCCTTTGGCCGCGCCACGACAAAACGAAAAGGTCTGGCAAGCCTTGTCAGAGTTGCTCACAAGGCACGTCGACCTGCCTTGCGTAAAGCGAGCAGGCAAAACAAAACCGGCCGCGTCTTGCCCGTGGCGGGCGCGCGTCTGGCCGGTTCTACAACGCAGCCACCAGGGCCGCGGGTACTGCGATACCGCTGGAAACTGCTTAGCCGTTGGCGTAGACGACCTTGGCCTTGCGGGCTTGCGACTGCAGGCGCGCGATGACTTCCTGCACCGCGGCGATGGCGCGCTTGGCGTCATGCACGAAGCCCAGGCTTTGCTTGCCGAGCTCGCGCTCGATGAGGTCGCGTTCCAGTTGATCGGTCAGCTTGATATCGGATTGGGTGTTCATGGCTTCCTTCCTTGCTTGTTGCTGCGGGATTACCCTCATGGGGTTTTCCCGAATTGTAGCAAAGGAATTGTCGCAACGCAGCATTAGGTAATAGTGCGTATGCGGGAAAGCAACGGCATAACGGAGGCGGCCGCCCGCAGGCGGCCTTTTGGACACACTGGGCTAGCCAAGTCACCAAAAAGACTGGCGCATGCTTTACCGGTCACCCATCGACCGAGGGACTGCCACCCGTTGCTCCCACAGCGGAGAACGCGCCTTATCATCCAGACACATAGACCTGAAGTGACGAGGTGCGACTGCCGCGGCAACGGCAGTCCGCGACTCGGCCAACGGAGCAGATTGCGATGTCAGGCGACCTGGTGATTCGGAACATGACGCGCGCCGAGCTTGATCAACTGATCGGCTGGGCGGCTACCGAGGGGTGGAACCCCGGCCTTCACGACGCGGCGCTGTTCTGGGCCACGGACCCGGATGCTTTCATCGCAGCCGAGCTGGATGGGGAGCTGATCGGCGGCGGCGCGATCACGTCCTACGGCGGCGCGTTCGGCTTTATGGGTTTCTTTATCGTCCGTCCGGCCTTTCGCGGCCGGGGACTGGGCAACGCGCTGTGGCATGCGCGCCGAGACCGGCTGATTGCCCGCCTGCGGCCCGGAGCCACCATCGGGCTGGATGGCGTTTTCGCGATGCAGGATTACTACGCCAGGGGTGGCTTCGTTTTCTCCCATCGCAATCTGCGCTTTCGTGCCGAGGTACCGGATAGCCCGCCCCAATCGCCCCTCTCGCCGGACGCGTCGCGCCCGGATGACGTGATCGTCCCGCTGGAAGCGGTGCCCTTCGACGACGTGCTGGCATACGACCGCACGTGCTTTCCCGCCGCGCGCGAGACCTTCCTGCGCGGATGGATCCGGCAGGAGGATGGGCTTGCGCTCGGTTGTCTGCGACAGGGACGGCTGGGCGGATTCGGCGTGGTGCGCCGGTGCGGGGAAGGCTGCAAGATCGGGCCGCTGTTTGCCGACGACGCCGAAGCGGCCGAAGCGCTTTACGAACGCCTGGCCGCCTTTGCGTCGGGTGGCCCGTTGTTCCTCGATGTCCCGGAAAACCACCCCGCGGCCATGGCGCTGGCCCATCGGCACGGCATGGCGGAAGTCTTCGGCTGCGCGCGCATGTATCTGGGGCCTGCGCCGGGCCTGGTGCACAAGCGCATCTTCGGCATTACTACCTTCGAGCTGGGATGATGCAGGCACGCGACCTCGCCGGCTACGGCGGCTCCCCGCCCCATCCACGCTGGCCCGGCGGCTCGCGCGTGGCGGTGCAGTTCGTGCTGAACATCGAGGAAGGCGCGGAATCGTGCATCCTCAACGGCGATATGCGCTCCGAAGCGTACCTGCACGAACTGCCCGGACGGCCGCCGCGTGAGGCCGGGCGCGACTGGAGCGTCGAAAGCATGTACGAGTATGGAGCGCGTGCCGGCGTCTGGCGGTTGCTGGATCTGTTCGCCGAGCGCGGCCTGCCGCTGACCGCGTTCGCGGCCGGTCGCGCGCTGGAGCTCAATCCGCGGATCGGACAGGCACTGAGTGCGGCAGGACACGAGGTTGCAGGGCATGGCTATCGCTGGATCGATTATCGGGACGTCCCGGAAGATGAGGAGCGGCGCCATATCCGCCTGACCATCGCGGCAATCGAACGCACCTGCGGCAGGCGGCCGGTAGGCTGGTACACCGGGCGGGTCAGCGCCAACACGCGGCGCCTGGTCAATGAGGAAGGCGGGTTCCTTTACAGCTCGGATGCCTACAACGATGACCTGCCGTACTGGCTCTGCAGCGCCCCACCGCTGCTGGCAATCCCGTATACGCTGGTCAACAACGACGCGCGCTATCTGCTGCCTGACGGCTTTGCCTCGGGGCAAGATTTCTACCGCTCGCTGCGGGATGCATTTGACCAGTTGTGGCACGAGGGGGCGCGCGCGCCGAAGATGATGAGCGTCGGTCTGCATCCCCGCATCAGCGGCCATCCGGCGCGCGCCATGGCGCTGGCACGCTTCCTTGACGACGTACGCGGCCATGACGCCGTGTGGATCTGCCGCCGGGAAGACATCGCCAGGCACTGGCTGACCGAGCATCCGGCGTAGCGTGGCTCCTGGTCGGGCGGGCTACCGACGCGCCCTGGCAAGTGCCTGCCCCTGATCGGCTGACAAAACTGAAGGCAGACGTCCGGCTGCCTCAGTTGCAATCGGCTTCGCATTGCGGGAAAAGCGGCAGAAATTGTCAATGAATGGGCAGGTTCGGGTAGTGTCGAACGCTCCCCGCGGCGCTACGATCACCAGACATAGCGACCGCCGGCGGCCTACGTCAGCTTATTCCGTGCCGCCCTCCATCGGCTTCGACGTCCGCGACGGCGTCCTGCATGCAATCTGTGCGTGCCATCCAGGCAGCGCCCGATCCGGTGACTGCGATCGCACGCTATGTTGACAGGCTGGGCTGTGCCCGCAGCTCCATGGCCTCAACTCCACCAGACACTTCAAAACTCTCAAACCCTAAGGCGTTAAGACATGGCAATCAAGACAGTAGGCATCGTCGGTGCCGGCACCATGGGCAATGGCATCGCCCAGGCCTGCGCAGTGGCCGGCCTGAACGTGGTGATGGTCGACATCAGCGACGCCGCGGTGCAGAAGGGCGTGGCCACCGTGGCGGGCAGCCTGGACCGGCTGATCAAGAAGGAAAAGCTGACCGAGGCGCAGAAGGCCGATGCGCTGGCGCGCATCCAGGGCAGCACGTCGTATGACGACCTCAAGGCCACCGACATCGTGATCGAGGCCGCCACCGAGAACTACGACCTGAAGGTCAAGATCCTCAGGTGATGATGGAGCGCGCCGAGGCCGAGCGCCGCGGCCTGAAGCCGCTGGCGCGCCTGGTCTCGTACGGCCATGCCGGCGTCGATCCGAAGACCATGGGCATCGGCCCGGTGCCGGCGACGAAGATCGCGCTGGAACGCGCCGGCCTGCAGGTGTCGGACCTGGACGTGATCGAAGCCAACGAGGCCTTCGCCGCGCAGGCTTGCGCCGTGACCAAGGCGCTGGGCCTGGACCCGGCCAAGGTCAACCCGAATGGCTCGGGCATCTCGCTGGGCCACCCGATCGGCGCCACCGGCGCGCTGATCACGGTCAAGGCGCTGTACGAGCTGCAACGCGTGCAAGGCCGCTACGCGCTGGTGACGATGTGCATCGGCGGCGGGCAGGGCATTGCCGCGATCTTCGAACGCGTCTGAGGTTCGACTTGCGCCTGGATTGCCGATCAAGATGTCAAGGCGATCCAGGTCCTTTGGCAGGTCTGCAGCTTGATTCAGGGTGCGCGGCAACGCGTCCGCGCACGCGGCCGTGATCGTCGATATCGGCGCTCACGTCGAGCGGTACTTCAAGCCTCTTGTCATGAAGCTGCAAAGCCTGCCAGTCCCGAGCGTTGCGGCTGTCAACGGCCTGGCTGCGGGTGGCGGCGCGTCGCTCGCGCTGGCCTGCGATGTCGTGGTTGCGGCGAAGTCGGCCTACTTCCTGCAGGCGTTCTCGAAGATCGCCATCGATGGCTTCGAGGACGCCGGCATGGCAACGGCTGCAGCCGTACTGGCGGAGTGCGCCCGCTTCAGGTAATCAGATCCAGCGCCCGCGTCGTACCCACCAGCCGTGGCAGCCGTTGCGTCCCCCCATAGCCCGGGATCAATGGCGGCATGGCCGATGTGCACCTTGACGGCGCCGAGGGCGACGCCACCGCGGACACCGACGCCGCACAAGCCCGCTAAAAAAGCGGGCAGCATCCCGTCCTCATGCCGGCAGTGCGAAGGGATTGAACCCGGTGCGCTGATAGCCCTCCGCCGTTACGGCATGGTCCAGGGCCAGCGTGGCAAGATCATCGGCGACGGCCTCGGCTTGCCGGTCGCGTTCCAGTGAGATGACTTTCAGGTATCCGTGACACACGCCGCAGCATTCGGCGCGCACCGTGGCTTCGGCGGTGTCGAAGCTGAGGTAGTCAAGGTCCGCAGCGGCACCACAGTTGGTGCATTTCGCCCGCACCATGTGCCAGGCGCTCTCGCAGAGCGCGCAATGCAGATAGCGCAAGCCCTGGCGATCGCCGGTCAGGATCAGGCTTGCTACAGGCGCACTGCCGCAGGCCGGGCAAGACGCGTGCTCGGCAGGGCCACAGCCGGGCACGGGCGCGGCGCGCACGGCGCTGGCGCGTTGCAGCGAGAGCGCGGCCCAAAGGAAGGGCGCGATCGCCGCCGGGACGGCGTCGAAGCGACCCAGGGTCAGCGCCTGGGCCGCGCCGAGGCGCTCCTCGTCCGGAAGGCCGCGCAGCACCGCTAGATGCGTGGCGACCGGGGCGGGGACATCGGGCGCAAGCCGCTCAATCAACCGGTCAAGCAGAAAACCTAGATGCCCCTGCTGCAGAATGGCCCTGGCGCCTGCCGGTCCGGATCCGCCGGCTTCGGGCACAAGCGATGCCTGCACCTCGGCCACGCGGGCGGCCAAGCGCAGGTAATCGGCGTGATCGTGGCCTTCGGCCAGCGTGCGCAGGCGCGCGGCGCGGCGGCCGTAAAGACCGGCAAGGTCTGGCTGGATCTGCGGCGCGAAATTCCGGGATGCCTCGCCCGATGGCAGCCCGCCTGGCGGCATCGGATGCGGGCTCATGACCGACGGCCCTTCGCTTCCACCTCTTTCGCCTCTTTCGCCTCTTTCGCCTTCACCTCGCCATACCAGCGGTCATGGTGCTGCCTGGCCCAGGCCCGTGAAACATAGCCCGTCACCATACCAGTGATCGAACCGCGGACCCAGAGGGCCAGATAGATGTGCCCCACAATCAGCAGGATCAGGCCGATCCCTGCGACGGAATGGGCCAGGATCGCCAGGCGGAGCACGGGAATCGGGAAATACTCGGCGAAATAGGCGCGCCACATGATCAGCCCGGTGATCAGAAGGGCCAGTATCGAAGCCATGATGAGCCAGAACAAGACCTTCTGGCCGGCGTTGTACTTGCCTATCCGCAGCGGTTCGCCACCATGCCGGTTCAGGAGCACGTCCCGGACGC
Organism: Cupriavidus sp. a3; assembly: GCF_051015765.1. Classification (NCBI taxonomy): domain Bacteria; kingdom Pseudomonadati; phylum Pseudomonadota; class Betaproteobacteria; order Burkholderiales; family Burkholderiaceae; genus Cupriavidus; species Cupriavidus sp. a3. Next base: position 747,949 of record NZ_CP170644.1, on the reverse strand, counting down.
GGCGGAACCAGATCGCGTCGGTGCGCGCGGGCATGTTGTAGCCCACAAAGCGCACGAACATGTAGCAAAGGCCAACGAAAACCGCGATGCCGAGGAACGGGTGGAGCAGCCGCGCCATCTGCGGCGTGCCAAGGAATCCGCTCATCCAGCTCACCATCGGGAAGAACCACGAGATACCCGAAACCGCAGCGAGGAAGAAGCAGAACACAATCGCCCAGTGGCACAGCCGTTCGGCGAACTTCGTGCGCAAGATCCTATCGTTGTTGGTCGCCATCTCCGCTCTCCGCCTATGCTGCGCCATCATCCGGGCCATGGTGCCCATCCGATTCGGTGGTGTTGGGGCCGACCGCCATGAAATGCGCCGCCATGCCCACGACCGCCGCCGCGCCAACGACGGCCGCGCCAGGTTGCAGGCCATCCTTCCAGCCCGAAACGACCGTGCTGATCTTCGGGTCCTTCGGCAAGCCCGCGTAGCGCTTGGGGTCATCGGCATGCTGCAGCACGTACATCACGTGGGTGCCGCCGACCCCCGCCGGGTCATACAGTCCCGCCTTGGCAAAGCCGCGCTCGTTCAATTCGGCCACGCGCTCGGCCGCGAGGGACTGCATCTCTGCCTTCGAGCCGAAGCTGATGGCGCCGGTCGGGCAGGTCTTGACGCACGCAGGCTCCTGCCCGACCGAGACGCGGTCCGAGCACAGCGTGCACTTGTAGGCCTTGTTGTCCTTCTTGGAAATGCGCGGCACGTCGAAGGGGCAGCCGGCCACGCAATAGCCGCAGCCGATGCACAGGTCGGACTGGAAGTCGACGATGCCGTTCGCATACTGCACGATGGCGCCGGGCACCGGGCAGGCCTTCAGGCAGCCGGGGTCCTCGCAATGCATGCAGCCGTCCTTGCGGATCAGCCATTCCAGCTTCCCCGCCTGGTCCTCATGCTCGGTAAAGCGCATCAGGGTCCAGGTGTCGGGCGACAGATCGCGCGGGTTGTCGTAGACGCCGACATTCTCCTGCACCTCGCCGCGCAGGTCGTTCCATTCGCTGCAGGCGACCTGGCACGCCTTGCAGCCGATGCAGGTCGATACGTCGATCAGCTTGGCCACTTGCATCTGATGGTCACGGATCCGAGGGGCCGGTGTCAGCTCCGACGAGGCCGAGCGACGGATGATGTTCTGCGAGTTCATGCCTGTGCTCCCGCCATCTTTTCAATGTTTACGAGGAATGCCTTGAATTCCGGAGTCTGTGAATTGGCATCGCCAACGCCAGGCGCAAGCGTGTTGGCGAGATAGCCCTTGCGCGTCGCTCCCTCGAAGCCCCAATGGCACGGGATGCCGATCTGCTCGACCGCCTGCCCGGCCACCTGGAGCGTGCGCATGCGCTTGGTCACCACCGCCTTGGCAGTGATGTAGCCGCGTTTGGTCGTAATCTTCACCGTGTCGCCATGGGCGATGCCCTTGTCCGCGGCCAGCTTCTCGCCGATCTCGACGAACTGCTCGGGCTGGAGCATGGCGTTCAGATGCGAGTGCTTGGTCCAGTGGCGGAACAATTCCGTGATCGAATAGGTCGTGGCGACATAGGGAAACTCGGTGCGGTTGCCCATGCGCTGCGCATCGTTCTGGAAGATGCGTGCGGTCGGATTGTGGGTGACCTTTGCGTGCAGCGGGTTCTTCCCGATCGGGCTCTCGACCGGCTCGTAATGCTCGGGGAAAGGGCCGTCGATCATGCCTCCGGCCGAGAACAGGCGCCCCACGCCTTCGGGCAGCATGATGAAAGGTCCGATCGGTGAGCCGGGTGCCGCGGTGAGCGGAAAGTCGGGCACGTCGGCACCCACCCATGTCTCGCCGTTCCAATGCAGGATCTGGCGCTTGGGGTCCCAGGGGTTCCCCATCTCGTCCATCGAGGCGCGGTTGTAGAGAATGCGGCGGTTCGCGGGCCAGGACCAGGCCCAGCCCGGCGTGTTGCCGAGACCGGTGTCGGTGTTGTCGCGCCTGGCCATCTGGTTGCCGGCCTCGGTCCAGGAGCCGGTGAAGATCCAGCAGTAGCTCGAGGTGGTGCCGTCGTCGCGCAGTTGCGCGAACGAATCCAGCAACTGGCCCTTGCGCAGGATCTTTTTCCCGGTCTCGTCGAATACATCCGCCAGCGCGTAGCCGTTGGCTTCCTTGGCCATTTCCTCGGGATGGGGGCTGCAGGGATCGTGATAGGTCTCCTCGTCCCAGGTCATGTGCAACACCTGTTCGGGGCAGGCGCCGCCCTCTTTTTCGTAAAGCCGCCGCAGCTCCATCATGATGCCGCCAAGGATGGCCGGATCATGCCGCGCCTCGCCCGGCGGCTGCTGGCCCGCGTAGTGCCATTGCAGCCAGCGGCCCGAATTCACGACGGTCCCGTCTTCCTCGGCAAAGCAGCTCGACGGCAGCCTGAAGACCTCGGTCATGATCTCCTCGGTCCTGACGTCGTTGAACTTGCCTTCGTTGCGCCAGAAGTTGGAGGTCTCGGTCACCAGCGGGTCGATGACCACCAGGAACTTCAGCTTCGACAGCGCGGCCGAGGACTTGTTCTTGTCAGGCATTGCCGCCAGCGGATTGAACCCCTGGACCACGTAGCCGTTGACCTTGCCCTCGTACATCAGGTCGAAATAGGCCAGCATGTCGTAGCTGCGGTCCCATTTCGGCAGCAGGTCAAAGGCCCAGTCGTTTGCCGCCGTGGCATGTTTGCCGAACAGGTTTTTCTGCAGCGAGACGAAAAACTTCGGCAGGTTTTTCCAGTAGTTCACCTGGTCGGGCAACATCGCTTTCGGCGTGGCATCGGCCAGGAACTGCCTGAGCGTCTGCTGCCTGTCGGCGGGCAGGTCCATGTAGCCCGGCAGCCGCAGCGACAGCAGGCCCAGGTCGGTATAGCCCTGGATGTTGGAATGGCCGCGCAGCGCATTCACGCCGCCGCCGGACATGCCGACATTGCCCAGCAGCAGCTGGATCATCGCCGCGCCGCGGATGATCTGCGCGCCGCCGGTGTGGTGCGTCCAGCCGAGCGCGTAAAGCCAGGTGAGCGTCTTGTCCTTCGCCGAGCACGAGCCGACGATCTCGGCGATCTGCAGGAAATCGGCCTTCCTGACGCCGGTAATCTCCTCGACCTTCTCCGGCGTGTAGCGTGAGACGTGCCGCTTCAGCAGGTTCAGCACACAGCGCGGATGGCGCATCGAGGGATCGCGTTTCGCGTTTCCCCGTGCGTCGAGCTCATAGGTCCAGGAGGCTTTGTCGTAGACGAGCTTTTCGGGATTGAAGCCCGAGAACAGCCCTTCGTCGAAGCCGAAATCCTCGCGCACGATCAGCGGCGCGTTGGTGTAGGCGCGCACGTAGTCATGCTGGATCTTGTCGTTCTGCAGAAGCCAGTTGACCATGCCCATCAGGAAGGCCGTGTCCGACCCCGCCCGGATCGGCGAGAAGATATCGGCAACCGAGGCCGTGCGGTTGAAGCGCGGATCGATGACGATGACCTTGGCCTTGTTTTTGATCTTGGCCTCGATCACCCATTTGAAGCCGACCGGGTGGGCCTCGGCCGGGTTGCCGCCCATGACCATGACGACATTGGCATTCTTGATGTCCACCCAGTGGTTCGTCATCGCGCCGCGGCCGAAGGACGGCCCCAGCGCCGAAACCGTTGGCCCGTGGCACAGGCGCGCCTGGCAGTCCAGCGCCAGCATGCCGAGTGAGCGGGCGAACTTGAAGTCGAGCACCCCCGTTTCGTTGGAGGCCGCCGACGAGGCGAGCATGCCCGAGCTCAGCCAGCGGTTCACCAGCTGGCCCTTCTCGTTGCGCGCGATGAAGTTCTTGTCGCGGTCGTCCTTCAGCAGCCGGGCGATGCGCCTGGTCGCTTCGTCCCAGCTGATGCGCACCCACTCCTTCGACCCCGGCGCGCGGTATTCCGGATACAGCAGCCGGTTCTTTGAATGGACAATGTCCAGCAGCCCCGCGCCCTTGGGGCAGAGCGAGCCACGGCTGACCGGATGATCGGGATCCCCCTCGATGTGGAAGATGCGGGGTTTCGCATTCTTTGCGCCGTCACCGAGCGAATACATCAGCAGGCCGCACCCGACCGAGCAATAGGTGCAATTGTTGCGTGTCTCCTTCGCACGCAGCAGCTTGTAGGGGCGCACGCCGGCGGGGGCCTGCGCCCAGGCCGTACACATGCCCAGGGCCGAGGCCGTGACGGCAACGGGGCCTGCGCCGAGAATCTTGAGGAACCGCCGGCGTCCGATACTGGTGGTGCTTGTCATGTCTCCTCGCCTTGCCGGGCTTGCTGACGTGTCCGCCGAAGCCTCTGTGCTTATTGTTCCGCGGCTGATGCAAGAGACATCTTGAGCTGACTCGTCGCCTTGGCCGCAATGCTGATCGCAAGGCAGTGGGCATGCGCACAGCGACCCGGAGAATCGTGCGGCAGGACCAACGCCTTTCGCCCAAAGATATCCGTCCGCTCACTTAAGGTAAATTCAGCGATTCTTTGCCGGTCTATAAGAGATTGCTTAAGTAGCGCGGCGGCTACCTCATCAACCCGGCGCGTGCCAGGCCGGTCGACCGTGACGCCGCGGTCCGCTCGCTCAGGTGCTCACCCGGCCAGGTGCCGGTGCCTCACGCCGGGAACCGACATGCCAATCTGCAGAATCTCGCCGGCAGTTGAATCGGTCACGTAAAGCGTGCTTGCATCGGGTCCGCCGAAGGCGACGTTGGTCAGCGAATGGCCAGCAGTGCCACGGATCACCTCGACCGGCTCGGCACGATGATTGAGCACCCAGACATAGGCAAGGCCGGGATTGGCAACAAGGAGGCGGCCATCGACATCCATGGCGAGGCCGTCCGGCCCGCTGGGACCATATGACGTAAAGAACTGCCCGGCCTTGGATACGCTGCCGTCCTCCTGCAAGGGCATGCGCCAGACGCAGTTGCCCCGTGTGACGGCAACGAACAGGAAGCGCTCGTCCGGTGACAGCACGATGCCGTTCGGACTCGGCACGTTGGAAAGCAGCAGTTCGAGGCGCCCTTCGCCAGTCAGCCGATACACGCGGCCGCTAGGGTCATGCAGCCCCGTTTGCCCCTGGTCCGTGAAATAGATGTTTCCCTGAGAGTCCAGCGTCAAGTCGTTGACGCCCTTGAAGCTTTCGGTATTCCGGCGCGGCAGGTACGGCCGGACGGTACCCGTTCGCACGTCAACCTCCATCAGCCCGTTGCGGTAGTCCGTGACAAGCAAGGACCCGGCATTCAGGAATTTCATCCCGTTGGGCTCGCCGTCCCATTCGGCAACCAGGTCCCAATCGCCCTTCTGGTCGATCCTGAAGATCCGGCCATTGGGAATATCGGTGACGTACAGGTTGCCGGCATAGTCGAAGACGGGGCCTTCTAGGAAGGAATCGCTTTCGCGCCCTCCCTGGTTCGCCCTGGACCATTCGGTTCGCCGCGGGTGGCGATAGCGGGCAGGCAGGCTGGAGAACGACGACGCTTCACGTATGACCGGCGAATTCAGTAGAAACATGTCTCGACACCTGTTGATCGTCCTGTTGCAGCGGCGCGCCCATTACTGCTTCTGAAACCCCGTCCCGCGTGCAACCTTCCCCCAGAAGGCGGTCCTGCTGGCCACTTCGGTCCTGAACGTGCCGGCATCCCAATAGCCCGGCTCGGCACCGATACTCTCAGCATAGGCCTGCATGTCCGCCGTTGCCATCGCCTTGGACACCTCGTTCTGGATTCGCTCCAGCACGTCGGCGGGCGTGCCCTTGGGCGCCCACAAGCCGGTGAAATTGGTGACACCGTAGCCCTTGACACCGGCCTCGGCAAAGGTGGGCACGCTGGCCAGCGCGGGCAGGCGTTTCGTGCCGCTGACGGCCAGCACCGCCAGCTTGTTACCCTTGACCTGTCCGATCACGCCCGGAATAGAAGCCATCTGGAAGTCGACGGTACCGCTCAGCAACGCGATGGTTGCTTCGCCGGCGCCTTTGAATGGCACATGCATGAAGTGCGTTCCCGCGGCGAGGCCCAAGGCTTCGCTGGCGAAATGCGGAGTCGAGCCCGGCCCGCCCGACCCGTAGGAAACCTTGTCGTCGGACTTCGCCGCGGCAATCAGGTCGGCCAGCGTCTTGTACTTGCCGTCAGCCTTGACCACCACGCCCATCGGGGCGAACACGTATGCCGCGACAGGTTGCAGGTCCTTTGCGGCATCGAAAGGAAGCGACTTGAAGATGTGAGGCAACAGCGCGTAGGTCGTATCGTTGGCGAGCAGCGTGTAGCCATCCGGCGCGGCGCGCGCAACCTGGGCCGAGCCGATCGTTCCGGTCGCGCCTGCCTTGTTTTCGACATAGAAGCTCTGGCCCGTCTGCTCGGTGAGCCGCTGTGCCATCTTGCGGGTGACGGCGTCCACGGCGCCGCCAGGCGGGTAAGGAACGACGATCTTGACCGGCTTGGCTGGCCACCCCTGGGCTTGCGCCGCCGTCGACATGGCGGCAAGCGCGGCAAGTGCCAGCGCCCGGAGCAGCGCAGCTCCGATGTTCATCTGTTTCATGCTGTCTCCATCTTGCGAACGTTCTTGTCAGGGAGTACTGCGACTAGTGCGGTCCAAGCGCCGGCTCGGCCAGCCTGCGCAGGACCGCCAGGGTATTGTTCGCCGCTGCGACACCCATATTGACGTAGGCCGCGCTGGTCACGCCACCGATATGCGGACTGAGCACGAAGCCCGGCTCTCCCTGGAAGGCATGCGGCACCTGCATCGGCTCGCGCGCAAAGCTGTCCAGGCCGGCAGCGGCGACGTGGCCCGAGCGGACGGCTTCGAGCAGCGCCGCTTCGTCGATCAACCCGCCGCGCGCAGTGTTGATCAGGATCACGCCACGCTTGCACTGTGCCAGTGTGCCGGCATTGACCATTTCCCTGTTCTCGGCCGTCAACGGGCATTGCAGCGAGATGACATCCGATCGTCTCCAGATCTCTTCCAGCAGCACGGCTTCGATATGGTCCGGCAAGTCCGTGGCAAACGGGTCGAAGCCGATCACGCGCATGCCGATGGCGTCGCACATTCTGGCGAACCGCCGCCCGATCGCGCCCAGGCCAATCAGGCCGATGGTCAGGCCATTCAGCTCCAGGCTCTTGTGCGTGGCTTTGTCCCAGTGGCCGGCATGCATGCGCGCGTCCAGTTGCACCACCGACTTGGCGCACGCAAGCATCAGCGCCAGCGCGTGTTCTGCAACGGCCGCGGCATTGGCCCCGGCAGCGGCGGTCACCTTGATGCCGCGCGCCTCGGCAGCGGCCTTGTCGATGGTGTCGGTTCCGGTGCCGTGCTTCGAGATCACCCGCAAGGCGGGGGCCGCGTCCATGACTTCGGCCGTCACGGCGCCATAGCGCACGATGATGCCGACAGGATTGTGCTTCGTTGCCAGCGCGACGAGGTCGGCGGTCTGGGGTGTCCTGCCGGCGAAAACGACCTGATAGTCGCCCAGCAGCGCCAGGGCTTCCGGTGCCAGGTCCGCACCCGTGACGATAATGACTGGCCGGTTCATCACAATGCTTCTCCCTCTTTCAGGACGCCGGCGGTCACCAGCGATGCCAGCAGCCACGGCGCGGTGGTATTGCCCTCCTTTATCTGTTCGATGCGCCTGGCCTCCGCCTCTTCCTTCTTCGCCGCGGCGTCGAGCAGGGCCTCGATCTTCTCGCGCTCCACCACGACCAGGCCATCGGCATCGCCGCAGATATAGTCGCCCGGGTTCACCGTCACGCCCCCGACGGAAATCGGGTGTCCGATGCGGCCGCCGACTTCCTTGGTCGGACCATTGGGATTCGTGCCCACCGAGAAGACCGGGAACTGCATGTCGTCCAGCTCGAGGCTGTCCCGCACGGCGCCATCGAGGACCACACCCGCCAGGCCGCGCTGGCGGGCGGCATGCATCATGATGGTTCCCATCAGCGCCGAGGTCTGGTCGCCCTTGCCGTCCACAACCAGCACGTCGCCGGGCTGCGCAAGCGCCAGGGCTGCGTGGATCATCAGGTTGTCGCCCGGACGGACTTCGACAGTGAATGCCGGACCGGCGACTTTCATGGTCGGGCGCAGGGCCTTGATCCGGCCGTGCAGGGCGCCGCGGCGTCCGCCGACATCCGACAGGATTGCGGGCTGGAACCTGGCGGCGCGCGCGATGATGTCAGCGGGTACGCGATCGAACGATTTGATGATGTTGGGCAAAGCCATGACGAACTCCAGCGAAATTTGAGAAATGGTTGGATACGGTGCCGCTCAATCCAGCTTTGTGCCGGAGGCTTTGATGACCGCCGCCCAGCGTCCGATGTCCTGCTTGATCAGCGCGGTGAATGCTTCGGGTGTGCCGCCGAGCACCGATGCCCCTTGTTCGTTCAGCTTGCTGGCGAGTGCCGGGGATTTGAGCGCCTTGTTGAACTCGGTATTCAGGCGCATCACGATTTCCTTCGGTGTCGCGGCAGGCGCGACGAAGCCGAACCAGGTCGCCGTCTCGAAGCCGGGATAGCCCGACTCGGCAACGGTCGGCACCTGGGGCAGGTCTTGCAGGCGCTTCGATGAGGTCACCGCGAGCGGCCGCAGCTTGTTGTTCTTGATATGCCCGAGCAGCGTCGGCACGGACGCCATGTACAGGTCGACTTGCCCGCCCATCAGGTCATTGACCGCCTGTGCCGCGCCCTTGTACGGCACATGGGTGAACTTCACTTTCGCGGTGCCTTGCAGTTGCTCGCCACCGAGGTGCGCCACCGTGCCATTGCCCGGCGAAGCAAAATTCAGCGACCCGGGCTTTGCCCTGGCGGACTGGATTGCGTCCTTCATCGTCTTGTACGGCGAGTTGACGTGCGTCACCAGCACCAGCGGCGCGGACGCGACCAGGCTGATCGGCGCAAGGTCCTTCAGCGGGTCGTACGGCAGCCGCTCGTACAGCGAGGGATTGATGGCAAGGTTGCTGGTCTGCCCCAGGGCAATGGTGTAGCCATCGGCAGGCGCCTTGGCTGCCGCGTCCACGCCGAGGTTGCCGCCGGACCCCGGCTTGTTCTCCACGACAAAGACCCAGCCGGTCGACCTGGCGACGGTAGTGGTCACTTCCCGCGCGATGATGTCGGTGCCGCCGCCGGCGGGAAACGGGACGATGACCCTGATGGGCTTGCTCGGATACTGCGGCGCGGCATGAGCCGTGGCGGATGCCAACAGGATGCCTGCAATGGCCAGGAGGCCGCGACGGGATATTGCCTTCATTGGTGTCTCCGAATCTGGTTTCGTTGTGAGGCTTCGTTGTGATTGGATTGTGGTCGACCGTTTCACGTCATACAATGCCGTTTCATACCGTGCACCGCATTTCGCGTCATGAACCGGAAAAGTGATACACAGGTCGCCTCAACCGGCGATGAGGGGCCGAGCGCCGTGATTGCGGTGACGCGCGCGTTACGCGTGCTGGAAGCCTTCGGGGTCAATGACCCGCACCTGTCGCTGGCCGAACTGAGCCGGCGCACCGGCATCCACAAGACCACCGTGCTGCGGCTGGCCCGGACGCTGGCGGCGGACAACTACCTGGTGCAGAAGGAAGACGGCAACTGGCGGCTGGGGCGCGCCGCGGGATGGCTGGGCGCGTGCTACCAGGCAACGTTCAATGTGCAGGAAGTGGTGGAGCCGGTCCTGCGGGAACTGACGATCCGGACCGGCGAAAGCGCTTCGTTCTACATCCGCGAGGGTCAGCAGCGCACCTGCCTGCTCCGGGTCGAAGGGCCGCAGGCCATCCGCCATCACGTCAGGATCGGCGCGGCACTGCCGCTGGACAGCGGCTCGCCCGGCCGGGTCATATTGGCGTTCTCGGGAGAGCCGGGCGAGCCCTATGAAATGATCCGGCGCCGCGGATTCCACCTGTCGCTCGGCGAGCGCGAACCCGAGGTCTCCAGCGTCTCCGCGCCGGTGTTCGGATTGCACTGGCGCCTGCTGGGCTCGATGTGCATTTCGGGACCGACTTCCCGGCTCAGCGAAGCGCGGTTGCTCGAGCTGGCGCAGACCGTGGTCGACGCCGCGAACAAGCTGTCGTATGCGATGGCAGGCAGCCAGCGGCCCGCCATGCAGCTGGAAAAGCCGTCGACCTGGCATCCCTGACGCGCAGGACCCGACGGATTACCGGCTCAGAAGAAGTGCCGGATCCCGGTGCGCAGCAGCAGCTGGTTCCGGTTCGAGGAGACCCCGTACAAGGTCACCGAGCCCTGCGCGAATGCCGGCGCCTCAACACGCACAACAATATTCTTGTCCTGTTATTGAATGGATTTCACTGCCCGTGGGCGCGCTCGTGCGCTGCGCCCGGTTCCGGCGAAGCCGGTGCCCTGGCACGTTGCCCGCGCGTAGCGAGCCAACACAGGATGGAGCCGGCGCAGACCATGGATGCGCCCTTCCAGAATGCGATCGACAGCGGCGTGCGCAACAGCATGGCCGCCAGCGCGGCGGAAAGGACCGGGATGAAATAGGAGGCGCCGGCAAGTACCGTGACATTGCCGTGCAGGATGCCGACGTTCCAGGCAGCGTAGCCAAACCCCATCGCGGAGGCTGCCAGCGCCAGGTACAGGATGGCCTCATAGCTGAACACCATTGCCCCGCCGTCGCCGGTGAAGTACTTGATCCACAGCGCCAGCGCCGTCAGCATGAAGAACAGCGTGACGCCATTCTTGCCGCCGGCGATGCGGCTGGTCACGGTGCAATAGGCCGCCCAGATCATGGCGCCCGCAAAGGCCAGCCCGTAGCTGAGCGGGTTGTCCTGGATATTTGCCGCCATCCCGGCGAAGTCCAGTCCCTGGTCGCCGCCAAGCACCCGGCAAATGCCAAGGACGGCAATCGCAAATCCGGGAACGACCAGCAGGTTCGATTTCTGGCCGTTGAATGCAATGGCGCACAACATGGTAAAGCTCGGCCACAGGTAGTTGACCATGCCGACCTCGATGGCCTGCCTGCCGCTGTTGGCATAGCCAATGGACAGGGACAGGCACAGCTCATAGGAAACGAACAGGAGGCTTCCCCAGATGAGGTAGCGCCGGGGAAATTCACCTGGCTTGACGAAGCCGACAGTCAGCCAGAGCAAGGCCGAGGCAACGGAATACATCATGGCCGCGCCGCCGGTTGCGCCAAGGCTTTCGCTGACGCCACGAATCAGGCCGACGATCGAACTCCATAACAGGATCGCGATCAGCCCGATGAGTGTTGCCTGACGCTTGCTTCGGATGACACCTGCTTGCATTGAACGGATGACCTCATGAGGGACGATGGGAGGAAAAAATGCGGGAGCGGACTCCGGCGAGTCGCGCATGATACGTGTGTTGCGGCGCGACCGGGCATCGCGCGAGCGCCATGCCCGGTCCCGGACGGGACCCGGGGCATGGCTCGCCATGTCACTCAGCTGTGGCCCGACCGGTCCGATACGTCGATCCAGATGGGGCCAGCGCGATGGCTTCGTCCACGCTCTGGAAAGTCGTGACCGAAAGGACCGAAATGGGCTTCGCTGACCAGCGCACCGATCCGATGGTCCGGATCGGGGCGATTACCCATCTTCCACTCGCGCATCTGGACGCAACAGGCTCGCCACATGCACGCCCGCATGTGGCGTGCATGCCGCTACTCCAGCACCACGCCATTGGCCTTGATCACCGCGGCCCACTTGCGCACTTCCGCATCGATGAACCGCGCAAATCCGGCACTGTCGCCCGGCTCGGGCTGCAATCCCAGCGCCGCCAGCTTGCTGCGCATATCCGCGTCGGACAGCACCGCGCTGGCATCCTGGTTGAGCTGGCGCACGATCGCCGCGGGCGTCCCGGCTGGCGCCATCAGGCCGAACCAGCCGTAGCCGGTCACGCCGGGACAGCCCTGCTCGACTAACGTGGGCGCATCGGGATAGACCGGCGTGCGCTGCTCCGACGCAACCGCCAGCACCCGCAGCTTGCCCGCCTTGATAAACGGCAGCGCCGTCGTGATGGCGGTCAGCGTGGCATCCACCCGGCCGGCCAGCAGCTCGGTGTAGGCGGTGGCATCGCCGCGGTAGTGCACGTTCAGCACCTTGAACTTCGCCTGTGCGCCGAACAGTTCCGCCGTCAGGTGCGGCCCCGACCCGGCGCCGGGCGAGGCAAAGGTCACGCCGTCCGCTTTCGCGCGCGCCAGCTTGACGAAATCCGCGACCGAGCGCGCCGGCGAATCCGCCTTGACGATCAGGAACACCGGGCCGAGCACGCGCGGCCCGACCGCGACGAAATCCTTGTGGATGTCGTATTGCTGCGGCAGCCCGGCCGCCGTATTGATGGCAAACGGCGCGGCGGCCCACAGCAGCGTGTAGCCGTCGGGGGCGGCGCGCGCCAGCGTTTCGTTGGCGACCCGGGTGCCGGCGCCCGGCTTGTTCTCGACCACGAACTGCTGGCCATACTTGCGGCTCAGCGCTTCGGCCAGCAGCCGCGCCGAGGTGTCATTGGACCCGCCGGGGCCATACGGCGAGATCAGCCGCACGGTGCCCGCCGGATACGCCTGCGCCAGCGCGGACAGCGGCGCCAGCGCGGGCGCCGCGCCCAGCAGCATCACGTCGCGCATGCGTGCCAGCAGGTCCCTGCGCGATATCTTGTCAGCAGTCATCGTCATGCCTCCACGGCCTGGATCCCCGGATACGAAAAGGTCTTGCCAAGGTGCGCCGCGCCCGGCACGTACAGCCGCAGCGCCACGTAGAAGGGCCCTGCCGGCGCCGGCAGCCAGTTGCCGTGGCGCGCCGCGTCGCGTGGGGCCGCGGCGCCCAGGTGCAGGCGCAGGCTGCCGTCCGGCTCGTAGCGCAGGCTCGGCGAGCGGTCGCCCAGCGAATAGCGGGCGATCGGGTTCTCCACCAGCATGCAGTCGCCCTTGTCGTACATGGTCAGCGACCAGAACGCGCCCACCTGCGGCAGCTGGCCGGCGGGGAACGCCAGCTCGTGCGGCTCGTTCCCGTCGAGCGGGCGGCCGTGCGCATCGCAATCGGCGATGATGTACATGGCCTCTTCCATGCCGAGCGCGCCGATGTAGTTGCGCGCCACCTGCGCGCGCTCGGCATAGCGCGTGCCGAACGACGCGCCGATCTCGACCGGCAGGTTCCAGCCGCCGCCCAGCGCGGAAGGCATCGGCCGGGCCAGTTCGGCCAGCACCTGCTCCATGGCAGCGGCCAGCAGCGCCACCTGCGTTTCCTTCAGCGGCACGCCCTCGCTCGCGGCACCGAGGCCGAGCGCGGCGAAGGCCTGCACTGTCGCCGCCTCGTCTGCTGGCGGCGGGTTCTCGCGCAGCGCGCGGTTCACCACGTCGGCATAGCGCCGCACCTGCTGCGGCGACGCGCCGAGGTGTTCGTTGGGCTGCATGCCGACATCGTACGCGCGCACCGCGTCGCCGCCGTCCGGCAGCGTCAGCCGGAAGCGGTCCTGCAGCGCATGCACCGCGGGCAGGTCGTCCGGGCCGTCCACCAGCAGCCGGCCCAGCAGCCACACCGCATCGGTCGGACAGGCGATGGCGGTGGCGCCAGCCGGGGCTTCGCCCTGCCAGCCGGGACCGTGCAGCAGGAAGCGCCCGGCCTGCGTGCCGGTGGTGCGACTGCCGATGTAGGCGAACGGGTTGGTATAGAAATCGAGCAGCCCTAGCACGTAGTAGCGGCCGGCGCTGTCCGGCACCTCCAGCAGCAGCGGTCCCTGCGACAGGTCGAGCCAGGCGTTGCTGTACAGCGTGTCGTTGTTGGGCGTGACCACCTGCCGGTGCTGCGGCCCGAGCAGCTGGCGCGTGTGGAAGAACTGGTTGACCCAGCGCAGCGTGCCGTCGGGGCGCGCGTCGGCAAAGGCGCCTTCACGGCGGCGGCGCGGGCAGGTGGCGGCGCGCATGCGCGCCATTTCGTAGAGCGGCAGCGTGTACAGCACTGCCTCGCGGGCCAGCGCGGGCAGTCGGGAACCGGCGAAAGAATCGGCGGATGAATCGGCGGATTTTGTCATGGAATCTCGCTCCTCAGGCAACCCGGCGCACCGGCGGAATGCGGTACTCGCCCGCGATAAAGGCCGGCGCGGGATGGTACAGGCGCAGGATCAGGTAGAACGGGCCCGCGGGAGCGGGCAGCCAGTTGTCGGCCTGTTCGGCCTGTTCCGGCCGCCGGTGCGAGATCGGGATGACCAGGCTGCCGTCGGGCTCCATGCGCAAGCCGGGCGTGCGGTCTCCCACGGCGTAGCGGCCGATCTCGTTGGCGCTGAAGAAGCGGTCCTCACCGTACAGCGAGACCGACCAGAACGCCTGCGCCGGCGGCAGCATGCCGGGCGGGAAGCTCAGTTCGTATGCCTGCGCCCCATGCAGGGGCTCGCTGTCGGCATCGAAATCGGCCATCGCGTAGATGGCTTCGTCGGCGCGCAACGCGCCCAGGCCCTTCATCGCGGTGCAGGCGCGCTGCAGCCAGTCGTCGCCATAGACGCCGAGCTTCAGGCTGTAGCCCCAGCTCTTGCGGCCCTGGCTGCGCGTATGCGCCTCGATCAGCTGCATGGCCTGGCGATACGCGTTCTCCAGGCCGGCGCGGACTTCCGCGCGCAATGCCGTGACGTCGACCTCGCCCTCCAGCTTCAGGCCGGCCTTGCGCAGCAGCGTGAACGCGCCCAGCTCGCGCTCGGCGGGCGGGTACTCGCGCAACGCATTGAACAGGTTCTGGAAGAAATCGAGCGCCTCGTTGCCGGTATCGCGCCAGTCGCGCACGCATTGCGGCATGGGCTTGCCCGGCGCCTCGAGCGCGAAGCCGCTTTCGAATGCATGGGCCGCGGCCAGGTCGTCAGGACCCTGCACCAGCACGCGCCCCAGCAGCCATACCAGCGAGGTCGGACAGGCCACGACATGCTCGCCTTCAGCGTGCTGGCCGGGGCCGACCAGCGTCACCGTGCCGCCTTCGGCCGGCACGGTGCGCGGGCCCAGGTTCTCGAAGTTGTTGGTCCAGGCATCGAGCAGCTCCACCACGTAGTAGCGGTCGCGCTGTTGGTCGCACTTCGGCAGCGGCGGCACGCGCAGCGTGACCGCCCCGTCGGCCAGGTTGGCCCAGCCGCAGAAATACAGCAGGTCATTGGCGGGCGTGACGACGTCGCGGTCTTCATGCGTCCACTGGCGCTCGCTCGCCGACAGCGTGTTGACCGGGGCGCGGCCATAGCCGGTGGCCTCGCTGACTGCGGTCTGCAGCTTGCAGGTACGGATCGTTTCGACCAGCGGATAGCCGTAGATCGCCAGCGGTATGGCGGCGGCGGCGACCAGCGCTTCCTGGCTGGAGCTGTAGACGGGTGCGGAGAAGAACTGTGGCGCGGGATGGTTCATGCAGGGCTCCGGGAAAAATAGGCGGAAATTGTGGGAACGCGTGCGGCTCATTCCTGTGCCGCGCCGCTCGACTTGACCAGCGCGGCCCAGGCTGGCACATCGCTGCGCATCTGCGCGGCAAAGGCGCTGCGCGGCTGGGGGCTGTAGCGCATGCCGAACGCGTCGGCCTGCGCCTTGATGGCGGGATCGCGCATGACGGCGACGGTGGCGCGCTCAAGCTTGTCGACGATCTCGGCCGGCGTGCGCGCGGGGGCGAACAGCGCGAACCAGCTGTCCACGCCGAACGCCACGCCGGCCTCGGTAAAGGTCGGCACGTCGGGCAGCGCCGGCGAACGCTCGGAGCCGGTAACCGCCAGCGCCCTCACCTTGCCGCTGCGGATCAGCGGCAGCGTGCCGGCAAGGTCGGACATGGCCACGGGCAGCGTGCCGCCCATCACGTCGGTCAGCATCGGGCTGACGCCCTTATAGGGAATGTGGCGCAGGCGGATGCCGCCCAGCACGTTGAGGCTTTCGCCGGCGAGATGGCCGCCGGAGCCGTTGCCCCACGAGCCGTAGGTCAGGTCGGCACCGGGGCGCCTGGCCGCGGCGATCAGCGCGGGCAGGTCGCGGCCGGTAAAGCCGGGGCCGGCGATCAGCACGTTGCCGCCGTAGAAGAGCCGGCTGACGGGCACGAAGTCGCGCAGCGGGTTGTAGGGCAGTTTCGGGAAAATGGCTGGTGCGATCGCATGCGTGGCGGAGATGCCAAGCACCAGCGTGTAGCCGTCCGGCGCGGCGCGCGCGACCTGTGCGGAGCCGATGGTGCCGGTGGCGCCGGCTACGTTCTCCACCACCACGGTCTTGCCGAGTTCCTTCGACAGGCCCGCCGCCAGCAGCCGGCCGACCACATCGGTGCCGCCGCCCGGCGGGAACGGCACTACCAGCCGGATCGGCTTGTCGGGATAGGTGCCGGGATTGGGGCCGGGATTGGGGCCGGGATTGGGGCCGGGATTGGGGCCGGCGTGCGCGGGGGATACCACCCCGCAGAGCGCCACGGCGAGCGCGCCGAGTGCGCCCAGCGCGCGCAGCGCGATGCGCCGCGCCGGCAAGTGCTTGTGCCTTTGCATGCTTGTCTCCAGTCTTGATTGAGGTACTGCGTCTGGCCGCGGGGCGGCGCCCGTCTGTGCGGGCATCCTGTCCACCGCGTTGCGCGCCGTCGCTATGAATCAGTACGACGGTCCGGGCGAAGCGTGACCACCGCGTCGGCGGCGACCAGCCCCTGCGCGGTGACGATGAACGGATTGATCTCGAGCGTGTCCAGGCGCTCGCCCAGACCGGCTGCCAGTTGCGACACCGTGGCCAGCACCTGCGCGGCGGCATCGAGATCCACGTCGGGGTTGCCGCGATGTCCTTCGCACAGCGCGGCGGCACGGCTGGCGCGCAGCATCGCGCGCGCCTGTGCGCGCGACAGCGGCGCCAGCCCGCAGGCGGTCTGGCGGAAGATCTCGACCGCGGTGCCGCCGATGCCGGCCAGCGCCACCAGCCCGAACACCGGGTCGCGCCGCACGCCGACCATCACCTCGCCCCAGCCGCGCACCATGCGCGCCACCAGCACGCCTTCGAACGGCACCGGCGCGCCGCTCCCGGTGCGCGCCAGGGCGACCGCTTGCGCCATTCGGGCGAAGGCTTCGCGCACCGCCTGCGCATCGGCCAGGCCGAGGGCCACGCCGCCGACATCGCTCTTGTGCAGGATCTCGCGCGAGCACAGCTTGACCACCACGGGATAGCCGAGGCCCTCGGCAATGCACACCGCCTCGTCCGCATCGCGCGCAAGCCCGTGCGGGGCCACCGGCACGCCAGCGTCGGCGAGCAAAGCCATGGCCTCGTACTCGGACAGCGCCGTGGTTTCGGGCGGCAGGCCGCGCAGTCGCGCTTCGCGCCGCGGCCCGGTCCCGGACAAGGTATCCCGTGCGGATTCCAGCGCCGCCGCCTGCGCCAGCGTGGCGACGGCTTCCACTGCATGACCCGGCTCGCGGAACACCAGGCACCCGCGCGCTTCCAGCCATGCGCGCTTGTCGTCGTCGACAATGCCGGCCAGCAGCAGCGGAGCGGCATTTGTGTCTTCGCTCAACGCACCGATGGTCTGCTGCAGCTCCGGCCACAGCCGCGGCGCATTGGCACCGCCGGCCAGGAAGGCCGCCACGCAGCCATAGGCGCCGCTGCGCGCGACGCCCGCGAGGGCATCCATGAACACGCGCGGCTGCGCCACCACCTGCCCCGTGACGTCGATGGGGTTCGCAGTGCTGGCGAACGGGATCGCGGTGCGCAGCGCCTCGGCCGCAAGGTCCGGCATCGGCGGCAGCGGCAAACCCAGCTGCTCGGCGCGATCGGCCATCATGATGCCGACGCCGCCCGACACGGTGACGATCGCCAGCGGCGTGGCGGCAGCGGCGCCGCTCCCTTCCGGGCGTTGCCAGGTCGCCGGCCGCCGGCCGCGCGACAGCACATAGCCGAGCCGGAAGAATTCTTCCAGCGTATGGGCCCGGTGCACGCCGTAGGCATCGAACACCGCCTGGTACACCGCATCCTCGCCGGTCAGGCTGGCCGTGTGCGACTGCGCCGAGCGCGCGCCGGCCGCCGTGGTGCCGACCTTGGTAACCACCACCGGCTTGCCCGCCGCGCGCGCCGCGGCCAGCGCCTGGCGCAGGCGCGCGCCGTCGCGGCAGCCTTCGATGTAGGCGAGGATCACGCGGGTGTTGGGGTCGTTGGCAAGCCATGCGATCACGTCCGCCACCTGCAGCCCGGCCTCGTTGCCGGTGGTGACCCAGTGGCTCAGGCCCAGCCCCGCCTCGCGCGCCAGCGCATAGGCGTAGGCACCGAAGGCACCGCTCTGGCTGACCAGCCCGACTTCGCCGACCGGCGGCACGCCGCTGAGCGGGATCGGCGAGAAGGTGGCGAACATGCGCTCGCGCAGGTTCATCGCGCCCAGGCAGTTGGGGCCCAGCAGCGTCACGCCCGCATCGCGCGCGCTGCGGGCCAGCAGGTCCTGCATGCGCACGCCGCCCTCGCCGGCTTCGGCGAAGCCGGAAGTGAAGACCACCGCCGCGCGCGTGCCGTTGCCGGCCAGCTGCGCCATCACGTCCTGGCTGGCGCTGGCCGGCACCGCCACGATCGCCAGGTCGACCGGCTCGCCGATGTCCGCCAGCGAGCCATAGGCGCGCAGGCCCTGCACTTCGGCGGCGGACGGGTTGACCGGATAGACGCGCCCCCCATAGCCCAGTTCGCGCAGCAGCCGGATCGGCATGCCGCCCACCTTGTCCGGCTGGGTGGAAGCACCGACCACCGCGATCGAACGCGGGTACAGCAGGGAATTCAGGTCAACCATGTGGCAGTCTCCGGGTCTTGTTTTATGGATGGTTTCAGTCGGGCCTGGCCGGCTACTGCCGCAGGCCGGTGGCGGCCTCGATGGAGCGGACCATCTCCATCAACAGCGGCGCCACCTTCTTTTCCATCATCCCGCGCTTCACCTGCGAGCCGGGCACGGCGCAGTTGAACAGCAGCGGGCGGTTCAGGTATCGGATGCGCGAATAGACGCCCACGCCGTACACGCCGATGCCGGCATCGCCCTCGTTGAGCGCGAAGCCGCGCTTGGGGTAGTGCGCCACGTTGTGGCACAGCGTGTCGTAGAACGCCGCGTATTCCTCGGGCCGCTCCTCGCGGGCGGCCACCATCAGGCTTTCGAACTCCGCCTTCGACAAGGTGCACAGGTAAGCCCGGCCCATGGCCGTGCTCAGCACCGAGCGCACGGCGCCGGTTCCCGGCCGCGCCGGGGTGCCCTCGTTGTGGGTACAGGACTGCAGGTAGGTAACGTCGAGCCGGTGCGCCACGCCCATCGACGCAGCGCCCTCGATGCGGTCGGCCAGCGCCTGCATCAGCGGACGGGCCACGTGGCGCACCTGCAGCCCGGCCAGGTACGGATAGCCCAGCGCCAGCACCTGGGCGCTGACGAAGTACTTGTCGAGCTTGGGATCCCAGTCGAGGTAGCCCAGCTCGAACAGCGTGCGGCAGATGCGCGAGACGGTGGCGCGCGGCAGCTGCAGCCGCTGCGCCAGCTCGCCGTTGCCGAGCGGGCGCGGCTCGTCGATAAAGCAACGCAGCAGGGCAAAGCCCTTGGCCAGCAGGCCGCCGAAGGACGGGTCCTCGCGGCGGCGTTCGGCAATGAATTGTTCGACCGGCAGGTTCATGGCGTTTTCCTCTTTACCCAGTCTGGGACAGCGCGTGATCGAGTGTCAAAAAGCGGAATCAATTTCCACATATTGGAAATATAGGCCATCGTGTTGACCCCTCCGGCGTGCCGCCCATAAGGTTCTCCGGCATCGGACACAGATTCGAAAAGGAGACAAGACATGAAAAACCGCACCTTTTCACGCCGCCGGCGTGTCGTGCTGATCACCGCCGCGGCCTTGTGCCTGCTGCCGTCTGGCGCAGGCGCCGAAGATGCTTACCCGACCAAGCCCGTGCGGCTGGTGGTGGCGTACCCGGCAGGCGGCCTGACCGACACGCTGGCGCGCGCGCTGGCCGATGGTCTCGGCAAGCGGCTCGGCCAGACCATCGTGGTCGAGAACAAGGGCGGCGCGGGCGGCATTATCGGCACCGACCAGGCGGCCAAGGCGGCGCCCGACGGCTACACCCTGCTGCTGACCATTCCCAGCCCGATCACCGCCAACCTGGCGCTGTACAAGAAACTGCCCTACGACCCGCGCACCGACCTGCGCCCGATTTCCGACATCGCCACCGCGCGCACCGTGCTGGCGGTCAATGCCACCGTGCCCGTCAAGACCGTGGCCGAACTGATCGACTTTGCAAAGAAGGAGCCCGGCAAGCTGCGCATGGGTTCGTGGGGACCGGGCACCCAGCCGCATACCATCCAGACCTACATGGCCAGGAAGTATGGTGTCGACATCCTGCACGTGCCCTACCGCGGCGAGGGACCGATGGTGACCGACCTGCTGGCGGGCCAGGTCAACGTCACGGTGGGCTCGGTCACCGCGCTGCAGCAGCACTTTGCCGGCGGCAAGCTGCGGCCGATCGCCGTGACCGGACCGCGCCGCGCCAGGTCGCTGCCCGACGTGCCCACCTTTGCCGAGGCCGGCTATCCCGACGACGCCTACCGGCTGACCGGGCCGATCACGCTGATGGCCCCGGCCAAAACACCCCAGCCCATCATCGACCGCCTGGGGCGCGAGGTCAGCGCGCTGGTGAAAAGCCCGGCGTTTTCGAAGCGGATCGAGGACATGGGCGCCGAGCCCATCGGCAACACGCCGTCCGAGGCGGCCAGCGCCTACACCGCCTACCTGCCGGTGGTGCTGAAGCTGACCGCCGACACCGGGGTCACGCTGGACTGACGCCGCCCCCGGAGCGCCAGCCATGCGCCTTAGCCAGATCCAGGACTTCATCGCGGTGGCGGAAGGCGGCAGCACTTGTAACTTGAAACCGGTTCGGCACGCCTCGAAGCGATTTGCAGGCCGCTAAACTCAGGTGTGACATTTTTTCCCACGGCGCGGCCGAGGTACCCGCGGGCACTACAATGCTGCAAAAATTGCACCGGCAGCGCCCGCCTCCATGATCGACCTTGCAAGACGACGCCTGCGCGTACGCCTGAACCCCGCCGCGATGATCGTCCCGGCGACCATCGCCCTGGCGGTTGCCATCGCCGGACTGGGCGCCGCGGCACTGGCCCAGATGCGCAGCGACGCGCTGGCCGGCGCCAGCGAAGCCTCGGCCAATCTGGCGCTCACGCTGGAGCGCAGCATCTCGCGCAACCTGCATATCTACCAGTTCGCCATCGCCGGGGTCGCCGATGCCATGCAGGACCCGGAAGTGATGCAGCTGCCGACCGCCTTGCGCCAGCGCGTGCTGTTCGACCGCTCCATCAACGCCGAGGACATGGGCTCGCTGCTGGCCACCGATGCCAGCGGCAACCTGCTGCTCGATTCGCACCAATGGCCGCCGCGCGCCGTGAACCTTGCCGACCGCGACTATTTTCAGGCCCACGTGCACGACGCCAACGCCGGCATCTTCCTCAGCCAGCCGTTCCAGCCGCGGCTCACCGCGCAGAACAAGTCCATCGGACTGAGCCGGCGGGTGTCGGGGCCCGATGGCGCGTTCCGCGGCATCGTCGTCGGCACGCTGCGCCTGAACTACTTTCGCAAGCTGTTCGATGGCGTCAGCCTCGGCGGCGGCGGTACGCTGACGCTGCTGCGCACGGACGGGACCATCATCATGCGCCGCCCCTACGACGATGCGTCGGTGGGCCGCAATATCTCAGCCAGCCCTTCCTTTGCACCGCTGCTGCGGGGCACCGAAGGCAGCTTTATCGGCATCGCCGCGGTCGACGGCGTGCGGCGGCTGTACAGCTACCGGCGCCTGCCCGACTTCCCGCTCATGGTGGTGGTCGGGCTCTCGGTCCACGACGTGCTGGCCCCCTGGTACAAGCGCGCATGGTGGTTTGCCGGGCTGATTGCCGTGGTCGATGCGCTGATCGTGGCGCTGGCGGTGCTGCTGTCGCGCCAGTGGCGCCGCCGCCTCGACATGGAGGCGCACCTGCGCCTGATGGTGAATACCGATGGCCTGACCGGCCTGGGCAGCCGGCGCGCGCTGGATGACGCCGCCGACAAGGAATGGCGGCGGGCATGGCGCGACGGCCAGCCGCTGTCGCTGCTGATGGTCGATGTCGACCACTTCAAGCAGTTCAACGACCGCTACGGCCACGTTGCCGGCGACGATGCGCTGGCCGCGGTCGGCGACAGCATCCAGAAGCAGATCCGCCGGTCGGGCGACTATGCCGGCCGCTACGGCGGCGAGGAATTCGCGATCCTGCTGCCCGGCACGCCGGCCGCCGGCGCCGCGAGGATCGCCGAGGCCATCCGGCATGCGGTGCAGGCACTGGAGATCCCGAACGCGACCAGCCCGCTCGGCACGCTGACGGTCAGCATCGGCGTTGCCACCAGTTCGGCCGGCGGCGGGGATGCCGGGCCGTTCGCGGACCTGCGCGCCTTCCTGCATGGCGGCGACCAGGCGCTCTACCTGGCCAAGCGCGACGGCCGCAACCGCGTGGTGATATTGGGCGAGGCCACGCCGGCGCTGGCCGTCTGATGCGCTCGCCTGTCCGGCGATGCAGCGCGCTGCAGCACGATGCAGCGCCTCAGTGCGTCCGGTGCAGGTACGCTTCGACGTAGCTCACGCCGAACTGGATCAGGTCGCGGGTATCGCCGGAATGGTGCCCCGCCTCGGCAGACACCACCAGCGCCTGCGCCAGTTCGCGCAGGCGGTTGCGCAAGGCCTGCTTGTCCGATCCCGCTGCGCTCCTGAAGTGGGCAACGGCCTTCTCGGCGGCGTCCGCGATGGCGACCGCGGTCGCCTGGCCTTGCTCTCCCGCCTTGACGGCAGCGTTCACGATCTCGTCGACATAAAGCGCCACGATGGGCGTCACGCCGTCGATGCCGGTCCTTACCGGATGGCGGGTCGCTTCGCCCCGGGCCTGCTCGTCCACGACCACCTGCGCCCGCCCGCGTAGCGGCGCGATCGGCGGCGCTGGCTGGCCGCTGTGCCGCATCGAGCCAAAGCGCTGGGCAAAATGCCAGGTAAATTCGGCACCCAGCAGGAAAATCTGCGCGGCGTAGTACACCCATAGCAGCAACACCACCAGCGAACCCGCGGCGCCATACCCGCTGGCCACGCCGCTCTTGCCGATGTACAGGCCGATCAGCAACTTGCCCAGCGTGAACAGCAGCGCCGTGACGACGGCGCCAAGCCAGACGTCGAACCAGCGGATCTTGGTGCGCGGCATGATCTTGTAGATCATCGCGAACACCACGGTCGTCAGCACCAGGCTGATGGCAGTGTCCAGCGCATGCCCGACCGCCTCGTCGATGCCTAGCAGCGGTCCCCATTCACGCCCCATCGCCGAAATGCCGGCACTGAGCAGCAGCGACACGACCAGCAGGAAGCCGATGCCCAGGATCATGCCGAACGACAGCAGCCGCGCGCGCAGCAGCGAA
This sequence comes from Cupriavidus sp. a3, assembly GCF_051015765.1. Classification (NCBI taxonomy): domain Bacteria; kingdom Pseudomonadati; phylum Pseudomonadota; class Betaproteobacteria; order Burkholderiales; family Burkholderiaceae; genus Cupriavidus; species Cupriavidus sp. a3. The sequence goes on along the minus strand of NZ_CP170644.1, from coordinate 724,595 downwards.
AACAGGCCCGAACTCTTCTGGCGCTGCGGGACCCGCCAGATGCGGTCGAGCGCCGACTGCAACTCGGCGAACACCGTGGTCGCGCCGATCAGCAGGGCCACCACCCCGATGATGGCGGAGACCGTGCTGGCGGCCGGCTCGCTGACCGCAACCAGCATGTCTTCGACCACCTCCGCGCCTTCGGTGCCGATCAGCCCGCTCAGCTCGCTGACGACCTCGCCGCGCGCCGCTTCCGCGCCGAATATCACGCCCGCCACGGTGATGACGATCATCAGCAGCGGGGCAATGGAGAAGACGGTGTAGTACGCCAGCGCCGCGCCCATGCTCGGGGCATAGTCGTCGATCCAGGAGTTGATGCTCTCGCGGATCAGCTCGAAGGCGGCGCGCGGCGACACGGGGCCAAGGGATAGCATGCGAGGTCCTGTCGCGACGTGTCCTGCATGGCAATAGCAAATCCCGTTCCAGAGCAACGGCGCCCGCAATGCGGCGCCTGGGGAGGCACGCTGGCCGGTCCATCATGCAACGGGCGCTTCCAGAATTACCAGGCGCGCGCGCTCGGCTATGCCGCATGTGCCTGCCAGAATACGCGGCGGGTGGTCCGGCGCGAATAAACCGGGGCGTGCTGTCGCAGGCCTTCATGGCCGCAGTGGCGGCGGCACGGCCCGCCTATGACGTGCCGTCGCGCGGCGCGGCGGTAGACCCGCGCACGATCAGCTGCGGCGTCAGCTGCACGGTGACGGCATCGGATCCCGGCTTGTCGATCTGCCGCAGCAGCAGCCGTGCAGCCTCCTCGCCCATCTCATGGACGGCGATGCGCACCGTGGTCAGCGGCGGCGTCAGCGCGTCGGCAAAGGGCATGTCGTTGTGGCCCACTACCGAGATGTCGGCGGGGCAATGCAGCCCGCGCTCGCGCAGCAGGTCATAACAGCCCATCGCCACCAGGTCATTGCCGGCGGCGATCGCGGTGACCGCCGGAAAGGCTTCCAGCAGTTGCGCGCACGCCAGCTTGCCGGCCTCGCGCGAATAGCTGGCGGCCTCGATCACGTGCCAGGCGTCGCGGCGCAGGCGGTGCCGCCTGACCGCCTGGACAAAGCCCTCGCGCCGCAGGAAGCCGGTGGACAGCGCGGCCGGGCCGGCGATATGGCCGATATGGCGATGGCCCAGGCCGGCCAGGTGGTCTACCGTCAGCCGCATCGCCAGCAGGTTGTCGCTGACCACGCACGAGACCCGGCCCGTCTCTTCGCCGCGATTGACCGTGACCACCGGGATATGCTGCCGGATGCAGTAGTCGAGCACCGCGTCCTCGCGCTCCGCCGTCGCCAGCACCAGCCCTTCGACCTGCCGGCCGATCATCTGGTCGATGATGAAGCGCTGCCGGCTCTTGTCGGTGCCGGCGTTGACGACGATGGGCACGTAGCCCTGCTGCGCCAGCACCGACTCGATCCCCGCCAGGATCGGCGGGAACACCGGGTTGGCGATGTCGGGCAGCACCACGCCTACCAGCCCGGAGCGCTGCGTGCGCAAGCCGGCGGCGATGCGGTTGGGGCGGAAGCCGCGCGCCTCGGCCACCTCCAGGATGCGCGCCGCCACGTCCTGCGCCACCAGGTGCCGCGTGGCCGGGTTCATGACCCGCGAGACCGTCGAGTAATGCACGTCGATCTCGGCGGCCAGGTCTTTCAGGGTGAGGCGCTTGCGCTCGGACATGACGGCTGGTTGTTGGGCGGCGGGCCGGGAATGGGAGATGCGATATTTTAAGGCGCATTGCTGATGGGGGGTGGGGACGAGGGCCTGAATGAAGTCTTGGGCTTCACTTCGCCGTCATCCTTCACGTGGCTGTGGCTGGACATCTGGCGGATATTTGATATGCCCTGGTTTCGCCCCTGAAGGGGCGAGTCACTTTTGCCCGAGCGGCAAAAGTAACCAAAAGCGCGTTTTCTGCCCTGGGCGGGCGGCCACTCTTATCGTAGCGTGCCGGGGCTTTCGTACGGGGCTGCGCTTCGTTGCAAAGCAGGACTGCCTGACGCCGTGGTGCGCCACCATGGCTCGGCATTGACGCGGTGATTGAACGAGCCCAGAGCTGTGGGCGGCCCCTGCTGCTGGCGGCAACGCAGGAACGCCTGCGGCTGCGCTGCGCGCCTGCAGTATCGCAGGTCAGGGGCTCGGGCACGTAACGCGTCGCTGCGCTCGCTTGGCGCCGTCGCGGCGCTGCCCGCAATCCATTCTATCCGGCTTGTTTGCTCCCCTCTCCCGCAAGCGGGAGAGGGGAGCAAACAATCGGCAAGCCTGGCCATCGCGATGCCCTGCCCTTACTCCCCAGCCCTGACCCCTGACTGCCGCACCACCGGCGCCAGCTTGCCGATTTCCGCCTGGATATACGCGGCAAACTCCTGCGGCGATGAACGCCGCGGCTCGGCGCCCTGCGCCGCCAGGCGCTCGCGCACGTCGGGGGATGACAGCGCCTTGCCGATCTCGGCGTTGAGGGCATCGACGATCTCGCGCGGCGTGCCGGCCGGGGCGAGGATGCCGAACCACGAATCGAAGGCATAGGCCGGCAAGCCCGACTCCGCTACGGTCGGGATATCCGGCAGCGCGCTGGCCCGCCTGGCCGTGGTCACCGCCAGCGCGCGCAGCTTGCCTTGCCTGACGAACGGCATCGCCGAGACGGAGGGCGCGAACATCATGTCGCCGCGGCCGGCCATGACGTCGGTAAGCGCTTCGCCGGTGCCCTTGTACGGGATATGCGTGATGTCGATGCCGGCCTGCATCTTGAACATCTCGCCGCTCAGGTGCGTGGAGCTGCCGGAGCCAGCCGAGTCAAAGTTCAGCGCGCCCGGCGTGGCCTTGGCCGCCGCCACCACGTCGCGCACCGACTTGTACTTGCTGGCCGCATTGACCACCAGCACGTTGGGCACGCTGGCCACCAGCGAGACCGGCGCGAAGTCCTTCACCGTGTCATAGCCGAGCCTGGGATACAGCGTGGCGTTGATCGCATGCCCGACCGACACCAGGATCAGCGTGTAGCCGTCCGGCGCCGCCTTGGCCACGCCGGTCGCGCCGACAGTCCCGCCCGCGCCGGGCCGGTTGTCGACGATCACCTGGTAGCTGCCGCCCTCGGCCATCTTGCTGCCGAGGATGCGCGCCAGGATATCGGTGGCGCTGCCGGCCGAGAACGGCACCACCAGCCGGATCGGCTTGCTGGGGTACTGGGGCTGTGCACTGGCGGCGGGGGCGGCCGCCAGCATCAGCGTCGAAGTCAGCGCCAGCACGGCGCCCTGGATGGATCGAATCATTCCTTGTCTCCTCACTGCTAGTCGGGACGCGTGTGCCGCGCCTCAGAAGAAATGCCGCATGCCGAGCGCGACGGTCTGCGGGTCGGCGCCCGCGCTTACGCCCAGCTCGTTGATGGCAAAGTCATAGATCGCGTTGCGCTTGTTGTTGATGCGACTGTAGTACGCAAACAGCGCCGTGCGCTTGGACAACGGATAGTCGTAGCCCACCGTGACCTGCGTCGCGCCCGTCTCCGCGCCGCTGCGGAAGAAGCCGACGGTCTCGGTGGCGTTGCCGGCGCCGTTGCTGGCCAGGCCAAAGCCGACCCGCACGCTGCCCGGCCCCAGCTTCTGCACCACCGACGCGTAGTAGCCGTTGCGCGTGAGGTCGCCGGTGGCGGTGCGGTAGTGCAGCCGTTCATAGAGCAGCGCGACGGTGGTCGTCGGGAACTTGTAGGAAACGCCCGCCTTCATCGCATCGTCGTTGCGGCCCGCGGTCTGGTAATGCTGGTGGATTTCATAGGCCAGCACCACGTTGAGGGGGCCGTTGTCGTAGGCGGCGGAGAACGAGTACAGCCCCGGGTTGCGCGGCACCGTGGTCTTTTCCTCGTTGATGCCCCACGCGGCGGCGCCGCTGAAGCCCGCCAGCGACGGCGACTTGTAGACGATGATGTTTTTCTGCCGTCGGTCGAACGCGCTGGTGTCCTGCACGTTGTCCGAGCTCGACGTGGAGCCGTTGCCGATCAGCGCCATATACCCCGCCGTGGTTGGGTAATACGGATCGTAGGTCGAGGTCGCCTCGGTATAAGGCGTCTGCCAGTGCCCCATGAACAGCGTGCCGGCGCTGCCCTGCAGCCCGATGCGCGAATTGCGCCCCGCGATCTGGCCCTGGCCGGTGTCGAGCGAGACGTTGCTCTCGATCTGCCAGATTGCCTTGAGGCTGCCGCCCAGCCCTTCCTCGCCGCGCATGCCGAACACGGAGCGGTTGTTGGTCAGCCGGCCGACGCCGCCAAGGCGCGTGCCGTCGGTCGCCGTATTGGCGTAGGAATACTCCAGCGCGGTGTTGAGGCGCCCGTACAGCGTCACGGACGACTGCGCGCCGGCGTGGCCGGTGCAGGCCGCGCCCATGGCCAGCAGCAGCAAGCGGCACCGCTTGGGAACGGATGTCATTGGTCTACCCCTTTGGTTGTGGTCATTCTTTTTGTAATCACCTTTTTGGTCAGCGCCGTTTATTTCGGGGCTGCAATCGTTTGCATCACGGCACAAGAAAATCAGGCCTTCGGATACGGCATCGCCAGCAGCAGCAAGGCGGGCCGGTTGCCGGGATTGGAGACCTGCCGCGCCTCGCCCGGCGCCAGGCGCACCGAGTCGTACTGTCCCAGCGTGACGGCCTCGTCCGGCGTGCGCACGCAGACTTCGCCCTCGAGCACGACGTAGTGCTTTTCCACCGGCGAGGCATCCAGCGCGGTATGGCCGCCTGGCAGCAGTACCGAGACGCCGAGCCACAGTGCCTCGGACGGGCCGGCCTCGTGTCCCTGCAGCCGCAGGCAATGCATGCCGTCGTGGTTGGGCGGGAAATACGCCGGCGCCCGGGCAAAGCGGGTCGTGTTCATGGCTTGAGCACCACGCGCTCGGTCGCGCCTTGCAGGACCGCGCGGTATGCGTCCTTGGCATTGGCCAGCGCATAGGTGTAATCGGACAGCACCGGGAACGGCCGCAGCGCGCCCGCGGCGAACATTGGCGCAAGCTGGTCCAGGATCTGCGCGCACGCGCCGCTGTCCAGGGCCAGCGTATCGACGCCAACGTATGTATGCTGGCCGCGGTAGAAGGCGAAGATGTCGAACGGCACCGGCTTCTCGATGGTCGAGATGAAGATCTGCGCTGCGCCGATGGCCATCGCCTGGTTGGCTTGCTCGAAGTACGGGCTGCCGACGGTGTTGTAGACGATGTCGGCGCCATGGCCGCCGGTCTCGTCGCGCACCACTTCTGCGATCGCTTCGCGGCTGGCGTCGATCATGCGCACTGCGCCGCTGGCATGGCCGCGGTAAGGCTCGGCCGTACGCTCGACGGCAAAGACGCGCGCGCCCAGCGCCGTGGCGATCTGGATGGTGGCCTGCCCCACCTTGCCGTTGCCGCCACAGACCAGCACGGTGCTGCCGGCCTGGGGCATGCCGGCGCGGCGCAAGCCTTCGTAGGCAGTGATGAACGGCACGCCCACGGCGCCGGCCTCCAGCAGCGACACCGACGCCGGCTTGGCGCGCACCGCACTGGCCTGGATGCGCAGGTACTTGCCATGGGTACCGTCGCGGCGGATGCCGAGCTCGCCGCCGCTGCCCCACACCTGCAGGCCCAGCAGCGCGGCCGGCCCGTCGACCACCAGGCCGGCATAGTCGCGGCCGGGCGTGCGCGGCCACACCGCATGCGGCATCAGGCCCAGCGTCGCCTTCACGTCGCTGGGATTGACCCCGGCACTGGCGACTTCGATGATGCATTGGTCCGCCGCGGCATCGGGGCGCGGCACGCCGAGCAGTTCGAGCTGCAGCGCCTCGATATCGGCGGCTTTCTGGTTCACGCGGATCGTGTTCATAAGTTCTTTCCTTTCAGGAATCGGCAATTCGGTTGGCAAGGCTCAGGCTTCGCGCAGCCCCAGCGTGCGGCGCGCCTCGGCGGGCGACGCGATCTCGCCGCCGAGCGAGCGCACGATGTCGCGGGCCTTGGCGACCAGCGCGGCGTTGCTGGGGGCCAGCACGCCCTTCTCCAGGTAGATGTTGTCTTCCAGGCCGACACGCACATGGCCGCCGGCCAGCCATGCCTGCGCCACGATCGGGAATTCGGCGCGGCCGATGCCGAAGGCGGACCAGTGCGCGCCGGCGGGCAGCATGTTGCGCGCATAGAAAATCGTTTCGGGCGTGGGCGCGAAGCCGTATTTGACGCCCAGCACGAAGGTCCACAGGCCAGGCCCGTCGAGCACGCCGTCGCGGATGAAGTCGAGCGCCATGTTGAGGTCGCCCGAGTCGAAGATCTCCAGCTCCGGCATGACGCCGGCGGCGCGGATCGCGGCGGCCATCTTGCGCACGTTGGCGGGCGTGTTGATGACCACGTCGCCCCCGGAATTCATGGTGTTGAGGTCGAGCGAACACACATCGGGGCGCAACGCGGTGATGTGCTCGACGCGCTTGCCCGGAGGCAGCAGCGTGGTGCCCGGCGCGGCCACGCGCGGCTCGTCCTCGCTCGGCACGAAGCGGCCGCCGGGTCCGGTGGTGAGGTTGATGATCAGCGTGCGGTTGCGCGCGCGGATGCGGTCGATGACGTCGGCGTAGTATTCGAGCGCCATCGACGGGCGGCCCGTTTCGGGATCGCGCACGTGGATATGGGCCGCGGCAGCGCCGGCTTCGGCGGCTTCGAGCGCGGCGTCGGCGATCTGCGCCGGCGTGACCGGCAGGCCGGGATGCTGCTCGGGGGTGACGATATTGCCGGTCACCGCGCAGGTGATGATGGTCTTGCGTGCGTGCATGAGCGAACGTTGGTGAAGAACAAGAGAAAAACGGAGCGTGGCGCCGGGCTAGCCGAGTTGCCTGCCGCCGTCGACGACGATGGTGGTGCCAGTGGCAAAGCGCAGCGAGGTAGCGCACGCGGCAATGGCATCGGCCACGTCCTGCGCCTGGCCGATGCGCTGCAGCGGCGTCGTCCTGGCGGCGCGCTCGTTGAAGCTGCTGTCGCGGCCGGGCACGAAGGCGCTGTCGACCACGCCGGGCGAGACGTTCAGCACGCGGATCTGCGGCGCCAGTGCGCGCCCCAGCGACATCGCCATGGCGTCGAGCCCGGCCTTGGCCGCGCAGTACGCCACGTTGCTGCCCTGCCCGTTGCGCCCCGCGATGGAGCCGACGTTGACCACCAGCCCGTCGCCGCTGGCGCGCAGGTGCGGCGCAAAGGCGCGGATCGCGGCGAACTGGCCGCGCCAGTTGATGGCAAAGAGTTCGTCGATCAGCGCGTCGTCGAGCGCGTCGAGGTCGGCGTGCGGGATTGCCCGCGTAAAGCCGGCGGTATTGACCAGCATGTCGGCGCGGCAGTAATGGCAGATGACTTCGTCGGCCAGCGCGCGCAGCGAGGCGCTGTCGGCAACTTCCGCGACGGCGGCAAGATGGTTGCCGGCCGGCAGCGCGGCCGCCGCGCTGGCCGCCTTGTCGGCGTCGCGGCCGGTCAGGACGATGCTCGCGCCGAGGCGGGCCAGCGTTTCACCGGCGGCAAAGCCGATGCTGCCGGTGCCGCCGAGGATCACGGCAACCTTGCCGGAAAGGGGGGATGCGCTCATGTTCGGAGTTGAATTTGCGTGAAAGGAAATCGGCCGGCGTTCAGTCGATCGGCGGCTTGGGAAAGGTCTGCTGCCCCGGCTCCAGCGTGAAGTCGAAGTCCAGCGTGTAGAACGGCGCCGGCACGTCGCCCCACGGGCTGCTGCCCTGGTCGTGCAGCTGCAGCGTGCCGACCAGTTGCCGGTGCACGCCGAAGGTGACATCCGAGGCCAGCTTGTCGGCCTCGTCGGCAAACACCTGCGTCACCAGCGTCCGGTATCCCGGCGCGGCGACGATGAAGTGGATATGCGCCGGCCGGTACGGATGGCGCTGTTGCGCGGCCAGCAGCGCGCCGACCGGGCCATCGGTCGGCACCGGATAGCCGGCCGGACGCACCGTGCGGAAGCGGTAGCCGCCGTCGGCATCGGCATGGAAGCAGCCGCGCAGGTTGCGGTCGGGCTGGGTCGGGTCCTGGTTGTCGTACAGGCCGACCGGCGAGGCCTGCCATATCTCGACCAGCGCGCCCGCCAGCGGCGTGCCGTCGGTGCCGCGCACGGTGCCGCTGACCAGCAGCGGCAGGCCGGGCGCGTCGTCCTGCACCACGCAGTCGCCGCAGGCATAGCGCGGCGCGTTGGCGCGGTAGAACGGTCCCAGCAAGGCGCCGGGCGTGCGGCCGTCGCGGGTGCTGTTGTTCATCACCGTCACCAGGGTCGACAAACCCAGGACGTCGGCCGCGAGCACGACCTCGTTGTGCGTGGCATGCGTCGCATGGCCAAGGCTGGCGAGCCAGCCAAGCGCGAACTCGAACTCTTCGTCGGTCAGGCGCGCCTCGCGCAGGAAGCCATGCAGATGGCGGACCAGCGCATCCATGACGAAGCGCAGGCGTGGGCTGGCGGTGTCCGCCATCGCGGCCTGGACGATGCCGGTGACCGAATGTTCGTCGTCTATCAGCGTGGGGCGCGGGGCCGGCGATACCTGCCGCGCGATCGATGTTTCCATGTCACTCCTCCTTTGCAAACGTTTGCATTATTATCGGCGGCCAGCACCGGAGGTCAAGGCGAAAGTTCGGGCCGGCGGGGCCCCGCCCCCTTTCGCGCCGCCGGAAATCACAATCAAAACAAGCCGCTACGCCTCGTCTTCAGGACAAACCCTAGGCGGTCCCCGCTCGCGCGGAGGGTGGCATTTGTGGGTACACCTGCCTATATATGCCTTACCAGGCACTAACCGGCGATATACCGACATGCCAGCGAGCGCTGGTCGCGCCACAATGCAACGGCAGCGTGGCCCCTCCCGTTCATACAAGCGTTGGACTGGTGGAAGCCCGGTCACAATCGTTGCCGAGGACTTGGCACAGTAATCGCTGACGTGCAGAAAGCCCGACGTGCCTGCGATGCCCGGGTTCTGGCCATGCCGCCAGCGATCTCCTTCGATCCCTCCTACCTACCAGAGGAAAACCGATGTTCTCCGCCGTCCAGCGTCCGCAACCGACGCACCCCGTTCCCTGCCCCCCCCGCAGCGTGACCACGCCGCCGCTGCCGCAGTGGATCGCAGCACGCATGTCAGAGCATTTCGATGCCAGGCTGGGCAAGCTCTGGGGTGGCGACCACCTGCTGCACGGGCGCAAGCCGGGGCCCGACGCGCTGCACCTGAGCAGCAACGACTACCTCTGCCTGCTGGGCGAGCGGCCGTTGCTGGAGGCGCAGGCGCGCGCGCTGCTGAACGAGCAGCCCGAGCTGCTGATGTCGTCCGTGTTCCAGTACGGCGAGACGCCGCAACGGCACGTCGAGCGCAAGCTGGCCAACCTGATGCAGGCCGAGGACGGGCTGATCGCGCAGTCCGGCTGGGCCGCCAACGTCGGCCTGGTGCAATGCATCGCCGGGCCGGGCGTGCCGGTCTATATCGACATGAACGGCCACGCCTCGCTGTGGGAAGGCATCACCGCCGCCGGCGCGCAGGCCGTGCCGATCCGCCACAACGACGTGGGCCATGCGCGCCGCCAGGCCGAACGCTTCGGGCCCGGCGTGATCATGGTCGACGCGGTGTACTCCACCACCGGCAGCGTGGCGCCGCTGGAGGAATACGTCGCGGTGGCGGAGGCGACGGGTTCGGTGCTGGTGGTCGATGAATCGCACTCGCTCGGCACTCATGGGCCATCGGGCGGCGGGCTGGTACCGGCGCTGGGGTTGTCGGAGCGGGTGCATTTCCGCACCGCGTCGCTGGCCAAGGCCTTCGCCGGGCGCGCGGGCTTCGTCACCTGCTCCAGCACGTTCAAGGACTTCTTCGCGGTCGAGTCGCGGCCGGCCATTTTCAGTTCGGGGCTACTGCGCCACGAGGTTGCGTGGTTCGACGCCGCCATCGACTTCATCGCCGCGGCGGACCAGCGGCGCGAACAGCTGCATGCGATCACCCGCACCACCCGCGAAGCGATCGGTGCGCTGGGGTACAACATCAGCGACGGCTCCGAGCAGATCATCGGGCTGGAGGCCGGCACCGAGCCGCAGGTGATGGTCCTGCGCAACGCGCTGCAGCAGCGCGGCATCTTCGGCGCGGTATTCTGTTCGCCGGCAACCCCCAAGAATCGGGCATTGATGCGACTTACCCTGCATGCGAAACTTAGCGCCGGTGAAATCGACCGGCTGGTCAGCGTTCTCGCCAGTATCCGCGACGAGGTGCGCCTGGAAGAATGGTCATCGACGCGCCGCAGCCGGCGCAAATCCCCCAATCCCAAAGAGGAGCTCGCCGCAAGCTCCCGCGAGGAGTAGCCGTTGGAGATGGAAGCAGAGTTGGCCGACTCGGGCGGCCGCAAGCGCCGTTCCGGTCTGCCGGGACTTGCCAGCCTTGCCCGCCGGGCCTGGCAGGCGGTGTTCGATACCGCGGCGCGGGCCATCCTGCTCGACGAGGAAAGCGTCATCCGGCTGCGGCGCATCCAGATGGTGGGCGCGCTGGGGGTCATCGGTCACCCGCTCTATTACCTGATCTGGTCGTACGTGTTCCCGCAGCCCTACGAGAACCTGTGGCTGCGCCTGGTCTGCACCGCGCTGTTCGTGCCGCTGCTGTTTGCCAGGGCGTTCTCGCACCGCCGCTGGCTGCCGCCCTATGCGCTGTTTGCGATCACGGTGGGCATGCCGTTCGCCTTCATCTTCCTGTACCTGGAAAACGGCGGCTCGATGGCCTGGGCCGAGTCGGTCATCATCGCCGTGGTGATCCTCTATCACTTCAATACGGCGTTCGCGACCATCTCGCTGCTGTCCGGCGCGGCCGCCGCGGTGGCGCTGTTCGTGCTGGCCGGCAATTCCATGGGCGGGATTCCATGGGAGCCGGTGCTGCTGCAGCTGCCGATCATCGGCTTCGTGATCTCGGTGCTGGTGGTGATCAAGCTCGACCGCCAGCTGCTGATCGAGCAGAAGCGGCGCGGCATGGCCGCGGCGCTGGCCACCGTCGCGCATGAGCTACGTACGCCGCTGACCAGCCTGAGCGTCAGCGCGAGCGGCCTCAAGGCGCGGCTGCCGGCGGCGCTGGACCAGGATGCGCCACGCCGCGAGGGGCTGATGCAGGCGGTGGCGCGCATGGAGTCCGACATCGCGCATATCAGCAACAGCATCGAGCTGCTGGTGTCCAACTCCAAGAACCCGGAACAGGCCACGCGCGAGTTGTTCGAGCTGGGCGGCGTGATCCGCGATGCCATCGCCCGGTTTCCGTTCGACGAGCCGGGCCGCGACATCGTCGCGTTCGACCTGCCCGGCCCGGTGCGCGTGCTCGGCAACGCGCAGCTGTTCGGGCTGGTCGTGACCAACCTGCTGAAGAACGCGCTCGAAGCGATCAAGCGCGCCGGCAAGGGCGATATCCGGATCTGCTGCGAGGTGCGGCCGGACGGGGTGCACGTCACCTTCCGCGACACCGCGACCGGGGTGCCGCCGCAGGTGCTGGCGCGCATGTTCCAGCCGTTCTTCTCCTACCCGGCGCACCGCGGCACCGGCATCGGGCTGGCCTTCTGCCAGAACGTGCTGACCAGCTGGGGCGCGGGCATCAGCTGCCGTTCCGTCGAGCACGAGTTCACGGAGTTCAACATCCGCTTCCCGCATAGGGATCACTGAGGGACCACTGAGCGGCATCAGCCGGACAGCGCCAGCGCCACCTGCCGCCGCAGCCGCGGCAGCACGTCTGTGTCGAACCACGGATGGCGTTGCAGCCAGAAGCGGTTGCGCGGGCTGGGGTGCGGCAGCGGGAAGAATGCTGGCAGGTAGTCGGCGCAGGCGGCGACGGTATCGGCCAGCGTCGCCCCGGCCCGGCTGCCGAGGTAGTAAGCCTGTGCGTGGCGGCCGACCAGCAGCGTCAGCCGGATTTCCGGCATGGACGCCAGCAGCGGCGCATGCCACAGCGGCGCGCATTCGCGCCGCGGCGGCAGGTCGCCGCTGGCGCCCTTGCCCGGATAGCACAGCCCCATCGGCACGATCGCCACCTTGCCGGCGTCATAGAACTGCTCGGGCGTCAGTTGCAGCCAGGTGCGCAGCAGGTCGCCGGAAGGATCGTTCCAGGGGATGCCGGTTTCATGCACGCGGCGCCCGGGCGCCTGGCCGACGATCAGCAGGCGCGCATGGGCGCCGGCCTGCACCACCGGCCTGGGCTCGTGCGGCAAGGCACAGGCGTGGCAGCCGGCAATGTCGGCGAGGAGCCGGTCAAGCCTGGTGGATCGGGTACGAGGCAAAATCAGCGGCTGAGCCCGCGCCCCTCGATGGCCCAAACCGCTTCCACGCGCTCGCCGCGCACGCAGGCATAGGCATCGTGCAGGTTGGCGGTGGGATCGCAATGGCCCGGCACCAGCCACAGCCGCTCGCCCAGCAGGTCGCGGCTGTCGGCGCCGGTCACCGTCAGCACACCGTGCTCGTCGTTGGCGGCAACGTACTCCAGCGCGCCATCGGCATCGCGCGGCCACACGTGCGGCAATCCGGAATCGACCGCGACCGACTTCAGCCCCACATCGCACACCGCCACGCCGGCGCGCGCCGCGCTCATCACGGTGGCTGCCACGAACAGGGAATGCAGCGGCCGCAGCGCGCCCTCCCATTCGAGCGAGCCGTAATGGCCGTCGAGAAACAGGTACGAGCCCGGCTGGATCTCGGTGTAGACGCCGCTCTCCAGGTCGAATTCGGCGGTGCCGGTGCCGCCGCCGGTCACCACCGGGCAGCGCAGCCCGCGCCGCTCCAGCGCGCGCAGGTAGCCGGCGGTGGCTTCGGCCGCGCGCTGCGCGGCTTCGCGCCGCTGCGCCCAGGCCTCGATATGCTGGATGCCGCCGTGATAGCCCTGCAGGCCGCCGAAATCCAGTGCGGCTTCGGCGCCGATCGCATCGACCAGCGCCAGCAAGGCCTCGTCGCTGTCCACGCCGCAGCGGCCCTGCCCCACGTCCACCTCCGGCAACACCGAAATGCGCACGCCGGCGCGCGCCGCGGCGGCGCCGACCTGGCTGACCTGGCGCGCATCGTCCACGCAGATCGACAAGCGCGTGTGGCGCGCCAGTTCGGCGGCCATTGCGGCCTTGTCGGCGCCGACGAATTCATTGCTCAGGTGGATGCTGCCGATGCCGGCGGCGGCAAAGGGATACGCCTCGGACAGCTTCTGGCAGCAGATGCCGACCGCGCCCGCATCGACCTGCCGCTGCGCGATCGCCACGGACTTGTGCGCCTTGGCATGCGGGCGCAGCGCTACGCCGGCGCGTTCGGCAAGTTCCGCCATGCGCGCCAGGTTGGCTTCAAAGGCATCGAGTTCGATCAGCAGCGCAGGCGTGGGCAACGCTGACAACGATTGGCCGACCGCCGCGTGCGGCGGCCGGAGAACGCTGGCTTCATGCATGGTATGGGGCCCGGTTGCGGCAGTGCTTGCCGTGGGCCCCTCACGATAACACCGGCGTGCCCCTTGCGCACAGGCTTGCGCGCGCAAAACGCGCTAGCGGCGCGTGGCCAGCAGGCGATAGCCGCGTCCGCAGTGTTCCGCGGCAGCGGCGCGGGCCACATCGGCATCATCGAACAGGCCGGCCTGCGCGATCGACCTCACCATCACCGCCTCGCCGCGCTCGTTAGCGAGGAAACGACCGTCCCAGCCTTGCACGATGTACAGCACGTCGCCGGCCGGGGAACCGACCTGCCGGCGCTGGCCGGTGGACTGGCCGACCCGCTGCTGACCCTGACCCTGATCCTGATCCTCGCCACGCGCTGCGCGGCCGGCACGCTCGCCGATTTCGCCATTGCCGCCGCTACCGCCGCTGCTGCCGGGCCGCACCATCTGGATGTTATTGCGCACTTCACTGACGCCGAGCACATCCTCGGCCATTTGCTCGATGCGGAACTTGGCGTCGCGGTCCCGGACGGTGCCGGCCAGCGTGACGATGCCCGAGCCGACGTCGACGGTGACATCCGAGACATCGTCATCGGCGTGCGCGAGCCGTTCGCACAGGTCATCGCGAATGCGGGCGTCGGTGCGCTGGTAGCCCTTGGGCATGCGGCGCGACCCCGCTTGCGCGGCCCAGCGCGAAGGGCGCGTGGGGCGCTCGTCATCTTCATCCTCGAGGCCATAGCGGGCCTCGCCATAGCCATACGGCGAGCCGCCAGTGTCGCCGCTGCGCCAGTGGCGTGCCTGGCGGGTATCGTCGGGCTCATCGTAGCCGCGGTGGCGCCAGGTTCCCCGGATTTCCGACGGTGGATAGTCTTTCATGGATTGCCTCCGATCTGACGTCCTAGCCTGATATCGGTAGCACAAAACATGCCCTTGCGCCGGTGCTGGCCGCGTGGCGCTCCGGCAGCGCCGCGGGACGCAGTTTTTACACGATGCGCAACAACGTCATGCGCTTCGTCCATCCCCGGCGGGCCGGTCGAGGTACTGGCCGACGATGCGCACCAGCAACGGCAGCTTGCCGGTAAAGAAATGATCGGCGCCCGGCACCACCACCACCGGCAGCGCCTGCGGTCGGCCCCAGTCGAACAGCGCCGACAATTCCGCGCGCTCGTCGCGCTCGCCATGCACCACCAGGCAATCGGCCGGCACTGCCGGCGTGTCATAGCTGCGATGGGCCTTGACCGTGCCATACGGCAGGCCGGCCAGCACGAGGTGACGGACCGGCACGCCCTGCGCTGCCAGCGTGGCGGCCACCTGCGCCATCACGAACGCCCCGAAAGAAAAGCCCGCCAGCGCCAGCGGCAGGCCGGGGTGGTCGTCGCGCAACTGCGCCACCACGGCCAGCATGTCGCCGGTCTCGCCGTGGCCCTGGTCGTGCTCGCCGCCCGAGCCCGCCACGCCGCGGAAGTTGGGCCGCACGGTCAGGAAGCCGCGCGCCAGCAGCGCCTTGGCCAACTGGTGCGGCACCTTATGCGTGGCCGCGCCGCCCAGCAGCGGGTGCGGATGCGACACCACCGCGATCCCACGCGGCGTGCCGGCGGGACGGTCGACCAGCATCTCGATCGGCCCGGCGGCGCCAGCCAGGTGCGCCGTTTCCGTGGCAGACGGTACTCCCATGAATGCTCCTTGCAATGTCGGGCGAGCCGATTGCCGGCCCGCGAAAGCCGTGATGGTAATGCGATTGTGGCGAACATGCCGCCCGCGCTGTTTCCTCGCACGGCCACGCACGGCCGCGCACGGCACCGATGCGCAAAATTCTGCCCGCCGGTGCCCCATGCGCCGCCTGTGCGGGACGTGTGACCTGAACGCTTTCGTATAATGCCCCGAGCCGTGGCGGCTCCGAAAATGGTCCCGCCGCGATCGGTCAGCACGACCCGTGCCACGCATTGCCCGCTTGCGGCTTCGCCCGCAGGCCTTTCTCGTGGCTGACCCAAATTCGCCGAAGCGGATGGACTGTACGCAGCCATCCCTTCCCGTGTTCATCGCCGGTGTCCCGGCCGTTCCGCAGCGGAATCGCGATGCAGCGCCATGTGGCCCTGCCCGCACCGTGCCTTGCCATTTCCATCCGCCGCCGGAGCGCCGCAAGCCGTCACCATCCGACGAGAATCCGCCATGAGCAAAGCTTCACGGCTCGCACTGGGCCTTGCGCTCGCTGCGCTATGCCACCTGATGCCGGTCACCCTGCCCGCCGTCCATGCCGCAGGGACCGCATCGGAAGCCGAGGCCGCCGCACAAGCGCCCGCGCTGACCCACGCCGAAGCCAACGCCGAACTCAAGCGCCTGCAGACCGAGCAGGACAGCGTCAAGCAGCAGGCCTCCGACCCCGACGGCAATACCAAGCTGCATGACCTGCAAGAGACGCTGCGGCGGCTGGATGCCGACGCCGACAAGCTCGGCGCCGCCCTGAAGCCGCAGCGCGAACAGTTGCAGGCACAGCTCGACGTGCTCGGTCCGCCACCGGTCGACGGCACCACCAGGGAAGCTCCCGCGGTGATGAAGCAGCGCGCCGAGCTGAACACGCGCCGCGCGCAGCTCGACGCGCATCTCAAGCAGGCTGCCGAGAGCAAGGAGAACATCGCCAACCTGAGCGAGCAACTGGCCCGGCTGGAGCGCGGCCACCTGAAAGACCAGCTCGCGCTGCGCTCGGAAAGCATCCTCAACCCGCAGTTCTGGCAGCCGCTGTTCAGCCCGCCGCCGGAAGACCAGGCGCGGCTGGACGGCTTCCGCGACCAGGTGGAGCCGATGCTGCAGCTGGCGTGGCAGCCGTCGCAACGCGCGGCCACGGTGGCCCTGCTGCTGCTCGCGCTGGCGGTATGGACGCTGGGGCGGCGCCTTGCCGAGCGCGCGCTGGCGTGGTTCTGCCTGACCCGGCTGCCCGAGACGCGCCTGCGCCGCAGCGCGCTGGCGCTGGCGACCACGCTGGCAACGGTCTGCACCACAGGTCTCGCGGTGCAGCTGGTCTACCACGCCTTCGCGCGCAACTATGAATTGCCGCCCGACGTGATGGCGCTCTACGCGCAGCTGGTCAAGCTGACGATGACCAGCGCGCTGATCGTCGGGCTGGGGCGCGCGCTGCTGTGCACGCGCCACCCCAGCTGGCGCCTGCCTGCGCTGGCCGATCCGGTCGCGCTGGCGATGAAGCCCTTCCCCGCCGTGCTGGCTGGCCTGTTGCTGCTGGCCGGCACGCTCGAGCAGATCAACCGCATCGCCGACACCAGCCTGCAGGTCACGCTGCTGGGCCGCGGGCTGGTGTCGCTGGTGGTGGTGCTGACCATCGGCGCGGCGCTGCTGCGCGCCAACCGCGTGCGCAACGAACTCGCCGCCGCGGGCGAACGCCCGGAGGCGCGCGCCACGCTGGCCGGCATGATCCACGCCGCCGTGACCGTGCTGGTGATCGTGTCGATGGTCGCGCTGCTGGCCGGCTATATCAGCTTCGCGCGCTTCCTGACCTATGAGCTGGTCTGGTTCGACATCGTGCTGTGCAGCCTGTACCTGCTGACGCAGGTCACGCGCGATGTCTGCGAGGCCGTGCTGTCGACCAACCACGCCAGCGGCCGCGTCATCAAGCAGCTGTTCGGCGTGGACGATTCGCATCTGGAGCAGGCCTCGACCGTCCTGTCGGGCATCGGCGCCAGCGTGCTGCTGCTGGTGGCAGTGGTGGCGCTGCTGACCGGCGGCTTCGGCACCACGCCGGCGGACCTGCTCAACAGCCTGCTGATGGTGCTGGGCGGCGAGAAGCTGCGCAGCCTGAACATCATGCCGGAGCGAATCCTGAATGCGGTGCTGGCGCTCGGCGTGGGCATCTGGCTGCTGCGTTCGGTGCGGCGCTGGCTCGATGCGGAACTGCTGCCCAAGGTGTGCAGCGAGCCGGGGCTGCGCGCATCGCTGATCACGCTGTTCAGCAATGTCGGCTATGTGCTGCTGGTGCTGCTGACGCTGTCGCTGCTGGGCGTGCGCTGGGACAACCTGGCGTGGATCGTCAGCGCGCTGTCGGTGGGCATCGGCTTTGGCCTGCAGGAGATCGTGAAAAACTTTGTCTCGGGCCTGATCCTGCTGACCGAGCGCCCGGTCAAGGTAGGCGACATGGTCAGCCTGGCCGGCGTGGAGGGCGACATCCGCCGCATCAATGTGCGCGCGACCGAGATCCAGCTGGGCGACCGCTCGACTGTGATCGTGCCCAACTCGCAGCTGATCTCGCAGAACGTGCGCAACGTGACCATGAGCAACAGCACGCAGGGCGTGGCATCGCTGCAGCTGACATTCCCGCTCAATACCGATCCGGAACAGCTGCGCGACCTGCTGCTCGATGTCTACAAGGAAAACGAGTCCATCCTGGACGTGCCGGCGCCGTCGGTCATGTTCAGCCAGCTCGCTTCCAACGGCATCACGCTGTCGGTGACGGGCTACGTCGGCAGCCCGCGCATCGCCGCGGCCACGCGCAGCGACCTGTTGTTCGAGATCCTCAAGCGGCTGCGCGCCGAGGACATCGCACTGACCGAACCGCAATCGCTGCGGCTGGAAAACCTGCCGCCGTTCGGCGAAGCATCGCAACGCGCATACGCGGCGGGGTAAGTCCGCCGACCGCTCCGCCCGGTGGTCCGCGCTCAAGACATCGGTACGCCCGCCCTGCGCGAGCCCGGGCGGACTGGCCCAAATCCCCGGGGTGGATTCCGGACAGGGTGGGTGACAGGGGCCGTATTACGGCCTGTTAAAAACCGGTCCCTGAAAAAAGCCCCGTTACAAAGCTAACAAGTCGGCCTCCGCGGCGAAACACCTTGCCGGGCAGTTTGCATCCATCATTCAGGAACACAAGCTGCATCACAAGGAGTCCGACATGCGCCCCTCCACCCGAATCGTCGCCGCGGCCGCCCTGGCCGTGGCGCTGGTAGCCGCCGGCCCCGCGTCCGCGCACGGCCGCCACCATGGCGGCGGGTCGAATGCCGGCGCGGTCCTTGCCGTCGGCGCGCTGGTCGGCCTGGCGTTCGGCGCGGCGCTGGCCTCGGCGCCGGTAGTGGCCGCACCGGTGGCGGTGGCGCCGCCGGTCACCTATGCCCCCGCGCCGGTCTCGTACGCGGCGCCGGCGGTGCCACCGGGCTATTGCTACAGCGACTACGACCGCGCGTACGTGCCGTGCGGCCCGCAGCCGTCCGGCTACTACCGGCAACAGCCTTACTACGGCTACTGATCATGCCGGTCGATCGCGAATACTTCAGCCGGCTGTACGGCCGGCAGGACGACCCCTGGGGCATCGGCACGCGCTGGTACGAGGCACGCAAGCGCGCGCTGCTGATGGCCACGCTGCCGCGCGAACGCTTCGCACGCGTGTTCGAGCCCGGCTGCGGCGGCGGGCATCTTACCGTCGAACTGGCGCCGCGCTGCGATGCGCTGGTGGCAATGGAGCTTGCCGACAGCGCTGCCGGGCAGGCGCGGCAACGCGTGGCGGAGTTTGCCCACGTACAGGTGCTGACGGGTGAGCTGCCGCAGCATTGGCCCGAGGGATCGTTTGACCTGATCGTGTTTTCAGAATTGGGGTACTACTTCCCGAAGTCCGACTGGCACGAGGTCGCGGCGCTGGCGGCGGGTGCGTTGAGCGATGACGGCGTCATTGTCGCCTGCCATTTCCGGCATTTGTTCGCCGAGCAGCAGATCACGGCGCAGGCGGTGCATGATGCGATTGGTGCGCAGCACGGGCTGTATCGGCATATTCATCACCAGGAGCCGGATTTCACGATAGATTTGTGGTCCAGGCAGTTGGAGATGAGGTTGGCTTGAGGGGGATGGGGTTGGGTTTTTAGGGGCAGGCGTCTGGTGGTTTTTGTTGTGCGTGGCGGCTGGCATCTGGTGGGATTTGATATGCCCTGGTTTCGCCCCTAAAGGGGCGAGTCACTTTTGCCCGAGCGGCAAAAGTAACCAAAAACGCGTTTACGGCCCTGCGGGCGGCCACTCTTATCGTAGTATGCGTGGGATTTCGTACGGGGCTGGGCTTCGATGCAGGGCAGGACTGCCTGACGCCTTGGTGCGCCACGGTGGCTCGGGATTGACGCGGTGATTGAACGAGCCCAGAGCTGTGATTGGCCCCTACTGCTGGCGTCAACGCGGGGACGCCTGCGGCTGCGCTGCGCGCCGGCAGTATCGTAGGTCAGGGGCCTGGGCTCGGGGGCCTGTCAGAAATTTTGTGTTTAGGGCATAACATATCGCCAAGCCCAGCAAACCAACTAGGACTCGCGCGCAGCGCAGCCGCAGGCGTTCCTACCACGCCGCCCGCAGCAGGGGCCACTCAACAGCTCTGGGCTCGTTCAACAACCGAGTCAATCCCAAACCACCGTGGCGCACCAAGGCGTCAGGCAGTCCTGCCCTGCAACGAAGCCCAGCCCCGTACGAAAGCCCCAGCCCACTACGATAAGAGTGGCCGCCCGCAGGGCCGTAAACGCGCTTTCTGGTGACTCTTTGTCGCTCGGACAAAGAGTTACCCGCCCTTTAGGGCGGAACAGGGCATATCAAGCACCGCCAGATGCCAGCCGCAGCATAACCAAAAAAAACGCCCCACACGCAACCAGCGCACAGGGCGTCCCACTACCTAAACCTAAACACAAACAAAACCTTAAACCGGCACATCCCTAGTAGGATCCGGCTTCCGATCATCAAACCACCGATACAAAGTCGGCACCATCACCAGCGTCAGCAACGTCGACGTAATCAACCCGCCGATCACCACCACCGCCAGCGGCCGCTGCACTTCCGAGCCAGGCCCGGTAGAGAACAAGAACGGCACCAACCCCAGCATCGCAATGGTCGCAGTCATCATCACCGGTCGGAACCGCTGCGTCGCCCCCTGCACCACCGCCTCATCAAGCGACAAGCCCGAATCGCGCAGCGAACGGATATACGACACCAGCACCACCCCGTTCAGCACGGCCATGCCCCACAGCGCGATAAAGCCCACCGACGCCGGCACCGACAGGTATTCCCCGGTGACGAACAGCCCGATGATGCCGCCGATCGATGCGAACGGCAGCACCGTGATGATCAGCGTGGCAAAGCGCAGCGAGTTGAACAGCAGGAACAGCAGGAAGAAGATCGCAGCGATGGTCACCGGCACGATGATCTTCAGGTGGCCCATGGCGCGTTCCATGTTCTGGAACTGGCCGCCCCACTCCAGGTAGTAGCCCTCCGGCAGCTTGACCTTGGACGCAGTGGCCTGCTGCAGTTCGGCAACGAAGCCACCGAGATCGCGATCCTTCACGTTGATCATCACCACGACGCGGCGCTTGGCCATTTCGCGGCTGATCTGCGCCGGGCCGTCGTTGACTTCGATCCTGGCCACGCTCTGCAGCGGCACCTGCGTGCCGTCCGGCGCGTTCACCAGCAGCTGCCGGATCGACTGCACGTTGTTGCGGAAGTCATCCGGCAGGCGCACGGCGGCGGCAAAGCGGCGTTCGCCTTCGAAGATGTCCGTGGCGCGCTTGCCGCCGATCGAGATCTCGATCACGTCATGGATGTCCGACACGTTCAGCCCGTAGCGCGCAATCGCCTGACGGTCGATCTCGATCGACAGGTACTGCTGCCCCGAGACGCGCTCGATACGGATATCCTGCGAGCCCTGGATGCCCCCTGCCACGCGCGAGATCTCACCCGCGAGTTCACGCAGCTTGTCGAGGTCGTCGCCGAACACCTTCACCGCCACGTCCGAACGCACGCCGCTGACCATTTCGTCGACGCGGTCCGAGATCGGCTGCGCCATCACGATCTGTACGCCGGGGATGGCCTTGAGCTTCTCGCGAATGGCGTTGGCGATATCGTCCTGGGTCCACCCGTCGGGCCACTGGTCGCGATCCTTCAGGCTGGCGATCGGGGTCGATTCGTTCTGGCCCTGCGGGTCGGCCGGGCTTTCGCCGCGGCCCACGCCGGACACCACCGACTTGACGCCGGGCACGCCCAGCACCAGCCTGTTGGCTTCCTTTTCCAGCTTGATCGACTCTTCCAGCGAGATGTTCGGCACGCGGTCGATCGCGGGAACGATCGAGCCTTCCTTCATCTCCGGAATGAACGACGTACCGAGCAGCGGCACGATCAGCAGCGTCGCGACGAACGCGCCCACTGCGCTGAGCACGGTCTTGCGGCTGTTGCCCAGCGCCCAGTGCAGCATGCGCAGGTAGTGGCGCTTCATGAATGCAATCACGCGCGTGTCATGCTCGGCGCCGCCCTTGAGCAGGTACGACGACAGCACCGGCGACAGCGTCAGCGACAGGATCAGCGAGATCGCCAGCGCGATCGAGATGGTGAACGCCAGCGGCGCAAACATCTTGCCTTCCATGCCGGACAGGGTCATCAGCGGCAGGAACACCAGGATGATGATGCCCACGCCGACGATCACCGGCGTGGCCACTTCCTGCACGGCCTTGACCAGGATCTCGGTCTTGGTGAGGCCCGGCTCCTTGTGCCCCAATCGCTCGAACGCGTTCTCGACCACCACCACCGAGCCGTCGACCATCAGGCCGATGGCAATTGCCAGGCCCCCTAATGACATCAGGTTGGCCGACAGCCCCACGTGGTTCATCACCATGAACGTCAGCAATGGCGTCAGCACCAGCGTGGCCAGCACGATCACCGACGAACGCACGTCGCCCAGGAACAGGAACAGCACGATCACCACCAGCACCACGCCTTCGAGCAGCACCTTGGTCACCGTCCACAGCGCGGCGTCGACCAGTTCGCTGCGGTCGTAGTACGGCACGATCTGCAGCTTGCCGGGCAGCATGCCGCGTTCATTGATCTCCGCTACGCGTGCCTTCACGCGGCTGACCACTTCCTTGGCATTGCCGCCGCGCATCATCATGACGATGCCGCCGACGGCCTCGGTCTGGCCGTTCTTGACCAGCGCGCCCTGCCGCACCTCATGGCCGATGGAGACGTTGGCCACGTCGCGCAGGTAGACCGGCGTACCGTTGACTTCCTTCAGCACGATGCTGCCGAGGTCCTCCACGCCCTTGGCCAGGCCGACGCCGCGGATCAGGTACTGCTCGGCGTAGTGCGGCAGCACGCCGCCGCCGGAGTTGGCGTTGTTGCGCGCCAGCGCCTGGTAGACCTGCTGGATCGACACGTCGTAATGGCGCATGCGCTCCGGGTTGACCAGCGCCTGGTACTGCCGCACGTAGCCGCCCTGCGAGTTGATCTCGGCCACGCCGGGGATCGAGCGCAGCAGCGGGCGCACCACCCAGTCCTGGGCAATGCGGCGCTCGGCCAGCTCTTCCTGCGTCAGCTCGCCGTTGCCGTCGTCGGCGCGGTCCAGCGTGTACTGGTAGACCTCGCCCAGGCCGGTCGAGACCGGGCCCAGCACCGGCGACACGCCTTCCGGCATGCGCCCGCCCACTTCGATCAGGCGCTCCATCACCAGCTGGCGTGCAAAGTACACGTCGGTGGCGTCGGTAAACACCAGCGTGATCAGCGACAGGCCCGCCTTGTTCAGCGAGCGCATCTCTTCCAGGCCGGGCAGGCCCGTCATCGCCATTTCCACCGGCACGGTGACAAAGCGCTCGACTTCCTCGGGCGAGCGGCCCGCGGCTTCGGTCGCGATCTGCACCTGCACGTTGGTCACATCGGGGAAGGCGTCCACCGACAGCTTGGTGGCAGCGCGCAGGCCGAAGAAGAACAGCACCACGGCCAGCACGCAAACCACCAGCCGCTGCTTGATGGCGGCTTCGACTAGGGATTTCATCATGTCCGATTACCCTTGCTCGATGCGCTTGCGCTCGTTGTCCAGGTGGAACGCGCCATCGACCACGATGCGGTCGCCGGCCTTCACGCCGTTCTGCACCACGCGCATGCCGTCGCTCTCGGCGCCCAGCTTGACCTTGGTCAGGCGGAACTTGTTGCCCGGCATCTCGACATAGACCAGCTCGTCGTTGCCGTCACGCACCACCGAGGCCGCGGGAATCACCAGCTGGTCCTGCGGCTTGCCGGCGATCAGCATGCTGGCGAGCATGGCGGGCTTAAGGCGCCCTTCGCGGTTCTCGAGCTCGGTGCGGACCAGCACCGTGCGCGACTGCGGGTTGACCGTGCGGCCCACGTAGATCAGCTTGCCGGTGATGGTGTTGCCGCCCTTGCCGTTGGCCAGCGACGGCACCTCGATCTCAACGCTCTGCCCTTCGGCTACCTGCGCGGCCTGTTGCTCGGGCACCTCGGCCACGACCCACACGCGCGACAGGTCGGCCACGGTGTAGAGCGCGTCGGCCGGCTGCACCACCTGGCCCTGCGCCACGTTGCGCTCGACCACGGTGCCGCTGATGCTCGAATACACCGGCGAATGCGAGTTGATGCTGCCGTTCCTGGCCAGCTCTGCGATCGAGCCTTGCGACATGCCCAGCACGCGCAGCTGGTCGCGGTAGGCGCGCATCTCGGCGGAGGCGATCGCCAGCTCGCTCTCGCGGCGCTGCAGCTCGCCGCGGCCGATCACGTCGGCGGCAAACAGCTGGCGCGCGCGCTCGGCGTTGCGCACCTGCAGCTCGTGCTGCGCCTCGCTCTTCAGGAACGACATCTGCGCCGCGCCCAGCTCGCTGCTGTGCAGGCGCGCCAGCACCTGGCCGGCCTTCACTTCCTGGCCCAGCGTGGCATACAGGTCGGTGACGCGGCCGGTCACGCTGGCGCCGATGCGCGATACGCGCTGCTCGTCGAAGTCGATGCGGCCGGCCACGCGCAGCATCTCGCTGAACGGGGAGGTGCTCACCGGCGCCACTTTCAGCGACTGCTGCAGGTTGCCTTCCGGCTGGATCACGCCGGGCGGCAGCTTGGGCGCCTCGGCAACGGGTTCAGGCTTGTCGGAACAGGCCGCCAGGCTGAACGTCAGGACGGCGGCGGCCGTCAGCGAAAGCAGGAAATTGGGACGCATGGTTATTTCTGTTCGATGGTGGAGGTCGGCGGCAGGCCCGGCGCGGCGGTGGCGCCGGGGGCGGTCGACAAGAGCTTTTCGATCTGGATGGCGGCCAGCTGCTGCTCGTACTGGGCGGCGATCAGCTCGTTGCGCGCGCTGCGCAGCACGCGCTGGGCATCGATGAAGTCCAGGATGCCGCGCTCGCCGAAGCGATAGGCGGACTCGGCCACGCCCAGCGCCGACTCGGCCTCGCGCACGATGCCGGACTCCAGCGCGGTCACCTGCGCCTGCGTGATCTCGTACTGGCGGTAGGCCGATTCCAGTTCCTGCGTCAGCTCGAACTCGCGCATTTCCAGCGCGCTCTGCGCCTGCGTCGCCTGCGCGGTGGCCTCGCCCACGGGACCGCGGCGGCGGTCCCACAGCGGGATGGTCATGACCAGGCCGATCTGCGAGACGTTGTTGTCGGGCTGGCGGTCGGTGCTGGCGCGCACCGCCACTTCCGGCCAGCGCAGCGAGCGCTGGTAGTCGACGCCCAGGCGGGCGCGCTCCAGCTCCGTGCGGCGCTGGACCAGCTCGGCATTGCTCGCGGCCATGGTGTCGCGCAGCACCGGCAGCGGCGGCACGTCCGGCGACTGTCCCAGCGTGCCGTCCAGCGAGAACTGGCCCGGCATGGCGCCGCCGACCTGCTGGCGCAGCGCGGCCTTGGCCTGGTTCACGCGCAGCTCGGCGGTCTGCTGGCTCTTCTGCGAGGCCAGCAGCTCGGTCTCGGCCTTGATCAGTTCATAGCGCGGCGCTTCGCCAACCTCCACGCGCAGGCGTGCGCGCGAATGGATCTGCCGCATCATCGCCAGGTCTTCTTCCGCGGCATGCAGCTCGCTTTCGCGGCGCAGCACGTCGTAGTAAGAGGTCTTGACGCGCGCGGCGAGGTCGGCGCGGAAACCCTGGCGGGCCGCCTGCGACGACTCCAGGCCGCGCGAGGCCATGGCCTCGCGCAAGCTGCGCTGGTGCGGGTAGTCCAGCTTCTGCACCACGGCGTAGCTGGGCGCATTGCCGCTGGTCACGCCGGGCTGCTTGCCGGACAGCCGGCCGTACATCACCTCGACCTGCGGATTGGGATAGGCGCGCGCGCTGCTGATGGCGGCGCTGGCAGCATCGACATTGGCCTCGGCCGCGGCGACGCCCTTGTTGGTCGACTGCGCCATGTCGAGCAGCTGCGGCAGCGAGAAAGCGGGTCCGGCCGCGGTACCCGCGGGGCGTGCGGATGCCGCCTTGGGCACGGCCGTGGACGCAAGCAGCTCGGCGCCGGGAGTGAGTGCCGGGGCGGCGGAAATCTTCGCGGAAGGCTTGGAGAGCGGTGCGGCCGGGGCGGCGGGCGTGGTGCCCGCTGCCCCCGCGGCCTTCGCCGGGGCGGCGCCCTGCTCACCGGCATGGGCCTGGGCAGCGGCGAACGCGAGCAGCGAAAGCGACGCGATCAGGGTCAGCTTAGTTGTTGTCATGAGTCCGGAATGCAAGCAATACGACGCCTGCGCCATGCCGCCGCGCGCCCCGGCGCGAATCACGGCTGGGAATCACGGCGGGACGGACCACGGCAGCGGCTTACCCGCGCGCGGTAGCGGCGGGCAGGCTGGCGTTATCAGGCAAGGGGGCGCGGCCCGCGGCACGGCAGCTGCGGAGGCAGCGCGTGCGCGCGGGGGAGCGGCAAGGCGTGGAACGCCCGGCGCTCAGGAGCGGGTTATTGGCGGCCGGAAGAAGGCCGAAGGCGGCGGTTCGGCGCGGCCTGGGGGATATTGCGCGACATCCCCGGCGGGCAGCAGCAGCTTCACCGGGGGCAAGGCAATGAGGGCACTGGATTCTTCGATTTCGTCCAGCAGGTCCAGCGGGTCGAGCAGGTCGGCCGACCAGATATTGCAATACCCGGGCGGCGGGTCCTCGCAGATGTCGTCGTCATGCAGCCCATCGTCGCCGGGCACGATGACGCGACCCATGTCGTCCACCGACTGCAGCGCGGCCAGTTCGGTACTGGCCTGGACCTGCGGCTGCACCGACGTGCGCGCGTCCGCCACCGCTCCAAAGGAGAGCAGTGACAGGCACATGGCAGTCAGCAGCAGGAACAACAATCGCATGGGTCGGGGGCTTGGAGCACGGGGCGGAAGCGCCCTTTCGGACGGGCACCGGCCGTGCTGCGGGACAGCATTGTAACGTAACGATTACGATTGACAGAGAATCGTTACGTTCGTTCCGCAATGCAGCGAAAAGATGCATATCAATAGCGCGATTTTACCAGCAGATCGCTGAAAAGCCCGGGATAACCCTGAGCCAGGGTTTCGGACAGCCGCGGGTCTCAGAAGACCGGGCGGCCCTACACCACCCTGAACCCGTGGGTCCCGTCGCGCTCCAGTTGCGCGATCAGCCCGAACTCCCAGTCCAGGTAGCCCTGCATCGCCTCGCGCGGATTGTCGGTGCCTTCATACGGCCGGCGATAGCGGTCGGTGCGCTCTGACGCCAGGTGCGTCTCGCCGGACTCCAGCGGCAGCCCGGCCGCGATCCACGCCTGCGTGCCGCCTTCCAGCACCACCACTTCCGCATCGGTCAGCCGCTGCAGGTCGGCGGCGGCAAAGCGCGCGAGCAGGCTGGAGCCGCAAGTCAGCACATAGCGCCGCGCCTGCGGGATGCGCGCCAGCGCATCGGCCAGCTGAGCGCGGATGACGAAGTACGCGCCGGGGATATGGCGCTTGACGTAGTTGGCGCTGGCGGTGAAGTCGAGCACCACGGTGCTGCCGTCCGCGTCCTCGTCTAGCCACGCGGCCAGTTCGGCGGGTGCGACCGCCGGCACCGCTGGCGGCACCGGCACGTCTGCCGCCACCGCGCCGCTCTCGCCGCGCTCGGCCGCATCGGCCGGCTCCACCACCCAGACCTCCCAGCCCATCTGCGCCAGCCATGAACCGGTCATGCCGGCGCGCACGTCGTCGTCATCGGCCAGCACGATGCGCGCGCCGCGGACGGGGGCGTTGTGGTCGGTCTCCTGCACCAGCTGTCCGCCGGGCGCATTGACGAAGCCAGGCAGGTGGCCGTCGGCGAATTCCTCCGGCGTGCGTACGTCGAAGCGGTACACGGTGCGGCCAGGCTCCTCCAGCGATGCCAACGCCCCCAGCGCGATGCGGCGCACGCCGGCGCGGTCGGCGATCTCGCGCGCGCCGCTGCGGGCGCTGTCGCGGTTGCCGCTGCTCACTTCGGCGGGCGCACGGCGGCTGGCGCCGTGGTCGAGCTGCTGGCCCGCCAGCGTCCAGCCGATGGTGCCGTTGCGCAGCGCCGCAACCGGGTTGGGAATGCCGGCGTTGACCAGCGACTGCGTGCCGATGATGCTGCGCGTGCGGCCGGCGCAGTTGACGATCACCCGCGTGCGCGGATCGGGCGCCAGCTCGCGCACGCGCAGCACCAGTTCGGCGCCGGGCACGCTGGTGGCGGTGGGAATGCTCATGGTCTGGTACTCGTCGAAGCGGCGCGCGTCGACGATCACCGCGTCGGACTTGCTGTCGATCAGAGCCTGCACTTCCTCGGCGGACAGGGAGGGCGTATGGCGTTCTGCCTCGACCACTTCGCCGAACGACTTGCTCGGCACGTTGACGTCGCGGAACACCTCACCGCCCTCGGCGATCCAGGCGGCCAGGCCGCCTTCAAGCCGGTGCACGTTGGTATAGCCCAGCGTTTGCAGCACCGCCGCGGCGCGCGGCGCCAGGTCGTCCCCGGCGTGCTCGCCGTAGACCACGATCAGCGTATCGCGGCGCGGGATGCGCGGCCACGCTTCCAGCTCAAGCTTCGACAGCGGGAAGTTGGCGGCCCACAGCGGATGCGCCTGCGCGAAGGGGTCTTCCTCGCGCACGTCGATCAGTGCGATCTCGGCGCCGGCCAGCAGGGCCTGGCGCACCTGCGCGCGAGTGAAGGTGGGGATCGCCGTGGCGGCGGCTTGCGTGGCGTGCTGGATGGTCATGACTTCCGGTCTTCGCGGGAACGGTCCCACAGGTTAGGCAGGGTCCGGTTGGAATACCCGGAGATAAAGGGCTTGCGCGTGCCGTCCTCGGCGTAGACCGAGCGGCGCACCGCGCCGATATTGGCGCCGTACACATGGATGCTGACCGAGACGCGGTCGTCATGCACGTTGTTGACGCAATGGATGTCGCCCACGGCCGGCGACACGGCTTCTACCTGTCCGGGCAGCAGCCGCACCGGCTCGCCATGCGGCACGGGGCGGCCTTCGGCGTCGAGCACGAAGGGCTGCGAGTCCTCCGCGCCGCGCAGCATGCCGATCAGGCCCCATACGGTGTGGTCGTGGATGGGCGTGCGCTGCCCCGGGCCCCAGACAAAGCTGACGATCGAGAAGCGCTCGCCGGAATCGCAATGCAGCAGGTGCTGCTGGTAGTACTCGGGGTGCGGCTCGGCCCACGCCTCGGGCAGCCAGTCGTCGCGTGCCACCAGCCGCGCCAGCAGCGCCCCGCCCTCGCGCAGGATGCGCGGCTCGTCGGGATGCTGGTCCAGCAGCGCGGCCAGGCCGGTGATGAAATCGCGCAGCGGTGCGAGCCCGCTGGCTTCGGGGGAACTGCTCATGGAATGCCTCCGGGGTGGTTCTGTGTTCGGGCCCTCTGCGGGGCGCTGCCGCTGCAAACATAACACGGCGCGGCGCCCGCGTTCATGCCAGCACTGCATGCCCCTACAGCCCCAGCTGGTGCTTGCCGGCAGCGACCAGGATCGAATCGTTCTGCGGCGTATGGATGCGGCTGCACAGCACGTCGCGATAGTGCCGCTCGAGCGGATTGTTGCGGCTCAGGCCGTGGTTGCCGGCAAGCTGCAGCGCCAGTTCCACCGCGCGAATCGCATTGCCGGTCACGGTGAACTTGAGCAGGCCGCTGTCGGCGGTGGCAGGTGGCGCATTGCCGTCGGCGCGCGCGGCGGCATCGTCGAGCAGCACCTGGTTGGTCCGCAGCAGCGCGGCGATCTCGCCGATGGATTCCTGCACGCGCGGCAGCGTCGCCAGCGGCGCGCCCAGGCTGCCGGGTGCGCGCTCGCGCACGAAGCCGCGCACCCACGACCCGGCGGCGCGCGCCACGGCGTCATAGAGGCTGCCGAGCAGCACGGTCATCCACGCCTGCTGGTCGGCATTGGCGTCGATGTCGGCCTGGCTCGCACCCGCCGGCGCCCACGCGGCGGGCGGGCGGATATCGACGGCGTGGTCGGGCGGGATCCAGATATTGTCGAGCACGGTCTCGTGGCTGCCCGAGGCGCGCAAACCCAGGTGGTTCCAGTTCTCCACGATGCGCACCCCGGCCACGCCCGCGGCCGGCCCCGGCACCAGGAACACGCCCACGCGCGGCTGCGGCTCGTCGGTGCGTGCCCATACCGCCAGCCAGCGCAGCGCGGGGATGCCGGTGCTGTACAGCTTGCGGCCGCTCAGGCGCCAGCCATCGCCGACCTGCGTGGCGATGGTGGCGGGCAGGCCGCCGCGCGCAGGGGAGCCGAGCTCGGGCTCGACCCGCAGCGCGTTGATCAGCGCCCCGTCCTGCACCGCATCGGCAAAGACCTGCGCGCGCACCACATGCGGCCAGTGCGAATCGGGGCGAGCGATGGCGCGATGCTGCAAGTAGGTCATGGTCAGCACCAGCGCCGTGGCCGGGTCGCCACCGGCGACGGCCGCGATGATGCGGCGCGCCTGCGCCAGCCCTGCCCCGCCGCCGCCGTAGTCGCGCGGCACCACCTGCGCGATCAGGCCTTGCGCGTGCAGCTGCGCGAAATTGTCATGCGGAAAGCTGGCGGCGGCGTCGTGCGCGGCGGCGCCGGCGGCGAAGCGCGCGGACAGTTCGGCCAGCACTTCGCCAAGGCGCGCGGCGCTGGCAGGCAGGCGGCGCAGGGAAGACGTCGAAGACATGGAACGGAACTCCGGGAGGGATGGCTGGCAATGCGGGCAACTTGCTGATGCTTGAGCCGATTGCCGCGAATGCCGCATAGCGTAGCGCCGCACCCGCGTTCCGGAAACGACGCTTATTGAATATGGTCCGTCGTTTTTATTCGTTAGTCGCCGCGCGCCGCTGGCGTACTTTGTTCCCCAGTCCATACAAGGCCCGGGCGGCAAGCCGCCGCCATCACCGAATCAGGAGCGTACGAATGAGCGTCGATTTCATCGGCATGATCCAGAGCCAGAAGCAGTCCGAGATCCATCCCCCTGCGGGCCCCGCGATCGACCGCGACTATGTGCGTGCCTTTGCGCAGGCGCACGAGCAGGCCGGCTTCGACCGCATCCTGGTGCCGCACCATTCGACCGGGCCGTCGGCCACGCTGACCATTGCCTATGCCGCGAGCGTGACCGAACGGATCCATTTCATGCTGGCGCACCGGCCCGGCTTTACCGCGCCGACGCTGGCGGCGCGCCAGATCGCCACGCTCGACCAGTTCAGCGGCGGGCGCCTGGGCGTGCATTTCATCTCCGGCGGCTCCGACAGCGAACAGCAGCGCGACGGCGATTTCCTCGACCATGACCAGCGCTACGCGCGCACCGACGAGTACCTGCATATCCTGCGCCGCATCTGGACCGAGCCGCAGCCGTTCGACCATGCTGGCGAGTTCTACCGTTTCACGCAGGGCTTTTCCGAGGTCAAGCCGTCGCAGCATCCGCATGTGCCGGTCTATTTTGGCGGCGCATCGGCAGCGGCCTTGCAAGTTGCCGGCAAGCACGCCGACGTCTATGCGCTGTGGGGCGAATCGCTCGACCAGGTGCGCGAGCTGACCACCCGCGTGCGTGCGGAGGCGGCAAGGCATGGCCGCACGGTGCGCTTCTCGGTCTCGTTCCGGCCGGTGCTGGCCGAGACCGAAGAGCAGGCGTGGGCCCGCGCCGACAGCATCCTGGAACGCACCCGCGCGCTGCGCGTGCAGGCCGGCTACAGCCGTGGCGGCCCGCAGCAGAGCGAAGGCGCGCGCCGGCTGCTGGCCGCCGCCGACAAGGGCGACCGTGTCGACCAGCGCCTGTGGACCGCGATCGCGCGCGAGACCGGCGGGCGCTCCAACTCGACCGGACTGGTCGGCACGCCCGAGCAGGTGGCGCAGGCACTGCTGGCCTATTACGAACTGG
This sequence comes from Cupriavidus sp. a3, assembly GCF_051015765.1. Taxonomy (NCBI): domain Bacteria; kingdom Pseudomonadati; phylum Pseudomonadota; class Betaproteobacteria; order Burkholderiales; family Burkholderiaceae; genus Cupriavidus; species Cupriavidus sp. a3. The sequence continues at coordinate 693,173 of NZ_CP170644.1, read as the reverse complement.
GCGTGACCACCTTCCTGATCCGCGGCTTCGATCCGCTGGAAGACGCCATCGACTATGGCCGCGAGCTGATCCCGCGCGTGCGCGAGCTGGTGGCGCAGCACGATGCCGCGCACCACGCGGAGCGCCGCGCCGCCTGAACACCCACAACAAGAATCGGGGAGTCTCACCATGAGCCAGAAGCACAACGACACCGACCCGCGCCGCCGCAGCGTGCTGCGCCTTGCCAGCGCCGCAGCCATCGCGGCGCCGGCGCTGATCCTCGGCCGCCAGGCCTGGTCCGCGCCGCGCAAGCTGACCTTCGCCTGGAACCAGAACTCGTTCTGCCTGACGCCGATCGTGGTGGCGCAGGAGAAAGGCTTCTTCGAGAAGAACGGGCTGCAGGTCGACCTGATCAACTACAGCGGCTCGACCGACCAGCTGCTGGAGTCGATCGCCACCGGCAAGGCCGATGCCGCGGTGGGCATGATCCACCGCTGGCTCAAGCCGCTGGAGGCAGGTTTCGACGTCAAGATCATCGGCAGCTCGCACGGTGGCTGCGTGCGGCTGGTGGGTTCGAAGGCCGCGGGCGTGACCGGCCTGCAGCACCTGAAGGGCAAGACCGTGGGCGTCAGCGACCTGGCCGCGCCCGGCAAACACTTCTTCACCATCCTGCTGGCCAAGAACGGCATCAACCCGGACAAGGACATCACATGGCGCCAGTATCCGGCCGACCTGCTCGGCGTGGCGGTCGACAAGGGCGAGATCCAGGCCATCGCCGACGGCGATCCCAACCTGTACCTGCTGGAGAAGCGCACCAACGGCGCCTACGTGGAACTGGCCACCAACCTGACCGGCGAATATGCGCGCAAGGTGTGCTGCGTGGTCGGCGCGCGCGGCGAACTGGTGCGCAATGACCGCCCCGCCGCCGCGTCGCTGGCACGCGCCATCGTGCAGGCCACCGACTACGTCAACGAGAACCCCAACGAGGCCGCCAGGGTGTTCGCCAAATACTCGCCGAAGATCAATCCGGAAGACCTGCGCAAGCTGTACGCGACGCTGACCTACAACCACCATCCGACCGGCTCCGACCTGCGCGACGAGATAGCGTTCTACGCCGACGATTTCCGCCGCATCGGCGTGCTGAAAAAGACCACCGATGCCAATCGCCTGGCGCAGCATGTCTACGCCAACGTCCTGGGATAAGCGATGACGACAAGCCAACCTGCATTCGATGCGCGGCTGGCGCGCCAGCCGGCCGCCGCGGCTTCCGAAGTGCCCGCGCAGGATGCTGCCCCGGCACGCATCTGGCCCGTGGGGCTGCTCGCGGCGCTGGCATGGGCCGCCTTCGGCGCGCTGACGTGGCGCTGGCCCAACCACGTAGTGGGCTTCAGCGACTGGGCCTATACCGAGGAGCTCGGCCTGGCCGCGCTGGCGGCGGCCGCGCTGCTGGCGCTGCTCGCCTTGGGCGGCCAGCACGTGCGCGCGCTGCAACGGCCGCTGGCTGCGCTGCGGACCGCAGGCCCGTGGCTGGTGGCGGTGCCGGCGGTGCTGTCCGCATGGGAGATCCTGACCGCCAAGACCGCGATCCTGCCGACGCCCTTCTTCGCGCCGCCGCAGGCGCTGATCGAGGTCTACGCCGATGACTGGCGCCGGCTCGGCGACAGCGTGCTCAACACGCTCAAGCTGCTGGGGCTGGGCGTGGCGTACGGCGGGCTGGTGGGCTTCCTGGTGGGCGTGTCGATCGGCTGGTCGCGGCGCATCGGCTACTGGGTGCATCCGGTGCTGCGCGTGGTGGGGCCGCTGCCTTCGACCGCGCTGCTGCCGCTGACGTTTTACTTCTTCCCGTCGAGCTATTCGGCGGCCGTGTTCCTGATCGCGCTGGCGACCGCCTTCCCGGTGGCCGTGCTGACGTGGTCGGGCGTCGCCGGCGTCAACAAGAGCTACTACGACGTGGCGCGCACGCTGGGCGCGTCCGGCTGGTTCCTGGTGCTGCGCGTGGCGATTCCGGCGGCGCTGCCGCAGGTGTTTGTCGGGCTGTTCATGGGACTGGGCGCGTCGTTTTCGGTGCTGGTGACGGCCGAGATGATGGGCGTGAAATCGGGGCTGGGGTGGTACCTGACCTGGGCGCAGGGCTGGGCCTCGTACGTGAATATGTATGCGGCGCTGATCGTGATGGCGTTGCTGTTTTCGGGCGTGATTACGTTGTTGTTCGTGGCGCGGGACCGGGTGTTGTCGTGGCAGAAGGGGACGGTGAAATGGTGAGCGTGGTCGAGCGGTTGAAAGCATCGAGATCTCACGTACGCCCGCAGAAGGCTCTCCTCTCCCGCGAGCGGGAGAGGGGAGTTAACGCGGCGGCGGGTGATGACTCGAACGTACTGACTGGGGCTCGCATCGATATCCGGCAGGTCAGCCACTGGTTCGGCCACGGCAACGAGCGCCTGCAGGTCCTCGACGACGTCGGCCTCAACGTCGCGCCCGGCGAGTTCGTCGCGCTGCTCGGCCCCAGCGGCTGCGGCAAGTCCACGCTGCTGCGCCTGGTCGCCGGCCTGGACCAGCCCACGTCGGGCGAGATTCTGCAGGACGGCACGCCCATCACCGAGCCGGACCCGTCGCGCATCGTGGTGTTCCAGGACCCCACGCTGTACCCGTGGCGCCGTGTCTGGGACAACGTCGCGCTCGGCTTGCAGGCGCAGGGCATCCTCGCGCAGCAGCGCCATCGCGTCGACGACGCGCTGCGCCGCGTCGGGCTGGAGTCGTTCGCGCGGGCCTTTCCGCACCAGCTCTCCGGCGGCATGGCGCAGCGCGTGGCGCTGGCGCGTGCGCTGGTCAACGATCCGCGCCTGCTGGTGCTGGACGAGCCGCTGGGCAAGCTCGATTCGCTGACGCGGCTGGCGATGCAGAGCGACCTGGTCGAACTGTGGCAGCGCTCGCGCTTCTCGGCGCTGCTGGTCACGCACGACGTGGAAGAGGCGCTGTTCCTGGCGCAGCGCGTGATCGTGTTCAGCCAGCGGCCAGCGCGCATCGCGGCGGAGCTGAAGGTCGACCTGCCCTACCCGCGCCATCGCGGCGACCCGCGCCTGACCGAACTGCGGCACGAAGCGCTGCGCCACCTGGGACTGGACGCGAGCTGGTAATGGCCCTTCGCAGCACCGGGCGAGCCGCGCCATGAGCCACCCGCCGCCCCAGGCGTGGCTGAACGCACTGCTTGTCCTGATCGAGAAATGCCAGCTGGGCCTGTTGTGGCTGTGGCATGCGCTGGGCCTGACCGGCACCAGCCATGGCCAGCCGGCCTGGCCGTGGGCGCGGCGGATTGCCGGCGAAACGCTGCTGATCGACCTTGCCCTGGCACGGCAGGTCGGCTTCAGCCTGTGCGCGCTCGCCTTTGCGCTGCTGGCCGTCGCCGTCGCCAGCGCCTGGCGCCGGGGCCGCCCCATGCTGCTCGCGGCAGCGCTGCTGGCCCTGCTGCTGGCGCCGTGGCCGCGGGCCGCGCTGCTGCTCGGCCCGGCCAGCCCCACCAGCTTCCACGCCAGCCCTACCGGTTTTGCGGTCGACGCCATCGTGCTGGGGCAACGCGTCTACGCACAGCATTGCGCCGCGTGCCACGGCAATGACGGCCGCGGCGAAGGACCGCTGGCCGCCGGCCTGCCGCAATGGCCGCCGACGCTGGTCAGTCCCCTGCTCGCGCGCCGCGCCGATGGCGAGCTGTTCTGGCATGTGCTGTCCGGCATGCGCGACCGCCGCGGCCAGCCGACCATGCCGGGCTTCCGCAGCCAGCTTGCCGAGCGCGAGGCCTGGGCCGTGATCGACTACATGAAGGCGTTGTCGGCAGCCAACAGTACCGAAGGGAACTGGCCGGTGCCGCTGCGGTTGCCGGAGATGGCCATCCGCTGCGGCGACGCCGCGCCGGTGGCGCTGTCGCATTGGCGCGGCGAGCAGCGCGTGCGGCTGGTGGCGGTGGACGGGATCGCCGCTACCCTGCCCTATGAAGACCCGCGCTTCCTGACCGTGCTCGTCACACCGGACGGCCGCGTGCCGGCGCAGGTGCCGCGCTTCCGCGCCGGCTGCACGGCAGCTTCCGCCCAGGCCTGGCAGGCACTGGCGGCGATTGCCGGCCTGCCGCCGGCACGGCTGGCCGGCACCCAGCTGCTCGCCGACGGCGCGGGATGGCTGCGCGCGCGCGGCACGCCGGGCAGCACGTGGTCCGATGCCGACCTCGTCTGCGTGTCCGGGCCGGCTGCCGCGACGCGGCCCCTGCCCGCCGGGATCGATGGCCTGACGGCGCTGTTGCTTCGCATGGACGCCGAGCCGGTTCGCTTCGTCAAGGGCGGTTTCATCCATTGAGCAGGGATTGTTCGCTGGCAGCGAATTCTGACTTTCCAGCCGCCGCCGCCATCGACCGCGCCCGGGACAGTACCCTCGGCTTCATGAAGGACAGCCTGGAACGCTGACATGTTGCGGTCAAGGATGGCGCCATGAGCGCCACGGGAAGTTCGCGGCCCCTGCAGGGCATCGCGCTGATGGTTGCCGCGGTGGCATGCTTCGCCGCGCTCGATACGATGACCAAGATCACCGGCGCCGCCGTGCCGGTGGTGATGGCGCTGTGGGTGCGCTACCTTGCGCAGGCGGCGCTGACCGGCGCGGTGCTGCTGCCGGCGCGCGGCCGCATCCTGCTGCGCACGCGCCGTCCATGGCTGCAGGCTACGCGCGCGGTGACGATGCTGCTGTCCAGCGCCTGCGCGTTCTTCAGCCTGCAGGTACTGCCGGTGGGCGAGTTCACCGCGGTGGTCAGCCTGACGCCGCTGGCGATCGCGCTGGCGGCCGCGACGCTGTTCGGCGAGCGCATGTCGGCGCTGCGCTGGCTCTGCCTGCTGGCCGGATTTGCCGGCGCGCTGGTGGTGATCCGGCCCGGCGCCGACGTGGAGCCGGCCATGCTGCTGCCGCTCGCGGCGGTCTGCCTCAATGCCGCCTACCAGTTGCTGACCAGCGTGCTGACCCGGACCGACGGCGCCGGCACCACGCATTTCTATACCGGCTGCATTGCCGCGGCACTGTTGTCGGCGGCGCTGCCGCTGGCGTGGACCTGGCACGTCGACGCGCTGCACTGGTGGCTGCTGGCGGGCATGGCGCTCGCCGGCTGCGCCGGGCACATGTTCCTGGTGCTGGCCTATGCGCGCGCCCCGGTCGGCGTGCTGACGCCGTATCTCTACCTGCAGATCGCCTTTGCCATGCTGGGTGGCTGGCTGGTATTTGGCTGGCTGCCCGATGCCTGGTCGCTGCTGGGCGTGGCGATGATCGCCGCCAGCGGCGTGGCCGGCACCGCGGTGGCGGCCCGCGAGCGCGCCTTGCCGGCACGGCCGGCGGCGCGGCAAGCGAGCGCGGCATAGGGTAGGGTCGCGGTATAGCGTCGCGGTATAGCGTCGCGGTATAGCGTTTTAGCGTGCCGCGAGAGCCGGGCCACCGGCGCGCTCTGCGGCCACGGGCACCCCGTTCGTCACCGCTTCCAGCCATTCCAGCGAGCGCAGCCCGTCCTGCGCAACCGGCAACGGGGGCGCCGCGCGGAAGCCATCGTTGAACACCTCCAGCGAAAGCGGGCCGCGATAGCCGGCCCGCAGCACGGCACGCGTGAAACCGACCACGGGCAGGTCGCCCTGGCCAGGGAAATTGCGGTGGTGGCGGCTCCAGGTGCGCACGTCCAGCGGCATGCGCGGCGCGTCGGCAAGCTGGACAAAGAAGATCCGTCCGGCCGGCACCGCATCGAGGCCATGCAGCGTGTCGCCGAGCGCCAGCGTATGGAAGCTGTCCAGCATCAGTCCCAGCGCGGGATGCCCGGCGCGCTGCACGATGTCCCACGCCTGCCGCCAGCGGCGCACATGGCGGCCCCAGGCCAGCGCCTCGTAGCCCAGCCGCAGGCCGCGGCGGGCCGCGGCTTCGGCCAGCGCGTGCAGGTCGGTGGCGGCGCGCGCGGCATCGTCGAGCGCCGCATCCTGCACGTTGCTGCAGACCAGCGCCAGGTGCACCCCGAGTTGCTCCATCGCATCGAACTTCCGCTCGGCGCGCGCCAGCTCCGCGGCGGACAGGCCGCCCGGCATGGCCTCGAAATCGCGCAGCGGCTGGTAGAGCAGGATCTGCAGGCCGAGGTCGGCGGCCATGCGCCGGACCTCGGCGGGCGTGCCGGGGAACTGCAGCAGGTCGTCCTCGAAGATCTCCACGCCGTCGAAACCGGCGTCGGCAGCGGCTTGCAGCTTCTGCGGCAGCGATCCCGACAAGGTGACGGTAGCGATCGATTTGCGCAGCGGAACAGGAAACAGGGTCATGGCGATCAGTCGAGGTAGCGGCTTGGATTTCCCAAGGTTATGAGCCATCATTGCCCGCAACAACCGTCATTCGCGCGCACGCGTGCGACAATCGCTCCAATGCAATCATCTATCGCGCGAAGCAAGGGTTAACCATGGAAAACGAACCGCTGAACCGGCGCGACTGGATCGCCGGGCTGGAGAAGGGCCTGGCCATCCTGGAGGCCTTCGACAACGACCATCCGCGCCTGACGCCCACGCAGGCAGCCGAGCGCACCGGCCTGACGCGCACTGCCGCGCGCCGCTACCTGCTGACGCTGGAGCACCTGGGCTACACCACCAGCGACGGCACGCTGTTCAGCCTGACGCCGCGCGTGCTCAAGGTGGGCTGGTCGTATTTCGATTCGGCGCGGCTGCCGCGCACGGTGCAGCCGTTCCTGCAGCAGATCACCGCGCAGCTTGGCGAGGCCGCCTACCTGAGCGTGCTCGATGGCTGGGAGCTGGTGTTCATCGCCCGCACCAGCACCAACCGCGTGATGAGCACGGGCTTCGTGCTGGGCGCGCGGGTGCCGGCACCGCTGGGGTCGGCGGGCGTGATGATGCTGGCGTCACGGCCGCAGGAACAGGTCAGGACCTGGCTGGAAAACGTGGTGCTGGCGCCCTACACGCCCTACACGATCCTGCAGCACGACCGGCTGCTGGAAGAAATCCGCAAGGCCGGCGCGCAGGGCTATGCGATGCTCGAGCAGCAGCTGCAGACCGGCGTGCGCGGCGTGGCGGTGCCGCTGCGCGATCGCCACGGCAAGGTGATCGCCGCGCTGTCGGTCAACATGCCGATCGGCGACGAGACCCCGCAACAGGCGCTGGACCGCGTGCTGCAGGTGCTGCAGGACACGGCGCTCCTGATCATGCGCGTGCTGTAGCGGCCTGGCCTTCCAGCGACGTCGCCAGCGCGTGCGGCCCTTGTGTCAGTTGCGCCTTCAGGAAGGCCAGGCACACGCGCATGCGCGCCGAGGCCGACGCCCGCGCGCTGGTCACGGCCCAGATGTCGGACGGATGCCGCCAGCCGGGCAGCACGCGCACCAGGTCGCCCGCCCGCACGGCGGCGGCCACGTCCCAGACCGACGCCATGATGATGCCGTAGCCCTCCAGGGCCCACTCGTGCGTCACGTCGGCAACATTCGATGCCATTGGGCCGGTGACTTTCGTGGTCTCCCAGCCGCCGTCCTGCCCCTGCAGCCGCCACACGCCGAAGGCCTGGTCGCGCTCGCGCAACAGCAGGCAGTCGTGGCGCGGCAGGTCTGACGGATGCTCCGGCATGCCGCGCCGCGCCAGGTAGGCCGGCGCCGCGCACAGCACGCGGCTGCCGGTGGCGATGCGGCTGGCGATCAGGTGCGGCTCCTGCACGTCGCCCACGCGGATATCGAGGTCGAACTGCTCGCCGATCAGGTCGACGCGGCGGTCGAGCAGTTCCAGCCATACCTCCAGCCCCGGATGCTGCTGCCGCAGCAGCGACAGCACCGGCGCCACGTGCCGCCGCCCCAGCCGCAGGCTGGTGGCGATGCGCAACTGCCCGCGCGCCTCGCCGCCGGCACCGCCGACGGCTTCCAGCATGCCATCCACGTCTTCCAGGATCTTCTGCGCCCACGCAAACGCGCTCTCGCCCTCGGCCGTGACGCTGACGCGGCGCGTGGTGCGGTGGAACAGCCTGGCGCCGAGCATGGCCTCCAGCATGGCGATGCGCTTGCTCACATGGGCCGGCGAAATGCCCGTCTCCTGGGCCGCGGCGATAAAGCTGGCGCGCCGCGCCACCGTGCAGAACAGACGCAGGTCGCGCAGGAACGGGTCATTGTTCGCGCTGGGCGCATGCTGAATTTCCATGGCAGTCGATGATGAGACGAGGGCTAAACGATAGGCTATCGGCCGTGGCCGCGCCAGCATCGCGGCCGACAGCAGACGTTACAGCAGACATGAAGGAGACATGATGAAGACCGTACTGGTGCTCAACGGACCCAACCTCAACCTGCTCGGCACGCGCGAGCCGGCCGTCTATGGCAGCGAGACGCTGGCCGATGTGGAACGCATCTGCCAGCAGGCCGCAGAACGGCTCGGGCTGCGGGCCGAGTGCCGGCAGACCAATCACGAAGGGCAGCTGATCGACTGGATCCACGAGGCGGGCAAGCTGTGCGCGAGCGGCGAGATGGCCGGCGTGGTGTTGAACGCGGGCGCGCTCACGCATACGTCGATCGCGCTGCATGATGCGATCAAGGGCGCGGCGGTGCCGGTGGTCGAGTACCACGTCTCCAACGTGCATGCGCGCGAGGCGTTCCGGCACAAGTCGTGGATTTCGCCGGTGGCGGTGGCGGTGATGGCGGGGCTGGGGGTGAAGGGGTATGGGCTGGCGGTGGCGGCGGTGGCGCAGGTGACGGGGGTGGTTGCGGAATCCGCTTCCGCCTGACCGCTGCAGGCGGCGCACGCCGCGTGTTTGCTCCCCTCTCCCGCAAGCGGGAGAGGGGAGCAAACCGGCACGGGTGGAGAAGGCCGAAAGCGATCAGAACTTATGCCTGACCCCCGCCATCACCCCCAGCCGCGTCTTGTTCCCGTACGTATTCCCGCTGTTCACAAACGCCGCCCCGCTGTTCAGCACAATCCATTGCCCCTGCAGGTGGGTGTAGTCCACCTCCACATACACATCGGTACGCTTGCTGAAGTTGTAGTCCAGCATGCCCGCCGTGGTCAGCCGTTTGCCGCCCTGCCCCGCGTGCCGCAGCCAGTCGTACTGGAACGTGCCGATAAACGCCAGCGCCTCCGTCAGGCTGAAGCGCGTGCCGACATAGCCTACGTTGTTGCGATAGTCCGCCACGTCGAGCCGGTTGTTGGTATAGCCCAGGTAGTATTGCGACCGCGCCGCCTTCCACGTCCCGCCCAGGCCCCATACCGTCTGCTTGCTCGCCTGCGCCGCCGGCACCGCGCCGAAATAGGCCGAGGTGACGTTCTGCGTCTGCTGGTAGACCGCGCCGATTTCCAGCGGTCCCGAGCTGTACACCAGCGACCCGGCCGCGGCCGAATTGGTCTTCATGCTGCCCGGCACCTCGCCGAAGGTGTAGGCCGCCGCCACCTGCAGGCCGTTGAAGCTCTTGATGTACTTGAGCGTGTTGTCGTAGCGCAGCCCCGTGTAGTTGCCGCCCTGGTAACCGACGATGGAGTTGTTGGCAAAGGCCATGGCCTCATACGACGACAGCACTTCATGCGCCAGCGTGTATTGGCGGCCGAGCGCGAGCTTGCCATAAGGACCGTCGAATCCGACGACCGCGGTACGCCCGAACAGCCGCCCCCCCTGCTGGCTGGTCCCCGTGTCGGGCGAGAAGCCCGACTCCAGGATGAACCACGCCTTGTTGCCGCCGCCGATATCCTCCGCGCCGCGGATGCCCCAGCGGCTGCCGGTCAGCACGCCGTCGGTCATCTGCGTGCGGCTGTGGCCGGCCGCGTCTTCGTTGGTGCTGTAGCGGATGGTGGTATCGAGCAGCCCGTAGAGCGTGACGCCACCGGAAGTCTGGGCGACAGCGGGCACGCTGCCCGCGCCCAGCGCGAGCAGCGCAATGAATCGTTTATGCATCGGAGTGTTGTCCCGGTCTTTGTTGTCGTACTCGCGGCACCAGCAGTGCCGGCGAGGAATTGTCGTCAGGCGGCCTCAGGCACCTTGCGCGGGGCGAGGAAGAACAGCCACGTCAGCGCGATGAAGTAGGCGCACGGGATCATCGTGAACAGCACCGCGTAGTTGTTGTTGGTTACGGTCAGCACGTAGCCCACCAGCTGCGTCATGAACATGCCGCCGATCGCGCCGATCATTCCGCCGAAGCCGAACACCGAGCTGACCACGTGCTTGGGCGTGTAGTCCATCACCATGCTCCAGATATTGGCGGTCCATGCCTGGTGCGCACCGATCGCCACCGAGATCGCGGCCACGGCCATCCACAGGCTGCTGGCGCCGGCGGCCATCACCACCGAAACGATGCACACGGCAAAGACCAGCATCGACAGCAGCCGCGCCCGCACCGCCGGCATGCCGCGCGCGATCAGCCACGACGACAGCGCGCCGCCGCCCACGCTGCCCACGTCGGCGCACAGGTAGATCACGATCAGCGGAATGCCCATCTGCGTCACGCTGATGCCGAGCTGGTATTGCTGGTTGAGGAACGGCGGCAGCCAGTACAGGTAGAACCAGAACACCGGCGCGGTGATGGCGTAGGCCAGCGCAAAGGCCCAGGTGCCGCGCATGCGCAGGATCTGCGTGTAGCGGATGCGCTGGGGCGGCGGATCGATGTCGCGGGTGACGTGCGCCAGTTCCGCGGCGGTGACGGTCGGGTGCTGCTCGGGGTTGTGGTAGCGCGTGAACCAGAACGCCAGCCAGACCGCGCCCAGCGAGGCGATCACCAGGAACGCGGCCTGCCAGCCCCATGCCTGCAGGATCAGCGGTAGCATGATCGGCGTCAGCATCGCGCCGACGTTGGTGCCGGCATTGAAGATGCCGGTGGCGATGGCGCGCTCGCTGGCCGGGAACCAGATGCGCGTGGTCTTGACGCACGCCGGGTAATTGGCCGCTTCAGACAAGCCGAGGAAGAAGCGGCAGATCATGAAGCCGACCGCCGACGCCGCGAACGCATGCGCGCCGCAGGCAATGCTCCACAGCAGCACCGCCAGCGCAAAGGCGCGCTTGACGCCGACCAGGTCGATAAAGCGGCCCTGCAGCGCAAAGCCGATGGCATAGCCCACCTGGAACCAGAAGTTGATATTGGCGTAGTCCTGCGCGGTCCAGGCCATGGCCTTGGCCAGCACCGGCTGCAGCACGCCCAGCGCGGCGCGGTCCACATAGTTCAGCGTGGTCGCGAAGAACACCAGCGCCAGCATGCCCCAGCGCACCTTGCCGAAGGCAAAGGCGGCGCGCACCTTGTCGCCGAGCGAGTTGCCGAACGCGGAAGCCGCTGGCAGCTCCTTGTGAGTCGTTGTCATGTTGTCTGTCTCCACCAATGGATAGAAGTCTTGCTTGCCGGCGTGCCTTTGTGTGCTGGCCTGCGCGCGGCTTCGGGGCAAGGGCTTGCGCCCCGGCCCGTCGATGCGTCAGTAGCGGATCTGCGCCACCTCGCGCAGCGCGTCGGGCGTGGCCGTGCCGTAGCCGAAGAACTCCAGGTAGGCCGGGATCATCTCGAACAGCATGTCCGTGCCCACCTGCACCTTGCAGCCGCGGGCGAGCGCGGCCTGCAGCAGCGGCGTGTATTCCTGCTTCATCACCACCTCGCCGACCATGGCGCCGGGGGCGATGCGCGCCACGTCGAACGGCAGCGGATCGCCGGGCTGCATGCCCAGCGGCGTGGCATTGACCACCACGTCATATCCGTCCGGGTCGGCCGAGCCGGTGCTGACGCGCAACGCCGGGTAGTGTTCGGCGAGGCGATGCGCCAGGGCGCGCGCCGCCGTCTCGCGGGCGTCGAACAGCGCCAGCTCGGCCACGCCGGCCGCCGCCAGCGAGGCGGCGATCGCGCTGCCCACCCCGCCGCTGCCCGACACAATGGCGCGCGCGCCTTCCAGCCGGCAGCCCTTGCGCAGGATGCCGCGCACAAAGCCCTCGCCGTCGAACTGGCCGCCGACCAGCGTGCCGTCGTCACGTCGCAGCACGGCGTTGCAGGCGCCGGCGATGCGCGCGGCGGGCGTGAGTTCGTCGACCAGCTCGACGGTGGCGACCTTGTGCGGCATGGTCACCAGCGCGCCGCGGATATTGGTCATGCGGAACAGCGCGGGGAACACCGTCGCGTAGTCGTCCGGCTTGACCCCCATCGGGATTACGGCGGCATCGATGCCCTGCCGGTCGAACCAGGGGTTGTAGATCATCGGCGCCTTGAACGACTCCGTCGGATAGCCGATGTGGGGGATTAGCGTGGTCTTGCCGTGGATCATGTGTGCCTGGGTTCCGGTAATTCGCGCTACCCGGACTCCGGCATGCATGGCCTTCTGAGTTGGCCTTGGCGGAGGGACGGGGGCGCGTCGTTGACCGGAGATTAGTGGTCGCCAGGCGCTCCGCCAACTGTCTTATTCGGCACTTTGGGCGATTAATGAACGCCTATGCGCGATCAAGGCATCGAATGCGGGTTTCTACGAGGCCGCTGCGACAGGCGCCAATGCACGGCGAGCCGCGGCGCCGTTGCTACTATCGGTCGTCGCCGCAAGGCCCGGCACCGCCCCCGCAATACCCAGACAGGAGCCAAGACTATGAGCGCCGCACCCGCCTCTTCCTCACACGCCCCGCGCGCAGGGGATGCACAACCATGGGACAACCCGCTCGGCATCCGGGGCTACGAGTTCATCGAGTTCGCATCGCCAGATCCTGCCGCGCTTGGCCGGACGCTGGAACGCCTCGGCTTCGCCGCCATCGCGCGGCATCGCCACAAGGCGGTGAAGCTGTACCGGCAGGGCGAGATGAATTTCATCGTCGATGCCGAGCCGGATTCGTTCGCCACGCGCTATGCGGCGCGTTATGGATTGTCGATCTGTGCGATCGGGATTCGGGTCGACGATGCGGCGGTGGCGTTCGCGCGGGCGCTGGAGGCTGGCGCCTGGCCGTTCGAGGGCGGCACGGTGGGACCGATGGAGCTCAATATTCCCGCCATCCAGGGGATCGGGCAGTCGGTCCTCTATTTCATCGACCGCTGGCGCGGGAAAGAGGGTCGGCCGGGCGATGTCGGCGACATCTCGATCTACGACGTGGATTTCCGGCCGCTGCCGCCGGCCGGCGACATGTCCGACGCCGGCCTTCTGCGCGTCGACCACCTGACCCAGGCAGTCGATCCCGGCCACCTGGAAGAATGGCTGGAGTTCTACCGCAAGGTGCTGGGGTTCCGGAAACTGCGCAGCGCCGGCGAGTCACACGCGCTGGTTTCGCCATGCGGCAGCATCCGCATCCCCCTATACGAGAAGGGAACGCCGCGGCACGACCAGATGCGGCATTACCTGTCGGATCAGCACGGCGAAGGCATCCAGCACATTGCCCTGGCCAGCGAGGACATTCTTGCCAGCGCCGCGGCACTGGCCAGCCGTGGCGTGCAGTTCGTGCAGCCGCCGCCGGCTTACTACGATTCGGTCCCTGCCCGCGTGCCAGGCCATGGGCTGGACCTTGCCGGCCTGCAACGCTACGGCATCCTGGTTGATGGCAGTGGCCCTCGCGAGTGCTTCCAGCAAGCCTTCCTGAAACGCGAGGCGGGCGAGTTCTTCTTCGAGATCGTCCAGCGTGACGGTCATCAGGGCTTCGGCGAGGGCAACCTGCCGGTGCTCGAAGCGCTGTCGACACGCTGACGCGCTGCGCCGCCACGTAGGCGCGGCGCCCTCTCTCCTGCCTTCCCCCCTGCGCCGGCTCCCATGCCGGCGCTGTCTTGCTTTCCGCTCCTCCAAGGCAAACGCTCAAGTTCCTCATCAGGCACTCATAACCGCTTTTTGTCTCATTTTTTCGCTAGATTCATTCCATAAACCAAAACTTCTTATTGACGCCGCCCGATCTTCCACCTACATTTCGACCAACGCATCAATTTTCCGGAACGGACTGTTCCACTTTATAACACCCCAACCAGGAGACACCCGCCATGCGCGACCTCGAAACCACCAAGCAGCCCGCCGTTTCCGGTGGCTCGGCCGCAGCGAAAGACAGCCAGGTTCCGGCTGGCCCGCAGACCATGACCCCGTCCGAAGCCTTCGTCGAAACGATGGTCGCCAACGGTGTGACCGATATGTTCGGCATCATGGGCTCGGCCTTCATGGACGCGATGGACATCTTCGCCCCCGCCGGCATCCGCCTGATCCCGGTGGTGCACGAGCAAGGCGCCGGCCACATGGCCGACGGCTATGCCCGTGTGTCGGGCCGCCACGGCGTGGTCATCGGCCAGAACGGTCCCGGCATCTCCAACTGCGTGACTTCGATCGCCGCCGCCTACTGGGCCCACAGCCCCGTGGTGATCGTCACTCCCGAAGCCGGCACCATGGGCATCGGCCTGGGCGGCTTCCAGGAAGCCAACCAGCTGCCGATGTTCCAGGAGTTCACCAAGTACCAGGGCCACGTCACCAACCCGGCGCGCATGGCCGAGTTCACCGCGCGCTGTTTTGACCGCGCCAAGGCCGAGATGGGGCCGACGCAGCTGAACATCCCGCGCGACCACTTCTACGGCAAGATCACCGCCGAGATTCCGAAGCCGCAGAACCTCGATCGCGGCCCCGGCGGCGAGCAGAGCCTGAATGAAGCGGCCGAACTGCTGGCCAATGCCAGGTTCCCGGTGATCATCTCGGGCGGCGGCGTGGTGATGGCCGATGCAATCGAGGAATGCAAGGCACTGGCCGAGCGCCTGGGCGCGCCGGTGGTCAACAGCTACCTGCACAACGACTCGTTCCCCGCCAGCCACCCGCTGTGGTGCGGCCCGCTGGGCTACCAGGGGTCGAAGGCCGCGATGAAGCTGATCTCGCGCGCCGACGTGGTGATCGCGCTGGGCTCGCGCCTGGGGCCGTTCGGCACGCTGCCGCAGCACGGCATGGACTACTGGCCGAAGAACGCCAAGATCATCCAGATCGATGCCGACCACAAGATGCTGGGCCTGGTGAAGAAGATCTCGGTGGGCATCTGCGGCGACGCCAAGGCTGCCGCCATCGCGCTGACCCAGCGCCTGGCCGGCCGCACGCTGGCCTGCGACGCCACCCGCGACGCACGCGCCACCGATATCTCCAACGAGAAGGCCGCGTGGGAGAAGGAGCTGGACGACTGGACGCATGAGCGCGACCCGTACAGCCTGGACATGATCGAAGAGCAGAAGCAGGAACGCACGCCCAACGGCGGCCACTACCTGCATCCGCGCCAGGTGCTGCGCGAGCTGGAAAAGGCCATGCCGGAAGATGTGATGGTGTCCACCGACATCGGCAACATCAACTCGGTGGCCAACAGCTACCTGCGCTTCGAGAAGCCGCGCAGCTTCTTTGCGGCGATGAGCTGGGGCAACTGCGGCTACGCCTTCCCGACCATCATCGGCGCCAAGGTCGCGGCGCCGCACCGCCCGGCCGTGTCGTACGCCGGTGACGGCGCCTGGGGCATGAGCCTGATGGAAACCATGACCTGCGTGCGCCACAACATCCCTGTGACCGCGGTGGTGTTCCACAACCGCCAGTGGGGCGCGGAGAAGAAGAACCAGGTGGACTTCTACAACCGCCGCTTCGTCGCGGGCGAGCTCGACAACCAGAGCTTCGCCGAAATCGCCAAGGCGATGGGCGCGGAAGGCATCGTGGTGGATCGCCTGGAAGACGTGGGCCCGGCACTGAAGCGCGCCATCGACCTGCAGATGAATCATGGCAAGACCACGATCATCGAGATCATGTGCACGCGTGAACTGGGCGACCCGTTCCGCCGCGATGCGCTGTCGAAGCCGGTGCGTTACCTGGACAAGTACAAGGACTACGTTTGATCCAAGCAGCACCCCTTTCTCTCGCGATGGGGTGCTCCCTCTCCCGCAAGCGGGAGAGGGGAGAACACCAAGGGCACAGCGCGCGGCGCTGGCCCTTTTTTCAGTTTCACCGAGCCAACCACCATGAAACCCATCCTCCGCATCATCGACCGCGCCCGCGCCGCCCCCCGCCGCATCGTGCTGTGCGAGGCCGAAGACCCGCGCATCCTGCAGGCCGCGCAGCGTGCCACGCAGGAAGGCATCGCCCGCATCGTGCTGGTCGGCAACCCGCGCCAGATCAACGCCGCCGCGGCCATCCACGGCATCGCGCTGGACGGCATCACGCTGGTCGATCCGGCCACCTCCGCGCTGACGCCCTCGTTCGCGCAACAGCTCTACGCCTTGCGCCAGAAGAAAGGCATGACGCTGGACGAAGCCAGGCGCGCGGTGCTGGACCCGCTGTGCTTCGCCAACCTGATGGTGCGCCTCGGCCATGCGGACGGGTCGGTCGCGGGGGCGGAACACACCACCGCCGACGTGGTGCGCAACGCGATCCAGCTGATCGGCCTGGCGCCCGGTTTCCGGCTGGTGTCGAGCTTTTTCCTGATGATGCTGTGCGAGCCCTTCCACACGCTCAAGGGCGGGCTGATCTTCTCTGACTGCGGGCTGGTGGTGAATCCCGATGCGGAAGAGCTGTCGGAGATCGCCATGGCCGCGGCCGACAGCGCGTGCGCACTGCTGAACGACGAGCCGCGCGTGGCGATGCTGTCGTTCTCCACCAGCGGCAGCGCGCACCACGCCGCCGTGGACAAGGTGGTGGCCGCGACCGAGCGCGTGCGCGCGCAGCGCCCCGGCCTGGCCATCGATGGCGACGTGCAGCTCGATGCCGCCATCGTCGCCGAGATCGCCGCGCGCAAGGTCGCGCACTCGCAGGTCAACGGCCGCGCCAACGTGCTGGTGTTCCCCAACCTGGAGTCCGGCAATATCGGCTACAAGCTGGCCGAGCGCGTCGGCGGCGCCAAGGCGATCGGGCCGATGCTGCAGGGACTGAACAAGCCGGCCAACGACCTGTCGCGCGGGTGCGGCGCGGACGATGTGTTCCATGTCATCGCCGTCACCGTGGTCCAGGCGCAGGCCACCGCGGCACAGGCCGGCAAAGGCGAACAGGCGGCGGCATGAAGGCGGAATTGTTGTTGCCGCTGCTGGGGCTGCAAGCCCTGCTCGGCGCGGGTACCTACTTCCAGACGGTGACCGGCTTCGGCCTGGGCATGATCGTGATGGGCGCCACCAGCGGGCTGGGGCTCGCGCCGGTGGCCACCGTCGCGGCCGTGGTCAGCCTGGTGACGCTGGCCAACAGCGCCTGCGCGCTGCCCGGCAAGCTGGAGCATATCGACTGGCGCGCCGTGGGCGCTGCCGCCATCGGCATCCTGCCGTCGGTGCTGGTGGGCGTGCTGGTACTGGAGTACCTGAGTTCCAGCGCCGCCACGCTGCTGCAACTGCTGCTGGGCGCGGTGATCCTGTACGGCGGCCTGAGCGCCGCGTTCAAGCCCGAACCGCTGCCGCAACGCTCAGGCGATGGCAGCTTCTTCGTCAGCGGCGTGTTCGGCGGGCTGCTGAGCGGCATGTTCGGCGTGTCCGGGCCGCCGCTGATCTTCCAGTTCTACCGGCAGCCGATGAAGCCGGTGGAGATCCGCTGCGCGCTGATCCTGGTATTTACCGTCACGTCCAGCGTGCGCACGTTGTTCTCGGCTTGGCAGGGCCAGCTCGATGGCGCGATCTGGCTGCAGGCGGCGCTGGGCGTGCCGGTGGTGGTAATCGCCACGCTGCTGGGGCGGCGCTTTCCGCCGCCGTTCTCGCCGACCACGACGCGGCGGGTTGCGTTTGGGGTGCTGATCGGGATCGGCGTCAGCCTGATGCTGCCTGCGATCTCGGCGTGGGTTCGATGAGGGCGCGGGCAGCGCCCTCCCGGCGCGTTCAGGCGACCGTGCCTGCGGGCTGCGCCAGCGGCGCGGCGTCTTCTTTCTCGCCGCTGCCGCCGGCCTGCCCGAGATCCATACCGGTCGTTTCCGGCAGCAACACGGCGGCAACCACTACCATCGCATAGCCAACCCCGGCGACAATCGCGATCGCGATCGGCAGCGAGGTGTGCCCCGAACTCAGCCACCCGACCGATAGCGGGAACAGCGAGCCGATCACACGGCCGGCGTTGTACGAGACGCCATATCCCGTCGCGCGGATATCGTTGGGATAGGACTCGGAGATGGTCGCGCCGATGCCGGCGAACACGCCCTGCATCAGCACCCCCAGCGGGAAGCCCAGGAACAGCATCGACGTGTTCGACACCGGGATCACCATGTAGACCAGCGCGGCCACGAACGCCCCCGCCGCAAACACGATGTAGGTCAGCCGCCGGCCCCAGCGGTCCGTGGCATAGGCTCCCGCCACGTATCCGACCAGTGAGCCGATGATGGTGACCGTCAGGTAGCTACTGGTGCCGAACACCGACAGCCCGCGCTCGGTCTTGAGGAAGGTCGGCAGCCACGTGGCAATGGCGTAGTACGCCCCCAGCATGCCGCCCGAAAGCAGGCTGCACAGCAGCGTCTTCGACAGCAGCGGCCCGCGGAACAGGCGGCCGAGCCCGGCCAGCGCGGAGCCTTGCCTGCCCGCCGCGCGGCTCTTCAGGAATATCTCCGGCTCCTCCAGGTTGCGGCGCAGGTAGATCACCACCAGTGCCGGCAGGATGCCGAGGAAGAAGCAGACGCGCCATGCCGTCTCCGCCGGCAGCACGCTGAAGGTGATCGCATACACGATCGCCGCCGCGCCCCAGCCGAAGGAATAGCTGCTCGCGGTAAAGCCCGAGTATTTGCCGCGGTGCGCGGGGTTGCGGATCATCTCCGTCACCAGCACCATGCACAGCGATGACTCGCCGCCGAAGCCCAGCCCCTGGATCATGCGGAACAGCATCAGTTGCTCCGGCGACTGCGCCAGCCCGCACAGGAAGCACGCGCCCGCGAACACGATGATGGTCCAGCGCAGCACGCGCACCCGCCCGTAGCGGTCGGCCAGGATGCCGGCGCCGATCGCGCCGACCAGCGACGACACCAGTGTCCACGTGACGATCGCGCCCGCCGTGGACTTGCTCATGCCCCACTGCCCCAGCAGCGTGGAGATGAGGAAGGAATAGATCATGAAGTCGAACACGTCGACGGCATGCCCCAGGAACGCGCCATAGAATCCCTTGCGCTCCATGCGCGACAAATCACGGAACCAATCGAACATGATTCCCTCCCCTGTGGTGGTGTGATGTGGTGTGGTTGGTGGTGGTGGTCCGCCGGTCAGGCCGCTGGCCGCGGCGGCGGCCGGCAGGCATGGCCCGCTTCCTCCAGCAGGCTGGCAAAACGCAAGGCGGTGAGATCCTGGTAGCGGCCGGCGACGATCTGCACGCCGACCGGCAGGCCGCTGGCGCCTGGCCCCATTGGTGCGATCGGTGTGATCGGCGCAACGGCCGAAGGCAGGCCGCACAGCCCGGAATGGCCGGCCCAGAACAGTTGCGTGGTCATCGGCTGCGGGCGGCCGTTGACGCTGATGGTCCGCTGCCAGGGCTCTCCGGCCTCGTCGATGGGAAATGCCGTGGTGGCCGCGGCCGGGCATAGCAGCACGTCGTAGCCGGTAAAGAAGCGGCGCCAGGCGGCGGCAAAGCGCTCGCGCGCGACCTGCAGGCGCAACCAGTCGCGGTGGCCCAGCGTCGCGCCGGTGTACTGCAGGGTTGCATAGCCATGGTCGCCCGCCGCGGCGGTGGCGCTGCGCGCCAGCGCATCGGCAAACGCGGCGTCGTCCATGTGCACAGAGGTGGTGGCGCGCAACAGCGTCACGTAGACATGCCAGAGCTCGCCGGCGTCGAAGTCCGGCCGCACATGCCAGTCGACGCGGGCGCCCTTGCCGGACAGCCAGTGACCCAGCTGTTCGATCTGCGTTGCAACCTCGGTGTCGGCTTCCGCCTGGGCATGGGTGGGCAGGACGGCAACGCGGAAATCCGCGAGCGTGCAGTGCGGGCATTCCGGCAACTGCAAGCGGTATGGCAATGCCTCGTCACCGGCCGGTCCGGCGATCGCGCGCAGCACCAGTTCCAGGTCGCGAGCGCTGCGGGCCAGCGGGCCGGCGACATTGATGTCCTGCTCGCCGAAACGCGCCGCGCCGGTGCCGTGGCCTGCCAGTGGCACCAGCCCGTGACTAGGCTTGAGCGAGAAGATGCCGCAGTAGTGCGCCGGGTTGCGCAGCGAGGAACCGATGTCGGAACCCACATCGAAGAACGACAAACCCGCGCACACCGCCGCCGCGCTACCGCCGGACGAGCCGCCCGGCGTGCGCGACGGATCGTGCGGATTGCGGGTCGTGCCATAGATGGCGTTGTAGCTCTGCCAGTCGCGCAGCCCGAGCGGGACGTTGGTCTTGCCGAGCAGGACCGCGCCGGCATCGCGCAGCCGTTGCACCACCACGGCATCCCGCTGGGCGACGTGCCCGCGCAAGGCGGGATTGCCGCAGGTGGTCGGCCAGCCGGCGACGTCGAACGATTCCTTGACCGAGAACGGCACGCCGTCGAGGACGCCGCGCGCCTGCCCGGCGCGGCGGCGCCGGTCGCTGTCGCGTGCCGCGGCGCGCGCGGCGCTGAAATCCGGCAGCACCAGCGCATTGATGACGCCGTGCCATCGCTGCCAGGCCGCCTCGCAGGCGTCGACAAGTTCCTCCGATGTAACCGTGCCGCCGGCGAGCCGTTGTGCCACCTCCCATAGCGGCGGAAAGCCGCCGGTCGTCCAGTCGGGCAGGTTCACATCGGCTCCTTGTCGTGATCCGCGCGGCTCGGCACGGGTGGGGGCATTATCAGGGGCTCAGGGACTGCTTGCGTTGGTATACTATATTCCGTTTTGCGCGCAGTGCAAGGCGAATGTGCGCGCGGGCACCACGGATGGCAAGCGCCAGGGGATGGACTATCGGGGGAAGTGCGGCACGCAGAACCCGTGCCAGAAGGGAAGCGACGGCCACGAGCGGCGCGATGCGCCGCCCGCTCACTCAGGCTGGATCAGCAATGGCCGCGCCGGGGCGCGCGGCCGCCCAGCGCCTGCAGGAAGCGGCCGATATCGCGCAGGCGCAGCGGCACCAGCGGCGAGGCATGGCGCACGGCGTCGCGCGCGGCAAGGTGGTGCAGCAGTTGCTGACCTACGGGTTGCGACAGATAGCGTTGCTCGGGCGACTGCATGGTAAATCCCAATTGACCTTGAATGACTACAGTATACACATTCTTGGTGCAGTGCGTCATGCGCGGGCATGCAACGCCTTGTTGCGGGGCATGCAACGGAAATAGCAATCGCCACTCGGATTGGGAAGATACCGGCCGGCAGCGGACGACAGCCAGGGGCCGCAGCCTTCGCTCAGGCCGCCTGCGCCGCGCCCTGCCCGCCCACCGGCAGGTCGGCCGCCTTGGCGGCGCTGTAGACATGGCGCGCGGCCAGCAGCGCGGCAAGGTCGGCGTCGCCGGCGATCACGGCCTGCAGGATCTGGGCGTGCTCGTCCCAGTTCTGGCGCGCGCGCACCACGTTGGCGGGGCCGAACAGCACGGCGGTGCGCTCGCGCAGCGAGCGCATCATTTCCTGCAGCACGCTGTTCGCGGCGATGGTGCCGAGCACCTCATGAAAGCGGGTATTGAGCGCCAGCAGTTCATCCGCGCGGCCCTGCGCGGCGGCCTCCATGCCCTGGCGCAGCACCGTTTCCAGTTCCGCCACCAGCGCCGGGTCGCGCCGCTGCGCGGCGAGCTTGGCGTTGAGGCCTTCCAGCGTGGCGCGCACCTCCACCATCTCGCGCGCGATCACCGGCGACAGGCTCGCCACCGTGGCGCCGCGGCGCGGCTCGATCAGCACCAGGCCCTCGCTGGCCAGCGCGCGCAGCGCCTCGCGCACGGGAATGCGCGATACGCCCAGTTCCGCCGACAGCTTGTTTTCCACCAGCCGCTCGCCCGGCGCGTACTTGCCGTTCAGGATGCCTTCGCGCACCTTGTCGGTGACAAGGGCAAACAGCGGCGAGTGGCTGGCACCGAGGCTCAGCGGCTCGGCGGGCGCGGCGGGAGACGGAGTGAGGGACATGGGTCGGCAGAGGCGTAGGCGGAAAGGCTGGCGTCATTGTATACCAGCCATCCTTGCATACCGTCATGTCTTAACAAAGGTGCTGGAAGGTAAAGCTGTCCGCATAGAGGTGGTCAGGACTGGCTCCGTGCGCCAGGAAAGCGGCACGGGCGTCACGGATCATGTCGGGCGAGCCGCACAGGTAGATGGCGTGCTCGCTCAGGTCGCCCAGGTCGGCCAGCGCCGCGTCGTGCACATAGCCGCGCCTGCCCTGCCAGTCCGTCCCGGCGCGCGACAGCACCGGGACGTACTGGAAGTCATAGAGCCGTTCGCCCCACGCGGGGATGGCGTCGTGCAGGTACAGGTCGTGCGGCTGGCGCATGCCCCAGTACAGCGACACCGGCGGGCAGTCGGGATCGCCCATCAGCGATTCCAGGATCGCCTTGATCGGCGCCAGCCCGGTGCCGGTGGCCACCATCAGCAGCGGCCGGTAGTCGCGGGACCGGTAGAAGAAGTTGCCGAGCGGCAGTTCGACGTCGATTGCATCGCCAGCCCGCATGCGCGGCAGGATGCCGTCGGTAAAGGCGCCGCCCGGAATGCGCCGCACGTGCAGGTCGACCCGCCCGTCCCGCGGCACCGACGCCATCGAAAAGCTGCGCGCGAGCCCGTCGGTACTCACCAGCTTCAGGTATTGGCCGGGGCGATAGTCCAGCGTGCCCGCGTCCGGCACCTCCAGTTCGACGTGCATGACGTCCGCCGACAGCGGGCGCACCGCCTGCACCACCGCGCGGTGCCGCGCGGGCTCGGCGCAGGCCTCGCCCTCACGTGCGGTGCCGATGACGAGGTCGGCCAGCGGCTGTGCCTGGCAAGCGAGCGCGTAACCGGCGGCAGCCTCGTCCGGCGCGAGGCCGAACGGCTCCTCGTCGTAGCGCACCTGCCCGTCGAACAGGCGGATGCGGCAGGTGCCGCAGCCGCCCAGCTGGCAGTCGTGCGGCAAGGCGATGCTGGCGCGCTGCGCGGCCTGCAGCAGCGTCTCGCCGCGCTCGACGAAAAAGACCTGCTGCGTATCGGCGATCTGGATGCGGTACGACATGGAACCTCCGCTAAGACGAACTTGTACTTACTTCTTGATATCGGCCTGCACCAGCACCTTCAGGTCCTGCGGCGCAAGCAGTTCGGCCAGCGCCTGCAGCGCGGCCAGCCCGGCCTGCGTGTCCTGCTCGCCGTTGCCGCCCGACAGGCCGATGCCGCCGATCACCTCGTCGTTGACCACGATCGGGAAGCCGCCGACGAACGCCGCGAACTTGCCTTCGAAGCTCCACTGGATGCCGAAGGCCTCGTTGCCAGGCAGCGCCGGCCCGTTCGGCGGCGTGGTGAACAGGTGGGTGGAGCGCTTGTGGCCCGCGGCGGTGAACGCCTTGTTCCACGCGATCTGCGGCCCGGTGATGCGGGCGCCGTCCATGCGTTCGAGCGCGAGCGGGTAGCCGCCCTCGTCGACCACGCAGATCGACTCCAGCACGCCGATTTCCTCCGAGCGCCGGATCGCGGCGGCAACCATGTGGCGCGCTTCGCGCAGTTCCAGCTTGATGGCTTTCTTCATCGGTAAGACTCCTTGCGACGGCCGGGCTCAGGCGCCCCGGTAGACCGTCTTGACCTGCGTATAGAATTCCAGCCCGGTGCGGCCCGACTCGCGGAAGGTCGAGGTGCTAGACCTCTTGACCCCGCCGAACGGCGCGTTGACCAGGTTGCCCGTGGTGGTGCGGTTGATCTTGACCGTGCCCGCCTCGATGTCGGTGGCGAAGTGGTGGATGTAGCGCGGGTTGCTGGTGACGATGGCCGCGGCCAGCCCGTACTCGGTATCGTTGGCCTTGGCGATGGCGTCGGCGTAGCCGGTAAATCCGATGATGGCGATCACAGGCCCGAAGATCTCCTCGCGCGCGATCCGCATCTGCTGCGTCACGTCGGTGAACACCGTCGGCGCGACGTAATAGCCCTTGTCGAGATCGCCGCCGGTCAGCCGCGTGCCGCCGCACAGCAGCGTCGCCTCGGACTTGCCGATGTCGATATAGCGCAGCACGGTCTCCAGTTGCCTGGCCGAGGCCAGCGGCCCGAGATCCATGCCCGGCGTCATGCCGCTGCCGACCTTGAGCGTTGCGACTTTCGCCAGCAGGCGCTCGGTGTATGCCGCCTTCACGGATTCGGCCACCAGCACGCGGCTGGTGCCGGTGCAGGCTTGCCCCGACAGCGAGAAGCCGCCCTTGATGGTCAGGTCGACGGCGCGATCCAGGTCGGCGTCTTCCATCACGATCAGCGGGTTCTTGCCGCCGAGTTCCATCTGCGTGCGCGTGGTCAGCGGCGCCGCGCGGTGGATCTGCTCGCCGGCGCGCGACGACCCGGTGAACGAGATCGCGCGCACCGCAGGCGCTTCGGTGATGGTTGCGCCGATCTCGGCGGCGCTGCCGGTGATGAAGTTCAGCACGCCCTTGGGCAGCCCGGCCTTGACCAGCGCCTCGGCCAGCCGGTAGCCCGACAGCGGCGCCTCGGACGACGGCTTGAACACCACCGTGTTGCCGGTCACCAGCGCCGGCGCGAGCTTGCGCGCGGGAATCGATACCGGGAAATTCCACGGCGCGATCACCGTCACCACGCCCAGCGGCTCGCGCTGGCTGTAGACGAGTTGGTCAGCGTCGTCGTTGGGAAACACCTCGCCGGTGAAGGTCTGCGCTTCCACGGCATAGAAGCGCAGTGTCTGGGCCGAGCGCAGCACCTCGTCGCGCGCCAGCGCCAGCGCCTTGCCTTCCTCGCGGGTCAGCTCGGCGGCGATGCTGTCGGCGTTGGCTTCAAGGTGCTCCGCCGCGCGGTTGAGGATGGCGGCGCGCTTGCCGACCGGGGTCTTTCTCCAGCCGGCAAAGGCTGCCGCCGCGGCCGCCACGGCCGCCTGCGCGTCGACCGCGGACGACGCCTGGAAGCGGCCCACGAGGTCGGCGGTGTCGGCCGGGTTGACGTTGTCGAAGGTGCGGCCCGACTGGCAGGCCGTCCATTCGCCGTCGATATGGTTCAGGAATACGGTCATCGTCGATCCCGTTGCGTGGCGGCGCTCAGGCTGCCATGTCGAGTTCGGGCAGCGGCAGTTCTTTCTCGACGTAGTCGTGATAGAGCGCGGTGGTGTACAGCAGCCGCATCTGCGCGCCGATCTCGCAGATCTTCAGGCAGCGCTGCTGCAGCTCCGGCGTGTTGGCGTGCTCCAGCACGATCTGGTAGCCGCGCTCGCCGTGGATCTCGTCCGAGACGATATGCAGGTCGAAGAACTCGACCTCTTCGTCGGTGAACTGGTACTTGTCGCGCAGCGTCGGGGTCTGCTTGCGGTAGATCGACGGCACCTGCGATTCCAGCCCCACCACCAGGCCGGCCACCGCCACGATCGGGTCTTCGCGCATGGCCACCGCATAGCACCAGCTCTGCAGGCCGCGCGTGGTGGGCGACATGTTGTCCGGGTCGGTCACGCGCTCGCGCGTGGTGCCGCAGGCTTCGGCAAAGCGGATCAGCAGGTCGGTGTGGCGGTCGCCGCCGATCTCTTCCTCGTACATGTTCGCGAGCAGGAAATCCTTGGCTTCGGTATAGCGGTCCGGCGTGCGGGCGTAGATGTAGCCCAGGTAGTCCGCGAACGGGCCGACGTAGTGGTAGTGGTTCTCGGCCCAGCGCGCGAGATGGGCGCGGGTCAGCTTGCCGCTGGCCCAGGCCACGCTGAACGGCGCCTTGTTGGCGCTCTTGCCTTTGATGGCTTCTTCGAGGGCGGCACGGAAATCTTCGCGGTTCATCAGTTCGGCCATGACGGGGGCTCCTGGTTGGCGATACGGGGCGATTCGGTGGGTTGGATGCCGGGGCCGGCTCGCATGGCGGATCGGCCTCGGCATGTTTGTATACTATATACAGTCAATCGGAGACGACAAGGGCTCTGTTGACTAATCACGTCGGTGTTTACCCGGCGCTGGAGCGAGCGACGGCGCTCAGGCGGCGCGGCGCTCTGCCCCGCCCGCGATGCGCGACCAGGCGAAACCAGCCAGCGCCACGTCTTCCAGCCCCACGCCGACCGACTTGTAGATCACGATGTCGTCGTCGCGCTGCCTTGGCGACGCCTTGCCGAGCACGACGTCCGCCAGTTCCACGATCTTGTCCGCCGGCAGCGCTTGCGGATCGGCCAGCACGATATCGCCGGCCTCGCGGGTCGATTGCGGCCGCCACTCCACCACGACCGCGGCGGCGCGGCGCAGCGCGGCGTCGTCCAGTTCGCGCGTATGCGGCAGGCTGGAGCCGATGGCGGCCACGAAGGCGCCCGGCCGGATCGACGTGCCGGCGAACAGCGGCGTGGTCGCGCGCGAGGCCGTGACAATGATGTCGGCCTCGGCCACCGCCGCATCGGGCTCGGCCAGCGCCACCGGGATGCCGCACAGCGCCGACAGGCGCTCGGGCATGCCGGCGTCCGCATGCGGATCGGACACCAGGATGCGTTCCAGCCCCAGCGTGGCGCCGAGCTGGCGCGCGTGCTGGGCGCCCTGCGTGCCGGCGCCGAACAAGGCCAGCGTGCGCGCGCCGGGACGGGCCAGCCGCTGCGCCGCCAGCGTGGTGCACGCCGCGGTGCGCAGGCGCGTGATGGCGCCGGCGTCGAACGAAGCCAGCGGCCGGCCGTCTTCGGTCGAGAAGATCAGGATGACAAAGGAAAACTGGCCGTTGATGGTGGTGTAGACCTTGGCCCCGGCCACGCCCTGCTGCGGAATCACCGCCCCCAGCGTGGACAGCTTGACGCCGCCGGCCTCGGTGCGGATGCGCTCCTGCATCGCGGCGTCGCCGCGCCCGAAGCTGGAAAACGCCGCCTCCATGACCTGCCGGGCATCTTCCGGGGTGACGTGGGCATCGATCATCGCGTCTGTGATGTGCTGCATGGAAACTCCGCTGGTTAGGTTGAGCTGGAAAAATTCGGAAGCGCCGCGGGCCCGGCGGCATCAGGCAAATGCCGCGCGGCCGAGCACGCCCAGCGCGCCGGCCGCGCACAGGCCCAGCAGCAGGCGGCGCACCGCAGTGGGAGACACCCGCCCGCGCAGCCGGTTGGACAGCGCGAAACCGGCCAGCAGGAACGGCGCCAGCACCAGCGCCAGCACCAGTTGCGGCAGGCCGAAGCGCCCGGCCAGCGCCAGCATGGCGAGCGACAGCACCGCCCCGCCGGACAGGATGCAGCCCATGGTCGCGCGCAACGGCGCGGGCGCCATGTGCTGCATGACGAGCGCGAACGGCGGCGCGCCGGCCGAGGTGATCGTCCCCATGAAGCCAGACAAGGTGCCCGCCACGACCACGTTGCGGGTGCTAGGCAGCAGGCGCCAGCCGAGCAGGCTCAGCGCCACGGCGGCGAGGATCGACAGCGAGAACAGCAGCGCCAGCGGACCCGGGGCCAGCCACGCGATGGTCAGCACCGCCGCGGCGCCGCCCAGCGCACGGCCGGCCAGTGCAAGGCCGGCGATGTTCCAGACGATGGCCTCGCGCTCGCGCAGGGCGCCCATCAGCGACAGGCAGCAGCCCATCGCCAGCAGCGGCCCCGGCACGAGGTCAGGGAAGAAGATCGCGCCCAGCGGCGCCGACAGCATGGCAAAGCCGATCCCGCCCACACCCTGCAGGCAGGCCCCCGCCAGGATGAGCAGTCCCATCGACAGGTAGGCCGGGACGGACAGGCCGGCGGGCAGCATCGCGAGCAACGGATCGGGCATGGCGGAAACGGTAGTGGCGGGAATAGCCGGACGGCCAGGCTGAGTGGGCGGATTGCCCGGGAACGGGCATGCGTCCTGCTCATCTGGCTCGATTGTCCCGCCGAAATCGATACATAACGGTATACAGTCTACATATTGAGGATGCGCCGGGCAACCGGCCCGCCGATGGGATGCACCAATGGGAGGACCTTGAAAGCGGGCGAATTCCCAATAAATGTGCGCCTTAGAGCGATCCGCACCATTCTCGCGTAAGCGTAAGTCCGGATGCGAAATCGCTTGGCGCGAAGACATTATGGAATATAGTATACCGAAACGGGTGCAGCGCAGCCCAGTGCATCCGCCCCACAAACCCTCCGCCCCCAGGGAGTCTTCATGTCACAACAAGTCGTGATCGGTGCCGCGCACTGGATCTATCTGTCAGGGGTAGCAGTCATCGTGCTGACGATGATCCTGCGCGCCAATGTTGTTGTCCCGTCGATCGTCGGCACCGCCCTGGTCGTCTTTGCGCTGACCGGCAGCCCGGTGTCGGCACTGGGCGGGGTGTTTTCCGCGAGCCTGGTTGCCGCCAAGGAGCTGTTCAATATCTTCCTGGTGATTGCATTCATGACGGCGCTGCTCAATGCGCTCAAGACGCTGCGCTCCGACATCCGCATGGTCGAGCCCTTCCGCGTGGTGATGAAGAACGGGCATTCGGCGTTCTTTATCCTGGCGGGCATCACCTACGTCATCTCGCTGTTCTTCTGGCCGACGCCGGCCGTGCCGCTGGTCTCGGCCATCCTGCTGCCCGCCGCGATCGCGGCGGGGCTGCCGCCGCTGGCGGGCGCGATGGCGATCGCCATTGCCGGTCAGGGCATGGCGTTGTCGTCGGACTATGTGATCGGCGTCGCGCCGGGCATCAGCGCCAAGGCCGCCGGTGCGGCGGTCAGCGCCGCGGTGGTGGCCGACCGCGCGCTGGCCCTGTCGATCATCACCGGCTGCATCGCGCTGTGCCTGGCGTACCTGTCGATGCGCAAGCACATCGTGCCGGCTTGCGGCACCCTGCTCGACCGCTGGCAGGCGCAGGCGGGCGGCACCGCCGAAGCGATCGACGGCGGCATCACCTTCGACAAGGCCGAGATCGCCAGGGGCACCGCCCACACCGAACCGCTTGCCACCGACAGCAATATCGAGGCAAGCCTGTCGATGGTGGCAAGGCGCCGGGTGAAGTGGTCGAAATGCTTTGCCATCGTGACGCCGGTTGCCTTCCTCGCGGTGGTCGCCGTGATGGTGCTGCCCAAGCTCGGCACCGGCGTGCAGGATCTGAAGGGCGGCGACGCGGCCGCGCTGATCGGCGGCGTCGCGGCGGTACTGATGATGCTGGCGACGCTGGCGGCCGAAGGCCCGCGCCGCATGCTCGACGTCTGCCCGGAGCACATCACCGACGGCTTCGTCTTCGCCTTCAAGGCGATGGGCTCGGTGCTGCCGATCGCCGGCTTCTTCTTCGTCGGCGCCGGCGAGACCGCCGCGCAGATCCTCGGCCTGCCGCCGGGCAAGGCGCCGAGCCTGCTGTTCGAGCTGATCCAGGCCTACCAGCACATGATCCCGGACAACCACGTGCTGGTCGCCTTCGGCGTGCTGCTGGTCGGCATGATCACCGGCATCGACGGCTCAGGTTTCGCGGGCCTGCCGCTGACCGGCACGCTGGCCGGCGCGCTGGGGCCGGTGGTCGGCTTCGACCCGGCCACGCTGGCGGCCGTGGGCCAGATGGGCGCGGTCTGGACCGGCGGCGGCACGCTGGTGGCGTGGTCGTCGCTGATCGCGGTGGCAGGCTTCGCCCGGGTGCCGGTGCTGGAAGCGGTGCGCGCGCTGCTGATCCCGGTGCTGATCGGGCTGGGCTGCTCCACCGTGGCGGCGATGGTGTTGTGGTCGTAGGCGCCCGCAAGCATCGCTACCGCTGTTTTTCCTGACTTTTCCCAGACCTGACGATGCCCAAAGTCACCTTCCACAAGCTCGGCGAGACCTTTGTCGACGAGGTCAAGCCCCAGACCAACCTGGTTGTCCGCGCCGGCATCCGGCAGTTCCCCTACCCCAACCTGCGCTACGAGTGCGGCATGGGCAAATGCTCCAAGTGCGCCTGCCGCGTGCTCGCCGGGGCCGAGCACCTGCCGCCGCCCAACTGGAAGGAAAAGAAGCAGCTCGGCGAACGGCTCGAGCAGGGTTACCGGCTAGCGTGCCAGCTCTGGATCGAGCATGACATCGAGCTGGCCCAGGACGACCTGCCGGCCCCCGCCGCCCTCGCCACGGCAAGCGCGGGAGCCTGACATGTTCGTGCTGCTCACCAGCCGCCCCGGCCAGTTCCGCACCGAGCCCACCGACGGCATGACCGCCGTCGAGGCATACGACTACGTGTTCTATGGCAAGCGCACTGCACGCTTCGTCATCGCCGAGCTGGCGGCCGATACAGCCGAAAGCAAGGTACGAGTGCAGGAGGAAGCCCCACCCGGCATCGTCAACCTGATATCGACCAAGTTCCTCGACAAGTACGCCACGCTGGAGGCCGCCCGCGCCGCGCTGCGCGAGCTGGCCAGCTTCGGCAGCATGGACATCGCCCTCGTGCCCACGCCGGTCGCCGTGGGCGGCCAGTCCTGAAGCCTCCCACACGCACGCTACGCATTCATCGCCATGATCCAGATCACCTTCCTCACCAACCACGGCAAGACGGTCAGCGCGCCGGTGAACAGCAACCTGCTGCGTGTGTCGCTGCGCGAGCGGGGCGGCATCCCGTTCAAGTGCGGCGGCGGCCTGTGCGGCACCTGCAAGTGCCGCATCGACAAAGGCCGCGAGCATACCGACGCGGTCAAGCCGAAGGAAAAGAAACTGCTGACGGAAGAAGAACTCGCAGGGGGCTTCCGGCTGGCTTGCCAGACGTTCATCGAGGGCGATATCGCGGTGTCGTGGCAGCCCAGGGAGGCAGTGCGCGCCTGAGTTCAGCGCCGCCGCGCGGCGATCAACCCCGCCACCTCGTCCAACATCGCCATGTCCACCGGCTGCGTCAGGTCCAGCGCCAGCGTGTGCCGGTAATACGGGCTGAGATCCAGCCCAACCCCCAGCCCCA
This sequence comes from Cupriavidus sp. a3, assembly GCF_051015765.1. Lineage (NCBI taxonomy): Bacteria > Pseudomonadati > Pseudomonadota > Betaproteobacteria > Burkholderiales > Burkholderiaceae > Cupriavidus > Cupriavidus sp. a3. The sequence goes on along the minus strand of NZ_CP170644.1, from coordinate 662,474 downwards.
GCACCTCCACATCACGCAACGCCTCATGCCGCGCCACGACGGCCTTGAGGTGGTTGTCGAGATAACACGCATCGTTGGCCAGCCCTGTGGCGGTGTCCATCGGGCTACCGTCGGACACCACCAGCAGGATGCGGCGCGCCTTGCCGGTGGCGTGCAGCCGGGCGCAGGCCCACTCCACCGCCTCGCCGTCCATGCCTTCGCGGAACAGGTCGGCCTTGAGCAAGGCGGTCATGTCGGTGCGCGCACGGCGCCAGCTGCGCGCGGCATCCTTGAACACCATGTGACAGGTTTCGTTGAGCCGGCCGGGGTGCGCCGGCCGGCCGCGCGCGAGCCAGTCGGCGCGGGCGCGCCCGCCGTTCCAGGCGTTGGTGGTGAAGCCCAGCACCTCCGTGGCCACGCCGGCCTGGTCGAGGGCACGCGCCAGCAGGTCGAGCAGCAAAGTCAGCGGCTCCGCCCGCGCCTTCATCGATCCCGAGCAATCCACCAGGAAGCCCACCACGCAATCGGCGTGCGCCTTGTGCGCTTCGCGGCGGAACAGGCGCCGTTCGGCGGGCGAGCTGACCAGTTGCGCCAGCCGGCGTCCGTCGATGCGGCCGCTTTCCTCGCCGAAGGACCAGCCATCAACGCGCGGCTGCGCCAGCGCGGCGCGCAGCTTGCGCGCGAGCCGCGCCACGTTGACGCCCGCGCGGGCGATGCGTGCGTCCAGACGCGTGCGGTACTCATCGAGCAAGGCGCGCCGCACCAGCGTGGCGGCGCGCACTTCGCGGTCGTAGCGCGTGGTGAAGATACGGTAGCCATCGGCTGCGTCGGCCAGCACGCGGCTGTGGCCGCTGTCGGCAAGCGCGAAGGCTTCAGCGGGCGGTTCGTCGAAATCGAGCCACAGCGCAAAGCCCGCGCGTGCCGATGAAACGGCGTTGTCGTCGTCCTCGCCGGCACGCGGCGCTTCGCTGCGGACCATGTCCCCGACGGCACGCGCCAGCGCCAGCGCATGTACGGCAAACGCGGACTGGTCGTGGCGCTGCGCGCGCAGGCCGGCCAGCGCCGTGCCCAGCACGGGAACGATGGCGGCGCGCGTGGCCTCGATCAGGTCTTCGGTCTCTTCCAGCACCGGCTCGCCGCTCAGGCGCGACCACGCCACCTGCGCCACCGTGTAGAGCAGGATGCCGAGATGGCCCTCGGTCAACCCCGAGCGATGGAACGCGCGCGACCACGCCATGAAGCCGTGCCGCAGGTTGGCTGCCACGCCGGCCATGCCGCGCGGCAGGTGGGTCTCGCAGCGCAGCTGCTCGAGCAGCTCGAAGAGCAGGCGCTCCACCGGATCGGCGGGGCAGAGGCTGCGGTGCAGCGCGGCATCGGAATGCGCCTGCCGCAGTGCCGCGCCGTCGGCGGCGCCGCGCAGGCAGGCAGCCGTGTCAGTGCCCGGATCGGTGCGCAGGTGCGGCGCATGCTGCGGCACCGGCCGCATCGCGCGCCAGAGCTGGCCGTCGCGGAAATGCAGCGCCGCATCGCCGGTCAGCGCGCGCACGGCGGCGCCGGAGAGTTCGTCCTGCCGCTGGCGCCGGCGCAGCTGCTGCGCTGCCGACGCCGTGGTCATCGCGCGGACTCCGACGCTGCCGCAACCGCGGCGGGCTCCCCGGGCAGTTGCCCGAAGCAGCGCTGGTAATACTCCGCCACCACCGGCCGCTCGGCCTCGTCGCACTTGTTCAGGAAGGTCAGCCGGAACGCCAGGCCCGGATCGCGGAAGATCTGGCAGTTCTCGGCCCAGCTGATCACGGTGCGCGGCGACATCAGCGCCGACAGGTCACCCGCCGCAAACCCGCGCCGCGTCAGCCCCGCCATGGCCACCATGGCGTCGACCAGCGCGCGGCCGGCATCGTTGTCCAGCTCGGGCACGCGCGCGAGCACGATGCCCGCCTCTTCCTCGTGCGGCAGGTAGTCCAGCGTGGCGACCACGTTCCAGCGGTCGATCTGCGCGTGGTTGAGCAGCTGGGTGCCGTGATAGAGCCCGTTGACGTTGCCGAGCCCCACGGTATTGGAGGTGGCGAACAGCCGGAACGACGGATGCGGCCGGATCACGCGGTTCTGGTCGAGCAGCGTGAATTTGCCATCGCGTTCCAGGATGCGCTGGATCACGAACATCACGTCGGGACGGCCCGCGTCGTATTCATCGAAGATCAGCGCCACCGGCCGCTGCAGCGCCCACGGCACGATGCCTTCCTGGAACTCGGTCACCTGGCGCCCCTCGCGCACGACGATGGCGTCCTTGCCGACCAGGTCGAGCCGGCTGATATGCCCGTCCAGGTTGACGCGCACGCACGGCCAGTTGAGCCGCGCCGCCACCTGCTCGATATGGGTGGACTTGCCGCTCCCATGCAGCCCCTGCACCATCACGCGCCGGTCGCGCATGAAGCCGGCCAGGATTGCCAGCGTCACCTCCGGGTGGAAGCGGTAGGCCGGGTCGATCTCCGGTACGTGGTCGTCGCGCAGGCTGAAGGCCGGCACCATCAGGCCGGAATCGATGCCGAACACCTCGCGCACCGGAATCATCCGGTCCGGCTTGCCATACTGCTCTTGCGTCACCTCATGCTCCTCATTGGTCGCCATGCCTGCTTTCACATCGGCACCGCGACCAGCGGAGCAACCCCGCGTGACGCCGTGCGCGCTATTCGTCCTCTTCGGCGCTTTCCGCGCCCTCCGCGCCGCCCTGCCAGCTGGTGGCGCTTTCAGCCTCGATTGCCGCCAGCGCGCTGGCCGCGCGCTGCAGCGCCGGCAGCAGCTGCACCACCTTGTCGCGCGCCACGCGCATCACCGGGGCCTGCAGCGCGAGCCCGAGGTTCGACTTGCCGCCGTCCACGGCCGGCACCAGCACGCCGATGCAGATAAGGCCGGGCAGGAACTCCTCGTCATCCAGCGCGTAGCCGTCGCGCTTCACGCGCTCCAGTTCCGCTTCCAGCTTTGCGTGGTCGGTCAGCGTGTTCTGCGTGTACCGCTCCAGCTCCGCATGCGCCAGCAGCCGCTGCCGCTGCGCCGGCGCCAGCTGCGCCAGGAACAGCTTGCCGGTGGCGGAGCAGTGCGCCGGCACGCGCGAACCCGGATGCAGGTAGAAGCGCAGCGGCGCCGCGGTTTCCACGCGGTCCAGGTACAGCACCTCGCCGCCCGAGAACGCGGTCAGGTTGCAGCTCTCGCCCACCTCTTCCACCAGCCGCCGCAGCACCATGTGGCGCGCGCCGTGCGAGGTGCTGTTGAGCAACAGGTTCTCCGCCAGCCGGCGCAGCCGCAGGCCGGTGCCGTATTGCCGCCCGTCGCCGTTGCGCTGGATCAGCCCCGCCGCCTCGAGCTGCTGCAGCATGCGGTGCAGCGTGGGCTTGGGCAGGCCGGTTTCTTCCACCAGCGCCTGCAGGTTGAAGGACTGGTCCTTCTCCGCGATGACTTCGAGCAGGCCGAACAAACGCAGTGCCGGCGTGTCTCCGTCGGGCCTGGCGTCACTTTTGGCGAGGCGCATATCGTTCATGCCTGGCTCCATCATAGGTAAGTTTCATTTTCAGAGTCAAATCATATCAATTATCGAAACTTCTGGTTGACCTTCCGCCGAGGAGGGCCTACATTCCGGTGAAACAATAAGTTTTCGGAACAACTGGTTCCGGATTTTTAAGTAGACACCGGAGACTAGTCGACATGGACGGATAAGCATCCCGTACCCGGGATTGCAAACACTGAACCGACCACGGCCCCGGCTGGCGTTTCCCGCGCCGCCACCTATACAGAAGAGAAGCCGTGGCGCCTGCCAAAAACGCTGGTCTGGCTGCAAGTAGCACCGGCAGCACGCGCAGCACAGGAGACACACCATGATCCAACAACCCGAGTCCGGCAACGGACTATCCCACGGCCTCAAGCAACGCCACATGACCATGATCGCGCTTGGCGGCGTGATCGGCGCCGGCCTTTTTGTCGGCAGCGGCGTCGTCATCAAGTCGGCCGGCCCCGGCGCGGTCCTTTCCTTCCTGATCACCGGCCTGCTGGTCGTGCTGGTCATGCGCATGCTGGGCGAGATGGCGTGCGCGCTGCCCGGCACCGGCGGCTTCTACGAGTATGCGCGCGAAGCCTGGCGCGACCGCCCCAGGGTGGGCAACCTTGCCGGCTTCCTGACCGGCTGGATGTACTGGTATTTCTGGGTCATTGTGGTGGCGCTCGAAGCCGTCGCCGGCGCCGACCTGGTGCGCTACTGGCTGCCGGACGTGCCCAACTGGATCATCAGCCTGGTGCTGCTGGTGATGCTGACGCTGACCAACCTGGTGTCGGTCAAGTCGTTCGGCGAGTTCGAATTCTGGTTCGCCTCGATCAAGGTCGCGGCAATCATCGTGTTCCTGTTCGTCGCCGGCGTGTACGTGCTGGGTCTCGCTCCCGGCGCCCACGGCATGCAGGTGGCCAACCTGACCGCCAACGGCGGCTTCATGCCGAACGGCATCGTGCCGGTGCTGACCGGCGCGGTCGCGGCCACCGGCTTCTACTTCGGCGCCGAGATCGTCACCATCGCCGCCGCCGAGACCGCCGAGCCGCAGAAGGCCGTGGCCAAGGCCACCAGCTCGGTGATCACGCGCGTGCTGGTGTTCTATGTCGGCTCGATCCTGCTAGTGGTATGCCTGGTGCCGTGGAACTCCAACAGCATCGCCACGCCGTACGTCAGCGCGCTGAACGTGATGGGCGTTCCCGCCGCCGCGCAGATCATGAACGCGATCGTGCTGACCGCGGTGCTGTCGGCGCTCAACTCCGGCCTGTACGCTTCGTCGCGCATGCTGTTCGCGCTGACCCGCCGCGGCGATGCGCCGCAGTCGCTGGCCCGCGTCAGCCGCAACGGCGTGCCGGTGCGCGCCATCCTGGTGGCCACGCTGTTCGGCTACGGCGCGGTGGTGATGTCCTATGTCTCGCCCGATACGGTGTTCGCCTTCCTGGTCAACTCGTACGGCACCGTCGCCATCTTCGTCTACATCCTGATCGCGATCTCGCAGCTGCGCCTGCGCTCGCGGCTGGAACGCGAGGCGCCGGGCCTGCTGCGCGTGCGCATGTGGTGCTTCCCGTATCTCACCTATGTCGCGATCCTGGGCATGCTGGGCATCGTGATCGCCATGGCCTTTATCCCCGACCAGCGCACGCCGCTTGCGCTGGGGGTCATCAGCCTGCTGATCCTGCTGATTGCCTACGGTGCGCGGCAACTGTTTCGCCGTGGCGCGGAGCCGGTAGTCCCGCTGGCCGAGATGCCAAGGCCCGATCTTCACAAGTATTGATGTGCCACGCGGCGCGCCAGTGCAGTAAGCTGGCGCGCTGTGTCGTTTGCAGTGTCGTTGTTATTGCCCCCGCACCATGAGCCTCAAGTCTCCCGCCACCATGTGGTTCCAGCTGTTCCAGCAGCACGCCCTGTCCGGACTGAGCCTGCAGGGCAAGATCCGCCAGATGCTGGTGTCGGCGATCCTCGACGAGCAGCTGCCGCAGGGCGAACCGCTGCCGAGCAGCCGCGAGCTGTCCGCGCAGCTGCGCGTGGCGCGCAACACCGTGGTGCTGGCGTACCAGCAGCTGGTCGATGAAGGCTACCTGGTGGCGCGCGAACGCAGCGGCTATTTCGTCAATCCCGGGATCCTTGGCACGCGCGTCAGCGGCGTAGCCTCGCTGCGCGGCGAGCCGGTGCCGGCGCGCGGCGGCGAACCCGACTGGGAGCGGCGCTTCGTGTTCCGCCCCACGCAGCAGCGCAATATCGTCAAGCGCGCCAACTGGCGCGACTACCCGTACCCGTTCATCTACGGCCAGTACGACCCCACGCTGTTCCCCACTGCCGACTGGCGCGAATGCTGCCTGAAGGCGCTCAGCGTGCTCGACATCCACGACTGGGCCCAGGACATGATCCTGCGCGACGACGAGTCGCTGGTGCAGCAGATCCGCACCCGCGTGCTGCCGCGCCGCGGCGTCTGGGCCGGCGCCGACGAGATCGTGGTCACCGTGGGCGCGCAGCAGGCGCTGTACCTGCTGGCCGACCTGCTGGTCAGCCCCGATACGCCGGTCGGCATCGAAGATCCCGGCTATCCGGATGCGCGCAATATCTTCGGCTCGCATACCTCGCACCTGGTACCGCTGGCGGTCGATGGCGACGGACTGGTGCTGTCCGACGCGCAGCGCGCGTGTGACTACGTCTATGTCACGCCCAGCCACCAGTGCCCCACCACCGTGACCATGCCGCTGGCGCGCCGGCAGGCGCTGCTGCGCCAGGCCGAGGAAGCGGACTTCGTGCTGATCGAGGACGACTACGAAAGCGAGAGCCGCTTCGAGGGCGACCCCACGCCCACGCTCAAGAGCCTGGACCGCAGCAACCGCGTGATCTACGTCGGCAGCCTGTCCAAGAGCCTGGCGCCGGGGCTGCGCATCGGCTATGTGGTCGGGCCAGCGCCGCTGATCGCCGAGCTGCGCGCCGCGCGGCGGTTGATGCTGCGGCACCCTTCGGCGTATATCCAGCGCGCGTTCTCGCTGTTCCTGTCGCTGGGCCACTACGACGCGCACCTGCGGCGCCTGTCGGCGGCGCACCGCGAGCGCGCCGAGGCGGTGCTGGCGGCGCTGGCCACGCATATGCCCGATTTCCGTCCGGTGCCGATCGCCGGCGGCGCGTCCTGCTGGATCGAAGGGCCGCCCTGGCTCGACGCCAACGCGCTCGCGCGCCTTGCCGAGCTGCAGGGCGTGCTGATCGAGCCCGGCAGCGTCTTCTTCATGGAGGAGCCGGCGCCTCGCAACGTGTTCCGGCTGGGCTACTCCTCGATCTCGCTGGACCGGATCGAGCCCGGCATCCGCGTGCTGGCGGGTGTCGCGCGTGAACTGCAGGCCACCCCCGGCGCGGCAGGTGCGGCTGTAGCGGACGCCGCCGCCACTTCCCGCGCCCGCCCGGCCGCCTGAACGGGCGCGCGAAAGGCTGGCCCAAGCGATTGTCGCGAACTGGCGCTACAGCGCCGCGGCCGGCTTCCCTATCCTCGAGTCATGGCCGGTTACCGCAGCGCCTTCTTGCGCGGACCGGTGGACAACACTCAGGAGACCAAGACATGTCCGATCGCAACACCGCCGCCGGCATCGAACTGCTGCAAGCCTTCAATGACGCCTGGAACCGCCATGACCTCGACGCCCTGATGGGCTTCATGGCCGATGACTGCGCCTTCCACGGCGTGGCCGGCAGCGAACTGCTCGGCCGCAGCTTTATCGGCCGCGACGCCGTGCGCGAAGGCTTCCAGCTCGCCTGGCAGACCTTCCCCGACGCGCAATGGGTCGATGGCGATCACTTTGTCGTGGGCGACCGCGGCGTCAGCGAATCCACCTTCAAAGGCACCCGCGCCGACGGCGCCCGCATCGAGGCGCGCATGGTCGACGTCTTCACCTTCCGCGACGGCAAGATCGCCGTGAAGAACGCCTACCGCAAGGACCGCCCGCCCGTGGTTGCGCCCGTAGTGGCAGCGCAAGCCTGAACGCAGGAGACGCGCCATGGAAGCCGTAGTCCCCCGCAGTTCCCTGGGCGGCGAGCACACGACCGCGCCGTCGCGTCCGTACGACCCCGCCTACGACCCGCTGCATACCCCCACCCCCGGACAGGGCCGCGAGTACGCGCCCACCTACTGGATCGGCACCGCCGGCACGCCGCCCGCCGACGACGGCCCGATCACCCATGACATCGACGTCGACGTGGCCATCATCGGCTCGGGCTTCACCGGCCTGACCTGCGCGATCTTCCTGGCGCAGCAGTACGGCATCAAGGCCACCGTGCTCGAAGCCAACCGCGTCAGCTGGGGCTGCAGCACGCGCAACGGCGGCCAGGCGCAATGCGCGTCGGGGCGCCTCAAGCGTTCGCAGTGGATCCAGCGCTATGGGCTGGACACCGCGCTGCGCCTGCATGAAGAGGTCTGCGACGGCATGGAGACCTTCAAGGGGCTGATCAAGGACATCGACTGCGATCCGCAGCCGGGCGGCCACCTGTATATCGCGCACCGCGACAAGGTGATGCCCGGGCTGGAAAAGGAAGCAAAAATCCTGCGGGAAGTCTTCAACTACGACGCGCGCATCCTCGATGCCAGCACCGTGCGGCGCGAATACGTCGACGACAAGGAAGCCGCGGGCGCCATGCACGAGCCCGAGGGCATCGGCATCCACGCCGGCAAGCTGGCTTTCGGCTACCTGCGCCGCGCGCGCGAGCTGGGCGCCAAGGTGCATCCGTCCAGCCCCGTGACCGGCTGGGAAACGCGCAACGGCGTCCACTACCTGCGCACTCCCGGCGGCATCGTGCGCGCCCGCGCCGTGGGCGTGGCCACTGGCGGCTACACCTCGCAGTCGCTGCACCGCCAGCTCAAGAACCGGCTGTTTCCGATCCTGTCAAACTCGATCGTCACGCGCCCGCTGACCCCCGACGAAATTGCCGCGTGTAACTTCCGCACCACGCAGGTCATCACCGACACGCGCATCCTGCGCCACTACTACCGGCTGATGCCCGACGGCCGGCTGCAGATCGGCAGCCGCAGCGCCATCACCGGCAACGACGCGCCGCAGGACCAGTACAAGCAGAAGCTGATCGCCGACATGTACCGCAAGTTCCCGGCGCTGCGCGGCATCCAGATCGACTACTCGTGGTGGGGCTGGGTCGATGTCAGCCACGACATGATGCCGCGTATCACGCAGCCGGACCCGTCGCAATCGATCTACTACGCGATGGGGTATGGCGGCAATGGCGTGATGTACTCCGCGCAGGCGGGCAAGCGGCTGGCGACGCTGATCGCCGGCAAGGAGTCGTCGCTGCCGCAGCTGCCGATCTTCCGCTCGCCGCTGCCGTTCCCGAACGTGCTCGAGATGGCGGAGTCGCGGATGTTCGCGCCGTTCCGCCGGATGGGGCAGCGGGCGCTGTATCACTGGTATCACTGGAAGGATGATGTGTTTTGAAGCGGCCACAGCACCGATGATGCCGGTTGCTTCCATCCAAAGGGACCGCTGCTAACTCATTCCTTTCTTGCAGGGATCAGGTCAAGACCATGTTCTTGAGCCGCTTGGACGTGCCTGGTCCCTCATTCATACCGCCGAAGAGTCTCCGGCCCGCTTCCCGGTTGGGCATCTCACTCCGAGACCCCCACTCGCGCGAGGCATACGCAACCAGCGCAGCAGGCATCACATTCTCGCGTTCACTAGCACCGGCGATGCGATGTCCTTGTGATCGTATTTCTAAGGCGCTGAAGCAAGCACTAATCGTACGGTACAAACTTCCCACACGAGCCGGACTGGCATACCCCTCGCAGGGATAACTCGTAGCGTGCGTTGCATCGCGCACGACCCATTGCCACGCGCAACACACAATCTAGCAGTACGACAGAAGGCGCCATAGCGTGCTGCCGAGTCTGCGGCTTTTTTAGATGTCGCTGCAAATTCTGATTTTTCCGATTGAGTTCCGTTGCCAATCCGGATTCATTAGTTACTCAGCAAAAAAACCGACTCAAGGAGCAACGATGCGCTCCCGCTTATTACCCTGTTCGCATACAAGGGGCAGTTATGGTCGACAATCGCTGCGCGCTCCGAAACGGAGACAAGACCAGTACGAACGGCGTGCTTATCGCGACAGGCCGCAGTGTATTCCACCGTGACGCAATCGTAGGTGTAGAAGGCGATCACGCAACATGCCCCGCCTGCAAGGCTGGCGGGCCGGTCATGAACGGCTGCTACCCGGCCTTCGATATTGATGGCAAGCAGGTATTAGTAACAGGAGCGCGTGTCCACTGCAAATGCGCTATCAACCCGATCGTCACTCACTCACGCAGCGATTTCGTCATCGAAGTAAACCGGAGTGGTCGGCAGGCATTACTTCGGCCAGAGGCCTCGCCACTGGCCTCGTCAAAACCGGCTCAGCCTGCCTCGGCCGATTATGACGAACAAGTGCACCTGGTAGATGAAATTACACAGAAACCCTTGGCTGGCGTCGCTTATGTCATTGATGTGTCGGACGGGACCAGCTACAGCGGCCACACCGACGAAGACGGTTTCTGCCAACGCATCATGACAGCAAAGGCTGAAACGCTGACGATTTATACTGGTGACGATGCCGAGCCACGGATGTAACGTATGACCCATACTGCCAAAACCAATACCAAAAAGGGCTCCGTTCATGCGCTAGCCCGCAAGGTACGTCTTTTGTTGTGGGGCGGGGCCTATGCAACAAGTGACAACCATACATTCGAAAGAGCCAAGCGCGAAGTGACAAAGGATTACAAGCAATCCGATAACAATACACTGGAAATCATTGATGTGCAAATCGATTCCGCACAGGAATTCATTGCGACGATAAACAAGCAAAAGGTCAACAGCATTCGATCACTGGACGTATTTACGCATGGCGGCCCGGATCACCTCTATATGGTATCCGTGCGCGAGGAAAATAATGGAGGTTTTAACAATTTTCGCTGGTACCGCTACGCTGTCCACAATGCATCTCTTTCGCGCCCCGATCTTTCGAAAATTCAATTTTCAAATTTCACCAACGAGGCGAAAATCGAGTTCCAGGGATGCCAGACGTCCGCCAATCCAAAAGACGAAGACAATATTGCAGCAGATTTCTCGAGACGACTGAAAGAGGCGGGAAAGATCAAGTCGTCCGTAATCGGCCACACGACGAACGCCGTCCCCGGAATTGACGCTGACGACAAACCAAGACAGGACTAAAGGCACGGCAGCCGAGCGATTTTCAAGGGCGGCCGACTAATAAAACTAACAAAACAAAAAGGTGCAATAGACGAAAAATGGTTGACACAATGAAAATCCCAAAAATAAAAATGCTTCGGTTTTTTTGCGCAATGGCCTGTATCGCGGGCGGTGCATGCGCGATATCAATCTATCCCTTCCCCTTATCTGAGCCGAACATAATTATAGAAACCCGCCACATGTCTTATGCTTGCGGAGAATGTTATGTACAAGAACGAGTTACCCGGGTCCTTGACAAGGATAGCGGAAATTTCATTGACAAACATGATTACGAATCAGAAAGCAATACGCCATTTCGCTACCTCGGATGGGACGTCGTCGTAAATTACAAGAGAAATACCGATGGATTACTGAATTCCCTCGACACCATATCAAGGAACGGCCCATATTGCGCATGGCCAGATTTTAGATTGAGAGGTCAATTCAAGCGCCGCATAATTTATTCGCATTATTTCAGGGGCGATCATTATGATGGGATCTATTTCGATACAGACGACGCGACGGCAATCTATTCATCAAACATGAACTGCCCAGAGGTGAAGCTCCCATAGGGTGCCAACTCCCCGCCGCCACCGCATCAGTTGGCGATCAATCTTGCACGCCTTGTCGGACCACCACCGACACCCAAACCGGACCCCGCCGCCTCCTCACCCCGCATGCCGCCGCAGTATGATGCCCAAGTCTCCCGCCCCGGGAGCATCGCAGCCGCATGGCGGCCGCAGTGCATCAGGAGGCACGCTTGGACCAGCCCCGGCCGTTTCCGTCCGAACCCGCGCGCCCCGGCGACCTGGTCGTCGCCCGGCCCGAAGGGTTGTATTGCCCGCCCGGCGATTTCCATATCGATCCGTGGCGCCCGGTCGAGCGCGCCGTCATTACCCACGCCCACTCCGACCACGCCCGCTTCGGGCATGCGCACTACCTCTGTTCAGAACCAGGCCGCGGCGTGCTGCTGGCGCGCCTGCCCGGCATCCACCTGAACACCCTGCCCTACGGCGAACGCATCACCCACCACGGCGTCACGCTGAGCCTGCATCCGGCCGGGCACGTGCTCGGCTCGGCGCAAGTGCGGCTGGAATATGGCGGCCAGGTCTGGGTGGCCTCCGGCGACTACAAGCTGGAGGCCGACGGCACCTGCGATCCGTTCGAGCCGGTGCCGTGCGATACCTTCATCACCGAAAGCACCTTCGGCCTGCCGATCTACCGCTGGCCGTCGCAGGCAACGCTGATGGCGGAGATCTTCCGCTGGTGGTACACCAGTGCGCAGGCTGGCCGCGCCAGCATCGTCTACGCCTACAGCTTCGGCAAGGCGCAGCGCATCCTGCATGGGCTGCTGCACCATGCCGGCGTCGATGGCCTGCCCGGGCCGGTGATCGTGCACGGCGCGCTGACCACGCTCAACGCGGCCTATGCCGACGCCGGCGTGGCGCTGCCGCCGATGGCGCTGGCGTCCGAACTGCCGCCGCGCAGCCCGCTGCTGCGGCAGGCGCTGGTGGTGGCGCCGCCGTCGGCGCAGCGCTCGCCCTGGCTGCGGCGCTTCGGCGATGCGTCCGATGCCTTTGCCAGCGGCTGGATGCAGCTGCGCGGCACGCGCCGGCGCCGCGGCGTCGATCGCGGCTTTGCGCTGTCCGACCACGCCGACTGGCCGGGGCTGCTGCAGGCGATCAGCGCCACCGGCGCGGGCCGCATCATCGTGACCCACGGCAATGTGCCGGTGATGGTGCGCTACCTGAATGAACGCGGCTGGCAGGCGCAGGCGTTCGAGACCGAGTACGGCGACGACGATGAAGCGGTGCGCGTGGAGGCGCAGGCCGAAGCCGTGAGCGAAGCCAGCAACGAAGAAGCCGCCCCATGAAGGCCTTCGCCGACCTCTACGCCGCGCTCGACGGCACCACCTCCACCAAGGCCCGGCTCGCAGCATTGGTCGACTACCTGCGCGCCGCCCCGCCGCAGGACGCGGCGTGGGCGGTGTACTTCCTGGCCGGCGGCAAGCCGCGGCAGATCGTACCGGTGTCGGTGCTGCGCGAACTCGCGCGCGAGGCCGCCCGCCTGCCCGACTGGCTGTTCGAGGAGAGCTACCAGGCCGTCGGCGACCTTGCCGAAACCATCGCCCTGCTGCTGCCCGAACCCATGGATGCCGACCACGCCGGCCTGGCCGAATGGGTCGAACAGCGCCTGCTGCCGCTGCGCGGCCTGCCGCCGGAAGACCTGATGCCGCGGCTCGATGCGCTGTGGCGGCCGCTGGACGCGCAAGGCCGGCTGGTGCTGTTCAAGCTGATCACCGGCGCCTTCCGGGTCGGCGTGTCGCGCCTGCTGGTCACGCGCGCGCTGGGCGAGGTGGCGGGCATCGAGCCCAAGCGCGTGGCCGAGCGCATGGTCGGCTACACCGACCTGTCGGCGCGCCCCGATGCCGCGCGCTTCCTCGCCCTGCTGGCGCCGGAGAGCGATGACGACCGCCAGTTGCGCGCCGGCGGCCAGCCCTACCCGTTCTTCCTCGCGCATCCGCTGCAGGCGCCCGTCGAGCAGTTCGGCGACGTGCTCGGCGCGCCTGGCGGCTGGCTGGTCGAGTGGAAATGGGACGGCATCCGCGCGCAATTGGTGTGCCGCGACGGGCAGACCTGGCTGTGGTCGCGCGGCGAGGACCTGATCACCGAGCGCTTCCCGGAGATCATCGACGCCGCGGCGGCGCTGCCCGACGGCACCGTGCTCGACGGCGAGATCGTGATCTGGCAGGACGGCCGCGTGCAGCCGTTCGCGCTGCTGCAGCAGCGCATCGGCCGCAAGACGCTGGGCGCGAAGCTGCTGCGCGATGCGCCGGCGATCCTGATGGCGTACGACCTGCTCGAATGGCAGGGCGAGGACTGGCGCGCGCGGCCGCAGGCGGAACGCCGCGCGCGGCTGGAGCAGGTGGTGGCCCGCCACATCCACCCCGCGCTGGAACTGAGCCCGCTGGTCGACGCCGGCAGCTGGGAGCACTACGCGCGGCTGCGCGATGCCTCGCGCGACCTGGGCGTGGAAGGCTTCATGCTGAAGGCGGCCGATGCGGCCTATGGCGCCGGCCGCACCAAGGACGTGGGGGTCTGGTGGAAATGGAAGATCGATCCCTATTCGGTCGATGCGGTGCTGATCTACGCGCAGCGCGGGCACGGCCGCCGCGCCAGCCTCTACACCGACTTCACCTTCGCGGTGTGGAACGCGCCGCCGGGAACGCCGGGCCGCGCGCTGGTGCCGTTCGCCAAGGCCTATTCCGGGCTGACCGACCAGGAGATGCGCGCGGTCGACGCCATCATCCGCCGCACCACGGTCGAGAAATTCGGCCCCGTGCGCAGCGTCGAGCCGACGCAGGTGTTCGAACTCGGCTTCGAAGGCATTGCCCGCAGCGGCCGCCACAAGAGCGGCATCGCAGTGCGCTTCCCGCGCATGCTGCGCTGGCGCACCGACAAGCCCATCGAGGAAGCCGACACGCTGGCCACGCTGGAAGCCATGCTGCCTGGCGCTGCCACGCCGCGGGAGGATGCGGCATGACCCCGCCGCGCGCAAGCCGGCGGAGGACGCCACCGAGCCGCTGACCGTCGCGCAGGGCCTGCAGGCACTGTTCGATGCGCGCGGCTGGCAGCCGTTCGCGTTCCAGCGCGAAGTCTGGACCGCGATCGCGCGCGGCCAGAGCGGCCTGCTGCACGCCACCACCGGCACCGGCAAGACCTATGCGGCATGGCTGGGCGCGCTGATGGCATTCGGCACGCCGCGCGCCGCGCTGTCGCACGACAAGCCCGCGCCGCCGCTGACGGTGCTGTGGCTGACACCGATGCGCGCGCTCGCCGCCGACACCACGCGCGCGCTGCAGGCGCCGCTGGCGGAACTCGATCTCGACTGGACCGTGGCGCTGCGCACCGGCGACACCGGCAGCGCCGAGCGTGCCGCGCAGCAACGCCGCCTGCCGACCGCGCTGGTGACCACGCCCGAAAGCCTGACGCTGATGCTGACCCGCGCCGACGCGCACGAAACCCTGCGGCGCGTGCGCATGGTGGTGGTCGACGAATGGCACGAACTGATCGGCAACAAGCGCGGCGTGCAGGCGCAGCTGGCGCTTGCGCGGCTGCGGCAATGGCAGCCGGCGCTGATGGTGTGGGGGCTGTCGGCCACGCTCGGCAACCTGCCGCATGCCGCCGACGTGCTGCTGTGCGGCGTGCCGGAAGACCTGCGCGTGCTGGTGCACGGCCACACCCCCAAGCCCCTCGTCATCGACACGCTGCTGCCCGGCAATGCCAGCCGCTTCCCGTTTGCCGGCCACCTGGGCCTGTCGATGCTGCCGCACGTGGTCGAGGAGCTCGGGCACAGCGGCACCACGCTGGTCTTCCTCAACACCCGCTCGCAGGCCGAGCTGTGGTACCAGGCGCTGCTCGATGCGCGCCCCGACTGGGCAGGACAGATCGCGCTGCACCATGGCTCGCTCGACCGCGCGGTGCGCGAGTGGGTGGAACTGAGCCTTAAGAACGGCGAGCTGCGCGCGGTGGTCTGCACATCGAGCCTGGACCTCGGCGTCGACTTCCTGCCGGTGGAGCGCGTGCTGCAGGTCGGCTCGCCCAAGGGCGTGGCGCGGCTGCTGCAGCGCGCCGGGCGCTCCGGCCACGCGCCGGGCCGCGCGTCGCGCGTGACGGTGGTGCCCACGCACAGCCTGGAACTGGTGGAAGCCGTGGCCGCGCGGCATGCGGTGCAGGCGGGCCGGATCGAGGCGCGCGAGTCGCCCGACAAGCCGCTCGACGTGCTGGTGCAGCACCTGGTGACGGTGGCGCTGGGCGGCGGCTTCCGGCCCGAGGCGCTGCTGGCCGAGGTGCGCGGCGCCTGGGCCTACCGCGGCCTGACCGATGCCGAATGGCAGTGGTGCCTGGACTTCGTGCGCCAGGGCGGCGCCACGCTGTCCGCCTATCCCGATTTCCGCCGCGCGGTGCCCGACGATGAAGGCGTCTGGCGCGTGCCCGACCTCGGGCTGGCGCGGCGCCACCGCATGAGCGTGGGCACCATCGTCAGCGACGCCACCATGCAGGTGCGCTACTGGAGCCGCGCCGGCAGCGGCGGCGCCTCGCTGGGATCGGTGGAGGAAGGCTTTATCGCCCGGCTGGCGCCAGGCGACTGCTTCCTGTTCGGCGGCCGCCTGCTGGAGCTGGTGCGCGTGCAGGAGATGACCGCCTACGTGCGCCGCGCCACCGGCAGGCGCCCGGTGGTGCCGCGCTGGAACGGCGGCAAGATGCCGATGTCGACCGAGCTGGCCGAAGCGGTGATCGACACGCTCGAAGCCGCCGCCGCGGGGCGGCTCGATCCGCGCACCACGCCCGAGCTGCCGCTGATCCAGCCGCTGGTAGACCTGCAGGCGCAGTGGTCGGCGCTGCCCACGCGCCAGACGCTGCTGGCCGAGTCGCTGCACTCGCGCGAGGGCTGGCACCTGTTCCTCTACCCCTTCGCCGGCCGCTCGGTGCACCTCGGGCTGGGCAGCCTGCTGGCATGGCGGCTCGGGCAGAAGGTGCCGGCGACGTTCTCGGTCGCGGTCAACGACTACGGGCTCGAATTGCTCGCCTCAGCGCCGATGGACTGGGGCCACTGGCTGCCGCAGGTGCTGGCCGAGGAGCGCCGGCGCGACCTGGCCGCCGACGTGCTCGGCAGCCTCAATGCGGGCGAGCTGTCGCTGCGGCGCTTTCGCGAGATCGCGCGCGTCGCCGGGCTGATCTTCCAGGGCTATCCGGGCGCGCCCAAGAGCGCGCGGCAGCTGCAGGCGTCGTCGAGCCTGTTCTACGAGGTCTTCCGCAAGCACGATCCCGGCAACCTGCTGCTTGGCCAGGCCGAGCGCGAAGTGCTGATGCAGGAACTGGACGCACACCGGCTCGCTGAAACCCTCGAACGGCTGGCAACGCTCAGGCTAGACCTGCACGCCCTGAAGCGCCCCACGCCGCTGTCGTTCCCGCTGGTGGTGGAATTCCTGCGCGAGAAGCTCAGCACCGAGAAGCTGGCCGACCGCATCGCGCGCATGCTCGCCGAGCTGGAACTGGCCGCTGGCGCCGAGCCCGGCGAAGCCGCCGGCATGCAGGCCGACGCCGTGGCAGAAGCGGCGCGCTTCGGCATGGCCGACCACGCCGGTCCGTCCGGCCGCACGCCGCGCAAGCCGCGTCGCGCGCGCAAGCCCTCCAGACCCTTGCCGCTGCTATGACACCGGATGCCGGCACCCTGCAGGCCAACGGCGCCTGCCCCATTCAGGTGGCGGGAGAAACGCTGTGGCTGCTGCCCGAGCATGCGGCGTGGTGGCCGGCGGCAGGCATGCTGATGGTGGCCGACGTGCACTTCGGCAAGGCCGCGGCATTCCGCGCGCTCGGACAACCCGTGCCGCACGGCACCACCGGCGACAACCTCGGCCTGCTGACGCAGCTGACGCGGCAGTTGCCCGTCGAGGAGCTGGTCTTCCTCGGCGACTTCCTGCACGCCCGCGCCGCGCGCACGCCGGCGGTGCTGGCGGCGCTGGACGGCTGGCGCCGCAGCCTGCCTCCGCCGGTGCGCTGCACGCTGGTGCGAGGCAACCATGATGCGCGCGCGGGAGACCCGCCCGCTTCGCTGCAGATCCGCGTAGTGACGGAGCCGGCCGCGGCGGGCCCGTTCGCGCTGTGCCACATGCCCGGGGCATCGCCGCTGGGCTACGTGCTGGCCGGCCACCTGCACCCGGCGTGCCGGCTGCGCGGTGCCGGCGCCGACAGCCTGCGCCTGCCGTGCTTCCTGTTCGGCCCGTGCGGCGCCATCCTGCCCGCCTTCGGCGCCTTCACCGGCCACGCCACGGTGCGGCCGCAGCCGGACGAACGCGTCTACGTGGTCGGCGGCGGCCGTGTCTGGCCGGTTGGCCGCGCGCCTTAGTACAGCGCTCAGAGCAGGCCTCAGAACAGCGTGTAGCCGCCGTCGATGACGAAGGTGTCGCCGGTGTGGTAGGCCGACGCGTGGCTCATCAGGTAGACCGCAATGCCCGCGAAATCGCTGCCCTCGCCCCAGCGGCGCATCGGCACGCGCTTGTGCACCATCTCCTGGAAGGCATCGTTGGCCTGCGCGGCGCCAGTCATCTCGGTCTTGATCCAGCCGGGCAGGATCGAATGCGCGCGGATGCCCTTGCGTGCATATTCGACGGCCAGGCCGCGCATCATCGAGATCACGCCGCCCTTGGTGGCGGCGTAGTGCTCGGTGCGCGGCGCGCCTTCGATGGCCGCGACCGACGCGGTGCTGCACAGCACGCCGCCCTCGCCCTGCACCAGCATCTGCCGCACCGCGGCGCGCAGCGTGAAGAAGGCGCCATCCAGGTTGACGCGCATGGTCTTGCGCCATACCTCGGCCGTCATCGCATCGAACGGCCCCTTGTTGCCGCCGATGCCGGCGTTGGCAAAGCAGCCATCGATCCGCCCCAGCGCCGCTACCGTGCGCTGCATGGCGGCATCGACCGCCTGCTCGTCGCCCACGTCGCACACCTCGGTGTGCACGCGTCGGCCATGCTGCGCCAGCCGGACGGCGGCGGCGGCGTTCTTGTCCGCGTTGGTGCCCCAGATCGCGATGTCCGCGCCGGCCGCGGCCAGGCCCTCGGCGATGCCCAGCCCGATGCCGCCGTTGCCGCCGGTCACCAGGGCCACTTTTCCTGCCAGGTCGAAGGGGTGCTTGCTCATGTCTGTCTCCTCGGATGGTGGGTCGCTGCCTCGACCGGACATTCATTGTTGACCCGTCACGCCACAAAGCTCGTCGTCGGAACCGATGAGTTTGGATGCGCGCCGGCGCACTTCCGGGCCGCTAAGGATTTCCATGATTGACGCTGGCCCGGGCCACCGCTCCGCCCGGCCTGTCGCCATTTCCGGCGCCGCGGCGAGGCTGGCCCCAGCGAATCCGGCCAACTGGTCCTATAGCGCTGGATCGGCGCTCACCTATAAAGCCGAGACCTTCAACCCCTTTCCTTTCGAGGAGCAGAACCATGCGGTGGATCAAGCGACTTGCGACGTATTTCGCCCTGGCAGCAGCACTGGTGCCAGCCGCCCACGCGCAAAGCAAGGATGTAGTCATTGCTTACCAGGACATGGTGGTGCCCTGGCGTTATGCGCAAGACATGAAGGAGCTGGAGAAGCAGACCGGCTACAAGGTCTCGTTCCGCCAGTTCGGCGGCGGCGGCGACGTGATCCGCGCGATGGCGTCGGGCCAGATCGCCATCGGCGAGGCGGGCACTTCCCCAATCGCCTCGGCGCTGTCGCAAGGGCTGGACGTGGAGCTGTTCTGGATCCTGGATGACATCAACGCGGCCGAGGCCATGGTCGCGCGCAACGGCAGCAAGATCGCCAGCATCGGCGACCTGAAGGGCAAGCGCGTGGGCGTGCCGTTCGTGTCGACCACGCACTACCACACGCTGGTCGCGCTGGAGCGCGCCAGGGTCAATCCCAAGGACGTGCGCATCGTCAACATGCGCCCGCCCGAGGTCGCGGCTGCGTGGGAGCGCGGCGACATCGACGCGACCTTTATCTGGGATCCGGTGCTGGCCAAGCTCAAGCAGTCGGGAACGGTGCTGACGACCTCCGGGCAGATCGCCGCCGATACCGGCAAGGCGACCTTCGACGGGATGATCGCCAACAAGAAGTTCGCGCGGGAAAACCCGGAGTTCATGGTCAAGCTGGTGCGCGTGCTGGCCGCCGCGGACGACAACTACCGCAAGAACAAGGCGTCATGGACCGCCGATTCGCCGATGGTCAAGGCGGTGGCCAAGGTCTCGGGCGCCAAGGCCGAGACGGTGCCGGCCAGCATGGCGCTGTATGCCTTCCCGACGCTGGAAGAGCAGGTCTCGGAGCGCTGGCTCGGTGGCGGCGCGGCGCGTGCGCTGCAGTCGGCGGCGCAGTTCCTGAAGGAGCAAGGGACCATCCAGACAGTGCTGCCGGACTACAGCAAGGGCGTCAATGCGGAATGGGCCAAACGAGCGCTGCGGTAACGCGCGCGGTGTGTGGAACGGCAACAGCAGCGGAAATCGTCATGAACAAACTTGAAATCGATAACCTCAGCGTGAACTACGGCGCCGCCGGCGGCGCCCGCACGCTGGCCCTGTCGCAGGTCAATCTCACCATGGAGCGCGGCGATTTCGTCGTCGCGCTGGGCGCCTCGGGCTGCGGCAAGACCACGCTGCTGTCGTGCATCGCCGGCTTCATGGAGCCGTCGGAAGGCGAGATCCGGCTGAACGGCAAGGCCGTGCGCGGACCCGGTGCCGAGCGCGGCGTGGTGTTCCAGAAGCATGCGCTGATGCCGTGGCTGAGCGTGGCCGACAACGTGGCGCTGGGCCTGCGCCTGCGCGGCGTGCCGCGCGCCGAACGCCTGCGCATCGCCCGCGAAAAACTGGCCGCGGTGGGACTGGATGCGGCGGCCGCCAAGCCGGTCTACCAGCTCTCCGGCGGCATGCAGCAGCGCGTGGGGATCGCGCGCGCGCTGGCCTGCGACCCGGCCGTGATGCTGATGGACGAGCCGCTGGGCGCGCTCGACGCCCTGACGCGCGAATCGATCCAGGCGCTGATCCTCAGGCTGTGGGCGAAGGAGCAGAAGATCGTGTTCTTCATCACCCACAGCGTGGAAGAGGCGCTGTTCCTGGCGACGCGGCTGATCGTGATGACGCCGTCGCCGGGCCGCATCGCGCATACCTATGAACTGCCCTTCGCGCGCCGCTTCATCGAGTGCGGCGATGCCCGCCAGGTCAAGTCCGACCCGGAATTTATCCGCTACCGCGAAGAGATCGTTGACCTGATCCATGCCACCGCCTGAGGAATTCAAGATGCCCGCTTCCGCCCAACGCATCGAACCCGCGCCGCGCGCAGCACCTGCGGCCGTGCCTTCCAGCAAGCCGATGAAAGCCGTGTCGGGCTACCGCCTGCCCGGCGAAGGCTCCAGCTCGCGCATCTCCACCGTAACCGTTGCGAGCCTGCTCGTCCTGTGGTGGGTCGCCAGCCACCTGCGCTGGCTGCCGCCGTTGTTCCTGCCCACGCCGGAATCGATCGTCACCGCCTTCATCGACGCCTGGCAGGGCAACCTGCAAGGCGGCCAGCCGCTGACCGAGCATTTCACCGCGAGCATGGTGCGCGTATTTGGCGCGTTCGGGCTGGCGGTGGTCACGGCGGTGCCGATCGGCGTGCTGATGGGCGTGTCGCGCATCGCGCGCGGCATCTTCGATCCGCCCATCGAGTTCTACCGCCCGCTGCCGCCGCTGGCGTACCTGCCGCTGATCGTGATCTGGTTCGGCATCGACGAGACCTCGAAGGTGCTGCTGATCTTCCTGGCGTGCTTCGCGCCGCTGGCGATGTCGGCGCAGGCGGGGGTGCGGTCGGTGACCATCGAGCAGATCAATGCCGCCTACTCCATGGGCGCCACGCCGTGGCAGGTGGTGCGGCACGTGGTGCTGCCCGCCGCGCTGCCGGACATCCTGACAGGCATGCGGATTGCGATCGGCTTCGGGTGGACCACGCTGGTGGCGGCCGAGATGGTGGCCGCCACCGCCGGGCTCGGGCAGATGGTGCTGAACGCGTCCAACTTCCTGCGTACCGACGTTGTGATCATGGGGATCGTGCTGATCGGGTTGATTGCTTATGTGTTTGATCTGCTGATGAGGAAGATGGCGAAGTGGTTGGTGCCCTGGAAGGGGAGGATGTAAGGGGGGTGGGCATTTTGCTGGCCGCCGGGATTCTGTTCCTGGCGGCTGGCATCTGGCGGTGATTGATACGCCCGGTTCCGCCCGATCAGCCGCTTGCCGAAATGCAGCGCGCCCTGCTCCCCCGCGGCGCGCGTGTGCCCTCAATGCTACGCAACGCCGCCCGGTCCCGTCACTTGTACGAAAGCCCGCCTTTTCGAGCCAGCAAGGCCGGTTACGCACTATCATCGGCACATTCCCAACCGCCAGTTGCCAATCATGGACAAAGCCCGCGTCCTCACCCTCTTCATCGGCGTGGTACGCGCCGGCAGTTTCCAGCGCGCCGCGGTAGAAGCCGGCGTGACCCCGCAGGCCGTCAGCAAGGCGGTGCGCACGCTGGAAGACGACCTCGGCGTGCGCCTGCTGCACCGGACCACGCGCAAGCTCAGCCTCACCACCGAAGGCGCGCGGCTGTTCGAGCTGGCCGCGCCGGGCATGCGCCAGCTGGATGAGGCGCTGGACCAGGTGCGCAGCAGCAAGAGCGACGACGACGGGCTGATCCGGCTGACCGCGCCGCCGTCGGTCGGCAGCCGCGTTCTGGTGCCGCTGGTGCGCGCCTTCCGCGGGCTGCATCCGGGCATCACCTTCGACGTGGTGCTGAGCGACCTCTTCACCGACCTGGTCGAGTCCCGCATCGATATCGGCTTCCGCGCCGGCACCAGTCCCGGCCAGAACCTGGTGGCGCGCCGGCTGTGCGACCTGCCGCTGGTCATCTGCGCCGCTCCCGATTACCTCGCACGGCACGGCGAGCCGGCCACGCTGGACGAACTGCTGCAGCACCAGTGCACCGGCTTCCGCCGCCCGGCCACCGGGCGCATGGTGCCGTGGGAGCTGCAGGTCGACGGCGCGCTGGTCTACCAGGAGGTGCCCGCCGTCGCCAGCTTCAACGACGTGGAAACCGAGGTCGAGGCGGTGCGCGCCGGTATTGGCATCGGCCAGCTGTCCGCCTACATGATCCACGCCGACCTCGTCAGCGGCCGGCTCAAGGCGATCCTGACGGAATTCAGCAGCAGCAATGTCGGGCTGTACATGTACTACCCGCACCGCAGCCAGATGCCGGTGCGGGTACGGCGCTTCATCGATTTCGTAGTGGAAGCGGGGCGCGGCGCGGAGCAATCGCTGTCGCGGCTGGTGGGCCTGGTGCCCTGAGCCTTCCGGCGCGAAGCAGCCCCACCCACACTTCCTTCCAACACCCTTCTCCTGACGCCCTGCGCCGGCCCTTCGTTTGATTTTTTCTCAAGCGAACGCGCCGGAAATGTCGTTTGTCGCACGCGCCGCCAGCGACAACCATTACGCCAAGGCCCACCAACACAGGAGACTGCCGTGTCAGACCAAGCCTATCCGCTCTGGAGTGCGGACCCCCTTCCCCACCTGATCGCCTCGCGCCACCGCGCCACCGGCGAATGGATCTTCCCGGCAGTGCCGGCCGATTCGCCGCTCGCCGCCGAGCATGACCCCGTCGCCATCCGCGGCTCCGGCGTGGTCTACAGCTTCACCGTGATCCATCCCGCGCCCAAGAGCGGCCAGCCGCCGTACGCGCTGGGCTATGTCGATTTCGTCGGCCCGGTGCGCATCTTCGGGCGCCTGCAGGGCAAGGCGCGCCCGGCGATCGGCGACCGCTATGAAGCGCGCCCGGACGCCGAGTTCGGCTATGTCTTCGAGGCCGTCACGGCCTGACCGATCGAAAGAATGCAGAAGGAAAGGGAAAGCAACATGCAGGACATCTACATCCACGGCGGCGCGATGACGCCGTTCGGCCGCCACCCCGGCGTGCTGGCGCCGGAACTGGCGCAACAGGCCATCCTCAAGGCGCTGGCCGACGCCGACGTGCCGCTCGGCCGCATCCAGGCGGTGTATTGCGCCAATGTGCTGGGCGGCATGATCCTGGGCCAGCTGATCGTGCGCGACCTGGGGCTGAAGGGTATCCCGGTCTACAACGTCGAGAACGCCTGCGCCAGCGGCGCCACCGGCGCGCACCTGGCGCGGCACGCGCTGCTGGCCGGGCAATACGACACCGTGCTGGTGTTCGGCATCGAGCAACTGACCGCGCTGGGTGGCGGCACCATCCCGCTGCAGCGCAACGACCACAAGACGGACCTCTATGCCAAGGCCGGCATGGTGCTGCCCGCGGTGTATGCGATGCGCGGCACGCGCTTCCTGCACGAGCGCGACGCATCGCCCGCCGACCTGGCGGAAGTGGCGGTCAAGAACCGCTACAACGGCTCGCTCAACCCGTATGCGCAGCAGCGCAAGGCCACCACGGTGGAAGAAGTGCTCGGCTCGCGCATGATCGCCGACCCGCTGACGCTGCTGCAGTGCTGCCCGTCGCAGGTCGACGGCGCCGCCGCGGTGGTGCTGAGCACGCGCCGTCCGGCGCAGGCGCGTCCGGTCAAGGTGCTGTCGTCGGTGGTGGTCTCCGGCCTGCGCGAAGAGGCCGACGACGACATCCTAGATGCCGAGATCACCGCGCGTGCCGCGCGCCAGGCGTACGAGCAGGCGGGGCTGGGGCCGCAGGATGTCGACGTGGTCGAGCTGCACGACGCATTCACCATCGCCGAACTGCTTTACTACGAAGCGCTGGGCCTGGCCGAGCCAGGCGAAGCGGTGCCGCTGCTGAAGTCCGGCGCAACCCGCTTGGGCGGCCGCGTGCCGGTCAACCCCAGCGGCGGCCTGCTGGCCAAGGGTCATCCGCTGGGCGCCACCGGCGTGGCACAGATGGTCGAAATCCTTTGGCACCTGCAAGGGCGTGCCGGCGAGCGCCAGGTCGAGAACGCGCGCGTCGGGCTGACGCAATGCACCGGCGGCGGCATCGCGGGTGTCGACCACGCCGCCTCTTCCGTCCACCTGCTGGGAGTCTGACATGGGTACGCAACGATTCGATCCCACGCATGTGGCCGTGGTCACGGGCGCCGCGCGCGGCATCGGCCTGGGCATCGCCACGCAACTGGCGCGGCAGGGGCTGACCGTGGCGCTGCTGGACCGCGATGGCGGTGCGCTGGACGAGGCCGTCGGCACGCTGGCCGCCGCAGGGCTCAATGCCTTCGGCGCCACCGCCGACCTGACCGATTCCACCGCGGTCAACGACGCCTTTGCGCAAGTCGCGGCCCGCGCCGGCCGCGTCGACTACCTGGTCAACAACGCGGGGGCAGTGCGCGACATGCGCTTCCTGAAGATGACCGACGACGACTGGGACCTGGTCATCGATACCAACCTGCGCTCGCAGTTCCTGTGCTGCCGCGCGGCGCTGCCCGGCATGGTCGAGCGCGGCTACGGGCGCGTGGTCAATATCTCGTCGCGGGCCTGGCTGGGCGGCTTCGGGCAGGCCAACTACTCGGCGGCCAAGGGCGGCGTGGTCAGCCTGACGCGCTCGCTGGCGATCGAGTTCGCCGGCAAGGGCATCACCGTCAACGCGGTCGCGCCCGGCATCGTCGATACGCCGCTGTTCCGTGGCTTTGCGCCGGAGGTACAGGCGCGGCTGCAGAAGTCGGTGCCGGTGCAGCGCATCGGCACCGCCGACGATATCGCCAATGCGGTCAGCTTCTTCCTCGATCCGCAATCGTCGTACGTAACCGGCCAGACGCTCTACGTCTGCGGCGGGCGCAGCCTGTCGTCGCCCAGCGTGTAAGGAAGCCATCATGACCATCCAACGCCACATCGAAGGCGCGGTCGCGGTGCTGACCATCGACCGGCCCGACGCGCTCAATGCGCTCGACGTAACCACGCTGCGCGAACTGCGCGCGCACCTGGCCGAGGTGCGCGACCGCGACGACCTGCGCGTCGCGGTGCTGACCGGCGCCGGCACGCGCGCCTTCTGCGCCGGCGCGGACCTCAAGGGCACGCGCACCTCCGCCGCCACCTACCCCGAGGCGCTGTTCCGCGCGCCGGAGCATGCTGCTGACCTTGGGCTCTATATCCGGCTGATGGATCTGACCGACCTCGGCCTCGGCAAGCCGCTGGTCGCGGCGGTCAACGGGCACTGCCTCGGCGCGGGGCTGGAGCTCGCGCTGCAGTGCGACTTGCGGATCGCGTCGACGCAGGCGACCTTCGGCCTGCCCGAAGTCGCGGTCGGCTCGATCCCGGCGGTGTCCGGCCTGCACCGGCTGCTCAAGGCGGTGCCCGCGGCGCATGCGATGCAGATGGTGCTGACCGGCGAACGCATCGATGCCGCGCACGCCGCGCGCATCGGCCTGGTCACCGAGACGATGGCGCCCGATGCCCTGCCCGACCGTGCGCTGGCGCTGGCCGCGCGCATCGCCGCCAACGCGCCGCTGGCCGTGCAGGCGGTCAAGAAGCTGTCGCGCCAGACCAGCCACCTCAGCGAGACCGACGCGCAGCAACTCACCGAACTCTACTGGGGCGTGCTGCGCGATACCGCCGACCGCGCCGAAGGCCGCCAGGCCTTCGCCGAAAAGCGGCAGCCCCACTACACGGGACGCTGAGCGGACCGACAAGAACCACGCAGGAGACACAACCATGGCAGGTATTTCCCGAATCATGCGCGCGGCAATGGCCGGCGTGCTGGCAGTCACGGCGCTGAGCACAGCGGCACAGGCACCCTACCCCACGCAGAAGCCGATCACGCTGGTGGTGCCGTTCGCCCCGGGCGGCGGCAATGACATCCTGGCACGCGCCATCGCACCCAAGATGAGCCAGCTGCTGGGCCAGACCATCGTGATCGAGAACAAACCCGGCGCCGGCGGCAACCTGGGCGCCGACTACGTCGCGCACGCCGCGCCGGACGGCTACACGCTGGTGATCGCGTCGAGCCAGATCACGATGAACCCGTTCCTCGGCATGAAGGTCCCGTTCCAGGTCGAGCGCGACTTCGAGCCGGTCGGGCGCATCGCGTCGGTGCCGATCATGCTGGTCGCCAATCCCGACCAGCCGTTCCGCACGCTGCAGGAGTTCATCCAGTACACCCGCGCCAACCCGGGCAAGCTCAGCTACAGCAGCCCGGGGCCCGGCACGCCGCAGCACCTGGCGGGCGAGGTCTTCGCCAAGCTAAACAAGACCGAGCTGCTGCACGTGCCCTACCGCGGCACCGGCCCGTCGATCAGCGACCTGATGGGCGGCCAGGTGCAGATCTCGTTCGCCACCTTTGCCTCGTCGATCCAGTTCGTGCGCGCCGGCAAGCTGCGTGCGCTCGGCATCGCCGGCAAGAAGCGCAGCGCGCTGATGCCAGACCTGCCGACCTTTGCCGAGGCCGGCATCGTCGGCTACGACGCGGAGCTGTGGTACAGCCTGCTGGCGCCGGCACGCACGCCGAAGACCGTGGTCGACAAGGTCAATGCCGCGCTGGTGGCCGCGCTGAAGTCGCCCGACGTTGCCGGGCAACTGGAAAAGCAGGGCTTCGAGCCGCAGGCCTCCACGCCGGCCGAGCTGAAGGCGCATATCGGCAAGGAAATGTCGCGCTGGCAGCGCGTGATCCAGGACAACAACATCAAGGTGGCGCTGTGAACGCGCCGATTGAACACCCCATGGTGCCGCCCACCGACAACCCGCTGCTGGACTACCTTGGCATCCGCCTGGCCAGCGTCGGCGACGGCCGCTGCGCCTTCGAGCTCGACATCGAGCCGCGCCACCTGAACCGGCAGGGCAGCGTGCAGGGCGGCGTGATCGCCACGCTGCTCGACGCCGCCTGCGGCTACGCCGGCCTGCCGACGGGCCCCGACGGCGCCCTCGGCCACGCGGTGACGGTAATGCTGGCCATCAGCTACCTCAGCAAGGCCAGCGCGGGCCGGCTGCGCGCCACCGCCACGGTGAGCCGCGCCGGCAAGAGCCTGTACTTTGCCACGGCCGAACTGGCCACCGATGCCGGCGTGCTGGTCGCCACCGCGCAGGGCACGTTCAAACGATCCCGCATCCTTCCGGAGACATGACATGCTGCGCGATGCACTAGACGGCCTGACCGTCATCGACTTCACGCAGATCGGCGCCGGGCCGACCTGCACCATGCTGCTGGCCGACATGGGCGCCAGGGTCATCAAGGTCGAGCCGCCCGGCGGCGAACTGGGACGCGGGCTCGGCCCCGGCTGGCTGGGCGACGACAGCGCGCTGTTCCACGGCTTCAACCGCAACAAGCTCGGCGTGGCGCTGGACCTGAAATCCCCCGAAGGTCTCGCCGTGGCGCGCCGGATGGCGGCAGAAGCCGACATCGTGGTGGAAAGCATGCGCCCGGGCGTGATGGATCGCCTCGGGCTGGGCCATGCCGAGCTATCGGCGCTGAACCCGGCGCTGGTCTACTGCTCGATCTCCGCCTATGGCCAGTACGGCCCGTATGCCGGCCGTGCCGGCGTCGACGGCATCATCCAGGCCGATTCGGGGCTGATGAGCCTGATCGGCCTGCCCGACGGCGAGCCGTGCAAGGTGCAGGCGCCGGTGGTCGACGTGATGACCGGCTACGTCGCCTGCGTCGGTATCCTGGGCAAGCTGGCGCAGCGGGCACGCGACGGCCAGGGCGGGCATCTCGACGTCAGCCTGCTCAACGCCGCGCTGGCGCTGCAGCAATCGTCGCTCACCAGCTATTGCGCCGACGGGCGGCTGCCGGAACGGGCGGGCAGTGCCGCGCCCTATTCGGCGCCCAACCAGGCCTTCCGCACCGCCGACGGCTGGATCATGATCGCCGCTTACATGCCCGAGCGCTGGCGCCGGCTGTGCGACGTGCTGGGCCTGCCGGCGCTCGCCGACGACCCGCGCTTCGCCACCTCGCCGCTGCGCGTCGCCAACCGGGCGGCAATGGTCGAGGCGCTGACCAGCGTGTTGGTGACGCGGCCGACCGACGCGTGGCTGGCCGTGCTGCAGGACGCCGACATCCTGTGCGCGCGCGTGGCCACCTATGAAGACCTGATGGCGCACCCGCAGGTGGCGGCCAACCGCATGGTGCAGCGCATCCCGCACGAGACGCTGGGCGAGGTCCGCATGCCAGGCTTCCCGATCAATAGCGTCCAGGAAAACGCGCTGCCCGCGCGGCCGGCGCCGGCGTGCGGACAACATACGCAAACGGTGCTCGCCGGGCTTGGCTTTAGCGCGGCACAGATCGCCGCCTTGCAGGCGCGCGGCGCGGTCCATTGTGCCGATACCATCGAGGCACCGCTCACGGCAACGGCATCATGAACCGCGCCGACATCATCGCCGCGCTCCACGCCCGCCGCAGCGTGCGCGGCTTTCTCGATACGCCGGTACCGCGCGAGACCGTGGCGGCAATCCTGGCCGACGCGGCGCGCAGCCCGAGCGCGTCGAACACCCAGCCATGGCGGGTCTACGCCTGCGCCGGTGCCGTGCGCGACCGGCTCAGCGATGCCCTGCTGGCGCTGCACGACAGCGATGGCGGCGGCCATCGCGAGGAATACGTCTACTACCCGCCGGCGTGGCGCGAGCCCTACCTGGCGCGCCGCCGCACACTGGGCAAGGCGCTGTACGGCCTGCTTGGCATCCCGCGCGGCGACGCCGCCGGCATGGCGCGGCAGTATGCCCGCAACTACGCGTTCTTCGGCGCGCCGGTGGGGTTGTTCTTCACCATCGAGCGCGGGCAGGGACAGGCGGCGTGGCTGGACCTCGGCATGTTCCTGCATGCGGTGATGTTAGCGGCGCTGGGGCACGGCCTGGAAACCTGCGCGCAGCAGGCGTTCGCGCGCTACCACCGGGTCATCCGCGCGCAGCTTGCCATTCCCGACCATGAAATCCTGGTGTGCGGCATGTCGCTCGGACACGCCGATCCCGCCGAGCCGGCCAACCGGCTGCGTACTGCGCGCGAGCCAGTGGAGGGATTTGCCTGCTTCGCCGGCTGGTGACCGGCGAGCGCCGCGCTAGCTTTGCGTCTCGCACTGCGCCAGCAGCCACTCGCGGAACACCGCCATGCTGGCGCTTTCCTTGCGGTCCGCCGGCGTCAGCAGGTAGTAGGTGAAGTCGCCCATGTCGACGCTCTGGCGGAACGGCGCGACCAGCCGCCCGGCCTCCAGGTCTCCCGCGACCAGGAAGCGCTGGGCGATGGCGAAACCCTGCCCTTCCACTGCCGCCGCATAAGCCATGGCGGAACTCTGGAACGTCATGCCACTGCGCGCGTCGACCTGCGCGTCGGCGCGCGCCGCCTTCAGCCAGTGCGCCCAGTCGTCCGGACGCGCAATCGAATGCAGCAGCGTCTGGTGCTGCAGGTCGGCAGGCTTTTTCACCTTCGGGTTGCCGGCCGCAACGCTGGGGCTGCAGACCGGCACCAGGATGTTGGACACCAGCCGGTAGGTATTCACGCCGCTCCACTTGCCGTCGCCTAGGCGGATCGCGCCATCAATGTCTTCCTTGCGGAAATCGACCGGGTCCAGCGAGGCGGTCAGCAGCACCTCGATGCCGGGATTGGCCGCATGGAAGCTCGACAGCCGCGGGATCAGCCAGCGCATGGCGAAAGTAGTGTAGGCGCGCACCTTGAGCTGCTTGCGCCTGGCCCGCTTGCCGAGCCGCCGCGTGGCCTCGCGCAGGTCGTCCATGGCCCGGGTCACGGCGCGGTAGTAGTCCTCGCCGGTGCGGGTCAGCGAAATCTGCCGGTGGCCGCGATGCAGCAGCTGCACGCCCAGGCCTTCTTCCAGCGAGCGGATCTGGCGGCTGACGGCGCCCGGCGTCACGTGCAGCTCTTCCGCAGCGGTGGTGATGCTCAGGTGCCGGGCCGCCGCTTCAAAGGCGCGCAGGGCGTTCAGGGGAGGCAGTTTGTCCATGCCGGCGAGTCTGCCATACGGTTGAGAATTGCTCAATCGACATCGCTCGCATTTATTGACAACTTCTAGTTGTCTTTGAAACGGAATTACACCGCCTAGTGTTGCTGACCGAGCGCGCCTAAATTTGTCTCCGTGGCCCCCGCCATCAGACACCGAAGTCAAACCGAGCAAAGGAGATTCACCATGTCCGCCAACACCACCATCGCTGCCAACACCGCCACCAACGCCACCAACGTCACCAACGCCGCCGGCAAGGTCTGGTTCATCACCGGCGCCTCGCGCGGCTTCGGCCTGGAACTGACCCGCGCCGCGCTGGCCCGCGGCGACCGTGTCGTCGCCACCGCGCGCCGCCCCGAAACGATCACCGGCGCCGTGGGCGCGCATGACAACCTGCTGCCGGTGGCGCTCGACGTCACTAGCGAAGCGCAGGCCATCGCCGCGGCCGAGGCCGCCGTGGCCCGCTTCGGCCGCATCGACGTGCTGGTCAACAATGCCGGCTACGGCCTGCTGGGCGCGGTGGAGGAAGCGTCGGCGCGCGAAGTCGAGCAGCAGTTCGCCACCAACGTCTTCGGCGTGCTCAACGTGACGCGCGCGGTGCTGCCGCAGATGCGCCGCCAGCGCAGTGGGCATGTCGTCAATATCTCGTCGATCGGTGGCTATGCCGCCTATCCCGGCTGGGGCGTCTACGGCGCCACCAAGTTCGCGGTGGAAGGGCTGACCGAAGCGCTCGACGCCGAGCTGGCGCCGCTGGGCGTGCGCGCCACCGTGGTCGAGCCGGGCTTCTTCCGCACCGACTTCCTCGATGCCAGCTCGCTGGTCCGCGTCGGCACCGAGATCGCCGAATACGCCGAAACCGTCGGCGCGATGCGCGGCCACATGGCGTCGGCCAACCACCAGCAGCCCGGCGATCCCGCCAAGCTGGCTGTGGCGCTGCTCGCCCTTGCCGACAGCGACAACCCGCCGGTGCGGCTGCCGCTGGGCTCCGATACGGTGGCCCGCATCGCGGAAAAGAACCGCAAGGTGGAAAGCGAACTGGCGGCATGGCATGCCGTGGCGGTCTCGACCGACCACGCCAGTGCCTGATCTGTTGCGGCGCAGCAGTCTTATTGAATCCTGGATTGCTGCGCTGCAGCCATGCGCGAGGCGCGGGTTGCCGGCCGGACCCAAGCGCCGCATGCACCACTTCACACCCTTGCGCCTATCAGGCTTTGTCCCGATGCCGACACTGGCATATGTCGTTTCCGGCGAATTTCGCCAATAATGCCCTGACAGCCATTGCCGGACGAGAGAGCCACCATGCACGACAGTCCCGATGCCATCCGCACCGTTGCCCTGCTCGGGCATGCGGGGAGCGGCAAGACCTCGCTGGTCGAAGCACTGCTGCACAAGGGGGGTGCGCTGCACACCCCGGGCAGCGTGGAGCGCGGCTCGACCGTCAGCGACAGCGATCCGCTGGAGCGCAAGTACAAGCGCTCGCTCAGTTCCGCCATCACCCACGTCGACTTCCGCGACACTCGCATCTACCTGCTCGACACGCCGGGCTACCCGGATTTCTCCGGCCTGGCGATCAGTGCGCTGGCGGCGGTCGAGACGGCGGCCATCGTCATCAACGCGCAGACCGGGATCGAAATGACCACGCGCCGCGCCATGGCCTGGGCGCAGGCGCGGCAACTGTGCCGGATGATCGTTATCAACGGCATCGACGGCGAGAAGGTCGACCTGCCGGGGCTGCTGGCCGAGATCCAGGAGGCGTTCGGCAAGGAGTGCCTGCCCATCAACCTGCCGGCCGGAAACGGCGGCAAGGTGGTGGACTGCTTCTTCAATCCGGCCGGAGAGTCGGATTTTTTATCGGTGGCGTCGGCGCATGAAGCGCTGATCGACCAGGTGATCGAGATCGATCCGGAGCTGATGGAGGTGTACCTGGAGCAAGGCGAGGCCATCACGCCGGAGCAACTGCACGCGCCGTTCGAGCGTGCGCTGCGCGAAGGCCACCTGGTGCCGATCTGCTTTACCTCGGCCGCCACCGGCGCCGGTATCGCGGAACTGCTCGATGTCTTCGTGCGGCTGCTGCCCAATCCCACCGAAGGCAACCCGCCGCTGTTCTACCGCTCGACCGGCACTGCCGAGGATGGTACCGAGAAACGCAAGGCGGTGCGCGCCGAGCCGGTGCCGGACAAGCACGTGCTGGCGCATGTGTTCAAGGTGGTAGTCGATCCCTATGTCGGCAAGCTGGCGGTGTTCCGCATCCACCAGGGCACGGTCACGCGCGACAGCCAGCTCTATATCGGCGAGGGCCGCCAGCCGTTCAAGGTGGCGCACCTGCTGTTGCTGCAGGGCAAGGAGACGCAGGAAGTGCAGCGCGCCGGCCCGGGCAATATCTGCGCGGTGGCCAAGGTGGATGAACTCGGCTTCGACGCGGTGCTGCACGACGCCACCGAGGATGGCGACATCCACCTGACGCCGCTGGAGTTTCCCACGCCGATCTACGGCCTGGCGATCGAGCCGGCGCGGCGCGGCAACGAGCAGCGGCTGGCCGAGGTGCTGCACAAGCTCAGCGCCGAAGATCCCTGCCTGCGCATCGAGCATCCGGCCGGCACCAACGAGACCGTGGTGTTCGGACTGGGCGAGTTCCATTTGCGCTGCGCGCTGGAGCGTTTGACCGAGCAGTACAAGCTGGAAGTCGCCACGCGGCCGCCGAAGATCGCGTATCGCGAGACCATTGCCGGCAAGGCGGAGGGCCACCACCGCCACAAGAAGCAGACCGGCGGTGCCGGCCAGTTCGGCGAAGTGATGCTGCGCGTGGAGCCGCTGCCGCGCGGCGAAGGCTTCGAGTTCATCGATGCGGTCAAGGGCGGCGCGATTCCCGGCCAGTTCATCCCCGCAGTGGAGAAAGGCATCCGCCAGGTGCTGGAAAGCGGTCCACTGGCCGGTTTTGCGATGCAGGACGTGCGCGTGACCGTGTACGACGGCAAGAGCCACCCGGTCGATTCCAAGGAAGTGGCGTTCGCCACGGCCGGACGCAAGGCGTTTATCGACGCGGTGATGAAGGCGCGCCCCAGCGTGCTGGAGCCGATCGTCGAGATCGAGGTCACGGTGCCGGGCACGGCGATGGGCGATGTCATCGGCGACCTGTCCGCCAAGCGCGGCCAGGTGCATGGCACCCGCACCGGCGCCGCCAACAGCGTGATCGTTGCCGGGCAGGTGCCGCTGTCGGAGCTGAACGACTACCAGTCACGGCTGAACAGCATGACCGGCGGCCACGGCAGCTACACCATCCAGTTCAGCCATTACGACAACGTGCCGCCGGGACAGCAGGAGAAGATGGCGTCCCGCCACAAGGCGCAGCAGGACACCGACTGACCAGCCCGGTGCTGGCCTGGTTTTCAGTGCTGGC
The DNA here is from genome assembly GCF_051015765.1 of Cupriavidus sp. a3. Lineage (NCBI taxonomy): Bacteria > Pseudomonadati > Pseudomonadota > Betaproteobacteria > Burkholderiales > Burkholderiaceae > Cupriavidus > Cupriavidus sp. a3. The sequence goes on along the minus strand of NZ_CP170644.1, from coordinate 628,912 downwards.
TGGCACCGGCCGCGCCGATGCCGGTCATGGCGCGCACGAACTGCGCGCCGTAGCGCTGGCGTTCGGCGCTCCCCCGCGCCGAGCGGTCCAGCACCGACACCAGCCAGGCGGCGGCAAAGGCCAGCGTCATCGAGAACAGCGCCGGGTTGGCATATGGGAAGATCGCCTGCTGGTGCTTGAGGATCCCCACCCATACGGTCGGGCCCAGCACCAGCAGCAGCACCGCCGACACCAGCCCCGCCAGGCTGCCGGCCACCGCACCGCGCGTGGTCAGCCCCTTCCAGAACATCGACAGGAACAGCACCGGGAAATTGACCGACGCGGCGATCGCCAGCACCAGCCCGGACAGGAAGGCGATGTTCTGCTTCTCGAACATCACGCCCAGCACCATCGCCAGCAGGCCGATCACCAGCGTGGCGAGCTTCGACACGCGGATCTCGTCTTTCTCGCTGGCCTGCCCGCGGCGGAACACGTTGGCGTAGAGATCGTGCGACACCGCCGACGCGCCCGACAGCGCCAGCCCGGCCACCACCGCCAGGATGGTCGCGAACGCCACCGCCGAGATGAAGCCGAGGAACAGGTCGCCGCCGATCACGTGCGACAGGTGCACGGCCACCATGTTGCTGCCGCCGATCAGCTTGCCGGCCGCGTCCCGATAGGCCGGGTCCGCGCCCACCATCACGATCGCGCCGAAGCCCACCACCAGGATCAGCACGTAGAAGTAGCCGATGAAGCCCGTGGCGTAGAGCACGGACTTGCGCGCTTCCTTCGCATCCGCCACGGTGAAGAAGCGCATCAGGATGTGCGGCAGACCCGCGGTGCCGAACATCATGCCGACGCCGAGCGAGATCGCATCGATCGGGTTGGACACCAGCCCGCCCGGCGACAAGATCGCCGTGCCCTTGTCATGCACCCTGGCCGCGCTGGCGAACATGGCTTCGGGGCTGAAGCCGAAATAGGCCAGTACCATCACCGCCATGAAGGTCACGCCGCCGAGCAGCAGCAGCGCCTTGATGATCTGCACCCAGGTGGTGGCGAGCATGCCGCCGAACATCACGTACAGCACCATCAGCGCGCCGACGATGACCACCGCCGATTCATAGCTGGTGCCGAACAGCAGCTCGATCAGCTTGCCGGCGCCGACCATCTGCGCGACCAGGTACATGATGACCACGGTCAGCGTGCCGCACGCTGCGGTGATGCGCACCGGCTTCTGCGCCAGCCGGTACGAGACCACGTCGGCAAAGGTGTAGCGGCCCAGGTTGCGCAGCCGTTCGGCGACGATGAACAGGATGATCGGCCAGCCCGCCACCACGCCGAGCGCGTAGATCAGGCCGTCGTAGCCCTTGTCGAACATCATGGCCGAGATGCCAAGGAAGGACGCGGCCGACACCATGTCGCCGGCAATAGCCAGGCCGTTCTGGAAGCCGGTGAGGCCGCCGCCGGCCGCATAGAAGTCCGACGCCGAACGCGTGCGCCGCGCGGCCCAGCGGGTGATGCCGAGCGTGAACAGCACGAACAGCATAAACATGACGATGGCGCTCCAGTTCAGCGGCCGCTGCGTGGCCTCGCCCTGGATCGCGGGGGCTGCAGTGGCGGCGCTGGCTGCCAGACCGCACAGGGCGGCGCCGAGGGAAAGGTGTACCGGCTTCATGCTTCGCACTCCTTGCGCACGCGTTCGTTGAGCGGATCCAGGTCGCGGTTGGCGCGGTGGACGTAGATGGCGGTCAGCAGCACGGCGGCAACGATCACTGCAACGCCTACGGGGATGCCCACCGTCATGACGCCCCCGGCGACCGGCGTGCCGAGCGTGGCGGGCGAAAAGGCCAGCAGCAGGATGAAGCCGAAGTAGACCGCCAGCATGACCAGCGTCAGCGACCAGCCCAGGCGCGTGCGGCCGTGGATCAGGCGGATAAAGTCGGGGTGGTTCTGGATGGCTTCCAGTTGTCGCGCGTCCATGGTGTCTCCTTTGGCGCAGGGGGGTGGTGTGGCGGCTCTGGTGGCTGCCATCAGTTTGGTTCTTGGTTGGGGGCGTCGATCTACCGACGGTTTGCTCCCCTCTCCCGCTTGCGGGAGAGAGGAGCCTATGCCAGCGGTGTGGGTGAAAAGCAGCGCCTCAGATCGCGCCAACCGGCTGCTCGTGTGTAACCTTCGGCCGCATGTCCACCACGCGCCTTGCCTTGCCGACCGTGGTGCGCTCGATCCCTGCAGCCGCCACCACCTGCACCCGCGTGGTCACGCCGACATAGGTCTTGATCTGGTCCTTTAGATCCCGCTCCAGCGCCGCCCGGTCATCCGCCGACAGCGACGCGGAGCGCTCGGGCCGCGCCTCGACCCGCACCTCCAGCTTGTCGAGGTGCCCGTCGCGCGTCACCACCAGCTGGTACTGCGGCGCCAGCGCCGGCGCCTTCAGGATCAGTTCCTCGATCTGCGACGGGAACACGTTGACGCCGCGGATGATCAGCATGTCATCCGAGCGCCCCGTGATCTTGCCGATGCGGCGCATCGAGCGCGACGTCGGCGGCAGCAGGCGCGTCAGGTCGCGCGTGCGGTAGCGGATCACCGGCAGTGCTTCCTTGGTCAGGGAGGTGAACACCAGCTCGCCCTCGGAGCCATCCGGCAACACCTCGCCGGTCACCGGGTCGATGATCTCGGCATAGAAATGGTCTTCCCAGATCACCGGGCCGTCCTTGCTCTCGATGCATTCGCAAGCCACGCCCGGCCCCATCACCTCGGACAGGCCGTAGATGTCCACCGCGTCGATGCCGGCACGCGCCTCGATCTCCGCGCGCATCGCGTCGGTCCAGGGCTCGGCGCCGAAGATGCCGACCTTCAGCGAGCTTTCCGAAGGATCCATGCCCTGGCGCTCCATCTCCTCGATCAGGTTCAGCATGTACGACGGCGTCACCATGATGATGTTGGGCTGGAACTCGCGGATCAGCTGTACCTGTTTCTCGGTCTGTCCGCCCGACATCGGGATCACCGTGCAGCCCGCCTTCTCCGCGCCGTAGTGCGCGCCCAGCCCGCCGGTGAACAGCCCGTAACCATAGCTGACATGGACCAGGTCGCCGGCGCGGCCCCCCGCGGCGCGAATCGAGCGCGCCACCACGCTTGCCCATGTGTCGATGTCCTTCGCGGTATAGCCGACCACGGTCGGCTTGCCGGTGGTGCCGCTCGACGCATGCACGCGCGCCACCTGCTCGCGCGGCACCGCGAACATGCCGAACGGATAGTTGTCGCGCAGGTCCTGCTTGGTCAGGAACGGGAACTTCGACAGGTCGGACAGCGACTTCAAATCGTCCGGGTGCACCCCGGCCGCCTGGAACGCCTTGCGGTAATGCGGCACGTTGTCATAGGCATGGCGCACGCTCCATTTGAGCCGTTGCAGCTGCAGCGCCTGCAGTTCGTCGCGGCTGGCGCGCTCGATCGGCTCCAGCTCATTGGGGTTGGGGTTGCGTTGCACCATTGTCTACTCCATCTCGTTATGATGGCGCCGCGTACGAAGGGGGGCCGGCGCCGGGGTACTGCAGGCCTTGCGATCAGATATGCGAGCGGCTCTGGACCACGCGGAAGCGGTTTGCGACGAAGGCCGCATCCGACAGCGATGCATTGGCCGCGGGGTTGGCGCCGGTAGCGTGGAAATCGCTGAACGCGGCCGACTGGTTGACGAACACGCCGCCGGTCAGGTTAAGCGACAGCGCCACGCCAGCGTCTTCCGCGGCATCGCGGATGGTTTCGGTCACGCCCGCGTCGGTGGTGTATGCGGACAGCGTCAGCGCGCCGTGTGTCTTCGCGCCGCGGTGCGCCAGTTCAATGCTGTGCGCCGTGTTGTCGGTCGCCACGACGAAGGAGATGGGGCCGAACAGTTCCTGCATGATCTTCGCCTCGTCGCTGGCATCGACCTTCAGCACCAGCGGCGTGCGGATGCGCGCGCCCGGAAACTCGGGATGTTCGAGCACACGGCTGTCGGCAACGATCTCGCCCAGCGCGCGCGACGCTTCGATCCGTTCCGCCACGCCGTCGTTCTGGATCGCACCGATCAGTTCGACCGCCTTGGCCGGATCGCTGGTCAGCTTGCCAACGGCCTCGCCGATCGCCGAGGCAACCTGGTCGAAGCTGATGCGCCCTTCCGGCGTGTCGATGCCGTCCTTCGGCACGTAGATGTTCTGCGGCGCCGTGCACATCTGGCCCGAGTACAGCGACAGCGAGAAAGCGATATTGCGCACCATGCCCTTGAAGTCGGCGGTGGAGTCGATCACGATCTGGTTGACGCCTGCCTTCTCGGTGTACACCTGCGCCTGGTGCGCGTTGCGCTCCAGCCAGTCGCCGTTGGCGGTGCTGCCGGTGAAGTCGATCAGGCGCACTTCCGGGCGCAACGCCAGCTTCGACGCCATGCGCTCGCTCGGGTCGTTGGCCACCAGCGTGACGATGTTCGGGTCGAAGCCGGCTTCTTCCAGCACTTCACGCGCCACCTCGACGGTGATCGCCAGCGGCAGGACCGCGCCCGGGTGCGGCTTGACCACCACCGCATTGCCGGTCGCCAGGCTGGCGAACAGGCCGGGATAGCCGTTCCAGGTCGGGAAGGTGCAGCAGCCGATCACCAGGCCCACGCCGCGCGGCACCACGGTGTAGCGCTTTTCCATGCGCAGCGGCTCGTTCTTGCCCTGCGGCTTCTCCCACGTGGCGAGCTTCGGGATGCGGCGCAGTTCGTCCCAGGCGTAGGCCACGGCTTCCAGGCCGCGGTCCTGCGCGTGCGGGCCGCCGGCCTGGAAGGCCATCATGAAGGCCTGGCCGGTGGTGTGCATGACCGCGTAGGCAATCTCGAAACTGCGGCGGTTCAGGCGCTGCAGGATTTCCAGCGATACGCCCACCCATGCCTCCGGTCCGGCCTTGCGCCATGCGGGCATGCCCCTGGCCACGCCGGCAAAGAGCTGATCGAGATCAGGCCGAGGATAAGTGATGCCCAGTTCCGGGCCATACGGCGAGACTTCCTTGCCGGCCTGGCCGGCGGTGCCGGGCTGCGACAACGCGAACGGCTGGTCCAGGCGGGCCTCAAAGGCGGCCTTGCCATCGGCATTGGCGGTCTCGCCATAGACCTTGGGGCTCGGCATTTCAGCGAACGGGCTCCAGTAGCCGCGCGTGGCAATGGCTTGGGTGGCTTGTTCCAGCAGCGCCTGGTGGCGTTCGAAAAACGGGTGGGACACGGCTTGCTCCGGGGGCGAGATTGAATCTGGGTATTGGGAATGGCAGGAAAACGCTTCAGGTTTCCTGGTCGAAATCGATCACCAGCTTGTCGCTGACGGCGTAGCTCTGGCAGCTCAGGATGAAGCCGCGCGCGACTTCGTAGTCTTCCAGCGCGAAGTTGACGTCCATGTCGACCTCGCCTTCGATGCGCTTGCAGCGGCAGGTCGAGCAGACGCCGCCCTTGCAGGAGTACGGCAGCTCGATGCCCTGCGCCAGCGCGGCGTCGAGCACGGTTTCCTTGTTCTTTTCCAGCGTGAAGGAACGGGTGCGGCCGTCCTGGATCACCGTCACCTCGCACTGCTGCTGGCCGACCTGCTTGTGCGCATGCGCGGCGGGCCGCGCCGCGGGGATGCTGGTGGCGAACAGCTCGCGCTTGATGCGGGCCTTGTCGACGCCGTTGTCGAGCAGCGCCTGCGAGACTTCTTCCATCATCGACTGCGGGCCGCAGATAAAGGCGACGTCGATGTCCTGCGGCCTGACCCAGTGCTTGAGCAGCGCGTTGACCTTGCCGCCGTCGATGCGGCCGTTGAACAGGTCGATGTCGAGCTGCTCGCGGCTGAGCACGAACACCAGGTTGAAGCGCTGCAGGTAGGTGTCCTTCAGGTCTTCCAGCTCTTCCTTGAACAGCACCGACGACGAGGCGCGGTTGCCGTAGAACAGCGTGAAGCGGCTGTCCGGCTCCGCCTGCAGCGTGGTCTTGATGATCGACAGCATCGGCGTGATGCCGCTGCCGGCGGCAAAGGCGACGTAGTGCTTCGCGTGCGTGGCGGACAGCGGCACGTGGAAATGGCCGGACGGCGGCATCACTTCCAGCTTCATGCCCGGCTGCAACTGCTCGTTGGCCCAGTTGGAGAACAGCCCGCCGTCGACACGCTTGATCGCCACGCGCAGCTGCGCATCCTGCACCGCCGAGCAGATCGAGTACGAGCGGCGCACGTCCTCGCCGTCGATACCGGTGCGCAGCGTCAGGTGCTGGCCCTGCACGTAGCGGTAGGCGTCGGCCAGTTCGTCCGGCACGGCGAAGGTCACGGCCACCGCGTCACGGGTTTCGCGCGTGACCGAGGCCACCGTCAGTTCATGGAATTTGCTCATCTCCCCACCTTTCCTTCTCAGTGAGCCTTGAAGTAGTCGAACGGCTCTTTGCAGTCGCCGCAGCGGTACAGCGCCTTGCACGCGGTCGAGCCAAACTGGCTGACCAGCCGCGTATGGCGCGAGCCGCAGTGCGGGCAGGCCACCACCAGGGCCGGCGCCGCTTTCCGGCTGATGCCGCTGATATCGATCACCTGCTGCGCCGGCGGCGCGATGCCATAGCCGGTGAGGCTGGCCTTGCCACGCGGCGTCATCCAGTCGGTGGTCCACGCCGGCGCCAGTTGCGTCCGCACGCGCACCTTGTCCACGCCCTGCGCGGCGAGCGCGCTTTCGATGCCTTCGCGGATCACGGTCATGGCCGGGCAGCCTGAATACGTCGGCGTGATGGTGACGACGCAGGCATCGCCTTCCCACGCCACGTCGCGCACGATGCCGAGATCCACCACGGAAATCACTGGAATCTCAGGGTCCGGCACCGCGTCGAGCCAGGTCCAGACCTGCTCCACGGCGGGACGCGCCAGCGCTTGCGCGGTCATGATGCTCACCACTGCGCGCCGGGATAGGCGCGCTGCAGGAACTGCATCTCGGCCAGCAGGTAGCCGAGGTGTTCGGTATGGCGGCCGTGGCGGCCGCCGCTCTGCGCCCACTGGCTCGCAGGCACGCGCAGCGTGGCTTCCTCCAGCACCTCGCCGACATGACGCTGCCAGGGCTCGGCCAGCGTGGCGGGATCGGGGATCACGCCTGCGCGCGCCAGAGCGGCCTCGGCCGCATCGGCTTCGAACAGTTCGCCGGTGAACATCCACAGGTCGCCGAACGCATCCTGCATGCGGCGGTGGCTTTCTTCGCTGCCATCGCCCAGGCGCACCACGAGGTCGGCGCTGCGGCGCACGTGGTAGGTCACTTCCTTGAGCGACTTCGCGGCGATTTCGGCAATGCGCGCATCGGTTGATCGCTGCAGCGCTTCGAGCTGGAAGTAGTGCCACGTATCGAACAGGAACTGGCGCGCCAGCGTATCGGCATAGCTGCCGTTGGGCTGTTCCGCCAGCAGCAGGTTGCGGAACTGGTGCGCGTCGCGCAGGAAGGCCAGCTGGTCGGCGCTGCGGCCGGCGCCCTCCACTTCGGCGGCATAGCCCAGCCACAGGCGGGTCTGGCCGATCAGGTCGAGCGCGACGTTGGTCAGCGCGATGTCCTCTTCCAGCGCCGGGCCGCGGCCGCACCATTCCGACAGGCGCTGGCCGAGCACCAGCGTGGAATCGCCGAGGCGCAGCAAATATTCGAGCTTGTGGTTCGTCATGGTCCGGGCCGCCTCAGATGTGCTTGACCGCTTCCGGCATCGGGAAGAACGTGGGGTGGCGGTAGACCTTGCTGTTGGCGGGCTCGAACAGCGGGCCCTTGTCGCTGGGGCTGCTGGCCATCACGTCGCTGGCCTTGACCACCCAGACGCTGACGCCCTCGTTGCGGCGCGTGTAGACGTCGCGGGCGTTGTTGATCGCCATTTCGCCGTCCGGCGCGTGCAGGCTGCCCACGTGCTTGTGGGCCAGGCCGTGCTGGCTGCGGATAAAGATCTCCCAAAGCGGCCACTCTTTCATGGCAACCTCCTGTGTAAAGCGATTCGATGTGGGGAGCGGCGCGCTGCGCCGCGTGCGATCAGGCGGAAATCAGGCGGCGGCTTGCTGCGCCTGCTTGCCGGCCTGCTTGTCCGCGTGGGCCACCAGCGCGTTGCGGAACCATGCGCCGTCGTCCCAGGCCTTGACGCGGGTGCGCAGGCGCTCGCGGTTGCACGGGCCGTTGCCCTGGATCACGTTGTAGAACTCGGACCAGTCGATCTCGCCGAAGTCATAGTGGCCGCGTTCTTCGTTCCACTTCAGCTTCGGGTCAGGGATGGTCAGGCCCAGGTATTCGGCCTGCGGCACGGTCTGGTCGACCATCTTCTGGCGCAGTTCGTCGTTGGAGAACAGCTTGATGCGCCATTGCATCGATTGCGCGCTGTTGGGCGAATCGCCGTCGGACGGGCCGAACATCATCAGCGCGGGCCACCACCAGCGGTTGAGCGCATCCTGCGCCATCCGCTTCTGCTCGGGCGTGCCGTTGCACAGCTTCAGCAGGATGTCGTAGCCCTGGCGCTGGTGGAACGACTCTTCCTTGCACACGCGCACCATGGCGCGCGCATACGGGCCATACGAGCAGCGGCACAGCGGCACCTGGTTGATGATGGCCGAGCCGTCGACCAGCCAGCCGATCATGCCGATGTCGGCCCAGGACAGCGTGGGGTAGTTGAAGATGCTGGAATACTTGGCCTTGCCCGAATGCAGGTCGCCCAGCATCTGGTCGCGCGACACGCCCAGCGTCTCGGCGGCGCTGTACAGGTACAGGCCGTGACCGGCTTCATCCTGGATCTTGGCCAGCAACACCGCCTTGCGCTCCAGCGTGGGGGCACGGGTCACCCAGTTGCCCTCCGGCAGCTGGCCGACGATTTCCGAGTGCGCGTGCTGGGAGATCTGGCGGACCAGGGTCTTGCGATAGGCCTCGGGCATCCAGTCCTTGGCCTCGATCTTGATGCCGTCATCCACGCGGGACTGGAACGCGCGCTCCTGCGGGTCCATCTCTTCCATCGCGCGGAGCCTTGTTGCTCCTGTCTCCACCAGCTGTGCGTACATGCCTGCTCCGCTTTTGTAAGGGCCTTGTCTGAAGCTTGACGGGCGCTTGATTTGCGTCAAGCTCGTCAGTTGCAATGGATGGTAGTGATACAATTTGATTCAAGCAATCGACGAATGTGTATCACTTTCGAGGACCATCATGGCGCTTTCCCCGGCTCCGGAACTGCCCTCCCCGCGCATTGCCCGGCTGGCACGCGGCCTGAAGCTCGGGGCCAATGCCATGCTGTCGACGCTGTTCGGCGACGTGGTGGCGCCGCGGCCACAGGCGATCTCGCTGGGCAGCCTGATCCGCCTCGCGGCGCCGTTCGGCATCAATGACAGGCTGGTGCGCACGGCCACTTTCCGCCTTGCGGCGGACGACTGGCTGGCCGCGACCCGGATCGGGCGGCGCAGCTACTACGGGCTGTCGGAGGCCGGCCTGCAGCGCATGCTGCACGCCGGCAAGCGCATTTATGCCGGCGAGGCGCCTGCCTGGGACGGCCGCTGGACCATGGTGCTGGTGCGCGGTGACGTACGCGCCACCATCCGGCAGAAGCTGAAGCGCGAATTGCTGTGGGAAGGCTTCGGCGCCATCGCGCCGGGCGTGCTGGCGCACCCCAACGCGGACCTGGCCTCGCTGCGCGAGATCGTCCAGGCGGCGCGCGCGCAGGAGTATGTGGCAGTGATGGAGGCGAGCAGCCTGGAGGCGTTCTCGCTGCGCCCGCTGCAGGCGCTGATGCACCAGACCTTCAAGCTGGGCGATGTGGCGCACGCGTGGCAGGCGCTGCTGCGGCGGTTTTCACCGCTGGCGGACGAAGCGGCAGACTTGCCGCCGGTGGATGCCTTCTTTGTCCGGACGCTGCTGGTCCATGAATACCGGCGCGTGCTGCTGCGCGACCCGAACCTGCCGGAGGCGCTGCTGCCGCAGGACTGGCCGGGGCGGACGGCGCGGGGGATGTGTAGTGGGATGTATGGGGCGTTGCTGGAGGCGAGCGAGAAGTACCTGCATGAGGTGGTGGAGGTGGCGGAGGGCGGGTTGGCCGATGCGTCCAACGAATTGCGCAAGCGGTTCAAGCATGCCTGACATCCCGGCGACGGCCGCCGGTTTGCTCCCCCGCAAGCGGGCGAGGGGAGCCTGTGCGAGCGGCGATGGCGCTATCTGCGACGCCTCGCCTTCAGTACGTCTCCAGATGCAACCGCCCTTCTCGCTTCAGCCCTTCAGCCAGCGATTCCCAATGCAGGCCCGCCTGCTGCGCCACATCGCGCAAGGCCAGCACCACGCCCTCCTCCATGCTCTTCAGCCCGCAGACATAGAAGTACGTATCCGCTGAAGCCAGCAGCGCCACGAGGTCGGCCGCGCGTTCGCGCATCAGGTCCTGCACATAGCGCTTGGGCTGCCCCGGCGTGCGCGAGAACGCCAGGTTGATGTCGATGAAATCCTTCGGCAGGTTCTGCAGCGGCCCGAAGTACGGCAGCTCTTCCTTGCTGCGCGCGCCGAAGAACAGCATCAGCTTGCCGCCGTCGAACTTGCCGGCCTTGCGCAGCCGCCGGCGCCATTCGGTCATCGCCCGCATCGGCGCGCTGCCGGTGCCCGTGCAGATCATCACGATATTCGAGCGCGGATGGTTGGGCATCAGGAAGCTGGCGCCGAACGGCCCGATCACTTCCACCTTGTCGCCCACCTTCAGGTCGCACATGTAGTTCGAGCCGACGCCGCGCACGGCGTTGCCGTCGTGGTCCTGCAGCACGCGCTTGATTGTCAGCGACAGGTTGTTGTAGCCCGGCCGCTCGCCGTTGCGCGCGCTGGCGATGGAGTACTGGCGCGCGTGGTGCGGGCGGCCGCCGGCGTCGGTGCCCGGGGGCACGATGCCGATCGACTGCCCTTCGAGCACCGGGAACGGCGTCGCGCCGAAATCCAGCACGATGTGGTGCGTGTCGTATTCACGGCCGACTTCGGTCACGCGCACGTTGCCGGTCACCGTGGCGGTGATGGTCTTGTGCGCAGACTTGGCGCCATAGAGGTTGGTGTAGGCATGCGCGGCGGACCAGGGTGGCACGGTGGCGCCGTAGCGCGCGCTGTTGAAGGTATCTTCGCCGGTGCCGGCGAGCGGCGACGTGGCGGGAATCTCCGGAGCGGCGGTCTGCGTTCCGGCGCCGGGGGCCAGGTCGGCCAGTTGCTCGGGCGAAAGCTCTGCGGGCAGCGTGTCCCAGGTCAGCTGTTCTTCGATGCTGTAGGCGCGCAGTTTCGGCATGTCGCGCCAGTTGTCGATCGAGCCGGTCGGACACGGGGCAATGCAGGCCATGCACAGGTTGCACTTGTCGGCGTCGACCACGTAGTTGCGCGAGTCATGGGTGATCGCGCCCACCGGGCAGGTGGCTTCGCAGGTGTTGCAGCGGATGCAGATCTCGGGATCGATCAGGTGCTGCTTGATGACTTGAATTTCTGCCATGTCCATGGCGGTCTCCAGAATCAGAGTGCTTCGCGGGCACTGCGCTTGAGCTTGCCGAGGCCCGCCGCGGACGCTCCCCTCTCCCGCGCAGTGGGAGAGGGGAGCAAACCGAACGCGGTTGATGACGCCGTGGCTCAGTTAAACCGCACGTACTCGAAATCCACCGGCTGGCGGTTGATGCCCATGACCGGCGGCGCGATCCAGTTGGCGAACTTGCCGGGCTCGACCACGCGGCCCATCAGGCTGGCGACGAAAGCGCGGTCGCCTTCGGTGGGCAGCCACTGGTCGCGGAAATCGCGCCATTCGGCGTCGGAGACCACGCGGCCGTCGGGCGATACCTTCACACCGGCGAGCGCGCCGATATTGCGGTGGAAGGCCTTGTGCGGCACCTTCAGGCGGAACGGGATGCCGGCCTTCTCGATCACCTTGTTCCAGCGCTCGACGCCGGCCATGCTGTCCTTGATGTAGTCGTCGCGCAGCACCTCGTTGAGCGCGTTCAGCATCGGCACTTCCTTCTCGGTCAGCTGGCCGTTCTGCGCCTGCAGGATGCGGTAGGTCTGGCCCTTGAGCACGTGGTCGTCCATGCGCTTGCCTTCTTCGTAGCGGCCCTTCAGGCCGGTGCTGTAGAAGGTGGCGGCGTTGCTCGACTCATCGGCGCCGAACAGGTCGATGGTGACGCTGTAGTGGAAGTTCAGGTAGCGCTGGATGGTCGGCAGGTCGATCACGCCGGCGGCGCGCAGCTTTGCCGGGTCGTCGGTCTTCAGCTCGTTCATCACCTGGCAGGTGCGCTGGATCACGCGCGACACGCCGCTCTCGCCGACGAACATGTGGTGCGCTTCCTCGGTCAGCATGAACCTGGTGGTCCGTGCCAGCGGGTCGAAGGCGCTCTCGGCCAGCGCGCACAGCTGGAACTTGCCGTCGCGGTCGGTGAAGTAGGTGAACATGAAGAACGACAGCCAGTCGGGCGTCTGTTCGTTGAACGCCTGCAGGATGCGCGGGTTGTCCTGCTGGCCGCTGCGGCGCTCCAGTAGCGCTTCGCCTTCTTCGCGGCCGTCGCGGCCGAAGTACTTGTGCAGCAGGTAGACCATGGCCCACAGGTGGCGGCCCTCTTCCACGTTCACCTGGAACAGGTTGCGCAGGTCGTACATGCTGGGGGCGGTCAGGCCCAGGTGGCGCTGCTGCTCCACCGATGCCGGCTCGGTATCGCCTTGCGTCACGATGATGCGGCGCAGGTTGGCGCGATATTCCCCGGGAATGTCCTGCCACGCGTCTTCGCCCTTGTGATCGCCGAAGTGGATCTTGCGGTTGGCCTCGGCCGGGTTCAGGAAGATGCCCCAGCGATAGTCCGGCATCTTGACGTGGCCGAAGTGGGCCCAGCCCTGCGGATCGACGCTGATCGCGGTGCGCAGGTAGATGTCATGGGTGTGCGACCCTTCCGGGCCCATGTCGTTCCACCAGCTCAGGTAGTTGGGCTGCCACTGCTCGAGCGCGCGCTGCAGGGTGCGGTCTTCGCTCAGGTTGACGTTGTTGGGGATCTTGTCGCTGTAGTTGATGCCGGACATGGTGGTCTCCTGGGGAGGACGATTCGGTTGTCGTTGGGTTCGCGGTGGGTGCGGGATCAGACGCGGTTCCAGTCGAAGGCGGCCTTGTCGCCCTTGCCGTAGACCTTGAGCGCCCCCTTGTCGCCGACGGCGTTGGGGCGCTGGAAGATCCAGTTCTGCCACGCGGTCAGGCGGCCGAAGATGCGGGTGAACATGTTTTCCTGGCCGTTGAAGCGCAGGTTGGCCTCCATGCCGGTGAGCGCGTCGGGCGACATCGCCACGCGCTCTTCCAGCGCGATGCGGACTTCGTCGGTCCAGTCGATATCGTCGGGGTTGGCGGTGACCAGTCCCAGCGCCCAGGCGGCGTCGGCATCGAGCGGCTGGCCGGCCTTTGCGCGCACGGCATCGAGCGCGGGCTGTTCGTCGTAGAAGCGCCGTCCCAGTCGGCTCTGGCCGGTGGCCATCGGGTACAGGCCGAAATTGACTTCGGCCACGGTAATCTTCGGCGCGCGCGCCTCGTCGTCGGGCAGCGCCAGGTGGTAGCTGCGGTCGCAGGCCAGCGCCAGTTCCAGGAAGGTGCCGGCAAAGCAGGAGCCCGGCTCGATCAGCGCGAACAGGCTGCGCGACGACACGTCCAGGCGGCTCAGCGTGCGGCGCAGCAGGCCGATGGTCTCGCGCACGAACCAGTGGTCCTTGTGCGCCAGCAGCGTGGCGTCGGTGGCCAGCACCGCGGCGGCATCGCCGCTGGTCTTGATCAGCCAGGTGCCGATGTCCAGCTCATTGGTGCGCATCGACAGGATCGCGTCTTCCAGTTCGCGCGCCAGTTGCAGCGGGTACCAGCTGGCGCCGGCGGCGACAATCGCTTCAATATCCTGCGGCTGCGCACCGGTGGGCGCCTTCACCGTGAAGGTGGCGGTGCGGCCGGCGCGGTCGATCTCGACCGTCACATGCGTGTAGCGCAGCGCATCGGCTTCGATGCTCCGCTCGATCGGCGCGAGCGCGACGCCCTGCGCATCGGCCGGGCGGTCGCTCTGCGCTGCCAGCGCCAGCGCGCGCTCCTGCACCTTCTGCGCGAACACCGCCGGCTTGGCGATATCGTCGACCAGCCGCCAGTCCTTGGCGCGCTGGCCGCGCACGCCTTCGGTGGTGGTGCAGAAGATATCGGCGAGGTCGTGGCGCACGTGGCGCTTGTCGGTCACGCGGGTCAGGCCGCCGGTGCCCGGCAGCACGCCCAGCAGCGGCACTTCCGGCAGGCTCACCGCGGACGAGCGGTCGTCCACCAGCAGGATCTCGTCGCAGGCGAGCGCCAGTTCATAGCCGCCGCCGGCGCAGGCGCCGTTGACCGCGGCCAGGAACTTCAGGCCGCTGTATTGCGACGAGTCTTCGATGCCGTTGCGGGTCTCGTTGGTGAACTTGCAGAAGTTGACCTTCCACGCATGGCTGCTGACGCCGAGCATGAAGATATTGGCGCCCGAGCAGAACACCTTGTCCTTGCCGCTGGTGACGACCACGGTGCGCACTTCGGGGTGTTCGAAGCGGATGCGGTTGAGCGCATCGTTCAGCTCGATATCGACGCCGAGGTCGTAGCTGTTCAGCTTGAGCTTGTAGCCCGGACGCAGGCCGGCGTTCTCGTCGATATCCACCGCCAGCGTGGCGACAGGGCCTTCGAACTTCAGCTTCAGGTGCTTGTACTGGGCGGGGGTGGTCTGGTACTCGACGCGGGGGGCGGTGGTCACGGCGGTGTCTCCTCGGTGGAACTGCACCATAGTGCATGAACTGGAATCTGGTGAGGAGAACTATAGTTCATCGTTCAGATTTTATGCAAGCACTATTGTGCAGATTTTTAGGAGGGACGGAAAACGCACCCGACCGGCTTGCTCCCCGCAGGCGGGAGAGGGGCACGCAGTCGGAAATTGCGGGGATTACACCCCGGGTGACGGGCGAACCCTCAGCCCGGCATCTGCAACGCCGAGCGCACCAGCTCGCGCAGCGCCGCGAAGGTTGGCTCCAGCGGCTGCGCGCTGGTATTCAGCGAGAACTCCGCCTTGGAATAGAACGCGGCGCGGCCGGCCAGGATGTGGCGCAGGTCTTCCATCGCCTCCCTGCTCGCGGCCATCGGGCGGAAGTCGCCCTGCGCCCGCACCCGCTCCATATGGTCTTCCGCGTCGGCCTGCAGCCAGACCGTGGTGCAGTGGGCCAGCAGCAGGTTGAAGGTGGCCGGGTCGGACACCAGGCCGCCCGGCGTGGCGATGACGGCTTCGGGATAGATCTGGATGGCCTCTTCCACCGCCCGGCGCTCGTAGCGGCGGTAGGCGTTCATGCCGTACAGCCCCTGGATCTCGGCAATGCTGCAGCCGGCGAACTTCTCGATTTCGCGGCTCAGTTCGACGAACGGGAAATCCAGGTCCTCGGCCAGCATGCCGCCCAGCGTGGTCTTGCCGGCGCCGCGCAGGCCGATCAGCGCCACGCGCGGGCTGCGCGCCGCCTGCGCGGCATTCTCGCCGCCGGTGCCGAGCATCTCGCCCACGGCGATGCGCACGCGCCGCAGCGTGGCTTCGTCGCGGTGCTCCAGCAACTCGCGCAGCAGGATCCATTCCGGCGAGGACGTGGTGACGTCGCCCAGCAGCCCGGCCAGCGAGCACTGCAGCGCGTCGGCAATGTGCTGCAGCACCAGGATCGACGCGTTGCCGCTGCCATATTCCAGGTTGGCCAGGTGCCGCTCCGACACCCCGGCCGCCTGCGCCGCCGCCTTGCGCGTCAGGCCGCGGCGCGCGCGCAGGTCGCGCACGCGCTCGCCCAGCGCCACCAGGAAGGGGTTTTTCTCGGCGCCGTTGGCGGCCGCCGCGCCTGAATCATCTTGCAGGCGTTCATCCCGGGTTAACCCAGATTCATGCAATATAGTGCTTGACATGATTTCTCGGTGGTCCTATTTTTCATACATGCACAATAATGCATGAAGCCTTCGATAGCAATGGCTGAATCAGACGGAGCCCCCTGGATGTCCCTCACCCTCTCTCCAAAGCATTTCCGCGAGCAGATTGCGCAACTTACCGCGCAGCTTGCCGGCCGGCCGCTCGATACCGCGCTGGACGCGTGGCTCAATGCCGAGCACGGCGCCGGCAGCGCTACCTACCAACAACTGAAGGCGAGCTGCGAGGCCGGCGTGGCCGAAGGCTGGTTGTGCGACCGCGAAGGCGGCGGCATCCGTTACGGCCGCATCTTCAAGCCCGCCGACGACCTGCACGGATTTTCAGTCGATGTGGTCGACATGCAGGACATTGCCGGTCCGCACCATACGCATCCCAATGGCGAGATCGACCTGATCATGCCGCTGGACGGCAGCAATGCGCAATTCGACGGCCGCCCCGCCGGCTGGCTGGTATGCCCGGCGGGCAGCGCGCACCGCCCCACTGTCAGCAACGGCCGCGCGCTGGTGCTCTACCTGCTGCCGGAAGGCCTGATCGACTTCACCCGCGACTCCACCCGCTAAGGACCGCCATGACCGAACTGCTTTCCAACTACCTCGGCGGCAAGTGGCAGGCCGGCAGCGGTGCCGGCACGCCGCTGTTCGATCCCGTGCTGGGCGATGAACTGGTGCGGGTCGATGCGGCCGGCCTGGATCTCGCCGCCGGCTTTGCCTTCGCGCGCGAACAGGGCGGTGCCGCGCTGCGCGCGCTGACCTACCGACAGCGCGCCGCGCTGCTGGCCGACATCGTCAAGGTGCTGCAGGCCAACCGCGATGCCTATTACGAGATTGCCACCGCGAACAGCGGCACCGTGAAGAACGACTCCGCGGTCGATATCGATGGCGGCATCTTTACGCTGGGCACCTATGCCAAGCTGGGCGATGCGCTCGGCGACCGCCGCTTCCTGCCCGACGGCGAGGCCGCGCGACTGGGCAAGGATCCGCTGTTCCAGTCGCAGCACGTGCTGGTGCCGACGCGCGGCGTGGCGCTGTTTATCAATGCCTTCAACTTCCCGGGCTGGGGACTGTGGGAGAAGGCTGCGCCCGCGCTGCTGGCCGGCGTGCCGGTCATCGCCAAGCCCGCCACCGCCACGGCCTGGCTGACGCAGCGCATGGTGCGCGACGTGGTCGAGGCCGGCGTGCTGCCGGCGGGCGCGCTGTCGGTCGTCTGCGGCAGCTCGGCGGGATTGCTGGACCAGTTGCAGCCGTTCGACGTGGTGTCGTTCACCGGCTCGGCCGATACCGCGGCGGTGATCCGCTCGCATCCGGCCATCGCGCAACGCTCGGTGCGCGTGAATATCGAGGCGGACAGCATCAACAGCGCGGTGCTGCTGCCGCAGGCGGGGCCGGACACCGCCGCGTTCGAGCTGCTGGTGAAAGAAGTGGTGCGCGAGATGACGGTCAAGTCCGGGCAGAAGTGCACTGCGATCCGCCGCGTGTTCGTGCCCGAGGCGCTCTACGGGCAGGCCGCCGAAGCGATCGGCGCGCGGCTTTCGAAAGTCATCGTCGGCAATCCACGCAACGACTCGGTGCGCATGGGCGCGCTGGTCAGCCGCGCGCAGTTCGATGCGGTCACCGCGGCGCTGGCGGCATTGCGCCGGCACGCGCAGGTGCTGCACGACGGCACGCGGCAGCCGCTGGTCGACGCCGATCCGGCCGTGGCCTGCTGCCTCGGGCCGACGCTGCTCGGCGCCAGCGATGCCGATGCGGCCGCGGCGGTGCATGACACCGAAGTATTTGGCCCGGTCGCCACGCTTCTGCCCTATCGCGATACCCCGCATGCGCTCGCACTGGTGCGCCGCGGCCAGGGTTCGCTGGTGGCCTCGCTCTATGGCAGCGATGCCGCTGCGCTCGGCGCCGCCGCGGTCGAACTGGCCGACAGCCACGGCCGCGTGCATGTGATCTCTCCCGACGTCGCGCAGCTGCACACCGGCCACGGCAACGTGATGCCGCAATCGCTGCATGGCGGCCCCGGCCGCGCCGGCGGCGGCGAGGAGCTGGGCGGCCTGCGCGCGCTGCATTTCTACCATCGCCGCAGCGCGATCCAGGCCAGCACCGAGGTACTTGGCACGCTGGCCTGAGCGCCGGTTCCACACGCCTTCATCCTCCTTCACCGCGCCGTCCTCGCATGGCGGCGCGCAGCACACCGTACACCAGTAACGGGGAGACAAGCATGACCGCCACCACCGCAGACGTCCCGGTGCAGCCGCCGGGCGCGTCCTTCAACTTTGCCGCGCACCTGCTGGCGTGCAATGCCGGGCGCCCGGACAAGACCGCTTATATCGATGACGATGGCCGGCTTACCTACGGCGAGCTGGCGCAGCAGGCGCGGCGCCTGGCCGCCGCGCTGCTCGGCGCCGGCGTGCGCCGCGAGGAACGCGTGCTGCTGCTGATGCACGACTGCACCGACTGGCCCGTGAGCTTTTTGGGTGCGATGTACGCCGGTGTCGTGCCGGTGGCGGTCAACACGCTGCTGACCGCGGATGACTACGTCTACATGCTGCAGCACAGCCGCGCGCAGGCGGTACTGGTGTCGGCGGCGCTGCTGCCGGTGCTGCGGGACGCGCTGGCGGTGCCCGGGCATGAGGTGGGCAAGGTGTTCGTGTCGCGCGCGCAAGGGCAGTTGCCCGAGGGCATGGTGCCGCTCGACACGGTGCTCGCCGCGCAAACCCCGCTCGCCGCGCCCGCCGCGACCAGTTGCGACGATCCGGGCTTCTGGCTGTATTCGTCAGGCTCGACCGGACAGCCCAAGGGCGTGGTGCACAGCCACGGCAACCCGTACTGGACCGCCGCGCTCTATGCCGGCCCGGTGCTGGGCCTGCGCGAGGACGACATCTGCTTCTCCGCGGCCAAGCTGTATTTCGCCTACGGCCTCGGCAATGGCCTGAGCTTTCCGTTGAGCGTTGGCGCAACGGTGGTGCTGATGGCCGAGCGGCCCACGCCCGAGGCCACCTTCCGCCGCTGGCTGGAACACAAACCCACGGTGTTCTTCGGCGCGCCCACCGGCTACGCCGGCATGCTGGCCAACCCCGCGCTGCCCGCGCGCGCCGACGTGGCGCTGCGGCTGTGCTCGTCGGCCGGCGAAGCGTTGCCCGCCGAGATCGGCCAGCGCTTCACCGCGCATTTCGGCTGCGAGATCATCGACGGCATCGGCTCCACCGAGATGCTGCATATCTTTCTTTCCAACCGCCCCGGTCAGGTGCGCTACGGCACCACGGGCTGGCCGGTGACGGGCTACGCCATCGAGCTGCGCGACGAATGCGGCCAGCCCGTTGCCGACGGCGAGATCGGCGATCTCTATATCCAGGGCCCCAGCGCCGCGATGATGTACTGGGCCGACCGCGAGAAATCGCGCGAGACCTTCCGCGGCGGCTGGACCAAGAGCGGCGACAAGTACGTGCGCAACGCGGACGGCAGCTACAGCTACGCCGGCCGCAGCGACGACATGCTCAAGGTCAGCGGCATCTACGTCTCGCCGTTTGAGGTCGAGGCCACGCTGGTGCAGCATCCCGCCGTGCTGGAGGCCGCGGTGATCGGCGTGCCGGACCAGGAAGGGCTGGTCAAGACCAAGGCCTTCGTGGTGCTGAAGGCCGGCGCGCAGCTGGGCGACGGCGAGCTGAAGGCCTTCGTCAAGGAGCGGCTGGCCGCGTACAAATACCCGCGTGCGATCGAATTCGTCGACACGCTGCCCAAGACCGCCACGGGCAAGATCCAGCGCTTCGTGCTGCGCGAGCGCGAACTGAAGGCCGCCGCAGAGCGCGCCATAGCAGTGGCGTAAGCACGCGCCATCCCACCCTACCGGAGACAACCATGCGTCAGATCGATGTCCACCAGCTGGCCGACGAGGCCCGCTTCAACCGCTTCCATGCGCAAATCCTGTTCTGGTGCGCGCTCATCATCATCTTCGACGGCTATGACCTGGCCGTCGCCGGCATCGCGCTGCCGTCGATCATGAAGGAGATGGGCGTCACCGCGACCAGCGCGGGCTTCATGGTCAGTTCCGCGCTGTTCGGCATGATGTTCGGCGCGATCTTCCTCGGTACCATTGCCGACCGTATCGGCCGCCGGCGCGCCATCGCCATCTGCATCGGGCTGTTCAGCGTGTTCACCGCGGCCGCGGGCCTTGCCAGCGATCCGGTCGCGTTCAGCGTCACGCGCTTCCTGGCGGGGCTGGGTATCGGCGGCGTGATGCCCAACGTGGTGGCGCAGATGACCGAGTACTCGCCGCGCAAGCTGCGCGGCACGCTGGTGACGCTGATGTTCAGCGGCTATTCGGTCGGCGGCATGCTGGCCGCGCTGCTGGGCAAGGGGCTGATCGAAAGCTATGGCTGGCAGTCGGTGTTCCTGGCCGCGGGGCTGCCGGTGCTGCTGGTTCCGCTGGTGCTGCGCGCGCTGCCGGAGTCGATGCCCTACCTGATCCGCACCAGGCAGACCGCCACGCTGCAGGGCGTGGTAGCACGGCTGGTGCCATCGCACCGCCCGCAGGCCGGCGACGTCTTCACGCTGCCCGCCGACGACAAGTCAGGCAGCGCGCCGATCCGCCGCCTGTTCCAGGACGGCCGCGGCTTCAGCACGGCCATGTTCTGGGTGGCGTTCTTCATGTGCCTGTTCATGGTGTATGCGCTCAGCTCGTGGCTGACCAAGCTGATGGCCGCCGCCGGCTACAGCCTGGGCTCCGCGCTGACCTTCGTGCTGGTGCTGAACTTCGGAGCGATGATCGGCGCCGTGGGCGGCGGCTGGCTGGCCGACCGCCTGCCGATCAAGCATGTGCTGATCGGCATGTACGCGCTGGCAGCGATCTCGATCACGCTGCTGGGCTACCCGATGCCGACCGCCGCGCTGTTCGTGGTGGTGGGACTGGCCGGTGCCTCGACCATCGGCACGCAGATCGTCACCTATGCCTATGCCGGCCAGTTCTACCCGATGGCGGTGCGCGGCACGGGCATCGGCTGGGCCTCGGGCGTGGGCCGCAGCGGCGCGATCCTGGCGCCGATCGTGATCGGCGTGCTGGTGGGGATGTCGCTGCCGCTGCAGCAGAACTTCATGGCGATCGCGATCCCGGCGGTGATCGCGGTGCTGGCGGTGTCGCTGATCGACCACCGCCGGTCGGCCTCGGCGCAGGGCGAGGTCGAGCGGGAGCCAGTGGGGGGCGCGGTGAAGCAGGCTTGAGTGTTATCTCGCCCGTCGGCACATCCACGGGCATACCCACGGCCTGCCCTCTCCCCCTGCCCCTCTCCCCTGCCCTCTCCCGCAAGCGGGAGGGGAGCAAACCGGCAGTCCTGCAGGCAATGCGGATTATTTCCCGCCCTTCACCGTCGTATATGCCGTGATCAGGTTGCGGTAATCGGGGATATGGTTCGAGAACAGCGTGCCCAGTCCCTCGATATCGTTGCGCCAGTCGCGGTGCAGCTCGCAGGCCACGCCGAACCACGTCATCAGCTGCGCGCCGGCCTCCGACATGCGGCGCCACGCGGAATCGCGCGTGATTTCGTTGAAGGTGCCGGAGGCATCGGTCACGACAAAGACGTCGAAGCCTTCCTCGATCGCCGAGAGCGCCGGGAATGCCACGCACACCTCCGTGACCACGCCCGCGATCAGCAGCTGCTTCTTGCCGGTGGCGCGCACCGCCGCGACAAAGTCTTCGTTGTCCCAGGCATTGATCTGGCCCGGCCGCGGGATGAACGGCGCGTCGGGGAACATCTGCTTCAGCTCGGGCACCAGCGGACCGTTGGGGCCGTCTTCGAAGCTGGTGGTCAGGATGGTCGGCAGCTTGAAATACTTGGCCAGGTCGGCCAATGCCAGCACGTTGTTCTTGAATTTGTCGGGTTCGATATCCCGGACCAGCGACAGCAGGCCGGCCTGGTGGTCGACCATCAGGACAGCTGCCTGGCTCTTGTCCAGGCGCTTGTAGGTCTTGCTCATGGCGTGCTCCTGTGAAAACGGGCACGGCCGGAGGATTTCTCACCGGCCGCTTCCGTGGGTAAAAGCCTTGCCTGTGCGAACAATGTCAGCGTTGGGAGTCCAGCACCTCGTGCTTCTTCTCGACGTCCTGCGCCTTCATGTAGCTCTCGATCAGCAACTGGTAGGCGGGGAAGATCTTAGTATAGACCTCGGCCCATTGCTGCGCGTCCGGGCGGTTCCAGCTCTGCTGCAACTCGGAGGCGACCGCGGCGGTATCCATCGGCACCACGCCGGCCTGGACGATGCGCGCCAGCGTGATTTCCTGCGCCATCTTGGAATAGGTGCCGGAGGCATCGACCACGGCGAACACCCTGTAGCCGTCGGCGACCGCGCTGATCGACGGGAACGCCATGCAAACGCTGGTGATGGTGCCGGCGATGATCAGCGTCTTCTTGCCGGTTTCCTTCACCGCGGCAACGAAGTCGGGGTTGTCCCACGCGTTGATCTCGCCCTTGCGCGCGACATACCGGGCATGCGGGGCGTTCTCGTGGATCTCGGGAATCAGCGGGCCGTTGGGGCCTTGCGGCACCGTGGCCGTGGTGATGACGGGCAGCTTGCACAGCGTTGCCATCCTGGCCAGCGCGGCGGCGCGCAGGCGCAGCTCGGGCATCGGCATGTCGCCCACGGTCTGGAACAGGCCGCTCTGGTGGTCGATCAGCAGCATGGCCGTATCGGCGGGATCGATTGCGGGGCGCTTGCCATTGAAATTGGCGGGGGTGGTCATCTCGCTTTCTCCTTGCACAGTGGACTGGGATACGGTGGCCGTGGCGCCGACGCCGTGGAACCGACCGTGTGGCAAGAGCATAGGTCTTGGCAGATTGCCCCGGTACGCTTGAAAATCCGCCCTCAGCGTCCTACTGGCAGGACGACAGGAGCCGCCGTTGCATCCGGACCTCAACGACCTGTATTACTTTGCGCAGGTAGTCGACCACCAGGGCTTTGCTCCGGCGGGGCGCGAGCTAGGGATCCCCAAGTCCAAGCTGAGCCGGCGCGTGGCCATGCTGGAAGAGCGGCTGGGCGTGCGCCTGATCCAGCGCTCCACGCGCCGCTTTTCCGTGACCGAACTGGGGCAGACCTACTACGCGCATTGCAAGGCGATGCTGGTCGAGGCGGAGGCCGCCGAGAGTGTGATCGAGCGCACTCGCGCCGAACCCAGCGGCCTGGTGCGCATGACTTGCCCGGTGGCGCTGCTGCATACCCGCGTGGGCGAAATGATTGCGGATTTCATGGCCGCCAACCCTAAGGTCACGGTGCACCTGGAGGCCACCAACCGCCGCGTGGACGTGGTCGCCGAAGGCGTGGACCTGGCTATCCGCGTGCGCGTGCCGCCGCTGGACGACAGCGACCTGGTCATGCGGGTGCTGGCCGAGCGTGCCTGGTGCATCCTCGCCAGCCCCAGGCTGGTGGAGGGCCGGCCCCCGCTGCTGACGCCGGCCGACCTGAACCCGCTGTCGACGCTGGACCTGGGTCCGCCGCGCCCCACGCATGTGTGGGCGCTGCACGGCCCCGACGGCGCCAGCGCCGAACTGCACCACAAGCCCCGGCTGGTCACCGACGACATGATCATGCTGCGCACCGCCGCGGTGGCCGGCGCCGGGCTGGTGCAACTGCCGGTGATGATGGTCAGCGACGAACTGCGCGAGGGCCGCCTGGTCCGGGTGCTGCCCGGCTGGTCGATCAAGGGCGGCGTGATCCACGCGGTGTTCCCGTCGCGGCGGGGGCTGCTTCCCTCAGTGCGCGAGCTGATCGATTTCCTGTCGCAGCGGTTCGCGCAGATCAGCGAAACCTGAGCGTCTGGCAGGGCGCGCGCCACGTGCGCTGTCCGGCATGCGGGAACGGCCCGCGCCAGAAGTGGTATCATTCGGTTTCGTTCGCACGGATCGGCAACGCCCGACGCCAGTGCGCCCGCCGCAGGACCATCCCACAAAAAGTACATCGGCGGTGGCCGGGCCCGATCCCGGCATTCCCAGGGCGGCAACGCCCCTCACCCTATCCGACCGGCGGCACGCCCGCTCCGCAACCACCGCGCCCCTCGCAGCGCACCGGTTGCGCAGGCATGGTCCACTCCCGCCAGACTCCCTGCCTGCGCCGCGCGCGGGCCCCGACGCTGGCCTACAGCAACGGCGAACGGTCGCCAATCCTGCGCCGCCTGCATCGGACCGATGCACCGCGCCGCGCGCGGCCGCGCCTCTTGAACGGACAACACATTGAAGCCACACAACCACCACCACAACCAACGCCTCGACAACCGACTCAGCCAGGACCCGTACACCGTTTCGGTTTATCCGATCCAGCAGGAACCCGGCCTCTGGTTCGCGACCTACATGATTGCCGAATACCGCAACGGCGCCGAGCGCATCGTCGCCAACGTGGCCATGCGCCACGACACGCACCGCACCGAAGCCCGTGCGTGCCTGGCCGCGCGGCGTGCCGGGGAACGCGCCGCGGCGCGGCTGCGCCTGCGGTAACCACCGATCTTCCGGCCTACGGGCCGTCACAACGGCGTGCGCCATCCCGGCGCCGCTCTCGCAAGGAGCCTCTTTGGCAAAAGAAGAACTGGTGGAATTTGGCGGCAAGGTATCCGAGGTGCTGCCGGACAATCGCTTCCGCGTCGTGCTGGAAAACGGGTTCGAGGTCTGGGCCTATTCGTCCGGCCGCCTGAAGAAGAACCGCATCCGCGTGCTGGCCGGCGACCGCGTCACGCTGGAAATGTCGCCGTACGACCTGACCAAGGGACGCATCAACTATCGACACAAGTCGTAGGCCGCGTTTTCCGCCATGGCATGTGCCGCACCGGCGCATGCCACCCCAACACGTCATTTCATCGCATAGGAGAACCGACCATGTCGACCATCGAAGAATGGGAAGCCCTGCACCTGACGCCGGAAGGCTGGCAGGCAGGCACCTACCGGCACTCACCGTGGCAGGAGGTACAGATCGCGCCGCCGGCCGCCGGCGTACTGACGGTCAGGCGCCACGTGACCGCGACCTATTGCGGCCCGTCGCGCGCGGTGGAAGACCGCACGCCCGAAATCGCCGACATGGCGCTGATCGAAGCGCTGCTGGAGCGCCACGGCGCCCCGGTGTTCAAGATCTGACAGGAATCGCGCCGTGTTGCCGCGTGCCGGCACGAGCGGCCTGAGCGCCCCTGAGCGTCGCCTCAGCCCACTACGCGCACATGCGGCCGTCCGGCCCGGACGCCGCTGCCGACCGGCCTCAGTTCGCCGTCCCACGGCGCAGCGCTGAGGTCCAGCACATAGTCGCCTTCCCGCGCCTTGTCATGCAGCTGGTCGCGTACCACCTGGCCGATGGCCAGCCGGCACAGCGCTTCGCCGCTGGCGCCAAGCTGGTCCGGCAATGCATCGGCTTCGGCCAGCACGGCGAATGCGCGCCGCCCGACCCCGACAAAGCTGGTGAAAAGCACACCGGTGGGCCGCTGCGCATCGATGAAGCAGACCGCAACGTGGTAGGTGATGCCCTTGCCCTCGCCGGGCAACGTGCACAGAAAACCGGATGATCCCGAACGTATGTCCATGTACGAATTCCCTGCTGGCTGACGGATGCTGCCGCGCACGCTGGCGCCGGCGGCATCGTGCCGCGTTGATGCGGAGGAGTATTCTTATTGCGCCATGACCAGCGACACCCCAGGCACCGTGCCGTTGATGATGTCCTCGGCATAGCGCAGTGCACCGCGGCGCGCGCCGCCCACGTTGTCCCAGGGGGCGGCATCCAGGCGGAACGTGCGTGCCTGCGCGCTTTCAGGCGATTCGCCGGCGAGGCAGATAACCACCGCGGCATCGAAGGAGCGGTCGGGCCTGGGCTCCGGCCACACCCGCGCGACGGCATGCTTGTACACCAGGGGATAGACGTCGTATCCCTTGTAAGTCGCAGCTGGATAAACATCCATGTCGGCCTCCGGCGGTTGGTGGTGTTCCCCTCACTCTACGCCTGTTGCAACGTCAAGAGTGGCTTTATTTCATGCCGGTACAAGATAGCGCCACACAAAACAAAAAAGCTCCGCGCTGGCGGAGCTTCTTGACTGAACCGGCGCCGAGGCGCTCAGTGCAATGGCAGTCGTTCAGACTCAGATCGGCTCGATCTTGGTCGCGGCCGGGCCCTTCTGGCCAACGCCGGCGACGTAGCGAACCTTCTGGCCTTCTTGCAGCGACTTGAAACCGCTGCCCTGGATTTCGGAGAAGTGCGCGAACAGGTCGTTGCCGCCTGCTTCAGGCGTAATGAAGCCAAAACCCTTCGAATCGTTGAACCACTTAACGGTACCGGTTTCCATGCTGGATTCCTCAAAAAGTATTTCCTGCCTGGCAAAAGCGCCGGCAAGGCATGACGATCAAGGAAGTAACTTGGAGAGAAAGTGGCGCCGTGTGGGCAAGCACCTGGACTTCGAGATTGCTGCTTGAAAGACCTGCATCCACCCTTATACAGGTGCCGCTACCCAGGGTCAATGCACTTCGGCAGATCGGCAGGAAATTGCGGCAATAAGCGCCGCATGCGCTGGCTGCGGGCCGCGCTGTCCGTGCATGCTACAGTGCCGCATCGAACGGACAAGAACGGATGACACTCTGCACTGCCTGCCAGGCCATCGAACGCCACCGCCGCGGCGCCCCCGGGCACGCCGCGCTGCGCATTACCGATACCCAGCGCATCAAGCCGCCCGGGTCAGCCGCGATCACCATCAGCACCTTTGTGTGCCAGGACTGCGGCGCGCGCTGGACTTACCGCGACCAGAAAAAGGGCACGGAACAAGGCTGGGAAGTGCAGCCGGACACTTAGCCCGGCCCGGAAAAGAAACAACCCCGGGGACCTCGTCCCCGGGGTTGCGGCGCTGCTCCGGCCCGTCATGCGGGCCGGCATCCATCAGGCCGTGACCGACGCCAGCGCGGCGTTCAGCGTCTGGCTCGGGCGCATCGCTGCGCTGAGCTTGGCTGCGTCCGGCTGGTAGTAGCCACCGATGTCGACCGGCTTGCCTTGCACCGCGGCCAGCTCGGCCACGATGTTCTGCTCGTTGTCGGTCAGCGTCTTGGCCAGCGGCGCGAACTTGGCGGCCAGTTCCGCGTCGTCCGACTGGGCGGCCAGTTCCTGGGCCCAGTACATCGCCAGGTAGAACTGGCTGCCGCGGTTGTCCAGCTGGCCAGTCTTGGGCGACGGGCTCTTGTTATTGTCGAGCAGCTTGCCGGTGGCGGCATCCAGCGTCTTCGCCAGGATCTTGGCGCGGGCATTGCCGGTCTTGATGCCGACGTCTTCCAGCGACACCGCCAGCGCCAGGAACTCGCCCAGCGAATCCCAGCGCAGGTGGTTCTCTTCCACCAGTTGCTTGACGTGCTTCGGAGCCGAGCCGCCGGCGCCGGTTTCATACATGCCGCCGCCGGCCATCAGCGGAACGATCGACAGCATCTTGGCGCTGGTGCCCAGTTCCATGATCGGGAACAGGTCGGTCAGGTAGTCGCGCAGGATGTTGCCGGTCACCGAGATGGTGTCCAGGCCGCGGATCACGCGCTCCAGCGTGTAGCGCATGGCGCGCACCTGCGACATGATCTGGATGTCCAGGCCGTTGGTGTCGTAGTCCTTCAGGTAGGCCTCGACCTTCTTGATCAGCTCGGCCTCGTGCGGACGGTACGGGTCCAGCCAGAACACGGCCGGCATGCCCGAGTTGCGCGCGCGCGTGACGGCCAGCTTGACCCAGTCGCGGATCGGCGCGTCCTTGACCTGGCACATGCGCCAGATGTCGCCCTGCTCGACGTTCTGCGTCAGCAGCACTTCATTGGTGGCCAGGTCGACGATATTGGCAACGCCGTCTTCGGTGATCTCGAAGGTCTTGTCGTGCGAGCCGTATTCCTCGGCCTTCTGCGCCATCAGGCCGACGTTCGGCACCGTGCCCATGGTGGTCGGGTCGAAGTTGCCGTTGGTCTTGCAGAAGTTGATGATCTCCTGATAGATCCGGGCAAAGGTGCTTTCCGGGATCACGGCCTTGGTGTCCTTCGGACGGCCGTCGGCACCCCACATCTTGCCGCCGATGCGGATCATGGCCGGCATCGAGGCATCGACGATCACGTCGTTCGGCGCGTGCAGGTTCGAGATGCCCTTGGCCGAATCCACCATCGCCAGTTCCGGGCGATGCTCGTGGCAGGCGTGCAGGTCGCGGATGATCTCTTCGCGCTTGGAGCTGGGCAGCGACTCGATCTTCTCGTACAGGTTGACCAGGCCGTTGTTGACGTTCACGCCCAGTTCGTCGAACAGCGCGCCATGCTTGGCGAAGGCTTCCTTGTAGAAGATCTTGACGGCGTGGCCGAACACGATCGGGTGCGACACCTTCATCATGGTCGCCTTGACGTGCAGCGACAGCATCACGCCGGTGGCGCGGGCGTCTTCGAACTGCTCTTCATAGAAGGCGCACAGGGCCTTCTTGCTCATGAACATGCTGTCGATGATCTCGCCGTCCTGCAGCGAGACCTTGGGCTTGAGCACGATGGTCTTGCCGCTCTTGGTGATCAGCTCCATCTTGACGTCGCGGGCCTTGTCCAGCGTCAGCGACTTTTCGCCATGGTAGAAGTCGCCGTGCTTCATGTGGGCCACGTGCGTGCGCGAGGCCATGCTCCACTCGCCCATGCTGTGCGGGTGCTTGCGCGCGTAGTTCTTGACCGCGGCCGGGGCGCGGCGGTCGGAGTTGCCTTCGCGCAGGACCGGGTTCACGGCCGAGCCCAGGCACTTGGAATAGCGCTTCTGGATGGCCTTCTCTTCGTCGGTCTTCGGGTCTTCCGGATAGTCCGGCACCTTGTAGCCCTTGCCCTGCAGCTCGCGGATGGCGCTGACCAGCTGGTGCACCGAGGCGCTGATGTTGGGCAGCTTGATGATGTTGGTGTCCGGCTGCTGCGTCAGCTTGCCCAGCTCGGCCAGGTTGTCCGGCACGCGCTGTGCTTCGGTCAGGAATTCGGGGAACTCGCCCAGGATACGGGCGGCCACCGAGATGTCGCTGGTGGTGACGTTGATGCCGGCCGGCTTGGTGAAGGTCTGGATAATCGGGAGGAACGCACTGGTCGCCAGCAGCGGAGCTTCGTCGGTCAGCGTGTAGATGATGGTGGGTTGCTGGGTACTCATTGCTTCTCTCAGATCCTCTATCGGTGGGTGGGACTTCTGCCTGCCGGGTCACGGCCAGGGCGACAAACTAGGCGAAAGATGGAATTTTGCCTCAGTTTGCTTTCAGTAGTCTGAAAACCAGCGCATTTTGCGCGGCAATCGGGCAGAAAATCAGGCCGGCGCCGGTCCGGTGGCGCCTGGTTTCGCCCGTTGCACCCGAACGGTGCCAGCCCGGCGCCCGAATTGACATTTCGGGACAAGCTGGGGTCAGGCCACCGATGCCCCAGGTGCGCCCGACGGATCACAGAGTTGTCAAACTTGACGCCGACAATGTCGTCTTTTGTCCTCTCAACGCCAAGGAACCGATCATGTCCCGACCTTTGCCTGTCCTGCCGCTGGCCCGGCTCGCCGTGGCCGCAGCGCTGCTGGGCGCCCTGCCGGCGTGGGCCGATGCGCCCGAAGCCTTCCCCGCCACGCTCGCCGGCCATGCGGTGCTGCCCGCGCAAACCCTGCTGGCGGCGCCCAAGGACGCCCCGGCGGATTTGCAGGTCAGCGGCAAGTTCACCACCGCGCAGCGCACCGAGGCGCCGGGCACGATCGAAGGCAAGTCCAACGGCCGGCCGACCGGCGTCTCGCTGCCGTTCCGCGGCCAGCCGGCCCAGGGGCACTCCGGCATCAAGCGCATGGCCGACGGCAGCTTCTGGCTGCTGACCGACAACGGCGCGGGCGCCAAGGCCAACTCGCCTGACTTCATGCTGTACCTGAACCAGTACAAGGTGGATTTCGGCACCGGCCAGTTCCGGCGGCTGAAGACGATCTTCCTGCACGATCCGGACAAGAAGGTGCCATTCCGCATCGTCCACGAGGGCACGAAGCAGCGCTACCTGACCGGCTCGGACTTCGACACCGAGAGCTTCCAGTTCGCGGGCGGCGCCATCTGGATCGGCGACGAGTTCGGTCCGTTCCTGATCAAGGCCGACATGAGCGGCAAGGTGCTGGCGGTGTTCGAAACCATGGCCGGCGGCAAGCTGGTGCGCTCGCCCGACCATCCGGCGGTGACCACGCCCGGCGCGCCGGACGCCGGCATCAAGTTCCAGGTAAAGCGCTCGAAGGGCTTCGAGGGCATGGCATCGTCGCCCGACGGCAGCAAGCTGTATGCGCTGCTGGAAGGCGCCCTGTGGAACGAGGACGCCAGGGCCTATGAGAGCGAGGGCGGCAAGCCGTACCTGCGCGTGCTGGAATTCGACGTGAAGCAGCAGGCCTGGACCGGCCGCCACTGGAAGTACGTGCTGGAAGGCGCCAGCCACGCCATCGGTGACTTCAACATGATCGACGCCAGCCACGGCCTGATCATCGAGCGCGACAACGGCGAGGGCACGCCGGACAAGGCCTGCCCGGCGGGGCAGAAGCGGCCGGATTGCTTCGACGATGTGGCGAAGTTCAAGCGGGTCTACAAGGTCGAGCTGACCGACGCCAATGCCGGCGGACCGGTGCGCAAGGTCGGCTACATCGACATGCTGCGCATTGCCGATCCGCGCAAGCTGGCGCGCAAGCCGCTGACCGATGGCGTGCTGGCGTTCCCGTTCTTTACCATCGAGAACGTCGAGTTGGTCGATGCCACGCATATCGTGGTCGGCAACGACAACAACCTGCCCTTCAGCAGCAGCCGCGAACCGAATCGCGCGGATGACAATGAGCTGGTGTTGCTGGAGGTGGGGGAGTTTTTGAAGGCGCGGTAAGGCCAGCGCCGGGGGGGGGAGTGCTCCCCTCTCCCCCGCCCCTCTCCCAGGGGGAGAGGGGAGAAAACCAGCGGATCACCGTCAGGCCACCAGCCTGAACGTCGCCACCGCCTCCTTCAACCGCTGCGCCTGTTCCTCCAGCGAACCCGCCGCCGCAGCCGCCTCTTCCACCAGCGCCGCGTTCTGCTGCGTCACCGTGTCCATCTGCGTCACGGCCTGGTTCACCTGTTCGATCCCCGAACTCTGCTCGGCCGACGCCGCGCTGATCTCGCCCATGATGTCGGTCACGCGCTTGACCGCCGCGACGATCTCTTCCATGGTCTGGCCCGACTGCGTCACCAGCATGGAGCCCTTCTCGACGCGATCCACCGAATCCCCGATCAGCGCCTTGATCTCCTTGGCCGCGGTCGCGCTGCGCTGCGCCAGGCTGCGCACTTCGCCCGCCACCACGGCAAAGCCGCGGCCCTGCTCCCCGGCACGCGCCGCTTCCACCGCCGCGTTCAGCGCCAGGATATTGGTCTGGAAGGCAATGCCTTCGATCACGGCGATGATGTCGACCACCTTCTTCGACGCGCCGTTGATCTCTTCCATGGTCTCGGCCACCTTGCCCGCGACTGCGCCGCCCTTCTCGGCGATATCCGAGGCATTGACCGCCAGCGTGCTCGCCTGGCGCGCATTGTCCGCGTTCTGGCGCACAATGCTGGTCAGTTCTTCCATGCTGGCCGCGGTCTGCTGCAGCGACGAAGCCTGCTCCTCGGTGCGCTGCGACAGGTCGGTGTTGCCGGCCGCGATCTGGCTGGTGCCCGACACGATCGACTCGGTGCCCGCGCGCACCTGGCGCACGATGCGCAGGATATTGGCGTTCATGTCGGCCAATGCCTGCAGCAGCTGGCCGGTCTCGTCGCGGCTGTCGACGTCGATGCGGCTGGTGAGGTCGCCGGAAGCCACGGTGCGGGCCACCGCCACGGCGCGGTGCAGCGGGCGCGTGATGCCGCTGGTCAGCCACACCGAGAATGCGATGCCGATCGCCAGCACCACCACGCCCAGCCCGATCAGGCTGTTGCGCGCGTTGACGTAGATATCGTTGATCTCGCGCGCGGTGGCGTCGATGCTGGTGCGCTGGATGTCGAGCAGCTTCTGGATCTCGGCCAGGTAGGCGTCGCCGGCGGGGACGAATTCCTTCTCCAGCACCTGGTTGGCCTCTTCGGTCAGGCCTTCCTGCTTGAGTTTGGTGATCTTGTCGCGGCCGTTGTTATACGGGTCGCGCACGCTCAGGATCTTCTGGAACGCTGCCTTTTCCTGCTCGGAGCTGAGCATCGGCTGCAGCTTGTCGCGCAGCTGCGCGATGCCTTCGATCGACGCCTTGGTCTCGGCGGCAAAGAACTGGCCCAGCGAAGGGTCGGCGCTGCGCGCCACCGCGGTGGTGCGGCGCACGCTGGTGTGCATGAGCCGGTACCAGTCGCTGACCAGCCGCTCCTTGGTCAGCGGCTGCTGCATCATCGCGTGGGTGCGCTCTGCCACCTGCTGCAGGCGCATCATGCCGAATACCGTCATGAGCGCCGACAGCAGCAATACCACCCCAAAACCGATGCCGAGGCGGACCCCGATTCCTAGATTTTTCATGTCTTCTACCTGATTAGGACTGGTTACGGCGAAGTGCCGGCGCCCGGTGGGCGCTGCGTTCTCCGCTCTTGTCGTCCGCGGGCGGGCCCGACGGGCCGGCGCAGGCGCGGGCTATGGATGCCAACGGCATGGGGGACCGAAACTTTAACTTTAGGGTCTTCCTCGATTGACGGCTAGAAGTGTGCGGATTCCGGCTATAGTGGAGTGAAATCCGGCGCAGGGCCGTCCCGCGGCCCGCTCCACCCCTGCTCACACTTCCCCCACCAGGAGATCCAGCATGGCCACGCCTCCCAATCCTTTTGCCGATTTCACCAAGCTGATGGAACAGTTCCGCGTGCCGGGCCTCGACATGAACGCCGTGATCGAGGCGCGCCGCAAGGATATCGAGGCCCTGACCGAGGCCAACAAGCTGGCCTACGAGGGCATGCAGGCCGTGATGCAAAAGCAGCAGGAAATCTTCATGCAGACCATGCAGCAACTGCAGGCCGCGGCGCAGCAGTACGGCACCACGGGCAATCCGGCCGAGGCCATGGCCAAGCATGGCGAGCTGGTGCAGCAGGCGCTGCAGCGGGCGTTCGAAAACATGCGCGAGCTGGCCGAGACCGCGCAGAAGGCGCAGGCCGAGGCGCTGACCGTGATCGGCAAGCGCGCCGAGCAGAACGTCAAGGAGGCCGGCGCACTGTTCCAGCAGCCCGGGAAAAAGGGCTAGCGGCCGGCCCTGGTATCGGACGGCCCACTATCCCGGAGCCTGGCTCCGGTGGGCCTCCGTCGTGCCGACGGCCGGCATTGCACCGGCCGCGTCCGGGTCAGATCGTCAGATCACCCCTTGCGCCAGCATGGCATCCGCCACCTTGACGAAGCCGGCAATGTTCGCCCCTTCCACGTAGTTGATATACCCACCCGCCTTCTGCCCGTGGTGGATGCAGTTCTGGTGGATGTCCTTCATGATCGCGTGCAGCTTCTCGTCGACCTCGGCGTGGTGCCACGACAGGCGCATCGCGTTCTGCGACATCTCCAGGCCGGAGGTCGCCACGCCGCCGGCGTTGCTGGCCTTGCCCGGCGCGTAGAGGATCTTCGCGTCGACGAAGCGGTCCACCGCTTCCAGCGTCGACGGCATGTTGGCGCCTTCGGCCACGCAGATCACGCCGTTGCCGAGCAGGGTTTCGGCATCGTTGCCGTCGAGCTCGTTCTGCGTTGCGCACGGCAGCGCGACGTCGGCGGGCACGTGCCACGGGGTGCGGCCGGCTTCGAAGCGCATGCCGTGGCGGTCGGCAAAGTCGAGCAGGCGGCCGCGCTCTTCGTTCTTGAAGGCCATGACTTCGGCCAGCTGCGCCGTGGTCATGCCTTGCGGGTAGTGCAGCACACCGCCGGAGTCTGACAGGGTCAGCACCTTGGCGCCCAGCTCGATCGCCTTCTCGGCAGCGTATTGCGCCACGTTGCCCGAGCCGGAGATCAGCACGCGCAGGCCGTCGAACTCGCGGCCGCGGCGGTGCAGCATCTCCTGGGCGAAGTAGACGGTGCCGTAGCCGGTCGCTTCCGGGCGCATCAGGCTGCCGCCGTAGGCCAGGCCCTTGCCGGTAAAGACGCAGGCGGACTGGTTCGACAGCTTCTTCATCATGCCGGCCATGAAGCCGACTTCACGCGCGCCCACGCCGATGTCGCCGGCCGGGATATCGGTGTCGGGGCCGAGGTGGCGGTACAGCTCGGTCACCAGCGCCTGGCAGAAGCGCATCACTTCGCCGTCGGACTTGCCCTTGGGATCGAAGTCCGAGCCGCCCTTGCCGCCGCCCATGGGCAGCGTGGTGAGCGCGTTCTTGAAGGTCTGCTCGAAGCCCAGGAACTTCAGCACCGACAGGTTCACGGTCGGGTGGAAGCGCATGCCGCCCTTGTACGGGCCGATCGCCGAGCTGTGCTGGACGCGGAAGGCGCGGTTGACCTGCACCTGGTTGCGGTCATCGGTCCAGGCCACGCGGAACTGGATCACGCGCTCGGGCTCGACCAGGCGCTCGAGCAGGGCCTGGTCGGCGTAGCGCGGATTGCGCTCGACGAACGGCCAGAGCGTCATCATCACTTCCTTCACGGCCTGGAGGAATTCAGGTTGATTGGGGTCGCGGCGGGCGACCCCCGCCAGGAATGCGTCGAGGGAAGGAACGTTCACGATGTCTCTGCTGTGCTGGTGCTGTGTCTGGTCTGACGGCCCTGCCGGCTGGTGCCGGTCTCTGGAGCCGTTTGGCGTTGCGCCGGGGGGAAGGTGGGTGGCCTCCAATTGTCCGGACATTGACGGCATGCCGTGCCTGTCTGGCAACCCGAAACTGTAGCACCAGCATGGGGCATGTGGCAGTCAAAACACCTGTGACTGCCACGTGAAGGCTACATTTTGGTGCGAACAGCGGGGCTTTTCGTTCGATCAGCGCACAGATGCGATCGAAAAACGACTTGCCGCGCGGCTAGGCAATCAGCAGCTTGGCGCCGCGCTCCTTCAGCGCCGCCCCGATTTCCGGCTCGGGCGCCATGTCCGTGATCAGCCAGGCAG
Organism: Cupriavidus sp. a3; assembly: GCF_051015765.1. Taxonomy (NCBI): domain Bacteria; kingdom Pseudomonadati; phylum Pseudomonadota; class Betaproteobacteria; order Burkholderiales; family Burkholderiaceae; genus Cupriavidus; species Cupriavidus sp. a3. The sequence goes on along the minus strand of NZ_CP170644.1, from coordinate 594,042 downwards.
CCAGGTTGAAGTGCTTGATCGTCACGCCGGTGTTGCGGCCGAACTTGGTGTAGTCGGCTACCACGCATGGGGTGTCGGCAGCCATCAGCATGCGGCTGCGCAGTTCGGCCGCGGCGCGCGAGAAGTCGCAGATCTCGCCGCGGGGCGTGACGCCGCCGATGCCGATAAAGGCAAAGTCGGTGTGGTAGCGCGACAGCTGCTCGATGGTGTCCCAGCCGTGGGTCGCGTCTTCATTGTCCTGCAGCTCGCCACCAAGCACGATCACGCGGTTGCCGTTGCGCCGGCCCAGCAGCTGGGCGATGGCAAGGTCGTTGGTGTAGACCAGCAGGTTGTGGTGGCCGTGCAGCGCCTGCGCCACCGCATGGGTGGTGGTGCCATAGTCCAGGATCAGCGATGCACCGTCGCGCACCAGTTCCGCGGCGCGCACGCCGATGGCGCGCTTGCCTTCGGCATTGACCGCGGCGCGGGCCTGGGTGTCGGGCTCGGTGCGGTCCGAGGCCAGCGCGCCGCCGTGGGTCAGCACCAGCAGGCCGCGGCCGGCGAGCGTGTTCAGGTCGCGCCGGATGGTCTCGCGCGAGACGTCGAGCTCGGCCACCAGCTCGCTGATGGCCAGGGCGCCGGTGGCGGAGAGCTGGTCGAGGATGTATTTCTGCCGTTGTTCGGCGAGCACGGGGACTCCGGGAGCGTGTTTAGCTGAGCGGTGATTCTAGCGCGGGTGTGATTGGCATGGTGGCAGCCAATTACCGCGGACCTGCTCGCTCTCCCGCTTGCGTGAGAGCGAGCAGACCGGCGGTCGAATCAACGCGCTTGATACTTCACGCCCACGGCAACGTCACCGTCTTTAAATTGGTAAAGCTCTTGGCCGCTTCCTGCACGCCTTCCTTGTAGCCCAGCCCCGAATCCTTGATGCCGCCGAAAGGCGTCAGCTCGATGCGGTAGCCCGGCACTTCCCACAGGTTCACCGTGCCGACATGCAGCGAGTTGGCGATCTTCGTGAACGCCTCGATATCGTTGGTGCAGACCCCCGACGACAGGCCGAACGCCGTGCCGTTGGAAATCCGGATCGCATCATTGATATCGCGGAAGGTGATGATGGGCGATACCGGCCCGAAGGTTTCCTCGCGCACCACCGTCATCGCCGGGTCGACGCGGTCGATCACCGTCGGCGCGTAGCTGGCGCCGATGCGCTGGTTGCCGGCCAGCAGCCGCGCGCCCTGCGCCACCGCCTCGTTGACGCGCGCCTCGAACAGCATGGCGGCCTCTTCGTCGATCACCGTGCCCATGTCGACGCCACGGTCCATCGGGTTGCCATACGTCCACGCGCGGGTCTTCTCCACCACCATTTCGGTGAAGCGCGCCGCGACCGCCTGGTGCACCAGCATGCGCTTGACCGCGGTGCAGCGCTGGCCCGAGTTCTTGTACGAGCCCTGCACCGCGAGGTCGGAGGCGCGCTCGAGGTCGGCGTCGGCCAGCACGATCAGCGGATCGTTGCCGCCCAGCTCCAGCACCACGCGCTTGTAGCCGGCCTTGCTGGCGATGTACTTGCCGATGGCCACGCCGCCGGTGAAAGTGACGAGGTCGACGGCCGGATGGGTGATCAGCTCATCGGCGATCTCGCGCGGGTCGCCGGTGACCACCTGCAGCATCTGCGGCGGCAGCCCGGCCTCGTACAGCAGGTCGGCAAGGTAGTACGCCGACAGCGGCACCTTTTCCGACGGCTTCAGCACCATGCGGTTGTTGGTCGCAATCGACGGCGCCACCTTGTGCGCCACCTGGTTCATCGGGTGGTTGAACGGCGTGATGGCGCAGATCACGCCGAGCAGCGGCTCGCGCTGGGTCAGCACGCGGCGCTTCTTGCCGTGCGGGGTCAGGTCGCAGGAGAACAGCTGGCCGTCGTCGCGCAGCGCCTCGGTGGCGGCGAAGCCGAGCACGTCGGCCACGCGGCCGATCTCGTACAGCGAGTCCTTCTTGGACAGGCCGGACTCCAGCGTGATCAGGTCCGACGCTTCCTCGGTGCGCTCGCGCAGCAGCGCGGCGGCGCGGTTCAGGATGGCGGCGCGCTCGTAGCGGGTCAGCTTGGAACGGTACGCCTGCGCCACGCCGAAGGCGCGGCGCACGTCGTCGAGCGTGGCCTTGGGCACGGTGCCCACCAGCGTGCCGTCATACGGGTTGCGCACCTCGATCACGCGCTCGCGCACGATCTTCTGGCCATCGATGCGCAGCGCCTCCGCGCGGAAGTGCGGGCTGACGGTGCCTGCAGGGAAATGGGGGGCATTCATGGGATTTCTCCGGTCAGTACGGGAGCAACGGCCCGCTGCGGGCCGCGGTGCAGCTCTCAGTGCAGCTCTCGGTGCAGGTTCAGTGCAGGTTCAGTGCAGGTGATTGAGCGCCACGTCGAAGATGTCGAAATTGCGCATCACGGTCTTGCCCGGGATGCCGGCCGTCGGACGGTTGAACACCAGCGGCACGGTCTGCTCCGAGACGCCGCCGTGCGAGCGCAGCGGCGCATCGAGCCCGGACAGGTCGTGGCGGCTGCGGCTGGTGCCCAGCACCACGTGCTTGTCGCTAGTCACCACCAGGTCGCCCACGCGGTCGGACGGCAACTCGAAGCGCGCGCAGGCTTCGGTGTTGTCGAGCACGCTTTCCACGCCCGGCAGGTCGGACAGCCGGGCCTTGAGCGCGTCGCGGTCGGCGCCTTCGGGCAGGTAGACGGTGGCGTACGAGCCGAGCGCGCCGTGGTGGACCACATAGGGATCCGTGATCGGCAGGATCACGCGCGCCCCGCCCTCGTCAACGCCGCGGCCAAGCCATGCATCCAGATGGTCCTGCAGGTAGATCACGTTGGGCGCCTTGGTGGCATCGTCGTGCTTGGCGTTCATGCCGTGGTCGGCCGTCAGCGCCACCACGCAGCCGAGTTCATCCAGGCGCGCGAGGTACTTGTCCATCATCGCGTAGAAGGCGTTGGCGCCGTCCGAGCCGGGTGCGAACTTGTGCTGGATGTAGTCGGTGGTGGACAGGTACATCAGGTCGGGGCGGCGCGTTTCCATCAGCCGCACGCCGGCGGCAAAGACAAACTCGGACAGCTCGGCGCTGTAGACATCGGGCACCGGCATGCCGACCAGTTCCAGCACGCCGTCGATGCCGTTCTCCGCCACCGTGGCCTGGTCGGCCTTCTCGGACGAAAAGCAGATGCCGCGCATGCCGTGGCCGAGCAGGCGGCGCAGCTTGTCCTTGGCGGTCACCACCGCGACGCTGGCGCCGGCGCCGGCAAACGCGGCCAGGATGGTGCCCGCGCGCAGGTACTTGGGGTCGTTCATCATCACTTCCTCGCCGCGGCCGTCATTGGCGCTGCGGTCGAAGAAATAGTTGCCGCAGATGCCGTGCACCGCGGGCGGCGCGCCGGTGACGATGGAAAGGTTGTTCGGGTTGGTGAAGGTGGGCACCACGCAAGCGCCGCGGAACGACGAGCCGCTGGCGAGCAGTTGCTTGACGTAAGGCGCGCTGCCGCTGGCGGCTGCGGCCTCAAGGTAGTCGAACTCGCAGCCGTCGACGCAGACCACCACGACGGGCTGCTGCATCCAGCGGTAGCAGCGCTGGTTGACGGTAATGGTGCGGGCGGGAACGTTGGTATCGGGCATGGTGGCGGTCCGGTGTGCGAGTGTTTGGGAATCGATGGTTGTGGTCGTCAGTCGGCCGCACCGGTGCCGGCGGTACCGGCGGTATCGGGATCGACAGCGGCATGCATGCGCGCGCGTCCGCGCTCGACGTGCTCGCGCATCAGCCGCGCCGCCAGCTCGCCGTCGCGCGCGGCGATGGCCGAGACGATGGCGCGGTGCTCGCGGGTGGAATCGGGCATGGCCGCGTTGCTGCCCGACAGCGCCTCGCGCCGGAACAGCGTCAGCTCCTTGACCAGGCGCCGGTAGGTGTCGAGCAGCTTGCCGTTGCCGGCCAGCTCGACCATGCGGTCGTGGAAGGCAAAGTTCAGGCGCGCGTATTCGTCCAGGTCGCGGGCAGCGCTGGCGGCGCCCAGCGCCTCGACCAGCGCGCGCAGTTCGCGCAAGCCTTCCGCCGTGATGCGGGCCGCCAGTTGCCGGCCGACGAATTCATCGAGCACCGCGCGAAGTTCATAGATCTCGTCGGCTTCCCGCACCGAGATGGCACGCACGAACACGCCGCGGTTCTTTTCGGTGCGCAGCAGGCCGGCCTGCTCCAGCGCGCGGAACGCTTCACGCACCGGGCCGCGCGAAACGTTGAGCTGGCCCGCGACTTCGACCTCGTTGAGCTTGGCTCCCGGCGGCAGTTCGCCGGACATGATCCGCAGCTCCAGTTCGCGCTGGACCAGCGTGGTCAGCGACTGGCTCTGCAGGATGGTGATTTCGCTCGCCAGCGGGACTTGGCGTGACATGAAAAACTCCCGTTTGTGACGGATTCAGCAATATCGAAAATCCTTGTTGCGATTAAAGCAAGCGGTTTGTATATTGTCAACAATCAAGACATCGGTGGCACCAACAGGGTGACGCAAAAGCTGGAAATAGCTGGGCACATGTCTTGCGAGTGTTGTAGAACAAGGGTTTCAAGGTGATACATGGCTGTGCAACGCCGCGCCACACGTTGCAACATATTCACCAAAATGACACATATCTCCACCTACAATGCCGGAAAACGGAGGCCTCATGAAACTGTCCATCAAGTCCGCCCTGCACACCGCCGCCGCCCTGCTCGCACTGGGCGCCGCCAGCACCGCGCTGGCGCAGAAAACCACCCTGACCGTCTACACCGCGTGGGAAATCGAAACGCTGAAGCCATACGCCGAAGGCTTCGCCAAGGTCGCGCCCGACATCGAGCTGAAGTACGTGCGCGACTCCACCGGCGTCATCACTGCCAAGGCACTCGCTGAAAAGGCCAATCCGCAAGCGGACGTGATCGCCGGCCTGGCCGCATCCAGCCTGGAGCTACTCAAGCAGGAAGGCATGCTGATGCCCTACGCCCCCAAGGGCTTCGAAAAACTGACGCGCCATTACAGCGACCAGGCCACGCCGCCGTCGTGGGTGGGCCTCGATGTGTGGGGCGCGACGGTCTGCTTCAACACGATCGAAGCCAGGAAGCGCAACCTGCCCCGCCCGGAAAGCTGGAAGGACCTGGCCAAGCCGGTCTACAAGGGCGCCATCGTGATGCCCAGCCCGGCGTCGTCCGGCACCGGCTTCCTCGACGTGACCGCATGGCTGCAGCTGTTCGGCGAGCAGGAGGGATGGAAGTACATGGACGCGCTGCACGAGAACATCGCCCAGTACACGCACAGCGGCTCCAAGCCGTGCAAGCAGGCGGGCGCGGGCGAGTTCCCGATCGGCATCTCGTTCGAGCTGCGCGCGCACAAGACGCTGGCCTCGGGCGCGCCGATCGAGATGATCTTCCCGAAGGAAGGGCTGGGCTATGACATCGAGGCCGCCGGCATCGTCAAGGGGACCAAGAAGCAGGAGGCCGCGCAGCGCTACCTGGACTGGCTGGCGAGCAAGGAAGCGGCGCAGCTGTTCGCCAGGGACTGGGCCATCGTGACCTACCCGGGTGTGGCCCGGAAGGTCGAGACCATCCCTGCGAACTACGAGCAGATGCTGGTCAAGAATGATTTCAGCTACATCGCCAAGAACCGCGAGCGCGTGCTGAACGAATGGCAGAAGCGGTACGCCGGCAAGTCGGAAAAGCAGTAATCCGGGAACGCCTGGGCCCGGCGCGCGAGCGCCGGACTACTGCCACGACAACATCGCCGAGGATCCCACGCCATGCATTCCCCAACCTCCACGGCTGAGACCTATCTCAGCCTGAAAGGCATCCACAAGCGCTTCGGCAGCGGCGCCAGCCCTTTTGTCGCGCTGCATCACATCGACCTGGACGTGCGCCAGGGCGAGCTGCTGTGCTTCCTCGGCCCGTCCGGCTGCGGCAAGACCACGCTGCTGCGCATCATCGCCGGACTGGAATCGCAGAACGCCGGCACCATCCACCAGGGCGGGCGCGACATCTCCACGCTGCCGCCGATGGAGCGCGACTACGGCATCGTGTTCCAGTCGTATGCGCTGTTTCCCAACCTGACCGTGGCGGACAACGTCGCCTACGGCCTGGTCAACCGGCGCATGCCGCGCGACCAGCGCCGCGCGCGCGTCGATGAACTGCTGACGCTGGTGAGCCTGCCCGACCGCGGCAGCCAGTACCCCGCGCAGCTCTCCGGCGGCCAGCAGCAGCGCGTGGCGATCGCGCGTGCGCTCGCCACCTCGCCCGGCCTGCTGCTGCTGGACGAACCCCTGTCCGCGCTCGACGCACGCGTGCGCGTGCGGCTGCGCAGCGAGATCCGCGCGCTGCAGCAGCGCCTGAACATCACCACCATCCTGGTCACGCACGACCAGGAAGAGGCGCTGTCGATGGCGGACCGCATCGTGGTCATGAACCAGGGCGTGATCGAGCAGGTCGGCACGCCGGCGCAGGTCTACCAGCGACCGGCCACGCCCTTTGCGGCGGACTTCGTCGGCAAGACCAACATGCTGGGCGCGCGCGTGGGCAGCGACGGCGCGCTGCATCTTGGCGGCGTGCGCATGCACTGCCACGCACCGGCCGGCTGCGGCGCGGAGGAAGCGGTGCAGGTGTTCTTCCGGCCGGAAGACGTCTGCGTACGCGGCGTCGAGCAGCACGGGCCCAATGTGCTGGAGGCCACCGTAGACAAGATCGAGTTCCTGGGCGCGTTCTCGCGCCTGACGCTGCGACTGCCCGATGCCGCGTCGGGCACGCTGTGCGCCGACCTCTCGCTGAATGACCTGCACGAACTGCGCCCGAATACCGGCGACCGCCTGCGCCTGGCCATCCCCGCCGACCGCCTTCGTATCTTCCGCCACGCATGCGCCTGAGCCTCTCGACGGCGCCGGCCACTGCGCCGGCTACCGATACCGCCCCGGGCGCCGTGCCGGCCGGGATTTCCAGTCCCGGCACGAGGCCTTCCCTGCCGGCGCCACCCGCGTTCGTTGCCACCTCGGTGCGTGCGCACTGGAGCGACCGGCTCGCGCACCTGCTGCTGGCACTGGCCGCAGTCGCCCTGCTCTGCTTCGTGCTGGCTCCGATCGCGATGATCCTGGCCAAGAGCGTGCAGAACCGCGACGGCTCGCTGGCGGGGATCGCACATTTCCGCGCCTACTTCGAATCGCCGGCGCTGCTGCGCTCGGTGTGGAACAGCCTGTGGGTCTCGGCGCTGGCCACCTGCATCACCGTGCCGCTGGCCTTTACCTTTGCCTACGCGCTGACGCGCAGCCGCATTGCCTGCAAGGGGCTGCTGCGCAACCTGGCGCTGATCCCGCTGCTGGCACCGTCGCTGCTGGCAGCCATTTCCTTTATCTTCTGGTTCGGCAACCAGGGGTTGCTCAAGCCGTGGATGGGCAGCACGCAGATCTACGGGCCGCTGGGGATCGTCGCCTCGCTGGTGTTCGCCACGTTTCCGCATGCGCTGATGATCCTGGTCACGGCGCTGTCGCTGACCGACGCGCGGCTGTACGAGGCGGCCGACGCGCTGGGCACCTCGACCGTGCGCAAGTTCTTCACCATCACCGTGCCGGGCGCGCGCTATGGGCTGGTCAGCGCGGCGATGGTGGTGTTCACCTATGCGATCTCCGACTTCGGCATCCCCAAGGTGATCGGCGGCAACTTCCATATGCTGGCCACCGATATCTACAAGCTGGTGATCGGCATGCAGGACTTCTCGCAGGGCGCGGTGGTGTCGCTGATGCTGCTGGTGCCGGTGGCGGTCACCTACTGCGTCGACGCGCGCGTGCAGAAGCGCCAGATGGCGCTGATGTCGGCCCGCTCGGTGCCCTACGTGCCGCGCCGCAGCCGCCGCTTCGACCTCGCCATGGCATCGTTCTGCTGGCTGATGGCGGCGCTGATGGTGGCGGTGATGGGCATGGCGATCTATGCGTCCTTCGTCAAGCTGTGGCCGTACAACTTCTCGCTGTCGCTGAACCACTACCGCGTCGGGCTGGTCGAGGGCGGCGTGGTCGATTCCTACCTGAACAGCGTGCGCATGGCCGCGCTGGCCGCGGTGATCGGCCCGGTGTTTATCTTCGCCACCGCCTACCTGCTGGAGAAGACGCGCGGGCTGGACTGGCTGCGCGGCTTCGTGCGGCTGATGGCGGTGCTGCCGATGGGCGTGCCGGGACTGGTGCTGGGGCTGGGCTACATCTTCTTCTTCGTGCCGCAGGCCAACCCGCTGCATGGCCTGTACCAGACGCTGGGCATCCTGGTGCTGGTGACGATCGTGCACTACTACGCGTCGTGCCACCTGACCGCGGTGACCGCGCTCAAGCAGCTCGACAGCGAGTTCGAGGCCGTGTCCGCATCGCTGAAGGTGCCCTTCTACAAGACCTTCTTCAAAGTCACTGTGCCGGCCTGCCTGCCCGCCATCCTGGAGATCTCGCGCTACCTGTTCATCAACGCCATGACCACGGTGTCGGCGGTGGTGTTCCTCTACGGCGCCGACACCAAGCTGGCCTCGGTCGAGATCGTCAACCTGGACGAGTCCGGCGACATCGGCCCGGCGGCGGCCATGGCCACGCTGGTGGTGGTGACCTCCGCGCTGGCCTGCCTGCTCTATTACCTGCTGCAACGCGTGCTCGACCGCAAGACCCAGGCATGGCGCCAGGGCCAGGCAAGCGACTGAACTCTTCCAATACGCAATTTCTCCTTCCCCAATCTCCTTCACAACGAGGAGTTCCCAATGATCCGCGGCAACGACCCGATCCTTCTGACCCCCGGCCCACTCACCACCTCGCTCGCGACCAGGCAGGCCATGCTGCGCGACTGGGGATCGTGGGATGCCAGCTTCAACAGCATCACGCGCAGCCTGTGCGATGACCTCGTGCGCATCGTCCACGGCGAAGGCACCCATGTGTGCGTGCCGATGCAGGGCAGCGGCACCTTTTCCGTGGAAGCCGCCATTGCCAACGTGGTGCCCCGCGACGGCAAGGTACTGGTGCCGCAGAACGGGGCGTACTGCCAGCGCATCCTGAAGATCTGCAAGGTGCTGGGCCGCGCCGGCGTGGAACTGCCGCTCCCCGAAGACCAGCCGGCCACGGCCGCGCTGATCGAGCAGGCGCTCGCACGCGACCCGTCGATCACGCACGTGGCGCAGGTGCATTGCGAGACCGGCGCCGGCGTGCTGAACCCGCTGCCGGAGATTGCAGCGCTGTGCCAGCGGCTTGGCAAGGGACTGATCGTCGATGCGATGAGTTCGTTCGGCGCGATCGAGATCGACGCGCGCACCATGCCGTTCGATGCGCTGGTGGCTGCCACCGGCAAGTGCATCGAGGGCGTGCCGGGCATGGGGTTCGTGCTGGTGCGCAAGGATGTGCTGGAAGCCAGCCAGGGCAACAGCCATTCGCTGGCGCTCGATCTGTACGACCAGTACGTCTACATGCAGAAGACCACGCAGTGGCGCTTCACGCCGCCCACGCACGTGGTGGCGGCGTTCCGCGCGGCGCTGGACCAGTTCCTGGAAGAAGGCGGGCAGCCAGTGCGCGGGGCGCGCTATCGCAAGAATTGCGATGCGTTGATCCGAGGCATGGGCGAGCTCGGCTTCCGGCCGTTCCTGCCTGCGGCGGTGCAGGCGCCGATCATCGTCACCTTCCATGCGCCGGCGGATGCGCGCTATGACTTCAAGACGTTCTATGGCAAGGTGCGCGAGCGCGGGTACATCCTGTATCCGGGCAAGCTGACGCAGGTGGAGACGTTCCGGGTTGGCTGCATTGGCGCGATCGACGACAACGAAATGCGCAATGTGGTGACGGCGGTTGGCGAGGTGCTGCGAGAAATGGGGATTGACATGCAGGCACCGCTGGCGCAGGCGGCATGATCGGCTTTACCTCCCAACGCTAGCAGCAGGCTCCCCTCTCCCGGCCCCTCTCCCGCGCGCGGGAGAGGGGCCGGGAGAGGGGAGCAAACCCCGGGTCCAGACACACTTCCGATGCCCCTCCCCACCGACTTCCACGGCGTCGCCTTTGCCGCCGTGATGCTGTCCGCGCTGATGCACGCGTCCTGGAACGCCATCGTCAAGATCGGCGGCGACCGCCTGTCGTCGATGGCGCTGATCGACACCTTCTGCCTGCTGGTGGCGATTCCCTTCCTGTTCCTCGTACCCATGCCAGCGCCGCAGGCCTGGCCCTTCCTGCTGGCCACGGTGGCGCTGGAAGTGGTATACAAGCTGGCGCTGGTGGCCGCCTACAACCGTGGCGACTTCAGCCAGGCCTATCCGCTGATGCGCGGCTCGGCGCCGATGATGGTGGCGGTCCTGTTGTTGCTGACCGGCACCGAGCGGCTCGGCCCCGGCGGCTATGCCGGCATCGCCCTGATTTGCTGCGGCCTGGTCAGCCTGGTGCGCTGGCGCCGGCAGTCGCCGGACCTGCTCGGCTTTGCGCTGCTGGCCGGCGCGTGCCTGGCCGGTGGGACCGTGATCGACGGCACGGCGGTCAAGCGCTACGGCGAAGTCTTCACCTACATCGTCTGGCTGCAGGCGATGTCGCACATCTTCATGCCCGCCTACGCGCTGAACCGGCGCGGCAGCGCACTACTGACGCTGCTGCGCGCGGAATGGAAGCGCGCCTGGATCGGCGGCATCAACCGCGTGGGCTCGTACGCGCTGATGCTGTGGGCGATGACGCTGGCGCCGGTGACCAAGCTGGCGGCGCTGCGTGAATCGAGCGTGATCTTTGCCGCGCTACTGGGTCATTTCCTGCTGCGCGAACCGTTCGATCGCCGGCGGCTGATCGCGACCGGGCTGGTGCTGGCCGGCATCCTGACGCTGCAGCTGGCACGCTAGACGCCACACGCGGGCGGGGTGGGCGCCCCGCGCCGCGCCCGGGCCATTCGCACCCCACCCCGCCTTCGGCGCAACCCGCTGTTTTTCCACGAAAGCCGCCGCGTCCGCCGGGTCCGCGGCGCCCCACCCCCGCTCCCTCCTCCCCCGCCGTGCCGCCGGTTGCAAGGCCTGGCCGGCCTGGCCCGCTTGTTGCACATTGGGTTGGCCAACCCGCCCCACCCGCGACAGCCACGATATGGTCGACAGCTCGGTCTCAGGCCTTGACCCCAGTGCAGCCGCCGTGGCGCTGCAGGTGGTCCGGTATGTGCGCCGCAATCCGCGGGCCGCCGATACCTGCAACGGCATTGCCCGCTGGTGGCTGCCGGCCGGCGCGCAGGCCGACCCTGCGGTGGTACTGCGGGCGCTGGAGGCGCTTGTGCGGGACGGGATGCTGCAGGCGAGGCGCTTGCCCTCGGGAGACTTCCTCTACAGCGCCGCCGCCGCTTTCGGCAACGGCAACGACAGCGCGCCGCGCAACGGGAACTGAGCGATGAAGACAGCGATACGCGATGCCTGCCAGAGCCTGCGCCGCCATATCGAGCAGGCGCTGCGCGACGACCCGGACTTGTCGCCGTACTTCGATCCGGCCGACCCGATGCCGGACGCGATCGGCACCATGATCGTCTCGCTGGACACGCCGCAAGAGCTGGAAGAGCGCGATCGCGAAGGCCTGTCGCTGTGGCTCTACCTGGTCCAGCGCGAGGAATTCACGCTCAACCGCCCGCCCCGGCGCAGCGCCGCCGACCGCATCGAACATCGCCCGCTGCCGCTGCGCCTGCATTTCCTGGTCACGCCCCAGGTCGCGGATGAGCGCGAAGACGCCACCGACCTCGAGCACCTGATCCTGGGCAAGATCCTGCAGCTTTTCCACGACGACGCCAGCCTGAGCGGCGCGCGCCTGGCCGGCACGCTGGCCGGCTCCGGGCTGGAGTTCTTCGTGCGGCTGGAGCCGCTGTCGCTGGAGGAGATCACGCGCGTCTGGGACGCGCTCGACAAGCCCTACCAGCTTTGCGTGTCGTTCGAGATGAGCATCGTGCCGATCGCCTCGGGCCACGATCCGGAGCGGGTCACGCCGGTGGACTCGGTGCTGTCCGAACACGGCATCGCCAGCGTGCAGGAGCCGGCATGATGGACTGCCGCCCGGAAACCATCGGCGCCGCCACCTGGCACCTTTGCCCCGACCCGCTGCAGCCGGCGGGCGCAAGATTGCGCGCACTGGTACAGGCGCGGCTGATCGATGAGATCACGCAGCGGCCGGTGCAGGCCAGCCGGGTCGGCACGACCGACCGGCGCCTGGCCTTGCACGTGGCCCAGCGCATCACGCGCGATGGCCTGGCGGGTCTCGCCGGCTGGCCGGCCAGCGTCTTCCCGGCCCTGGCATCTGGCGCTGCCGCGATACCAATGCGGATCGAAGCCCACGGCTACCTGCCACTCGACCTCGACGGCACGCTCGGCCCGTTCCCCGCCTTCCCCGGCGACTTCACGGCGCTGGACCACGGCGATGTCTTCCTGCACCGGACCGGGGTCGCCTGCAAAGGCCGCGTCGTGCGGCGCGACACGGCGGCCAACTTGCCCCTGCCCGGCGCGACGGTGGAGATCGACGGCGTATGGCCGACCTATCCGCCCGCTGGCGTGATGCCTGCCGCGGTGATGGAACCGGCCAACCTGGTAGCGCTGTCGCCTGGGCTTTACCGCAGCCATGCGGTGGCCGCACTGGCGCGCTGCGACCTGGTCGAAGACCTGCCGCAGGCCAAGCGCCTGCTCCAGCCCGCCGCGCCGGGCGCGCGCCGGCTGCGGCTGGACAACCGCGACACACTGGCGCCCGGCATGCCGCTGGTGATCGACGCCGGCGATGCCGAACGCCGGGAAGTGATCGGCATCCATGCGGTCGATACCAGCCTGTCCGCCGACCAGCCGGCCTGGGTTGAACTCGACTACCCGCTCAGGCACCTGCACCGGCGCCAGGCGCAGGCAGTGCCCGCCAGCATCCCCGCCACGCACGACCCGCGCAACCTGTCGCGCGCGGCGCAGGCGGGCGACCCGTGCGCCTTCCTGGCGGCGGCCGCGCCGTGGCCGGCGTTGTCGCTGGTGCAGGTCGACGACGGCGCCAACCCGCCCGAATACCAGCGCATCGAGCACTACGCCACCGCCGCCGACGCCGACGGCTATTTCCGCCTGCCGCGCATCTCGCGGCTGGCCCTGTTCCGGCTGCGCGCCACGCACCCCGCGCCGCCGCAACCGCTGCTGCTGACCATCGAGCCCGACTACGGGCTGGCCGAGCAGGTCCTGCCGGTGGCTTTCGAATGACGCGAATGAACTACGCCCTCCTGTTCCGTCCCGCAACCGCATAGGGGAACCAATATGCCCGAATATCTCGCACCCGGCGTCTACGTCGAGGAAACCCAGGCGAGCAACAAGCCGATCGAGGGGGTCAGCACCAGCACCACCGGGCTGGTCGGCGTGACCGAGCGCGGCCCGCTGAACGTGCCGCAGCTGGTCACCAGCTTCGGCGAGTTCCAGCGGCTGTTCGGCGGCATGCTGCCAGCGGACGAGTTCACCGGGCCGGGCGCACGCGTGCACAGCTACCTGCCGCATGCGGTCGAGGGCTTTTTCCTCAACGGCGGCAAGCGCGCCTGGGTCACGCGCGTGCTGCCGGAGCAGGCCGAGCGCGCGCGGCGCGACATGTTCCACCTCGACCTGGCCAATGCGGCCATCGGCGGCAGCGTACTGCTGCGCCCGGCACTGCAGGACACCGGCACGGCCATCAACCTGCCGCGGCTGTACGTGCTCGATCCCGGCAACTTCGGCGTCGGCGACTGGGTGCGCGTAGGCGACGGCAGCCGCGCCGACTACCGCCAGGTGCAGGCGCTGGGTGCGGCGCCGGCCCATACCGCGCTGACGCTGCCGCTGTATTTCTCGCACGCGGCCGGCGCGCCGACGCGCGATATCGCCGTCACCGTGAACGCCACGCTCAGCCCCTTCACGCTGCGCGACGACACCCGCGCCGGCGCCACCGAAGTGGTGCTCAGCGGCACCGCCGCGCTGATCACCACACTGCTGCCGCTGACGCACCAGCTGCTGCAGGTCGATGGTGCCGAGTACGTGTTTGCCGCCGCGGTGGTCGGGCTAAGTACGACCGAGGCCCGCGTGCTGCTGGAAACCCCGCTGCGGCTGCCGCATGCGCGCGGCGCGCAGGTCGACGGCCTCGACATCCCGGCCGGCGCCAGCGTCAACCTGGACGTGGCGGCCAGCGCCGGCGGCCTGCTGCTGTTCGGGCCCGGCTTCAGCACCGCGGGCAACCTGGTGGTGGTCGGCGTGGGCAGCGCGCAGGAAGAAGTGCAGCGCGTCGGCACGCTGGCGCAGCTGCCGCTGGACGTGCCCGCCTACGCGCCTTACCCGGCCGGCACCATCGGCCAGCTGGTCACGCTGGACGACGACGCGCGCACGGTCGTGGACCTGCCGACCAATGTGGTGGTGCCGCTCGATACCGTGGCCGGCATGAGCGCCGGCATGACCTTCACCTTCGGCGCCAACAACCAGGTGGTGGCGGCGGTCAACCCGGCCCTAGGCCTGGTGCGCCTGGCCGCGCCGCTGCCAGGCCCGGCGCTGACCGCCGGCGATGCCGTGCAGGTGGGCGCGATAGCGGCCAGCGTGGTGGCCTATCCGACCGAACGCGTGGTGCCGCTCGACAGCGTCAACGGCGTCGAGACCGGCATGACCTTCGACAATGCCGGCGATACCGCGCTGGTTGCGACCGTGCTGCCCGACCTGCGCGCGGTGGTGCTGGCGACCGCGCTGGCGGCAGCGCCTGCCGCCGGCACCGCGGTCACGGTCGGCGGCAATGCCAATACGGCGCAGTCCCTGCTGCGCCCCGACGTGATCCCGCTGGACGATGTCGACGGCTTGGCGCCCGGCATGTCGATCACCATCGGCGCCGATACCGGCACCATCAGCGCCGTCAACACCACAGTGGGCGCGGTCGCGCTTCAGGCCCCGCTGCCCGCGGCGCCCGCCGCAGGCGCCACCGCCAGCTTCGCGCTGCGCCACACCACCCAGGCCGCCGGCGCCGGCGCCGCGACGCTGGCGCTGGACAACCGCCTCGGCCTCGATGCCGGCGACGTGCTGCGCATCGGTGCATCTCCGGACGAGGAATACGTGACCATCGCGCGCATGCTGGGCGAGCGCGGCGTCTCGCCCGACGCCGGCGTGGTCCAGCTGGCGCACCCGCTGAGCGGGGGCCATGCCAGCGGCGTCGAGGTCGCGCGCCAGGACGTGGTGGTCGACACCACGCGCCAGCCGGCCACGCTGGTGCTGTCGCCCGCCGACGGCAGCGATCAATTGCTGGTTGGCGACGGCACCACCTATGGTGCGGTGCTGCCGGAAGTGGTCCGCTTCACCACCGCGGACGGCATTGCCTACTTCCACCGCCTCGACGGCGCCGCGGCCAATGCCAGCCCGCTGGAGATCGAACTGGACGACCGCCTCGACTTCAGCCACGCCGCGGGCGCGGTGGTGGCCGAGCGCAACCGGCTGTTCGCGGTGCAGGCGCTGGACGCCGGCGGCTGGGGCGACCGGCTGATGGTCGCCGCGGCGGACGAGGCCAGCAGCCTCGCGGCCAACGCCAATGTGCTGGCCGCCAACCCGCCGCCGGGGCCGGGCATGTTCTCGTCGCTGCAGCTGGCCACGCTGACCGGCATCGAGCCCGGCACCATCCTGGAGCTGCTCGCACCCGACGGCGCGCCGGTGGCCGGCGCCCCGCTGCTGAAGGCGCGCGCGGTAGACCGCGCCAGCCGGCTGGTGCTGCTGGACCCGCCCGGGCTGCAGGCAGCACATATGAACGCCGTCAACAACGCGCTGATGGCCGGCCTCAACGCCCGTGTGCGCTCGCGCGAGTGGAGCCTGACGGTGCTGCTGCGCCAGCGCCCCGACCCCGCCGTACCCACGCGCAACGACAACCTGCTGGACCAGGAGAGCTTCCGCCAGCTGTCGATGGACCCGCGCCACAGCCGCTATTTCGAGCGCGTGATCGGCGCCACCTTCACGCCGGGAGCGCCCGCCGACGACGCCGGCAACCCGCTGCGGCGCTGGGACCGGCGCTCCGAAGGGGCGTCGCAATATATTCGCGTGCTGGACCTGGAGCCGGTGATCGCCAACCGCACCGCGATCCGGCTCGGGCCGGAGGCCTTGCTGGACGTGCTGCCTTCCGGCCTGGTGCGCCCCGCGCGCCTGCCGCTGTCCGGCGGCAGCGATGCCGTGCCGCTGATGGGTGATCCCATGTACGCCGGCACCGACAACAACGAGCCCGACCTGCGCACCGGCCTGCAGGCACTGAAAAACCCGCAGAACATCTCGCTGGTCGCGATTCCCGGCCAGACCACCGCGGCCCTGCAGCAGGCGCTGATCGACCAGTGCGAGGCGATGCGCTACCGCTTCGCCGTGCTCGACGGCCCGCCGCCCGACAACGACACGCTGGCCGACGTGCAGGACCTGCGCAGCCGCTACGACTCGCGCTATGCCGCGGTCTACCACCCGTGGCTGACCATTCCCGACCCGTTCCCGCAGAGCCTGGCCAACCTGCGGCAGGTGCCGATTCCCCCGTCCGGACACATGCTCGGCATCTATGCCCGCGTGGACAACGAGCGCGGGGTGCACAAGGCGCCGGCCAATGAAGTCGTGCGCGGCATCAGCGGGCTGACGCGCTACTTCAGCAAGGGCGAGCAGGACATCCTCAACCCGTATCCGGCCAATATCAACGTGGTGCGCGACTTCCGGCCCAACAACCGCGGCCTGCGCGTGTGGGGCGCGCGCTGCATCACCTCCGAGAGCGAGTTCAAGTACCTGAACGTGCGCCGCCTGCTGATCTTCCTGGAAGACTCGATCGACCGCGGCATGCAGTGGGTGGTGTTCGAGCCCAACGCCGAAGAGCTGTGGGCGCGCGTGCGGCGCAGCATCACCAACTTCCTGACCACGGTGTGGCGCAACGGCGCGCTGGAAGGCACCACGCCCGAGCAAGGCTTCTTCGTCAAGTGCGACCGCACCACCATGACCCGCGACGACATCGACAACGGGCGCCTGATCGTGGTGATCGGGGTGGCGCCGGTCAAGCCGGCCGAGTACGTGATCATCCGCATCGGACTGTGGACGGCCGACGCGGAGCAATAAGCGAACAATGAGCGAAAGCCGAGGAGCAAGGCCATGGCTGCCACCGACATCCGCATCGATCCCTTCCCGGTCTTCAACTTCCGCGTCGAGCTGGACGGACTGATCGTGGCCTCGTTCAGCGAGGTCAGCGGCCTGACCGCCGACGGCGACGCGATCGACTACCGCGAGGGCAAGGACCCCACCAACAACGTGCGCAAGCTGCAGGGGCTGCGCAAGTACACGCCGCTGATGTTCAAGCGCGGCTACGTGCAGGACGACACGCTGTGGCAGTGGTACCGCCATATCGCCGACGGCGCCAACGAGCGCCGCAACGGCAGCGTGATCCTGATGAACGAGGCCCACCGCGACGTGCTGAGCTGGAATTTCGTCAACGCGTGGATCAACAAGATCGAGGGGCCCAGCCTGACCGCCACCGGCAACCAGGTGGCCGTGGAAAGCATGGAGCTGCACCACGAGGGCCTGACCATCGAGATCATCAGCACCGCGCCCTGAACGGAACCGCAACCCCAGCACCGGAGACCGCCATGCGCCACGGCATGCCCGCCGTCAGCATCGAACGGACCGACGCCGCCAGCGACGGGCCGGTGGTGCTGCGCACCGACATCGCCGCGTTTATCGGGCTGGCCGAGCGCGGCCCGCTCGATACGCCGGTGGCAGTGGAATCGTGGCGGCAGTTCCAGGCGCACTTCGGGCGCCCGTTCGGCAGCGCCTACCTGGCGTGGGCGGTGCGCGGCTTCTTCGACAACGACGGCCTGCGCTGCTGGGTCGTGCGCGTGGCCGCGCGGCAGTTTGGCGACGATGGCAACGAGGCCGCGCCGGGCGGCGGCGCACGCAGCGCCGGCGTGCTGCTGGCGGACACCGCGGGCGTGCCGCGCTGGCGGCTGTCGGCCACCTCTCCCGGCAGCTGGGGCAACGAACTCAGCATAGCGTGGCGCCGCGAGCGGCCGCTGACGCAGCGCGCCTTGTCGGCCGACAGCACCAGTGCACGGCTGGCCGCCGTGGCCGGCTTTGCGCCCGGTGAGCTGGTGCGGCTGGCGCAGCCGGCGGCGAGCGCGCATCGCGTGCTGGTGCATGTCGACGCAGCGGCGGGCAAGCTCTACTGGGTCCATCCCGATCCGCGCCAGCGCGGCGCCGACCAGCTCGCCTGGAGCGCGCTGGACCCTGCCCAGCCGCTCATGGTGGAGCGTGTCGCCTACACGCTCGACGTCTGGCGGCGCGACGCCTTTGCCGCGCAATACCGCGACCTGCACCCGTCGCCGCGGCACCCGCGCTACTTCGGCACCGTGCTGGCGCCGGCATATGGCAGCGGGGCCGAACGGCTGCGCCTGCCGCCGGTGAATCCCGGCGCCCTGCCCGTGCCGCCCGGACTGGTCGAGATTGCTGGCCTTGCCCCCGCGCTGCCGCCCCTGCCCCTGGCGGCGGCGTCCGGCGAGCGGCTGCCGCTTGCGTCCGGCGCCGACGGCCTGGCCGCGCTGACCGCCAGCGACTTCCTCGGAGAGCCGTACTCGCCGCGCGACAGCGACTTCGCCCGACTACGCAAGGCGCGCGGCCTGCAGGCGCTGGCGGAGATCGACGAAATCTCGCTGGTGGCCGCGCCCGACATCCTGATCCGGCCGCAGCCGGACCCCGACTACGAGCCGCTGCCGCCTGATGCCGCCAATCCCTGCCTCGCCTGCCCGCCGCCCGCGCCGCCGCGCCGCGTGCACCAGCCGCGCGCCGTCGCCGAGCTGCCGCCGGTCTTTGCCGAGCCCGACATCCTGCGCGTGCAGACCGCGCTGATCGCCGACTGCGACGCGCGTGGCGACCGCTTTGCCGTGCTGTCCGCGCCGTTCGAGCGCGCCACCAGCCGCGCCCGCGGCATCCGCGCGCTGGCCGAATGGCGCCGCATGCTGGTCGAGCAGCAGCCCGCCCGCGCCGCCGCGCTGTACGCGCCGTGGCTGGCGGTGGCCGAGAACGACGGCGCCGCGCCACCCGTTGCCGGCAGCGTCGCCGGCGTCAGGATCGTGCCTGCCTGCGGCCACGTTGCCGGTGCCATCGCCAGTACCGACCTGGCGCTCGGCGTGATGCGCGCGCCGGCCAATGTGCCGGTGCAGCGCGTGGTCGACGTGCACAGCGCGGTCAACGATGCCCAGCATGGCGAACTCAACGATGCCGGCGTCAACGTGCTGCGCGCCGAATTCGGCCGCGCGCCGATGCTGCTGGGCGCGCGCACCGTCAGCGACGAACCGGAATGGCGCTATGTCAGCACCGTGCGCATGCTGATCGCGCTCAGGCGGGCCTGCGACATCGCGCTGCGCTGGGCCGTGTTCGAGCCCAACGACGCGCCCACGCGCGCCGCCGTGGCCACCACGCTGATCGCCATCCTGACGCTGTTCTGGCAGCGCGGCGCCTTTGCCGGCGCCACCGCGGCGGAATCGTTCTTCGTGCGCTGCCAGGAGGATCCCACCGAAGACACCACCAACGCCGACGCGCGCGAGCACGGCCAGCTGATCGCGCTGGTCGGCATCGCGCCGGTGGCGCCGGCCGAGTTCATCGTGCTGCGCGTGGGCAGGCAGGACAACCTGCCGGTGTTTTCGCTGTTCGAACGCAAGGAGTTCGCATGAGCCTCGCCACCCGCCGCGACCCGCTGCTCGGCTTCAACTTCCTGGTCACGCTGTATGACTCGACCGCTTCCACCGGTTCGGCGGTGACACGGATCGCCCTGTCGCCGCTGATGCCCGCGCCGGTGGCCGGCTTCAGCGAATGCAGCGGACTGGAGATGACGATGGAAACCGACGACTACATGGAGGGCGGTCTCAACGGCACCGTGCTCAAGTTCCCAAAGCGCATCCGCAACACCGAGATCGTGCTGCGCCACGGCGTGACCAGGAGCACCGAGCTGTTCGACTGGTTCTACGCCTTCACGGCGGGCGCCGGCAAGCGCAAGGACGGCCTGATCACGCTGTGCGACGCGCGCCACAAGCCGCACACGGTATGGGGCTTCCGCCGCGGCCTGCCGACCAGGTACAGCGGGCCGCAACTCAATGCCCAGCAGAGCGCGGTGGCGGTCGAAGCCGTCACCATCACCCACGAAGGCCTCTACCAGCTGGGCGGCGCGGCCGCGCTGGCCGGCGCCATCGGCGAGGCCGCCGGAGCCATCGGGAGCCTGTTTTGAGCGACGTCATCATCGAAAGCGTGGTCAGCCGCGTGCGCATCGTCGACGGTGCCGGCGGGTTGTCCGAGCAGACCGTGCGCAGCATCGTCGCGGCGATCCTGCCCGCGGTACAGCAGATGCTGGCGCATCAGCGCCAGGTGTCCAGCGAGACTTCGACCGGCAATGGATACCTCGACTGGATGGAAGGCGAGACCGGTTCCGGCGGACCTGACGGAGCAACGCCATGACGATACCGGCCAAGGGCAAGTTCAAGGTGCGGGTGGGGCCCAAGCCTTCCGACACCATCAGCTACCCGGTGCAGTTCAACCCCACCGAGCTGCAGTTCGACAAGCAGGTGCAGATGGCGGAGATCGGCATTCCCGGGCTGGATGCGCCATTGCAGCAGTTCGTGCGCGGCAATGCCGAGAAGCTGACGCTGGAGCTGTTCTGCGACAGCACCGACAAGGGCATGGGCATCGGCGCGCAGTCGGTGACGAAAGAAGCCGACAAGTACTACCAGCTGGTCAAGATGATCCCGGCGCTGCATGCGCCGCCGGTGGTCACCTTCATCTGGAACGACCAGTTTCCCGGCAACGAGGTCGGCAAGGCCTGGGGCGGCAGCCAGCGGCGCACCAGCTTCACCGGCGTGGCCGAGAGCGTGCGCAGCCGCTTCACGTTGTTCAGCCCCGAAGGCATCCCGCTGCGCGCCACGGTCAACCTGGTGTTGCGCGAGTGGCGCCCGATCGAGCAGCAGCTCGGCAAGCAGAACCCGAGCTCGCCCGACCGCAGCCACGCCCACGTGCTGCGCCGTGGCGACACCCTCAGCGCGGTCGCGGGCGACTACTACGAGCGCGCCGGCGAGTGGCGCGCCATTGCCGACGAGAACGGCATCGAGGACCCGCGCCGGCTGGCGGCGGGATTGCGGCTGACGGTGCCGTCGATCCGCTAGGGGCGATGCCATGGGCGCGAGCGAATACCTGACCCTTGCCGGCGAATCCGCCCGCAGCGAAATGGGTGGCCTGCGCGTGCCGCGCTTCGAGCTGACCATCGACGGCGTGCGGCCGGAGAACAGCGTGCTGCGCGACATCGTCGACATCACCTACCGCGACAACATCGACCAGATCGACGGCTTCGAGCTGACCGTCGGCAACTGGGATCCGGCGCGGCGCCGCTACAAGTACATCGGCTCGGAAGACAGCAAGAGCGCGGCCGATGCCACGCTGCATGAGCTGGAGACGCTGTTCGAGCCCTGCTCCAAGGTGGTCCGCATCAGGATGGGCTACGCCAGCGAACTGGTGGAGATGCTGACCGGCAACTTCACCACCATGGAGCCGACCTTCTCCACCGGCGGCCCGCACACGCTGGCGGTGCGCGGCCTGAACCGGCTGCACCGGCTGCGGCGCAAGCGCTATGACGGCAACTGGCACGACACCACCGACAGCGCCATCGCCCGCAGCTTCGACGGCCTGACGGACCCCGACTGGCGCAACAGCGGCCAGGACGCACGCCGCATCCCGATGCCGATCCGCACCGACCCCGACAACGAACCGCCGCTGGTCTTCGTCGGCCAGAAGAATGAATACGACATCGATTTCCTGTGGCGGCGCGCGCGGCTGCGCGGCTACGTGGTAACGATCGAGCAGGACCCTGCCGACGGCAGCGACAGGCTCTACTTTGGCCCGTCCACCAAGGGCGGGCCCAGGCCCTACCGGCTCGACTGGGGTGCCGGCCTGGTGGACCTGAAGGCCACCCTGACCACCGCCAACCAGGTCAAGAAGGTGACTGTGCGCGGCTGGGACCGCGCCGGCCAGCGCGCCATCGAGGAAACCGCCGACCTGGAAGACCCGCGCTTCCTGCGGCGCAACCCGCGCCTGCTGGAGATCGTCAGGCAGTGCGACCCGCGCGAGGAACGCGTGGTCACGCGCCCGGTATCGACCCGCAACGAGGCCCGGCGGCTCGCGCTCGACATCCTCACCGGCCACGCGCAGGAACTGGTGAAGGTGCAGGCCAGCGTGGTCGGCCTGCCGCGGCTGCGCGCCGGCTCGCACGTCAGCATCCAGGGCATCGGCGCGCGGCTCTCGGGCGAGTTCTTCGTCACCGAGACCACGCACACGATCAACACCAGCGGCTATGTCACCCGCTTCACCGCGCGCCGGGAAGACCCGGACACCGGGTTGCAACTCGCCCCCGGAGGAGGCACACCATGAACCGCAGCGAACGCAGTGCAGGCATCGTCATCGGCAAGGTGATCGCGGTACGCGACCCGGAGCGCCTGGGCCGCATCCAGGTCAACTACCCGTGGCTGTCCGGACCGGAGCAGCGCTGGGTGCCGGTGGCCGCGCCGATGGCCGGCGGCGACCGCGGCGCGTTCTTCATGCCTGAGGTGGACGACGAGGTGATCCTCGCCTTCGACCAGGGCATGTGGGACCACCCCTATGTGATCGGCTTCCTGTGGAACCCGCGGCAGCGGCCGCCGTCCTCCGACGAGCGCCAGCGCATGATCCGCTCGCGCAACGGGCATGCGCTGCGCATGGTCGACTCCACGCCGGTGGCCGGCAACAAGGGCGCGCTGATCATCGAGGACGCGCACGGCAATACCGTGGTGATGACCAACACGCATATCAGCATCAACACGCGCGGCGCGCTGGCGATCAACGCGGTCGGCAGCATCACCATCAACGACCGGCTGGTGCGGCCCGCCGGCGGGCCGATCTGAAGGCTGGCCCTGCCGGCTGGCCCTACCGACGCAGACCACACCGCGAGGCAAGCATGGACGTCCCGATCGAGGTACCGCTGCCCGAATCCCTGCAGAAGGCGCTGCAGAAGCCGGTCTGCATCCCGCTGCCCAAGCCCGGCAGCGCGCAGATCCAGCTGCCCACCGGCGGCACGCTCAAGGGAATCGTCGATATCACCAAGGGCATTCCGGACGACTGCTCGCTCAACTTCTCGCTGGTGCTGCAACTGGCGCCGGTGATGGCGAGCATCGAATGCCTGGTCAAGGTGCTCAAGCTGATCAAGCCGCTGATCGACGTGGTCAAGGCGCTGGGCCCGCCCGACCCGCCCACGCTGATCAAGGTGGTGCCGGAGTTCCTGCAGGCGGCCGAGGCGGTGCTGCCCTGCCTGGCGGTGCCAACGCCCGTGGTGATGATCCCGTTCGTGCGCGACGTGCTGCTGCTCATCATCAAGCTGCTCAGGTGCATCATCGGCCAGCTCAAGAGCGTCCTGGCGCTGATGGGCGGTCTGGCGCTGCAGATCTCGTCGGCGCAGGCCGAGGGCAACAGCGAGCTGATGGCCGCGCTGGAATGCGCGCAGGCCAACGCCAATGCCTCGGCCCAGCACATGATGTCGGCAATCGACCCGGTGCTGGTGCTGCTGTCGCTGGCCGAGCCCTTCATGGGCATTGCCGGGGTCGATCCTATCAAGACGCCGACCATCGGCGCGGCCGAGGACATCGAGAGCCTGCAGAACGTGGTCACCACGCTCGACGAGCTGACCAAGGCGCTGCAGCTCGTCGCCGACGCGCTGGGAGGCTGAGATGGCACAGGACTTCCTCGGCACCGGCTTTGCCTTCCCGCTCTCGGTCACGCCGCGCGGCAAGCTGGCGCTGGCGCGCGCCGGGCAGCGCATCGAAGAATCGATCTACCTGATCCTGGGCACGCGGCTGGGCGAGCGCCTGATGATGCCGGCGTTCGGCTGCGCCATCCACGACCTGCTGTTCGCGCCCAACGACCCCATCACGCGCACCGAGGCGGTCGACGCGGTGCGCGAGGCGCTGGCGCTGTGGGAGGCGCGCATCGACGTGCTGGCCGTGACGGCCGACTTCGACCCCGCGCAGCCCAGCCTGCTGCTGATCCGCGTCGACTACCGCATCCGCGCCAACAACGCGCTGGCCAACCT
Organism: Cupriavidus sp. a3; assembly: GCF_051015765.1. Classification (NCBI taxonomy): domain Bacteria; kingdom Pseudomonadati; phylum Pseudomonadota; class Betaproteobacteria; order Burkholderiales; family Burkholderiaceae; genus Cupriavidus; species Cupriavidus sp. a3. The sequence continues at coordinate 569,968 of NZ_CP170644.1, read as the reverse complement.
GGTGTACCCGTTCTACATCAACGAATCCTACGTCTAGGGCCAGGATCATGCCGCTCAGGAACGAATACCCGGTGATCGACGACAGGCGCTACGCCGACCTGGTGGCCGAGGCGCGGGCGCGCATCCCGCGCTACACGTCGGAGTGGGACGACGTCAACGACAACGAGCCCGGCATGGCGGTGGTGCAGCTGATGGCCTGGATGAGCGACCTGCTGCTGGCGCGGCTGGGACGCGTGCCCAAGCTGAACTACCTGAAGTTCCTGGAGCTGCTCGGCATCGAGCTGCTGCCGGCGCGGCCGGCGCGCGCCGAGCTGAGCTTCCCGGTGCAGGCGACCTACGCCGAGCCGACGCTGATCGTGCCGCTGCACACGCAGGTCGCTGCCGAGGTGCCGGGCGAAGACCGGCCCGTGGTGTTCGAGACCGAGAAGGCACTGGTCGCGCTCAGCGCCCGGCTCGATGCGGTGCAGGTCGACCTCGGCCTGCAGACCACCGACGTCAGCGCCGCCAACGCGGAGGTCCAGGCCGGCTTCCTCGCCTTCGGGCCGGCGGTACGGACAGGCAATGCGCTGATGCTGGGATTCGACTCCCCGCTGGACTTCCCCAGCGTGCCGATCGACCTGGCGGTGTGGATCGCCCGGCGCGATGCGCGCGCGCCCTTCTATGTCGACAGCCCGCTGGCCACCGCGCCGCCGGCGACGCTCGCGTGGGAATACTGGAACGGCAAGGACTGGTACCCGCTCGACACGCTGCGCGACGACACCGCCGCCTTCACCCGCAGCGGCCATGTGCTGCTCGGCGCCGCGCCCCGCAACGGCCCGCAGCGCGCGGTGCTGGGCAAGGTGGCCGCGCCGCGCTACTGGCTGCGCGCGCGGCTGGCCGGCGGCGCCTACCAGCGCCCGCCGCGGCTGCTGGCGGTGCGCACCAACACGGTCCCGGCGATCGCCGCGCAATCGGTCGATGCCGAGATCGCCGGGCGCAGCACCGGCATGCCCGACCAGGTGTTCCAGCTCGCCCAGCACCCGGTGCTGGCCGGCAGCCTGGCGCTTGAAGTCGACGAAGGCGACGGCTTGCAGCCGTGGCAGGAGGTGGCGGACTTCCTGGCATCCGGGCCGGACGACGCGCACTACGTGCTCAACCGCACCACCGGCGAGATCCGCTTCCACGGCATCGGCGGCCGCATCCCGGTGGCCAACCCGAACCGCCCCGCCAATATCGTCGCGCGGCGCTACCGCGTGGGCGGCGGCGCGCACGGCAATGTCGGTGCCGGGCTGATCGCCACGCTGCGCGGCAGCCTGCCGGGCATCGACACCGAGGGCGTCGGCAACCTGTTCCCGGCCTTCGGCGGTGCCGATGAAGAGACGCTGGAGGCCGCGCGCGAACGTGCCGCGGCCACGCTGAAGAGCCACGAGCGCGCCGTCACCCGCGACGACTTCGAGCTGCATGCGCGGCAGGTCGGCGGCGTAGCGCGCGCGCGGGCGCTGCCGCTGTTCCATCCGTCCTTCCCCAATGTGGAAGTGCCCGGCGTGGTCAGCGTGGTGGTCGTGCCCGAGGCCAGCAACCCGCAGCAGCCGCTGGACGACCCCGCGCCGCAGCCCACCGAAGGCCTGCTGCGCGAGGTCTGCGCGCAGCTGGACCAGCGCCGCCTGGCCACCACCGAACTCTATGTGCTGGCACCGGCCTACCGGCTGCTCCGGCTCTCCGCCACGCTCACCGTGGCCGGCGCTGCCGACCTGGCCGCGGTCAAGCAGGCCGCGCTGCTGGCGCTGCGGCGCTACTTCCATCCGCTGGTCGGCGGCGAAGACAGCAAGCCGGATGCCGACGGCAGCGGCTGGCCGTTCGGCGGCGACATCAACTACTCGCGCGTGGTGCAGCGGCTGCTGCTGGCCGGCGTGATCAGCGTGGACGACCTGCTGTTCCGGCTCGACGACACCGACTACCCGGCCTGCACCAATGTCCCGGTCGGCGGCGGCGCGCTGTTGCGGCTGGCCGACGACTCCCTGGCGCTCAGCGTCCGCTACGAGGCCAGCGAGGTGGATGCATGACCCAGCCCTGCACCTTGCCCGCCGCCACGGCACCGGCGGGGCCAGCCTCGCACGCGCCCTACCTGCCACCGGTACCGCGCCCGCCGCACGATCCCCTGACGCTGGTGCTCAACGGACAACTCGGCTGGCAGGCGCTGCCCGGCAAGCCGCCGGCCGTGCCGGCCGCCACCATCGGCCCGCTGGGTCAATGCGGCGCGCTGACGCTGCTGCCGCTGCCGGGTTCCGGCCGCACGCTGCCGGAAGCCAGCGGCAGCTTTGGCGGGCTGGTGCTGCCACGGCATATGGCGCTGGCCACGCTCGGGCCTTGCCAGCAGGCGCTGTTGCTGTTCGATGCCACGGGCCGGCGCCTGCTGCGCTTCGACCCATGCGCCTGCGTGTTCACCGACGCCTTCTGCCTGCGCCCGCAGGATCCTCGGCTGCCCTCGGGCCCGGCCACTCTGGCCGCGAGCTGCGGGCGTCTCTACCTGGCCGATCCTGCCACGCGCCGCGTGGTCGTGCTCAACGCAGCCACCGGCGCGGCACGCGGCGTGTGGCGCGCACCGCTGGCCACGCCACCGTGCGATGCCGGCAGCCGGCTCGACGACTGGCAGCCCGCGGCGCTGGCGGTGGCGCCCAACGGCGATATCTGGGTCGGCGACCGCATGCACGGCCTGCTGCTGCGCTTTGCCGCGTCCGGCTGCGTACTGGAGCGCCATAACGGCTTCGGCGCCGTCGCCGCGCTGGCCGCCACCTGCGACGGCAGCCTGCTGGTCGCCACGGATGGCGCCGAGGCGGTGGTGTTCTACGATCCCGCCACGCGCAGGCGTCTCGATCCGCCGCTGCGCCCGGCCGACCTCGCCGGCGCCTTCGCGCCGCTGCCGCTGACGGTGCATGCCGACGGCTCGGTCGACCTGTCCGCGCTATGCAGCCCGCCATGCGCCGCGCCGTGCGTGTTCGACCCGTCCGGCACGCTGCTGGACGCGCCGCCCGACGATCCACCCGATGCCTGGCCCTCCACCGGCACGTGGCACTCGCAGGCGCTCGACAGCGGCATCTCGGAGTGCATGTGGGACCGCATCGTCCTTGGCGCCACGCTGCCCGCGCATACCCGGCTTGCCATCGACGTGCTCACCGCCGAAACCGCGCTGCAAGCGTCAGACCTGTTCGAGAGCGGCGACTGGCAGCCCGCGCTGGCGCTGCATCCCGAGCCTGAAGGCGCCACCGCCTTCGACGGCATCGACTACATGCTGCGGGCCCGCCCCGGCCGCTTCCTGTGGCTGCGTTTGCGGCTGGATGGCAACGGCGCGGCGACGCCGTCGCTGGCCTGCGTGGCGATCGATTTCCCGCGCATCAGCTGGCGCCGCTACCTGCCGGCGATCTTCGGCGCCGAGCCGGTCAGCGCCGAATTCACGGACCGCTGGCTGGCGCTGTTCGACCGCCAGTTCCGCGACATCGAACGGCAGATCGACACACAGGCGCGCTTGTTCGACCCGAATTCGGCGCCTGCCGGCGGGCACCAGGATTTCCTCGGCTTCCTGGCCGGCTGGCTCGGCCTGGGCAGCGGCCTGTCGGCGCTGCCGCTGGCCCGGCAGCGCGCGTTCATCAAGCATGCGGCGCGGGCATTTGCCTGGCGCGGCACGCCGCGCGGGCTGACGCACACGCTCTACCTCTTTCTCGGCCTGCAGCGCTGGTGCGGATACAGCGCCGGCGCGGCGCCCTGCGTACCGTGCGCCAGCGACATTCCCGAACGCTTCCGCTGGCGCCCACCGCGGCTGCTGCTGGAGCACTACATCCTGCGGCGCTGGCTGTTCCTGGGATTCGGCCGGCTGTCCGACAACGCGCGCCTGTGGGGCGAGCGCATCGTCAACCGCAGCCGGCTGGGCGCGGGCGCGCCGCCGGCGGCGATGCCAGGCTGCCCGCTGCCGGGCCGTGCCGGCAGCGAAGGCGGCGATGACTGCGAGCCGTGCGTCGGTGCCGTCCATGCCGGCCGGCACGGCGCCGCCAGCCCGGACGAAAGCGCGCGTCTCGGCGTCACCCAGCTCAAGACCGCGCAGGACCCGTGGCGCGATCCCTTCCATGTCTATGCGCACAAGCTGTCGGTGTTTGTGCCCGCGGCGTGCGTGCGCGATCCGGCGCTGGCACGCGCGCTGGCACAACTGCTCAAGGCCGAGGTGCCGGCCCACGTGCAAGCCACGCTGGTGCCGGTGGAGCCGCGCTTCCGCATCGGCGTGCAGGCCATGCTGGGGCTGGATGCCGTGATCGGCTACCGCGCCGCGCCGGCCGCGCTGGATGCGATGCGGCTGGGACGCGGCACCGTGCTGGGCGGCGCCGACCGCGACGGCGGCGCGCGCGCCTTGCGTGTGGGCACGCGGCGCGTGGGGATGGACACCACCATGCAGTAATGGCTGTAGCTGGCCACCAGAGCGGATCAACGACAGCTGCCAAACGACGAGAGGTCTGAATTATGGGCAACGCAATGCATACCCCGACTGGCTGCTGCGACGCACCCTGCCCCGGCTGCGAGGTGCAGACCCCGCTGCGCAACCACTACTTCTTCGGCAAGCTGATGGACGTGCCGGACTTCGACGTGGAACAGGCCTACGTGGTGGAGAAATTCCGCCGCCACCATGCACGGTTGCACGGCACCGGCGTGATCTGCGGACTGGAAGTGGCAGCACACCCGAACCCTGCCTGCCGCGACCGCTACGTGGTGGTCAGGCCCGGCGCGGCGCTCGACTGCTGCGGCAACGAGATCCTGGTGATCGACGAGGAAACGCTGGACATCACCTGCTTCCCGGCGGTCCGTGCGCTGACCGAGCAGCCCGACAACGCGGACCACCTGTTGCTGCTATGCATCCGCTACCGCGAATGCCCCACCGAGGAAGTGCCTGTGCTGTACGACGAATGCGGCTGCGACGACTCCCGCTGCGCGCCGAATCGCATCCTGGAAAGCTACGAGTTTGACGTGCTGGTTGACCCGGAGCTGCCGGCGGTACCGCCCGCGCAGCCGCAGCCGCCCACGCTGACGTGGCAGGCCAGCGTCACGCTGGCCGGCGCGCGCGCGGTGGCGCTGCATGAGGCGAGCCAGCGCGCCTATCTTGCGGCGGACTTGTCGGGCGGCGGTGGCACGGTGCAGCAGTTGTGGCTGTCGAACCAGGCGTATATCGCCACCCACAATTTCACCACCGCCGTGTCCGGCATCGCCGTGAGCGGCGACGGCACGCTGCTGGTGGCGCTGGTCGCCGGCGCCACCGCGGCGGACCCGGCACGGCTGGCGCTGCTGGATACCACATCCGCCGGCGATTTCGCCGGTGCCGAAGACGCAACGCTCGACCTGCCGGGCACGGCTGGTGCCACGCAGGCCTGGGTAACGGCGATCGGTCCCAACCGCGTGGCCGCGCTCGTGGTCGGCGGCGGCGACAGCCTGCTATTCACGGTCGATCTCGCGCCGGGCACGCTGACGGCCGTGCTCGACGCCACGCTGAGCGGCTTTGCCGCCACCGCCTGGGTGCTTGGCAGCGACGGCAAGACGCTGTACCTGGCGCAGGCCAATGGCGCGATGCAATCGGTCGACCTGGCCGCGGCAGCACTGACGCCGGCCGCGCTTGGCCTGTCCGGCACCAGCGTCAGTGCGCTGGCCACGGTCAAGACCGATGCCCTCGACCTGCTCGCCTGGACCGACCAGGCCGGCCAGCGCATCGCATTGTCCAAGCCGGACGGCACGCTGCTGCACCAGGATCCGCTGCCCGCGCCTCCCGTGGCGCTGGTCGCCGAAGCGGCCGGCCGCTTCGGCTATGTGCTGATGCAGCCCGCCACCGGCAACAGCCGCATCGTCGCGGTAGACCTGCGCCGCATGCAGCAGGGCCAGCCGGCGCTGCTGTCCAACGCACTGGAAATCGGCCCGGGCGGCGACGCGCTGGCGCTCGCCGGCGAGCGGCTGTGGGCAGTGTATGACGACGGCGCCGCGATCGCCGCCATCGAAGCTACCCATTGCGAGGACTTCCTGGATCCGCATCCCTGCCCGGCCTGCCCCGCGCCGGACTGCGTGACGCTGGCCACGATCGCCCGATACCGCCCGTCGCGCAAGCTCGAAGACCCGACCGTGCCGCCCAGCGACCCGCTCGCCGACACGGCGGCCAATATCGCCCGCCTCGACATGCTGACGTGGCGCGCGGACGTGCCCAGCGTGGCCGACCTGGCGCTGGCGGTGCGCTGCATGCTGGAGCACTGCTGCGGCGGCACCAGCGCCAAGGGCGAGCAGGGCGACCCTGGCCTGCCCGGACAACAGGGTGAGAAAGGCGAAAAGGGGGATAAGGGCGACAAGGGCGACCCCGGCGATCAGGGCGAGCCAGGCAAGCCCGGCGACGGCCTGGACTGGGCCCTGCCCCACATCTGCGACATCAACTGGAAGCATGCCGAGCGAATCCCCTTCGACGCCATCGCCAGGGGACTGGTGGTGGCGTTCGACACGCCGGTGATGGCCGGGGACCTGCATGCCGACTCGATTCACCTGCAGGTGCAGCACGAGGGCCGCCTGGTCGAACTGCCACTGCAATGCTGGTGCGACCTGCCACTGTCGCGCGAAGACCTGGAACCCGGCCGGCTGGAACGCGACTGCGATGCGCAGACCCAGTTCGACCCCGGCGTCGACGCCAACGGCATGGCCACCGCGGTGCGCATCGGCCAGCAGGTCCTGCCAAAGCTGTTTGGGGCCATGCAGGGCAAGCCGGTCAAGCTGCGGCTGCTGGTCAACGGAGACTTTATCCGCGGGCTGCACCATGACACCAAGCAGCTGCGCGCGCTCGACGCCGACCACATCCCCAAGCTGGTCCCGCCGTCGCCGCCCAATCCGCCGCAGCCCGGCGCAGTGCCGGAGTGGCTGCAGCCTCAGGACGAACGCGTCAGCGGCGACGGCATCGAGGGCGGCACCTTCGAAAGCTGGTTCACCATAGAGCAACGATAGGGAGCACCAGGCCATGAACACCGTGAACGACCTCTATCGCAAACGGCAGGGGCAGAGCCCCACCGCCTGCCCGCCCGAACCCTGCGTCTGCGGCACTTGCGGCATGCTGGAATGCCTGTGCCGGCCGCGCTTCTTCGCCGGCCAGGTGCTGACCGCCGACGACCTCAACCGGCTCGACGGCTATATCCGCGGCAAGCACCGGCTGCACAACCGGCAGCTGCACGGCTGGGGCGTGGTCAACGGGCTGGAAGTCACCTGCAACCCGTGCGGCGACGGCGTCGCGGTCGGCTGCGGCTATGCGCTCACCCCCTGCGGCGACGACATCGTGGTGTGCGAGGCGGTCAGCGTCGATGTGTGCGAGCTGATCCGCCGCTGCAAGGACGCGGAGCACCGCTGGCAGCAGTGCGAGCCGATGAAGCATCCGCCGCCGCAGCAGTGCGATGCCGGCGAGGAGGAGTGGATCCTGGCGATCCGCTACGCCGAGGCGCCGGCGCGCGGGGTCAAGCCGCTGCGCCCGGCGCCGGACTGCACCGCCAACAGCTGTGCCTGCGGCGGCAATGGCGGCAAGTGCGGCTGTGGCGGTGCCTGCGGCGGCATGAAGTGCGGCTGCAACGGCGCCACGCTGGCCAGGCCGCGCGGCGCGCCGGTGCAGTGCGAGCCCACCGTGATCTGCGAGGGCTTTGCCTTCGAGGTCTACCGCAAGCCGCCCGACAAGGCCCCGGACCCGGTCGGGACCAGCGACAGCACCGTCGGGGGCGCGGCTGGCAACAACCAGGCCTTCAACCCGGACTCCGAACTGATGCAGCGCTTCCGCTGCTGCGTCGAGCTGCTGGTCACGCAGATGCCCAAGCTGCCCGGCGCGCTCAAGGTCCCCGCCACCGCTGCCGAAGCGCTGGCGTGGTACCAGTGGCTCGGCGCGGCGCGCATGCAGCTGCGGCGCTATTTCGGCAGCCACGGCAGCTACAACTGCGACCTGATGGCACAGTTCAATGCCATCTCCTACCCCGCCGCGGGCACGCTCGCCAATGCGGGCGCCATCTACCTGGCGGTGGTGCTGCTGATGATCGTGTGGCTGGACGCCATGCTCGCCTGCTTCTGCTCGGCGCTGCTGCCGCCGTGCCCGGCGCCGACGCGCGAGGTGCGCGTGCCGCTGGCGTCGCTGCATGTCGCCGGCGGCTGCGGGGCCCAGTCCTGCCGCGTGCTGCGCGTGTGCAACTGGACCGTGCACCGCAAGTTCGCCACCACCTTCCCGTCGCTGCAGTACTGGCTCGGCATCCTGCCATTCGGGAAGCAGTTGCGGCAGTTGCTGGAGAACCTGTGCTGCTTCGATATCGGCGGCATCCTGCCCGACAACCGCCTGCAGGACAGCGCGGCGGGCGCGCAGCCCGGGCTCTTCGCGATGCGCGCGGAGGTGGTGCCCGATATAGCCCCGAACATGGCGCCTGACAACGCGGCCGGGAATGGCAACGGCAATGGCAACGGCAGCGGCAGCGCCGACATCAAGCTGGCCGATGCGGCCTACCAGCGCGCCAACGACCTGCTGAACCCGGCCGTGGCCGAACCCGAACGCATCGCCGGCGCCACCGGGCTGCTGCGCGCCGCGCTGGCGCGCACCGGCAAGACGCTGGAGTTCAGCACGCTGGCCGAGAGCATGATGGGGCCCGGCAGCCCCGGCAATGGCCGGGACCGGCTGTCCCCCGCGGAGACGGCCAACCTGCCCCAGTTCGTGATCGCCAACCAACTGATGCGTCCGAGCGTCGCGGCCGCGATCGCACCGCTGCTCGACGCCGCGCTGGGCCTGTCGCTGCGCGCCACGGCCTTTGCCGGGGCAGCGCCGGAGACGGCCGCCCCCGATGCCATGGCCATCCTGCGCGCCGACATGGACGCGTTGCGCGACAGCGTCAAGGCGCAGGCCGCCGAGATCGAACGGCTCAAGGCAGCGGCCAGACCTGCGCCCAAGCCCGCGCCTGCCACCAAGCGCGGCGGCCGCAAACCCGGCTAGGAGGAGTGCGCCATGACCACCGAATTTGCCGAGCGTCCGCGCTTCTTCGAGGGCCAGTATCTCGGCGCCGAGGACCTGCAGGCGCTGCTGCGCTACTTCAGCACACAGCTGGCGCGCCACCACCTGGGCAGCCACAGCTGGGGCATCGCCTCCGGCATCGAGCTGGTCTACCAGGATTCGCCGCAGGGCGCGGTCGAGGCTTACCTGACGCCGGGGCTGGCCACCGACGGCTATGGCCGCGCCATCGTGGTGGCCGAGCCCTTCCCGCTCGACGCCGGCCTGTTCGCGGGGCAGCCGGCCGGGCTGGTCAACGTATGGATCCGCTATGACGAGGCCGCCGGCCAGGGCGTGCGCCCCGGCTTCGAGGTATGCGGCGCCACCGATGCCTATGCCCGCGTGGTGGAGTCCTTCCTGGTCGAGGTCGGCGAGCGCAAGACCATCGAAACCCGCCAGGGCGGCGTGGCGCTGGGCGACGACAGCTACGGCGACGCGCGCGAGGCGCCGGGTGCGCTGCTGCCGCTGCAGCCGCTCGCGCCGGATGGTTCGGTGCCGGCGCAGCGCTTTCCCGGCGACGACGATCCCAGCCTGTGGCTGATCCCGGTCGGGCGCGTGCTGTGGCAAGGCGGCACGCTACAGAAACCGACGCCCGCCAGCGCCACCCAGTCGCGCCTGTTCCGCCGGCATTCCGGCTGGATCGGCGAGGCGCTGCACGGCACCGGCGGCCTGCTGCGGCTGCGCGGCCGCTGGATCCCGCGCGCGGGCGCCACGCCGGTCGAGCAACTGTGCGAGGCCGACCAGCCCGCCGCCGCCGACCTGGTGTTCTGCGCCAGCGACCCCGACACGCCGCACTTCCGCGAACCGGTCTGGCTCGACGCCGACACGCGCGCGCGCGGCCACCTGCGCTACTACGGCACGCGCGCCGAGTGGGTCGATGCCGGCGGCACCGACTACCTGGCACAGGGCACCGTCACCGCGCTCCAGCGCGCCGCGCCCAGTGCCGTCGACGGGGTCGACCTGCGGGTGCTGCTGGGCCAGCCGCAAGGCAGCGCCGGCCCGACCCGGCTCACCCTCGGCGCCGCCACCCCGACCGGCACCGATCCCTGCGCGATCGGATTCAGCTATACCGCCGGCGTGGCGATCCAGCACGACGGCCGTGTCGGCATCGGCAGCACCGACAAGGCGCTGGCCTTGCCGCTGACAATACGCGCGCTCGCGGCCAATGGCGGCCTGGTCGGGCTGGAAGGCACCGGCGGCGCGCTGGCGTGGCAGATCAACATGGGCCCGGCAAAGAACGGCCTGAACCTGACCCAGTCGGATCCGACGCTGAGCAACCTGTTTATCGAGGCGGCCAGCGGCAACGTCGGCATCGGCACGCTGACGCCGGGCGCACGGCTCGACATCCAGGGCGTGCCGTCGCCGCAGGGCAATGCGGTGGGCAACGGCAAGTGGCTGCAGATGGGCAGCAGCACCGCCCCCGATGCCGGCCAGGCCTGGTTCCAGTACGGCCCGCAACTGGCGCCGCTGCTGGTGCTGAGCGACTTCGACGATCCGCCCCGGGTGCAGTTCCAGCAGGTCGGCAACGGTAACGAGGCGGCCGCGCAATTCTCCAGCTGGATCGGCCAGGCCCGTGGCAACTCGTCCGACCTGGCATTGTTCGGCGGCAGCGTCGGCATCGGCACGCTGACGCCGTCGCGCACGCTGCACGTGCTCGGCAGCGAGATCCACAGCGGCGGCGGCGGCGCCGGGTTTTCGTTCGAGAACCGCGAGACCGGCGCCTTTATCGGCAACCCCGGCAACGGCGAGCGCTGGGTCTGGTACGCCAGCGGCGGCAATGCGCGGCTGTGGAGCAACGGCGACAAGCTGACCGTGACCCCGGCCGGGCGCATGGGCCTGGGCACCGCTGCGCCCGCCAGCACGCTGGAAGTGCGCGGCGCGATCCGGCTCGGCGACAACGGCGACTACTTCGCGGTAGGCGGCCTGGCCGAGATGCGCATTGTAGCCGGGCAGGCCAGCGCGGGTGGCGGCTCCGCCGGCACAGGGTGGAGCGCGACGCGCACCGGCACAGGCCAGTACACCGTGAGCTTCGCGCCGGCCTTCACCGCGACGCCGGTCATCGTCGCCAGCCTGGTCGACTCGGCCAACGACGACCAGGTCTGCACCGTGCGCAACGTCGGCCCCGGCGGCTTCACGCTGATCGCCCGCGACGTCACGCCGCCGTCGGAAGGCAGCTTCGTCGACAACGCCTTCCACTTCGTCGCCTACGGGCCCCGCACCTGAAAGGAGCCGCCATGGACCACCCCACCGCCAATGCGCCCGCGGCATCCGCCGCGCCCATCGAACGCAGCCTGCTGCAGGCGCGCCTGGCCACGCTGCGCGGCGAATACAGCGCGGGCCAGCGCCTGCTGGCCGAGGCCGAGGCGCGCGCCGCCACGTTGCGCGAGCAGCTGCTGCGCATCGGCGGCGCCGCGCAGGTGCTGGAAGAACTGCTGGCCGTCGATGCGCAGCCGCCTGCAGCGGCCGTCACTGCGCAGGCTTAGCCATGGCCCACCTGCGCATCCGCCAGTGGCACAACGCATATGCGGTGCCTGCCGCGCACCCCGCGCCGGCCGCGCTCGGCCACCAGCTCGACGCGCTGGCGCCGCAGCTGGCGCAGGCGCTGGCGGATCAGCTCGACGCACTCGGGCTGGATGACGACGCCGTGGTGCTGCTGCCGCGGCTGGAGATCGCCTGCGAGATCGATACCGCGTGCCCCGCCGGGCAGATCGTGCGGCACTGGTCGCGCCAGCTGGCGCTGGCCTTTGCGCGCGCGCTGGCGGATCCAGCCGGCGACGCCATCAGGATGCCCTCGCGCGCGGCTTACCATGCGCGCTTTATCGAACGGCTGCTGCGCGGCGACGGCTGGGACAGCTGGCTCTTCCACCGCTTCGCCGGCCTGCGCATGCTGCCGGCGGGCGCTGCCATCCGCACCCTGCTGACGGAAGACGCCGCCACGGGACGCGCCACGCTGGCGCTGCTGGACAGGGCAAGCTGGCCCATGCTGCTGGCGGCGCTGGGCGAGCGCGAGGCGGTGCGCATCCTGTCCCGCTGGCACGAACAGGAGAGCGAGGCCACCGACGTGGGCCCGTTGGAGCCTGCCGCCAGCGCATGGCGGCAGGCGTCGCCCGGCCGCGTCGCGCCCGCGCTGCTGGCACTGTGGCTGCTCGCGCATGGCGGCGCGGCGCAGCCGGCTGGCATCGGCGCGCTGTGCTGGCTGGCGGCGTTGCTGTCGATGCCTGAGGACATGCCTGCCACCGTGCTGGCGCGTCTTGCCGCGCACGGCGTCATCGATGGCAAACCTGCCTGCGCCACGGATCCCGACTGGCTGGTGCTGCTCGCCACCACGCCGCAGCCTGTGCGTGCGGCAATGGCATCGCTGGCGGCACAGGCCAGGCAGGTGCAGCAAGAGCGCGCGCCATCCACACCCGATGCCGCTGCGGAACCGCTTGACGCGCCATTCGGCGGCCTCGCGTGGCTGCTGCCTGCCCTGCATGACCTGTTCGACGGCGGCTGGGCCAGCGCACTGCCCGCGCCGTCGGCCGGGGCCGGCAGCGCGCGCGACGTTGCCGCGCTGCTGGCGCTGGCGATCGCCGCCGGCCATCGTGGCGAACGGGTGTGGCGCGACCCGTTCTGGCGCACCTTCCTGCAGGTGGCGCCAGCCTTTTCACTGCCAGCGCTGCACGACTGGCTGGCCGCCACGGACGCCGAAGCGCCGGCCCTGGCACTCGCCGCCTCGTTGCGCCGCTGCGCCTTCACCGGCGTCGCGCGGCTGCGGGTGCCAGCCGGGGCGATCCGCACCGAGGTATGGATCGAACCCGGCAGCGCCTGCCGCCTGCATGCCACGACGCCACCGGCTGGCCTGGCCGAGTCCGCGCCGCTGCCGTTCGCCATGCGGCTGCGCCTGACACGGTTGCTGCGCCAGGATCTTGCGCTGCTGGGTGCCAGCCCGGTGCTGGCGGCGCTGCCGCCGGCCTGGCGGGACATCTTCGCCACGCTGGCGCAGGCCGCGCTGCGGCGCATCGCCTTCCGCATTCCGGGCGCGGCCTGTTGCACCTTGCCGTACCTGTTCGCCAACGTGCTCGATACACGCGGCGAGGCCCACCGCGGCGGTGCCGGCGCCGCAACCGGGACCGCCTGGACCCTCTCGCTGCGGCGCCCGCCGCTGCACGTGCTGCTGAGCCTGAACGGCATGGCGCGGCTGCGCGTGGCCTGGCCGGGCCGGCGCGAGCTGAGCCTGCACTGCACGGAGTGAACGCATGCGCCGCGATCTCGACCCGCTCATCGCCGGTGGCCGGCAAGCACCGATGCCGGCGCCATGGCCGCAGGCGCATCCCTTCGGCAACGAACGGCTGTGGCTGGACTGCCTGGTCGAGCGCGAGATCCTGCGCCTGCGCGCACGCTACGAACTGTCGCTCGACGAACTGCGCGGCCTCTACATCTCCGACCGCCAGGTCGATGCGCTGCTGCGCCAGCAGGCCGGGCAGCTCGGCCAACCCGATGCCGATCCCGCCGGCGCGCTGACGCGCCAGGCCGCGCAGTGGCGCGAGCATTTCAACGCGGGCTCGCCGCTGGCGCTGCTGGGCGAGCGGCTGGCGCTGGCGCCGGACGATCTGGAGTTGCTGTTCGTGGTGCTCGCGCCTGAACTCGACCTGCGCTACGAAACGCTCTACGCCTACCTGAACAACGACATCGCGCGCAAGGTCGCCACCGTCGACATGGTGTGCCGGCTGCTCGGCGCCGACGTGGTCCCGCATGACGCCGCCGCGCTGCGCGGCCGCGTCCGCGCGCTGGCCGCGGCCGGCATCCTGGTGCTGGCCGACAGTGACGAACAACGCAGCACGCTCGGGCAAAGCCTGGCGCTGGCGCCGCCGGTCGCGCAATTCCTGCTCGGCATCCCGCCCGCCGCGCAGGAGACGGCAGACGCGGACGAACCCTGGCTGGAAGCCGTAGCCGACGCCGTCGGCGCGCCAACCGCCTGCAGCGAGTTGATCGCCTGCCGCAGCGACGACCCCGAACGCCAGGCCGGCTGGGCGCGCCGCCTGCTGGCCCGCCGCGGCCGCCACGCGCTGCACCTGGCGCCGCACGCCCTGCTGGCCGGCACATCGCCGCTGCTGGCCGCCCGGCTCGCGCACGCCGCGCTGGTGCTGCATGATGCCGCCGGCACCAGCCGCGACGCCGCCGCGGACGAACGCCTGGCCGCCGCGCTGCGGCGCACGCTCGACGGCGGCCTCGACGTGCTGTGGCTGGTGCCGCCGAACTGGCGCCCCCTGCCCGCGCTGTCGCGCCTGCCGCTGACCACCTTCACGCTGCCGGCCGCCACCGGCGCCGAGCGCGCACGGGAATGGGCCGATGCCATCCGCGACGCCCGGCTGGCCGATGCGGGACAGCCGGCCGCGAGCCTGGCCGACACGCTCGCCGCCCGCTTCTCGCTGTCCGGCACCCGCATCCGGCAGGCGGTGCGCGCCGCGCAGGCATTGTGGGCGGCCGACCCGGCCATCGCCAGCGGCCACGAGGCCCTCGACCGCGCCGCGCGCCAGCTCGCCGCGCAGGGGCTGGCACAGGTGGCCGAGCTGGCCACGCGCCCGCACCGCTGGCCGCAACTGGTGCTGCCCGCCACCACGCTGCAGCTGCTGCATGAAATCGGCGCCGCCATCGCCTGCCGCGAGCAGGTGTTCCGCGACTGGAACATGCAGGGCCGCACCGGCCGCAGCGCGGGACTGATGCTGCTGTTCGCCGGCGCCTCCGGCACCGGCAAGACCATGGCCGCCTCGGTGCTGGCCAACCACGCCGGGCTGGACCTGTTCCGCGTCGACCTGGCCAGCGTGGTGTCGAAGTACATCGGCGAGACCGAGAAAAACCTGGAGCGCATCTTCAGCGCGGCGCAGGATGCCGACGCGATCCTGCTGTTCGACGAGGCCGACGCCCTGCTCGGCAAGCGCGCCGAGGTCAGGGACGCGCACGACCGCTACGCCAATATCGAGGTGGCCTACCTGCTGCAGCGCATGGAAACGCACGACGGCGTGGTGATCCTGGCCAGCAACCTGCCCAAGAACCTCGACCCTGCCTTTGCGCGGCGCATGCACTACACGGTGGAGTTCGGCCGCCCCAACGCAGTGTTGCGCGAGCAGCTCTGGCGCGGCATGTTCCCGGCCGAGGTGCCGCTGGCGGGCGATATTGACTATGCCTTTATCGCCGAGCAGTTCGAGCTGACCGGCGGGGACATCCAGGCCATTGCGCTGGAAGCCGCGTTCCTGGCGGCCGGCGAAGGCAGTGCGGTGGGCATGGCGCAGCTGATGCGGGCGCTGTCGCGGCGGCAGACCAAGCATGGCGACGCGGGCACGGCAGCGCGTTTTCGCGCGCACCAGGACGCCGCCGAACACAGGCGTGCCTGACGGTGGTAGCCATGAAGACACGCAACAGCCGCAAGGCCGCGCCGCATCCCGACGCCAGCCGGACCAGGCAGCCGGACGGTAGCGCAGGTGCGGGCAAGGGTGCAGGCCATCACGGCCCGGCCTCGCTGGCGGTGCTCGGCAACCAGGCAGTGCAACACTTGCTGGCCCCGCCGCCAGTCAGCGCCACCGTCAGCGCGACCGCCATCCCCGCAGCCAGCGCGGCCCGGCCGGATGACGGGCTCGAGGCCGCCGCGGCACAGGCATCAACGGTATCCGGCCAGTCGCTGCCTGCAGCGATGCGCAATGCCGCCGAGGGAACGCTGGGACTGTCGCTCGGCCATGTCCGCCTGCATCACGGCAGCGCCGCCGCCGAACTGACGGCGGGCAGCCGCGCGGATGCGCTGACCTGGCGCAATCACGTCTTTGTCCGGCCCGAACAGTGGGCACCGGATACCCGGGCCGGCCGCGCCCTGCTCGGGCACGAGCTGGTGCATGTCGCGCAAAACCAGGCGTTCGGCCCTGGGCGCCTGCGCAGCCTGAGCCGCCACGACGATGCCGCCGAACGCGAGGCGCATGCGCTGGGCCCGCGCGTCCTGGACGGTGCGCGCGGCGCGGCGCGCCCGGCCAGCGGTCAGGTCGCCGCCATCGGCCGGCAGGAGACCAGCACGCCGGACACGCCGTCCAGCATGCCGCCGCCAGCATTCTGCTCATCCGACGACGCAAGCGGGGGGACGGTCGCCACGTCCTCGTCCTCGTCCTCGTCCTCGTCATCGTCATCGTCATCGACCTCGCCGGCATCCTCCGCGGTCCCGTCGGCGCCTGCCGCGTTCGATCCGGCCAATGCCGATGTGCGCACGCTGACCAATGCCGACCTGATCGCTCGCGATCTGGAGGCGTCCACGTTCCTCGCGCAAGCCACCGCCACCAGCCCGCGAACCGCCGGCTGGCAACGGCTGCAGCGCGCGATCGCGGCGGAGCGGACACGGCGCATCGCGCGCGGCTTTGTGTTCCTGGCTGAACGGACCGACACCACGCCTGCGGCGCTCTACCAGATGCGCGGCAGCGCGGCGCCCGGCATCATCGAGATTGTCACTACCAACGCCGCGGCGGCGATGGGCGCTGCGGATGTCACGCTGGGCGGCGCAATCATGACGCAGCGGCAAGTGCGCGCCTACGTGGCGACCCTGGGCTACCGCACCATCAGCGGTCCGCAGGCTGACGGGATGATCGCCAACCGCGCCGACCTGATCCAGCGCGCGATCGCCGCCGAGCGGCAACGTGGCCTGTCGCTGCCGACGCAGGGCGGGATCGGCCGTACGCCGTTTCTCGACTACCGCCTGGCAGGGGGGTTTCATCCCTATGGCCCGGGCACGGCCCCGGGACAGCTGCCGCTGGGCCTGGCCGACGCCAATTTCCGCGGGCGCATCGGCGAGATCGGCATGGGCAGCGACTGGCGCACCGGCTGGGGCACCGGCCTGCAGGACCTGAACCGCGTATCCTGGGTCGATGTGACCGGCCGCACGCAGACCGGCAACTTCCCCGTGGTGGATTTCGGTCCGGGCGAGGGACGGGTACCGCGCATCCTGGATATCCAGCCGATCTCCGTGACCACCAGCGGTGCCGCGGACTATGACACGCGGCAGCAGCAATACACCATGAAGATCGAGGCGCTGCTGGACGTGGCAGGCCGGCGCGCGACCTCGCCCGCCAGCACGGACCTGGTGCTGCGCCACCTTCAGCAGGCGAGCGGCGATGCCACGCTGGCGCCCGGCACGGCCGCGTACCAGCAGGCGCAGGCGCGCTTCCTGTCTGACACCATGTTTGCCGTGCCCGACGCCGACCTGGCCAGCCTGCGCAGCGCCATTGCCAACCCCAACGCCGCGCCGCCCGGGGGGGGCCAACCGGATGATCGCGCGCCCCGGCGGCTTGCGCGCGCTGTACACCGACGCGCTGCGCGCTGCGCCGGTCCGGCTCACGCTGCGCGATGGCAGCACGGTGATGTGCAGCAGCCTGGCTGAACTGGCGGCACGCGCGCCGGCGGCATCCAGCTTTAGCGTGGCGGGATCAAGCCTGTCCTACCCGCCGAACCAGCGTATCTCCACCGCCGAGTTCAACCGGGCCATGGCCGAGCTGGGCCGCACCGCCGCCAGCCGCATCGTGCCGATCGGCAGCGCGCCGGCCATGGCTGCCGCCGCGGACGCGGCACGCCCGCCCCCCGTCGGCCCCACCATTGCCACGCCGACTCGCATCCTGGAGATCGACAGCCACGATCTTGGCTACATCGGCGAGCGCATCGGCCAGGGCCTGGCGGACGCGCGCACGGCCGGCGCGCCAGGCAGCGGCGGCGCCCGCTGGACCACCGCGGCGCAAGCCGACCCGGTGCTTTCGGCCGTGCGTGCCATGACCGGCAATCCGTCCCTGCAGCGCGGCACGCCGGAATTCGACGCGGCGCGCCAGCAGGTCCTCGGCAACGCCCTGCTGGCGATCAATGCCGACGATGTGCGCGCCTTCCAGGCGACGCTGCACAGCGACGCGGCCTGGGACGGCCGGCTGCGCACCAGCTTCGGCGCCGCCATGGCGGACAGTCCCGTCACCGTCACGACCGCTTCCGGCCCGCGCACGTTCCACTCCCCCGCGGAACTGGACGCGGCGCGCGCGTCCATGACGCCGGAGCAGTACAACCAGGCGCGCGCGCAGGCGCAGGGCCTGGTCGCCGGCCGCGTCACCGGCAGCGGCGTGACCACCGCCCAGCTCAACCGGCTGGAGGGATTCCGCGACGTCGCAACCGTGGCGCTGGGCGACCAGGCCGGCACGGTGCTGCAGCCGGATGTGCTGTCCCACGTCCGGCTCGGCTCTGCCCGGGCTACCGCCGAGAGCTTTGGCCGGGGCGGCCTCGGCGGCATGATCGTCGGTGTGGTGACCACCGCCGGCACGATCTACGTCGACACCCAGGAACACCCTGACTGGGCGCAGGAACTGGCGCTGGCCGGCGGCCGCGATTTTGCGCTGTCGGGCACCCAGTCGGCACTGGAGAGCCGGCTGACGTACTACATGGCACAGCGCGCCATCGCCACTGGCGCACCGCTGAGCGGGCTGGCCCGCTTTGGCGCGCGCGCCGGGCCTACTGCGCTGTTCTCGGGCGGCATCGAGATCTACAACATCAGCCAGGAACAGCGCCCGCATAGCGGGCTCGAGGTCACCACGCGGGTCGGCCGCGCGGTGGGCATCGCCATCGTCTCGATGGAAATCGGGGCGGCGGCAGGCTCTGTCGTGCCGGGCGCCGGCACCGCGGCCGGTGCGGTGGTGGGCTTCATCGTCGGCGCGATTGCGGGCGGCGTCTCCGCCTACATCCTCGACCAGGTGGTGCCGGGCAGCGCGGAATCCTGGAATGCCGACGCCGCGGCCGCCGAGGCGCGCCGCGCACGGGAAGCCGAAGCGCTGCGGCAAGCCATGGCGCCGCGCGTGGTCGCCACCATCGGCGAAACCACCACGCTCGAGCCGATGATGTCATCGTCGGAGATCTCCACGGAAGAGCAGCAGGCCATCGCCCGCTGGGTCACGCTGCTGACCATGGCGCGGCGCGAGCCTCCGCCCGCGGCCGGGAGCGGGCCATGAGCCCGACCTCACGCAAGCCGCCCGCGCCGGTCCGTGACGCCGACTGCCCCGATGCGCCTGCCAGGGGAAGCGGCCGCGCGCACGGGGGGCGCGAGCCGCAACGGCAAGCGGGGAATCTGGCGATGCAGGCGCTTTGCGCGCGCGGTGCGATCCGTGCCAAGCCGGTGCTTGGCGTCGCGTCCGACACCGCCGAGCTGCAGGCCGACCAGATGGCCGAAGCCGCCGTCAGCGGCGCGCAGCCTGTCCCCGCAGGCTGTACCTGCACATCGGGCGAGCCCCCCTGTTCCGCGTGCCAGGCCAGCGCCGGCGCCACCTTGCGGCGCAAGCCGCGCGGCCGGGACTGGCTGGCCGAGACCCCGGACCTCGCGCCGGGTCCCGGGCGTGCGCTGGATGACGGCACGCGCCGCTTCTTCGAGAGCCGCTACCAGGCAGACTTGTCGGCAGTGCGCGTTCATGACACTGCGCAGGCGGCCGCCAGCGCTGCACGGCTGGATGCGCACGCGTTCGCCATCGGCTCGAGCATCGTCTTTGGTGCCGGCGAGTACCAGCCACACACCAGCGCAGGCAAACGGCTGATCGGGCACGAACTGGCCCATGTACTGCAGGACGACGCGCAAGCCGGGCCCACGCTGCGGCGCGATCCCCTGTCTTCATCCACATCGTCCGCATCCACCGGTTCCGCGTCCTCCCTGCTAAGCCTGGCCCCCGCCGACGACGCGTCCCAGGTCTGCAGGGCCGAGGAGCCGGCCGAGCCGCAGATGTGCATGGCGGCGCCGGATCCTGCCAACCCGACCGTCCTAGACCTCACCGGCTCGCTGGACGAGCGTGTCGCGTCGTTCAAGGAGCTCGTAAAGACCACGGCAATCCACCGGCTGCTGTCGAACAAACGCAATCTCGGCATGTGGGCAGTCCTGGTCGAGGACATGATCCCCAGCGAGGACATCGCCGCGCTGGGCATGACGCAATCCGGCGCGTCGCGGCCCTACTTCGAGCTTCAGGACATGCGCGACCCGCAGATGCGGGAGCTGCGCGCGCGGCAGGCCTTTGGCCAGTTCCGCGCCTGCACCGGTTGCCATCTGGAAACCCAGATTTCCGCGTCGCGCACCGAACGCGAGGCACTGAGCCCCTATGGCTGGGCCACGCCCAACGAAATGCGCGCCGGTATCCGCCCGCCTTCGCGCTTCGAAACACTGGCCCGCTTCAGCAGCCCGCCGGACCTGGCCGGGCCCTATGGGCTTGCGCCGGCGGCGCATCCGGCCATGGAACTCGCGCGGCCGGGCCTGTACCGGCCGCCGGCCGGCACTGCCGAAGCCGAGCTGCACCAGCTGTTCCCCGATCCCGAGGCAACCCGGCAGGCGCTGGCACGGGTCGGGCCGATCATCGGCGCGCTTGGACCATCGGGCTACAAGGTGCTGCCCGAAGGGATGCTCAACACGTTGCGCACCGGCACCGCGCAGGATATCCGCGGGCAGATCCTGTCGGCGATCACCACGCGCAAGGGCAACTACGACGAACTGATGGCCAAGATCCGGGCCAACGAAGTTGGCTATGAGCACTTCGGCCCGGTCATCAGAAGCCTGTTGCCTCTCGCCGACGAGACGGTCCGTACCGCCATCCAGGACGAGATGGACAGCAACGCGTTCTGGGACAAGGTTGAATCCGTGGTGGTCGCGGCGCTGTCGGCGCTGGCATTGCTGCTGACCATCTTCCCGCCCACCTCCGCCGCGGGCATTGCGTTCTTTGCCGCGCTGGAGATCTCGCTTGGCTACTACAGCGTGCAAAAGGGCCAGGAAGCCATGCGCATTGGTTCCGCCTACCGGCTGGGTATCGGCGCACACGATGTCTTCACGCCTGAGCAACAGCAGGCTGGCGACGCGATGGTGCTCAACGGCTTCGTCAGCGTGGCCACCGGTTACCTGGGCATGTTCAGCGGTGCCCTGCGCGCCGGCACCGCCATGCCGCGCGCGGCGCCGCTGACACAGGGTGGACTGGCGCTGTCGGGCCGTGGCGCCACCGCCGCACGCACCCTCGAACACGGCGAGTATGTCATCACCATCGGCGAGGACGGCGCCATGTTCGTGACCGTTGCCTCGCGTCCGGACCTGGTGATCATGGTGCGGGGAGAAACCGCAACCTTGTACCAACTGCTCGAAGGCGGCGGCATGCGGGTGGCCGCCAGTGCCACCGTGCCATCGCGCGGCGCCGGCAGTGCGCCGTTGATGCTGGAGGCCGGCAGCGGCACCGGGGCGGCAAGCACGGCGCTGGTCCCGGTGGGCCCGCAAGCGCTGGTGCCGTTCTCGCCCACGGCGCCGGGGTCGACGCTGGCGCCGCTGTCGACGGGCAGCCAGCCGGCGCGTGTGCTGATCACGCCGCCGCCGCGCGAGCCGCTGATGCTCGGGCCGGGCAATGCCACCACGTACACCTGGGACGAAATCAGCCGCATGCGCCAGCCCATGCTGTGGCAAGAGCGCGAGACATACCTGCAGCAAGTGTACGGCGCGCCGGGACAACAGCACTTCCCGGTGCCGAATACCGGCGGGCGCTACGTGGACGTACCCGTGCCGCAGGCCGGCGGCGGCGTGCTGGCGGGCGAGGCAAAATCGTACACGCGCTGGATCGGCGTGCCCGGACAGCGCGGCGGGATTCCGAACCAGGTCGAACTCACCGACCGCATCCGCGAACAGATCCAGCGCGATGTCTGGCTGCGCAACAACGTCCCGGGCTATGATCCACGCTGGATGTTCACCGACGCCCCACCCTCTGCAGCGTTGCGGCAGGCGCTGCGGGACGAGGGCATCGTCTTTATCGAGTACAGCTTTTGACCGAGCCCGCCCAACCCCTCCCTTCGCTGGCCGCCCGCCGCGCCTGGCTGGACACGCTCAAGGCGCGCCAGCGCGACATGCTGGACGAACTCGCGCAGGTCGCCGGCATCGTGCCCCACAGCGCCCTGTCGGACGACCCGCAGGGCCAGTTCGCGCGGCTCGCGGCCTTTGTCGATCGCACCGACCTGCAGGCGGCGACGGACGACGCGCGCACCTGGCTGCTGAACCGGCTCGGCCTTTACCTGGCGCACTACGTGATGGCCCGCCACGGCGGCCAGCTCACGGTGCAGGACAATCCGCAGCAGCGCTTCTATCTTGCCTTTGTGGTCACCGGCATGGACGCGCCGGTGCCGGCCGGGGCCAGGCTTGACCCGTTCGCGCTCGCATACGACGCGATCCACGCACTGCCGCGCATCCCGCTCGGCACGCTGCTTGCCACCGCCGAACACGAGCTGGCCTGAATCGGCCCCCTGAATCGGCCCGTATCGCAAGCGCGCCTGCAAGCCGGCTAGGAGAACTCGGCCCGATCGATGCCGTGCTTCTTCAGCAACCTTCCGAAGACCCGTCGCTCCTTGCCCGCCTCACGCGCCGCCGCTGACACGTTGCCGTGGCTGCGCGCCAGCGCCGAGCGCAGGTAGGCCGCCTCGAATGCCGCCAGGGCCTGGTCGCGCGCCTCCTTGAATGGCTGAATGCCGGGCGCAGCCTCGCTGGCCAGGTCGACCGTGCAGGGCGTCGCCGGGCAGCCTTCGGCATGCACCACGCGCCCGTCGCACGACAGCAGGCAGCGCTGCACGAAGTTCTCCAGCTCACGCACGTTGCCCCGCCACGGCTGTGCCAGCATCCACGCCAGCGAGGCCTGGTCGAACCGGCAGCCGGGCCAGCCATAGCGGGCACAGAAGCGCGACGCAAACAGCTCGACCAGCGGCGGGATGTCTTCGGGACGCTCCCTCAGGCTGGGCATGCGCACGTTGGCCACGTTGAGCCGATAGAGCAGGTCTTCGCGGAACCAGCCATCCTGGGCGCCCTGCTTCAGCTCGCGGTTGGTGGCGGCGACGATGCGCACGTCGGCCTTGCGGCTGTGCGGGGCACCCAGCGGCCGGTAGCGGAAGTCCTGCAGGAAGCGCAGCAGCGACGCCTGGCTGCGCAGGGACAGCGCATGGATTTCGTCGAAGAAGAGCGTGCCCCCTTCTGCCTGCGCGACCAGGCCGGCGGCATCGCGGCGCGCATCGGTATAGGCGCCGCGCACGTGGCCGAAGAGTTCGCCTTCGAACAGCGTTTCGGGCAACGCGCCGCAATCCACGGGGACGAAGGGCCGGTCGCGGCGCCCGCCGCGATAGTGCAGGCTGCGCGCCACCAGCTCCTTGCCGGTGCCGGTCTCGCCCAGGATCAGCACGGGCACGTCGACGCGGGCCAGCCGGGCCACCACCGCCATCGCCTCCCGGAACACCTGGCTGGATCCCAGCAACCCGCCGGGGTCCTCGCCGTCCGGCATGACGCCGTCCTCCCCTGCCTGCGCGATGCCGGCAGGCGCGAATTCTTGCTTCGGAGACATCTTTCCCTCCCCCGGCGCCCGGCAGCGCAGCGACAAGCATCGCGCGTCACGGGCCCAAATGCCTCACCCGGCGCCTTTGTGCAGGGCAGCAGCAAGCGGCGGGATGGCTACACACTAGCCCATGGCGGCCGAAACGCAATTAAGTTTGCCGCAGATCAGCTTTCACACGGCATTTGCAGCTTGTATTCAAGGATTTAGGCGTTTCGCAGGGCGACGCGAAAGCGCATTTTTGTTGCATTTTGTGTTGTTTATTGGCATTTTGTGGAATAACATCAAGCCTCGATCCGCGCCCCTCGAGTCCCGCCATGCCTATCCCCCTCCCCGCCCAAACCCGCGTCGTCATCATCGGCGGCGGCATCATCGGCTGCAGCGTCGCCTACCACCTGACGAAGCTGGGCTGGAAGGATGTGGTGCTGCTCGAGCAGGGCCAGCTGTCGTGCGGCACCACCTGGCACGCCGCCGGGCTGGTCGGCCAGCTGCGCTCGCAGGAAAGCATGACGAAGCTGATCCGCTACTCCACGCAGCTCTACAGCGAACTGGAAGCGGAAACCGGCCTCGGCACCGGCTGGAAACAATGCGGCTCCCTGTCCGTGGCGCGCACCGCCGAGCGCATGACGCAGCTGCGCCGCACCGCGGCGGTGGCGCGCGCCTATGGCGTGGCGTGCGAGGTCATCTCCCCTTCGCAGGCCGGCGAGCTGTGGCCGGCGATGCGTACCGACGACCTGCGCGGCGCGGTCTGGCTGCCCGGCGACGGCAAGGCCAATCCCACCGACCTGACGCAGGCGCTGGCGCGCGGCGCGCGCAGCCGCGCCGCCATCATCGCGCAGGACACGAAGATCACCGCGATCCATAGCGCCGACGGCCGCGCCACCGGCGTCAGCTGGCGCAACAAGAACGGGGACGAGGGGCGGCTGCAGGCCGAGATCGTGGTCAACTGCGCCGGCCAGTGGGCGCGGCAGGTAGGCCTGATGTGCGGCGTGACCGTGCCGCTGCATTCGGCCGAGCACTACTACATCGTCACCGAGCGCATCGCCGGCGTGCACCCCGACCTGCCGGTGATGCGCGACCCGGACGGCTTCATCTACTTCAAGGAGGAAGTCGGCGGGCTGGTGATGGGCGGCTTCGAGCCTGACGCCAAGCCTTGGGGCATGCAGGGCATTCCCGAGCCGTTCGAGTTCCAGCTGCTGCCCGACGACTGGGACCAGTTCCAGGTCCTGATGGAAAACGCGCTGGTGCGCGTGCCCGCGCTCGAAACGGCGCAGGTCAAGCAGTTCTACAACGGCCCGGAATCCTTCACGCCGGACAACAACTTCATCCTCGGCGAGGCGCCGGAGCTGCGCAATTTCTACGTCGGCGCGGGCTTCAACTCGATGGGCATCGCCTCCGCCGGCGGCGCCGGCATGGCGCTGGCGGAATGGATCGTGGCGGGCGAACCCACCATGGACCTGTGGCCCGTCGATATCCGCCGCTTCGCCGGCTTCAACGGCAACCAGAACTGGCTGCACGACCGCGTCAAGGAAACGCTCGGCCTGCACTACGCGATGCCGTGGCCGAACCGTGAGCTGGAGACCGCGCGCCCGTTCCGCCGCTCGCCGCTGTACGCGCACCTGCGCGATGCCGGCGCGAGTTTCGGCAGCAAGATGGGCTGGGAGCGGCCCAGCTTCTTCGCGCCGCCGGGCGCATCGCCGCGGATCGAATATGCCTTCGGCCGGCAGAACTGGCTGCCGTGGAGCGGTGCCGAGCACCGTGCCTGCCGCGAAGGCGTGGCGCTGTTCGACATGAGCTCGTTCTCCAAGTACCTGGTCAAGGGTGCCGATGCCGAAGCGGTGCTGCAGTACGTGATGAGCAACGAGGTGGCGGTGCCGCCGGGGCAGGCCGTCTATACCGCGATGCTCAACCAACGCGGCACCTATGAGTCCGACCTGACCGTGACGCGGCTGGCACACGACCAGTACCTGGTGGTGACCGGGTCGGCGCAGGCCACGCGCGACTTCAGCTATATCGAGCGGCTGATCCCCTCCGAGAAGCGCTGCGTGATCGTCGACATCACCGGCCAGTACGCGGTGCTGGCGGTGATGGGGCCACGCTCGCGCGAGCTGCTGCAGCAGGTGTCGCGCGCGGACTTCTCCAACGAAGGCTTTCCCTTCGGCAGTTCGCGCGAGATCGATCTCGGCTATGCCTCCGTGCGCGCGACCCGCCTGACCTACGTGGGCGAGCTGGGCTGGGAACTGTACGTGCCGGTGGAATTCGCCGTGGGCGTCTACGAGACCCTGCACGAAGCCGGGCGCACCCTCGGGCTCATCAATGCCGGCTACTACGCGATTGAATCGCTGCGGCTGGAAAAGGGCTACCGCGCCTGGGGCCGCGAGCTGTCGCCGTCGGTCAACCCGTTCGAGGCGGGACTGTCGTTCGCCTGCAAGCTGGCCAGCGGCATCGACTTCCGCGGCCGGCAAGCCCTGCTGCAACTGCGGCAGGCGGGCGCGCCCACGCGGCGCATGGTGGTCGTGACGATGGATGGCGCGAGCGACGCCATGCTGTGGGGCGCAGAGGCCGTGCTGCGCACCGGCCCCGACGGCAGCGTGCGCGCAGTGGGATCGCTCAGTTCTGCCGCATTCGGCCACACGCTGGGCTGCCCGGTCGGCATGGCCTTGCTGGCGCGCGAGGATGGGCCGGCCGATGCGGCGTGGCTTGAAGCCGGCACGTACCACGTCGACCTGGCCGGCGAACTGCTGCCCGCACGCGTACACCTGCGCGCGCCCTACGATCCGGCATCCGCGCGCCCGAAGGCTTGAACAGGGCCGGGGGAACAAGGGCGACCTGCTGCGACGAGAATAGGTGTTCCAATCTGGAACAACCGCTGTCACGCGCTGGCACACCGCCGCCGGCGCGTGACACATTCCTGGCTCATTTCCGCGGATATTCCTCCCAATTCCCCCGCGTTTCCGTCTTATCGCGCCCCGGCACACCTCTTGCGATCTGCTCCCGTGCGCACGGTCCCACGCCGTGACGACACGACACAAATCCTTCGAACGGAGCGAGACATGAACATGGCGGAAATCGCCCAGCTGGGCGTCAGCAACCCCTACAAGCAGCAGTACGAGAACTACATCGGCGGCCAGTGGGTGCCGCCCGCCGGCGGCGAGTACTTCGAGTCGGTCACGCCGATCACCGGCAAGCCGTTCACGCGCGTGCCGCGCTCCAACCAGCAGGACGTCGATGCCGCGCTCGACGCCGCGCACGCCGCCAAGGCCGCATGGGCACGCACCTCAACCACCGAGCGCGCCAACATCCTGAACCGCATCGCCGACCGCATCGAGGCCAACCTGACGCTGCTGGCGGTGGCCGAGACCATCGACAACGGCAAGCCCGTGCGCGAGACCACCGCCGCCGACCTCCCGCTGGCGGTCGACCACTTCCGCTACTTTGCCGGCTGCATCCGCTCGCAGGAAGGCGGCATCTCCGAGATCGACGGCGACACTATCGCCTACCACTTCCATGAGCCGCTGGGCGTGGTCGGCCAGATCATCCCGTGGAACTTCCCGCTGCTGATGGCCACCTGGAAGCTGGCGCCGGCGCTGGCCGCCGGCAACTGCGTGGTGCTCAAGCCGGCCGAGCAGACGCCCGCGTCGATCCTGGTGCTGATGGAGGTGATCGGCGACCTGCTGCCGCCGGGCGTGGTCAACGTGATCAACGGCTTCGGGCTGGAGGCGGGCAAGCCGCTGGCGTCGAGCCCGCGCATCAGCAAGGTGGCCTTCACCGGCGAAACCACCACCGGCCGGCTGATCATGCAATACGCGTCGCAGAACCTCATCCCGGTGACGCTGGAGCTGGGCGGCAAGTCGCCCAACATCTTCTTCGAAGACGTGCTGGCCGCCGACGACGCTTACTTCGACAAGGCGCTCGAAGGCTTTGCCATGTTCGCGCTGAACCAGGGCGAGGTCTGCACCTGCCCGTCGCGCGCGCTGATCCAGGAATCGATCTACGAGCGCTTCATGGAACGCGCGCTCAAGCGCGTGGCGGCGATCCGCCAGGGCCATCCTCTCGACAAGGGCACCATGATCGGTGCGCAGGCATCGGCGGAACAGCTCGAGAAGATCCTGTCGTACATCGACCTGGGCCGCAAGGAAGGCGCGCAGTGCCTGGCGGGCGGAGAGCGCAATGCGCTGGACGGCGACCTGGCGGGTGGCTACTACGTCAAGCCGACCGTGTTCGCGGGGCACAACAAGATGCGCATCTTCCAGGAAGAGATCTTCGGGCCGGTGGTGTCGGTCACTACCTTCAAGGATGAGGAAGAGGCGCTCGCCATCGCCAACGACACGCTCTACGGCCTCGGCGCCGGCGTGTGGACGCGTGACGGCGCGCGCGCATTCCGCATGGGCCGCGGCATCCAGGCGGGCCGCGTGTGGACCAACTGCTACCACGCTTATCCCGCGCATGCCGCATTCGGGGGATACAAGCAGTCCGGCATCGGCCGCGAGAACCATCGCATGATGCTTGACCACTACCAGCAGACCAAGAACCTGCTGGTCAGCTACAGCCCCAACGCACTCGGGTTTTTCTGACGACGCTCAAGGCATGGCGCAATGGCCGCCTATTGCGGCCCTGCCCGTGCCATGATCCGGTTGTGCCCCGCGGACGCGGGGCCATCCCGGACAAGGAGTCATTGAAGGAGTCGAGATGCCTGCAACCATGAAAGCTGCCGTGGTGCGCGAATTCGGCGCGCCGCTCACGATCGACGAAGTTCCTGTTCCCCAACCCGGCCCCGGCCAGATCCAGGTAAAGATCGAGGCCTCCGGTGTCTGCCATACCGACCTGCACGCCGCCGACGGCGACTGGCCGGTCAAACCCACCCTGCCCTTTATCCCCGGCCACGAAGGCGTCGGCTACGTTTCCGCCGTGGGCAGCGGCGTGACCCGCGTGAAAGAAGGCGACCGCGTCGGCGTGCCCTGGCTCTACAGCGCCTGCGGCTATTGCGAACACTGCCTGCAAGGCTGGGAAACGCTGTGCGAGAAGCAGCAGAACACCGGCTATTCCGTCAACGGCGGCTACGGCGAATATGTCGTCGCCAATCCCAACTACGTGGGCCTGCTGCCCGACAAGGTCGGCTTTGTAGAGATTGCGCCGATCCTGTGCGCGGGCGTGACGGTCTACAAGGGTCTGAAGGTGACCGATACGCGGCCGGGCCAGTGGGTGGTGATTTCCGGCATCGGCGGCCTCGGCCACGTGGCCGTGCAGTACGCGCGTGCCATGGGTCTGCGCGTGGCCGCGGTCGATATCGATGACGGCAAGCTCGCGCTGGCGCGCAAGCTCGGCGCAGAAGCCACCGTCAACGCACGCACCACCGATCCCGCCGCGTGGCTGCAGAAGGAAATCGGCGGCGCGCATGGCGTGCTGGTCACCGCGGTGTCGCCGATTGCATTTTCGCAGGCGATCGGCATGGTGCGCCGCGGCGGCACCATCGCGCTCAACGGGCTGCCGCCGGGCGAGTTCGGCACGCCGATCTTCGACGTGGTGCTCAAGGGCATCACCATCCGCGGCTCGATCGTCGGCACGCGCAGCGACCTGCAGGAATCGCTGGACTTTGCCGCGCATGGCGACGTGAAGGCGACGGTGTCCACCGCGAAGCTCGACGACATCAACAATGTGTTCGGGCGCCTGCGCGACGGCAAGATCGAAGGCCGGGTCGTGCTGGACTTCAACGCCTGACGAGGAGTGGGGTCATGCCGGCTTCCGCATCTGCCGTCCCGTCCGTCGCCCGCGTGGTGGCAACGCCCGCCGCGCTGGCGCTGATCGCGCAGCTGGCCGCGCGGCATGGCCCGCTGATGTTCCACCAGTCCGGCGGCTGCTGCGACGGCAGCGCGCCGATGTGCTACCCCGACGGCGAGCTGCTGGTCGGCCCGGCCGATGTCCGGCTGGGCGAGATCGGCGGCGCGGCGTTCTACATGACGCGCGCGCAGTTCGAGTACTGGCAGCACACGCGGCTGGTGATCGACGTGGTGCCGGGCGCGGGCGGGATGTTTTCGCTGGAGGGGCGGACGGGTCAGCGGTTCCTGACGCGGTCGGAGTTGTTCAGCGATGAAGAGGCGGCGTGGCTGGCGGCGCAGCCGGCTCCGTGATGCGTCTCAGGTATCGCCCAGGTCTTTCAAGCGCCTGTAGATCGTGTTGCGCGACACACCCAGTTCGCGCGCAGCGTGGCTGACATTGCCCTTGTGCCGTGCCAGCGCCTCGCGGATGACCCCGACCTCCCAGCCACGCAAGTCGCGACCATGGCTTTCACGTGAGGCAGGTGCTGCCGCGGCGGTCGCGGACGGCGCCCCTTCCACCGGCCCGCCGCACTCCTGCTCAAACCCCTCCGGCAGGTGCTCGCACCCGATCTCCGCCTCGCCCTCGGCCAGTATCGCCGCCGTGCGCAACACATTGGCGAGCTGCCGGATATTCCCCGGCCACGGATGGCTGCGCAGCAACGCCAGCACCTGCGCGCTGACCTGGACCGGTGATCCGGGCCCGGCCTCTTCCCGCTGCCGTTGCAGGATCCGCTCCACCAGCACCGGCAGGTCGCTGCGCTCGCACAGCGCCGGCAGCGTCACCACCAGTGCATTGATGCGGTAATACAGGTCTTCGCGGAAGGTGCCGTCGGCGATCATGGCGCGCAGGTCGCGGTGGGTGGCGCAGACCACGCGCACATCGACCGGCACCGCGTGCGACGCGCCCAGCGGCGTCACCGCGCGCTCCTGCAGCACGCGCATCAGCCGCACCTGCTGCGCCAGCGGCATGTCGCCGATTTCATCGAGGAACAGCGTGCCGCCATGCGCCTGCGCCAGCTTGCCGGCGCAGCCGCGGCGGCGCGCGCCGGTGAAGGCGCCTTCTTCATAGCCGAACAGCTCGGCTTCGATCAGCGTTTCGGGGATGGCCGCGCAATTGACGGCGACAAAGGGACCCCTGGCGCGCGGCGAAGCGGCGTGGATGGCGCGTGCGAGCCACTCCTTGCCCGCGCCGGTGCGGCCCTGGACCAGGATCGGGATATCGCGGCCGCTGACCTTGCGCACGCGGCGCAATACGGCCGCCACGGCGGCGTCGCCGGTGTCGAGCGCGGCCAGCGCGGGCGGCAGCGGCTCGTCCGGCAGCGGCTGGCGCACGCTGACCGGCACGGCGCGGTATTCGATGCGCGCGAACACCTGCACGCGGCTGGGCAGCGTCAGCACGTGCAGCGTTCCGGCCGCGCGCGCCTGCATCGCCATGCGCACCGGCTGGCCGAACAGCTCGGCAAAGCCTGACAGCGCCAGCGCGTGCGGCGCCAGCCCGAGCTGGAACAGCCCGCTGCGGTTGGCGGCCAGGAAGGCGCCGTCGGGCGTGAATGCCGCCATGCCCTCGAACAGCGTGCCGACGAATTCCGGCCGCGCATGGAAGCGCACCAGCACGGCTTCGGGGAAATGGTTGGCGAACAGGTGGTTCTCGATCATCTGCGCCGACATCCGCACCAGCGCCATGGTGTGGCGATGGAAGCCGCGGTGGTCGCCGCTGACGTCGAGCGCGCCCAGGATCTCGCCGGTGGGGCCGGCAATCGGCGCGCACGAGCAGGTGAGCTGGTGGTTGGCCTGCAGGAAGTGCTCGCCGGCGTGGACGATGGTGGGGCGCGCCTCGGCCAGCGCGGTGCCGATGGCGTTGGTGCCCTTGCTGGGTTCTGACCAT
Source organism: Cupriavidus sp. a3 (assembly GCF_051015765.1). Taxonomy (NCBI): domain Bacteria; kingdom Pseudomonadati; phylum Pseudomonadota; class Betaproteobacteria; order Burkholderiales; family Burkholderiaceae; genus Cupriavidus; species Cupriavidus sp. a3. Next base: position 538,876 of record NZ_CP170644.1, on the reverse strand, counting down.
GACACGCCCGGCGCCAGCGCCACGCGGCGGGCGCGCGCGACGAAATCGCCGTCGCCCAGGCTGTGCAGGATCACGCCGCTGCTGTCGGTCAGCAGCACCATGCTGTCGGTGTTGGCGATCTGCGCGTGCAGGGTTTCCATCACCGGCAGCGCGTGGCGGTACAGGTCGCGGCTGGCGTCGACCAGCTCTCCCAGGGCGCGTGCGGCAAGGGCCTCGTAGCCCGGCGCGTGGCCGGCATCGAGCCCGAAGCCGGCCGAGCGCGCATGCGCGCGCGCGATCAGCGCGGCGCGATCGGTGTCATCCGGATTTGCGCCTGCTTCGGCGCCGTGGCGCTGGACGCCGGAAAGCGCTAGGTCTGCGGCGGGATCTGCAGCGGGATGGGCGGCACGGTGCATGACGGCGGGTCTCCAGTGGCGGCTGGCGGCTCGCGTGGCGGCCGCTGCCTTGCCGTCCCCTTGCACACATCGTGCAGGCCGCGCAGGCGGACGCTGCGGTAGGCCGGGCGGCTGTTGTCCGGCAACCTTATCACAGCGGACTGGCCGTGTACGGGATCCGCGCCGCCCAGGGCGCCGGGTCAGCGTTTTTCGTCGAGCAGGTCGTTCAGGATCTCGTCGAACGCCGCCTGGGCGTCTTCCAGCGCCTGCAGCGCCGCATCGAAGGTCTGCAGCGCGAGCTTGGATGGCTTGCCGCTGCCTTGCGGCGGATAGTGACCCTGCAGCGCGGTGAATGCCACCTGTACCTGGCGCGTGGCCGCGACCACGCGCTCCATGGCCTGCGCCTCTTCGGCGCGGAACTGCTCGTCTTTCTGCTCGCTCATGTGGTTTGCTCCCTGGGCGCGCCGTCGGCCGGGATGCCGGTGGGGGTGGGCGCGCGTGTGCGTGTATGAGGCATATCGTACAAGAACTGCGCGGCCCGGCTTGCGCCGCGCGGCCGCGCCTGTCAAAAATGAGGTAGGCTGCGCAGCTTGGGCGGCATGGCCGGCGCCCCCCGGCGCCACGCCCGCCGCGCACCTGAAGACTTGCCATGCGATTCAAGACCCGCCACGCGCTGGCCGCCGCGCTGATGACTGCCAGCGGCTTCGCCTGCTACTGGACCTACCTGACGCTGAACCAGGACCGCCTGCTGTTCGACGCGCGCCGGCGTCCGCCGCGCGACCTGCCGGACGGCATCATCGGGTATTCGCACAGGATTCCCGGCGGGGTGGTGCGTGGCTACATCTACCAGGCGCCCGGCGACAGCGTGGGCGACCTGCTGTTCTATCTGCCCGGACGTGGCGAGGATGTGCTGAAAACGCTGCAATTCGCACGCTGGCTGCCGGCAGGCATGGCCTTCGCCACCTATGACTACCGCGGGCTGGGCCATTCCGACGGCCGTCCGTCCGAGGCAGGGGCCGTCGCCGATGCCAGCCAGTTCCTGCTGCATGTCCGGCGCGTGTTTCCCGACACCCGCGTGCACGTGGTCGGGCGCAGCCTCGGCACCGGCGTCGCGATCCAGCTGGCCGACCTGCAGGAATTCGAGAGCCTGCAGCTGATCACGCCCTACGACTCAATGCTGGAACTGGTGCGCAAGCGCTTCCCGCTGGTGCCGCTGCGGCAGCTGATGCGCCACCATTTCGATTCGATCTTGCACTGCAAAAAGGTCGTGCAGAGCACCAAGGTGCTGCTGGCGGAGTCGGACGAGGTCGTGCCGCATGCCTGCTCGGAGCGGCTGATGGCAGCATGGCCCGGGCCGGTCGCGCTGCAGACCATGCCCGGCACGGACCACTTCACCATCATCGAACAGCAGCAGACCTGGCTGTCGCTGTTCGAGTTCGCGCGCCAGCACAGCGAGGCCCGGCTGCGCATGGCCGAAGCCGCGCCGGCGCAGCCGGAACCGGACAACGCCGCCGCTACCGCGCCGGCGCTCCATGCCGTGCCCGACGCCATGCCGGACGCCATCGCCCCGCCCGCCGAGCGGGACGACGACGGCAGCCCGCTGCCGCTGGCAGCCACCCGATGACCGCCCCGCCGGTTCGGCGACCCGGAGCAGGTAGCGGAGCAGGTAGAATGCGCGCATGAAAAAAATCGCAGTCAAGGCAGGCGGCGCCATACTGGCGCTGGCTGCGGCCGCCAGCCTGCTCGCCGGCTTTGCCGCGGTGCTGAGCCTGCGGCAGCTTCCACCGGTCGACGCCCTGCGCGACTATCGCCCCGATGTCCCGCTGCGGATCTACACCAGCGACAACGTGCAGATCGGCGAATTCGGCAGCGAGCACCGCGAATTCATCCCCTTCGAGCAGATTCCCCCGCGCATGGTCCAGGCCCTGCTGGCGGCCGAGGACGACCAGTTCTACCAGCACGAGGGCGTCGACATCCCCGGGCTGTTCCGCGCCGCGCTGGCCAACCTCGGCCAGGGCTACGCACAGGGCGCGTCGACCATCACCATGCAGGTCGCGCGCAATTTCTACCTGTCGCGCGAGAAGACGCTGGCGCGCAAGTGGTATGAAATGCTGCTGGCATGGCGCATCGACCAGTCGCTGCCCAAGGACCGCATCCTCGAGCTGTACATGAACCAGGTCTACCTGGGCGAGCATGCCTATGGCTTCGGCAGCGCGGCGCATGCGTATTTCGGCAAGCCGCTGGCGGCGCTGTCGCTGGCCGAGAGCGCGATGCTGGCGGGGCTGCCCAAGGCGCCGTCGACCATGAACCCGGTGGCCAACCTGCCGCGCGCCAAGCGCCGCCAGGAATACGTGCTGGGCCGCATGCTGGCGCTGGGCATGATCAGCCAGGACGACTACCGCGCGGCCCGCGCCGAGCGCCTGGCCATCTCCGGCGAAACGCCGGGCAGCTTCGCCGGCCATGCCGAATACGTGGCCGAACTGGCGCGCCAGCTGGCGCGCGAGCGCTTTGGCGACGAGGCCTACACGCGCGGACTGAACGTCTACACCACGGTGTCGTCGGTGCGGCAGACGCTGGCCCACGATGCCGTGAGCGGCGGACTGCAGCGCTATGCGCGCCGCCACCGCAAGGCCGTGCCTGAGCTGGCGCAGGGGCCGCAGGCGGCGCTGGTGTCGCTCGACGCCAGTACCGGCGCGATCGAGGCGATGGTGGGTGGCGCGGACTTCGGGACCAGCCGCTTCAACCACGCCACGCAGGCGCTGCGGCAGCCGGGCTCGACCTTCAAGCCCTTCGTTTATGCCGCCGCGCTGGAACGCGGCGTGTCGCCGGGCACGGTCATCAACGATACGCCGCTGGCCAATTCGTCGCGCTGGCAGCCGACCAACGACGACGGCCGCTTTGTCGGCCCCGTCACCGTGCGCCAGGCGCTGGCCGAATCGCGCAACCTGCCGGCAATCCGCACGCTGCAGGCGATCGGCATCCCCTATGCGGTGGAGTTCGCCAGCCGCTTCGGCTTCTCGCCCAGGCGGCTGCCGCGCTACCTGCCGCTGGCGCTGGGCACCGGCACCACCTCGCCGCTGCGCCTGGCCGCGGCCTACGGCGTGTTCGCCAACGGCGGCCATCGCGTGGAGCCCTACCTGATCGAGCGCATCACCGACAGCGAGGGCAACGTGCTGTTTGAAGCAAGCCACACCAGCGCCAATGGCGCCGCGGCGCCGACGCGCGTGATCAGCGCGCGCAATGCCTTCGTAATGGACAGCCTGCTGCGCAGCGTGGTCGACGAAGGCACCGGCGCGGGCGTGCGCCGCTACCTGCGCCGCGACGACGTGGCCGGCAAGACCGGCACCACCAACGAAGCCATGGACGGCTGGTTCGCCGGCTACGCCGGCGGCGTGGTCACGGTGGCGTGGATGGGCTACGACGACAACCGCAGCCTGGGCGAGCATGAGTTCGGCGCCACCACGGCGCTGCCGGTGTGGGCAGCGTACATGGAAGGGCGGCTGGCCGGCGTCCCCGAGGCGCAGCCGGATGCCCCGGCCGGCCTGGTGCGCGCGAACAACGACTGGGTGTATGCGGAATATGCGGACGGCAGCCGTGGCATCGCCTCGCTCGGCTTCCCGCTGCCGCCGGCGGATGCGCCGGTGACGCCGGCAGCCGATCCGGTCGTGGCGCCGGTGGCAAGCAACGCCGCCAGCCCGGCCACCCCGGCCACCCCGGCCAGCCCCGCCACATCCCCGGCGCCGCCGGCCGCGGGCACGCAGCTTCCCGCCACCGCCATGCCGGCGCCCGCCGCCGTGGCCGCGCCCGGCGTTTCCATCAGCCGGGACGGCCTGTAGACTCCTCGCTTTCCCGCCGCCTCACCCCACTTCGAGCCCATCCCGATGTCCAGCCACAGCCCGCTGCTGATCTGGTCGGTCGCCGCGCTGACCACCGCCGGCGTCCTGTTCCGCCCCTTCCGCCTGCCCGAGGCATTCTGGGCCGCCGCCGGCGCCCTGCTGCTGTGCGCCACCGGACTGCTGGCGCTGCCCGACGCATTCGCCGCGGTCATGCGTGGCTACGACGTCTACCTGTTCCTGGCCGGCATGATGCTGATCTCCGAACTGGCCCGCAAGACCGGCCTGTTCGACCACGTCGCCGCGCTGGCGGTGCGCCAGGCGCGCGGCTCGGCGCTGCGGCTGTTCCTGCTGGTGTATGGCTTCGGCACGCTGGTTACGGCATTCATGTCGAACGATGCCACCGCGGTGGTGCTCACGCCCGCGGTGCTGGCCGCCACGCGTGCGGCGCGCGTGCGCCATCCGCTGCCCTACCTGTACGCGTGCGCGTTCATCGCCAACGCGGCCAGCTTCGTGCTGCCGATCTCGAATCCTGCCAACCTGGTGATCTTCGGCGAGCGCATGCCGCCGCTGGCGGGATGGCTGGCGAGCTTCGCGCTGCCGTCGCTGGCCGCGATACTGGCGACGCTGGCCGCGCTGTGGTGGACCCAGCGCCATGCGTTGGCCGAGCCGATCGGCAGCGACGTCCCGGTGCCGCCGCTGTCGCTGCAGGCCTGGCTGACCGCGCTGGGCATCGTGCTGACCGGCATCACGCTGCTGGTGGCGTCGCTGCGCGGCAGTGAGCTGGGCTGGCCCACCTGCGCCGCGGGCGTGGCCACGCTGCTGCTGGTCTGCGCCACCCGGCGCGACCTGCTGCTGCCGGCGCTGGGCGAAGTCTCGTGGAGCGTGCTGCCGATGGTGGCCGGCCTGTTCGTGCTGGTGGCCGCGCTGGAACAGACGTCGGTGATCGGCTACCTGGCCGATGCGGTCGCGGCCGCCTCGCGCGATGGCGGTGCGCTGGCGCTGCTGGCGGTGGGCGGGCTGGTGACGCTGGCGGGCAATATCGCCAACAACCTGCCGGCGGGGCTGATCGCGGCGTCGGCGCTGTCCGCGGGCGATGCGTCGCACGCGGTCACCGGCGCGGTGCTGATCGGCATCGACCTGGGCCCGAACCTGTCGGTGACCGGCTCGCTGGCCACGCTGCTGTGGCTCACCGCGCTGCGCCGCGAGGGGCATATGGTCAGCGCCGGCCAGTTCCTGCGCCTGGGCGCGATCGTCATGCCGGCCGCGATGGTCCCGGCGCTGGCGCTGCTGCTCTGGTAGGTGTTGCGGGGCGCCTGAACGGGTCCGGCACGCTGCCGCGCGCCTCAGCCGGTGGTGGTACGCCCGCCGGTCGGCACGCGTGCGCCCACGGCGATCGGCCGCCGCAAGCCGGGCTTGCCCGCACGGGCCGCGCTGGCGTGATGCTCCGCCACACCCGTTTCCACCGGCGTTGCCGGCAGCGGTACCGTCACGACATGGATCAGCATCAGGCTGCTGCACGGAAAGGCGATCGGCAAGGTCACGTTGTTCCCGACAAAAAGTAAGGCCGCAACTTGCGGTACGCCCGCCATCGAGGTGGCGGGCGGCCCATGTTTGCGGACATTATGTGCGTTTGTCGGCGTCGCGCGGGACGACGTTGAGCGTTGTCACGAACTATTCACGGAGGCACGCGGGAGTGTGCGCTATGCGGCGCGTCCGGCAGTGGGCAACGGTCCTCGGGACGCGCGGCAGCGTAGGTTGTCGGGCCACCGCATCTGCCATATAGTGAATCCGGCACACCCGCCGGCGCCCATGCCGGAACACTCCGGGACCACTCCGGAATCCATCCGCAACCACCACGCTACCCATGAACAGCAAGGACGCGGCACGCCGCGCGCATGATCTCCACCCGGCCGACGCGGCGGCCGGCGACCCGGCCTCCTCCGTCTCGGAGCGGATCCGCGCGCGCCTGCTGGCGGCGCAGGAACGCTACCACGCCAACGACAATATCGCCCGCTATATCGAGCCGGGCGAGCTGGAGCAGCTGCAGGCCGAGGTCCAGTCCCGCATCGAAGGCGTGCTGCGCGCACTGGTAATCGACGTCGACAACGACCACAACACGCAGGAAACCGCGCGGCGCGTGGCCAAGATGTACCTGAAGGAAATCTTCGCCGGCCGCTACGCGAAGCCCCCGGCAGTGACCGAGTTTCCCAACGTCGGCCAGCTCAACGAGCTGATGATCGTGGGCCCGCTGCGCGTGCGCAGTGCCTGCTCGCACCACTTGTGCCCGATCCTCGGCAAGCTGTGGATCGGGGTCATGCCCAACCAGCATTCCAACCTGATCGGCCTGTCCAAGTACGCGCGGCTGGCGGAGTGGATCATGTGCCGGCCGCAGATCCAGGAAGAAGCCGTGGCGCAGGTGGCCGACCTGCTGCAGGAAAAGATGAATCCCGACGGCCTTGCCATCGTGATGGAGGCCGAGCACTTCTGCATGCACTGGCGCGGCGTGCGCGACACCGACGCCAAGATGACCAACAGCGTGATGCGCGGCTCCTTCCTGAAGGACGACAGCCTGCGGCGCGAATTCCTCACGCTGCTGAACAACAACCGCGGCTAGGTGCCCCGTCTCCGCACCAGCCTCCGCCCCTTCCCCATTACGGAACCGCCACGACCATGCTAGTCCGCCTGATCTATGCCAGCCGTGCCCGCCAGGCCATCGACACGGCCCTGCTCGATGCGATCCTGGCCACCAGCCTGGAACGCAACCCGCGCCACGGCATCACCGGCGTGCTGTGCCACGGCAACGGCATCTTCCTGCAGGCGCTCGAAGGCGACCGGCAGGAGGTCTCGCAGCTGTTCCAGTCGATCACGCGCGATCCGCGCCACCAGGACGTGACGCTGCTGCATTTCGAGGAGACCTGCACGCGCGACTTTGCCGGCTGGGCCATGGGGCAGGTCAACGCGGCGCGCATCAACACCGCGACGCTGCTGAAGTTCTCGGCACACGCCGAACTCGATCCGTTCCGGACCAGCGGCGCGGCCTCGCTGGCACTGCTCAAGGAACTGATTGCCGGCGCCTCGGTAGTGTCGCGCCTGGGCGAGCGCGGCCGGCACTGAGCCGCGCTGCCAGCGGTGTCTTGCGCCCCTCGGCGCTCTTCTCCCGGCGCTCCCGCGCTACGCCGCCACGCGCCCGAACAGGCCGCATTCGAGATCGCTCTCGAATTCCTCGACCCAGGCCGAACCCGGCCCGGCCTCATAGACGCTGACCGCGTCCGTGCCCAGCCGCTTCACGCTGACGCGGCGTCCCTCGCCGCCGCCCTCGTCCGTGATCTGGAACGCCTCGGTTGCAATCCCGACATGCATGCAAACCTGCGTTACCTGTTGCTGCTCGTCGGCGGGAAACTGGGAAAACGGTCTCGTGGCCATGGCATCCTCCGTCAAGGTTGAGATCGCCGCTTGCGCGCAGCGCGAACGCGCGTGGCGGTGCATGCGCCACGCATAAAAAACCACTCGGCATCCCGCCGGCTTTGTCCGGCGGCATGCACGCCAGCGCCCCGCTGCGGCCTCGCGGCGGAGCGCAAATCTCCTGGGACGTTGCTGTTACGGCTCAGCTCTTGCGCTGGGTCACTGCCACGAACGGGGCCGGCGCGTGCTGGACGGACTGGCTGCCGCATTTCGGGCAATTCGGATGGGCAGAGACATGTTCCGCGAGATGCTCGGTTTTCTCGAACACATGACCGCACTTCTCGCAGCGGTATTGATAGACGGGCATGGCAAATTCCCCCACGCGGCACGCGCCGCAAGCGCCACCCGGCGCGAGCCGGGCCTGCGCGGCATGATGGCCGCGGGCGCGTGTCAGGTTCATTCTAGGACAGCGTGCGCGGGCCAACGTGAAAGTTCGATGGCTGCTGCTGCCGGCGCGCCGGCATATGTCGCCGGCAATCCACTTCCTCGGTAAGGACACTGCTGCGCCATGCGTTGATGTCCCGCAAATGCCATTGCGCGCGATCCGCGGAAAAATCGCGCAGCCTTCGCGCAGTTCGCCGTCAATGCATGTGGGGTTCAGGCCGTACCCTTGTATTCCACCTGCCCGTCCGTACGACCGCAGTGACCGCGAACTAGCCGAATTGCGATTCAGGGGCGCCGGGAACATAGCCAGAATGCGGATTTTGGGTGACGCCGCGGCGCCTGCAGGGGCCCCGGCCAGGCAAGCGCCAAGAACCCGGAGGACTAGAAAACGATGTACGACCGAATCATCCGTGTCGCCCTGGCGGACGACCATCCGCTGGTCATGGTCGCGCTGCGGGACTGCCTGCAGCGCACGCCCAACTTCCAGGTCACCAGCAACTGCGGCAACGGCACGGAACTGCTGGCCGCGCTCGACCGCGAGCCCGCCGACATTGCCATCACCGACTTCTGCATGGGCCGGGGCGATGCCTCGTCGGACGGCTTCAACCTGCTGAACCGGCTCGCGCGCCGCCATCCGCTGACCCGCATCGTAGTGGTCAGTGCCCAGGCCAATGCCGCCATCATCCGCCGCGCCATGAAGCTGGGCGCGCGCGCCTACGTCAGCAAGGAAGACCCGATCGATGAAGTGGTGCGGGCCTGCCTCCAGGTTGTCGCCTGCGATGGTCGCTACCACTCGCCTGCGGCGCAGGCCATCCTTGACAGCGCCGCGCTCGCCGCGGCGCCGGCGACCGAACTGACGCTGCGCGAACTGGAGGTGGTCAGGCTTTATGCGCAGGGGATCCAGCTCGCGGACATCGCCGGCAAGCTCGGGCGCTCGGTCAGCACCATTTCCAGCCAGAAGACTGTTGCCATGCGCAAGCTCGGGGTGCAGACCAACACCGGCCTGATCCGCTACGCGTATGAAAACGGCCTTATCTGAACCCCTGGCAACGTAGACCCGCGCCGATGCAGCCATCCCTGGAACGCACGCGCGAATCGCTGGCCAGCGCCTTTGACGCCCTGGCCGAGCAATCCCGCCGGCAGCAGCAGCGCTATGCGGCCACCATCGCCGTACTGGTCGCCATGGTGGTGTTCTCGGGCCTGCTGCTGGCCGGGCTGGCTGCCGCCAGGCACCTCGACTACCGGCGCGGCCACGCGGCGCAATACGTCGCGTCGCTGACGCAGCTGCTGCAGAACGAGTCCTCGTTCCTGCGCCGCAGCGTGCTGACGCTGCGCTACCAGCGCGATACGCCAGCCCCGGATCCGGTCCGCGATCCCGCGTTCGAGTCGTTTCTGCGCACCGGCGCGGCCAGCGTCCATGTCGAGGCGGTGCACAAGGACTACCACCTGCTCGCTGCCGAGGCCACGCGCCAGGCCTGGGGAGCCAGGCTGCCTTCGGAGTTCGCCCGCCAGCGCCAGCTGGCCATGGCGACCATGGCCACACAGCAGGCGTTCAACCTCGACCACGACGCCTTCGCAGTGTCGCTGGACGAGGACAGTGCCGTCGTCATCCGCCAGCCGGAATCCGGGGCGCGCGCACCGATGGCGCTCGACCCCACCCTGATCCCGCTGCTGCGCACGCGCCTGAACGAAGCCTTGCTGGACCGCACTGGCCATGCCGTCCCGGCCCCCGACCGGCAGGTGTGGCTGGGGCCGCTGCGGCATCCGGTCGACGACAGCGCGATCATGGCGCTGGCCAGCGCCGCCTACGCGGGCGATATCCCCACCACGCTGGTCGCTGCCTGCATCCCGGCCCAGGGATTTCTCGCGGCACTGCAACGGCCATCCGACCCGGCGCTGCTGGTGCTGCTCAACGAATCCGACGACATTATCGACATCTCGCCGCGCGACGGCATGATCCCCGCGGAGACCTTGCACAGCCTGACCGGGCGCGCTCGCGACCGGCCACAGGATTCGCTGCAATACACCGGCTCGGGCGTGCTGCTGGTGCAACCGCTGCAGGCCGGCCTTGGCCGGCTGGTCTATTTCCTGCCGTACCGGTTGCTGGCGGACGCATTGGCCCCCGAGCTGGCCGGCATTGTCGCCGCCATCCTGGTGCTGGTGGGCGGCATTGTCCTCACCGCGCGCTACTGGAGCCGGAACCTGCTGCGGCGCATGCATGCCGATGCGTCGCGCGCGCTGGAAAGCGAGCTGATGAACCACATTCTCGTCAGTGCCACGCCGGTTGGCCTGTGCATCGTGCGGCGGCGCGACTACGCCGTGCTGATGTCAAACCAGCAGGCCGATACCTTGCTGCAGCGGCAACCGTGCGGGCCCATGCCGCAGCCGCTGGTGGAGGCCTTCGGCAGGCAGCCGCGCGATGGCGGCAAGAGGCCGGACGCGATCGCCAGCTTCACGGTCGCAATGCCAGCGATGGCACCGTCCGCCGATGCCGGGCGCTTCCTGCAGGTCACCTATGCGCCTGCACGCTACCGCGACGACGACGTGCTGTTCTGCGCAGTGCACGACTGCACCGCGCAACAGGCGCTGCAGGACCAGTTGCGCTCGGCGCAGCAGGCAACCGAGTCGATGATGCGCGCGCGCTCGACCTTCTTCGCCGCCATGAGCCACGAGATCCGCACGCCGCTCAATGCGCTGCTGGGCAACCTGGAACTGCTTGCGCGCAGCCCCGGGCTGGAGCCGCATGCGCCCAGGCTGAAGGTCCTCGACACGGCGGCCGAAGCGCTGCGGCGCATCGTCAACGACGTGCTGGATTTTTCCAAGATCGATGCCGGCAAGCTCGAACTGGTCGAGGAACCGTTCCGCCCCGTCGACGCGCTGGAGAGCGTGGCGCTGGCCTATGCGCCGATGACGGCCGGGCGCCCGCTGCACTTGAGCCTGCACCTGTCGCCGTCGCTCGACGTGGACATCACCGGCGACCGTACACGCCTGGTGCAGGTGATCAACAACCTCCTCAGCAACGCCTTCAAGTTCACCACCAGCGGCCGCATCGCCCTCAGCGGCGAGCTGGTGGCGAATGAACACGGCGTGCCGCAATTGGTCTGCCGCGTCAGCGATTCGGGCATCGGCATGCCGCCCGCGCTGATGGAGCGGGCATTCCAGCCGTTCGTGCAGGGCGATGGCGCCGGTGCCAGCCGCTACGGCGGCACCGGCCTCGGGCTGTCGATCTGCGCGCGCCTGTGCGAACTGATGGGCGGCAGCATCGCGGTGGCCAGCGTGCCTGACGTGGGCAGCGCCTTCACGGTGACCATCCCGGCCCGCGGCGTGCAGGCGGTACCGGCGGCGGCCGGGGCTGCAGCGCGGCGCGGAAACGGGCGCGGAAACGGGCGCGGAAACGGGCGCGGGAACGGGCCCGGACACGGGCGCGGCCACGTCATGGTGCTGTGCCAGGACGCGCGCACCGCCGCAAGCCTGGACGCGTGGCTGCAGTCTGCCGGCTGGCACACCAGCGTGCTGGCGTCGGTCGAGGCAGCCCGGGAATATCAGGCCTTCACGCCGGTCCGGGCCATCGTGGCCAGCGACGAATTCACGCTGGCATCACTGGACGCGCTGCGCGAAACGGTGCCCGCCACCGTGGCGTGGGTCACGCCGGACGGCCCCCATCGGCCGCAACAGCGGGCGCCCGGCATCCTGGAAGTCACCGCGTTCAGCCACCGCGCGCTGCTGGCGTGCGTAGCCGAGGCTTGCGAGAACGCTGCCGCGGGCGTGGCATTGCATGCCGGCGAAGGCGGCAACGCGGCCGGGGCAGCAACGCCTTCCGCTGACGCGGCCGCAACCGTGCCGACCATCCTGGTGGCAGAAGACAATGCGCTGAACCAGGCCCTGATCGCCGAACAGCTGCAGGCGCTCGGCTGCCAGCCGATCGTCGTAAGCCACGGCAGGCAGGCGCTGGCCGTGCTGGAGACCACGCCGGTCGACGCCGTGCTGACCGACATCCGGATGCCCGGCATGGATGGCTATAAACTGCTCGAAGCGGTACGCGCCCGGCATGCCGGCGTGCCGGTGCTGGCGTTCAGCGCGTTCGCGCGCAGCGAGTGGTTGGCCGACTGGCGCCAGCGCGGGTTCGCCGGCTATGTGTCCAAGCCGGCGTCGCTGCAGGACCTGCAGGCATGCCTGCGCAACCTGCCCGGTCGCGGCCGGGCACAAGCCGCCCCACCCGCCGGCGCCGGCACGGATCCCGCCGCCGCCGACCGCGAGCGCTATGAAGCCATGCTGCGCTCCCAGCTGCGGCAGGACCTGCCCGAGCTGGAACGCATCATCGCGCAGTGCGAGCTGCCTGCGCTGCGTTGCTGGACGCACTCCGTGGCCGGCGCCTTCATGATCGTGCGGCGTAACTCGATCGTGCGCGAGTGCCGGGCACTGGAAGCGCTGTGCGCCGCGGCCGGAGGCTGGACACCCGCGATCGCCGCGGCGGCGGCGGCGCTGCGCGAAAGGCTGCGCGGCTATATGCAGGACACCGCCGTGGCAGCCTGAGCGTTGCGCGCGGGACGCCTACCACAATTCGCGGATTTGCGAGGACCGCGACGCCGGACGATAATGGGCGAGGCCGCGCCAGCGGCCAGCCATCCGGGTCTTCATGCGGTTTTTCCGCGGCCCGGCATTGTCTCCAATGTCTTTCCCGATGCAGCCAGAACAAGGCCTCCCCCAGCCGCAACGCACCTGGGCGATCCTCACCGTTTTCTTTGGCCTGATCATGGCCGTGCTCGATGGCTCGATCGCTAACATCGCCCTGCCCTCCATCTCGCGCGAACTGCACGCGGAGCCGTCGAGCACCATCTGGGTCGTCAACGCGTACCAGCTCACGGTGACCGTGTGCCTGCTGCCGCTGTCGTCGCTGGGCGACATCCTCGGCTACAAGCGTGTGTACCGTGCCGGGCTCGCAACCTTCCTGGTCGGCTCGCTGCTGTGCGCGCTCTCGGTCAACCTGCCGATGCTGGTGGCGGCGCGCGTGCTGCAGGGCATCGGCGGCGCCGGCATCATGAGCGTCAATACCGCGCTGGTGCGCTTTATCTACCCGCCCACGAAGCTGGGCCGCGGCATCGGGCTGAACGCGCTGGTGGTGGGCGTGACCATTGCGGTGGCGCCTTCGCTGGGGGCGATCATCCTGGCGGTAGCCAGCTGGCAGTGGCTGTTCGCGGTGAACGTGCCGGTGGCCATCCTGGCGCTGGTGCTGAGCCGGCGCGCGCTGCCGGCAACGCCGCCGCAGCCGCGCGAGTTCGACTATCCCAGCGCGCTGCTGTCGGCACTGGTGTTCGGGCTGTTTATCCTGGGCGTGGACGGGCTCGGCCATGCAGCCTGGCGCGCGGCCGGCGTCGCGGGGCTTGCCGCGGCGATCGTGCTGGGATGGCTGCTGGTGCGGCGCCAGCGCGGCCGCGCCGCGCCGCTGGTGCCGGTGGACCTGTTTGCCAGCCGGGCCTTCGCGCTGGCGGTGGGCACCTCGTTCTGCTCGTTCATGACGCAGATGCTGTCCTTCGTGGCGCTGCCCTTCTACCTCGAATACCAGCTTGGCCGCTCGCTGCAGGAGACCGGGCTGCTGATCACGCCGTGGCCGACGATGGTGGCGGTGATGGCGGCGCTGTCGGGGCGGCTGTCGGACCGCTACCCGGCCAGCATCCTCGCCGGCCTCGGGCTGGCCATGCTGGCCGGCGGGCTGGTAGGGCTGGCAACGCTGGGAGCGGATGCAAGCAGCCTCGACATAGCGTGGCGCATGGCGCTGTGCGGTATGGGCTTCGGCTTCTTCCAGTCACCTAACAACCGCGCCATGATCGGCGCCACGCCGCCGGCCCGCAGCGGCGGCGCCAGCGGCGCGCAGGCGACCACGCGGCTGCTGGGCCAGACCACCGGCACGGCGCTGGTGGCACTGCTGTTCAGCCTGGCGCCGGACGGCGCCGCGCGCATCGCGCTGTATGTGGCGGCGGCGGTCGCAACCGTCGGCGCCCTCATCAGCCTGAGCCGGCTGCGCGATCCCAGCGGCGAAGGCAATGCGCAGGCGGCGGCGGAGCCGGACGCCTGAAGCGGGCCGCCGGGCCCGCGCGCTTACACCGCGATGCCGCCGAACTCCTGCATCACCTTGTCATGCAGGCGCCGCATGCCGCGCAGCCAGCGGTCGTAGTCCTGGCCCTTGCGGCGGTAGTACTCCAGCACTTCCGGGTGCGGCAGGATCAGGAAGCGCTCGTGGGCCACGCCTTCCAGGGTCGCCGCGGCCACGTGCTCGGCGGTAACCGAGCCCTCCTGCAGGAAGCCCTTGCGCTCACCGTTCTCGCCGAACAGCATATTGGTCTGCACGCCCTGCGGGCAGATGCAGCTGACCTTGATGCCGCGGTCGCCATAGGTGATCGACAGCCATTCGGCAAACCCGATCGCCGCGTGCTTGGTCACCGCGTAGGGGGCTGAGCCGATCTGCGACAGCAGCCCTGCCGCCGATACCGTATTGACGAAATAGCCGTCGCCGCGCTCGAGCATCTGCGGCAGCACCGCGCGCGCCGCGTGGATATGCGCCATCACGTTGATTTCCCAGATGCGCTGCCATTCGTCGGCACCCGCGTCGAGGCCCTTGCGCAGGATGATGCCGGCGTTGGAGCAGAACACATCGACCTGTCCGAAGCGGCGCGTGGCCTCGTCGGCCAGTGCCTGCACCGCGGCGGCATCGGCAACGTCCACCGCTTGCGCGAACACCTGGCACGACGGCACTGCCTGCTGGACTTCGCCGGCGACCTTGGCGGCGCCGGCCTCGTTCAGGTCGGCCACGGCCACGCCACGTGCACCGGCCTGGGCAAACGCCAGCGCCAGCGCGCGGCCAATGCCGGTGGCCGCGCCGGTCACCACTACGGTCTTGTTACGTATGTCCATGCGCTATCTCCTCATCGATCCTTGTTGATATGGTCTGCCACCGCGTCATTCGTTGGCGGCTCGCTGGCCGGCGGGACATGCGCCCGCCTCGGGCCCATCCGCTGGCAGGCGCATCGAAGCGCGCGCGCCGCCGGGCTGCCACAGGCGCGCCTGCAACGTCTCGGCCAGGTCGCGGATGCGCGGGCCGAGATTGCCTTCCAGGATCTCCGGCGACAGCCGCGCCGCGGAGCCGCCGATATTCATCGCCAGCACTTCGCTGCTGCCCGCGAGCCGCAGCGGCGCCGCGGCGCCGCTGACGGTGCGGTCCCATTCCGCGTGCGCCACGCAGAAGCCGCGGCGGGCGTAGTCGTGCAGCGCGCGCTCGATGCCGCTGCGCATGGCAGCCCAGCGCGCGCCGTAGTGGCGCGCCAGCTCGGCCAGTGCCGCTTCGCGCTGGCCGGGGTCGAGCCCTGCCAGCCAGGCGCGCCCGATCGCCGAGGTGGCCATCGGCAGGCGCGCACCCGGCGCCAGCCGGATCACCAGCGCGCCGCGCGGCTGGCAGCTTTCCAGGTAGACCATGGCGTGCCGGTCCGGCATCGCCAGCGCCACGGTGCAGTCGGTGGCAAAGGACAGCGACTGCATCAGCGGCTGCGCGATCTCGCGGATGCCCGCGCCCGCGATGTAGCGATGGCCGAGCACCATCGCGCCCTGCCCCAGCCGGTATTTCTCCGTGCCCTCGATATAGGTCAGGTAGCCGAGCGTGGCGAGCGTGTAAGTCAGCCGCGACACGGTCGGCCGCGGGATGCCGGTGCGGCGCGACAATTCGGCATTGCCGAGGTAATCGTCCTGCGGCCCGAAGGCCCGCAGCAGTTCCATGCCGCGCGCCAGCGCCGTGACGAAATTGCGGTCCTCGCAACCGGAGTTCGCCTGCGCGTCGACCGGCGCAAGCGCGTGGGCGGCATCGGGCGGCGGAGTCGGGATGGTGGTGGAGCGCTTCATCGGGCAGGCGGCTACGGCGTGCGGCAACGGCAAAGGACTCTTGATAGCAGTTCCCGGCCGAAGCTGGCATCGGTATGTAGCGAAATCATGTGCGCGAGAGACGGCGTTCATGGGCACGAATCCGCACGTTCGCGCGACCATTGCCGTTGACCGCGGGAGCAAAAGCCTGCCGAGCCGCCGGACAAACTAGGACCGCGCCAACACCAGCATGCCGTAGAACAGCATGGCCAGGAACAGCGTTTCCAGGACCATCAGCGCCACGGGCTTCCACCCTACGGACAGAATGTCCTTGAGGTGAGTCTTCATGCCGATTGCGACCATGGCCATGACCAGGCACCACTGCGACGCGAACTGCCCCGCCTTAACCAGTCCCGCAGGCAGCCAGCCGGTGCTGTTGATCGCCACCAGTACCGCAAACGCCACGGCAAACCACGGCAGCAGCGGCGGACGCGGCCCCTTTCCGGCTTCTCCCTGCGCCCGCTGATGCCGCTGCGACAACCACGCGGCCAGCGCGATCACCGGCAGCAGCATGGCCACCCGCATCAGCTTGACCAGCGTGGCCGCATCGCCGGCTTCGTGCGAGATGCTGTAACCGGCCCCAACCACCTGGGCCACGTCATGGATGGTCCCGCCGATAAAGGCTCCGGCCTGCAGGGAAGGCAAGGCCAGCAGTTGCGCGATCATCGGATACACCACCATCGCCATCGTCGACAGCGCGCTGACGGAGATCACCGTGAACAGCGTCGCGCGCTCCTTTAGCGGATGCTGGGGCATGGCCGCCGACAGGGCCAACGCCGCGGAAGCCCCGCAGATTGCCACGGCGCCGCCGGTGAGCAAGCCGAAGAAGGTCTGGAATCCCATCAACCGGGCCAGCACGATGCCGCACAGTATGGTCAGCGCCACCGCCAGTATGACCATGGCAACCGAGTGCCAACCCAGTGCCGCCACCTGCGACGCCGTGATGCGCAACCCCAGCAAGGCCACGCCCAGCCGAAGCACCTGCTTGGCGCTGAAGTCGATGCCTGCGGCGCCGGAGGATTCCCGGGACAGGAAGTTCAGCGCCATGCCTAACAGCAGGGCGAACAGCATTACCGGCGCCTGGTAATGCGCGGCGAGCGACATGGCTGCCACGGTTACCACCGCGCTGATGACCATGCCGGGCAGGTAGCCGCGGAAGGTGCCCAGCCAGCCCGGATTCAGAAATCTTTCGGACATGAATGTCTCTCCGATGTCCGCCATCGTTGCAAACCGGAAAACGCACGCGGACACACTCTGCAATTTCCCATCCGGCAAGCATGGTGCAGCGAACCGGTTTCCGCCATGCAAAGGATGCCAGCGGCTTTGCATTACATGCCACCGTTACTGGTGAGCGTTCCCTGCAGCACCTCGCTTCGGGCTGATGGCGGCGCAGATGCCGAAGGTACCGCAGGCTGCCGCCATACCTCCGGGTGTAATTTCCGCACCATGCGCCGCTATCGTCGGTGTGGATCTTTGCCTACAGTAGATGCGGCGGCAGTTGGCGAGTGCCGGCGGCGCCGCCTTCGCCGTCAGGTCGCGCCCCCGGGATGCCTGCCCGCCCGGGAGCCGCAGGCTCGATGCTGTCGCACCCGGCACGGGGGGCGGGGGCTTCGTCGCAGACCTTCGCCGCGGGCAGTTGCAGCCGGGTGCAAGCCAGTGTTGACTACTTCCCTCGACCCCCACGCCGCCGAAGTGCGGCCGCGCCTGCTCGATACCGTCGACCGCGTATGCGAGATGTGCTTCGGCCTGTTCATGGCCCTGACCTTCGTTGGCGCGGTGTCGGCCGTCGGCGCGCCGGCGGATGCCCCACGCACGATGTTCTTCACTGCGCTGGGCTGCAACCTGGCCTGGGGGCTGGCCGATGCCGTGATGTACCTGGTGCGCACGCTGACCGAGCGCGGGCGCAGGCTGTCGCTGGTCAAGGCGGTTCGCAATGCCGGCGACCCGGGCGACGCCATCGCGCGCCTGCGTGATGCGCTTTCGCCCGCCTTGCGCACGCTGGTCGACGATGCCGAGCTGGAAGCGATGCGGGGCCGCATCGCCCGCACCGTCGATCTGCCCGCGCGCCCGGCGTTGGGCACACAGGATCTGCTGGCAGCTGCCGGGATCTTCCTGCTGGTCGTGCTTGCCACCTTCCCGGTGGCCCTGCCGTTTATCGTGTTTGCGGACGTCTCCACGGCGCTGCTGGTATCGCGCGTGCTGACCATCCTGATGCTGTTCGGGGCCGGCATCGCGCTTGGGCGCTATGCCGGCTTCGGCGGATGGATAGCGGGTGCGGCGATGACGCTGGTCGGCGTTGCACTGACCGTGGCCATCATCGCGCTTGGAGGCTGACCATGGAGGCCGGGGGTATGGCTGCACCACCCGCAACACGACCCGCAACACGACTGGCCGCACGCTGGCTGGTGCTGGCCGCGGCAACCGCGCCGCTGCCCTTGCATGCCGCCGAAGACAGCGTCGCGCCCGCGACCGCGGAGGCGCCGGCGTGGAGCGGCGGAGTCTCGGCTTACCTCAATCTGCCGCGCGGCAGCGAAGCCTATGTCACGGGCATCGCCATCGCCAAGCGCGGCGCCTTGCACCTGGAGGCGCGCAGCAACTACGAAGGCATGGATGCGTACTCGTTCTTCGTCGGCTACAACCTTGGCTGGGGTGACGCCTTGCGGCTGGATTTCACGCCGATCCTGGGTGTGGTCACCGGCAGCACGCACAGCGTCGTGGGCGGGTTCGAGGCCACGCTGACCGGCCGCTATGCCGATGCCTATATCGAGTTCGAGTACGTGCCGGACGCCGAGCCGTCCGGGTACGCCTATGCATGGAGCGAGCTAGCCTGGCGCCCTCGGGACTGGCTGCGGCTGGGCCTGGCGGCCCAGCGCACGCGTGTGCCTGACAATGGCCGCAATTTGCAGCGCGGCGTGTTTGCGCAAGTGAAGGGCAAGCATGTCTCCGGTGCGGTCTACTGGTTCAACCCCGCCGCGCACGACCAGATCGCCGTGGTCTCGATCGGGCTGAGCTTCTGACGCTGGCGAGCGCAGCACGTACGTTTGAGTACGGTTTGATCCGGATGCGTGCGCTTGGACTTACAGCGCAAGCGTCACCACGCGCAGCGTGGCATCGTCCGGACAGGCCACGTCGGCAAAGCCAAATTGCCTGGCCAGTCGCCGCATGCCGGTATTCGACGACAAGACATAGCCTTCCATGCTCCGATAGCCGCGGCTCCGGGCAATGTCGATCAGGGTGCCCAGCAGCCGGCTGGCCAGCCCAAGCCTGTGCCAGTCATCGGCGACCGTTACCGCGAACTCGCAGGTATTGCTGCCCGGTGCCGCAGCGTAGCGCGCGCCACCCACGATGGACGACGCCTTGCCTTCCGTGGCAAGCGCCACCAGCGCAAACTCGCGCTCGACCGAGGGGTGCGTCGCATGTTCGAGCATCGCTTCCGGCAGCTGCTGCATGGCAGCCATGAATCTGGCGTAGCGCGCATCGGCCGACAGCCTGTTGAATGCCGCCAGCAGCCCGACCTTGTCGTCTTCGGTTATCTCCCGCACAAGCACTTGCCGTCCATCGCGCAGCGGCACGTTGAAGGGCACGAAGCTTGTCGCTGCAGGCTTGTCTTGCATGGCAACGTTGTGGGTGGAAAAGAAAGCGGGTTCGCTGGACGGCAGCTCCGAATTGCCATGCATCAATACTTGATGTCCCTGGCTGTCTCGCGGCCTTGCTGCTTTGTCTGCCGCTTGTCCTGCCGGCAACCGGCATTGCTTTGCTGGTCCGCGGCACGACAGTCTTGCTTGGTCTGCCTGGAGTCCTGACGTGTTTCCTGGCGAACGTCACGACCGGCACGGCGCTGTTGCGCTTGCTCGGTCGCCCATGCAACGCTGGCAAACGCAACATTGGCAAGGACCAGCGATGCCGCCAGGGAAGCCAGCCGCAGCGGGTAGGAATGGAACATGGCGCCTCCTTGATGGATCGGCCTTGTGTCGTCAATCCACTTTAGTTTCCGCAGGAGAGCTTGGCTAGCTGGCGCGGTCTGGCATCGCCCCCGTCATCCGTCCGACCGGCGTGCGGGCACTGCGAGGACCTCCCTGGTATGCCTGGCAATCATCAGTTCCTCGTTGGTCGGGATGACCCAGACCGGAACCTTTCCGGACGCCGGGCTGATGCGCGGTCCGTCGCCCGCGTTCGCCGCGGCATCTACGCTCACGCCGAGCCATGCCGCGAGCTGGCATACGCGCTCGCGGATCGGCGCAGCATGCTCGCCGATGCCTGCGGTGAACACCAGCGCGTCCAGCCCCTGCGCGGCGGCGGCCAGCGAGCCAAGCTCCCGGGCGATGCGGTAGGTGTACAACTCGACGGCAAAGCGGGCCTGCGCATCGTCGCTGGCGAGCAGCGCGCGCATGTCGCTCGACAAGCCGGAGACGCCAAGCAGGCCGGACTTGCGGTAAATCAGGTCCTCGATGGCGTGGGCATCCATGCCGAGTTCGCTGATCAGGTACAGGATCACGCCCGGATCGAGGCTGCCGCAGCGGGTTCCCATCGGCAGCCCGTCCACCGCGGTAAAGCCCATGGTGCTGGCCACGCTGCGCCCTCCGACCAGCGCGCACATGCTGCTGCCGTTGCCGAGGTGCGCCACAACCGTGCGGCCCGCGGCGGCGCGCGCATCGACACTCGGCAGGACGCTTGCGATGTACTCGTAGGACAGCCCGTGAAAGCCGTAGCGCCTGACGCCCCTGTCGGTAATCTCCGCCGGCAACGCGAAGGCCTGTGCCACTTCCGGCTGCGCCCGGTGGAAGGCGGTATCGAAGCAGGCGACCTGCGGCAGTTCCGGACGCCGCTCGGCGAGGATGCGGATCGGCTTGAGGTTGTGGGGCTGGTGCAAGGGGGCAAGCGGGCAAAGCGTATCCAGCTCGGCCAGCAGCGCATCGGTCACCCTGGCCGGCTGGGTGAAGCGCACGCCGCCATGCACCACCCGGTGCCCCACCGCGCTCAGCGCATGCCCTTCGCCGTGGCTGCGCAGGAAGTCCGCCAGGAAGGCGATGGCACCCTCGTGCCCGAGCTTGGTGCCGGCCTCCCAGCGCTTTGCCTCGATCTCGGCCCCTGCCGCGTCGGTGGCGCGGAATGCCGGCGCCGTATAGAGGCCTTCGAGGCTGCCGCGCAAGACAAGTCTCAGGGCATCGTCATGGGTATCGTAGGCGCAGTACTTGATGCTCGACGAACCCGCATTCAGGACCAGGATCAGTTCGGCCATGGCATCACCCCGCCACCTGGCCGGACTCGCGGCGCGCCCTGGCCACCAGCGCGGCCACCGCGCACGACGCCAGCCGGGTCGTGACGGAGTCGGCGCGGCTGGTCAGGATGATGGGCACGCGCGCGCCCAGCACGATGCCCGCGGCGTCGGCGCCGGCCAGGAAGGTCAGGCTCTTGGCCAGCATGTTGCCGGCGTCCAGGTCCGGCACCAGCAGCACATTGGCGCGCCCGGCCACCGGTGAGTCGATCTTCTTGATCCGCGCGGCATCCAGGTTGATGGCGTTGTCCAGGGCGAGCGGCCCGTCGACGACGGCACCGGTGATCTGGTGGCGGTCGACCATCTTGCATAACGCGGCCGCATCCAGCGTGGACGGCACCTTGGGGTTGACCGTCTCCATGGCCGAAAGAATCGCCACGCGCACCTCCTCGACCCGCAAGGCATGGGCCAGGTCGATCGCGTTCTGCAGGATGTCGGCCTTCTCGGCCAGCGTGGGGGCGATGTTGACGGCCGCGTCGGTGACGATCAGCGCGTCCTCGTGCCCGGGCACGTCCATCACAAAGCAGTGGCTGATACGCCGCGCGGTGCGCAAGCCGGTGTCGCCCTTGACCACGGCTCCCATCAGCTCGTCGGTGTGCAGGCTGCCCTTCATCAGGGCCTCGGCCTTGCTCTCGCGCACCAGCTGCACGGCGGCAGCCGCCGCCGCATGGCTGTGCGCGGCATCGACGATCGGGTACTCGCGGATGTCGATGCCGGCTTCACGGGCGGCGTCCTCGATGCGGGCGCGCGGGCCGACCAGGATCGGCGCGATCAGACCCAGCCGGGCGGCCTCCACGGCGCCTTCCAGCGAAGACTTGTCGCACGGATGCGCCACTGCGGTCGGCGTGGGCGGCATGGTCTTGCAGTAGTCGATCAGACGCTGGTACTTCTCATGCTTGGCATTCACGGTTTGCTCCTGCGTCGGGTTCATCGGTTTCAGTCGCCTGCGATGCAGCTCCACGGCGCGCTAGGAAGCGCGCTTGATCGGAACGGCCGCGCCGCGCGCGCGTTCTGGCCGGCTGCCGAGCACGGTGCGGATCCGCTCAAGCATTGCCGCCTGCTCGTCGGTGGGCGTGGCGCCAAGCACGCGCTCATCGGTACGCAGTTTGTCCGCCAGCGCCTGCAGCCGCTGGCGGTCGGCCTGATGCCTGAGCAAGGCGGGCAGCGTCGCGAGCGCCTCCTCGGGCGCGTAGCGCGTGATCAGTTCCTGCCGGCCGCGGATCTTGCGCCAGGCGTCCGGCTCCAGTTCCGGTAGCAGATCCGCATAGTCCGTGACCAGTTCCTTGCGCAACTCCAGCCTGGACAGCGGCAGGGGCTCGCCCCTGCGGCTCAGCAGGCAGGCCAGCCGGGCGATGGCTTCGGCGTACCCGCCTTGCCCGGCCGCGGCTAGCGCCGCCTTGACTTCCGGCAGCTCCCGCGGGTCGGTCGCCGCCGGTGTGCCCGCGTGCGCATCGGGCTCGCTCCTTGGCTGGAACGGGAACAGGTTGGCATACACATTGAAGAAGGTGTACTCGGTCATCGCATCGCGCACGGCGCGGTATGCGTCCAGTCCGGCGCTGAGCAATTCCGCGCCTGCCTGTTCCTGCCGCCGCAGCGGATGGTCCGGTTCCAGCGCCTGCCGGTTGGCCTTGATCGCCTCGGCGGCAGGCTTCAGCCATGCCATCCACGGGTTCAGGTCCGAGAACAGCCAGTTCTGCATGCGCAGCGGATGGAATTCGCGCAGCACCCGCGCTGTCATCTCGTTGGACACCGCCTGGACATAAGGCTGCGCAAACAGCTCGTAGGCGCGCTGCGTAAAGTCCGACAGGTTGGCGACGGTCTGGAATGGCCGCTCGTCGACGCGCTCAAAGCGGTTGAGCCGGCTGGCGATGTCCTCGAGCGAATGCTCCTCGAACTCGACCTCGTACTCCACGCCATCGCTGCCCTTGCGCTCATGGATGACCATGCCGTAGAGCCCCGGCGGCAGCAGTTCGATACTCTTGAGCACCGAGACGATCTGCGCGTGCTCCTTCTGCGCCACCTTGCCGGAAACGAAGATGCCGAGATGGCCGACGCTCCGGTGCATCATGCCAACGATCACCTGGCCGCGGCTCTTGATCTCCTCGGTACTGCCGTAGATGTCCACCACCCAGTTGAATGCCTGCTGCGGCGGAGTGATGTTGTCGCCCATCGACGCAAACAGCACGATGGGCGAGCGGATTTCGCGCAGGTCGAACGCCTTGCCGCCGGCGTTCTTGACGTCACCGCTCCAGAGCTTGTTGCCGACGAACAGATTGCGCGTGATCCATTCGATCTCCTCGCGGTTCATCAGGTAGTAGCCGCCCCACCAGCGTTCGAACTCCAGGAAGCGCGGCGGCTCGGTATCGGCCTTCCGGTACAGGTTGTAGTACTTGTCCCAGAGACTGTTGGCAGGATTCAGGTTCTCGAAATTCTGGACCAGCCAGGCGCCATCGAACTTGCCGTTGCCAAGGTCCGCCGTGAACGAGGCCAGCCAGGTGCCGCCAAGGAGCCCGCCGGAATAGCGCATCGGGTTGTCGCCTTCGCCCTCGCTCCAGGCACCGCTCCAGTACGACATCGGCGCGCCGTTGATGACGATCGGCCCGGTGTCGTCGGGATCCGAGGCGCCCAGCATCATCGCGGCCCAGCCCCCCTGGCAATTGCCGATGATGGCCGGCTTGGGGCTGTCCGGATGCAGCGCGCGCACCTTCCTGATGAACTGCTGCTCGGCCTCGCACACATCCAGCAGGGTCTGTCCCGGCTCGGGATCGCGGAAGAAGATGACGAAATACACGGGATGGCCGGCACGCATCGCCACGCCGACCTGCGAGTCGTCCTTGAAGCCGCCGATGCCCGGCCCATGGCCGGCGCGCGGATCAATGATGACGTAGGGCCGGCGGCTGTCATCGATCGTCACGCCATCGGGCGCCGTTATCTTCAGCAGCGCATAGTTGACGGGCCGCTCGAACTGGCGCCCGTCCATGATGGTCTCGTAGCCGAAATGCAGGACCGGCTTGAGGCCCTGCATGGTATTTTCGACAAAGTTGTTGCCCCGTTGCCTGAGCGTGTCCCAGAACAGGATGGCACGCTGCATGCTGTCGACGGCATAGGCATAGCCGCCCATCGGATCCATGTCGGCCATCGGCGTGGACGGAGCGCTCCCCGGAGCTCCAACGGCTTGCTGCACGCGGCCGCTATAGGCCTCCTGCGCATTCTTCAGACGCTTTTGCAGCACCATGCCGGTCTTGAGGCCAACTTCACGCGCGTGAACCAGTTGCTTTGCTGCATCCATGCCGTTCTCCACCAGACATTCTGTGACAGGGAGGCCAGGGGGCGGGGGTCGGTCCACCGTGGCGGTACGCCCCGACCGCCCCGACCGCGGACGCCAGGAAACGGCCCGCATGACCGGCGGGCCTGTCCTGGAGCAATTCGGTGCTTTTCGGTACTGCTACTTGGCTGCGGCCGGTTGCACGGACACAGCAATGGCCTCGGTATAGACCGCTTCGACCCGGTCACCCTTCTTGATGCCCTTGAGACGTTCCGGATCCTCGACCAGCAGGTCCACGGTGCGTCCCTTCGGCCCCTTCAGGGTGACGGTCTTGGCGCTGGTATTGACCGCCACAACGTCGGCGGTGACGGTCACTTCGCGGCCGACTGTGCCGCCCGGCTTGGCGCCCGGCGCCGCACGGTCCGAGATCTCGCGCTCGGTCATGGCAAGCGGCCCCTTGCCCTTCTTGAGGCTCATGGTCAGGGCTTCCTTGTACTCGATCGCGACGGTATCGCCGACCTTGAGCTGCTCGAAGTTCCGCGCCTCCGGCCCCACCACCAGATCCGTGACCTTGCCGTCGGCGGATTTCAGCGAGACCGTTCGCGTCGGCGCATCGATCTTGACGATCGTGGCATTGAGCTTCGCCGTGCCGGTCGCGGTCGCCTGTCCGGGCGACTGCGTGACATCCACGCGGGTTTCGGGCTGCGCCCAGACAGAAGCGGTCGCCGCGACCATGACCGCCGCAGCCAGTAGAGTCATTCGTTTCATGCTATCCCCTCTGATCAGACTTGCCTTGCGCCCATTCGGGCTTCCTATGCCGCCTTTCGCCTCGGTTGAAGCGCTCACTCACTACCAGGGCGGAAATCCTGTGACTGTTGGAGAACATGCCGTGGAGGCGCCTCGCAACCTGTACTTGCAGCTTGACAGGGCGTCACTGTCCGGCCCGGGATCCCGCCCGAAGGCGTGCCCGTCGTGGGTGACGATGAAAAGGCTTTTGATGCGGGTATCCGTGGATAAGGTCGCTCCGAACTCTAACGTCAGTCGTGGTCGCAACTGAACTGAATCTTTTCGGAAGACGACATGAGAAAAATTTCGGTCACGGGCGGCCGGATGCATGAACACTCCTGCGCTGCGTGCGCTATGCTGAACTGGCGCGGCGCGTGCCCCGCCGCCTCCCAGGAGAACGATCATGGGTTATCGCCTCCCCACCTGCGTGGCCGCCGCCGTGGCGAGCCTGGTGCTGGGCGCCTGCGCCTCCCTCCAGCCCCTCCAGACGGCAGAACGCATGCTCGGCGCTCCGCAGAATGCCGTGCGCGATACGTTCGGCACTCCCACCGAAACCTACCAGCTCGCCGACGGCACCACCCGCTGGATCTATTCGAAGCAGCCGCTCGGCTTCGAGGTCTACGCGGCAGACTTTGACGGAAACGGCAAGCTGACAAGGTTCAGGCAGATGCTCACCGAGAAGGAAATCTACGAAGCGCGCCCGGGCGTCTGGACCAAGCAGGATATTGCCGAGCGCTTTGGCCATCCGCGCGAGCCCATCCAGTTCTACCCGCTGATGAAGCGGGAAGCCTGGTCCTACCGGCTCTACGCAGGTGCCTACATGCCGGCACATTTCAGCGCCTACTTTGACGAACGCGGCGTTCTCGACCGGACCATGATCATCCTCGACGCGATCGGCGGCGACGCGCGCGACAGCAGCAAATAGGCCGGCCGCGGGCAGGCCGCCTGCGCGCAGGCCCATGGCGTCGCACCACACTCGCCGATGACAATTGCGCCGGACAGGTCGGGGCGCGGCCTGTCCGGTTCCGCATGTCAGCCATCGACGAACGAGACGAACTCGTCCAGCTCCAGCTTGCAAAGCTCCATGTTGTTTTCGGGGATGCTGTTGTCCGCATAGCCGAGTGACATCCCGGCCACGACCATCTCCCCGTCGGGAATGGCGAGTCCTTCACGAAGCACCGGCGATTGCAGCGACCAGATCTGCTGCGGGCAGGTGTCCAGCCCCCGCGCGCGAGCGGCCAGCATGAGGTTCTGCAGGAAACAGCCGTAGCAGATGAAGCTGGCCCATTCCAGGCGCCGGTCCATGGTGAAGATCAGTCCCACTGGCGCATCGAAGAACCGGAACTGCCGTTCGACGTCGCGCCGGCGCCCGGCGATATCGCTCCTGTGCACGCCCTGCGCATCGCCCAGCATCCCGCGAAACGTGTTGAAGCGCGACGCAAATGGCGCCGGCAATTCCTTTGGGAAGAAAGGGTAATCGGGCACCAGTCCCTCGGGATCGGCGCGATACGCCTCGACCGCGGCACCGGCGATTTTCTCGCGCGCCTTTCCGGTCAGCACATAGCAGCGCCAGGGCTGCGTGTTGCTCGAACTCGGCGCGTATTTCGCGACCGACAGGATGTC
Source organism: Cupriavidus sp. a3 (assembly GCF_051015765.1). Taxonomy (NCBI): domain Bacteria; kingdom Pseudomonadati; phylum Pseudomonadota; class Betaproteobacteria; order Burkholderiales; family Burkholderiaceae; genus Cupriavidus; species Cupriavidus sp. a3. The sequence continues at coordinate 511,966 of NZ_CP170644.1, read as the reverse complement.
CCTGACAGTCTCCATCGGCACCGGCCGGTCAAGGAAGCCGCGCTTGCTGTGGCGTCCGCGGATCAGCGCTTCCGTCATCTGCATTGTCTCCATCTTCATGTCTCCGTTCTTGTGGTGGGGGTCGCTACGGTGGAAAAGATCATAGACACGTCCCCTGCCTTGTGAAGATGGCAATGCTTGAATGCTTCGTTCGGCAGCAGCGAACGACGGCGCGCGACCGCGCAGGCCCGGCGTCCAAATTCCTGAACGCTTCGTTCCCCGATCCCGCGCGCACGCGCGCACGCGATTCGCCTATCTTCCTACACGGGATCGGAGCCCCGATCGCATATGAAAACATGGGGAGACGTGGAATGAACCAGTTGAAATGCCTGCCGCAGGAAGAGATTGCCTGGGGACACGACGTGCTGAAGACCGTCGCTGCCTCCATGGAGAACTACGGCATCCGCCGTCCGATCACGTTCACGGTCGAATTCCTTGAGGCATTGAACCGCGAGCACCTGCAGCCTGTCATCGGCGACGGCGTGGGCACCTTCACCGGCCTGCCGCCGCATGTGCCCGATTTCGCCGTACGCGACGGCCTGCGTGCCTGCATCGAGGCCGATGCGGCATCGATCATCGCCCTCGGCGGCGGCTCCGTGCTCGACGCCGCAAAGGCAGTCTCGTACCAGCATTTCCAGCAGACGGGCCGCTACCTGCCGATTGCGGCGATTCCGACGACCTTGTCGGGCTCGGAGTTCTCCCACTACTTCGGCGTGACGGAAACGGACGGCCCGCAGAAGTTCAAGCGCAGCTATGCGGTGCGCGAAACGACACCGCGGCTGGTGGTGCTCGATCCCCGCATGATCGTCGACACGCCACGCATGCTGCTGCTGAGTTCGGCCATCAAGGGGATCGACCATGCGGTGGAAGGCATGCGCCGGGTCGACGTGGATCACCCTCACGCCATCCTGGCCGCCAGGGGCGTGGAGCGTTTCCTTGCCGTGCTGGAGAAGTGGCCGCGCAAGCTCGAAACGCGCGAGGCCATCGCGGGCGGCCTCGTGTCGACCGACGACCTGCTGCAGCTTCAGCTCGCCGCGTGGCAGTGCTACTTCTATCCCGCTTCGGTCATCTACGGCCTGAGCCATCGCATCGGCCACATCCTCGGCGGGACCTTCGGGGTACCGCACAGCGTGACTTCGTGCATTGCGCTGGCGCCCGTCATCCGCGCCTGCGCCGGCGCCTATGGCCGCAAGCTCGAGATCTTCGCCACGGAACGCGGCAGCCGCCCGCCCGCCGCATTTCTCGCCGACCGCATCGAGGCAGCCGTGGATGCATTGCAATTGCCCAGCCGGCTCCGCGACCTCGATTTCGATCGGGCTAAGCTTCCCGAGATCGCGGCCCTGCTCAGGCAGAACTATCCTTCCGAAGTCGGCGACCTTGGCGACCTTGGCGACCTTGGCGACCTTGGCGACAATGCCGGCACCAGGCTGGATGCGCTGCTGGAGAGCCTGTGGTAATGACCGGCCAGCCATCCTACAGCTTCCCGCATCCCGCGGGCCTGCGCCACGCGCTTGCGGCCCTGGCCAGCCGGCGGATCACGGCGACGGGCCTGACCGAAGAGGCGCTCCTCCGCGCGCAAGCCAGCAAGCAATCGCTCAACGCGTTCGCCGCCATTGACCGGGACCGCGCGCTGCAGGCCGCGGCGGAGAGCGACCGCCGCTACGGCGAAGGCAGCCAGCGTCCGCTGGAAGGGCTGCCCATCGCCATCAAGGACCTGATCGACACGAAGGGCATCGAAACACTGTATGGATCTGCCGCCTACCGCGGCAATGTTCCCGCTGCCGATGCCGACATCGTGAAGACACTGACCGGATGCGGCGCCATCGTCATCGGCAAGACCACCACCCACGAATTTGCGTGGGGCGTGACGACCGCCAGCCCGAGCTTCGGCGACACCCTGAATCCCCTCGACCATTCCCGCATTCCCGGCGGCTCCAGCGGCGGCGCCGCGGCGGCGATCGCGCATGGCGCGGTCATGGCGGGCGTGGGCACCGATACCGGCGGCTCGGTCCGTATCCCGGCCGCGCTGTGCGGTGTCGTCGGCTTCAAGCCGACGCTCGGCACGCTGTCCACGCGCGGCGTGTTTCCGCTGGCGGCCACCTGCGACCACGTCGGCCTGCTGGGCGGACAGGTCGATGACGTGCTGGTGCTCGCCGATGCCGCTGGCATCGACATCCGCCGCAGCGATGCCACGCCTTCCGCCCGCCTCGGCATCGTCAGGCAGATCGCGCCGGTGCCGCTGAGTCCTGAGGTCGCCAGCGCATTCGACCAGGCGGTGGAACAACTGGCGCAGCGATTCAGCTGCGTCGACCTCGGCGAGACCCGCCGGTTCGACGCCATGTTCGATATGGTGTTCGATGCCTTTGCGGCCATCGTTCTTATCGAGGGCGGAATCGAGCATTTCCGACGCCACGACTGGGATCGCATCGCCACGCACTACAACCCGGAAACGGTCGACAGACTCAGGCGTGCACAGGCCATGGACCTGCGCGCCTATGCGTCGGCCCACCAGTCGAGGCGGCATTTCACGGCCCGGCTGCATGAAGCGATGTCGACACTCGACTATCTCGTGCTGCCGACCTGCCCCTGCACCGCCCCGCCCTGCGATGCCGGCACGGTCGACATCGGCAACTGGACCGGCACCGTCCGCGAGGCCCTGATGACCTACACCGCGCCGTTCAACGTCGCGGGATTTCCCGCCATCTCGATTCCGCTGCCGTCCCGCGTCGGCGGCCTTCCAGCCGCATTGCAGGTCGTCGGCAGGCCCGGCGGCGACGGCGCGCTGCTGCAGGTCGCGCAGCAGATCGAGTCGATGCTGGGGACCGTCTCCGTTGCACAAGACTTGCCTGACCACACCACCACGAGGAGACCAGAATGAAAGATTCCGTCAAGCCCGCATCCCGGGCACCGGCAGAAACGCCAGCCGGGCGCACGCCATACAGTGACTGGTTGCAGACAGACGTGCTCCACTCGCTGCAGCACCCGGTCAGCGATCATCCCGGCGAGCACGCCTGGATCGTATCGGCGCAGGTGTCCGAGCTCTACTGGATGCTGATCATCAGGGAAATCCAGGCCGCGCAGGCGCAATTGCGTGCCGATGACCTGGCCGGCGCATGCCGCACGCTGCGGCGCGTGGTTGCCCACCACGAGCCGCTCAATGCCACCTGGCGCTCCATCGCGTGGATGACGCCGGTCGACCTGCTGGCCATCCTGTCCTGCGTCGGGCCGAAGTTTGGCAAGGACACCGCACTGCAGGGCTGGACGTTCCGGCAGATGGTCTACCTGCTCGGCATCAAGCAGGGGGAGCACCTGCAGCACTTCCTGCCGCAGCCCCGGCGCTGGGAGCAGCTCAGCAAGGCGCTGGCAGAGCCGAGCCTGTATGACGACGTGCTCGCCCACCTGAGCCGCAAGGGCTTCGCCGTGCCGGCGCTGGCACTCGACCGCGATTTCAGCGTGCCCTACGCGCCGGACAAGGCGGTCGAAAACGTCTGGCGCGACGTCTACGCCGACCCGGACCAGCACCGCGAACTGCAGCAACTCGGCGAGACGCTGGCCGATATTGCGGAGGGATTCTCCGCATGGAAGCACCTGCACCTGATGGCCACGCGCCGGACCTTCGGCGCCCGGCCGGCCTACTTCGGCACCGAGGGCATTGCCTGGCTGCTGCCGACCATGAACGAGATCCCGTTCCCTGAACTCTGGTCCGCGCGCGGCTTCATCGGCGATCCGCCCGCGGTGTGTCCGCACGCGCGCGGACAGGCCGGCGCCCGGGCTGCGGAGTGACGTGACTAACCATCAGCTGGAAGAAACCCATGCGCAATGACTTGTTGAGAAACCTGGCAGCCGGTGCCCGCGCTGCCATCGCCGATCCTGCGCGGATCTCCATCGTGGGAAGCGATGCAAACCCGCGCTTTGAGCTGTTCCACGCGGCCAGTTCGCTGTGCTCGCAGAAGGTCCGCACGGTGCTGTCCGAGAAGCAGTTGCCATACCGGTCGAACGACATGATGATCCTGAGTTCGATGGGTCCGGACGGCGTCGTTCCCGCGGAGCACTATCACCCGCCCTATGTACGCCTGCGGCTGATGGCCGGACTGGAAATCGGGCGGGAGTTCGTCAGCGGCTATAGCGGGCGCCCTTCCGTGGATACCGACGGCTTCGATCCGTGCGCGGTGCCATTGCTCGTCGACTACGAAGCCTCCCGCGTGATCGCGGATTCCCGGCGGATCTGCTGCTATCTCGACGCGGCATCGCGCGCGCCTGTCCAGCTCTTGCCGGACGATGCCGAGGCGCGTGCCGCGGTGATGCGCCAGGTGAGCATCGTCGACCAGATGCCGAACGGCGCCCTGCTATATGGCTTTCATCCCGACACCGACCGGCGGCCAGACGCGCTCAAGACGGTCATGGAAACGGTCTACGACCACAAGATCGCAGCGCTCGAGGCCATGCTGGCCGGCAATGGCGACGACGCTGAACTCGTTGCCGCCTATCGCGCCAAGCTCGCGAAGGAGCGCGGTGGCCGGGCGGTCCGCCGCGATGCCGCATTCCAGCGTGCCGCGCACCATCACGTCGAAGGCGTGTTGAAGGAGCTGGACCGCACGCTGGGGGCCGCACCGGCCCTGTATGTTGCGGGACACGCGTTCTCCCTTGGAGATGTGCTGTGGGGTGTCAACCTGGTGCGGCTGGCGTACCTGGGGCTCGCGCCGATGTGGCACGACCTGCCCAACGTTGCCCGCTATGTCGAAACCCTGGTCAAGCGGCCTTCGCTCTGCAGGGAGGCGGTCCGCGCCACGATCGACTCGCTGCCGCCATCGCGACAGATGGATGCCTTGGGAACCTGCATGGAGACGGCGCCGGCCTGAGCGGTAGCCAGCTTGTCATCGGGCTGTGCCGATGAAGCAATCGGGCGGAGACTCCGAGTCTCCGCCTTTTTTTACGATCAGGCTTTTACTTTCAGGCTGCCACGGGCTCCGGCTGGACGTGCAGGGCACGGGCGACAGTCGTCACCCTGCGGCCCTGGTACCGTGCAACGTCGAGGTGATCGTCGTCGGGCTTCACGGTGTCACGGTGCGAGACGTGCGTCGCGCCGTAGGGGGTGCCGGCCTTGAACATCGCCGCGTCGGCATAGCCCAGCGGCACGATGATCAGGCCCAGGTGGGCCATGGGCGTGTAGGCCGCCAGCAGCGTGGCTTCATTGCCGCCGTGGCGCGAGGACGTCGTGCCGAACACCGAGCCCACCTTGCCGTTGAGCTTGCCCGCGAACCACAGGCCGCCGAGCCCGTCGATATAGGCCTTGAGTTCGGTCGAGATGGTCCCGAACCGCGTCGGCGTGCCGAACACGATGGCGTCGGCCCACTCGGCATCGGCTTCGGTCGGCGCGTCGTATTTCGCGTTCATCTCCGTGGCGTTCTCGAGCCAGCCCGGCGCCTGCCGCATGACGTCGGGGCCGACGACCTCCCGCGCGCGCCGCATGCGGACTTCGGCGCCGGTATCGAGGGCCCCCTCGGCGACAGCCTTGGCCAGCATCTCGGTGGAGCTGTTGCGTGAATAGAAAACGATCAGTACCTTTGGCTTGCGCATATCGATCCCCGGCAACGTCATGCGGAAATGGGCTCGAGCCGGCCCAGCAGCTCATCCTTGCGATCCACCAGCCAGGGCGGAAGCTGGAACTCCTCGCCAAAATGGCCGGGCTCTTCATCGATCGCGAAGCCGATGTCGGTGGTCGTGGCCTCGAACATCACGCCGCCGGGCATCTTGAAGTACATCGAGCGGAAATAGTTGCGGTGCACCGATTCGGAGGTGTCGATGTAGCCCAGCGCAAACAGCTTCTCCTTCAGGATCGCCTGCTGTTCGACGTTGTCCACGGCGAACGCCACATGGTGGATCGTACCCTCGCCGTAGATCGACGAGCCCTGGTGCCGGTCCGGCTCGTGCTGGAACTCGACGACCGTGCCCGGGCCGCCGGTGTACGTCTCGAAGCGGTAGTAGGGTCCCGACTGGCCAACGTGGCGGAAGCCGATCGCTTCGCTCATGAAGCGGATCGATTCGGCGACATCGCGCAGCGACAGCGTGATGCTGTGCACGCCGCGGATGGCATGGGCCTCGGGGATATCGCTGGCCACGCAGGCCGGACGCGGGTCCAGATCCGTTTCGACGAGATCGAACTCGATGCCGCACGGATGCTGGAACCGCTGGCGGCGCTCGCCGAAGCGCTCGACGATCTCGCTGTCATACGGCACGTTCATGGCATCGAAGCGGCTGCGCCAGAACTCGAGCGAGCCCGTGGGCACCGAGTAGTTGATGACCCGCACCTGGCCCGATCCCTGGCGCGCCATGACCCCGCGCTGGCGGAACGGGAACGACGTCACCAGGGTCCCCGGATCGCCATTCGCGTTGCCGTAGTAGAGGTGGTAGATGGGATCTTCGCCGTCGAGAAGCACGGTCTTCTTCACGAGGCTCTGCCCGAGCAGCTTGACGTAGAAGTCCACATCCTCCTGCGCGTGCCGCACGCCGGCGGTCAGGTGATGAAATCCCTTGAGCATTGTCATTGTCCTCTCCAGTTTGAAATAAGCATGTAGAAACAGCGCAGAGCCGCTCCTGCGCAACAGCTTATGTCGCCGGATTCCGCTTGGGCAGCCGTCACGGGTTGTACGCAGGGTTCGGCAAACTTGGACAATGGCGCCCGGTGCGGCGCGGTGCGCCCGGTGGGCACCAAGGCTTGCCCGGATGGCAGTGGGCGCCGGCGCTGGAGTATGATCGGGCGTCACCCACTCGCCCCCTCAGCAAACCCGCCGGCATTGGAATGGCCGGCGAATCCCCATGCCATGCTCGATCTGAAGGACGTCTATTACTTCGTGCAGGTGGTCGACCGCGGCGGATTCACCGCGGCCGGCGAGGCGCTCCGGCTTCCGAAGTCCACGCTGAGCCACCGCGTCAAGGAACTGGAAGCCTCGCTGGGCGTGCGGCTCATCAACCGGACCTCGCGCCAGTTCGCGATGACGGAAGTGGGCCAGGAGTTCTACCAGTACGCCATGGCGCTGATGCGCAGTGCCGAGCTTGCCGAAGAAGCCATGCGCCAGCGGCTGGCGGAGCCGAGTGGCGTGATCCGCGTGACGGTGGCTGTGGACATCGCCCAGTTCGCGCTGCGCCACGTGCTGCCGACCTTCCTCTCCGACCACCCCAAGGTGAGAATCGACGAAACCGCCACGGACAGGATCGTGGACATCGTCGGCGAGGGCTTCGACCTGGCGATCCGCGGTCATGTCGGCCAGCTGCAGGACTCCAACCTGGTCCAGCATCCGCTGGCCAGGACGCCGTGGTATCTCTTCGCCGGGCCCGACTATCTCGAACGGACGTCGGTGCCGACGCAGCCCGAGGAACTGGCGTCTCACTCTATCATCGCCATGGCGGGCAAGGGCGCGTCGCAATGGCAATTGCAGGGGCCGGACAAGCGCCTGGCCACCGTGCCGTTTGAACCGAGGTTCCTGAGCAACAGCCTGATCTCGCTGAAAGAAGCGGCGTGCGCGAACGTCGGCATCACCGCGCTGCCGGTGTACGCCTGCCAGGCCGAGCTGAAGGCAGGCGGGCTGCGGCAGATACTGCCGGAATGGATCGCCGCGGACGCCCGTATCACCGCCCTCATTCCCTATCGCACGGGCCTGCTGCCGGCGGTCCGCACACTGGTGGACTATCTCGCCGTGGTGCTGCCGGAGGTGACGGCGTTCGACCGGCACTGAGCCCGCCCGGAACGCAGCAACGCCGCAACGCCGAACGCCGGAACGCTAGCCGGCGGCGCGCTCCGACTTCTTCGCCAGCTCCAGGCACGCTCAAACCGCTCGAACAGGAAATCGATGAAGACGCGCAGCTTCGCGGGCTGGTGGCGGCGGCATTGGTATGCCACGTTTATCGTCAGCCTGGGAAGCTGCCGGTCCGCCAGCACCGCCACCGGCCGGCCGGCCACGATGTCTTCGTAGATGATGTGCCTCACCCACGCCGCGTGCCGCGAGACTATCGCGCCGCGGTCGATTCGCGCTCGAATTCGCGGATCACCGGGTTGCCAAGGATGGCATCCCTTCCCGCTTCGATCAGGCGATCGACGTCACTCTCGGGCAGGCGAAGCCTCGTCGGCAGCTCGTTCAGACTTGCAGCACGCTCCTTGTCGAGGGACTCAAACGAGATCCGCGTGACCAAGAATTCCACTTCGTTGCAACGCCAGCCTGGGCGGCGTGCGGCGATCTCCTGCAGCCGGGAATTCGGCATCCCGCACCGATACGCCACGAGGTCGTCGCGCCACTGCTGCATCATTTGATGGATGGGCGATCCGGCCAGCATGCCGTCCGGCGCCACGATAGTGGTCAGGTATTCGAGCCGTTCAACTGCTCGCACGTCGGCTGTGCATCGGACTGCGGACATCGACCATCTAGCGCGTTCAAAGCCTCGTTGCGCTCCTGTGATGACGGAGCCAGAACGACAATCGCGAGGTCAAGCGGCACCACCCGATAAACGAGCGTTAGTCCAGAGCCGCCCGAGTTTCACGAAGAATCTCTTCTGACAGTTCAGGATCATCCACCGCCCGAGCCAGAATGAGCGCGCCGACGATGCTTGAAAGGGTATGAATCGCATCGCGACGAGCATTCTTCTTTTTTGTCTTTGCACCAGGCTCAGTGAAGCCTTTGAGCATACCCTCGACATGCTGTGTGAAGGCCGGTTGAGCCGCAGGTTCACGCGCAATCTCGCCAGCCAATCCTGCCATCATGCATCCGTTGCCTCTGTCGTCGCGGTGTTGCTCGGTGAGATATCCGTCAACGTATTGAGCCCGCTGCTCACCGCGAGCCCCGCGTTCTCTCATGGACGCGAGCGCTTTGGCCGATGTGTCTTCGATACTCTTCGCGATCAGATCCTCTTTTGACTCGAAGTGATTGTAGAAGGCGCCATGTGTAAGGCCGGTCGCCTTCATGATCTCGCTGAGGCTGACTCCGGAAAATCCGTGTTCGCGAAACAAAATGGATGCCTGTTCCAGGATCCGGGCATGCTTCTCTGCCGTCTCTTCTGGCGGGTAACGCATTGCGTCCTCCGAAAACTGCGAAAAAATTAGTTGACGGCAAACAGTATAACCATCATGCTTGGCAAACGGAAGCATGATGGTCATCATGTTTGACGGGTCGCATTTCAAGCGACCCTGGGGCACGTGCGCGCCCCCTAACATGATGATCATACTGCTTAGTCTTGCGGACACGGCGCACAAGCTTTGGCCGCGCTTCCTTAGTCTCCGGAGATCCATATGAAGAAGTTTCTCGTTACAGGTTCCACTGGCGTTACAGGCACTCCTACCGTTCGCCTCCTGCTCGAAAACGGCCACAAGGTGATGGCTTTCGTTCGTCGTGAAGACGTCCGTTCCGAGGCGATGAAGGAACTGGGCGCGGAAATCGTGACCGGCGATATGCTGAAGATCGAAGATGTCCGTCGTGCGATGAAGGGTGTTGATGGAGTCTACTTCTGCTATCCACTGACACAAGGCGCGGTAGAAGCTACGGCGATCCTCGCCCAGGCTGCAACCGAGCACAGTGTGAAGCAGATCGTGTACATGTCGCACCGACAGTCGCGCCCGCACGCGCGCAGCCCGGCAACGATGAGTCACTGGCTTTCCGAGCAGATCCTCGACCGCTCGGGCATTCCGACAGCACATCTTCGCGTCAATTTCTTCGCCGAATGGATCTTGTACACAGCCGCTGAGATTCGCGCCGGCCGCTATCTGACGCCGTTCGATCCGGAGAGCCGCTTCGTGCCCATCGCCGCTGTCGATATCGCACGAGTGGTTGGAAAGATTCTTGAGAATCCCGAGGCGTTCGGTAGGACGATCATTCCGGTCACAGGCTCGGTCGAAGTCAGCCACATCGAACTCACGGGCATTCTCGCGAGGACGCTCGGAAAGGAGATTCGCTTCGAGCAGGTGTCGCCGGACGAATTCGTAAAGGCCATTGGCCTGGACGGCGATCCTTCCTTTGCTGCCCATTTCAAGGCGGTCAAGGTCGATCAGCAGGAGCAATTGCTTGCCGGTGTCGACAAGAGCGCGGCGGAGATCGTCGGTCAGCCGCTGACGACGCCCGAACAGTTCATCGAAGAGCATCGCCATCTCTTGGCGTAAATGTCACCGCCGAGTCGCTAGTTGCCCCTGGCGCATGCGCACCCCTGGGCGGGTGCGCCGACGTCGGAGACCGGCCACTCAGAGTCGTTCGGCAGAACCGCTTTCTGACTCGAATGCGCCTCCGGGAAGCCATCTCCCATCGCCATTCACGAAAGTAGGAGATTGGCTGACATCGCTGTGAGCTTCCCTGACCTACTACTGAAGCACCATGACACAACGAAGTTCGGAGACAGCAATGAGAAAGCTAGCCTTCCTTGCCGCCCTTTCGTTAGCCGTTGCAGCTTGGGCGCAGGGCGGTCGCTACGGTTCCCCTCCAACACCCGGGACTGACACTGGCCGGCGCGCGGAGCCGTCTGTGCAGGCAGCCAGCGGTGTCTCTGGCGAGCGCGCAAAAACGAACGGCAAGGCTGACCGCGATATGGGGCGTGCCGCCGGCCAGGGCGCGTCCGCGGCAGCAACGCCTGGCCACCCCGCGTCGTCGCCCAGGAGTCGGCCTTGATGCCCTGTTGGCGGCACTCGAGCTGGCCTCGTTGCGCCGAAATGCAGTGCGCTGGATATCCTTGACTACAAGGGCGCAAGGGCACAAAGGCTCAAGGGGGGCCGTCGAAGGCATCAAAGCGTATATCGGGCGCGTCGGTATTATGCCGCGACGGCACGACCCTCCCGAAACGCACGGAACGCGCCTGTAGCGCGGTAGTTTCGGCCACGGAGGTGTGGTGCGCGCGGCCGGCGGCATCACGCCACTCGACACGGCTTATATCGGCGTTGTCGTCGGCAACATACATCGAGCGCAGCATTGCGAAGCCTGACATGTCAGCCGCCGCGGACTTGTTGGAGGATCGATAGCTCGGCTCGAATGTCACATCGAGCGCGGTGCGCTCGCGGCTCACTTCGATCAATCGCACGCTGGCCTCGCCGCCTGCGATGAAGCGCAGTCGAATGGTTCGCCCCTTGGGGTCGATATCGATATCGGCGATCTCCACAACGGGTCTGCCAGCCTCCGTTATCGGGCCAATCAGAAACGATGAGCCGTATGAATTGCTGCTAGCGGGTGCTGCCGGCAATGGCTTGGCCCGCCAGTACCCGTCGGGGGGGTACAACACCAGCACTTGCGTCTCGCGCAATTTTCCAGCGTGCGAGTGCTTTACATAAAACTGCAGCAGATGGAACTCCTGATACACGCTGCCCCACACCGCCACTGGCACAGACCGTGTCCGCCAGAACGTCTCGTAGGTATTGCCTTCGATGGCGAGATCAGGCCCGTCGTAGATTCGCACCTTACGTGGCTCGAAGCGACGGCCCGGATCCGCGCGGGGCGAATTTTCGCCGAAGTCGCAGTTGGAGAAGTCCGGCGGCGGATAACGGAGCTCGCGAACCTTGCCGAGATATGGCGGATGTAGCGCCTCTACGCGGAAACGCTGGATTGCCGGCGAACTCAGTACGAACGAGACGTTGTCCTCCTCGGTGCATTGGGTCGGCGCGGTGAAGTTCCGCACCTCGATGGTCACGGGTGCGGCGCTTGCTGATCGGGGAGCGCCAGGAACCAGCGAATAGACAGCCGCGATTACGGCGGCAAAAAGATTGGCTTGCCATGACCTGGGGAATCCGTCGGATTTTGACATGTAAGCATCGTAGGCGTTGGCGCAGGCTGCAATGAGACTATCGCGCCGTGGTCATTGGCGCTCGAATTCGCGGATCACCGCGTATCTCCATGGCGCACGACCTCCGGATGACGCATGAGCAGCTTCGGAGAACGCGGCGTATTCGAGTGGATACCTCTCTATGCGGTCAGTGTAGGACTGGGTGCTACTGTGGCGTGCAGGTCTCCCGGCTCTTGATGGACGGGCGATCCGGCATGCGCGGCGCGCTCGTGCAGGTGGGCGGTATCCGTGCGGTCGATCATGAGACTAAGCAACTCTGGTCTGTTGTAGTGTCCCGCCGAGTCCATCAATACCTTGCGCCGGTCGATCAAAGAGAAATCAAGATCGGCGACGACCTCACCCTCACCCGAGCGGATAGGTTCGCCCAACAGCATGCCGTCCGGCGCCACGATAGTGGTCAGGCAACCGCCGGAAATCGGCTCGATGTCGCACCCCGTATCCCTAATGATTTGCGCCTGCTGGTCAGGGTCCAGCCACGCTGTTGCGTTCACGACGAAGCAGCCGGACTCAAGCGCATGCTGCCGGATATTGATTTCCATCCTTTTGGCAAACCCTTCGCCGAAGGCTGACCCCGGATACATGGCCGAATGGATCTGCTCGCCGTCGGCGATCATCGCGTAGCGCGCGAGCGGATTGTTGTGCTCAAAGCATGCGAGCTGGCCGATTCGTCCGACCTTGCTGTCGACCGCGCGAAGGCCCGATCCGTCGCCCTGCCCCCAGATCATGCGTTCGAAATAGGTGGGCGTGATCTTGCGGCGGCGCTGGATCAGGGTCCCGTCCGCGTCGAAGAGCAACTGCGTGTTGTAGATGGTGCCTCCGTCACGCTCATTTACACCAATGGACACCACCATGCCGGCCTTGCGGGCCGCCTCGGCGATCGCGTGGGTGGCCGGGGACGGCACCGTCACGGACTGCTCGAGCAACCTGAGATGCTCATTTCCGGCAAGAAGCTGAAGGCCCGTCTGGACCGCTGAAAAATACGGGTAGTACGGCACCACGGTTTCCGGAAACGTGGCGAACTGCACCCCCTTCTCACCAAGCTCCCGGATCTTCCGCACGACTTTATCCACGGTTGCCTCACGGCTGTAAAGCACGGGGCTGATCTGGACTGCTGCTGCTTTGATGACTGTCATTTGAAAAATTTCCTTTGAATGGGACGCGGCATCGTAGTGCCGCATCGAAGTTGGATAGGTGTATCCAGTGCCGAGCGTCGATGTGGCTGCCTCCGGCTCACGGTGGGTCCGTCTCAGAACCCGCTGGGTCCGGGCAGGCGACCAAGGACTTGTTCGACTCGGCGCGACAAGGCAAGCAGCTCACGGCCAGCTGCCGCATCGAGCTCGAGCCCGAGTGGAAGGCCTTCAGAGTTCAGTGCCATCGGGATGCTGATACCCGGCGGTCCGAAGCAATTGGATGGCTTTGACAGATACAGGATAGGGGCCTAGGCTTTAGCTCAAATGACCAACTTCCCTCCTTTTAGGCCAACATGAAACGCGTCGGACTCGTGGTGTTCCCCGGCTTCCAGATCCTCGACATCGTGCCGGTCTCCGTGTTCGAGCTGGCTAACGCTGCTGCACCCAGGGCGGCTTATGACATCCATGTCGTCTCCGAATCTGGCGGTGCGGTGAAGAGCTCGATGGGCACGGCCGTCCAGACCGTTGCGCTGGATCCGAACATCTATGACACAATCATCATGGCCGGCGCGACCACGCCTCAGCCGTCATCGCCCAGGCTCCGAAAGCTGCTCGCGCGTGCTCTCGAGCCCACCCGGCGCATGGCCGGCATTTGCACCGGCGCCTTCGTCCTGGCCGAGGCCGGCATCCTGGAGGGCCGGCGGGTGACAACGCATTGGGCACATGCGCGTGAGCTTCAGCGGCGCTATCCGTCGATCCGGGTCGAAGAGGATCGGATCTTCATACGCGACGGCACCATCTGGACCTCGGCCGGCATGACCGCCTGCATCGACCTCGCGCTGGCGCTGGTGGAGGGCGACCTGGGCAGCGACGTGTCGAGAGCGGTCGCAAGACAGCTGGTCGTACACCATCGGCGCTCGGGTGGGCAGTCGCAGTTCTCGACGCTGTCGGAGCTGGAATCCAGGTCCGATCGCATCCAGGCGGCACTGACCTACGCCAAGAACCACCTGCGCGAAGACCTGTCGGTGGAGCGGCTCGCCCATGCCGTCCACATGAGCCCACGCCACTTCAGCCGAGAGTTCCGCTTGAACACCGGTCAACCTCCTGCGCGCGCCGTCGAGCGGCTGCGCGCGGAAACGGCTCGCATTCTTGTCGAGGCGGATCGGCTCACCATCGAGCGCATCGCGAGTGAAACCGGCTTCTCCGATCCGGAGCGAATGAGGCGGGCGTTCCTGCGCGTCTTCGGCCAACCGCCTCAGGCGTTGAAGCGGGCGGCCCGCTCGCGGCTTGCAGCGGATTCGGCTCAGCTCTAGTGCTAGTGCGAGTGCGCTTTCGCGCCCTCAGGCACGGTGAACGCCAGTGTCACTATCTGTCCGGGGAACACGCTGCTTAAAGAATCTCGAACAGCACGTTGACGTTGCCGCGAAGGGAGCGCGAGTATGGGCAGGTCTGGTGAGCGGTTTCCACCAACTGCCTTTTCACAGAGCCCAAATGAGAACGCGCGGGAGATTCACAAATCTACAAATCCCCGCCAACCCTCGTATCGGTGCGCTTGCCGGTCTGGTCGTGCCAGCCGCCGCCCAGGGCCTTGTACAGGTTGACTTCACTGGAGAGTTGTTCGAGCCGGGCTTCGATCAGCAATTGTTGCGCGTTGTAAAGCGAGCGCTGCGCGTCCAGCACGGCAAGGTAACTGTCGACACCCGTGCGGTAGCGCCGGTCGGCCAGGCCATAGGCGTCCTGGGCAGCTTCCACGAAGCGGACCTGGGCCTGGAGCTGGCTGGTGTAGGTGCCCCGCGCCGCCAGCCCGTCGGCCACCTCGCGGAAGGCGGTCTGCACCGTTCGCTCGTACTGGGCGACGTTGACGTCCTTCTGGATGGTGGCGTAGTCCAGACTGGCCCGCAGGCTGCCGGCGGTAAACAGCGGCAGATTGATGCGCGGCTGGAACAACCACGTGCCGGAGCCGGCCCCGAACAGGCCGGAAAGCTGGCTGCTGGCGGTGCCCGCCGATGCGGTCAGGCTGATGCTGGGGAAGAACGCCGCCCGCGCGGCGCCGATATCGGCGTTGGCGGAGCGCAGCCGGTGCTCGGCCGCGAGCACGTCCGGACGGTTTTGCAGCAGGTCTGAGGGCAGCCCGGCCGGCACATCGGCGAACAGCTTCTGCTCCAGCGGCAGGCCTTCCGGCAGGTCCGCTGGCAGGTTCGTGCCGAGCAGCAGCACCAGCGCATTCTCATCCTGGGCAACCAGCCGGGTGTAACGCGCAAGGCTCGCACGGGCGGTTTCCACGGCGGTCTGCGCCTGGCGCAGGTCCAGCCGGGAAGCGATCCCTTCCTCGTAACTGCGCCGGGTCAGGCCATAGCTGCGCTCATAGTTGGCCAGGGTTTCCCGGGTCAGCCGCAGCAGGGTTTCATCGGCGCGCTGGGTCAGGTAGGCGCTGGCAACGCCCGCCACCAGCGAGATCTGCGCACTGCGGCGTACCTCTTCGCTGGCGAAATACTGTTCGAGCGCGGCTTCGCTGAGGCTGCGCAGGCGGCCGAACAGGTCGATCTCCCACGCCGTGGTGCCCAGCGACACGCCGTACTGGCTGCTGATCAGGCGCTGTCCGGTGGCGGACAGGTCGGCGGGAATGCGCTGGCGCGTGCCCTGTGCGGCCGCGCCGATGGCGGGAAACAGGTCGGCGCGCTGGATGCGGTACTGTGCCCCGAACGCCTCCACGTTAAGGACGGCCACGCGCAGGTCACGGTTGTTCTCCAGCGCCAGTTCGATGAGACGGCGCAGGCGCGCATCGGCGAAGAATTCGCGCCAGCCCAGCTCGACCGCGGGCACCTGGCCGGCTTCGGCGGCGGCATCGGCGGGCAGGTAGGCCGGGCCCTGCGGGTACGCTGCCGCCACCGGCGAGGCCGGGCGCTCATACGTGGGAATCAGGCTGCAGCCGGCCAGCATGGCCATGGCGGCAGCGCAAGACAAGGTCTTCTTCATTCGAGCGCGCCTTTTTCCACGGAGGCGCCATGCGGCTGCGGCCTGCGCTTGCGTCCGAACATGGAGGTGACAGCAACAAAGAACAGCGGCACCCAGAAGATCGCCAGCACCGTGGCAGTGATCATGCCGCCGATCACGCCGGTGCCGATGGCGTGCTGGCTGCCGGCACCGGCCCCGGTCGACACGGCCAGCGGGAACACGCCGAGCATGAAGGCCAGCGAAGTCATCACGATGGGGCGCAGGCGCAAGCGGCACGCCTCCACGGCGGCCTCGACCAGCCCCTTGCCCTGCTCGTACTCGCTCTTGGCGAATTCCACGATCAGGATGGCGTTCTTGGCTGAAAGGCCGATGGTGGTCAGCAGGCCCACCTGGAAGAAAACGTCATTCGACAAGCCGCGCCCCAGCGTGGCAAGCAGTGCGCCGATCACGCCGAGCGGCACCACCAGCATCACCGAGAACGGGATCGACCAGCTTTCGTACAGCGCAGCCAGGCACAGGAACACCACCAGCAGCGAGAGCGCATAGAGCGCCGGAGCCTGCGAGCCCGACAGCCGTTCCTCGTAGGACAGGCCAGTCCAGGCATAACCCACGCCTGGCGGCATCTGCTTCATGATCTCCTCGATCGCGCTCATGGCCTCGCCGGAACTGCGCCCCGGCGCAGGCTCGCCGAGCACTTCCACCGCGGCCACGCCGTTGTAGCGCTGCAGCTTGGGCGAGCCATAGCCCCACTTGCCGTCGGCAAAGGCTGAGAACGGCACCATTTCGCCCTTGTCATTGCGTACAAACCATTTGTCGATATCGTTCGGGTTCATGCGGGAATCCGGGCGGCCCTGCACGTAGACGCGCTTGACCCGGCCGCGGTCGATAAAATCGTTGACGTAGCTGGAACCCCAGGCGATCGACACCGTGCTGTTGATGTCAGCCAGCGAAACGCCGAACGCGCGCGCCTTCTCGTCGTCGATCACCAACTGGTACTGCGGCTGGTCATTCAGGCCATTGGGACGCACGCGCTGCAGCACCGGGCTTTGCGCGGCCAGCGCCAGGAACTTGTCACGCGCGTTCATCAGCGCCACGTGGCCAATGCCGGCCTGGTCCTGCAGGTAGAGGTCAAAACCGGTGGCATTGCCCAGCTCCTGCACCGCGGGCGGGGCGAACGCGAACGACATCGAATCGCGAAAACTCATGAACTTGCGCTGTGCGCGCGCGGCCAGGTCGAATACGCTGGTGCTGTCCCCGCTGCGCTGCGCCCATGGCTTGAGCAGAATGAATGCCAGGCCCGAGTTCTGGCCGCGGCCGGCAAAGTTGAAGCCGTTGACGGTAAACAGCGATGCCACCACGCCGCCCTCTTCCTTGAGCAGGTACTCGCGCATCTGGTCGAGCACCTTCTGCGTGCGCTCGGCGGTGGCGCCGGCAGGCGTCTGCACCTGGGCGTACAGCACGCCCTGGTCTTCTTCGGGCAGGAATGAAGTGGGGATGCGCGTGAACAGGAAGCCCATCACCACCAGGATGGCCACGTAGATCAGCAGGAACGGCAGGCGGCGCTTCAGGATGCCCGACACGCTGCGTTCGTAGCGCTGGGTGGTCGCGCTGAACCTGCGGTTGAACCAGCCAAAGAAGCCGCCCTTGTTCTCGCCATGATCGCCCTTTTCGATGGGCTGGAGCATGGTGGCGCACAGGGCCGGCGTCAGGATCAGCGCGACCAGCACCGACAGCACCATGGACGAGACAATGGTGATGGAGAACTGCCGGTAGATCACGCCGGTCGAACCGCCGAAGAACGCCATCGGCAGGAACACCGCCGAGAGCACCATGGCAATGCCCACCAGCGCGCCCTGGATCTGGCCCATCGAGCGCCGCGCGGCCTCCCTGGGCGGCAGGCCTTCCTCGGCCATCACGCGTTCGACGTTCTCGACCACGACGATGGCGTCATCCACCAGCAGCCCGATGGCCAGCACCATGCCGAACATGGTCAGCGTGTTGATGGTGTAGCCGAACGCCGCCAGCACGCCAAAGGTGCCCAGCAGCACCACCGGCACGGCGATGGTGGGAATCAGCGTGGCGCGCACGTTCTGCAGGAACAGGTACATCACCAGGAACACCAGCACGATGGCTTCCATCAGCGTCTTCACCACTTCCTGGATGGAGCCTGCGATTACCGGCGAGGTGTCATACGGAAAGACCACCTTCATCCCGGGCGGAAAGAACGGCTCCAGGCCATCCAGCGTCGTGCGGATGGCGCGCACGGTTTCCAGCGCGTTGGCCCCCGCGGCCAGCCGCACGGCAATGCCCGAGGCCGCCTGGCCGTTGTATTGGGCGTTGATGTTGTAGTCCTGCCCGCCCAGGCCCACCTCGGCCACGTCCTTCAGGCGTACCTGGGAGCCGTCCGGATTGACCTTGAGCAGGATGTTGCCGAACTGCTCGCTGGTCTGCAGCCGGGTCTTGCCGATCACGCTTGCGTTGAGCTGCTGGCCCCGCACCGCCGGCAGGCCGCCCAGCTGGCCCGAGGCCACCTGAACGTTCTGCGCCCTGATCGCGTTGCTCACGTCCAGCGGCGTGAGCTGGAAGCTATTGAGCCGGGCCGGGTCAATCCATACCCGCATGGCATACTGCGCGCCGAACACCTGGAAGTCGCCCACGCCGTAGGTGCGCGACAGCGGGTCCTGAAGGCTCGAGACAATGTAGTTCGACAGGTCTTCGCGCGTCACCTTGGGATCAGTGGAAATCAGGCCCACGATGACCAGGAAGTTGCGCACCGACTTGGTCACGCGGATGCCTTGCTGCTGCACTTCCTGCGGCAGCAGAGGCTGCGCCAGCGCCAGCTTGTTCTGCACCTGCACCTGGGCAATATCCGGATTGGTGCCCTGCTCGAAGGTCACCGTGATCGTCATGTTGCCGTCGGCGTTGCTTTCGGAGGAGATATAGCGCAGGCGGTCCAGGCCGTTGAGCTGTTGCTCGATCACCTGCACCACGGTGTCCTGCACCGTCTCGGCGGAGGCGCCGGGGTAGTTGACCGAGATGGCGATGGTGGGCGGCGCGATGGCCGGATACTGGCTGATGGGCAGCGCACGGATCGACAGCACGCCGGCCAGCATGATGACCAGCGCGATCACCCACGCAAAGATGGGCCGGTCGATAAAGAAGTTGGACATGGCTACTCCCTCGCCCGGGCGGTGCGCTCAGCGCTTGGCTGCGGATGGGGCTGGTGCGGATGCACCCGCCACCGGCGCACCCGCCCCGCTCCCGGCCTGGGCTACGCGCACTTTTGCCCCGGGCCGCACGAACTGCAGGCCCTCCACGATGACGCGGTCGCCGGCACCGAGCCCATCGGACACCAGCCACTTGTCGCCAACGGCGCGCTCGGTGCGGATCTGGCGCAGTTCCACCTCGTCCCTGGCATTGACCACCAGCGCCGTCGCCTGGCCCTTGAGATCGCGCGTCACGCCCTGCTGCGGCACGAGCAGCGCATCGGTCTTGACGCCTTCACGCAGGCGGGCATGGACAAACATGCCCGGCAGCAGCTCATGGCGCGGGTTGGGAAACACCGCGCGCAGCGTCACCGAGCCGGTGCCCTGGTCCACGGCCACTTCAGAGAACTCCAGGCGGCCGGTTTCGGGATAGCGGGTACCGTCTTCGAGCACCAGGCTGACCTGGGCCGCGTTGGTGCCGGCACTCTGCAGCGCACCATTGGCCAGTTCGCGCCGCAGCCGCAGCAGCGACGAAGAGGCCTGGGTCACGTCGACGTAGATCGGGTCGAGCTGCTGCACCACTGACAGCGCGGTAGCCTGGCCGTTGGTCACCAACGCACCCTCGGTCACATTCGAGCGTCCGATGCGGCCGGAGATCGGCGCCAGCACCCTGGTATAGCGCAGGTTGATTTCTGCGCGGTCCACCGCTGCCTGCGCCTGCAGCCAGGCAGCCCTGGCCTCGTCATACTGCTGCTTGCTGACCGCCTCGTCACCGACCAGGCGCCCGTAGCGCTCCGCCAGCAGGCGGGCGGATTCCAGCGTCGCCCTCGCGCTCTTGTAGGTGGCCTCGTAGGTAGATGCGTCGATCTGGTAGAGCTGCTGGCCCTGCGTGACGTCGCTGCCTTCCTTGAACAGGCGGCGCAAGATGATGCCATCCACTTGCGGCCTGACCTCGGCAATGCGGAACGCCGTGGTGCGCCCCGGCAGCTGGGTATCCAGCGTCAGTTGCTCGGTCTTGAGCGTGACCACGCTCACTTGCGGTGGCGGCGGGCCCGCGGCCTCCTTCTTGTTGCCGCATCCGGCAAGCATTGATATGGCGATGGCCAGTGTGACCGGAACCCGGGCGCTGCAGCCGCGTGATCGTTGCATTGCGATGTCCCGCTAGGAATGAAGCCGAGTCTGTCGCTGGCGAACCGGTTAGCCGGCGAAGAGTTCCAGGTGACGCAAACGCCATGCCCGCAATTGGTCCAGCGGCAGCGTCGGTTGCTGGCGTAGCCAACGAAGTCTAGCGCGACTCGAAGAATTGGTTCGGCCGATTATCGGCCGCTCGTATTTTCAATCACTTACGCGGTGGCCTGACAGATGATGGGCCTGGTCGTAGCGGGACCGATCCCGCAAACGGCCAAGCCCTTTGAACTGGGACATTTGTGAGAGCCCCTTACCGCAGAAATCCTCCGGCAACGGGGGCGCAGCAGGCGGCCGGAGCATCAAGGCACGCGCGGTGAGCTCAACTGGCATGACCTGTGCCAGACGCTGAACGCGTAGTGTCGTCAAATAGCAGAAGGGGCAAAGAAAATCGGTCCAGATATCGATTTTCAACGGACGCTGGCCCTTGGAAATGGCATTCATGATGTTCCCTTTGTCGTGGGCGACGTTAAGCGCGATAGAACCGGAGCTCACGGAGAATTGCCCGCTTCAGTCACGGAACATGTGCGTGGCATGTATTACGTCAGGATTGCTCCGCCTGCCAACGTGCCAGCGCCGTGCGCAGCAGGGAAGCCGACGCTGCCAGCAGCACGAGGTCCTTCAGCAGGAACTGGCCGATCGGCGCGGAGATCGCCGGAAACCCGCCGGCAGTCGGCTCGGCAACGCCGGGGGTGGTGACAAAGAACGTCAGCGTGATGGCGTACGTCGCGCATGACATGGCTGCACCCAGTACCGCCACCCTGTGATGGAATGCGCCGACGGCCAGTGTCACCGCGGTGGACAGTTCCATCACGCCAATGACAGCGCTGGCGCCACGTACACCGAATGCGTCGATAAGCCAGGCCATGAAGGGGCTATTCGCGATGAACGGCGCAATGCCCTGCGCTTCATAGCCGGTGAACTTCATCCCGCCGAACCAGAGAAAGACGACAACCAGCGACCAGCGCAGCAACGCCTCGTGGTTGTTGGTGGCTTCGCTGGTGCGCGTTGTGGCGACGGATGTGATGGGTTGCATATTTACTCCTCAACGGATAGGTGGTGTGGTGGAGGAGCACGCCCCGGTGGCGCAGGCCTCCTTTCCTGTCATTGCGAGGACGCGCATGCGCGCGTTCCGGCGGCCGGCTCCAGCTGTGCCGGAGCCTGCGATTCAAAAAAACCTTTGTCCCAGGGACGTATCAAGCGCGTCCCTTACGTGGATTCAGTCGTGGGTTCAGTCGTGGGTTCAGTCGCGGAACAGGTGCGTGGCATGCGTGACTGCACCGCCCGCCCGGATTGCAGCGGCCACGAGCGCGGCTTCCGCAAGTTGCGCATTGGTAGCGCCGGCATCGTGGGCGGCCTTGGTATGCAGGGCGATGCAATACGGGCACTGCGTCGTCAGCGCCACGGCCACCGCAATAATCTGTTTCTGCTGCACCGAAAGCGCGCCATCTGCAAAAGCTGCGTGGTCAAATGCACGGAAGCTCTTCATCGCTTCAGGAGCGTTTTCGTCCAGCTTCTTCAAACGGGCAAGATCCTTCATATCGAACATCGAAAACTCCATCAAGGTTGGGATTGGAGTAGGTATGATAGGAAGGGCAAGGTTCCACTTGGTCTTAGTTTGGTTTCAATTCGTCCAATGATGGCATCCGCCCCTTCCGCACATCGTGTGCTCGAACATTTCCTTGCCACGCTCGGCATTGGCCTCACGCACATCACACGGGGCAACATCCGCGATGGGTTGGGGCGTGCGTTTCGAAGCATGCGAGACGGCAAGCCTCCACTACTGCCTGGACGGGCGATAGCACGAGCAGCGTAGATGTGCCATGTGACAGGACGCGTCCGTCCATTGCCAGCACGCGAGCTTCCGCAGTGATGATTTGACGGCCCTGGCTGGCAACGCGGCCTTCGGCGCGGACCCTGCCCGTGTCAGGCTTGATCGGTCTGGAGAAACTGCCCTTTGTCTCGACAGTGGTGTAACCAACGCCGGCGGGAAGAAGGGAGTTGGCCGCACAGCCAGTGGCGCTGTCAATGAGCGTCAGGGGCCATCCGCCGTGCACCGAGCCCATTGGATTGAGCAGCCGTGACGACGGCTCGCCTTCGAACGCGGCGAATCCGTCGCGCTTGCTGGCGCTTAGAATCACAGCGGCGTTGGATGAGGCGCTGGCGCCGTCTGGCCTGACCAGTACTCAATTTGGATTAATGTGCCTGATTGCGTCGGCAACAGACGACACGCTGGCCGCATTGGCGCAACGGGCCGGGCTGAATCAATCGACCATGTCAAGGAACGCGGATCAACTTGTCGGCACGGGGATGGTGGAAGTTGTCATGGCGGAAGCCGGTCGCCGCCGCCGCGCGGTTTGGCTGACAGAGGCGGGCGCCTTGACATTGCAACAGGCTCTCGCGCTGTGGCAGCCAGCGCACCGCGCGTTGCTTCGGAAGCTGGGTTTAGAGGCGCACAACATCGTGGGCGCCGTCGCAGCAAGGCTGGAGGAGTAGCGTCGAGCCCTGCTTCGCCTCGGCGGCCTGGCACAGGCTTAGCTGACGCCCAGAGTCACCGCTGACTCATTGGTGCGCCTGGTCCACGACGGACGCGCATGATACCGGCTGCCAAATTGTGCCCGGCCTATTTGGCCGGTGCCACCAGCGGTGCGCCCTTCTTCACGATGTAGGTCGCCAGTTCCGATGCCGTGCCGCTGCCGACATTGCGCGCCGAGTGGGGCGTACCGGCCGGAATGAACAGGGATTCACCGGTCTTGAGCGTGACAGGCGGATTGTTGCCAAGCTGGTACTCCAGCGTCCCCTGCAGCACGTACGCAATCTCCTCGCCCGGATGGGAATGCATTGGCGCGAACGCGCCGGGATCGAGGTCAACGCGGACCTGTACCCCCTCGCGACCCGGCACGCTGAGATCGTGCTGAACGAGATCGGTGCGATGGACGCCTGCCATCTGAGCTTGCGCCGTCTGCAGCAACAAGCCGCTGCCGACGAAGAGCATGGCCGCAGCCATCATTCGGGTCGATTTCATCTGCTGACTCCTGTGTCCTGATTGACATTAACGATGAGATTGCATTTCGCCCAGGGGATGGGCGACGACGTGCAGGCAACGTGCGGTCCTGGCAGCAAGCCATGTGGTCCGGGAACCCCCAATGCAAACCCGCACCAATCCCCTGCACATGGCACATTGAAAGATGGCCATGTATCTGGCCTGTGTCTGCGCACGTTTGCCAATGTATCTTCATGTAATCAGGACTCGGATGGATACCTCCGCACACAAAGCCAAGCCACGACGTCGTGCCGCGGCTCCGTACTTTCAAGCACCGTCCCATCAAGGACGACCTGGGTTGACCTGGGGACGCTGTCCCCGTCGCCTGGCCTGGGGTGACCGCGACTGGCTCCGTGCGAGGCGTTCCCATCATCGGAACGCCTCCTTCCAGTACGCTTCAACATGCCTGACCACGCCGGCCGGAAGCGCGACATAATGCTCGGCTGCGGCGTCTGCCTGCCCCTCCGACAGCGCCCACCGGAAGAACGCGATTGCGTCGTTGGTCTCGGCAGCGTTGCCGTTCGCCTTGGAAATCAGGACGAATACGACCCCGGTGATAGGCCAGGCCTGAGGGCCCGAAGCATCTGTCAGCACCTGATAGAAATCCGCCTTCGGATTCCACTCTGCCGCGGTCACCGCCGCGCTGAAGGTTTCGCGCGATGGCTGCACATAGATGCCGTCCCGGTTCTTGACGGCGGCATAGGCGAGCTTGCGCTGCAATGCGTAGGTCAGCTCGACATAGCCAATGGAGCCCTTCACATTGCGAATGTAGGTTGCAACGCCATCGTTGCCATTTGCCCCGACGCCGACGGGCCATTTCACCGTCGTTCCGGCGCCCACGCGTTCTCCCCATTGCGGGCTGACCTTGGTGAGGTAATCCGTCCAGTTGAAGGTGGTCCCCGAACTGTCGTTGCGATGGACGACCACGATCTTCAGGTCCGGCAGCGCCAGGCCAGGGTTTTCCGCGGCAATCGCCCGGTCATTCCAGTTGACGATCCTTCCCTGGTAGATATCCGTCAGCAACGCGCCGGTCATGCGCAGCTGCCCCGGGCCAACACCATCCAGGTTGAGCACCGGGACAACGCCACCGACCACGATCGGAAACTGCACCAGGCCCGCCGCGCGCAGATCCTCGGGCTTGAGCGGCATGTCGGTGGCGCCGAAGGTCACCCGGGCAGCGCGAATCTGGCGAATCCCGTTTCCCGAGCCCGTGGGTTGATAGTTAACCTGATGGCCGGTTCGGGCGTAGTACGTTGCCGCCCATTTGGACATCAAGGGATAAACAAAGGTGGAACCCGCGCCGGTGATATCGCCGGCGCGTGCCAGTAAAACGGTGCCGAGCAGGAGCAACAGAATCGCAACTTGGCGGATCGCTGGCAGAATCCGCAATCCGCAATCTGGCGCTGGCTTCATGATTGTTCTCCCGCTTCTTCGCCCACGTTTCTGTGCTTGCGCAATTCAGGCTAGCAGATGGCGAGAGACATGACGACAGTAGTCGTGACACCCTGCGGGAAAAAAAACGACTCACTCCATGGACCGTTGCCCGCCAGACGGTGGCAAGCAGTCCATTTATCTCTGCCCCAAAATTGTTTGTGACTGTCATGTTTCTGACATCAGTTGCCAGTGCGCCGACGCATCGACATTGGATCTGCGCAATGGCAGATGAAATCGCCAATGGCGGGCATTTCGCGGCATGGGAGCGATATGGTTGAACACGTAGCGGATGAACGGCAATGGCGTCAGTCGAAACGTGATACCGCGGTACGCTCGCCCGCCGGCAATATGTCGCCATGGACCAGGGCGACAGCGTCGGCTCCGGCCGGGAAGCGCAGCTGCCGGGACCGGTCATTTGCCGCCCGCCACACGGCTTCGGCCACATCGGATGCTTTGGTCACCCTGGCAGGCTGCGCGAATCCGGCCAGCACGGACATCGCATACGCGCCGTACGCTTCGGGGATCATGCCGGCCATGCGCGGCCCTGCGTTTTCCGTGAAGCGGGTGTCCGGGCAATAGCCGGGCTCGACCAGCTTGGCGCTGACGCCGAACTCCCCAAGTTCATGGGCCAGCGAAGCGGTGAAACCTTCGATGGCGGTTTTGCTCGCGGTATAAGCGGCCACGAGCGGCATCGGCGCCAGCGTCGCGCTCGAGGTCACGTTGACGATCACGCCGGCACGGCGCTCGCGCAAGCGCGGCAGCATGGCCTGCGTCAGGGCCATCACGCCGAAGGTATTGGTTTCGAATACCTCGCGCACCGTCGTCATCGGCGTCGCCTCGAAGGCGCCGAACAGGCCCACGCCGGCATTGTTGACGAGCACGTCGATGGGCCCGCACACGGCCAGCGCGGCGTCGATGCTTTCGGCACGGGTCACGTCAAGCGCCAGCAGGCGCAGGCGCTCCGACCGGGGCAACAGGTCTTCACGCGGCGAGCGCATGGTTGCGATGACGTGCCAACCCTGGGACAGGAAATGGTGCGCGGTGGCAAGGCCGTAGCCGGACGAGCAGCCGGTGATCAGGACGGTCTTCATGGTGTTGCTCCTTGTTCGATTGCGATGGCATAACGATAGGGAAGCCTGGCCGGACCATCTATAATCAGACGTCCATATAACTTTCGCATTCGTCCAGACATCATGGATCCGCTGTCTGAAGTGATCGCACTGCTCCGGCCGCGTACGGTGTTTTCCAAGGGCATCAGCGGTGCGGGCCGGTGGAGCGTGCGCTACACGGCGTTCGGCCACCCCAGCTTCTGCGCCGTGCTGGAGGGCGGTTGCGTGCTCGGCGTCGACGGCCAGCAACCCGTCACGCTGCAGGCCGGCGATTTCGTGCTGCTGCCTGCGACGCCCGGCTTCACCATGTCAGGCGCCGAGCCGGCGACGCCGGTGCTGATCGACCCGACGGCGATCCCGGAGCCCACGGAGGACATGCGCCACGGCACGCCTGACGGGCCACCGGACTTGCGCATGCTGGGCGGCTACTTCCTGTTCGACTCGCCCGATGCCGCGTTGCTGGTGTCGCTGCTGCCCGGCATGGTCCATATCCGCGACGCAGAGCACCTGTCGGTGCTGGTGCGACTCGTCGGCAGGGAAGCGTCGGCGCAACGCCCGGGGCACAGCCTGGTGCTGACGCGCCTGGTGGAGATCCTCCTGGTCGAGGCGTTGCGCTGCGCGCCCGGTGACCCCGCGCCGGCCGGCCTGCTCCGCGGGCTCGCCGACGAACGGCTCGCGGTGGCGCTGAACCACATGCACGCTGACCCCGCGTACACATGGACGGTGGCGGAACTGGCCGCGAAGGCAGCGCTCTCCCGCTCGGGATTCTTTGAGCGGTTCACGCGGGCGGTCGGCCTGCCGCCCATGGAATACCTGGTTGCCTGGCGCATGGCGCTGGCAAAGGACATGCTGCGCAGGCAAGACGTTGCGCTTGCGCAGGTCGCCGAACGGGTCGGCTATGGATCCGCCAGCGCCTTCAGCACGGCGTTCAGCCGACACGTCGGACAGTCGCCGAGCCAGTTCGCACGGCAATCCACGCAGGCGGCGGCCTGACGACTTTGGTGCGCCAGGGCCGCCGCGGTCGCTATCCCTTGTTCGACAGCCGCCCGGCGGTGCGGCTCAGCGCCACGCCAACCTGGATGACCGCCTTTTCCGCCCCCTTGTCCCGGAGGCCGGTCTCGCCTTCGAAGGCCTCGTGCGCCGTGCCCAGCGCGAATGCGTCGGGAATGACCACTACGCCCAGCTTGTCGAGCACGGTGCGCAGCGCCAGCTGCGAGCGCAGGCCGCCCAGCGGCCCCGGCGACGCCGAAAGCAGCGCGGCGGCCTTGCCGGCCAGCAGCGCGACGCCGGAGGTGCCGTCCTCCTGGGGCCGGCTGACCCAGTCCAAGGCGTTCTTCAGCATTGCCGTGTAGCCGCCGTTGTACTCCGGCGTGGCAATCAGCAACGCATCGTGGCCGGCGAATTCGCGCTGCAGGCGGCGCGCTTCGGCCGGCACGCCCTGCTCCGCCTCGTCATCGCCGTCGTAGAGCGGCAGCGCATAGTCCGCCAGCCGGATGGATGTCACCACCGCGCCCGCGTCGCGCGCGCCATACGCCGCGATGTCGAGCAGCTTCTGGTTAAGCGAGCCGCGACGCGAACTTCCGCTTACTGCAAGGATCCTGATACTCACTCGAATGCTCCGGAGCAAAGGTTGAAGTCATGCGGCGGGCGCCGCGCGGTACTCGATCTCGCCGCCAGGCAGGAAATACATCATCAGCGCCTTGCCCGTGACCGTCGGGAAGTGCTCGCTCATCGGCGGGAACACGCGCCAGCCCGCGCCATGCCCGCAGAACTGCGCGCCCGGTTCAAGCGGGACGATCATGTTGATCTCGCCCCGGGTGTGGCAGTGGTACTGGCCCATGACGTCGCGCAACAGCCCGCTTTCCACGCTCATGCCGGCAGTTTCCGGCGAGGGCTCGGCGATCCTGCCGCGCCGGTAGGTGGCACCCTCGATCTCGACATAGCCCGCCCAGCCCTCCTCCACGCCGAGCTGCAGCAGGCGGCACAGCTCCTGGTAAGGGCGAGTACCCGCGCCATATTCGCGGTTCAGATAGGCCTCGAGGTCCTGATCGAGCGGGCGCGAGCGAATCTCGTCGCACAGCTGACGCACCCATTGCAGCAACTCTTCCTTGTGCGGACCGTGCGGCAGCATCTGGCGCTCCTTCTCTGAATCCATCATTCGTCTCCGCTGCCGTCGGCAGGCAAGTTGAAGAACCTGGCGGCATTGCCGCCGAGGATAAGGCGCCTGGCCCGCTCGCCCAGGTGCGGGTGATTCTCCACCAGGGCCCCGATCTTCTGCTCGCCAAGCGGATAGGGATAGTCCGAGCCGAGCAGGACCCGTTCCTCGCCCATCACGTCCACAAGCAGGCGCAGCGCGCCTGCGTCGAATACCGCGCTGTCCACCGAGAACCGGTCCACGTACGACGACGGCAGGTTCGGACAGTCTTCGCGCACGATATCCCGATGCAGCCAGGCGTTGTCGACCCGCCCGAGCAGGAAGGCGAAGCTGCCGCCGCCATGCGCGAAGCACAGCTTGAGCGAGCGCGGGATACGCTCGAACGCGCCGGATAGGATAAGCGAGAGGATGCCCAGCTGGGTCTCGGCCGGCATGGCCACGAGCCAGGGCAGCATCCACCGCTTCATGCGCCCGTCGGTCATCATGTCCCACGGATGGACCAGCACGGGAATGCCTTCCTGCGCGCAATGGCAGAGAAAGCGGACCAGCGCTTCGTCATCGAGGTCCCGCGAACCGACGTGGTTGCCGATCTGCACGCCGCGATGCCCGGCCGCGACGGCACGCGAGGCTTCGCGGCAAGCGAGCTCGATATCCTGCAGCGGCACCTGCGCCAGGGCCATCAGCCGGTCCGGCGCCACCGAGCAGAGCTCCAGCGCCTTGTCGTTCATCCGTTGGGCCCACTGCAGCGCCGCCGGGGCGTCGTAGCGGTAGCCGAACATCACCGGCGTCGCGCACATCAGCTGCGCGTCGATGCCCTGTTCGTCCATCTGTTCAAGGCGCCGCACCGGGTCCCACAGGGGCCGGCTCACCGGCCGGAAGGGCCGCCCGTCCAGCATGATCATGCCGGACTCGCCATCCTCCGCCACGGCAAGCCACGGCACGCCGGGCTGGTCGGCGCGCTCCGCCTCTTCCCGCGAGATCGTGGGGAAGAAGTGGGCGTGCATGTCGATTCGCAATGTCATGGCTTGCTATGCCTCTTCCAGGTTCTGCGCTACCATCTGCCCCACGGTCAGGCAGGTCGTGAACTCGACCTCGCCGACACCATTCACCACCGCCTGCACATGGCTGCCCGGCAGGAGCGGATGCGCGGCCGTGGCGGCGCCCGCCATAATCAGCGTGCCGGCCGGCAGGACCGTTTCCGACGCGCTCGCCAGCCGCGACGCTTCGACCACGGCCCGCAGCGGGTGCCCGAGGATGGCGCCGGTGGAGCCAATCTGCACATCACGCCCGTCCACGCGCAGGATCACGCCCGCATTGCGCAGGCCGTCGACGTCCCTGGCCCAGTTGCCGACGACAAGGCCCGCGCTGGAGCAGTTGTCGGCGACCACGTCCGCGAGCGTGAAACGGAAGTCCTGGTAGCGCGAATCAATGATCTCCATCGCCGGCGCCACGGCTTCCAGGTAGTCTTTGGCCTCCAGCGCGGTCAGCGGCCGCTCGATGGCGCGCCGCGTGAGAAAGCACACTTCGGGCTCGACCCGCGGATGGATAAAGCGGCGCAGGTCGACGCGGCCGCCGTCGTCCTCCAGCATGGTGTCCGTCAGCCAGCCCCAGATCAGGCTGTCGACGCCCATCTGCACCATCTTGGCCCGGCTGGTGAACCCGAGCTTGATGCCGACGCGCCGTTCGCCCCGCTGCACCCGCCGCTCGATCGACGCACGCTGGATCCGATAGGCATCCGGCACCGGGAAGTCTTCGGTGGCGGTGAGCTGGTTGATGGCCCTGGCGTGCAACGCCGCGTCATCCAGCAGGCGCGCCGCAGCTTCGATATCGATCATGCTGCCCTCGCTTGTCGTTCGCCGCGCCGGACCAGGTCGAGCGCAACGTCAATGATCATGTCCTCCTGGCCGCCGACCATCCTCCTGCGGCCCAGTTCGACCAGCACGTCGAACGCGGACAGGCCGTACCGCTGCGCCGCGGCCTCCGCATGGCGCAGGAAACTCGAGTACACGCCGGCGTAGCCAAGCGCCAGCGTCTCCCGGTCGACGCGCACCGGCCGCTCCTGCAGCGGGCGGACGATATCGTCCGCCGCATCGATCAGCTTCTTCACATCGCAGCCGTGGTGCAGTCCCTGGCGGTCGATCGCGGCAATGAACACTTCGAGCGGCGCATTGCCGGCCCCGGCTCCCATGCCGGTCAGCGAGGCATCGATGCGATCGCAGCCTTCCTCGATGGCGACCATGGAATTGGCGACACCGAGCGCAAGGTTGTGGTGCGCATGCATGCCCGTCTGCGTAGCGGGATCGAGCACGTCCTTGAGCGCGCGGAAGCGCTCGGCAACGTCGCGCATGTTCAGCGCCCCGCCCGAGTCCACCACGTAGATGCACTGCGCGCCGTAGCTTTCCATCTTCTTCGCCTGCTGCGCGAGCAGTTGTGGCGTCGTCATGTGGCTCATCATCAGGAAGCCGACGGTGTCCATCCCCAGCGAGCGGGCGTATTCGATGTGCTGGCGCGAGATATCGGCCTCGGTGCAGTGCGTCGCCACCCGGACCACGCGGGCGCCCGCGTCATGCGCCTCGCGCAGGTCGTGCAGCGTGCCGATGCCCGGAATCAGCAGGGTCGCCACCTGCGCCCGCCTGACCACGGCTGCCACCGCGGCGACCCACTCGATATCGGTGTGCGCGCCGAACCCGTAGTTGAAGCTCGATCCGGCGAGCCCATCCCCGTGCGCGACCTCGATGCTGTCGACGCCGGCGTCGTCGAGTGCCTGCGCGATGGCAACGGCCTGCGGCAGCGTGTATTGATGGCGCACGGCATGCATGCCGTCGCGCAGCGTCACGTCCGAGACATAGATCTTCTTGCTCATGGCGGTCATCGTCTTCTCCTTCAGGCAGCGACCCAGGCAGCGAGCCGCCTGGCGGCAATCTGGTCGGCGGTGCGCAAGGCGGCCGAGGTCATGATGTCGAGATTGCCGGCGTATGCGGGCAGGTAATGCGCCGCGCCTTCGACTTCCAGCAACACGCTGACCTTGAGGCCGGTCGACGATGCGCCGTGCTTAGCGAACTGGCGCGGCAGCGCGACGCGGTCAAACTGCACCGCCTGCTTCAGGCGGTAGCCGGGCACGTAGGCGGCCACCTTCGCCACCTGGGCATGGATCGATGCCTCGATCCGCGCCGTGTCCGCATCGGCGTCGACCAGGCAGTAGACGGTATCGCGCATCAGCAGCGGCGGCTCGGCCGGATTCAGGATGATGATGGCCTTGCCGACCGTCGCCCCGCCGATGACCTCGATGGCGCGCGACGTGGTTTCCGTGAACTCGTCGATATTCGCGCGCGTGCCCGGGCCGGCCGACCGGCTCGCGATCGATGCCACGATCTCGGCATAGTGGACCGGGGTGACGTCCGAGACCGCGCGGACGATGGGAATCGTCGCCTGGCCGCCGCACGTCACCATATTGACGTTCTCCGAATCGAGGTTCGCGTCGAGATTGACCGACGGCACGACGAACGGGCCGAGCGCGGCCGGGGTCAGGTCGATCACCGTGACGCCGTGCCGAGCCAGGACCAAGGCGTGCCGCGCATGCGCGCCGGCCGAGGTCGCATCGAAAGCGATGCGGATGTCGCGAAACCCGGGCATGGCGACCAGGCCGTCGAGACCGTCGGCCGTGGTGGCCACGCCCATCCGCGCGGCGCGCGCCAGGCCGTCCGATTCCGGATCGATGCCGACCATGACAGCCATGCTGAGATGTTCGGCATGGCGCAGGACCTTGATCATCAGGTCCGTGCCGATGTTGCCCGAGCCGATGATGGCGACGGGGACTCTGGTTTTGTCATTCACGATTGGATTTCCGGTTGCTTCGAGAAAGCGGCGCGCACCTCGCCCAGGCCTTCGATGCGCGCGCTGAATACATCGCCCGGCACCACCGCTGCCATCGGGCCCAATGCGCCGGTCAGCACCACATCGCCGGCGCGCAGCGGCTCGCCCATCCGGGCCATGGTGTCGGCGAGCCAGATCGCCGCGTTCAGCGGATTGCCCAGGCACGCGGCACCGGCTCCGACGCTGACCTGCTCGCCATTGCGCTCCATCAGCATTCCGCACCTGACCAGGTCGAGCGCTTCCAGCCTGACTGGCTGCGAGCCCAGGACGAAGCATCCGCTGGACGCGTTGTCGGCGACGGTGTCGAGCAGGCGGATGTCCCAGTTCGCGATCCGGCTGCCGACCACCTCGATGGCCGGCAGCGCAAATGCCGTGGCACGAATGATGTCCGCCACCGTATGCCGCGCATGCGGCAGGTCGCGCTCCAGCACCAGCGCAATCTCGGCTTCGACCTTGGGCTGGTGGGTCCGCGAGAACGGGATTTCCTCGCCATCGCCGAACGCCATGCCGTCCAGCAGCGTGCCGAAATCCGGCGCATTCACGCCGAGCTGCGCCTGCACGCTGCGCGACGTCAGGCCGATCTTCCGCCCGACGCGGCGCGCGCCCGCCAGCACCCGGTGCGCAACGTTGATCTGCTGGATGCGGTAGGCGTTCTCCAGCGGGTTACCGTCGATCGCCGCGATCGCCTCGCGCACCGGCGGCACGGGCGCGAACGGCAGCCCGTCATGGGCCTTCCTGAGGGCATCGGCGATGGCCTGCCGGGCTGTGTCATGTGCCGCGCTCATGCCACCCTCACACAGATATTGGTCAGTTCGGAATAGAAGTCCATCGAATGGCGCCCGCCTTCACGGCCGAAGCCGGACAGCTTGGTGCCGCCGAACGGCGTGCGCAGGTCGCGCGCATACCAGGCGTTGACCCAGACGATGCCGGTCTCGATGCGCTGCGCGACGCGGTGGCCGCGCGCCAGGTGCGTGGTCCAGACGCTTGCCGCCAGGCCATAGTTGCTATGGTTGACGCGCGCCACCACTTCGTCCTCGGCGTCGAACGGCGCGATATGGCATACCGGGCCGAACACTTCCTCGTTGACGCAGCGCGCGCTGTCCGGTAGCCCGGTCCAGATCGTCGGCTGCACGAAGGCGCCGTTGTCGCAGGCATCGCCGAAGCGCGGCACGTCGCCGCCGGTGACAACGGTGGCGCCCTCCTCCACGGCGAGCCGCAGATAGCCCAGCACCTTGTCGCGGTGCGCGGCGGAGATCATCGGGCCGGTCGTCACCCCGGACACATACGGCGATCCGATCCGCAGGGCCTCGGTCCGCGTCTTGAGTTCCGCGACGAAGCGCTCGAAGATCGGGCGCTCGACATAGACGCGCTCGGTGCACATGCACACCTGCCCGGCGTTGGTGAAGCTGGAGCGCAGCACGCCTTCCACGGCGGCATCGAAGTCGGCATCGGCAAAGACAATGGCCGCGTTCTTTCCGCCCAGCTCGAAGGAGATGTTCTTCACGCCATCGGCCACCGCCTTCATGATCGTGCTGCCGGTGCGCGACTCGCCAGTGAAGGTGATGGCATCGATGTCCGGGTGCCGGGTCAGCCATTCGCCGGCAGCGCTGGGCCCGTGGCCGTGAACCAGGTTGAAGACGCCGTTGGGCAGGCCGCTGTCGCGGATCACCTCGGCCAGCAGCGTCGCACTGGTGGGGGCTTCTTCCGAGGGCTTGGCCACCACGGAATTGCCCATCGCCAGTGCCGGCGCCACCTTCCACGTCAGCAGCAGCAGCGGCAGGTTCCATGGGGAAATCACCCCGACCACGCCCAGCGGCTTGCGCGTGACGTAGTTGAGCAGCTGCGTGCCATCGGCACCGGCAGACTCGAAGCACTCGCTGTGCGCGGTGCTCGCCAGGTCGGCAAAGGTGCGGAAATTCGCGATGCCGCGCGCGATATCCAGCTCCCTGGCCTGCGCGATGGGACGTCCGGTATCGGCCACTTCGGCGGCCACGAACTCGTCGAAGCGTTGCTGGATGCCGTCCGCGATGCGCTGCAAGGCTGCCGCGCGCTGCGCCGTGGTGAACTGGCGCCAGGGCCCGCGCTGGGCCCGGCGCGCGGCCTGCACGGCGGCATCGACCGCGTCGGCGTCGGCCTCCGCCACGCGCGACAGCTCACGCCCGTCGATCGGGCTCAGCTTGGCGAACGAGCCCGCAGACGCCACGAACTCTCCATCAATGAAATGCCGCAGCTGTCGGGGCAATCCCTCTGCGACCTCGGCGTAGTACTCCATGGGTTCTCCTGCACATTGTTGGTGAAAGCAAGTGTAGGAGTGCCCGTTTGCCTTGGATAATCAATCCTT
The DNA here is from genome assembly GCF_051015765.1 of Cupriavidus sp. a3. Lineage (NCBI taxonomy): Bacteria > Pseudomonadati > Pseudomonadota > Betaproteobacteria > Burkholderiales > Burkholderiaceae > Cupriavidus > Cupriavidus sp. a3. Next base: position 477,694 of record NZ_CP170644.1, on the reverse strand, counting down.
GGCGGGTTGATATAAGGGCGTGGAATAGTGAGACGCCGACACAGCGCGGATGGCGGCCGCAACGGGGACGCGCATCAGAAGATGTGCTTGATGCCCAGCATCGCGCCAAGCTGGTTGCCGCCCGCGGTCGGCGGTGCGGCCGGCGTACCGCCCGAACTGACCGACAGTGCAAGGTGCCCGCCGTTGTCGATGAAGCCGGCGGTGCCGTAGACCGTGGTGCGTCTGGACAACGCGTAATTCGCCCTTGCTGCATATAGCCAGGCCTTGTTGGCACTGTGGTGATAGCGCAGGAAAAGGACCTCTGCGTCGACGCTGAAGGCCGGCGTCACCGTATACGAGGCGCCGCCGTACCAGAGATCGCTGCGCGGCGTGGCAGGGTTGGCGTCGTTGTCCCGCCGGATCCAGCCGCCGCCGAGCTTTGCCTTGCCGATATTGGCGTACCCGCTCAGTGAAAGCCGGTCGTCCTTCATGCCGCTGCTGCCCAGCCCGGCGCCGGCCCTCGCCGCGCCACGCAGCGAATCGTAGGCAACGGCCATGCCCCATGCGCTGGTGTTGTAGCCGATCAACGCCGACCACTCCCGGCACGCACGGCGGTCGGCAGGGTTCTCTCCTGCGCAGGGGGCGCCGGCCGGCGCGGCATCCCGGCCCAGGCTGTAGGTGGCGCCGAGCGTCACGCCACCAAACGTTCCCTTGTAGGAAATCGCATTGTCGGCGCGCGGATTGGCGAGGTAGCTGTCCAGCGAGGATGAGCCAAACGTGTTCGGCCCGAGCATGTCGGCATCGAGCGTCGCCCAGAACAGCATGGTGTACTGTCGCCCGAGCGCCAACTGGCCCCAGCGCCCGTTCAGGCCGACCCACGCCTGCCGCCCGAACAGGCGCCCGGCCTGGTTGGACACGCCGGAATCCGGCGCGAAGCCGGATTCCAGGACGAATGCAGACTTGAAGCCGCCGCCCAGGTCTTCGGTGCCTCTCAGGCCCCAGCGCGATGGCACGGTTCCCGAGAGATTGTTCATTCTGACGAGCGCGCTGTTCTTGGCACCGGTGTGGTTGAGAACCTCCACGCCGGTGTCGACGACACCGTACAACGTCACGGATTGAGCAAGGGCGATGGTTGGCAAACTCATCGCGCCAGCCCAGATGGCTCGGCCTGGCTTCACGTCTCCTCCTTCTTTGTATTGCGGCAGTTGGTTCTGGTAATTCACGGAAAGCGGACAAAGCGGTCCACTCGAGCCTGCGTGGCGCAGGCTCGGTCAGTCGGGGTTATCGCGTTGTCTTGAGGGGTCTGGGCAGCGCTGCTGAGGCCGGATCCGCGCAGTCAGGACGCCTTGTCGGTGCCGGAGACCTCTTTCAGGCATTCGATAAAGACCTCGCACGCCGGCGTGAGCGCCTTGTTGGCCCGCACCGAGTAGCCCACCGTGCCGAACGCGCCGAGTTCAGGAATCGACAGTGTCCGCAGCAGCCCGGCCTGGACAAACTGCCTGGCCGCGACCCGCGGCATTACCGCGATGCGGTTGGTTGTCAGCAGCAACCCGAGGTTGGTCAGGACGGACATGGACTCCACCAGGTCGCGCGGCAGCTCGATGCCGGCGTTGCGGAACATCCGTTCGACGGCGTAGCGCAACGGAGAGTCCGGCGTGGGCAGGATCCATGGATGCTGGTCCAGCTCGTGCAACGATGTCACGGACTGGCCAACGGCGTCATTGGCGCTGCCGACCACCACGTCCAGCAAATCCTCGAACAGCACCTGGTGCGTCAGCGGAAAGGCATCCGAGATCGGCAGCTCCAGTTCAGGCAACCTGCCGACGACGATGTCGACCTCGCCGGTGGCCAGTGCCGGGAACAGCTGTGCGGTCGGCCCTTCGCGCACCGTGACGATGATGTTCGGCGCCCGCTCCTTCAGCCTGGCGATCGTGGAAGGCAGCAGGTGCGCCGATGCGGCGATCATCGTACCGACCACCACCCGGCCCGCGCTGCCGAAACGGAATTGGTCGAGCTCCTCGGTCATGTAGCGGAACTCGGCCAGCAGCGACTTCACCCGCCGCGCCAGCACCAGCCCCAGTTCGGTCGGCACCACGCCGCGATTGGAGCGGGCAAAGAGGGTGCCGTCGACACAGCCCTCCAGCTCCTGGATGATCTTGGTGACCGCCGGCTGGGTGAGTCCCATGTCGTTGGCGGCATGCAGGATGGAACCGGTCTCGATGACGCGGTCGAACACCAGCAGCTGGCTCAGCTTCAGATTCCGGCTCAGCCGGATCTGCGTTAGCGGATGAATGTGCATGGCAGGATCACCCCCGGGGCGGCACTCACTCTCTAGCAACGCCCACCGTCGGCAGGTAGGTCGGCACCGCAATCCGGCGACGGTCGGACGAGCGGCAGTAGTTTGGCCCGCCCAGGCGCCCCACCGGGTAGAACCGGTCGACCCTGATACGGAGCTTCTCGTCGTCGAACAGGTCGTCGCGGATATACATCGACACGATCTCGCCGAAGACGATGGCGCGCTGCGTCGAAAACTCGAAGACCTTGAACAGCCGGCATTCCCACGCCACCGGCGCCTCGCGGATCCGCGGCACCGCGACCGCCTCCGAAGTCGCGAGCGACAAACCCACCGCCTCGGCCTCGCAGACATGCGCCGGATAGTCGCTGCCGCACATCACCGCGCGCTCGACGATGGGCTCGTCGACCATGTTGACGACGAATTCGCGCCGATCGAGGATGTTCCTGAGCGTGTCCTTGACCTCGCCGGGCCGGTGGCTCTCGTCGCCGTAGTGATCGACCGCGATCGCAAACAAAGGCGGGTCCTCGCCCATGTAGTTGAAGGCACTGTATGGCGCCGCGTTGCAGACGCCGTCGCTGCCGAGGCTGGTGACCAGCGCAATGGGGCGCGGCCCCACGCTGCCGGTAATCAGCCAGTACTTTTGCCTGGCCGACAGGCCCGACATGGCAATAGTTGTCATTGGTGGTCCCGTTTGCAAACCCTTATCAACGCACCGGCGAACGCACCGGCGCTGCGCCGCGGCCCGGATGGATGGCGCCGCAATGGCTGCAGCGCCGCTTGTCTTCGGAAGCATAGAAAGCCGCGAACAGCGGCGGCAGGTCATCGACGATGCTCCTGAGCTGGACCTCCGCCCGGCAGACCAGGCCGTCGCAGCTGTCGCAATACCATTCAAAGCCGTCGACGGCCCCGGCCGGACGCTGGCGCTCGATGACCAGGCACACGCTGTCCTCCTCGGGCCGCTGCGGCGAATGGCGAACGTGCGGCGGCAGCAGGAAGACGTCTCCTTCCCGCAGGTCGACCCGCTCGCGCCTGCCTTCCACCATCAGGTTCAGGTACGCGTTTCCCCTGAGCTGGTAGAAAAATTCCTCGAACGGGTCGTCGTGATAGTCGGTACGCAGATTCGGGCCGCCGACCGCGGTCACGATCAGGTCCGCGTCCTGCCATACCTGCTGGTTGCCCACGGGAGGCTTGAGGAGATGCCGGTGCGCGTCGATCCAATGGTTAAAGTTGAATGGCGCTCCGTACTTCAGCATAGTGTTCTCCATGTCATGGCTCGTGGGTCTGCGCTGCCTCGGCGCGGGGCGCGTAGGCAACGGCCTTGATCTCGATGGTCAGCAACGGATGCGGCAGCTGGTGGACGGCGACGGTCGTCCGCGCCGGCCCGGCTTCGTCGAAATACTCCGCATACACCTCGTTATAGCCGCCAAAGTCATTCATATTCACCAGAAATGTGGTGATCTCGACCAGATTGGCCAGGTCTGCGCCCTCCGCCCGCAGGATGTCGCGGATGTTCTCGATCACGGCTCGGGTCTGCGCCCGGATATCGACGCGGGACGTACCCATTTCGTCCACGGCCGCCCCGACGAAGCTGTTGTCGGGACGCCTTGAACTGGTGCCGGAAACGAACAGGAAATCGCCGGCGCGCACCACGTGGGGAAACCGCCCCCGGGGCGTGGCCTTGCCTTGCACCAGCCGCGCCTGAGCAGACTGCTTCATATCAATGCTCCATTTACTTTCAGGTTGAGCGGGACACTGCCTGTGTGTCACTGGTTCACGTCGACGTCCTTGGTCTCCTTCAGCAGGAACATGCCGAGGACGACCGAGATGCCGCCTACCGCAATCGCGTACCACAACCCGCCCAGCACGCTGCCTGACTTGACCGCCAGCACCGTGGACATGAACGGCGCCAGGCCGCCGAAGTAACCCGCACCGATGTTGTAGGGGATCGAGATCGAGGTGTAGCGCACCGCCGCCGGGAACAGCTCCACGTAGTACGCGGACATCGGCCCATAGGCCATCGCGCCCCAGATCATCAGCAGGAACAGCAGCAGGTACATCATGGGCCGGTTGATTGCCGCTTCATCGGCCGCCGGGGGATAGCCCGCGGCAACGAGCGCGTCCCGATAGGCCTTCTCATCGAAGCCGGCCACCGGCTTGTCGCCGATATACGTCACCAGCGGCTCGCCGGCCAGGCCAGGCTCCACGCGGTAGGACAGGCCCGCCTGCGTCAGGAAGTCGCGCGCCTTGTCGCACGCGGTCTGAGTGCTGGAGAAAATGCTGTCCGAGCAGTCCGAAGACGCCACGCGGATGGTGACGGACTGCTGGAACTGCGCGAGGGCGGGATTCACCGCCTTGCCGAGTTGCGAGAAGATCGGCAGGAAGGTCAGCACTGCCATGCCGCAGCCGATCAGCACGATCCATTTCCGGCCGACCTTGTCCGACAGCCAGCCGAAGAACACGTAGAGCGGCAGCGAGAAGACCAGCGCGACGACGAGATAGCTGTACGCCTGGCTGGACGGCACCTTCAGCGTCGACGTCAGGAAATACAGGACATAGAAGTTGCACGTGTACCAGACCACGCCGACCGCGGCCTGCGCGCCGAACAGGACCGCCAGCATCCGCCGCACGTTCTGGCCGACCATGAGGCTGTCGCGCAGCGGTGCGCTCGATGTGCGGTTTTCTGCCTTCATGCGCTGGAACACCGGCGACTCGGAAAGGGTCGTGCGGATGTAGGTCGATACGGCAAGCAGCAGCACCGACGCCAGGAATGGCACGCGCCAACCCCAGACTGCGAAGTCCTCCGCGGAAATCCACAGCTGGCAGAGCTGCGTCACGGCCAGCGAAAGCAGGAAGCCGAATGTCGCCGTGGTCTGGAGCCAGCCGGTGGCATAGCCCCGCCGGCCGGATGGCGTATGTTCGGCGATGTAGGCCGCGGCTCCGCCATACTCTCCACCCAGCGCGAGCCCCTGCAGCAGGCGCAGCACGATCAGGATGGCCGGCGAAGCCCATCCCAGGGTTTCATAGGACGGCAGCAAGCCGATGCCCGCCGTCGAAATGCCCATCAGCACGACCGTGGCAAGAAAGGTTGCCTTGCGCCCGGCCTTGTCGCCGAACCGTCCGAATACGACGGCACCTAGCGGCCGGATAATGAAGCCGATGCCGAATGTCGCCAGCGATGCGAGATAGCTGGCGGTTGAATTTCCGGCGGGAAAAAAATGCGACGAAAAGAATATCGCCAGGCTTCCATAAAGGAAGAAGTCATACCACTCGAGTACGGTGCCGACGCACGCGCCTACGACCACCTTCGCCTCTTCGCGCTTCGACGCGCCGTGCGCTCGCACATTCGCTGCTAGTTCGCTGCTCATCCAGTCTCTCCTCCGTCCATCGGCTTACGGGCTACGAAGCGCCGTTGCTGCCGTCGAAGAGGAGTCTAAGAGCCGCGCCGGTCAGGCCATAATCAATCCTCAGGTCATTGCTATTCCATGCCGGAATAGCAGCGCCGCAAGCCAGACCACAGCGTGGAAAGCGGCGCGCGCAAGCTTTCGCGGCGCCTGCTCGCCAGGTGATTCGCATCTCACCCGGGGAGGCTCGCCTGAACCCGGTGCACGGCGATTCCCTCGATCGGGTCGAGCGGTTCACGCCAGGGGGCACGGCCAATCGCATCCCGCGTGTCCTGGTACCCGGCCGCCCAGCGGCGTTCGATGCCGTGCGTGGAGAAGTCGATATCGCGGTTCATATCGTTGCCGTCGAGTTGCGGTGCATCCAGCTCGACCACATGCATGGTGGTTCCGCAACCCCAGTCGAGCAGTTCCTGCACGGCGGGCTGCGCGCGCTCGCTTTCCGGAATGTGCTTGCCCAGTTCGCGGATCACGTGCCGCAGGCGGTGTATCTGCCGCTGCCGCTCAAGGTGGCATTCCGCGCGGCTGGAGTACTGGATGTCGCGCAGCCGGCTCATTACCTGCCAGATCGAGGTCGGGTCCGGGCCGCTGGCCGGCCACAACTGCACGGCGAAGATCAGCGAACTGCGGCGGGGACGGTCATCCAGGACAGCTTCCAGCGGCGTGTTCGAATAGATGCCGCCGTCCCAGTATGCCTCGCCGTCCACCTGCACCGAGGGAAACCCCGGCGGAAACGCTGCCGAGGCCATCACGTGCGCGACCTTCAGTGGCGCGTCGCGGTTGGTGAAATAGCGCATGCGGCCATTGCGCACGCCGACCGTGCCAACGGTCAGCCGCGTGTTCCCGGCGTTCAGGTAATCGAAGTCGATCAGGTTGCCCAGCGTCGCGCGCAGCGGCTCGGTGGAGTAGAAGGCCGACTGGGCAAGGCCGACCGTGGCGCGCAGCCCCAGCCACCAGGCGGCGGGACTTGGCGTGAAAAACGACGGAATGCCATGGGTGGTAATCGACAGCACCCGCGCCCAGTTTTCCCATTCGCGGAAGTGGCCGCTTGCCTCGCCGGCGCCGCGGTAGGCAATGCCATCCCAGAACCGCTTGAGCCGGGAAAGCCGCTCGGCTGGCGGGTTGCCGGCGATAATGGCCCCATTGATCGCCCCGATCGACGTACCGATCACCCACCGCGGCTCGAGGCCGGCCTCATGCATGGCCTGGTAAACGCCGACCTGGTAGGCGCCAAGCGCGCCGCCACCTTGCAGGACCAGCACGACCTGCCCGGGCAGTTCCGCGAGCGCTTCCGCTGGCGCGGAGACGGATACTTTTGCTGTCTCGCCCATTGCATTCCTTCCTGCCGTGGCACAGGGGCACGACTGTTCGGAAGTATCGTCCTACGTCCGGGGCCAGGCAACCGCGGCGCACTGGCGGCCACGCTGCCCGAACTGCTGCAGGCCCGGGGCGTGAGCTGGCGCATCTACCAGGCCCCGAACAAGAACTGGGGCGGACTGTTGCACGGCGGACTGGCATTCAAGAGCTTCCGCGAATCGGCGCGGCTCTCGCCGACGCATCGGCGCGAGCCGATGCGTGCGAGGCCCTGCCGTCCTCAGACGATATTGATCTCGACATCAATATTGCCGCGCGTCGCCTTGGAGTACGGGCAAAGCTGGTGTGCGGCCGCGGCCAGGGACTGCGCGACCTCCCGGTCAATCCCGGGCAAGCTCACATTGAGCCGTGCCGCCAGGAAGTAGCCATCACCGGCCTGGCCAAGATCCACTTCAGCGTCAACGGCCGCGTCGGCCGGAACCGTGACTTTCGCCACCTGTGCCGCCTTGGCGATTGCGCCGAGGAAGCAGGCCGACCAGCCGGCGCCCAGGAGCTGTTCCGGATTGGTACCGGCGCCGTTGCTGCCGGGCCCTGACAGATCGACGGCCAGACGGCCGTCGGTGCTGCGGGAGTTGCCGTTGCGGCCGCCGACGGTATGGGTCTTGCCGGTGTAGATGACTTTATCGAACTGGTTGATCATTGCGGGGTATTTCAGTTAAGGATGTTGATCGCCACGCGGGGTTGAGCGTCGTCCGGGGTGGCGGCTACCGGCGACGCGATAATCAGGGCAAGTGGATCTTCATGCCGCCGCGATGCGCCAGGTGCGCGGTCCGCTTTCGTGGACACTGTTGCCGCCGGCGTCCACGGCAACGACAACGGGCAGGTTCTCCACATCGAACTCGTAGATGGCTTCCATGCCGAGATCGCCAAACGCCAGGATGCGGGAGGACCGGACCGCCTTGGAGATCAGATAGGCGGCCCCACCGGTTGCCGCCAGATAGACGCAGCCGTTCTTCACGATGGCGCTGATCGCATCCGGCCCGCGCTCGGCCTTGCCGATCATGCCGAGCAAGCCGGTGGATGGCAGCATGCGCCCGGCAAATTTGTCCATCCGCGTTGACGTGGTCGGGCCGCAAGGGCCTACTACTTCGTCACGCACGGGATCAACGGGCCCGACGTAGTAGATCATCCGATTGCGGAAGTCCACCGGCAAGGGCTCGCCACGCGCGAGCATCTCGTCGATCCGCTTGTGCGCGGCGTCGCGCCCGGTCAGCATGCGCCCCGACAGCAGCAGCGTCTCGCCGGCGCGCCAGGTGCGGGTTTCCTCCCGGGTCAGGGTGTTCAGATCGACCCGGCGGCTCGCCGTGCCGTCAGGCAAAGGCAGATCCGGCCAGAGGTCGGGCCAGCGATCCGGCGAGAGCGGCGTCAGCATGACCGGGCCGCTGCCATCGAGTTCGAAGCGCGCATGGCGCGTTGCCGCGCAGTTCGGCACGATGGCGACAGGCATGCTTGCCGCATGCGTGGGGTAGGTCGCAATCCTGACATCGAGCACGGTGGTCAACCCGCCGAGCCCCTGCGCCCCGATGCCGAGCGCATTGATGCGGTCATGGATCTCGATTCGCAGCGCCTCCAGTGCGTTGCGCGGGCCCCGGACCTTGAGATCGAGCATGTCGAGCGGCTCGGTCAGGCTCTGCTTGGCCAGCAGCATGGCCTTCTCGGCCGTGCCGCCGACGCCGATGCCGAGCATGCCGGGAGGACACCAGCCGGCCCCCATCGACGGCACCATGCTGACGATCCAGTCTGCGACCGAATCGCTGGGCATCAGCACCGCGAACTTGCTCTTGTTCTCGCTGCCTCCGCCCTTTGCCATCACGTCGACCACGACGGTGTTGCCTGGCACCAGCTCGACGTGGACGACCGCCGGGGTGTTGTCGCCGGTATTGCGCCGCGCGAACAACGGGTCTTCGACGATGCTGGCACGCAGCGTATTGTCGGGATCGAGATACGCACGACGCACACCAACATTGGCCGCATCGACGATGCCCGACGGGAAGCCGGCGAGCCGGACGTCCATGCCGACGCGCAGGAAGATATTGACGATGCCCGTATCCTGGCAGATCGGACGCCGGCCTTCCGCGCACATCCGCGAGTTGATCAGGATCTGGGCAATCGCCTGCTTGGCCGGCTCGCTGGCCTCGCGTTCATAGGCTGCGGCAAGGTGCCGGATATAGTCGGGAGGGTGATGGTGACTGATGAACTGCAGCGCCGCGGCAATGCTGTCGACAAAGTCTCCATAGGAAACGATGGTGGTCATGATGCCGGCCACCCCGCCTCAGCAACGCTGCTCGCGGAACAGGCCGAGCTTTTCCTGCGCGACGCGGTCCGAATACGAGAACAGCACCAGGTCCTGGCTGGCATGCAGCGTGTAGCGGCTCCAGCCCGGCACCACCACCACGTCGTGCGGCGCAATCTCCAGCTGCTGATCGCCGATCGTGACATGGCCACTACCTTCCACGCAGACGAAGACGATGCTGTCGGTCGAGCGGTACGGCAACGTCGCGAAGCCGGACGGCAGCAACCGGATCATGGTGGCGATGGTCGGCATGGCCCAGCCGCCGTCCACCGGATTGGTGTAGCGCATGAGGTAGCCCGCGTGCGGATCGGGAGCACCGGCGCGTGGCAACGCGAACAACGCCTCGCGCGTACGCGCGTAGGGATAGTTGAAGACCGGGGAGTTCATCGTGGACGCCTGGTAGCCCACCGGCATCAGACCTGTGCCATAGCGCGCGAGTGCGTCGCCTGCAGGGCGCGTGACCGGCGCTTCGCCGGATTTGAATTCCTCGCGGAAGCCGCCGTTGAAGAGCGACACGATAGGAATATCGAGTCCGTCCAGCCAGACCATCGGCGCGTTGCCCTCGTGGCCGTGATGGTGCCATGTCCATGCCGGCGTGATGACGAAATCGCCGGGTTCCATATAGGTTTTCTCGCCGTCCACGGCGGTGTAGGCGCCCGAACCTTCGACGATGAAGCGCAATGCCGATTGGGTATGGCGATGCGCGGGCGCGACTTCGCCCGGCAGGATGAGCTGCAGGCCGGCGTACATCGTTCTGGTGATGCACGAAGTGCCGGGCAGGCCCGGATTCTCCATCAGCAGCACGCGCCGTTCAGCTTCCTCGGCCGAGATCAGGCTCGCCGATTCCATCAGGTACGGGCGGGCCGTTGCATATGCCCAGCGGTGCGCCACGCCCGCCGGTGTGGGTTCCGATGGAATCAGCTTGCGCAGCCGGGTCCAGAGGGCTGCCATCGCATGCGGTTCCAGCTCGCGGTAAAAGGCGTCGCGCCGGGTCAACACGTCAGGCGTGGGATTGGTTGTCATGATCGGATGCCTCCTGCATCGGTATCAGTGGGCGGCTATGTAATCGGGCTGGGCACTCGGCGCCGCCACGCGGAAGGCCTCGTGACGCATGCAGTGCTCGTAGGCAAGGCGCACGCGCGGGAACGGGTCGAGGCTGAACCACGCACGCTGCGCATTGGCAACTTGCGGTACCAGGCAGCAGTCGGCCAGGGTCGGGGCGTCGCCGACGCACCAGCCGCCATCCGCGGGCAGCCACGGTTCCAGTGCGCTGAAGCCCGCGGTGAGCCAGTGGGCGATCCATTCGGACTTGTCGGCGTCGGCAATGCCAAGGCGGGCGCTAAGGTACTTCTGCACACGCATGTTGTTCAGCGGGTGCAGGTCGCAGGCGATGGTCAGCGCCAGCTCCAGCACGCGTGTGCGAGCCTGGCCGTCGGCGGGAACCAGCAGCGGCACGGGGCACTTGCGATCGAGATAGTCGATGATCGCCAGGGATTGCGTGATGGTCTGCCCGCCATCCTGGATCGTCGGCACCAGCCGGTTCGGATTGAGCGCCTGGTACCCGGGCCGGTCCTGCTCGCCGGCGCGCAGATTCACGCCGATATGGTCCCAGGGAAGACCCTTCAGTGCCATGGCGATGCGCACCCGGTACGCCGCCGAACTGTTGAAGAAGTTGTACAGATCCATGCTCGTACCGCCTTCAGGCTACGCGCACTTCGACGTCGGTGAGCCCGGCGATGCCGCCACGCATGACCTCGCCGCTGCGCACCGGCCCGATGCCTTCCGGCGTGCCGGTGAAGATGAGGTCGCCGGGCTGCAGTGTGAAGAACGTCGACAGGTTTGCGACGATCTCGGGCACCGACCAGATCAGCTTGTCCAGGTCACTGCGCTGGCGGTCCTGTCCGTCGACCTGCAGCCAGATCTCTGCGGCTGCCGGATGGCCGACTTCGCTGGCAGGATGCAGCAGTGAAACCGGCGCGGACTGGTCGAAGCTCTTGCCGAGTTCCCACGGGCGGCCCCGGTCGCGCGCCGCGATCTGCAGGTCGCGCCGCGTCATGTCGATGCCGACCCCATAGCCCCAGATATGCGCATTGGCCTGCTCGACCGGTATATCCCGTCCCGCGCGGCCGATCGCCACCACCAGTTCGATCTCGAAGTGGAACTGCCCGGTCGCCGGCGGATAGGCGATCTGCGCGCCGGCGCCCGCGGGGGCTACCACGATCGCATCGGCAGGCTTGCAGAAGAAGAACGGCGGCTCGCGGCTCGGGTCCATGCCCATCTCGCGTACGTGCGCGGCGTAGTTGCGGCCAACGCAGTAGATGCGGCGCACGGGAAACAGTCCGTCGCCACCGGACACGGGAATCGTGACGGCGGGAATGGGCGGAACGACAAAGGTCATGCGGAACTCCAGGTTTGGGATCTGCAAGGTCAGATCCCGGGTCGATCAGGGGATGAGGGAAGTGGCCGTCATACGGTCAGGCAGGTCTCGGCCTTCCAGCCGTAGAGCCATTCCAGAGAGTCATAGAAGCGCTCCGGCGAACGGCTCTTCCACAGGGAATTGCGCACCAGGCGCTCCACGCCCGACGCGTGGCACAGCCGGCCGAACTCGCGGGTCGACAGGACGACGCGCGCGGTACGGGTGATGCGTGCGTCCTGGTACGCGGAAAAGGCGCGCGGCAGGTCGCCGTCGCACGCGCGTACCGCGGCCCCGAGCGTGACGGCGTCCTCGACGGCCATGCATGCGCCCTGCGCCAGGTATTGCAGCAGCGGATGCGCGGCGTCGCCGAGCAGCGTGATGCGGCCGTGCGTCCATTGACCGATGGGTTCGCGGTCTGCGGTGGCCCAGCGGCGCCAGGTCGGCGGCAGGGAGAGCAGGCTCAGCGGACGGGCATCGATGCCCTGGAAGTACGAAAGCACCTCCTCCTGGCTGCCCTCGCTGACGCCCCAGGTCTCCTGCTGGCGGCTGTGGAACGTCACCACGAGGTTGTACTGCTCGCCGGCGCGGACCGGGTAATGCACGACGTGGCAGTTCGGCCCGACCCAGAGCACCGGTGCGTTCCATTGCATGTCGCGCGGAAAATGCCCGGCATCGATCACCGCGCGGTACACCACGTGCCCCGATACGCGCGGCGGGTCGCCGACCAGTTGCTGGCGGATGGCGGACTTCACGCCGTCGGCGCCGACCAGGGCACAGCCGTGGTAGCTGTTGCCCTGTTCGTCGAATGCGGTAACGCCGTCCGCCGACTGCCGGACCTCGATGATGCGCGTTGCGGTGACGAACTCGATCCGGTCGGTCTCGCGCACACCCTCGAGCAGCGAATTGTGGACGTCGGCACGGTGCGTGACCGCGTACGGATTGCCAAAGCGCTTGCGGAAGGCTTCGCCGACCGGGATGTCGGCAACGGTCTTCCCGTCGATCGCATCGATCATCATCATGTGATCGGTGTAGACCGCATGGCTGCGCGTGCGCTCGCCCACGCCAAGCGCGTCAAAGGCGGCGAAGGCATTGGGGCCGAACTGCACGCCCGCGCCGATTTCGCCGATGACGCTGGCCTGCTCCAGCACCTTGACATGGCAGCCCTCGCGCGCCAGCGCGAGCGCCGCCGCAAGCCCGCCGATGCCGCCACCGACGACGAGCACGGGGGATGACTGAGTAGTAATACGCATGACACTCCTTATTTCTGCGGGCGGCATCGGCCACGAAAAGCCGTGACAGGCGCCCCATGCAACGGCGATGAATGAATCAGGTGGCTAGTGGCCGTCCAGTGCGGCGGGCAGCGCGGCGTTCTGCACCGACGCGTCCCCCTGTGCCCTCGGCGCGGCGCGCACCACCCGCAGCACGAGAATCGCGGCAGCGGCAATGGCGGCAGGAACGGCGCTGCACACGAAGATGGCCTTGATGCCGAATCCGCTCGCGAGCAAGGCGCCGACGACAAGCGGCCCGCTAACCTGGCCCATGCGGCCCAGCGCCATGGCCCAGCCCACGCCGGTGGCGCGCATCCCGCTCGGGTAGCTCAGCACGGCCAGGCCCAGCAGCCCTGAACTGCCGGCGCCCAGGAAGATGCCGGACAGCGTGGCCGCGAGCGCCAGCGCGGGCAGCGACCCGGTGGCGTAACCGAGCACGGACACGCTGAGCGCACCGAGCAGGAACAGCGGCGGCAGCGTCAGGTACGGACCGAAGCGGTCCACCAGGCGGCCACCCGCGGCGGTACCAGCCACGCTACCGAGATTGATCAGGGCGACCACGAGCGCGGCATCGTGCTCGCCGACGCCCTCGCCGCGCAGCAGCGCAGGCGTCCACAGCACCAGCACGATCAACAGCACAAAGCACATGAAGAATCCGGTCCAGAGCAGCAGCGTGGCAACGAGCCGCCCTCCCGACAGGAGTTCCCGGAATGGCAGGCCGCGCACGCGTTCCTCGGCATCGACATAGGTGACCTGGCGATCGGACGCTGACGGCTGGCCCGCGATGCGCGCGACGATGGCGCGTACCGCCTCCTGGCCGTCCTTGCGGCGCAGCAGGAACGGGAGCGATTCAGGCAGGCCCACGATGACCAGCAGCGCCAGCCCCAGCGGCAGCGCGCCGCCGAGATAGAACAGCGCGGGCCAGCCGTAGTGCGGCACGATGTACGAGCTGGCGAGCGCGCCCACGGCACCACCGAGCGGAAAGCCGGCATAGAGCACGCCGGTCATCATGCCGCGCATGGGCCGCGGCGTGTATTCGGCAGACAGCGCCAGCAGGTTCGGAATCGCGCCGCCAAGGCCGAGGCCGGCGAGGAACCGCACCAGCAGCAGTTCCGGCAGCGTGGACGCATGCGGCGTCAGCAGCGAAAACACCGAGAAGACCACGATCGCCGCCGCCAGCAGCCAGCGGCGGCCAAAGCGGTCCGCCAGCGGGCCCAGCAGGAAGGCGCCAAGCATGGCGCCCAGCAGGCCCGCGGAGAAGACCTGCCCGAACAGTGCGATGGCAATGTCGAGCGAGGAAGACATGGCCTTCGCCGCAAAGCCGATCGCCTGGGTATCGAAACCATCCATCAGCACGATAAGGAAGCAGACGATGAAGATGCGAAGCCGATAGGCACCTAGAGGCCGTGCGTCGATGACCGACGCAATGCTGGTTGGGGGCGTGTACATGGGTCTCCTTGTTTGCGCGGTCTGTTGTTTGATTGAGGCCTGACCCGGTCAGGCCCGATCCGGCCGGCCGTTGCGCCGCGCTGCGGGCAAACCGGATGACGGAAGTCTCGTTCCTCGCCTATCATTCGGCAATCAAATGAACGGAATGACGGTCATGAACGAAATGGATAATTTCGATATGAACCTGCTGCGCGTGTTCGATGCGCTGTGGCGGCATGGTCACCTGGGCCGCGCGGCCGAGGAGATCGGCGTGAGCCAGCCGGCCATGTCGCACGCGTTGCAGCGGATGCGCGACCAGCTCGGCGATCCGCTGTTCCTGAAGGTCCGCACCGGCATGCAGCCGTCGCCGCGCGCCGTAGTGCTGGCACCCGTGGTGCAGGGCGTGTTATCCGAGGTGCGGGAGCATCTGCTGACGGCGCCGCGCTTCGATCCCGCGCAGGCGCGGCGGACCTTCACGCTGGCGCTGTCCGACGTCGGCGAAGCGGCATTCCTGCCGCGCCTGCTGGCCCGGCTCATGAAAGAGGCGCCGCATGTGGACGTGCGCACGGTATCGGCGCGGCACACGGACATCATGGATCAGCTCGAACGCGGCAGGATCGACCTGGCCATCGGCTACTATCCGGACCTCGGCGGCTCGGATGTATTCCAGCAGCGCCTGTTCCGGCACGGGTTCGTGTGCCTGGCGCGCAAGAATCACCCGGTGGCACGCGGACGCATGACCGCGGAACAGTTCCGTGAACTGCCGCATGCGGTGATCCAGAGCGAAAGCCGCAGCCAGGAGCTGGTCGAGTCGTATCTGCGCCAGCATGGCATCGCGCGGCGCGAGATGCTGCGTTCCCCGCATTTCCTCAGCATTCCGCTCGTGGTCGCATCGACCGACCTGGTCGTCACGGTGCCGCTGCCGGTGGGCGAGCTGTTCGCGCGCATCGCCGATGTACAGGTCCTCGAGCCACCGTTCCCGATTCCCGCCTTTGATCTCAGGCAGCATTGGCACCGCTGTCAGCATGACGACCCGGGCAATCGCTGGCTGCGCTCGGTCACCCAGGAACTGTTCGGCGAATCTCCTGGCGAGTAGCGCGCCCGTGCATCGCATCCATTAAAGGCAACGAGGGCGATCATCGGATCGCCCTCGTTCATGATTGCCTGCGCGTTCGTCGCGAAATGCCGATCGACAGACAGTCCTCCAGGAGAATCAGGAACGCGCCGCATGGCAACGTGCCAGCGCCGTGCGCAGCAGGACGACAACCAGCGACCAGCACAGCAACGCCTCGTGGTTGTGGACGGCTTCGCTGGTGCGCGTCGTGGCGGCGGATGTGATGGGTTGCACATTTACTCCTCAACGGATAGGTGGTGTGGTGGAGGAGCACGCGCCGGTGGCGCAGGCCACCGCAATGATCTGTTTCTGCTGCACCGAAAGCGCGCCGTCTGCAAAAGCCGCGTGGTCCAATGCACGGAAGCTCTTCATCGCTTCAGGAGCGTTTTCGTCCAGCTTCCTCAAACGAGGCACGATCCTTCATATCGAGCATGGAAAACTCCATCAAGGTTGGGATTGGAGTACGTATGATAGGAAGGGCAAGGTTCCGCCTGGTCTTAGTTTGGTTTCAATTCGTCCAATGATGGCATCCGCCCCTTCCGCACATCGTGTGCTCGAACATTTCCTTGCCACACTGGACATCGGTGTCACGCACATCACACGGTGCGACATCCGCGACGGGTGGAGCGTGCGCTTCGAAGCGTGTGAAACAGCCAGCCTCCACTACTGCCTGGACGGCCGCGGCACGCTCGACGCAGGCAATGGCCACCGCGTCGCGTTGCAGCCGCACAGTTTCGTCCTGATGCCTCCCGGCGTCTCCTACCGGCTCGAATGCGTGTCCGAGTCGCCGGCTATGTCAGTGGATCGGGCAAGGCTTGGCTCATGGTCCGCGCGCGAAACGGCGCCGACGCTGAAGGTGGGCGAAGCGGCAGCGGGGATCGAGTTGGCGTGCGGGGAGTTGCGCTTTGCGACGGACACCGCCGATCCCTTCAGGATGCTGCGGCATCCGATCGTGACGCGCTTCGATGGCCCAGCGGGGCTGAGAGACCAGTTCGTCATGCTGCTGGCGGAATCCGCGCAGCCCGGACTGGGATCGAGGGTGCTGATCGAGGCATTGCTCAAGCAATGCCTGGTCATGCTGCTGCGGCGTCAGATGGAAAGCGATAACGCGCAGCTGTCGTGGACGGCGGCCGTTGCCGATCCCCGGCTGCTGCTCGCGCTGGAAAAGCTCTTTGAACAACCCGAAGCACCACTGTCGGTGCAGCGACTGGCCGATCTGGCGGGAATGAGCCGTTCAGCGTTCGCTTCGCACTTCGAACGGGCGTTCGGCCAGACGCCGATGGCCATGCTGCGAACGGTGCGGCTGCACAAGGCCGCGGAATTGCTGGCGACCACGACGCTGCAGATTTCCCAGGTGGCGCACGCCGTGGGTTTCTCCAGTCGCAGCAATTTCTCGCAGGCGTTCCACAAACAGCATGGTGTGGACCCAAGCGGATTCCGGCAGCGAACGGCGCCTCGTCGGCGCGTGGGTGGCGACTGATTCCGGTTGCGGATTCAACCGATCGCGGCGTGCTGTGCAAATACTGTCGCCGGCTGTGCCAGCGACTACTCTGTACTTACGCACGGACCGGCATCGGCTCGTGCGTCGACGAAACTCCTCCTCCAAAAAGGAAGGACAACAATCATGCGTTCCCCCCTGAGACATGCGTCCGTCGCCGCGCCCGCCCTGGCACTCTGCGTGACGGCTTTTGCACAAGGCGCACCGGATCCCATCCGCCCCCCGGCAATCCTTCCACTCGAATCCGAGCAGGCGCCCAGGCTGGTCCCGTATCCGCCGCTGGCCGAACCGTTGGCCCGCGGTGTCGTCATCGTGCAGTTCCGGACCGAACACTTCCGTGTCATGCCGGTGTTCGGCAAGACCGCCACACAGGTATCGCCGCGCATCGGGCATCTTCATGTGACGGTCGACGACTCGCACATTACCTGGGCCCACACCAACGAGGATCCCGTCATCGTAGTGGGGCTGCCCCCGGGGGCCCACAAGCTTCGGCTCGAACTGGCCGATCCCAGCCACAAGATCCTGGCCACGGAGACCATCGCCTTCACCTTGCCTGACCCGAAGGCGCCGGCGGCGCTCAAGCATTGATCTCTGATTGTTGCTTCTGGAAGCCCTAGATCGGGTACTGCGGCGCTTCGCCCTGAATGGTCATCCATTGCCACTGGGTAAATTCCTCCCAGTTGGCCGCTCCGCCGATGCTGGTACCGTTGCCAGACGCGCCCACGCCGCCGACCGGGTTGATGGCCTCGTCGTTGACGGTCTGGTCATTGATATGCAGCATGCCGGTGCGCAGGCGCTCCCCCATGCGCAATGCCCTGCCGACATTACTGGAGACGATGCCCATCGACAGCCCGTACTCGGTACGGTTGGCCAGCGCAATCGCATCTTCATCCGTGTCGAACGGCACCACCACGGCCACCGGCCCGAATATCTCTTCGCTGAAGGCAGGACTATCCGGTGTGACGTCGCTGAGCACGGTCGGCTCGAAGAACAGGTCGCGATACCCGCCGCCGGTTGCGATGCGGGCACCGGAACGCTGTGCGTCGCTGACGATCCTGGCAACGTTATCGCGCTGGCTTTCATTGATCAGCGGCCCTAGCGCGACGTCGCCTTCAGCGGGATCCCCGACGGTCAGGCTCGCGGCCTTGGCCGCCAGCTTCCCGACGAACCGGTCGTGGATGGCACGCTGCACCAGCACGCGCCCGGTGGCCATGCAGACCTGGCCCTGGTGCAGGAAGGTGCCCCATGCGGTGTTTGCAACCGCGAGATCGAGATCGGCATCATCGAGGACGATCAGCGAATTCTTGCCGCCCAGCTCCAGCGAGACTTTCTTCAGGTGCCGGCCCGCGGCCTCCCCGACCTTGCGGCCCGCGGCCGTGGAACCGGTGAACTGAATCATCGCCACATTCGGATCGGCCGTCAGCGCCGCACCGGCGGCACCATCGCCCGGCAGCACGTGCAGCGCGCCAGCCGGCAGGCCGGCGAGTTCAAACAGCCGCGCGACCACGAAGCCACCGGACACCGCCGTGCGCGGATCGGGCTTGAGCACCACCGCGTTGCCCAGCGCCAGCGCCGGCGCAACGGCCCGCATCGCCAGGTAGAGCGGGAAATTGAACGGCGAGATGACGCCAACTACGCCAAGCGGCCGCCGGCGTGCCAGCGACAGCCGCCCGGGCACGGAAGGCAATACCTCTCCGGCTGAGCGCGATGGCAGCCCTGCGGCTTCCTGCAGAACCTTGATGGTGATCGTGGTCTCGAACGCCGCCTTCGCTCGCGTGGAGCCGCCTTCGCGCACGATCCAGCCGACGATCTCGTCGAAATGTGTCTCGGCAACTCGCACAGCCCTGCGCAGCACACATGCGCGTTCTTCATAGTGCAGGCTGGCCCAGCCCGGCTGCGCCTTCGCCGCGGCCTCGGCCGAACTGGCAATCGTCGAGATATCGGCCATGCCGATACGGCCCAGTTCCCGGCCCGTAGCGGGCTCGATCACGCCGGTCGCGAAGCTGCCAGCCTGCCAGCGCCCGGTAAAGAGCTGGCCGGTCCAGATGTTCTTGTCGAGCAGGCCGGGGGAATGCGTAAGGTTCATCAAAGCTCCAGTTCCTGTGGTGTGGGGATCAAGAGCAAGTATAGACGTAAACAACGAGTAAAGCAGTCGCTGTTTAGTCACGCATCGCTGGCAGGTCAGATGTGACGAGTTTGAAAAAGCCGGCGAAAAAAAGCCCCTCAAGCGATGAGGAGCCTCAAGGCAATGCCGGTGACCTGAACGCGCGGACCTCAGGCGTTCTTGCGTGAACCCCCGCGCGTGGGCGCAGCTCTTTCGCCCCGCCGGTTGGCCGCACGATCCGACAGCCAGTTGACAACCTGCACCCCGTAGCTGGCCGGCGTCTTGTCATTGACGCGCTGAGAAAGGTCGGCCAGGGTATGCCGTTTCAGTTCCGCTCGCATCGCCTTCTCCGCCGCCTGCATGACGGCGTGAATCGAACAAACGCCACGTGTCGCCCAACCCGGTGCGTCGTCATTGAAGACGGCACAGCGGCCGCGGATCTCGAGGCAGTCGAACAGCGGCTTCTCGCCGTCGATCGCGACCACGACATCGTGAACGGTAATGTGGTTGGCAGGCCGCGCGAGCCGGAATCCGCCCTTGATGCCCTCCGTGGCGACTACCAGCTTGGCCTTGGCCAGCTTGGTGAACAGCTTGGCCAGGAAGTCGTGTGGAACGCCCTGAAGCTCAGCCAGGTCACGGACACTCGCCTCTTCCACAGCCGCCGGCGACCGCGTCAGGTACAGCAGGCAGTGGATGCTGTATTCAACGCCTGTACTGATTTGGGACATAGCATACTAGGACTTTGTATATCGTAGTTGAAATGCTATACAACTTCTGCGGGAACCGCAAGGCGCGCCGTCAGGATTGTTGCCGCTGGCTCCATCCGCCCCCGAGGCTGCGCACCAGCGACACCGTCGCCGCGGCACGCAAGCCTGCCACCGCATTAGCATCGCGCTGCGACTGCAGCACGGTGCGGTCGGCGTCGATCACGGTCAGGTAGTCAACGGCACCGGCATCGTAGCGGCTGCGCGAAATGCGCTGCGCCCGTTTCGCGCCGGCCAGGGCGCCGTCGAGCGCCGTGGCCTGCTGGCTGAGCCAGCGCACATCGGCCAGGCTGTCCTCCACCTCACGGAACGCCGACAGCACGGTCTGCCGGTAGCGCGCCACGCTCTCCTCGTGCGCGGCGCGGGTGCCAGCCAGGTTTGATCGGTTGCGGCCACCGTCGAGCACGGTCTGCGCCACCGTCGAACCGACCAGCGGGCCCAGCAGCCACGTGCGCGACGACCACTGGAACAGGTTCGACAGGTCCGAAGACTCGAAGCCGAACAGCGCCGTGAGCGAGATGCGCGGGAAAAACGCCGCGCGGGCGATGCCGATGCGCGCATTGGCTGCTGCCATCTGGCGCTCCGCCGCCGCAATATCGGGCCGGCGCTCGAGCAGTTCCGACGGCAGCCCCGCCGGCACGGCCACCGGAGCGGTATCGAACGGCCGGGCGGCGAGTCCGAACTGCGCGGGCGCCACGCCGGTCAGTACGGCCAGCGCGTGTTCCTGGTTGGCTCGGCGGCGTTCGATGCCGGCCAGGTCGGAGCGCGCCGTGCCCAGTTCGCTTTCGGCGCGGGCCGGATCCAGGTTGGTGGTCTCCCCTGCTTCGTAGCGCTTGCGCAGCAGCGACAGCGCGCCCTCACGCAGCCTGATCGTCGCATTGAGCAGCTCGCGGTCACTGTCCAGCGTGCGCAGCGCGAAGTAGGCCTGCGCCACGTCGGCCTGCAGCGCCAGCTGCACCGACCGGTACAGCTCCTCAGCACCCCGCTCGTCGGCGCGCGCGGCGTTCACGCTGCTGGCCACGCGGCCAAACAGGTCAAGCTCATAGCTGGCGAACGCACGGGCCTTGAGCACCGTCCGGGGCGCCACGCGCGCGCCATCGGGCAGCCCCTGCGAGGCGGCCGACGACTGGGAGCGCGTCGGGTCCAGGCCCACGCTCAGTTGCGGGTACCGGTCCGCCTCGGTGGCGCCGGTGAACGCACGCGCCTGCTTCAGGCGCGCCGCCGCCGCGGCCAGCTCCTGGTTGTGAGTGTTGGCCGCGTCGATCAGCCGGTCCAGATCGGCATCGCCAAACAGCTTCCACCACTCACCGCGCTGCTGGCCTTCGGCGGGCGTGGCGGTCTTCCATTGCGCGCTCTCGGCCTGCGCGGCTTCAGCTTCCTTGAAGGCCGGCACGGTGACGGTCTCCGGCACCTTGTAGGTCGGCGCCAGCGAGCAGCCGGCCAGGATCAGCGCGGCCGCTAGTGTGGCGATTCGGGGCAACTGCGTTGTGATGTGGGCAATCATTTGTGTTTCCTTGACTGTTCTGTGCTCCGGCGGCTTCAACGCCGCCGAGGTAGCTCCCCTCTCCCGCTTGCGGGAGAGGGAAGCAAACATGCGTTATTCAGCCAATGCCACAGCATGGTGTTCGACTTGCGCCGTCTGCGCGCGGCGCTGGCCACGGGTGGCCAGCAAACGCAACGCCACATAGAACACCGGCGTCAAAAACAGACCGAAGAAGGTCACGCCGAGCATGCCCGCGAACACCGCCACGCCCATTGCCTGGCGCATCTCCGAGCCGGCACCGCTGGACACCACCAACGGCACCACGCCCATGATGAAAGCGAACGACGTCATCAGGATCGGGCGCAGGCGCAGGCGGCTGGCCTCGATCGCGGCCTCGACCACGGTGCGGCCGTGATGCTCCAGCTCCCGCGCGAACTCCACGATCAGGATCGCGTTCTTGGCCGATAGCCCCACCAGCACGATGAAGCCGATCTGCGTGAAGATGTTGTTGTCGCCTTGCGTCAGCCATACGCCCGTCATGGCGGCGAGCAGGCTGGTCGGCACGATCAGGATCACGGCCAGCGGCAGCGTCAGGCTTTCATACTGGGCGGCCAGCACCAGGAAAACCAGCAGCACGCACAGCGGGAAGATCCACACACCCGCATTGCCAGCCAGGATGTCCTGATAGGTCAGCTCGGTCCATTCGAAGCCGATTCCCTTCGGCAGGGTTTCGGCGGCGATGCGCTCGGCGGCAGCCTGCGCCTGGCCCGACGAAAAGCCCGGCGCCGGGCCGCCATTCAGGTCGGCGGCGGTGAAGCCGTTGTAGCGGATCACGCTGTCCGGGCCAAAGCCCTGCCTGACCTGCACCAGCGACGACAGCGGCACCATCTCGCCGCTGGCGCTGCGCGCCTTCAGCTGCAGGATGTCCTCGGCATGCTGGCGGTACTGCGCATCCGCCTGCACCTTGACCTGATAGGTCCGGCCGAACTTGTTGAAGTCGTTGACGTAGGCGGAACCGAGGTAGGTCTGCAGCGTATCGAACACATCGGTCACCGGCACGCCGAGCTGCTTGGCCTTGGTACGGTCCAGCTGCACATCAAGCTGCGGCACGTTCACCTGGTAGTTGCTGAAGATGCCGGCAAGCTCAGGCGTGGCGCGCGCCTTGGTCATGAACGCGTTGGTGGCGTCGAACAGTGCGTCATAGCCCAGTGCGGCGCGGTCCTCGATCATCAGCTTGAAACCGCCGATCGTGCCCAGGCCCTGAACCGGCGGCGGCGGGAACACGGCAATAAACGCGTCCTGGATCGCGGCATACTTCTTGTTCAGGTCCGCGGCAATGGCCTTGCCCGACAGCTCCTTGCTCTTGCGCATTTCGAACGGGTCCAGCGTGACAAAGACGATGCCGGCGCTCGGACTGTTGGTGAAGCCGTTGATCGACAGGCCCGGGTAGGCAACGGCCGATTCCACGCCCGGATGCTTGAGCGCGATCTCCGACATGCGGCGCATCACGTCCTCGGTGCGGTCCAGCGTGGCGCCGTCCGGCAGCTTGGCAAAGCTGACCAGGTACTGCTTGTCCTGCGCCGGCACAAAGCCCTTCGGCACCAGCTGGAACACGCCCCAGGCGGCCACCAGCATCACCGCGTAGACGCCGAAGACCGAGCCCTTGCGGCGGATCACACCCTTCACGCCACGGCCATAGCTTTCGGAGCTGCGGCCGAAAAAGCGGTTGAAGCGGACGAAGAACTTGCCGAAGACCTTGTCCATGCCACGCGTCAGCCAGTCCTTGGGGGCGTCATGACTCTTCAGCAGCAGGGCCGATAGCGCGGGTGACAGCGTGAGCGAGTTGAAGGCCGAGATGATGGTCGAGATCGAAATCGTCAGCGCGAACTGCTTGTAGAACTGGCCGGTCAGGCCGGTCATGAAGGCCAGCGGCACGAACACGGCGATCAGCGTCAGCGCGATGGCGATGATCGGGCCGCTCACCTCGCGCATGGCCTTGTAGGTGGCTTCCTTCGGCGACAAGCCTTCCTCGATATTGCGCTCGACGTTCTCCACCACCACGATCGCATCGTCCACCACGATGCCGATCGCCAGCACCAGCCCGAACAGCGACAGCGCGTTGATCGAGAAGCCGAACGCATGCATCAGTCCGAAGGTGCCGACGATCGACACCGGCACCGCCAGCAGCGGGATGATCGACGCGCGCCACGTCTGCAGGAACAGGATCACCACCAGCACCACCAGCAAGATCGCCTCGAACAGCGTATGGACCACCGCCTCGATGCTGTGGCGCACGAATTGCGTGGGGTCATAGACGATGCTGTAGGCCACGCCTTCCGGCATGTTCTGCTTTAGCTCGGCCATGGTCTTGCGCACTTCGTTGGAGATATCGATCGCGTTCGCTCCCGGCGACTGGAAGATCAGCAGTGACAGGGCGGACTTGTTGTCGAGCTGCGAACGCAGCGCGTATTCCGACGCGCCCAGTTCGATGCGCGCGATGTCCTTCAGGTACGTGACCACACCGTCGGGCGAACTCTTGACGATGATGTCACCGAACTCTTCCACGGTCTGCAGCCGGCCCTGCGCGTTCACCGACAGCTGCAGGTCGGTGCCCGGCAGCGCCGGCGACTGGCCGAGCACGCCTGCCGCCACCTGCACGTTCTGCTCGCGGATGGCGCGCACTACGTCCGATGCGGCGAGGCCGCGCTCGGCGATCTTCTCCGGATTCAGCCACACGCGCATCGAATAGTCGCCCGCGCCGAACAGCCGCACCTGGCCCACGCCCTGGATCCGCGCGATGCGGTCCTTCACGTTGATCAGCGCGTAGTTGCGCAGGTAGGTCGTGTCGTAGCGGTCGTTGGGCGAGACCAGGTGGACCACCATGGTCAGGTCCGGCGAGCTCTTGACCGTGGTGATGCCCAGCCGGCGCACATCCTCCGGCAGGCGCGGCTCGGCCTGCGAGACGCGGTTCTGCACGAGCTGCTGGGCCTTGTCCGGGTCGGTGCCCAGCTTGAAGGTCACCGTAAGCGTCAGCGTGCCGTCGGTATTGGCCTGCGAGTTCATGTAGAGCATGTCCTCGACGCCATTGATCTGCTCTTCCAGTGGCGTGGCCACGGTCTCGGCGATCACCTTCGGGTTGGCGCCCGGGAACTGCGCGCGCACCACCACTGACGGCGGCACCACTTCCGGGTACTCCGAGACCGGCAATTTGAACATCGAGATGGCGCCAATCAGGAAGATCAGGACCGACAGCACGCCCG
Organism: Cupriavidus sp. a3; assembly: GCF_051015765.1. NCBI lineage: Bacteria > Pseudomonadati > Pseudomonadota > Betaproteobacteria > Burkholderiales > Burkholderiaceae > Cupriavidus > Cupriavidus sp. a3. The sequence goes on along the minus strand of NZ_CP170644.1, from coordinate 453,019 downwards.
CGAAGATCGGGCGGTCGACAAAAAATTTCGAGAAATTCATCTTGGTCTCGGCGAAAGCAGTCCCCGCTGGCGGTCCGCCGGAGCAGACGCCATGTGCAACCTCGGCGGGAAATTCGGATTCGGTCTGTGACGGAGGTCGGGACTCAGCTCACGCTGCCCTTGCCGGCCTTGCCGGCCTTCCCCTCAGCCGCGGCCTGCTTGCGGTCGGTCGTGCTGCCACGCGACTCAAGTTCGCTGCGGTAGGCCATCGCCACCGGCCTCGGGGTCACGGTGTCGCCGGGGCGCACGCGCGACAGGCCGTTCACGACGATGTTCTCGCCCGGTTGCAGGCCCTTGCGGATCACGCGCAGCCCTTCGTACGTCGGCCCCAGTTCGACTTCGCGGTACGCGAGCTTGCCGCCCTTGTCCACCAGCAGCACGAACTTCTTGCCCTGGTCGGTACCGATGGCGCGGTCGTTGACCAGCGCGGCGGGATACGGCGAGCCGCCCCCGAGCCTGACCTTCGCATACAGCCCTGGCAGCAGGCGGCGGTCCTCGTTGTCGAAGACCGCGCGCACGCGGATCGTGCCGCTGCGCGTGTCGAGCCGGTTGTCGATCGAATGGATCCGGCCCTGGTGCGGATTGCCATCCTCGTTGGCCAGCCCCAGTAACACCGGCAGGTCGCCCTTGCCACCACCAGCGCTCGGCGCCGTGTAGCGCAGGTAGCTCTGCTCGTCGACATCGAAGCTCGCGTACACCGGCGAGACCGATACCACCGTGGTCAGCGGCGGCGATGCCGCGCCGGCCGCCACGAGGTTGCCCACCGTGATCTCGGCGCGCGACGCCCGGCCTGTGACCGGCGCAACGATGCGCGTGTAGCCCAGGTTCAGCTTCGCCACCTCCAGCGCCGCCTGCGCGCCGCGGACGTCGGCCGACATCTCGCTGGCCGCGTTGATGCGCTCGTCGAACTCGCGCCGCGAGATCGCGCTATCGTCGAGCAGGCGTTGCGCGCGCGCCTTTTCGGTCTGCGCATGCGACGCCCGTACCTGCGCCGCAGCCAGCGCCGCCTCGGCGCGCGCCACTTCGGCCGCATAGGGGCGCGGATCGATCGTGAACAGCGGGTCGCCCTTCGTCACCATCGAGCCATCGCGGAAATGCACCGTTTCGATCGTGCCGGACACACGGGGACGGATCTCCACACGGTCCACGGCCTCGATGCGGCCCGAGAATTCATCCCATTCGGTGATGGTCTGGCCCACCACTGCCGCCACTTCCACAGCCGGTGCCGGCGGCGGCGTGGTGGCCTGCGCTTCCCCGCCGTGCCAGGGACGCAGCACGGAGGCTGCCACACCGGCCCCCAGCATTGCCACGAGGGCAGCGGCGAGCAGCGTTTGTCGAGACTTGCGATTCATCGTTCTTCACTCCATGCATCTTTGAGACTCTTGAGTCGATGCGCCCTTACCTCAATCCAGCCTCAAAACTGGAGGTCGCTGGTGCGCTGGTGGCCATAAAAGCTCCGATCGCCATTTCAGCGTACGGAACATGCAGTTCCCGACTCTTGACCCAGGCAGCGCACCCTTGGCATATCGGCGGCACCCGAACGGACCATAACTACGATTCTATTAGTCGTAGTTATGAAGCGCAAGCAGTTTTTGATGGTGCAACGCTGCCCACCTGCATGTGCAGCAGTGGGATCTTGTCGCTGGGCTGGCCCCTCAGGCAGGCGTAGCCTGACGTGCGGTGCGTGCTTCTGTCAGGAAGCGATGAATCTGTGCGACCACGGCCGCGCCCTCGCCGACCGCCGACGCGACGCGCTTGGTGGAACCCGAACGTACGTCGCCGGTCGCGAACACGCCTTGCACGCTTGTCTGCAGCGGCAGGGCTTGCGGCGGCGCATCGGCGACGTCGGGGCCAGTCAGCACGAAGCCCTTGTCATCGAGCGATACCCCGCAGGTCCGCAGCCACCCCGTGTTCGGCTCGGCCCCGATGAACACGAACAGGTGATGGGTCGTCATGCTGCCCTCGGCGCCTCCTGCGCCACGATAATGCACCCGTTCAAGTTGCGTCTTGCCTTCCAGCGCGCGGAGCTCGATGCGCGTATGCAAAGTCAGGTTCGGCAGCGACTTGATGCGTTCCACGAGATAGCGCGACATGCTGTCGTCCAGCGTCGTGCCCCGGATGAACATGTGCACATGTTCGGCGTGCAATGAAAGGAAGACGGCCGCCTGTCCCGCCGAATTGCCGCCCCCGATCAGCAGAACGGGCTCGTTCCGGCACAACCTGGCCTCGAGCGGCGTTGCCCAGTAATAGACGCCGCCGCCCTCGAAGCGCGCCAGGCCGTCCACCGCCGGACGTCGATACTCGGCGCCCGAGGCGATCACCACGGTGCGCGAGCAGATGCGTTGACCGTCGGCAAGCTCGACGACAAGCGGCTGCTTGTCGCAATACAGAGCCTTGACTTCGCACGGGATACCGATATGGGCGCCGAATTTCTGCGCCTGGACGAAAGCGCGGCTCGCCAGCTCGTGCCCCGTGATGCCGGTCGGGAATCCGAGGTAGTTCTCGATACGCGCGCTCGAGCCCGCCTGCCCACCCGGCGCACGACAGTCGAACACAACCACGGACAAGCCTTCGGATGCTGCATAGACAGCGGTCGCCAGTCCGGCGGGCCCGGCGCCGATGATTGCCACATCGTAGACGTGGCTCGGCTTGAATTCCGGCACCAGTCCCAGGCACGATGCAAGCTGCCCCACATCCGGATTCCGCAAGGTAGTGCCGTTGGGACAGACTACCAGCGGAAAGTCGTCAGGCTGGGGCGTCAGGTGCTCGAGCAGTGCAATGGCATCCACATCGGCTTCGGCGTCGAGGGCCATGTATGGAAAGCCATTGCGCCGCAGGAAATCCTGTAGCGCCAGCAGGCGCGGATTGCCGGCAGCGCCGACGATCACGAGCCCGCGCCCACGCTCGACCGCCAGCGCACGCCGCAGGATCAGCGCGCGCATGATTTTCTCGCCGATATCGGCTTCCCGAATGATCAGTGCGCTGAGGTCATCCGGTCGCAGCAGCAACGCGTCAACATCTTCATCGACGTGCGCATCCACCACGGCCGGCTTGCTCGATAGTTGCGTGATATCCGAAGTAAATTCGCCGTGCTGCGTATAGATGTGGATGATCCGCTTTTCACGCAGGCCTTCGGGAGCAACGATGCGGACCTTCCCCGAGAGGATGACGAATACACCGGGACACGTATTGCCAACCCGGTACAGATATTCCCCGCGAGCGTAGTGGCAGACGCTGGCGAAGCGCCGCACCCGTTCGATTTCCGCTTCCGTCAGGACCGGGAACATCTGCTGATAACGAGGGTGTTCCCGCACGCTGGAGTCCTCGGCATCGCCGCTGGCGTACTGCTCCCCGCCCGGCACTTCCCGGGCATGCATGTCGCCTTCCGCATTCGATTCGATGCTCATCGCTAATCCCCCTGCTTGGCACTGCCACGATCACTATAGGTGAGGTGGCTGCAAGCATGGGACGGTTCCGGCGGCTGCCGCCGGGACCTCGGGGGCCGCGCATCGATGAAGAGCAGAGCGCTGTCGTTCACAGCTTGCCATGTACCGTTGGCGACACTGCACAGCCTGTGAGTTCCTGGCGGCCCTGACCGCGGGGCTGGCACAGGAAGCACCTCATGAGGCGGATCGAAAGAAATCTTCAGCGCTTGGTACCGCTACCGGCCCGCAGCACCATAGCGCAACGCGAACTGCCAGCCCAGCTCGGCCAGCGGCACGGCCTTCCGGCCCGTCTCCATGGCATCGGCCGCGGCCGCGTTGCCCTGGCGGGCGCGCTGGCCGATGCCGTGCATGATCGCCGCGAGCCGGAAGAAGTTGTAGGCAAGATAGAAGTCCCAGTGTTCGAGCGCGTGCGTGCCGTTGCTCTCGCCATACCAGCGCAGGTAGGCCTGCTCGTTGGGAATGCCGAGCGCCTGCAGGTCCAGTCCGCCGATGCCGCGCCACAGGTCGGCCGGGATATGCCAGCTCATGCAGTGGTAGGCCAGGTCAGCCAGCGGGTCGCCCAGCGTGGACAGCTCCCAGTCCAGCACGCCCAGCACGCGCGGCTCGGTCGGGTGGAACACCAGGTTGTCCATGCGGTAGTCGCCGTGCACGAGGCAGGTCCGGTCGGCATCGGGAACGTGGTGCGGCAGCCATTCGGCCAGCGCCGCCAGTGCCGGGTTGCCGTCCATGCCGGCATCGCGGCACTGGGCGGACCAGCGTGCGAGCTGGCGCGCCACGTAGCCGCCGGTGCGCCCGTAATCCTGCAGGCCGGCGGCGCGGTAGTCCACCCGGTGCAGCGCGCCGATCACGCGGTTCATCTCGCGGTAGTGGGCGGCGCGCCGCCCGCGTGCCACACCGGGCAGCGACTGGTCGTAGATGACGCGGCCCTGCAGGAAGTCCATCACGTAGAACGCGCTGCCCACGACGGCGAGGTCTTCGCTGTACAGGTGGACCCGCGGCACCGGCACGTCGCTGTCGCGCAGCGCCTGCATGACGCGGAACTCACGGTCGATGGCATGCGCCGATGACAGCAGCTGTCCCGGCGGCCTGGTGCGCAGCACGTACTGCTGCGCACCGCACGCGATCCGGTAGGTCGGGTTGGACTGACCGCCCGCCAGGCGCTCCAGCGTCAGCCGGGGCTGCGCGATCAGGCCTTCGCGGTGCAGCAGCGCCGCCAGCGCGGCGTTGTCGAATCCCGTGCCGCCTGCGTCGGGCGGCGCCGCTTGGGCTGCTTGCATCGATTCGTTCTCCGTGTGGCCTTCGTTGTCGGCTTGCCGCGCGGCTCAGGCAGCCTTGACCATGTCCTCGACCACCTTCTTGGCGTCGCCGAACACCATCATGGTCTTGTCCATGTAGAACAGCTCGTTGTCCAGGCTTGTTCTCGGCATCGAAGGGATTGAGCATGCCCACCAGTACGGCCCCCGGCTTCATCTGTGCCAGTTCCGCGTCGTCGGGCGCGCGCACCTTGAGCACCAGCTGTGCCCCCAGCGCTTCGGCAGCGGTGCCGATGGTGGCACCGGCCGCTTCATACGCGCCGTCGGGCTGGCTGGCGCGAACGCCGGCGCCGGCCTGCACGACCACCTTGTGGCCCTGGGCGACGTACTTCTTTACGGTCTCCGGCGTCGCGGCAACACGCGCCTCCCCCGCCCGCGACTCAGTCGGGATCCCTATCAGCATCTTCATTCTCCGGATTGGCGCCGCATGGCGGCGCCGGTCTGTGGCGTTGCGGCTCAGCGCGGCACTTCGCCTTCCAGCGTGACGCGGTTCAAGACACGTTCGGCATTGCCGTAGTCGTGCACCGCGTAGTGCATGGTGCAGCGGTTGTCCCACATCAGCACATCGCCCTGCTGCCACATATGGCGGTAGACGTTGTCGGGCGAGACCGAATGCTCGTAGAGGAAGTCGAGCAGTGGCCGGCTCTCCGCCTCGGTCATGCCCTCGATGCACTGCGCGGTATCGGGATGGCCGACGTACAGCGCCTTGCGGCCGGTTTCCGGGTGAGTGCGCACGATCGGATGCACGGCGGCGGGAACCTTGTCGGAGCCGGTCATTTTGGCCAGCCGCGCGCCGGAGAAGCGGCAGCGCAGCCCTTCGATCATGCGCTGCATCGCCGGCGACAGCCGCTCGTAGGACACGTACTGGTTGCACCACATGGTGTCGCCGCCAACCGGGATGGTGACCGCCGACAGGATCGAGATCTTGGGCGGCACCTCGGTGTAGATCGAGTCCGAATGCCAGGCCTCGGTCGACGCGGTCTCCTTGGGAATCTTGGTCACCTGGGCCAGCTCCGGGAACTCTGTCAGGCCCTTGAGCAGCGGGTTGCCCTGCACCGGCTTGCCCCAGCGCCGCGCGAAGGCGACCTGCGCCGCGGGCTGCAGGTGCTGGCCGCGGAATACCAGCACACCGTATTCCAGGAATGCGCGGTGCAGGATGTCGAAGCTGGCATCGTCGAGCGGCTGGTTCAGGTCGACGCCGGTCACGGCGGCACCAACGGAACCGGTCAGCGGCTGGATCTGGATGGTCATCATGTCTCCTCGTCTTTTCTGTGGAATCAGTCTGCAAGCAGCACAATCTTGCCCACGTGCTGCTCTTGCTTCATGTAGGCATGCGCGGCGGCTATATCGGTCATGGCAAAGGTGCGATCGATTGGCAGCCGCACACGCCCCGCGCGCAGGAACGGCAGCATGTCGCGCGCGCAGGCCTGGATGCATTCCAGCCGCTCCTGTTCGGTGCGGGTGCGGAAGGTCACGCCGATCAGCTGCAGGCGCTTGAGCCAGAGCTGCGTCAGGTCGATCTGCGCGGTCGCGGAACCCAGCCGCGCGATGTTCACCAGCCGGCCCTTGACCGCCAGGCTTTGCATATTGGCTTCGAACAGCGGGCCGCCGACCGTGTCGATGATGATGTCGACACCCTTGTCGCCGGTGGCCGCCATGACCGCCGCGACCTGGTCGTCGCGCGAGGCATCGATGCCCACGTCCACGCCGAACTGGCTGATCTTGTCGAGCTTGGCCGCCGAGCGCGACGACGCGATCACGGGGCGCGCGCCCATCAGCGAGGCGATCTGGATCGCCGCCATCGCCACGCCACCCGAGGCGCCGTTGACCAGCACCGATTCGCCCGCCACCAGCCGGCCGTTGGTGACCAGCGCATCATGCGCGGTGATAAAGACATTGGGAAACGCCGCGGCATCGATCCACGACAGCCCGTCCGGCACCGGCATCAGCGCCAGCGGCTCGGCCACCACGTACTCGGCCTGGCAGCCGCGGCCATGACCCATCACGCGGTCGCCCTTGCGCCAGCCGCTGACGCCCGCGCCAACGTCGGCCACCTCGCCGGCAAACTCGACGCCGGCGGTGATGGTATTGCCCGAGCGCAATTCCTTCGCCTGGTTGATCTCGCCCCGGTTCAGGCCGGCGGCGCGCACCCTGACCAGCACCTGCCCCGCCGCCGCCACCGGCACCGGGATATCCTGCACTTCGACCTTGCCGCCCTCCGGGCCCGGCACTACGCGGACTGCCTTCACTGTTGTCTCCTTTCCCGATTGATCCCTGTGCTGCCCTATGCACTGCCTTATGTGCTACCAAGCGCCGTCGCCCTGATCAGCGACAGCAGTTCCAGTGCGCGCTCGGCGGCTGCTTCACCGCCGGGGTGGTTGCCGCGCACGAACGGCACGCGGCTGTCCTCGATCGCGGCCAGCGCATGCAGCGGCCGTTCCGCCGCCACCGCCAGCCGGCGGAATTCATTGACGGTCAGCAGGTAGCTGTGGAACACGTCCGCCTGCGGCGGCGTGGTGCCGAGCTTGTGCAGCAGCGCGTTGAGCCAGTGCGTGCCGGCCAGCATCGCGCCTTCGATCAGCATCTCGTAGTCGGCGCTGGTGCACTTCTGCAGCGATGCCTCGATGCCGCGCGCCATCGCCATGTGGCGTTCAATATCCATCCCTTGCTCCTTCCAGTCGCGCCGCCAGCAGCGCCAGGCAGCGGCGCAGCGCCGCATCGCAGACTTCGGCAATGGCCGGGGTGGGTTCAAGGCCCTCGCGCAGGCAGGGATCGCGGTAATGCTCGATCTCCTCCATCGCCGCCATCATCGCCGCGATGTCGGCAGGCACCGGTGCCTCGACCTTCGGCCGGCCCACATGGAGCACGTCGCCCAGCGGACCGAACGCCGGCCTGAGGCTGCCATCGGGCTGCGGCACCAGGTAGACGCCTGGCTGCGTGGGAAACCTGTCGTCGTCCTGCGTGACGCCCGCGTGGTGCAGCGCCGCGTTCACGGCATGGGTGCCCGCGGTCATGCCTGCCCAGAACCAGAGGCCGAAATCCTGCTGCGGATCGAGCCGCGCACGCAGCGCCTGCAGCCGCCCGATCTTCTCCTGGTGTGACCGAACCTTCATGCCTGTCTTCTCCAGTGGGTTCGCGGTGTCGATAAACCGGCGCCGACACCGCCGCCGTTGTCATGACGATAGACAGCAGAGATGCCGGTGTCAACAAACTTCTATATAGGACTTCCATGGATAGAGTAGTGGTTTCCTCGTAGAACCCGCAATTTTTCTTGACCATACGCCGGCCGGTTCCCTACAGTTGGCCTCAACACCTATACAGGAGTTGATCAAATGCCGCGAGCCATCGTACTGAACCCGGCCGACAACGTGGCCACCCTGCTGGGCACCGGCAATGCCGGCGAGGCCTGCGTGCTGGAAGGCGAGCGCGCCGGCACGCTGGTGCTGCTGCAGGACGTGCCGTTCGGCCACAAGATCTGCATTGCCGACACGGCGGCGGGCGCCACCATCGTGAAATACGGCCAGGTCATCGGCCGCGCCAGCCGCGCGGTGCGCGCCGGCGAACACATGCATGTCCACAACATCGAGTCGGCGCGTGCCCGCGGCGACCTGCACAAGGGGTAAAGCAGATGACAACAACCTTCCTCGGATACCCGCGCGAGAACGGCGCGGTCGGCGTGCGCAACTGGGTCGCGGTGGTTTCCGTGATGGACAACTGCAACCCGGTGACCCGGACCATCGCGCGCACCGTGGGCGGCTGCATCCCGGTGACGACGCTGTTCGTGCGCGGGCAGTTCGGCGCCGACCTGGACTTCGCCTTCGAGTCGCTCGCCGGGCTGGGCCGCAATCCGAATATCGCGGCAGTGCTGCTGGTCGGCCTGGAAGAGTCGTCGACCGAGGAAGTGGCGCGCCGCATCCGCAGCACCGGCAAGCCGGTCGAACGCGTGCACCTGCAGCCCGACGGCACGGTCGCATGCATTGCCGACGGCACGCGCAAGGCCGCGCGGCTGTCGCTGGCGGCGTCGAGGGCGCGGCGCGTGCCGTGCCCGGTGTCGTCCCTGGTGATCGGCGTGGAGTGCGGCGGCTCGGACACCACCTCCGGGCTCAGCTGCAATCCCGTGATCGGCCGCATGGCGGACATGGTCGTGGCGGAGGGCGGCACCGTGATCATCTCCGAGACCTCCGAGTTCATCGGCGCCGAGCACCTGTTTGCCGAGCGCGCCACCGATGGCCGCGTGCGCGAGGCCTTCGTCACCGCGGTGCGCAACATGGAAAACCTGGCGATCTCGCGCGGCGTGGACATGCGCGAGGACCAGCCCTCGCCCGACAACAAGCGCGGCGGCCTGACCACGGTCGAGGAAAAGGCGCTGGGCGCGATGGCCAAGGCCGGCACCAGCCCGCTGGTGGGCGTGCTGCGCTACGGCGAGGCACCGCAGAAGAAGGGCTTGCATTTCATGGACGCACCGGCCGCGGCAGTGGAAAATCTCACTGCGCTGGCTGCCGGCGGATGCCAGCTGACCTTCTTCGGCACGGGGGTGGGCAATCCGATCGGCAGCATGGTGGCACCGACGGTCAAGGTGTGCGGCAACGTCAATACCCTGCACACCATGGCCGACAACATTGACTTCGACGTCAGCGGCGTCCTGCAGCACGGGGACAAGATCCCTGACCTCGGCGAGCAGCTGTACGGCTATGCGATCGATGTCGCATCCGGCACGCGGCTGACCAGCGAGGTGCTCGATATCCGGGAGACCGCGATCAGTCGATTCGCCCTGAGCCTTTGAACGACCATGACCAAACTTAGCAGCGTCTCCGACGCCATCATCCGCTCCATCGAGTCCGGCGCCCTGCGCGAAGGCGACCGGCTGCCCTCCGAGGGCGAGCTGGCCACCTTCCACGGGGTCAGCGTGGGCACGGTGCAGAAGGCGCTGGCGCGGCTGACGCACTCGGGGCTGATCACGCGCGAGCAGGGCCGCGGCACCTTTGTCTCGGGCACCCGGGTGGCGCCGGCCGACGTGCGCTACCTGCGCTTTCGCGACGAGCAGGGCAACGAGCTGCCGTCCTATGTGCACGCCCGCTCGGTCAAGCGCGTCAAGCGCCAGGGTCCCTGGTCGGAATTCCTCGGCGGCGATGGCTGCGTGCGCATCGAGCGCGTCATCAGCGTGGGCGGGCGCCTGGACCTGTACAGCGAGTTCTGGATGCGCGACGAAGACTTCGCCCAGCTCGGCGGCCTGGACCGCGAGGCGCTGGAGAAGAACCTGCGCGAGCTGATCGGCCAGCGCCTGTCGCTGCCGACGCTGCGCGTGGACCAGTGGATCCGCTTCGGGCCGGCCCCCGCCACGGCGGCGCGCGAGATCGGGCTGGAACCCGACGCGCCGGCCTTCATCATGGAGCTGCGCGGCTACACGCTGCGCGACCAGCCGCTCTACTACCAGTCGGTCTATGCCGCCCCGTTCTCGGAGCGCCTGATGATTGTCAGGGAGAAGTCAACATGACGAGCCGTACCATCCGTCGCACTGCAGACCAGCTCACGCACTGGACCGCGGCCATCTTCGAAGCGTGCGGCGTGGCGTCCGGCCATGCGCACGAGGCCGCCGCCGGGCTGGTGCGCAGCGAGCTGCGCGGCTACAGGACCCATGGCCTGACCCGGGTGCCGTCCTACGTCGAGCGCCTGCGCGCGGGCGACTTCAACCCGCGTCCGCGGATGTCGCATCGCGCCTTCCCGGGCGGGATCGTGCTCGATGCCGATGGCGCCATGGGCCAGGTTGCGGCGCCGCACGCGGTGCGGCTGGGCCTGCAGGCGCTCGAGCACAGCGCCAGCGTGCTGGTCGCGGTGCAGTCGTGCGGCCACCTGGGCGCGCTGGGCCTGCCGGCCCTGCAGGCCGCCGAGACCGGCGCCTTCTGCATGGTCGGCCAGCGCACTCCGCCGATGCTGGGCATGGAAGGCTTTGCCCGCCCGGCGCTGGGCCACAACCCCATCGCTTTCGGCTGCCCGCTGCCGGGCGCGGCGCCGATCGTGTTCGACGTGGCCTGCAGCGTCGCCGCGCGCGGCCATATCCTGCTGGCCGCGCGCGCAGGCAAACCCATCCCGGAAGGCTGGGCGCTCGATGCCGACGGCCAGCCCACCACCGATGCCAGGCGCGCGCTGGAGGGCTCGCTGCTGCCCATGGGCGGGCACAAGGGCATCGGCATCGCCATGATGGTGGAATGCCTGGCCGGCGCCATGGCCGCCACCGCCGACTCGCTGTCGCCGGAGCGCAATACCGTCTCCGGTGCCGGCGCGGTCGGCCGCCAGGGCGGCTTTGTCTGGCTGGTCAAACCCGAGGCCTTCGCCGGCCAGCAGCTCTTTGCCGACTACATGGCGCAATGGACCGGCAACTACCTTGCCGCCGGCGGTGCCGACGCGCGCCTACCCGGCCATCGCGGCGACCTGCTCGAGCGCGAAGGGCGCCAGCACGGCATTGCCTTGCCCGATGCCTTAGCGCGGGAGCTGGACACGCTCGGCCAGGCGCTGGGCATCCCCCTGCCCGGGTAACCGGTTTTCTTTTCCGTCTTGCCGAAGATCCGGGTGCCATGCGCACACCGGCTGGCCCCCCTTCAACCCTGCTTGCCTGAAAAACCGCCACTATGAATGCCCCCATGCCCCCCGATGCGGCCCGCCAGGCCCTGGCCGCTGTGTCGATCGATGACAAGTACGCGCTGGAGTCCGGCCGTGCCTATATGAGCGGCGTACAGGCGCTGGTGCGCCTGCCGCTGCTGCAGCGCCGGCGCGATGCCGCGGCCGGCCACAACACCGCCGGCTTTATCTCCGGCTATCGCGGCTCGCCGCTGGGCACCTATGACCAGGCGCTGTGGCAGGCGCGCGCGCACCTGGCCGCCAGCAACGTGGTGTTCAAGCCCGGCGTCAATGAAGAACTCGGCGTCACGGCGGTGTGGGGCTCGCAGCAACTGGAGTTCGATGCCGCCAGCAGGAAGTTCGATGGCGTGTTCGGCATCTGGTACGGCAAGGGTCCCGGCGTGGACCGCAGCGGCGACGCGCTCAAGCACGCCAACCTGGCCGGCACCGCGCCGCTGGGCGGCGTGATCGCGCTGGCTGGCGACGACCACGTGTCCAAGAGCAGCACGCTGGCGCACCAGAGCGACCACACCTTCATGGCGTGCGGGCTGCCGGTGTTCTTCCCGGCGAACGTGCAGGACATCCTCGACCTGGGCGTGCATGCCTTTGCGATGAGCCGCTTCAGCGGGCTGTGGTCGGGCATGAAGACGGTGCAGGAAGTGGTGGAATCGGGCGCCTCGGTGGTCACCGACGCCGACCGCGTGCGCATCGTGCTGCCGGAGGATTTCACGCAGCCCGCCGGCGGCCTGCATATCCGCTGGCCCGACGACCCGCTCGCGGCCGAGGCGCGCATGATGGAGTTCAAGTGGCCGGCGGCGCTGGCCTACGTGCGCGCCAACCGCCTCAACCGCAATGTGATCGAGGGTCCCGATGACCGGCTGGGCATCATTGCCAGCGGCAAGGCCTACAGCGACACACGCCAGGCGCTGCTGGACCTGGGGCTGGACGATGCCGCCTGCCGCGCCCTCGGCATCCGCCTGCACAAGGTCAGCGTGGTGTGGCCACTGGAGCCGGACAGCGTGCGCGACTTCGCGCGCGGCCTGCGCGAGGTGCTGGTGGTCGAGGAAAAACGGCCTGTGATCGAGCAGCAGCTCAAGGACGAGCTCTACCACTACCCGCCCGCGGCGCGCCCCGCCGTGTTCGGCAAGTACCACCACAGCGACGGCAATGGCGGCGAGTGGAGCCACCGCAAGCCCGCCGAAGACTGGCTGCTGCGCGCCAAGGCCGACCTGTCGCCGGCGCTGGTGGCCAAGGCCATCGCGCTGCGGCTGAAGGCACTGGGCGTGCCGGCCGACATGGCCGCGCGCATGGACCAGCGCCTGCAGGAGATCGCCGCCGCCGAACGCGCCACCGCGCAGGGCGACAGCCGCGCCACCGACCGCCTGCCCTGGTTCTGCCCCGGCTGCCCGCACAACACCAGCACGCGCGTGCCGGAGGGCTCGGTGGCGACCGCCGGCATCGGCTGCCACGGCATGGTGGTGTGGATGGACCGGTCCACCACCTCGTGGTCGCAGATGGGCGGCGAAGGCGTGCACTGGATGGGCCAGGCGCCCTTCAGCAAGCGCGCGCACATGTTCGCCAACCTGGGCGATGGCACCTACAACCACTCTGGCCTGCTGGCGGTGCGCCAGTCGATCCACGCCGGTGTGAACCTGACCTACAAGATCCTGTTCAACAGCGCGGTGGCCATGACCGGCGGCCAGCCGGTCGACGGCCAGCTCGACGTGCCGGCAATGACGCGCGAACTGGCCGCCGAGGGCGCGCGCCAGATCGTGGTGGTGACGGACGAGCCGGGCAAGTACAAGGGTGTCGGCAACCTCGCGGCGGGCGTCACCGTGCGCCACCGCGACGAGCTGGACACCGTGCAGCGCGAGCTGCGCGAGGTCGCCGGCGTGACCGTGATCATCTACGACCAGGCCTGCGCCACCAAGAAGCGCCGCGAGCGCAAGCGCGGCACCATGGCCGATCCGGCCCGGCGCGTGGTCATCAACGAGCTGGTGTGCGAAGGCTGCGGCGACTGCTCGGTGCAGAGCAACTGCCTGGCCGTGCAGCCGGTGGAAACCGATTTCGGGCGCAAGCGCAAGGTCAACCAGGACACCTGCAACAAGGACTTCTCCTGCACCAAGGGCTTCTGCCCGAGCTTTGTCACGGTCGAAGGCGGCCAGCTGAAGAAGCCCGCGAAGCCGGCCGGCGGCAAGGCCACGCCGCCGGCGATCCCGATGCCCGCGCTGCCGGATGCCGGCAAGCCGCAGCGCATCGTGGTGGCCGGCATCGGCGGCACCGGCATCGTCACCATCGGCGGCGTGCTCGGCATGGCTGCGCACCTGGAAGGCAAGGGCGTGATCACGCAGGACGCGACCGGCATGGCGCAGATGGGCGGCGCCACCTGGAGCCATATCCAGATCGCCGCCAGCCCCGACGCGCTGCACGCCAGCCGCGTCGACCTGGGCATGGCCGACCTGGTGATCGCCTGCGACACCGTGGTCGCGGCCGGCAAGGCGTCGCTGGCGGCGATGTCGGCACGGACCTATGTGGTGCTGAACAGCCACCTGACCCCCACCGCGGCATTCGTGCGCAACCCCGACTGGGATCCGCAGGCCGGCGAGGCGGTGGCGCGTATCGCGCGCGCCGTCGGCGAAGGGCAACTGGCCAGCTTCGACGCCGAGCAGGTCGCGAAGCAGCTGCTGGGCCAGTCGATCTTCGCCAACCTGCTGCTGCTCGGCTATGCCTGGCAGCAGGGCAAGGTGCCGCTGTCGCACGCGGCGCTGATGCGGGCCATCGAGCTCAACGGCGTGCAGGTGGAAAGCAACAAGGCGGCGTTCGAATGGGGGCGCCTGGGCGCGCACGATATGCCTGCTCTGCAGTCGTACCTGCCGTCGCAGCCGGACGGCTCGCAGGTGATCCAGTTCGTGCGCAAGGTGCCGCTGGCGGAACTGGCGGGCAAATACGCCGGGTTCCTGGCCGGCTACCAGAACCGGGCCTATGCGGCGCAATACGAGTCGTTCATCAGTCGCGTCAGCGCAGCGGAATCGGTCGTCGGCGGCACCCGCCTCAGCGAAGCCGTGGCCCGCTCGCTGTTCAAGCTGATGGCCTATAAAGACGAATATGAGGTGGCGCGCCTGCACACCGGCGCCGCCTTCCGCGAGCAGATCGCGTCGATGTTCGAAGGCAAGGTCCGCCTGGTGCACCACCTCGCGCCGCCGCTGCTGGCGCGCAGGAACCAGGACGGCGAGCCGGTCAAGGGGGCTTACGGCCCATGGATGCGCAACGCCTTCGGCGTGCTGGCCCGCCTCAAGGGCCTGCGCGGCACGCCGTTCGATCCCTTCGGCTACACGCAGGAACGCAGGCAGGAACGCGCGCTAATTGGCGAGTACCGCCGCAGCATCGAAGCCTTGCTGCCGGCACTTTCCGCGCACAACCTCGAACTGGCACTGGAGATCGCGCGGCTGCCGCAGGAGATCCGCGGCTACGGCCACGTCAAGGCGCGCAACCTGGCCGCCACCCGCATCCGCTGGGAGCGGTTGATGGCGCAGTGGCACGCGGGCGGCACGCAGGTTCCGGCGCGGACCAGCGCGGCGGCATAGGCAAGCTCAAACAGCATCCACCACAGACTGAAGACAACGAACGGGTCCCGGCCGCCGCTGCTGCCGCGGGTCCCGCCACAGAGACAGCGAGGAGACAGAGATGATGAAGACCGTACTGAACCGCTTTGGCCGCGCCCTGGGTGCGATCGCGCTTGCCACCTCATTTGGCGCCCCATTTGCCGCCTGCGCCACCGGTGCGCTAGCGCAGGGCGGATATCCCAACCGCCCGATCCGCATCATCGTGCCCTGGCCCGCGGGCGGCGGTGTCGACGCCGTCACGCGCACGGTGGCCGAGAAGATGAGCGCCAGCCTGGGCCAGCAGGTGATCGTCGACAACCGCCCCGGCGCCACCGGCAATATCGGCGCCGGCATGGGCGCGAAGGCGGCACCCGACGGCTACACGCTGCTGGTCGCCAGCGCGCCGATGGCGATCAATGCCAGCCTGCACAAGAACCTGCCGTTCGACCTGGGCAAGGACTTCGCGCCGCTGGGCCTGATGGCGAGCTCGCCCTACATGCTGGTGGTCAACCCGTCGGTGGCCGGTTCCGTCAAGGAACTGGTGGCGCGCGCCAGGGCCGAGCCCGGCAAGCTGAGCTATGCTTCGGTCGGGCCGGGCACGCAGCAGAACGTGGTCAGCGAAGTGTTCAAGGAAAACGCCCAGATCAACGTCGTGCACGCTCCCTACAAGGGTGGCCCGCAGGCGCTGACCGACATGGTGGGCGGGCATATCCACATGATGTTCCACGGCGTGCCGGCGGTGATGCCATTCGTCAAGGGCGGCCAGCTCAAGGCCATTGCCGTGGCAAGCAAGCAGCGCCTGCCGCTGTTCCCTGACGTGCCGACCATGGCGGAGTCCGGCTTCCCCGGCATCGAGGCCAGCGAATGGTATGGCCTGGTGGCCCCTGCCGGCACGCCCAAGGAAATCGTCGCGCTGCTCGGCAAGGAAATCGACAAGGCGCTCAACGCCCCCGGCGTGCGCCAGCAACTGGCCAGCAAGGGCTATGACCCGGCCGCGCCGGGCACGCCGGACCAGTTCGCGTCCTTCATGGCGGCCGAGCAGAAGAAGTGGGCGCTGGCGATCAAGCAGACCGGGTTCCGCCTGGAGTAAGCGGCCACCGTCGCCCGCTCGCATTCCCCATCCTGCCTGCCTCCGCAATCGGTACGACGCTTCCGGCGCCGTACCGATTGGGGCTTTCCCGAGGGTTTCGCTGTCGCTATTTCGCTGTGCGGAATTGTCAGCCGGTTTCCTTGACGATGCCGCGAAGCCTGTGCAAAAGTCGGTGAAAACGAACGATCGTGCGGGAATAATCCCGACACCTCGTCACCGGGCTTTCGCTGCCGCCGATGGCACAGCGGTGCCCGGCAAGCCGGGCGGCCACGTTGCCGCATCGCACAGGAGACAGCCCATGCAGTATCCGCACCCCGCGTCCGCGCATCCGCCCCGTGACCGTCACGGCGCGATCCCCGCCACGCCGGCCGGCACACGCCAGCCAGGCGCCGGCGCCCGCTGTCAGGCCCGCACTCCGCGCACCTGATCCCCATACGCCCCGAATTCTTGCGCGGCAGCGCCCGGCGCTGCCGCGAGGGATCACGCGCGGCGTCTTGCCAGCGCGTGCCTGGATTTCCGATTCGCGAACCGCATGAGGTAACCCCGTGGCATTGTTCCTTCAACAGATACTCAACGGCCTGACGCTGGGCGGCGTCTACAGCCTGGTGGCGCTTGGCCTGACGCTGGTCTACGGCATCCTGCACGTGCCCAATTTCGCGCACGGCGCGTTCTACATGGCCGGCGCCTATGTGTCGTACTACCTGATGACGGCGCTGGGCATGAACTACTGGCTGGCGATGGTCGGCGCCGCGCTGGTGGTGGCGGTGCTGTCGATGCTGGCCGACCGGCTGGTGTTCCATCCGCTGCGCAACTCGCCCGAGCTGCACGACATGATCGCGGCCATCGGCATCCTGCTGTTCCTGGAGGCCGGCGCGCAGGCGCTGTGGGGCGCGGACTTCCATCGCATGCCGACGCCGTACGGCCAGATCGTCGACGTCTTCGGCCTGACCGCGCCGCTGCAGCGCCTGCTGATCATCGGCGCCGCGTTTGCGCTGATGGTGCTGCTGCACCTGTTCCTCACGCGCACCATGACCGGCGCCACCATCATGGCGATGGCGCAGAACCGCGACGGCGCCGCGCTGGTCGGCATCGATGCGACGCGCGTCACGCTGCTGGTCTTCGCCATCTCCGGCGCACTGGCCGCGATCGCCGCCACGCTGTACGCGCCGATCAACCTGGTCTACCCGAGCATGGGCAACCTGGTGATCACCAAGGCCTTCGTCATCATCATCCTGGGCGGCATGGGCAGCATTCCCGGCGCCATCGTCGGCGGGCTGATCATCGGCATGGCCGAGAGCTTCGGCGGCTTCTACGTTTCCACCGACTACAAGGACATCATCGCCTTCGTGCTGCTGGTGGTGATCCTGTCGATCCGGCCGCAGGGCCTGTTTGCCGGCAAGGCAGCCTGAGGAGTACGACATGAAAGCACTGCAAGGAAAGACCGGCTGGATGCTGCTGCTGGCACTGGCCATCGCGTTCCCGCTGGTCACGCCCAACAGCTACTACCTGACCGTGATGACGCTGGCCTTCATCTACGCCATCGCCACGCTCGGACTCAACCTCATCACCGGCTACACCGGCCAGCTCAACCTGGCGCACGGCGGCTTCATGGCCATCGGCGCCTACACGCTGGGCATCCTGACCGTCGATCACCAGGTGCCGTTCTGGCTCGCCTTCGTGCTGGCCGGCGTGGTCTGCATGGTGCTGGGCTACGTCGTCGGCGTGGTGTCGCTGCGGCTGAAGGGCCATTACTTCTCGATCTTCACCATGTGCATCGGCTACATCATCTACCTGGTGATCGAGAAATGGGAAAGCCTGACGCACGGCACCGTGGGGCTGATCGGCATCCCGGTGCCGGCTGCGATCGGACCGCTCGCGTTCGACAGCGTGCAGGCGCAGTACTACCTGGTGCTGTTCTTCCTGGCTGTGGGCACGTTCCTGATGCACCGCATCGTCACCTCGCTGCTGGGCCGCAGCTTCATGGCCGTGCGCAACAGCGATGCGCTGGCGGAAGCGCTGGGCATCAACCTGATGCGCACCAAGGTGCTGTCGTTCGTACTGTCGGTGGGTTACGCCGGTTTTGCCGGCGCGCTGTACGCCGGCCAGGTGCGCTTCCTGGGTCCGGACATCGCCCGCACCGACCTGACCTTCGACATGGTGATGTCGATGCTGGTGGGCGGCATCGGCACCCTCTTCGGGCCGTTGCTGGGCGCGGTGCTGGTGCCGTGGATCACGCAGTCGCTGCAGTTCATGCAGGACTACCGCATGCTGGTGTTCGGGCCGGTGCTGATCCTGCTGATCATCTTCGTGCCGGACGGCATCGTGGGTTCCTGGCTGAAGAAGCAGGCGCGCAAGGCCGCTGCCGCACGTCGCGCCGTACCCGCGCGGCCCGCGCAACCCGCCGCTGCCGGCAACAACGCTGTCCCGACCACCCGCGCCGGAGCCGACCATGCTTGAGATCCGCAACCTGACCAAGAAATTCGGCGGCCTGACCGCGGTGCACGATGTGTCGGTGACCTTCGAGCAGGGCCACATCAACGCCATCATCGGCCCCAACGGCGCCGGCAAGACCACCTTCTTCAACCTGGTCGCGGGCACGCACGCGCCCTCCTCCGGGCAGATCCTGTTCAAGGGGCAGGACGTGGCCGGCCTGCGCGCCGACCAGATCGCGCGCCTCGGCGTGGCGCGCACCTTCCAGGCGACCGCGCTGTTCGACCGCGCCACGGTGCTCGACAACCTGATCGTCGGCCACCGGCTGCGCACGCGCGCCGGGCTGGGCGACGTGCTGTTCAACACGCGCCGGCTGCGCGAGGAAGAACGCCTGTGCCGCGACAAGGCCGAAGCCGCGCTGGACTTCGTCGGCCTGTCGCACCTTGCGCATGAGGTCGCCGCCGATATCACGCAGGAAGCGCGCAAGCGCGTGGCCTTCGCGCTGGCGCTGGCGACTGACCCGGAGCTGCTGCTGCTCGACGAGCCGGCGGGCGGCGTCAATCCGGAAGAAACCGTCGGCCTGGCCGAGCTGATCCGCAAGATGGTGCGCCATGGCAAGACCGTCTGCCTGATCGAACACAAGATGGACATGATCATGCGGCTGGCCGACAAGATCATGGTGCTGAACTACGGCGAGAAGATCGCCGAAGGCACGCCTGCACAGATCCAGCAGGATCCGCATGTCATCGAGGCCTACCTGGGAGCCGACCATGTTGCAGCTTGAACGCGTCTCGCTGTCGTACGGCAGCTTCCGTGCGCTGGACAACATCACGCTGCACGCCGGCGCCGGCGAGCTGGTGGTGCTGCTGGGCGCCAACGGTGCCGGCAAGAGCTCGATCTTCCTGGCGATGAGCGCAATCCACCGCATCAGCGGCGGCAGCATGCGCTTCGACGGGCGCGAACTGTCGGGCATGAAGCCGTCGCAGATCGTGCAGGCGGGGCTGGTGCATTGCCCGGAAGGACGCAAGCTCTTTCCGGCGATGAGCGTGGAAAAGAACCTGGTGCTGGGCGCCTATGTGCACCGGCGCGACGGGGCGGGGATCCGCAGGACGCTGGAGGAAGTCTATGAACTCTTCCCGATCCTGCGGCAGAAGAAGGACGACCCCGCGGGATCGCTGTCGGGCGGGCAGCAGCAGATGGTGGCGCTGGGCCGCGCGCTGATGAGCCGGCCGCGCGCACTGCTGCTGGACGAGCCGTCGCTCGGGCTGGCGCCGCTGGTGGTCAAGCAGATGTTCGAGATCATCCAGCGCATCAACCGCGCCGGCACCACGGTGCTGCTGGCCGAGCAGAACGCGTACGCGGCGCTGGGGATCGCGCATCGCGCGTACGTGATCGAGAGCGGGAAGATCGTGATGGAGGGGGACAGGGATACGTTGCTGAAGGACGAGGGGATTCGGAAGGCGTATATCGGGGGTTAAGGAACCAAAGGCCTCCACTACCGATTGTGTGCTCCCTCTCCCGCTTGCGAGAGAGGGAAGCAAACCGTGCGGTCGTTAAGGGACAGCAGACATAACAAGCGCAGTACATCCAGGAGACATCACCATGCAAAGCAACATCATGCGCCGTATCTTCCCGCTGGCCGCCACTGCCGTGGCCGCCATGACCGCAATAATGGCTTCGGGCGCCGCGCTGGCGCAGGAAGTCGTCAAGATCGGCTATACCGGCCCGCTGTCCGGCGGCGCCGCGCTCTATGGCAAGAACGTGCTGTCGGGCGTGCAGATGGCGGTGGATGAAATCAACGCCACCGGCCTGGAAGTCAAGGGCAAGAAAGTCAAGCTGGAAGTGGTGGCGCTGGACGACAAGTACTCGCCCGCCGAGGCCGCCATCAACGGCCGCCGGCTGGTGCAGCAGCACAAGACCGCGGCAATCTTCGTGCCGCACTCGGGCGGCATCTTTGCGCTGCAGGCCTTCAACGAGCAGGAGAAATTCCTGGTGATGGCCTATTCCAGCGTGCCGCGCATCACCGATGCCGGCAACAAGCTGACCATCCGCATCCCCCCGGCCTATACCGGCTATATCGAGCCGTTCATCAAGGCGCAGATGAAGCGCTATGGCAAGAACGTGGCGCTGACGCCGGCGGATCACGACTATGCCAAGGCCTGGGTGCAGGCCTTCGTGCCGGCCTGGGAATCGGCCGGCGGCAAGGTGGTGGCCAACAACCCGATGTCGTACACCAAGGCCACCGACTTCTACAGCGGCGTGTCGCGCGCCATCAGCGAGAAGCCGGACGTGATGTTCGTCGGCGGACCGTCCGAGCCGACCGCGCTTGTGGTCAAGCAGGCGCGCGAACTGGGTTTCAAGGGCGGCTTTATCGTGATGGACCAGGCCAAGATGGACGAGATGGCCAAGGTCACCAACGGGCTGTCGATGCTGGAAGGCTCGATCGGCGTGCTGCCGCTGGTCAACGACAACCGCCCGGCGGCGCAGGCGTTCAATGCCAAGTACAAGAAGCTGCATGACGGCCGCGATGCGACCACCGAGATGTCGCTGAACTACACCATGGTCTATGCGCTGGCCGGCGCCATGAAGCTGGCGGGCACCACCAGCGATGCCGCGGCGATCCGCGCAAAGATGCCGGACGCGGTGAAGGGACTGGCCAGGGAGGTCAATCCCAACGAAGTCGACGGCATCGACGCCAAGGGCGGCTCGATGGCCGATACCGTGGTGGGCTGGGTACAGAACGGCAAGATCTCGCAGGTGCGGCTGTCGGAGCTGGCCAAGTAAGGTGGCCAGATGAGCTGGCCAAATGCGCTGGCCAAATGAGTTGGCCATCCACGCCGAAAAGCCCTGCAGGCCACGCGCCTGTGGGGCTTTTTTCTGTTGGCGGCAACCGACAGGATCCGACGCGTCTCAGCCGGAGGTCGGCGCGCCGCTACGAGCGAACGCCGAACAGGCCGTGCCAGAACGAATCGAAGGCGCCGGGATGGCGCCTGTGGCGCTCCGGGGCATCGTGCCCTGACGCCGCCGCTGCCTCGGGTTCCGGCGCCTGCGCGGCAGCCGCGCTTGCCTGCCGCGATGCCTGCAAGGCCGAAACGCTGTCGGCGATGCGGGCCGCCAGCTCCGCCTCGCAATCGCGGCCGAGCAGCACGCCAAACAGGACATCGCGGTTGTGGCCGTCATCGGCAAAGCGCATGGCGATGGTGACCATCTTCTCGTACTGTTCCTGCGCCGCGCGCTGGGCCTCGCGCTGCGCGGCGCGTTCCTGCTCTTCGTGTGCTTCCTGCTCCGCCTGCCAGCGGCGCATCTCGCGCTCGAACACTTCGTCGTAGATCTGGCGCTGTTCGGCGTCGGACAGGATCGCGTAGGCGTCGCGGATTTCCTGGAAGGCCGCGTGCGCCTCGGCCTCGCGGCCGAGGTTGCGGTCCGGGTGCCATTTCATTGCGGCGCGCCGGTACGCCAGCTTGATCTCGTCAAGGGTGGCGTCGGCTTGCACGCCTAGTGTCGCGTAGAGGGTCGTCATGGGGCGATGGGGGCGCTGCTGGGCTGGCGTTCATGCTAGCACGGCGCGCCGGCCCATCGGGGGCATCGCCGCTACTGGGGCCGGTCACCGTCGCGGTTACGTGCCTCCATCTGCCCACGGTCGTGCTGGGCGCGCTGCTGCTGTTGCTGTTGCTGGCGCTGCTGCTCCATCTGCTGGCGCTGGCGGTCCTGCATTTGCCGCTGCTGTTCCTGCTGGTGGCGCTGCTGCTCCTGCATTGCCCGCTGCTGCTCCTGCGCCTGCCGCTGCTGCGCCTGCGCGGCGCGCTGCTGCTGCTCAGCCTGCTGGCGCTGCATGGCCTGCTGGCGTTGCTGCTCCTGCATCTGCCGTTGTTGTTCCTGCGCCTGCCGCTGCTGTTCCTGCATCTGGCGCTGCTGTTCCATCTGCTGACGCTGGGCGGCCTGTGCCTGCCGCTGCTGGACTTCCTGCGCCTGGCGCTGCTGGGCCTCCTGCATCTGACGTTGCTGCTCGAAGCGCTGGCGCTGCATCTCCTGCCCCTGCCGCTGCTGGTCGGCCATCTGGCGCTGGCGCTCCACCTGCTGGCGCTGCTGCTCGGCGGCCTGGCGCTGCTGTTCCATCTGCTGGCGCTGGGCGTCATGCGCCTGGCGTTGCTGCTCCATCTGCTGGCGCTGCGCGTCCTGGGCCTGACGTTGCTGCTCCATCTGCTGGCGCTGGCGGCCTTCCTGCATCTGGCGCTGCTGGGCGTCCTGGGCCTGGCGCTGCTGCGCCTCCTGCATCTGGCGTTGCTGCTCGAAGCGCTGGCGCTGCATTTCCTGCGACTGCCGCGCCGGATCGGGGCGATCCTGCCCGTCCGCCCACTGCCGTTGCTGCCCGCGCTGCTGCTCCTGCTGGCGCCGCTCCATCGCATCCTGCTGCTGCCGCTGCAGTTCGCGCGCCTGCTGCTGTTCGCGGTCAGGCTGGCCTTGCCACTGGCGCTGCTGCTCCTGCTGGCGGCGCTCCATCGCTTCCTGCTGCTGCCGCTGCAGTTCGCGCGCCTGTTGCTGTTCGCGGCCAGGCTGGCCTTGCCACTGGCGCTGCTGGTCCTGCTGGCGGCGCTCCATCGCTTCCTGCTGCTGCCGCTGCAGGTCGCGCGCCTGCTGCTGTTCGCGCTGCATGGCCTGCGCCTGGCGTTGCGCATCAGGCTGGCCGGCAAAGCCGCGTCCATCGTCGGGACGCGCGCTCTGCCCACGGCCATTGCCGCGCCAGCCGTCCGGCGCCTGGGCCGGGTCCGGGCGGCCGGCGCGCGGCTGCTGCTCGCGCGCGGCCAGGGCGGCCTGGCTCATGCGCACGTCCGGCATGGGCTGCGCCTCGCGTCCCGGGCGCCCGGGGCGTCCCGGCCGTGGCTCGGGGCTGCCGCGCCATGCCGGGCCCGCCCCGGGGACGACACCGCCCTCGCGGGCGAAGCGTCGGGCCAGGTCATCGGTGGCCGGCCGTCCCGGCGGGTGCGCCGCGATCGCCTGGCGCTCGAAGACCGGGCGCGCCTGCGGCGGCAGCTGCCGCACCGGCGCGGCGCCGACCAGGCTGTTCTTGACCGGCGCCACCGGCGGGCCGCCGCGTGCCTCGCCGGCCGGCAGGTTGCGCCATTCGGCGCGGTGCATGCCGCGCACCGGGCGACCCTCGACGAAATTGCGCGCCGGCATGCCGGTGATGGCGCCAGGCACGTTGCGGTTGGCATACGGCACGGGCCGCCCGCGGTCGCCCATCACGATGTTGTTGACGGTGACGCGGTTGATGCGCGCGACATAGCTGGGACTGGCGCGGTACGCCGGCCGGTAGGCATCGCGCGGACCGAGCGGGTACCACGCCACGCCGGGGCCCCCGCCCACTTGCACGCTGCTCCAGCCGTGCCCGCCGCCGCCACCGCCGACAAAGGCCACCACGGCCGGCGAGTAGCACGGCCGCACCCGCGGGCCCGGCACCCAGCCCCAGCGCGTGCCCACGAAGGCCCAGCGCCCGTAGTGCGACGGGGCGAAGCCCCATGGGGCATCGTCGATCCAGGTCCAGCCCCACGGCGCGATCCATGCCCAGTGGCCGACGCTGTAGGGTGCCCAGCCGGCGCTGACGACGCGCGGGAACCAGACCGCGCCGTAGGCGGGTTCTTCCTGCCAGTCGCCGTAGTCGTCCAGCGCCGCGTAGCCCGGCATTTCGCGCGGCAGGTAGCGCGCCGACGGCGACGCGTCTTCGCGGGCGTCGCGGGCCGCGGTCCAGCGGTCGAAGCTGTCCTCGGCAATCGGACCGCCGCCGGCATCGGCCAGGTCGGTGCCGGCAAAGCGCATGCGATCGCCGCGCTGCAGCTCGATCGAGCGGCTATCGCCGTAGACCACGGCGCTGCCATGCCGCATCGTCACCGTGGTGGTGCTGCCGTCCGGCGCCACGTCGAGCCGGTAGTCGCCCGGCTCGCGCGGCACGAAGGCCAGGTTGGGGGTATCGATCTCGACGGTCTGGTCCTGCGGCAGCGCACGCACGCGCACCTGCATCGTGCCCTGCGTCAGCTTGACCTGGGTGGTGTCGTCGTCCAGGTTCAGGATGCTGGCCGCGGTCGCGCCGCCCATGCGCATGGCAACGTTGCCGGCGTGCAGCTCGGCGCGGCCGCCGGCGTCCATCCACAGCCGGTCGCCGGTAGTGACCGGGCGGTTCAGGCCGGTGGCGGCCCACTGGTCCGAGCCGGCCGGCGCGAAGCTCAGGTTGCCGTCGACCGCGGTAAGCGTGGCGATGCGGGCGGACGGGTCGGCCTGCGCAACCGGGGCGTCGACGATGGGCGCGTCCAGGTAGGGCTGGCCGGGTGGCGGCACCTGGGCCAGTGCAGCAGCCGCCACCGCAAGGGCCGAGGCGGCGGCGAGCGCAGTCAGGGCAAGCCGGGTGCGCGGGCCGGCGAGCGGGCGGGAACCACCAGATTGGACGGATTCGGACATGATTTCAGGTCGGGACAAGACGCTCCGGGATGCGGCGCGGGCAGCCGGTCGGAACCGATCGGCGAAGCCAATGGCAACGCGCCATCCTATTGGCACGATACATTGCCGGGAAGCCTGGCAACATGGCCCATGCGGCGGACTTTGTAAGCGCGTATTTCACCATGTGGCATGGTGGCCCGCCGGGAAACGAGGCGCGAGGCAGGCGGCGGGCGGGAAGGCGGGCGGCGGGCGATGCGCGGCGGCACACCGGGCGTCAAAGGTAGAAACAACTATTGCCGGTTTTGCCGGTATTGCCGGAGCCGGCGCGCGCCGGCCGGCCGGCGGCGGTTTCAGCGGCCTTGCTGCTCGCGCAGCAGTTCGGTCAGCCGGTCGGCCGGCATCGGCCGCCCATACAGGTAGCCTTGCGCCTCGTAGCAGTCGTGGGCCAGCAGGAAGTCGCGCTGCTCCGGGGTCTCGACGCCCTCTGCGACCACGCCGATGCGCAGGCTCTTGCCCACGTTGATCACCGAACGCACGATCGCGGCGTCGACCGGATCCTGGGTGACATTGCGGATAAAGGACTGGTCGATCTTGAGCCGGTCGACCGGGAACGACTTGAGGAAGCTCAGCGACGCATAGCCGGTGCCGAAATCATCGCAGGTCAGCGTCACGCCGTCGCGGCGCAGCGCCTGCAGCTGGTCCGAGACCTCGTCGCCCTGCTGCAGCGCGATGGTCTCGGTGATCTCGATCTCCAGGCAATCCGGCGCCAGCTCCAGCGCGCGCAACACGTGGCGCACCTCGGTCAGAAGGCGGCTTTCGGACAGCTGCGCCGCAAACAGGTTGATGGCGACGCGCGGCGGCTGCGAAAACGCCAGCGACCACGCGCGCGCCTGCGCGCACGTGGTCTGCAGCAGCCACATGCCGACGTCGCTGGCAATGCTGCTGGCAGCCAGCGCGTCGATGAACAGTGCCGGCACGATCAGCCCGCGGGTCGGATGCCGCCAGCGCATCAGCGCCTCGGCGCCGCGGATTCGGCCGTCGCGCAGGTCGACCTGGGGCTGGTACAGCAGCTCGAACTGGCGCTGCGCGTAGGCTTCGTGCAGGGCCTGGACCAGCGACAGGCGCGCGGTCACGTCCGAGCGCATCTGCGGCTTGAAGAAGCGGATGGTGCGGCCGCCGTCGTGCTTGGCACGGGCCAGCGCCAGGCTGGCGGCGGCGAGTACGTCTGAACCCAGTTCGCCGGCAGCGGGAATCACGCACGCGCCGATGCTGGCCAGCACATGGTGGCGGCGCCCGGCGTGCTCATGCGGGGAAGACAGCATTGACAGGATCGCCGCGCCGACATGCCGGACCAGCGTGGGATCGGAAATGGAAGGCAGCAGCACGCCGAACTC
Organism: Cupriavidus sp. a3; assembly: GCF_051015765.1. NCBI lineage: Bacteria > Pseudomonadati > Pseudomonadota > Betaproteobacteria > Burkholderiales > Burkholderiaceae > Cupriavidus > Cupriavidus sp. a3. The sequence goes on along the minus strand of NZ_CP170644.1, from coordinate 426,661 downwards.
GTCGCTGCCGACGCGGCCGATGGCGGCATCGCGCGGCGAAGCATCGCGCAGGCGCCGGGCCACCCGCTGCAGGATGACGTCGCCCTCGGCATGCCCGTGCATATCATTGAAGGCACGGAAATCATCGATGCCGATCAGCAGCAATGCGCAGCGGGGCACCGCCTCAGCCTGCAGGCGCACCTCCAGCCGCTTCAGAAACCCCTGGCGATTGTCAACGCCGGTCAGCGGATCGAGATCCGAGCCTGGCGAGGCGCCAGCCGCCTTCGCCCCGGACTTGGCCACCATCCCTGCCCCATCTGTAATTGTCGACATTGTTACCCGCAAGCAATTTAGCAAGTGTGACGAAAACTTGGAAAAAATCAAGAAGTTCCCGCCGGCTGCCGTAACCCCAATGCGGCGGCGCAACGCTGGCGAGCCCGTCGCGCGGTTGCGCGTTGAATCGGCTTGCGGCATACAGTACCCTACCGCGCACCAGGGCCGTGCCGGCAGCCGCGCAGCCGGAAAGCGGCCCTGGACGCGGCGATGCGGGCAACGGCCGCCCCCGGTAACATTGCGCTCCGTCGCCCTGCTCCTCCCTGAACAAGAACATTACCGGGACCTTCACCGTGAACGCTTGGACCATCCGTACCCGCATCCTGGCCAGCTTTTCCATGATCCTGCTGGTCATGGCCCTGATGGGCGTGGTCGCCTATATGCGGATGAATGCGATCGAGCGCGAGACCGCGCTGATGCTGCATGACGCCCTGCCGGGGCTGAACTACAGCACCGGTATCCGCGGCGTCTGGGGCGAGCGCTACGTGCTTGCCTGGCAGACCATCAATGCCTCGAACGACGACGAGCGCCGCGGTTTCCAGGAACAGGGCAAGGACGCGGCCGCGCGCCTGGACAAGCTGGAGCAGCAGTACGAGGGCACGATCACGCGCAGCGAGGACCGCGTCGCGTTCCAGGCCTACCGCGACCTGCGCGCCCAGTATGAACAGGCCGCGCAGGTGCTGGCCCAGGCCGGCGACTGGAACGGCGCGGCCGCGGTCGCGGCGCTGCGCGGCCCCGTGCATGATCGCTGGATCGCCGCGCGCAAGGCGGCCCAGCACCTGGTCGACGACAACAGCGCGGTCAATGCACGCGCCGCGCGCGGCATCGACGATGCCGTCAACACCGCCAAGATCAGCATCGAGGCCGCGTTGATCGTCGCGCTGGTGGTGGCCGTGGTGTGCGGCTACCTGCTGCTGCGCGCGATCACCGTGCCGATGCAGTCGATCGTCGGCCTGCTCGCCGGCATCCGCGGCGGCGACCTGCGCCAGCGCATGGCGCTGCGCCGCAAGGATGAGTTCCACGAGGTCGAGGAAGGCTTCAACCAGATGACCGGCGAGCTGACCTCGCTGGTGGGCCAGGCGCAGCGCACCGCGATCCAGGTCACCACCTCGGTCAACGAGATCGCCGCCACCGCGCGCCAGCAGCAGGCCACCGCCACCGAGACCGCCGCCACCACCACGCAGATCGGCGCCACCTCGCGCGAGATCTCGGCCACCGCGCGCGACCTGGTGCGCACCATCCATGAGGTGTCCAGCGCCGCCGAGCAGGCGGCCGGGCTGGCCGGCACCGGGCAGGTGGGCCTGTCGCGCATGGAAGGCACCATGCAGCACGTGATGGAAGCCGCCGGCTCGGTCAACGGCAAGCTCGCCACGTTGAACGAGAAGGCCGGCAATATCAACCAGGTGGTGACCACCATTGCCAAGGTGGCCGACCAGACCAACCTGCTGTCGCTCAATGCCGCGATCGAAGCCGAGAAGGCCGGCGAGTACGGCCGCGGCTTCTCGGTGGTGGCCACCGAGATCCGCCGCCTGGCCGACCAGACTGCGGTGGCCACCTACGACATCGAGCAGATGGTGCGCGAGATCCAGTCGGCCGTTGCCGCGGGCGTGATGGGCATGGACAAGTTCTCGGAAGAAGTGCGCCGCGGCATGTCGGAGGTGACGCAGGTGGGCGACCAGCTGTCTCAGATCATCGCCCAGGTGCAATCGCTGGCGCCGCGCGTGGTCATGGTCAGCGAGGGCATGCAGGCGCAGGCCGGCGGCGCCGAGCAGATCAACCAGGCGCTGATGCAACTGTCGGAAGCCGCCCAGCAGACGGTCGAATCGCTGCGCCAGTCGGGCCAGGCCATCGACGAACTGACGCTGGTCGCCAACGACCTGCGCAGCGGCGTCTCGCGCTTCAAGGTCTAGGCGGCCCCTTACTGGACCTTATCGGCCCGTATTGGCCCGTATTGGCCCGCCCAGCCTTCCGCCTCGCAACCATGAAGCTCTTCCTGCTGTTCCGTCTTGGCGCCGACCACTACGCCCTGGATGCGGCCGAGGTCGCCGAGGTGCTGCCGCTGACGCGCCTGAAGCAGGTGCCCGGCGCACCCGCCTGGGTGGCCGGCATGATGGAGCGCCGCGGCCAGCCGGTGCCGGTGATCGACCTGCCGGCGCTGGCGACCGGCGTGCCGGCGGCGCTGCGCACCAGCACGCGCACGGTGCTGGTCCACTACCGCCATCGCGGCACCGCCGCGCCTCGGCTGCTCGGCCTGCGGCTTGAGTCCGCCACGCAGATGCTGCGCTGCCCGGCCGAATCCTTTGTCGATAGCGGCATAGCGGGCGCCAGCCCGCGCTACCTGGGGCCGGTGCGCCATGACGCGCGCGGCCTGGTGCAGTGGGTGCGCATCGACGCCCTGCTGCCAGACGAAATCCATGCGATGCTGTTCGCCGACACGTCCGGAGACCCCGCATGAGCACTGCCACACACATCGAGGCCCTGCTCAAGGCCCGCATCGGCCTGGACGCCGATGCCATCGGCAGCGGCGCGGTGGAACGCGCGGTGCGCGAGCGCAGCCACGCAGTGCAGGCAGCGGATACGCAGGCGTACTGGAACCTGCTGCACGGCACCGCCGGCGAGTTCCAGGCGCTGATCGAGGCGGTGGTGGTGCCCGAGACCTGGTTCTTCCGGCATCGCGAGGCACTACTGGCGCTGGGCCGCTTTGCCGCCGAGCGCGCCTTTGCCGACGGCACGCGCACGCTGCGCGTGCTGAGCCTGCCCTGCTCCACCGGCGAAGAGCCCTATTCGATCGCCATGGCCCTGCTCGATGCCGGCGTGCCGGCGGCGCGCTTTTGCATCGACGCCGTCGACATCAGCGCCCGGGCGCTGGCGCGCGCGCGCCAGGGCGAGTACGGCGCCAACGCCTTCCGCAGTGGCCCGCTCGACTTCCGCGACCGCTATTTCACCGCCGGCCCCGCCGGCTACGCGCTGGACCCGCGTGTGCGTGCGCAGGTGCGGCTGCTGCAGGGCAACCTGGTCGATCCCGACCTGCTCGCCGGCGAGCCGCCCTATGACTTCGTCTTCTGCCGCAACCTGCTGATCTATTTCGCTGCGCCCGACCAGCGGCGCGCGGTGCAGACGCTGGCGCGGCTGACGATGGCCGACGGCCTGCTTTTCGTCGGCCCGGCCGAGGCCAGCCTGCTGAGCGCGCAGGGGATGGTGCCGGTCGGCCTGCCGCTGACCTTTGCCTTCCGCAAACCCTCGCCGCGCGCCACACCGGTCGCCATCGCGCACCCGCCGCAGGGGGCAAGGATGGCTGCGCCGCCGCGCCTGCCGCGCTCGCCGGTGCCGGCCAGGCCCGTCGTGCGGCCAGCGCCCGCGCCCGGCACGCCTGCTGCTACCGTCATGCCCGGCCATGCGCACGCCAGCGAACTGGCCCGTATCGCCGGCATGGCCGACCGTGGCGAACTCGAGGCCGCTGGCGCCGCCTGCCAGGCACTGCTCGACCGCATCGGCACCGATGCGGGCGCCGCCGGCGCCTGGTGCATGCAGGGCGTGCTGCACGACGCCGCCGGCCGCACCGCGCAGGCGCACGCCGCCTACCGCAAGGCGCTGTACCTGGACCCGGCGCACCAGGAGAGCCTGTACCACCTGGCCGCGCTGCTCGACACCGAAGGCGACCACGACGGCGCCATGCGCCTGCGCCAGCGCGCGCAACGCCACACCCGCAAGCACCATGGCTGAACCGCAAGGCATTTTCCGCGGAACCTGCGCGGCCACCGTCGCAGTGGACGATTGCTGGCGCCGCATCGGCGTGCGCGGCGACGGCTCCTGCCCGGCGCTGGCCGAGCACGCGCACTGCCGCAACTGCCCGACCTACGCGCAAGCCGCGGCCATGCTGCTGGATGCGCAGCAGCTCGACCTGCCAGACCTGCTCGACCAGAACGCCGATGCGCTGCCCGATGCGGCAGCCATGGGCGGAGAAGCGGACGACCCGTACGCCGGGCACGGCAACGCGCTGTCGTGCCTGGTATTCCGCATCGGCGAAGAATGGCTGGCGCTGCCGACCGCGGCACTGGGCGAAGTCACCGCGCCGTGTCCGGTGCATTCGCTGCCGCACCGACGCGATGCCGCGGTGCTGGGCCTGGCGGCCGTGCGCGGCAACCTGCTGGTGTGCCTGTCGCTGGCACGGCTGTTCGGCACTGGCGAGGCCGGCGATGCCGGCGAGGCAGCGGGCAGCCGCTTCCTGATCCTCGGCCAGGGCCGCGCCGCGCTCGCGCTGCCGGTGGCCGAGGTTTCCGGCGTGGTGCGCGTATCCGGACCCGCGCTGCAGCCGCTGCCGGCCACGCTGGGCCGCGCGTCGGCGCGCTACACGCAGGCGCTATTCCTGGACCATGGCCGCAGCGTCGGCCTGCTCGACGCGGCCCTGCTGCGCCAGGCACTGGCACGGAGCCTGGCATGAACCCCGAACAGTTGCGCGACGCCTCGCTGCTCGAGCTGTTCGCGCTCGAGGCCGAATCGCAGGCCGAAATCCTCAACGCCGGGCTGCTGGCGCTGGAGCGCAACCCGGCCGCCGCCGAGCACCTGGAGGCGTGCATGCGCGCGGCGCATTCGCTCAAGGGCGCGGCGCGCATCGTCGGGCTCGACGCCGGCGTGCGCATGGCGCACGCCATGGAAGACTGCCTGGTCGCCGCGCAGGGCGGCATGCCGCTGACGGCCGCGCATATCGACGCGCTGCTGCAGGGCACCGACCTGCTGCTGCGCATCGGCCATCCGCCCGGCGGCGATCCGGGCTGGGCCGACGGCGCCGGCCGCGCCGGGATCGATGCGGTGGTGCAGCGGCTGGGCACGCTGGATGGCGGCCTGGCCCTGCCGCCCGTTGCAGCCCCGCAAGCCGCGCCGTGGACAGTGCCGGCAGACGATGGGCCCGCCATACCACCAGCGCCAGCCGCACCCATCCCGCAGCCGCAGGCAACGGGGCCACAGCCAGTCGCCCCCGGCGAGCCGCAGGAGCGCATGCTGCGCGTCAACGCCGATGCCCTCGACCAGCTGCTGGCACTCTCCGGCGAGGCCATGGTCGAGTCGCACTGGCTGCGGCCATTCGGCCAGGCGCTGCAGAAGGCCAGGCGCCAGCAGGCGCGCGCGCTGCGCGCAGCCGATGCGCTGCAGGACGCGCTGCAGGACACCCTCGCGGACAACGCCGGCGCGCGCGTGGCGCTGGCCGGATTGCGCCAGCTGCTCGAAGACGGGCATGGCGAGCTGTCGCGGCGGGCCGATGAATTCGACCAGTACGACCACCGCGCCACGCGCCTTGCGCGCCGGCTCTACGACAGCGCGCTGGGCTCGCGCATGCGCCCCCTCGCGGATGGGCTGACCGGCTACGCGCGCATGGTCCGGGACCTGGGCCGTGCGCTCGGCAAGTCCGTGCACCTGGAGCTGGTCGGCGCGGGCACGCAGGTCGACCGCGACATCCTGGAAGCGCTCGACGCCCCGCTCGCCCACTTGCTGCGCAACGCGGTGGACCACGGCATCGAGCCGCCCGCGGTGCGCCAGGCCCAGGGCAAGCCCGCCGAAGGCCGGGTCACGCTGCAGGCCCGCCACAACGCCGGCCGGCTGGTGATCGAGATCTTCGACGACGGCGCCGGCGTCCACCTGGACGCATTGCGGCGCGCGATCGTGCGGCGCAACCTTGCTTCGGAAGAGACCGCGGCGCGGCTGTCGCAGGCGGAGCTGCTCGATTTCCTGCTGCTGCCCGGCTTCAGCATGCGCGACACGGTGTCGGAAGTGTCCGGCCGCGGCGTGGGCCTGGATGCGGTGCAGGAGATGGTGCGGCGCGTGCGCGGCAGCCTGCGCCTGACGCAGCAGCCCGGGCAGGGCCTGCACTTCCACCTCGAGCTGCCGCTGACGCTGTCGGTGGTGCGCACGCTGCTGGTGGAGGTCGCGGGCGAGGCCTATGCCTTCCCGCTCGGGCATGTGCTGCGCGCCGCCGCGGTCGGACGCGCGCAGATCGAGCAGACCGAAGGCCACCAGCATTTCCGCCACGAGGGCCGTGCCATCGGCCTGGTCAGCGCGGCGCAGGTAATGCAGCGGCCGGAGAGCATTGCGCACGAGCGCGACGACGTGCAGGTGATCATCGTCGGCGAGGGCGAGCGCACCTACGGCATCGCGGTCGACCGCATGCTGGGCGAACGGCTGCTGGTGGTGCAGCCCCTGCCCGCCGCGCTGGGCAAGGTGAAGGACATCGCCGCCGGCAGCCTGACCGACGACGGCACGCCGGTACTGATCTTCGACGTGGAAGACCTGCTGCGCTCGGTCGAGAAGCTGGTCTCCGAAGGCCGCATCGAAGGCGTGCGCCACGCTGCCGAAGCCAGCGTGCAAGCGCGCGCGCGGCGCGTGCTGGTGGTCGACGACTCGCTCACCGTGCGCGAGCTGCAGCGCAAGCTGCTGGCCGGGCGCGGCTACGATGTCGCGGTGGCGGTCGACGGCATGGACGGCTGGAACGTGCTGCGCGCCGAGCCTTTCGACCTGGTCATCACCGATATCGACATGCCGCGCATGGACGGCATCGAGCTGGTGAGCAGGATCCGCCATGACGCCGCGCTGCGCCAGCTGCCGGTGATGGTGGTGTCGTACAAGGACCGCGAGCAGGACCGCCAGCGCGGCCTGGAAGCGGGCGCGGACTATTATCTGGCAAAGGGCAGTTTCCACGACGCCGCGCTGCTCGACGCGGTGCAGGACCTGATCGGCGAGGCACGCTCATGAAAATCGGCATCGTCAACGACTCCCCGCTCGCCGTCGCCGCGCTGCGCCGGGCCATCGCGCTGGACCCCGCCTTTGAGCTCGCCTGGGTCGCCGTCGACGGCGAACAAGCCGTGCAGATGGCCGCGGCCCGCACCCCGGACCTGATCCTGATGGACCTGCTGATGCCGGTGATGGACGGCGTCGAAGCCACGCGCCGGATCATGGCGGCCACGCCCTGCGCGATCGTGGTGGTCACCATGGATCTCGGCCGCAATGCCGAGCAGGTGTTCGAGGCGATGGGACACGGCGCCATCGACGCGGTCGATACGCCCACGCTGACGGAAGCCGATGCACAGCTCGCCGCCGGCCCGCTGCTGCGCAAGATGCGCAATATCGGCCGGCTGCTGGCTGGCCGCGTGGCCCCGCAGCACAAGCTGCAAGCCGCGCCGCGCGCCGTCGCCGCGCCCCGCCTGGTGGCGATCGGCGCCTCCGCCGGCGGCCCGGCCGCGCTGGCGGCGCTGCTGGGCGCGCTGCCGGCCGACTTCGGCGCGGCGGTGGTGGCCGTGCAGCACGTCGACGAGGCCTTCGCCGCCGGCATGGCCGAATGGCTCGACGGACAATGCGCGCTGCCGGTGCGCATCGCCCGCGCCGGCGACACGCCGCAGGCCGGCACGGTGCTGCTGGCCGGCACCAACGACCACCTGCGCCTGGCAAGCCCGACGCGCATGGTCTATACCGAACAACCGTGCGACTACCTGTACCGGCCCTCCATCGATGTATTCTTTGAAAGCGTGGTCGAGCACTGGCGCGGCGACATGGTCGGCGTGCTGCTGACCGGCATGGGCCGCGACGGCGCGCTCGGCCTGAAGGCGATGCATGATCGCGGCTTCCTGACGATCGCACAGGACCGCGCCACCAGCGCCGTGTACGGCATGCCCAAGGCGGCGGCGGCGCTTGGCGCGGCGGCCGAAATCCTGCCGCTGGGCCGCATCGCGCCACGGCTGGTGCAGGCGTGCGGCCGCACCGGCCTGGCCGCGCCACTGCCGTGAGCGCCGCCATACTGCCAGAACACGTCCCGGGCCCGGCCCGGGAGCGCAACACCCCAGGATTACAGCATGAACTCCCAACACCCTGCCCTCGCCTCTAACGCATCGGACTACCAGGTCATGGTGCTGCTGGTGGACGACCAGGCCATGGTCGGCGAAGCGGTGCGCCGTGCGCTGTCCACCGAGCCCGACATCGATTTCCACTATTGCTCGCAGCCCGGCGAAGCCGTTGCCGTGGCGCAGCGCACCCGGCCCACGGTGATCCTGCAGGACCTGGTCATGCCGGGCGTCGACGGCCTGACGCTGGTTCGCCATTACCGCGAGAACGCCGCCACGCACGATATCCCCATCATCGTGCTGTCGACCAAGGAAGAGGCCTCGATGAAGAGCGCGGCTTTCGCCGCCGGCGCCAATGACTACCTGGTCAAGCTGCCCGACAGCATCGAGCTGGTCGCGCGCATCCGCTACCACTCGCGCTCGTACCTGAACCTGCTGCAGCGCGACGAAGCCTACCGTGCGCTGCGGCAAAGCCAGCAGCAACTGCTCGAGACCAACCTGGAACTGCAGCGGCTGACCAACTCGGACGGCCTCACCGGGCTGTCCAACCGCCGCTACTTCGACGAATACCTCGGCGCGGAATGGCGCCGCGCGCAGCGCGAGCAGACGCAGCTGGCGCTGCTGATGATCGATGTCGACGCCTTCAAGGCCTACAACGATACCTATGGCCACGTCGCCGGCGACGACGTGCTGCGGCGCGTGGCCGCGGTGATCAGGGACAACTGCACGCGGGCATCGGACCTGCCCGCGCGTTTCGGCGGCGAAGAGTTCGCGATGGTGCTGCCGGGCACCTCGCCCGGCGGCGTGCGGCTGCTGGCCGAGAAAGTACGGCGCGCGGTGCAGGACCTTGCCATCGCCCACAGCGGCTCGCCCACCAGCGATTGCGTGACCGTCAGCATCGGCGGCGCGCTGCTGGTGCCGCAGGCCGGTGAGCCGTCGAGCCGGCTGGTGGAGGTCGCCGATGCGGGGCTGTACCAGGCCAAGCGCAACGGGCGCAACCAGGTCATGATGTCACTGCCTTAGCGATGAGCCCGATCGCGCCAAAACCCTTGCCTTAATGACGGGGTCAATGGCGTCGACACGCCGGTTGCAACAACCGGTTACACAGTAGTTGCCGCAGGCCCGCACAAGTCGGCGCTTCGGGCCGGCCGCCGCCAACCTATAGCCGGTCACGCTTTGCCGTATTTCGGACGCATTGTGGCCACCGCGTCTTGTGGGATTCCTCCGACAGGGAATTCGGAAGCGCGCGCCTGTCTCGCACCACACTTCATACCTATCGTTGCATCACGGCAGTTGCATCCCGGCACGCGCGTACGCCGCGCCTGCAGTCCATGCAGAAAGCCAACTGGCCAGCTACCGGCGCACCCGCCGCGCGGCATGGGCCAGCTCGTCTCTGAGTCCAACGGTAAGAGGTGACCCATGTTCCGATCCAAGTCCAGTCTTATATTCGGCCTTGCGCTGGCCGCAACGGCAATCCTGTCCGCCTGCGGCGGCGGCGATGACGGTATCGACGATCGCATCGGCCTGAGCAAGCCGAGCGTCCGCGCAATCCATGCGGTCACCGGCGGCCCCAACGTCGACATCCTGCAGAACGGCGCGCTGACCAGCTTCACCAACAAGCCGTACAAGTTTGTCTCGACCTACTTCAACGTCGAAACCGGCAACCAGCTGATCTCGTTCAACACTGCCGGCACGCAGACCGAACTCGGCCGCACCACCATCGTGGCAGCCACCGGCCACAAGTACACCGTGGTCGCACTGCCAGGCGCGACCGGCGCCGAAGTGCTGCAGATCGACGATCCGTTCGAAAAGGGCCTGTTCTCGCACAAGGCGCGCGTGCGCACGCTGAACGCTTCGTTCAATGCGCAGAACGTCGATTTCTACCTGACCATGCCGGCGGTCGACCTCAATTCGGTCGGCCCGAACTTCAGCAACGTGGGCTACAAGCAGGCATCGCCGGCCTCCGGGTCCGATTCGGTCGACATGGACGGCGGCACCTATCGGCTGCGTATTACCACGGCGGGCACCAAGACCGTGATCTTTGATTCGGGCACGCTGACGCTGGCCAACAACGCCGACTGGCTGATCACCACCATTCCGACTGACGGCGTCGGCGCGTCCGTGCCGAACAAGATCAAGGTGCTGGTGGCACGCGGCGATGACGAGTCGCAGGCCGGCCTGGAGCTGGTATCGCAATAACGCAGCAAGCATGATCCTGCCCGAGCCAGGCGCGCGGGCAGGCGCCGCAGGCCGGTCCACTGGACCGGCCTGTGCTTATTGCGGGCGACATTCAGCCGCCAAAACCTGTACGCTATCGGCGTGGGACGCGCGTGGCGCGCATGTCCGCCGTGGCATGCGCCGCGCCATGATGACGCGCTGCTCCCTCCACACAGCTTTGGGAGATTGCGGACATGGCTATCCAGCTCAATCACACCATCGTGTTTTCCCATGACAAGAAGGTATCGGCCGACTTCCTCTGCGAGATACTGGGTCGTCCGGCGGCAGTGCCGTTCGGGCCATTTCTTGCCGTCCGGCTCGACAACAGCGTCACGCTGGACTTTATGGACGCCGGAGGCGATGTTGCCCTGCAGCACTACGCCTTCCTGCTGAGCGACGCCGAGTTCGACCAGAGCTTTGCCCGCATCCGCGCGCGCCACCTGATGTACTGGGCCGACCCGTACCGCCGCCGGCCGGAACAGGTCAGTACCGACGATGGCGGCCGCCGGATCTATTTCGAGGACCCGAGCAAGCATTTCCTGGAGATCTTCACCAGGGAATGACGCTCAGGGCTGCTCGCCCTCGTCCGGCGCCAGCTCCGCCTTCAGCACCGCAAGGTGCGAGATGTACTGCTCCAGTTCGGCACGCCCGCGCTCCGTGATGCAGTACACGCGGCCGCTGCCTTCGACCAGCTCGGCGGTAATGGCACGCGCCATCATCAGGCTGCGCAGCACCGGCCGCAGCGAGCGGATGTTCTTGTCGATGCCGCGTTCGCGCAGGCGTTCGACCAGGCTCAGCACCGTCGAAGGACTCGACTGCACGAGCTTGAGGACGTAGATACGTGAGAAAAACCGGTCAAGGGTTGGCGGTTTCATGGGCGCTGTCGGCGCACCCGACGGTGCGGGAATCCTGATCATCATGCGCAGCCCATGACTGCTGCCGCAGTCGGGCACTCTCTTGTCGTGATGGCGGGCCGTGCGGCCCAGCCAAAGAAAAACGGGGTGCACAGAGGCACCCCGGAACGCTTGCGTTGTGATGCGCCGCCTGGGGTGAACCGTTCCAACGGCGCATTCCCGGGGCAGCACGCGCGGCGCTATTCTTCCTGGAACGCTTCTTCGCGCTTGGCCTTGATCGACGGCAGGGCTACCACCGCCACCAGCGCGGCAGCCGCGATCAGCAGGCCGACCGACAGCGGGCGCGTCACGAACACCGTGAAGTCACCACGCGACAGCAGCAGCGAGCGGCGGAAGTTCTCTTCCATCATCGGCCCCAGCACGAAGCCCAGCAGCAGCGGCGCCGGCTCGCACTTGAGCTTCAGGAACAGGTAGCCGATGATGCCGAAGCCCGCAGCCATGAACACGTCGAAGGTCTGGTTGTTGACCGAGTAGACGCCGATGCAGCAGAACGTCAGGATCGCCGGGTACAGGAAGCGGTACGGCACGGTCAGCAGCTTGACCCAGATACCGATCATCGGCAGGTTCAGGATGATCAGCATCAGGTTGCCGATCCACATCGAGGCGATCAGGCCCCAGAACAGCGCCGGGTTGCTGGTCATCACCTGCGGGCCGGGCTGGATATTGTGGATGGTCATCGCGCCCACCATCAGCGCCATCACCGCGTTGGGCGGAATGCCCAGCGTCAGCAGCGGGATGAACGAAGTCTGCGCCGCTGCATTGTTGGCCGATTCCGGACCCGCCACGCCTTCGATCGCGCCCTTGCCGAACTCGTGCGCAAACCTGGAGGTCTTCTTCTCGAGCGAGTAGGCCGCGAACGATGCCAGCGCCGCGCCGCCGCCAGGCAGGATGCCCAGCGCCGAACCCAGCGCCGTGCCGCGCAGCACCGCGGGAATCATGCGCTTGAAGTCGTCCCTGGTCGGGAACAGGTTGGTGACCTTGTTGGTGAAGGTCTCGCGGGCTTCCTTCTGCTCCAGGTTGGCGATGATTTCCGCGAAGCCGAACATGCCCATGGCCAGTGCCACGAAGTCGATGCCGTCGGTCAGCTCCGGCACGTCGAACGAGAAGCGCGCGGCGCCCGAGTTCACGTCGGTTCCGATCAGGCCCAGCAGCAGGCCCAGCACGATCATCGAGATTGCCTTGGGCAGCGAGCCGGAAGCCAGCACCACGGCGCCGATGAGGCCCAGCACCATTAGCGAGAAGTATTCGGCGGGACCGAACTTGAACGCGATTTCCGACAGCGGCGTGGCAAACGCGGCCAGGATCAGCGTGGCGACGCAACCGGCGAAGAACGAACCCAGGCCGGCGGTGGCCAGCGCCACGCCCGCCCGTCCTCGTCTTGCCATCTGGTAGCCGTCGATGGTTGTCACCACCGACGACGATTCGCCCGGCAGGTTCACCAGGATGGCGGTGGTCGAGCCGCCGTACTGCGCGCCGTAGTAGATGCCGGCCAGCATGATCAGCGCGGCCACCGGCGGCAGCGTGTAGGTGATCGGCAGCAGCATGGCGATGGTAGCCAGCGGCCCCAGGCCCGGCAGCACGCCGATCAGCGTGCCCAGCACGCAGCCGAGGAAGGCGTAGGCCAGGTTCTGCAGCGACAGGGCCGTGGAGAAGCCCAGCGCAAGATGGTCAAACAATTCCATGGTTTGCGACTCCTTAGCTGCCCAGGAAAGCCGGCCACACCGGCATCTGCAGGTTGATGCCGTACACGAACGCACCCAGGCTGATCAGCACCAGCACTACGCCGTTGAGCAACGCGCCCTTCCAGCTGAATTCATGGCTCGCCATCGACGACACCAGCACCAGCACGAACACGGACAGCACCATGCCGAGCGGCTTGAGCAGCAGGCCGAACAGCACTACCGAACCCAGGATCCACAGCAGGGTCTTCAGGTCCCAGCGGGCAAGGTGGTCTTCCTCGCCCTTGGACGAGAGCGAGCCGAGCAGCACTACCGCGCCCAACACGGCGAGCACCAGGCCCAGCAGGAAGGGGAAATATCCGGGTCCCATCTTTGCGGCCGTTCCCATGGAATAGCCGCGTGCGACCCAGGAAAAGCCCAGACCGACCAGGATAAACATCAGGCCGGAGGCAAAGTCCTTTTGGCTGCGTATGCGCAAAACGATTCTCCTCAAAGTTCATGAAATGCAAGGCCGGGACGTGCGCTGGCTCTGCGCAACGCGGCATGCCGTGGGCATGGTTTCCGACGGATGGATCGAACCTTAAAGAGGTGATCTTTCAGGTGCCTTTCATTTGTCTTTGTTTACGGGTATTTACCGATATACCCTTTAAATAAGGGGTTTTTTGACAGAATGGGCTGCTTCAATACATCATGATGTGATGCATCTGCTCGCAATGCCGTTCGTATTGGAAGTGGTGGTCGGCGCAGGCTGGATGAGGGTTGCTATTGGCCTGGCGAATAAGACGGCGCGCGCTTGCGTCAGGGCAAGGCGCGGCCGTTAAGACGCGCTGGTGTGTGCCGGCGCGTGTGCCGGGAGGGAGTGCCAGCGGTTGCAGGATGACAGGCTGATCTTTCGAATGGCTTTCAGCAAGCATCGGCGGGTGGCGCGGTATGGCAAAGTCGCCGGCGTAATCACGCTCCGCCGCGCCAGCGATCAGCTTCCCGCCGAAGCCGGCAATCACGCCCCCTCACAATCACACCTCCTCAACTAGGCAATCTGCATTGCCCCTGCCGCCATCGCTTGCTTCAGGCTTCGCCTGGCGGGATGGTCTCGCCACAAGCGTCGACGGCAGCGCTGGCCCGAAACGCCCCCCCGGGCGCCTGTACGCCGGGAAGTAGCCGTCCAGTTCGTCCAGCGTGGATTTGTCGCCGCCGGACAGCGCCACATAGCGCTCAGGATCCACAACCACGCGCTGCGTCCGGTACACATGCGTGTCAGGCGAAAAACCTAGCTTGAATTCCTGCAGAGAATCGTTCGCCGAACCCAATCCGCCGCCCAGGTGCAGGCAGCTCATGCGGTTAAGCCGGCCCCATTCGCGCGCGGCATGGATCACCGTCTTTGACGGCTGGCGATGACGGTATTCCCAATCCCAGCCTGCGAGGTGGTATTGCATGATGCCCGACTCGCGTGACACGGTGAACAATGCCCCGCCGATGACGCAGTCGTCCTCTTCGGCCACGAACAGCAACAGGTCGCTGCCGAGGGATCGCACCAGGGTCCGGTAGTATTGCGCGTCGAAGAAGTAATACGCTGACGCATTTAACCGCGTCATGGTTTCGTTGTAGAGCCGGATAAACCGCGGCAGCGTGGCGAAGTCACTATCTAGCCGTGCGGTGACGCCAGCGCGGCGGGCGCGGTTAATGCCGCGCTTGTGGCGCGCCTGGGTTTCCTGCCACAGCCGCTCCGGGCTCTTCGTGAGGTCGATCGAGACGGTGGCCCCTTGCTCGACCACCAACCCGAAGCGGCTCTGCCAGTCCGCATTCAGCAATGGGTGCATGCGGATAAACCACGACACGCAGCCTTCACGGCGCAGCAACGCCAGCGCGGCGCCAAGCGCCTCGTCGGCGAACCCGGCCGGTGCGCCGTGGCTCACTACCGGTCCTCCGTAACCGTAGGCCGAGGTGGCGTCCCAACTGACATTGGTAAGCGGCCGGCACACGAGCGGAACCAGCAAGTCGCGGGATCCGTCGGTGACATGGACGGCAGCCGCACTGCCGCGCTCACTGCGCTCTGCTGCTACGTACCAGCCTGGCGTGTGATGGCAGTCATGGTGGCAGCGTGCCAGCGTTTCCCGCCACGCTGGCATGCCTGGTTGAAGCAGGATCGATTGCATTGATGATTCCATATCAGAGAACCCGTGCCAGCGCGCTCAGCGCCGGGGCATTGGTCTCGCTGGCATCAGCTTACGGACTGAGGCGCCGCGATGCGCTTTCGATGGGTGAATGACTGGAATGACCGGAAAGTCGTGCCGTTCGCGTGGGCGAGGCCACCAGCCCGGCGGCACCCGCATCGAGGGCACAATTCACGCTGGCGCGAGAACTAGGCCACGATCATTGTTGCCAGGACGCCGAACGCGATCGCGCACACCGCTCACGGTGAGGGATCAGCCGCGTGGAGGACGCGGCAGGCGTGGCAGGTCGGGACCGGGCCGTGGCCCGTCGGTGTAATGCGGCCGGCTGGAACTACCCGCACAGGCCGCGGGATATAGCGGGGAGGGCGATAACAGCTGCTCGAAAGGATCGGGGCCGGGCTGCTCCGACGGCTCGGCGGCTTCCGAAGATGGTATGGGGTGGCCGGCGTCGCCGCGCTCTGCGAACTCGGCCTCGGCGGCCCTGGCCGTGGCGTCCGCCGACACGGTGTGCGCGACCGCATCCTCCCAGCCTTGGAGAGGCAGGAAGGCCAGCATCATGACCAGCAGAAGAAGCCGGATGGCGCGCACGTGAAGACGGTTTAGGGGGTTTAGGTATAGGTCCGACAAATTCTACAGGGCGCGGCACCGGGGGGTTCACGTCTATGTGGTCAACCACACATAGACCGGCGATATCGCGATGACATGGCGTACACGCCCCTGAGGCGTGTGCGGACGACAACGACGCGCAGCCCTGGCTTTGACTGGGACCTGGGCGTGATCGCACTGTCGGCGGTGATCGCCGTCGTGGTGTCGGTAGTGGCGCTGTGGCTGGCCACCACGGTGAAGACGGGCGGCAAGCAGCTGGCCGCGGCGGTGGTGATGGGCGTGGCGGTCTGCGGCATGCACTACACCGGCATGTCCGCCGGCACCATGGTCTGCACCAGCCCGACCTATGCGCCCAGCCTGTTCGCCATCGAGGGCGACAGCATCGGCTATGCCGTGTTCGGCCTGACGCTGATCACGCTGCTGGTGATCCTGGTGGTGGAAGCCACCCGCACCGGCGCCACCCCGGCCGCGCGGCCGCGCGACCTGGCCTGAGCGCCCACGGGCGCAGTCCGCTCCGGCCCATAGCTCCCTCGCGCCGGCGGGGGACGGGTGCCGCACTTTCCTCCCTGCCTGCGCCCGCCCCCCCGGCGCAGCGTCCACTGCATGATCGCCGCAGTCGCGGTAAGCTTGCGTTCACTGACGGCCGCGGCCGCGGGGTTGCCCGCCGCCGCGGCCTTGCCCTTCGCCCATCGAACGCCACCAAGGAGAACACGCATGTACCAGGATCTCGCCCTCTATATCGACGGTGAATTCATCAAGGGAGGCGACAGGCGCGAGCAGGACGTCATCAATCCGGCCACCGAGGAAGTGCTGGGCAAGCTGCCGCACGCGACCCGCGCCGACCTGGACCGCGCGCTCGCCGCCGCGCAGCGCGCGTTCGAGAGCTGGAAGAAGTCCTCGCCGCTGGAGCGCGGCAAGATCCTGCGCCGCGTGGGCGAGCTGGCCCGCGAGCGCGCCAGGGAGATCGGCCGCAATATCACGCTGGACCAGGGCAAGCCGCTGGCCGAAGCCATCGGCGAAATCATGGTCTGCGCCGAGCATGCCGACTGGCACGCCGAGGAATGCCGCCGCATCTACGGCCGCGTGATTCCGCCGCGCCAGCCCAATGTGCGGCAGATCGTGGTGCGCGAGCCGATCGGGGTCTGCGCCGCATTCACGCCGTGGAACTTCCCGTTCAACCAGGCGATCCGCAAGATCGTGGCCGCGGTCGGTGCGGGCTGCACGCTGATCCTGAAGGGCCCGGAGGACTCGCCCAGCGCGGTGGTGGCGCTGGCGCAGCTGTTCCATGACGCCGGCCTGCCGCCGGGGGTGCTGAACATCGTCTGGGGCGTGCCCAGCGAAGTGTCGACCTACCTGATCGAATCGCCGATCGTGCGCAAGATCTCGTTCACCGGCTCGGTGCCGGTGGGCAAGCAGCTGGCCGCGCTGGCCGGCGCGCACATGAAGCGCGTGACCATGGAGCTGGGCGGGCATTCGCCGGTGCTGGTGTTCGACGACGCCGACATCGAGCCCGCCGCCGAGATGCTGGCGCGCTTCAAGCTGCGCAATGCCGGCCAGGTGTGCGTGTCGCCGACGCGCTTCTATGTCCAGGAGAAGGCCTACGACAAGTTCCTGGCGCGCTTTACCGAGGTGATCGGCTCGATCAAGGTGGGCAACGGCCTGGACGACGGCACCCAGATGGGCCCGCTGGCGCATGAGCGCCGCGTGCTGTCGATGGAGCAGTTCCTGGACGATGCCAGCCAGCGCGGCGGCAAGGTGGTGGCCGGTGGCTCGCGCATCAGCGCCCTCGGCAACGACAAGGGCTATTTCTTCGCGCCGACCGTGGTGACCGACCTGCCCGACGATTCGCGCCTGATGACCGACGAGCCGTTCGGCCCGGTGGCGCCGGTCACGCGCTTCAAGGACACCGCCGAGGTGCTGCGCCGCGCCAACAGCCTGCCCTTTGGCCTGGCCTCGTATGTGTTTACCAACTCGCTGAAGACCGCAACGGAAGTTTCCAACGGGCTGGAAGCGGGCATGGTCAACATCAACCACTTCGGCATGGCGCTGGCCGAGACGCCGTTCGGCGGCATCAAGGACTCGGGCATCGGCAGCGAGGGCGGCCTGGAGACGTTCGACGGCTACCTTGTGACCAAGTTCATCACCCAGGTCTGAAGCCGAACGACGGCGACAGCCATTGAGGCGGCCTGCCGCCGGCTCCCTCCCGGAGCCGGCGGCGCCCTCCCCGTCAGCGGAAGAAGATGCCGCGCGTCAGGAACGTATAGTTCGCTTCTTCCGCCATCAGCCAGACCAGCACCAGCAGGCACAGCGGCGGGACCAGGATGGCGCAGATCAGCGCCATGCGTTCCCATGCCATGTGCATGAACACCGCCACGATCAGCCCCGCCTTCAGCGCCATGAACACCAGGATCAGCGTCCAGCGCAGGTAGCCGGTGACGTGGAAATAGTCGACCAGGTAGGACAGCGTCGACAGCACGAACAGCAACAACCAGATCTTCAGGTACAGCCCGATGGGATGCTGCTGGCCGCTATGCGCGCCGGCATGCCCGGATTCGTGCGCGGCCGGCTGCGCGGGCGTCGTGGAGCCTGCGGGGGATGCGGGAGTCGATGCCATGGCCGCCCTCACCAGAGATAGAACAACGCAAAGATGAACACCCAGACCAGGTCAACGAAGTGCCAGTACAACCCGGCAATCTCGACGATCTGGTAGTTGCCGGTGGCTTCGTAGCGCCCGCGCAGCACGCGCGTGGCCACCACCAGCAGGTAGATCACGCCGCACGACACGTGCAGGCCGTGGAAGCCGGTGATCATGAAAAACGTCGAGCCGAACTGCGCCGCGCCCATCGGGTTGCTCCACGGCCGCACGCCCTCGTCGACGATCAGCTTGGTCCATTCAAACGCCTGCATGCCGACGAAGAGCATGCCGAACAGCGCCGTCACCAGCATCAGCAGCGCGCATTCCCGGCGCGCGCGCCGGTAGGCAAAGTTGACGGCCATCGCCATGGTGCCGCTGCTGGTGATCAGCACGAAAGTCATGATAGCGATCAGCAGCAGCGGGATATCGGCGCCGCCCACGTGCAGCGCGAATACCTCGCTGGGATTCGGCCATGGCACCGTGGTCGCCATCCGCACCGACATATAGCCGGTCAGGAAGCAGCTGAAGACAAAGGTGTCGGACAGCAGGAAGATCCACATCATGGTCTTGCCCCACGACACCTTGAAGGCCTGCTGGTCCGACGACCAGTCGGCCAGCAGGCCGCGCACCCCGCCAAGTGGCGGAGCCGCGGGCGGCGTGGCCGACGGTGAAGACAGTTGCGTTGACATGCCGCTCTCCTCCTCTTGCGCGTGCGTGCCCGTCCTAGGCCGTGCCGCAGAGATAGCGCACCAGCTCGGGCGTGAGCCAGCCCAGCGCCGCCAGCAGCACCACCCATACCGCCAGCAGGAAATGCCAGTAGCGCGAGCACAGCCGCATGCGCAGCACGGCAACTTCGCCGCTGCCGCGCGCGGCAACCGCGAAGCCCCAGCCCACGAGCCCGCCCAGCACGTGCAGGCCGTGCATGGCGGTCAGCAGGTAGAAGAAGCTGCCCGCCGGATTGCCGGCCGGCATGACCTGCATCGCGCCCAGCGCCTGCCAGGCCCACAGCTGCGAAACCACGAAGGCGGCCGCGCCCAGGCCGCCGAGGCGCAGCGCCAGCCGCGCCACGCCCATGCTGCCGCGGCGTGCCGCGCGCGACGCCACCTCCATCGCCGCGCTGCCGGCGGCGAGCAGGGCGGTGGACAGCCACACCTGCCACGGCAGCGCGATGCGGTGCCAGTCCGGGCTGTCCATGCGCAGCGCATAAGCGGTCAGGAACAGCCCAAACAGCGACGTGACCACCCCCATGAACACCCACAGGCCGGTGCTTGCCGGCGAGCGGCGCCGCGGGTGGCGGTGCGCGGCATTCTCGCCGGAGGGGTTGCCGCCGAAGTCGTCGCGGCTGACCTTGTAGACGGCGTCGGCGTTCATGCTACGGCTCCGCGGCTGGCGTGGGGTTCAGGCTCCGATCCACCCGCTTCGGGCGGCGCATTCTGCGCGATGAAGTCCTCGGGCGCGCCCGGCACGCTGTAGGCATAGGCCCAGCGGTACACCACCGGCAGGTGCGGGCCCCAGTTGCCGTGCACCGGCGGCGTCTGCGGCGTCTGCCACTCCAGCGAGGCCGCGCGCCAGGGATTGCCATCAGTCTTGTCCCCATGGCGCAGGCTCCACACCAGGTTGTAGACAAAGAGCAGCTGCGCCGTCGCGACCACGAAGGCCGCCACCGAGATGTACATGTTCATCACGTGCGCGGATTCGGGGATGAAGGCGTAGTTCTCCCAAGCGTAGTAGCGCCGCGGCATGCCCAGCACGCCGAGATAGTGCATCGGGAAGAAGATGGCGTAGGTGCCGATGAAGGTGATCCAGAAATGCACGCGGCCCATGGTGTCGTTGAGCATGCGCCCCGTCAACTTGGGATACCAGTGGTAGATGCCGCCGAACACCACCAGGATCGGCGACACGCCCATCACCATGTGGAAGTGCGCCACCACGAAATACGTGTTCGACAGCGGGATATCCACGCTGACATTGCCCAGGAACAGCCCGGTCAGCCCGCCGATGACAAAGGTGCTGATGAACGCGATCGCAAACAGCATCGGCACCGAGAAATGGATGTCGCCGCGCCATAGCGTGATGACCCAGTTGTACACCTTGATTGCCGTTGGCACCGCGATGATCAGCGTGGTGGTGGCGAAGAAGAAGCCGAAGTACGGGTTCATGCCGCT
Organism: Cupriavidus sp. a3; assembly: GCF_051015765.1. Lineage (NCBI taxonomy): Bacteria > Pseudomonadati > Pseudomonadota > Betaproteobacteria > Burkholderiales > Burkholderiaceae > Cupriavidus > Cupriavidus sp. a3. The sequence goes on along the minus strand of NZ_CP170644.1, from coordinate 406,139 downwards.
GACGAACATATGGTGCGCCCACACCACCACCGACAGCACGCCGATCGCCAGGATCGCCCACACCATGGTGCGATAGCCGAAGATGCTCTTGCGCGCATGGACGCTGACCAGGTCGGAGACGATGCCGAACGCCGGCAGCGCGACGATATACACCTCGGGGTGGCCGAAGAACCAGAACAGGTGCTGGAACAGCAGCGGGCTGCCGCCCTTGTAGGTGAGCTGCTGGCCCATCGACACCATCGCGGGCATGAAGAAGCTGGTGCCCAGGGTCTTGTCCAGCAGCATCATCACCGCGGACACGAACAGCGCCGGAAACGCCAGCAGCGCCAGGATGGTGGCCATGAAGATGCCCCACACCGACAGCGGCATGCGCAGCAGCGTCATGCCCTCGGTGCGTGCCTGCAGCACGGTGGTGACGTAGTTCAGGCCGCCCATCGTCGCCGCGACGATAAAGATCGCCAGCGACACCAGCATCAGGATGATGCCCCAGTCATGCCCCGGCGTGCCGGGCAGGATGGCCTGTGGCGGATACAGCGTCCAGCCGGCGCCGGTGGGCCCGCCCGGCACGAAGAAGCTGGCCAGCAGCACGATCACCGACAGCAGGTAAACCCAGAAGCTGAGCATGTTGAGGAAGGGGAACACCATGTCGCGCGCCCCCACCATCAGCGGGATCAGGTAGTTGCCGAAGCCACCCAGGAACAGCGCGGTCAGCAGGTAGATCACCATGATCATGCCGTGCATGGTGACGAACTGGTAATAGCGGTTGACGTCGATAAACTCGAAACGCCCCGGAAAACCCAGCTGCATCCGCATCAGGTTGGACAACGCCACGCCCACCAGCCCCACCACGATCGCCACGATGGTGTACTGCACGGCGATCACCTTGTGGTCCTGGCTCCAGACGTAGCGGGTCCAGAAGCTCTGCGGCGCGTGATGGGCTGCATCGTCGGCGTAAGCCATGCGGGTCTCCTCACTTGCGTGGCGGCGCGGGCGCCGCGCCGGGCGGCACGGCCACCGCGGTCGAGGTCGTATAGGTGCCCGAGGCAGCGCCAGGGGCTGGCGCGGGCGCGGCCGTGCCGGCTGCCGCGGTCGTGGCGGCGCTGGTGGCGGCAGCGGGCGCGCCCGGCGCCGCGACCTCCGGTGCGGGGGCGCCGGTTCCCGCCGACTTGATATACGCAATCAGCGCAGCGGTCTCGTCCTCGCTCATCGGCAGCTGGGGCATCACCGGACCGAAGCCCTTCACCAGGCGCGCGTGCGGGTCGGTGATCTCCTTGTGCAGGAAGGCGTCGTCGACCGCGGCGCTGCTGCCGTCGGCAAAGGTCTCGGTCTTGCCGTAGAGGCCCTTCCACGTCGGGCCCACGCCGGGATTGCCGTCGATGCTGTGGCATGCGACGCAGCCCTTGCTTTGCGCCAGCGCGCGGCCCTTTTCCACCACGCCGGCGTCGCTGGCGGCGCCCGGCGCTGCGGCGGCCATGGCGGCCGGCGGTGCCGCCGCCTTCGCCAGCGCCATGGCAAAGGTCTGCTGCTTCGCCAGCCAGGCGTCGTACGCGGCGGGTTCGTCCACCACCACGATGCCGCGCATGTTGTAGTGCCCCACGCCGCACAGCTGCGCGCACAGGATTTCAAAGCGTCCCGTTTGCGTCGGCGTGAACCAGAACGACGTCACCATGCCCGGCACCATGTTCATGCGCGCGCGGAACTGCGGCACATAGAAATCATGCAGCACGTCCTTGGAGCGCAGCAGCACTTTCACCGGCTTGTTCAGCGGCAGGTGTACCTCGGGCCCCACGATGACGATGTTGTCCTGCCCGCGCGGGTCGTCCGGGTCAAGGCCCAGCGGATTGGAACCGGTAATGAAGCGCGGGTCGGAAGCACCCAGCTCGCCGCTCTTGCCCGGAAAGCGGAACCCCCACGACCATTGCTGGCCCACCACCTCCAGCACCATCGCCTCGCGCGGCGGGCGCACGTAGTCGGCGTAGACGAACAGGCCCGGCGCCAGCAACGCCACCACGCCCAGGGTGGTGCCGCCGATCAGCCACCACTCGAGCTTGCGGTTTTCCGGCTCGTAGGCGGCGCGGTGGCCAGTGCCGCCGTTGGGATGCGGCGCATTGTGCCGGTAGCGCCAGACGATGTAGCCGACGAACAGGTTGATGACGACGAAGAATATCCCGGTGATGACGAGGGTAATGGTCAGCGTGTCGTCCATCTGCTTCCAGTTGGACGCCAGCGGGGTCGCCCACCACGGGCTCAGAAAATGGAAGAGCACCGAAGCGACGACGATGACGACGAGTGCAATGGCCAACGCCATAACCACCCTCCTCCTCGCGCGCGGCGAGGGATGCGGAAGTCACGCAAGGTTAGATAAGACTAGTGCATGCCGTCAGGTCACTGCAAGGCGACATGGCGGGCAAATGCGTGCCTCCATGCACAAGCGGTCCGCCCAGAAAAAGCGGCGGCAGGAACCCTTCGGCTCCATGCCACCGCCATGGTCGCGCGCGGCCCCGTGTAATGGCCAAAGCGCGCAGGAAACGTGCATGCGTCTTGCCGTGCCGTTCGGGCACGATCCCCGGGTTGAAAAATGTCTCGGTTCGGCCGCTGAGCACCGCGGCTCATTGCGTCATCTCAGTGCGACACGTCCTTGCTTTCCAGCTTCCAGTAGCACGCCGCGGCCGTCACGCCGAAAATCAGGTGGCCGATGAACGTATGCCAGCCACGCACCTCGACAAACCACGGGAACGCGCGCGTCATCACATAGAAATTGAAGAAGTAGACGACCAGCCCGAACACGGCGCCGGCCAGCATCGCCATGCCGAGGCTCGAGTCCAGCGTGAACGGCGCGATGATCGCCGCCAGGATCATGCCAAGCACCGCGCCCAGCACGAAGTGGATCGCCAGTGCCGCGGCCGCCGTGCCGACGGTGAACAGCGACGTCTGCAGCTCGTCCGGGCCCATCACGATCGCCGCGATCATGCGCGTGGCCACCCACGGATTGACGCCCGACACCATCGACGACCAGAACAGTTCCAGCACCAGCAGCAGCGCGCCCGCGGCCAGCCCCGACACCGCTGCCGCGGTCCAGTCCGGCTGGCGCCGCACGTAATGGTGCGATCGCATGTGAAGTTCCATAGCCACCTCCGTCTCTCTCTCTTGAGTCGGCGGGACCTTCGACATGGATGGGATCGGGGCCCGCGTCTCTGATCAGCATAGGACACGCGCTTCCCATCAGGCTGCCGGCATGGCGAAAAACACTTCCGCTTCGTGCGTGGCGCAACGCCATCGGCGCAGGAGTGCCGATAACGATACCTGCGAACGCCCGGCTGCTGTGCACACTACGGGACAATCCCGATGCGCGCTGCCTTGCGCGCGGCACACACTGCCTATACTGGAATCACAAAAGAGAGACAGGAGACCGCCATGCACTTCACCGCGCATGATCTTGTATTCCTGATTCCGATGGCGCTGGTGGGCGTGATCGCCATGGGTTCGATCCCGGTGACCGCCAAGTACCTGCGTATCAGTTGCCGGACCATGGGAGCGCTGATCGGCGCGCTGGTCGCGGTGCTGGTGCTGGAAGCGCTGCCGATGCTGATCTGATACCGGCCCGGGAGGCCGGGCTGGCAGGTTTTGCACGATCCGCACGAATCGCGAAGAGGAGGGCCGCCATGTCGATCGCCCTGCTTGCCGCCATCATGGCGGCCCTGCTGCTTGTTACCGTGCTGGTGGCCCTGTGGCGCAGCGTTCACCCGTATCGGATGCGCTACCGGCGTTATGCCGCGCAACGTCACCACACCGGCCTGTGCCGGCCGCCTTTGCGGCGGCATGGCTAGTCAATGCATGACGGCGCTGCAAAGCGCCGTCATGCATTACAGCTCGATCATCGCGAACTCGCCCTTGCCGACGTCGCATTCGGGGCAACGCCAGTCGTCGGGGATGTCTTCCCAGCGCGTGCCGGGGGCGATGCCATCTTCGGGCCAGCCCTGTTCTTCGTCGTAGACCCAGCCGCAGATCACGCACACCCAGGTCTTGTAGGCAACGGCCGCTTCAAGTTGATCCTGCAAAACATTCTCCAGATTCGGTCATGACACATTGTCCGGGCCGAATCATACCGTTTTTTGCCGGCGGCGCCGTGATGGCGCCGCCGGCCGCCACGGCTACTGCCGGATCGAGAAATCGACCCGGTTCGGCGCGCCCTTGTCCTTGATGCCCTCGGCCGTGAGCTTGGGCGCGGTCAGGAACAGCCGGCTCTCCGGCACCTTGCCTTCGCGCTCCAGCGACTGCTTGACCACCAGCGCCCGCTGCTCGGCAAGGCGCTTCAGGTCGGCCTCGGAGACAGTGGCATTGGCCATCAGCAGCTTCTCCATTTCCTCGGGCGGCAGCGACTTGGCAAAGCCGACGAAATTGCGCGGCTTCTTCATCGAGGCGCGCTTGTAGACCTCTTCCAGGTACTTCGGGTATTCCTGCTTCGACACCTTGATCTCGGCGCCCTGCACGCCCGACTCGTCGTCGCCGGCCTCGGTGCCTGCCTGCGCGCTGTTGCGCAGGTCGCGCCGCTTCTGCTCGGCCACGCGCGCATCCAGCCACGCGCGGCGCGCGCCGGCTTCGTCGGTGGCCGGGTCGATGCGGCCGCTGATTTCCAGCCGCAGCGAAGGCCGGTCATTGAGCGCCTGGCCGAGCTTGCCGATCTTCTCCTTCGCCGCCGGCGTCAGCGTCGACGTGCCGGGCGCGAACTCGACGTAGCCGAGCTCCTCGCTGCTGCCGCCGAAGGCAGAGGCTATCAAGGAGAACGGCGAAGTGATCGCCTTGGTCAGCAGGTTGACGATCACGCGCACGATCACGCCGCCGATGCTGAATTCCGGATCCGACAGCGAGCCGGAGACGGGCAGGTTCACGTCGATCACGCCATTGCGGTCCTTCAGCAGCGACACCGCCAGCAGCACCGGCAGCTTGGTCGCGTCCGGGCTGTCGACACGCTCGCCGAAGGTAAGCTGGTCGAGGAACAGGTGGTTGCTCGCATCCAGCTTGCCGTTCTCGATCTTGTAGGCGACATCGACGGTCAGCTTGCCCTTGGTGATCGGGTAGCCGGCGTACTTGGCCGCGTACGGCGTCAGCCGCGTCAGCTCGACCCCCGATGCCTTGGCGGCGATGTCCAGGAACAACTGCTCGCCCAGCGGGTTGATCTTGCCGCTGATGGTGACCGGCGCATCGTCGTCGATGCGGCCGTCGAGCACCAGGTCGGCAGGCGCGGGATCGCCCGACGACACCTTGGACACCGAGCCCTTCATGCCGGTCAGGTTGGCCGTGTAGTTCGGCTTGACAAAGAAATCCGAGAAATTGATGTTGCCCTGGTTCACCGACACGCCGCCGATGCGGATCTGCGGCTTGGGGCCGCCCGGCTTCTGCTCGACCTGCGCGGTGCGCGTGTCACCGGCCTGCACCGGCGGCGTCGCCGGCGCCGAGGCCGGGTTGGCCTGCGTCAGGCTGGTGGACGGCGCCGCCTCGCCCTTGGCCGCGCCGCCGGCCAGCACGTCCTGCAGATTCAGGCGGCCGTTGGCGTTCAGGATCACGCGCGCATAGAAATCGGACAGCGCGATATTGCCCAGGCTGACGCGCATCGGGCCCTTGCTCTCATCCATCGCGAAGTCGATGCCCGACAGCGCGAGCGAGCGCCAGCGCAGGAAATCCTCGCCGCTGACACGGTCGACCGTGCGCACGTTGCCGGCCAGCACGTTGCCGGCAAACTGCGCGGCGATCGGCTTGCCGGTGGGCGCGTCGACATTGAGCTTGCCCTTGACGGTCAGCGTGCCGCTACGCAGCGCCGCGTTGAGGCGGTCGGCCAGGTACGGCTGCAGCGGCCCGATTTCGACCTGGCGCAGGTCCAGCTGCAGGCGGCTCGCCGGCATGGCAGGCAAGACGGTGCCGTCGATGCCGATCACGCCGCGCCGGCCGGATTCGGCGTGCAGCTTCACCGGCACCGCCGCCGGCGTCAGCGGCCAGGCAATGGCGCCGGTGCTGAGCTCGATATTGCGGAACTGGTGGATCACCGGGCGGCCGCGGTTGGCTTCGGCCGGCTGGTAGTCGGCCACGCGCGCGCTGCCGCCGTCGACGGCGATCTTGCCGATCCTGGCTTGCCAGACACCTGCGGCGGCACTGCCGTTCCTGCCATTGGCGCCACTAGCGCCATTCGTGGCATTCGCGGCAGGGGCCGGTGCCTTGCGCGGCGTGGCGCGAGCCTGCTGGGCGGATTCGCTGGCCCACAGCCGCGCCATTTCGAGCAGTTGGCCGCTATGGTCGCGCGTGGCCGCGATCTGCGGCTGCGCCAGCGTCACCTGGCTGGTCGCGAAGGTCTGGCGCGCGAGGTCAAACTGGATATCGTCGAGCACCAGCTTCTCGGCGCGCAGCAGCGGCAGGTTGGCGCCTGCACGGTCGGCCTCGGCGCGTTCGCGCGCACGACGGCTGACGCGCTGGGGGGCCTGCGTCGCGGCTTCATTCGCGGTGTTGGCGGTGTTGGCGGTGTTGGCGGTGTTGGCGGTGGCGGTAGGCGCGGCCGGCATCACCACCGGATCGCGTGTGGCGACATAGAGCGGCGCCAGTTCCACCCGGGACTTTTCCAGCACGAACTGGAACTGCGGCGCCGCCCACGACATGCGGTAGTGCAGCTCGGCATCGACCGCGGTCTCGCCGAACTGGCTGCGCAGCTCGCGCGGCCACCACGCGGCAAAGCCCTGCGGCCGCAGCCCCTTGGTCTCGAGCGTGCCGGCCAGCGTGCCGTCGCGCAGCAGCAGGTCGCCGGCATGGTGCAGGGTCTGGCCGTCGGCCACGGTCAGGGTGGCATCGATATGCGCCGGCTTGTCGCCTTCGGTGCCGGCAAAGCCCTTGACCTCGGCGTCGAGCGGGCCCAGCGCCAGCTTGCCCGGGCCCGAGGGCGCCAGCGCATCCTCAAACCCGAGGTTGGCCTGCTTTACTACGATGCGGTCGACCGCATAGCGCCAGGGCTGGTCCTTGGCCGCGGGGCCGGCCGGCGCGGCTTGCGCGGCAGAAGCCGAAGGAGCAGGAGCAGCGGAAGCAGCCTCGGCGGGCGCGGACGCCGCCGCAGCCGGAGCCGGAGCGGGAGCGGGGGCCGGTGCCACGCCGTCGGTCGACTTGCTTACCGCCTGCGGCAGGAACGCCGTCGCCAGGTTCAGCGTGCCGTCGGCGCGGCGTACCGCCTGCACCCCCAGCCCTTCGATTTCCACGCTACGCAGCTGGGCCCGGTGCGCCAGCGGCTCGAGCCGGGCAATGTCCAGCGCCAGCCGGCCGCTTTTCACCAGCGGCTGGCCCGCGCGCGTGCGGATATCCGCATCGCGCAGCGCGGCCGTGCCCATCAGCAGCATTTCCTGCGTGTCCTTCTGCTGGCGGAACGCCACCGTCAGGCGCGTATCAAGCTTGCCGGACTTGACCTCGGCATCGCGCAGCGGCGGCGCGAAGGCCATGAGGCGCGTCACGTCGAGCCCGTCGAGATTGACATTGAGCCGGGTCTGGCGCGAATCGGCGAAGGGCAGCACCTCGCCATCGAGCGCCAGCGGCGTGCCGTTGACCCGCGCGCTCAGCGTCGGCCGCGTCACGATCTCGACGTCATGCGGCAGGTTGGACAGGAACGGCAGCGTCAGCGTCAGGTGGTCGACGCGCAGGCTGGTGTCGAGCAGCCTGTCGTCATAGCTGAAGCTGCTGCCGGTCACGGCAATATTGTTGACTGAGAAGCGCGCCGGCTTGGCATCGGCCGGCTTGGGCGGCAGTGCTGCGAATTTTTCCTGGACATCGGCAAAGGTCATGCGCCCGTCGGCGCCGCGCGCGACGCGCACGGCAAGGCGGTCGACGTGCAGGTTGTCCACCACCGGTGCCAGATGCCACAGCGATGCCACCGAAGTATTGGCCTCGGCCTCGCCCAGCGTCACCGCAGGCGTCTTGCCGTCGCGCTCGTAGATCGTCAGGTCAGACAGCGTGGCGGCCAGTTCGAACGGCCGCACATGCGCCTTGCCCAGCGTGACCTTGCGCCCGAGTGCTTCAGTCGCGTTCTTTTCGATCAGGTATTTGAGCAGCGGCGGTCCGCCGATATAGCCCGCCAGCCCGAACACCGCGAGCGCGGCAACCACGCCGCCGGCAACGCGGGTCGCCAGCCGGCCGCGCGGCGTGGCGGCCACTGCCTGAATGGATTGCTTGAATTCCATGTCGTCCCAGAAAATCTGACCCCGCACTCCGGCGTTACACGCTGCTTTGTGCCCCGGATTTCACTTTTTTGTCGCCATTATGGCAACGGATTCGGACAAAGCAAAGACATGGGAATTGCTCAGTCACCGCCAAAAATGCCGATCTGGCATCTTTATGGCCTTTGCGAAGTGGTTGGTCGCAAGCCTGTGGCTTACCCGCCACACCGCGCCTGCCACTCCCGCGCTGTATCCGACGCGCTCGGGGAATGCCCCCGCGGTGACGACTTGTGTACGGTTCGATTGTCGACTGAGAGCTCGCGCGCGATTTCTTTCACCGTGCCGCCCTGGGCGCGCAGCGCCATCACCCACTCGCAACAGGCGCCCGTTCGGACCCGGTCGGACGAAATAGCCTTGCCTTGTGGAAGGCGCTTTCGCCGATATGCAGGCTGGTGTCCGAAGGCGCCGGCCGCTGCGCCACCTGCCATAGCGGCACACTGCTTACCGACGCCAATGCGCGCCTGCATCCGCCGAGCGACTCGATGGTCGAACCGGAATCGCCCAGCTATGCCTCACGTTCGGCAAGCAGTATCGAACCAGTCCGCTCAGGAGTGTGTGGCAGCATCCGCCTTACTTCCACGACGGGTCGGCTGCAACGCTGGAGGACGTTGCGCAGACCTATAACACCAGGCAAGGGCTGGGGTTGACCGCTGAGCAGATTGCGGATCTGGCCGAGTATCTGAAGTCGTTGTAGGCGCGCCTTCCGTGAATGACGCGTCAGGATTTCCTCGGTCACGATGGCGATCAACGGCTCGATCCACGAACTCTGCGAGACAGGGCCTCTCTAGCCAGCCAACTCGGCAACCGCCCGATTGAACGCGCCTGGGTTGGCAATATTCATGCCGTGAGAGGCTCCGGCAATTGTCTGACGCTTAGCGTGCACGATCCATTCTTGAAGCTTCTCGACCGTGCCACGGAACATGCGCGGACTCTTTTGCCCATCGATCAGCAACGTTCGACACCGGATTTCGCCGGCCGCTTCGCGTGTGTAGGCGGGCAACGGGTCACGCAGCTGCTTCGGCAGTGTGAGCGCATTATCGAGCGCCATCCTGCGGAAGCCCTGGGAACTCTTGCTCCAAAAACCAGGCATGGTTACCGAGTCTACGAACAGATTCAGACCGGCATCGAATTCGCCTTGCTCAACCAGTGCTGCAGCCTTCTCTCTCAACGCATGGGTGGCCGGCGGCAATTTGCCGGCCCCTGCTTGCGGCGTTGCCTGAAGTGGGCCGCCTGGATCAGCGAGCGTGAGCGTGTTCACCAAGTGAGGGTATTCACACGCTAGATGAAACGCAATGCAACCGCCACGCGAGTGGCCGACCAGATGGACCGGCCCCAGACCGAGCGCATCGATGAACTCCGCAATCTCCGCGACGTGCGCCTCCCAACTGAAGTCGCCGCGTCCGTTCGCACTGGTTTGTGGCCAATAGTGGCCCAGGCTCGGAGCGAGGCAGTGGAAGTCCTTCGACAGAGAAGCGAGCTGCGGCTCCCAATAGCGGTAGTCGCACAGCGACCCGTGCACGAATACCATTGGCTCGCCGCTCCCAGCTTCCACATAGGGAACGGAGGTGCCGGAGGCGGTGGAAACAAAAGAAGGTTGTGGCCAGGCACCGGCAAGAGCCAGCGCAGTCAGGGGCGCTCGTGCATTCATGTTTAACTCCTTGCCCAGACTTTGCGGCACCGCACTCAAAAAGAAAATCGAATAATATTGATGGAATCTCTCAGATTTTCTGATAGCTCCACATTCGCGGGGCTCCCTTGCGGCCTTGTCGAGTCCGAAGGCCTTGCCGGACGAACCGGGCACCGTGCGGAACGCGGACATCGTCCGACGCGACAGGCTGGATCAGCGCGGACGCGAGTGTGATCGTGTCGCCCTGTCCGGCCGACTGCACGATGCCGCCGAAAAATTCAAGGAACTGGGTCGACGGATTTCGCCTCGGAACAGATCGACATCGCGTTCCGCAACGGGCGGATCGAGGATTCGAGCATCATCGCCAGGCAGCTGATTCCGATGCAGATGGCATTGTGCGCAGCGCCGTCCTACGTGGCCAGGCACGGCCTGCCACAGACGCTGGAAGACCTGCCGCAGCACGAGTGCATCAATTTCCGCTATTCCAGCGGGCGCGTGTTCGATTGGGAGTTCAAGGTCGACGGCATTGTCCGCAAGTACACGCCAGCGGCTCGCATGACCTTCAACGATGCCGACCTTGTACTGCAGGCGGTGCTGCAGGGATGGGGCATTGCGCAGATGGCCGGCTACCAAATCTGCGATCACATCGCGAGCAAAAACCTGCTGGTTGCGATGAGCAGGCACTCGCCCGACGACCGCGGGCATTACATCTGCTATCTGAGCCGGCAACACCTGCCCACGCGAAATCGCGTCTTCATCGATTTCATGGTCGAGCACATCCGTGCGCTCGACCTGAATTGCCTGACCGAGTTCAACGCCGGAGACATTGATGCGACGGCGGAGGCGGCGTCAGCGTAGTTCTCCAGTTCAGGTGCCGCGTCTGCGCATTGGCAGTCCAGCTTCGACCACGGCGATGTGGTCGCTGTGCGTGCCGGGCATGGTGACGGCGCTGTTCGTCAAGGACCGCTTGCGCGGCTGAAGCTTGGTGGCCCTGAAACGCAGAGAAAGGGAGGGCAATTGCCGGGGCAATTGCCCTCCCTTTTTCCATGCGCGCGTGGTCGCGGCTCAACGCCGGTGCTGGCGCAGGAAATCCCACATCATCGCGCTGGCGTCGGGGCCGATGTCGCTATGGAAACCGTAGCTGGCGTCGCCACCGCTCCAGGCGTGGTCCAGCCCTTCCACCTCCACCAGCGCGACCAGGTCGCGGCTCCAGCGGCCGAAGCGGTACTCGCGGCAGCGGCCGGGTTCTTCGCCCGGCGCCGCGTCGGGCCCTGCGTCCGGAATCGCGGCAAGCCGGTCTTCCAGCTCGTTGTAGGCGAGAAACTGGCGCGCCAGCAGCCTGCCGTTGACCGGGTGCACCGCATCGTCGGCGAGGCCGTGGATCACCAGCGCCGGCATCTCGGGCCCGCCTGGCGTGACGCCAGCGGCGTCGAGCAGCCATGCCGGCTCGGCCGTGGCACCGTGCCGCATGGCGTGCAGGCCGGCGCGCGGCGTGTCGGCAGCGCCGATCACGACACCGGAATGCATCGCCACCGCGGCCACCTTGCCGGGGTAACGCAGCGCCACCACCGCGGCCATGGCCGCACCGGCGGACATGCCGGCGAGGTAGATCTCGCGCTCGCGCACATCGTGGCGCGCGGCCAGCGCATCGAGCAGTGCTGCCAGGGCCTGCGCCTCGCGCCCGCCCTCGGCGGCGCTCAGGTCGAACCACTGCCAGCAGCGCTGGACCTGCCGCCGCAGCGGCTGTTGCGGGTAAGCGACGATAAAGCCCTCCTGTTCTGCCAGCGCGTTCATGCGCGTGCCGGCACTGAGGGCATCGGGCGTCTGCCGGCACCCATGCAGCAGCACCACCACCGGCAACGGGCCGCGATGGCGCTTGGACGGGATATAGAGGTGATAGGACAGCTGCGGCACCAGTTCGCCGGGCAGCGCCGCCAGGCGCAGCCGGTGTGCCTGCCAAGTGCCGGGCAGTTCGTCCGGCGCGATGGGTGACGTGGCGGGCGACCTCGCGGGTGACCACGCGGGCGGCGTGGCGGGCGTCGTCAGGGGGGCAACAGCCGAGCGGCGTGGGCGGGCTGGCGCGTCCTGCGGACGTGACGGTGTCAGCGGGTTCAGCGAATCGAGGCGTCGCAGCCAGGACTTCACCTGAGTTTCAGTTCGGGCCTGCACCCGGCTCAGGCGCCGGAGTTGTGCGTGCCAGTCAGCGGCTAGGCTCTTGGTCATGAGGACTCCTGCTCATATGACGGAATCTCCCCCGGGGTGCCTTTGTTGTGCGTTGCAGCATACCACACCCCGGATGGACTTCCCGTGAGGCGGATGTGGCACGCGGATTGCCTTGGCGCCACGCCCGGGCCTCCCCCGCCATCGCGAAAATATTGAACACTGGAATCGAAAGAATAGAAGATCGCAGCAAGTTGGCTGGCGATGCGGGCGTTTTATACTGACTTGTCGATTGCCCTTGCGTCAAAATACCCATGCCGGATCAGGGCGCCCCCGCCTGTTCGCTTTGCCTTTTCCATCCCGTCTGTGGCGCAGCCGCGACGGCCGCCGCCACCGCGCCCGCCGGCACGCGCCTGCGGCCCGAGCGCCTGAGCCTGCGCGCCGGCGACTATGTCGTCCGCCAGGGACGCCCGGCATTGACGGTCTATCCGCTGCGCACGGGCAGCGCCAAGCAGGTCTACGAATCGCCGCTGGGCTGGCGCCAGGTCACCGGCTTTTCCTTGCCGGGCGATGTGCTGGGACTGGAACCGCATGAAGCGCCACAGCACGGTGCCGCGGCGATCGCGCTGCAGGACTCCGAGGTGTGCGCGGTGCCGGTCGAATCGCTGCGCGAGTTGATGGCTGCGCCGGCCTTCCGCATCGCCGCACTGGCGGTCATGCGCCGCAACGCCGAGCGCGAGCGCGTGCTGCTGGTTGCCGTGGGATCGATGAAAGCCCCGCAGCGCCTGGCCATGCTGCTGCTGGACCTTGCCGGCGAGCAGGCACGCCGCCATGGCCGGCAGGACAGCACGCTGACGCTGGCGATGTCGCGCGCCGATATCGCCAGTCTGCTGGGCCTGACGCTGGAAACGGTATCGCGGCTGCTGTCGCGCTTTGCATCGGTTGGTCTGATCGCGGTGCGCCAGCGGCGGCTGCGCATCATCGACTCCGCCGGGCTTGCCTCGATCTATGCCGACCTTGACGGCGGCGCACAGCGGCCTGCGCGCGAAGGTGATCCGGGCGCGGAATTCGCGCCCGCGATGGCGATGTGCCGGGGCCCGGCGTCCTAGCCGTCGGCGACGGCTTGCAGCCCCGGGGGTTGCGCACTCAGCGACGTTGCTGCGTGCACTCCTGCCGATACGCCTCTTCCAGCCGCTTGCGATCCGGCTGCCGCTCCAGTGTCGGATAGGTGCGGCCGTCTGCCGTGGTCACCGACGACTTGCCTTCGGACCACTGGGGCCCCTTCGGCAGCGCATCGATCTGGTCCAGCAGGCCCTGGCAGTGCTGGCGCTGCGATGCGGACAAGGTGCCACCGGGGCCTTCGACCACGGCGGTGGCTTCGTCCAGCATCCGCGGCGGCGGTGGCGCCACCATCGGCGTACCTCCGGCGGCGGCTGCGGATGCGGCAGGACTCGCTGCCCACGACGTGGCGTGCAGGGAAATTGCCACGATGGCGGCCGTCAGCAGGCCGCACTTGCAAACAAACCTCTTCAAAACCAGTACTCCAGGGGCCTGCGCAGGGCATGGCGACAGCCATGGTGCGCGGCATTGCGTTGCGGAAAAACCAGCCGTGCCTTCAGCGATCCTTGCCGTTGCCCTGGCGGCGGCCGGTACGGTTGCGCAGCAGCTCGAGCTTGAGCAGTGCGTCCGCAAGCATACTCTTAAGCCGCGCATTCTCCTCTTGCAGTTCGCGCAGCTTGCGCCCGTCGCGGGCATCGTTCTGGCTCTGGTCCCCGTAGCGCGCGCGCCATCCATAGAACGAGGCATCGCTGAAGCCATAGCGCGCGCACAGCTCGCGCACCGGCACGCCGCTGGCCGCTTCGGCCAGGTAGCTGCGGATCTGTTCTTCCGAATACCGTCTGTTCACGAATCTCTCCGCTCCACAACGGCGCCGGCGCTGGCGCAGGCAATGCCGGCCGCGCCGCCAACCGTGCCGACTCTGGCCGTACGTTAGCCCACGGCCGCGCCAAAAGGCAATTCAGTGTCTTCGCAAGGCGAGTTAAGAAAATTATCTGGATGGACGCCGCGCGCAGCGCCGCCCAAATGGCTGCCGCAAGCCACCTGCCAGCAGGCGCGCGGGCGTTTCCGGCACCTCGTCGTTCAGAAAATCCGCAAGCCTCGCCGTAGCCGCACAGGCCGTGCCGCCGTGCCGGCAACGCTGCCGACACGGCCATATTTTGCTAAGCCAATTTGGAGTCCACTTTGTTTCAGCACCGTGGCAATGGCCTGGCAAGCCGTGTCGGCCCGCACGTCGTCTTGAGCCGGCAGCGGCTGTCCCGCCGGTATTGCGAACCGGATAAGGGCGATAAAAGCAGGATTAGAAGCCTGTCATCAAATCAAGTTTCTAGGACTTTTGCAGACCATGTATTAAGATTCCTCGGCACAACTAAATTTCGCACGCTTTCGCAATGCGCCACGCGGCGCTCGCAGGAAGCGGCCCGGCAGCCCGCAGCCACCGTGAAGAGAACCGGTGTGCGGTCCCTACACTGCCGGCAAATATCAGGCCTGAAGGATCGAGGAGTCACTGCGCCAATTTGTCGACGCAAGTCGGAAATGTGGAGTCGTGCATGGCCATCCAAAGAGTCCTGTCCGGACGGCGCGGACCGATCCGGTCTGCCGCGCCGAGTGTGACGGGCGCCATTTTCCAAGCTGGCTTTGCAGTATGGGCGTCAGATTGCCGCCCCGTCGGATAAGCACGTTTCATGCTTTGCCGCGCGCTCCATTGCGCGCGGTGCTGTACGCATCGGACAGACAAGAAATCAAAAAAAAGAATCATGCATCGGGAGAAGTCAGAATGCGTCACGTCAGCACCAAGCTATTACATGTCTTCGTCCTGGTGATGGAGTATCGCGACCTCAACGCGGTCGCCGCCTGTACCCAGGGACGCGTGCCCACCGTCGCTTATAGCCTGACGCGCTTGCGCGAAATCACGGGCGATCCGCTGTTCGTCAAGCGCAATGGCATGCTCGAACCGACGCCCCACGCCTTGCGCCTGGAGCAGACCGCGCGCCAGATCCTGGCCAAGTGGAACCAGCTGGTGCGCCCGGGCGAAGCGGGCATAAGCCAGCGCCGCGCGGACGGCAGGCGGATTTCCATTGGCTTCTCGTCTTCGATCGGCGACCCGGTCATTACGGAAATCCTGACCACGCTGTGCGAGCAGTTCCCGCAGGACAGCTTCATCACGCGCCCCGTGATCGCCGATGCCGCGCTGGCCAGCCATCTCGATAGCGGCCAACTGGATTGCGCGTTTGTCGTAGACGGCGGCCACGACCCCGAGCGCGTGCAGCAACAGAACATCATGGCCACGCCGCGCCGCCTCGTCAGTGCCGCCCGCGAAGGCAGCCACGACGAGGGTGAAACGGACTGGATCCTGCTGCAGGAAGATTGCGAAGCCGGCAGCCCGCTGCGCGCCTTCCTGAGCCGGCAGGCCGGCACGCCCGGGCATCGCGAGACCGTGGTGCCTTCCTGGCACACGCAGATCACGCTGCTGCATGCCGCGGGAGGCATCTGCCCGGTGCTGGACTTCAACGTGCCGCTGGTCACGCGCGAGCGCAAGACACGGCTGCTGGCACCGCCGAGCAGTTTTCCCGAATGGGCCGCCCTGCATTTCTGGGCGCCGGAGCGCAGCCACGACAAGGCGGTGCTGCGCGACATCATGGAAGTCGGCAGCGCGGTGCTGCGCGATCCGCTCAAGGCCATCGACGGCCGCCGCAGCGGGCGGCCCGCGATGGCACAGGCCGAGGCGCTCGCCTGACTCGCGCAATGGCGCCGGCGCGCTAGTCGCCGATCCGTCAACGCATTCGATGCGCCGCGAGGCGCTGGCCCCTGCCGGGGCCAGCGCTTTTTTTTTTGCTGCGACACGGTGGCGACAGCGCTTTGCGAATTCTCCTACTTTCGCGCCGGGGCATAGCCAGTATCCTGCCCATGCATCGCAGCGCGCCGGCCGTCTCCCGTTTGGCCCGTCCTGCGGCGATGCATGCAGTTGTCTGGCGTCACTTGTCTGGCGCCGCCATTTCGCCGCACGTCGGCCGACGTGCGGCGTTTTCTTGAGCGCGGCGCGGCATGACGGCCGGCACGAATCTGGACCGAGGAGACCCGATGGCATTGAGGATCCTGCTTGCCGATGACCATCCGGTGGTCAGCGCGGCCGTTGCCGACCGCCTGCACACCCAGACCGGATGGGAAATCTGCGGCACAGTGACCAGCGCAACGGCACTGCTGAACAGCGTCGCGACCCTGCGGCCCGATGTCGTCGTCACCGACTATCACATGCCCTCGCAGCAGGAAGGCAGCGGGGACGGTTTGCGCATGTTGGGCGCACTGCGCCGGCGCCATCCGTCGCTGGCCGTGACCGTTCTGACCATGATCACCAACCCTCTGGTGCTGCGCTCCATCCTCGATACGCAGGTGCATGGCCTGCTGCTGAAAGACGCCCCGCTGTCGGAGCTGGTCACCATGATCAGCCGCATCCAGCGCGGCTTCCGCTACATCGGCAAGTCGGCCATGGAGATCCTGTCACAGGCCGATCCCGGCAACCCGGCGGCAAGCCATGGTGGCGCCGAGCGGCTGTCGGCGCGTGAAATGGAAGTGCTGCGGATGTACCTGGCCGGGCGCTCCGTCAGCGAGATTGCGGCCCTGCTATGCCGCAGCGTCAAGACCATCAGCCGCCAGAAGAACTGTGCCATGCACAAGCTCGGTGTCACCAACGACCGCGAGCTGTTCGAATTCGCCGCCCTCAACGGCATGCTGCTTTCCGGCTGCTGAATGGCGGGCGCCGGCACCGGCCCAGCACTCAGGCCACGGCGTCAGGCTGCTCCAGCCGCGCCAGCGCATGCGCAATGCCGGTCTCCAGCTGCGCCAGCCCGCGCGACAGGTCTTGCATGGTCGAGGCCGAAACCTCGGTCAGCACATCCTCCAGGAAGGCGGAGCGCAGCGGCATCAGGCGCGCCACCAGTTGCTGCCCGGCGTGCGACAGCGTGACATGGGTCACGCGGTTGTCGCGCTCCGATGTGGTCCGCTCGACCCAGCCAAGCTCCTGCATGGCCTTGAGCTGGCGCGTCAGCGCGCCCGGATCCATGCCGACGCGGTCGGCCAGTGCCCGCTGCGCAATGGCATCCTCCTGCAGGTGCAGTACATGCAGGATCCGCCAGCGCGCCAGCGGCAGGCCGATGCACTGCTCGAATGCGGCCGCATACGCGCGGTAGGTGCGTCCGAACTGCTGCAGTACGGCTACGCTTTGTCGCTCCAGTTCCATCCGTTCTCCTCAGGGGTACACAAGCGCCATCACAGGCGCCGCAGGCGCTCACTCCGCCGCCATCGCAGGCCCCGCGGTGCGCACCAGTCTGACCGGCGGCACCCGGTGCGCGCACCAGACGCCCACCGCAGCGGCAATCCCGGCGGCCAGCAGGCCCAGGTGGATCGCGCTGACCAGCGACATGCGCGCCTGCTCCAGCAGCAAGGCGCCATTGTGCCCGGCCTGGCCCAGCTCGCCGAGCAGCGCCAGTTGCGAGGCCTTGTCGATCAGCACCTGCGGGTCTCCCATGCGCGCTGCCCACTGGCTGGCGCCGGCGGCAGCCATGGCGTGGTCGACGCCGCCGGTATAGCTGCGCGTGACCAGCGTGCCGACGATCGCCGTACCGACCATGCCGCCCACCATGCGCAGCGATTGCAGCATCGCCGTGGCAATGCCAAGGTGCTCGCGCCCGGCGGTCTGCTGCGCGAACACCGTCAGGTTGGGCATGATGAAGCCCAGCCCGAGTCCGCCCACCAGCATGATGGCGAGCAGCATCCCGTGCGGCATGGCGCGCGTGGCCTGCGACAGGGCCAGCGTGGCCAGCGCCAGCATGCCAAACCCGGCATAGAGCATCGCGTTGGGCCGGCGGATGCGGGTGATGACGCGGCCGTTGACGATGCTGCCAACCGTGATGCAGACCACCAGCGGCGTGATCAGCAAGCCCGCTTCCTTCGGCGACAGGCCAAAGCCGCCCTGGAACAGCAACGGCGCATACAGCAGCAGCGCGAACATCGTGAAGCCGGCGAACACCGACAGCTGGAACAGCGGCGCCAGTCCGGGATTGCGGAACATCTCCACCGGCAGGATCGGGTTGGCGCAGCGCCGCTCCCAGTGCCACAGCGCCACCATCGCGAGGGCCGACAGCAACAGCAAGCCACCGGTATAGGCATCGAAGCCGCGCCCGGGCAGCAGTTCGACGCTCATCTGCATGGCGCCCAGGCCAAGGGCGATCAGCAAGGCCCCGACCCAGTCCACGCGCACCGGCCCGCTGTGCGCCTGCTGGCGCAGGTGCGGCAGGTAGCGCCAGGCAAACCACAGGCCCAGCACGCCGACCGGCAGGTTGACATAGAACACCGCGCGCCAGCCGTACCACTCGGTCAGCACGCCGCCCAGCGACGGTCCGATGGCATTGGCGATACCGAATGCCGCACTCAGCATCACCTGCCAGCGCAGCCGCACATGCGAGTCGGGAAACAGGTCGGCAATGCAGGCGAAAGCCGTGCCCACCAGCATGCCGCCGCCGATGCCCTGCAGCGCTCGCGCCAGCACCAGGAACGGCATGCTGCTCGCGAGCCCGCACAATGCCGACGCGACGGTGAACACCACGATCGACGCCAGCACGAAGGGCTTGCGTCCGTAATAGTCGCCCAGCCGGCCGAAGATCGGCACGGTGATGACGGACGTCAGCAGGTACGCCGTCGCCACCCAGGCGTAGTACTCGAAGCCTTGCAGTTCCGCCACGACGGTCGGCAGCGCGGTGCCGACCACGGTCTGGTCCAGCGCCACCAGCATCACCACGAAGGACACGCCCAGCATGGCCAGCAAAGACTTGCGGAATGGCAGGACCTGGCCGGTGGCCTCACCGCTTTGTGGCTGGGGCGTCATGTGATTGCTCAATCAATCGTTGCGATGTCAATGATTATAGGACACACATCGGAGTCCGCCAGCCCTCAATACGATTATTCCGCGCCGAGATACCAGTGGCGGAACATCTCCCGTGCCGGCGCCAGGTAACTGCCGATAGGCTCCTGCCGGCCATTGGCATACCAGTGGCAGTAACAGCCATGGAATACCGCCAGCAGCGCGCGCGCCATTTCCGGTGGCAGCGGGCGCTCCGGCGTGCCAAGGGCCTCCACCAGAACCCGCACATGGCCGTTCCACCCTTCACGGATATGCTCGCGCACGCTTTGCGGCGCATTGCCTGAAAACAACAGCGCCAGCACGATCCCCTTGGTTTCCGGGTTGCGCGTGAAGTAATCGGCTACCCGCTCGAACAACTCATCCACCCGCTGCGACACGGTCAGGCCTTGCAGGTCAGCCGGGTCGAACTGCACCTCGATTTCCTGGAACAGGCTGATCGCGGCTTCCGCCAGCAGCATTTCCTTGCTGCCGAAATGCCACAGCAAGCTGCTTTTTGCCACGCCGGCGTGTGTGGAGACCTGGTCCAGCGTGACTTCGCCATAGCCGTGCTCGGCGATCAATCCCTTGGTCAGGTCAATGACGCGCTGGCGCGTTTCCAGGCCGCGGCGGTATTTGGTCGCGCCGGTTCCGCGTGCCGGCGGTGCTTTCGGTGCGGTGTCGTGGGGGCGGTCGGTGCCTGGGGCACCTTCTTCTGATGAATGCATGGCTGCGTCGGCACTGGGCCGGGGAAATGTTGAGCGCCGGCCATTTTCCCTCTCGGGATTTGCCCTAGAGGCGGCATGCTGTCCTTGACAGGCTACCACCGCCTTCACCAAACTTGAAATTGTACCGACTGTTCAGAATAAATTTAGGGGATTATGATTATGGTGAATGCAGCACAACCAACACGCCTGGAGGCGCTGCTGGCAATGCAGCAGTCAGCCTTCATGGCGTCGCCCTTCCCCTCGCTGGCGCAACGCAGAAGCGCACTGCAGCGGCTGCGCCGGGCGATTCGCGGCCATGCCCACCGGCTCGCCGCCGCCGCGGCGCGCGACTTCAGCGCGCGCGCCGACGCCGAGACTCTGATGGTCGACGTACTACCGTCGGTGCTGCATATCAACCACCTGCTGCGCGGCCTGCGGCGCTGGATGAAGCCGTCGCGCCGGCACACCGAGCTGCTATTCCTCGGCAACGGCGCGCGCGTGATGGTCCAGCCCAAGGGCGTGGTCGGCATCGTGGTGCCGTGGAATTTCCCGGTCTACCTCGCGCTGGGCCCGCTGGCGACCGCGCTGGCCGCCGGCAACCGCTGCATGGTGAAGACCTCCGAATACGCGCCGCACACCTCGGCCGCGCTGCGCGCGCTGCTGGCCGAAGCCTTCGATGAAGACGAGGTGGCCGTGGTCGAGGGCGATGCCGCGGTGGCACGCGCCTTCACCAGCCTGCCGTTCGACCATATCGTCTTCACCGGCTCGCCCGAGGTGGGCCGCCACGTCATGCGAGCCGCCGCCGACAACCTGACCCCCGTGACGCTGGAACTGGGCGGCAAGTCGCCGGCAATCGTTTCCCGCAGCGCGGCGCTGGCGACGGCGGCCACGCGCATCGCCCATGGCAAGACCCTGAACGGCGGCCAGATCTGCGTCGCGCCCGACTACGCGCTGGTGCCGGAAGAGCTTGCCGGCGCTTTCGCCGAAGCAGTGCTCGCCGCCGCGGCCCGCATGCATCCACAGGGCAGCGACGACTACACCGCCGTCATCCACGACGACGCGCTGGCCCGCCAGCGGGCGCTGCTCGACGATGCCCGCGCGCACGGCGCGCGGATCCTCGCCGCGGCGATGCCGGCGGACGGACGGCGCCTGCCCCTGCACGTGGTGCTTGGGGTCACGCCGCAGATGCGCCTGGCGCGAGAGGAAATCTTCGGGCCGATCCTGCCGGTCATGACCTACCGCACCTTCGACGAGGCCATCGTCTGCGTGCAGCGCGGCACGCGGCCACTGGCGCTGTACTACTTCGGCCATGACAAGGCCGAGACCGGTCCGCTGCTGGAGCGCACCCACGCCGGCGGCGTCACGCTCAACGACTGGGGCTGGCATGTGGTCAACCACGACCTGCCCTTCGGCGGCACCGGCACCTCCGGCATGGGCAACTACCACGGCGCCGAAGGCTTCCGCGAGCTGTCGCACGCCAAGGCGGTGTTCAGCGAGCGCCGCTGGTTCCCGATCACGCTGTTCCACCCGCCATACGGCGGCCGGATCCAGCGGCTCGCTCTGCGCCTGTTTCTCGGCAAGCCGCATTCGTCCGCCGCGGATGCTCCCCTGCCTTCCGGCACGAAGGCGGTTCCGCCGGCCACGCCCCGCTGAGCCACACGCCCGCCGGCCATCATCGATACGCCGGCGACGGCTGCCTGCTTCCCCGACAACGACCCTACCAAGCAACACTGGAGACTTTATGCTTCGCAAGTCCGCCGCTTCCGCGATCTCCATCGCGTGCGCCCTGCTGCTGCCGCTGCCCGCCGTCGCCGGCGAAGCGCCGGTAGCTCCGGGCGATGCCACCGCGGCCACGCGCCAGGCCAACGCCGAGGTGCTGAAGCACCTGCCCTTCGCCAACCGGCAGGATTTCGAGGACGCGCGCCGCGGCTTTATCGGCACTATCGAGCGCGGCGAGATCCGCGACGCCAGCGGCCGCGTCGTCTGGAACCTAGACGCCTACGCCTTCCTGAAGGACGACGCCGCGCCGGCCTCGGTCAATCCGAGCCTGTGGCGCCAGGCGCAGCTCAACCTGCACCATGGCCTGTACCGCGTGACCGAGCGCATCTACCAGGTGCGCGGCTTCGACCTGTCCAACATGACCGTGGTGGAAGGCGACACCGGCCTCATCATCATCGACCCGCTGCTCACCGCCGAAACCGCGCGCGCCGCGCTCGACCTGTACTACAAGCACCGCCCGAAGACGCCGGTCGTCGCGGTGATCTATACCCACAGCCACGCCGACCACTTCGGCGGCGTCAAGGGCGTGGTCAGCGAAGACGACGTCAAGGCCGGCCGCGTCAGGATTATTGCCCCCGAAGGCTTCATGGAAGAAGCCGTCAGCGAGAACATCTACGCCGGCAACGCCATGAGCCGGCGCGCGCAGTACATGTATGGGCCGCTGCTGCCTAAGGGGCCGCGCGGGCAGGTCGACGCGGGGCTGGGCAAGACGGTGTCGCTCGGCACCGTCACGCTGATCCCGCCCACCGACCTGGTCGGCAAGACCGGCGAGACCCGCACCATCGACGGCGTGCAGATCGAATTCCAGATGGCTCCCGGCACCGAGGCGCCGGCCGAGATGCTGATGTACTTCCCGCAGTTGAAGGCCCTGTGCGCTGCAGAGGACGCCACCCACACGCTGCATAACCTCTACACCATCCGCGGCGCGCAGGTGCGCGACGCCAACCAGTGGTGGCGCGCGCTGGACGAGACCGCAGACCGCTACGGGCATCGCACCGAAGTGGTCTTTGCCCAGCATCACTGGCCGATGTGGGGCCAGCAGAACATCCTCGCGTACCTGGGCAAGCAGCGCGACGGCTACAAGTACATCCATGACCAGTCGCTGCGGCTGGCCAACCAGGGCTACACCATGACCGAGATCGCGGAAATGGTGAAGCTGCCGCCGTCGCTGGCCAGCCAGTGGGACCTGCGCGACTACTACGGCACCGTGAACCACAATGCCAAGGCCATCTACCAGCGCTATCTCGGCTGGTACAGCGGCAATCCGGCCGACCTGCACCCGCTGCCGCCCGAGCAGTCCGCGCAGCGCTACGTGCGATTCATGGGCGGCGCCGACAAGGCGCTGGAGCAGGCGCGCGCCTCGTACGCGCAAGGCGACTACCGCTGGGTGGCCGAGGTGGTCAAGCATGTGGTCTTCGCCGATCCGAAGAACCAGGCGGCACGCAAGCTGCTGGCCGACGCGCTCGAGCAGATGGGCTACCAGGCCGAATCCGCAGCCTGGCGCAGCGCCTACCTGGTGGGCGCCTACGAGCTGCGCAACGGCGTGCCGAAGACGCAGTCCACGCAGACCGCCAGTCCCGACATGGTCCGCGCGATGACCGACACCATGTTCCTGGACTTCCTCGCCGTGCGCCTGAACAGCGAACGCGCGGCCGGCAAGCTGGTGAAGATCAACTGGGTCCAGCCCGACACCGGCAAGCGATACGCCCTGTCCGTCGACAACTCGGTCTTCATGTATCGCGCGGAACGCCAGCACGCCGACGCACAGGTCACGCTGACCGCGCCGCGCGCAGTGCTGGTCGGCGCGCTGCTTGGCCAGACCACGCTGCAGGCGGCAACGGCTGCCGGGCAAGCAAAGCTTGACGGCGATCCCGCCGCGCTGCAGACGCTGTTCGGCATGCTCGACAAGTTCGACCCGCAATTCGAGATCGTGGCGCCGTGATACCCGCCGACGGCGCGCGACTTTCTCCGCTTTCAAACCCTGCTTGACCAAGGCACCATGACCACGAAACCCTGGCTCGCCAGCTATGGCGACATCCCCGCCGAGATCGATGCGGACACGCCCCGTTCTCTGACAGCACTGCTGGATACCGCGCTGCGCCAGCATGCCGACCGGCCCGCCTTCACCTGCCTCGGGCAGACCGTCAGCTACGCCGGTCTCGACGCGCAGTCGCGCGACTTCGCCGCCTATCTGCAGTCCGAACTCGGCGTGCGCAAGGGGGACCGCATCGGCGTGATGCTGCCCAACCTCATCGCCTTCCCGATCGCCCTGATCGCGATCGCGCGCATCGGTGCGGTGCAGGTCAACATCAACCCGATGTACACGGCGCGCGAGCTCGAGCATCAGCTCAACGACGCGGGGGTCGAGATCCTGGTGGCCTACAGCGGCATCAGTGCCACCGTCGCAGAAGTGATGGCGCGGACCCCGCTCAGGACCATCGTCACCGCCGGACCCGGCGACGGCACCGGGGCGGCGTTGCCGTCGCCGCCGGTCGATCCCCGGCTGGCGCAGGCAATCGCCTTCGACGCAGCCGTCGCCCAGGGTCGTGCGCTGCCGCTGCAGGCCGTGGAAATCGAAGGCAACGACCTGATCTTCCTGCAATACACCGGCGGCACCACCGGCGTGTCAAAGGGCGCGGCGCTGTCGCACCGCAACCTCGTCGCCAACGTGGCGCAGTTCAAGGCGATGGTGACGGACAACCTGGTCGACGGCAAGGAAGTGGTCGTGACCGCGATCCCGCTGTATCACATCTTCGCGCTGATGGTGAACTTCATCACCTTCTTCACGGTCGGGGCGCGCAACTGGCTGGTGCCGAACCCGCGCGACATGGATGCCTTCATCGACGTGCTCAAGGCCTCGCGCTGCACCGTGCTGACCGGGGTCAACACGCTCTACGCCGGCCTGGTTGCGCACCCGCGCATCGGCGAGGTCGACTTCTCGTCGCTGCGCCTGGCCGCGGGCGGCGGCGCGGCCATCGTGCCGGCCACCTCGCAGCGGTGGAAGGCGCTGACGGGTGTCTTCATCCGCGAGGGCTATGGCCTGTCAGAGACTAGCCCGATCGTCAGCTTCAATCCACCGACGGCCGAAGCCTTCAACGGCACCACCGGCCTGCCGCTGCCGTCCACCGATATCCGGCTGCTGGGCGACGACGACCGTGACGTGCCGCCCGGCGCGGCGGGCGAAGTCTGCGTCAAGGGGCCGCAGGTCATGCGCGGCTACTGGAACAAGCCAGGCGCCAACGCCGATGCGTTCACCGCCGATGGCTACTTCCGTACCGGCGACATCGGCATGCTGACCGAACAGGGCTACCTGAAGATCGTCGACCGCAAGAAGGACATGGTGATCGTCTCCGGATTCAACGTGTTCCCCAACGAGATCGAGGCCGTGGTCAGCGACTGTCCCGGCGTGATCGAATGCGCGTGCGTGGGTATCAGCGACGGCCACTCCGGCGAAGCACTGAAAGTCTACGTGGTGATGGCCGCCGGCGCGACGCTGGATGCAGCGGCATTGCAGGCGCATTGCCGCGGGCAACTGACCGGATACAAGGTGCCGAAATCCTTCGAATTCGTCGAGGCACTGCCGAAGTCGACAGTAGGCAAGGTGTTGCGACGGGAGCTGCGGCCCCGGGCGTGAAGCCAGTTTGCAAGCAACGCCAACCGCGTCAGGTACCAGAACCCTTCCACCGCCGGCTCGCCTCCGGGAAAGGACGGCCCGCCCAACCTCGGGCGGGCCGTCCATGACCACGCGCTGTCGACGGGATCGAGCCAGGCTAGACGTTCAGGCACATCGCCGGCAGATCGCCATACAACGCCATCAACGCACTGGCAACGCCGTTGGTCCAGCCGAACCCGTCCTGCAGCGGATACTCGCCGCCTCCGCCACCCCTGGCACGCTCGCCGGTGGCCTCGATCCGGTATTTCTCCACCAGCTTGCATTCCCGGGCATAGACACCGGCGATCGTGGCGAGCCAGCGCTGCGCGATGTCGCGCGCCAAGCCTTCATGGCCGTAGCGCGTCAGTCCGCGCACCGCGAGCCATTGCAATGGCGCCCAGCCGTTGGGATGGTCCCACTGCTGGCCGGAGGTGAGTTCGGTGGTGGCCAGTCCTCCTGAATCCATCAGGCGTGCAGCCACAGCACTGGCAACGCCGCCGGCTTCTTCCGTCCGTGCAAGGCCGAGGTATAGCGGCATCATCGTCGCCGCTGTCAGGCATGGTCGCGGCGATCCGCAGCACCAGTCGTAGTCGACGAAGATGCCGGCTGCGTCGTCCCACATGTATTGGCGGATGGCGGCTTCGCGCCGGCGCGCGGCGGCAAGGAAGCGGTCGGCATCGGCATCGCCGGCCTGGTCGCACAATTCGGCCAGGCGCGTTTCTAGGTGCCACAACAACGCGTTGAGGTCGACCGGCAGGACCGCTGTAGTGCGAATAGTGGCGAGATCGGCGGGTTGCCCCGCAAGCGGCAGCTCGAGCCAGCGGGAGCTGAAATCCCAGCCCGATTCGGCGGCGGCGCGCAGGTCGCGAAACACCAGGTGGTGCGGCCGGCCGCTGCGCTCGGCGGTCTGCACGTCTTCCAGGAAAGCTTCCTCGCGCGGGCAAGGCCGGTCGTCCCAGTAGCGGTTAAGCACGGCGCCGTCGGGCAGGCACAGCGCGCGCCGGTGTGCGCAGCCCGGACGCAGGGCCTGGGCGCCGTCCATCCAGAAGTCGTACTCGCGCCGAAGCTGCGGCACGAAGTCGCGCGCGCTGGCGACCTGTTCGCGCTCGAGCAGGTCGACCATCAGCGCGAATACGGGCGGCTGCGAGCGGCTCAGATAATAGTTGCGCGTACCGTTTGGCACCAGCCCGTAGGTGTCGATCAGGTAGGCGAAATTGCGCGCCATTTCCAGCAGCAGGTCGCCGCGCCCGCTTGCCGACAGCCCCACCATGGTGAAATAGGAATCCCAGTAGTACAGCTCGCCGAAGCGCCCGCCAGGCACCACGTAGCGATGCGGCAGCGGCAGCAGCGACGACAGCGGCGGATGCGCGCCCGGCTCGCGCGTCAGCACCGGCCACAGGCCGTCGATATGTTCGCGCAGCGTATTGGCGGGATCGGAGACATAGTGGCTGTCCGGCACGATCGCGCGGGTGAAGTGGGCCTGCACGAAGTCGGCCAGGCAGAAGCCAGGCTCGACGCGTGTCTGGCGATAGCGCGCGACGATCCACTCGGGGTCGCAGCCGGGAATGCAATCAGGAAAGGTCTTGCTGTCGGCGAACAGGCCGCTGTGCTGGACATCGACGAACAGTTCGCCGTAGCGCACCGCCGGCGACAGCGTGTCGGCCTGCGGACAGCTCGCCAGGGCATGTGGCTGCGGGCATTCGCGATGCGCGGCCAGCGGCGGATGAGCCACCGCGTGGACCTTGGCCGGCGCGGCGACGGCGCCGGAGACCGCCCCGGCGCCATCGGGCGTGGCCGGGTCAGTGCGCGGCACCGTGTAGGCGCCCGCGCTTGCGGCGCGGCGGTCGTCATTGTTGTGCATAGGTCCAGTGCAGGCTGCCGGTCACTGACGTATTCATGACGGCCGAAGCCTTGGCGCCTTCTCGCGTTGATGCCGGCATCCTGTACGCCGCCGGCGCATGATGGCAGGAGCGGCCAGGCGCAGCGAAGTTCGCCCGTCAAGGTGTGGATTCAGTGTAGTGCGGCGAGGTCGGCAACTGCGTCTTCCGGTGCCTGCACGACATGGCACGGCAGACAGATCCGCACCGCGAGGCCATGCGGTGCAGCATTGTGCGCGGTGACGGCACCGCCATGCGCGGCGATCGCCGCCTGCGCGATGCTCAACCCCAGTCCCGCGCCAGCCGGATGCCCGGCGCCGCTGCGTACGCGGAAAAAGGGCTCGAACAGGCTCGGCAGTGCATCGTCAGGCACGCCGCGGCCGCCGTTGAACCACTCCACCGCGGCGGTCAGCGCCATGCCGATGCCGACAATGGCAGCCACGCCCAGCCAGAACGTCAGAAAATTGCGCCAGAACAGCGGCAGCGGGAACAGCGCACGCACGCGGCGCCACGGAGTCATGGCGACTGCACCAGCATGTAGCCGCGGCCGCGCAGGTTGCGGATCAGCAGCGGCGGGGCCGTGCCGTCGATCGCCAGCTTGCGCCTCAGTGCGCTGATATGGGTGTCGATGCTGCGGTCGAAGCGCTCGGGCGCGCGGCCCAGCGCAAACTGGCCAATCTCTGCGCGCTCGACCACGCGGCCCGCGGAGCGCAGCAGGATTTCGAGCACGCGCTGTTCTGCTCCGGTCAGCATCGCCTGGATGTTGCCGTGCATGGCAACGCCCGTAGCCAGATTCAGACGCAGCGTGCCGGCCTGCAGCCAGGTGTCCTGCTCCGGCTGCGCAGCCTCCACGCCCGTGCGGAAACGGCGCAGCACGGCGTGGATGCGCGCCTTCAGCTCGCGCGGGCTGAATGGCTTGCTTAGGTAGTCGTCGGCGCCGAGCTCCAGGCCCAGCACGCGGTCGGTTTCATCGCCATGCGCGGTGAACATGATCACCGGCCGCTGCGAGCGGCTGCGGTGCTGCCTGAGCAGGTCCAGCCCGTTGCCGTCCGGCAGCATCAGGTCGAGCAGCGCCACGTCATGGTCGTTGCGCGCGAGCAGGACTTCGCCCTGCTCGCGGGTGTGCGCCAGCGTGACCGTGCAGTGATCGGGTTCGAGGTATTCGCGCAGCATCTGCGCAAGCTCGATGTCGTCGTCGATCAGCAGCACGCGCGCGGCGCCCATGTTGAAGCACATCTGTATCCAGCCTTCCCGGTGACGGCGTTTGATGCTGCCGCGCGCCCGGGTTCCGTCAAGAAACGTCAAGAAAACAAAACCTATCCAAAGTGGCTGGTAAGCACTTTGTATCGCGAATTCTAATATGAGAATGATTGTTATTCACATTGCGCAGGGAAAATAATGAAGGACAGGCAAGCCATGGGGCACACCGTGGCGGCAAACACGGCGGCCGGTACGTCGGCAGGTTCGACGGCAATGAGCGCAGGATCGTGGGGCCGGATCGTGGCGGCGCTTTGCGCGGCTTCCGGCATGACGGGAATGACAGGAGCCTGGGCGCAGTCAGGCCAGCCGGACGCCGAAGCGAAGAACCTGCCCACGGTGGTGGTCACCGCCGCCGGCAGCGCGCAGGACATCCGCGACGCACCCGCGTCGATCAGCGTGGTCACGCGCGATGAGCTTGAAAACAAGGCCTATCGCGACCTCAACGACGCGCTCGTGGAAGTGCCCGGCGTCATCATCAGCGGCGGCGGCGACACCACCGACATCAGCCTGCGCGGCATGGGTCCCAAGTACACCCAGATCCTGATCGACGGCAAGCGCCAGAGCTCGCGCGAGACGCGCACCAACTCCGACTCGTCCGGGGTTGAAAGCAGCTGGACGCCACCGCTGTCGGCGATCGAACGCGTCGAGGTGGTGCGCGGGCCGATGTCGTCGCTGTATGGCTCGGATGCCATGGGCGGCGTAGTCAACATCATCACGCGCAAGGTACCCAGGACATGGACCGGCGAACTGCGCGGCGACGCCACGCTGCAGCAGAACAGCGACTCCGGCGACATCTACCAGGGCAATTTCTACCTCGCCGGCCCGCTCAAGAACGACCTGCTCGGCCTGCAACTGTACGGCCAGAGCTACCATCGCCAGGAAGACGATATTGACAACGGCTTTCGCGGCCGCCGCGCCGAGAGCCTGACCGCCAAGCTGGCGCTCACGCCCACGCGCGACCACGACATCGTGCTGGAAGCCACCACCATGCGCCAGCTGCGCAACGAGACCGTCGGCAAGACCGTGCCGCCGCTCGCGCCCGGCGCCAGCTGTCCGCGCACCGGCTGCCCGACCTCGTCCGAGGCCGACTACCGCAGCGAGAAGTTCGCGCTGTCGCATACCGGCCGCTGGGGCTTCGGCGTCTCCAACAGCTATATCCAGCAGGAGGAGTTCGACAACCGCAGCCGCCAGATGAAGATCAGGAACCTGGACCTGCGCACCAGCTGGGCCATGCCGCTGGGCAACCACATGCTGTCGGTCGGCGCCGAGTACCTGAGCCAGCGCCTGCACGACCAGACCGGCAACCAGATCGCCAACGGCCCGGAAAAGGTTGACCGCTACCAGTGGGCGCTTTTCGCCGAGGACGAATGGCGCCTGTCGCAAAGCTTCGCGCTGACCGGCGGCGCGCGCATGGACTATGACGAGAACTTCGGCCAGCACTACAGCCCGCGCCTGTACGGCGTGTGGCAGCCGGCCGAGCGCTGGACCGTCAAGGGCGGCGTTTCCACCGGCTTCCGCGCGCCGGACCTGCGCCAGACCGTGGCCGGCTGGGGCCAGACCAGCCGCGGCGGCAATATGTATGGCAATCCGGACCTGAAGCCCGAGACCATGCTGTCGCAGGAACTCGGCCTGCTGTATGACCAGGGCAATGGCCTGCAGGCCGGCGTGACACTGTTCAACAATGACTTCAAGGACAAGATCACGCGCGTCGCCTGCCCGAACACGCAGTGCACCGATGGCGCGAACCGGTTCGGCGCCAACCCGACCACGTACATGAACGTGGACAGCGCCTACTCGCGCGGCGTGGAAGCCAGCCTGCGCTGGCCGATCGCGCGCACCTTGTCGCTGACCGGCAGCTACACGTACACCAAGTCGGAACAGAAGAGCGGACAGTACGCCGGCCAGCCGCTGAACCAGCTGCCGATGCACCTGTTCGTCGCCACGCTGAACTGGCGCCCGACCGGGAAGCTCAACGGCTGGGCGCGCGTCAACTATCGCGGCAAGGAAAGCCAGCCGATCACCGGGCCGTCGTCCAGCACCGTGGTGGCGCCGTCGTACACGTTCGTCGACCTTGGGGCGACTTACGCGGTGACCAAGCACGTGTCGGTGTTCGCCGGCATCTACAACCTTTTCGACAAGCAGGTGAACTACACCGATTACGGCTATGTCGAGGATGGCCGGCGCTACTGGATGAGCGTATCGGTCAAGTTCTGATCTTTCGGCTTGTCAACGGCCCGGTGGTCCTGGTTGCAGGATCCCGGGCGTTGCTGTGCATTCAACCAGGGACTCTGATGAACCGATTCCAACCGGGCAGGCGCCGCCTGCTCGCCGCCGGTGCCGCGGCCCTGCTCGCCCCCGCCTTGCCTGCGCTGGCAATGACGGTGAAGCATGCTAAAGGCACCACTGAAGTACCCGACCATCCCGCGCGCATTGCCGTCTTCGACATGGCCACGCTCGACACGCTGCGTGTGCTGCAGGTCCCGGTCGCCGGCGTGCCCGAAGGCCAGTTCCCCGGCAAGCTCACGATGTACCAGGATGCGCGCTACGCCCGGCTGGGCCCGGTGAGTGAGCCCGACCTGGCGGCGATCCGCGCCCTGGCCCCGCAGCTGATCGTGGTCGGTGGCCGCTCCGCCGCCAGGTACGACGCGCTGGCGCAGCTGGCACCGACGCTCGACCTGTCGCCGGGCCGCGACGACCTCGTCGGCAGCGTCCCAGCACATGCAGAACTGCTGGCCCGCCTGACCCGAGGCCGGCTCCCAACGCCGGTCCTCCAACTGCCCTCACACCTCCTTCTCCCCATGCCTGACCGGCAACGCCGGCGCCGCCTCCTGCCTCCCCAGCTGCATGAAGATCCACGCCGACGCACAAGTGATCAGCCCCATGCAGACAAAGGTGGCATGAAACGCCGGCAACACCGCAGCCGTGTCCCCGCCAAACCGATTCTGGAACGTCGCCAGCAACGCGCCCGCCGACGTCACCGCCAGGCTCATCGACAGCATCTGCACCATCGACAGCATGCTGTTGCCGCTGCTGGCGCCGGCGCCGCTCAGGTCCTTGAGCGTCACGGTATTCATCGCCGTGAACTGGATCGAATTGACCATGCCGAACACGGCCAGCAAGGGGATCAGCAGCCATAGCGGCAGTTGCGGCGTGATCAGCGCGAAGGCGGCCATCACCAGGCCGACCACGAAAGTATTGGAGACCAGCACGCGGCGATAGCCGTGGCGCTGGATCAGCCGCGTGGCGAGCCGCTTGGAGGCCATGCCGGCGGCGGTGACGGGCAGCATCATCAGGCCTGCGTCGAAAGGGGAATAGCCCAGGCTG
Organism: Cupriavidus sp. a3; assembly: GCF_051015765.1. Taxonomy (NCBI): domain Bacteria; kingdom Pseudomonadati; phylum Pseudomonadota; class Betaproteobacteria; order Burkholderiales; family Burkholderiaceae; genus Cupriavidus; species Cupriavidus sp. a3. The sequence goes on along the minus strand of NZ_CP170644.1, from coordinate 374,564 downwards.
ACCTGAAGCGTCAGGGGGATCAGGAACGGCATCGAGCCATTGCCGATGCGGGCGAACAGGTTGCCCAGCAGGCCGACGCTGAAGCTGTGGATGCGGAACAGGCGCAGCGGGAACAGCGGCTGCTTGCGGCGGTTGGCATGCAGGCCGTAGGCGGTCAGCGCGGCCATGCTGGCGATCAGCAGCAACAGCACGGTGGCGTGCTGGAAGCCGAGGCCGGCCAGGCCGTCGAGGGAAAATGACAGCGCCAGCATGGCGATGGCCAGCAGCAGGTAGCCAGCGATGTCGAAGCGGCCGATGCCGGACAGCTTTGCGTTCGGCATATACCGGATCGTGGCGATCGCGCCGAGCAGGCCGACGGGCACGTTGATCAGGAAGATCCAGTGCCACGACAGCGCCTGCGTCAGCCAGCCGCCCAGCGTGGGTCCGATCAGCGGACCGATCATGCCCGGGATGGCAACGAAGCTCAGCGCCTGCAGGTACTGTTCGCGCGGGAAGGTGCGCAGCACCGAGAGCCGTCCGACCGGCAGCAGCATGGCGCCCCCCACGCCCTGTACCACGCGTGCGCCGACCAGGAAGTTGAGCGTGGGCGCGTACGCGCACAGCAGCGAGCCGGCCACGAACAGGCCGATCGCGGTCTGGAAGATGGTGCGCGTGCCGAAGCGGTCGGCGAGCCAGCCCGAGGCCGGGATGATCACCGCCATGGTCAGCGAGTAGGCGATCACCACGGACTGCATCCGCAGCGGGCTCTCGCCGAGGCTGCGCGCCATCGACGGCAAGGCGGTGTTGACGATGGTCGAGTCCAGCGTCTGCATGAAGAAGCCGACCGCCACGACCCACAGCATGATGCGGCGGGTACGGTCGTCCGGCGACGGCACGACGGGAAGGTCTGGCATGGGCGCGGTCATTACGCAAACTCCGTTCTGGCGCGCGCTGCCGCCGGCAATGACTGGTTGGGCATGCAGGCGGACGCAGCCAAAGCCAACACCTTAAAGGGCAATGGCGCAACAGGCAATCAACAGGCAATCAACAGGCAGTCAGCGAAACCGGGGCGCGACCGCCCGAAGCGTGCCGAGCCTACAAGGCCGCGCGCAGCCCGATGAAGAAGCGCCGGCCCGGTGCCGGCTCGAAGTAACGCCCGTTGGCCTCGTTGACGATCACCGAGCCGATATAGCGCCGGTCGGTCACGTTGTCGATGCGGCCGAACAGGTAGGCGCGAGTCGGGCCGATGCGGAACTCATAGCCCGCGCGCAGGTTGAAGACCGCGTAGCCGGGCGCGGCCTGCGTGTTGAGATCGTCGGCATAGACGCGGCTGTCGACGCGCATCTCGGCGCCGAGCGTGAGCGGCGCCAGCGGCCGCCAGGCCACCTCTGCGCTGAGGCTGTGGCGCGCGATGCCGGGCAGCCGGTTGCCCGCGGCCACGGTCTGGCCCTGCGCGTTGACGAAGGCATCGCCGAAATAGGCATCGAGCCAGGTATAGGCCAGCCCGGCCTCGACGCGGCTGCCGCCGCCCTGCCCCGGCGTGCCGACCTGCCCCAGGAAGCCGCCGCGCCAGCCCAGCTCGAAGCCGCGCCGGCGCACACCGTTGACGTTCTGGTAGACGGTGCGGCCCGCGTTGTTCGATTGCGGCACCACTTCGTCGTGGCTGTCGGCATCGAACAGCGCGGCCTCCAGCCGCTGCCCGTCAGCCTGCCACTTGATGCCGATCTCGCCCTGGCGGCTGGTCGAGGCGCGCAGGCCAAGGTTGCTGCCGACCCCGCCGGGGCCATAGGCGATCTCGGTCAGCGTCGGCGTCTCGAAACCGCGCCCGAGGTTGGCGTAGACGTTCAGGGTATCGAGCGCATGCCACACCAGTCCCAGCACCGGGCTGACGTTGCTGTAGGTGGCGGTGCCGCTGTCGTCCGGGCTGGCCGCGGTGATGAACTGGTCGTCGATGCCGAGCCGCACGCGGCTGGCACGCACGCCGCCGACCACCTGCCAGGCGGGGTGGAAGGTCCAGTCGACCTGCGCGAAGGCGCCCAGGTCGGTCGCGGTATTGGTCTCGTCGCGCCGCAGCGCGCCCTGGCTGCCATCCTGGTTGACATAGCCGTTGCGGCCGTCGCGCATGCCGTTGGCTTCCACCCCGGCAGTCCACCGCAGCGGCAGGCCGTTGGCGGTAGTGCGCCGGCTCCAGGACAGCGCACCGCCGCCAAAGATGCGATCCAGGTCGACGATGCCGCCAGACGACGTCGGCGCGGCGCCGCTGAAGCCGAGCCGCTGGTACAGGTTGCGGGTGCCGCCGTAGAGACGCCCGGAGAGGCTGTCGAGGTCGGTCAGCTGGTGCTCCGCCACCACGCCCGCCTGCGCCTGCTCGACGTTCTTGCCGGTGTCAAACTGGGTCGCCGCCGGCACCGCCTGGCGCGGGTTGGCATCGGCCTGCGCGCGCGTCAGCCCGAGCGGATCCTGCGCCAGCGGCTGGTTGAAGTAGTTGAACTGGCCGGTCACGCGCGTGCCGCTGGCCGGCTGCGCCACCACGCGTGCATTGAGCTGGTAGCGGCGCGCCGCCGAATGGTCGCGGTAGCCGTCGGTCTGGTAGGTCCAGGCATCGAGCGAGCCGCCCAGGCGCTCGTTGCCGCCGGCCAGCGCCACCCCGGCCTGCCACTGGCCGTCCGAGCCGAAGCCGGTCGACGCGCGCGCGGTAAAGCCGTCCTTGGGCGGGTCGGGCGTAAACACCTGCACCACGCCGCCCGAGGCATTGCCGTACATCTGCGCAAACGGGCCGCGCAGCACCTCGACCCGGCCGGCGTTGGGCAGGTCGGCGGTGGAGGCCTGGCCCTGCCCGTCCGGCATGGTCGCGGGGATGCCGTCGACATAGAGCCGAACGCCGCGCACGCCGAATGTGGAACGCGTGCCGAAGCCGCGCACCGCCAGTTGCAGGTCCTGCGAATAGTTCTGCCGGTCGCGCACGGCCACGCCCGGCACACCCGCCAGCACTTCGGACAGATTGACCAGCGGCGTGGCGCTGCGCAGCGGATCGACCGGCACGCTGTCTACCGCGGCGGGCGCGTCGAAGCGGCGCTGCTCGCTGCGGGTGGCGGTGACCACGATGTCGGAGAGGGTTTCGCCGGTGGCGGCGGCCACCGCGCTGTCCGGCGGATCTGCGGCGCGCACGCCGGCGCATGTGAGCAGCAAGGCTGCCAGCGCCAATGCCCTGGGCACCAGCACGCGGAGGCAGGGACGGCGCTGATGCAAGACCGACGAAGGCTGCGTGCCGCCTGGTCTCATGATGGTCGGGGGCGTGGGCCACAAGTGGTGGTGCCGCAACTTTATCGCGTCCCGGGGCGCTTTTCCATGGCCGCCGCTGCGGGGAAAACCCGGGATAGCGCTGCGTGGACGATCGTCCAGCGCGGCACGATCGAAACTTCAAAATATTTCAATAATTTGTTTAATGAATGGCCTCACGCAGGGGTAACCGCGTGCCTAAACTCTCTTCACCGGCCGACACAACGCGCGATACTAAAAGGCAGACACGCCACAGCGCAGCGCAGCAAACGGTCATTCAGATTTTTAAAATCAAGGGACTAGACACCATGCATACCCAACCTACCCGCGTCGCCATCGTCTACCACAGCGGCTACGGCCACACCGCCAAGCAGGCCCAGGCCGTCGCCCGCGGCGCCGGCAGCGTGGCGGGTGCCGAAAGCCTGCTGATTCCGGTGGAAGACATCGACCAGCACTGGGACACGCTGGAGCAGGTCGACGCCATCATCTTCGGTGCGCCGACCTACATGGGCAGCGCCTCGGCGCAGTTCAAGGGCTTCATGGACGCCACCTCGCGCAACGTCTTCGCCAAGGGCGGCAAGTGGGCCAACAAGGTCGCGGCCGGCTTCACCAACGCCGCCTCGCGTTCGGGCGACAAGCTGGCAACGCTGCAGCAGATCGCCATTTTCGCGGCACAGCACGGCATGCACTGGGTCAACCTGGGCCTGCCCCCGGGCCACAACAACTCCAAGTCGACCGAGGACTCGCTGAACCGCCATGGCTTCTTCCTCGGCGCCGCCGCGCAGTCCAACGCCGATGAAAGCGCCGACGTGGTGCCGCCGCTGGCGGACCTGCGCACCGCCGAGCACCTCGGTGCGCGCGTCGCTGAAGTGGCGCAACAACTGGTGGCAGGCCGGCGCGCGCTGGCGGAACTGAAGCAGGCCGCCTGACCCCTCACCACGCCTCGCGCGTGAACTGCCTGCCGGCCCTTCGGGGCCGGTTTGCGTTTTGGGAGACGTGCGTTGCACCGCAGCGGGAATGCCCCGCCCGGAAATATGGCTTTGCGCGCGCGCAAGCGCTGCCCCAGCCAGCCAGGCGCCGGTTATGTCGGTTGACAGCCGTCAACCTAGACGCAGAACACATGACTCCGGCAGCTCATGACCACTATATGTAGTGCTAACCTGTGCGTCACACACTACATAAAGGGGTAAACATGCGCGACGCACAGCAAGCCGGCACGCTGCCGCCGGCCCAGCCCGGCGGCCAGGTCGACGTGGCCAGCGCCATGGAGGAATACCTGGCCCAGCGCGACTGGCGCGTGCGCGCCAACGCCAACCAGGGCTATAGCCTGGGCGGACTGATCCTCAACGTCGCCGGCAAGGTCACGGCCAACTACTGGCTGTCGCAAATCTTCAGCCCTGAATCCGGGCAGGCGCACCGCGACGGCGACCTGCATATCCATGACCTCGACATGCTGTCCGGCTACTGCGCCGGCTGGTCGCTGCGCCAGTTGCTGGCGGAAGGCTTCAACGGCGTGCCGGGCAAGGTCGAGGCCAACCCGCCCAGGCATATGTCGGCCGCCGTCGGCCAGATCGTCAACTTCCTCGGCACGCTGCAGAACGAGTGGGCCGGCGCGCAGGCATTTTCCAGCTTCGATACCTACATGGCGCCGTTCGTGCGGCACGACCGCATGGACTACCGCGCGGTACGCCAGGCGATGCAGGAGCTTGTATTCAACCTGAACGTGCCAAGCCGCTGGGGCACGCAGACGCCGTTCACCAACCTCACCTTCGACTGGACCTGCCCGCAGGACCTGGCCGGCCAGGTGCCGTATATCGCCGGCGAGGAAATGCCGTTCACCTACGGCGACCTGCAGCCGGAGATGGACATGATCAACCGCGCCTACATCGAGGTGATGATGCAGGGCGATGCGCGCGGGCGCGCCTTCACTTTCCCGATCCCCACCTACAACATCACGCCGGACTTCGATTGGGACCATGCCAATGCCGAGCCGCTGTTCGAGATGACGGCGCGCTACGGGCTGCCCTACTTCCAGAATTTCATCAATTCCGACCTGGAGCCGCACATGGTCCGCTCCATGTGCTGCCGCCTGCAGCTGGACCTGCGCGAACTGCTCAAGCGCGGCAACGGCCTGTTCGGCTCGGCCGAGCAGACCGGCTCGGTCGGCGTGGTCACCGTCAACTGCGCGCGCCTGGGCTACCTGCACGCGGGCGACGAGGCCGGGCTGACGGCAGCACTGGACCGCCTGCTGGCGCTGGGCCGAGACGTGCTCGAAGACAAGCGCCGCGTGGTGCAGCACTACATCGACGCGGGGCTGTATCCCTATACGCGCCGCTACCTCGGCACGCTGCGCAACCACTTCAGCACGCTCGGCGTCAACGGCATCAACGAAATGATCCGGAATTTCTCCGGCGACGCCGACGACATCACGACGCCGGGCGGGCATGCCATGGCATTGCGGCTGCTCGATCATGTGCGCGCGCGCATCGGCGAGTTCCAGGAGGCGACCGGCCACCTTTACAACCTGGAGGCAACGCCGGCCGAAGGCACCACCTACCGCTTTGCGCGTGAAGACCGCAAGCGCTGGCCCGACATCCTGCAGGCCGGCACCGCCGAGCAGCCCTACTACACCAATTCCAGCCAGTTGCCGGCCGGCTATACCGACGATCCGTTCACCGCGCTGTCGATGCAGGAGGCGCTGCAAGGCAAGTACACCGGCGGCACCGTGCTGCACCTGTACATGAACGAAGCCCTGTCCGGCGCACAGGCCTGCAAGGCGCTGGTCCGGCGCGCGCTGTCGCGCTTCCGCGTGCCGTACCTCACCGTCACGCCCACGTTCTCGATCTGCCCGAAGCACGGCTACCTGAGCGGGCGCCACGAGTTCTGTCCCCGGTGCGATGCCGAGTTGCTGGCACGCGCCCCAGCCGCGGCGAGCGCGCCGCAAACCCAACCTGAAGAGGAGCTCTCATGAATACCGAATCGCGCCAGCCAGCCACGCCGGCCCTCGATCCCGCCCTGCGTACCCGCTGCGAGGTCTGGACCCGGGTGATGGGCTATCACCGGCCCGTGACGTCCTTCAACACCGGCAAGCAGGGGGAGTTCAATGAGCGGCTTTTCTTCACCGAAAGCGCCTGTCGCTGACAGCCCCTGCCTCACGGCCATACCGGTGCCCGCGCCGGCGGCCACCGCGTCATTGCGGGGCGGGCCGGCGCTCGCCGGCCTGGTGCCATTCTCCAGCGTGGACTGGCCCGGCCAGCTGGCGGCGGTGCTGTTTATCGCCGGCTGCCCGTGGCGCTGCGGCTATTGCCACAACGCCCACCTGCAGCGGCGCCATGCGGCCTATGCCTGGCCTGCAGTGCTGGACTGGCTGAAGACCCGCGCCGGGCTGCTCGACGGCGTAGTGTTTTCCGGCGGCGAGCCGCTCAGCGAAGCGCGCCTGCCGGACCTGGCCGCGGCGGTGCGCGCGCTCGGTTTCAAGGTGGGGCTACATACCGCCGGCATCTACCCGCGCCGTCTCGCCGCACTGTTGCCACTGCTGGACTGGGTCGGGCTGGATATCAAGGCGGACGCCGCCGGCCACGATGCGCTGGTTGGACGGCCCGGCGGCCTGGCGCGCGTGCAGGCCAGCCTGGCGCTGCTGATCGGCGCCGGCGTCCCGTTCGAATGCCGGACAACGTGGGATCCCGCCTGCCTCAGCGAGCCGCGCTTGCTGGCGCTGGCACGCTCGCTGGCCGCGCATGGCGTGCGCCACTATGCCGTGCAGGCCTGCCGGACGGGCACGGTGGCGGTGCCTGGCGCATCGTTGAGCGCGCCGGGGCGCGCGGCGCTGGCGTCGTCGTTCGAGACGTTCTGCTACCGCGAAGGGTGAGCCGTGCCGCCCGGCGGTGCCTTTGGCCCCCGTCCGCAAAAAATTCCCTAAAGCCCCGCCTTCCGCCGTCGATAACAGTAGGTTGAGGCGTCAAGCGTGCGTGCCGGCGAACCGGCACCGGCGAGGCGCCATGACAGCCGACTTGGACAGCGGGGGAACGGAGGAGACATGCAGAACCTGGGAATACGGATGAAGCTCGGCGCGGCGTTCGGCGCCATGTGGGCACTGGCGGCGGTCGGCATCGCGATCGCACTGCCGCGCATGCAGGGCGCCGCCGACGGCAACGCGCGCAACCTGCTGGTGGCGCTTGGCGTGGCCGGATTGGGCGTGGCGGTGGCGGCCACCTGGGCCCTGGCGCGCAGCATCGAGGCGCCGCTGGCCGAAGCGGTCTACATCGCCGAGACAGTGGCCGCCGGCGACCTGAGCCAGGACTTCGAGACCGAGCGCGGCGGCGAATTCGGCCGGCTGCTGGGCGGGCTGGGCGAGATGGAAGACATGCTCACCGACCTGGTGACGCGCATCAAGGCCGCCACCGATTCCATCGGCGCGGCCTCGCACCAGATCGCCGCCGGCAATACCGACCTGTCGCAGCGCACCGAGGAACAGGCCGCCTCGCTGCAGCAGACCGCGGCCAGCATGGGCGAGCTGACGGCGATGGTGCGCCAGAACACCGAACGCGCACGCGCGGCCAACGGCCTCGCGGAAGCCGCATCCGGCATCGCCGAGCGCGGCGGCGAGGTGGTCGGCCACGTGGTCCAGACCATGTCGGCGATCAGCGCCAGTTCGCGCAAGGTCACCGACATCATCGAAGTGATCGAAGGCATTGCCTTCCAGACCAACATCCTCGCGCTAAACGCCGCGGTGGAAGCCGCGCGCGCCGGCGAGCAGGGCCGCGGCTTCGCCGTGGTGGCGGGCGAGGTGCGCACGCTGGCGCAACGCAGCGCCGCGGCGGCCAAGGAGATCAAGCAGCTGATCGACGCCTCGGTGCAGCAGGTGGACAGCGGCTCGGCGCTGGTCGGGCAGGCGGGCGAGACCATGCATGAAATCGTGCAGTCAGTCAGCCGCGTCACGGCGCTGCTGGGCGAGATCACCGTGGCGTCGGAACAGCAGAGCGCGGGGATCGCGCAGGTGAATGAAGCGGTGGCGCAGATGGACAGCGTGACGCAGCAGAACGCCGCACTGGTGGAGCAGGCGGCCAGTGCTTCGAGTGCGCTGGCGGGGCAGGCTACGGAGTTGCAGCAGGTGGTGGGGGAGTTCAAGCTGGAGGCTTGAGCGGGGCTGCGACAACGCATCCCTACCGATGGTTTGCTCCCCTCTCCCACTTCGCGGGAGAGGGGAGCCTTCGCCAGCGGTGGAGGCTTGCGTATTAGCGCGCCGGCGCACCACCGCACTTGATGGCGAGGCAGCGCTCGCGCGCCCACGCCCTACACTGCAGCAACCACCCCCGCCGGCAGCACAGCCCGCACCGCCGCTGCAAAGCGCCCCACGATATTGTCGATATCCTGCTCCGTACTGATAAACGGCGGCGCAAACAACACGTGGTCGCCACGCACGCCGTCCACCGTGCCACCCATCGGATAGACCAGCAACCCGTTCTGCATCGCCGCAGACTTGAGTCGCGCATGCGTCTTCAGCGCGGGATCGAGCGTCGCCTTGCTGTCGCGGTCCGCGACAAACTCCACGCCGACAAATAGCCCGCGTCCGCGCACGTCGCCCAGGTTGGGATGGTCGCCCAGTGCTTCGCGCAGCCGCGCGCGCAATTGCTCGCCGCGGGCCAGCACATTGGCCAGCAGCCTGTCTTCGGCAATCGTGCGCTGCACCGCCAGCGCCGCTGCACAGGCAGTGGCATGCCCGATGTAGGTATGGCCGTGCTGGAAGAAGCCGCTGCCGCCGACGATGGCGTCATAGATGCGGCGCGTCGACAGCATCGCCCCGATCGGCTGGTAGCCGGCCCCGAGGCCCTTGGCAATGGTGACGATATCCGGCACCACGCCATCCTCTTCGCACGCGAACAGGTGGCCGGTGCGGCCCATGCCGGACATCACTTCGTCCAGGATCAGCAGCACGCCGTACTTGTCGCACACGGCGCGGATGCGCTTCAGGTAGTCGCCCACCGGCGGCACCGCGCCGGCGGTGGCGCCGACCACCGTCTCGGCGACGAAAGCGGCGACGGTGTCCGGCCCCAGTTCCAGGATCTTCGCTTCGAGCTCGTCGGCGAGCCGCTGTGCGTACTGCGCGTCGGTCTCGCCAGCCTGCTGGTCGCGATAGGCGTAGCACGGCGAGACGTGATGCGCCGGCACCAGCAGCGGCAAGAACGGCTCGCGCCGCCAGGCATTGCCGCCGATCGCCAGCGCGCCGAGCGTGTTGCCGTGGTAGCTCTGACGGCGCGCGATGAAATGGCGGCGGCCCGGTTGGCCCACCTCGACGAAATACTGGCGCGCCAGCTTCAGCGCCGATTCCACGGCTTCGGAGCCGCCCGAGACGAAATACACATGGTCGAGATCTCCGGGCGCGGCGTGCGCCAGCGTTTCGGCCAGCGTTTCCGACACCTCGGTGGTGAAGAACGAGGTATGCGCGTAGGCAATGGTGTCGAGCTGCGACTTGATCGCCTCGATCACACGCGGGTGCGCGTGCCCGAGGCACGATACGGCGGCGCCGCCGGAGGCATCGAGGTAGCGCTTGCCTTCGCTGTCGATCAGTTCGATCCCCTGCCCGGCAACGGCGACGGGCAGTTTCTGACGCGGATTGCGATGGAATACGTGGGTCATGATGGCGTGGTGGTGGCAATGGCCGGACGCTACGGCTGCGCGGCACGGGCGACACGCATCGTGGCGCGGTGCGAAACAGTATAAGGACTTGGCGGGGATTTGCGCAACATTTGTTGCATTTACGATTTCCCATGCAATCAAGACGTTTTCACCGAAAAGTACGCCGGCATCACCCGAAAGCCACCCGGTGCGAAACGATTGTTTCACCACAGCGCGTAGCGTCGCACCTGACGGATGCCCCTCAACGCCTGCTCTTCGCCGCTTTCGGCCCCTCCGTGCCACCCTCCCCCTCTGCCAACGCCTCCACCAACGCGGCCTTGACGCGCTTCTGCTCGGTCACGTCCTGCGACGCGCCCACCATGGTCAGCGCATTGCCGTGCTCGTCCAGCGTGACCTCGCCTTCCTCGTGGATGTCGCGGAGGCTGCCGTCGGGCAGCGTGATGCGGTAGTCCACGCGGTACGGCGCCTTGTCGACGGTGGCCGCGCGGATGGCGGCCTGCACGCGCGGGCGATCCTCCTCGACGATCGAGGCCAGGTAGCGGTCCATCGTCACCTTGAACGCCTGCGGCGCCCACCCGAAGATGCGATAGGCCTCGTCGGTCCAGGCGCAGTCGTCGGTCTGGATGTTCCAGTACCAGCCGCCCAGGTGCGCGATCTCCTGCGCCTTGGCCAGCAGCGCCTCGTTCTGGCGCAGCGCGGCCTCGGCGCGGCGGCGTTCGGTGATGTCCAGGCTGACGCCGATCATCTTCACCGGGCGCTGGTCGAAATCGCGCACCAGCGTGGCCCGCGACGAGATCCAGCGCGTGGTGCCCTCGTGCACCACGCGGAATTCCCACTCGTGCATTTCCTGCGCGCCCAGCGTGCGCGCCAGCACTTCCTTGAGCCGCGCCACGTCGGCCGGATGCACGCAGGCCCAGAAGTCGTCCATGTTGCGGATATGCCGGCCGAACAGCGTGACGTCGTTGGATGAGTACGTCAGGCCGTCGGTCAGCACGTTCCATTCCCACGTGACGATGCCCGAGACCTCCTGCGCGAACTTCATACGCGCCTCGCTTTCCATGATCTCGGCCAGGTGCTTCTGGCGCAGTTCCTTGATGTGCGGATCGGACGCGCTGCTTGCCTCCAGGTCGGCGATGGCCTGCTCGCCATATCGCAGCCACAGCCAGTTCACGCCCAGGAAGCGCGCCAGCGCCAGCAGGCGCTCATATTCGATCTCGCCGCCGCGGGTCCACTTGTGTACCGCCGATGGCGAGACCGACAGGGCCTCGGCCACCTGCTTGAGCATGATCCTTTTGCCCTCCAGCACGCCTTTCAGGCGGGTGGCAAAAGTGTCTTCGGTCATGGCATCCCCTCTACTTTTTTTCAACCGATGGTGAATTGAGTAACTCGAACCTTACACCATCGGGGTAAATCGCGTGACTTGATAGCTTGGATCAATTGTGTATGTGTTATCGATCGCTTTTACCATATTGCGCCGCTCCCGCTCTCGTCACTAGACTTCATTCCACATCACTGGTGGTAATTTAATTTACTTTCAGTGAATCGACAAGTCACCGCACAGACCGAGACAAACGAGGAGACACCCCCATGCAAGAGACCACCGCCGCCGCCTGCAGCACCACCCCGCTGGCCTACACGCTGCCGGCCCACTACTACACCTCGCCGGAGATCTTCGAGCACGAAAAGAAGACGATCTTCGCGCGCAGCTGGGTCTGCGTGATGCACAAGAGCCAGGTCGCCGAGAACAACCAGTACGCCACCGCCAAGGTGGCGGGCGAGAACGTGTTCGTGGTGCGCGGCCGCGACGGCGTGCTGCGCGCGTTCTACAACGTGTGCCCGCACCGCGCGCACGAGCTGTTCGCCGATGGCGCCGGCAAGGCAAAGAACGTGATCACCTGCCCGTACCACGCGTGGTCGTTCGGCCTGGACGGCAAGCTGATCCATGTGCGCAACGCCGAAAACGTGCCGGGCTTCTGCAAGGACAACGCCGGGCTGACGCCGGTGCGCGTGGAAGAGTTCTGCGGCCTGATTTTCGTCAACCTGGACATGGATGCGAAGCCGCTGTCGGAACTGGCCGCCGGCCTGAACGACGAGATCCGCGCGCGCTGCCCTGACGTCGACAAGCTGGTACCGGCGCACAAGCTCACCTACGAAATGAAGGCCAACTGGAAGGTGGTGGTCGACAACTACCTGGAGTGCCTGCACTGCCAGACCGCGCACCCGGCGCTGGTCGAGTCGATCAGGATGGAGACCTACAAGCACGAAGTGCGCGGCCTCTACACCAGCCAGGTCGGACAGACCCGCTCCGGCAGCGACGCCTTCACGTATGACAGCGATGCGCCCAATACCGACTTCGCCGCGTACTGGCTGTGGCCCAACGTCACGCTGAACGTGCTGCCGGGCGACGGCAACTATGGCGTGTTCTACATGTTCCCGGTGGATGCCGACACCACCATCCAGCACTTCGAGTTCTACTTCCGCGACAGCACGCCCACGGCCGAGCAGGAACAGCTGATCGAGTACTACAAGAACGTGCTCAAGCCGGAAGACCTCAGCATCGTCGAATCGGTGCAGCGCGGCCTGAAGTCGCGCGGCTACCGCAACGGGCAAGGTCCGCTGCTGGTCACCGACGACAAGACCTCCGCCATCGGCGAGCACGGCGTGCAGCACTTCCAGCAGATGGTGCTCGACGCGCTGGCCGCCTGAACCAACAAGATAACGAGGAACCGCAGCAATGATCCAGACCCAGCTCTATATCGACGGCCAGTGGCAGTCGCCCGTCGACCACGGCACGCGCGCCATCGTGAGCCCGGCCGACGAATCCGTGATCGCCCAGGCCGCCGAAGCCACCCGCGCCGACGCGCGCCTGGCCATCGCAGCTGCGCGCAAGGCCTTCGACGGCCCGTGGCGCCAGACGACGATCCGTGACCGCGCCAGACTGCTGAACAAGATCGCCGGATTGATCGACCGCGATGCCGAGAAGCTCGCCCACCTGGAGTCGCTCAACACCGGCAAGACGCTGGCCGAGAGCCGCACCGACATGGGCGATATCGCCGCCACCTTCCGCTACTTTGCCGGGCTGGTGGCGTCGGAATCGGGCGCCGTCAACGAAGCGCCGCACCACGTCATCAGCCGCACGCTGCGCGAGCCGGTCGGCGTGTGCGGCCTGATCACGCCGTGGAACTACCCGCTGCTGCAGGCCGCATGGAAGATCGCGCCGGCGCTGGGTGCGGGCAACACCGTGGTGATCAAGCCCAGCAACCTGACGCCGCTGACCACGCACCACTTCACGCAGCTGGTGGCCGAGCTGGACCTGCCGCCAGGCGTGTTCAACCTGGTGACCGGCGGCGCCGAAGTCGGGGCCGAACTGGCCGAGAGCCTGGATGTGGACCTGGTGTCCTTCACCGGCGGCGCCTTTGCCGGCGAGAGCATCATGAAGGCCGCCACCGGCAACTTCAAGCGCATCGGTCTGGAGCTGGGCGGCAAGAACCCCAACATCGTCTTTGCCGATGCCGACCTGGATGCCGCGGTGGACTACGCGCTCAACGCCGCGTTCTTCCACGCCGGCCAGGTCTGCTCCGCCGGCTCGCGCCTGATGATCGAGGACAGCATCTATGATGCATTCATCAGCCGGCTGGCCGAACGCCTGCCGCGCATCGTGATCGGCAACGGCTTTCATGGCGAAACGCAAATGGGCCCGGTGCAGTCGGCGCAACAGCACGAGAAGATCCTTGGCATGGTGCAGGCCGGCATTGCGGAAGGCGCGCGCCTGGTCCACGGCGGCAAGCGGCCGGCCGGCGACGTGTACAAGAAGGGCTACTGGCTGGAGCCGACGCTGCTGGCCGACGTGACGGCAGACATGAAGATTGCGAAGGAGGAGATTTTTGGGCCGGTGATCACGGCCGAGCGTTTCCGCTCCGAAGAAGAAGCACTGCGTGCCGCCAACGACACGCCGTACGGCCTGGCCGCCGCGGTCTGGACCCGCGACCTGGACAAGGCCAACCGCATGTCGCGCGCGCTGCGCTTCGGCACGGTGTGGGTCAACGACTACCACCCGTACTTCCCGGAAGCGCCGTGGGGCGGCTACAAGGCGAGCGGCATCGGCCGCGAGCTGGCCCGCATCGGCCTGGACGAGTACACCGAGCTCAAGCACAGCTATATCAACCTGGCCCCCAAGGCGATGGGCTGGTTTGGCGCCTGAGCGCAGCTGACTTCGCAATCGCGTGCGCGGCGGTACCGTCCCCGGGCTGCCACGCACGGCGTCAAGCACACAAGGAGATTGCACCATGCAGGCAATCCAAGAGTACGACTACATCATCGTCGGCGCAGGTTCCGCGGGCTGCGTGCTGGCGGCGCGGCTGACCGAGGACGCCGGTGTCTCGGTGCTGCTGCTGGAAGCCGGCGGCCCAGACTGGCGCCTGGACTGGCGCACGCAGATGCCTGCGGCGCTGGCGTATCCGCTGCAGGGCACCACCTATAACTGGGCCTATGTGACCGAGCCCGAGCCGCACATGAACAACCGCCGCATGACGCAGGGCCGCGGCAAGGGACTGGGCGGGTCGTCGCTGATCAACGGCATGGTCTATATCCGCGGCAACGCGATGGACTATGACGGCTGGGCGGAGAACCGGTCGCTGGAGGACTGGAGCTACGCCGACTGCCTGCCCTACTTCCGCAAGGCCGAGACCTACGACAAGGGCGCCAACGACTACCACGGCGGCAACGGCCCGCTGCATGTGACCACCCCGAAGGCGAACATCAGCCCGCTGTTCGACGCCTTTATCAAGGCCGGCGAGCAGGCTGGCTATGGCAAGACCGACGACCTGAACGGCTACAGGCAGGAAGGCTTCGGTCCGATGGACCGCACCACCACCGCGCGCGGCCGCCGCTGCAGCACGTCGCTGGCCTACCTCGACCAGGCGAAGGACCGGCCCAACCTGACCGTGCACACCCGTGCGCTCGCGGACCGCGTCCTGTTCTCCGGGCAGCGCGCCATCGGCGTGTCATACATCCAGGGCGATCACGTGCGTGAAGCGCGCGCGCGCCGCGAAGTGATCGTCAGCAATGGCGCGGTGGCCTCGCCGCAACTGCTGCTGCGCTCCGGCGTGGGCAATGCCGATGAGCTGCGCGCGTTCGGCATCGATCCCGTCGCGGACCTGAAAGGCGTCGGCGAAAACCTGCAGGACCACCTGGAGATGTACCTGCAGTACGAATGCATTAAGCCCGTGTCGCTGTACCCCGCGCTGAAGTGGTGGAACAAGCCGGCCATCGGCATCGAGTGGTACCTGCGCGGCACGGGCATCGCGTCGTCGAACCACTTCGAAGCGGGCGGCTTTATCCGCAGCAGCGACGAGTTTGCGTGGCCCAACCTGCAGTACCACTTCATCCCGCTGGCGATGAACTACGACGGCAGCAACCCGGTGCAGTCGCACGGCTTCCAGTGCCATGTGGGCTCGATGCGCTCGCCCAGCACCGGCTTCGTCAAGCTGGCCAGCCGCGACCCGCGCGTCAAGCCGCGCCTGCTGTTCAACTACATGGCGCATGACGTGGACTGGCGCGAGTTCCGCGCCGCGGTGCGCCTGACGCGCGAGATCATCGGCCAGCAGGCGATGGGCCAGTTCCGCGGCCGCGAGATCAAGCCCGGCATGATGATACAGAGCGATGCCGAGATCGATGCCTTCGTACGCGAGCATGCCGAGACCGCCCTGCACCCGTCGTGCACGTGCAAGATGGGCGACGCGTCCGACCCGATGGCCGTGGTCGACAACCAGGGCCGCGTGCATGGCCTGTCTGGCCTGCGCGTGGTCGATGCCTCGATCATGCCGAGGATCGTCACCGGCAACCTGAACGCGCCCACGATCATGATGGCCGAGAAGCTGGCCGACGTGATCCGCGGTCGCGCCCCGCTGCAGCGCTCGACGGCGCCTTACTACAAGGCGGCGCCGGCGCGCAGGCAGGCGAGTGCGGAGCGAGCGCAGCCACCCACCGCGCGCGTCCCCGTGCCGATGCCTGCCTGACCCGAGCGGCGCGACTCGCGGGCCTACCGCCCGAACCCCAGACTGCGGCACATGTGCTGCCGGGACCAAGGTCCCGGTGGGCAGCGTGCGCCCGGTCGGACGCGTCGCGCCTCCCACACCACCAAAAGCCGGCGACCCATCAACAAACCCAGACCGGCTGCAAGGAGGAGACAACTTCCATGCTGCGCAAATGCTTTCCCGCAAGACGGGCCCTGCAAGGCGCCCTGCCCCTGTTGCTGTGCCAGGCGCTGCCGGCGCTGGCTCAAGCCGACGGCGACACCACGCTGGCGGTCGCGCCGGTGCCGCAGGTCACCGCGACCGTGCCGCCGGCAGAAGCCGCTGCGGTAGCGTCGCCGTGGAGCGCCAACATGACGCTGACCTCGCAGTACGTCTCGCGCGGCTTCCGCCAGACCTGGGGCAAGCCTGCCGTACAGGGCGGCATCGACTACGCCCATCCGAGCGGCTTTTCCGCGGGCACCTGGATGTCGAGCATCAGCGACAAGTTCATCGAGGGCGGCACGGTCGAATGGGACTTGTATGCCGGCTACACCGGCACAGTCGGCGACTTCGTCTACGCCGGACAGGTTTACTACTACCTGTATCCGGGCGCGAAACTGCAGTACGCACAGACCAGATACAACTATGGCGAGGCAGTCGCCTCGCTGACCTACAAGTGGTTCAACGTCAAGTACTGGCTGACCTATACGCCCGACTACTTCGGCTATAACAGCGCCTCGCTGTTGACCGGCAACAACCTGCACAGCCGCGGCTCGGGCTACCTCGACATCAACGGCACCTTCGACCTCGGCCACGGCGTTTCGCTACTGCTGCACTACGGTCAGGAGCGCGTGCGCAATTTTGCCGCCTACAGCTTCCGCGACGTGCGCGTCGCGGTTTCCAAGGCGTTCGAAGGCGGCTGGACCCTGACGGGCGCCTACACCCGCGGCTGGGGCCGCACCAACGTCTACGACAACTACACCACCGGCGCGCTGGATTCCTCCGGCAACCCGGCGGTGTCCAACCCGCTGAAAAGCACGTTCCTGGTCTCGCTGACCAAGACGTTCTGACGGCATTCACCAACCGCTGTACCACTGCCTTACGAAGCACACCACCATGGCCTCCCTGGGTCTTACCGATGCGACCGGACTTGTCGGCGTAGCCGCCTACGTCGCCGCGCACTTTGCCGTGCAGGTCCTGCACAAATCCCCGACCGGCCGGCTGGCGGTCGTCCTCAACGTGATCGGGCCGAGCTGCATCCTGATCTCGCTGACCGGCGCCTTCAACCTGGCCTCGTTCCTGACCCAGTGCTTCTGGCTGGGGCTGACGCTGTTGGGATGGTGGCGCAACCGGCGGACCGGGCGCGCGGTGGTTGAAACGTTGGGTGGCCCGCGTCCGGGGCAGCCCGTGCAGCAGTAACCCACGGCGCGGCCGGTGCCGATTGCAACGCGATACAAAACTTCCGTTGCCATGGCACAGCGCCGTTCCTATACTCATTCGAAACACCATTAGTGCTGTAATTTACTTTTGGTGAATTGATAAGACACCGGAAGTCGCGAGACCTGCATTCGGGGATCGCGGCAACCCCGGGATGACAACAGGAGACAAGGATGAGAAACGCCCCCAAAATTCCCGCCACAGATTCCCGACCGTCGTAACGACCGGCAGGCAGTACCCAAGTACCTACCCACCGCAGACGGCAGACCGTGACGGAGCTAGCGCTCCAGACAAACGGCACCGGGAAGCAAGGAGACATTTCGTGTATTCGCAAAAAGACGTGCTGTCGATCGGCGCGCAGGCGCCGCTCGCCCCTGCGCAGCAACAGACCCAGCCAACCCAATCCCATGAACTGCAGCGCACCCTGACCTGGAAGGACGCCTTCTGGGTCACCAGCGGCGTGCCCGCCGGCGTGCTCTTCACCATCGGCGGCGTGTCCGCCACCATCGGCAACCCGGCGTGGGTGATCTGGATCCTGGCCATCCTGATCGGCTTTGCGCAGTGCTTCGTCTACGCCGAGATCTCGGGCCTGTATCCGCACAAGTCGGGCGGCGCCTCGGTGTACGGCGCGCTCGGCTGGGTGCGCTACAGCAAGTTCGTCGCGCCGGTCTCGGTGTGGTGCAACTGGGTGGCGTGGTCGCCGATGCTGGCGCTGGGCACCAGCCTGGCCGCCGGCTACATGCTGAGCGCGCTGTTCCCGCCCGATTCGGTCATCAACACGTGGCAGCTGACGCTGGTCGACCTGGGCTTCGTCAGCAAAGGCCTGACGCTGCGGGTGAACTCCACCTTCCTGCTGGCGACGGCATTCCTGCTGATCACCTTCAAGCTGCAGCACAGCGGCGCCTCGGCCGCGGCTACCACGCAGCGCATCCTGGGCATCGCTTCGCTGACGCCGCTGGTGGTGATCGCGCTGGTGCCGCTGTTCACCGGCGACATGCCCTCGACCAACTTCCTGCCGCTGCTGCCGCTGACGCATGACGCCACCGGCGCCGCGGTGCTGGGCGGCTGGAACGCGGCCGGCATCAGCACGGCGATGGGCGCGATGTTCCTGGCCTGCTGGTCGACCTTCGGCTTCGAGACCGCGGTCTGCTACACCCGCGAGTTCAAGGACCCGCAGAAGGACACCTTCAAGGCGATCTTCTGGTCCGGCGTGCTGTGCCTGTTCATGTTCATCGCGGTGCCGATCGCCTTCCAGGGCTCGCTCGGGCTGCAGGGCATGCTGGCGCCCGACATCGTCGACGGCTCCGGCGTGGGCGCGGCAATGGCCAAGTTCGTCGGCGGCGGCGCGGTGGTGTTCAACGTGATCGTGGTGATGCTGGTGCTGGCGATCCTGCTGATCGTGATGACCTCGATGATGGGTTCGTCGCGCACGCTGTACCAGGCCTCGCTCGACGGCTGGCTGCCGCGCTACCTTTCGCACGTCAACGAGCACGGCTCCCCGACGCGCGCGATGTGGACGGACCTGCTGTTCAACCTGTTCCTGCTGCTGATGTCGAACTACATGGCGGTGCTGTCGATCAGCAATGTCTGCTACATGATCTTCGTGTTCCTGAACCTGCAGGCCGGCTGGATCCACCGCATGGACCGCGCGGACTGGGCCCGCCCGTACAAGTGCAAGAACTGGCTGCTGGCACTGGGCGCGTTCTGCGGCTTCTTCGACCTGGCTTTTGTCGGCGCCGGCGCCAACTTCCAGGGCGAGAACACGCTGCGCAATGGCCTGATCGCCGCGCTGCTGATCGTGCCGGTCTTCGTCTACCGCCACTACGTCCAGGACAAGGGCCAGTTCCCCGAGTCGATGCGCCGCGACATGGAACTGCCGCATGCGCGTGCCGGCAAGCTGCCCTACGTGGCGCTGATCGCCGGCGCGGCGGTGGTGTGGATCGCCGCGCGGCTGACCGTGATCTCCTGATCTGGCGAGGCAGGCGGCGCCTGGCTCGCCTGCCCTCTCTCTTCCCGACATTCCCTGCATTCCGAGGTATTGCCATGACTGACACGCTCCGCGTACGCGTCGGCCGCGTCGAGCCGCTGGCCGCCGGCATCAAGCGCTTCACCCTGCAACCCTGCGACGGCGGCGCGCTGCCCGCTTTCTCCAGCGGCAGCCACGTCGTGGTCCATATGGACAGCGGCCGGCTGCGCAACGCTTACTCGCTGACCAGCGCGCTGGACAACCCGGCCCACTACCAGATCGCAGTGCGGCTGGAAGAAGCCTCGCGCGGCGGCTCGCGCTACATGCATGAGCAGGTGCAAGAGGGTGATGAACTGCACATCGGCGCGCCGGGCAACCTGTTCGGCCTGGACCACGGCGCCGGCCGCCACCTGCTGATCGCCGGCGGCATCGGCATCACGCCGTTCATGACGCATATCCAGGCGCTGCGGGCGCGCCACGCCGCGTTCGAGCTGCACTACTGCTTCCGCAACGCGCAGTCCGCGGCGTTCCTCGACGTACTGCCGGCCACGCTGCAGCCGGGCCAGTTGCACCTGTACGAGAGCGATACCGGCACCATGCTCGACATCGCCGCGCTGCTCGCCGCGCAGCCCGCCGATACCCATGTCTATGTGTGCGGCCCCGGCCCGCTGAACGATGCCGTGGTCAACGCCGCGCGCGCCGCCGGCTGGGATGCCGGCCGTATCCACTTCGAGCAGTTCCGCAACGAGGTCGACACCACCGGCGGCGCCTTCGAGGCCGTGCTGCAAAAGAGCGGGCTGACGCTGCAGGTGGGCGCAGAGGAATCGCTGCTGCGCGCGATCGAGAAAGCCGGCGTCCAGGTGGATTGCATGTGCCGCGAGGGAATCTGCGGCTCGTGCGAAACCGCGATCCTGGAGGGCGAAGCGGACCATCGTGACCAGTACCTGTCCGATGCGGAGAAGACGGCGCAGAAGACGATGATGCTGTGCGTGTCGCGGTGCAAGGGGCAGCGGCTGGTACTGGATCTCTGATCGCCATTCGCAACTTTTTGGTTGCATTTCCCTCCCCGGTCTCCTAACATGCAACCACACCGTTGCATATCAACCCCCCGAACCAGGAGACCGGACATGCCCTCAGAAACCGACCGCATCGAGCGCAGCATCCTGATAGAAGCCCCCGTGGCGCGCGTGTGGCACGCGCTGGCCGATGCCGATACCTTCGGCAGCTGGTTCGGCGTCAAGTTCGACGGCGCCACCTTCACGCCCGGCCGGCGCGCCATCGGCAGCATCACCCACCCCGGCTACGAGTACCTGAGATTCGATGTGCAGGTGGAACGCATCGAGCCCGAAAGGCTGCTGTCCTGGCGCTGGCACCCCGCTCCGGTGGAACGCGGGCGCGACTATTCCGGCGAACCCAGCACGCTGGTGGAATTCACCCTGCGCGAAGTCGACGGCGGCACCATGCTGACGGTGGTCGAGTCTGGCTTCGACCAGATCCCGCCCGAACGACGCATGGAAGCGTTCCGCCTCAACAGCGGCGGCTGGGACGCACAGATGAACAATGTCCGCAAGCATGTCACCGGCGCCTGAAGCGCTGGATCTGAAACAGTCGGCCGCGGTCTTTGCCGCGCTGGGCGACGAGACCCGGCTGCGGCTGGTGGCGGCGCTGTGCGCGGGCGGCGCGATGTCGATCGCGCAGCTGACCGCCGGCAGCGCGATGACGCGGCAGGCGGTGACCAAGCACCTGCAGGTGTTGTCGCAGGCCGGGCTGGTGCGCGACAGCAAGGCCGGGCGCGAGCGGCTGTGGATGTTCGAGCCCGGGCAGGTCGAGGCGGCGCGGCACTCGCTGGAGGCGATTGGAAGGCAGTGGGAGTTTGCGCTGGGCAAGCTGAAGCTGGCGGTAGAGACGAATCACTAGCCAAACCGACGTCTCGCACGTCACCTGTTTGCTCCCCTACCCCGCAAGCGGGAGAGGGAGCACACATTTGTAGACGACACCGCAACATGTAATCCCCCGCGCACCCCGCTATACTGGGAAGCCCCCCGCCTCACCACCACGGCAACGCAGGCCGCGCCCGCGCCAGGCCTGCCGGAGGAAGCGCGCAATTGGCTGACCACGACCTGTCCAGGCTGAAAATCGACCGCAGCGCCACCGCCGCGACCGGCGCCCGCGTCCGCCCCCGGCGCAGATGGCTGCGCTATGCGGTCATCGCGCTGATCCTGCTGGCCGTGCTCGGCATCGCTGTCAGGCTCGCCGGCCCGAAGTCGGTGCAGACCACAACGGTTACCTCGGCCTACCCCACGCAGAATTTCACGCTGCTCAACGCCACCGGCTATGTCGTGCCGCAGCGCAAGGCGGCGGTCGCATCCAAGGCGCAGGGCCGGCTCGAATGGCTGGGCGTGCTGGAAGGCTCGCGCGTGAAGAAGGACGAGGTCATCGCGCGGCTGGAAAGCAAGGACGTGTCCGCGTCCTTCGCCCAGGCGCAGGCGCAGGTCAAGGTGGCACAGGCCAACCTGGCCCTGCAGCAGGCGGAGCTGAAGGACGCAGAAGTCAACCTGCGCCGCTCGCAGATCCTGATCGGGCCGAACGCGATCTCGCGCACCCAGTACGACGCCGATGTTGCGCGCTACAACAAGGCCAGGGCCTCGGTCAGCAGCTCGCAGGCGTCGATCGCGTCGGCGCAGGCCAATGCGCGCGCGGCCGAGGTGGCGGTGGAACAGACCGTGGTGCGCGCGCCGTTCGACGGCGTGGTACTGGTCAAGCATGCCAACGTCGGCGACAACATCACGCCGTTCTCGGCCGCCGCCGACACCAAGGGCGCGATCGTGACCATTGCCGACATGGAGACGCTGGAGGTCGAGGCCGACGTCGCCGAATCCAATATCGCCAGGATCCGCGCCGGCCAGCCGTGCGAATTGCTGCTCGATGCGTTGCCGGGCGTGCGCCTGGCCGGACAGGTGTCGCGCATCGTGCCGACGGTGGACCGCTCCAAGGCCACGGTGCTGGTCAAGGTGCGCTTTGTCGACCGCGACGCGCGCGTGCTGCCGGACATGAGCGCCAAGATCGCCTTTTTGTCGCGCGCGGCCACGGCGCGCGACCGCCAGCCGATGGTGGCGGTGCAGCCCGCCGCGGTGGTCATGCGCGATGGCCGGCAGGTGGTCTACGTGGTGCGGGACGGCAAGGCGCACGAGACCCAGGTCAAGACCGGCGACAAGCTCGGCGAGCTGGTCGCGGTACAGGGCGTCAAGACCGGCGACGTGCTGGTGCTGTCCCCCGGCGACAAACTCGGCGACGGCGACCGCGTCACGCCGGCCAAGCCTTGAAGTAACCACATGAGGGTGAGCGCATGAGCACCGCGCCGCTGGTCCGCATCAGCCACGTCGCCAAGTCCTACCGGCGCGGCATGCAGACCGTGCCCGTGCTGACCGATATCTCGCTCGATATCGGCGAGGGCGACTTCGTCGCGCTGATGGGCCCGTCCGGCTCCGGCAAGAGCACGCTGCTGAACCTGATCGCCGGCATCGACCGCCCCGACAGCGGCACGCTGCAGGTGGGCGGGCTCGATATCACGCAGCTGCCCGAGGCCGCGCTGGCGGACTGGCGCGCGGCCAACGTCGGCTTTATCTTCCAGTTCTACAACCTGATGCCGGTGCTGACCGCGTTCGAGAACGTGGAGCTGCCGCTGATGCTGACCAGCCTGCCGCGCGCGGAACGGCGCGCGCGCGTGGAGCTGGTGCTGGACATGGTCAACCTGGCCGACCGCATGAGCCACTACCCGTCCGAGCTGTCGGGCGGGCAGCAGCAGCGCGTGGCGATCGCGCGGGCGCTGATCACCGACCCGTCGCTGATCGTCGCCGACGAGCCCACCGGAGACCTCGACCGCACCTCTGCCGCGGAAATCCTGGCGATGATGCAGCGCCTGAACGCGGAACTCGGCAAGACCATCATCATGGTCACGCACGATGCCCATGCCGCGGCCGCGGCGGGCTCGCTGGTGCACCTCGATAAGGGCGAGCTGATCCGCGGCGAGGTGGCCTGATCCGTCATGTACGCGCTCAAGCTGATCACTCGCAACGCACTGCGGCACAAGCTGCGCACCGCGCTGACCGTGCTGGGGCTGGTGATCGCGGTGCTGGCGTTCGGGCTGCTGCAGACCGTGATCGATGCGTGGTACGCCGGCGCGTCGGCCGCGTCCAGCGCGCGGCTGGTGACGCGCAATGCGATCTCGCTGGTGTTCCCGCTGCCGCTCAGCTACGAGGGCCGCATCCGCGGCGTTGACGGCGTGACCGCGGTGGCGCGCTCCAACTGGTTCGGCGGCGTCTATCGCGACCGCAAGAATTTCTTCGCGCAGTTCGCAGTGTCGGACAACTATCTCGATCTCTACCCGGAATTCATCGTTCCCGAACAGCAGCGTGCCGAATACCAGCGCGACCGCAAAGGGGCGCTGGTCGGCCGCCAGCTGGCCGACCAGTTCGGCTTCAGGATCGGCGACGTGATCCCGATCAAGGGCACCATCTACCCCGGCACCTGGGAGTTCGTGGTGCGCGGCATCATGGACGGCCGCGACGAAAGCATCATCACGAAGCAGATGGTGTTCCACTGGGAATACCTGAACGAGACCATCCGCAAGAAGTCGCCGCGGCAGGCCGACCAGGTCGGGGTCTATGTGCTGGGCGTCGACAATCCCGACAACACCGCGGCGATCTCGCGCAATGTCGATGCCGTGTTCCGCAACTCGCTGGCCGAGACGCTGACCGAGACCGAGCAGGCGTTCCAGCTCGGCTTCGTCGCCATGTCGAACCAGATCATCGCGGCGATCCGCGTGGTCTCCTACGTGGTGATCGTGATCATCATGGCGGTGATGGCCAATGCGATGGCGATGAGTGCGCGCGAGCGCACCGCGGAATACGCCACGCTCAAGGCGCTGGGCTTCGGACCAGGATTCCTGGCGCTGCTGGTGTTCGGCGAGTCGCTAGCGATCTGCGTGGCGGGCGGCGCGCTCGGCATGCTGGCTACGCCGCCGATGGCGGCGGCGTTCAAGCAGGCGGTGGGCGGCGTATTCCCGGTGTTCACAGTGTCGCAGGAAACGATGCGCGCGCAGGCCGCGTGCGCGCTGGCGGTCGGCATCGCCGCCGGCATCGTGCCTGCGGTACAGGCCGCGCGGGTGCGCATCGTCGAAGGCCTGCGGGCAATCGGCTGACGCGTTCGACCATGGCGATCCCGCTCACCTATATCGCGCGCAACCTGTGGGCCCGGCGGCTGACCACCGCGCTGACCGCGGGCGGGCTGGCTTTGGTGGTCTTTGTCTTCGCCACCATGCTGATGCTGGATGCCGGCCTGAAGAAGACGCTGGTCACCACCGGCGAGCGCGACAACGTGGTAGTGATCCGCAAAGGCGCCGAGACCGAAATCCAGAGCGCCGTCGAGCGCGGCCAGGCCGGCATCATGGAAATGCACCCGGCGGTGGCCATGACCGGCGCCGGCCAGCCGATGGCCTCGCGCGAGGCCGTGGTGCTGATCTCGCTGACCAAGTCCAGCACCGGGCAGCCCTCCAACGTGGTGATCCGCGGCATCTCGCCGCTGGGCATGGACCTGCGTCCGCAGGTCAGGCTCGTGGCGGGGCGCATGTTCCGTCCGGGCTCGGCTGAAATCATTGTCGGCAGCAGCATTGCCGACGGCTTTGCCGGCGTGCAGATCGGCGAACACCTGCGCTTCGCCCAGCGCGAGTGGACTGTGGTGGGCCACTTCGACGCCGGCGGCAGCGGTTTCGACTCGGAGATCTGGGGCGATGTCGACCAGCTGATGCAGTCGTTCCGGCGCAATGCGTATTCGTCGATGGTGGTGCGGCTGGCCAACCCCACGCTGTTCGAGCGCTTCCGCGCCGATATCGACGTGGATCCACGCCTTGCCGACGAGGCCAAGCGCGAGCAGGTCTTCTATAGCGACCAGTCCAGGGCGCTGTCCAAATTTATCAATATCCTGGGCTTTACGCTGTCCACGATTTTTTCGATTGCGGCAATGATCGGCGCCATGATCACCATGTACGCGTCGGTGGCCAACCGCGTGGCCGAGATCGGCACGCTGCGCGCGCTGGGATTCAAGCGTGCCAACGTGCTGGTGGCTTTCCTGATCGAGGCGGCGTTGCTCGGACTGGTGGGTGGCGTGGCCGGGCTGGCGTTTGCGGCGCTGATGCAATTCGCGTCGTTCTCGACGACCAATTTCCAGACGTTTGCCGATCTGTCGTTCCGCTTCATCCTGACGCCTGGCATTGCGCTGCAGACGCTCGGGTTCGCGATGGCGATGGGGCTGGTGGGCGGCTTCCTGCCGGCGGTGCGGGCGGCGAGGATGAATATCGTGGATGCGCTGCGGGCGCGTTGAGCGGCTCGCTCGCTGCCGGTTTGCTCCCCTCTCCCAATGAGGGGAGAGGGAGAACACCTTGCTTAGCCCGGCTCGGGCGGCTTGGGTGCACCCAACGCCGTTGGCTTCGCTACAGGTCTCCAAGAGCCCCGATCCTTTCCTTGCCTTCTCCCCACTGTCCGTCTACAACCCGTAGTGATGCATGCTACTCGCCAGGCCTCGCTGGCGGCCAGTGCGCACCGGCACGGCCAGCGGCGCCCCACCGCAGGACTTACCGCCAGGACGCCCCCGATGAATCTCGACCTGCTGGCTTCATTGCTGACTGCCGTGGTGGTGCTGCTGATCGGCACCCTGGTCAACCGCAGCGTCGGCATCCTGTCGCGCTACAACATCCCCGACCCCGTCACCGGCGGGCTGCTGTTCGCCATCGTCGCGTCGGTGGCAGCGGCGGCGGCGAATTTCCGCGTGGTCATCGATCCCGGCATGAAGCCGGTGCTGCTGCTGATGTTCTTCGGCGGCGTCGGCCTTGGCGCCGACCTGCGCATGCTCAAGCGGGGCGGCAGGGCGCTGGTGATCTTCCTGATCATCCTGCTGCCCTATATCGTGGTGCAGAACGCCGTCGGCGTGGCCATGGCCAGGACACTCGACCTGCACCCGATCTTCGGGCTGGTGAGCGGCTCCATCACGCTGGTGGGCGGCCATGGCACCGGGGCCGCCTATGCCGAGCGCTTCGCCGAGGTCAACAACCTGCAGGCGGTGATGGACCTGTCGATGACGGTGGCGACCATCGGCCTGGTCGTCGGCGGCATCATCGGCGGTCCCGTGGCGCAGTACCTGATCTCGCGCTACAAGCTGCGCTCGACCGCGCGCGAGGTCGGCGACACCGAGGAGGAAGCCGCCGCCGCGTCGCCGATCACCACGGTCGGCGCGCTCGCCGCGCTGGCCGGCATGCTGGCCGCCGTGATCGGCGGGCGCTGGATCGCGGCGCAGATGCCGGCGGGCCCGATCACCATCCCCGGCTTCCTGTGGTGCATGATGCTCGGCATCGCGATCCGCAACCTGCTGCCATTCATCGGCCTGCGCTTCGACGACCGCGCCACCGACCTGATCACCAACGTCTGCCTGTCGCTGTTCCTGGTGATGACCATGATGGCGCTGGACCTGGCCGAGGTGGCGCTGTCGGCCGGCCCGTTCCTGCTGATCATCGCGATGCAGGTCGTGTTCATCATCCTCTACGTGGTGTTCGTCTGCTTCCGCTTCATGGGCGGCGACTACGAGGCGGCGGTCACCTCGGCCGCGTTCATCGGCTTCAACATGGGTTCCACGGCGACCGCCATGGCCAACATGCGCGCGATCACCGCGCGCTACGGGCCGGCGCCCACCAGCTACCTGATCACGCCGCTGGCCGGCGCGTTCTTTGTCGACCTGATGAACGCGTTCGTGCTGACCATGTTGCTGGCCTTGCCGCTGATCGGAGGCTGACATGCGCCGCGCCTGCCTTGCCTTCCTCTTTGCGCTGCTGGCCAGCCTGTGGCTGGGCGGCTGCGGCGGCGGCCCGAACGCCGACGGCATCCGCGCCAATCTCAACGAGCGCCTGGCGCAGGCGCTGCCGCCGGGCACCGTGCAGCTGGTCGACGTCGACCGGCGCGGCTCGCAGTCCGATACCAAGGCACCGGCCGGCGAAACCCGGCGCGTGGTGTACTTCGATGCGGAACTGAAGCTGCTGCGCGACTACGACTTCGGCGCGTGGGATTCGCCCGGCGTGGCCGGGCTGATCTCGGCGCTGGGCGCGGGGCCGCGCGGGATCACCGGGATCACCAGCGGCGGCAACAAGGCGGGCGACGTGCTGCGCGCGCACGGCACCGCACTGTACCGGCGCGACGGCGAGCGCTGGGTCAGCGTGCAGCCCGCCGGCTATCGCCCCGCCGAGGCGCCGGCCGTGGCCACCAACGCGCCCACTGGTCCGGCGGCGATCCTGGATGCGATGCGCAAGGTGGTCGAGGCGGTGCAGAAGGACGCCTCGCCGGCGCAGCGCGCGGTGATCGAGCAGGAACTGACCACCGCGCACGCCAATATCCGCGCCCGGCTGGCACGCGTGGACGAGGGCTACGCCATTGCCGCCGGCGCCGAGCATGGCCAGTACCTGCGCTTCGTGCGCGCGCTGGTGGACGGCGCGCGTGTGCGCGCCATCGCGCTGGTCACTCGCGGCGGCGAAGAGAACCTGCGCCTGCTGCGCGCCGGCAAGGTCTCGGCGGCCATGGCGCAGGGCGATGCCGCGCTCGATGCCTACGAGGGCAAGGGCGCCTTTGCCGAAGACGGGCCGCACGCGTCGCTGCGCGCCGTCGGCAGCCTGTACCCGGAACCGGTGCACGTGCTGGTGCGCGATGGCGATCCGGCACGCTCGGTGTCCGACCTGCGCGGCAAGCGCATTGCGGTGGGCGAAAGCGGCTCGGCCTCGCGCGGCACGGTGCTGCGCGTGCTGGCCGCACACGGGCTGGCCGAGAAGGATTTCAAGGCCGAGGAAGTGGGCCTGGGCGCGGCGCTGGTGGCACTGCGCCAGAACCAGGTGGATGCCGTGATGCAGGTGATCGGCGTGCCGTCCGACAGCATCCGCGATGCGCTGAGCGAACTGCCGTTGCGACTGCTGCCACTGGACGAGCGCGCTATCGCGGCGATGGTCGGGCAGAAGGCGGGGTATTTCCGCGCCAGCATCGCACCCGGCACGTACCCCGGCCTGCGCGAGCCGGTGCGCACCATCGCCACCGCGGCGATCCTGGTGACCGGACCCGACCTGTCGGATACCGAGGTGGCCGACCTGACGCGGCTGGTGTACCGGCATGGCCGCGACTTCGTCGCGCGCGGCAGCGCCCAGGGCGGGCAGATCAACGTGGCCACGGCGCGCGAAGGGCTGGTGATTCCGCAGCACCTGGCGGCAGCAAAGGTGCTGGACGGCCTGGCGGCGGGCACGCCAGCGCAGCGGTCCGGAGGACCGGCCACTCAGGCACCGGCACCCGCGTCGGCACCGGCTGCCACCGCATCCAGGCCGGCCGCCCGCTAACCCCGGAAGCCGCCGCTCGCGCTACCCTGCCGCCGGCAACTCCGCCGCCAGCCGGCAGCGCCGGTCGAGAAAATCGCTCGCATGGCCATTGCTGCCACCCGCCGCGTGGACCGGCTGGTCCACCAGGAAGAAGCCAGGGCGGCCCTGCCGGTCCTGGCCATAGGTCAGGAATATGCCCCGGTCGGGCGGCGGCACCGCGGCGGCGCTGGCGCCGGGATCGTCAGCCCTGCCCCCGACCAGCGCGAACGGGTCGGCCGACAGGACCGGCGTGGCAGCCGGGATAAACCTGGCCCGCACCGGCTTGCCGTCGAACCGCAGCGAAGTCCACTCGGTGCCGATCGGCCCGCTCGCGCCATTGACGAAGGCGCGCGCCGCGGCGCTGATGCAATCGAGATGGATATGGAGCTGGTCCTGGCTGCGCGAGGTGCGGGAATTGACCGCCAGCCCCAGCATGTCGTCCGGCACGGGCTTGCCCAGCGCCTGCCCGACCATGCCGCGCTCGTCCCAGCCGAAGGCCCAGGCGTTGGCACCGGTGCCGTCCCACGCCTTGCGATCCTCCACGCCCGTCACTGTCCGTGCCGGGATCACCAGGTAGTGCGACACGCCGATCGCGTCCTTGTACAGCACCAGCCCGCGGGCTCGGTCGACGCTGGCGCAATCGGCATGCTGCGGCTGCGGCGGCGCCAGGCAGCGCTGCTGCACGTTGCGCCACAGGCCATCGCGCCCGCCGGACAGGACGCCGACCACGTTCTCGGCGGTGCAGCCCGCCAGCATCATTGCCGCCGCCAACGCCAGCGCGCCGCGCCGGCGTGCCGGGGTCAGCGCCGGCATGGAATGCCGTAGTACGTCCCTACCCGCGGGTTGGACACGATATAGGCGTGGCGCTGGGCCCAGAACTGGGCGTCGCGGAAGACCTCGGCCTCGCGTTCGCTCCAGGGTGTGGCCAGCAGCGGCAGGGCTTCGGCGTCGGTGGTCGGGTAGACCTGGGCCTGGTAGCGGGCCGTCTGCAGCGCGCCCGTACGGATGGTACGGATCGTGACGTGGCGTGTCATAGGCAGCTTCTCGTCATGAGGACGCCAAATCATAACCACATTCCTGTGTTGCTTTGATGACTGCGGCTGTAACTTGCTGTCAGGAAGCCGCACCGGCCACGACCAACCGATGTCCCCTCGCCGGAAACCGGAGCCAGACATGACGATCAAGTCACCTCGCAAGATCGCAATCCTCGCGCTGACGCATCTCGCCATGCTGGCGGCCGGCTTCGCGGCCGGGATCTATGTGCTGCCGATCCTGACCGAGCAGGCGGGGGCGAGTATCGGGCAGTTACAGGAGGTGTCGCGGCAGGCGGCCTTTTCCGGCGCCTTCCGCAAGGACCTGGCCGGCAGTGACGCATTCCACTGGGCCAGCGGACGGCTGCATGTGTCGGACCGCGCCATTGCCTTCGAAGGCAGCGTGGCGCCGGGACCGGACTACCGGATCTACCTGGTGCCGGAGTTCGTCGACACCAAGGCCGCTTTCCTTGCGATCAAGGACCGCGCGGTGCAGGTTGCGCCGTTGAAGACCTTCGGCAATTTCACCGTCGCGTTGCCGGATGGCGTCGATCCCGGCCAGCACCGTGCGGTAGTGATCTGGTGCGAGCGGTTCGGGCAATTCATCAGTGCCGCGGCCTACCGGTAGGCCACGCAAGAAAAAAAGGGCCGATCGAGGAACCGGCCCAACGAACCCCGCACAGGCGAGGTGTCGATATGAACATCACGCGCCCGCCCGTGCGCGGCGCCGCAGCGCCATCGCGGGCGGGCATCAGGCGGCGGTGATCAGAAGCGATGACGCATGCCGATGGTGGCGCCGGTCTGGTTCTCGCCCGCGACCACGGTGCCCACGCCATTCAGGCCCAGGGCCGAGCCGTTCTTGTTCTTGGCGTAGCCCACGTTCAGGTACACGTCGGTGCGCCTGGACAGCGAATAGTCGGCCGACAGCACGAACATCCACGGATCGGCATCGCTGCTGCGGGTGTCGTTGTAATAGGCGGCGCCGGTCACCAGGAAGGCGGGCGTGAAGCGGTACTGCGCGCCAGCCCAGTAGACGTTGCTGCGGGTCGCGGCGGCGGTGGCGCTGGAGACGCCATCGTCCTTCAGCCAGCGGTAGCCGGCGAACACCTTGGCGTCGCCGAAGGCATAGGCGGTGCCCACCGCGGCGCGCTTGGCGCTGCGGTCCTGCAGCGCCACGGTGGCGCCCTGGTACTGGTCGTAGGCGGCACCGACCGAGAAGCCGCCGGCGGCATACGACAGCCCGCCGCCGAAGTTGCGCGCCACCTTGGGTTCGCCCGGCACTTCGCCGTTGTTGTCGCGGC
The DNA here is from genome assembly GCF_051015765.1 of Cupriavidus sp. a3. NCBI lineage: Bacteria > Pseudomonadati > Pseudomonadota > Betaproteobacteria > Burkholderiales > Burkholderiaceae > Cupriavidus > Cupriavidus sp. a3. The sequence goes on along the minus strand of NZ_CP170644.1, from coordinate 343,488 downwards.
CGAAGCTGTAGAAGCCGGTGGCGGTCAGGCCGCCGAACTTGCCGGTGTACTTGATGGCGTTGTCGGCGCGGCCGTTAAAGGCCGAGTCGACGCTGTTGAGCGAGTAGCGCGGGCCCACGCCCATCGGGTCGAAGGCGCCGAACAGGTCGTACAGCGAGTTCTGCTGGCGGCCCAGCGTGACGGCGCCGAAGCCGCCCTGCAGGCCCACGTAGGCCTGGCGGCCGAACAGGCGGTTGCCCTGCCCGGAGGTGCCGGTATCGATATCGAAACCGCTTTCCAGCACGAAGATGCCCTTCAGGCCGTCGCCCAGGTCTTCGGTGCCGCGCACGCCCCAGCGCGAGCCGGACAGGTTGCCCGAGTTCAGGCGGGTGGTCGTGCCCTGGGCACCGTTGGTGCCAGGCACGTGGCTGATGACTTCGAGGCCGGCATCGGCGATGCCGTACAGCGTTACGTTCGATGCGGACTGGGCCGAGGCCACCCCGGATACCGCGGTAGCGGCCACTGCTGCCGCCATTGCAAGGAGAGCTTTCTTCACTGTGATTTCTCTGTTTTATGGTGATTCCATGACACCGCGCCGGACCGACCGGGGCCGGTCGGCCATCCCGGCCTGAGCTGGCTGGCCGCGCAAGACCCGGCGGCGACGCACGTCCGCACATGTGCGGCCGGCGCATTGTGCTGGCGCAATATGAAAGCGTTGTGACGAGTAGTACTCAGCACAATGTGCCGAATAGCACCCGAATGGGGGTTTTCCCTGTAAGCAAGGGGATCGTTTTGGTAGGATGCAGGCTTTTCCGACGACGGTAATGCCAGTGCCCCGTGCCGCCATGTGCCTTTGCCTCGACAGCTTCGCGTCATGAAGCTGGCAGAGATCAAGACCCGGCTTGCCTCGCTGCAGGCTCCGCTCCCCGCCTCGATCCAGCAACGCCTGTCCGGCCTGTGCGCGCGCAGCGCGCGCCTGGGCCTGACCCGGCCCGGCTCGCTGCGACCCACGCGCCGCGGCGTGCTGGTCGGCATGGCCGCGGCGCCGGCAGCCTTGCTGCTGTACATGCTGGTGCTGGTGCCATTCACACCGGGCATCAGCGACATCCGCAAGGCCAAGTCCGAGCAGCCGGCGCAGGTGCTGTCGGCCGACGGCAAGGAGCTGGCGCTCTTCAAGTGGGCCAACCGCGACTGGGTGCCGCTGAAGCAGATCTCGCCCAACGTGGTGGCGGCGCTGATCTCGACCGAAGACCACCGCTTCTATGAGCACCACGGGCTCGACTGGCGCCGCCTTGCCTCGGCCGCGGTGCATACCTTCTCGGGCGACCGCCAGGGCGGCTCGACCATCACTCAGCAGCTGGCGCGCAACCTCTATCCCGACGAGATCGGCCGCGCGCCCACGCTGACGCGCAAGCTCAAGGAAGCGATCACCGCGTTCAAGATCGAGGCCCTGTACACCAAGGACGAAATCCTCGAGACCTACCTGAACACGGTGCCGTTCCTGTACAACGCGTTCGGCATCGAGATGGCCGCGCGCACGTACTTCGACAAGCCGGCGCGCTCGCTCGATGTGCTGCAGAGCGCCACGCTGATCGGCATGCTCAAGGGCAACAGCTACTACAACCCGGTGCTGAACCCCGAGCGCGCGCTGGACCGGCGCAATATCGTGCTGGGGCAGATGGTCAAGCGCGGCAAGCTCGACGCGGCCCGCTATGAGCAGCTCAAACGCCGTCCGCTGCGTATCGACTTCGAGCGCCAGACCGAGCCGCCCGGCCCCGCGCCGCATTTCGCGCAGCAGCTGCGCAAGTGGCTGATCGGCTGGGCCGACCGCAACGGCTACGACATCTACGCCGACGGCCTGGTGGTGCGCACCACCATCGACGCGCGCCTGCAGGCCATGGCCACGCAGGCGGTGGCGCAGCAAGGCAACCGCCTGCAGGCGATCGCCAACGCGGCCTGGGCGCCGCGCGCGGGCTGGGCCGCGGACCGCGCGCTGGTGCAGGCCTTCGTGCTCGAGTCGCCGGAATACCGTGCCGCCACCGCCGCCGGCACGCCGTCCGAAGACGCGATGAAGCAGCTGCTGGCCAATGGCGCCTTCATGCGCGCGCTGCACCAGCAGAAGACGCGGATCCAGGCGGGCTTCCTCGCCATCGATCCGCGCAACGGCGAGATCCGCGCCTGGGTCGGCAGCCGCGACTACACGCAGGACGCCTTCGACCACGTGCAGCAGGCGCGCCGCCAGCCGGGCTCGACCTTCAAGCCCTTCGTCTACGGCGCGGCGTTCGAGGAAGGCAAGTCGCCCGACGACACGCTGATGGACCAGCCGGTCGAGATCGAGCTGGCCGGCGGCGAGATCTGGCGCCCGTCCGACGAGGGCCGCCCCACCGGGCGCGCGATGAGCCTGCGCGACGGCCTGGTCTACTCGCGCAACACCATCACCGCGCAGCTGATGCAGCAGGTCGGCCCGGCGCGCGTGGCGCGGCTGGCGCGCGAGATGGGCGTGCGCGAAAGCCGGCTCGACGAGGTGCCGTCGCTGGCGCTGGGCACCAGCCCGGTCACGCTCAAGGAGATGGTGGCCGCCTACGGCACCATCGCCAACGCCGGCAACTACATCGCGCCGACCATGGTCACGCGGATCGAAGACCGCAACGGCAATGTGCTGCAGGTATTCCGCCCGGCGCGCGCCGAGCACGCCCTGCCCCACGCCACCACGCAGACCCTGCTCGACGTGATGCGCGACGTGATCGACCGCGGCACCGGCGCCGGCATCCGCTCGCGCTTCGGCATCCGCGCCGACGTGGCCGGCAAGACCGGCACCACGCAGGACAACGCCGACGGCTGGTTCATCATGATGCACCCGGAGCTGGTCGCCGGCGCCTGGGTCGGCTTCAACGACAGCCGCGTCACGCTGCGCAGCGACTACTGGGGCCAGGGCGCGCACAGCGCGCTGCCGATGGTCGGCGACTTCTACCAGCGCGCCCTGCGCGGCCGCATCATCGACGGTAGCGCCCGCTTTGCCGAGTACGAGGAAACCCATGTGTTCGCCTCGCTCGGCAACCAGGTGCGCGGCTGGTGGGCCCAGTTGTTCAGCCGCGACAAGGCCAACGACGCCACCGCGCCGCGCCCGGCGCCGCGCCGTCCGGCGCTGCCGGCGCCCGAGGCGGATGTGGCGCCGCCGGCGAGCACGCCGATGGCGTCGGCCTCAGCGCCGGGGAGCGGTGGGGGCAGTGGCGGGGAAGAGTCCAGCCTGGCGCTGGATCAGGGGGAAACAGTGATGGCGGTGCCGCCGGGTTTTGAGGCAAGTCCAGCGCAGGCACCAGCGGCATCGCAGGCACCGGTCACGCCCGCGACGCCGCCTGCCCCGCCGCCCGATCCAGCAGGCTCCAATGCGCCTGCGGCGCCTGCGTATCCGGCCGGGCGGCCGGCGCCGGCTGCGCCCGTACCCGCAGCGCCAATACCGCCGGCACCGGTGACGCCGGAAAGCAATAACCAGAGCAGCGTCGCGCCCGGCTAAAGCAGGCACTGGCGGGCTTACGCCATCCAGTTCTCGCAGCGCAGTCCGTTCACGCGGGAAAATTCACCCATGTTGTCGGTGACCAAAACAGCCCCAAGCGAGAGCGCATGCGCGGCAATCAGCATGTCATTGGCTCCGATGACTGTGCCCTTGCGCTCCAGTGCTGCACGCAACTCGCCGTAGCAGTGATCCGCGTCACCGCCGAGGGGCAGGACGCGCAGGCCGGCCAGTGCCTGGCCGACACGCTGGCTGAGCGCCGATGAGCCCTTCTTTGCTGCGCCGAAGCGCAATTCGGCCGCGACGATGATCGATGTGCAGAGACTATCGGGGTCGGTCGCTTCGATCCGGGCCGCGCAAGCCCCACGAGTATTGCGAATGGCGTCGGAAATGATATTGGTGTCGAGCAGGAACAAGGCCATCAGAGATTGACGTCCTCGGCTGGCAAGTCGTCGATCGTCGGCCAATCGTCGTCGATCGGCTCCCATTGCGACAGCAGCGCCCGCAACGGCGTGGCCGCGACCGGCTCAATGATGAGGTGGTTGCCTTCGCGGCGAAGAATGGCCTCGTCCCCGGGCAGCTCGAACTCGCGCGGGATGCGGATTGCCTGGTTGCGACCGTTGCGGAACAGCCTGACATGGCGGATTTCGTCGGTTGTCGTCATCGAACCTCCTTCGCATATGCCAAAGCATATGCCAAATGCCGGGGTACTGCAATGAGAGCCGGCTCAAATCGCCGCAGTGCCTCGTCGACGACTCAAATCAGTCCCAGATCACCGGCCCGCCCCCCTGGAAACACCTGTTCCAGCCGCCCCGCATCCAAGCCGTACAACCGCTGGAGCAGCCCGCCCAGCACCGCCCGATACTCATTGCGCACCGGCCAGTCCCGGTCCTGGTTCAGCGCCGCGCGCTCCACCGCGACCTGCTCGCCCGCGATGCGCCCGCCGCGCACCGCGCCGCCGGCCACCCAATAGACGGTGCCATGGCCATGGTCGGTGCCGCGGGTGCCGTTCTCGCGGAACGTGCGGCCGAACTCCGACAGCACCACCACCGTGGTATTGCCCCACGCCGGCCCCATACCGTCGGCGAAGGCCGACAGGCCGCGGCCGAGGTTGTCGAGCAGGCCGGCGAGCTGGCCCTGCGCCGCGCCCTGGTTGACGTGGGTATCCCAGCCGCCGACGTCGATAAAGCCGAGGTTGAAGCGCTCGCGCATCAGCCCCGCCATGCGCCGCGCCTCGATTTCGAAGCCGCGCGCGCTGAGCGAGCGGCGGTTGGCGGCCTGCATCTCCTGCTGGCGCGCGGCCATGTTGCTGCCACCTGCCATGTCCCCTGCGGCCGCCTCGGCCTGGCGTGCGACCGCCTGGCGCAGCTCGAAGCCTTCGTCGATCAGCGACTCGAAGCGCGTGCCGCGGTACATCTGCGCCAGCATCTGTTCCTGGCGCGCGTCGAACGGGGTGCGGCCGCTGCCCTTGAGCGAGACGTTGGGCACGCCGCGCGGCCCCGCCAGCACCAGTGGCAGGCCATCGGTGAAGGCCACCGGCGCGGCCTGGCCGCCCATCGCCTGCGCCAGGCGGTTGAGAAAGCCGCTGCCGCGCAGCGCGGCGAGCTGGCTGCGGTTGTGGTCGCGTGGATCGTCGCCCGCGCCCGGCAGCCCTGCCTCGATGGTGTCCTGCGTCTCGAAGTGGCTGCGCGACAAGTCATGCGTGCCGGCAAACGGCACGAAGGCCAGCTGCCCGCGCTGCCACAGCGGCAGCATGGCCGGCGCCAGTGCCGGGTGCATCGCCCAGCCGCCGATGCCGCGCGCGGCGCTGTCGGCGGCAAAGGCCGGCGCCAGCGCGACGGCGGCGCCGGGGTCGGGGTCCGCTCCGGCGGCGGGCGGTCGCCGGATCGCGATATTGGGGCGCGCCGCGTAATAGAAGTCGCTGCCGGCCGGCACCAGCACGCTGGCGGCGTCATAGCCGCCGCGCAGGAACACCAGCAGGAAGCGGGCGTCGGCCTGCGCCGGCAGCGCGTAGACGCGCGACACCGTGGCGGGCAGCGCCCACGCCAGCGCGGTGGCGCCCATCGTGCCGAGCCATTGTCTGCGTCGCATGGCGAGCTCCTTCCTTTCCCGTGCGCGTCAGCGCTGCATCCATTCGGGCGAGCTGAGCAGCACGGTATTCCACTCCGCCTGCGAGGCCGCCTGCGCCAGCCCCGCGCGCGTTGCCGGGCCAAGCGTGGCTTCGATGCCGTCGTAGTAGAGCTTGTTGCCGATCACCGGGAAGCGCGCGCCGCGCGGCGTGCCCGCATCGCCGGCGAACAATCCGGCCGGTCCCGAGCCGATTGCGCGCGCAATCTCGAAGCGCCGCACCATCTGCCCGGAACTGGCCCAGGCGCTCTCCGCCGCGGGATAGCCGTCGGGTGTCACGTGGCCATACAGCGGCTCGCCCAGCTGGTTCAGCCAGTTCAGCACCGGGCGCAGGTTGGCGACCGGCCGGCCTTCGTAGGCCAGCCGCAGCGACGACACCACGTAGACCACCGGATCCTTGAACTTGCGCGGGGAAGAAGCCGGCAGCCGGTCCAGCTCGGGCGCCAGCAGCATGGTGCGCAGCACCGCGGCGATATTGCCATCGGTGCGCGCGAAGGTCTGGGCCATGCGGTCGACCAGTGCGGGCGGCGGGTTGTCGGCGATGAAATAAGCGGCCAGCCTGGCACTGATAAATCGCGCCGTGGCCGGCTCGCGCGACAGGATCGCCACCGCGCGCTCGACCTCGGCAAACCCGGCCGGCTCGATGCGCTGGCCCAGCAGCGTCTTGGCGCCGAAGTCATGCCGCGCCGGATTGAACTCGAACGCGCCGTCGCTGCGGTACAGCGCCGCGCGCGCGGGCGGCAGCCGCGGCGGCGTGCCGCGCAGGTTGACGCCGACGCCGGTCAGCACGCGCGCCAGTTCCTGCACGTCTTGCTGGGTGTAGCGCGAGCCGCTGGGGCCGCCCGCCACGCCCAGCGTATGCAACTCCATCAGCTCGCGCGCGTAGTTCTCGTTGATGCGGTTGGCGCTGCTTTGCGCGTTGTCGAGGTAGAGCAGCATCGCCGGCGCGGTGACGGTGGCCATCAGCAGGTCCCGGAAGCGGCCCAGGGCATGGGGGCGGATCGCGCGTTCCTCATAGTCGGGCAGCAGCCAGCGCACCTGCCCCTTGCCCGAATAGACATTGAAGTGGTTCATCCAGAACCACGTCATCTGCTCGCGCAGTTGCGCCGGCGAGTACAGCGCCCGCAGCAGGTGGCGCCGCGCGGTATCGGCCACCAGCTCGCGGCCTTTTTCGTTCAGGGCCTGGCGGGCCTGCTGCTTGCTGTCTGCGTCGGCCAGCGCGTCGATGCGCTCGCGCGCCTGCCGCGCAGCCAGCAGCGGCGTGCCGGGGTCGCCTTGCAGGGCCGGCAGCGCGGCGATGGCGGCCCCAAGTTCGGGCGGATCCGCCAGCGGCATGGCGAGCTGGCGCTCCAGATAGGCTGTGCGTCCCAGTCGGCGCAGCTCGGCCAGGCTGGCCTGGTCGGCGCCGAAGCTGACGGTATTGAGCCAGCGCAGGTCGGTCGCGCTGTCGCTGCCGGCGTCCGGCATCTGGGCACAGGCGCCTGCGCAGGCGGCCAGCACCACCGCTGCGCCGGCGCGCCAGGCGGCCAGCCGCCGCGGCATCCTGCCATGTCCCGCCTGTTGCGCCGCATCCATGCCCGCCTCCTTGTCATGCCCACTGTCAATGTTACGGGGCAAGCGCGTTTCCGTTGACATGGGCGCTTGGCGGGCGGCTGCCTTGCACGATCGGCAGCGCTGATCGGTACGTGCGCGCGGTAAGGTCGCGGCGACCAGCCCTATTGCCCGCTCATCTTCCTGCGGAATTCTTCGGCCGTGCCGATCTGCCGAAACAGGGGTCCGCCTGGCGCGAACCTGTCCGCGCTGGCCAGCGGCCCCACCACCACCGGCTCGAACCCCGCGTCGCGCACCAGCCGCGCCGCCACCTGCAGCGCCGCCTCGTCGTCACCGGCGATCGGCACGGCGATCAGGCCGCCGGGCCGGTGATGTTCATTGGCAAAGTTGGTCGCGCCCATGAAGTTGAACGCCCTCACCACGCGCGCGCCGCGCAGGTATTTCGCCGTGGTGATGCCAATGCCGTTGCGCTGCGCTTCGTCGGCAATCGCGCCGTCGCGCTGGGCGAAGGCATTGGTGGCATCCAGCACGATCTTGCCCGACCATGCCCCGGCATTCTCCTGGCTTAGCTGCGGCAAGGCGTTGTACGGGGTGGCGAGAAACAGCACGTCGGCAAAGGCGATTGCCTCGGCGACCGTTCCCGCCCGCGCCAGCGGGCCAAGGCCGTCGACCAGCGGCTTGAGCGCTTCAGGATGCCGCGACGAGAACAGGACCGGGTGCCCCGCCTTGACCCAGAGGCCGCCGATGGTGCCGCCAATGCGCCCGGAGCCGATCACGCCGATGCGCCCCGGACCCGCGTCGCTGGCGGCAGCCGGCTTCCGGGCACAGGCGCTCAACGGCGGCAAGCTCAGCGCCACCATGGCCATTGCCCCCGTTCGCAGCATGCGGCGACGTTCGGGATTGAAGACATTGGCCGGCTCTTGCATCGCGCGCTCCCAGGATGATTGCTTGCCCGCGCGGCCACCATGCGCATCTCCTGCCGCACACCGGCCGCCCAACGAACTCTAGGCGAAAAAATGGCTTGCCGGGCCATCGCGCTTGGCACTGCCTGCGCGCTGGACTAGATTAGGTAGCATTTGCGCCACGCCACGAAGTCTGCGTTACAGCCGCCCGCGCGATGCGGCGCGAGAGGGGAAAGGGGAACCCCATGGCCCACGCCCGACCCCGTTGCCAGGCTTGCATCGAGCCACAGGCTTTTCCCGCCAATCCAGACAGTCACCGACGGCGAGGAGGAATCGCCATGCTCTCGAATCTGTTACGCCGTACGCCATGCAGCTTCGCGGCCGCCTTGCTTGCGCTGGCGTGCCCGCTCGTAGCCCACGCGGCGCAGGCCTACGTATCGACCGAAGGCGGCGGTATCGCAGTCATCGACCTGGAGCGGCTCGAAGCCGTCGCCAGTCTGCCGGCGGGTGGCAAGGGCCCGCGCGGGCTGGGCGTGACCGCCGATGGCAAATACCTGCTGGCGGCCAACAAGGACACCGGCGACGTGTCGGTGATCGAACTGGCCACCGGCCAGCCGGTCCGGCGCGTGCCGATCGGTCAGAACCCGGAGTTCGTGCGCATGGCGGGCGACCAGGCCTTCGTCACGTTCGAACCGGGCGAGCGCTCCGGCCCGCCCGGCGCCGCGCCGACGCCGCCCGCAAAGGGCAAGGGCACTGACGACAAGCCGCTGCCGGCTAAAATCGCCGTGATCGACCTGAAAGACTGGCGTGTGAGCCGGACCATCCGCAGCGGGCTGGAAACCGAAGGGATCGAGTTCTCGCGCGATGGCAAGCTGCTGCTGGTCACCAACGAAGGCGACGACACCGTCACGGTCTACGAAAAAGCCAGCGGCAGGCAAGTGAAGCTGCTGCCGATGCCGGCCGGCTCGCGCCCGCGCGGGATCAAGGCAAGCCCCGACGGCGCCCGCTACGTGGTGACGCTGGAAAACACCAACGCCTTCGTGGTGCTCGACGCCACGGACTTCCGCGTGCAGCGCACCGTGCCGACGCGCACCGGTCCCTACGGCGTGGCGTTCGATCGCGCCGGCGCGCGGCTGTTCGTCGCCGCGTCGCGCGCCGACTCCCTGCAGGTGTTCGATGCGCAGACCTTCGCACTACTGACCGAGATCCCGGTCGGCAAGCGCTGCTGGCATTTCAGCTTCACGCCGGACGATGCGCGGCTGCTGGTGGCGTGCGGCCGCTCCAATGCGGTCCTGGTCTTCGACGCGCGCACCTACAAGCCGGTGAAGCAGTTCGACGGGCTGCCGCTGAGCTGGGGCATCGTGACCTTTCCGAAAAGCGTGGGTTCGATCGATTCGCCGTAAGCGGCGCGGCGTCATTTCACCGGCGCCGCCGCGGTAGGGCTGCCCGACAGGATCGACACCACGTTCTTCGCGCCAGCCTGCTCGGCAATCTCGCGTGCGGTCAGCCCACGGTCATCGCGCAACGAGGCATCGGCGCCACGTGCAATCAGCAGTTGCACGACCTCGCTCTTGTCATAGCCGGCCGCCCACATCAGTGCCGTCAGCCCATGCGCATAGCGCGCGTTGCTGTCGACGCCGGCGTCCAGCAACTGCTTCACCACCACCGTGCGACCCTCTCCCGCTGCATAGATCATGGCGGTCTTGCTGACGCGGTCGGTGGCGTTCAGTTCGGCGGCCATCCTGGTCGACGTGCGCGATGAAAAGGGCCAGATGACCCCGGGCGTCATCCACGGCGGCAAGACCGGGCACGTCTACGTGCATGATCTCCGCGATGGCCGCCTGATCCGCTATTCGCAGGCGATGATCCCGCAGGAGAACATGTGGACCCTGCCCACCCCGCAAGGCGCGCGCATGCTGCCGGGCGCAAACGGCGGCGTGGAATGGGCGCCCAACGCCGTGCAACGTACCGACACGGTGTTGCGCAACAAGGCATTTACCACAGCAGGCATAGCAATTTTTCTTAAATTTTTACGGCAATTCAGCAACAAATTCCCCCGTGATCTTATTAACCTGCCCGCTATTTTCCGTTTGCGGCCAGCCTCTTGTTGGACATTTCCTGACGGCGGCTACCTCACCGGCGCACGCGGATTGCGCGGTGTGGCGTATTGCCGGCTCGGCGCAGGCCCGTAGCGAACGCGAAGATATGCTGCTCCCCGCCAGCCCCACAAGGGCCGGCGCGGCCATTCTGATCACACGGAGACAACGAGACATGAGTGCAAGCGCAGAGCATCTGCAACGCGGCCTGGGCGAACGCCACATCCGCCTGATGGCGCTGGGTTCGGCCATCGGCGTGGGCCTGTTCCTGGGCGCCGGCAGCGCCATCAAGATGGCCGGCCCCGCCATCATGCTGGCCTACCTGATCGGCGGCGCGATGATCTTCCTGATCATGCGCGCGCTGGGCGAGATGGCCGTGCACAACCCCGTGGCCGGCTCCTTCTGCCGCTACGCGCAGGACCACATGGGCCCGCTGGCGGGCTACCTGACCGGCTGGAACTACTGGTTCCTGTGGCTGGTGACCTGCGTGGCGGAGATCACCGCGGTGGCCATCTACATGGGCATGTGGTTCCCCGACGTGCCGCGCTGGATCTGGGCGCTGGCCGCGCTGGCCGCGATGGGCTCGGTCAACCTGATGGCGGTCAAGGCCTACGGCGAGTTCGAGTTCTGGTTCGCCATGATCAAGATCGTCACCATCGTGCTGATGCTGTTCGGCGGCGGCGCGATGATCGTGTTCGGCTTCGGCAACGGCGGCGTCGCCACCGGCATCTCCAACCTGTGGGCGCATGGCGGCTTCATGCCCAATGGCGCCTCGGGCGTGCTGATGTCGCTGCAGATGGTGATGTTTGCCTACCTGGGCGTGGAGATGATCGGCCTGACCGCCGGCGAGGCGCGCAACCCGAAGAAGTCGATCCCGGACGCGATCAACTCGGTGTTCTGGCGCATCCTGATCTTCTACGTGGGCGCGCTGTTCGTGATCCTGTCGCTGTACCCGTGGAGCGAGATCGGCGCGCAGGGCAGCCCGTTCGTGCTGACCTTCGAGCGCCTGGGCATCAAGACCGCCGCCGGCATCATCAACTTCGTGGTGCTGACCGCGGCGCTGTCGTCGTGCAACGGCGGCATCTTCAGCACCGGGCGCATGCTGTACAACCTGGCGCTGCAGGGCCAGGCGCCGGCGGCCTTCGCCAGGGTAGACCGCAACGGCGTGCCGCGCCGCGCGCTGCTGGTGTCGATCGCCGCGCTGCTGTGCGGCGTGCTGCTCAACTATCTGGTGCCGGAAAAGGTGTTCGTCTGGGTGACCGCGATCTCCACCTTCGGCGCGGTCTGGACCTGGGCCATCATCCTGGTCACGCAGATCAACTTCCGCCGCGGCCTGTCGGCGGCCGAGCGCAAGGCGCTGGCCTTCCGCATGCCGTTCTGGCCGTATGGTTCATACATCGCGCTGGCGTTCCTGGCGCTGGTGGTGGCGCTGATGGCCTACTTCCCGGAAACGCGCGTGGCGCTGTACGTGGGCCCGGGCTGGCTGGTGCTGCTGACAATCTGCTACTACGCGCTGGACATGCGCTCGCGCGGGCCGGTCAGCTACCGCGCCTGAACGAGCGCGAGTGCGCGCGAGGTGCGCGTGACAGCGCACCTCGCTACAATGGCCCCGGGCAATCCATTGCCAGGGGGCCGAATGTCCGAGACGCCTGACACCTGCGCCGCACCGCGCCAACCACGCCGCCTCGCCGCCAAGGCGTGCCGGCGCGCCACTTGCTGAAATCGCCATGGATATCGCGCTGGCGCTGTCGCTGCTGACGCTGGCGATCTGGTGCGGGCTGCTGTGGCTGCGCGCCGGCTTCTGGCGCGTGCACAAGCCGGCCGCCGCACCGGCGCCGGCGCAATGGCCGGACGTGGTCGCCATCATCCCGGCCCGCGACGAGTCCGCGGTGATCGCGCGCGCGGTCGCGGGCGTGCTCGGCCAGCGCTATCCGGGGCAGCTCTCGCTGGTGGTGGTCGATGACCACAGCCAGGACGGCACCGCCGATCTCGCCCGCGCCGCTGCCGCGACGACCGCGCGTCCGCAAGCGCTTGCGGTGTCCGGCGCGCGCGAGCTGCCGCCCGGCTGGAGCGGCAAGGTCTGGGCCCAGTCCGAGGGGCTGGCCGAAGCCGACCGCATCGCTGCGCGCGCCCGCTATGTCTGGCTGACCGATGCCGACATCTGGCATGGCCCCGGCGTGCTGGCATCGCTGGTGGCGCGCGCGGAGCACGAGCGGCGCGACCTGGTCTCGCTGATGGTGCGGCTGCGCTGCGAATCGGCGTGGGAGCGGCTGGTCGTGCCCGCGTTTGTCTTTTTCTTTGCCAAGCTCTACCCGTTCGCGCGCGTGCGCGACCCGCGCTCGCGCGTGGCCGCGGCGGCGGGCGGCTGCATGCTGGCCCGGCGCGCGGCGCTGGCGCGCATCGGCGGCTTTGCCGCGATCCGCGGCGAGCTGATCGACGACTGCAGCCTGGCGGCGCGCATCAAGCCCGGCGGCGCGATCCGGCTGGACCTGGCCGACGACAGCCTGTCGCTGCGTCCCTATGACGACTGGCGCAGCCTGTGGGACATGATCGCGCGCAGCGCCTATACGCAGTTGCGCTATTCGCCGCTGCTGCTGGCGGGCGCGGTGGCCGGCATGGCCCTGACCTACCTGGCGCCGCCGCTGCTGGCGCTGGCCGGCGGCTGGCGGCTGTGGCCGGCGTGGCTGGCATGGGGCGCGATGGCGTTTGCCTACCTGCCGATGCTGCGCGAGTACCGCCAGCCGGCATGGCTGGCGCCGCTGCTGCCGGTGACGGCGCTGTTCTACCTCGGCGCCACCATCGACTCGGCGCGGCGCTACTGGCTGCGCCGCGGCGGGCAGTGGAAGGGGCGGGCACAGGCGCCGGTGCGGTCCTGAGGCGCAGCACTCACCCGCTCACCTGCCGCTCACCTGCCGCTCATTTGCCAAGATATCCCTGCGTGCGGAACCATGCCAGCGCATCGCGCAGCCCTTCGCGGTAAGCGCGCGGCGCATAGCCCAACTGCTGGCGCGCCTTGGCCGACGTGAAGAACATCCGGTAGCGCGACATATTGAGCCCGTCGACGGTAATGAGCGGCTCCTTACCGGTCACCCGCGCCGCCGCTTCCGCCGCACGCGCCAGCGGATACAGCGGCCAGCGCGGCAGTTGCATGGTGGGCGGACGCCGGCCGCACAGCTCGGCGATATCGCGCAGCATCTGCTGCAGCATCACGTCGTCACCGCCCAGGATGTAGCGCTCGCCGGTGCGGCCGCGCTCCAGTGCCAGGAAATGGCCCTCGGCGACGTCGTCCACATGCGCCAGGTTCAGCCCGGTATCTACGAAGGCCGGGATCTTGCCGGTCGCCGCCTCGACGATGATGCGGCCGGTCGGCGTGGGCCGGACGTCGCGCGGCCCGATCGGCGTCGACGGGTTGACGATCACCGCGGGCAGGCCATGCTCGGCCACCAGCCGTTCGACCACGCGTTCGGCCAGCACCTTGCTGCGCTTGTAGGCGCCGATGGCCTCGTGCGGGTGCATCGGCGCGGTCTCGTCCACCGGCGCCTGCGCGCCGGCGACGCGCAGCGTGGCAACGCTGCTGGTATAGACCACGCGCTCGACGCCGGCGCGCTGCGCGGCTTCCATTACCGCCAGCGTGCCATCGACGTTGGTGCGCACGATCTCCTCCGGATCGGGCGCCCACAGCCGGTAATCGGCGGCAACGTGGAACAGGTAGCGCACGCCCTGCAGCGCGGCGGCCACGGCGGCGGCGTCGCGCATGTCGCCCTCGGCCACCGTCACCGGCAGGCCGGCCAGGTTGGTGCGCGGGCTCTGCGGGCGCACCAGCACGCGCACGCTGAAACCCTGCGCCAGGGCCTGCCGCACTATCGCCGACCCGAGGAAACCCGAGGCTCCTGTCACCAGCACGTCATCGTTTCTCGTCATAAAGCCGTTTTCCCGGTGTGGTACAAGCGCCGCAAAGGCGGCGGGCCGCGCTCGCCGTCCGGCCCGCCGGGTCGCGGGGCTGCCAGACAAAGCGCGCGTGTCGGGTATATAGTAACCATCGTGCGACGGAAATGTGATCCTGATGAATCTCCGGTGCGGCGCCGGCCTGTGGATCGCAAATCCGGCCATCCCAATTGCTGAAACCCGTTGCAAAGGGTCTGGGGGTCTACTTTATGCAGGTGATTCTGGCTCAGCCCCGCGGCTTCTGTGCCGGCGTGGTGCGCGCGATCGAGATCGTCGACCGCGCCCTCGTCAAGCACGGCGCGCCGGTGTTCGTGCGGCATGAGATTGTGCATAACAAGCACGTAGTAGAGGGGTTGAAAGAAAAAGGCGCGCGTTTTGTCGAAGAACTCGACGAAGTTCCGACCGGCGCCGTGACCATCTTCAGCGCGCACGGCGTTTCCCGCGCGGTCGTCGCCGATGCCAGCCAGCGCCAGCTGCATGCCATCGACGCCACCTGCCCGCTGGTGATCAAGGTCCATACCCAGGGCCGCCAGTACGCTGCCAGCGGCCGCACCGTGATCCTGATCGGCCATGCCGGCCATCCCGAGGTGGAAGGCACCATGGGCCAGATCCCGGGCAAGGTGATCCTGGTGCAGAACGAGGCCGAGGTCGAGCAGCTGGACCTGCCGCCCGAAACGCCGGTGGCCTACGTCACGCAGACCACGCTGAGCGTTGACGACACCCGCAATATCATCGCCGCGCTGGCCCGCCGCTTCAGCAACCTGGTCGGCCCCGATACGCGCGACATCTGCTACGCCACGCAAAACCGCCAGAGCGCCGTGCGCGACCTGTGCAAGCTGGCCGACGTCATCCTGGTGATCGGCGCGACCAACAGCTCCAACTCCAACCGCCTGCGCGAGATCGGCACCGAAAGCGGCGTGCCCAGCTACCTGATCGCCGACGGCAGCGAGCTGGACCCGGCCTGGGTGCGCGACGCCAACGTGGTCGGCATCACCGCCGGCGCCTCGGCGCCCGAGGAAATGGTCGAGGACGTGATCGCCGCGTTGCGCAAGCTGGGCCCGGTCGAGGTCACCACCATGGCAGGGCGCGAGGAGCATGCCGAATTCCGCCTGCCCGCCGAACTGGCCGAGGTCAGGCCATCCGCCGTGCCGCGCAAGGCTGGCAAGGCCGCCGCGCGCGCCGAAGCCGACACCGCGCCTGCCGCTGCCGGCACCAGCGAGAATATCGCCGGCTGAACCCAACCAGAGGAAGCTGCCTTGGCCATCCCGCTCCTGCAGGTTGCCCGCGTGGGCGCCTACATCGTCGGCAAGCATCTGTCGCGGCAAAAACGGTATCCGCTCGCGCTGATGCTAGAGCCGCTGTTCCGCTGCAACCTGGCCTGCTCGGGCTGCGGCAAGATCGACTACCCCGATCCCATCCTGAACCAGCGCCTGTCGGTGCAGGAATGCCTGGACGCGGTCGACGAATGCGGCGCGCCGGTGGTCTCGATCGCCGGCGGCGAACCGCTGTTGCACAAGGACATGCCGGAGATCGTGCAGGGCATCATCGCCCGGCGCCGCTTTGTATACCTGTGCACCAACGCGCTGCTGATGGAGAAGAAGCTGGACCAGTACCAGCCCAGCCCTTATTTCATCTGGTCGGTGCACCTGGACGGCGACCGCGAGATGCACGACCGCTCGGTGTGCCAGGAAGGCGTCTACGACCGCGCGGTGGCGGCGATCAGGCAGGCCAAGGAACGCGGCTTCCGCGTCAATATCAACTGCACGCTGTTCAACGATGCCGAGCCCGAGCGCGTGGCCAGTTTCTTCGACTCGGTCAAGGCGCTGGGGGTGGACGGCATCACCGTGTCGCCGGGCTATGCCTATGAGCGCGCGCCCGACCAGCAGCATTTCCTGAACCGCGGCAAGACCCGGCAGCTGTTCCGCGACATCCTCGGCCGCGGCCGCGCGGGCAAGAACTGGGCCTTCAGCCAGTCGACGCTGTTCCTGGACTTCCTGGCGGGCAACCAGACTTACCATTGCACGCCGTGGGGCAACCCGGCGCGCACGGTGTTCGGCTGGCAGCGGCCGTGCTACCTGGTCGGCGAGGGCTATGCCAAGACCTTCCGCGAGCTGATGGACGAGACCGACTGGGACGCCTACGGCACCGGCAACTACGAGAAGTGCGCCGACTGCATGGTGCACAGCGGCTACGAGGCCACCGCGGTGGCGGATACCTTCGCCCACCCGCTCAAGGCGCTGGGCGTGAGCCTGCGCGGGGTGCGCACCAGCGGGCCGATGGCGCCCGATATTGCGCTGGACCGGCAGCGGCCGGCGGAATACGTATTCTCGCGCCACGTCGAGATCAAGCTCGAGGAAATCCAGCGCGCGAAGCCGCCCGCCAATCAGGGCCGGCAGGCGGCCAAGGCCGAAGGCGCCGCCACGCACTGATCCCGGAACCGTGCCATGCTCGCCGCCAGCCTGACCGGCGCTGCGCTGACCTGCGTGTCGGCGGGCTTGCGCTGGCCGCGGCGTCGGTGGCGCGCCGTCGAAGCGCGCGCGCCGGCTGCCGTCATTGCGCGTGGGCCTGCACGTGGTATTGGCTGACGGGCCCGCCACGCTGCCGCGGGCGCGGATCCCGGCGCTGGTCGATGCGCAGGGCCGCTTCGGCTCGGCCATGGCGCCGGACGGCTGCCGCTTCTTCTTCCTGCCGCATGTGCGGCGCCAGCTGGCCGCCGAGATCCGCGCGCAGTTCGACGCCTTCGCCGCGACCGGGCTGCCGCTGGACCATGTCAACACGCACAAGCATTTCCACCTGCACCCGACCGTGCTGGCCCTGATCCTGCAACCGCCGCCACAACGAACTGGTGAGCGCCGTGTTGTGGCAGCTCGCGGGGCTGGTCACCGGCACGCTGGAAGTGTGGTTTGCGCTGATGCTGCTGGGCCACCCGGTGCCGTTCTGGCATGCGCTGGCGATCGAGGCGCTGACGCAGGCCGCGCGCAACGTCGCGTTCTTCGTGCCAGTGGGGCTCGGCGTGCAGGAAGCGGTGGTGATGCTGCTGGGGCAGGCGCTGGGGATGGATGCGCAGGTCGGCTGGCGCTGGCGCTGGTCAAGCGCGCGCGCGAGGTGCTGTTCGGCGTGCCGGCGCTGCTGTCGTGGCAGTGGGTGGAGCTGCGGCGCTGGCGCCGCAGCCGCGCGCGCGAGGCGGGAAAAGCCTAGTCGGCGTTCTGCCGGGCGTTGTGCGTGGTCAGGTAGCTCACCAGTCCGTCCACGCCGCCGCGCGCGACGATATCGGCGAACTGCTTGCGATACACCTCGATCAGCCACGCGCCCATCATGTTGATGTCATAGATGCGCCAGCCGGCGGCGGTGCGCTGCAGCCGGTAGTCGATCTGCATCTCGTCGGCATTGTTGATCACGCGCGTCTGCACCACCACGTCGGAGGCGTCGCTGCCGGCTTTGGACGGCTGGTAGCGGAACTTGACGTTCTGCTCGCGCAGCTGCGCCAGCGATACGGCGTAGCTGCGCACCAGCAGCGTCTCGAACTGCTCGTAGAGCTGCTTCTGCTGCTCGGGCGTCGCGCTGCGCCAGGCGCTGCCGACCGCCAGCCGCGTGGTGCGCCGGAAATCGGCATAAGGCAGGAATTGCTTGCGCACGACCGCGGTGATCTTGGCGAGATCGCCGGCGCGCGTGTCGGGGTTGGACTGGATCGTGCCGACCACGCCTTCGACCGCCGTCTGCACCAGCTTCTCGGGGCTGGCGCCGGGCTGGACCGCCTGGGCGTGCGCCGTTGCAACCATGACCACCGCCGCAAGCGGCACCAGGGGGAGCAAACCGTAACTCTTCATGATCTCGTGCAGGAAGGACAGGGTGGCCGCGCGTGTGGCGCATGGCTGTCAGGCGCGGTTGGCAAGTGTGCGGCCAGTATAAGCGGAACACTCCTGCGCTGCTCCGCCCCGTATGCCGCATATGCCACGCCGCCAGCCGATATACTCGCGGTTCGTGCTCCTTCCGGATCCGCCCATGCTGACTACGCTGCTGACACGCATCGTCCGGCTCGCCACGGCCTGGCCCTGGCGGGTCATCATGCTGGCGGCATTGCTGAGCGCTGCGAGCGGCGTCTACGTCGCGCACAACTTCGCGATCAACACCGACATCGGCCGCCTGCTCGAATCGGACGCGCCGTGGGCACAGCGCAATGCCGCCATCAATGCCGCCTTCCCGCAGCGCGGCCAGCTGCTCCTGGCGGTGGTCCAGGCGCCAGCCGCGGAGCTGGCAGATGCCGCCGCCGATGCGCTGGCCGAGGCATTGCGCCGCCAGCCGGCGCGCTTCACCGCCGTCGTCCAGCCTGGCGGGGGAGCGTTCTTCGCGCGCAACGGGCTGCTGTTCGCCAGTTCCGACGAAGTCCGCCAGCTGTCGCAGCAACTCGTGCAGGCGCGCCCGCTGGTCAGCGCGCTGGCGCACGACCCCACGCTGCGTGGCCTCTCCGATACGCTCACCACCACGCTGACGCTGCCGTTGCAGTTGGGCCAGGTCAAGCTTGGCGACATGGCCAAGCTGCTCGGCAGCAGCGCACAGGCACTGGACCAGGTGCTGGCCGGCAGGCCCGCGGCGCTGTCGTGGGCCGGACTGGTCGAAGACAGCCTCAAGCCCGGCCCCGGCGGCCATGCCTACAGCTACGTCGCCGTGAGCCCGGTGCTCGACTACAGCGACCTGCAGGCCGGCGCCGCGGCCTCGCGCGCGATCCGGCAGGCGGCCGCCGACCTGCAGCTGGCGCAGCGCTACCAGGCGACGGTGCGGCTGACCGGCCCGCAGGCGCTCGCCGACGATGAATTTGCCTCGGTCAGCGACGGCGCCGCGCTCAACGGCGTGCTGACCGTACTGGTGGTGGTGCTGATCCTGTGGCTGGCGCTGCGTTCGGCGCGGCTGATCGTGGCCGTGCTGGCAAGCCTGTTCGCCGGGCTGGTGATCACTGCGGCGCTGGGACTGGCCATGGTGGGCGCGCTGAACATGATCTCGGTGGCGTTCGCGGTGCTGTTCGTCGGCCTCGGCGTGGACTTCGGCATCCAGTTCGGGGTGCGCTACCGCGCCGAGCGCCATGACCGCGACCACGCGGTCGAGGCGCTGGGAATGGCCGCGCACGCGGTCGGCGCGCCGCTTGCGCTGGCCGCGGCCGCGACCGCGGCGGCGTTCTTCTGCTTCCTGCCGACCGATTACCGCGGCGTGGCCGAGCTGGGCCTGATCGCCGGCGTCGGCATGATGATCGCGTTCGCCACCACCTTCACGCTGCTGCCGGCGCTGGTCTGCGTGCTGCGGCCCGGCGGCGAAGCCGAGGCGCCCGGCTTTGCCTGGCTGGCGCCGGCGGACCTGTTCTTCGAGCGCTACCGCAAGCCGGTGCTGCTGGTGACGCTGCTGGCCATCCTCGCCGGCGCGCCGCTGCTGCCGGGCCTGCGTTTCGATTTCGATCCGCTGCACCTGAAGGACCCGCAGTCCGAATCGATGGCGACGCTGCTGGCGCTGAAGGACGCGCCGCAGGCCGGCACCGAAAACGTGAGCGTGCTGGCGCCGTCGCTGCAGGCGGCGCGCGACAGCGCCGCCCGGCTCGCGGCCCTGCCCGAGGTGGCGCGCGCTGTCACGCTGCAGAGCTTTATCCCGGAAGACCAGCCGCCCAAGCTGCAGGCGATCGCGCAGGCGTCGGCCGCGCTGATGCCGGCGCTCACGCAGCCCACCGCCACGCCCGCGAACGACACCGCCCGCGTCAATGCGCTGCGCAACGCGGCGCGCCAGCTCGCCATCGCCGCCGACGAGCATCCCGGCCCCGGCGCGGCCGAAGCCGCGCACCTGTCGGCCACGCTGAAGAAACTCGCCGGCGCCAACGCGGCCACGCGCGACCGCGCCGAGCGCGCGATCGCGCTGCCGCTGCAGCTGGCGCTGGCCCGGCTCAGGCTCGCGCTCAGCCCGCGCCCGGTCAGCCGCGAGACACTGCCGCCTGAACTGGTGCGCGACTGGGTCACGCCCGATGGCCGCGCGCTGGTCAGCATCAGCCCGAAGTTGCCGCCGGCCGGCAGCGCGCAGCGAGAGGCCGCGCTGGACCGCTTTATCGCCGCGGTGCAGCGCGCCGAGCCTGCCGCCACCGGCGGGCCCATCGCCGTGCGCGGCTCGGCCAACACCATCATGACGGCATTCGGGCAGGCCGGCGCCTGGGCGGTGCTGTCGATCACGCTGCTGCTGTGGATCACGCTGCGCCGCTTCGGCGACGTGCTGCGCACGCTGGTGCCGCTGCTGGTGTCGGCCATCGTCACGCTGGAGCTGTGCGTGCTGTTCGGCATTGCGCTGAACTTTGCCAACGTGATCGCGCTGCCGCTGCTGCTGGGCATCGGCGTGGCCTTCAAGATCTATTACGTGATCGCCTGGCGGCACGGCAAGACCAAGCTGCTGCAATCGAGCCTGACGCATGCGGTGCTGTACAGCGCCGCCACCACCGCCACCGCCTTCGGCAGCCTGTGGCTGTCGCACCATCCCGGCACCGCCAGCATGGGCAAGCTGCTGGCGCTGGCACTGGTATGCACGCTGGTGGGCGCGGTGTTCTTCCAGCCGATCCTGATGGGCCGCCCGCGCGAAGAGGCGCAGCCCGGCCACGACAAAACCGCCGCGCCTTCGCCCTGAGCCGTCCCGACTTCCCGCACCTTTTTCGTACGATGCCTTTCCGCACCCGCCCGCGCGCGCCTGCCATTTCCCTTGCCGCCATCGCCGCCGCGGCCCTGCTCGCCGGCTGCGCCACCGGCCCGCAGGCCAACCCCGACGATCCGCTCGAACCGATGAACCGCGCCGTGTTCAAGGTCAACGACAAGCTCGACCAGTACGTGGCCAAGCCGGTCGCGCAGGGCTACAAGGCGGTCACGCCGGAGCCCGTTCGCACCGCCGTCACCAACTTCTTCTCGAATCTCGCCGACGTCGGCAACTTTGCCAACAACCTGCTGCAGGGCAAGGGCGTGGCGGCGGCCGAAAGCTTTATGCGGGTCGCGGTCAATTCCGTGCTCGGGCTGGGCGGGCTGATCGATATCGCCACGCCGGCCGGGCTGGAAAAGCGTTCGCAGGATTTCGGCCTGACGCTGGGCACGTGGGGCGTGCCGTCGGGGCCCTACCTGGTGCTGCCATTGTTCGGTCCGAGTTCATTCCGCGACGGCGTGGGCCTGTATGTGAATTTCCAGTTCGATCCCATCACCTATGCCGAACCGGCGGTACGGAATTCGCTGTTTGCCGCCAACGTGGTCGACGTGCGCACCAACCTGCTGGGCGCGACCGACCTGCTGTCGCTGGCGGCGCTGGACAAGTATGCGTTCGTGCGTGACGCGTACCTGCAGCGCAGGCGCTACCTGCTGGGGGAAAACACGGCGCTGCCCGACTATGGCGACGAGGACGACCTGGACAACGCGGACAACGCGAGCGGCAAGGGCGACAACCAGGACAACAAGGACAGCAAGGACAGCAAGCCTGCCGCGCCGGCCGCTGCGCCGACGCCGACGCAGCCGGTGGCGCCGCGCTGAGGCGGCGCCTGCGCCCGGATCAGCTGCCGATACCGAGCAGCACCACCTCGAACGTCAGCGTCGCGTTCGGCGGAATCGTGCCCGGCACGCCGCGCGCGCCATAGGCGGTCGAGGCCGGGCAGGTCAATTTGGCCTTGCCGCCCACCTGCATCGCCTGCACGCCTTCGGTCCAGCACGGGATCACGCGGTTGAGCGGGAACGAAATCGGCTGGCCGCGCTTGTACGAGCTGTCGAACTCGGTGCCGTCGGCGAGCGTGCCGCGGTAGTGGACCTGTACCGTGTCGGTGTCCTTGGGCGAGGCGCCGGTGCCCTTGACCAGGTGCTGGATGGTCATGCCCGAAGGCAGCGCCTGCGGCGCCGCGGGGGCGGCGGGGGCGGCCGGGGTGGATGCAGCCGGCCCCGCGGCCATGGCAGAGGCAGCGGCGCAGGCCAGAGTCAGGGATCCGACAAAAAGCGCGAGAGTTTTCATGGGAAAGGCCATCGTGTTGTCGTGATTGGGATGCGGCAGTGTAACTTAGGCGGGCATCCCCTCGGCGTGCCAGCGCCCGATGGAGCACAGGCGGGTTGCGCCATGCGGCGTATGCGGCGTATGCGCGGGATTGCGACACAGGGCCCGTTGCATGCCCCGTTTTGCGGTCTACGATGATTCTGACAGTCCCGGCGCGGCCGGGCCGCACGGAGGATGCCATGGCATTGACGGACTCAAGGGATCTCGCGGTCACCACCCAAAACGCCCGCTCGGTCGAGCTGTACGAGACGGCATTGCGACTGCTGAACGGCTACTACGGCGACCCGCTCGGCGTCATCGACGCCGCGCTCGACGCCGATCCCGGCTTCGCCATGGGCCATGCCTTGCGCGCCGGCCTGATGCTGACCGCCGGCGACGGCACCGCCGAGCCCATGCTGCGCGACAGCGTGGAAGCCGGCGAGGCGCTGGGCGGGCTGAACGAGCGCGAGCAGCGCCACCTGGCCGCGGCGCGCGCGTGGCTGGACGGCGAGTTTGAGCGCTCGCTGCGGCTGTACGGCGATATCGTGGTCGACTATCCGCGCGACCTGCTGGCGATCCAGGTGGCGCACCTGGGCGACTTCCTGCTGGGGCAGTCGTCGATGCTGCGCGACCGCATCTCGCAGGTGCTCCCGCACTGGGACGAAGGCATGCCGGGCTACGGCTACCTGCTCGGCATGCATGCGTTCGGGCTGGAAGAAACCCAGCTCTACGGCCGCGCCGAGGAAAGCGGCCGGCGCGCGCTGGAACTGAACCCGCTCGACCCGTGGGCGGTGCACGCGGTGGCGCACGTGATGGAGATGCAGGGGCGGCTCGACGACGGCATCGCCTGGCTGAATGCACGCCGCGACGACTGGTCCGAGGACAACATGCTGGCCGTGCACAACTGGTGGCACCTGGCATTGTTCCAGCTCGAAGCGGGCAACACCGACGACGTGCTGGCACTGTACGACCACGAGATCAGCCGCCCGGCGCCGGCGATCGCGCTGGACCTGGTGGATGCCTCCGCGCTGCTGTGGCGGCTGCGCCTGCGTGGCGTCGACGTAGGCACGCGCTGGCAGCCCGTGGCGGACGACTGGCTGGGCCGCGGCGCGGCCGGATACTACGCCTTCAACGACGTCCACGCCGTGATGGCGAGCCTGGGCGCGCACCGGCCGGCGGCCGTCGACCAGTTGCGGGCCGCGCTCGAGCGCGCCGCGCTGGGCAACGGCACCAACGCCATGATGGCGCGTGACGTGGGACTCCCCGTTGCCGATGCGCTGATCGCGTTCGAGCAGGGCGACTACACCGGGGCGATCGACCTGCTGCTGCCGGTGCGGCTGATCGCCCATCGCTTCGGCGGCAGCCATGCGCAGCGCGACGTGATCGGCCTGACGCTGCTCGAGTCGGCACTGCGTGCCGGCCGCCGCAACCTGGCGATTGCGCTGACGGCCGAGCGTGCCGCGCTCAGGCCCGTGAGCCCGAGCCTGCACCGGCTGGTGCAGCGCGCGGACAGCTGCCGGCCATGATGTGGCCCCATAAAGCGGACCCGCGAGGCGGCCCAGCGCCGCCTATACTGCACCTGACCGCACCCGAGCGCCCCCGACCCAGCACCTGACCGGAGACCGCCCCATGCCGAACCGCTTCCGCTCGCTGATGCTCGCCGCCAGCGCCACGCTGGCGCTGGCCGCTGTACCCGCCCTGGCCCACCACGGCTGGTCGACCTACGACGAGACCAAGCCCCTGACGCTGACCGGCAAGATCGTCGAGAGCCACTACGAGAACCCGCACGCGCATATCCGCATCGATGCGGGCGGCAAGCGCTGGCTGGCGATCCTTGCGCCGGTGTCGCGCATGGAAGCGCGCGGCGCCACCGCCGACAAGGTCGCCGTGGGCCGCGAGGTCACGCTGGTCGGCTACGCCAGCAAGGACAAGGCCGACGAGCTGCGCGCCGAGCGCATCACCGTGGACGGCAAGACCGTCGAGCTGCGCTGAGCCGCCACGCGCGCCATGGCGGCACTGCTGGCGCAATGGAGCGAATGGGCCGCCGGGCTGGCACGGCTGCCGTTCGCTGCCGCGTTGCGCTCCTCCCCGTGGGCCTACCCGGCGGTGGAAATCGTCCATCTCGCCGGCATGGCGCTGCTGTTCGGCTCCATCGTCGTGGTTGACATGCGCCTGGCCGGGCTCGGGCGCCGGCTGCCGGTCAGCCTGCTGCTGCGCCATGCACTGCCGTTCACGGTAGCGGCCTTTATCGCCGTCGCCGCCAGCGGCGTGCTGCTGTTCATGGCGCACGCGGACGAACTGGCCACCAATCCCGCCTTCCTCGCCAAGCTGTTCCTGGTCGCGCTGGCGCTACTCAACGTCGCGTGGTTCCACACCGTGCCCTACCGGCGGCTGCATGACAGCCGGCTCGGCTGGGACGTTGAGCGCGCGCCGCCGGCCGGCGCGCGCATCAGTGCCATCGTGTCGGTGGTGATGTGGGTGCTGGTGATCTGTGCCGGACGCCTGATCGCCTACGTCTGAGGGGACGCACCGCGCGCCGGCTGAATCAGCTCATTGCGGGCGACAGCGTGCCCAGAGCCGCGACCAGCGCCAGCACCGCCGTGCCCGCAGCCGCTTCCAGCGCCACGCTGCGCCGCAGCGCGCGCGCCGCCATGGCGGCCTGGCCCGTGCGCAAGGCCTGCGCCAGCCGCGGTGCGTGGCGGAAGCGGTTGGCCGCGGCCAGCGCCAGCATCGCCATGAACAACGCGAGCTTGGCGGCCAGCAAGCCACCGTATGCGGTGGCCGAGAAGTCCGGCAGCGCGGCACCGACGATGAAGCCGTAGTTCAGTACGCCGGTCAGCACCAGCGTGACGACAATGCCGGTGCCGAGTCGGGCGAAGCCGTTGGCCGTGCGGCTGAGCAGCGACAGCGCGGCGGGATCGGATCCGGGCCGTGCCCGCGACAGCAGCACGAAGGCGGCCAGCGCACCGGCCCACGCACCCGCGGCAAGCAAGTGCGCCGCATCGGCGGCCAGGTGCACGTAATGGCCAATCCCCTCGCTCATCGCGCCGTGGCCGGCCCAGGGCTGCGCTGCCAGCGCCACCGCCGACAGCGTCGCCAGCGATACGGCCTGCGCCACGGGCCGCGCGCGCAGCACCAGCACGGCGGGCAGGCACAGCACCAGCGCTGCCACGCGCACCGACCAGGCGAGGCCGTACGCCGTGCCGGTCAGGATCATGGCGAAGACCTCGCGGTCCAATGCGGCATACGACGCCGCGCCGCTCATCGTCCTGGCCATCACCACCAGCCCGGCCAGCGACAGCACGATGCCGGCCAGTGCGCAACCGAGCGCAATGACACGGCACTGCGTGGCGAAGCGCGCACCGTGTTCATCGCGCCGCAGCGCAGCCAGGCAGAACAGCGGCAGGCCGAACGCCAGGCCCAGGACGACATAGAGCGCCAGGCGCAGCACCACGGCGAGCCAGTCCATCGCTCGCGATCACTTGACGGTGAAGGAGAAATTGCCGGTGACGGGATGCGTGTCGGCCGACACGGCGCGCCATTCGACACGGTAGCTGCCCGCGGGCAGCGGCTGCGCCGGCGTGATCACCATGGCCTTGGGGTCGCTGCTGGCGGACACCCTGGCTGCCATCTTCATCGGCGCATGGCTGGCCATGCCGGGCATGCCGGTCATCACCAGGTTGGCGCCGGAAAACTGCGTAACGAGGTCTTCCGAGAAGGTCAGCTCGATCTTCTGCGGCGCGGCCACCTCGGCCTTGTCGGCGGGCGAGGACGTGACCAGCCTGGGATGCGCAAGGGCTGCGCTGCTGGCCAGCGCGGCGGCCGCGGCGGCAATGGTGGCGATCAGGGGGCGCTTGATTCGCATGGCTGTGCTCCGTATTGGTAGTAAGAAAGAAAAATGGCGGCCGCTCAGAACCACATGCGCACGCCGGCCACGAAGCGCGTCTCGCCGGCGCGGCCGCCGGAGGTACGGATCATGTCCGCCGTGTTGCCGAAGGCCTGGTAGCGCTCGACGCCGATATACGGCGCGAACTGCCGGCTGATCTCATAGCGCAGGCGCACGCCCACGGTGCCGCTGGACAGGCCGCTGCCGATGCCGGTCTCGGGGTCGTTCTTGCCGTACAGGTTCGCTTCGATGCGCGGCTGCAGGATCAGGCGCTGCGTCAGCAGCAACTCGTACTCGGCGGCAAGCCGCAACGCGGTGCGGCCGCTGGTGCCGAGGTAGGCGGTGGCGTCGACCTCGAACCAGTACGGCGCCAGCCCCTGGATGCCGAATGCCAGCCAGTTGCGCGCGGGCCGGCCGCTGCCGGCATCGTTGCGCAGGCCCAGCTGGGTATCCCAGTAGGTGGCCACGGCATGGCCCCACAGCAGTTCGGTGCGGGCGTCATGCATCTTTCCCTTGGCGGCCTCGCCTTCGGCCTTCAGCACGAGCTTGTCGTAGCTGTTGCCGAACCACGCCTGCGCCTCGTAGGCCGCGGCGTTTTCGCCGCTGGCGTGCGCCCACTCCAGTCGGTCGACCAGCACGGAAGCGAACAGGTGCTCGTCGGCCATCACCAGCTGGCGCTTGTCGCCCAGCGCGTACTTGCCGACGCCGAGCTGGTAGCCGCCGGAATACGCGTTCGGATCGCGCGCATCGGGCGGGGCGCTGCCGCCCTGCATCTTCATGTCGCCGTGATCCATCGCGCCGGATTGCTGCATCGGCTGCATGGGTTCCATGGGCTGCATCGGTTCCATGGGCTGCATCGGTTCCATGTCTTGCGTCGGGGAGGTGTCCTGCGCCGGCACACCATGGCCCTGGTGGCCCGCGTGCGGATCCTGCGCCGACGCGGCGCCCATCGCGGCCAATGCCAGCACGGCGGCCACGACATGGGTGGCTGGCCTGGCCAGCGAACGGGAAGCCTTCTTCATTGCCGTCATCACGCCACCACCACTTCGCGGAACATGCCCGCATCCATATGCATCATCAGGTGGCAATGCCAGGCCCAGCGTCCCAGCGCATCGGCGGTGACGAGGAAGCTGATGCGCTGTGCCGGCTGCACGGGGATGGTGTGGCGCCGCGCCTGGAAGCTGCCGTCCGGCGCTTCCAGTTCGCTCCACATGCCGTGCAGGTGCATCGGGTGAGTCATCATGGTGTCGTTGTGCAGGATCACGCGCAGCCGTTCTCCGTGCTTGAAATAGATCGGCGTCGACTTGCCGAACTCCACGCCGTCGAACGACCACGTGTAGCGTTCCATGTTGCCGGTCAGGTGCAGTTCGACTTCGCGGCCCGGGCCGCGCGGATCCATCGGTCCGCCGATGGTGTGCTGGTCGGCCAGCGTCAGCACGCGCCGGCCGTTGTTGCGCAGGCCGATGCCGGGATCGTCGAGATTGGTGCGTGCCGTGTCGACGCGCATGTCGGTGCCGGCGCCATACTCGGTGCGGGCGTGGCGCGCGGCCTTGCTCGGCACCTTGAGCGACGCCTCGGCCGGCATCGCCGCCATGCCGTGCTGGCTGTGGTCCATGCCGTGCTGGCTGTGGTCCATGCCCGGCATCGCGCCATGGTTCATCGCGGCCATGCCATGCATGCTGCCGTGGTCCATGCCATGCATGCTGCCGTGGTCCATGCCATGCGCGCCGCCATGGCCCATGCCACCCATGCCACCCATGTCGCCCATCATGTCCGCCATGGTCAGCCACTCCGGCTTGTCCAGCGCGGGCACGGGCGCCGACAGTCCTTCGCGCACGGCCAGCGTGCCGCGCGCATACCCGGTGCGGTCGATCGACTGCGCGAAGATGGTGTAGGCGTCGTCCTGCGGCGCGACCACGACGTCGCAGGTCTCGCCCGGGCCGAAGCGGAATTCGTCGACAGTGACCGGCTCCAGGTCCTGCCCGTCGGCCTGCACCACGCGCAGCTTCAGGCCGGGAATGCGCACGTCATAGAAGGTATTGCCCGAGCCGTTGATAAAGCGCAGCCGCACGGTTTCGCCGCGGCGGAACAGCCCGGTCCAGTTGCCGGCAGGTGTGACGCCATTGGTCAGGTAGGTCAGCGTGGCGCCGGACAGGTCCGCGAGATCGGTCGGGCTCATCCGCATCTGGTTCCACATGCGGCGCTTGTCCAGCGCCTGCTTCATCCCGTCGCGTGCCGCGTCGCGGAAGAAGTCGACGGCGGTCGGCTGGTTGTAGTTGTAGTAGTCGCTCTGCACCTTCAGCTTGGTCAGCACCCGCATCGGGTCTTCGTCGGTCCAGTCGGACAGCAGTACGGTGTGGTCGCGGTCGGCATGTCCGTGCTCGCGGCCCGCTGCCGGGTCGATGACGATGCCGCCGTAGACGCCTGTCATCTCCTGGAAACCGGAGTGCGAGTGGTACCAGTAGCTGCCCTGCTGAGCCACCTTGAAGCGGTAGGTGAAGGTCTCGCCCGGGGCAATGCCGGCAAAGCTGATGCCCGGCACGCCGTCCATCTCGAACGGCAGGATAATGCCGTGCCAGTGGATCGAGGTCGCCTCGCGCAGCCGGTTGGTGACGCGGATGGTGACGGTGTCGCCCTCGCGCCAGCGCAGCGTCGGGCCCGGCAGCATGCCGTTGATGGTGGTCGCCACCATCGGCTTGCCGGTGAAGTTGACCAGCGACTCGCCGATCACGAGGTCGAATTCGGTGCCGCGCAGCACCGGCGCGGTTCCCGCCGCGGCGGCAGCGGTGGCGCGGTGGGGCGTGCCGGCCAGCGCGCTGGCGCCGCCAAGCCCCGCCAGCCCGGCGACCACGCCGCCGGCCACCAGTCCCTGGACGAAGCGGCGGCGTGGCAGGTCGGGAGGCGTGGGCAGCAAGAGGCCCGTAGGTCGGTGGCGTCGCATGGCTTCACTTTGTTGATCAAGGCAAGCCAAGCGTAGCCGGCGCCACCCTACCCTCGCCTGACCGGAACATGACAATCCGGTAATCTTCCGGTCATGTTCTCGCGCGCCGCGCGCGCATACAGTTGCCGCAACCATTGATTACAAGGAATCCAGGGCCGATGAAACTGCTGGTAGTGGAAGACGAGTCCAAGACCGGGGAGTACCTGCGCCAGGGCCTGACGGAAGCGGGCTTTGTCGTCGACCTGGTGCACAACGGCCTGGACGGCCAGCACCTGGCCATGACCGAGCCCTACGACCTTGTCATCCTCGACGTGATGCTGCCGGACATGGACGGCTGGCGCATCGTACAGGCGCTGCGCGCCGCCGAAAACGCCGTGCCGGTGCTGTTCCTGACCGCTCGCGACAGCGTGGCGGACCGCGTCAAGGGACTGGAGCTGGGCGCCGACGACTACCTGGTCAAGCCCTTCGCTTTCTCCGAACTGCTGGCGCGCGTACGCACCCTGCTGCGTCGCGGCGCCGCGCATATGGCGCTCGACCGGATCCAGGTGGCCGACCTTGTGCTCGACCTGGGCCGCCGGCGCGCCACACGGGCCGGGCGCCGCATCACGCTGACCAGCAAGGAGTTCGCGCTGCTCGAACTGCTGGCGCGGCGCCGCGGCGAAGTGCTGCCGCGCTCGCTGATCGCCTCGCAGGTGTGGGACATGAACTTCGACAGCGACAGCAACGTGATCGACGTGGCCATCCGCCGCCTGCGCGCCAAGATCGACGACGGCTTCGAGCCCCGGCTGATCCAGACCGTGCGCGGCATGGGCTATGTGCTGGAGGCGCCGGACCCGGGGGATGCGGCATGAAGGCCCGGCTGTCGCTGACGGCGCGGCTCACGATCCTGTTTTCGCTGTCGTCGGCGGTGGTGCTGCTGGGGCTGGGCATGCTGATCTGGCTGGCGATGGACAGCCATTTCGCCGACGAAGACTATGCCGTGCTGGACGACAACGTGCGCCTGGTCCGCAAGATCGCGGCCGAAGGCCCGATGGCGTCGCTGCCGCAGCGGCTGGGGCAGGCGCTGGAGCACCATCCCGGCTTCGTCGCCGAGGTGCGCAACGCGGATGGCCAACGCGTGTACGCGACGCATGGTTTCGATTTCGGCCCCGCGCGGGCCACCGCCGCGGCGCTGCCTGCGGATCGCGACACCTTCGCCTGGGAGCAGCACGGACAGGCCTACCGCGGCTTGCGCGCCGTGGCGCAGGCGCCGGGTGCCGGCGCGCTGCGCATCGTGGTCGGCATGGACACCGCGCTGCATGCGCACTTCATGCAGGCGTTCCGCAAGTCGCTGGCCTTCTACACCGCGCTGGCGGCGCTGGCCAGCGGGTTGCTGGGCTGGTGGGCGGCGCGCCGCGGGCTGGCGCCGCTGCGCACCATGGCATCGCGCGCGCGCA
Source organism: Cupriavidus sp. a3 (assembly GCF_051015765.1). NCBI lineage: Bacteria > Pseudomonadati > Pseudomonadota > Betaproteobacteria > Burkholderiales > Burkholderiaceae > Cupriavidus > Cupriavidus sp. a3. The sequence continues at coordinate 313,101 of NZ_CP170644.1, read as the reverse complement.
CGGTCACCGCGCACAAGCTCGACGAGCGCATGCCGGTAGAAGCGGTGCCGGTGGAAATGGCCGACCTGGCCGCCACGCTCAACGCCATGCTCGCGCGGCTGCAGGACGACTTCAGGCGCCTGTCGGAATTCTCCTCCGACCTGGCGCATGAGTTGCGCACGCCGATCACCAACCTGATGACGCAGACCGACGTGGTGCTGTCGCAGCCGCGCGATGCGGCCAAGTACCGCGAGGTGCTGGCGTCAAACGCCGAGGAGCTGCAGCGGCTCGCGCGCATGGTGTCCGACATGCTGTTCCTGGCCAAGATGGAACACGGCATCACGCTACCCAGCGCCGAGCCCATCGCGCTCGAGCAGGAAGTCGCGGCCCTGTTCGACTTCTACGATGCGCTGGCAGAAGACAAGGGCGTGCAGCTGCGGCAGCACGGCAGCGGCCGCATCACCGGCGACCGGCTGATGGTGCGGCGCGCGCTCAGCAACCTGCTGTCGAACGCGCTGCGGCACGCCGCCGCGGGCAAGCCGATCATGGTGACGATCGTGCCGCGCGCCAGCGCGCAGGACGGCGCGGACGCAGTGGATATCGTGGTCGAAAACGAAGGCGAAACCATTCCGCCGGAATTCGTGCCGTCGCTGTTCGACCGTTTTTCGCGCGCCGACAAGTCGCGGGCGCGGCCAGAATCGGACGGCACCGGGCTGGGCCTGGCGATCACGCAGGCGATCATGGCCGCGCACGGCGGCGCCATCGCCGCCGAGTCAATCGCGGGCAGGACGCGCTTCGTGCTGACGTTCCGCGCGCGGCGCGAACGGGACACCGTGCGGACTTGACGGCCGGCGGGCTGCACGGCGCGCAAAAAAAACGCCCGAGCCAGTAAGGCCGTTGGGGGAGCTGGCAAGGGCGCAAAGACCGCCGGATGCGGCTCCAGCGGCGGTCCGATGCTACGCAATTCCGCCCTGATCGAATGGCAACAATTGTGTCGGCGGACCTGCGCTTAACCCGCCGGCAATTCGATCCGGAATGTCGCGCCGGCACCTGCCGCGCTCTGCACCGTGACCTTGCCGCCATGCCGTTCGGCCACCGCGCGCACCAGCACCAGGCCCAGCCCCGTGCCGTCCGGCGCGCCCTGCCGGCCCTCGTGCAGGCGCACGAAGGGCTCGAACAGCCGCGCCTGGTCGGCCTCGTCGATGCCGGGGCCGTGGTCCTGCACCGCGATCACGAAATGCTGGTGCGCGTGCGTCAGCGTCACCGCCACCTCGGCACCGTGTGGGCTAAATTTGATCGCGTTGCTGACCACGTTGGCGATGGCCCGCACCAGCAGCGCGGGCTCGCCACGCAGCACGGCGGGCTCGTCGGGCAGGTCGACCTGCAGCGATACGCTGCGGGCATTGGCCAGCGCCCATAGCTGATCGGTGGCATCCAGCACCAGGCCGCCAAGCTCGACCTCGGTAAAGGCGAGCGACTGCGACTCGGCGCGCGCCACGCTGATGAAATCGTCGGCCAGCGTCATGGTGCGGCGCGCGTGGGCGGCGATGCGGTGCAGCACGGCGTGCGCGGCGCGATGGTGGCCGTCGTCGGTGTCGGTGTCGGCGGCGTCATCGGTGTCTGCGATGTCGGCGGCATTGCGGCGGGCGCGGCGCTCGTGCAGCTCGATCAGCGCCAGGATCGATGCCTGCGGCGAGCGCATGTCATGCGACAGGAAGCGCAGCATCTGCTCGCGCTGGCGCTCGGCCACGCGGATCGCCGTGATGTCGGTGACGCTGACGATCAGCCCCGCCACCGCGCCGGATTCTCCGTGCAGCGGCGCGCCGTGCACCAGGTAGCGGCGGTCGCCACGCCCGGCCACCTCGATGCCGCCCTCGGGCACGGGCTCCTGCCCCGGCCGGACCCCGGCATGGCGGTCATGCAGCGCGTGCCAGTACGCCAGCGCCGGCGCGGGCGCCGGGAACAGCGCCTCGATCACGTCGCGGATCGGCGGGCGCGGCTGGCCGGAATCGCCTGCCGCGGCCATGTTCCCGAGCACCGCCGGCGCCAGCGCCACGCAGCGGCGGTTGGCCAGCATCACGCCGCCCGCCAGGTCGCAGATGGCGGTGGCATCGGGCAGGCTTTCCACCCCGTCGGAGAGGAATCGGCGCATGCCGCGCAGCCTGGCGCTCATGCCATAGACGGCGCGCATGCGGCTGTCCAGCGTGGCGCCGGTGTAGTGCGGTGCCGGCATCAGTCCCGGCTCGCGCTCCAGCCGCGCCAGTTCGTCGGCCAGGAAGCGCAGCGCCGCTTCCTGGCGGCGCCACGCCCACAGCGGGTAGAACAGCAGGCAGCCCAGCGCCGCCGCGGCCGGGGCGAACCAGAACCGTGCTAACGCCAGCAGCGCCAGCGAGCCGCCCAGCAGGGCCGCCAGCAGCAGCCCGGTGGCGACCAGCGCGCCACGCGGCGGCAAACGCAGCGCGGCCAGCGCCGCCAGCAGCACCGCCAGCAGCGTTCCCGCGAGCTGCCAGCCGCGCGGCACCGCCAGGATGGCGTCGCCGTCGGTCAGCGCCTGCAGCGTATTGGCCAGGATCTCGACGCCGCTCATGCCGCGGCCGTCGCGCGACACCGGGGTGGGCAGCACATCGCCCATGCCGGTGGCCATGGCGCCGACCAGCACCGCCTTGCCGGCAAAGCGCGCGGGATCGACGCGGCCTTCCAGCACGTCGCGCGCCGACACGCGCGCAAAGGTGCCGGGCGGGCCGGCGTAGGGAATGCGCAGGCGGCCGCTGCGCTGCCAGCCGTTGCTTTCGGCGACGCGAGCGGCTTCGTGGCGGTAGCTGTCGAGCGCGCGCGGTGCGCGTCCCGGTTCTGCCAGCATGCCGGCCATCACCGCCGCAAGGTGCGGCACGCCGGCGCCCTCGACCGGCTGCGGCCCTTCGCGCAGCCAGACCTGGCGCGCCACGCCGTCGGTATCGACCACCATGTTGATATGGCCGACCGCGGCGCCCAGCCCCGCCAGCGGATAGCGCACCAGCATGCCGCCGGTGCCGCCGGTGCTCGGTTCGGCCACCACCGGCAGCACCACATTGCCCGCCTGCGCCAGGCTGCGCGCCAGCAGCGCATCGTCCTGCGGATAGCGGGTGTCGCGCTCGGACAGGATCACGTCGACGCCGATCACGCGCGGGCCGCCGGCGGCAATGCGCTCGACCAGTTGCCCCAGCACCGCGCGGCGCCAGGGCCAGCGGCCGATGGCGGTGATGCTGGCGTCGTCGATGGCGACGATGACGATGTCGTCGCGGGCGGGATGGTGCTGGGCGGCGATGGCGGTGTCGTAGGCGGCCAGGTCGGCGCGTTCGGTCCAGCCCTGGCGCGCGGCCAGCAGCACCAGCGCCAGCACCGCCGCGACCAGCACGCACCATTCTGCCAGCGTGCGGCGGCCGAAGGCGCGCCCCGGCGCGATCGGCGCGTCCGGCTCCGGCGCCGCGGCGGGCTCAGTGGAGGCGGATGCGGCCACCGCCAACCGTCCCGCCACCCGCGCCGCCACCTGTCCCGCCACCCGCGCCGATGGCACCGCCATTGCCGTCCATCAGGTAGGTGAAGACCTCGATGCGCTGCGGCGTGGAGAAGGCCGCCGGGTCGGGCGCTGTCCCCGGCGCCGCGCGGGCGACCCGCACGTAGTAGACGCCGGGCGCCGGACGCGGCAGCTCGATGGCGTTGGTTTCGCTGTGCTGGTCCACCAGCAGCGTGGCAAAGCCGGCATCGGCCGACAACTGGACCCGGTAGCCGGTGCCCGCGCCACGGTCGGCGGGCCAGCCGATCTGCAGTGTCTTGCCGTCGTCCTGCATCGACGGCACCGGGCCCGGCGGCTCGACGCGATAGGCGACCGGCGCCGACCAGGGACCGGGCCGGCCCGCGGCGTCGACGCTGCGCACGCGCCACCAGTACTGGCCCGGCGCCTGCGGCTGCGCGCTGGCCGGCTCGGCGGCGGGATGCAGTGCCACCTCGCTGGCGAAGCCGGCATCCGTGGCCACGGCCAGTTCATAGCTGCCGGCGCCGGGCACCGCCGCCCAGGCGAACGCCACCGTCTCGCCATAGCGCACCGCATCGGCGGCTGGCTGCAGCGTGAACGGCGCTGGCGGGTTCAGCCGCACGGCCACCGGCGCCTGCGCGGCAAGGCCGGTCAGCCGGTTGGCGTCGATGGCGCTGACGGCAAGATAGAGCGTGCCTTCCGGCAGGCCCTCCGGACGCGCGCGGGTGTCGGTGGTGGTGCCGCTCCAGGCCAGTTCGGTCAGCGCCGCGTCGCGCGCCACCGTGACACGGTACGCGCTGGCGCCGGGCACCGGCTGCCAGGCGGCGTCGAAGGCCGGGCCCAGCACGGTATCGGCGGGGGGCAGCAACACCGGCGCCGGCAACAGCGCCACCGGCTGCGACAGCCGGCCACGATCGGACACGCCGACGCCGTAGCCGGCGCTCACTTGCGCCGCCGCCGTCATGGCGCGACCGGCGGGTACGGGCCTGGCCTGGCGCGCCGCGCTGATGCCCACGCGGCCTTCCAGCACCTCGCTGCGGCTGCCGGCGGCGTCGGCCGCAACCCGGTAGCTGGTGCCGCGCACGCCCGTGACCATCATCGGCGTATGCAGCTCGAAGCGGCCCACGCCGCTGCCCTCGGGCGCCACGCGGGTATCGGCGCCGCCCTGGTCGATGCGGATCACGGTATCGGTCAGGCCGCTGCGCGCGAACGTACGCAGCCGGCGCACGGCCACCGTGGTATTTGGCGGCAACGTGATGCGGCTGCGATCGGGCAGTTCCAGCGTGACCGAGCCGGCCGCCGGGGTCTCGATCCGTGCCGATTCGTCCAGCGACATGCCCACCTGCACCGCACGGCCGTTGGCGCGCACTTCGCCGTTGACATAGACCACGCGCGCCGACGCGGCCTGCTCGGGGATCTGGCTCAGCGGGATGCGCAGCCGCGAACCGGGCACCAGCCGGTAGGGATCCGCCACGCCGTTGAGCCGCTGCAGCGTGCGCCAGCCATCGGACGAGGCCATGTAGCGCTCGGCCAGCCCGATCAGGGTATCGCCCGGCTCCACCAGGTACAGGAAATCGGCGCCCTCCGCGCCCGCCGGCCCGCCCTGGGCCGGACCCGCCACGCCGGCCAACCAGGCCAGCGCAGCCGTGCCAATCCACTTACGCATCCGCCGCGGCCTCTTCAGCTTCCGCTTCGCCAGCGGAAATTTCCTCAAAGCGATAGCCGTGCGAATACACCGACGTCAGCCGCACGCCGTTTTCGGGGCGCAACGCCAGCTTCAGCCGCAGCCGCGAGATATGGGTATCGAGCGTGCGCGAGCCGGCGCCCATGGCGCGGCCCCAGACCGCCTGCTCCACCACCTCGCGCGCCAGCAGGCGCCCGGTATTGCGGAACAGGAACAGGGCCAGCTCATACTCGCGCGGCGACAGCTGCACGGGCTGGCCGCCGATGGTAATGGCGCGGGTATGGGGATCGACGGTGTAGTTACCGCGCCGGATCAGCTCGACTTCCTGCGCGGCCTCGGGATAGGCGCGGCGCAGCAGCGAGCGCACGCGCGCGACCAGCTCGCCGGCGCGGATGGGCTTGAGCATGTAGTCGTCGGCGCCGACGCTCAGGCCGGCGACGATGTCGGCCTCGCCGGTACGGCTGGTGACAAACAGGATCGGCGGCATGTTGCCGGACTTCTGGCGCACCCAGCTGACCAGTTCATAGCCGCTGGTGCCGGGCAACTGCCAGTCGACCATCAGCAGGTCAAACGCCCGTTCGCGCAGCGCGCGCAGGAAATCGGCGCCATTGGCGAACGATTCGCACTCGAAACCGGCCTCGCCCAAAATCTGCCGGATCAGTTCGGCCTGATCCGGATCGTCCTCCACCGAGGCAATTCTCATCCACTCCCCCCTGCCTACTGCGACTGCCACTGCGACTGCGCGCCGGGCAATACTGACGGCTGCTCTGATATCCACCCTGGCGGGCGCGGCCCATGGTCAATCGCGCGGCAAGCGTGGCCGAAGCAAGCCGGAAGTCGCAATGTTACCTAACAGCGACACCCGCCGTCGAGGCTACCGACGAGGGGCATGCCGCAACATGCCGGGATCGGCCATCGATCCGAGGCGAAAAACCGGCCAATCGCAACGATCGCGGGCGAGCGGGGGCGGCGGACTGGCGGACCGGCGGTGGGAGAGCCCGCGAACACTCAGGCGCGGCATGCAGGGGTTCACCCTATATACGTTGCACGAGAATCGTTCTGCGAAATGGAGCGCTGCGGCATTTCTCCCGCCGGATTTGCCCCAAACTATTGCCGCCCACACCCGAACGGGCAAAAACATCCCCCGAATGTGGTAATGCATTTGAAACAAAGCGAAACAAATGCACCGAAACACGGACCTTCCGCACCAGGAGCCCGCATTCGGCGCGCATTCAAGGTGCACCCGTCTGAAATTCAGTCCAAACCGCGCAGGCAAGCACACTCAGGGAATTCACTGAATCGAATGCGAAGTAGAAGACGTTAATATCTCCTATCGGAACCTCTCATCATGATTAGGCGCTTCGCCTGATTGACACATCGGGAAAATTCGGCAGAATGATTCCCACTTGTGCAGCGCCCTTTGGGGTGTGTCATTTGGTGTGTTGTTCCGTGACGTTTTCGGTTGTCACGACAGCGACATATCGAGGTCATACGGATGCAGCAGCGGAACCAAAACAATCCGTTGCCTGCGTTGCACACGGTGTATAACGAGCGTTTTTCGCTCATTTTGAAATCCAAGGTTGAGATAGATATGGAAACCGGTACCGTTAAGTGGTTCAACGACGCCAAGGGCTTCGGCTTCATCACGCCGGACGCAGGCGGCAACGATCTGTTCGCGCACTTCTCCGCAATCGAAGGCTCGGGCTTCAAGTCGTTGAAGGAAGGCCAGAAGGTGCGCTACGTCAAGGCCATGGGCCAGAAGGGCGAGCAAGCCACCAAGATTCAGGCCGTCTGATACCGGTTTAGGACCGGCCCGGTCCCGCGGCGTCTCGCGACGCCGCGCCGGCCAGCAAGCCCCGCAGCTCCGGCGCGGGGCTTTTCTTTTGCGCGCCGGCAATGCGCTGCCGCCTCCCTGCCGCCGGCCAGGGCGCCGCGATGCCAGGGTTGATGTTGCTATAATCGCCCGACCCACAACCACCGCCCGCGCATGGGCGCGCACACCGTTGCGTGCGAAGCGCGGGAAGGTATGCAGCGTGTCGAGGAGTTACGTGGCCGGTACTCAGATCGCAACGCAAGACACCCCCGCCGCCGTGGCCGGCTCCAGCGCGGGAGCCGCCGCCTCTGCCGGCAGTTCCTTCCATGCCGCACTGCGCATCCTGCCGGCGCACCAGCGCCAGGCCATGTTCGAGATCTACGCGTTTTGCCGCGCGGTCGACGACATCGCCGACGGCAACGCTCCGCATGCGGAGCGCCTGGCAGGGCTCGATGCCTGGCGCAGCGACATCGCCGCCTGCTACGCGGGCAGCCCGCCCGCGGCGCTGCAGCCGCTGGCCGTGCAGATCCGCGCCTTCGACCTGCAGCAGCAGGATCTCCTCGCCGTCATCGACGGCATGACCATGGACGTGGTGCAGGACATCCGCGCCCCCGACGCCGCCACCCTCGACCTGTATTGCGACCGCGTGGCGAGCGCGGTGGGGCGGCTGGCGGTGCGCGTGTTCGGCCTGGAAACGTCGTGCGGCATCGCGCTGGCGCACCACCTGGGGCGAGCGCTGCAGCTGACCAACATCCTGCGCGACATCGACGAGGATGCCGCCATCGGCCGCCTCTACCTGCCGGCCGAGGCGCTGGCCGCCGCCGGCATCGATGCCGCGGGCGCCACGCCGCAGGCGGTGGTCGCGCACGCGGCAATCGGCCAGGCTTGCGCGGCGCTGGCCCTGGAAGCGCAGGCGCACTACGACCAGGCCGACGCCATCATGGCGCGCTGCCCGGCACGGCTGGTGCGCTCGCCGCGCATCATGGCCGACGTCTACCACCGCATCCTCGCGCGCCTGCGCATGCAGGGCTGGCGGGCACCGCGCCAGCGCGTGCGCCTGCCGCGCGCGCAGTTGCTCTGGATCATGCTGCGCCACGCCATTGGCTGAGCGCCGCATGCCGTTGCCGGCGATGTAAGCCGATGCAAGCCGAGGCCGGGCGCGGATCATCCCGCCCGCGCCGGCACAAGGAGTCCGCATGTCGATCAACGAGACCGCCTTGGGCACGACAGCCCCGCCTGTCCGGGTCGCCGCCGATCCGGCGTTCGCCCCTGCTTTCGCCCAGCGATCTGCCGCACAGGAGCTCGACCACGGCATCGGCCTCGCGGTCGATGCGCTGCTGCACCAGCAGCGCCCCGATGGCCACTGGGTCTACGAGCTGGAAGCCGACGCCACCATCCCGGCCGAATACGTGCTGCTGGTGCATTACCTGGGCGAGGCGCCCGACCTGGCGCTCGAAGCGCGCATCGCGCGCTACCTGCGCCGCATCCAGAACGCCGATGGCGGCTGGCCGCTGTTCCATGACGGCAAGGCGGACATCAGCGCCAGCGTCAAGGCCTACTTCGCGCTGAAGATGGCGGGCGACGATCCGCAGGCGCCGCACATGGCGCGCGCGCGCCAGGCCATCCATGCCATGGGCGGCGCCGAGGCCAGCAACGTGTTTACGCGCACGCTGCTGGCGCTGTACGGCGTGATGCCGTGGTCGGCGGTGCCGATGATGCCCGTGGAAATCATGCTGCTGCCGCGCTGGTTCCCGTTCCACCTGTCCAAGGTCTCTTACTGGGCGCGCACGGTGATCGTGCCGCTGCTGGTGCTGAACAGCCTGCGCCCGCGCGCGCGCAACCCGCGCGGGATCGGCATCGACGAACTCTTCTCCAACCCGCGCCGCAGCGTCGGCCTCGCGCCGCGCGCGCCGCACCAGCACGCCGGCTGGTACAACCTGTTCCGCGGGCTCGACGCGCTGCTGCGCGTGGCCGAGCCGGCGTTCCCGCGCGTGCTGCGCCGGCGCGCCATCGCCGCGGCGCAAAGGTTCGTGCGCGAGCGGCTGAATGGCGAGGACGGGCTCGGCGCGATCTTTCCGGCGATGGCCAACAGCGTGATGATGTTCGACGTGCTGGGCGTGCCGGCCGACGATCCCGCGCGCGCGGTGGCCCGGCACGCGGTCGAGCGGCTGCTGGTCGAGCATGGCGACGAGGCCTACTGCCAGCCCTGCCTGTCGCCGGTGTGGGACACCGCGCTGGCCGCGCAAGCGCTGCTCGAGACCGGAGAGGCGCGCGCGGCCGCGGCCGTGGGGCGCGCGCTGGACTGGCTCAAGCCGCTGCAGGTGCTGGACGTGCGCGGCGACTGGAGCGTGCGCCGCCCGCGGGTGCGCCCGGGTGGATGGGCCTTCCAGTACGCCAACGCGCATTACCCGGATGTCGACGACACCGCCGTGGTGGCGGCGGCGATGGACCGCTACATGCGCGAACACGCCACGCCCGGCCGCTACGACGAAGCCGTGGCACGCGCGGCCGAATGGATCGTCGGCATGCAGAGCGGCAACGGCGGCTGGGGTGCGTTCGAGCCCGAGAACACGCACCTGTACCTGAACAACATCCCCTTCGCCGACCACGGCGCGCTGCTGGACCCGCCCACCGCGGATGTCTCGGCGCGCTGCCTGTCGATGCTGTGCCAGACCGGCGCCACGCCCGCCAGCAGCGAGCCCGCCGCGCGCGCGCTGCGCTACCTGCTGGCCGAGCAGCTGCCGGATGGCAGCTGGTTCGGCCGCTGGGGCACCAACTACATCTACGGCACCTGGAGCGCGCTGTGCGCGCTGAATGCGGCCGGCCTGGGGCCCGACGCGCCCGCGGTGCGGCGCGCCGCCGACTGGCTGGCCGGAATCCAGAACGACGACGGCGGCTGGGGCGAAGACGGCGCCAGCTACCGGCTCGACTACCGCGGCTATGAGGCCGCGCCCAGCGTGGCATCGCAGACTGCCTGGGCCTTGCTGGCGCTGATGGCGGCCGGCGCCGTGCAACACCCGGCGGTCGCGCGCGGCATCGGCTACCTGCTGCGCACGCAGCGCCCGCCGCAGGAAGGCGGGCTCTGGCACGAGCCGCGCTTCACCGCCGTGGGTTTCCCGCGCGTGTTCTACCTGCGCTACCACGGATACGCGCGCTATTTCCCGCTGTGGGCGCTGGCGCGCTACCGCAACCTGCGGCGCGGCGGTGACGGTGGCGGTGAGGGTGTCGCTGAGGGCCGCGTGGCGTGGGGCCTGTGAACGCGCCCTTCGTCATGGTCGTCACCGGCATGGATTTCGAGGCCGGCATCGCCGCCGGCCCGCATTGCCGCGTGGTGCACGGGCTGCGCGGCGTCGCGCTGGAGCAGGAGGTGTCGGCCATGGCCAGCCGCGCGTGCCGGGGCATCGTCAGCTTCGGCGTCGCCGGCGGGCTGGACCCGGCGCTGGCGCCCGGCGACCTGGTCATTGCCGATGAGATCCGCGCGCCCGGCGAACGCTACGACACCGCGCCGGACTGGACCCATGCGCTGCACGCGGCGCTGCCGCATGCCCGGGTCGGCCCCATCGCCGGCACGGAAGAGCCGGTGCTCGACGTCGCCGCAAAACACGCGCTGCGGCAGGCCAGCGGCGCGCTGTGCGTCGACATGGAATCGCATCTCGCCGCGCGCATGGCCGCCGCCTGCCGGCTGCCGTTCGCGGCTTGCCGCGTGGTCATCGACCCGGCCAGCCGCGCCGTGCCGGCCGCGGCGGCGGCAGGGATGGGGGAAGGCGGCAAGACCGATGTGGCGGCGGTGCTGGGCGGGCTGCTGCGCGCGCCGTGGCAATTGCCGGCGCTGCTGCGGCTGGCGGGCGATGCCGCCGCGGCGCGTGGCGCGCTGCGGGCGGCCAGGCTGGCGGTGGGCGACGGCTTTGCGTTGCGCGACGTGCTGCAGCAGTAGGCGGGCCGGTCGAGCCGAACGTCGCCCGGATTTCCTCAGCCGAACTTCCTCACCGCATCCAGCGCCAGCCCGCTGCCGATGCTGCCGAATCGGTCGCCTTCGACGCAGCGCGCCTGCGGCAGCAGTGCCGCCAGCCGCTGGCGCAGCAACGGCACGCTGCTGGAACCGCCAGTGAAGAAGATGGTATTGACGCCGTTGCCGTCCACGCCCGCGTCAACCAGCAGTTGCTGGACCGTCTTCTCGGTCCTGGCGACCAGCTTGTCGATCGACGCATCGAATTCGTCGCGCGTGATCGTCAGCATCAGCCCCTGCTCCAGCCGGTGCAGGTCGACCTCGGTGCTGGCCGCATCCGACAGCGCGATCTTGGCGCCTTCCACCTGGATCGCCAGCCAGTGGCCGGCACGCTCGCGGATCAGCCGCACCAGGCGGTCGAGGCTGACGGTGTCGGCAGCATCGCGGTAGTTGTCCATCACCACCGACCAGGCCTTGCGCGTGTAGACGTAGTTGATGGTGTGCCAGCTGGCCAGGTCGAAGTACTGGCTCGACGGCATCGCCTTGCCGTTGCGCAGCTGGCTGCCCAGCCCAAGCAGCGGCATGGCGCGCGCCAGGCTGAGCGCGCGGTCGAAGTCGGTGCCGCCGATATGCACGCCACCGTTGGCAAGGATGTCTCCCCTGCGGTCGGTCTTGCGGGCGCGTTCGGGCGACAGGCGCACCAGCGAGAAGTCCGAGGTGCCACCGCCGATATCGGCCACCAGCACCAGCTCCTCGCGCGAAATGCCGGCTTCGTAGTCGAACGCCGCGGCGATCGGCTCGTACTGGAACGCGATCTCGGCAAAGCCGGCGTCGCGCGCGATCTCGGCCAGCGTCTCTTCGGCGAGCCGGTCGGCGGCCGGGTCCTCGTCAATGAAGAACACCGGGCGGCCCAGCACCGCGTGGGTAAAGGTGGTGCCGCCGGCCTGCTCGGCGCGGGCCTTCAGCTCGCGGATGAAATGCGCCAGCAGCTTGCGGAACGGCATGGCCTGCCCCATCACCTCGGTGCTGTCGTCCATCATCGAGGTGCCGAGCAGGCTCTTGAGCGAGCGCATCAGCCGCCCTTCATAGCCGGCCAGGTAGTCGCCGAGCGCGGCGCGGCCATAGCTGACCAGCGGATCCTCGGCGTGAAAGAAGATCACCGACGGCAGCGTCACCTTGCCGTCTTCCAGCGGCAGCAGCGCCGCGGGGCGGTCGGGCCGGCTCCAGCCGACGGTTGAGTTGGACGTGCCGAAGTCCAGGCCGCATGCGTTTGACATCATTGATTCCAGATTTTCCTGCAAGACACCACATCAGTTGCCGCTGGACGCGAGTCCGGGCGGGGGCGCCATTGTAGGGCAGGCGCGCGGCGGCCCCGCGATTTCAGGCGACGGGGTCGGCGGCAGGCTCCAGCATCGGCGGGGCGTGGCCCGGCACCGGCGCGGCCATCGACGAGGCCAGCACATAGCGGTCACGCCCGTGCTCCTTGGCGCAGTACAGCGCGCGGTCGGCATCGGCGAACAGCGCGCGCCACAGGCCTTCCTTACTGCCCGGGCCGCCGCGCAGCTGGGCCACGCCGATGCTGACGCTGGCAAAGCCCTGCGCGCCCGGCAGCGCGATCGCGCGCACCTTGCGCAGGATGCGGTTGGCCAGCGCCGACGCCTGCTGCTCGTCGGTGTGCGGGCACAGGATGCAGAACTCCTCGCCGCCATAGCGCCCGGCCACGTCGGAGGCGCGGCGCGAGTTGTCCAGCGCGTGCGCCACTTCGCGCAGCACCGCATCGCCGGCATGGTGGCCGAAGGTATCGTTGACCTGCTTGAAGTAGTCGATGTCGATCACCAGGCAGGACAGCGGCAGCCCGTCGCGCTGCCAGCGCGCCACCAGCTGCAGCGCCGACATCTCCAGCGCGCCGCGGTTGAGCAGGCCGGTCAGCGCATCGACGCGCGCGCCGCTCTCGTTGTGCGCGACGATCTGCTCCATTGCCATCACGGTGAAGCCGAACAGGCCCAGCAGCGTGGCGATCAGCGGCGCCAGCATCCAGGCCGAGCCGGCGGGGCCGGCGAAGAACAGGATCATCGGCTGCGCATCGGCGCCGGCCAGCCGCATCGCATGGTCAAAGCCGGCCAGCTGCGTGGCCAGTTGCACCAGGCTGGCAACCAGCACCAGCGGGGCTCCGATGCTGCGCCGCCCGCGCCCGGCGCGCGCCAGCGTGGCAAAGGTGGCCAGCGACAACAGCGCCAGCACGCCGTAGACCACGCGCAGCACCAGCTGAGGCCCGCCGGGCAGGCCACCAACGGCCACCAGGGTGGCCAGCACGATGGTGGCGGCACTGGCCAGCGCGCCCGGGTACGCCGGTACGCCGTAATAGACGCGCACCCCGCGGTAGATCAGCAGCCAGCCGATGACGAAGGCACCCGCCCCTAACGTGCCAAGGTGGATGGTGCCTGTGGCCGCGCTCAACGCCAGCGCCAGGCCCGCGCCGGATGCCAGCACGTGCCCCGATGCCCACAGGCGTCCCGCCTCGCTCGCGCGCAGCGCGAACACCAGCCCCGCCGCGATCACCAGCGTGCTGCAGAAAAACACCATCATCACGACCGCAATGGTCTGCTGGTCCAGGTGCACGGGAATCCTCAAGGAGGCGGTCCGCCTTGCCGTCAATCGATGGGCGGGACTGGGGCCAAGGGACAGTCAAGATACGCCGCGGCAGGCCGGCGGCGCTCGGCAAACGAGCATGATAGCCCGCGTGCGCTGGCAGTTGGCACCCCCGTCTAGCCGGGGGCGTGCATGACGGGCCGGTTGTGGTGCCGGCGCCGCTGCGCGGCGTCGCATGGATAGATCCCACTGGCGTTTTTATGCAACACCCAGACCGCGTTGAAGGATGCCTCTAACGGCAACCACTCGCGCGCAAGCGGCTTGCGCGCCCCACCAGCCTCAGCATGCGCCACATTGCCACCACGCAATCGCCACTCGCTCGCGTGCAAGCGGAATTGAGGTCAAAGTTGGTTGCATTTGGTTAAGCAGGCACTGCACCGGCTGGATAAAATCATGCGTTGCCTACCGCGCCGACCGCGCAAGAATCTCGCGTCAATACTGCATCAATGACCCGCCCTGCTATTCCCGACCCTGGTATGACCGTTCCCGCCCTCTCGCTTGGCGCCATCCTGGATGACCTGCGCAGCGCACCGCGCCCGCTGACATCCGCGGAGTACGCATACCTGGCGCACCTGCGGCAACGCATCGTCACCGGCGATGCCGACTTGTGGACCACGCTGGAGACCGCCGGCGTGCCGTGCCGCGAACGCCGCCTGTCGCCCGAGGTGATGCAGGCGCTGACGGCGATCGGCCATTTGCCGATGCACTGAAGCGCACCGGCATCGCCATCTGTGACCATCTGACCGGGACCATTCCCCACCTTAACTCGGAAGCTTCACCGCCCTACCCCCGTGCGTGCGCCGCTACGATCGATTAACTTCGATCCGCCGGCAACAGGCCGCGCACCCGGGGTGCATCGCCTCCCCGCCGCGCAACGGTGCCCCAGCGCGCCGCCAGTGCCCGTCCCGGCAAGGGCACATCCATGGCATACCTTGTCAACAACAGGCGCGTCAGCTTCCTGTCGTTGCGCGCCTTCGTCGCACTGATGCAGCACCGCGACACCGCCCGCGCCGCGCAAGCGCTGGGCATACAGACCCAGAGACTCCTTTACCAGATCCGCAGCCTCGAGGCCGTGCTCGGCACGCCGCTGTTCAGCGTGGGCAGCCCCAACTGGCTGCCCACGCCCACCGGCGTCAAGGCCTTGCCCAAGGTCATGGCGATGCTGCACATCTGGGAACAGATTGCGCCGCGCCCGTGCGCCGGCCGCACCGGCCCGCCGCCGGAGTTCAGTGACGCCGCACGCCGCGGCCCGGCGTTCTGGGTCCGGCACGCGACGATGTAGCGCGGCGCGGCTCAGGCCAGGCGTTCGCAGCTATAGGCTTCGGTGCGATAGGGAAACGCGACTTCCTGCCGTCCGGCGAGCGCCGGGTGGCCATCGATGACAGCCTGCAGCGCGGCGCGCACGCGCTCCTGCTCCGTGCCGGGCAGCGAGGCAATGAAGCTCACCGACATCACCCGGTCGACGATCACTTGCTGCGGCGGGCCCGCGTGCGTGTATGGCAGGCTGTGCAGCGCCATGGGGCCGAAGCCCTCGGCGGGAAAGACCCGCTTCCAGTCGCCCTTGTAGAAGCGCGGCGCGTCGCCCTCGTAGGGCGTCATGATGGCGGTCAGCTGCGCGACCCAGTCCACGCTTTCATCGCGTACGTTCCAGACCAGCCCCAGCCGGCCGCCCGGCCGCAGCACGCGGCGGATCCCGGCGATGGCGCGGTCGTTGGCAAACCAGTGGAACGCCTGCGCGCAGACCACTGCGTCTGCGCTGGCATCGGGCAAGGGAATCGCTTCGGCGCTGCCCGCGAGCGCCCGCACGGCCGGCAGCGCACCGGCGAGCTGCGCGCGCATCTGCGCCACCGGCTCGACCGCGATCACCGCTGCACCGGTGTCGGCCAGCCGGCGCGTAAATTTGCCGGTACCGGCACCCAGGTCCAGCACGGTGCGGCCCGGGCCCAGCCCGAGCGTGGCGCGCAGCCAGCCATCGATGGCTTCAGGATATTCGGGGCGTCCGCGCGCGTAGGCATCGGCCTGGCTGGCGAATCCCTGTGCGGCGGCCTGGTGGATGGCGGTCATGGCGGCTCCGGTTGGCTTTACGGTGCCGTAGGCTACGCCCGAAGTCCCCGCGCGGCTAGTGCTGCATGCCCCAGCGTCGTACGGTCAGCCGCTCCAGCGTGGTGAAGACCAGCCCCTCCACCAGCAGGCCGATCAGGATCACCGCCGCCAGGCCTGCGAACACGCGGTCCGTATAAAGCTCGTTGCGGTTCTGAAAAATGAACCAGCCCAGCCCGCCCTTGCCCGACGACGCGCCGAACACCAGCTCGGCCGCGATCAGCGTGCGCCAGGCAAAGGCCCAGCCGATCTTCAGCCCCGACAGGATCGCCGGCAGCGCGGCAGGCACCAGCACCAGCGCGACATAGCGCGGCCCGCGCAGGCCATAGTTGCGCCCGGCCATGCGCAATGTCTGCGGCACCGCCTGGAAGCCGGCGTACATGTTCAGCGCCAGCGGCCACAGCACCGAGTGGACCAGCACGAACACCAGGCTCCTGGTGCCCAGCCCGAACCACAGCAGCGCCAGCGGCAGCAGCGCGATCGCCGGCAGCGGATTGAACATGGCGGTGAGCGTGTCCAGCACATCGCGGCCGAAGCGCGTCGATACCGCCAGCGACGTGAGCACGAACGCCAGCACGATGCCCGCGGCATAGCCGCGCAGCAGCACCGACAGCGACACCGCCGCTTTGCCCGGCAGTTCGCCGCTGGCCACATCCTGGATGAAGGCGCGCAGGGTCGCCAGGAACGTCGGCAGCAGCAGGTCGTTGTCCTGCACGCGTGCCACGATTTCCCACACCAGTGCCAGCGCCAGAAGGATCACGGCCTTGCGCAGCCAGCCGTACTGCCACAGCCGTTGCTGCCACGGCAGCGCGCGCGCCAGCGGCGCTTCGGTGAAGGGTTCGATGTCGCGCTCGTATTCCGGGCGCACCAGCGGCCGGAAGTCGGGACGGAGTTCGGGCGACTCGGGGAGCGCCAGGGTGGATTGCGTCATGATGCTTCTTTCCCTTTCCGCAGTAAGGCTCGCTAGCGGCCCGCGGCGCTGCGCGCGCGCAGCGGCTGCGCGTCGGCGGCGGGCTCGCCGAACAGCATGGTGTGGATGCGTTGCGCGGCGGCCTGGAATTCCGTGCCACCCTGGCTGGCCAGGCTGAACTGGTGGCTGTTCAGTTCGGCGCGTACGCGGCCCGGGTGCGGCGACAGCAGCAGGATGCGGCTGCCCACCACCAGCGCCTCTTCGATCGAATGCGTGACGAACAGCAGCGTGAAACCCGCGTCGTCCCACAGCGCCAGCAGTTCTTCCTGCATGCGCCGGCGCGTCAGCGCGTCGAGCGCGGCAAAGGGCTCGTCCATCAGCAGCACCTTGGGCCGCATCGCCAGCGCCCGCGCGATCGCCACGCGCTGCTTCATGCCGCCCGACAGCGTATGCGGGTAGGCATCGGCGAAATCAGCGAGGCCGACCTTCTCCAGGCTGTCCAGCGCGCGCTCGCGCGCTTCGGCGCGCGACAGGCCGCGCGCCTGCCGCAGCGGGAATATCACGTTCTGCACCACGGTCTTCCACGGCGGCAGCTGGTCGAACTCCTGGAACACGACGATGCGGTCCGGCCCGGGCTGCTGCACGCGCTGGCCTTCCAGGCGGATCTCACCCTCGGCGGGCGCGACGAAGCCGGCCACCGCCTTGAGCAGCGTCGACTTGCCGCAGCCGGACGGCCCCAGCAGCACGAAGCGGTCGCCCGCATGCACGTCGAAGCTGACCCGGTGCGTGGCGCGCACGATGCGCTCGGGCGTGCGGTACTCGAGCGACACGCCGTCAATCTGAAGCAACGGCGGTAGCAGCGGCGCGGCGCGGTCGGACACCACGCGCAGGCTGTGCGTGGCCATGATCAGCTTCCCTGCGCGGTGACCGGGTCCTGGAAGAAATAATCCTGCCAGGACTTGGGCTGGTTGCGGATCGCGCCCACGCGGTGCATGAACGAGGCCAGCGCAAAGGTGTTCTGCGGCGCCACCTTGAACTGCACCTGCGGGTTCTTCAGCACGCGCACCAGCAGCGCGCGGTCGGTCTTTGCCTTGGCCTGGCGCAGGTAGATATCGGCGGCGGCCTCGGGATTGGCGGTGGCGTAGGCAGCCGCTTCAGCCAGCGCATCGACGAACGCGCGGTAGGTCTTCGGATTGTCGTTGCGGAACTTCTCGGTCGCGTACAGCACCGTCGACGAGCTCGGCCCGCCCAGCACGTCGTACGAACTCAGCACGATGCGTGCGTTCGGATTGCCGGCCAGTTCCTGCTCCTGGAACGGCGGGTTGCCGAAATGACCGGTGATTTCCGTGCCGCCCGAGATGATCGCGGCAGCGGCGTCGGGATGCGGCACCGCCACGGTCCACTTGTCGAGCCGGTTGTACTCCTTGTCGCCCCATTGCTTCGCCGCTGCCAGCTGCAGCACGCGCGACTGCACCGACACGCCCACCGCCGGCAAGGCGATGCGGTCCTTCTCGGTGAAATCGGCAATGGTCTTCACCTTGGGGTTGTTGCTCACAAGGTAGTACGGGAAATTGCCCAGCGACGCCACGCCGCGCACGTTCTGCTTGCCATGGGTGCGGTCCCACAGCGTCAGCAGCGGACCGACGCCGGCACCGGCGATATCGATCGCGCCGGACAGCAGCGCATCGTTGACCGCGGCGCCACCGGAAAGCTGGGTCCATTCGACCTTGACGTCGATGCCCTGCTGCCTGCCGTGCTTCTCGATCAGCTGCTGGTCGCGCGCCACGTTGAGCAGCAGGTAGACCACGCCGAACTGCTCGGCGATGCGCAGCTTGCCTTCGGCGTGCGCGGCACCGGAAATCGCCAGGCCGGCGCTCAGCGCGAGCAGGCCCAGCTTGCGGGAAAACCGTTGGAACATGAATGGACTCCGGGAAATCAGGGAAGGGACGCACGCGACATGCGTGAGTCCGGGATGCATGGCGAAGCGATCGCCGCGTCAGCGCGGCACGTCGCCTTCGATGGTGGTGCGGTACATCACGCGCCGCAGGTGGTCCGGACAGCCCGCGGCCAGATGCAGCAGCGAGCGGTTGTCCCAGAACACCAGGTCATGCGGCTGCCATTGGTGGCGGTACACGTGCTCAGGCTTGACGCTGTGCGCGAACAGCTGCTTGAGCAGGTCGCGGCTTTCGTCCTCGGGCAGGCCCGCGATGCGCGTGGTGAAGTGCTCGCTGACGAAGAGCGCCTTCCTGCCGGTTTCGGGATGGGTGCGCACCACCGGCTGCAATACCGGCCTGACCTGCGCGATCTGCTCGGGCATCAGGTTGGGACGCCACGGGCTGCGCTGCTGCAGTTCGGCATAGCGCGCCAGGTAGGTGTGCTCGGCGTACAGGCCGTCGACAGTGCGCTGAAGTTCCGCGGGCAAGGTATCCCATGCCAGGTGCATGTTGGCGAACAGCGTATCGCCGCCTTCGGCGGGCAGCTCGCGCGCATGCAACAGCGAACCCAGGCTCGGCTTCTCCTTGTACGACAGGTCCGAATGCCAGAAGTGGCCGGCATCGCCGAGTCCGATCGGCTTGCCGTTCTCGACCACGTTGGACACCACCAGCACTTCGGGATGGCCGGGTAGCTGGAACTGGTGCAGCACGTGGATCTGCAGCGGCCCGAAGCGGCGGCTGAAGCTGATCTGCTGCGCCGGGGTGATCCGCTGGTCGCGGAACACCACTACGTGGTAGTCGAGGTGGGCGCGATGGATGCGCGCGAAATCGCTGTCGGACAGTGGGCGGGACAGGTCGAGGCCGAGCACCTCCGCGCCCAGCGGCGCGTCCAGCGCGCGGATCTCGAAATCCTGGCCGGCATCGATCGCGGCGGAATGCAGTGCGCTCTGCTGGCGCGAAACTATGGTGTAGGCGGTTGCGGTCGTCATGGCAGCTCTGGCAATTCGGGGGAAGCCTGCGCGGCAACGGGTGCCGCGTGCAAGCTTGCACTGTAGAGAGACGGGGCAAGCAGGGTCAACGAATCAAATCGCTGGGGCTTATCCGCTTATCGCATATCCATGTCTGCACATTGCCCTGCGCGCGCGAAAGAGCGCATCCCATATACGCCGACCCGATATCCAATGCCGGAATCATTCGTTCAGGTCCGCGCACGGCGCCGCTTATCGTTGAGCCGTCCTCCACTTCGAGAAGGTCTGCACGATGAAGACCCAGCGCCCCCGTTCCGCCGCCGGATTCCGCGGTGCCGATGCACTGCCATCCCGATTGAGCCGCCGCGACCTGCTGCGCGGTGCGGCATGGTCAGGCCTTGGCCTGGCCGCATCGCTGTCGCCGCTGTCCGCGTTCAGCGCGAGTCCGTCGGCGCGTCCAGACGTGATCCGCATCGGCGTGGCGCAGCCGGCCACCGGCACGCCGCCCAGCTTCGCCGGCAGCTCGCTCGCGATTGCGCATGCACGCGGCTGGCTGGAGGAATCGTTCAAGCCCACCGGCACGCGCGTCGAGTGGTTCTTCTTCAAGGGCGCAGGCCCCGCGGTCAACGAGGCGCTGGCCAACCGCCAGCTCGATTTCGCGCTGCAGGGCGACCTGCCGTCGCTCGTCGGCCGCGCCGCCGGGCTGAAGACGCGGCTGGTGCTTGCCACCGGTGTGCGCGCCAACATCTATGTCGGCGTGCCGCCCGACTCGCCGCTGAAGACGCTGGCCGACCTGCGCGGCAAGCGCGTGTCGCTGTTCAAGGGCACCAACATGCATCTGCCGGCGCTGCGCCTGCTGGAGGCCAACGGCCTCACCGACAGGGACCTGCGCCTGCTGAATCTCGACACTGCGGGCTACCTCGCGGCGCTGTCCACCAGGGACATCGACGCGGCCATCGGCGCCATGGACATCCTGCGCCTGCGCGACAAGGGCGCGGTGCGCATCCTCTATTCGAGCAAGAACCAGTCGCCGATCTACACCCGCCAGAGCCACGTGCTGGTGACGGACGATATCGCCAGCCGCTATCCCGAGGCCACGCAGCACCTGGTGAAGACCGCCGTCGAGGCCGCGCGCTGGGCTTCCGACGAAAGCCATCGCGAAGAGGTGCTGCGCACCTGGGCGCGCGCCGGCACGCCGTACGAGCACTGGAAGGAAGACTTCGACGGCGAGCCGCTGCGCGTGCGCCTGAACCCGAACTTCGATCCCTTTCTGGTGAGCCGCTACAAGGACGCCGTCGAGCAGGCCTATCGCTTCCGCCTGAGCCGCGCGCGCTTCGACGTCGACCAGTGGATCGACCAGCGCTTTCTCAAGGCCGCGCTCAACGACCTGAGCCTGCAGTCCTACTGGCCCGTGTACCAGCCCAACGGCAAGATCCTGGGAGCCTGATGCCATGTCCGTCGCCGAACTCTCGCTGCCCGCCGCACAGCACGGTGCCTCGCGTGCGGCCCCATTGCGCAAGGCCCTGAACTGGCGCAATGCCACGCGCTGGCTGCTGGCCTGGCCGGTGCCGCTGACACTGCTGCTGCTGTGGTACGTGGCATCGCGCCATGCCTGGATTCCGCCGCAGGTGCTGCCCGCGCCGGAAGACGTGGCACACACGCTGGCCGGGCTGTGGACCAGCGGTGAACTGCAGGCCAACCTTGCCATCAGCGCGCTGCGCGTGGCCGGCGGCTTCGGCGTGGGACTGCTCGGCGGACTCGCGCTGGGCGCGGCGATGGGCCTGTCGCCGACGCTGCGCGACTACGTGTACCCGACCTTCAAGGCCTTCAGCCAGGTGCCGGTGCTGGGCTGGCTGCCGCTGCTGATGCTGCTGGTCGGCATCGACGAAGCGCTCAAGGTCATTCTGATCGCCAAGGCGGCGTTCGTGCCCGTGGCGCTGAACACGTACAAGGGCATCGGCAGCGTGCCGGTGCGCTACCTGGAAGTGGCGCGCGTGCTGCAGCTGACGCGCTGGCAGACGCTCGCGCGCGTGGTGCTGCCCGCGGCGGCGGCACCGGTGTGGAACGGCGTGCGCTACGGCCTCACGCACGCCTGGCTGGCGCTGGTGGTGGTGGAGCTGCTGGCTTCGTCCGAGGGGCTGGGCTACATGATCGTCTACGGCCGCCAGCTGTTCCAGCTCGACATGGTGCTTGCCGCGGTGGTGGTGGTGGGCGTGATCGGCTTCGCGCTTGACAAGGTTCTGGCGCTGGCCGAGGGCGCGGTGCTGCGCTGGCGCAAGCCCGGATTCTGAACGGAGGCCACCAATGACCGTATCCGCCAGGCATTTCCGTCTTGCCGTGCCGCGCGCGCTGCGCGGCTGGATCCTGCCGCTGGTGCTGGTGGCGCTGTGGTGGGCTGCCGTGCGCTTCCACTGGACCACATCCCCGCTGCTGGTGCCGGTCTCCGCCGTATGGGACACCGCCGTGCGCCAGCTGCAGAGCGGCGCGCTCCTTGTCTCGCTGTCGGCCAGCCTGTGGCGCGACGTGGCCGGCTTTGCGATCGGCGCCAGCGCGGGGCTGGTGTTCGGCGCTGCGCTGGGGCTGTCGCGGCTGTTCGAGCGGCTGGTCGGCCCGAGCTTCCATACCGTCAAGCAGATCTCGCTGTTCGCATGGATTCCGCTGATCTCGGTGTGGTTCGGGCTGGGCGATACCGCCAAGGTGGTGTTCCTGTCGCTGGCGGCATTCTTTCCGGTGGTGCTCAACACCTTCGAAGGCATCCGCGCAGTGCCCGCCGACCTGCTGGAAGTGGCGCGCGTGCTGCGCTTCAGCCGCGCGCAGGTGCTGTGGCGCGTGGTGCTGCCGTCGGCGGCGCCGTCGATCTTCGCCGGCATCCATCTGGGGCTGATCTACGCGTGGCTGGCGACGCTCGGCGCCGAATACCTGCTGGTCTCGGGCAAGGGCATCGGCAACACCATGATCGACGGCCGCGAGAACTTCTGGATGGACCTGGTGATCGTCGGCGTGATCGTGGTCGGGCTGGTCGGCTTCACGCTCAACTGGATCGCCAGCCGCATCGAACGACGGCTGCTCGCGTGGCGCGGCAGCTCGGTGGCGGCGGGCTGAGCCCGACGCTTGCTCAATATTTCCGGAGAGAACGACATGGCGCATGCCGGCACGCTCAGCATCGCACACCTGCACAAGCAGTACGAGGTCAAGGGCCGCACCCTGCCCGTGCTGGAGGACATCACGCTGACCATCGCCCCGGGCGAGTTCTTCAGCATCGTCGGCGCCAGCGGCTGCGGCAAGTCGACCTTGCTGCGGCTGGTGGTGGGGCTGGAAGAAGACTATCGCGGCGAGATCCTGCTCGATGGCAAGCGCGTGGCCGGCACCAGCCTGCAGCGCGGCATCGTGTTCCAGGAGCACCGGCTGTTCCCATGGCTGACGGTCGAGCAGAACATCCGGCTGGCGCTGCTGAACACGCCGGGCAGCGCGGCGGAGAAGGACCGCAACGTTGCCGAGCATATCGCGCTGGTCGGGCTGCGCGGCTTCGAGCAGGCGTATCCGCACCAGCTCTCCGGCGGCATGTCGCAGCGCGTGGCGCTCGCCCGCGCGCTGGTGACACGCCCCGGGATCCTGCTGCTCGACGAACCGTTTGGCGCGCTCGACGCGATGACGCGCACGTACCTGCAGCAGGAGCTGCACCGCATTTGGCAGGCCGAGGGCATCACCATGATTCTGGTCACGCATGACGTCGAGGAGGCGGTGTACCTGGGCGATCGCGTGGTGGTGATGGAGCCGCGGCCCGGCCGCATCCGCCGCATCGTGCCGGTCGACCTGCCGCATCCGCGCCAGCGCGCCGGACAGGCCTTTTCGCGCGTGCGCGATGCCGTGCTGCAGGAGTTCGCCGGACAGGCCATCGCCGCCGAAGCCATTGCCGACCCCGCCTGACCTGATTCGAACGATTTACCCACCCTGATTTCACCGGAGCCCAGCGATGACCCAAGCCATCCACCAAGACCAGCCAGTCCAGCTCGATATCCATCCGGTAGCCGGCCGCATCGGCGCCGAAGTGCGCGGCGTCGCCTTGCATGGCGACCTGCCCGCCGGGACCTTCGCCGCCGTCCGCGCCGCGCTGCTGCAGCACAAGGTGCTGTTCTTCCGCGATCAACTTCACCTCGACGACAGTGCGCAGCAGCGCTTTGCCGCGCTGTTCGGCGAACTGGTGCCGCACCCCACCGTGCCGTCGCGCGACGGCACGCAACTGCTCGAACTCGATTCCGAGCACGGCGGCCGCGCCAATTCCTGGCATACCGACGTGACCTTCGACCTGGCCTATCCGGCGGTGTCGGTGCTGCGTGCCGTGACCGTGCCCGCGTTCGGCGGCGACACCGTGTGGGCCAACACCGCCGCGGCATACCAGGACCTGCCCGAGCCGCTGCGCGAGCTGGCCGACAAGCTGTGGGCGCTGCACACCAACGACTACGACTACGCGGCCACGCGCGTGAACGCCAGCAGCGAGGGCCTGAAGCGCTATCGCGAGGTGTTCACCTCGGCGCTCTATGAAACCGAGCACCCGGTGGTGCGCGTGCATCCCGAATCCGGCGAGCGCACGCTGGTGCTCGGCCACTTCGTCAAGAAGCTGCTCGGCTATTCGTCGGTCGATTCGGCGCACCTGGTGTCGGTGCTGCAGGGCCATGTGCACCGGCTCGAGAACACGGTGCGCTGGCGCTGGCGCGCGGGCGACGTCGCGATCTGGGACAACCGCGCCACGCAGCATTACGCCATCAATGACTACGGCGACGCCAGGCGCGTGGTGCGCCGCGCCACCGTGGCCGGCGCGGTGCCGGTCAGCGTGGACGGGCGCCACAGCGTGGCGGTCAAGGCCGGCGTGCGCCGCGACGACACGGCCCCGGCCAACCAGCCGGCAGAACACACCGGCGCAGCCGCACAGCGCGCCGCGTGAGTCGTGCCCGCGGCCGGCACGCTCGCGCCGGCCGCATATCCAAATGCAATAAGGTTCCTTGCCTCGCTGGGTGCCGTCCGTGACCATAGCGCCCGAACTGCCTGGGCGGTGCGGCGGCCGGCTGGTACCATCGCTCGGCCCGGCGGCGCGCATTTGCGTGCGCGGCGCCGCCAGGCATGTTTGGCACACAACCCAGAGAAGAACATGAGACTCGAAACTTTGGCCGTCCATGGCGGCTACTCGCCCGATCCGACCACCCGCGCGGTGGCGGTGCCGATCTACCAGACGGTGGCCTACGCCTTCGACAATGCGCAGCATGGCGCCGACCTGTTCGACCTGAAGGTCGCGGGCAACATCTACAGCCGCATCATGAACCCGACCAACGACGTGCTCGAGCAGCGCCTGGCCGCGCTAGAGGGCGGCGTTGGCGCGCTGGCGCTGGCGTCGGGCATGGCCGCGATCACCTACGCGATCCAGACCATCGCGGAGGCCGGCGACAACATCGTTTCGTCGAGCCAGCTGTATGGCGGCACTTACAACCTGCTGGCGCACACGCTGCCGCAGTCGGGCATCGAAACCCGCTTTGCCGACGGGCGCAACCCGTCCAGCTTCGGCGACCTGATCGACGAGCGCACCAAGGCCGTGTTCGTCGAGTCGGTGGGCAACCCGCTCGGCAACGTGGTCGACATCGAGGCGATCGCGCGCGTGGCGCACAACCACGGCGTGCCGCTGATCGTGGACAACACCGTGCCCTCGCCCTACCTGTGCCGGCCGTTCGAGCATGGCGCCGACATCGTGGTGCATTCGCTGACCAAGTACCTGGGCGGCCACGGCAACAGCGTCGGCGGTGCCATCGTCGACAGCGGCAAGTTCCCGTGGGCACAGCACAAGGCGCGCTTCCGGCGCCTGAACGAGCCGGATGTGTCGTACCACGGCGTGGTCTATACGGAGGCGCTGGGCGCGGCGGCCTATATCGGCCGCGCGCGCGTGGTGCCGCTGCGCAATACCGGCGCGGCGCTGTCGCCGTTCAACGCGTTCCTGATCCTGCAAGGCATCGAGACACTGGCGCTGCGGCTGGACCGCATCACCGAAAACGCGCTGGCGATCGCACGCCACCTGCAGCAGCACCCGAAGGTGGAATGGGTCAACTTTGCCGGCCTGCCCGACCATGCGGACCACGCACTGGTGCAGAAGTACCTGGGCGGCCGCGGTCCCGGCATCCTGTCGTTCGGCCTGAAGCAGGGCGGCCGCGAAGGCGGGGCGCGTTTCCTGGATGCGCTGCAGCTGTTCACGCGGCTGGTCAATATCGGCGATGCCAAGTCGCTGGCCACGCATCCGGCATCGACCACGCATCGCCAGCTCAACCCCGAGGAGCTGAAGGCGGCTGGCGTCAGCGAGGATATGGTGCGGCTGTCGGTGGGCATCGAGCATATCGATGACCTGATCGAGGACCTGGAGCGCGCGCTGGCGGCAGCGTAAGCGCAGGTTTGCCCCCCTCTCCCGCCTGCGGGAGAGGGGGGAGCGTTCACTGCCGGCGTTGGTTTTCTTCCATCGCCGTTCCCTGCGCCAGCTTCTTCCCCCGCGCCTCCAGCAGGAAGTACCCCACCGTCCCTACTGCCAGCGGTATCAGGTAATACAACGCCCGATACGCGATCAACGCCGCCAGCAACAACCCATGCGGCACCTGTCCGCCCAGCATCGTCAGGAACACCGTCTCGACAACCCCAAGGGCGCCCGGCACGCGGATCACCACGCCCGCCAGTCCGGAGGCAAGGTACACGCCGAGCACCGTGTAATAGTCCGCATGCGTATGCAGGAAGGCATGCAGGATGGCCGCCACCGCCGCCCAGTTGCCCGCCGACACCAGGATCTGCAACAGCGCGAAGCGCGGTGACGGCACATAGATATCATGGTCGCGCACAGTACGGTGCCGACCCTGCCACGCCGCACATGCCGCTATGTAGCCAGCCGGCGCGGCCAGCATCACTACGCCAATCAGCCGCGTCGCCGCCGGCGGGATACCCCACCCGGGCGGCAGCACTACCAGCTGCCCGGCCAGGATGATGCCCGCCAGCAGCGCGTAGCCGAGCCAGTTGCTGCTGACCGCCACCGCGAACACGCTCCAGATCTGCGGCGGGCTCAGGCCCGCGTGCGAATACAGCCGGTAGCGCACGCCCGCGCCGCCGAGCGTCGCGCCCAGGTTCAGGCTCATGGTGTAGCTGACATAGGCGATCGCCATCACCCGATGCACCGGCAGCGGGTGGCCGGCGTAGCGGCACCCCAGCACGTCGAACTGGCTGTACAGCAGACCCGTCAGCACCACGAACCCCGCGGCTGGCAACAGCGTGCGGCGGTCGAAGCCGCGCAGCGCGGCTAGCACCGCGTCCCAGTCGATGGTGCCAAGCTTGCGCGCGATCAGCGCAAGCACTGCCGCGATGAACAGGATGCCGATCGCGCGCCGCCACATCGGCCAGCGCGCGTGGTGCCGGATTGCCGAAAGCGCCTGCGCGACCATCACTCGGCCTCCCGTTCCAGCACGAATACGCGGCGGCGCCCGCGCGGGTCGCCGGCTTGCGGCGTCACCAGCCGCGGCGTATGCGCGGGCAGCCAGCCGACCCACGCCGGGAAGCGGCGCAGGAAGTGGAACATCAGCGTGGCGCCGGCCGCGTCCAGCAGCGAGCGCTCGTGCCGGCGCGGCGGCACCTCGCGGCAGCGTTCGGCGATCAGCGCCTGCAGCCTGCCGCGCAGCCGCTGCGCGAAGGCGGTGTCGCGGATCACCAGGTTGGCTTCGAGATTCAGCGACAGGCTGAGCGGGTCGAGGTTGCTCGAACCCACCGTGGCCCATTGCTCGTCGACGACGGCGACCTTGCCGTGGAACGGCCGCTCGACGTACTCGAGGATCTGCACCCCGGAGTCCTGCAGGTGGCAATACAGCAGGCCACCGGCACGCGCGACCCATGGCATGTCGGGCTTGCCCTGCAGCAGCAGGCGCACCTGTATGCCGCGCCCAGCGGCTTCGCACAGCGCGTGCAGCAGCCGGTAGCCCGGCAGGAAATAAGCGTTGGCGATGACCACCTCGCGCCGCGCGGCGCGGATCGCATCGAGGTAGGCAAACTCGATGTCGTTGCGATGGCGATGGTTGTCGCGCGTGACCAGACGCACCGGACCCGGCGGCGCCGTGTTGCAGCCCGGCGGCGGCGGTGCCAGCCTGCCCTGCAGGCATGCGCCGGGGATGGCCCGCGCGAGGAAGTCATGCACCTGCCGCGCCGCGGGGCCGGCGATTTCCACGGCATAGTCCTGCTTGGCCCGTGGCCCGTAGCCATACAGGTGCTGCGCCGAGAAATTGATGCCGCCGACAAAGGCCACCTCGCCGTCGATCGCGACCAGCTTGCGGTGCATGCGCCGGAAGATATGCGTGCGCACGCCCAGCAGGCGGCGGCAGGGCGAGAATGTGCAGAAGTGCACGCCCGCCTTGACCAGCTCTGTAATGAATGCAGGGGGCAGGTCATGCGAGCCGAAGCCGTCGACCGTGACGGCCACGCGCACGCCGCGCCGCGCGGCAGCCAGCAGCGCGGCGTGCAATTTCGTTCCTGCCTCGTCGTCGAACAGGATAAAAGTTTCCACCAGCACGCTTTCGCGCGCTTGCGCGATCGCCTCGAATACGCGCGGGAAGTACTCTTCTCCGTTCTCCAGCAGGCGGATGCTGTCGGGGGCGGACGGCAACGGTGTCATGGCCCGAGAGGCGCTGCAAACACCATGCCAGCGCCGGGGTGTTGCCGGGGGCGCCCGGGCCGCTCAGCCAGGGCCGCGCCGCCGGCGGACCACCAGGGCCGTCAGCAGCACGCCCGCCAGCAGCCCCGCCGTGCCCACCCCGGCCATGGTGAGCGGCGGCATGCCGGGATTGGGCGGCGCACCCGCCTGCTGTGCCAGCGCGCGCCAGTCGGCGGCTGTGATCTGCGTCATGCTGATGGCGTTGTCCAGGCCGTACACGCAGACTTCGCCGCCAGGCAGCTTGCAGAAGCGCTCACGCGGGCAGGCCTTGAGGATCTCCTGCGGCGCGCCTTCGCCGCAGCGCGCGCCGGCACTGCGCAGGACCTGCAGCGTGACATCGGGATGCCGGGTCAGTTGTTCGGGCATGGCGGCCTCCGTGCAAGGATGGGCTGGCGGTCTTTCAGCGTAGCGCACGGCGCTGCCTGCAGGCAGCCTATATGCGCTTCAGGCATATCGGCATGATTAAGTACTCGTTCGCCAGATGACTTGCCTTCCATACAATGGGCTCTCCAACGAACGATCAATGAACAAACAGGGGAGCGTTTTGATGCGATACGGGAAATTCGGCTTCGCGGTAGCCGCGGCAGTACTGGCGCTGGGCGTGGTGCAGGGCGCAAGCGCCGCCGATCCGGACAAGAAGGAAATCCGCTTCGGCGCCACCGCCGGCCCGTACGCCGACCAGATCCGCTACGGCGTGAAGCCGGTGCTGGAGAAGCGCGGCTACAAGGTCACCATCATCGAGTTCAGTGACTACGTGCAGCCCAACCTGGCGCTGGCCGACGGCGCCATCGACGCCAACGCCTTCCAGCACGTGGCCTACCTGAAGAAGTTCTCGGCTGACCGCAAGCTGCAGCTGACCGACATCATCCAGGTCCCGACCGCGCCGATCGGCATCTACAGCCACAAGCACAAGACGCTGGCGGAGGTGAAGCCGGGCAATACCGTCTCGCTGCCGAATGACCCCACCAACCTGGCGCGTGCCATCGCCATCCTGCAGCAGGTGGGCTGGGTCACGCTCAAGCCGGGCACCGACCCGATCCGCGCCAGCGAGCGCGACATCGATGCCAATCCGCACAAGCTCAAGCTGGTCCAGCTGGAGGCCGCGCAACTGCCGCGTTCGCTCGACGATGTCGACTACGCCTTCGTCAACGGCAACTTCGCGCTGGCCGCGGGGCTGAAGCTGACCACCGCGCTGGCGCTGGAGAAGATTCCCGACTACTACATGAACCTGGTGGCGGTGAAGACTGCGGACGTCAACAAGCCGTTCGTCAAGGACATCAAGGAGGCCTACCAGTCGGCCGAGTTCAAGGCGGTGACGCAGCAGCGCTTCGCGGGCTTCGTGCCGCCGCCGTACCAGCGCTGATCCGGCTCGGATCATCTGCGCAGGGCTCCCGCACGGGAGCCCTTTTTCGTTGGCGGTGCCCGGATCCGCTCCGCCTTGTGCACGGCAAGACAATTGCCGCCGCCATTGCGCCGCAAATACCCTACACTCGACTACACATGCCGCGCGCGCCCACAAAGCACGCCCGGGATCACAACACGACACGCGCATCGAGAGACCTGCCATGTCCATGGTTGCGAGCTTCGAGATCGGCTATACGCGTTATCTCGCCCCGCCGGGCGAACCCCCTTCCCCCACTTCCCCGCCCCCGCCCTTTGCCAGCGACCCTGAGGCGCTGCTGCCTCTGTACCAGGCCATGGTGCTGGCGCGCCAGTTCGACCTGAAGGCGATCGCGCTGCAGCGCACCGGCAAGATCGGCACCTTCGCCTCGGCCCTCGGGCAGGAAGCCATCGGCGTCGGCGTGGCCTTTGCGATGCGGCCCGAAGACGTGCTGGTGCCCTCGTACCGCGACCACGCGGCGCAGTTTGTGCGGGGCGTCACGATGACCGAGAGCCTGCTGTACTGGGGCGGCGACGAACGCGGCAGTGGATTTGCGGCGGCGCCGCATGACTTTGCCAACTGCGTGCCGATCGGCACCCAGGTGTGCCATGCCGCGGGCGCGGCCTATGCCTTCCAGCTGCGCAACGAGCCACGGGTGGCGGTGTGCCTGCTCGGCGACGGCGGCACCTCCAAGGGCGACTTCTACGAAGGCATGAACATGGCCGGCGTGTGGCGCGCGCCGATGGTGATCGTGATCAACAACAACCAGTGGGCGATCTCGATGCCGCGCAGCGGGCAGACCGCGGCGCAGACGCTGGCGCAGAAGGCGATCGCGGCGGGCATCCCGGGGGAGCAAATCGATGGCAACGACGTGGTCGCGGTGCGGCACCGCGTGGGCGAGGCCATCGAGCGCGCCCGCACGGGCGGCGGCCCCGCGCTGATCGAGGCCATCACCTACCGGCTGGGCGACCACACCACCGCCGACGATGCCTCGCGCTACCGCGACGAGGCCAGCGTCAAGGCGCACTGGCAGGAAGAGCCGCTGCTGCGCCTGCGCACGCATCTGCTGTCGCTAAACGCATGGGACGCGGCGCGCGAGGAGGCATTGGTCAAGGACTGCTCGCAGCAGGTGGCGCAAGCGGTCGAAGCCTACCTGGCGCTGCCGCCGCCGGACGCCGCGGCGATGTTCGACTGCCTGTACGCCACCATGCCGCCGGCGCTGCAGGCGCAACTGGAGACCGCGCGGCGCTATCCCGCGCAGCACGGCTGACGCTTTCATCGTCCCCCTGGCCTTCAACGACCAAAGCGAGCGAACCATGGCGGAAATCAATCTGGTCGAAGCAGTCAACCTGGCCCTGGGACATGCGCTGGAGAACGATCCCGACGTACTGCTGCTGGGCGAGGACATCGGCGTCAACGGCGGCGTGTTCCGCGCCACCGCGGGACTGCAGGCGCGCTTCGGCGCGGCGCGGGTCATGGATACGCCGCTGGCCGAGGGCGGCATCGTCGGCGCGGCGATCGGCATGGCGGCGATGGGACTCAGGCCCGTGGCCGAGATCCAGTTCACCGGCTTTATTTACCCCGCCATCGACCACATCATCAACCACGCCGCGCGCATGCGGCACCGCACGCGCGGGCGGCTGAGCTGCCCGCTGGTGGTGCGCTCGCCATGCGGCGCGGGCATCCACGCGCCCGAGCATCATTCGGAAAGCCCGGAAGCGATGTTCGCCCACATGCCGGGGCTGCGCGTGGTGGTGCCGTCGTCGCCGGCGC
Source organism: Cupriavidus sp. a3 (assembly GCF_051015765.1). Classification (NCBI taxonomy): domain Bacteria; kingdom Pseudomonadati; phylum Pseudomonadota; class Betaproteobacteria; order Burkholderiales; family Burkholderiaceae; genus Cupriavidus; species Cupriavidus sp. a3. The sequence goes on along the minus strand of NZ_CP170644.1, from coordinate 281,740 downwards.
GCGCCTACGGCTTGCTGCTGGCCGCAATCGCCGATCCCGACCCCGTGATCTTCCTCGAGCCCACGCGGCTGTACCGGCTATTCCGCCAGGAGGTCGCCGACGACGGCGCGGCGCTGCCGCTCGATACCTGCTTCACGCTGCGCGAAGGCAGCGACATCACGCTGGTGACCTGGGGCGCGATGGTGCAGGAGACGCTGACCGCCGCCGACGAACTGGCCGCCGAAGGCGTGAGTGCGACCGTGATCGATGTCGCCACGCTCAAGCCGCTCGACATGCCGACCATCCTCGAAGCGGTGGCGCGCACCGGGCGCTGCGTGATCGTGCACGAGGCGCCGCGCACCGCGGGCTTCGGCGCCGAGATCGCGGCGGAACTGGCCGATGCCGGGCTGTATTCGCTGGCGGCGCCGGTGCAGCGCGTGGCCGGCTTCGATACCGTGGTGCCGCTGGCGCGGCTGGAATACACCTACCTGCCCAGCGCTGCGCGCATCGCCGACGCGGCCCGCAAGGCCATGGCCGCCTGACTGACACCAGGCAACACCGAGCGACACCAAGCCGAGGAAGCGCCGATGAGAGTCTTCAAGCTGCCCGACCTGGGCGAGGGCCTGCAAGAGGCCGAGATCGTGACCTGGCATGTCAAGGTGGGCGATGCGGTGGCCGCGGACCAGCCGCTGCTGTCGGTGGAGACCGCCAAGGCCATCGTCGAGATTCCCTCGCCCTATGCGGGCACCATCGCCCGGCTGCACGCGCAGCCGGGCGATATCGTCCACCTGGGCGCGCCGCTGGTCGGCTTCGAGGGCGCCGGCGAGGATGCCGATGCCGGCACCGTGGTCGGCTCCGTGCAGGTCGGCACGCGCGTGGCCAGCGAAGCGGCGCCGCCGGGCGCGGCCGCGCCTGCCTCCGGCATGGCCGCGCGCGTCAAGGCCACACCCGCGGTACGCGCGCTGGCGCGGCGCCTCGGCGTCGACCCGGCGATGGCCACCGCGTCGGGGCCGGAGGGCACCGTCACCGCCGCCGACGTCGAACGCATGGCCGCCACGCTGGCCGAACTCGGTGCGCCCGAGGAACTGCGCGGCGTGCGCCGCGCGATGGCGCAGAACATGGCGCGCGCGCAGAACGAGGTCGCCGCGGCCACGGTGATGGACGATGCCGATATCCACGCCTGGCAGGCGGGCGCCGACGTCACCATCCGCCTGGTGCGCGCGCTGGTGGCCGGTTGCCGTGCCGAGCCGGGCCTGAACGCCTGGTACGAGGGCCAGACCGGGCGCCGCCACGTGCTGAAGAAGATCGACGTGGGCATTGCCGCGGACCTGCCCGAAGGGCTGTTCGTGCCGGTGCTGCGCGACGTGGGCAGCCGCGACGCGGCCGACCTGCGCCGCGGGCTCGACCGCATGCGCGCGGACATCCGCGCGCGCACCATCGCGCCGGAGGAGATGCGCGGCAATACCATCACGCTGTCCAACTTCGGCATGATCGCGGGGCGCTACGCGGCGCCGATCGTGGTGCCGCCGACGGTGGCGATCCTTGGGGCGGGACGGGTGCGGGACGAGGTGGTCGCGGCCGGCGGCGTGCCGGCGGTGCATCGGGTGATGCCGCTCAGCCTGACGTTCGATCACCGCGTGGTGACGGGGGGCGAGGCGGCGCGGTTTCTGGCGGCGGTGATTGCGGACCTGGAGATGCCGGCTTAGCGGAACACCGGGGAAAGCGCCTGCAAAGGCCGCCGCCCGTCGTGAACGCTCCCCTCTCCCGCGAAGTGGGAGAAGGGTGGGGGAGAGGGGGGCAAACCAGCGGCTCGGCAAAGTTTGCGCTGTATATAATGCGAGCGATCCAGCCGGACCGCCCGACACACCCCTCATGGAAACCAAGACCGCCCGCCTCACCATCCTGATCGATCCGGTCAAGAAGAAGGCCTTCGAAACCCTGTGCGCCGCGCAGGACCTGACGCCGTCGCAGGTGGTGCGCCAGCTGATCCGCGATTACCTGGCCCAGCACGGCGTGGAATACGCCACCAAGGCACGGCCCGCCGGCAGCGGCCGGCAAAAGAAGTAGCTCAGTGCGGGGCGCCCGTGTCCTCGCGCTCCCGTTCCGCACCCTCCTCTCCCGCCAGCACGCCGCAACGCCGCACCGCCTGCGCCAGCGCATCCGCGTAGTTTTGCTGCCCCAGCGCCGCAAGCACCCCGGCCCGCTCCAGCTTTTGCCGCACGCGCGCATTCGCCTCGGCCAGCACCACGGCCACGCCGCGCCGGCGCAGCGTGCGGATCACGGCTTCCAGCGTCTGCAAGCCGGTCATGTCGATGAACGGCACCCGGCCCAGGCGGATCAGCAGCACGCGCGGCTCGGTATGGGTGTGCACCAGCGCCTGCTCGCAGGCCTCGACCGCGCCGAAGAAGAACGGGCCGTCGATGGCGTAGACCAGCACGCCCGGCGGCATCCGGGCCGCGACGGAATCGGCCGCGTCCGCTTCGGCGCTTAGCTCGCGCTCGATGCCGGTTACGTCCTGGCGCGTCACTTCCACCGACGCCGACATGCGCCGCAGGAACTGCAGCATGGCCAGGATCACGCCGATGTTGACCGCGACCACCAGGTCGGTCAGCACGGTCAGCGTAAAGGTGATCAGCAGGATCGCCACGTCGGCGCGCGGCGCCTGCCGCACCATGCGCGCGAACTGGCGCGCCTCGCTCATGTTCCACGCCACCACGAACAGGATCGCGGCCAGCGTCGCCAGCGGCACGCTCGCGGCCAGCGGCGCCAGGAACAGCAGCACCAGCACCAGCGTCAGCGCATGGGCGATGCCGGCCAGCGGGCTGCTGCCGCCGTTGCGGATATTGGTGGCGGTGCGCGCGATGGCGCCGGTGGCGGCAAACCCGCCGAACAGCGGCGCCAGGACATTGGCGATGCCCTGCCCCACCAGTTCCTGGTTGGAATCGTGCCGGGTGCCGGCCATGCCGTCGGCCACCACCGCGGACAGCAGCGATTCGATCGCGCCCAGCATGGCGATGGTGAAGGCCGGCCCTGCCAGCTCGATCACGCGCGCCAGCGAGATCTCCGGCAGCGCCGGAACCGGCAATCCGCGCGGCAGGCCGCCGAAGGCGCTGCCGATGGTGGCCACGCCGTCGAAGCGGAACAGCGCCTGCACTGCCGTGGCCACCACCAGCGCCACCAGCGGGCCGGGAACGCGGTGCAGCCAGCGCACGCGCGGCGCGCCCAGCACCAGCAGCAGGCTCCCCAGCGCCAGCGCGGTCGTGGCCGCATGCCACTGCGGCAGCGCCTGCAGCAGGTGCCAAAGCTTTTCATGAAAGTGGGTGCCGGCTACCGGCGGCAGCCCGAAGAAATCACGCCATTGCCCGACGAAGATGATCACGCCGATGCCCGCGGTAAAGCCCACGATCACCGGCGCGGGAATGTAGCGGATCACGCCGCCAAGCCGCGCCAGGCCCAGCGCCAGCAGGATCAGCCCGGCCATCAGCGTGGCAAGTTGCAGCCCGCCGATCCCATGGCGCGCCGTGATGGCGGACAGCACCACGATGAACGCGCCGGTGGGCCCGGCAATCTGCAGGCGGCTGCCGCCGAACATCGACACCGCCAGCCCGGCGACGATGGCCGTATACAGCCCTTGCTCGGGCTTGGCGCCGGATGCGATCGCAAACGCCATCGCCAGCGGCAGCGCCACCACCCCGACGATCACGCCCGACACCAGGTTGGGCAGCCAGTTGGCGCGGCGGAACAGCCCGGCCTGCCATGCTTCGCGCAGCGCGATCATGCGGAGAATCCTTGCAGTGGGTCAACGTCGGAGGGAGGGCGCAGGTGCATGGAATGATAACAACATGCTAATGCCGTGACATGGACCCAGGCACTTGCGGCTTGCGCCGGACGCGGGGCATCGCGCCATCGAGGGCCGGAGTTGGCCGGCGCTGCACGCGACCTGTCGCTATCACGGGCCAATTCCTATACTGGAGTGGCTCGTCCGGACGGTCCGGGCGGAACGGCCCGGCGGACGCGGCTATTCACTGCAATCGGAGGCCATCATGTTCAAGCACCTCCTAGTCCCCACCGACGGCTCCGCACGCGCCGAGGCGACGGTAGCCCGGGCCATGACCTTCGCCAGCCGCATCGGCGCCCGCGCGACCGGCTTGCATGTGATTCCCGAGTATCACGTATTGACGTACCGGCTGACCAGCCAGCAGGACACCAGGGACTCGTTCGCGGCCGAGGCCGCACGCCATGCCGATACCTTCCTGGCCGCCGTCACGCGTGCTGCCGGCCAGGCCGGAGTGCCGTGCGACACCGTCACCGCCACCGACGACCACCCGTGGCAGGCCATCATCCAATGCGCCGAGCAGCGCGGCTGCGACCTGATCGTGATGTCGTCGCACGGGCGGCGCGGGTTGCAGGCGTTGCTGATCGGCAGCGAAACGCAAAAAGTCCTGACGCACAGCACGATCCCGGTGCTGGTCCTGCGCTAGGCGCCATGCATCGCGCGCGTTGCGGGCCGGCACGCCGGCAACGCGCTTTTTCCACCCCATGCCAACTGCAAGGAGCGCAACCATGGCGATTCGACTGGGTGAACAAGCCCCGGACTTCACCGCAGACACCACGGAAGGCAAGCTCAGCTTCCACGAATGGATCGGCGACAGCTGGGCGATCCTGTTCTCGCACCCCAAGGACTTCACGCCGGTATGCACCACCGAACTGGGTTACATGGCGCGGCTCAAGCCCGAATTCGACAAGCGCAATACCAAGATCATCGGCCTGAGCATCGATCCCGTCAGCGACCACCAGCGCTGGGCCAAGGACATCGAGGAAACCCAGGGCGCCGCCATCAACTATCCGATGATCGGCGACGCCGACCTGACGGTGGCCAAGCTCTACGACATGATCCACCCCGAAGCCAGCGGCGCCGGGCCGCGCACGGCGGTGGACAACGCCACCATCCGCTCGGTGTTCATCATCGGCCCGGACAAGAAGGTCAAGGCGATGCTGGTGTATCCGATGACCGCGGGGCGCAATTTCGATGAAGTGCTACGGCTGCTGGACTCGCTGCAACTTAACGCCAAGCACACCGTAGCCACGCCGGTGAACTGGAAGCCGGGCGAGGATGTCATCATCCCGACATCGGTCTCGGACGAAGATGCGAAGAAGAAATACCCGCAAGGGTTCAAGACGCTGAAGCCCTACCTGCGCACGGTGGAGCAGCCCAAGTAGCGCAATCGCGGGGTCCCGGCAGCGACCGGGCCAGGCCAGGCAAGGGAGAGAGAGCGAGCAAGGGAGCGCGGCAGGGCGTGGAGGTCACGCAGGACCGCCGGCAGGCGTCCCGGGCAGTTCGGCCGGGACGCCTGACTTGTCCACAGGATCTATCCACAGCTTCAGTGGATATCTCCCCTCTTGACAACCGCCAAGGGCGCGCCGGCCTTGGCTCGTACTGGAGTGCCCGTTTTATAGGCAAACCGTAAACATACGGGAATGCTTGCAGCCTGATTGATTTTGTGCCTTGTGCTGCCTAAGGCCAACCCGGTTGTGGCCTCAGGCACCTAACTCAGCGCCCGCTCAGCGCGTCAGCACCTGGCGGATGGTATCGGCCAGTTCCTTGGCGACGAACTTCGCCACGTAGGCATCCGCGCCCACCTTGCGCACATGCTCTTCGCTGGCTTCGCCCGATAGTGACGAATGAATCACCACCGGCAGCTGCTTGAGCCGGCTGTCGGCCTTGATCTTGCGGGTCAGCGTGAAACCGTCCATTTCGGGCATTTCCAGGTCTGTCAGCACCAGCGCCACTTCGTCCTGCACCGACTTGCCGTGGCTGGCGGCCTCGCCGGCGATGCGGTCGAGCAGTTCCCACGCTTCCCTGCCCGACTTGGTCATCAGCACCGGTGCGCCCAGCGCCTTCAGTCCCTGCTCGATCAGGCCACGCGCCAGCGCGGAATCATCGGCGGCAATTACCTTAAGGCCCGGGCGCAGGTTCAGCTGCGGACCCACCGAGCCCGGCTCGACGTCCGGCTGCCGCGCCGGCAGCACATCGCGCAGGATCTGCTCCACGTCCAGCACCTGCACCAGGCGCGCCTGGTCCGTGCCGGCATCCAGCTTGGCGATGCTGGTCACGTGGCCGGTGCGCACGCTGGCCTCGGCCGAGTGCACCTGGTTCCACTCCAGGCGCACGATTTCTTCCACCGCCTCGACCGCGAAGCCTTGCGTCGAACGTGCGTACTCGGTCACCAGCAGGATGCCGAGCCCGTTGCGCGGCTTGCATCCCACCAGCCTGGGCAGGTCGATCACGGGGATCACCTGCCCGCGGATATCGGCCATGCCCAGGATCGACGGGTCGGCCCCGACCACCGTCGTGACCTGCGGCATCACCAGGATCTCGCGCACCTTGAACACATTGATGCCGAACAGTTCGGACTGCCCGCTGTGCTCGGCGTCGCCCAGCCGAAACAGCAGCAGTTCGAACTGGTTGTTGTTGGTGAGGTTAGTCCGTTCGTCGATGTCCCTCATGGAACTGCTCATGCGTCGCTCCCGTGCCGTGCGTTGGATGATCTGTGGCCGCCGTGTATGCCTTGCCGTGCCGCCGCGGCGGCTGGCGGACGGCAGGTTTCTTGACTGGATATCGGCGCGGGGACTGGAGAGTTGAGGGAGATCGCCCGGGGGGAGCATGTTCGGATTTCGTCGTTGGATATCCGGATTGCTTCGATCCTCGGCGGGCGTGTCGACTACGAGTTCCTCTACTTCCGCGGCGACGCCTTCCGGTACCGGCTGCGCGCCGAGCGCCACAAGGCCGAGCTGCCTACTTCGCAACCAGCGCCAGCCACGCCCGCACCGAAGCGCACCCGCAAACCTGCCAGCAAGGGAAATCCCAACGCATGAACACCCTGACCCACGAATACGGCATTGTCGTCGTCGGCGGCGGCACCGCCGGCCCGATGCCGCGATCAAGGCCAATGAGCGCAACCCCGCGCTGCGCGTGCTGTTGCTCGACAAGGCGCACGTCAAGCGCAGCGGCGCGATTTCCATGGGCATGGACGGCCTGAACAACGCCGTGATCCCCGGCCACGCCACGCCCGAGCAATACACCCGCGAGATCACCCTGGCCAACGACGGCATCGTCGACCAGTCCACGGTCTATGCCTATGCGCGCCACAGCTTCGCCACCATCGAGCAGCTCGACCGCTGGGGCGTGCGCTTCGAAAAGGACGAGACCGGCGACTACGCGGTGAAGAAGGTCCACCACATGGGCTCGTACGTGCTGCCGATGCCGGAGGGCCACAACGTCAAGAAGGTGCTGTACCGCCAGCTCAAGCGCGCGCGCGTGGAGATCACCAACCGCATCGTCGCCACGCGCGTGCTCACCGATGCCAATGGCGCCGCCTGCGGCGTGATGGGTTTCGATGCTCCAGGTCGAGCAGCGCCTGCGCCTCGCGCTGGCGCTCGCCAGCCTCGATATCGTGGGTGACAAAGACTACGGTGGTGCGCATCTGCGTCCAGACGTCGAGCAGCAGCGACTGCTGCCATCGGCGCGATTGCGCCGCGCCTGTCCGACCCCGACCCCGCCGTGCGCCGCGTGGCGGTGCTGCGACTGGCCGACCTTGAAGACGAAGCCGGCGTCCCGCTGCTGCTGCAGCGGCTGCAATCCGATCCCGCCGCGGCGGTGCGCGCCGAAGCCGCGCGCACGCTGGCCAGCTGGGAGACGGATACCGTCGTGCGCGCGCTGGCTGCCGCGCTGGCCGATGCCGACCGCGAGGTGGCAGAGGCGGCAGCACTGGCACTGGCGGAACTAGGACGCAGACTCCGGCGCGGCCGTGCTGCCCTGGGTCACGCATCAGGATCCCTTTGTCCGCGCGTCAGCCTGGCGCGGCCTGCGCGAATTGCGCTACGCGCCGGGCTTCGCTGCCGCGATGGCGGCGCTGGCCGACGCCGCCGCGCCGGTGCGGCGCGAAGCGGTGACCGTGCTGGGCTGGCTCAGGCGCAGCGAAGCGCTGCCGGCGCTGGCGCAGGTCGCCGCCAGCGATGCCGACACCGAAGTCCGGCGCGCCGCGGCCGGCGCGCTCGGCCTGGCTGCCGACGCCTCGGCGCGCAACGCGCTGCTTGCCGCGCTCGGCGACAGCGCGTGGCAGGTGCGCGAGGAAGCGGCGCAGACGCTCGGCAAGCTCAGATTTGCGGAAGCCGTGCGCCCGTTGATCGGAGCGCTGGAAGACGCCTACTGGCAGGTCCGCCTGCAGGCCGCGCGCGCATTGGGCAAGCTCGGGGACCGGCAGGCGCTGGCGCCCCTCACCGTGCAGCTTGCCCATGCAATCAGTAAGCTGCGCAAGGAAGCCGCGCTGTCGCTTGGCAGCCTGCGCGATCCCGCCGCGCTGCCGGCGCTGTCCGCCGCGGCCAGCGACGCGGACCCCGAGGTGCGCAAGGCGGTGCGGATCGCGCTGGCGCAGATCGGCCATCCGCATGGCGGGGCCTGAGCATGCAGGTTCCGGCGCTGTTGGAACTGGCCAGGGTTGAAGGGACGCTGCGCATCCACTGGCCGGATGGAACGGTCCCCTCTCCCGCGCAGTGGGAGAGGGGAGCAAACCAGCAGCACCTGCGAGCAGTCGCTAGCCCCCCGCCAGCGCCTGCAGGATATGCACCTCATCGGTCTCCCGCAGCGGCGCATCCAGCCGCATCAACTGCGTCCGGTTAACGAAGACGCGGATATACGGCCTCAACTTTCCCTGCTCATCGACAATGCGGAACCGCATGCCCGGAAACTGCCGGTCAAGGTCGTCCAGCAGCGCGCCGATGTTCGCGCCGTGGGCTTCCACATACTCGCGCTGCCCGGTGTAGGAGAACAGCGGCGTGGCAATGCGTACTTGCATGGCTGCCCTCCGACTCAGGCCGGCCGCGCCACGCTGACGGCGTAGACCTGCGGCAGGTGGCTGGCGATGCAGCGCCAGTGCTCGCCTTCGTCAACACTCGCCCAGATCTCGCCGCCGGTGGTGCCGAAGTACACGCCCACCGGCCCGTGGCGGTCGGTGGCCATGGCCTGCCGCTTGACCGTGAACCAGCCCTGCTCTGGCGGCAGGCCGCGGTCCTGTCGCTGCCAGGTCTCGCCGCCGTCGCGGGTGACATAGGCCGCAGGGTGGCCGCCGGGACTGACGCGCGGCCAGACATCGCTGCCGTCCATCGGGAACACCCACACCGTGCGCGCATCGCGCGGATGCGCGACGATCGGGAAGCCGATGTCGCCCACCTCGGCCGGCATTGCCTCGCCGATGCGCTTCCACACACCTTCGCGCCGGTCCATGCGATAGATGCCGCAATGGTTCTGCTGGTAGAGGATGTCGGGATTGGCCGGGTGCTGCAGCACGCAGTGCGGATCCTGGCCGTATTCCGGGTTGGGGTCGGGCAGGAAGAGGGCCAGGCTGCCTCGGTTCAGCGGTTTCCAGTCGGCCCCCGCGTCGGTGCTCTCGAACACGCCGCCGCTGGACATGCCGATATAGAGATGACGCTTGTCGCGCGGATCGACCAGCACGGAATGCATCTTGGGCCCGTCGGGGGTGCCGTCCTGCTCGCCGCCGGTCCAGTTGCGCCACATCGGGTGGTTGTTGAAGCCCGGCACGGACTCCCACGTGGCGCCATGGTCGGTACTGCGGAACAATCCCTGCGGCGAGGTGCCGGCGTACCAGGCGCCGGGTTCGCTGGCGTGGCCGGGAGTCAGCCAGAACACATGGTCGACCACGCGGCCGGTCTCGCCTTCGGGCGCCTTGTCGAAAGCGGGCGGGCGCGTGGCCTCGGTCCAGTTGCGTCCGCCGTCGGCGGAGCGGAATACCGTCGGGCCAAGGTGGCCGGTGCGCGCGGCCATCAGCATCCGCGACGGCTCGCGGGGGTCCTGCACGATGTGGTGGATGGTGTGGCCAAGGAAGGTGGGACCTGCCACCTGCCAGTGGCCGCGGGCGGCATCGCTGGTCAGGGTCCAGGCACCCTTGGTGGTGGCGACCAGCAGCGTGATCGGGCCGGTTTCGGGGGACGTCGTCATCATGGCTCCTGCGGGAAGGCCGTTGAACGATGCATCCGAGTCTAGTACATGTAGACAGTGTTCACAATTGAGATTGCACGAGTGCGATCGGCCCAAACAGCGCCATAGCCGCATCCAGCGAGTCGGTAGACAGCAGATAAAAGCGGATATCGGCACGTTAGCTGGACATCGGCGCACAAATATGGCATAAGCATGGTTGCCCCGAATCCGACGCACCGCGCCCCCATGTCTCGCATCGTCCGCATCGCCGCATTGAACCGCCCGGCCCTGCCGGCGGCGGCGTTCGCCGTGACTTCGCAGCAACCGGGCTACGCCATTGACCACGCCGCCCACGGCGTGGTCCGCAGCGCCGTGCTTTTCCTGGCCGTGCGGGCAGCTCGGGACACTACCCTTCAGCAGACCTGAGCTTTCCTGCACGGCACATGGCGCGGATCGCCATCCGGCATCCGCTTGATCATGCAGCCAGGAGAAAGCCAGCCATGCCTCAGCTCTACCGCCAGACCCTTCTTGCCATGGTGGCGCTTGCCGCCCTTTACCTGCTCCTCGAAGCCTGAGGCGCAGCCATGGTCCCGTTTCCTTCACTAGGCCCGATGTTGGGCCCGATGTTGGGCCCGATGCTGGCCCCGACTCCGGTCCTGACCCGTCCCCTGGCATTGCGCATCGACGCGGAACTGGCCCCGGGCGAGATCGAGCGCGAACTGGACGCGCTCCACGAGCGCATCCACCGGCCCGGCGACCGCCTGCACGACATGCCCGCGCTGCCGGCGGGCACGCCGGCGCTGCGGCTGCGCTACCGCGAAGCCGACGGCGAGTACTACGTGTATGTGGAAGACCTGATGCAGCGGCGCCTGGCCGGCTATACCGTGTTCAACCGGCTGATCGAGGTGGGCCGGCGCGCCGACCCATGGGTGCGTGCGCCGCACACGAAGTTTGCGCCCGCTTACCAGCGCCGCGGCATGGCCAGGGCGCTGTACCGCTGGGCGCTGGACGGCGGGCTGTGCCTGCTGAGCGGCGCCCGCCAGTCGGCAGGCGCGCACGCGCTATGGCAGGTGCTGGCCGCGGATTACGCCGGCGGCTATGTCGACCTGCGCCAGAAGACACTGACATGGCAGGGCGAGACGGTCAGCCCGCAGCAATGCGATGGCCTCCACACGCGCCGGCTGCTGCTGGGCCGCGGCTGGACCCTGCAGCAATTCATGGCACGTACCGGCATGTACTGAGCGCGGGCCGCGCCACGGAAGCGTCTTTACAGGTGCATCAGCGGCGCGACTGCGCGGGCGTTGTCGAGATAGAGCGTCCAGCCGCGGGCGAAGTAGTCGCGAACACGAGCCGACAGCGAGCGGCCGCTGCCCATGCGGGCGTAATCATCGGTCTCGCGCGCCGGTTCGGCGGCAGCACGGGCATTGGACCTGGCCTCGGGCCTGGCTTGGCGGGGTTGACGATAAAGCGTATCAGCGAGCACTTGCATGGCAATATTTCCTTTTCCGGATCGGAGAAATGTTCAGTGCCTCGCAATGCATATCTGACCGGGTTCTGGCCAGCCGCGCAAGGCAGTTCAGGGTTATCCCTAGTATAGCGAAGTACCTCGTTCGGCATCCGGGTCATTACCTATAGGCCGTATATGGGTGGCGTGATAATTCCCTGCGTCCAAAGCGCCACCTGGCGGAAGCCTCAGCCTCAAAGATAATCATTCTCCACACTCGATATTCCGCACCGCGCATGCCGTGCATTCCGCTGCGGTTATGACGAGTCCCTCGCACTCACCTAGCCTTCAGCCTTGCCCAGATCAAGCCCGCACTAGAAGGCAACGACAAGCCGGCACACCGATAACAGCGGGTTGGCGAGGCCCTCCAGGCCTGCAGCCCAAAACAGCCCGAACCACGTGAGACAAGCCTGACGACGCGCCGTACGACGGACGTTGCAGCGCCCTGCAAGGAGACAGTTCATCATGATCGAGCAGCCCTATCCGTCGTCAGCGACGGAAGCCGATGCGGCACGCCCCAACGTCCCCGAGGTCCGGAACCGGCTCGACGCCTATTTCGAGATCACCGCGCGCGGCAGCACCCAGCGCAAGGAAGTGGTGGCGGGCATCACCACCTTCATGGCAATGGTCTACGCGGTCTTCGTCGTGCCCGGCATGCTGGGCAAGGCCGGCTTCGACACCAGCGCGGTCTTTGTCGCGGTGTGCCTGACCACCGCCTTCGGCTCGCTGCTGATGGGCCTGTGGGCCAAGCTGCCGATCGCGATCGGCTGCGCCATTTCCTTGACCGCGTTCATGGCCTTCGGCCTGGTGCTCGGCCAGGGCCTGTCGCCGGCGGTCGCGCTCGGCGCAGTGTTCCTGATGGGCCTGATCTTCACCGCGATCTCGGTGACCGGGGTGCGTTCCTGGATCCTGCGCAACCTGCCGGCAGGCGTCGCGCATGGCACGGGCATCGGCATCGGCCTGTTCCTGCTGCTGATCGCTTCCAATGAAGTCGGCCTGGTGGTCAAGAACACCCACGCCGGCCTGCCGGTGGCGCTGGGCAAGATTACCTCGTTCCCGGTGGTGATGTCGGTGCTCGGCCTGGCCGCGATCTTCGGCCTGGAGCGGCGCAAGGTGCCGGGCGGCATCCTGCTGGTGATCATCGCGATCTCGGCGCTGGGCCTCGTCTTCGATCCGGCGGTGAAGTTCACCGGCGTGTTCGCACTGCCGTCGCTGAGCGCACCGGGCCAAGCTTCGCTGATCGGCGCCATGGACCTGCGCGGCGCGCTGACCGCTGCGGTGCTGCCAAGCGTACTGGCGCTGGTGATGACCGCCGTGTTCGACGCCACCGGCACCATCCGCGCCGTGGCCGGGCAAGCCGGGCAGCTCAACGCCGCCGGCCATATCCACAACGGCGGCCGCGCGCTGACGGCGGACTCGGTCAGCTCGATCTTCTCCGGCTTCTTTGGCGGCGCACCGGCCGCGGCCTATATCGAATCGACCGTCGGCGTGGCCGCGGGCGCCAAGACCGGCCTGACCGCCGTGGTGGTGGGCCTGCTGTTCGTGGCGGTGATGTTCTTCTCGCCGCTGGCGGCACTGGTGCCGTCGTACGCCACGGCGCCGGCGCTGATGTACGTCGGCCTGCTGATGCTGTCCAGCGTCAGCCGCCTGCATATGGATGACCTGGTCGATGCGCTGGCCGGCCTGGTCTGCGCGGTGTTTATCGTGCTGACCTGCAATATCGTCACCGGCATCATGCTGGGCTTCTGCACCCTGGTGGTCGGCCGCGTGATCGCCGGCGAATGGCGCAAGCTCAATGTCGGCACCGTCGCCATCGCAGTGGTACTGGCTGCCTTCTATGCCGGCGGCTGGGCGATCTGATCCTGCTTGATACATCCCGCATCCCGGGCAACTGGCCCGGGCTGTCTACGACAAGTTGTCTCCTCCACCGCGATCCAGGTGGATTTCAAGCCCGGGCTTCCTGCTTTCCCGGGCTGTTTTTTTTGGTGCGCGCCTTACTGCGCGCCCTGCATTGCCGCCGTATCCATGTACACCAGTTCCCAGACATGGCCATCCAGATCCTGGAAGCCATGCCCGTACATAAATCCCAGGTCCATCGGCGGCTTGTAGGTATTGCCGCCCGCGGTCACCGCGGCATTCACCATTTCATCCACGCGCACTCGGCTTTCCATCGACAGGCACACCAACACTTCGGTGAATTTGCGCGCATCGCAGATGTCATTCGGTGAAAAGCTGCGGAATTTGGCTTCGGTCAGCAGCATCACGAAAATGTTCTCGCCAACGATCATGCAGGTGGCGGTGTCATCGGTAAATTGCGGATTGAAGGTAAAGCCAAGACTGGTAAAGAACGCGATCGACTCTTGCAGGTCGCGTACTGGCAAATTGACAAAGATCTGCTGGTTCATGACGTCTCCGGAAAGCGTTGTACAACGCAGAGAACCAGTCTAGGTGCAAAATCCGGCAGCGCCAGCTTTTTCCTTTCCCGGAAATTGGAGCGGCGGCGTTGCCATTCGCCGCACTAGGAGCACCGCAATGGCGCGCATCGGTGCGCTGTAAAACAGTGAGGCTGTGCGCAAACACAATCAATCCGTGCAATCCCCGTTATTTTTTGTAAAATTTTTATGTCTACCGACACCTGAGGTTCTAGCAACATGCAGCGGCCTAATTGCAGAAAGGGGAAATGAATGGCGACATACAAGCAACTCCTGGCAGAGAAAGAAGCGCTGGAAGCCAAGCTGAATGAAGTGCGTGCGACGGAAGTCGCCGGTGTGATCGACAAAATCCGCGAACTGATGACCGAATATGGCCTGACCGCGGAAGACATCATGCCCCGGCGCAGGCGCGGCCGCCCCGCGGGTTCCGCCGGCAAGGCGGCCGCCTCGGGTTCGACGCTGCCCCCCAAGTACATGGATCCCAAGACCGGCAAGACCTGGTCCGGCCGCGGCCGCGCCCCGGCATGGCTGGGCAAGCGCCCCGAGCGCTTCCTGATCGAGCAGTAATCCCGCCTGTCGGCCAGGCGGGGGCCTGCCCGGCGCGCTATCGTTCCGGCGCCGCCCAGGGCGCCGTCACAGCGCCTGGCACACATACTCCTTGCGCAGCGCGCGGAAGCCCTTCTGCGTCGGTTCCGCCGTCAGGCGCGCGCCGCCGGCTTCCAGCGGCTGCATCCGCAATACCTGCGCCGAGCACTGGCTCGCGCTCTCGTCACGCTGATACCGGATTTCATAGAGGCCGCCCGGCGCGGGCACGAACGACACCCCGGCCGCGCAGCGCTGCTCCGGCAACGGCGGCTCGGCGATGGACGTCACGGCCACGTAGATGCGCCGGCCTGCCTCGACCAGCCGTTCGCGCGTGCGTTCCGGCGGCTCGGGCGAGCGCCCCGGCAGGCCCAGTTCGCGATCCCGTCCCATTGCCGACAACTGCTTGCCCGTGCCGGCCAGGATCAGCGGCCGTGCCGGCACCGGGCACCTGGCCGGGTCGACCACCGCGAAAGAGGTGATTTCTTCGGTATTGGTCAGCAGCCGCACGCTGGCCGTGGGGGCGCCCGATGGCACCCGGTATTGCGCCACGCAGCCGCATAGTGCCGCGGTGGCGGCCAATGTGGCGAGGCAGGTCAGGCGGGAGGGGACTGCGGACGACCGGTCATGGCGCATGGCGGCAGGCAGTTTGGCATCGCGGTTACGCCAGCCGGGCGATCGCTGGCAGCGGGAAAGCGGCAACATCGGTGGAGATAGGCCACGAACCATGCGCGATACCGGCATGCACGGCATCCGGCGGTGACACCGTCGCGGCTTGCGCAGTGTTGCCCTGCTCCCAAAACCGTGCAGCATACCGGTTTCCGGCAGATTGCGGCAGCCGCACAAACCCATGTTGAAAACCCCGGCGTGATATCCACAGAATCTGTGGATATCCTGCCTTCACCCTCCCCGGAAGCCTTGGTCTGTGCGGCAACGCACCGGACCGCACAAATTTTAGGCAACGCGCTGCATCGATCGCGCATCGACCCTCGTCAGCGCGTCGAAGCCTCCCCCGGTGTCGCGCCCTCTTGCCCAGCCCGCCGGTTGCGCTGCCTTGACCACACATCCTCCCCCCGCGTGCCCTTGAAGGCGCCGCCACCACCGCGTAATCTCAGTCTTACCGGGGGCTAGCACAGGTGCCTTGCGCCAATTTGCCAGCCAATAACAATGCCACTACAAGAGCCAATCCAGGCCAGGCCGTTTCCTCGCGACCTGCTGCACGCGCTGCGTGAAGGCGGTTACGATGTGTCGGCGCTCGTGCCTGCTCCTGAATCCGATCCCGAGTCTTCCGCCCCGTACACGCCCGAGGCCGGGCCCCAGCAGGCGAGCCACCTGCTGTGCGCGGTCTACCAGGCCACCGGCGATCCCGCCATCGGCCTGTGGCTGGGCAGCCGGATGCAGCCCGACCTGCTCGGCCTGGCAGGCATGCCGGCCATGGCGGGCCCGTCGTTGGGCACGGCGCTGCGGCGTATCGCGCGCTACCAGAAGCTGATGATGGGCGACCGCATCGAACTGCGCCGGCAGGGCGAAGAGGCCTGGGTCTGTATCCGCCCGAGCGAGCCGGAGGCGCCTGACACCCGCCCCCGCATCGACATGGAGTTGTGCTCGCTGCTGGCCTTCGGGCGCCAGTTCACGCGCAAGCCGCTGCATCCGCTGCGGGTTTCGCTGCGCATCGGCCAGCCCGACTGGCACCTGCGCTATACCGAAGCCTTCGATTGCCCGGTGCGCTTTGGCGAACCGGAAGACGCGATCGTGTTCGGCCGGCGCGACCTGTCGCTGCGCCTGGTCGCGCGCGCCCACAGCCGTCCGGCTGCGCCCGCCGCCATGCGCGACGCGCAGCGCGCGGCGGCATCGCTCGACGACGTGCGAGCCGCCCTGCACCAGCTGGCCGGCGAGCGCGCGCTGAGCCTGGCCGCGGTGGCGCGCCACCTCGACATCAGCGAACGCACGCTGCAGCGCCGGCTGATGGCGGCAGGCACGGGCTTCCGCGCGCTGTGCGAAGATGTGCGTCGCGAACTGGCCGGCCGATACCTGACCGAGGGCAATATGTCGCTGGGAGAAATCGCTTTCCGGCTCGGCTTTGACGATGCCAATTCGTTCTTCCGCGCCTTCCGCCGCTGGACCGGCATGACACCGGGCGACTACCGGCGCTCGGCGGCGCACCCGCAGGGTTAGGGCAAGCGGCCCGATTCCCCCTCCCCGGCCGGCTTCATGCGCCGGCCGGCGCTTCCCACGGCGGATTCTCGCCGTACTCCTGCGCGAGGGAGGTCGAATGCAGCGCGATGCCGAAGCCGGCCAGCGCTGCGTCCGCCAGCAGCTCGCCGGTATTGGCCTCGATGCGCCCACGCACCCGCACCGCGATTTCCCCGCCCTGGCCGTCGCCCAGTCTCCAGACGTCCTGCCGGCCCTGGCTGCCCACCAGCACCAGGCAATCGTGCCGGGCCAGGTCATGCGGCGTGCGCGGCGTGCCGCGCCGGGCAGGTAATCCGGCGCGGCGCACAGCACGCGCCGGTTGCTGGCAAGGCGGCGTGCCACCAGCGAGGAATCGTCGAGCGCGCCGATGCGGATGGCCAGGTCGAAGCCGGCGCTGACGAGGTCGAGCACGTTGTCGGTCAGGTTCACGCTGACCGATAGCCCGGGATGCCGCTACAGGCATTCTTCCACGGAACCGCAGCAGCCTGTCAGGCAATACTCGGGAACCAGAGTATTCGCATCACTCAACCCGGCTTGCCGTCCACCCGTGGGCGCGCAAGCCGCGGCGCATAGGTCAGTGCATATAGACCAAACCCCGCCACCCAGCACGCCCCCGCGCCCCAGATCCAGTGCAGGTAGCCGGCCGGCCATGCCATCGGACCGAACACGCGCAATACCGCGGCCATGGCAATCAGCCAGTACGCCACCGTTTCGGTGCGGCCGGCCACCAGCATGCGCCCGGTATGGCCCAGAGCGGTGCGCGTGATCATCGCGATGATGGCCACGCCGAGCACGCCCACCGTGAACGCATGGGTCGCCAGCCCGGCCATCGCCAGCCCCAGCGCGCCCAGTGCCTGCAGCAGCAAAGCTAGCGGCAGCCACGCATAGGCGAGATGCAGCACCCACAGCAGTGGCCGGTTGCCCACCGCATAGCCGCGCCATCCCGCCACGCGCACCGCCAGCACGCCGGCAGCGAGCAGCGACAGCGCCGCGGCCAGCCATGCCGGCAAGGGCAGCAGTCCCGAGGCCAGCCCCAGCACCGTTGCCGGGATCACCATCCGATCGGCCTGCTGGTACTGCCGCAGGCGGAAACCGGGAATCGCGTTGGTGGTAAACATCGGGATCACGCGGCCGCCGATCACCACCACGAACAGCGTCACCAGCGCCACGCCGGCGCGACAGGCATGCAGCGCCGCGACGTCGTGCCCGCCGGCCTGCAGCCACAATGCAGCGATATTGGCCACGGCGAGCAGCCACAGCGCCAGTGCGAGCGGGTAGTTGCGCCGGTTGCCGGCCCTGGCCAGCGTGCGCGTGAACGCCAGCGCCGCCAGCGGCAGGAATGCGCCTTCGATGGCGAAGGCAACGGTGCCCGGCGCGATCCACATGCCAACGCGTCCCGCCAGCCACAACAGGAACAGCACGGCCAGCGCGGCACCGGTCGGCGTGGGCTGACCGGTCCAGGCGCGTCCCGCGGTGAACAGGAAACCCACCACGATCGCCGCGGCAAAGCCGAACACCATCTCGTGCGCGTGCCAGAACATCCCTGGCAGCACCGGCGCCGGCCCGACCGACTGCATGCCCGCGAGCATTGCCGACCATGCCGCGATCGCCAGCGCGGCAAAGGCCGCGCCGCCCAGGTAGAACGGCCGGAACCCCAGCGCGAACAAGGCGAAGCCACGCGGCGGCGGCCCGGCCGGTTTTTTTCCGGAAGGCGAAGGCCGGGAAGGAAGGATCGGGATGGTTTCCATGGCGGGCGGAAGGGGTCGGTATATCTGTTGAATCCGGCAGTGCCGGGGCGGCAGGCGTCAGATTCTTGATCTGGCGCAGGATTGCCGCAAGCACGCAAACGGGTGCCATGCGTGCTGCGATCACGATAGCACCAGCGCCGCGCCACCAACCTCCGCCGGTGGAACTACCTCCAACGACAGATCGCTCCATGTGGCGTGCTGTGCTGCCGGCGAATAGGCAGCACCAGTGGCCGCCCCTACTCTGGCATCACCCCCGCCAAAGTTGACACAGGAGCATGGCCATGGCCACCCAAACACGCGCGCCGGAACCCGTTCCAGCCGGCGCGGCACTCACGCTGGCGTCCAGTACTTTCGCCTTCACCATCTGCTTTGCCGTCTGGATGCTGTTCGCCGTCCTGGGCATCCCGCTCAAGCAGGAACTCGGTCTCAACGACACTGAATTCGGCCTGCTGGCCGCCACGCCGGTGCTGAGCGGCTCGCTGATCCGCGTGCCGCTGGGCATCTGGACCGACCGCTTCGGCGGCCGCATCGTCTTCTTCGTGCTGATGCTGGCCACGGTGGTCCCGATCTGGCTGATCTCCTACGCGCACAGCCTGTGGCAACTGCTGGTGCTGGGCCTGTTCGTCGGCCTGGCTGGCGGGTCGTTCTCGGTCGGCACGCCCTACGTGGCGCGCTGGTTCCCGCGCTCGCGCCAGGGCCTGGCGATGGGCATCTTCGGCGCCGGCAACTCGGGCGCGGCACTGACCAAGTTCGTCGCGCCGGCGATGATCCTGGCGGCCGGCACCTGGACCATCGTGCCGCGCGTCTATTCGGTGGCGATGCTCGTCACCGCGCTGCTGTTCTGGGTGCTCTCGCGCAGCAACCCGGCGCACATGGTCAAGTCCAGCGTGGGCTGGCGCGAGCAGCTGGCGGTGATGCGCGACCCGCGCGTGTGGCGCTATTCGCAGTACTACTCGGTGGTGTTCGGCGGCTATGTCGGCCTGTCGCTGTGGATGACCAAGTACTACATCGGCGAATACGGCTTCGACATCAAGACCGCCGCCTTCCTGGCCGCCTGCTTCTCGCTGCCCGGCGGCGTGCTGCGCGCCATCGGCGGCTGGATCTCCGACCGCTACGGCGCACACCGCACCACCTGGTGGGTGATGTGGGTGAGCTGGGTCGGCTTCTTCCTGCTCAGCTATCCGCAGACCGACTTCATCATCCAGACCACCGGCGGCCCCCAGGGCTTCCGCATCGCGCTGACGCCCACGGTATTCACCTTCCTGCTGTTCTTGGTCGGCATCGCCTTCGCCATCGGCAAGGCCTCGGTATTCAAGTTCATCTCCAACGATTTCACGCACAACATCGGCGCGGTCTCCGGCGTGGTCGGCCTGGCCGGCGGCCTGGGCGGCTTCATCCTGCCGATCCTGTTCGGCATGCTGGCCGACCTGACCGGCATCCGCAGCAGCTGCTTCATGCTGATGTACGGCACGGTGTGCGTGAGCCTGGTGTGGATGCACTACAGCCAGCGCGCTGAACGCCAGCGCAAGGCACAGGCCGTCGGCCTGACACAGGCAGCCTGATTTTCAACTTCCCGGCGCGCCTCCGCGCTCTCTCTACCAAGGCATACCAATCATGACCTCATCCGTACTCACCCGCTGGGAGCCCGAGAACGTGGCGTTCTGGCAAAGCGAGGGCGAGCGCATCGCCTATCGCAACCTGTGGATCTCGATCCCCGCGCTGATGCTGGCGTTCGTGGTCTGGATGCTGTGGAGCGTGGTCGCGGTCAACCTCGACCGCGCCGGCTTCCAGTTCACCAAGAACCAGCTGTTCTGGCTGACCGCGCTGCCGGCGCTGTCGGGCGCCACGCTGCGCATCTTCTATTCCTTCCTGGTGCCGGTGTTCGGCGGGCGCCGCTTCACCGCGATCTCCACCGCGCTGCTGCTGGTCCCGGCGCTGGGCATGGGCTTCGCGCTGCGCGACCCGTCCACCGGCTATCCCACGCTGCTGGTACTGGCGCTTCTGTGCGGGCTGGGCGGTGCCAACTTCAGCTCGTCGATGGCCAATATCAGCTTCTTCTTCCCCAAGGCGAAGAAAGGCCTGGCTACCGGGCTGAATGCCGGCATCGGCAACCTGGGCGTGTCGGTGGTGCAGTTCGTCACGCCACTGGTGGTGTCGCTGGCGGTGTTCGGTGCGCTCGGCGGCGAGCCGCAGCAATTCCAGGCCAACGGCGCCACGCAGGACCTGTGGCTGCAGAACGCGGGCTTTATCTGGGTGCCGTTCATCGTGGTGTCGGCGCTGGCCGCGTGGTTCGGCATGCATGACATCGCCGATGCCAAGGCGTCGTTCGCCGAGCAGGCCGTGATCTTCAAGCGCAAGCACAACTGGCTGATGTGCTGGCTGTACGTGGGCACCTTCGGCTCGTTCATCGGCTTCTCGGCCGGGCTGGCGCTCTTGACCAAGTCGCAGTTCCCGGGCGTGAACCCCACCGCCTATGCCTTCCTCGGGCCCCTGGTCGGCGCGCTGACGCGTCCCGTGGGCGGCTGGATCTCCGACAAGCTCGGCGGTGCGCGCGTCACGCTGTGGACCTTCATCGGCATGATCGTGGCGGTGTTCGCCGTGCTGGCGGCGCTGCCGCATGACGGCGCCGGCGGCAACTTCACGTACTTCCTCGCGGCCTTCATCGCGCTGTTCGCGCTGACCGGCATCGGCAATGGTTCGACCTTCCGCATGATCCCGGTGATCTTCCTGACCGAGCGCCAGCGCGCCGCGAAGGGCAAGGGCGACGCCGCGCAGCGCCAGGCGCTGCAGGACGCCGGCAAGGAATCCGCGGCGGTGCTGGGCTTTTCCGGCGCGATCGGTGCGTACGGCGGCTTCTTCATCCCAAAGAGCTTCGGCACCTCGCTGGAACTGACCGGTGCCCCCGACACCGCGCTGTACTGCTTCATCGCCTTCTATGTCAGCTGCGTGCTGGTGACCTGGTGGTACTACGCGCGCCGCAACGCGCCCATGCCCTGCTGACCGCCTTGCCGGCCGGACTAGTTCTTCGGAACTAGTCCCGCGGCCGGCACCTCCCCCGATCGCCATGCGGCGGCTGTTCCACCAGCGAATTGGCTGCCGCGCCGCTCCCCCATAAGCTCAAGGTGTCCCTGCAAACGCTCCGGCAAGCCCCGGAGCCCCGCAGAAAAGCCTCGCGGAGAACAAGCAAATGAGTCATTTCCTGGATCGACTGAAGTTCATGTCGCGCGTCAAGTCCACCTATGCGGACGGCCACGGCGCGGTGGTGAACGAAGACCGCAAGTGGGAAGACGGCTACCGCAGCCGCTGGCAGCACGACAAGATCGTGCGCTCCACCCACGGCGTGAACTGCACCGGCTCCTGCTCCTGGAAGGTCTACGTCAAGAACGGCCTGATCACCTGGGAAACGCAGCAGACCGACTACCCGCGCACGCGCCCGGACCTGCCCAACCACGAGCCCCGCGGCTGCCCGCGCGGCGCGTCGTACAGCTGGTACGTCTACTCCGCGCAGCGCGTCAAGTACCCGATGATCCGCGGCCGCCTGATGGAGATGTGGCGCGAGGCCCGCAAGACCATGGACCCGGTCGCCGCCTGGGAATCGATCAGCCAGGATCCGAAGAAGGCGGCGCGCTACAAGAGCGTGCGCGGCCAGGGCGGCTTCGTGCGCGCCGACTGGAACACCGCCACCGAGATGATCGCTGCGGCCAACGCCTTCACCGTGAAGAAGTTCGGCCCCGACCGCGTGATCGGCTTCTCGCCGATCCCGGCCATGTCGATGGTCTCGTACGCCGCCGGCGCGCGCTACCTGAGCCTGCTCGGCGGCGCCTGCCTGTCGTTCTACGACTGGTACTGCGACCTGCCGCCGGCCAGCCCGCAGATCTGGGGCGAACAGACCGACGTGCCCGAATCGGCCGACTGGTACAACTCGACCTACCTGATGGTGTGGGGCTCCAACGTGCCGCAGACGCGCACGCCCGACGCTCACTTCTACACCGAGGTCCGCTACAAGGGCACCAAGACCGTCGCCGTCTCGTCCGACTTCGGCGAGATGGTCAAGTTCGGCGATATCTGGCTGGCGCCGAAGCAGGGCACCGATGCCGCGCTGGCGATGGCCATGGGCCACGTGGTGCTGAAGGAATTCCACGCCAACGGCAAGTCCGCCTACTTCCGCGACTACATCAGGCAGTACACCGACATGCCGATGCTGGTGCTGCTGCGCGAAAACCAGGACAACGCAGGCACGCTGGTGCCCGACCACTTCCTGCGCGCCTCGCACCTGGCCGACAACCTCGGCGAAGCCAATCATCCCGAGTGGAAGACGCTGCAGATCGACGACACCACCGGCGAGATCGTCGCGCCCAACGGCTCGATCGGCTTCCGCTGGGGCGAGGCCGCCCACAACGGCGGCGAGAAGGTAGGCCGCTGGAACCTGGAAATGAAGGACGGGGGCAGCGGCCGCCCGGTCGAGCCGCGCCTGTCGCTGCTCAGCCAGCACGATGAGGTAGTGGAAGTCGGCTTCCCCTACTTCGGCGGCGAGCACGACGAACTGCTGCGCCGCCGCGTGCCGGCTCGCCGCATCACGCTGGCCGACGGCAGCACCGCGCTGGTGGCGACCGTGTACGACCTGCAGATGGCCAACTACGGCGTCGACCAGGGCCTGGGCGGCCCCAACGTGGCATCGTCGTATGAAGACGACGTGCCCTACACCCCGGCCTGGCAGGAAAAGCACACCTCCGTGCCGGCCCGCCTGGTGACCCAGGTGGCGCGCGAGTTCGCCGACAACGCTGACCGCACGCAGGGCAAGAGCATGGTGATCGTCGGTGCCGCGCTGAACCACTGGTACCACAACGACATGATCTACCGCGGCATCGTCAACCTGCTGATGATGTGCGGCTGCATCGGCAAGAGCGGCGGCGGCTGGGCCCACTACGTGGGGCAGGAGAAGCTGCGCCCGCAGTTCGGCTGGGCCCCGCTGGCGTTCGGCCTGGACTGGTCGCGCCCGCCGCGCCAGATGAACGGCACCTCGTTCTTCTACAACCACACCAGCCAGTGGCGCCACGAGAAGCTGGCCGTCGACGAGATCCTGTCGCCGACCGCCGACCGCAAGCGCTATGACGGCCTGTCGCTGCTGGACCTGAACGCCAGGTCCGAGCGCATGGGCTGGCTGCCGTCGGCGCCGCAGCTCGGCAGCAATCCGCTCGACGTGGTCGACGCGGCCGAGCAAGCCGGCAAGGATCCGGTGGCCTACACCGTCGAGCAGCTGAAGTCTGGCGCGCTGCAGTTCGCCTGCGACGATCCCGACAATCCCGCCAACTTCCCGCGCAATATGTTCGTGTGGCGCTCCAACATCCTGGGCAGCTCGGGCAAGGGGCATGAGTACTTCCTGAAGTACCTGCTCGGCACGCAGAACGCCGTGTTCGGGGATGAAAACGATGCGATCACGCCGAGCGAAGTCAACGTGCGCCCGGCCGCCGAAGGCAAGCTCGACCTGCTGACCGTGCTGGACTTCCGCATGAGCACCACCTGCCTGTACGGTGACATCGTGCTGCCGACGGCAACCTGGTACGAGAAGGACGACCTCAACACGTCCGACATGCACCCCTTCATCCACCCGCTGTCCGAGGCCGTGCAGCCGCTGTGGGAAAGCAAGACCGACTGGGAAATCTACAAGGCCATCGCGAAGAAGTTCAGCGAGATCGCCGGCCCGTACCTGGGCACCCGCAAGGACCTGGTGTGCACGCCGCTGCTGCACGACACCCCGGGCGAACTGGGGCAGCCGTTCGAGCCGAAGGACTGGAAGGCCGGCGAGTGCGACCTGATCCCGGGCAAGACCGCGCCGTCGATGACGGTGGTCGAGCGCAACTACGCGGACATCTACAAGAAATTCACCTCGATCGGCCCGCTGCTCGACAAGCTCGGCAATGGCGGGAAGGGCATCAACTGGAACACCCGGCATGAGGTGAAGGAAATCGGCGAGCTGAGCCATACGGTGACGGAACCGGGCGTGAGCCAGGGCCGCCCGAAGCTCGAAACGGCGATCGACGCCGCCGAGATGATCCTGACCTTCGCGCCCGAAACCAACGGCCACGTCGCCGTCAAGGCGTGGGAAGCGCTTTCGAAGATCACCGGCCGCGATCACACCCACCTGGCCGAAGGGCGCGAGCACGACAAGATCCGCTTCCGCGACGTGCAGGCGCAGCCGCGCAAGATCATTTCCGCGCCGACGTGGTCGGGGCTGGAATCGGAAGAGGTCAGCTACAACGCGGGCTACACCAACGTGCACGAACTGATCCCCTGGCGCACACTCACCGGCCGCCAGCAGTTCTACCAGGACCACCGATGGATGCTGGACTTCGGCGAAGGCGCCTGCGTGTACAAGCCGGCCATCGACACCAAGACCGTGGCGCCGATGCTGGGCAAGAAGCCAAACGGCAACCCGGAGCTGGTGCTGAACTGGATCACGCCGCACCAGAAGTGGGGGATCCACTCCACGTATTCGGACAACCTGCGCATGCTGACGCTGTCGCGCGGCGGCCCGCACGTGTGGATCTCGGAAGTCGAGGCCAAGGCCAACGGCATCCGCGACAACGACTGGGTCGAGGTGTTCAACGTCAACGGCACGCTGACCGCGCGCGTCGTGGTGTCGCAGCGCGTGCCCAAGGGCATGTGCCTGATGTACCACGCCCAGGAAAAGATCGTGAACGTGCCTGGCGCCGAGACCAGCGGCATGCGCGGCGGCATCCATAACTCGGTCACGCGCGCCGTGACCAAGCCCACGCACATGATCGGCGGCTACGCGCAGCTCGCCTATGGCTTCAACTACTACGGCACCGTGGGCAGCAACCGCGATGAGTTCGTGATCCTGCGCAAGATGAAGAAGGTCGACTGGCTCGAAGGGCCGCTCGTGGAAAAGACAGAGAAGGAAGGAGCAACGCAATGAAGATCCGCGCCCAGGTGGCCATGGTGCTGAACCTCGACAAGTGCATCGGCTGCCATACCTGCTCCGTAACCTGCAAGAACGTCTGGACCAGCCGCGACGGCGTCGAGTACGCGTGGTTCAACAACGTCGAGACCAAGCCCGGCATCGGCTATCCCAAGGAATGGGAGAACCAGGACAAGTGGCAGGGCGGCTGGAAGCGCAACCCCGACGGCACGCTGGAGCCGCGCCAGGGCGGCAAGCTGAAGATCCTGGCGAACCTGTTCGCCAACCCCAACCTGCCGCAGATCGACGAGTACTACGAGCCGTTCACCTACGACTACGAGCACCTGCAGAAGGCGCCGCTGTCGCAGACCCCGCCCACCGCGCGCCCGGTCTCGGTGCTGACCGGCCGCAAGATGGAAAAGATCGAGTGGGGCCCGAACTGGGAAGACGACCTCGGCGGCGAGTTCAGCTCGCGCGGCCGCGACAAGCTCTTCGACGACGTGCAGAAGGAGATGTACTCGACCTTCGAGAACACCTTCATGATGTACCTGCCGCGCCTGTGCGAGCACTGCCTGAACCCGGCCTGCGTGGCCTCTTGCCCGTCGGGCTCGATCTACAAGCGCGAGGATGATGGCATCGTACTGGTCGACCAGGACAAGTGCCGCGGTTGGCGCATGTGCATCTCGGGCTGCCCGTACAAGAAGATCTACTTCAACTGGCAGAGCGGCAAGGCCGAGAAATGCCTGTTCTGCTATCCGCGCATCGAGGCTGGCCAGCCTACGGTCTGCTCCGAGACCTGCGTCGGCCGCATCCGCTACCTCGGCGTGATGCTGTACGACGCCGACCGCATCGAGCACGCCGCGTCGGTGGCCGATGAACGCGACCTGTACCAGTCGCAGCTCGACGTGTTCCTCGATCCGCACGACCCGGCGGTGCAGGCCGAGGCGCTGCGCCAGGGCATCCCGCAAAGCTGGCTCGATGCCGCGCGCAAGTCGCCGGTGTACAAGATGGCGTGCGAATGGAAGATCGCCTTCCCGCTGCACCCCGAGTACCGCACGCTGCCGATGGTCTGGTACATCCCGCCGCTGTCGCCGATCCAGTCGGCGGCCGAAGCGGGCCACATGGGCATGAACGGCATCATCCCCGACGTCAAGAGCCTGCGCATCCCGGTCAAGTACCTGGCCAACCTGCTAACCGCGGGCGACGTGATGCCGGTGCTGTCGGCGCTGGACCGCATGCTGGCAATGCGCGCCTACAAGCGCTCGCAGGTGGTGGACGGCGTGCAGGACCTGGACGTGCTCAGGCAAGTGGGGCTGACACCAGCGCAGGTCGAGGACATGTACAAGACCATGGCGATCGCCAACTACGAGGACCGCTTCGTGATCCCGTCCTCGCACAAGGAAATGGTCGAGGACAGCTTCAACGACAAGGCCAGCTGCGGCTTCACCTTCGGCAACGGCTGCTCGGGCGGCACCTCGGATGGCGCGCTGTTCGGCAAGAAGCCGCAGGGCAGCGTGCATTTCGTCGATATGCCCAGGTCGCGCAAGAAGGCCGTGATGAGCTGAGCGCCCGCGAACGAACCGGAGAACAACATGCCCCTCTATCCCATCCTCAGCGCGCTGCTCGGCTATCCCGAGCAGGAACTGATCGACGCGCTGCCCGAGATCGACACCGCCCTGGCCGAATGGCCGCAGGCCCGCCACCTGCTGGCGCCGGTGACCGACATGCTGCGCGGCGAAGCGCTGATCACGCTGCAGGAGAACTATGTCGCCACCTTCGACCGCAACCCGTCGCACTCGCTGCACCTGTTCGAGCATGTGCACGGCGAAAGCCGCGACCGCGGCCAGGCCATGGTCGACCTGATCGACGAATACCGGCGCGACGGCTTCGAGCCGGCCGCGTCGGAGTTGCCGGACTACGTGCCGCTGTTCCTGGAGTTCCTCGGGGCGCTGAGCGCCGACGGCAAGGAGGCACGCGCCGAGCACCTGCTGGGCGAGGCGATCCACGTGCTGGCCGCGATCGGCGATCGGCTCGCGCGCAACCAGAGCCCGTATGCCGGCGTGTTCGCTGTGCTGCGCACGCTGACCGACGTGCAGCCGCAACCGCAGCAGGAGCCGCCGGTGCGGGACATGGACGAGGCGCTGGAGACCTTCGGTCCGGGCGCCGATGGCGTGGAGCCGCTGCTGGCGCCACAGACTGGGCCGCAGGCGGTGAAATTCTATCCGCGTGGCACGGCGCCGGTTCCCGCGCATTGCTGACCACACCTGGCAAGGCAACCCGAACACAGACATTGGGCTAATACCATGGCAACGCTTCACCAATTCCTCTACGGCATCTACCCCTACATCGCTGCCGCCATCTTCCTGTTCGGCAGCCTGGCCCGCTTCGAGCGCGAGCAGTACACCTGGAAGACCGACAGCTCGCAGGTGCTCTACCGCGGCAACCTGCGCATGGGCAACATCCTGTTCCACGTCGGCATCCTGGGCCTGTTCTTCGGCCACCTGGTGGGCCTGCTGACGCCGGTGGCGGTATGGGACGCGCTGGGCGTCTCGCACGGTTTCAAGCAAGGCGTGGCCATGGCGGCCGGCGGCGTGATGGGCACCATGTGCCTGGCCGGGCTGCTGATCCTGCTGCATCGCCGCCTGACCAACGCGCGCGTGTCCGCCGTCACCCGCACCGGGGACAAGGTGCTGCTGCTGTGGCTGCTGGTGACGCTGCTGCTGGGCCTGTCCACCATCTTCGAATCGGCCGGCCACATGGACGGCCACATGATGGTGCAGCTGATGACCTGGGCCCAGCACCTTGTCACGCTGCGCGGCGACGCCGCCGGCTATATCGCCGACGCGCCGCTGCTGTTCAAGGCGCACCTGTTCATGGGCATCACGCTGTTCGCGATCTTCCCGTTCACGCGGCTGGTGCATGTGTGGAGCGGCTTTGCCTCGGTCGGCTACGTCGGCCGCGCCTGGCAGCTGGTACGCGGACGCTGAACCAACGGAGAACCGACATGCCTGTCACCGTCAACGGCGTGGAACTGCGCGACGCCGATATCGAACGCGAGCTGGACCACCATCATGACGCGGCCAATCCCGCGAAGATGGCGACGATCGCGGCCATCCTGCGCCTGCTGGTGCGCGAAGAGGCCGGACGCATCGGCCTGAGCGTGCCCGGCCAGGACGACGACGCGCTCGCCATGGCGCTGCTGGAGCGCGAGGCCGGCATCCCCGAGCCTGACGAAGCCAGCTGCCGCCGCCACTACGACAGCCGTCCGGAGCGCTTCCGCGACGGCGAATGGGTCGAGGCCGACCACATCCTGTTCCAGGTGACGCCGCGCGTGCCGCTGGATGCGCTGCGCGAGATCGCGGCGCAGACGCTGGCGCTGGTGCGCGGCGATCCGTCGAGCTTCGCGCAGCATGCCCGCGCGCTGTCGAACTGCCCGAGCGGCAACAACGGCGGCCGCCTGGGCCGCGTGTTCCGCGGCGAAGCCGCGCCGGAGTTCGAGCGCGCGCTCTTTGCCGCGCAGCATGACGGCGTCTTGCCGCAACTGGTCGAGACCCGCTTCGGGCTGCATATCGTGCGCATCCTGGAGCGCTGCCCCGGCACCCGACTGCCCTTCGATGCCGTGCGCGGCGACATCGCCTGTGCGCTGGCCACGGCGGCGCGCGACCGCGCCTGGAAGCAGTACGCCAGCCTGCTGATCGGCCGCGCCCGCATCGAAGGCATCGAACTGGAAGGCGCCGACAGCCCGCTGGTGCAGTAGCGCCGCCATCCTGACCAACGGAAACCGCCATGCATCAGATCGAACATCTACTGAAGGGCTTCGAGCGGTTCCAGCAACGCTATTTCGACGATGCGCCGAGCCTGTTCGACGCGCTGCGCACCGGGCAGCAGCCGCCCACGCTGCTGATCGGCTGCTGCGACTCGCGCGTGGACCCGGCCCTGCTGCTGGGTTGCGACCCGGGCGATCTCTTCACCGTGCGCAATATCGGCAACCTGGTGCCGCCCTGCACCGGGCGTCATGAAGGCAGCCTGCACGGCGTGTCCGCCGCGATCCAGTTTGCCGTCGAGCAGCTGCAGGTCGACCGCATCATCGTGATGGGCCATGGCGGCTGCGGCGGCATCCGCGCGCTGCTGGCGCAGCCGGCCGACGCCGGCGACCATCCGCCCGAAGAAGGCGACGAAGCCGACTACCTCGGCGCCTGGGTGCGCATCGCCGCACCGGCGCGCCGGCAGGTGGAGCAAACGCTCGCCGACGCCAGCCCGGCGCAGCGCCAGCGCGCCTGCGAACAGGCGGCGATCCTGGTCTCGCTGCGCAACCTGCAGACCTTCCCGTTCGTGCGTCGCGCGCTGGAAGCCGGAAGGCTGACGCTGCACGGCTGGTACTTCGACTTGCAGGCCGGCGCCCTGCTGGCCTACTCGCAACGCGCCGATGCCTTCCTGCCGCTGGTATGCCCTTTGCCCATTACCGCCGCACAAACCGAATCCGTCACGACATGAATCCCTTTATCTTTGGCATCACCGGCACCTCGGGCAGCGGCAAGACCACGCTGATTACCGCATTGCTGCCGTGGTTTCGCGCGCAAGGCCTGACCGTCAACGTGATCAAGCACAGCCACCATCCGCTGGAGCTCGAGCCCCCCGGCAAGGACAGCGCGCGCTTTCGCACGGCCGGTGCCACGGAAGTGATGGTGGCCTCGCCCTATCGCTACGCCATCGTGCGAGAGCTGGCCAATGAAGCCGAGCCGACGCTTGCCGAACAGGTGGCGCGGCTGCGGCCGGCGGACATCACGCTGGTCGAAGGCTTCCGCCGGGAGGATATTCCGCGCATCGAGGTGTATCGCCCGGCGCATGGGCGTGCGCCCTACTACCCCTGCGATCCGTCGATCGTCGCTGTGGCGACCGATGCGCGGCTCGACACATTGCTGCCGTGCCTGCCGCTGGACGATAGCGGGCAGGTCGGCCGGTTCATCCTCGCCATGCGCGGCCGGAACCATCTGGATCCGCTCGACTCCGGCGCTTTCCCCACAGCGGTGGACATGGTCGCCGCCTGACGGCGGCCTCCGGCGGACCCGACAGCCCCGGCGGCATGTGCGGGATGCTGCGTCTGTGCGTCGCCGGAATGCCCGCGCCAGTGCCCGCGCCGCCACCCGCCTCGACAATTTCCGCACGCCGCCTATCTTAAGGGTGTCAGTACTGGCGCCGCCGGTGCTGCCGACTGCCCGTCCGCGGCAGGCGGCAGTCGCCGTTTGCCCGGACGCAGGCATCAAGCGAATGAACGAGGACTCACCCCCGCGGCAGAACTATGAGGATGCCTTGCTCGGCATCGTGGGGGAGATGTCTACCGCCATGCGGCCGCAGGCCGAAGCCGGTGCAGCCGCCGCCCCCTCGTTGGACAGCGCGCTCGAAGCCGAACTGGGCTTCGACAGCCTGACGCGCGCCGAACTCCTGACCCGCATCGAACAGCGCTTCGGCGTCAGCCTGCCGGAACAGGTGCTGGCCCAGGCCGACACCCCGCGCGCGCTGCTGCGCGCCGTGCTCGCCGCCAGGGACCTGCCGCCCGGCGCTGAAGATGCACCCGCACGGCTGGCCAGCCCGGCACCGGCAGATGCCGCGGCACAAGCGCCGGAAGGCGCCGCCACCATGACGGACGTGCTGCGCTGGCACCTGCACCGCCACCCGGACCGTACCCACATCATCCTGCACAGCAGCGAGGGCGAGGATACGCCGATCACTTTTGCGCAACTGCACCGGCGCGCCTGTGCAGTCGCAGCCGGCCTGGCCGCGCGCGGCGTGCGCGCCGGTACGACCGTGGCACTGATGCTGCCAACCAGCGCGGAGTACTTCTACTGCTTTACCGGCATCCTGATGGCAGGCGGGATCCCGGTGCCGCTCTACCCGCCGGCGCGGCTGGCGCAGATCGGTGATCACCTGCAGCGCCACGCCGGCATCCTGGCCAACGCGCAGGCGCCGATCCTGATCACGGTGGCCGAAGCGCGGCCGCTCGCCACCCTGCTCAAGGCCAGCACCGGCACGCTGCAAAGCGTGCTGACGCCACAAGAAGTTGAGGACACCGACGCGGCGCCGGTCCATGCGATGCTGCGCGCGCACGATATCGCGCTGCTGCAATACACTTCCGGCAGCACCGGTTCGCCCAAGGGCGTGGTGCTGACGCACACCAACCTGCTGGCCAACCTGCGCGCCATGGGCTTGGCGCTGTCGGTCGACTCGCGCGACGTCTTTGTCAGCTGGCTGCCGCTGTATCACGACATGGGCCTCATCGGCGCCTGGATGGGCAGCCTGTACTTCGCCTTCCCGCTGGTGGTGATGTCGCCGCTCACGTTCCTGGCACGGCCCGAGCGCTGGCTGTGGGCGATCCACAAGTACCGGGGCACGCTGTCTGGCGGGCCCAACTTTGCGTATGAACTGTGCCTGCACAGGCTGGCCCAGGCGGACCTGTCGGGCCTGGACCTGTCGAGCTGGCGTTTCGCCTTCAACGGTGCCGAGCCGGTGAGCCTGCAGACCATGCGCAAGTTCACGGCGCGCTTCGCCCGGCATGGACTGCGCGCGCAAGCGGCAGCGCCGGTCTACGGGCTGGCCGAAGCATCGGTGGGCCTGACCTTCCCGCCGCCGGGACGCGATCTGACGGCCGACCTCATCGACCGCGCCGCATTCGCACGCACGTCGCGGGCCGTTCCCGCCGGAGCGGACGGGCCAGACGTGGCAGGCGAACGGGACGCCATGGAGATCCCGTCGTGCGGGCGGCCGCTGCCCGGCCACGATATCCGCATCGTCGACGCCAGCGGCTGCGAACTGCCCGAGCGGCGTGAGGGCCTGCTGCAGTTCCGCGGGCCTTCGGCCACCAGCGGCTATTTCCGCAACCCCGCGCAGACGCGCCAGCTCTTCGATCGCGGCTGGCTCAACACCGGCGACTACGCCTATATCGCCGACGGCGAGCTCTTCATCACCGGACGCGCCAAGGAAACCATCGTCCGCGGCGGCCGCAATCTCTATCCCTACGAAGTGGAGCAGGCCATCGGGGCCATCCCCGGCATCCGCAAGGGCTGCGTCGCGGTGTTCGGCAGCCCCGATCCGGCCAGCGGCACCGAGCACATCGTGGTGATGGCGGAATCTGCGGCAACGGACGAAGCAGCGCGCAGCGCGCTGCAACGGCAGGCGCTGAAGACCGCGCTCGATGTGCTCGGCATGCCGCCGGACCATGTCGTGCTGGTGCCACCGCACACCATCCTGAAGACGTCGAGCGGCAAGATCCGCCGCGCCGCTTGCCGGGAGCGATTCGAGCATGGCGGCACCGGCCCGGGCGACGCCGCGCCATGGCTGCAGATCGCGCGCTTCGGCTGGCAGGCGCTGCTGCCGCAGTTGCGGCGCGGCCGGCATGCCGCCGCCGGGCTGTCCTATTCGCTGTACGCGTGGCTGCTGTTCGCCGCGATGGCGCCAGTGACGTGCCTGGCTTCGGTGGCGATGCAACGGCCTGCCATGGGCTGGACGCTCAGCCACCACGCCGCCCGGCTGCTGCTGCGGCTGGCCGGGGTGCCATGGTTCGTGCAGGGGCTGGAGCACCTGCCGCGCAATCGCGCCTGCGTGCTGGTATCGAACCATGCCAGCTACCTGGACGGCATGGTGCTGATCGCCGCACTGCCCATGCCGGTGTGCGTGGTGGCCAAGCGCGAGCTGCAAGGACAACGCATCCCGGGCGCCTACCTGTCCAGCATCGGGGCCGACTTCATCGACCGTTTCGACAACGTGCGCGAATCCGAGGCGATCGAGCGACTGGTCACAACCGTGCGCGCCGGGCGCTCTGCCCTGCTGTTCCCGGAAGGCACCTTCGGCCGCGAGCCGGGGCTGCAACGTTTTCGCTCGGGCGCCTTTGTCGCCGCCGCCCGTGCCGGCGCCCCGGTGGTTCCGATTGCGCTGCGGGGCACCCGCTCGGTGCTGCGCGACGGCCAGTGGCTGCCGCGCCGGGGCCCGATCAGTGTCGTCATCGGCCGGCCCCTGCCGCCCGACGGGCAGGACTGGCCGGCGGCAATGCGACTGCGCAACGCGGCCCGCGCCGAGATCCTGCACTACTGCGGCGAACCCGATGCACTGCGTATCAAGGCGCAGCCTGCGCGGCCCCACCTCGCGCGGCAGCTGCCATGATCCCTGCTGGCCGGACCGGGCGCGAGCCGCCGACCGCCACATCGACCGTCTCACCGGCCGTCTCACCCGCCGTTTCACCCGCCGTTTCACCATAAGGCAATGGAGACCTTTGCCACCGCCCCGATGTGGGCCGGATTTTTTGTCCTGGTGCTGGGCACGCTGCTCGTGGACATCTTTGTCCTTGGCGGCCGGCATGCGCACCGCGTCTCCTCGCGCGAAGCGCTGGGCTGGACCCTGACCTGGATGACCCTGGCCGCGCTGTTCGGCCTCGGGCTCTGGTGGGTGGTGGCCGAGGACGCCGGCCACGACGCCGCCAATCGCAAGGTGCTGGAGTTCTACACCGGCTACCTGATCGAGCTGTCGCTGTCGGTCGACAACATGTTCGTGTTCGCGATGATCTTCAGCTACTTCGCGGTGCCGCCGGAACTGCAGCGCCGGGTGCTGCTGCTTG
The DNA here is from genome assembly GCF_051015765.1 of Cupriavidus sp. a3. Lineage (NCBI taxonomy): Bacteria > Pseudomonadati > Pseudomonadota > Betaproteobacteria > Burkholderiales > Burkholderiaceae > Cupriavidus > Cupriavidus sp. a3. The sequence goes on along the minus strand of NZ_CP170644.1, from coordinate 247,784 downwards.
GCGTGCTCGGCGCGATCCTGATGCGCGCCGCGATGATCCTGGTGGGCGTATGGCTGATCAGCCAGTTCGCCTGGATTCTCTACGTGTTCGGCGTGTTCCTCATCATCACCGGCATCAAGATGCTGTTCATGTCCAGGCATGCGCCCGACCTCTCGCGCAATCCCATCGTGCGCTTCCTGTGCGCGCATATGCGGATCACCCCGCAGTATCACGGCGAACGCTTCTTCGTGCGCATCGACGGCCTGCGCTATGCCACCCCGATGTTCGTGGTGGTGCTGATGGTGGAGGCCACCGACCTGGTGTTCGCCGTCGACAGCATCCCGGCGATCTTCGCCGTGACCACCGATCCCTTCATCGTCTTCACGTCGAACATCTTCGCGATCATGGGGCTGCGCGCGCTGTATTTCCTGCTCGCCAACCTGGCGGCGCATTTCCAGTACCTGAAGTACGGCCTTGCCGTCGTGCTCGCCTTCATCGGCGCCAAGATGCTGGTCGAGCCGTGGTTCCACGTACCGGTGCACTGGTCCCTGGGCGCGGTCGCGATGACACTGTTCGTCTCCGTCCTGCTCAGCCAGGCCAGGACCAGGCGAGCCGCCGCGGCGGGCGATGAGCCGGGCCGCGGCGGCGCACCGCGCGAACGCGAGGCCGGTAACCGGCGCACATGAGGAGCAAGCCATGAACAAGATCCTGCTGGCGACCGACGGGTCGTCCTATAGCGACGCGGCTGCGCGCTACCTGGCGCAAAGCCCGTTGCTGACCCGCGACTTCGTCGTGCACGTGGTGCATTGCGAGCCGGATGTGCCCGGCGACATCAAATCTTTCATCGATCGCCGCACGCTCGACGACTGGCATCGCGAACAGAACGAGAAGGCGATGGGCTCGGTGGCCACCATCCTCGGCGAAGCCGGGATCCCGTTCGAGCGCCATGGCTTCACTGGCTTCGCGCCGACCCGCATCGTGGAGTATGCGAGCCAGATCGGTGCGAGCCTGATCGTGATGGGCTCGCATGGCCGGGGCGGATTCCTGGATGCCATCGTGGGGTCGGTGGCAAGGCGGGTCCTTGCCCATGCGCACTGTCCTGTGCTGCTGATCAAGGATTAGCAGCGCGTCGTTCCCACTAGGCACGGCCCCATAGCCATAAGGGCGGCGAGCGCTTCCACGCGATGGCGCCGCCGCTGGGAGCGCGCGCGCCTGCCGCGCGCGCAACCGCGTCTTCTCCACAGGCAAAAAACCGCTGCATGACATCCTGCCCGGTTTGATGCCAGTCAATCCCCTTCTCGCAGTGTGTCCGCATCATCACTGCAAGCGCCTGGTGCCAGTTCGCGCCCCACAAGCACCGCGACAACAGCTTTCCACAACCCGCTGAACCACGGCACCATGAAAGCAAGAAAATGGCTTTACCCCGCATTCGCGGCACTGCCGCTCTCGCTCTGGCTGGGTCTTCCCCAGGCAGCCACCAACACCGCCAAGGCCGCACCGAAGGCTGAAGCAAAGGCTGACAGGAAGGCGGCTATCCCCACCCTCACCGCCGCCGAGTTCGATCATGCCAGGCAGATCTACTTCGAGCGCTGCGCCGGCTGCCACGGCGTGCTGCGCAAGGGCGCGACCGGCAAGCCGCTGACGCCCGACATCACCCGCGCGCGCGGCTCCGAATACCTGAAGACCTTCATCAAGTACGGCAGCCCGGCCGGCATGCCGAACTGGGGCACTTCCGGCGATCTCTCCGACCAGGAAGTCGACCTGATGGCCCGCTACATCCAGCTTGATCCGCCGACGCCGCCGGAGTTTTCACTGGCCGACATCGAGAAGAGCCGCAAGGACATCCTGCCCGTCGCGCAACGGCCGACGAAGAAGATGAACCAGTACAACCTGGACAACCTCTTCTCGGTCACGCTGCGCGACGCCGGCGAAGTCGCGCTGATCGACGGCGACAGCAAGCAGATCATCAACATCGTCAAGACCGGCTATGCGGTGCACATCTCGCGCATGTCAGCGTCGGGCCGCTACCTGTACGTGATCGGGCGCGATGCGCGGCTGGACCTGATCGACCTGTGGCTGCCCAAGCCCGACATCGTCGCCGAGGTCAAGATCGGCATGGAGGCGCGTTCGGTCGAGACCTCCAAGTACAAGGGCTATGAAGACAAGTACGCGGTGGCGGGCTCCTACTGGCCGCCGCAGTACGTGATCATGGAAGGCGATACGCTCAAGCCGCTGAAGGTCGTGTCCACGCGCGGCATGACCGTCGACAACGAATACCACCCCGAGCCGCGCGTTGCCTCGATCGTCGCCAGCCATTACCACCCCGAGTTCGTGATCAATGCCAAGGAGACCGGCAAGATCCTGATGGTCAACTACTCGGACCTGTCCAACCTGAAGACCACCACCATCGATTCGGCCAAGTTCCTGCATGACGGTGGCTTCGACTCCACCGGGCGCTACTTCCTGGTCGCGGCCAACGCATCCGACAAGATCGCCGTGGTCGACACCAAGGAAGACAAGCTCGCCGCACTGATCGAGGTGGGCAAGACCCCGCACCCGGGACGCGGCGCCAATTTCTCGCATCCGAAGTTCGGCCCGGTCTGGGCCACCAGCCACCTGGGCGACGAGACCATCAGCCTGATCGGCACCGATCCCGCCGGCCATCCGGCACAGGCCTGGAAGGTCGTGCAGACGCTCAAGGGCCAGGGCGGCGGCTCGCTGTTCATCAAGACGCATCCCAAGTCCTCGAACCTCTGGGTCGATACGCCGCTGAATCCCGATGCCAAGCTGAACCAGTCCGTGGCGGTGTTCGATACGCGCAACCTGGAAGACGGTTTCAAGGTGCTGCCGATCGCCGATTGGGCCGGCCTGAAGGGTGCGGGCGCCAAGCGCGTGGTGCAGGCCGAGTACAACAAGGCCGGCGACGAGGTCTGGTTCTCGGTCTGGGGCACCAAGGACGGCGAGTCCGCGCTGGTGGTGGTCGATGACAAGACCCGCACGCTCAAGACGGTGATCAAGGACAAGCGCCTGGTCACGCCAACCGGCAAGTTCAACGCCTACAACACACAACACGACGTCTACTAATACCCGCGGCACCGCACCGCTCTCTCGGTGCGGTGCCCGGTTCCATTCCCCCAACGGAGAAATCAAGATGAAGCACCCCGTTCACCTGACTGCGCACCTTCCTGCGCGCCTGCCCGCGCTGCTCGCAGCCGCCGCCTGTGTCCTGTCATTCGGCGCCGCCGTACCCGGCGTGGCCCATGCCAGCCAGCAGCTTGCTTCCAGCAAAGCTTGCCTGTCCTGCCACGGCGTCGACAAGAAGCTGATCGGACCGGCCTTCAAGGACGTCAAGGCCAAGTACGCAGGCAAGAAAGACGGGCAGCCGCATATGGTCCAGTCGATCCTGAAGGGCAGCAACGGCCAGTGGGGCGCGATGCCGATGCCGGCCAACGCGGTCAGCGAGGCCGAGGCCAATACGCTGGCCAAATGGATCCTGTCGCTCTGATACCCCGGGGGTGGCGTGGCGCCACGGTGACGGTTCTGGCCGCGGTGCTGCTGACCGCGCCGGCAGCGGCGTCAGCGCAGCCCACGCCCACCCGGCAGGCGCAACTGGCGCACTGGCTGCGCGACGACTGCGGCGCCTGTCACGGCATGACGCTGCGCGGCGGCCTGGGTCCGCCGCTGACGCGCGAGGCGCTGGCGGGCAAGCCGCCCGAGAGCCTCGTCGCCACCGTGCTGTACGGGCGGCCCGGCACCGCCATGCCGCCCTGGCAACCCTTCATGACGCAGGATGAAGCCCAATGGCTGATCGAACGACTCCGGGCCGGCACTCCGCCGACCGTCGTGCCCGTCACCACGGCGCCGGCACGATGATGCGCGGCCTGGCCGCTGCCTTAGCCTGCGCCGCGGCACTGTTGGCCGGCTGTGCCAGCGCGGTGCGCGGCACCGGCGATCTCGGCGTGGTGGTGGAACGTGCCGCCGGCCGGCTGCAGATCGTGGAAACCACCGGCATGACGCGGCTGGCCACGGTCGACGGGCTGGGCGACCTGTCGCACGCCAGCGTGGTGTTCTCGCGCGATGCGCGCTACGCCTACGTGTTCGGCCGCGACGGCGGGCTCACGCGCGTGGACCTGCTGGACGCGCGCATCACGCACCGCGTCCTGCAAGCCGGCAACAGCATCGGCGGCGCGATCTCGCAGGATGGCCGCGTAGTGGCCGCGCAGAACTACGCGCCGGGCGGGGTCCGGCTGTTCGATGCCCAGACCCTCGAACCGCTGGCCGACCTGCCGGCCATCGGCCAGGACGGGCGTCGCGCCAAGGTGGTGGGCCTGGCCGACCTGCCGGGCCGGCGCTTCGCCGCCAGCCTGTTCGAGTCCGGCGAGATCTGGATCATCGATGCCGCCGATCCGCGCCATCCGCAGGTGACGCGCCTGCCGGCCGGGCGCGAGCCGTACGACGGCCTGGTCACGCCCGATGGACGCTGGTACCTGGCCGGCCTGTTCGGCGAGGACGGGCTGGCGCTGGTCGACCTGTGGCAAACGCCACCGCAGGCACGCCGCGTCCTGTCGGGCTACGGGCGCGGCAGCCAGCCGCTGCCGGTCTACAAGATGCCGCACCTGCGCGGCTGGGCGATGGCGCAGGGCCAGGCATGGCTGCCGGCCATCGGCCGCCACGAAGTGCTGGTGGCGGATCCGGCGCGCGGCTGGCAGCAGACCGCGCGCGTGGCGCTGGCCGGCCAGCCGGTGTTTGTGATGGCACGCCCGGACGGCCGGCAGGTGTGGGTCAACTTCGCCTTCCCGCACAACGACACGGTGCAGGTCATCGACACCGCCACGCGCGAGGTGATTCGCACCCTGCGGCCCTGCGGCGGAGTCCTGCACATGGAATTCACGCCCAAGGGAGAGGCGCTGTGGCTGTCCTGCCGCGACGACAACCGCGTCGAGGTCTATGACACCGCCAGCCTGGCACGCATCGCCACGCTGCCGGCCGACAACCCCAGCGGCATCTTCTTCACCGCGCGGGCACAGCGCTTCGGCATGTAGGCGGCGCCATGTTCGACGAATTCACCCTGTACGACACGCTGCAGCACGACTTTCCGCTGCAGCCTCGCCCCTACCAGGCGCTCGCGCAAGGGCTGGGCCTGTGCGAGCACACGCTGCTGTCGCTGCTGGCGCGCGATCTGGGCGCGGGCCGGATCAGCCGCGTCGGCGCCGTGTTCGCGCCCAATGTGATCGGCGTCAGCACGCTGGCCGCGCTGAGCGTGCCGACAGCGCAGCTGGATCGCGTGGCCGCGCGCGTCAGCACCTGCGCGTCGGTCAGCCACAACTACGCGCGCAGCGGCCACGCCTACAATCTGTGGTTTGTCGCGGGCGCGCGCGAGCGCGGCACGCTGGATCGCACGCTGGCGGCGATTGCCGACATGGCGGGGCAGGTGCCACTGGACCTGCCGATGGCACGCGAGTACCACATCGACCTGGGTTTTGCGCTCGGTACTGGCAATCGCCGCCAGCGCCGAGTCGCGGCCCCCGTGCTGCCTGTCACGCTGGATGCGGATGACTGGCGCCTGGTGGCGGCGCTCGAGGCGGGCCTGCCGCTGACGCCGCGCCCGTTCCATGATCTGGCGCTGCGCACGCGGCTGCCGATGCCGCGGGTGCTGGAGCGGATTGCGCAATGGTCGGCGCAGGGCGTGATCCGGCGGCTCGGCGTAGTCCTGCGCCACGGCCGCTTCGGCTACCGCCACAACGCCATGTGCGTATGGGACGTGCCGGACGCCCGCGTCGACGCGATCGGCCTGCGCCTGGCACGCCAGCCGCGCGTGACGCTGTGCTACCGGCGCGAGCGGCGCCTGCCGGCGTGGCCCTTCAACCTGTTCGCGATGATCCATGCGCGCGATGCGCACGACCTGCGGCCGGCACTCGACGACATCCGCGCCACCGTGGGGATGGACCAGACCCCCGGCGCGGTGCTGGTCGGCACCCGTTGCTACAAGCAGCGCGGCACGCGCTACGCCACGCAGGAGGCGGCGCGAGCATGACAGCCGATGCCTCCGGTGCCGCGCTTCCCGACTCCTTCGACACCATCGACACCATCGTCGCCACCGACCGCCGCATCATCAACGCGCTGCAGCGGGGCCTGCCGCTGGTGCCCCGGCCTTATGCCGAGGCAGCCGCCTCGCTTGGCATCGCGGAGGACGAACTGCTGGCGCGGCTGCGCCGGCTGCTCGACCATGGCGTGCTGACGCGCTTCGGCCCGCTCTACCAGATCGAGCGCGCGGGCGGCCGCTTCGTGCTGTGCGCCTGCCACGCACCGGAACAGCGGCTCGACGCGGTGGCCGCCGCGATCAATGCCTTCCCCGAGGTCGCGCACCACTACCAGCGCACCCACCACCTGAACCTGTGGTTCGTGCTGGCGGTCGCGCGGGCCGAGGACGTGGCCCCGGCGCTCGCGCGCATCGCCGCCGCGGCAGGCGTCGAGATCCTGCCGTTTCCCAAGGAGCGCGAATTCTTCGTTAACCTCTACCTTCCCGCATGATGTCCGCCGACGCCCACGATACCATCGACCTTGCCCTGATCCGCGCCACCCAGGCCGGCCTGCCGCTGGAGCCGGCGCCGTTCGCAGCGGTCGCCGCCATGCTGGGCCTCGAAGAAGCCGAAGTCATCGCCCGGCTGGCGGCGATGCAGACGCGCGGCATGCTCCGCCGCATCGGCGCGGTGCCCAACCACTACCGGCTGGGCTGGCGCGCCAACGCCATGACGGTGTGGGACGTGGACGATGCCGGCGTCGATGCGCTCGGCGAACGCGTCGGTGCGCTGCCCTTCGTCAGCCACTGCTACCTGCGCCCGCGCCGCTTGCCGCACTGGCCCTACAACCTGTTCGCGATGGTCCACGCGCACACGCGCGCCGACGCGGCGCCGCAGATAGCCCGCATCGCGGCACTGCTGGGCGACGCATGCCGCGCGCATGACGTGCTGTGGTCCACCCGCATCCTGAAGAAAACCGGCCTGCGCCTGCCGCCGGCGGGCGCTGCCCCACAGGAGCCACGCTGATGTTCCGCCTGTCCCGATTCATGGAAGCCCTGCGCGATGCCGGTCCGGTGCCGCATGCCCGCAAGGCCGCCGGGCCGGTCGTGATCTGGAACCTGATCCGCCGCTGCAACCTCAACTGCCGCCATTGCTATGCCACCTCGGCCGATACCGACTTCAAGGGCGAGCTGGATACCGCCGAGGCGCTGCGCGTGCTGGCGCAATTGCGCGATGCGCGCGTGCCCGCGTTGATCCTGTCCGGTGGCGAGCCGCTGCTGCGGCCGGACCTGTATGACATTGCCGCGCATGCGCGCGCGCTCGGCTTCCACCTGTCGCTGTCGTCCAACGGCACGCTGCTCGATGCCGGCCACGCTGCACGGCTGGCCGCGGCGGGCTTCGACTATGTCGGCGTCAGCCTGGACGGGCTGCCCGCCACGCACGACCGCTTCCGCCGCAGCGACGGCGCCTTCGCGCAGGCGCTGGCGGGCCTGCGCGTGGCGCGCGCCGCCGGCCTGCGCGTCGGCGTGCGCATGACGCTGACCGAGGCCAACGCCGCGCAACTGCCCGACATGGTCGCGCTGGCCGAACGCGAAGGCATCGACAAGTTTTACCTGTCCCACTTCAACTACGCGGGCCGCGCGCGCAGCCATCGCGCCGAGGACGCGCGGCATGCGCTCACGCGCGCCGCGCTGGACTGGCTGTTCGACCATGTCTGGCAGCGCACGCGCGCGGGCCATGCCGGCGACTTCGTCACCGGCAACAACGATGCCGACGGGGTCTACCTGCTGCACTGGATCGCGCAGCGCTTCCCGCACCGCGTCGCCGACATGCGCCAGCGGCTGGAACAGTGGGGCGGCAATGCGACCGGCGTGGGTGTCGCCAATATCGACAACCTCGGCAATGTGCATCCCGACACGATGTGGTGGCATGTCACGCTGGGCAACGTGCGCGAACGGCCTTTTGGCGAGATCTGGGCAAGCCGCGCCGATCCGCTGATGGCGGGGCTGGCCAGCCGGCCGCGCCCGTTGCAGGGACGCTGCGCTGACTGCGCGCACCGTGCCATCTGCAACGGCAATACGCGAGTGCGCGCGCTCGCACTGACCGGCAACGCGTGGGCGGAAGATCCGGGCTGCTACCTCAGCGACACCGAAATCGCCACCTCCCCCCAAGCGGAGGTGGCGGCATGACACGCCTTGCCCGATGGCTCATGTCCATGGCGCTCGCTTGCGGGATGCAATCCGCGCTCGCGCACGATCCTGCCGCGCTCTATGGCCAGCACTGCGCCACTTGCCACGGCGCCGACCGCCTCGGCGGCATGGGCCCCGCGCTGCTGCCGGAAAGCCTGGAGCGGCTGCGCCCCAGCGAACTCGACACCGTGCTGCGCGACGGCCGCGCCGCGACGCAGATGCCGGCCTTCGGCGCCACGCTGCCGGCGCCCGAACTGCAGGCCCTGGCGCGCTGGCTGCGCATGGCACCGGCCGCCGCGCCGCAATGGAGCGCCGGCGCGATCCGGGCCAGCCACGTGGTCATGCATGCACCCGGCGCGCTGCCTGCGCGTCCCGTGTTCAGCGCCGATCCGCAGAACCTGTTCGTGGTGGTCGAGGCAGGCAGCCATCACATGACCGTGCTCGACGGCGACAGGCTGGCACCGATCCATCGCTTTGCCACGCGCTTCGCCTTGCACGGCGGCCCGAAGTTCAGCCGCGATGGCCGCTATGTCTACATGGCAAGCCGCGACGGCTGGGTCAGCAAGTACGACCTGTGGAACCTGGCCTATGTCGCCGAGATCCGCGTCGGCATCAACACGCGCAACGTTGCCGTCAGCGACGACGGGCACTGGGTGCTGGCCGGCAATACGCTGCCGCGCACGCTGGTGCTGCTGCGCGCCGACGACCTGTCGCTGGAGCGGGTGATCGACGTCAAGGGCCTCAGTGGCGACGTTTCGCGGGTATCGGCGGTTTACGACGCGGCGCCTCGCCACAGCTTTATCGCGGCGCTGAAGGACATTGCCGAGGTCTGGGAGATCCCGTATGCCGACGCCGCCGGCGAGCCCCTGGCGTCGCTGGCGCCGCGTGCGATCGTGCTGGACGATGTGCTCCACGACTTCTTCTTCGACCGGCCTTACCGGCATATCCTCGGCGCATCGCGCGGCGGCGGCGGCCAGGTGATCGACCTCGACCAGGGCCGCAAGGTGGCCTCGCTGGCGCTCGGCGGCATGCCCCACCTCGGCAGCGGCATCACGTGGGAACGGGGCGGCCATGCAGTGATGGCGTCGCCCGACCTCGGGCAGGGGCGCATCCCGGTGATCGACATGCAGGACTGGAAAACTGTCGCCGCCATCCCGACCAACGGCCCCGGCTTCTTCCTTCGCAGCCACGAGAACAGCCGCTACGCCTGGGCGGACGCAATGATGAGCCCGCGGCGCGACACGCTGCAGGTGATCGACAAGCAGACCCTGCAAGTCGCCGGCAGCGTCACGCCCAGCCCCGGCCGCACCGCCGCGCATGTTGAATTCACGCGCGACGGGCGCTATGCGCTGGTCAGCCTGATGGAGCGCGACGGCGCGATCGTGGTCTACGACGCCGCCACGCTGCGGGAAGTGAAGCGCATCCCGATGGACAAGCCCATCGGCAAATACAACGTCTTCAACAAGACCACGCGCTCGGCCGGCACCAGTCATTGACGCCATGCCGCCACGCACGCAGGAGTCACTCGCATGAACTCTCCCCTCAAGCCCGGCAAGGTCTGGCTGGTCGGCGCCGGCCCCGGCAGCCCCGACCTGGTCACGGTGCGCGCGGTGCGCGCGCTCGGCTCCGCCGACGTATGGCTGGTCGATGACCTGGTCTCGCCGGAGATGTCCTGCTATGCCCGGCCCGGCACGCATGTCGAGTGGGTCGGCAAGCGTGGCGGCCGCTGCTCGGTCACCCAGGCGCGCATCCAGCAGCTGACGCTGCAGCATGCGCTGGCCGGCCGCACCGTGGCGCGCGTCAAGGGCGGCGATCCGCTGCTGTTCGGCCGCGGCGGCGAAGAAGCCGCCTTCCTGCGCGCGCACGGCGTGCCGGTGGAAGTGGTCAACGGCATCAGCAGCGGCGTGGCGGCGGCGCAGGCGCTGGGCATCGCGCTGACCCACCGCGCCCACTGCCACGGCGTGACCTTCGTCACCGGGCACACCAGCGAACACGGCTCGCCGGACTGGGACGCGCTGGTGCGCGGCGGCACCACGCTGGTCATCTACATGGGCATGAGCCGGCTCGCGGCGATACGCGACGGGCTGCTGGCGGCCGGCATGCGCGCGGGCATGCCGGCGGCGGTGGTGATGCATGCCGGCGCCACGGAAGAGCGTTCGTGGACCGGCACGGTGCAAACGCTGGCCGATGCATTGACTGCCGGGCTAGCCAGCCCGGCGGTGGTGCTGGTGGGCGGCGTGGTGGCAGAGGCGATGCCGCCGGCGATGGCGCTCTCCTTCGTCGCGCCGCTGGAGTAGCATGGTGCCGCGCGGCCGGCCCGGGTTGCGCCACACCAACAGGCACAACTATGCTGATCAAGGCTCTCACCGCATTCCTATTGATGGCGCTTTGTGTATCGATCCACGCGATCGGCATCCTGGCGGCGTTTCACTGGCTCAAGTGGCGGATCCCGTCGGGGCCGCGCTACTTCTGGCGCGCCACGCATGCGCTGATCAGCCTGGCGGCGTGCACGATCCTGCTGCACCTGCTGCAGATCACGGCATGGGGCCTGTTCTACTACTGGCGCGCGGGGATGCCCGACCTGCATACGGCCCTGTACTTCAGCGCCGTGACCTACACCACCACGGGCTATGGCGACGTGGTGCTGCCGCAGGAATGGCGCCTGGTGGGCAGCGTGGAAGCGCTGACCGGCATCCTGATGTGCGGCCTGTCGACCGGCTTGTATTTCGCGTTCTTTTCCAGGGTGGTGAGCAAGGTGCTGCGCGACCGGAAAGACGAAGGCCCCGCGCAAGGCGGGGCCGCATAGTGCTGACAGCGCCAAAAGCTGCCAGTGTTGTCTCCCCTCTCCCGCACGCGGGAGAGGGGAGCAAGCCGTTGGCTTAGCGAGCCGCCGCGGCAGTCAGCCAGCCTTCTTCGGTGCTCGCGGCCGCGACCTGGCTGGCGATCGAATTGCCCAGGCGCGTGGCATCGGCGGAGATCGAGTCGCGCGTCATTTCCGTGGCGCCGTGCACGCCGGCGCCACCGGCTGCCGCCATCGCCACATGCCCGGCAGCGGCACCGATGCCGGCGGTTTCCGCGACGCCCGGGACATGGCCCGAATCAGCGCTGGCCACAAAGCTCTGCAGCGGGATCGGCGCGCCGTTGGCGGGCTTGTACGAGATGCGCACATCGGCGCCGACTTCGCTCTTGCCCGCACCCAGGCCGATCAGCAGGCGGCGGCGGCCGCTGCCTTCATCGATCTTGCGGAAATCGCCCTCGACGATCAGCGCGCTGGCACCAGCCGGCGCCGGCGCATCGGAACGCACCGCGTTCAGGCCCATGCCGCGCAGCTCGCGCACGATCTCGTTGGCGACCTGCTCGCGCGCTTCGGCGGCGGTCTGGCCTTGCGCGCTCGCCGACGAGCCGCCGGTGGCCATCATCCTGACCTTCTGCGCCAGGCCGCCGTCAAGCTTCACCTGCCCGGCATCGGCGTCGAACGCGTGGACGTAGATCACGTCGGCGTGCACGGCCTGCATCAGGCCCACCTGGTTGATGCCGGTGACACCGGCGTTGGCGCAGCCGGCGCCGAGCATGGCGGTGGCGGCGAGTGCGGCGATGGTCAGGCGCTTGGTTTGCTTGGCGATGGTCTGGAGAGCGTTGCGCATATCGTTTCCTTTGGGTTGGCGAGTGGTGCCGTCAGTGGTCTGTAAAAGCTGTCACCGACATCGTTGCATCAGGGATCGCAAACCATCGGGAGCTTCTTGCCGCGTTGCCTGCTTCGGGTGTTGCCGAGTGTGTTGCCGTTCGGCATCGCGGTGACGGAAGTATGGGAAAAACCCGCGCGCAGCGCCATCTGGGAATTATTTCGCGCCATGTCACGGCGCGGCGGGGTGCGGCGAGGTGCTGCGCTACGCCGCCGGTGCCTGCAGCGGCAGCGCCACCACCGCTTCGAGCCCGCCGCCATCGCGCGGGCGGAACTGCAGCGAGCCGCCGTGCAGCCGCGCAATGCGCTCGACGATGGCCAGCCCGAGCCCGGTGCCGCCCGCGTGGCCGCGCGCGTTGGCGCCGCGGCTGAAGGGCGCCTTGAGCTGCTCCAGCTCGTGCGCGGCGATACCGGTGCCGCGATCGCCGACCGCCACGTAGGCACACGCGGCATCGCGCCACGTGCGCACGCTGAAGCCAGACTTGCCGTAGACGACAGCGTTCTGCATCAGGTTCATCAGCAGCCGCATCAGGCTGACCGGGCGATAGGGAACCGGCGGCAATTGCGCCAGCGACAGCTCGAATTCATGGCCCAGGCCGGCGAAGTCGGCGGCCAGTTGCGACACCAGCGCATTGACATCGCCGGGCTGCGGCTGCTCTTTCTCGCCACTGCCGGCGTAGTCCATGAACTGCTGCAGGATCGTCTCGATGTGGTCCAGGTAGCCCTCGGCCGAGGCCACGAAGGCGTCGTCGGCACCGCGCGGGATCGACATGGCCATCGCCAGGCGCAGCTTGGTCAGCGGCGTGCGGATGTCATGCGAGACTCCCGCCAGCATCAGTGCCCGCGTCTGCTCGGCCTGCTGCAACGCCTGCGTCATCTGGTTGAAGGCGCCGCTGACCTGGGCGATCTCGGTCGGACCGTCGGTCGGCAGCGGCGGCGGCGTCGAGCCCGCGCAGATGTCCTGCGCGGCACGCGCAAGGTCCTGCAGCGGCCGGTTCAGGTGGCGCTGGATCAGGTAGCCGGTCAAGGCCGCCAGCAGCGCCAGCGCGGTCGACAGCGCCAGCGCCGTGGCAATGCCGCCGGCGCGCACGTCCTCGCTGATCGGCAGGCCGATCCAGCGGGGCTCGCCGCCCACATGCATGCGGATCCAGAGTTGCTCGGCCTCGCCGGCCTGCCATCGCACCGGCATGTCGGCGGGCAGGTGGCGCCGCAACGCCTCCATGAAGACATCGCGTTGCCAGGTGCGCAGCAGGTGCTGCAGATCGGCCGCGGGTTTCGCCGCGGCGTGCTCGGGCTCTTGCGCCTGCGCGCCCATGCGCGTGGCCGCGGCTCCGCTGGGGTCAAGCGGCATTGCCGCCACCACGCGGTCGAGCGTGCGCACGTAGTCGGCAAAGACGATGGCGGCGCGCTCGATGCGCGGGCGCTGCACGTAATGCATCAGCACCGTCAGCGAGCACGCCTGGGTGATGGCCACCAGCGCTACCAGCAGCAGGATATTGCGCGCCAGCAGCGAGCGCGGCAGCAGGCGCCTGAGCATGGGCGACGAACGGTTCACGAATCCACGCCGGCGACCAGCATGTAGCCGACCCCCCACACGGTCTTGATAAAGCGCGGCTTGGACGGGTCGTCTTCGACGATCTGGCGCAGCCGCAGGATCTGCACGTCGATGCTGCGGTCGAGCGCATCATGGTCGCGCCCGCGCGCCCGCGCCAGCAGGTTCTCGCGGCTGACCGCGCGGTTCGGCGACGATCCCAGCGCGTGCAGCAGCAGCATCTGCGCCGAATGCACTTCGACCGGCTCGCCGCCGCGCAGCAGCGTCTGCTTGCCGACATCGAAGGTGAAGTCGCCGAAGCGCAGCCTCTGCGTGGTCACGGTGGGATCGCCGGCCGACATCTTCTGCCGGCGCAGCAGCGCGCGGATGCGCGCCACCAGCTCGTCGGGTACGAAGGGCTTGGCGAGGTAGTCGTCGGCGCCGGTTTCCAGCCCCGCCACGCGGTCCATCGGGTCGCCCTTGGCCGTCAGCATCAGGATCGGCAGCGTGTGGCCCTCTGCCCGAAGGCGCTTGCAGATGGTGAGGCCGTCCTCGGGCTCCATCATCAGGTCGAGCACCAGCAGGTCGTGCGGCTCGCGCTGCAGGTACTTGTCCAGCTGCTTGCCGTCGGCCACCGCGCGCACGCGGAAGCCGTGCCCGGTCAGGAAGCGCTGCAGCATGTTGCGCAGCTCGGCTTCGTCGTCGAGCACGACAATCCTGTTCACCTGTTCCATCACGGGTCTCCGGCGATGCGGCCCTTTGTGCATAGGCGCCTGCAGAAACAATACACAACACAAGCACAGCAATCATCTTCTTCATGTGGGGCGCGGTAGGCCCGCCGGTCATTTACCGGCGCTTTGCGATGGGATACCGAAGGGAAAACCGCCTCGCTGTGCTCAGACCAAGTGTGCGGGCACCCACGCGCCGCCGGCCCAGTGGCCGGGGATCATGACGGGCGGGCGGGTCACGTAGACAGCGCGCGGCGCGACATAGACGGTGCGCGGCACCGGTGCGGCAACCACCACGCGCACCGGAGGCGGCGGCGGGGCAACCACGACCTTGGCGGGCGGCGGCACGTACACCGTGGCGGGCGCAGGGGCCGGCACGTAGACAGGCGCCGGCGGAGGCGGCGTGACCACCACCGGCGGCGTGCTGACCGCCACGGTCGTACCCACCGTGCCGACGGCAGCCACAGTGCCGACCGCTCCGACCGTGGTGACGGTCGTGCCGCCGGTCGTCACCGCCGCGCCGTGGACCACGGTAGTGCCGCCGCCGGTGGTCACCACGCCGGGCGCCACGCTGGTGGCGCTGCCCGAGTGCACGACCGTGCCGCCCTGCGTGCCGGTCACGGTGCCGGAGCGGTAGCAGGTCGAGCCGGCGCAGCTGGTCGAAGCGGCGTGCCCGTAGGTATTGCCGTTTGCGCCAGTGACGGTGCCCGACGACGAATACTGGCCCACGCCTTCGCGGGTCACGCTGCCGGAAGTGGTGGCGGTCTGGCCGTTGGGGCCGGTCAGGTCGCCGCTGTGCGAGCAGGTGCCCCCGGCGCAACTGGTGCTGCCGTCGTGCTGCACCGAGCGCCCGTTGGAGCCGACGGCGGTGCCGCTGTTGCTGAACTGGCCCGGCGCCGTGCGCGTGACGGTGCCGGTATTGGTGGCCAGGCCGCCATGCGGGCCCTCGATGCCGCCGGCGTGCGAGCAGCTGCCGCCACCGCAGGCGCCGATATGCCCGCTCTCGAACGTGCCGCGCGGCGTATAGGCCATGCTGTGTCCGCCGAATGCAGCGAAGGCGGGCGTGCTCGCCAGGATCACCAGCGCGCCACTGGCGATACCGAGCACGCGGGGCAGGTGCAGGGGCAGGTGCAAGGAAGAGGCAAGATTGCTGAGGCGTTTCGTCATGGCAGGTCCTTCCGGTTCGTTTCTTGCCGCGCTCCGTGGCGCGGCGACGGTCGAACTATAGGAAAGGGACGGCGGCTTTTCGCGGTGGAAAAAATGTCGCGCTGTTGCACCGCCCGCGGCCCGCCGGGCATGACATACGGCGAAATAATTGCTGGATGGCGCCGCACGGGTCCAGCCACTACATTTGCCTCACCGACGCAGCAAGCAGCAACCCGCAAGCCAAGCGTCCCACCTCACCGCACTGGACCTGACATGCACAATCTCGGCAGATTCACCCTCTACGTCACGGCGTTTATCGTGGCAGTCTCTCTGGTCGAAGCCTTCGTCCTGGCACGCAAGGCGAATCGCCAGGGCAAGGCCTACCCCTGGCATGAAGTCACCCTGTCGCTGGCCGACCTGGTTGGCCGCAAGCTGCTGGCGCTGCTGCCCCTGTCGCTGGCCGCCCCCGTGTTTGCGTTTGCCTGGCAGCACCGCCTCTTCACGGTCGAGATCAACAGCGCGCTCGCAGTGCTGCTGCTCTTCCTCGGACAAGAGTTCTGCTACTACTGGTACCACCGCGCCTCGCACCGCATCCGCTTCTTCTGGGCGACGCACGCGGTCCACCACTCGCCGAACGAACTGACGCTGGGCACCGCCTATCGCCTCGGCTGGACCGGCAAGATCACCGGCACCGCCATCTTCTTCGCGCCGCTGGTCTTCCTGGGCGTTCGTCCTGAAGTGGTACTGGCCACGGTGAGCCTGAACCTGCTGTACCAGTTCTGGCTGCACACCACCTGGATTCCCAAGCTGGGCTGGCTCGAGTACGTGTTCAACACCCCGTCGGCGCACCGCGTGCACCATGCCTCGAACATCGACTACCTCGATGCCAACTACGGCGGCGTGCTGATCATCTTCGACCGCCTGTTCGGCACCTATGTGGAAGAGCGTGCAGCAGAGCCCTGCCGCTACGGCCTGGTCCACCCGACCACCACGCATAACCCGCTGGTCAACCAGTTCGAGCACTGGATCGGCCTGGGCAAGGACATGCTCAACGCTGGCAGCCTGCTGAAAGCGATTGGCTATCTGGTGATGCCCCCCGGATGGACCCCGGATGGGTCGGGCCAGACCACGGAGAGCCTGCGGCTGCAGGCGCAGGCTGAGCGGGCGGTGGCAATAGAAGTCAGGTAAGACCTGCGGAATGCAGGGTTGGAAAGCGCGGCAAGTGCCGCGCTCTATTTTTTCTTCCGACAACGCCCCGCGCGGCACCGGTTTTGGCCGTTCAGTACGGCAACCCCACATAGTTCTCCGCCAGCACCCGGCACGCCGCTTCCGAACCCACCAGGTAATCGAGCTCGGCCCGCTGCATGCGCAGCGCAAACGGATCCGCAGCCGGGAAGCGATGCATCAGCGAAGTCAGCCACCATGAAAAGCGCTCGGCCTTCCAGATGCGGCGCAGGCAGCGCGCCGAATAGGCATCCAGCTCGCGCTTGTCGTCATGCCGGTAGGCGGCGACCAGTCCATCGGCCAGGGTCAGCACGTCGCTGGCGGCCAGGTTCAGCCCCTTGGCGCCGGTGGGCGGCACGATATGCGCGGCATCGCCGGCCAGGAACAGGTTGCCGAAGCGCATCGGCTCGCACACAAAGCTGCGCAGCGGCGCGATGCTTTTCTCGATGCTCGGGCCCGTCACCAGCGACTGCGCCGACTGCGGATCGAGGCGGCAACGCAGTTCGTCCCAGAAGCGTTCATCGGACCAGTCCTCCACGCGCTCGCTCGACGGCACCTGTACGTAGTAGCGGCTGCGCGTGCGCGAGCGCATGCTGCACAGCGCAAAGCCGCGTTCGTGGCTGGCATAGATCAGTTCCTCCGCCACCGGCGGCGTGTCCGAGAGGATGCCAAGCCAGCCGAACGGATAGACGCGCTCGAACAGCTGCGTGGCGGTAAGCGGCACGCTCTGGCGGCTGACGCCATGAAAGCCGTCGCAGCCGGCGATGTAGTCGCAGTGGATCTCGTGCGCCACGCCGCCCTTGCGGTAACGGACCACCGGCCTGGCGCCATCGAAATCATGAAGGCTGACATCCTGCGCCTCGTAGACCGTGGTGATGCCCGCTTCCTGCCGTGCCGCCATCAGGTCGCGCGTGACCTCGGTCTGGCCGTAGACGGTCACGCTGCGGCCGACCAGCGCATGCAGGTCGATCCGATGCCGCTGGCCATCGAACGACAGCTCGATGCCGTCGTGCACCAGGCCTTCCTCATGCAGCCGCGCCGCCACGCCCGCGCGCTCCAGCGCATCGACGGTCACACTCTCGAGGATGCCGGCGCGGATGCGCCCCAGCACGTATTCCGGGCTGCGTTGCTCGACGATGATGTTGTCGATGCCCGCCTTGGTAAGCAACTGCCCGAGCAGCAGGCCGGCGGGACCGGCGCCGATGATGGCAACCTGGGTGCGCATGTCTTGTCTCCTTGTACATATCGATCTACCGGCGCTAACAATAGTCGGCGGAGGCCCGCTACGGAATGGACAGACCGAACCGATGACAGGACAATCGGAACATTGCTGGTAAACACTGACGCCCCCCGTGAAACCTGTCCCGACCTACTCCCTGTATGGCGTGAATTCGTCCGAGCCGCTGTCTGACCAGCTGCATTTCGAGTCCATCGCCGCGCGCAGCCGCCTGCACGGGTGGGAGATCAAGCCCCACCGGCATGAACGCTTCCTGCAAATTCTGTACATCCACGCGGGTGGCGGGGAAGCCCTGCTCGAGGAACGCCGCGAGCCGTTGCGCGGCGGCTCGCTGGTGACGATGCCGCCGCGGCACATCCACGGCTTCGTGTTTACGCCGGACACTGACGGCATGGTTGTCACCATGACCGACAGCCACCTGCGCACGCTGCTGGCGGGTGTGCCGGATGCGCTGCCGCTGTTCGACCACCCGCGCCACGACCGCGTGCGGCGCGGGCACGCGCTGGCGGATGCGCTGGCGCTGTTTCGTGGGGAGATGGAAGCGGTGTCCGCCTGGCGCGGGGCGTCGCTGTCGGCGCTGCTGACGCTGGTGCTGATCGGCATTGCGCGGCTGGGCAATGCCGATCAGCCGGCCGCCGCGCGCAGCAGCAGCCGACCGGCGCGGCACTTCCAGCACTTCCAGCAACTGCTGGAATCGGACTACCGCGAGCAGAAGGAGATCGGCCACTATGCCGGCACCATCGGCATCACGCCTACACAGCTCAACCGCGTGTGCCGCCAGGCCTCAGGGCAGTCAGCGCTGCAGATGATCCACGCGCGCGTGCTCGCCGAAGCGCAGCGCGACCTGCTCTTCAGCGACCTGGAGATCAAGCACATCGCACTGTCGCTCGGGTTTTCCGATGCGGCGTACTTCTCGCGCTTCTTCGCGCGGCAGGTGGGCCAGGCGCCCACGGAGTTCCGGCAATCGGGGCGGGCGCGGCTGCCGGCGTTCGCGGTGCGCTGACGGATCAGGCGGGCTGGTCCATCGCGGCGAAGATTTCCTCGGCCATGTGGAAGGCCGAATTCGCCGCCGGCACGCCGCAATAGATCGCCGTCTGCAACAGCACTTCCTTGATCTCGTCGCGCGTCACGCCATTGTTGGCGGCGGCGCGCAGATGGAGCTTCAGTTCATCCGTGCGGTTCAGCGCCACCATCATGGCGATGGTCAGCAGGCTGCGCGTATGGCGCGGCAGGCCTTCGCGCGTCCAGATCTCGCCCCAGGCGTAGCGTGTGATCAGGTTCTGGAATTCTTCGTTGAGCGGCGTCAGCCGCGCCAGCGAGCGATCGACATGCGCGCTGCCGAGCACCTCGCGCCGCACCGAGAGGCCGGCGTCGTAGCGCGCGTGGTCGTCGGTCACGAGCAGGCGGCCGCGCACGAAATCGATCAGTGCGGCAGTGAAGCGGCCCGGCTGCTCGAAGCTGGAGATATGCGCGGCAGGCAGTTCGATGAAACGCGCGCCGGGAATCGCATCGGCCAGCGCGCGGCCCTCCTGCGCGGTGGTCGACGGGTCCTGGCTGCCGGCGACAACCAGCACCGGCACCGGGATCGACGGCACCGTCTCGCGGAAGTCGGCGTCGCGCACCGCCGCGCAGCTGGCCGCATAGCCGCGTGGATCGAGTCCTGCCAGCACGCTGCGCAGGCCGTCCAGCGCTCGGTCGGCCGTGGCGGCAAACCCGGGGGTGAACCAGCGCTCGACCGAAGGCGCGACCATCACGCTCATGCCGTCGCGCAGCACGGTGTCGATGCGAGTGTTCCATCCCTCCGCGTTGCCGATCTTTGCGGCGGTATTGGCCAGCACGATGCGGGAAAAGCGCTCGGGCGCATGGATGCCGAGCCACATCCCGGTCAGGCCGCCCATCGACAGGCCACAGAATACGGCCTGGCCGATGCCCAATGCATCCAGGATGGCGATCACGTCCTGGCCGAGTTGTTCAACCGTGAAGGCATCGCCGGGTGCGGTCGAGCGGCCATGGCCGCGCGTGTCGTAGCGCACCACGCGAAAGCGCCCGGCCAGCGCGGCGGCCTGTGGCTCCCACATGGTGTGGTCGGTGCCGAGCGAGTTGGAGAAGATGATGGCCGGCGCGGCCTCGGGGCCGTCGACGGTGTAGAAGAGCCGGGCACCGGCGTGATCGAGATAGGGCAATGCAGTCTCCTGAGAATCCGTGGCCAGTCAGCGTGCGGCACGTCCGGCAAGCGCGGATTGCCACGCCTGCACCGCGGCATCCGCAAAAGCCGATGACTGGCCCGCGTAGTTGGCGGGGTTGGCAAGGCGGTCGAGCGTGGCGTCGTCGAGCAAGCCCGCATGGGCGGGTTCCTCCTGCAGCGTGCGGGCCAGCGCATCGCGCAGGCTGGTGCCGTCGGCCACTGCGCGGCGCGAGGCGCGCTCCACCAGATGGTGCGCCTGCAGGCGTCCGATCCTGCCGCCGAGTTCCAGCATCGCGGCCTCGCCGAGTATCAACCCATGCGTGAGATCGAGATTGCCACGCATGCGCGCCGCATCGACCTGCAGCCCCGCCACCACCTCGCCGATCTGGCGCAGCGCGCCCGCGGCCAGCGTGACGATCTGCGGCAGCGTGTCCCATTCCGCCTGCCAGCCACCAAGCGCGCGCTCGTGTTCCTGCACCATGCCCGACAGCATGGTGGCCACCAGCGGCGGCACGCGCACCGATGCCGTCAGCACCGCCGCGCAGCCGACCGGATTGCGCTTGTGCGGCATGGTGCTGGAACCGCCGCGGCCGGGCCCGGTGGGCTCGGCCACTTCCGCCACCTCGGTCTGCATCAGCAACGAGATGTCGCGCGCCATCTTGCCGAGCGTGCCGGTCAGCATGCCAAGCGTGGCGGCCACTTCGACCATGCGGTCGCGATGCGCATGCCATGGCAGCACGGGTGCGACCAGGCCCAGCTCGCGGGCCAGTGCGGCAGCTACGCCGGGCGCGGCGTCGCCAAGGCTGGCGAGCGTGCCCGCGGCGCCGCCGAACTGCAGCGCGCGGGCCTGCGCGCGTGCCGCATCAAGGCGGGCGAGGTCGCGGCGCAGCGCGTCGAGCCAGCCGGCGGTCTTGCAGCCAAAGGTGGTGGGCAGTGCATGCTGGAGCCAGGTGCGTGCCACCATCGGCGTGGCGCGGTGCGCGCTGGCCAGCGCGGCGCAGGATTCGCCCAGGCGTATCAGGTCGGCATCGAGTACGCGCAGCGCGTCGCCCAGCTGGAGGACGAGCGCGGTGTCGATGATGTCCTGGCTGGTGGCGCCCCAGTGCACGAAGCGCGCCGCATCGGCATCGCGCGCAGCCACGGCGGTGGTCAGCTGTTTGACAAACGGAATGGCCAGATTGCCGGCGGCGACCGCGGCCTGCGCCAGCGCATCGCGGTCGATGGCGCCGACGTCGCTGCAGACTTCGGTGATGACGGTCGCGGCAGCGGCCGGGATCACGCCGCATTGCGCTTCGGCGCGCGCGAGCGCGGCCTCGACGGCAAGCATGCGTTGCACGGTGCCGGCGTCGGAGAAGATGTCCAGCACCGCGGGGCTGCCGAACATGGGATCGGTAAGACGCGTGACGGTTGGCATGGGGGCGATCGGTAGGGGTCGTGGCGATGACGACCACCTGATTATGCTTTGTCGCCGGCGGCCCGGGAGATTCCCCGGCCGCCGGCGCGGCGTGTCAGATATCGAAGAACACCGTCTCGCCCGGGCCTTGCAGCACGATATCCCAGCGCAGCGTGCCATTGCCGGCATCGTTGCCAACCAGCGTGCCGCGCCGCTCGGCCGGCACCAGCGCCAGCACCGGATCGGCCCCATTGGCCGCGGCCTCGTCCGGAAAGTACATGCGCGTGGCAACGTGCTTGACCAGCCCGCGCATGAACACCGACACCATGATGTGCGGCGCCTGCGGCCGGCCGTCGGCACCGGGCACGGCGCCCGGCTTGACGGTGACGAAGCGGAACGACCCGTCAGCCTCGGTCGGCACGCGGCCGAAGCCGGTAAAGCCTGGCACCAGAGGCAGCTCGCGCGTGTCTTCGGCGTGGCGGTAGCGGCCGGCGGGATTGGCCTGCCAGATCTCGACCATGCCGTCGGGCACGGGCTCGCGGTTGCCGTCGGTGACGCGGCCTTCGATCACGATGCGCTGGCCGGCCAGTGCCGGTGCGCTGGCGGTCAGGTCGGCGCAGTTCAGCCCGCTCAGGCCGATATGGAGGTAAGGGCCGACGGTCTGGGATGCGGTGGCGTAAAGCATGGTCTTACTCCATCGGCGTGGCATCGCGGCCACGCAGCACGATATCGAAACGGTAGCCGAGCGCGTATTCGGGCTGGGTGGTCTCCCAGTCGAGGCTGGCGATGAGCCGGTCGCGCGCCTTCTCGTCCGGCACGCAGTTGAAGATCGGGTCGAACGGCAGCAACGGATCGCCGGGGAAGTACATCTGCGTCACCAGCCGCGTGGCGTAGGCATTGCCAAACAACGAGAAGTGGATATGCTGCGGCCGCCAGGCATTGTGGTGGTTGCGCCAGGGATAGGCGCCGGGCCTGATGGTCTTGAACCGGTAGTGCCCGTTGGCGTCGGTGACGGTGCGGCCCTCTCCGGAGAAATGCGGGTCCAGCGGCGCGTCGTGCTGGTCGCGCTTGTGCACGTAGCGGCCGGCCGCGTTTGCCTGCCACACCTCGATCAGCGCGTTCGGCACCGGCCGGCCATTCTCGTCCAGCACGCGGCCGGTCACGAGGATGCGCTCGCCGATGGGCTCGCCGCCGTTGCCGACGGTGAGGTCGTTATCGCCTTCGCGGACGAACTCGGCGCCGAAGGTGGGACCGGTCACTTCGGACAGCGACTGCGGCAGCGCAATCAGCGGCTGGCCCGGCGAGCGCTTGTGCGTGGAAGCGTAGGGGTCGAAGCGGTATTCGGGCTGGGTGTCCCAGTAGGGACGTCGATACTGGGCAAGGCGGGTCATTGCGCAGTCTCCTTGTCGTTGGAATGGTATGACTTTAAGCAACACATAAAGTCATGTAAATTGAGATTTCCAAGAATTACGATAACTTTTCAGCATGAAAACCCCCGCCCCACCCGCGCTCGAAATCTTCCGCAACCGCGTGCGGCTGCGGCATCTCTACTGCTTCGTGGCGGTGTCGCAGACCCAGCACCTGGGCCGCGCCGCTGATCGCCTGGGGCTGACGCAGCCAGCCGTGTCCAAGACCCTGAGCGAGCTGGAGGAGCTGACCGGCACGCGCCTGCTGGTGCGCCAGCGCGCGGGCACGGAACTGACCACCGCCGGCACGCGCTTCCTGCGCCACGCGCTGCGCATCCTCGCCGATATCGATGCGGCGGCCGACAGCATGGCCGGCGAGCAGGCGCAGCCACAGGAGCGCATCCGGCTGGGCGCGCTGCCCAGCGTCGTGCCGGCGGTGCTGACCGATGCCTTGCTGCGCTTCCGCGCCGCGCACCCCGAGGTCGGGCTTGCCGTCCAGACCGGCATGAACCGCAGCCTGATCGACCAGCTCAAGGCCGATGTGCTGGATCTGGTCATTGGCCGGATGGATGACCCGGTTGCCATGGAAAGCCTGTGGTTCGAATCGCTGGGCCCGGACTCGCTGGCGCTGGCGGTGCGTTCCGCGCACCCTCTTGCCGCCGTATCGCGGCCGACCTTGCTTGACGTGCTGGCATGGCCGCTGGTGATCCCGGCAGCGGGCTCGATCCCCCGCCACAACACCGAAAGCCTGCTCGCCCGCCACGGCCTGCCCCTGCCGGGCGGATGCGTGGAAACATCGGACGCCTACCTCGGACGGCTGCTGGCCCGCCACAGCGACTGCGTGTGGGCGGCGCCGCTGTCTGCCGCGCAGCGCGCGGTGGCCGAGGATGAACTGGTCCTGCTGCCGCTCGATACGCAGGGCACGGAGGAACCGATCGGCCTGCTACGGCACGGCGACCGCACCCTCAGCCCGATGGCCGAAGCGCTGGCTGACTGCATCCGCGCCGCGGCCCGGCCGCTTGCGGCTCAGTGATGCTCAGGACTGCTCAGTGAGGCTCAGTGAGCTGCCACGCCGGCGCTGCCCTCGGCGTCGGCACCCGGGGCATGACTGCCGCTGAAATGCTTGACCACCAGCGCACCGGCAGCCAGGAATGCCGGCACGGCAAGCAGCGTAAAGATGGTGTCGAAGCCCAGATGCAGCCGCAGCAGTTCGGCACCGAGCAAGGCCCCGGTGATGCCGCCGAAGCGGCCGATGCCAAGCATCCACGCCACCCCGGTGGCACGGCCCTGCGTCGGGTAGAACGCCGCGGCCAGCGACGGCATCGACGACTGCGCGCCGTTCATGGCGGTGCCGGCGAGAAAGATCAGCACGCCAAGCAGCACCTGGCTGCCAGTGCCGTGCCCCACGGCGTAGATCAGCACGCCGGTGGCGGCGTAGGTGATGGCGATCACCTTGTTGGGGTTGAAGCGGTCCATGAACCACCCGGCCGCGATGGTGCCGATGCCGCCGCCGAGCGGGAACAGCGCTGTCAGGAATGACGCGTGCTGGATCGAGAAGCCGGCGTCCTTCATCAGCGTGGGCATCCAGCTCGTCAGCAGGTAGAAGATGACCAGGCCCATGAAGTAGGTGCACCACAGCATCGCCGAACCCAGGCGATAGCCCGGCGCCAGCACGGTGCCGATGGCGGAGCGGGTCGCGGGCGCCTGCTCGCCGATGACGAAGGCGTTCGCTGCCCCCACGTCCGCGCCGGTCACGCGCCGCAGCAGCTGGCGGATCTGGTCGGCCGGATAGTTGCGCAACACCATGTAGCGCACCGACTCGGGCAGCAGCACCACCAGCAGCAGCGCCAGCGCAAGCGGCACGATGCCGCCAAGCAGCAGCACGCTGTGCCAGCCGAAATGCGGGATCATCGCGGCGGCGACAAAGCCGCCGGCCGCGGAGCCGAGCGGAAAGCCGCAGAACATAGTGTTCACCAGCACGGCCCGGCGGCGTTGCGGCGCGAACTCGGCGGTCAGCGTCACGGCATTGGGCATGGCGGCGCCCAGACCCAGGCCGGTCAGGAAGCGCAGCACCGTCAGCCAGCCCAGCGTGGGCGCAAAGGCCGTGGCCAGGCTGCAGGCGCCAAAGAAGAAGACCGACAGCACCAGCACCTTCTTGCGGCCGATGCGATCAGCCAGCGGGCCAGCAAAGATCGCGCCGAAGGCGAGGCCGAACAGCGCCGCGCTCATGACGGGCCCGAGGGCCGATTTCTCGATCCCCCAGTCCTGCACCAGCGCCGGCGCGATATACCCGATGGCGGCGGTATCGAAGCCGTCGACGGCAACCACCAGGAAGCAAAGCACAAGGATCAGCCACTGGTAAGCAGTGAATCGCTGTCCGTCGATCAGGGCCTGGACGTCCGCGACGCCAGCCTTGGTTTGGAGGGATTGGGGCACTATTGTCTCCGTCTGCCTTGGAAATCGCGCGGTCCGCCTGCAGGCAGGCACGACCGGCACCGCGATTTGTTCTAATAGCGAACTCACGTTCTCTAATTGAACGAATCTTAGGCAACGGGCATTGAGGCCAAGAATTGGCGTTAACCCGGCAAAAAGGCGTGCGCATCAGAGCCGCGATTCACCAGGAATCTCCACCTATCTCGGGTTTTTCACTATCTGTTCCTCACTATTTTGGATATTTATTTCAATGTTCTACGACATACTGAAATTTTCTATCCCAACCATCAATACGAATAAGGAAATTTCATACAAAAAGCGCGAGCCTTCAATTTACATTCCGAAATCCATGTAAATCACGGCATCCTGACCAGGATGGCTGGCCGGCGGCAGACCGGAATCAATGCGTCGACCTGCCGGTCAAATGCCTCAGGATCGCCCGCTGACCCTCCCCATCCCATGCAACGCCTGCTCCTCATCCTGGGCGCCGTGCTGCTTGCCGCCGGCGCCGCCTGGCCCTGGCTGTCGAAGTTGCCGTTCGACCGCCTTGGCCGCCTGCCCGGCGACATCCATATCGTCCGCGACGGCTTCAGCTTCTACCTGCCGATCACGACCTGCATCCTGGTGTCGGTGGTGGTCTCGGTCGTGATCTGGCTGCTGCGGCGCTGACCCCGCGCCAGCGGCATCAGGCCGCCTGCGCCTCGGTGCGGAACACCGCCATCGCGCGCTGCATCTGCTGCGCCTGCGCCTGCAGCGACTGCGCCGCGGCGGCGGCCTCCTCCACCAGCGCGGCGTTCTGCTGCGTGACCTGATCCATCTGCGCCACCGCCTGGTTGACCTGCGCGATGCCGGTGCTCTGCTCGCGCGAGGCATGGCTGATTTCGTCCATCATCGCCGTCACGCGCTGGATCGCGGCCACCGTGCTGTCCATGCTGGCGGCAGCGTCCACCGCCAGCGACGTCCCGGACGCCACCCGCTGCGCCGACTGCGAGATCAGCGTGCCGATCTCCTTGGCCGAGTTGCCGGCACGTTGCGCCAGCCCGCGCACCTCGGTCGCCACCACGGCGAAGCCGCGCCCGGCCTCGCCCGCGCGCGCCGCCTCCACCGCGGCGTTCAGCGCCAGGATATTGGTCTGGAAGGCGATGGCATCGATCACCGCGATGATGTCGACGATGCGGCGCGAATCGGCCTCGATGTCCTGCATGGTCTGCCGCATGCGCCCCACCGCGGCGCCGCCGGCCAGCGCGATGTCCGACGCCTCGCGCGCCAGCTCGCTGGCCTGCCCGGCGCTGCCGGCGTTCTGCTGCACGGTGGCGGTAAGCTGCTCCATGCTGGCCGCGGTCTGCTCCAGCGAAGAGGCCTGTTGCTCGGTACGCGCCGACAGGTCGATATTGCCCTGCGCGATCTCGCCGGCGGCAGCCAGCACATTGTGCGCGCCGGCCTTGGTATCGCCGATCAGCCCGCGCCAGCTGTCCACCAGCGACAGCAGGTGGCGCTTGACCTCGCTGAGTTCGTCGCGCCCGTGCACCGCCATGCTCAGGCTCAGGTCGCCGGCGTTGATGCGGTCGACCATGTCCCCCACGGTGCGCACATCGCTGCGCATGCCGCGGCTGAAGCCGCCGAACAGATAGAAGGCCAGGGCCAGCGCGACCACGCCCAGCGCCGCCAGCAGCACGAACTGGCGCTGCTGCGCGGCGATGCGCTGCGCCAGCATGGCGCCGGCGATGGCCGAGAACTCCCTGTTGGCGGACAGTACGCCGTTGATCGCCGCGGTCGCCTCGTCGAAATAGGTCTTGGCATCGATGCCGATGCCGCTCGCACCAAGCATGCGCGCCTTGAGCGTGCGGTGGAAATTGTCCATCGCCGCCAGCTGCTGCATGGCCGCGTCGAGCTGCGGCTGGTGTGCCGGCGCATTCCTGCGCACGCGCGCGGCATCGCGCCGGATGGCTTCCAGTCCCTCCTGGATCTGCTCGGCAAGCGCGCCCAGGTCGGCCTGCTGCGCGGCATCGGCATAGCCGCCCCGCGCGATGATGCCGGCGCCGCGCCCGCGCGCCAGCGCGCTGTGCTCCGCCAGGCGCGGCATGGGGCCAACCATCAGGCTGATCAGGTAGTAGGCGCCGGCCTCGCCGTCGAGCGCGAGCTCCGAACGGTCGGCCACGTCGGCGATGAACAGCTGTGTCTGCCTGACCAGCGCGCTGTGCCGCTCGAACAGCGGTCCGGGCGAGGTGCTCAGGCCGAGGCCGCGGATGTACTGCCAGTCCTGCTCCAGCTTGCGCGCCGCGGGCTCGAGCGCAAAGCCGGGATTGGCGGTGGTGGCGCGCAGCAGTTCGGCCAGGTTGGCCGCGGCCTTGCCGTCGGCCGCGTCGAAGGTCGGCCGGAAGCCGGCGTTGCCGGCCAGCACGGTATTCGCGGCACCGCGCCGGATCTGCGTCTCGCGCATGAAATCAAGCGCGTGGCCGACGATGACCAGGCCGCGCCGTTCGCTGTCGGTGGCGCGGATCGACTGCGCCGAGCCATGCAGCACGACGTACATCGCGCCGCACAGCGGCACGAGGAACAGCACTGCGATCAGGGTCAGTTTCTGGTTGATGTTCAGGCGCGCCATCAGGCGCTCGGCGGGGCGGAAAAATGCGGTCATCGGGCTCGGCAAGGGGTTGGCTTTCCCCCGGGCTATCGGCCGCGTTTTCCAGGCCTGAAGCACGAATTCCGATCGTTTTGACGATGCGCAAACGGGGTGCAGAAAATGCCCGGCATCGGGGCAAAATGCACGCACCAGGGGCAGAAAAACGGTACTTGCACGTCAATGTCGGCGATACCGACGGAGTCCTCTGCGCGATTGCGGTGTGCCGTCGTCTATCGCTTTCCGGCCCTCGCTTTGCCCGCCCCGGTCTGTGCCTGCCTGCGCCCGGCGCGCGGCGGCTGCACGCCCGCCATGGCCGGCACCGCCTCGCGCATGGCATCGATGAACAACCTGAGCCTGGCGGGGTAGAAGCTGGCGTACGGATAAACCAGGTAGACCGGCAGCGGCTCGGCCTGCCACTCCGGCAGCAGGTGCAGCAGGTCGCCGCGCGCGATGTCGTCGGCGAAGATCCACGCCGAGCCCACGCCGACGCCCAGGCCCTGCAGCGCGGCACTGCGCAACGCGTACAGGCTGTCGGTGCTTAGCCGCGGCCGGAACCGGAGTTCGCGGGAGTCGCCGCTGGCCGCGTGCGACAGCGTCATCGCCTGGCGGTAGAAGGTGTGCAGCGCCAGCCAGGGCAGCGCCTCCAGTTCCTCGGGCTGGAGCGGCAGCCGCCGGCCTTCGAGCAGCGCCGGCGCGGCGACTGCCACGCGCGGCACTTCGGCCAGCCTGACTGCGACCAGCCCGGGCTCGCGCACCTCGCCGACATGGATGGCGCAATCGATGGCCTCGGCAATGAAGTCGGGCGTGCGGTCATGCAGCAGCCACTCCACCGCGACCTGGTCGTACTGGCGCATGTAGGCGGCCAGCGGCGGCACCATCAGGTCCTGGCCGAAGGCATGCGGCACCACCACGCGCAGCGTGCCCTCGGGCGCGTAGCCGGCGCCGCGCAGGTCGGCCTCCAGCGTCGCCCAGTCGCCGACCAGCGCCTTGGCGCGCTCGTAGCAGCGCTCGCCGTCTTCGGTCAGCTTCATCCCATGCGTGGAGCGCTGCAGCAGGCGCACGCCCAGCTGCCGCTCCAGCGCCTGCAGGCGGCGGCTGACGGTGGGCTGCGTGGTCCGCAATTGCGCGGCGGCTTGCGACAAACTGCCGGCCTCGACGATGCGCACGAAGGTCTGGAGCAGGTCGATGCGGTCGGCACCGGCGCTGGCCGGAGCGGGTTCCGGGGTGCCGGCCCGTGCGTTGGCCCGTGCAGTGGTCCGGGATCTGGTCATACGCGCCTCGTATAGCCGTTGTTCACCGCACACCTCTACCAGAAAACGCGGGGGCCGGACAACATCTGCATCCATCGCATCCACTGCACCGATTGCGGATCTGCCTTTTTTCAACGAAATCACCAGATTCAGGAACAACGACCATGTCTTGCCTATCCACCTCGCCCGCCGCTGCCATCGCGGCGCCATCGCCGGCACCGGCGCTCCCGGCACGCCTCGTATTGATGCTCGCCACTGCCGCCGGTCTCGCCGTCGCGTCGCTGTACTACAGCCAGCCCATGCTCGGCATCATGGCGCCTGACCTGCACACCTCCGCCACGGCTGTCGGCGCCATCCCGACGCTGACGCAGCTTGGCTATGCGCTGGGCATCCTGCTGCTGGCACCGCTCGGCGACCGCTTCGACCGCCGCCGCATCATCCTGGCCAAGTCGGCGGCGCTGGTGGCCGCCCTGCTGCTGGCGGGACTGGCGCCCGGCATCGGCTTGGTGCTGGCGGCGAGCCTGGCCATCGGCCTGTCCGCCACGCTGGCGCAGGACATCGTGCCCGCCGCGGCAACGCTGGCGCCCGATGCGCAGCGCGGCAAGGTGGTGGGCACGGTCATGACCGGGCTGCTGCTCGGCATCCTGCTGTCGCGGGTGGTCAGCGGCCTTGTCGCCGCGCAATTCGGCTGGCGCGCGATGTTCATCGCCGCCGCCGGCAGCATCGCCGCGATGGCGCTGGTGGCGCAGCGCAGCCTGCCGCGTTTCGCCCCGACCGCGGTGATGCCCTACCGCGCGCTGCTGGGCTCGCTGCTGACGCTGTGGCGCCGGCATGGCGACCTGCGCCGCGCGGCGCTGGCGCAGGCGCTGCTGTCGGTCGGCTTCAGCGCGTTCTGGTCAACGCTGGCGGTGATGCTGCATGGCGCCCCGTTCCACCTTGGCAGCGAAGCTGCCGGCGCATTCGGGCTGGCCGGTGCGGCAGGCGCGCTCGGCGCCCCGATCGCGGGCCGCATCGCCGACCGCCGCGGCCCGCAGGCTGTGACCCGGCTCGGCGCCGCGCTCGCCGCGCTGTCCTTTGCCGCCATGCTGCTGGCGCCATGGCTGTCGCCGCAGGCGCAGCTCGGGCTGCTGGTGGCCGCCGCCGTCGGCTTCGACCTGGGCGTGCAGGTAACGCTGGTCGCACACCAGACCATTGTCTATGGCATCGACCCGGGCGCGCGCAGCCGGCTGAACGCGGTGCTGTTTGTCTGCATGTTCGCCGGCATGGCCGCGGGCGCCGCGCTCGGCAGCCTGGCGCTGGCGCATGCCGGCTGGACGGGTGTGGCCGCGCTCGCCACGGCCACATCGCTGGCAGCGTTGGCGGTACGGACGCTGCCGTTGCGAGCCGGGCAGGCGTCGTAACCAGGAAGCAATGCGCAAGGCTTCCTGCGGGCGGTGATGGCGGGCGGCTACGTCCCCGCCCGGCCTGCGCCCTGGCATGCCGCCGCGGCACGATCATGCGGCGGGTGCCAGTCCCTCACCTTCCTCGCCGTCCTCATCCCCCGTCGGCGCCAGCGGCAGTTCGATCGTCAGCGTCGTCTGGCCCGGTACCGATTTCAGTTGCAGCCGCCCGCTGATCGCCGCAGCACGCACCCCCATATTGCGCAGCCCGCGCCCGCCACGCGGGGCGTCGACATCGAAGCCGCGCCCGTCATCGCCCAGCGTGACGCGGATCACCTGCGCCACCGGGTCGGCATGCGCCGCCAGCGTGATCGCGCTGGCGCCGGCGTGCTGCAGCACGTTGGTGATGCCCTCGAGCAGCAGGTACTGCAGCTCCTGCACCTTGCGCGCGGTGAAGTGGGGCAGCACCGGCAGCCGCTCGACCTGCCAGCGGATGGCGATGCCGGCCTCTTCGATGCGCGGCCCCAGCCGGTAGCGCAGGTTGCCCAGCACCGCGGCGAGGTCGCCGCCGGTGTCCTGCATGGCATCGATGGAGAGCTTGAGCGAGTCCAGCGCATGCCGCACCTGCCCGGCGATCTCCGCGCGGCTGGGCTGGCCTGACTCCAGCATCGACAGCGTGGTGACCAGCTGGCTGCCGAGGCCGTCGTGCATGTCGCGCAGGATGCGGCTGCGCTCGCGCAGCGCGGTCTGCTCGGCGGCGGCCTTCTGCGCGCGTGCGAACACCGCGCGCAACTCGGCCTCGCGCTGCGCCACGCGCTCGCTCAGCACCTGGTTGGCGCGCTGCAGGCTGCGTACGGCGCTGGTGTAGCGCTCCACCAGCATCCACGCCATGACCACGCTGAACGGCACCGAGACATAGCGGGTCATCGAGTGCACCCAGTAGTAGTCGCCGGTCAGCCACACGCGCAGCCAGTCGCCCAGGAACAGCACCGCCGACACGCCCACGGTGGCGGCCAGCAGCCTGGCCTCGCGGCTTGGATGCCGCAGCGCGGCCCATACCAGCGCGGCCGCCACCGTCAGGATGATGCCGACCTTGGCCAGCCAGCTCAGCGGGAACACCAGCGGATGGCTCGACAGCGCGGCCAGCGGCGCCAGTATGGGCAATGCCAGCCACAGGTAGGCGTCGAGCGTGCGGTGCAGCCAGCGCCAGGGCACGCGGATCACCAGCAGGCAGAACTTGCCGATGGCGCCGAGGAAGACCTCGCGCGCGGCCGCGACGATATAGCTGCGCAGTTCCGGCGGCAGCGCGAGGTCGTCGACAAAATAGTCGAGCAGCCGCACGCTCCAGGCGATCTCGGCCAGGCCGTACAGGCCGAACAGCGGGTCGCGCTGGCGCCACCAGATCAGCAGCGCGATGGTGCCGAGCACGGCGCTAAGCACGGCGGCGATGAAGGGCCCGGCCACGCGCACCATGAATGCGTCCTGGTAGCGCGCGCGCACCGCCTTGGCCGGCCCCACCGTGACCGGCAGCAGGCCGGCTCGTGAAAACGCGCGCGCCGCCACCGTGATGCGCAGCGCGTTGCCGTGCTCGCGCACCAGCTCCGGCGGCAACGGCACATAGTAGGGTCGCTTGGCCAGCGCGGATGACGGCGCGCCCAGGCTGCCGCCCGCCGCCACCAGGATGCCGTTCAGGCGCACCTCGTAGCTGCCGCCTGCCCACGGCACGAACAGCCCTGCCGCTGCCGCCGCCGGCCAGCCGCGGTCAAAGCGCAGGTCGTAGACCGCCATGCCGGACTTGCCCGGCAGCGCGCGGTCCCAATAGTCCGGCAGCGTCAGCGGCTGCGCCGGCAGCACGCTGCCGTCGCTAAGCGTGGCGCTGCGCACGGCCAGCTCCAGCTCCGCCAGCCCGTCGCTGGCGGCCGGCGCGGCACCACGCGCCGGCGACGCCAGCCACGACAGCGGCAGCAGTACCGCAAGCACGGCAAGCAAGGTCCGGGTGAGTCGCAGCCAGGTCGGCGGCATGGCGCAGGAAGCTACAGGGACTTGAGCAGGCCGAGCTTGGCGGCCTCATACACGGCTTCGCCGCGCGAGCGCACCGCCAGCTTGCCGTAGATGTTCTTGATGTGCGATTGCACGGTATGCACGCTCAGGCCGACATAGCGCGCGGTCTCGGCATAGGTATAGCCGCGCGAGATCAGGTCGAGGATCTCGCTTTCGCGCGCGGACAGCGTGACGCCGCGCTGGGCGGCGTTGCCGCGTCCGGCGCCTTCGGCGGCCCCGGCCAACCCAGCGGCCGCGGCGGGCTCGCCGCGCAGGCGGTTGACCACCTGGCGCGCAATCAGCGGGCTCATCGGCGAGCCACCGGCGCGCAGTTCGCCGATCGAGGCGGCGATGCGGTCGGTGGTCTCGTCCTTGAGCAGGTAGCCAATGGCGCCGGCTTCGATGCTGGCCAGCACGTGCTGGTCGTCGCCGAACACCGTGACCACCATGCATTCGCACTCGGGATAGCGTTCGCGCACCTGGCGTATCACGGCGATGCCGCTGCCGTCCGGCAGGCCCAGGTCGCACAGCAGGACGTCGGGCTGGTGCAGCGCCAGCCAGGCAAGGGCATTGGCGACACTGCCGGCGCAGCCGGCCACGGTACTGGCGGGAGCATGCATCTCGACGGCCTGCACCAGGCGGCTCTGCGCCGCCGGGTCATCCTCGACGATCAGGACTCTTGTTGTGCTTGTCATGCCAGTGTGGTTGCGGGGCCCTGCCGTTGCGTCGGCGCGACGGGTTGCCGGCGGATTCTGACATATCCCCCGGTGTCGCGGGCGTGGCTCGGGCTGGTTTTCAGGGTAAACACAAGCGTCGCCGCGGCCGCCCGCACCAGCCTATCCATGCGGGTGTCGCTTTTCGTCCGCTGGTTCGCGGCGCCGCCCCGTTGTGGAGCACGCGGCATTTCTCCCGGTTCCCCACCCTGCATCCCTTACAAGGTCTGCAAGGCTTGCACGGCCTGCGGCGTCACCCGGGCCGCAGGCGCGCGGCTGCCGCACGGTATGAATCTTGCCGCTCCTGATAACCCGCCACCGGAATGCGGACATTGTTGTGCTCGTCCGCGTATGGCGCCATTCACATATCAGGAAATCAGCATGAGCTACTACTACGACGAACGCCAACGCCGCCAGGCGTGGGACGACGACGACTGGCAACCGGAATCCGAAAGCGACCGCGACCGCTGGCAGGCGCAGCGCCGTCGCCAGCAGCTGACGCCGGGCCAGACCAGCTACGGCGGGCCGGCACGCCAGGGCGGCGGCTACAGTGACGAGTACGGAGCCGGCCGGTATCCGGAGCGGCCGACGCAAGGCGAGTACGGCAGCCGCGGCCAGCAGCGCTCCGCCGGTGCGTGGCGCGGTGACTACGACTATCCACAGCGCCAGGACTTCCAGGGTTCCCAGGGTTCCCAGGGTTCCCAGGGCTACCAGGGCGATGAAAGCCGGCGGTATGAGCGCGACGAGCGCAGCCAGCGCGACCGGGACGAAGAGCGCTATCGCCGCCGAGCCGGCAGCAGCCTGAGCTACGGCCTGAACGGCGGCTATGGCTGGGAACGCGCAGGCGAATGGCGCGATCCGCAGGCGTGGCAACGCGATGACGAATACGCCGACCGCCAGTGGCGCGAAAGCGCCGAGCGCGCCCGCGACCCGTATGAGATCGCTCGCGAGCGCAACCGCGACCGCTACTTCCGCGACCTGCGCAGCGACACCCGCTACTGGACCGAGGACCGCGACGAGCGCGAAGACCAGCAGCGCTACGGCCAGCGCTACAGCCGCGCGGCGGCGCGCCAGCGGGGGTGGGAAACCGATGATCGCGAAGGCTATCGCGGCGACGACCGGGAAGACCGCGGCGTGCTCTACAACCTTGGCCGCCGCATCGGCGAGGCGGTCGGCGACCTGTTCGGCACTGACCAGCGCGAGCACGAGCGCAAGGCTGGCCCGCGCGGCTACCAGCGCAGCGACGACCGCATCCGCGACCAGATCTGCGAGCGGCTCAGCTATGCGCGCGGCGTCGATGTCAGCGATGTCAGCGTCGACGTCAACGAAGGCGTGGTGTCGCTGACCGGCACGGTGCGCGAGCGCGGCCAGAAGTACTACATCGAGGATCTGGCCGACGGCACCTACGGCGTGAAGGAAGTCAACAACGACATCCGGGTGCGCCGCGAGGGCCACGGCACCAGCGCCGGCAGCACGAGTACGTCCGAGGCGACCGGGAGCACCTGGCGCGCCTGATTTGCCGCAGCAGCGCACCGGTGCAGCGCCGGTGCGCGCGGCAGATGCCCCGGCCGGCACTTGTGCCGGCCGGCCTCGTTCCTGCCTCATTACCAACGCGCAAGGTGCCCATGCCCGCCCTCAAGATCGCCACGTTCAACATCAACGGCATCCGCAGCCGGGTCGGCGCGCTGCGCCACTGGCTGGAGCGCGAGGCGCCCGACGTGGCCTGCCTGCAGGAACTGAAGACCGCCGACGAAAGCTTTCCCGCGCGCGAACTGCGCGAGGCCGGCTACGGCGCCGTCTGGCACGGCCAGAAGTCGTGGAACGGCGTTGCCATCCTGGCGCGCGGCGCCGATCCGGTGGAAGTCCGCCGTGGCCTGCCCGGCGATCCCGACGACAGCCACAGCCGCTACCTGGAGGCAGCGGTGCACGGCATCCTGGTCGGCTGCCTCTACCTGCCCAACGGCAATCCGCAGCCCGGGCCCAAGTTCGACTACAAGCTGGCCTGGTTCGCGCGGCTGATCGAACACGCGCAGACGCTGTTCGACAGCGGCCAGCCGGTGGTGCTGGCGGGCGACTACAACGTGGTGCCCACCGACGAAGACATCTACAACCCGCGCTCGTGGCGCAAGGACGCGCTGCTGCAGCCTGAAAGCCGCGAGGCCTACGCGCGCCTGCTGGCGCAAGGCTGGACCGATGCGTTGCGCACGCACTATGGCGAGGAACGCGTCTACACCTTCTGGGACTACTTCCGCCAGCACTGGCAGACCAACTCCGGGCTGCGCATCGACCACCTGCTGCTGAGCGCCGACCTCGCCCCGCGGCTGCGCGATGCGGGCGTCGACACCTGGGTCCGCGGCGAGGATCATCCCAGCGACCATGCACCGGCGTGGGTGGTGCTGAACCGGCCCGCCGCCCGGCGCAAGCGCGCGCCATAGCCAGCGCCGCCAGCGCAGGATTCAGGCCGCCGCGCCCATCTCCGCCGCCAGGCGCTCCCGGGCGAAGTCCAGGAAAGCGCGCACTCCCTCGGGCAGCGTGCGGCCGGCCAGCGTCTGCAGTTCGACCGCACGGCTGCGCATGCCGCGCTCGCGGATGGCAGCGGCATGCAGTTCGCCGCGCCGCAGGCGGTCGCCTACGGTCACCGCGCCCGAGATCGACAGCCCGCCGCCATGCAGCACGAAGCTGGTCAGCGTCTCGAAGTGGTTGGTCACCAGCACCGGATCGAACACGATGCCGCGCTCGCCGCAGGCAATGTCGAACAGCTGCCGAACAGTGTTGTCGCCTTCCGGCAGCGCCAGCGGGTACGGCTGCATCTGCGCCAGCGTGATGCTGCGAAAGCGCGCCAGCGGGTGGTCGGGCCGCATGATGGCGATGACCGGCGCGGGCTGGCGATGCTCGATGCGTATGCCCTGCTCGGCCGCACGGCTGTAGGTGATGCCGATGTCCGCGTCGCCATGCAGCACGATGCCGGTCACCTCCGCCGGCGCCGCCACGCGCACATGGAAATGCAGCCCCGGATAGCGCTCGCGGAACTCGGCGACGATGCGCGGCAGGAACTCGATGGCAAACCCGGCGGAGCTGGCAATGCGCACGCGGCCACGGCGCAGCCCCTGCAGCGCGGCGATCTCCGCCACGACGCGGTCCGCTTCCAGGGCGCCGCGCAGCGCATAGGCGGCGAGCAGTTCACCGGCGGCGCTCGCGACCATGCCCCGGGGGCGCCGGTCGAACAGCGGCACGCCCAGCAGCGCCTCCAGTGCCGCGACCTGCCGGCTGACCGCCGAAACGGTCACGCTCAGGCGCTGCGCCGCCTCGGTCAGCGAACCGCTGCGCACCACCTCCAGGAAGTAGCGCAGCGAGGTGTCCTGCAGGCGGTGCGACAGCATGGGGGCGGCTCCGTGGAATGCGGCGGTGCAGCGAGCCGCTTTGCGTTTTATGCAAGGATATTTGAAAAAATCATCGATTGCGTAAAGCCCTGCCGGGCCCGTATGCTTTTTCCCGACACCACAGGAGACACCGGGAGAACCCATGGCGAACAGGCTTTCCAGCGCGCTTTCCATCACGCTTCCCACCGCGCTTCCCACCGACCCGATCACCGAACTCGATGCCGTCGCCCTGTCGCGCGCCGTCCATGCCCGCGAGGTCTCTTGCGTGGAGGTGCTGGAGGCCTTCCTCGGCCAGGTCGATCGCCACAACCCCCGCGTCAACGCCATCGTCGCGCCAGTCGACCGCGACGTGCTGCGCAGCCAGGCGCAAGCGCTCGATGCCGAGCTGGCGCGCGGCGACAGCCGCGGCCCGCTGCACGGCTTTCCGCAAGCGCCCAAGGACATCAGCCCGGCGGCGGGCATGGTCACCACCAAGGGGTCGCCGATTTTTGCCGGGCAGGTCACCCGGAGCGATGCCGCGATCTTCGAGCGCATGCGCGCCGCGGGCTCGGTCTTTATCGGCCGCACCAACTCGCCCGAGTTCGGCCTGGGCGGCCATACCTACAACCCGGTCTACGGCACCACCCGCAATGCCTTCGACCCGGCGCGCTCGGCCGGCGGCAGCTCCGGCGGCGCGGCGGTGGCCGTGGCGCTGCACATGCTGCCGGTGGCGGACGGATCGGACATGATGGGCTCGCTGCGCACGCCCGCGGCCTTCAACCAGGTGTACGGCCTGCGCACGTCGGTCGGCTGCGTGCCGCATGGGCCCGCCGACGAGGTCTTCTTCCAGCAGTTCAGCGTGGCCGGGCCGATGGCGCGCAACGTGCCCGACCTGGCGCTGCTGCTGTCGGTGCAGGCCGGCTTCGATGCGCGCATGCCGCTGACGCGGCGCGCCGAAGCGCCCGGCGCCTTCACGCTGCCCCCCGCGCGCGACTGGAAAGGTGTGCGCGTGGGCTGGCTTGGCGACCTGGGCGGCCACTTGCCGACCGAGCCCGGTGTGCTCGAAACCTGCGAGCAGGCGCTGGACCACTTCCGCGCGCTCGGCTGCGACGTCGACGCCGCACTGCCGGATTTCGAGCTGGAGCGCCTGTGGCAGGCGTGGATCGACCTGCGCAGCTTCTCGGTGGCCGGCGCCAATGGCACGCTGTACCGCGACCCGGCCACGCGCGCGTTGCTCAAGCCCGAGGCCGCCTGGGAAATCGAGCGCGGCCTGGCGCTGCCCGGCACGCGCGTCTACGAGGCCCTGTGCGAGCGCAGCGCGTGGTACCAGGCACTGCGCGCGCTGTTCGAGCGCTTCGACTACCTGGTGCTGCCGGCCGCGCAGGTGTTCCCGTTCGACGCCGGATGGGACTGGCCGCGCAGCGTCGGCGGCCGTGACATGGATACCTACCACCGCTGGATGCAGGTCGTGGTGCCGGCCACCATGGCCGGGCTGCCGGCGCTGGCCGCGCCCGCCGGCTTCGGCCCGCAGGGGCTGCCAGCCGGCATCCAGATCATCGGGCCGGCGCAGGCCGACGCGGCGGTGCTGCAGCTGGGCCATGCCTACGACCAGGCCGGCGGCTTCTCGCGCGTGCGCAGCCCGTGGCTGGACCGCGCGGCCTAGTTCGACAACACACCACACCATCACAACACACGCGGCCCGGCCTGACCCGGGCCGGTGCCCACGCTTCGCTTTCCTACAACTGCCGGCAGGAGTGAATCCGATGACCGCATTGCCCCCGAAGCTGTTCCTCGCCTGTGCCGCATTCAGCGCGGCGATGGCCACGGCGCCTGCTATGGCGCAGGCGCCAGCCTGGCCCGAGCGCCCGTTGCGGCTGGTGGTGCCGTTCGCCGCCGGCGGCGCCACCGACCTGCTGGGCCGGCTGCTCGCTGTCGGCCTCGGCGAAAAGCTGGGCCAGCCGGTAGTGGTCGAGAACAAGCCCGGCGCCAGCACGGTGGTCGGCGCCACCCAGGTCTCCAAGGCAGCCCCTGACGGCTACACCCTGCTGCTGGCGGCCAGCACCACGCTGACGCTGAACCCGGCGATCCGGCAGCACCTGGGCTATGACCCGATCAAGAGCTTCACGCCGCTGGGCCTGGTCGCCGACATGAGCCTGGTGCTGGTTGCCAATCCCGATGCGCAGGTCGGCTCGGTGAAGGACCTGGTGACGCAGGCCAGGGCCCATCCCGACAAGTTCTCCTATGGCTCGTTCGGCACGGGTTCGTCGGTGCATTTCGGCGGCGAGATGCTCAAGTCCGCCACCGGCATCCGCATGGTCCACGTTCCCTTCAATGGCAGCGCGCCGAGCCTGACCGCGCTCGCCGGCGGGCAGGTGCAGGTGGCGGTCGATACCGTGGTTGCCAGCCTGCCGCTGATCAAGGGCGGCAAGATCCGGCCGGTGGCGGTGCTGTCACCGCAGCGGCTGCCGGCGCTGCCGCAGGTGCCGACGGTGGCGGAAAGCGGCTATCCCGGCTTCCAGATGGGCACGTGGTTCGCACTGCTGGCGCCGGCGGGACTGCCCGCGCCGGTGCAGCAGAAGCTGGAAAAGGCGCTGGCCGAAGTCGCCAATGCCCCGGCCACGCGCGCGCGCATGGTCGAGCTGGCGCTGACGCCGGCCTACGGCAACGGCGCCGCGGTGCGGGCGCGGGTCGAGAAGGAGCTGCCGGAGATGCGCGCAGTGGCCGCGCGCGCGGATATCCGCGCTGAATGACGGTGGCAGGCGCCTGCCTGCCGCACGGTGCCCCCGCGCGCGCGGCTCATGCGACGTGCGCGGCAAACCCTGCCAGGCCCGGCGCCACGTCTTCGCGCAGCGTCAGCGCCGGGATCCGGTAGTCGCCGGCGTTCTGCGGCCGGAACGGAATCGGCGCCGTGGTCGCCAGCGTATCGAGGCGCTCGCCCAGCTCTGCGCGGATCGCGGCAAAGCGCGCGTCGTCGACCCGGCTGGTCCGGTACACCACGTACGGCGGCAACACGTCGAAGCCGGGGTAGTACAGGATGCCGTGCTGGATCGGGAACAGGACATCGTCGATCGGCCCGTTGATGCCGCGCGCGCTGTAGTGCGATTCCCAGCCGCCGGTGGTGACCACCAGCATCGCGCGCTTGCCGGCGAGCATGCCTTCGCCGTAGCGGTTGCCCCAGCGTTCGTCCGAGTGCTCGCCCACGCCGTAGGCAAAACCATAGGCGTAGACGCGCTCGATCCAGCCTTTCAGGATCGCCGGCATCGAGAACCACCACAGCGGGAACTGCAGGATCACCGTATCGGCCCAGCGCAGCTTGTCCTGCTCGCGCGCGATATCGTCGCTCTGCAGGCCGTTCTCGAATGCGTGCCTGGAATCCAGCGAGGGATGGAACGGCGCATCGCCGCGGCGCGCCTTGCTGTCTGCGGCATCGAGCTGCGCTTTCCATTGCATCGCGTACAGGT
Source organism: Cupriavidus sp. a3 (assembly GCF_051015765.1). Taxonomy (NCBI): domain Bacteria; kingdom Pseudomonadati; phylum Pseudomonadota; class Betaproteobacteria; order Burkholderiales; family Burkholderiaceae; genus Cupriavidus; species Cupriavidus sp. a3. The sequence continues at coordinate 207,806 of NZ_CP170644.1, read as the reverse complement.
CGGATACCTGGACCTGGTGGCCGGCATCGCTCAGCCGCTGCACCGCGTAATCGCGGATGGCGCCGTTGAGCGAGGTGGGTTCGGGGTGGGCGTAGACGATAAGAACGTTCATGACAGCGGCTTCCTTGGGTAAGCAATGATCGGGAGAAGCCAGCTTAGGCCGCCGCGAGGTATATTGGAAATGAATATCCAGTATCACAGGTATTGTCATGACTAATCTCAGGCGGCTCGACCTCAACCTGCTGGTCACGCTGGACGTGCTGCTGTCCGAGCACAACGTGACCCGCGCCGCGCAACGCCTGCATTTCTCGCAGCCATCGGTCAGCGTCCACCTGGCCAGGCTGCGCGACTACTTCGGCGATCCGTTGCTGCTGCCCGGGCCGCGCGGCATGCGGCCCACGGCCAGGGCGGAATCGCTGCGCGAGCCGCTGCGCGAAGCGCTGGCCGCGCTGGAGCACGCGGTGTCGCCCGACAGTCCCTTCGATCCCGCCGCCGCCACGCATACCTGGCGCGTGGCGGCCACCGACTACGGCGAATCGACCATCGTGCTGCCGGCCATCCGGGCGCTGCGCACCGCCGCCCCGGGCGCGCGGCTGGCGGTGCTGGAGATGGTGCCGTCGCGCATCGCCCGCCAGTGCGAGCAGGGCGAGCTGGACCTGGCCTTCCACACGACCGAAGGCTCGCCGCCCGCGCTGCACCGGCGCGCCCTGTTCACCGAGCGCTATGTGCTGGCGGGCCGCGGCGGCCATCCCCGGCTGAAGCGGCGGCCGACGCTGGCCCAGTTCTGCGCGCTCGAGCATGTGATGGTGTCGCCCGACGGCGGCGGCTTCTCCGGCGTTACCGACGAGGCGCTGGCGCTGGCCGGCATGCAGCGCCGCGTGGTGCTGTCGGTGCCACATTTCCTCTTTGTCGCCGCGGTGCTGGCGAGCACCGACCTGGTGGCGATGGTGCCGCAGCGCCTGGTGCGCGATGCGCCGGCACTGCGCGTGGTCGAGCCGCCCGTCGAGGTGCCGGGCTACGAGATGTCGATGCTGTGGCATGAGCGCGTGCACCGTGACCCGGCACATCGCTGGCTACGGGAGCAGATCGTCGCGTCGCTCTCACAGGCCTAGACCGGCGCTTCTGTTTTGCATACAAAACTGGAATACAATCAGTGCTTTCAATGTAGCGGCCGGGTGCTTCCCGCGCCGCCCCAGTTTTGGAGGAGACCATGACCTACAGTACAACCGGCCTGACTTCCCGCCACACCGCCGCCCTGGCCCCGATCGAGGACTACCTGCAGGGCCACGCCACCGGCAACCCCGAGGTGATGCGCCGCGCCTTCCATGCCGACGCCCGCATCGTCTCGTTCCGCGACGGCAAGCTGCATTCGCTGACGGTGGAAGACTTTATCGCCGCGCGCTGCCCCGGCCATCCGCCGGCCGATGAAGCGCAGCGCCGGCGCGCCATCAGCCAGTTCGACGTGGTCGGCAATGCCGGCGTGGCCAAGGTCGTGCTGGAGCATCCGGACGTGGTCTTTACCGACTACATGACGCTGCTGCAGATCGACGGCGCGTGGAAGATCGTCAACAAGACCTTCAGCGCCGCGCCACGCGTGCCGCAGTAACGTACTGCGGCGGCTGCCCGCGCGGCTCAGCCGGGCAGCACCGCGGTGGCTTCGATCTCGAACAGCATGTTGTCGAGCGCCAGCCGCGGCACCGGGATCAGCGTGCAGGCCGGCGCGGGCCGGTCGCCCCACATCTCGCGCAGCGCGGCGCCGAAGGTGCGCAGGCGGTCGTGCGAGTGGTCGACCACCAGCACCGTCAGCTTGGCGACATCGCCCACGTCGGCGCCCGCGGCCTGCAGCGCGATGCGCAGGTTCTGCATGGCCCGCGCCACCTGCCGCGGAAAATCCGCCGCCAGGCAGCCGGCGGCATCCTCGCCGCCCTGCCCGGCCACGTAGACGATGCGGGCGGGCCCTTCCACCACCGCCACGTGCGAATAGCCGTTGGGACGCGGGTCGTACAGCGCGGGGGGATTGATCAGGTTCAGCGAAGCATTGGGGCGGGCAGGCGTCAGCATGGTCATCAACTCTGTGTTGAGAGAAGGGCAAACAATGGAGCCGCAAGTATCAAACCTCAAGTTAGGTTAAGGTCAAGCGCGGCCACGGTGGTAGCATGGGCATTCCCGCCGCCGCCCTCCCTCCACCCAGCCATGCCCAAGACTTCCCGACCTGTTCCCGCCGTGCCTGCCACGGCCGATGCGCCGCGCCGGCGCCGGCCAGGACCTGCCGAGGAACTGCTGTCGGTCGGGCAGGTGGCCGAACGCACCGGCATCGCGGTATCGGCGCTGCATTTCTATGAATCACGCGGGTTGATCGCCAGCACGCGCAGCGGCGGCAACCAGCGCCGCTATGCGCGCGCCGTGCTGCGGCGGCTGGCGGTGATCCGCGTGGCGCAGCGCATGGGGCTGCCGCTGGCGGTGATCGCGGCGGCGATGCAGAAGCTGCCCGACGGGCGCGCGCCGACAGTGGCGGACTGGCGGCGGCTGTCGGCCAGCTGGCGCGATGACCTGGAGGAACGCATCCGCACGCTGACGATGCTGCGCGACCAGCTCGATGGCTGCATCGGGTGCGGCTGTTTGTCGCTGAAGGCGTGCCCGCTGCGCAATCCGCAGGATGCGCTGGCCGGAGCAGGGCCGGGGCCGCATTTCCCCGGCGAAGAGGATTAGGCGGAGGCCTTACCGGAAGGTCTGCAGGTATCCGAGCAGGTCTTCGATCTGCTTGTCGTTGCCCATGCCCCAGAAGCGCATTTTGGTGCCCGGCACGACCTTGGCCGGTGAACGCAGGAAGGCGCTCAACGTGTCGCGCGACCACACCACCCTGGATGTGCGCATCGCTTCCGAATACTGGAAATCCGTTGTCGTACCCGCCTGGCGCCCGAAGATGCCGTTCAACTCCGGCCCGAACGCGCCGCGCGCATTGCGGCCGACGTAGTGGCACGACGCGCAGCGCGTGGCAAACAGTGCCTTGCCGGCCTGCAGGTCAGGCTCGGCGCGCGCCACGGCGGGCATTGCGGCAAGGATGGAAAAGGCGAGGAAAGCGGCGGCGGGCAGGACGGTACGGCGCATGGGCAACACGGGGCAATGAACTGCGAGGCTGCATGATACAGGCGCGCGGGTGGATGGGCAGGTTACACCGCGTCACACTTGCAACACTTCGAGCGCCCAATATTACAGACCCTGCCCCTACAGTGAGCCCATGTCCAACGCCCCTTGGGAGGCACCCATGAAACGAATCCTGGCAATGGCAGTAGCAGGCGGTGCATTGCTGGCGGCGAGTGCCGCAGCCCATGCCGGCGTCAGCGTCGGCATCAATATCGGCGCGCCCGCCGTCGTGGTCGCGGAGCCGGCGCCGGTGTACCGCCCGGCCCCGGCGGTCTACGTGCCGGCGCCCGCGCCGGTAGCGTATGCCCCCGCCCCAGTCGCCTACGCCCCGGCACGCCCGGTGGTAGTGGCCCCGGTGCCGGTGCGCTATCGCCCGGACTATCGGGCCGACTATCACCCCGGCTATCACCCCGGCTATCACCGCGCGGAATACCGCGAGGCTCGCCGCGAATGGCGCGAGCGCGAATGGGCCCACCGCCATGACGGGCACCGCGATTACCGCGGCCCGGGCCGCCACTGGGACTGACACGCCGCTGCCGGCCGGGCCCTCCAGCCCGGCCGCCGTGGAAAGGCCCTTCCAGCAAAGATCCGCAAGTCAGGCTACCCTGTCGGCCAACTTCCCGTTTGAGCCTGCCAGGAAATCGCCATGACCCAACCCCTCAGAATCGACTTCGTCTCCGACATCGCCTGCCCCTGGTGCGCCATCGGCCTGTCTTCGCTCCAGCTCGCGCTGCAGCGGCTGGGCGACAAAGTCGACGCCGAGATCGTGCTGCATCCCTTCGAGCTGAACCCCGACATGGGCCCCGAAGGCCAGGCCATTGTCGACTACCTCGGCAAAAAGTATGGCCGCACGCCCGCGCAGATCGCCGAAACCCAGGCCATGATCCGCGAGCGCGGCGCCGGCGTGGGCTTCACCTTCGGCGAGCGCGCCTTCGTCTACAACACGTTCGACGCGCACCGGCTGCTGCACTGGGCCGGCCTCGAGGGCAAGCAAGTCCCGCTGAAGCTGGCGCTGCTGCGCGCCTACCATACCGATGGCAAGGATCCGGGCAACCATGCCGTGCTGCTCGAGGCGGCGGCGTCGGTCGGCCTGGATGCGGACGCCGCGCGCCACGTGCTGGAAAGCGGCCAGTACGGCGACGAGGTGCGCGCCGAAGAGCGCCAGTACCAGCAGATGGGCATCCAGTCGGTGCCGTCGGTGATCTTCAACAACCGCTACCTGGTAACGGGCGGGCAGCCGGTCGAGGCCTTCGAGCAGGCGATCCGGGAGATCGCGGCCGAGGCGCAGGCGGGTACGGCAACCTGAAGCAACGCGTGTGCTGACTGGACCGGCCTGGGGTGGTCCTCAGGCCGGTAGCTTGCCGGTCAGGAATTGCGCTTGTGCCCGCGCCGTTCATTGACCGCTTCGCCGAGCAAGTCCAGCATTGCCAGCGAATCCTCCCAGCCGATGCAGGCATCGGTAATGCTCTGCCCGTAGGTCAGGGCGGACGGGCTGTGCTGCCCCGGGGTGAACTTCTGCGCGCCGGCCACCAGATTGCTCTCGACCATGACCCCGAAGATGGAGCGGCTGCCGCTGCGGATCTGCTGCGCCACGTCCCGCGCCACGTCCAGCTGACGCTGATGCTGCTTGCTGCTGTTGGCGTGGCTGAAATCCACCATCAGCGCGTCGCCCAGCCCTGCCGCCTGCAACTCCCGGCACGCCGCCGCCACGGAATCCGCATCGTAGTTGGGCACCTTGCCGCCGCGGAGAATGACGTGGCAATCCGGATTTCCCTTGGTGTGCACCGTCGCGACCTGGCCGTTCTTGTGCACTCCCAGGAAGTGGTGCGGTCGCGATGCGGCCTGGATCGCGTCGATCGCAATCCTGATATTTCCGTCGGTGCCGTTCTTGAAGCCGATCGGCGCTGAAATGCCTGAAGCCAGCTCGCGATGCACCTGGCTTTCCGTGGTGCGGGCGCCGATCGCGCCCCAGCAGATCAGGTCGCCGATGTACTGTGGCGAGATCACGTCGAGCAACTCGCCGGCCGCCGGCAGGCCGAGGCGGTTGATGTCGACCAGCAGGCTGCGCGCAATGCGCAGGCCCTCGTCGATGCGGTAGCTCTCGTCCAGATAAGGATCATTGATCAGCCCTTTCCAGCCGACCGTGGTCCGGGGCTTCTCGAAATACACGCGCATCACGATCTCGAGCGTGCCGGCATGACGTTGCCGCTGCTCCAGCAACAGCCGCGCATATTCGAGTGCCGCCTGCGGGTCGTGGATCGAGCAGGGTCCCATGATCACCAGCAACCGGTCGTCCTCGCCATGCTGGATACGCGCGATACGCTGCCGCGTCTGCGTGATCAGCGACTCGACCGCCGTGTTCCGGATCGGGAAAAAGCGGATCAGGTGTTCGGGCGGCGGCAGCGGGATGATGTCTTCGACATGCGCGTCGTCAGTCACGCTGGTACGGTCCGGCGGTGACTGCCATTCACTGGCGATGGTGGGCGAAGGTTTGAGCGGGTCGTTCATGGCGAGGTCGAGCAGGTTTTGCTAGCGAACGATGGTGCTACACCAATGGCGAGGGCGTCAAGGCAGGCCGAAGGCCCGCCTGCTTCCGAACTGTGTTGACGGGCACATATGATCCGCCTTCGCCACCCTGGTCCGGCCGGCACCTGTTACTGTCGACGAATCACTTGGCCACAAATCACTTCGCCACGAATCTCGCCGTCACGGTCTTGCCGTCGGCAAACCGGATCGTCGCAACCAGCTTGGCGCCAGCCTGCAGCGACAGCTTGTCGGCGGCCACGAGCGCGTTTCCAGCGCCCGGCGCAAGCGTGGTTTCCGTCTTCCTGGCACCCGTCAGCACCGTCAGCTTGCCGCTGGCACCGGCCACGGGCAATTTCTTGTCGTGGTCGTCAACATAGATGGTGACTGCGCCATCCTTGTTGACCAGTTCGAATTGCAGGTCGCTGGCCGCCTGCACGATGCCGCCGTACTGCGCGGGCCCGGCGCCGTGGGCCAGCGCCAGGCCGGACACGCCAAGGCTGGTGGCAATCAGGATGGTTGTGATCTGCTTCTTCATCGCATACTCCATTGATGCAGCAACTTGGGGGCGTCGCTGCCAAGGCCCATGTTCAGTACATGTCGACCTGCCGCTGCGACAGGATCCGCTCCAGCGGGCGGCGCCCGAACAGCCAGAAGGCCAGCGGCGTCAGCACGGAATCCAGGATGGTCGAGCTGACCAGGCCGCCGAATATCACCACGGCAACCGGATGCAGGATTTCCTTGCCTGGCGCATCGGCCGACACCAGCAGCGGAACCAGCGCAAATGCGGCGACCAGCGCAGTCATCAGCACCGGGGTCAGCCGCTCCAGGGAGCCTCGCACGATCATCGGGATTCCGAAGGTTTCTCCTTCGTGGCGGCACAGGTTGATGTAGTGGCTGACTTTCAGGATGCCGTTGCGGGTGGCGATGCCGGTCAGCGTAATGAAGCCGACCATCGATGCCACCGACAGCGCGAGTCCGCCGATCCACATCGCGATGACGCTGCCGATCAGCGCCAGCGGAATGTTGGCCATGATGATCAGCGTCAGCGTCGCCGAGCGGTAGCGCGAATAGAGCACCAGGTAGATCAGCGCAAGCGACACCAGGGACAGCAGCACGATCAGTTGCGTGGCTTGCTCCTGCGCCTGGAACTGGCCTTCGATGCTGATGAAGTAACCGCCCGGCAGCCCGGCGCGCGCCACGGCGCCGCGCACTTCGCTGATGATCCTCGACATATCCGAGCCGTCGGTGTTGGCATAGACGACGATGCGCCGCCGGCCATTCTCGCGGCCAATCTGGTTGGGGCCGTCGCCCTCTTCGACAGTGGCGAGAGCCGACAGCGGCACCGGCCCGCGCGGCGATTCCAGCATGATGCGGGACAAATCCTGCGGCGTGCGGCCGGCATCCGGCAAGCGCACCACCAGGTCGTAGCGGCGCACGCCTTCGATGAGCTGGGTGATGCGCGAACCATCGGACAAGGTCTGCAGAGCCTTCAGCGCCTCGCCCGCGGGGATGCCGTATTGCGCTGCCTTGCGGTAGTCGAGCCGCACGTTTACCTGCGGAATCAATACCTGGCGCTCCACCGTGATATCGACAAGCCCCGGTATGGCAGCGAGCCGCCCGCGCACGCTCTCCGCCAGCCCGCGCAGCGTATCGAGGTCATCGCCATAGATCTTGAGCGCGACTTGCGCCCGCACGCCGGACAGCAAATGATCCAGCCGGTGCGAAATCGGCTGGCCTATCGCGACCGACGCCGGAAGGCTTGCAAGCTGGGCGCGGATCGCGGCCATCACTTGCTCCCGGCTACGATCCGAGCGCTTCAGGTCGATGTCGATCTCGGACGAATGCACGCCTTCGGCATGTTCGTCGAGTTCGGCGCGGCCGGTGCGCCGTCCCACCTGGGTGACTTCAGGCACCTGGCGGACCAGCGTCTCGGCCAGTGCGCCCATGCGGTTGGCTTCGGCCAGCGAAGTACCGGGATTCAGCATCAGCGACATCACCAGCGAGCCTTCGTTGAAGGACGGCAGGAAGGTCCGCGGCATGAAGGGTACAGTGGCGGCCGCCAGCGCGACCGTGACGGCGGCCGTCACAAGCACGGCTTTGGCACGCGGGAACGACCGGTCCAGGATCCTGGCATCGACCCGCTTGAGCCACGCCACCAGCGGGCTGTCAGGATGATCCAGCCGCTTCATCCGCGGCAGCAGGTAGTACGAAAGTACCGGGGTCACCGTCATCGACACCAGCATCGACGCCAGGATCGACACGATATAGGCGATACCCAGCGGCGCGAACAGCCGCCCCTCGATGCCAGGCAGCGCGAACAGCGGCACGAATACCAGCACCACCACCAGGGTGGCATAGACAATGCCGGAGCGGACTTCGACCGACGCGCGCCAGATCGTTTCCAGCACGGACGGCGGGTCCTCCACGCTTGAGCGCTGCCTGAGCCGGCGCAGGATGTTCTCCACATCGACCACCGCGTCGTCGACCAGCTCGCCGATGGCAATGGCCAGCCCGCCCAGCGTCATCACGTTGATCGACTGGCCCAGCAGATGGAAGGCCAGCGCTGTCACCGCCAGCGACAGCGGGATCGCGACCAGCGAGATCGCGGTGGTGCGCGCGCTCAGCAGGAAGGCGAACAGGATCACGGTGACCATGATGGCGCCGTCGCGCAGCGCCTCGACCACATTGCCGATCGACGCCTCGATAAAGTCCGCCTGCCGGAACAGGACTTGCGGCGCGGACACGCCCGCCGGCAGTCCTCGCTTCAGTTCGCCCAGCGCTGCTTCCAGCTCGCGCGTCAGCCGGACCGTATCCGCCGCGGGCTGCTTCTGCACGCTGACGATCACTGCCGGCGTGCCATTGAAGCCGGCATCGCCGCGCTTGAGCGCCGCGGCATATCGTGCACTCGCCACCTGCTCGAGGAGCACCGGCGCGCCGTCCTTGTAGGCAACGGCGAGTCCCTTCAAATCTTCCAGGCGGTTGGTGCGCCCGAGGTTGCGGATCAGGTATTCGCGGCCATTCAGGTCGATGAAGCCGCCGCTGGTATTGGCCGCGAAGTCGCGCAACGCGTTTTCCACCTGCGGCAGCGCCACGCCGAACTGCGCCATCCTGGCGGTGTCCGGTTCCACCCGTAGCTGGCGCACCTCGCCGCCGATCGGGATGACCTGCGACACCCCGGCCACCGACAGCAGGCGCGGACGCAGCACGAAGTCGGCATACTCGCGCGCCTGCATGGGGCTGGCCCTGGCCGGATCGATCGGCAAGGCGATCAGCATGATCTCGCCCATGATCGACGATACCGGCCCGAGGATGGGCGTGAGCCCGCCGGGCAATTGCTCCCTGACCAGGGCAAGCCGTTCCGACACGAGCTGGCGGTTGCGATAGATATCGCTGCCCCAGTCGAACTCGGCATATACGATGGATAAGCCGACGCCGGACACCGAGCGGACCCGCGTGACGCCCGGCATACCGTTGAGCACAGTCTCGATCGGGAACGAAGCCAGCAGTTCGACTTCCTGCGGCGCCATGCCGCCGGCTTCGGTGATCACGGTCACCAGCGGCTTGTTGAGGTCCGGGAAGACATCCACCGGCGTGCGCCACGCGGTGAAGGCGCCGTACGCCATCAGAATGACGGCGACGGCGAGGACCAGCAGCCGGTTGCCAAGACTCGCGCGAACAATCCAGTTGAACATGCGCGCCCCTCAGCGGACCTGGTTGATCAGCGCCGCGCCGGACACCACCACGCGGTTCTCCGGCGACAGGCCCCTGACCACGACCACGGTACGCGCATCCAGCACCCGGGCCTCAACCGGCTGGGCGATAAAGCGCTGTGTCCCGGACTTGATCCATACCACCGGCACGTTGCTGGCATTGCGCACCAGCGCCTCGGCTGGCAGCGCAATGCCCGTGGCCGTGTCGGTCAGCGTGGCTACCACGGTTACCGGCTGGCCAACGGCAAGCGGCAAGGTTTTGCCTGCAAGCCGGAACATCAGCGGCACGGCCCCGTTCTTCAGGCTGCGGCCCGCGCCCACGAATTCCAGCTTGCCACCGTCCGCGCGGCCCAGCGTGCCGCCCTGGATGCGGCCCGCCAGCGTGGCATCCGCGGTGTTGGCTTCGATCAGCATCCGCTCCGGATCCAGCACTTCGTAAAGCACGTCGCCCGGCGCGACCACCTGGCCGGCCAGGACATTGGCGGTTGCGATGATTCCGCTGGCCGGCGCGGTCAGGTTGTCGGTGTGGCGCAGGCTCTTGCCCACCGCGTCGCGCTGGCCGGACAGGCTGCGGACTTCCGCGCGGACGGCTTCGATCTCCTTGCGCGGGATGCTGTCCTGCAGCGACTCCAGCCGCGCCAGCCGCTGCTGCGCCAGCTTGAGGTCGGCACTCAGGCTCGCCAGGCGGGCCTGCTGGTTGCCGGTATCGAAGGGTTCGTTCTTGTGCCGCAGGACGGCGAGCACCTGGCCCCTGGCAACGCGCTGCCCCAGCACCGGGAAGCCGCCGGAAGGCGGCTCGATCCAGCCGGCATGGCCTGCCTGGAGCCGGCCGCCGGCATTGGGATCGATCGCCACCACGGCGTTCAGCTCCACCGTCATCGGATGCGTGGCTTCCTGCGGCATCGCGGTCCGGATGCCCATGCGCCGTTGCGCGAGCTTGGGCACGTGGACGCTGCCATCCGGCAGCCTGGCCAGGCCGGCGCCCGATACCGCGCCGGCCACATCGAGGTGCTCGCCATCGGGCCCATGGGCACCGGGTCCTGCCTGGACCGGCATGCCTGCGCTAGCGGCCAATGCCATAGCAATGGCGACGAATCTTGTAATCCTGGACATGATGTCTGGCCTCAGCTCTTCTTGCCGGCATGGCGGCGCCACACGAACCCGGCCGCAGCGGCCAGTACCAGCGCGACGGGGATGATCCACGGCCAGCGCGCTTTCCAGAACGCGCCAAAGCCAGCGTCGTGCCCGTCCGCAACAACCTTCAGGCTGCCCTCGATCAGGTCGGACTCATTCCCCGCGATCAGCGTGAACACGAGCGCGTGGTTGCCGGGCCGGTGCAGCGCCCTGAGGAGCTTCTCGTCGGTAAAGGAGTAGTCGCCGAAGTCGGCGTGCAGCTTGCCTTGCGCCCTGATGCCGTTGAACTCGACCTCCAGATTGCCGTTCAGGACTGGTTCGTTGGTGGCATAGCGGTCCACCATCACCGACAGCTCGTCGGCAGCCAGGGTGCCAACCAGTTCGAATGTTTCCGTATGGGCTTCGATGATCGGCTGGGCATTCACGGCAGCGCCGGCGCTTGCCGGCGCGTCCAGGTGTTCGCCGTTTGGTCCGTGGGCCCCGGGCCCGGCATGCGCCATGCAGGCGCAGGAAAGCAGCAAAGTCAGAAAGAACTGGCGGATCATGGCAGCACTCCGAGAGCCTGGTTCAGGTTGGCAATGGCGATACCGCGCCTGGCGCGCTGGCGCGCCAGGTCGGCTTGGGCTTCGAGGGCGTGGTTCTGGGCGCGCAGCACCTCCGGCAAGCCGAGTTCGCCGGCATCGAAAGCCTTGCGTAGCAGCGCCGCCCGCTCGGACAGCGTGGCGCTGCGCTCTTCGGTGAGCCTGAGCTGCTGTTCCGCCAGCGACAGCGCCTGGCGTGCCGCGTCAATTTCGGAGCGGACGACGCGCTCGGTGCGGTCGAGTTCGGCGCGCGCCGTCATCAGATCCGTCTGCGCGGCCGACTCGCGTGGCATGTTGCGCGCCTCGGTGGCAAACGGAATCTTGATGAACAAGCCGACGGTCTGGTCGCTGGGCATGCCGCCGCCCGCACGGTCATTGCGGTACAGCACGCCGACTTCCGGCGGGTCGCGGCGCGACTTGCGCAGGTAGCCCACCTGACGCTCGCCGCGCTGCACGGCCCGCTGCGCCGCTTCCAGCCGCGGGTGGGCCGCGGCGGCGGCAGCAGGGTCGCTCACTGGCGCGGCGGCTTCGTCAAAGCGAAGCGGCAGGGCCGATACCCCGGTCGCTTGCAGCAGCCGCGTCCTGGCGTCCACCAGCCGCCCCTCGCTGTCCGCCAGCAGGCCCTGTGCCGCCAGATGGTCCTGCTGCGCCAGCAGCAGGTCGGTGCGCGCGAGGTCGCCAGCGGCAACCCGCCGGCGCACATCGTCGCGCAATGACGCGGCGATCTCTGCGCGATGCCGCAGCACATCGCGCTCCGCTTCCGCGGCCGCGAGCTGCCAGACTCGCTCGCGCACCTCCGCAGCAAGATTCAGCCGCGCCAGGGCGCCGCCGGCTTCAGCTTCGGCGGCTTGCGCGTCGGCCAGGTCGCCGCGTGCCGCACGCTGCCCTGGCATCCATACGGGGACGCCAAGCTGGACCTCGCTCTCGCGCAGGCCGCGCTTGTCGGTCCAGCGGTCATCCCGGTGCAGCAGCCCGAGCGTAGGCGGCCCGGCGATCAGCGAATCGGCCTGGATCCGGCTGGCCGCGGCCTCGAGGCGCCGCCCTTCGGTCGCCTGGAAGGCAACGGACCGCTCCCACGCTGTATTGAACAGCGCGTGCAGGTCCGCCGGCGCTGGCTGGGCATGGGCCGACGGCAGCAGCAGCGCGGACGCAACAATGGAAATGAAAATCTTCCGCATGGAATCCCCAATGCAAATTGCAAAAACGAAGCAAATGCGGCGGGGCGCGGCACAAGACATTGCGCCACGGGATGCAGTCAGGAGATCAGTGCCCCGCCGTCAGGCGGGCGCGTGAGGGGGGCGTAAAGGTGGACTGCCGCGGGGATCAGGCACGCGGCCGCCGAGGAATAACGGTTTGGGCTGCGTCCGCTGCGCCAGCGACAGCGGCAGGCCCCCGGGCAGCGGCGCCTGAAAGTGCATGCCGTAGTCGAAGTCAAGCTGGTGCGACGCGGAAGCGGCGGAATCGTCGAACGTGATATCCCCGTCATCATCGTGGTGATGGGGGACATGATCGGCATGCGCCGCCATGTGGTCCACCAGGTCCACCAGGTCCACCGGGAACCCGGCGGAATGCGCGAGCTGCCGCTGCGCTGCGGCCAGTGCCTGCAGCGGCAGGATCAGCATCAGGAGGATGGCAATCACGCGCGACATGGGGCGGGATTTTACCTGACCTATCGCGTGCGGGCGCGGCCGGGGGTCCAGCTCATGTCTCAAATGTGGCTCAAGAGCGTTTTTTGTAGAGATATCTACATTGTTGAAATGCGAGTTATGGGCTTCTAACATGCGCTCATGACAGCGTTCTCCGACAACTGGGCCCTGCTGATCGTCACGCTACCAACCTCCGGCGCCACCGCCCGGATGCGGATCTGGCGCGCGATCAAGACCATTGGTTGCGCCGCCCTGCGTGACGGCGCCTATCTATTGCCCGCGGGCAACGTGCAGGTCGCCCAGTTGCGCGAGCTGGCCGACGAGGCGCGGCAGGAAGGGGGGCAAGCCTGGCTCCTGAATGTCCGTGCCGCCGATCCGGAGGAGGAGAGCGCTTTCCGGGCGTTGTTCGACCGCAGCCCCGACTATGCCGAACTGCAGGCGGCCCTGTCAGAAGCGCGCAAGTCGCTGTCCGATCAAAGCAGCGCCGACCTCAATCGCCTGCTGCGCCGTCACGGGCGTGCCTACGAAGCGATCCGCATGATCGACTTCTTCCCCGATGCGGCGTCGGCCCGCGCCGAAGCCCAATGGAATGACTTCAGCCGCGCCATCGAGACCATCCAGTCTCCGGGTGAGCCACAGGCCCTCGCGCACGCGATTGCTCGCCGGGATCCTGTCCAGTATCAAGGGCGGCTTTGGGCCACACGCCGCAACTTGTGGGTGGACCGCGTGGCAAGCGCCTGGCTGATCCAGCGCTTCATCGATCCCCACGCCCGCTTCCTGTGGCTGGAGAACCCCGCTGATTGCCCTGGCGATGCGCTGGGCTTCGATTTCGACGGCGCGACCTTCACGCATGTGGGCGAGCGCGTTTCATTCGAAGTGCTGCTGTCGAGCTTCGGCCTCGATTCCGACCGCGGGCTCAGCCGGCTAGGCGCCATGGTCCATGCGCTGGACATCGGCGGCATTGCGGTACCGGAAGCCAGCGGCTTCGAGGCCATGCTGGCCGGCGCACGCGCGCGCCTGAAGGATGATGACGCCCTGCTGGCGGAAATCGGCGCGGTGCTGGATTCGCTTTACGCACACTTTTCCACCAACAGGAAGCCCTGATAGCCAGCTTCCTTACAGGATCCCGTGATGAATCGCATGCAATCAGGCGGCATGGCCCCGCCGGACGCCGCGGAGCAGCCCGCCTATACCCTCTGGCAGCTCGTGCTCTATTTTCTTCGCCTGGGCACAACCGGCTTTGGCGGGCCGGTCGCGCTGGCCGGCTATATGCATCGCGACCTGGTGGAGCGGCGGGGCTGGATCAGCGATGGCGACTACAAGGAAGGGATGGCGCTGGCACAACTTGCGCCCGGCCCGATGGCGGCGCAACTGGCGATCTACCTGGGCTACGCCCACTATCGGATCCTCGGCGCCACGCTGACCGGCGTGGCCTTCGTGCTGCCGTCGTTCCTGATGGTGCTGGCGCTGGGTTGGGCCTATGTCAGCTTCGGCGGGCTGACCTGGATGCAATCGGTGTTCTATGGCGTAGGTGCCGCCGTCATCGGCATTATCGCCATCAGCGCCTATAAGCTGACCACGAAGAGCGTCGGCAAGGACAAGCTGCTGTGGGCAATCCACCTGGTGCTGGCTGCGGTGACCGTCGTCACCGAGTCCGAAATCGCCTGGCTGTTCCTGGCGGCGGGGGTGCTTGCCTGGTTCTGGCGCGCCCCGCCCAAATGGCTGCGCCAGAGTGGCGTCAATGCGCTCGCGGCAGTGCAGGTACCCGCCGCAAGCGGCCTGGCGAGCACGCTGGACTGGTCGCTACTGACCCAGATCGGCTTGTTCTTTGCCAAGGCAGGCGCCTTTGTCTTCGGCTCCGGACTCGCCATCGTGCCGTTCCTGTACGGCGGTGTCGTGACGGAGTACCAGTGGCTCAACGAAAAGCAGTTTGTCGATGCGGTGGCCGTGGCCATGATCACGCCCGGCCCGGTTGTCATCACGGTCGGCTTTATCGGATACCTGGTGGCGGGACTACCCGGCGCCTGCGTGGCGGCACTGGCGACGTTTCTGCCTTGCTATCTGTTCACCGTGCTGCCCGCTCCTTATTTCAAGAAGTACGGAAAACTGCCCGCCATCCTCGCCTTTGTCGATGGCGTCACGGCGGCCGCGGTTGGCGCCATCACGGGTGCAGTGCTGGTGCTGGCCAAGCGCTCGATCGTCGACGTTCCGACCATCCTGCTGTCCCTGGGAACGGTCGCATTGCTGCTGAAGTTCAGGAAGCTGCCCGAGCCCGTCATCATCACCGGCGCCGCGCTGATCGGCCTCGCGGTTTATCCTGTGCTGCACCACTGAAGGCGCATGCACATGCTCCGCTAAACCCAGGCTCGCCATGGCCCGGCACAATGGCCATCCCTCGAACGCCAGAAGCAGCTGGCTCGAACGCATCGCGCTGCCATCCGGTGTCCACGCCGACGCCATGCCGCTGCTTGCCGGCCGCGCGCTGCGTGGCATCTGCGACGGCTATGTTGCCGTGCTGTTGCCGTCCTACCTGCTGGCACTCGGCTTCGACTCGATGGCGGTCGGGCTCATCAGCAGCGCGACCCTGATCGGCTCCGCCCTCGCCACGATCCTGATCGGGCTCGTCGGGCACCGCTACCCGCAACGCCGCCTGATGATGCTGGCGGCTGCCCTGATGTTTGCAACTGGCCTCGGCTTTGCGGGTTTCTCCACGCTGTGGCCGCTTCTGATGATCGCCTTCGTCGGCACGCTCAACCCAGGGTCCGGCGATGTCAGTATCTTCCTGCCGCTGGAACATGCGCGGCTGGCGGAATCGGCAACGCCCGACACCCGGACGGCGCTGTTCGCCCGCTACGGCCTGATCGGCGCATTCTCATCCGCCTTCGGGGCACTGGCGGCGGCGATACCGGCATGGCTGGCCGGGCAATCCCCGCTGTCGCTACTCGATGCGATGCGCCTGATGTTCGTTTTCTACGGGATCATTGGGTTGCTGCTGTGGCGTCTGTATGCGCGCGTGCATGCCGCTCAGCCTCATGGCGCTGCGACCGCGGCTAGAACACCACTGGGTCCTTCCCGTCCGATCGTGCTACGGCTGGCCATGTTGTTCAGCGTAGACTCGTTCGCTGGCGGGCTCGTCGTCAATTCGCTGCTGTCGCTGTGGCTGATGCAGCGTTTCGGCCTGAGTCCGGCCGCGACCGGCCAGTTCTTCTTCGTGGCGGGGGTACTGACGACGTTCTCGCAACTCGCTGCGGTGCCGCTGGCGCGAAAGATCGGCCTGCTCAATACGATGGTGTTCACGCATATTCCGTCCAGCCTGTGCCTGATCGCAGCCGCCTTTGCACCCACGCTGGCGCTTAGCCTGGCACTGCTGCTGGCTCGCAGCGCGCTGTCGCAAATGGATGTGCCGACCCGGACGGCCTATGTGATGGCCGTTGTCACCCCGCCTGAACGGGCGGCCGCTGCAAGCCTGACCGCGGTGCCGCGCAGCCTGACCGCGGCACTCAGTCCTGCGCTCGCCGCCGCGTTAATGGCCTACGGCTTTACCAGCACGCCGCTGGTCGCCTGCGGCCTGCTGAAGATCGCCTACGACCTCGCCATGCTGCGCTCGTTCCGTCGCGTCAAGCCGCTCAACTGATCCAGCGGACCCGTAAACCGCGGGAGACCGGGATTACCGCGACATCATCATCTGCCCCATGAACGCCTCGATCTGCGGCAGCGTCACGTAGCCGGTCCGCTGCGCGTCGATCTGGTCGAAGTGCTTGGCGACCATCGGCATGCCGGCGGCCGCCTGCTCGCGCGTCAGCTTGCCGTCGTGCGTGGTATTTGCACTGGCGAAGCGGCCTTGCAGTTGCTGCATCGCACGCTCCACCCGGGGGTTGGCGGCGGCAGCGGGCATGTCAGCGCTTTGCGCTAACGCACCGGCGGAAGCCAGGCACACGGCGGCTACTGCAATCATCTTCTTCATGGTGATTCTCCGTTTGGCCGGCCTCTGCCGGCGTTGTGAACTCAGGTTCGCGGATACGCATACCGCACCCGCGCAGGTGGCCCGGGAATATCACCGCACCAGGTAGACCGGGCGGGATGCGACGTAGACGGTACGCGGCAGCGGCGTGGCTTTCACGACTACCGTCGGCAGCGGTGCCGAGGCCACGACCACCTTGGGTGCAGGCTTGACCACCACCTTGGGCGGCGGCGCAACCACCACCGCCGGCGGACGGACATACACGCTGGCCGGGGCGACCACCACCGTCGAGGCGAAGGCCTGGCTGCTTGCCAGCAGGACCAGCGTACCGGCGGCAGCGCCAAGGAAGCGGGGAATGCGGAGGTATTTGGAGAAGCGCGAGGTCATCACAAGTCCTTCAGGTTCGGTTTCAGCCGGCCGGTGCAGCGCGGCAACGGACCGAACTATAGGTCGGGGCCTGGCGAATTTCGACGCGGAAAACATGTCGCGGTGTTACACGACGGCAGCCCCGTCAGGCATGACATGCGCCGACATATTTCCCACATGGCGCCGGCAGCGATCGGCCACTACATTTGCCTCACCGACGCAGCAATGCCGCTCCCCGCAAAGCAAGGCGTCACCACTCACCCCACAGGACGATCATGCACAGCCTCCACAAGATCACCCTTCTCGCCACAGTCTTCGTCGTGGCGATCTCACTGGTCGAAGCCTTCTTCCTGGCGCGCAGGACTCGCCAGCAAGGCAAGGCCTACCCCTGGCACGAAATGGGACTGTCGCTGGCCGACATGGCCGGACGCAAGCTGATGGCACTGCTGCCGCTGTCCCTGGCCACGCCGATCTTCGCGCTCGCCTGGCAACACCGGATCTTCACCGTTGAGATCAACAGCGCGCTGGCCGTGCTGCTGCTCTTCCTCGGACAAGAGTTCTGCTACTACTGGTACCACCGCGCCTCGCACCGCATCCGCTTCTTCTGGGCGACGCACGCGGTGCACCACTCGCCGAACGAACTGACGCTGGGCACCGCCTATCGCCTCGGCTGGACCGGCAAGATCCTCGGCGCGTCGATGTTCTTTGCCCCGCTGGTCTGGCTTGGTGTTCGTCCGGAGGTCGTGCTGTCCACGCTGAGCCTGAACCTGCTGTACCAGTTCTGGCTGCACACCACCTGGATTCCCAAGCTGGGCTGGTTCGAAAAAGTGTTCAACACCCCGTCGTCGCACCGCGTGCACCATGCCTCGAACGTGGATTACCTGGATGCCAACTACGGCGGCGTGCTGATCATCTTTGACCGCCTGTTCGGCACCTACGTGGAAGAACGTGAAGACGAACCGTGCCGCTACGGCCTGGTCCACCGCACCACCACGCACAACCCGTTCGTCAACCAGTTCGAACACTGGATCGGCCTGGGCAAGGACATGATCAACGCCGGCAGCCTGCTGAATGCGCTCGGTTACCTGCTGATGCCTCCGGGCTGGGCACCGGACGGGAAGGGTCAGACGACGGAGGTCCTGCGGCAGCAGCAAGCCATGGAGCGCGCGGTGCCGGTCAGTGCGAGGTAACAGGCAGGATGGAGGAGATGAAGCGGGCAGCGCAGGCTGCCCGCTTTTTTTGTTCTTCGACGAGTTCCGCCGAGATCGGCCGCCCATCGCTGATCGGGCAGCAGGCTCACCTGCTGGGCGCGCTGGTCGCGTCGACGTATTTGCTGGTCAAGCGACGCCCAATCAGGCCGCCGCCAGCGACGAACACCAGCGCCACACCGAGATTCCAAAGCAGGATCATCGCGCTGGCATCCAGGGGATGAATGACTGAAAGGACCGCTGCCGTCATCGCGGCTACCGCGAGCGCCGCGGACATTGCCTGGGACGACATACCCACATTCTGCTTCACTGGAAATCGCCTGTCGCGCATCTTGAAATTTTCAGGGATGCGTAACCTTTGGTCGCCTCAGACCGAATTTCCTGACACGGCTCGGATCCGGGGCCGCAACCTTCAGGAGATTGCAACATGAACAAGCATGCATTGGCAGCCTCGACCTTGTCGTCCGCGCTGGGCCTCGCGCTTGCCATGATCGCCGTGCCCGCGCAGGCGCAAGCCACGAAGGACATGAGTGCGATGCCGCAGGTCGTCAAGGACAACATGGCGAGGATGGAAAAAGGCAAGCTGGAAAAGTGCTACGGCATCAATGCTGTCGCCAGGAACGACTGCGCGGAGGGTGTCCATTCCTGCGCTGGACAAGCCACCCAGGCGCGTGATGCCAAGTCGTTCGTGCTGCTTCCCGCGGGCGATTGCAGCAAAATCCAGGGCGGCAAGCTGAAAGCCTCCTGAGGCCGGCGACCATGGCTGCCCTCCATCAACACGGGCCGGGCCTGATCCCGCTGCGCGCCGGGGTCGGGCTGCGTTTCCGGCATCACCAGGCGGTGCTGGAGGAGCACCCTCCGATTGCGTGGTTTGAGGTGCATACGGAAAACTACATGGGCGGTGGCCGCGCGCCACGTTGCCTGGAGGCCATCCGCTCCGACTATCCGCTCTCGCTGCACGGCGTGGGCCTGTCCCTTGGCAGTGCCGAGGGGCTCGACCCGGCCCATCTGGCGCGCGTGTGCCAGGTGGTCGAGAGGCTGGAACCCGGCCTGGTATCGGAACATCTTTCCTGGAGCATCGCGGGGGGCAAGTACCTTGCCGACCTGCTGCCGCTGCCGATGACCGAAGAGGCCCTGGCGGTGGTATGCCGGCATGTCGACCAAGTCCAGGGCGCTTTGCGACGCAGCATCCTGCTCGAGAATCCGTCTACCTACTTCCAGTTCCGTCATTCGACCATTCCGGAGTGGGAGTTCCTCGCCGAAGTGGCGCGGCACACCGGGTGCGGCATCCTGTGTGACGTCAATAATATCTTTGTCAGCGCTAGCAATCATGGATGGGATGCCATGACATACCTGCGCGCGCTGTCGCCGGCCGCCATCGGCGAAATCCACCTGGCCGGCCACAGCATGCTGCAACTCGGACAGGGACAGGTCGTGTGCATCGACGACCACGGCTCGCGGGTGGTGCCACCGGTGTGGGCGTTGTATGAGGCGGCGCTTGGGTTGTTCGGGCCAGTGCCGACGCTGATCGAATGGGATACGGATGTGCCGCCGCTCGACGTGCTGAGGGATGAGGCGCGTATTGCAGAGGCAGCCTTGGAGAGACAGCGGCATGCAATCCGATCTGCCATCGCTGCTTGATCTGCAGCACGCGTTCGCCAACGCGTTGAGGAATGCTGGCGACGGTCGCGCCTCGTCATCCGTGACCGCTGGCGCGCTTGCGCCGCAGGATCGGGTTGGCATCTACCGGAACACGTCCACCGCCACGCTGGTGGCCGCGCTGCGCCTGTCATATCCGGCGGTGCAGGCCCTGGTGGGGCCGGAGTTCTTCGAAGGCGCGGCCCGGCTGTTCATCGAAGCAGAGCCCCCGCGCAGCGCATGGCTGGATGCGTATGGCGAGGGGTACCCCGTTTTCCTGGCGCGCCTGCCCGAGGCCGCAGCAATCCCTTACGTGCCGGACGTCGCCCGCCTTGACTGGGCCGTGAATTCGGTGTTGCACGCGCCGGACGCCATGCCGCTTGACCTGGGCCGTTTGGCGGAACTGGACATGGCCGTGGCCGGCGAGATCTGTTTTGTGGCACACCCTGCGGTGCGCCTCGTGCAAGCCGATTCTCCTGTCGACGTCATCTGGCGGGCGGTGCTGATGCGCGACGACCGGGCGCTGGGGCTTGTCGACCTTGCATCGGGCCCGGTCAGCCTGCTGGTGCGCCGGGCATCCGCCGGCATCGACGTCGACCGGATCCATGCCTGGCAATGGCAATTCGCAAGGGCCTTGCTGGCCGGCGCTCCACTGCACATCGCACTTGGCGCTGCCTCGCCGGCTGACGCTCACGCGTGGCTGGCCCCCCTGCTGTGCGCTGGCTGTTTCACCGGATTCGGCCCCGCGCCATGCGCCTGATCTGACTATCGCGGAGCGTTCGGCATGACACATATCACGCACTCAGCCCGGTCCTCGTTCACGCTCGGCGCGCATTTCCGGCGCGCGGTGGGCTGGCTGGATCGAATTCCGTACTCGGCTCTCGCCGTCCCACTGCGCGTCGCGGTGGCCACTGTCTTCTGGCATTCGGCCATGGCCAAGCTGGCGAACCTGGAGACGGCTTTCGAACTTTTCCGCGAAGAATACCGGCTGCCGTTGCTGCCACCCGAAGTGGCTGTCTACCTGGCCGTGTCCGTCGAGCTGACCGCGCCAGTGCTGCTGCTCCTCGGCCTGGCAACCCGGCTCGCAGCACTGGTACTGTTGTGCATGACGGCAGTGATACAGCTCTTCGTCTATCCACAGGCATGGCCGACGCATATCCAGTGGGGAGCGATGCTGTTGGTATTGCTGGCGCGGGGTGCGGGGACCCTTTCGGCCGATTGGCTGATCCGGCGGCATGCCATGTGCACTGGGGAGCAATGAACCGCGTGGACCGCTTGGTGATGTGCAGTTTCTTGCAAGGGAGGGGCGATGCGAGACGTCATCCTGGAATCCGTTCTGACTTGTCCGCATTGCGGTTGGGCACAGCAGGAGACGATGCCGACGGATGCCTGCGTGTTCTTCTATGAGTGTGCAAACTGCAAGACGCTGCTGAAGCCCGCTCCTGGTGACTGCTGCGTGTTCTGCTCGTTCGGGACAGTCAGGTGTCCGCCGGCGCAGCAAGGACACTGCTGTGAAGGAAAGTTCCGATGTGAAACGTCTGCCGCAGAACGACGAGGATGAGGTCGTCCGTCGGATCATCCCCTTCACGGATATCTGTGATGAACCCTTTCTTTATTACACTGAACGTTCGGCTCAACACGTTACCCCGCTTCCGGAGATACACCCATGAAGGCCTGGATTGCAAAGGCAGTTGGAGCGCTTGGCTGTGCCATGGCCTTGCTTGCGGGTCCGGCGAGCGGCGCCGAGCCGGCCACGCTGGTCATTTCGGCTGGTATGCAGCAATGCAGCTGGACGGCCGATGCGCTGCTAAAGGACCGTCGGCTCACCAACGTGACGGTCGACGATGACAACCTGAAACGCCGCCTGACATTCAAGGCGATCCCGATGGCCTCCCTGTTGCGCGGCATGTCTGCGGAAGCCGGCGCGACTGCCACGACAGCGGCCAGCGATGGCTATGTCTCTCACCTGCCGCTGCGTATGCTGCTGGCCGATAGCGCCGACGAGCCGCGGGCCTGGCTGGCCGTGGAAAATCCTGCACGGCCGTGGCCGAAGCTCAAGGGCCAGGGCATCGGCCCGTTTCGGCTGATCTGGACGCTGCCGTCGGGGGGCGCCGCATCCGTGGTCAATGAAAGCCACTGGACCTACAACATCGCGCGCATCGATATCACCGCATCGCCCGCGGAGCGCTTTGCGGCCATCCGCCCTGCCTCCGACCAGCCGGCCGATGGCCCGGTCATGCGCGGCTTCGCGACCTTCCAGCGGGTCTGCTTCTCATGCCACTCGCTGAACAAGGTGGGCGATGCCCACCTCGGCCCGGATCTCAATGTGCCGCACAGCGCGGTGGAGTACATGGGCGACGACAAACTGGCCAGCCTGATCCGCGACCCGCAGTCACTACGCTGGTGGCCGGGCGCGCGCATGCCGGCCATCGACGAAAGGACGCTATCGGATGCCGACCTGAAGGACCTGCTGGCGTACCTGCATCATATGGCCGGGCGCAAGGGCTCCTGAGGCCAGGGTTGCGTCAGGTCTTCTCCGGCATGGCCGACGAATGATGGCTTGTGATCAGCCATTGCGAACCGCCAGGCAAGCAATGCAGGTCAGCTTCATGGCTAGCTCCCTGGATTTTATGGTGAGAGCCAGAATGCACGCAATGCGGTATGGACTATCCCGCCGGGGTTAGCCATGTCTGCATCGTGCCGGCGCAGTGGGGACAAAAGCGGGGATAAAAGCGGCGACAAGCCACGCGACAAAGCGCCCCATTTAAGCGCCGCCATAATACAGGCGACCGGTGCTAAGCCTGCGCGGCCCCTGCCCGAAGGTCCGTCATGATCTGCTCGGCAAGGAAATCGCAAGGCGGCCGCTTGGACTTTGCGCTTCGGGCAAGGATAAGCTCGAGCGGCGGCAGGTCGGGCAGCCCATGGGCCTGGCCAAGCACGGCCAGTTGTGGCGGGATCGCGCATCGGGCCAACGCCGCGACGGCCAGGCCAGCCTCGACCATGCTGAGCAAACCCAGCAGGCTTGGGCTCTCGTACGACGTTCGATGCGCAATCCGTGCTCGATCCAGGCTGCGGATCGCGTTCTCGCGCGCCACGCTACCCGGCATGAACACGGCGATGGGCAACGGCCTGTCCTCCCACACTTGCGGCCCGTTCGTCATGGCGGCCCATGCCATCGGCTCGTAACGGATGAAGTCGCCCGACAAGCCCTTCACGCGTGTGCCGCAGACAAGGTCGACGGTGCCGTCCTTGACCAGTGGCGCGAGCGCGCTGCTGGGCAGGCCGACTACCTGGATCTGCACTTTCGGGTACGTCGTCGAGAACTTCTTCAACACCGATGGCAGCAGCGATGATGCGTAGTCGTCGGGCACCCCGATCGCTACCTTGCCCGTCACCTCCGGCCGTACCACGGCGGCCCAGGCTTCGTCGTGCAGGGCCAGCATCCGCCGGGCGAAGCCCAGCAGCACTTCACCCTCGTGCGTAAGCACGATGCTGCGGGGCCGCCGCACGAACAGGGGCCGGCCCAGCGCTTCCTCGAGTGCCTTGATTTGCATGCTGACGGCGGACTGCGAACGGTTCACCGCCTCGGCGGCGCGCGTCATGTTGCCGGTCTCGGCGACGGCGACTACCGTAGCCAGGACATCGTGGTCAAGCATCTTCATAGCTATCAGGAAAACTGAATACAACAATCAATATTATGCGTTTTTCTTCTTGAAAACGGCGTGCGATATTTGGCAACAACAAACAAAAACGTGGACCGCAACCTTGCACCACGTCTTGACCGCGGGATTTCGGTACCCGCCTTCCGAGCATGGACAACAAAGCCGCTTCGCTACTCGTCGACCACCCGCTACGCGCCTCCCTCGTCGCTGAATTGCACGCCCGCCCCTTTCTCCGGCTCAGCGGCAGCGTGTCACTGACCCACTATGCGATCTATTCGGACGAGGATCCTGCGATCCACGAGTATCTCGTTCGTACCTTGTGCGAACAGACCGGCATGGCGCTGCCCACGGACGGGGTCACGCACCACGCCGTGCAATCGCCCTTCGGCTGGCACTTGAAATGGGAGCGGCACACCGAGTTCTCCACCTTCACG
This sequence comes from Cupriavidus sp. a3, assembly GCF_051015765.1. NCBI lineage: Bacteria > Pseudomonadati > Pseudomonadota > Betaproteobacteria > Burkholderiales > Burkholderiaceae > Cupriavidus > Cupriavidus sp. a3. The sequence continues at coordinate 183,796 of NZ_CP170644.1, read as the reverse complement.
TTCGTCAGTCCGCGCGACGACACGGACTACTTCAATGACCTCGCCATCCATGGGGTTCCGGCGGATTGGCTGAGCCTGCTGGCGGGCAAGCGCTTTCATGCGGTCCGGATGGAATTGCTGTCGGGAAACGCCGCGGCCGCAGTCAGCGCGGACTTGCGCCACTGGCTCGACGGGCCGGTTCTCGTCGGCAGCGATGTCCTGGGCGGCGGCAAGGTCTACTGCGACTGGAATGTGCGGGCCGACGGCTATATGCGCATCCTTGCGATCGACGAGGACTTCCGCGAGGAACAGGGCGGCAGGCTGCTGCAGCGGCTCTACGAGATCGAGACGTATCGCATGATGGCGTTGCTGGCGTTGCCGGTCGCACGCAGCCTTGGCCGGGAACTCGACGACATTCACGCGTCGCTCCAGCAACTGATGCGGGCCATGGACGCCCGTCGCGCCGGCGACGACGATGCGGAACTGCTGGACAGGCTCACCGAACTGGCCGTGCGCGTGGAATCGCTGTCCGGGCACAGCGGACGCTTCAGCGCGTCGCGTGCGTATGAGCGAATCGTGCTGGCGCGGATCCAGGAGCTGCGGGAACAGCGGATCGAAGGCATGCCGACGATCTCGGAATTCATGGAGCGGCGTTTCGGACCCGCCATGGAGACGTGCCGCAGCGTCTGGTCACGCCACGAACAGATCGCGGCACGGGTCGCACGTGCCGTCGACCTGCTCCGCACCCGCGTCAACCTGACCCAGGAGCGTGACGTCACCCGGCTGCTGGCCGGACTGGACCGTACCGCGCGGAACCAGCTGCATCTGCAGCATGCCGTCGAGGGGCTGTCAGTGGCCGCGATCTCGTATTACGTACTGTCCATCGCCGCAGCGGGGTTGAAGGCGCTGCATGTCGTGAAACTGCCAGTCGACCCCGAGTTGGCCGAAGGCTTGCTGATCCTGCCCGTGGTGCTGATCGTGTTCGGCATCATCAAACGCAGCCGGACCCAGAAATCCCACGATGGCGTTGCCCAGGCAAGCCGCGCCTGAAACGTAGTCGACCTGAAGCGCTTATTACCGAGAAACGCATATGAACGCCACCACGAGCATTGACCCGTCTCCCATATCGTTGCCTGCGGCAACCCGGCAAGCGCCGCAGCCCGGGCCGCATTGGGTGAGCCAGCAGAAAACACCCACGGAAGTGCTGACGGACAACTCGAACGACCGGCCAGACGTCGCGACGATCGCGATTCTTGGCTACAACTGACGCAAGAAAACGCCCGCCCGGAAACCGGGCGGGCAAGTACTGCCTCTCCTTACCTCTTACTGCGTCGATTTCACCTTCCGTCGCGCGCTTCAGCGCGCCGCCGCCTTCATCCTCACAGCCACCGCATCCGCCGCGGCCGGGGTACGGTTAGCCAGCCCCAGCACCACCTGCCAGGCAAACGACACCGCGCCGACGATAAACACCACGTCGCCGAACGTGCGCACCCAGCGCAGCGTCTGCAGGATAGGCTGCTGCATGAACTCCTCGCTGCGCGAGTACCACGTGCCATGCTCGACGCTGGCCAGGAACTGGATGATGCCGACGGGCAGCAGGCTGGTGCCGATCATCAGTACCAGGCCGGCGTTCAGGCCCCAGAAGGCGGTCTTCATCAGCGCCGGGCTCAGCCGGTACGCCGGCCGCACGTAGCGCAGCACCAGCAGCGTGAAGCCCAGTGCCAGGAAGCCATAGACCCCGAACAGCGCCGCATGGGCGTGGACCGGCGTGGTGTTCTGGCCCTGGATGTAGTACAGCGCGATCGGCGGGTTGATCATGAAGCCGAATACGCCGGCGCCCAGCATGTTCCAGAACGCCACCGCGACGAAGCACATTAGCGGCCACTTCAGGTCCGCCATCCACGGCGCGCGCTGCTTCAGGCTCCAGTTCTCCCAGGCCTCATGGCCCAGCACGATCAGCGGCACCACTTCCAGCGCGCTGAACGCGGCGCCGACCGCCATCACCGGCGTGGTGGTGCCGGCAAAGTACAGGTGGTGGAAGGTGCCGGGGATGCCGCCGAGCATGAACAGCGATGCCGAGGCCAGGCTGGCCGCGGTCGCCATCGGGCGCGACACCAGCCCCAGCGTGGCGAAGATAAAGGCCAGCGCGGTGGTGGCGAAGACCTCGAAGAAGCCTTCCACCCACAGGTGCACCACCCACCAGCGCCAGTACTCCATCACCGTCAGGCTGGTGCGCTCGCCGTAGGCCAGGCCCGCGCCGTAGAACAGGCCGATCGCCACCACCGACGAGGTCAGCAGCGCCAGCAGGTTGCGGTCGGTGCCGCGCGCGCGCAGCGCCGGCAGGATGCCGCGCATCATCAGCACGAGCCAGATCAGGATGCCGGCGAACTTGCCGATCTGCCACAGCCGGCCCAGGTCGACATATTCATAGCCCTGGTGGCCCAGCCAGAAGTTCAGGTGCGGCGGCAGCTTCTGCGCAATCGCCAGGTAGTTGCCCGCAAACGAGCCCACCACCACGACCACCAGCGCCCAGAACAGGACATCGACGCCGAGCCGCTGGAACTTCGGGTCCTTGCCGCCGTTGATCAGCGGCGCCAGGAACAGGCCAGCGGCCAGGAAGCCCGTGGCGATCCAGAACAACGCGCTCTGGATATGCCAGGTGCGCACCAGCGCGTACGGGAACCACTGCGATACGTCGATGCCATAGAACTTCTGCCCCTCGACGGTGTAGTGCGCGGTAAAGCCGCCCAGGAACACCTGGAACACGAACAGCGCCACCACCAGGAACAGGTACTTGCCCAGCGCGCGCTGCGACGGGGTCAGCGCCACCGACAACAGCGGGTCGCGCGCGGGCGCCTGCGGCGGCGTCTCTTCCTTGCCGCGCAGGAAGGCCCACGCCCACACCAGGAAGCCCACGCCGGCCAGCAGCACCACCACGCTGATCACCGACCACACCACGTTTTCGCTGGTCGGCTTGTTGCCGATCAGCGGCTCATGCGGCCAGTTGTTGGTGTAGGTGGCTTCATGCCCGGGACGCGCGGTCGAGGCGACCCATGCGGTCCAGAAGAAGAACTGTGTCAGCTGCTGGCGCCGCTCGGCGCTGGGCAGCGTGTTCTCCTTCATGGCGTAGTGATCGCGCGTGGTGTGCAGTGCCGGCGCGTCGGAGAAGAGCTGGTCGTAGTAGGCCGCGGTGTTGGCGATGGCCTGCGCGCGGCGCTTCGACACGGTCAGCACGTTGGTGGCCGGATCGGTGGCGTTGCCGCGGTATTCCGTGCGCAACTGCTCGCGCAGCGCGGCCTGTTCGGGCGCGGCCAGCTTGGCGTACGGACGGCCGTACGTGTCCTGCGCCGCCAGTTCGAGCCACGCGGTCAGTTCGCGGTGCAGCCAGTCGGCGGTCCAGTCCGGCGCCTGGTAGGCGCCATGGCCCCAGATCGAGCCGAGCTGCATGCCGCCCACCGACTGCCAGGCGGTCTGGCCGTCCAGGATCTCGTCGCCAGTGAACAGGGTGCGGCCTTCGGCCGTGACCACCTTGGCCGGCATTGGCGGGGCCTGCCGGTATACCTCGACGCCGTAGTAGCCGAGCAGGGAGAAAGTGACCGCCAGCACGGCGATCAGCATGAACCAGAGTCTGCGGTAGGAACCCATGATGCGAAGTCGTTTGGTTGTGATGGCTGGTGCGCGGCTCAGGCGTGGCCCGCGCAGCCGCAACCGGTGGCTGGCACGGTGGCGGCCACCGTGGCGGCCACTGCGGCGTTCTCGAACAGCACGTTGTTTTCCAGGTGGATGTGTTCCATCAGGTCTTCGCGCAGCGCGCGCAGGCCCAGGTAAAGCGCGCGCCAGGTATTGCAGGCCGCGCGCGGCAGCGTGATGTCGTTGGTCAGGTCGGCTACCCGCTGCAGCGCCACGCCATGGTCGTCATGCTCCATGCGCATCACCGCGATCGGGCGGCCGGCGGCGGCCTGCATGCCGCGCGTCAGCATCGGGAACAGCACCTGCTCTTCCTTCTGCATATGGGTTTCCAGCTCGCCGAGCATGCCGGCCAGGTGGTCGGCCAGGCCGACCGGGCAATCCGGCCGGTCGCCGTGGACCTGCTCGACCCGGCTTGCGAGCCGGATCAGTTCGGGCAACTGCTCGCGGTGACGAGCGTGGAAGCGCGTCAAAATATGGTCGATCAGCGCGGCCGGCGTCGCGGTGTTCCAGTCCTGTCCGGCGGGTGCGGCGTCGTCGTGCAGGGCATGCAGCCGCGCTTCGATGCTGTCGATGGCGGCGGCATCGAGGCCTTTTTCGAGCGCGGCATCGCGCAGGGTCTGCTTGCCCCCGCAGCAGAAGTCGAGCGCGTAGTCATGGAAGATGCGCGTCGCGCCGGGGATGCGGCGGGCCAGCTGGCCGAGCGATTGGTCCTGGTAGGTCATGAGGTGCTCCTGTGTGGGAAGTTGCGTCCGCATGACATGACGCGAGGAGCGTGCCTGAAAAAAACCATTCCAGATCAAAGGGTTGTCACACGGATGGTTCTAAATACCCTAGACTGTTCGTGGTACTAATCACCCCAACTGGTGTTTTTCACCATGACGACTTCCGCGATCGTTCCCGAGCTGCTGGCCGACCTGGTGGCCGACCTGCCCCACGCCGTGCGCCTGCAGCGCCTGGTCAGCGGCCTGCGGGCGCATTTCCGCTGCGGCGCCGTGGCGCTGCTGCGGCTGGAAGAAGACCACCTGCGCCCGATGGCGGTGGATGGCCTGGTCGGCGACGCGCTGGGCCGGCGCTTCGCCGTCGGCCTGCATCCGCGCCTGGCGGCAATCCTGGCGCGGCGCGACGTGACCTGTTTCCATCACGACAGCGTGCTGCCAGACCCGTACGACGGCCTGATCGACGAGCACGTGGGCGAGCCGCTGCCGGTGCATGACTGCATGGGCACCAGCCTGGAGGTCGAAGGGCAGCCATGGGGTGTGCTCACGCTCGATGCGCTCGCCGTGGGCACCTTCGACGCCGCCGCGCAGGCCGAGCTGCAGCGGCTCACCGTGGTGGTCGAGGCGGCGATCCGCACCACCCGGCTCGAGGCCGAGATCCTGGCGCTGCAGGTGGCACGGGGCAAGCCCGTTGCCGACGAAGGCACGGCCGGCGCCGGCGACATCACCGGCGAGATCGTCGGCCAGAGTCCGGCCATCGCCAACCTGCTGCACGAGCTGGAGGTGGTTGCCGATACCGAGCTGCCGGTGCTGCTGCTGGGCGAGACCGGCGTCGGCAAGGAGCTGTTCGCGCACCGGCTGCACCGTCAGTCGCGCCGGCGCGCGCAGCCGCTGGTGCACGTCAACTGCGCGGCGCTGCCCGAGTCGCTGGCCGAGAGCGAGCTGTTCGGCCACGCCCGCGGCGCCTTTTCCGGCGCCACCGGCGAGCGCCCGGGCCGCTTCGAGGCCGCCGACGGCGGCACGCTGTTCCTCGATGAAGTGGGCGAGCTGCCGCTGTCGATCCAGGCCAAGCTGCTGCGCACGCTGCAGAACGGCGAGATCCAGCGGCTGGGCTCGGACCGGCCGCGCCGCGTCAACGTGCGCGTGATCGCCGCCACCAACCGCAACCTGCGCGAGCATGTGCGCGACGGCTCGTTCCGCGCCGACCTGTACCACCGGCTGTCGGTCTACCCGATCCCGATCCCGCCGCTGCGCGAGCGCGGCAACGATGTGCTGCTGCTGGCCGGGCGCTTCCTGGAACTGAACCGCGCCCGCCTGGGCCTGCGCAGCCTGCGCCTGGCGCCGGCGGCGCAGGATGCGCTGCGGCGCTATCGCTGGCCCGGCAACGTGCGCGAGCTCGAGCACGTGCTCAGCCGCGCCGCGCTGCGCGCGGTCAGCCGGGGCGCCGGCCGCAACGACATCGTCACGCTGGAAACGGAGCTGCTCGACCTGGACGGACTCGATGCGCCTCCGCCAGCGCTGGCGGAGGCGACATGCGCCTCACTGCCAGCGATCGTCCCCGGCACCAGCCTGCGCGAGGCCGTCGACCAGACCCAGCGCGCGTGCATCGAACAGGCACTGCAGGCCCACGGCGGCAACTGGGCGCAGGCGGCGCGGCAGCTCGGCGTCGATGCCAGCAACCTGCACAAGCTGGCCAGGCGCCTGGGCTGCAAGTAAGTTGGCAAGTGAGGAGGCAAATGAGGGCGCGGGCGGCATTGGGATGGCAAAGGTCGCCTGGCCTGCCTAAGCTAGTCAGGCGTCGTTTGCAGTGCAGCATGCATGTGGTGCCCTCACCACCCTGCGGTGGCGCGCCCTGTGGACCCGTACCGGAGATGCCCATGATGATGACCGCAACGCAAGCCTTCTGGCCTGCCTGGCCCGCCTGGCCCTTCCCTGCCGTCTTCACGGCAGGCTTTGCCAGCCTGCAGCAGTTCCAGTCCATCCAGGCAGACCTGGCCGAGAACTGGCGCCGCATGGCCGAGCTGAACCTGGAATTTGCCAGCAACATGGCCGAGGAACTGCGCTTCGACGCCGTGGGCATGCTGGTGGAACAGGACCCCGAGACCCTGTACGCGCGCGAGATCGCCTGCGAGCTGCCGCTGCTGGGCGGGCCGCTGCACTATGCCTCGGCCATGCTGGAACTGTTGGCCCGCGCCCAGCAGAAGTGGATCGATGGCTGGGGCCACCTGTTCATGCAGGGCCCGCTGACTGACTGGACCGCGGGCGCGAAGGCCGTCACCGACATTCCCTCCTGGCTGATCCGCGAGACACCGCGTCCGAGCGCGAGCTGAACCGGCACGAGCGCCGTGGCGTTGCGCGCCGGGTGGCTCGCGCCTGGCCGCGGCCAATTTTTTTCCTGCGCGGCTTGCCATGACAACGCGCGCGCACCGGTATCATGCAGATCATGACACCCCGATTCGCCATCCCCGCCGTCCCGGCTGGCGGATCTCCACACAGGACTGGTTCAGGACGCGCCCCGGTTCATGCCCTCATATCCACTGGTCCTGCTGCTCACCGTCGCCGTCGTCTGCTGCATCGGCATGGCCATAGCCACCTGGCCCCGGCGCGACGACCCCACCGTCCAGGCGTTCCTGGTGCTGGCCTTCGGCGCGGTGGTCTGGAGCGGCGGACGCCTGCTTGAGATCAGTTCGACCGACCTGCCCGGGCGCATCCTGTGGGCCAAGATCCAGTACATCGGCATCGTCGCGGTGCCGATCGGCTGGCTGGTGGCGATGGTGCACCTGAGCCGCCCGCGCTACGTGGTGCCATGGTCGCGGCTGTGGCTGCCGGTGATGGCGGCAGTGGTGACAGTAGTGCTGGTCTTCACCAATGAGCGGCACCACCTGGTCTGGACGCGCATTACGCTGATGCCGCCCGGGGTCGCGCCCGGCGCGGTGTTCGAACATGGCGCGGGCTACGCCGTGGCGGCCTTCTGGTCTTACTCGCTGCTGGCGCTGAGCTGGTTTTTCCTGATCACGGCCGAAGTGCCCAACGACGCCCTGTCGCGCCGCGGCCGCGTCATCCTGGCCGGCGGCCTGGCGCTGCCGCTGATTGCCCATGTGGCTTACCTGAACCGCTGGACCGGCCCGCTGGGCGGCGACCTGACCCCGGCCACGTTTTCGCTGATGGCGGTACTGGTGTGGTTCTGCGCGCTGCGCACGCACCTCGACGATATCGGCCACTACGCCCGGCTGCGCGTGTTCGACGCGCTGCGCGAGGGCTGTGTGATCGTCGACGCCAAGGGCGCGGTGGTGGAATTCAACCCCGCCGCGGCCCAGCTGTGGCCGCAGTTGCACCGCGGCAGCGCGGTGCCGGCAGGATGGGAGACGGCACTGGAATCGGCGCCGGGATCGGCTCAGGGACCGGCTCAGGGATCGGCTCAGGCTGCGCCCGGCCTTGCGCCCGCCACGCCGTTCGTGCCGCCGGGTGCCCCGTTCGAGCTGGCTGTCGAACGCGTCGAGCGCCTGGACGGCAGGCAGATCGGCAGCCTGGTGTTCATGCGCGACATCAGCCGCTTCCAGTCGCGCGAGCTGGCGCTGACCGCGCGCCTCGGCCAGACCGAGGAGCAGCTGTGGCAGGTGCAGGCCGACCTCGACGTCGACGCGCTCACCGGCATCCCCAACCGGCGCTACTTCCAGCGCGAGTCGCTCGCCGCCGTGACCCGCGCGCATGAGCGCGGCCAGCCGCTGGGGCTGCTGATCCTGGATGTCGACCTGTTCAAGCAGTACAACGACCTGCACGGCCACCTGGCGGGCGACGACTGCCTGCGCCAGATCGCCTGCGCGCTGGCCGGCACGGTAACGGGCGAGCAGTTCTGCGCGCGGCTGGGCGGCGAGGAATTCGCGGCGGTGCTGCCCGGCGCATCGCGCGAAGAGACTCGCGACGTGGCGCGCCGCATGGTCGCCGCGGTGCGCGAGCTTGGCATCGCGCACCGCGGCACGCCGGTGCAGCCCGTGGTGACGATCAGCGTGGGCGCGGTCTGCGCCGTGCCCGAGTCGCCGCGGCTGGAGCCGCTGCTGCACCGCGCCGACAGCGCGATGTACCGCGCCAAGCGCGCGGGCCGCAACCGGTACATGGTGGATGGCGAAGCGGCCTGACCAGCCGTGGCCAGAACATGGCGCCGGCTAACCCGCGCGTACCGTCAGCGCGCCCTGCAGCGCCACCAGCCGCGCCGCCGCCTGGCTGACCCACGCCGGCCGCGGCGCCGCATCGAGCCAGTACTTGACCTCGAGCCCGAGCGCGGTGTCGCCGCTGATCACCAGCTTGCGCTGGAAGAACAGCGTGTCGGTGTCGGCCTCGCCGCCGAGCAGCCGCAGGTAGTCGACCGCGGCGGCGCGCAGCGTCAGCGCGGGTTCGCCGCTGCCGGCACCGGCGGTGCGGAAGCACCCGCCTTCGCAGCGGAACGGCACTTCCAGCCCCAGGTCCTGCACCGTCAGCAGGAATACATGGCCTTCCAGCGCGGCCGGCGGCTCCAGCCAGCCGGCGCGCCGCGCCAGTTCCAGCGCTGCCACCAGCGGCAGCGCGCGCGCCCGCGCCGGCATGCGCCGGTGCACGCCGGCCATCAGCTTGTGCAATGGGCTTGTGTTCGCATTCATGCCCGTGCCTCCCACGCAATGCCGGCGCCGCCGTGCCAGTAGCCGTTGCAGGGCTGCGCCCCCGCCGGGGCGATGCCGCTGGGCGCCGGCGCGCGCTCGCCCGCGCGGATCGCCGCCAGTTGTTGCACCACCTCCAGCGTGCCGGTCGAGTGCGGGCTGACGCGCAGCATGTCCACGCCCATCGCGGCCATGGCGAGCGCCTCGGCGCACAGGTCGAGGCAGGTCGCGCTCTGGGTCTGCACGCCGTTGAGCGTGAAGAACGCCTGGCCTTCGCCGGTGGCGGCGACCAGGCCGTCGGGGTAGTCCATGCAGCGGAATTCGCAGCTGTCCTTGCGCAGCCGATGGTGGCGCGCAGTGAAGCAGCGCGCCGAGAACGCCAGCGGCATGCGGCCCCAGACAAAGGTTTCGACGCCAACGCCACCCGGCCGCGCCGCGGCCAGCGCGGCCAGCGTGCGGCCGTCCATTTCCACCGGCACGACGCAGCCGGCCGCGCCCAGCCCGGACAGCCACGCCAGCGTGTCGGCGTGGTAGACGTTCAGGTGCGGGCCGGCGATGAAAGGCCGCCCGCCCATGCAGCGCACCGCGCCAAGGTCATTGGCCTCGACCAGGTAGTCGTGCTGCTCGCAGGCGCGGCGCATCCAGGCGATGTCGGTATCGGACTCCACCAGCACCGGGGTGGACAACACCACCTCCTTGCCGGCATCGCGCAGCATCTGCGCAATCTCCAGCCACTGCGCGTGGCGCAGTTCGTGGCGCCGCGTGCAGACGGTCTCGCCGAGGTAGACGCGGTCCACCGGGGCATCGGCGACGGCGGCGTAGAACTGCAGCACGCGCTCGCGCGGCCAGTAGTACAGCAGCGGGCCGAGGGCGATGCCGAATTGCGGTGCAGTATGTTGCGAGACAGCTCGAGGCGCGGTCGCCGTGGCGGTATCGGGCATGGCAGGTTCCATCGTGGCAAGGGTGGCGGGGGGATCGACGGGGCGATTTAGGCTGGTCGCGTCCATCCGCGTCACCGCCATGGCCGGTCGTAGGCGCCCTGGGTCACCTGGTCGCCCTCGGCATGGCGGCCCAGCGTGGCCTGCCACTCCTGGCGCGGCGCAAAGCGTGCGGGATCGCCGCAGGCGTCGTCGATGGCGGCGCGCAGCACGCCGACCACATCGGCGACGTAGCGCGGGCTGCGCTGCCGGCCTTCGATCTTGATCGCAGCGATGCCCATGCCGACCAGCGCCGGCAGCAGGGACAGCGCATTGAGGCTGGTGGGCTCTTCCAGCACGTAGCCGCGCTCGCCCTCCACCTCGAAGCGGCCCTTGCACAAGGTCGGATAGCCGGCCGGCTCGCCGGGCGCGTAGCTGTCGATCAGGATGCCTGACAGGCGCGCCTGCATGGTGCCGTCCTGCTCGGTCCAGCGCACCGCGTGCGCGGGCGAGCAGACCCCCTTGTTGTTGGGCGAGTCCCCGGTCGCGTACGACGACAGCAGGCAGCGCCCTTCGGCCATCACGCACAGGCTGCCGAAGCCGAATACTTCCAGCTCGACGCTGGTCTGCCGCGCCAGCTTGCCGATCTGCGCCAGCGACAGCACGCGCGGCAGCACCACGCGGCGGATATTGAAGCGCTCGCGCATCAGCTCGATGGCATCGGCATGCGTGGCCGAGCCCTGCACCGACAGGTGCAGGCGCAGCCGCGGATGGCGCTCGCAGGCGTAGCCCAACAGGCCGGCGTCGGCCATGATGACCGCGTCGGCACCCAGTTCCGCCGCGGCGTCGACGGCGCGGTGCCACTGCGGCACCGCACCCATCTGCGCGAAGGTGTTGATCGCGAACAGCACTTCGGCGCCGCGGGCGTGGGCTTCGGCGACGCCGGTGCGGATGTCGGCCTCGGTAAAGTTCAGGCCGCCGAAGTTGCGCGCATTGGTGGCATCGCGCAGGCCCAGGTAGACCGCGTCGGCGCCGTGCTGCAGCGCCATGCGCAGCGCCGCCAGCGAGCCGGCGGGCGCAACCAGCTGGGGCCGGCGTGGCGCGCAGGCAGGCGCGACGGTGGCCGCATCCGGGCCAGTAGAGGCAGTTGTCATGGTGTGGGAAAACAGGACAAAAAACAGGACAAAGACAGCGGCCGATGCTAGCCACGCGCTGGCGCAAGGGGCTTGATCGCGCGCAAACCCGCACCAACGGCACATGGCTGGCGCCGGCGTATGCCGGTCGGCGTAGGCCGATGGCAGGCAGCGCCCGTGGGCTTGACCTGCGGCAAACGCAGGGGCTTTCCGCTGTGCCACGCTTCGCCAGTCACCCCCCGCGCCAGGCCGGCTGCCGGCCACACGCGATTCACCTTCCGGAGATCCCTTTTATGAACGAACACTGGCTGAAGCTGGCCGGCCGCCGCCTGTTGCCCATCGTGCAGGGCGGCATGGGCATCGGCATCTCGGCGCACCGGCTTGCCGGCGCAGTGGCACGCGAGAACGGCGTGGGCACCATCGCCAGCATCGACCTGCGCCACCACCATCCCGACCTGATGGCGCGCACCCGCGGCGTGCGCGACAAGGCGGGCATCGAAGCCGCCAACCTCGAGGCGCTCGACCGCGAGATCCGCGCCGCGCGCACGCTGTCGGAAGGCCGCGGGCTGATCGCGGTCAACGTGATGAAGGCGGTGGGCTCGCATGCCTCGCTGGTGCGCCAGGCGTGCGAAAGCGGCGCCGATGCCATCGTGATGGGCGCAGGGCTGCCGCTGGACCTGCCCGAGCTGGCCGCCGGCCACCCCGGGGTGGCGCTGATCCCGATCCTGTCGGAATCCCGCGGCATCGGCCTGGTGCTGCGCCGCTGGATGAAGAAGGGCCGCCTGCCCGATGCCATCGTGGTCGAGCACCCGGCCCATGCCGGCGGCCACCTTGGCGCCGCCACCATCCAGGACCTGTCCGAGCCGCGCTTTTCGTTCTCGCGCGTGCTGGCCGAGTGCCGCGACCTGTTCCAGTCGCTGGGGCTGGCATGGGACAGCATCCCGCTGATTCTCGCCGGCGGCATCGACAGCCATGCCAAGGTGCGCCACTGGCTCAACGAGGGCGCCGCCGCGGTGCAGCTCGGCACCGCCTTTGCCGTCACCGAGGAATGCGATGCGCATCCGGCCTTCAAGCAGGTGCTGGCCACGGCGCGGCCCGAGACGCTGCGCGAGTTCACCAGCGTGGCCGGCCTGCCGGCGCGCGCGGTGCTGACGCCGTGGCTGTCGCGCTACCTGTCGAGCGAAGCCAGGCTGCAGCGCCGCGCCAAGGTACGAGAGTGCCTGGAAGGGTTCGATTGCCTGCAATCGTGCGGCCTGCGCGACGGCATTGCGCGCATCGGCCAGTTCTGCATCGACCTCAAGCTCGCGCAGGCGGTACGTGGCGACGTGGAACGCGGGCTGTTCTTCCGCGGCAGGGGCGCGCTGCCGTTCGGCGAGGCGATCCGCCCGGTGGCCGAGCTGATCCACTACCTGATGACAGGGGAAAAGCCAGCGGCGCTGGCTTCTGCCAAGGTGGCCGCTACGGCCTGAGCCTGCGTGCCGCGTCCGGATCCCCGGCACGCGGCACCGGACGTGCCTGACGTGCCTGACGTGCCGACATTCAGGCCACCGCCGGCTCCTCCACGCCGGCCTGGCGCGCCAACCCATCCGGATCGATCAGGTAGATCTTGCCGCGCTCGATCCGCACCAGCCGCTCGGCGCAGAACCTGTGCATCACGCGCGACAGGGTCTCGGGCGTAATCCCCAGCTTTGACGCAATCACGCGCTGCGTGCAGGCCAGCCAGGTGCGCCGCGTGGCAAACGCCTGCTCGCGCAGGAAGCCAGCCACGCGCTGCAGCGCGGTCTGCAGGCTGATCGCCTCGATGTCGCGCATCAGCCCATGCAGCCGGCCCGACAGGTTGCGCAACAGCTGCGCGGCCAGCAGCGGCTCCTGCATGACGGCCTGCCACAGCGCCGCCTTGCCGATCTGCAGCACCAGCGTGCGCGTCTGCGCCTGGCAGGCCATGCGCCCCGGCACGTCCAGGCAGAGCAGGTCTTCGCCGAAGGCCGCGCCCGGGCCGAATACTTCGATGGCGCGCTCGCAGGCGGCCTCGTCGCCGGCGGGCGGCTGCAGCGCCAGCTTGAGCAGGCCCTCCGCCACGATATAGAGGCCGGCGCACGGCTCGCCGCCACGGAACAGGTATTCGCCCTTGCGCAGGCAGCGCAGCGTGGCCGCGGCGCGCAACTGCGCCACCACGGCCGCATCGACGCCGCGGAACAACGGCAGCGCTTCCAGGTTGATGGCTTCACCCATGGTGATGACCTCCTTCGGCATGACTGCGTTCAGCATTCCAGGCCGCATGGCGCGGCGGCAGGCCGCCACTGCGGCGCATCTGCCGCATGCAGCGCAACGCGGACAACAATTGCCAGCCGAGCCAGGCATTGGCCGCGGCAAGCAGCAGGCCGCCGGCGCGGGCCAGCGGCACCGGCGCCAGCGGCAGCACCAGCAGCAGCAGGTAGGCCGCCAGCAGCAGCCACGCCTGGCGGCGCTGCCGGGCGGGCACGATGATGGCCTGCATGGCCGGCACGCGCGCGCGCGGCGGCAGCAGCCGGCGCAAGTGCAGCCAGACCAGGAACGGCACGATCTTGCCGAGCATCGCGGTGACCGGCAGCACGCCGGTGCCGATGAGCGCCATGGTGCCGGCCCACCACGCCAGCGGTGCAGCCGATGCGGGCCACACGATCGCCGCCGCGCCCAGCACGGCCGCGCCCAGCATGCTGGCGCAGGCCACCGGCCACAGCAGCCACAGCGGGTCCTGGCGGCGCCGCGCGCGCAGGGTGCCGGCCAGCCCGAACGCGGCCACCACGGCGACGAACGCCAGCCACGCCAGCAGCACCGCCTGGCCCAGGGCAGGCTGGCCGGGCCATAGCAGGGTTGCGCCGCTGAACAGCGCCAGCGGCACCCAGTGCGCCATCGGCAGGCCACGCGCCGGCGCAGCGGGCAGGCGCCGCGTCTGCCAGAACATCGGCAACACGGTGGTGGCCACGCCGGCCACCAGTGCCGCCAGCCATCCGCCCAGCGCCCAGGCCATATGCATGTCGAGCACCGGCGCCACCGGCACCTGCCACCAGCCGCCGAAGGTGCCGGCAAGCGCGATGCCGCACAGCACCGCGGCCAGCAGCGGCGCGCCGATGCCGGCCAGCGTGCGCGTGGTGGCGTCGACCGCGGCCACGCGCCGTCCGGCAATGAGCAGCAGCGCGCCGGCAAGCAACAGCAGCAGGCCGGCCGCGGCGGCGGCCTGCATGCCTTGCGGCATGCCGCCAAGCAGCCCGAAGCCCAGCCCGGCGGCCACGCCGGCACCGGCCACGGCGACAAACGGTGCCAGCACGCCGGCACCCGGCACGGCCACGCCCGCCACCACCGGCATCATCTGGAACAACGCGCCCACCATCACCGGCATCAGCATGCCCAGCGCGAGCACATGGACCGCCACCAGCGCCAGCGGCGCAAAGCGGTCCGGCAAGCCGCCGGCGGGCCCCGCCGCGAGCAGCAACCCTGCCGCGGCGCCCAGCCACGGCGCCGGCACCAGGCAACCGAACACCACCGCGGGACGCGGCGCGCGCTCGTAATCGAGGTTGGCGGCCTTCATCTGGGTTGCCCTGCCTCGCCAGCGCTAGGCAATGCCGTCGAGCACGGCGTCGAGCCGCGGCACGTGCGCGCGGCACATCGGGAACAGCACATTCTCTTCCTTGATGTTGTGCTGCTGCAGCAGCACCACCAGCGTGTCGGTCTCGGCCGCGAGCGCATTGGCGTCGCGCAGCGACAGCCATTCGCGCACGTTGTCCACCAGCGCGCGCACTTCGTCGTGTTCTTGTCGCATCACGGCGGTCGGGCCGCCGGCCATGCCGGTGGCCTGCTCGAAGGCGGGGAACAGCCGTGCCTCTTCCGCGCCGAAATTGCCGGCCAGCGCGGTCTCCAGCTCGGCGAAGGCCGCGGCGGCCCCTGTCCAGCCGGCTTCGCGCAGCGCGCCTTCCAGGCGTGCCAGCGCGGCGTCGCAACTGCGGTGCTGCTGCACCAGGGTGTCGATGCCATCAGACATGGTGTGGATTCTCCGGACCGGTATTGACCGGATGCTAGGGCGCGGCCCGGCGTGGGGATTTGATCGGGAATAAGTCGGGCGCCAATAGCCGGTGTAAGGGGACTGGCGTGTCGATATATCACAACGTGACATGCTGTAGCGTCGTATTCATCGCCATCACGCTTGACTGCGGACGAGCAATGCGATCCCGGGCGCACATGCGAATTGGCCGACCTCGCGTTTTGTTGATCTGGCGCAGGTAGTGCAGCGCCTGTCACGTGGAGAATTGCCTTCGAGACGCGCGCGCGACTGACGCGACTGACAGTACGCCGGCGTTCCCCTGACAGGTAGCCCCCGATACCGAACCATGCCTTACACCGATCTATCGGCCGATCCCCCGGCCGATCCCCCGGCCGAAGCGCAGGCCGCCACCCCGCTGCGCCACCGCCTTTCCACGCGCATCATCTCGCTGTCGCTGGCCGTTCTGCTGGTCGTCCTCGGCATGATCTCCGGCACGCTGTGGCTGTCCTGGAAGCTCGAAGGCGCCGGCGCCGCCATCAATGACGCCGGCAGCCTGCGCATGCGCGCCAACCGGGTCGCGATCGAGCTGACGCTGGCGCACGCGCAGCGCGGCAATGCGCTGGCGATGCAGGTGCAGGCGCTGGACGGCACGCTGGCGCAGCTGCGCCGCGGCAACCCGTCGCGCCCGCTGTTCCTGCCCGACGAACCCGCCATCCACGCCCAGCTCGCGCGCGTGACGCAGGACTGGCACACCCAGCTGCGCCCGATCGCCATGGCCGGCACCGACAGCACCGCGCCGGCGCGCTATATCGCCGCGCTGCCGGGCTTCGTGGCGCAGGCCGACAAGCTGGTCGGCATGATCGAGCACGACAGCGCGCGCAAGACCGACCTGCTGCGGCTGTCGCAGACGGCGCTGGCGCTGATGGCCTGCGTGGGCACCGTGGCCGTGATCTACCTGCTCTACCTGTGGATCATCCTGCCGGTGCTGCGGCTGCAGGACGGCCTGCGGCGCATGGCCGCGCGCGAGTTCTCGCTGCGCCTGCCGGTGGAGACGCGCGACGAGTTCGGCACCCTCAGCGAAGGCTTCAACCGCATGGCCGGCGAACTGCAAAGCCTGTATCACGACCTGGAGACTCGCGTGGCGCAGAAGACCGCCGAGCTGGAACGCCAGAACCGCGACCTGGAGGAGCTGTACGACATGGCGGCGTTCCTGAACCAGGCCCGCGACGCCGACACCATGGCGCGCGGCTTCCTGGCGCGCGTGATGCGCCAGTTCGACGCCGAGGGCGGCAGCGTGCGCGTGCTCGACCCACGCCACAACCGCATGCACCTGCTGGCCAGCGCGGGCCTGCCCGCGGCGCTGGCCGAGGCCGCGTCGTGCGCCGCCGCCGATGCCTGCCACTGCGGCGACGCGACGCGCGAGGCCGTGATTACCATCACCGACCTGCGCGGCATGCAGGACGGCAGGCAGGGCGCCACGGCCATGGAGGACGGCACGCCGTGCGCGCGCAACGGCTTCCGCGCGCTGGCGGCCTTCCGCATCGAAAGCCAGCGCGGCGCCACCGGCGTGTTCGCACTGCATTTCCGCGCCCCGCGCGCGCTGCCCGCCTCCGACCGGCAACTGCTCGAAACACTGGGCCAGCACCTGGGCACGGCGCTGGAGCACTTGCGGCTGTCGGCGACGGCGCGCCAGCTGGCGGTGGTGGAAGAACGCAATCTGGTGGCGCAGGGCCTGCACGACAGCATTGCGCAGGGGCTGAACTACCTGAACCTGCAGGTGCAACTGCTTGACGACGCGGTCGCGCGCGACGACCTCGCCGAGACCCGCGAGATCGTGCCGATGCTGCGCCACGGCGTGGAGGAGAGCTACCAGGACGTGCGCGAGCTGCTCAACAATTTCCGCTCGCGCCTGGGCGGCGGCGAACTGCGCCCGGCAGTGGAAGACACCGTGGCGCGCTTCCGCCGCCAGTGCCGCACCGAAGCCACGCTCACCATCGACGAGCATGCCGACGGCAACGGCGCCGGCGGCCGGCCGCTGGCGCCGGAACAGCAGCTGCAGGTGCTCTTCATCCTGCAGGAAGCGCTCTCCAACGTGCGCAAGCATGCGCTGGCCGCGCACGTGACGGTGGCGCTCAGCCACGGCCGCGACTTCCGCCTGGTGGTTGAGGACGACGGCGAAGGCTTCGATCCTGCCGAACCCGCCACGCGCGCCGACGCGCATATCGGCCTGAACATCATGCGCGAGCGCGCCGCGCGCCTGGGCGCCCAGCTGCATGTGCAGGCGGCCCCCGGCCGTGGCGTGCGCATCGAACTGGTGCTGCCGCGCCGCGCCCCACAGAACACAGAGACCCAGCCATGACCATCCGCATCCTGCTGATCGACGACCATACCCTGTTCCGCTCCGGCATCCGCGCGCTGCTGCAGCGACAGACCGACTTCGAGATCGTCGACGAAGCCGCCGACGGCGTGGAGGGCATCAAGCGCGCCAAGCAGCATCGCCCCGACGTGATCCTGCTGGACCTCAACATGCCCGGCCTGTCCGGGCTGGAGGCGCTGCAGCTGCTGGTGGAAGACCTGCCGCAGACCGCGGTGATCGTGCTGACCGTGTCCGAAGAGGCCGAGGAGCTGGCCGCCGCGCTGCGCAGCGGTGCGCGCGGCTACCTGATCAAGAACATCGAGACCGAGGCGCTGATCGCCGGCATCCGCCGCGCCGCCGCGGGCGAGCCGGTGATCTCCGACAGCATGACGGCCAAGCTGGTGGCGCAGTTCCGCACGCCGACTCCCGCCGGCGCGGCGCGCCACGACGACGCGCCGCGCCTGACCGCGCGCGAGCGCGAGATCGTGCAGGGGCTGGCACGCGGCGAAAGCAACAAGGAGATCGCGCGCGATCTCGGCGTGGCCGAAAGCACGGTGAAGATCCACGTGCAGAACATCCTGAAGAAGCTCAACCTCGCCAGCCGCGTGCAGGTGGCAGTCTACGCGGTCGAGCACGGCCTGACCGAAGCGGGCTGAGCGCGCGGCCACAACGGCGCCAATGTGCTGCACGAGCCGTGTGCAGCGCGCCAAAGGCGCATCGCGCACGGCGTCGTCCGATTCCTACACCGTTATCAGTCCCTGCCCGGGGGGACGCAGGCGAGCCTTGACGTAGGCTGAACCTTGAGCAGTGGCCTTTCAGATGCGCGGGCCGCTTCGGTACGGAAGCCCCCGGCTTCCCCGATCCACGAACAAGGAGCACGCCATGGGAATCGGCACTATTCTTCTGATCATTCTTGTCCTGCTGCTGGTCGGCGCCCTGCCGGCCTGGCCGTACAGTTCCGGCTGGGGCTACTGGCCAAGCGGCGGCCTGGGCTTGATCGTCCTGATTGTGCTGCTGCTCGTGGTTCTCGGCCGGATATAGCGTCCCGGCCGTCCAGCGGGCAACGGCGGCAGGCAGGCCCGGCATGAGCGGCATCGCTGCTCACGCCGGGCCTGTCTGCCGCATCGCCCGTTTTTCCTTCACCCTATCCAGGAGACTGACATGCCAGCCAAATCGAAGGCGCAACAGCAGGCCGCTGGAGCGGCGCTCTCCGCCAAGCGCGGGGAAACCAAGGCCGGATCGCTGAAGGGCGCTTCGCGTTCGATGTACAAGTCGATGAGCGAGAAAGAACTCGACAAGATGGCATCGACCAAGACCAAGAAGCTGCCAAAGCACAAATCGGAACGCTGACGCGTTCACGCACCCCGTCGTTCCCGCTCGCGCGGGGACGACGCGCCACGGGCGCGAATCTCAGCGCTCCCTCGCCGCGCCGTTTCAGCCTTTCCCTTTCTTGCTGTTTGCAGGTCCGCCGCAAAATCCTGGCAGCTCCCTGGCCTGGGAACTGCGCGCTAGCCTGATCGATTCGGCCAGCGCCAGTCCGAAGCCGGCGATGCTGTCATGATCCTGCACCACGCGCTCGCGCAGGAAGCCGGCCCAGCGGAAATCCCCATAGGCATTGCCCGGCTTGCGGTAGGCGCCCGCCATGCGCGCAAATGCCGCCAGGCTGCGGTACGGGTCGTCGAGCATCCCCATCACCGTGGGCGGCAGCGCCCTGGGGCCGTGTAGCTCGCCGTGCTCGTCATATGGATGGACGTGGTTGAGCTGGCGCATGCGCTTCCAGAACGCGGACGGACTCAGTGCGCTCAGGTCGCGCAGGATGCGCACCGGCCCCCATTGGTATCCCAGCTCCAGCCAGGCGCGCGCCCAGTGATGATGATCGACGATATAGAGGCTGCCGCCGGGGCCCGCAATGGTCTTGATGCGGTGCCTGCGCATGAAGCGCCGCAGCGCCTCGCCGTCGTTGCGATCCGCGTGGCGCTGCGTGACTTCTTTTTTTTGGCTGACGTGGGCATAGCCCAGCGTGAGTTGCGTAGGGCGCAGGCGCGCGAGTTCGGCAATGGCGTTGCCGTTCCGGGGAATGGCGCGGTCGCGCCGCTCAGTCGTGTTCGGCACGCTTCTGGTTGACGAAATGCTCCAGCTCGCTGCCCGGGTCTTCGTTGCCGGTGGACTGCTCGGCGACCGACTCCCGTGCCAGCGGCCGTGGCCAGTATTCGCCTTCAACGTCCTGCACCGGCTCGCCGTGCACGTTCGGGTCGAAGTCGGTCCACTGCCCGCATTCCCAGCAGCCCTGCGCACGCTCGAGGTGGCTCGCGCCGGCTTCGCGCAGCACGTCCACCGCAACCGACGACAGCCCATTGCCGACGCAGGCGGCCAGCATCACGTTGCCGGCGCTATTGTCGGTGTGGGTCTCGGCTTGCGTCCCGGCCTGCACCTCGCCTTGCGGCCGTACCGACATGATGGAAACGTCCCATACCGAAAAACCCCGCGCGAACAGGATCCGCGCCGCCTCTTCGGCGCTGGCGATGGAGTCGAAGCGACCCGCTACGATCGGTGACATGGTGGCTCCCTGTATCGATGAATGGATGCGGTAGTTTCGCCGCTTGCAAGAGCCACGCCCGCGCCGGACCTGCACGCTGGCGGCCGAGGCGGCGCGCGGCACGTGCAATTTTTGCAAGCGCAGCGCCCGAACTACATGCGCGGCTGGTTCAGCCGTTGACGACCTCGCCGCCGTTGATGTGCAGGATCTGCCCCGTGATATAGCTGGCCGCATCCGAGGCCAGGAACACGAAGCCCGCCGCCACTTCGAATGGCTGCCCCGGCCGGCCCATCGGCGTCTTCTTGCCGAACTCGGCGACTTCCTCCGCTGTAAAGGTGGACGGGATCAGCGGGGTCCAGATCGGGCCCGGCGCAACACCATTGACGCGGATGCCGCGTTCAACCACCTGCAGCGCGAGCGAGCGCGTGAACGACACGATCGCGCCCTTGGTCGCGGAGTAGTCGAGCAGATGCTTGCTGCCGCGATACGCAGTCACCGACGTGGTGTTCAGGATCGACGCGCCCGCCTTCATGTGCGGCAGCACTGCGCGCGTCAGGTGAAACATCGCAAAGACATTGGTGCGGAAGGTGGCCTCGACCTGGCTTTCTTCGACGTCTTCCAGGGACTTCTCGGGATGCTGCTCGGCGGCGTTGTTGACCAGGATATCGAGCTTGCCGAATTGCTGCAGCGTCTGGCGCGCAACCCCCTCGGCATGGCTGCGGTCGGCAAGATCGCCCGCGACGGCGAGGCACTTGCGTCCGGAGGCTTCGACCAGTTCGACGGCTTCGCGGGCGTCGGCATGCTCGTCGAGGTAGGCAATGACAACGTCAGCGCCTTCGCGCGCAAAAGCCACCGCTATGGCGCGGCCGATGCCGCTGTCGCCGCCGGTGATCAGCGCCACGCGCCCTTGCAGGCGGCCGCTGCCGACGTAGTCGTCCGCGCCGCTGTCCGGCTGCGGCCGCATGGGCGCTTCCAGCCCGGGTTGGCGGTCCTGGTGCTGGGGTGGGACGCTCTTCGGTGTGGACATGGCTGACTCCTGTCTGTGGAGGGCGCGCTGGCCCTTGCGCGTGCCGCGCAAGTTCCATGCCGCTGGGAGGCACCCGGCATGCTGCCCCCGCAGCGCGCCGCGCCAACTGCGGTGACGTCGCAGCCGCCCGTAACCGTTACATCGCCCGGCAATCCTTACAGCGGTGCCACGCCCGCGGCGGCGTGCGGGCGCGGCAGCGAAGGGGCACGGATTTTGCGGCTTTCCCCTGCGGAAACCCTGCGGAAACCACCGCACTTCAACGGCCCGGCGCCGCAGCCAGCTTTGCGCAGGCAACGGCCCAGCCGGACCATTCAGCCAGGAGGCAAGCAATGTTCAACTTCCGCAACGACCGCGGCAGCCGCGGCGGAAATCAGGGCCAGCGCCAGCAAGCGGGCCGGCGCGACGAGAGCCGGGGCAGCGGCTCGGAAGACTGGGGCCAGGAATGGGGCGAAGACTGGCGCGGTGACGAGCGCAGTGACGAGCGCGAGGGCCGCGGCGAGTGGCGCGGCGAAAGCCGCGGCCGCTCGGGTGGCCAGTACGGCAACGAACGTGACGATGAACGCCGCGGCAGCGAATCCGCGCGCCACGGCGGTCCGTGGTACCAGCAGGACACGCCCTCCGGCCAGGGCCGCGGCAGCTGGGGCCAGCCGGGCTATGGCGCATCGGATGCCGGCGGCACCGGCCATCCTTACAGCAGCGGCTACGGCGGCTACCGTCCGTCGGCGCAAGACAGCGGCTATCACGCCCAGGAGCGCGAATCGGGCTATGGTTACCGCGACGAAGACCGCTTCGGGCCGCGCGGCCGTGGCGGCGAGCGCGATGAGCGCGATGAGCGCGATGAGCGGGGCCAACGTGGCGAGCGCGGCGGCCGCGCCATGCACTGGCGCGAAGGCATGGAGCGCGACCGCGGCCAGCGCGGCGGCGAGCCGAGCTATGGCAGCGGCTACTATGGCGATTCCGCCAGCGGCGGCCAGTCATTCAGCGGCGGGCAGCGGGTCTACCCGGACGACTACGGCTATCGCCGCAGCCGGGCCTTTGGCCAGCAGGCGGCCGCGCAGGGATGGAGCCAGCGCAGCCAGCAAGCCGGCAGGCGCATGACCGGCCCCAAGGGCTACCGCCGCTCGGATGAGCGGGTGCGCGAGGACGTCTGCGAGCGCCTCGCCATGAATCCCTACATCGATGTCGGCGAAGTCAGCGTGGAAGTCGCCAACGGCGTGGTCACGCTGGACGGCACCGTGCGCGAGCGCCGCGAGAAGTATGTCATCGAGGAAATCGCCGATGCGGTGTTCGGCGTGACCGAGGTCGACAACCGGCTGCGCGTGGAACGCGGGCAAGGCGGCCAGGGCTCGGCATGGGCCGCGGGCTCCGAGGTTGGTGGCGAAGACACTGCCGGCAGCGCGGCGGATACCGGCACGTCGCCGGAGCGCACGCTGAACAAGAGCTGAGCGCCAGTCATCCGGCGCGGCGCGTCTAAGAAGCGCCTGGCCGCGCCGCGCCGATATGCCACGCCATCCCCGCAAACTTCGTCGTGGTGCCAAGCTGATGGTGCCCCTGGACGCGCTGCACCCGACCCAGATCACTGTCGGCGGCTACCACGTCGCGCAAAAGGTCCACGCAACGCGCCGCGTGCCGCCCGAGCACCGCGCAGCGTTCCTGGACCGGCACCGCGTCCACCTGATAATCGGGCCGGAACAGGGCCTCTACGTGGTCGACCATCACCACTGGGTGCGCGCCTGGCACGACCTCGGCCTGAGCCACGTGCCCGGCATTGTCCGCGCCGATGTCAGCGACCTCGACGTGCCGGCGTTCTGGCGCTACATGGTCACCAACCACCTGGTCCACCCCTATGACGAGCACGGCCGCCGCCGGCCGCTGACCGAGCTGCCCGTGGCCGTCCACGACATGCGCGACGACCCCTACCGCAGTCTTGAAGCATTCGTGCAGCTCGCCGGGGGCTATCGCAAGGTCAAGACCGCCTACCCGGATTTCCGCTGGGCCGATTATTTCCGCCGCAATGTGCCGGGTCCGTTCGACACGGCGCATCACTTCGCCGACGCCCTGACGCGCGCGTTCCGCCTGGCGCATGCCGCGGGTGCGCGCGAACTGCCCGGCTATATCGGTCCGCTGCGGTGCTGAAGCCCGGTGGCGGCTGACGCCCCGGCCCGACGGCCGGCCCGATGCCCGGCAATTGGCCGCTCAGTCATCGCGCCGCACCGCTTGCAGCAAATGCAGCAAGCGGGCTTCGTCAGCGCGCAGCCTGGCCACCGTCGGCGCCTTTCCGCCGGCTTCGAGCACACCGCACAGGTAAGCCTCGATGACGCCGGGATGCACATAGCACTTGCGGCAAACCGCCATGGTATTGCGCAGCTGTCGCGCCACCTCCCGGATCGCGTCGGCCACGGCCTTCTTGCGCGCGGTTTCGCTGGCGGCTTCCGGCAGCTTGCGCAGGATTGCCAGCGCATGCACGCTGCCGGCCCAGGTGCGGAAATCCTTGGCGGTGAATTCGCCGCCCGTCGCCTCCTTCAGGTAGGCATTCACGTCGGCCGAGCCGATCTCGCGGATCTCGCCGTCGCTGTCGCGGTACTTGAACAGCCGCTGGCCCGGCAGGTCGGCGCAGTTGCGCACGACGCGCGCCAGGCGCGGGTCGTTGACCGAGACGTCGTGGGTGATGCCGCTCTTGCCGGTGAACTGGAAGCGCAGCCGGCTGCCGCGCACGGTCACATGCCGGCGCCGCAGCGTGGTCAGGCCATAAGTGCGGTTCTGCTGCGCGTAGCGCGGCGAGCCCACCCGCACCAGCGTGGCATCGAGCAGCACCACCACCGCCGCCACGACCTTTTCACGCGGCATGCCGTTGCGGCCCAGGTCGCGCGCGGCACGGGCGCGCAGCCGTGGCAGCACCGCGCCGAAGGCTGGCAGGCGCGCGTACTTGTCTGAATCGCGCAGTGCCGCCCATTCGGGGTGGTAGACGTACTGCTTGCGCCCGCGCGCGTCTCGCCCCGTGGCCTGCAGGTGGCCGCGCGCATCCGGGCAGATCCACACCGACTCGTACGCCGGAGGGATGGCCAGCGCGGCAATGCGGGCCAGCGTGGTTGCGTCGCGCACGCGTTCGCCATCGGGATCGATATAGCTGAAGCCGCTGCCCTGGCGGCACCGGGTAATGCCAGGGCTGCTGTCGTCGACATAGCGCAGGCCGGCATCGCGCAGCACGGCGTCAAGCGTCGCGGCGGGCTCGGTGGCGGTGAGGATGCTGTCCATGCGCGTTGCGTTCCGGGGCCGGCACTATCCGGGCATTATCCGGGCACTATCCGGGCACTATCCGGCACTGGCCGGGGCTGACGAGGGCAGCTCCCCGCCCATGCCGGCAGCATCGCCGTCGGGCTCCGGCGCCGCGCGTGGCGGCTTGGGCTGCAAGGCACTGTCGGCGCTGACCGGGCCGGCGCGCGCCACGGTGATCATCTCGCGCAGCCAGTTGACCAGCAGGCTGCTGTACGCGCGCTGGCTCTCCTCCTCGGTCAGCCCATGGTCGGCGCCCTTGATCACGCGGTAGGTCATCGAGTTGGCATGCACGCAGGCGTCGACATAGCTCATCACCGCGGCGTGCGGAACCACCTGGTCGTGCTCGGATTCGATCACCAGCACGTCGCCGCCGAATTCCGCGCAGGCGCGCACGGCGCGGTTGTCTTCGGGCGCGACCACGCTGCGCCGGTACGCCACCAGATCCTGTTCGCGGTGCAGCTGGCGCTTGGGCAGTTCCCAGCCGGAATCCATGTACAGCGCCGGCGCGCGGAAACCCATCCAGCGCACCGGGCGCATCGCGCTCAGCAGCGCCGCCAGGTAGCCGCCGTAGCTGCTGCCCACCACCGCGATGGCGTTGCGATCGACTTCCGGCTGCCGTACCAGCGTGTCGTACGCGGCGACCACATCGGCCAGGTTGCGCATGCGGGTGACGGTCTCGTATTGCGACCTGGTGCCGGCGTGGCCGGTCAGGTCGAAGGTCAGGCAGACGCAGCCCAGCCCCGCAACCTTGCGCGCGCGCGCCAGGTATTGCTGCTGGCTGCCGCCCCAGCCGTGCACGAACAGCACGCCCGGCAACTTCGTCTCCGGACTGATGAGGGTGCCGGCAATGGTGCCGCCCTCGCTCTGGATCTGCAGCAGTTCTTCATGGGTTGCCATGGGAATCGGGCTCCAGCCTTGCGTACTTGGTCAGGGGGCCGACGTGGCGGTCCTCTCCCTGGAAATAGATCACGGCGCCGGCGGGCACCCGCACGTTGGCGCCATACACCTCGCGCGTGGATGCGACCACGCGGGCGCGGTCCGGATCGTTGCGCAGCGCCTCCAGTGCCGCCAGCTCGGCACCGGTGGCACCGCCTACGCGCCACGACTGCTCGAGCACGCCGCCGAGCACCTGCTCGCGGTCGGCGTCGGGACCAGCGGCCGGGCCGAAGGCCACGTCGTAGTTGCAGCGGGTCAGCACCATGCCGCCATAGCAGGACAGCGCGGCATCGTGGTACACCATCGCCGCGCGCACCGCGGCCAGCGTCCGTGCGTCGAACGGCTGCTCCAGCAGCGTGTCGAAACCGCCGCGCACCACCGTCAGCGTCGAGCCGCCGTAGACCTTCTGGCCACGGTTGTTCTGCGTCAGACCCTGCGTGCCGCAATAGCTGGCGCGCAGCCCGGCCAATTCCACCTGGCCGACGCTATAGGTCTGCGGCGCGTCGAGGTCGCGTTCCACCACGATGCCGTGGGCCTCCACCACCGCAGCGGGCATGGCGGCAAGCGCTTCGTCCAGCGCGCGCGCGCTGTCGACCACGCACTGGCCCAGCCCGCCGATGCCGCATGGCTCCTTCAGCCGCACCGGACCCAGTGCCAGCAGGCGCGTGCCGGCGGTGCGCGCATCGGCAAGGGTGAACGCAGTAAAGCCCGGCAGGGTGGCGCCGACCACACGCTGCACGAAAGCGTCGCTCCATCCTTCGGGCGCAGCCGCGCCCGGCTCGACCAGGCCGTGCGTGATCGCCTTGGTGGCGACGAACGCGTACGGCACCACGCCGCCGAACAGGTCGCCCTTTCCCTGCACGCCAAGGCGCGCGGCAAGGTCCTGCCCGACCAGCGTCTGCGCCGGCACCAGGTAGGGCCGCGGCTGGCCGGGCGCGGTTTCATCATAGGTGCCGGCGTAGCCGATCCCCGCGATCTCGGCCACCTTGCGCGCGATATTGGCCATGGTGGTGCCAAGGTGGCTGTCCGGCTGCCCCAGCGAGTCGCAGCCGTACACCATGACCGTGCGGGACGCAGCGCCGGCCGCTTCCATCTGCTTGCGCTTGCTTGCCTTGTTCGGATCGGACACGGGGTGGCTCCTTGCTCGATGACCTGGTTGGCGCGACAAGTTGACGACTACCGCGGCAAACGGCATGCGTGCCGCTGCCCGGTAGAGCGGCTTATGGACTGGCGTCGGCAATGGCATGCGCATCGGCGCCGCTGCCGCCGTCCTTCGGGCGGTACTGCCGCGAGGCGCGGGCCTGCTGCTTGGCCGCGTGGTTCTCGCGCGCCTCGTCCAGCGAATGGCTCATCTTGAGCCCGTTTTCCTTATCGGCCAGCTCGGCCAGGTGGCGGTAGAAGTTCACCAGCTGCCGCAACTCTTCCTCGTCGAGGTCTTCGATCGAGACCAGCATGTTGCTGGCTTCGCGGTGCGAGGCCAGCAGCTCGTTGAGCTTGAGGTGGACCGCGACGGCGTCCTTGTTCTGGCTCTGCTGGATCAGGAACACCATCAGGAAGGTGACGATGGTGGTGCCGGTGTTGATGACCAGCTGCCAGGTCTCGGAGAACCCGAACATGGGCCCGGTGATGGCCCAGGCGGCCACCACGCCGAGCGCGAGCACAAATGCAGTGGGAGAGCCGGCTCGGCGCGTGGCACCACCCGCGAAGCGGTCAAACGCGTGCAATACGCTGTCACGCCTAGACGCTGGCTGATGATTGACGCGCGGCAGGTTCGGGCTGGACTTGCTCATCGTTGCGCTCCTCTGTTGCGCCTTGCTCGTTCGCGCGGTGCGCCGGCGCCGCGGCATGCTGATTTCATTGTATGGAGGGCATGGGGCCGATGTGCAGCGGGCGCAGTCCTACAACGCGCGCAGCACTTGCCTGGCAATCCGCGGCACACGGCTTGCGTTTCCGCCGCGCGCGGCGCGCATGCCGCTGGCAGCTTGCGCGGGAATGGTTCTTGCGCCGGACAGGGTTTATCTGTCGAGGAGCCGAAATGAACGAGAACGCCCCTTCCCCATCCGCCGCCGACGACGAAGCGCTGCGCGTGGCGGTGCGCGCCGAGATCGCCGCGGCATGCGACGGCCGCTTTCCCGACGGCGTGACGCTCGAAGTCTCGGATCGCCGGGTCACCGTGCGGGGCTGCGTGGAGGACGCCGACACCGCGCAGCGCATCGAAAAAGCCGCGGCCGTCAGCGCCGGGGTGCTCGGCGTGCACAACG
The DNA here is from genome assembly GCF_051015765.1 of Cupriavidus sp. a3. Classification (NCBI taxonomy): domain Bacteria; kingdom Pseudomonadati; phylum Pseudomonadota; class Betaproteobacteria; order Burkholderiales; family Burkholderiaceae; genus Cupriavidus; species Cupriavidus sp. a3. The sequence continues at coordinate 156,320 of NZ_CP170644.1, read as the reverse complement.
CGCTGTCGCTGCGTCATGAACCGCCACCGGAGGCGCCGGCGCAGCCCGAAGACAGCGGCATGCAAGCCGACCCATCGCAGCGCCCGTATGGGCAGATCAACCACAAGGTCTGACTCCCCAAAAAATAGAAGCGCCGGATCGGATCCGGCGCCTCGTTCATCGCTCACTGGCTCACAGCGCTGTCTCCCTTGCTCAGCCCCACGGATCGTAGCGGTCCGCTTCCCAATACGGCGAAATGCCGTAGTACTGGTGGATGCTGGTGGCCCACTGCGAATCGGCCATGCTCGGCCAGTGGTCCTTGTCAAACCCGGGTGCGGCCTTGAGACGATCTTTCTCGACGCCGAGCACGAAGCACTTGCGGCGCGTGTCCAGCGTCAGCGCGGACCACGGCAAGGCAAAGAGCTTTTCGCCGATGCCGAGAAAGCCGCCCATGGCCAGCACCGCATACGCGACCCGGCCGCCAAGGACATCGATCATGATGTGATCGATGGTTCCGATGTCGTCGCCCGCCGGGTCGACCACCTTGTTGCCCTCGAGCGTATCGGCGGCCATCACGAACGGGCCCGGGCCCGGGGAATTGCGGTCGATGCCGCCGACGATCGATGCGCCGCGCGGCTGTTCGCCAGGGGATTCAGGTTGGACTTGGGTCATGGACACCTCCGTTTCGGGTTGGCTGCAACAAGTCGCTGCAAAAAAATCATTCCGCGCGGGGCCGGCTGCCCGGTGCCTGGCGTCGCCCGTCTGCCGGCACCGGCGGCACCAGCGGGTCGAAATCCACCCAGCGGCCATCGACCCATTGCCCGTCCGCACGCTCCACGTCCTTGGCGCCTTCCCGGCGCAGCAGGTCCGCGACCGCGGCGGTGTCGCCGCTGGAAACGTGCGCGGCCAGCAGCACGCCGGCGTTGCGCACCGGCGGCTGGCCGGTCACCGGATTGCGGCGCCCGTCGCGCGCCAGCGCCAGCGCGCCCGCGAGCGAACCGAGGTACGCGCCCAGGCCCACGGCAATTACCAGCACCAGGATCGATACCGGCGGTACAGCGGCCAGCGCCGACACCAGCATCGCACCCACGGCAGCGCCGGCCGCGGCGCCGATCACTACACCGGCAATGGCACCGGCGCCGGACTTGCGCGCGCCGGCATCGGCCGCGTGGTCGCCGCCCACCGCGTAGGCAGCGTGCTGCCCGGGCGGATTGACGTAGAACAGGCTAAGGTCCTGGTCCGCGAAACCGCGTGCCTTGAGGCGGCTGGCGACGGATTCGGCGGTACTGAAGCTGTCGAATCGACCTGCGACGATAGCGGTCATGCTGGCTCCATGTCTTGTTGATCGGAATCGCGCATTGGCTACGCTAGCGGCCGCGCATGCTGCCCTTGCGCTGACCCGCGGGCTTGGCCCCGACGGGCTGCTGCGCGCTGCCGCGCTTGAGCTTCCAGTCGACGTCGTCGCGCGCGGTCTGCGTCTTCCTTTCGGCGTGCATGGCGGCGCTCGGCGAGATCGGGTCGCTGGCCGGGAAGGTCATCTCCAGGGAGTCGTCGACGGCGGCCTGGTACGTCCTGGCCTCCTTGCCGCGCTGGGGCTTGTCGGAAGCGGCGCTGGCGCGCATCGCCTGCGGCTTGTCAGCCTTCGCGGCGGCCTTGGCTGCAGGGCGGGCCGCGGTCTTGGTAGCGGTCTTGGTAGCGGTCTTGGTAGCGGTCTTGGCAGCGGTCTTGGCAGCGGTCTTTGCAGCAGGCTTGGCGGCTGGCTTGGCCGGCTTGGCTGCCGGCTTGGCCGCTGGTTTTGCCGCGGCCCTGGTCGCAGTCTTTGCAGCCGGCTTGGCGGCCGATCGCGCGCCAGGCTTGGCCGAGGATCTTGCGGTGGATGCCGAGGATTTCGCGCCGGACGGCTTGCGGGCAACCTGCGCGGCCTTGTCGGACTTGCGGCTGGCGTTAGGCATGGTTGTTCCCTCCTTGGTTGGGTGACTGACCCATGCAAAGGCCGGGCCAGACCGCCCGGGCCTGACCGACGCGCGCTACATGCCCGCCAGGCGCCACGCCGGACACGCCACCGGCGCTCGGCCAATGCGCTGCGCGACAGACCTGCCGGTAAAAACTACATCGTCAAGCAAAGGATGGAAGCTGGGCGCGCAGCGCGCGATGTCACGCCGTACGTGGCTGGCGCGGGAACCTGACGGCGATGCAGACGCTGATCTTGTCCGCGTCGCAGCCATCGCCTTCGGCGCTGAGCAGGGCGCCATGCATCTCGACCATGCGCCGCGTGAGCAGCAGCGCAGTGCTTTGCCGCGCCTGGCTGCCACCGTCGGGCGCGGCGCGACGGCCGAAGAAGTCGGTCAGTGCCGCCAGCCGGCTGGCGCTGCGCTGCTGGTCCAGCGGCGGGCTCTCGGCGATGCGCAGCTTCACGTGGGCAGGCTCGCCGAACAGATGCATGGCCACCGAGCCGCCCGCCGGCGCGCGCCAGATGCAATGCACCAGCAGGTGCCGCAGCAACGGGACGAGGCGGTTCGCATCGCCGTCGATGCCATACGCGCCATCCCCCGCGCCGTCGGTGGTGACGGGGGCCAGCAGCACCCCTCGCGCCTCGGCGGCCGGACGGCGGTCGGCAATGGCCTGCGCGGCGGCGTCGAGCAGGTCGATGCGTTGCCAGCTCGGCGGGCGCTCGTCGGCCAGCAGTCGCACCGATTCCTCCATTTCCTCGATCAGCGCCAGCTGCTGCTGGGTGCCGGCGCGAATCCCGTCGAGCGCGCGCTGCGCCGGGGCCGGCGCCGCATCGAAGGCGCGGTCCAGCACGTAGGCCCAGCTCTGGATGGCATTGAGCGATGAACGAAGGTCATGGGCCGACTGCTCGATCAGCGTGCTGACTTCCTGCACCGCGCGCACCGCGGCCGTTTCGGCGGTGTCCGCGCCGGCAGCCACATCCGTGGCTTGATCGTCAGAAACGTCCGGCAGGTTGGACGGCGGCTGCGGTTGCGTCATGGTCGGATTGGCGTCTGGGCGGCCAGGTTGGCTACTTGGCGTAGAAGCAAGAAACGTGCTGCGCGCAGCGCCGGGAGGCCAGCCCACATGGCGTCCCAGGCCAGTCAACCGGTCGCGGACGATCCCGTGTCATTGCGCGAGGCGCGCAGCCACTCGGGCAGCTCCCCGCGGGCGGCATAATCTTCCAGCCGGTTGTACAAAGTCTTCAGGCTGATGCCGAGGATCTCGGCAGCATGCTTCTTGACGCCGGCGCATTGCTCCAGCGTGGCGAAGATCAGCTGGCGGTCGGCGTCGGCCAGCGACATGCCTACCGGCACCGACACCACCGCCGCGCCGGGGGCCTGCGTGGCCGCCACCTGCAGCGGCACCTGCACCTCGGTGATGAGATCCTCGTCGGCCATGATAAAGGCGCGCTGCACGAAATTGCGCAGTTCGCGCACATTGCCCGGCCAGGCATGCAGGCGCAGGCTGTCGAGCACGTTGGGGGCGAAGCGCCGCTGCGTGCCCTGCTCGCCGTTGAGCTGGTCCAGCATCAGGTTGGCGATCTGGATCACGTCGTCGCCGCGCGCGCGCAGCGGCGGTAGCTCCACCGGGAACACGTTGAGGCGGTGGAACAGGTCGGCGCGCAGCTTGCCGTCGGCCACGGCCTCTTCCGGGTTGCGGTTGGTGGCGGCCAGCACGCGCACGTCGGCATGGCATTCGCGGTTGGTGCCCACTCGCATGAAGGTGCCGGTCTCCAGCACGCGCAGCAGCTTGACCTGCAGCTCGGCCGGCATCTCGGTGATTTCGTCGAGAAACAGCGTGCCGCCGTCGGCGCGCTCGAAGTAGCCCTTGTGCTGGCGGTCGGCGCCGGTAAAACTGCCGCGCTCGTGGCCAAACATTTCGCTCTCGATCAGCGTGGGCGAGATCGCACCGCAATTGACCGCGAGGAAGGGCTGGCGCCGCCGCGACGACAGCTCATGCACGGTCTGCGCGGCCAGCTCCTTGCCGGTGCCGCTTTCGCCGATCAGCAGCACCGTGGCCTCGGTGGGCGCCACGCGCGCGAGCTGGTCATAGACCGTCTGCATCACCTCCGAGCTGCCCATCAGCCGGCCGAAGCGGCCGTAGCGGCGCAGTTCGCCGCGCAGCGAATGGATTTCGGCGCGCAGCTCGCCGGTGGTGGCCAGGCGCTTGAGCACGGTCTGCAGCCGCGCCACGTTGATCGGCTTGACCAGGTAGTCGGTAGCGCCGGCGCGCAGGGCCTCGACCGCGCTTTCGACGCTGGCATAGCCGGTGGTCAGGATCACTTCGACGCCGGAGGCGCCGACCTCGTCGAACAGCTCCATGCCGTTGCCGTCGGGCAGGCGCAGGTCGGCAACGATCGCGTCAGGCATGTGCCAGCCGAACTGCAGCCGGGCTTCGCGCAGGCTGCCGGCGGTGGCGGAAGTGAAACCTTCCATGGCCACGATCTCCGCCAGCGCGGCACATGCGTTTTCATCGTCATCGACAATCAGGATGTGGGGCATACGATCCGTCAGTGAGACTTAATGGAAACTTCTGCGGAACCAGCAAAGAACGCCTGTCCGGATTCCGGCCCGGCGCCAGGTACCGCAGCCGCCGCCGCGCGCCATGCGAAGCGCGGCAAGGCAGGCATTCCGGGCAATTCAGGACAGGTGCGGCACGGTTCCGACTGCATACTGCCAGTCCACTGCGTAATAAAAGTCTAAGCCCGGCCTGGGGCCAAGGTTGCCAGTGTCTGTCTGACACCGCTGTCGGACCTTTCCGCGCGGGACCGCGCGGCTATGGCAAGGCCCTCTGGCAAAGGCTAGCATAGGAACTTCCCACCCTCACACGACAAGCTCGCCAAGCCCTGCCTTCGATCGTGCCAGTGACCACCACGCCTCCTCGGCGCAGCGCCGCCGCCCCTGCCTCAGCCCGCCAGGCCCCCCTCTCCCCCGCGGCCGGGGAAGCCGCGCCGCGCCGGGCCGTGCCCTCGCAGGTCTCGCTGCTGTGGGAAAGCACCGCGCCGGCCATGCAGCGCCTGATGGCCCAGGTGGAGCGGGTGGCGCCGACCGATGTCACCATGCTCGCGGTGGGGGAAAGCGGCTCGGGCAAGGAAGTGGTGGCGCGCGCCGTGCATGAGCGCAGCGCGCGGCGCAACGGCCCCTTTATCGCCGTCAACTGCGGCGCGATCCAGCCGACGCTGATCGAGTCGGAGCTGTTCGGGCACGAGAAGGGCGGTTTTACCGGCGCGATCGAGCAGAAGGCGGGGTACTTCGAGCAGGCGCAGGGCGGCACCCTGTTCCTGGACGAAGTCACCGAAATGCCGCTCGAGATGCAGATCAAATTGTTGCGGGTTCTGGAAAGCCGCACCTTCCACCGCGTCGGCGGCGATACGCCGATCGTCACCGACGTGCGCATCCTGGCCGCAACCAACCGCGATCCGGTCGATGCCGTGCGCACCGGCCAGCTGCGCGAAGACCTGCTGTACCGGCTGGCAGTGTTTCCGCTGCATATCCCGCCGCTGCGCGAGCGCCCGGACGATATCGTGCCGCTGGCGCGGCACTTCCTCGCCGAATACAACGCGATGGAACACAGCGACAAGGCCTTCTCGGCCGCTTCGCTTGACCGGCTGGTGCGCTATGACTGGCCGGGCAACGTGCGCGAGCTGAAGAACACGGTCTACCGGGCCTTTATCCTCGCCGACAAGGTGGTCGAGATCGGCAATCCCAACCTGGCCACGCAGCCGCCGCGGCCCACCACCGTGGACGGCGTGGTCAACGTGCGCGTGGGCACCACGCTGGCCGATACCCAGCGCGAGATCATCATGGCCACGCTGGCGCGCTTCGACGGCGACAAGCGCCAGGCGGCGCGCGCGCTCGGCATCAGCCTCAAGACGCTGTACAACCGGCTGGACGCCTACCGCTCGCTCTGAGACGGCGAAGCGCCGGTGGCCGGATCGGCCAGCGCGCGCAACAGCGCGTCGATCGCCAGCGGCTTGGTGAGGTGCGCATGGAAGCCGGCCAGCTTGCTGCGCCGATGGTCATCCGGGGTGCCGCGCCCCGTCAGCGCCAGGAAGCGCACCTGCGCGCCGCAGGTCTGGCGCAACGCCTGCAGGACTTCATAGCCCGACATGTCGGGCATCTCCAGGTCCAGCAGCACGCAGTCGGGGCGGAAGCTGCCGGCCAGCGCCAGCGCCTGGTAGCCGCCATGGGCCGCGCGCGCATCGTGGCCGAGCATAATCAGCAGTTCGGCCATGCTGTCGGCGGAATCGGCATTGTCGTCGACCACCAGCACGCGCCGCCGCGGCGGCGTTCCCGGCGCCGGTGCGGCCGCTTCGCGGCGTGGCGCACCGGCACGCGGCAGGATCACGGTGAAGGTGCTGCCCTTGCCCGGCCCGGCGCTGTCGGCCTGGATCGCGCCGCCGTGCGCTTCGACCACGGCCTTGGCCAGCGCCAGCCCGACGCCGAGCCCGCTGCGGCTGCCGGCCTCGCTTTCCTGCGAGAACAGGTTGAAGATCCGGTCCAGCGCCGCCCGCTGCAGGCCACGGCCGGTATCCGAGACGGTCGTCACCACGCGCGCCGGCTCCACGTGGACCCGCACGCTCACGGTGCCGCCGCGCGGGGTGTACTTGGTGGCGTTGCTGAGCAGGTTGAACAGCACCTGTCCCAGCCGGTTGGCATCGGCGCGCACGTGCGGCGAGACGGCGGGCAGCTCCGCTACCAGCTGCTGGCCGGCGGCATCGAGCACCGGCCGGATCGCCTCGAGGCTGTTGCCGACCACTTCGTTGTAAGACGTAGGCGTCAGCTCCATCTTCATCTTGCCCGCGGTCACGCGGCCGACATCCAGCAGGTCATTGACCAGCCGCTCGAGCTGGCGCAACTGCCGGTCGATGATCGCGGCGCAATGGCGGATGCGGGTATCGGCATCCGGCGTCAGCGCGATCACCTCGACCGCATTGCGCACCGGCGCCAGCGGGTTGCGCAGTTCGTGCCCAAGGATGGCAAGGAAGGATTGCAGGCGCCGGTTGCCGGATTCGAGCAGCTCCAGGCGCAGCGCGTCGCTGATGTCGCGCGCGGTCCAGAGCAGCCCGGCCGGGCAACCCGCGGCATCGCGCACCAGCACCATGCGGGTCTGGCAGCGCACGATCGCGCCATCCTGGCGTGCCAGGCGCTCGTCGCCGGCCCACTGGCCGCAGGCGCGCGCGGCTTCCAGCGCCGCGCGGTCGCGCCCGGCCGCGGCATCCGGCCCGGTGTACAAGAGCGCCAGCGGCTTGCCGACCGCCTCAGCCGCCGTGTATCCGGTCACGGCCTGCGCGCCGACGTTCCAGCTGCGGATGGTGCCATCCAGGTCCAGCTCGCAGACCGCGGTGCCGGGCAGGTTGTCGGCCAGCAGCTGCAGGCGCGACTCGGCCAGGCGGGCGTGATCGGACGCGGCTTCCTGCACGGTGATATCGCGGCAAGCCACCACGAAGCCGCCGGCGCTCGCATGCATGACACAGGCGGCCTGCAACTGGCTGCCGTCCCGGCGCACGCGCCAGCCCCGGTCGCGGGCACTGCCGGCCTGCGCCGCGGCCTGCTGCCACTGCAGCGGCAAACCGGCGGCGACATCATCGGCGCGGTGCAGGCAGGAGAAGTGCCGGCCGGCGATGTCTTCGGCGCGGTAGCCGAATACGCGGAGCGCGGAGTCGGGCCACGCCACAATGAGGCCCTCTGCATCCGTTTCGAACACCGCCACGTCCTCGACCGCATCCAGCAGGCGCCGGTATTGCTCAACGGTTGGCTGGCCGACACGCCCGGGGGGAACGGCTCCCGCCTCTGCCAGATGTGGCGCGCAGGCACCTTTTGTCGCTTGCGGCTCCGACATGGACAAACCCTACGTGGTAATGGACGATCATGGCAGGCCATTCAATACGTAGTACGCGCAGTACGGCGGATGCGGGCGCCCGGCGTGCCACCATGGCCGGCAGGCGGTACGCCTGCGGCACGGCCAAATGCCCGCCAGCCGGCGGGCATTCAGATCCATGATAGGTGTTCGTGGCACCGACCGCGACCACGGCGCACACCACGCGGCGCGCTGGTTCCGGTGTGGCTGGGCGGAAGGCTAGCGCCCCCGGCGCGCCTGCACCACCGCCGCCAGCGCGGCGGACGCGCCGACGATCAGCGCGGTGGCCAGCACCGGATGCCGCGCCGTGGTCGTATAGGGGCACGACTGCAGCGCGGTGCGCGTGCCGCTGCGCTCCTGCAGCCCGCTGCCGCTGCCGTACAGTGTGTTGTCCTCGAGCGGGCCGGCCGGGTGGCGCGTCTGCTGGGCACGGCCCATGAAGCGGCGCATGAAGCGGTCGAAGGTATGCGGCGTGTGGTACGCCGCCGCGGAGAAAGCCTTGGCCGCCCCGCCGACGAACAGGTCGCGGCGCGGGTTCTCGGCGGCGAACAGGATCGCATCGGCGGCCAGCGCCGGATCGTACAGCGGTGGCGGCAGGCGCGGCTCGACGTCAAGGAAGTTCTTGGCGTGCATGGCCAGCGGCGTTTCCAGGCCGGCGGGCTTGATCAGCGTGATGCTGACCGGCGCCTGTTCCTGTTCCAGCTCCAGCCGCAGCGAATCGGTAAAGCCCTTGATCGCATGCTGCGAGGCCGCGTACGCGCTCTGCAGCGGCAGCGGCCCATCGGAGGCCTCGCTGCCCATGTTGATGATGGCGCCGCCGCATTCGCGCAAGTGCGCGGCCGCCGCCAGCGAGCCATGGACGGTGCCCCAGTAGTTGGTGTCGAACAGCCGCCGCTGGTCTTCCAGCGGCACGTCGCCGTGGCGGCCGAAGATCGTCACGCCGGCATTGTTGATCCATGTGTCGAAGCCACCGAAGCGCTCGATCGCGGCCTGCGCGACCTTGCCGACCTCTTCGTGCCGGCCCACATCGGCAGCGACAGTGATGACTTCGGCGCCCTGCTGGCGCAGCTCTTCGGCCAGCTTGTGCAGCGAATCCTCGCTGCGCGCCACCAGCACCAGCCGCGCACCCCGCGCGGCGGCCTTGCGCGCGGTGACCAGGCCCACTCCACTGGTGGCGCCGGTCAGCACGATCACCTGCGAGCCGATTTTCTTCAGGGTGGGTTTCATCTGCCGCTTCTCCTCGGGATGATCCCGGCACGGCGCCGGGCGTGGCAATGGTTGATCACCGACAGTGCATTGCAGACAAGCATCGCAAATTGCGTTCCCATCCGCGCCGGCCCGCGGGCGCGCGGAGGGGGGAGCAGACGCGCGGCAGAATTACAACGTCCGGTAAGAACCACATGCCGGCCGGCACGCGCTGCCGTGCGCGTGCCGTCGCGGCGCCATCCTGTGCCGCTGTAGGACTGGCGCCGATTTCGCCGGCGCCATGTGCTGCCTAAGCTGGATGCATCTTTCCGCAACCGGCGACAGCCATGGCCAAGACGACGCGACAGGACTCCGGCGACAGCCGCACTGCGGCAAAGCGCACGACGGCGCGCAGCGGCAAGCCTGCCCGCAAGGGCTCGCCGCCGGCGGCGCGCAAGGCCGGCGCGGCGGCCCGCAAGCGCAGCACGGCCAGCGCCGCGCTGGACAAATACCGCCGCATGCGCGACTTCGGCGCCACGCCCGAGCCCAGCGGTGCCGCCGCCCGCACACGCGGCGCACCGCGCAAGCGCGCCGGCGAGCTGTCGTTCGTGATCCAGAAGCACGCGGCGCGGCGGCTGCACTACGACTTCCGGCTCGAACTCAGCGGCACGCTGAAAAGCTGGGCCGTGCCCAAGGGCCCGAGCCTGGACCCGCACGACAAGCGCATGGCAGTCCACGTCGAAGACCATCCGATGGACTACGCGGGCTTCGAGGGCGTCATCCCAGCCGGGCACTACGGCGCGGGCACGGTGATCGTATGGGACCGTGGCACCTGGGTGCCGGTCGGCGACGCCGAGGCCGGCTACCGCGCCGGCAAGCTCAAGTTCGAGCTGCGCGGCGAAAAGCTGCATGGCCACTGGACGCTGGTGCGGATGCACGGCAGCCGGCAGAAGGAGCAGGACGCGTGGCTGCTGATCAAGGAGCGCGACGACGCCGCGGTGCCGGCGGCCGAGTTCGACGTGGTCGAGGCGCTGCCCGACAGCGTGCTGGGCGGCACGGCGCGCAAGACGCAAGCTGCCAGCGGCTCCGCCAGGCCGGCGGCAAAGCGTGCCGGCAAGGCCGACGCCGGCGGGACAACCCACGCCGCCCCCCGCGCCAGGGCACTGAAGCCGCCGCCCGGCGCGCCGCGCGCGGCGTTGCCGCTGGCGCTGGCGCCGCAGCTGGCCACGCTGGTCGACAAGCCTCCGGCCGACGCCGCGGCCTGGCGCTATGAGATCAAGTTCGACGGCTACCGGGTGCTGGCGCGCATCGACGGCAAGGACGTGCGGCTGTTCACGCGCCAGGGCCATGACTGGACCGCGAAGCTGCGCGCGCTGGCGCGTGATGTCGGCACGCTGGGGCTGCCCGACGGCTGGCTCGACGGCGAGATCGTGGTGCTCGGCAAGCATGGCGAGACCGACTTCCAGGCCTTGCAGAACGCCTTCGATACCGCGCGCGTCGAGGCCATCCAGTACTTCGTGTTCGACCTGCCCTTCTATGCCGGCCATGACCTGCGCAAGGTGCCGCTGGCCGAGCGCCGCGCGCTGCTGCGGCATATCTTTGCCGGCAACACCGCGCCGCGGCTGCAGTTCAGCGAGGACTTCGAGGCCGCCCCCGACGAAATGCTCGACGCCGCCTGCCGCATGAAGCTCGAAGGCGTGATCGGCAAGCGCGCCGATTCCAGCTATGTCAGCACGCGCAGCAACACCTGGATCAAGCTCAAATGCACCCTGCGCCAGGAATTCGTGGTGGCGGGCTTTACCGATCCCAGCGGCAGCCGCACCGGCATCGGCTCGCTGCTGCTGGGCGTGCACGACAGCGGCGGACGGCTGCGCTATGCCGGCAACGTCGGCACCGGCTTCGACACGCGCACGCTCGGCGAACTGCGCGCGCAGCTCGACGCGCTGCGCGCCGATACGTCGCCGTTCGCGACCGTGCCGGCGGGCGTGAAGGGACACTGGGTGCGGCCGAAGCTGGTGGCCGAGGTGTCGTTCGGCAGCTGGACCCGCGAAGGCCGCGTGCGCCATGCCGTGTTCCACGGGCTGCGCACCGACAAGCCCGCCGGCGCGGTGTCGGTCGAGATGCCGGCGGCACCGGCCGGCAAGGGGACCAAGGCCGCAGCGAAAGCAGCAAAGACGGCGGCAAAGACGGCGCCAGAGAAGGCCCCCGCAAAGCGCGCAGCCAGGACTGCATCGAAGACAGCCGAGAAGGCTCCGGCAAAAACCGCGGAAAGAACCGGCTCCCACGGCAAGCAGCCTGCCGCGCTGGGTGGCAAGGTCAGGATCAGCCATGCCGAACGCGTGATCGACACCGCCTCCGGCCTGACCAAGGGCGACCTGGTGCGCTACTACGAGCAGGCCGCGCCGCTGATGCTGCCGCACCTGCGCGGCCGCCCGATCGCGATGGTGCGCGCCCCTGCCGGCGTGGGCGGCGAACAGTTCTTCCAGCGCCATGGCGACACGCTGCGCGTCGATGGCATCAACATCCTGGACCCGTCGCTGTGGCCGGGGCATCCCGCGCTGCTGGAGATCGTGTCGGCCGAGGCGCTGGTCTCGGCGGCCCAGCTTAACGTGGTCGAGTTCCACACCTGGAATGCCAGCAAGCGCAGCCTCGACCGGCCCAATCGCATCATCTTCGACCTGGACCCCGGCGAAGGCGTGCCCTGGGACCAGATGCAGGAGGCCGCCGCGCTGATGAAGGCACTGCTCGACGAGCTTGGCCTGGCCAGCTTCCTGAAGACCAGCGGCGGCAAAGGCCTGCACGTGGTGGTGCCGGTCGCGCCGCGCGCCGGCTGGGACGAGGTCAAGGACTTCGCGCAAGACGTAGTGCGCCATGTCGCCGCCACCATCCCGCAGCGCTTCGTCGCCAAGAGCGGTGCGCGCAATCGCGTAGGGAAGATTTTCATTGATTACCTGCGCAATGGTGTCGGCGCGACCACCGTCGCGGCGTTCTCGGCACGCGCGCGGCCAGGGCTGGGCGTATCGATCCCGGTCTCATGGGAAGAGCTCGGGACGCTGGAGAGCGCGGCGCAATGGACCGTCGCCAACGTGGGCCCGCGGCTGGAGGCCTTGCAGGCCGACGATCCGTGGGCCGGCTATGCCGGCGTGCGGCAGGCCATCACCCGTGCCGCGGCGCGGCTGGGGCGGGCCGGCTGAACCACCTCGCCTCACCTGCGGCACATTTCTTGCCCCGCTTTCCATAAGGACAAACGGCGGGACAAACGGCGGGACACCCGGCGTGAGCCCAGGCCGCAACCTACGGAGAGAGCGCAATGACCCACCTCAGCATTCCCGGTACGATCCGCGCCGTCGGCGGCGGCAGCGCTGGCTCCGGCACCCGCGCGCCGCACAACCGGCGCGCGCTGCGCCGTCTGCTGATTTCATGCGCGATGCTGTCGTTCGCCGCCGCGCCGGTGCAGGCGCGCTTGCCGGCACCCACGCCCGAGCAGCAGCAGGCGGCCGAAGCCAAGAAGGCCAAGGAAGCGGAAACGGCCAAGCAGCAGGCCGAAGCCCTGACTCGCGTGCAGGACAAGCTGGCAGCGCGTTTTGGCAAGGGCGCTGCCGCAGGGGGCGCCACCGAGCCCGGCAAGATCCCGCAAAAGGCGGCCGAAGCTCCTGGCTCGACCGGCCCGCACGGCGGCACCTCGCCAAGTGCCGAAGCGCATAGCGGCGAGGCCGCGCGCCGCTAAAGGCACGTCGCGTCCTGCCGCCGGCGCATGGCCCCGGCATGCCTCTTGCCACTGCGAAGCGGAACGGCCTCGTCGAGGGCCCGTGGATAAGCCGCCACAAAGGGGGAACGCAATGGATCACTTCTGCACGCACGTAGTTATTACAACCGGCATGCCGCCCAGCCTTGCAGGATTTGCACACGAGGACACGGAGCCGGCACGCTTTTACCTGCTCCGAAACCGGCCGCACCGGCCGCGCGCCTGCGCGCCGGTGGTCGCCTGCGGACGCGCGCGAAAGCGCGCGTCAGCGTGACGCCATGCGCCCGCAAGCCAACCGCGCTCCGTTGATCCTCAACGTCGAGGACCGCGAGGGACCGCGCTACGTCAAGAGCCGCATCCTGCATCGCGGCGAGTTTTCCGTGATCGAGGCGGCCACCGGCCAGTCGGCGCTGGCGCTGGTGCGCCAGCATGCGCCGGCGCTGGTGCTGCTGTCGTCGCGCCTGCCCGATATCAGTGGGCTGGAGGTGTGCCGGCTGATCAAGGACGACCCGGAGATCGCCCGCACCCTGGTGCTGCTGACCTCGCCCGGCGTGGCCCAGGCGCGCCAGCGGGTCGAGGCGCTGAACTGCGGCGCCGACGGCTACCTGGTCGAGCCTGCCGAGCCCGAGGAAGTCCTGTCGAGCATCCAGGCGCTGCTGCGGCTGCGCGGGGCGGAAGATGCCTACCACCGCACCACGCAGGCCCTGCACGACAACGAGGACCTGTTCCGCCAGCTGGCGGAGTCGCTGGCCGACGTGGTCTGGATCCTTGATCCCGCCGCCCGGCGCCTGCTGTTCGTCAGCCCTTCGTTCGAGGCGCTGTGGGGCCATTCGGCCGCAGAGGTGATGGAGAACCCGCGCCGCTGCCTGGACCGCCTGGTCCCGGCCGACCGACCACGCGTCGAGGTCGCTCTCGCCAGCATGCTGGCCGACGGCCGCATGGATATCGAATTCCAGATGACGCGGCCCGACGGCCAGCTTTGCGAGATCCGCGCGCGCGCCTTCCCCGTGCACGGCGCCGGTCAGGCGGCCGCGCGCGCCGATGCCGGCGATGGCGGCGATGCCTGCGATACCGGCCATGCCCGGCCGCTGCGCATTGCCGGCATCTGCCAGGACGTGACGCTGCAGAACCGCGCCGGACGCACGCTGCGCGACGAGGAGCGGCGCAAGGACCAGTTCCTGGCCATGCTCGCCCACGAGTTGCGCAACCCGCTCGCACCGCTGCGCAGCGCTGCCGACATGCTGCAGCAGCTGTCGCCTTCGCGCGAGGACATGTTCCGCGCGCGCGACATCATCGGCCGCCAGCTGCACCACCTGACCCGGCTGGTCGACGAGCTGCTCGATATCTCGCGCTTCAACCAGGGCCGCATCACGCTGCGCCAGGACCTGGTAGAGCTGCGCGCCGCGCTCAGTACTGCGGTCGAAGCGGTGCGGCCGGAGATCGACGTCTACGGCCACACGCTGCGCCTGTCGCTGCCCGAGCAGCCGCTGCCGGTGCGCGGCGACCTGGTGCGGCTGACGCAGATCTTCAGCAACCTGCTGCACAATGCCGCCGCCTACACGCCCGCGGGCGGCCACATCACGGTCGACGCCACGCTCGACGAGAATGCGGCCAGCGGTTCCGCCGGCGGCCATGTCACGGTGCGCGTGCGCGACAACGGCACCGGACTGTCCGAGGCGCTGCAGCGGCTGTTGTTCGACCCGCTGGCCCCGCACGATCCCGCCGATGGCAACGCCGGCAAAGGCAGCAGCATCGACAGCAGCGTCGGCAACCGCAACATCAACCACGGCACGGCGCCGGCCAACGCCTTCCCGCACGACGGGCCCGGCATTGGCCTGACGCTGGTGCAGAAGCTGGTCTTGCTGCATGGCGGCACGATCCGCGCCGACAGCCCCGGCCCTGGCCAGGGCAGCACCTTCAGCGTCACGCTGCCGGTCGAGCCGTGGCACAAGTGGCACCCCGGCACCGGCAAGTCCGCGGCGCACAGCGGCGTGTCGCGGCGGATCATGGTGGTGGACGACAACGCCGACGCCCTCGAAGCCATGACCATGACGCTCCAGACCATGGGCCACACCGTGGTGACGGCGCCGGACGGGCCCACGGCTGTCGCGCTCGCCACCGCCGCGCGCCCGGAAGTGGTGCTGCTGGATCTCGGCATGCCGGCCATGGACGGCTTCGAGACCGCGCGCCGGCTGCGCGCGCTGCCCGAGATGCGCGGCGCCACGCTGGTCGCCTTGACCGGCTTCGGCCAGCCCGAGGACCGCCGGCGCGCGATGGAAGCAGGTTTCGACCAGCACCTGGTCAAGCCGGCCGACCTGGACGCGCTGACGCACCTGCTCGATACGCTCAAGGACCGCGTTTAGCCACCGGCCATGCCGGTGCGCCATCAACCCTGACAAGGAGCCTACGTGCATACCACGCCCGACCCCGACATTCCCCCGCGAGAGCCGGAAGTCCCGCCGCCCGAGCCGCCGCCGGGGCCTCCCGAACCCGTCTCCGACCCGCCACCGGGCGACCAGCCGCCACCGCCGCCGCAACGCGCGCGCGATCAATGCGATAAAGGAGCCGTCAAGTGTCCCGCATCATCTGGAAAGGCGCCATTACCTTTGGCCTCGTCAATATCCCGGTCGTCCTGCGGCCAGCGTCGCGCAGCCAGACACTCGACCTCGACCTGCTAGACGTGCGCGACATGGCCCCGGTGGGCTACCAGCGCATCAACAAGAGCACCGGCAAGCCGGTCGACAAGGAGCACATCGTCAAGGGCTACCAGTACGCCAAGGACGAGTACGTGCTGCTGAACGACGAGGATTTCCGCCAGGCCAATGTCGAAGCCACGCAGACGGTCGACATCGTCAGCTTTGTCGAGGCGCAGAGCATTCCGCCCTATTTCTTCGACACCCCCTACTACCTCGAGCCGGACAAGCGCGGCGACCGCGGCTACGCGCTGCTGCATGCGACGATGCGGCGCACCGGCCGCGCCGCGCTGGCGCTGGTGGTGCTGCGCAATCGCCAGCACCTGGCGGCAGTGCTGGTCCACGACAACGCGCTGGTACTCAACACCATGCGCTTCGCCGACGAAGTGCTGCCGATCTCGGAGCTGCGCCTGCCGAAGGCGTCGAGCACCAAGGGCAGCGGCGCCCATGCGCGCGAGATCGAGATGGCAACCAAGCTGGTCGAGGACATGACCGAAGACTGGAAGCCAGAACAGTATCGCGACACCTATCGCGACGACATGATGGCGCGCATCGACGCCAAGATCGAATCCGGCAAGACGCACCAGCTGACCCAGCCCACCGAGGACGAAGAAGCGCCACGGCGCAGCGCCAAGGTCATCGACATGGTGGCGCTGCTGCGCAAGAGCCTGGGCGAGCGCGGCAAGGGCGACGACGGCAAGGGCCGGCGCCGCGCGAAGCCGGCGGAGGAATCGCAAGCGGCGAAGGAAGCCGAAGCCGACGACGACCGCGCCGGCGCAAGCCGCAGCCGCCGCAAGACGCCCGCGCGCCATGCAGCGGCGAAGAAAGCACCGGCAAAGCGGACGACGGCCAAGCGCACGACCGCGGCCAAGCATGCGCCGGCCCAGTCGCACACCAAGTCGCATGCCAAGTCTCATGCCGCGGCTCGCAAGAGCACGGGCACGACGCGCCGCAAAGCCGCCTAGCTGGAATCCGGAAAACCGGAGATGGTGCGTTGTGTTTCGCACATCGGCGGACGGCGGGCACTGGCGTGCCCGGCATTGCGCTTCAGCGGTCAGCGCGAAGTGACCTTGAGGTTATCGTTCACCGACGTCACGCCTTCGACACTGCGGATCGTGTCCAGTGCCAGGTTATGCTGTTGCTGGCTTGGCACTGTGCCGCCCACTTCAACCGTGCCATTCTTCGTCTTCACGTGGATGCCGGTCGACTTGAGATCCTTGGCGGTCAGCAGCTTGGTCTTGATCTTGGTGGTGATGGCGCCATCCTCGACCGCCTGCTTGGCCTTGTCGGCGCTCATGTCGGCGCTCGCGCCACGATCCGGGTCGGCCCGGCCCGGCATGCCTGGCGCGGAGTTGACCGGTGCCGCCGGCGCGTTGTCGGCCGCGATGAATATCAGGCCACTTTTGTCCAGCGCCTGCGCGGCGCCGGCAGCCGCCGCCAACGCTGCGGCCACGCAAGCCAGCCTGATGCCGCGCGCGGAAAATCGGGTAATTCGCATGGCTGTGTCTCCTGTACAGGTTCCCAGCGCCTCCGCCGCGTTCGCTGCCTGGCACGCGGGACTGCTGGCACGTTGTCAGTCCGCAAAGTCCATACCAAGTGTTCTCCCAACGCCACGCGGGAGCCGCGGCGACAGGGGTGTGTAAATCGGTCCACCTGTTGTAAAAGCGGGCAGCCGCGCCGGGTGCAGCATGCGGCGCCGCCCGCCACGGCAAGCCCGCTGCCGGCATGCTTCCGCTTGGCATGGCGATTGCAAAACCGGGAATGCGGCAGTCCGCCGCGTCAAGGAGACTAGCAATGGGACAGCAGCAACAGCCGGGTCAATCGCAGTCGGGCCAAAAGCAAGATCAAAAGCAACAAGAACAGCAATCTGGCCAACGCGGCAGCCAGCAATCAGGCGGCATGGGACAACAACAGGGCGGCGGTCAAATGGGTAATCAAGATCGTGGCCAAGGCCAACAGCAACAGCAGGATCGCGGCAGCTCGCAACCGGGCCAGCAGAGCGGTCAACGCAGTGGTCAGCAAGGCGGTCAGGGCGGCCAACAGGGCGGTCAAGGCGGCCAGGGCGGACAACGCCAACAGTAACCTCAGCAGTCAGGCTTGCCGCTGACATAGAGGCAGCTATCCGGGTATGTGCGGCAGCAACATGCGGTGCGGCCGCAGGGGCATACGCCGGAACTTGATCGGCCGGGTCTCCCGAACGGGAGATCCGGCCCTTTTTGCTGAGGTTGCCGCTCTCCTTTCCAAATTGCCGCGGCACCCCGTCGCACGCGTCCGCGGCTTACCGTGTATGCTGGCCGTGACGTCTTCTTGCTTGCCACACGGTCTTGTCCAGCCACACCGATCCCGCCCATTCCGCTGATTCCGCGGTCTCCCGCGACGCCCGGCGCGAACGCAGCGCGCCTGGACCGGTGGCCAGGGTGCGTGCGCACGCCGGCGCGCAGGTACGCGCGCTGACGCGCAGCAATTCCGGCCTCACGCTCGACTATGACAACCCGCCCGGCGACCCCGGGCTGTTCGGCCCCGACGCGGTCTGCTGGCGCGTGCACGCAGACTTCCCGGCAATGCTGGCCGGCGGCGTCAGCGCGCTGCTGCTGCAGACGCTGCATCCGCTGGCGCTGGCCGGCGTGTGGGACCACTCCAGCTTTCGCACCGACATGCAGGGCCGGCTCGGCCGCACCGCCCAGTTTATTGCCGGCACCACTTACGGCAGCCGCGACGATGCCATGGCGCTGATCGGGCGCGTACGGCGCATCCATGCCGGCGTCACCGGCGTGGCGCCGGACGGACGGCCTTATGCGGCGACCGATCCGGCGCTGCTGACATGGGTGCATGTGGCCGAGGTGTCGAGCTTCATGGCGGGCTACCTGCGCTATGTCGGGCCGCTGGGCGAGGCCGAGCAGGACCGCTATTACGACGAGGTCGCGCGCGTTGCGCTGCTGCTCGGCGCAGCCGACGTGCCGCGCTCGCGCGCGGCGGTGGCGGCCTACCTGGAAGCGATGCGGCCCCAGCTGCAGGCCAGCGAGCGCACCCGTGAAGTGGTGCGGCTGGTGCGCAGGATGCCGGTGGCCAACCCGCTGCTGCAACCGGCGGTGCGGATCATGGCCGATGCCGGCATTGCCTTGCTGCCGCCGTGGGCGCGGCAGCAGCTCGACCTCGACGGACCGTCGCTGCGGCGCTCGGCCACGCGGGCTGGCATGCGCGTGCTTGCGCCGGCGCTGCGCTGGGCACTGGGCGCGGGGCTGGCCGCACGGGCACGGCGGCGCGTGGCGCGCGGCGGCAATGTGGGCGGGGCCGCGGGCTAGGACATCCTGGCGCGGCCTTCGGAATATTTACTCCGCAGCCGCTGCCGCGCTGCCGACGCTGCCGCGCAGCACTGTCTCCGGCAGCCGCGCCACCAGCAGCGGCGCCACCAGCGCGCCGGCCATCCGCAGCGGCTTGTCGCGCCCGCTCCACGACATCAGCCGGTCCGCCGCAAACGCGCCGAACGGGATCGCCAGCATCAGCCCGAAGATCACCTGCATGACCGGCACCGGCGGCACGGGAGCGCCGGTGTTGCGCTGGCTGCCGGACTTGGAAGCAGTGCCGCCCGAGGAAGCGGAAGGCCCAACGGGCGGCCGCTTGCAAGGGCGGCGGGGAGGAGGCGGTCATGTGCACCTGCGGACGGCAGGATCGCGGAAAGCCGCGCATCGAGGCGGTGTCGGGCGCGCTAGGGCATATGGCAGCGGTGGCGCGCTATCGGCGGTCAGCGCACAATTCTTGAAGGGAAATGAGAATTAGAGGCAAAAACACCCGCAGTTCGGTGAATTGCCTGTCCGGAAGGTGGCTTTTAATCACGCTGGGCATTCCGAACGGTCGGTTTATTCCCGGCTACAGCGCCACAGAGCGCGACTCAAACGACGTAGGCACCAAAAAAGAAGCCCACGCGCGGGGTGCTCGTAGGCTTTCCAGGACTGCAAGAGCTTGAAACCAAGCTCTCGCCAAGAATATAAACTCGCTTACATGAGGTGTAAATCCCGTTTCTATCAGGGGAATCCCTGTTATGCGACAATTGGCGCACTTTTAGCAATTTGGGTCCTGATATTACTTCAGGACGAATTTTGACTTTCCTTCAGTTTTTCACTGCGTGCCCCGACCGCGTCAGGGCTGGGTGGACACGGCAGGCGGAGATCATTGTGCAGTCGCACAAAACCGGTACAATACCACGGCTCCGAGCGCAACAAATTTTGTAGAGCTAACACTCTAGGCCTGGCGAAGCACTCTGCCCGTCGACGCTTGTAAAACTTTGTTACTCTCGGCGCTGAAGTACTCCCCTTCTCTTCTGGCAGCGCCCCTCGCCGGCATGTGCCCGACACTCCCGCGGCCCACACAAGAGGCCCGCAGGCGTCGCGGCGCCGACGTCCCGACCCGAGGCCGGTTCCGAGAGCGGACCTTTCCCCTGCCGCCCTGGCCGCGCCGCCCACCCGGTCGCCGGCCAACGGACCGTCATCAGCCGCCAGAACCCTTGCGGGCTCTTCCGGAGTCGTTGTGAAGAAGAAGGAAATCCGGCCCAAGCGCTCCACCCGAAAGGAACTGCAGTACCAGCACCTCGCCGCCCAGTCGGCCAACCGCGCGCCGGTGGTCGTCTATTTGTCCAACGGCACGCGCCTGCAGGGGATCGTGCTGGCGACGGACAACTATATGGTGCTGCTCGGCCGGCGGCTGGACGATCCGCAGCCCACCATTGTCTACAAGCAGGCGATTTGTTTGGTGACACCGCTGGACACGCCGGTGGTCGGTATCGATCCGGCGATTGCGGCGGAATTCGTGCCTATCTATATACCGCGGACGCGCAAGGGGCGCTGAAGCAGCCATCGCAACACCACACTCCTGCGGCCTGTTGGCAGGCCGACGCACGCCCGGGCGCCCCCGGCGATACCCCCTGAAACTCTTGCAGAGATCACTCTAAACCTTTGCCGGGGGCGGTCGATAACCCTTGCAACGGAGGCACTCTACGCCCTGCAAAGCAGGCAGCCAACGTTACGGCTAGCAGCCGGAATGCCAAAAAACTTTGCAAATAGGAGTCGTAAATGGCGCAAGTCATTAACACCAATTCGTTGTCTCTGATGACTCAGAACAACATGAACGCTTCGCAATCGTCGCTGAACACGGCGATCCAGCGCCTGTCGTCGGGCCTGCGCATCAACAGCGCCAAGGACGATGCAGCTGGTCAGGCGATTGCGAACCGGTTCACTGCGAACATCAAGGGCCTGACCCAGGCACAGCGCAACGCCAACGACGGCATCTCGCTGGCGCAAACGACCGAAGGCGCGCTGACCGAAGTCAACAACAACCTGCAGCGTATCCGCGAACTGAGCGTGCAGGCCGCCAACGGCTCGAACTCGGCTTCGGACCTGAAGTCGATCCAGGACGAAATCTCGCAGCGCCTGTCGGAAATCGACCGGACTTCGCAACAGACCGACTTCAACGGCGTGAAGGTGCTGTCCTCCAGCGCCAAGCCCCTTACCATCCAAGTTGGCGCTAACGACGGCGAGACGATCACCATCGATTTGGCCGAAATCAGTTCGAAAACTCTGGGGATGCAAGGCTTCAACGTAGCCGGTCCGGCCGCCACCGCTACTTTCGCCTTCGATGGCGCAACTGGCTCGGCAGCTGGCGATGCTCCCACGGCCGCTCAGCTGCAAGCCCTCTACGGCTCGACTACTGCCATTACGACCACTACTGTCGCAGAAGCGAACACGGACGACTTGTCGTCCAAGCTCGGCTTGGCAGCTGGCGGCGCAGTCTTCACCGGCAACGCCGTGGCGGATAAGAACGGTAATCTGTATGCCGAGGTTGCGATCACTCCTAACGGCGCCGGCGAAACCACCTCGCTGATCAACCAAGGCTTCACCGGCGCAGTCGACGGCACTGCAATGTACCGCTATATCGCCTTGGATCCGCAATCGGCCGATACCACGACGACTGCAGGCACGGCCGCCTTCACCGTTGACACGTCGAAAGTTTCAGTTGCTAGCCTGCAGACCGGTACGACCGCGAGCCCGCTGGAGGCGATCGACGCGGCGCTGAAGAAGGTCGACGATCTGCGCAGTTCCCTTGGTGCCGTGCAAAACCGCTTTGACTCGGTGATCGCCAATCTGGGCACTGCAGTAACCAACCTGTCGGCCTCGCGCTCGCGTATTCAAGACGCTGACTACGCCACGGAAGTGTCCAACATGACCCGTGCGCAGATTCTGCAGCAAGCAGGTACCTCTGTGCTGGCGCAAGCCAACCAGACCACGCAAGGCGTGCTCTCGCTGCTGCGTTGATCGCATCCGCGCAAGGCATCAAAGGCTGGGCCGCGAGGCCCAGCCTTTTTTCCCGATCAGTTGGATCGCTTCGCTGGCAGACCGCTGCGAGCCAAGCGTTTCAACCTAACCCCGAATTCTCCCGCCGTGTAAGGAACAGATCATGCCGCCATTCTTGA
Organism: Cupriavidus sp. a3; assembly: GCF_051015765.1. Classification (NCBI taxonomy): domain Bacteria; kingdom Pseudomonadati; phylum Pseudomonadota; class Betaproteobacteria; order Burkholderiales; family Burkholderiaceae; genus Cupriavidus; species Cupriavidus sp. a3. The sequence goes on along the minus strand of NZ_CP170644.1, from coordinate 134,404 downwards.
TCTTGAACCCTGGCAAAGTCGGCCTGCCGCCCGAAATGCTCTCCACCAATGACACCGCGGCGCAGCGCACCCCGAAACCAACCGTAGCACCCCAAGCGCTAAGCGAGGCGGCAAGGATGAGCAACGATAGCGCCGACTCCGCGGAAGCACTGGCAGCGCTCGGCGAACTTGCCGACGTGTTGGAGACCACCTCGATCGGCCTGCGTTTCGAGATCGATGAAGACACGAACCGCATCATCACCAAGGTGATCGACAAGGAAACAGGTGACCTGATCCGCCAGATGCCCACCGAAGAGGTGCTGCGCATCGCCCGGGCCATGAACAAGTTGCAGGGGTTGCTCGTCACCCAGAAGGCCTGAGGCACGGAATACCCCACCATCGCCGCGGAAACGAACAAAGTTGAAGAAAGGCACGACACGCATGGCAACGATCTCCTCCATCGGCATCGGCTCCAACCTGGACCTGAGTTCCCTGCTGGACCAGCTCAAGACGGCTGAGCAAGCGCCGCTCACCGCCATCAACAACCAGGCCAGGAGTTACCAGACCAAGCTGTCAGCCTTCAGCCAGCTGCAAAGCGTGCTGTCGGCATACCAGGCCGCGGCCAAGAAGCTGTCCAACGCCGATACATTCGGCGCGGTCAAGGCCACCGTCGGCTCCACCGACGTGATGTCGGTGACCACCGCAGCCAATGCCGTACCGGGCAACTACAGCATCACCGTCAACACGCTGGCCACCGCCCAGTCGCTCGTGAGCGGCAACGTCGCCGACCAGAAGGCGGCGATCGGCGGGGGCGAGATCACCTTTGACTTTGGCGAAGCGCTGGCCACCGGTGGCGCCGCCACCAGCACCAAGAAGGTCACGATCCCGGCCAACGCATCGCTGGAAGGCGTGCGCGACGCCATCAACAAGGCTGGCGTCGGCGTGACCGCGAGCATCGTCAACGATGGCAGCGCCACGCCTTACCGCCTGGTGCTGACTTCCGACAAGACCGGCACGCAAGCCACGATGCGCGTGTCGTCGGGCGATGCCGCATTGAACAACCTCGTTGCCTTTGACCCTGCCGCCGCGCCCGCCGCGAACAAGATGGAGCAGAAGGTCCCGCCGGCCAATGCCACGCTGAAGATCAACGGCATCGACGTGGTCAGCCAGAGCAACTCGGTGGTGGACGCGGCGCAGGGCGTGACCATGAACCTGAGCAAGACCGGCACCACCTCGCTGGTGGTGACGCGCGACAACGATTCGATCAAGTCGTCGGTCCAGGCCTTCGTCACCGCGTATAACAATATCCAGAGCGCGGCGAAGTCCCTGACGGCCTTCGACACCGACGCCGGCACTTCGGCGGCGCTGACCGGCGACACCACGCTGCGTTCTATCCAGTCGCGCCTGCGCGGCATGCTCGGCGGCGCGTTGGACAACGGCAATGGTGGCACGATGACGTTGATCGACGTCGGCATCTCGTTCAATAAGGACGGCACGATGGCGCTCGACGACACCAAGCTGACCAAGGCTCTGAACAATGACCTTGCCGGTGTCACGGCAATGTTTTCCAGCACCAGCGGCAGCGGCGGCATCGGCAAGCAGGTCACCGACTACGTCGACGGCCTGACCAAGACCGATGGCGCACTCAAATCGGCCCAGGATGGCATCACCAAGACGCTGAAGGACCTGGAAGACGACTATGACCGCGTCGAAGAGCGGGTCAACGCTACCATCGACCGCTACAAGGCCCAGTTCACGCAACTGGACCTGGTCGTCGCGCAGATGAACCGCACCAGCAGCTACCTGACGCAGCAGTTCAACGCGCTCACCAACAGCAGCTCCAAGTAACGTACGGGGATAACGCACATGTTCGCCCGCCAAGCCGCTAACGCCTACGCCCAGGTCGGTGTTCACACCGGCGCGATGAGCGCCAGCCCGCACAAACTCATCACGATGCTGTATGACGGCGCCCGCGCCGCCATCGCGCGGGCAAAGTTCCACCTGGAAGGCGGCAACATTGCCGAACGCGGCAACGCCATCTCCAAAGCCATCGACATCATCGACAACGGCCTGCGCGCCGTGCTGGACCACAACGCGGGCGGCGAAATCTCCGCCAACCTCGAGTCCCTGTACGAATACATGGTGCGCCGGCTGATGCTGGCCAACCTGCGTAGCGACGCGGCCCTGCTGGCCGAGGTCGATACCCTACTGGAAAGCCTGGCTTCGGCCTGGGCGCAGATCGGCGAGCCGCAACCTGCCTTACAGGACAACTGACATGGCACCCTTCTCCCCCATCGTCACCTGCTACGAAGCCATCCTGGCCCTGTCGTCCCGCATGCATGACGCCGCCCAGGCCGGCGACTGGGACACCGTCACCGAGCTGCAGCGCACTTACCTGGAACAGGTCGAGCACCTGCGCCAGCTCGACCACGAAACCCCCTTCTCCGATGCCGAGCGCATGCGCCGCTACCAGTTGCTGGACCGCATCCTCACATACGATGCCAGCATCCGCGACCTGGCCATGCCGCGGCTCACGAAGCTCGGCGACATGCTGACCAGTTCGCGCCGGCAGGTGGAGCTTGCGTCGACGTACGGCGCCATGGCCTGAGCGGCAGCCAGACAGATACCGCGCGCCGCCAGCGGCGCGCCCACTCGCCTGAACACACACACGCACGTCCGTGCGCCGCGCCGCCTTTTCCACTGATTCCTGAAAAATGACCGGCATCCACCTGCCACCAGGCCTGGCTCCCGGTCAGGCCCCGGACCCGCAATCGCTGCGCCCCGCGCTGGCGATCGACAGGCTGGCCGCGCTGCAGCCCGTGCCCGAGACCACGGAATCAAGCGTCCAGAATTCCACCGGCCAGGCAATCCGCCACAGCCAGCAGGCAGCAGGTCCCAATGGCATGCCGGCGCAGGCCGCGCTGCTGCCGGGCACGTCCACGCGCGAATCGCTGAGCAGTGCCGCGCGCGCGATCCTAGCGGTGATGGAGGGCGCCGGGCCGCAGCCGGTCAAGGCCGGCATGCCGTTGTTGCCCGCCCCGCCGGCAGCCGGTTTGATGCAGGCTGCCGCAGCGGCGCTGGCGAATGCCGTGGGACAAAGCGGGCTGTTCTATGAGTCGCATCTGGCGCAGTGGGTCGGCGGTGCGCGCCCTTTGTCGACCATCCTGCAGGAGCCGCAGGCAGGCGTACCACGCACGTCACCACAGGCGGCACCCGGCCAACCATCCGCCACGCAGCCGCAGGCTTCCACCTCGGCCATGTTGACCTATGCCGGACCGGCCAGCGGTGACGTGCCTCGCATTAGCACACCGCCGCTGCTGCCGGCCTCGCAGGTGCTGGCCGAAGCGCTGGCCTCGCCGCGCAATCCGCGCGTGGCGCACAGCCACGCGCCGTCCGAGCAGGGTGTGCGCCAGGGCACCGGCTCCGCAGCCGTGTATAGCCGCGATGCCGACACGCCACCGCCACGGCCATCCACCGGCATGCTGGCGACGCAGGCCTACCAGGCCACCGCGGACGCCGCGCGTCCGGCGGCAGCCGAGCCGATGGCAGCCCATGCAGCGCGCACCGGCGATACCGACAGCATCGCCAGCGAAGCCTCCCGGCAAGCAGCACCCGCCGGACCGGCGATTCATCCCGCGACCGAGGGCGTGGTTCGCCAGCAGCTCGAACTGCTCGCGACGCAGCAGTTCCGCTTTGCCGGCGAAGCATGGCCTGGCGCAGCCATGGAGTGGGACATCCGGCGTACGGATCCCGAGGCGAATGGCCAGGGCCCCGACGACGCGAGCAGGCCGTGGTCGAGCCGGATCCGGCTGCAGTTGCCCAGCCTTGGCACTGTGGAAGTCCTGCTGACGCTGGGCCCGTCCGGACTGGAGGCGCGTGTCGCCACCGGCGAGACCGATATCGCCGCGCGCCTGATCGCCGCGCGGCCGCTGCTGCGCAACCGTCTGGAAGCCCAGGGCATCCCGCTGCAGCGGCTCAATATCCAGACCCAGGACGACCTCGCCGCAGGAGCCACGTCATGAGCGAAGGCGCAGCAGACCGCGGCGCGGCCATCGCGCTCAGCTACCAGCACAACAACCAGGCACCACGCGTGGTTGCCAAGGGCTATGGCGTGGTGGCCGAGGCCATCATCGCCCGCGCCAAAGAAGCGGGTGTCTATATCCACGACTCGCCCACGCTGGTCAACCTGCTGATGCAGGTGGACCTGGACAGCCAGATTCCGCCGCAGCTGTATGTAGCGGTGGCCGAACTGCTGGCGTGGATCTACCACCTGGAATCGGGCATGGACATCGCGGAGCCGCGGACCTGAACTTCTGCTGGTCTGGCCCAGCCATGCCCTGACGCATCCCTGAAAGGCAAAGAGCCCCTGGCATGCGCACGCGGCCAGGGGCTCTTTGCTCTGTGCGCGGCAATCCTGCCGCGCCAATCAGATCGGCATGCTCATCATCTCCTGATACGCCTGCACCAGCCGGTTCCGCACCTGCACCCCGGTCTGGAACGAGATATTCGCCTTCTGCAGGTCGATCATCACGTCATTGAGCGCCACCCCCGGCTTGCCCAGCTCGAAGGCCTCGGCCTGGCCATAGGCGCGCTCCTGCGCCGCATTGATCTTGCCCAGCGAGCGTTGCAGCTCGCCGGCGAAGCCGCCGCCGGCAACCGGTGCCGACTGGGTGGCGCTGTTGCCCGAGGCAACCTGTGACAGGCCGCGCAACTGCTGCAGCATGGACTCGATGGAAGAGATAGTGGTCATGGCGTCGTCATGGGCCGGCTGGTAGCCGGGTCAGTCGATGGCGCGTCTCGTCGAGCACATTCATGCCGGCAAGGCAGACGGGGCGCACCGATTTTCAGCGGTTTGCAGAGTACCCGCCGCCACGCACCCGCCATGGCCCGAAATCGGGCGGAAAACCGGGTCTGTTTGCGGCATTGTCCCACTCAAGTCTGGCCGATCATTGCCACCGTGCCGGACAAGCGCGGGCAGCCGCCGAGCGCCGCCTTCCGGCACTTGCCAGACCAACCATTGATCCGGGAGTACGCGTGTTTTCTCTGCAGCGTAATGTGTGCCGCGCCATGAGCCGTGCCGACGACCATGGCCGCCATCACCGCCCGAGCCGTCGCGAGCATCGCGGCGCCGGCGCAGGAGCACGCGCGTGACCGCGGCGGTTGCCATGCCGGGCCGGCCGGCCGAGGTGCTTGAGCGCCTGAAGGCCAACCCCAGGCTGCCGCTGATGCTGGGCGGCGCGGCGCTTGCCGCCGCCATCGCCGTGGGCGTGCTGTGGTCGCGCGCGCCGGACTACAAGGTGCTGTACAGCAACCTGTCCGAGCGCGACGGCGGTGCGGTGCTGCAGTCGCTGCAGCAGATGAACGTGCCGTACAAGTTTGCCGAAGGCGGCGGCGCGGTGATGGTGCCGGCCGGGAAAGTCCACGAGACGCGGCTGCGGCTCGCCTCGCAGGGCCTGCCCAAGAGCGGCACCGCGGGCATGGAGCTGATGGACAACCAGAAGTTCGGCATCAGCCAGTTTGCCGAGCAGGTCAATTACCAGCGCGGGCTGGAAGGCGAGCTGGCGCGCTCGATCGAATCGATCGCCGCCGTGCAGTCGGCCCGCGTGCACCTGGCGATCCCCAAGCCGACGCTGTTCGTGCGCGAGCGCCAGAAGCCTACCGCCTCGATCGTGCTGCAGCTTTACCCGGGCCGCGCCATCGACGAGGGCCAGGTCGCGGCGATCAGCCACCTGGTGTCGTCGAGCGTGCCGGAGCTGACGCCCAAGTCGATCTCGATCGTCGACCAGCACGGCAACCTGCTGTCGAACAGCGGCAACGAGCGCATGCTCGACGCCACCCAGCTCAAGTACGTGCAGGCGCTGGAACAGAACTACCTCAAGCGCATCGAGGCGATCCTGGCGCCGATCGTCGGCAAGGACAACGTGCGTGCGCAGGTGACGGCCGACGTGGACTTCTCCATCGTCGAGCACACCGACGAGAGCTACAAGCCCAACCAGGATCCCACCCGCTCGGCCATCCGCAGCCAGCAGACCAGCGAGTCGAGCCAGCAGGGCGCGACGCCGCCGGGCGGCGTGCCGGGCGCGCTGTCCAACCAGCCGCCCGCTGCCGCGGTCGCGCCGGTGACCACGCCGCAGACGCCGCGCGCGGGCCAGGCGCCTGGACAGGCTGGCGCCCCCGCTGCCGGCCAGCCGGGCCAGGCAGGGCAAGCGGGCCAGCAAGGCCAGGCCGCGCAAGGCGCGCAGGCCGGCACGGCGAGCGGCCCGAGCAGTAACCGCCGCGATTCCACCGTCAACTACGAGCTGGACCGCACCGTGCGCCATGTGCAGCAGGCACCGGGCGGCGTGCGCCGGCTGTCGGTGGCGGTGGTGGTGAACTACCGCCAGGCAGCCGATGCCAAGGGCAAGATGGTGGCGCAGCCGCTGCCGCCGGCGTTGCTGGCGCAGATCCAGAACCTGACCAAGGAGGCGATGGGCTTCTCGTCCGATCGGGGCGACTCGATCAACGTGGTCAACAGCCCGTTCACCGTGGACCGCGAGGTCACGCCGGAAGTCCCGCTGTGGAAGCAACCTGAAATGATCGATCTCGGCAAGACCGGCGCGGGCTACCTGCTGCTGGCACTGCTGGCGCTGTTTGCGTGGTTCAAGGTGGCGCGCCCGATCCTGCGCCGCTACACCACGCCGCCGCTGCCGGCACCGGAGGCCAGGGAAGAGACCGAGGCCGTGCTGCTGCCGCCGGAAGAGCCCGCCAATCCGGAAGTCCTGCGGCTTGCCGCCAAGTATGAAAGCGACCTCGCGCTGGTGCGTGACGCCGCACAGCGCGACCCGCGCCTGGTCGCCAGCGTGATCAAGAACTGGATTGCCAATGACAACCGCTAAGGCCATCTCCAAGGAAGTCTCCGCCAGCGGCCTGCAGAAGAGCGCCGTGCTGATGATGGCGATCGGCGAGGATGCCGCGGCCGAGGTGTTCAAGCACCTGTCGCAGCGCGAGGTGCAGGAACTGGGCGCTGCCATGGCCTCGCTCAGTTCAGTCACGCGCGAGGAAATGGCCGGCGTGCTGGGCGAGTTCCGCTCCGAGACCGAGCAGTACCTGGCACTGAACGTCGATTCCAGCGCCTTTATCCGCAGCGTGCTGAACAAGGCGCTGGGCGAGGAGCGCGCGCAGTCGGTGATCGAGGACATCCTGGAGTCGCGCGACCCGGGCAGCGGCATCGACTCGCTCAACTGGATGGACGCGACCTCGATCGCCGAGCTGATCCGCGACGAGCACCCGCAGATCATCGCCACCATCCTGATCCACCTGGACCGCCAGAAGTCGTCGGAGGTGCTGGGCCTGTTCACCGACCGCCTGCGCAACGACGTGATCCTGCGGATCGCCACCTTCGGCGGCGTGCAGCCGGGCGCGCTGCAGGAGCTGACCGACGTGCTGACCAAGCTGCTGGCGGGCCAGAGCCTGAAGCGCAGCCGCATGGGCGGCGTGCGCACCGCGGCGGAGATCATCAACCTGATGAGCACCGCGCACGAAGAGGCGGTCATCGACGGCGTGCGCCTGCACGACGGCGACCTGGCGCAGAAGATCATCGACGAGATGTTCCTGTTCGAGAACCTGCTGGAGGTCGACGACCGCGGCATCCAGCGCGTGCTCAAGGAAATCGCCACCGAGTCGCTCATCGTCGCGCTCAAGGGCGCGCCGTCGGAATTGCGCGACAAGTTCATCCGCAACATGTCCACGCGCGCCGGCGAGATGCTGCGCGAGGACCTGGATGCGCTCGGCCCGGTGCGCGTGTCGCAGGTCGAAGCCGAGCAAAAGGCCATCCTGCAGGTGGTGAGACGCCTGGCGGATGCGGGCGAAGTCCAGATCGGCGGAGGCGACGATGCCTATGTCTGATGCATTACCCGAGCGCGGCCTGAATGCACAGCACGCACAGCACGCACCGAACGCACCGAACGCACAGCACGCGCCGAACGCACTGAGCGCACGCCGCGCGGTACGGGGCGATCCCCCTGACAGCGCGCACGGCGGCTTCGCGCCGTTCGAGCCGCCGCGCCGCGCGCGCGGTGGTGGCGCCGGCTGGCAGCGCTGGCAGATGGGCTCGCTCGACCCGCGCGATGCGCGCAACAACGCGCCCGAGACGCCTGCCGACCTCTTGCCGGCCGAGCCCGCGCCACCGCCGATCGATTTCGCGGCGCTGGATGCGATGCGCGAGGGCGCGCGCAAGGAAGGCTATGCGCAGGGCTACACGCAGGGACAGACTCAGGGCTATGGCGACGGCCACCGCGAAGGCTATTCGCGCGGGCTGGAAGCGGCGCGCAACGAGGCCGCGCAGCTGCAGGCGCTGGCCACCAATTTCCGCAGCGCGCTGACGGGCGTCGACGATCAGGTCGCGCGCGCGCTGGTGACGCTGGCGCTGGATGTGGCGCGCCAGCTGGTGCGCACCACGGTTGCCGGGGATCCCTCGGTGCTGCTGCCCGCGGTGCGCGAGCTGCTGGCCAGCGAGCCCGCGCTGCAGGGCTCGCCCAGCGTGCTGCTGCATCCTGACGACGTTGCGCTGGTCGAGGCGCACCTGCAGGGCGAACTCGAAGCCGCGGGCTGGACCGTACGACCGGATCCGACGGTGGCGCGCGGCGGCTGCATTGCCAGCGCCGCCAGCGGCGAGCGCGACGCGACGCTGGCCACGCGCTGGACGCGCGTGGCCAAGGCGCTGGGGCGCGACGATCCGTGGGAGCCGCCGCATGACTGAGGCCGCCGCACCAGTCGCACAAGCCGCGCCGGATGGCGCATCGAGCCGGCATACGCAACGCTGGATCGGCGCGCTCGAAACCGCATCGGCCGGCATTGCCGGCCTCGACAGCAAGCGCAGCTGCGGCCGCCTGACGCGTGCCGCGGGGCTGGTGCTCGAGGCCGTGGGCCTGCGCCTGCCGGTGGGCAGCGACTGCCTGATCGAACTGCCCGCCGGTCAGTTCATCGCCGACAGCAACGCACCCCGCACCGCCGAAGCGGAAGTGGTGGGCTTCGGTGCCGACCGCCTTTACCTGATGCCGCAATCCGACGTGGTCGGCCTGCTGCCGGGCGCCCGCGTCTATCCGCTGGAGCCGTCGCCGCAGCCGGCCGGCACCGCCGCGCCGCGCGAGCCGGGCTCCAAGCGCCTGCCCGTCGGCGCGGGCCTGCTCGGCCGCGTGCTCGATGCCGCGGGCCGCCCGCTCGATGGCCTGGGCCCGCTGGCCGCGGCAATGGAAGTGCCGCTGGCCGGCGAGCAGATCAACCCGCTGATGCGCGCACCTATCGAAACCGTGCTCGATACCGGCGTGCGTGCCATCAACGGCATGCTGACGGTGGGGCGCGGCCAGCGCATGGGCCTGTTCGCGGGCTCGGGCGTGGGCAAGAGCGTGCTGCTGGGCATGATGGCGCGCTACACCAGCGCCGACGTGATCGTGGTCGGCCTGATCGGCGAGCGCGGCCGCGAGGTCAAAGAATTCATCGAGAACATCCTGGGGCCGGAGGGCCGCCGCCGCTCCGTGGTCGTGGCGGCGCCGGCCGATTGCTCGCCGCTGCTGCGCATGCAGGGCGCCGCCTATGCAACCCGGCTCGCCGAGTATTTCCGCGACCAGGGCCAGCATGTGCTGCTGATCATGGATTCGCTGACGCGCTACGCCATGGCGCAGCGCGAGATCGCGCTGGCGATCGGCGAACCGCCCGCGACCAAGGGCTATCCGCCGTCGGTCTTCGCCAAGCTGCCGACGCTGGTCGAGCGCACCGGCAATGGCCCCGAGGGCGGCGGCTCGATCACCGCGTTCTACACCGTGCTGACCGAAGGCGATGACCAGCAGGACCCGATCGCCGATTCGGCGCGAGCGATCCTGGACGGCCATATCGTGCTGTCGCGCAGCCTGGCCGAGTCGGGGCACTACCCCGCCATCGATGTCGAGGCCTCCATCAGCCGCGCCATGACCGCGCTGATCCCGCATGAGCAGTTCGCCTCGGTGCGCCGCTTCAAGCAGTTGATGTCGCGCTATCAGCGCAACCGCGACCTGATCAGCGTGGGCGCCTACGTGCCGGGCAACGATCCCGAGCTGGACCTTGCAATCCGGCTGCATCCGCGCATGGAAGCCTTCCTGCAACAGGATATCCACCAGCGCGCCGGCTACGACGACGCCATCGCCCAGCTGCACAGCCTCTTCGACAGGAGTGATCATGGCCAAGCCTTCACCGCTTAATACCCTGGCGGACCTTGCCCAGAACGATACCGACGCCGCCGCGCGCGAACTCGGCCGGCTGCAGGGCTCGCGCACGCAGGCGGAGCAGCAGCTGAACCAGCTGACGCAATACCGCCACGAGTACCGCGCGCGCATGCAGGCCGTGGCCGCGGAGGGCATGACCTCGAGCCGCTGGCAGGACTTTTCGCGCTTCCTCGACTCGCTCGACCAGGCCATCCGCCAGCAGACCGCGGCGCTGGCCAAGGCCGAAGCCGACCTCCTGGCCGGGCGCACCCGCTGGCAGCACCAGAAGCGCCGGCTGAATTCCTTCGACACGCTGATCGCGCGGGCCGAGGCCAGGGAAGAACAGGTCGCCGCGCGCCGCGAGCAGCGCGCCAATGACGAATACGCGGCCCGGCTGGCACGCGCCGCCGCCACCCGGCTTGGCTAAGCCGCGACCGCTACCGGAATTCCGCAGCAGAACGACATGATCGATATCAGCCAGATTGTCAGCAACACCGCCAATGCCGCCAAGGCGGCTGCCAGTGCAACCGAAAGCACCAGGCGCGCCAGCAGCGACACCAGCGGCTTCGGCGACGCACTGGCGCGTGCCCGCGAAAGCAGCCCGCAGCAAGCCCCGGCAACAAAGGCCCGGGACGCAGACGCCGGGCAGGAAAGGTCCGCGAGCCAAAAACAGCCAGCGCCGGAGCCGGCACGCGCCGACACCGGCAAGCCGCCGGCGGCGCCGGCGGACAAGCCGGCGGCCGCCGACAAGGCCAAGGAAGACGATGACAGCAACGTGGCCGCCGATGCCGCGGCCGCAGCCGCCGCCGCGGCGCTGGCATTGCTGCTGCCGGCAACGGCCCCGGCCACGGCAGCGTCCGCAGCGGCCGGCGCTGCCGGCGCAGCGGTCGGCTCGACCGCCGACGCAGGCAGCAACACTGCCCTGCAAGCCGCGCTGGCCGGCGCCGCGCAGCCGGCGGCTGCCGGCGCATCCGACGTTGCCAGCGCCCAGGCGCAGACGCTGCGGGGCAACGCCGTATTGCCCGACACGCTGCAGGTCGTGACCGCCGAGGCCGCGCCGGCCCAGCCTTCAGTCGCCGACACGCTCGCCACCATCGCCTCGCAACGCGCCGCGATGCAGGGCAGCACGCCGGCCGCCACGGACGCCAGGTCGGGCTCTGCCCTCACGCAATCCGTGCCAGCCGCCAGCATTCCGGCGCAGCAGGACAACGCCGGCCAGCAGCCCGACAGCGGCATCGGCCAGCACCGCGCCGATCCGCTTGCCGCTGCCAATGGCGCCGGCGAAGCGCGTCCGGCCGCCAGCTCGTTCGCCGCCGCGCAAGCCGCGGCGCGCGCCACCGAGGCCGCCACGGTGTCGACCAGCGCCGACAACGCGCCCGCCCTGGCCGCCACGCTCGCCGGCCAGCACACGGCCCAGGCCCCGGCGGCTGCCGCGGCCGCAACCGCTCGCCCGATGGTCGCCCCGGCGCTGTACGACAGCCAGTGGCCGCAGGCCCTGGGCCAGCAGATGCTCCGCCTCAGCACCCAGGGCACGCAGAGCGCAGAGCTGCAACTGAACCCGCCCGACCTTGGCCCGCTGAAGGTCGTGCTCAACGTGGTCAACGACCAGGCCCAGGCGCAGTTCGTCTCGCCGCACCAGGCGGTACGGGCCGCAGTGGAAGCGGCGCTGCCGCACCTGCGCACCGCGCTGTCCGAAAACGGCATCCAGCTGGGACAGACGTCGGTCGGCGCCGACGGCTTTGCCAACCAGGCCGGCAACGGGCAACAACAGCAGCAGGCGCCGGGCAACGGGCGCGGGCAGCCGGCCTTCGGCACGAGCACGCTGGCTGGCGCCGAGCCCGCCGCATCAGCGGAACCGGTGGCCCGGTCTGCACGGGTGCCGGCGCGCGGCGAGATTGATACGTTCGCCTGATTTTTTTGGGGACGTGTCGGGCATTCAGGCACCACCGGAACACAAAGGCCGCCGTTTCAGGCGGCCGCCATCGGCCACTATTGCTGCGTGAGCATCAGGTTCAGGTTTTGAACCGCGGCGCCGGATGCGCCTTTGCCAAGATTGTCGAAGACCGCGGACAGCAGGACGTGCCCGTGTTCCATGTTTGGAAATACGCTTAAGTGCATGTCATTCGTACCGTTCAGCAGCTGCGGATCCAGGTGTTCTAGAACGCGCGATTCGTGCAACGGCAGGACATGTACATGGGCCGCCCCGGCATAGTGGCGGGCGAGGCAAGCGTGGAGCGTGGCGCCATCCACGTCGGGGGCCAGCAGCCTCAACGCGAGGGGCACCGTCAGCACGATGCCCTGGCGGAACGCCCCATACGCGGGAACGAAGATCGGACGCTGCGCGAGCCCGGCATGCTGCTGGATCTCCGGGGGGTGCTTGTGCGCGAGTTCCAGGCCATACACCTGGAATGCCGGCGCGCTGACGGCATCCGGCCCCTCATACTCCTCCACGCCGGCACGCCCGCGTCCGGAGTAGCCGGACACCGCATGAATGCTGACCGGGTAGCTGGCTGGCACAAGCCCGGCCTGCACCAGGGGACGCAGCAGGCCAATCGCACCGGTCGGATAGCAGCCGGGATTGGTGACCCGTCGCGCGTTCGCAATGCGCGCGGCCTGTCCCGGTGTCATTTCCGGAAAACCATATGTCCAGTCCGGATGCGTGCGGTGGGCTGAACTTGCGTCGATCACCCTGACGGCGGGATTGACAATGGCGTTCACCGCCTCGCGCGCGGCGGCATCGGGCAAACAGAGGATGGCGATGTCGCAGGCATTGATGGTTTCCGCACGACGCCGTGGGTCCTTGCGTTCCGACGCGTCAAGCGTGAACAGGCTGAGGTCGGTCCGGCCGCGCAGCCGTTCGTGGATTAGCAACCCGGTGGTGCCTTGGTCGCCGTCGATAAAAACCAGGGGGGAGCTCATGCGAGGAATACTCCGGTGACTGAAGGGGGTAACACGTCGAAGGAGCACCCATCTTCCATGGAGCACTAGAATAGTGAAAGTTGAATTTCACAACCTTGACATTCAGTTTTCCTGAATATGGAGCCGACATGCGAGAGATCAGCCTGGACCGCCTGCGCACGCTGGTCGCCATTGCCGACCATGGCTCATTCGCCGAGGCGGCGCGTGCCTTGCACCTTGCGCCGCCCACGGTCAGCCTCCACATCGCTGACCTGGAACAACGCATCGGAGCACCGCTACTGTCGCGAAAACGCGGACAGGTAAGGCCGTCGGCGATCGGAGAGGTGCTGGTGGAGCGCGGGCGTCGGCTGCTGGCCGATGCGGAGCAGGCGCTGGACGATATTCAACGACAGGTGGAGGGGCTCGAAGGGCGCGTCCGGCTCGGTGCGTCGACTGGCGCGATCGCGCACCTGCTGCCGCAGGCGCTCGAGGTATTGCGCCAGCAGCGTCCCGCCATCGACATCCAGATTGCAGTCCTCACTTCGCAGGAAACACTGTCCCGGCTGGCGGACGGCACGCTGGATATCGGGCTGGTTGCACTGCCTCAGCCGCCGGTGGCCGGATTGGTGATAAAGCCCTGGCGCCGCGACCCCGTGATGGCCTTCGTGCCGGCGCATTGGCAGTGCCCGGCCCGCGTCACGCCGGACTGGCTCGCCGCCCAGCCTCTGATTCTTAATGATGCGACCACGCGCCTCTCGCGTCAGACTGCGGAGTGGTTCGCGGCCGCGGGACACCATCCCGCACCACGCATTCAGCTCAACTACAACGACGCGATCAAGAGCCTGGTCGCGGCGGGTTACGGCGCGGCGCTGTTGCCCCACGAGGCCACCACGCCATTGCCGGACAAGCGCATCGTCATGCGTCCGCTGCGCCCGGCGTTATGGCGTCGGCTCGGCATCGCGCATCGTGCGGGGTACGTTGAACGCTCCACCCAACACGTACTGGATGCGCTGTGGGATCTGCGATTGGTGTAGTAGCTGCCAGTCGCAGCTTCAGTTCGCTACCCGTGTTTTAGCCACCCGCCCGCGTACTGGTGTGCGTGCTGGCGCCAGAGGTTAGCGGATACCGGAATTCCGGTGTCGGCTTGTCCCGACGTTCGGCGATCCGTACAGGCGGCGCTGTCCCCAGCGCCGCCTGTGGTAGCTGCCGGCGACGTGGCCGGCCCCGCTTATCAGGCGCTGAATGTGCGGGATTCCGCCACGCCAAAGGCAATGTCTCTCAGATCATCATCGGTGATCTCGGGCTTGGTATCCGCCAGTCGCTTGAAGCGCGCGAAGGCGGCGGATAGCATTTCGTCGTCGCGAAAATGCATGCCCAGCTCCTGAACCCTGTGCCTGAAAGCATTCCGACCAGAAAGCTTGCCAAGCACGAGCGCGCCTTTGTCCCATCCGACGTCTTCCGGTCGCATGATTTCATAGGTCTCGCGCGCTTTCAGGATGCCATCTTGATGAATACCGGAAGCATGGGCGAAGGCATTTGCACCAACCACCGCCTTGTTGGGTGGAACGCTGAATCCCGTGGCCTCAGAGACAGCCCTGGACGCAGCGAGCAAATGGGCGGTGTTCACTCCAACATCTAGTCCGAACAGGTCGCGCCTGGTCTTTACTGCCATGACGACCTCTTCCAGAGACGCATTGCCTGCGCGCTCGCCAAGCCCGTTGATGGTGCATTCGATCTGACGCGCGCCACCATGTCTGACGGCCTCTAGCGAGTTGGCAACGGCCAGGCCGAGATCATTGTGGCAATGGACTGACCATACGGCCTTGTCGGAGTTGGGAATACGCTCGCGAAGCTTCCTGAGTCCTTCGGCGAATTCGGCGGGCATGGCATAGCCAACGGTGTCGGGAAAGTTGATCGTGGTCGCCCCTTCGTCGATGACACCCTCGATCACGCGACAGAGGAAATCCGGGTCCGATCGACTCCCATCCTCAGTGCTGAATTCCACGTCGTCCGTGAATTTTCGCGCGAAGCGGACAGCAGTGCGGGCCCGCAGAGATACCTCCTCCGGGGTCATGCGCAGCTTCTTCTCCATGTGCAACGCTGACGTTGCAATAAAGGTGTGGATGCGGGATCTTCTCGCGCCGCTCAGCGCATTGGCGGCTCTCTCGATATCCCGCTCGTTGGCACGGGCAAGCGAGCAGATCACGCTGCCTTTTACTTGCCGGGAAATCTCCTTGATGGCGTCGTGGTCGCCATCCGAGCTGGCTGCAAAGCCAGCTTCGATGACATCGACGTTCAGGGCGTCCAGCTGTTCCGCGATCGCGATTTTCTGCCTGATGGCCATCGCCGCGCCGGGCGACTGTTCGCCATCGCGCAGGGTGGTGTCAAAGATGACGAGCTTGTCGCCGGCGCTGGCCGAACTGTGGGGCTTCGGGTGTCCGTTCATATACCTTCTCCGGGTCGGGGTGACAGCTCAGTGCAACCCGATGCCGTGCGACAACACCTCGTGCGCCCACTTCACCGCCTCGCGTGCCGGCGCCTCGCCTGTCGACTCTACGCGTTGCGCGAGCCTGAGCACCCGATCGCGGATACCGGCCACTTCGTCGCGAAGGGCTGAATCGTCGACGCCGCCGAGGTATTCCCGGGCGCAACTTACGATGCCACCGGCATTGATGAGGAAATCCGGCGCATAGAAGATGCCGCGCTGATGCAAGGTGTCGCCTTCGGCCAGTGAAGCGAGTTGGTTGTTTGCGCCGCCGGCGATGATCTGGAAGCGGCAGCTTTCGGCCACGGCCGGGGTGATGACGGCACCCAGCGCACAAGGTGCAAATACGTCGACATCCGCGCCCGTAATGGCTTCCGGCGATACGACGTGTGCGCCAAATTGCTGTTGCGCCTGCGATGCGCGCCCGGCATCGATATCCGCCACGGTCAGGTTCGCACCCGCCTCATGGAGGCGGCGGCAGAGTTCCCAGCCTACCGACCCCAGTCCCTGGACGGCCACTGACAGCCCCGCGAGCGACTTGCGGTCCAGGCGGTACTGCGCCGCCGCCTGAATACCGACGAACACGCCATAAGCTGTCCACGGCGAGGGGTTGCCACCGAATCCGCCGTCGCGCGGCATGCCGCTAACGTAGCCGGTCTCGGCCTGGACAGCGCGCATGTCGTCCACCGTCGTGCCCACGTCTTCAGCCGTGATATAGCTGCCTCGCAGCGACTCCACCATGCGGCCGAATGCGCGGAAGAGCTGTTGGCGGTCCGTCTGCGCCGGCGAGCGCAGGATCACAGCCTTGCCGCCGCCGAAAGGCAGCCCGGCGAGGGCGTTCTTGTAAGCCATGCCCTGCGACAGGCGCAGGGCGTCGGACAGCGCCTCGGTCTCGGCGGAATAGGTCCAGTACCGGCAGCCGCCGAAGGCGGGGCCCAGTCTGGTGTTGTAGATGGCGATGATGGCCTGCAGGCCGGATTGCGGATCAGTGGCGAGCGTCACGCGCTCGTGGGACAGGCCTTCGCCGGTGCCGAACAGGCGGACAGCGGCCGCGTGGGTACGGTCGTTCAACTTCTTCTCCATGACGTGGGGAATGCAAAGCTGTAGCTCTGCCTTCCTTGGCACACCGCCTGGGTTGCAGTGCGGTGCGGCTTTGATGGGCGCGGAGCCCCCATCGGGTTCGGCGGCGGGCGATTGTGTCGCGCCAGCGCCGGGTTGGCATCTTACTCAGATCCGGGCGTGGAAGCGGTTGGGGTTTTCGCTTACCCCAAGGTTGGCCTCTACATCCATTCACACGCTTTTCAGTGGCAAACGGTGGCGTCCATGCAGGCTTCTACGGCCGGCCCCGCGTGCTACCTGGTGCCACCGTGCAGCACCGCATTGCGGCGCGCGTACAGAAAGTAGACCGACAGCCCGATCCCGAGCCACGTGAGGAAGGCGACCCAGGTCAGCGCTTGAAGGTGCGCCATCAGGAACAGGCAGAAGCCGACCGATAGCAGCGGAACCACCGGCACGCCGGGGCAGCGAAAGGCCCTCTTCAGTTCGGGACGGGTCCGGCGCAGTACCAGCACCGCGATTGAAATGAGCGTGAAGGCGGCGAGCGTGCCGATATTGATCAACTCGGCCAGCACATTGAGCGGCACGAAGGCGGCGATCATCGCGAACACAATGCCGACGGTCCACGTGGCAAAGAACGGCGTGGCGTGCAACGGGTGCACCGACGACAGCCTGGCGGGCAGCAGGCCATCGCGAGACATGGCAAAAATCACGCGAGTCTGGCCAAAGGTCATCACCAGGATCACTGTGGTCATGCCCAGAATAGCGCCCAGGTCGACAAAGCCGGCCACCCAGTTCTGTCCCGCGTACTGCAGCACCAGCGACACGGGATGGTCGACGCCGGCGAACTTGGTGAAGGGGACGACGCCAGTCATGATGGCCGCGACTATCACGTATAGCACTGTGCAGACCGTCAGCGAGCCGATGATACCCACCGGCAGGTCGCGGTGCGGATTTCGCACTTCCTCGGCGGCGGAGGTCACCGCATCGAAACCGATGAAGGCGAAGAAAACCAGCGCCGCCGCATTGAAGATGCCGGATACCCCGAACGGCGCGAATGGCTGCCAGTTGGCCGGCTTGACGTGCCAGACGCCGACCGCGATGAACAGCACCACCACCGCAATCTTGATCGCCACCATCACGTTATTGAGTCGGGCCGACTCCCGCACGCCGCAGGACACCACCCAAGTGGTGACTAACATGATCAGGAAAGCCGGCAGGTTGAACAAGGTGGTCACGCCTGGCACCGCCCCCGGAGCTGCCGTCAGCGCCGTCGGTAAATGCAGGCCGAAACCTGCCACCAGCGACTGGAAGTATCCCGACCATCCTACCGAAACCGCCGAGGTAGCCAGACCGTATTCGAGCAGAAGGTCCCAGCCGATCATCCAGGCGATGATCTCGCCCAGAGTCGCGTAGCTATACGTATAGATCGATCCCGACACCGGGATGGCGGAGGCGAACTCGGCGTAGCACAGCGCGGCGAAGCCGCAGGCCATGGCCGCAATGACGAAAGACACGGTCAGCGCCGGGCCCGCGGTCAAAGCGCCGGTGCCGGTCAGCACAAAGATGCCGGTGCCGATGATGGCGCCGATGCCCATCAGCACGAGGTCCATCGGACCCAGCACCTTCTTCAGGCCGCCGGCGTTGCGGTCCACCAGCATGGCGTCAATGTCTTTGGTTCGGAACAAGCTCATATAGGGGTCTCCTTCATGTGCTGCCGAGCGTTCGCACGGGCCCGCGCCGGGTGGCGACGAGTCATGCGGGCGCGCGGCTTGCGGGGAGCGTGCTGCCGGGGTCGACAGCACGGCTTGCCGGCACGCAGGTCGCGCACCGGCCCCGGTATTTGTTGGAATTATCCGGACCGATCAGGCCGCGGGGACACGGAGATAAAGCCGGAACCAGCGCATGGTGCCGCTCATGTAGACGCGGGCTTTTTCGAGAGTGTCTTAGTCGTCCAGGCTGGTCGCGGCCAGGGCTTCGCGCAAGTTGGCGATAGTGAGGTAATCACGATGTCTGTCTCCGCATGCTTCTTTTGTCTGGGGAGTGTAGGAAGCGTCCGCGCCATCGTAAAATCAAAAATTCCAACACCTGATATGCTCGGAACGAATAGCGAAAGGATAGTCGCGGCCAAGCCTCCGCGAGGCGCCGGGCGCGATCTTGTTTTCCACCACAATCGCCTGGCCCAATTCACGGCTGGCCGCCTCAGCCAGTGCGCGCGTCACCTGGTCGGTGACGCCACCAGCGCCATAAGGGACGATGAGCCGGATCGGGCGGGTCGGGAAATCGTCGGCAGCCAGTGCCTGCGTGCCGAGAGGTGCCGTCAGCGCGAGGCCGGTGGCAGCCAGTGCGATGCGCAAAATGCGACGTCGTTGCATCAGGGTTGTCTCCTTCCATGTCCGCCGGATCTGTCATGTCCGGTCTGCGAGGTTGTCCGCATTGGGGGCTGACGCGTCCTTCAGTGCTAAGTTATTGATTTTTCCGCACGCGCGGTCCGACGCGTCTATCCTCAGGCCATGACCTTCGACCTCTTCGACAACCTCGACGACACCGCCCCTGCCGATTCTGCGCCCGAGCCCCTGGCGGACGGCGCAGTGGTGCTGCGCGGCCTGGCGCGCGCGGATGCAGAGGCCCTGCTCGCCGACGTGCAGGCGGTGATTGCCGCGGCCCCGCTGCGCCACATGGTGACGCCTGGCGGCCTGACGATGTCGGTGGCGATGACGAACTGCGGGGATGCGGGCTGGGTCTCGGATGCCCGCGGCTACCGCTATGACCGCACGGACCCGCTGAGCGGCCAGCCCTGGCCGGCGATGCCGCCGCGATTGCGCGCGCTGGCGGCCGAAGCGGCGGCGCAAGCCGGCTTTGCCGGCTTCGCGCCCGATGCCTGCCTGGTCAACCGCTATGTGCCGGGCACGCGCCTGTCGCTGCACCAGGACCGCGATGAACGCGACTTCGGCGCGCCGATCGTATCGGTCTCGCTGGGCTTGCCAGCGGTATTCCTGTTCGGCGGCATGCGCCGCGCGGACCGGCCGCAGCGCGTGCGGCTGGCGCATGGCGACGTGGTGGTGTGGGGCGGCCCGTCGCGGCTGGCCTTCCACGGCGTTGCGCCGCTGGCCGATGGGGATCATCCGCTGCTGGGACGCGCGCGCGTCAACCTGACGTTGCGCAAGGCGCTGTGACGCGAGCCTGGCGCGGCTTGGTTTTGCACTTTGGGCAGGGTTTTCTACAGTCAAGGGACTGCCGAAAACGCCAACGCGCAAAGGATCCCACCATGCATCTCGAAGGCTCCTGCCATTGTGGCGCCGTCCATTTCTCGCTGGAATCGGACTCGCCGTGCCCGTACATGCACTGCCATTGCTCGATCTGCCGCAAGACCGCCGGCGGCGGCGGCTATGCGATCAATATCGGCGGCGATGCCGCCACGCTGCACGTGCGCGGGCGCAAACACCTGGGCATCTACCACGCGGTGCTGCGCGAGCCGGGCAAGCGCGCGCGGCGCTCGCCGGCACAGCGGCATTTCTGCGTGAAGTGCGGCAGCGCGCTGTGGCTGTGGGATCCGCGCTGGCCGGAGCTGGTGTATCCGCATGCCTCGGCCATCGACACGCCGCTGCCGCGCCCGCCCGAGGTGGTGGAAGCCTCGCTGGAATCCGCCGCGCCATGGGTCGATGTGCCCAAGGGCAAGGGCCACGTGCGCTGCGACACGTGGCCGGAGGAATCGCTGGCCGACTGGCACAAGCGCCACGGCTTGTCCTCCTGACGGCACCCATCCCCCACTGCCTGGCGCGGCCTCGCTGCCGGCCAGTGGCTCAGGCCGGCAGGAAACCCTCCACCGTCAGGTAGCGTTCGCCGGTGTCGTAGTTGAAGCCGAGCACGCGCGCATTGGCGGGCAGCTCCGGCAGCTTCTGCGCGATCGCGGCCAGCGTCGCGCCGGACGAGATGCCGACCAGGATGCCTTCTTCGCGCGCGCAGCGGCGGGCCATCTCGCGCGCGGGTTCGGCATCGACCTGGATCACGCCGTCGAGCAGCGCGGTGTCGAGGTTCTTCGGGATAAAGCCCGCGCCGATGCCCTGGATCGGATGCGGTGCCGGCGCGCCGCCGGAGATCACCGGCGAGGCCACCGGCTCGACGCCGAAGACCTTGAGCTGCGGCCACTTGTCCTTCAGCACCCGGGCGCAGCCGGTCAGGTGGCCGCCGGTGCCGACGCCGGTGATGAGCACGTCAAGCCCTTCGGGGAAGTCGTTCAGGATTTCCTGCGCGGTGGTGCGCACGTGCACGTCGATGTTGGCGGGGTTCTCGAACTGTTGCGGCATCCAGGCGCCGGGCGTGGCGGCAACCAGTTCCTCGGCACGCGCGATCGCGCCCTTCATGCCCTTCTCGCGCGGAGTCAGGTCGAAGCTGGCGCCGTAGGCCAGCATCAGCCGGCGGCGCTCGATCGACATGCTGTCCGGCATCACCAGCACCAGCTTGTAGCCCTTGACCGCGGCCACCATTGCCAGGCCTATGCCGGTATTGCCGGAGGTCGGCTCGATGATGGTGCCGCCCGGCTTCAGCACGTCACGGCGCTCGGCGTCTTCGACCATCGACAGCGCAATGCGGTCCTTGATCGAGGCGCCCGGATTGCTGCGCTCGGACTTGATCCAGACTTCGTGCCCGCTGCCGAACAGGCGGTTGATGCGGATATGCGGGGTATTGCCGATCGTCTGCAGGATGTTCTGGACCTTCATCGTGTTCTCCGTGGCGGGCGCGGCGCGGCAGGGCCCTGGGGGCAACGGCGTCGCTGGATCGAAATGAACGGAAGATTTTAGTGCAAAGCGGCCACGGGGCCCGTGGCGTAGGATGGTGCCCCGCTGCGCTTTCCGCTTTCGCGCTTCCGGTGTTCCACCCCTGCGCTTTCACGCGCCGCGCATGCGCCTATTTGCGGAACACCAGGCTGAAGTTGTTGGCCGGCATCGGCACCGGCTCGTCGCAGCGCAATCCCTGTGCGGCGCCCAGCGCAACCACGTCCTCCATGTCGCGCACGCCCCAGTCAGCGTCGGTGGCGCGCAGCTGGGCGTCGAAGGCGGCATTGCTCGGCGCGGTATGTGCGCCGCCGCGGCGATAGGGACCATACAGGTAGAGCACGCCGCCAGGCTTCAGCAGCCTCCCTGCGCCTGCGAACAGTGCTTCGGCCGCGGCCCACGGCGAGATATGGAGCATATTGATGCAGACCATCGCATCGGCCGCATCGATGCCCCAGGGCTGGCGGCACACGTCAAGGTCCAGCGGCGCGCGCACATTGGCCAACCCCGCATGCGCGGTCCATGCGGCGATCGATTCACGCGCGGCACGGTCGGGATCGCTCGGCTGCCAGGTCAGGCCTGGAAACGCCGCGGCAAAGTGCGCCGCGTGCTGGCCAGTGCCGCTGGCGATTTCCAGGACCGTGCCGCTGGCGGGCAGCACATTGCGCAGCACCGCGAGGATGGGCTCGCGATTGCGCTCGGTGGCGGGCGCCATGCGGCGTGCGTCGGGGTCGTGGGTCTGGTCGGTCATGGCGACTGGCTCGTTTGCCGGGTGAACGGCTAGCGTAGCAGAGTCTGCGCGGACCCGGGATGCACTGGCGGCGGCCAAGGCCGCCGCCTTCATGCTACAGCGCCCGCTTGCGGTCAGGCCTTCGCCAGCTTCACGCCCGTCGGGTCGCCGGTCAGGTACCCCACCGCCGCGCCGAAGCGGTCCTTGTAATTGGCACGCACCAGTGGGTCCAGCGTCGGCTTGACCACGTCATGCAGCGGCGATTCCCAGTCGCCCACGTGCTGGAAGTTGCTCATCACGTAGGTCCAGCCGTTGATCTCGTCCACCGCATGCAAGCCGGTCGACTCGGCGCCGGCCGGGCACGACAGCACGCGGCTGAGCACCTTGGTGTCGACGTTGTAGGCCCACAGGAAGTTGTTGACGTGGGTATTGCTGTCCTCGCCGACGAACAGCGTGCGCAGCTTCTCCGAGAACTTGAGGTTGTCGGGCGTGGCGACCTTGTCCGGGTTGGCGAAGTTGCCGAGCGCATCCTGCTGCTTCATCTTGCCGCCGCCGAGGTCTTCGCTGACCAGTGCCGGCACCGCGGCCATGTCGACCGGCACCCATTCGCTGTTGATGGCGTTGCCGCTCTTGTCGGTCTGTCCACCTTTCAGGTTCAGCTCAAAGACGGCGCCGGAGTACGGGCCTTCGACCTGGATGTCGCCCTGGTTGGCGGCATTGCCGGTGAGCATGCTCGACTCGATGCGCGACATCGCCGAGTAGGCCTTCTTGTCCTTGATGTTGACCGTGGTGCCTTCCATCTTGGTAAAGCCCAGGCTGCCGCCGACCAGCGCGGCGTAGCGGTGGGTTTCCAGGTAGGCCGCGGCCTTTTCCATGCCCGGCACCAGCTTGATCCAGTTGGCCTTGCCGTTGTACAGGACGCGGGTGTAGCTGCTGTCGTTCGGGTTGACGGTCTGCACGTCCATGATGTCGGCCAGCCTGATGCCGCCATCGACCAGCGCGCGGATCTCGGCACTGGTGGCGCTGCCCAGCTTGATCCACGACAGCGTGGCGCTGCCCGGGCCGACGCCCGAGGTCTGCTGCCACTTGCCCACGTACAGCGAGCCGCTGGACAGGTCGCGCGCGTTGTCGGCGATAAACATGAACAAGCCGCCGTTGGTGGCATCGTCGCCCATCAGCACGGTGCGCTCGTCGGGCATGACCTGCACCAGTTCGTGCGAGATGCGGCCCAGGCAGTAGTGCTTCCTGATGGTGCCGGTGCCGTCGGGGTTGACCGTCACTTCGGGCAGGTGGCCATAGTTGTAGGCATTGGCCCTGGCGGGGTCGCCATACAGGTTCTGGCTGTAGCCCTGCAGTTGCGTGACCGCCGCGGCGTCCTTCAGGTCGGTCTCGTACTCTTCGCTCGACAGGTGGGTGTTCCACGGCGACAGGCTCGCGCCGCAGGTGATCCACAGGCCGTTGACGCCGGAGGTATCGACGTTGTGGTACTTCACCGGGGTCAGCTTGCCGGTGGCCGGGTCCTGGTCCAGCGTCACGACAGCGATCGGCGACGGCAGCAGGCCGTACATGCTGGTGTTGTTCTGGTTGCGCGAGGTGTACTCGAACTGCACCACGGCGAACACAGTATTGCCCTTGACGCCGGGCACCGTCGGGTTGGCCAGCTTCAGCAGCGAGCTGCCGTCCGGTGCGTCGGAGAAGAACTGGCGTTCCTTGCCGGCCACGGAGGTGTCCATGATCGGCTGGTTGTTGATGTTGTAGTAGCCGCCGGCCACGATGGTGCCGCCCTTGCCGTCCGGCAGCGTGTCGCCGGTGACGAAGAACGGCTGGTAGGCAAGCTTGTAGGTGGTGCTGCTGCCGTCGCTGAACGACACCTTCAGGCTCGAGCCGACAGTGGTGGTCGCCATCGCGGCGGCATCCGACAGCGTGGGCGCGCTCATGGGAATGAACTCGGCCGTGGTGAAGGTGGCGCCAGGCGCCGGGCCAGTGGCGGGCGCGGCCACGGCATCGTCGCTGCCGCCGCAGCCGGCCAGCAGGCCGGCGGAAGCCAGGCCAAACGGAAGCATCGGCGCGCCCGCCAGCAGTTTCAGGGCCTTGCGGCGGCCAGCATCAGGTTGTTGTTGCATGGTTTTATCCGGGGAAAGGGATGGATCTGGTTTTTTTGACCGCTTGATCGCGCCGGCACCGCGCGGGCGGCCGGGCACCTGTTGGCACAGGCGGGCGGCGGGCGGCATTGCGCCCGACAGCCGGAGATCGTAGGGCGTCTTTGTGACAGGAAGTTGACGATGCAACACTTCACATGGGAGCCACGGCCGGGGTGCCTCATCCGCTGCGGTACACTTCCCGCTTCTGTCCGCGGCCGCACCGCGCAGCTTCTTCCAGCTTTTTCCGCCCTTCCCGCTTGCCGACCTACACGCTAGCCCACCCTGTCCAGGCCGAAGTCGAAATCCGCAAGAGCCGTTTCCTGGCCCTGGCCTTGCCGGTGGCCGACCGCGACGCGGCCATGGCCGCGCTGCAGGCGCTGCGCGCGGAACACCCCACCGCTACCCATGTGTGCTGGGCGCTGCTCGCCGGCGGCGCGTCGGGCATGTCCGACGACGGCGAACCTTCGGGCACCGCCGGCCGGCCGATCCTGGAAGTGCTGCGCCACCACGACCTCGACGGCGTGCTGGCCGCGGTGGTGCGTTACTACGGCGGCGTCAAGCTGGGCGCTGGCGGGTTGGTGCGCGCTTACACCGATGCCATCGCCGCCGCGCTGAAATCGGCCGAACGCATCGAGCGCATCGCCTACGCCACGCTGACGATATCGATCGACTATGCCGACGAGCCACGCGTGCGCCGCTGGATCGAACAGGCCGCCCAGCATGGCTGCACGCTGGCCGATACCGCCTATGGCGCGCTGGCAACGCTGGTGCTGCGCCTTCCCGCCACGCAAGTGGATACGGCGCGCGATGCCTTGCGCGACGCCACCCATGGGCGCGCGCAATTTCCGCAGGCACAGGACGATTCCCATGGATGAACGCGATGCGTCCATAGCGGACATCGGCGGCGAATTCACCGCGCAGGTGCTGCCAGGCGGCCAGACTTTTGCCGCCCCGGCCGCGCTAAGCTTGCTGGAAGCCGCCTTGCTGGACGGCGTGCCGCTGCCCAACTCCTGCCGCAACGGCACTTGCCGCGCCTGTGCCAGCCGGCTGCATGCCGGATCGATCCGCTACCGGATCGAATGGCCCGGGCTGAGCCTGGATGAGAAAGAGGAAGGGTTGATCCTGCCGTGCGTGGCTTGTGCGGTCACTGATGTAGTGATCGAGCCGGTGACGCTGGGGTGACGCCGGGGTGACGCTCCTCACCCCCCGACCGCCAGAAAAAACCGCAACGCCAGCTTCAGCCCATCCGGCCCCGCCGGATCCGAGAACGCGTGCCCCCCGGCTCCGCCACTCCACGCATGGCCGAGCCCTTCGACCCGCACCAGCCGCATGTAAGGCGCCTTGCCCTCGGTCCAGTCGAACACATCGACCGCACGCCGCATGCCGCGCTGGGCGCGCCGCGCCGGCACCGCGGCAAGCGGATGGGCGCCTTCGGGCTGCAGGTGCATCCACAGTGCCGCCGCCGCGGTGGCATTGCTGAAGTCGACCATGGCGTCGGCGTCGCCATGCAGCAGCAGCAGCGGCGGCGGGCGCCGGCCGGCAAGGCCGAGGCGCAGCGCGTGGACGGCCTGCGCATCGGGCCCGCGCTGGCCGCGCATCGCGCGTGTGGCCTGCGCCGCGTTGGTGGCGCTCCACGGCACCGCACCGGAATGCGAGCCCACCGCCGCGAAGCGCGCGGGATAGCGCAGGCCGAGCGTCAAAGCCATCGCCCCGCCCGCTGACAAGCCGAGCACGCTGACGCGGTTAGCCGCCACCGGATGCGTGCGGCATGCCTGCTCGACCAGCGCCATCAGCAGGCCCGCTTCCACCGCACCGTGCCCGGCGGGTTTAAACCAGTTCCAGCAGCGCTGCGCGTTCGCCTGCGAACTCTGCTCGGGCAACAGCACCACCCAGCCCGCCTCGCGCGCCACGGCGGCAGCACGCGTGACCGCTGCAAAGCTGGCGGTGTCCTGCCCGCAGCCATGCAGCAACACCAGCATCGGTGCGCGCCGCCTGCCATTGGCGCCCGCCGGCACGAAGATGCGATAGCGCCGCGGCGCGAGCGGCCCGGCGCCCCAGCTGCCCTCCTCCCAGCGGCCGCTGCCGCGGCTGCGCGGCGGCTCGGCCGGCGACACCACGCCGGACAGCGCGCGCTGCGTGGCCGCGGTGACTGCAGCGGATTGCTTCACCGCGTTGCGCACGATGGCTTCGGTCATCGGCTTGGTGATGTTGCGGTTGACCGCGCGCTGCATGCGGCGGGCATTGCGCGTGGCGGCCTTGTTCAGCGTGGACCAGAGCTTTGCACCGGAAGAGCGGGGCATGCGTCGTCCTGTCGGTGTGGGTAACCCGTGCATCATATGCCGAGTCGCGTGCATGGCATGGCGCACAGCATCGGCTTTGCATGCAACGCGATCGCGATCACTGCCTACAATGCAAGGGTCGTGTCGCGCCGAGGCACGGACAGGAGGCGAGCATGATCGATGCAACGAGCCAGTTCAGGCCTTTGGATCCGGGCCGCGTTAACCTGATGGATCCGCTTGAAGTGCAGTACTGGTGCCGCGAGCTTCACTGCAGCGAGCAGGATCTCGAAGCGGCCGTCGATGCCGCCGGCGACCATATCGCCGCGGTTCGGGACCAGCTGGAGTCAAGCCAGCCGGGCACCCCGCCCCACTGAAGGCGCAGGCACGGCCGGATCACGCCGGCCGTGCCTGTCATGAACCCGCTTGCCGGTCCAGGGCCGCGCCGTCGATCAAACGGCTCGAATACCCCGGACCGTCCCATTGCTGGCCAGTGCGCCAGCGTCAGCCGCATACCCGGAATAAGCGCAGTGCAGACCGGAATTCAGTAATGCTGAGTTCGCGCGGGGCGATTTTTGCTGCATGATTTCGGGCCCGGATCAGGCGTGGCAGCAGATCGCGCCAACCCGGGAGTTCGGAGTACGAAGGGGTCACCTACACGAGGACGCATCGACATGACCATCAAGCTGCCGGCCATCACCATTTGCGCAGCCCTGCTCGCCCCTGCCGCCTGGGCAGGCAACGACACCCACTGGACCTACGCCGGGCCGACCGGCGCCAGCCATTGGGGCGAGCTCGACGCCGGCTACAAGACCTGCACGCTGGGCAAGCACCAGTCGCCCATCGATATCCGTACCAACAAGACCGTGAGCGCAGACCTGAAGCCGATCGGCTTTGGCTACACCGCAACGCCGGCAACCGTGGTCAACAACGGCCATACCATCCAGGTCAACCTGCCTGCGGGCGGGCAGGCCGAGTTCGACGGCGCGGCGTACAAGCTGGTGCAATTCCACTTCCATACGCCGAGCGAAGAGAAGATCAACGGCAAGGCCTATCCGCTGGTGGCGCACCTGGTGCACCAGAACGCCGAAGGCAAGCTGGCGGTGGTGGCGGTGCTGTTCAAGACCGGGCGCGAAAACGCGGCGTTGCAGCCGGTCTTTGCCAGCCTGCCGGCCAAGGCCGGCGAGTCGCGCGAGCTGGGTGCGCCGATTGACGTGGCGGCGCTGCTGCCTGCGCAGCAATCCTACTGGGCGTTCACCGGCTCGCTGACCACGCCGCCTTGCAGCGAGGATGTGCGATGGCAGGTGTTGAAGACGCCGGTGGAGATTTCGGCGGCGCAACTGGCGACGTTCCGCAAGCTCTACCCGATGAATGCGCGGCCGGTGCAGCCGTTGAATGGGCGAGTGGTGCAGGCGGGGCGGTGAGGATCGTTCGCGTACCCATGACCTTTGCTTAACCGACTGGGTGCTCCCTCTCCCGCAAGCGGGAGAGGGGAGAAAACCGATCGTATGCGAAAGCGTGATCACGAAAGCCCGCGCATCGCCAGCTCGCCGCCCAGCACCAGCAGCCCGCAGAAGAACAGCTTGCGGAAGCGCTCCGCACTGATGCGATGGCGCAGCCATTGCCCGATGAACATGCCGCCAAGCGCAGGCACCAGTGCCAGCAACGAAGCCCCCAGCACCGGGGTGTGCAGCAACGATCCGTCCAGCTCCAGGCTGACCGCCAGCGCAATGGTCGAGATCGTGAAGGACAACCCCAGCGCCTGCACCAGGCCCTCCTTTTCGAGCCCCAGCCCTTGCAGGTAAGGCACAGCGGGAATCACGAACACGCCGGTCACCGCAGTGATCGCGCCGGTCACCACCCCGACCACCGGCCCGAGCCAGGCCTCTGCCGCCGGCGGCACGTGCAGCTTGACCGCTGCCAGTCCGACCACCGCATACAGCACCAGCGCCACGCCAAGCGCCGAGGTGGCGTGGGTCATCATCCCGGCCGCCACCAGCGCAGCGCACAGCCACGTGCCGGCGCAGATCGCCGCCAGCATCGGCCATAGCCGAAGTACCAGCTGGCCGAAGCGCGGACCGCTGAACAGCTGCACCACGTTGGTCACCATCGACGGCGCCACCAGCAGCGCCGCGGCCTGCGCCGGCGGCATCACCAGCCCGAGCAATCCCACCGCGACGGTGGGCAGGCCCAGGCCCACCACGCCTTTGACCAAGCCTGCCAGCAGGAAGGTCAGGCCGATAAAGGCAGCCTGCGTGCCGATTGCTTCCATCGTCATCGCATGCTCCTTCAGCCGGGCTTGCGGTCGTGCACTGCGCGGCTGTCGGCGGGGGCTTCGTCGCGTGCGTGCATGCCGTAGTCGCGCAGCACCTGTGCCACGCGCAGGCGGTAGTCGGCAAACACGCCGCCGCGGCCCACGGCCTGTGCCTCGCGGTGTGCCACGGTATTGCGCCAGGCGATCACGGCCGCCTCGTCGCGGAAGAACGATAGCGACAGAACCTTGCCCGGGTTGGCCAGGCTCTGGAAGCGTTCGACCGAGATAAAGCCGTCGATGCTCTCCAACTCGCTGCGCAGCCTTGCGGCGATATCGAGGTAGGCGTCGCGGCGGCCCGGTGCGGGCTCGACTTCAAAGATGACGGCGATCATGAGGGCTCCGTGTTTTGAATGGTGAGGTCAGCAGAAATGCGGGATGCGGGCGTTCAGGGAAGGACGATAGCGGAACGCGCGCGCCAGTACGGCCGGGGCGGCGCCGCGTGCAAGTAGTGCCGTCACCGTCGCGCCGGCGAGCGCCTGCGCCAGCCTGTCGCCTGGGCACGCGTGGCGTCCGTGGCCGAAGGTCCACGGACGCTCGCCATCCGCCATACCGCCGCAGGAGGCTGCGGCGAGCAGCACCAGCACCACATCGCCGGCCTTGACGTCATGGCCGCACAGGGTTGCATCGGCGGCGAGGAAGCGGCGCGTGTTCTGCACCGGGGGATCCGACACCGCCACCTCTGTGACCAGTTGGTCCGGTGATATTCCGGGCAACGCCTTGCCACGGCCGAGATGCAGCAGCGAATTGCCTGCCAGCGCGGCGGTGGCTTCGCAGGCCTGCACCAGCAGGCCGATGGTGTTGGCGGCCACCGCTTGCGCATCGATGCCCGCCGCACAGGCAGCCTGCTGCAGCGACGGCAACGGGCCTGCTGCCGGTACGGCATTGGCGAGCCAGTTGCCGAGCCATTGTGCGGCGACCGCTCCGGCTTGCACGGCGTTCGCATCGGCAAGCGGTGACTGTGCGGCGGCAAATGCTGCGACGTGGGCGGCCACGGCCGCTGCCGTGGCTCGATCCACCGCGACGGGCAGGCCGAGCAGGTCAGCCAGCGTCACGACCGGCAGCGTCGACAGGACGCCATTGATGCGTTCCGCGGACCATGCCGTGCCGGCGTCCATCAGCTCAGCCAGCGCTGCCGCACGGCGTGCAGCTGCCGCCGGATCGATGGCGGCAAGCAGTGGCATCAGCAGGTCCTTCAACGGCGCATGCGCGGCGCCGTCGTTCATGCGGATCAGCCGGCCGAACAGATCCCCGCGGCGGTACCAGCCAGTGCGGGCGGCACCGGCTGCGCTGGCGGACGCACGCGGCAGTCGGGGTGGGACAGCACCGTCGCCACTTCGCGTGCGCCCGCCGCAACCCACAGGCCGAGCCGCTGGTCGCGGAAGAACGGCCGGTGCGTCGCCAGTTCGCGGTAGTAGGGATAGGGATCGGGGTGCGTGACGGCGCTTAGCGGGTCGAGCGCATGGTTGGCATCGTTGGCATGGGATTCGGCGGCAGGCAGCATGGCGGCACACGGGGGCTGAAATATGCTGCCAGTTTGCCGCCTGGGCACGGCAAACGCTTCACGGCGACGTGAAAGATGGATTGCCGGCCTGGCGGTCCGCAGTCACCGGCTCATCTTTCCTGTGCGCCAGCCGGTACAGCACCGGCAACACCAGCAGCGTCAGCGCCGTCGACGACAGGATGCCGCCGATCACCACCGTGGCCAGCGGACGCTGCACTTCGGCGCCCGTGCCGGTGGCCAGCGCCATCGGCACGAAACCCAGCGACGCCACCAGCGCGGTCATCAGCACGGGCCGCAGCCGCGTCAGCGCGCCGTCGCGGATCGCCTGGTCGAGCCCCACGCCCTCCTCGCGCAGCGAACGGATAAACGACAGCATCACCAGCCCGTTCAGCACCGCCACGCCGCACAGCGCGATAAAGCCCACCGCGGCCGAGATCGACAGCGGGATGCCGCGCAGCCACAGCGCGAGGATGCCGCCGGTCAGCGCGAACGGGATGCCGGTGAAGACCAGCAGCCCGTCCTTGACGTTGCCGAACATGGCGAACAGCAGCACGAACACCAGCCCCAGTGCCAGCGGCACCACTACGCGCAGGCGCGCCGTGGCGGACTGCAGCTGCTCGAAGGTGCCGCTCCAGCTGGTCCAGTAGCCGGCGGGGATGCGCACGCGATCGCGGATGGCGGCCTCCGCCTCGGGCACGAAGCTGCCGATATCGCGCCCGCGCACGTTGGCGCTGACCACGATGCGGCGCTTGCCGTTCTCGCGCGAGACCTGGTTGGGGCCCGGCGCGATCTCCACGGTGGCAACTTCGCTGAGCGGGATATAGCTGGTGCGCGCGCCCGCCACGGTGTCTTTCGGCAGCGCCACCGGCAGGCGCCGCAGCGCGTCCACGTCTTCGCGCACGGCATCGGGCAGGCGCACCACGATGTCGAAGCGGCGGTCGCCGCTGAAGAACGTCCCTGACACCTTGCCGCCGATGCCGATCGCCACCGCTTCCTGGATATCGCTCAGGTTGAGCCCGTAGCGCGCGGCCTTGTCGCGGTCGATATTGACGCTCAGCATCGGCAGCCCGGTGGTCTGCTCGACTTTGACCTCGGCCGCGCCCGCAATGCCCTGCAGCACCGCGGCGATGCGGTTGGCGGTATCTTCCAGCACGGCGTTGTCGTCACCGAACACCTTGACCGCGACGTCGGAGCGCACGCCCGAGATCAGCTCGTTGAAGCGCAGCTGGATCGGCTGCGAGAACTCGTAGTTGTTGCCGGGCAGCTTGCCGACCTCCGCGCGGATCGCGGCGATCAGTTCGTCGCGCGTGCGGCGCGGCGCGGGCCATTCGGACTGCGGCCTGAGCATGATGTAGCCGTCCGAGATATTCGGCGGCATCGGGTCGGAGGCAATCTCGGCGGTGCCGGTGCGCGCGAACACGCGTTCGATCTCGGGGAATTTCGCTTTCAGCGTGGTCTCGACCTGCTGCTGCATCGCCACCGATTGCGTCAGGCTGGTGCCGGGAATGCGCAGCGCCTGGATGGCGAGGTCGCCCTCGTTGAGGCTGGGCACGAACTCGCTGCCCAGGCGCGTGGCGATCGCCAGCGACAGCGCCACCGCCACGCCGGCCAGCGCCAGCACCACCGGCGTCGCCGACAGCGAGCGGTCCAGCAGCACGGCATAGCGGCGCCGCGCCCACGCCATCAGCCGGTTCTCGCGCTCGGCCACGCGATTGCCGATCGCCAGCGCCACCGCGGCGGGAACGAAGGTTACCGACAGCACCATCGCGCCCAGCAGCGCCAGCACCACCGTGATCGCCATCGGGTGGAACATCTTGCCCTCGACACCGGTCAGCGCAAAGATCGGCAGGTACACCACCATGATGATGAGCTGGCCGTACAGCAGCGGCCGGCGTGCCTCGCGCGCGGCGCCGAAGACCTCGTGCAGGTGCTCGGTGCGCGTCAGCGCGCGGCCATGCCGTTGCTGCGCATGCGCCAGGCGCCGCACGCAGTTCTCGACGATCACCACCGCGCCATCGACGATGATGCCGAAGTCCAGCGCCCCCAGGCTCATCAGGTTGGCGCTGGTGCGCGTGTGGACCATGCCGGTAAAGGTGAACAGCATCGACAGCGGGATCACCAGCGCGGTGATCAGCGCCGCGCGCAGGTTGCCGAGGAACAGGAACAGGATGGCGATCACCAGCACGGCGCCTTCCAGCAGGTTCTTCTTCACCGTGGCGATGGCCTTGTCGACCAGCTTGGTGCGGTCGTACACGGTGATCGCCTTCACGCCGGCCGGCAGCGTGCGGTTGATCTCCGCCATCTTGCGGTCTACGGCCTGCGACACCGTGCGGCTGTTCTCGCCGATCAGCATGAAGACCGTGCCCAGCACCACCTCGCGGCCATCCTCGGTGGCGGCGCCGGTACGCAGCTCGCCGCCGGTCTGCACGCTGGCCAAATCGCGCACGCGGATCGGCTGGCCCTGCGCGGTGCCGACGATGACGTCGCGGATATCGTCGAGCGAGCGCACCTGGCCCGGCACGCGCACCAGGTATTGCTCGCCGCGCCGCTCGATGTAGCCGGCGCCGACGTTGTCGTTGTTCTTCTCCAGCGCCGTGACCACGTCGGCGAGCGACAGCCCGTACGACGCCATCCGCTCCAGGCTTGGCGCCACCACGTAGGCGCGCGCATGGCCGCCGATGGCATTGACCTCGGCCACGCCAGGCACGTTGCGCAGCTGCGCACGGATCACCCAGTCCTGGATCTCGCGCAGGTCGGGCAGCGTGTAGGGCGTGCCGTCGGGCTTGCGCGCGCCGGGCTCGGCTTCGACGGTCCACAGGTAGATCTCGCCGAGGCCGGTCGAGATCGGGCCCATCGCCGGCGTGATGCCGGGTGGAAGCTTGTCGCGCGCTTCCTGGATGCGCTGGTTGACCAGCTGCCGCGCGAAATGGATATCGGTGCCTTCGCGGAAGATCACCGTGACCTGTGACAGCCCGTAGCGCGACAGCGAGCGGGTCTGCTCCAGCCCCGGCAGGCCCGCCATCACGGTCTCGACCGGGTAGGTGATGCGCTGCTCGGTCTCCAGTGGCGAATAGCCGGGCGCGGCGGTGTTGATCTGCACCTGGACGTTGGTGATGTCAGGCACGGCGTCGATCGGCAGCCGGGTGTAGTTGTACAGGCCCAGCGCGGCCATGCCGAGCACGGCCAGCAGCACCAGCCAGCGCTGCTCGATGGCAAAGCGGATCAGGCGTTCGAACATGGCGCCTCCCGCTCAGTGCTCATGCCCGGCGCTGGCCTTGCCCAGCTCGGACTTGAGGATGAAGCTGTTGGCCGCGGCGTAGCGCGCGCCGGCCTGCAGGCCTTCGGTGATCTCGACCAGCTTGCCGCCGCTGCGGCCGGTCTTGACCGCCTGCATGGCGAACCCGCCCGGCACCGCGACGAACACGGCACTGCGGCCATCGACCTGCTGCACGGCATCGGCTTCCACCGTAACCGGCACCTGCATCGCGGCGCCGAGCACGCTGACGGTGACGAACAGCCCGGGCCGCCACGCCATGCCCGGATTTGACAGCGTCACGCGGGCCTTGGCGGTACGGGTCTGTTCGCCGAGCAGCGCGCCGACGTAGGAGACCTTGCCCTCGGCCTGCGTCTCCGAGGCGGTGGAACGGATCCTGACGGTCTCGCCCACGCGCACCTGGTCGAGGTCGCGCGCCGAGACCACGAACTCGGCCCAGACCGAACTCAGGTCCGAGATGGTGAAGACGCTGGCGTCTTCCTTGACGGCTTCGCCCAGCGACAGGTGCTTCTCGACGATGATGCCGTCGAACGGGGCGCGCAGCGCGAACTGGTTCAGGCTGCCGCCCTTGCCGTCCACTCGATCCTTGCCGGCGCTTTCCGATGCGCCGATCGCGACCAGCTTCTGCCTGGCATTCTGCACCGCGATCTGCGCTTCTTCCAGCGCGGCGCGGGCCTGCTGGTAGTCCTGCCCGGCAGAGATCTTCTCCTGCCACAGCGTCTTTTCGCGCGCGTAGGTGGCGCGCGCCAGCGCCTCGCGCCGCTGCGCCGCGAGCAGTTCGCTGCGCTGCTCGGCGAGTGCCGTGCTGGCGATTACTGCCAGAACCTGGCCCTTGGCGACCTGCTCGCCCAGGTTGGCCGGCACCGCCTGCGCCACGCCCGCGACGCGCGGCACCACGTGCGCGGTGCGGTCGTCGTTGAAGCGGATTTCGCCGGGGAAATCGATGCTGCCGCGCAACGGCGCGGGGCCTGCCGTGGCGATACCGATGCCGGCCTGCTGCACCTGCTCCGGCGTCAGCTTGATGACATGGGGCCGGTCCGCGGCCTGCGCCGGCGCAGCGGCGGCAGCGGGGGCGTCGGCCTGCGTACTCGCCGGCTTGTCGTGCGCGTGGCCGTCGTCATGGTCGGCATGCTCGCCCTTTTCAGCGTGCTCGCCATGCTCATGCCCGGCCTCGCCCGACCCGCCGCCCTTGCCCGTGAACAGGATCGCCGCGCCGCCCAGCAGCCCCGCGACCAGAATGGCCACCACCGCGGCCCGTTGTTGCTTGCTTATTGCCATGCCTGGAGCCTTCCGTATCAGTGTCCGAGGATGCGATCGATGCTGGCGGCCGCGTCATAGGTGCGGGCCAGCACGTCCAGGTAGCGGATGCGCGCCTGGAACAGGGTGCGCTGGGCGTCCAGCACGTCGAGGAAATTGAATTTTCCGGCCTCGAACCCGCGCGAAGCGGCGGCATACGCCTGCTCCGCCGCCGGCAGCACCGAACC
Organism: Cupriavidus sp. a3; assembly: GCF_051015765.1. Classification (NCBI taxonomy): domain Bacteria; kingdom Pseudomonadati; phylum Pseudomonadota; class Betaproteobacteria; order Burkholderiales; family Burkholderiaceae; genus Cupriavidus; species Cupriavidus sp. a3. The sequence goes on along the minus strand of NZ_CP170644.1, from coordinate 99,277 downwards.
CTGCAGCGTCTGGGCCGCGGCGCGCGACACCGACAGCTGCGTCGACGCCTGCTGCAATTCATTGGCCAGCCGGATGCGGTTGGCGGCATGCACGTCCTGCGCGCGGTCGGCCCGGCGCAGCGCCGCGTACAGGTTGCCCTGGTTGCGGTCGAACAGCGGCAGCGGGATCGCCACGCCCAGCACGGCCATGTTGCGGTTGGCCTCGTTGTCGCGCTTGGCGCCGAGGCTGACGGTGACGTCGGGGTACTGGCGGCTGCGCGCCACCGCGGCTTCGGCGCGGCTGCGTTCGGCTAAGAGCCGGCTCGCGGCCAGCAACGGCGAATCTTCCAGCGCCGTTTCCAGCGCGGCGGGCGCGGGGCGCGACGGCAACGCGTCGAGGTCGCCCTGTGCCTGCGCGAAGCGCGGCGCGGCATTGCCCCACAGCGCGGCCAGCAACTGCCGTGCGGACTTCAGCGCGCCGGTGGCCTCGGCCAGTTCCAGCTCGGCGTTGGCCTGCTCGACCTGTGCGCGCGTCGCTTCCAGCGGCGCCACCTTGCCGGCGGCGACTCGGCGCGAGGCAGCCTGCGCCGCGCGGCTGGCGATGCCGACCGAGCCCTCGGCCAGCTTGACGCGCTCCTGCGCCACCAGCACGCCGAAGAAGCGCGCGATCACCGCGGCGCGGAGTTCGGCGCGCACGCCGCCCAGCTCCGCCTGCGCCAGCTCGCGGCCGCGCTCGGCCACGCCGATGCGGGCGGCGCGCTTGCCACCGAGTTCGATCGGCACGTTGAACTGGCCGGTGGTCGAGCGCGTGGCGCGGCGCGTGTCTTCCATCGACACTGCCAGCTCGGGATTGGGGATCACGCGCGCCTGCGTCAGGTCGCCCTCGGTGGCATCCAGCTCCTTGCCGGCGGCGGACAGCGCGAAGCTGCCGGCTTCGGCCAGCGCCAGCGCGGCGTCCAGCGTCAGCGTGCCGGATGGCTCGCGTACGCCCGCGCCGTCCGCACTGGCGGCGTACGGCGAGGGTTGGATGGCGGATGGTGGCGTCTGGGCGACGCCGGCAAGCGGGCTGGTCAGTACGGCCGCCAGCCCCAGCGGCAGCAAAAGTCTTCGCATCGAATTGCACCAGGAAAGAAACCGGGAATTCGGCGAGACGCCTGAGTTCAGCGAATCAGGAAGAAGTCAGGGAAGCGGGTAGCGTCGTCTCGCCGGCTAAGCGAGACGGGGCCACTGCGGGCGGTCGGGCGCCCTGGCGCTGTGGGAGGAGAAGCCGGCCTGCCGCGGGGCCTGCGCCAGTTCAACGCGCTGGCTGGCCTGCACGCGCGGCCCGTCGGCCCGTGCGAACGGGACCGAGGCGACATGGCAGACGCCGCAGTCGGGATCGGCGATGCCCAGCTTGTCGACATCAGCGTCGGCCTTGGTTGCGGGCTGGCCGGCCTCGCCTTTCTGCTGGTGCTGGTGCTCGTGATGCCCCAGGTGCGCCTTGGCCGCCGCTGCCACCTCGTGCCGGCAATAGGCGGCCGCTCCCGCCCAAGCGAACTGGAGCGGCAGGATCAGCGCGAGGACGATGAGGAGCAGGCGTTGCATGTCGGGAATGGCAGTGAGCCGCAAGTTTAACCGAGGCCGGGCAGTGTTCACGCGGCGAGCCGATTACATTTGCGTCATGACGTAACGCGGCGCGCCAGCCGGCATCTATTTCAATTTATTTGAACGATTTGTCCATAATGCTCCCCGCTTATGCCCGACCAAGACTCCTATAGTTCGTTATATGAACGGCACGCACACACAGCAAGACGTTCTGCCAAATTCAACGAATAATACTGGAGAAAATCATGACCAAGACCGCCCGTTTCGCTTCCGCCCTGTTCCTGTCGCTGGCCGCCCTCGGCGCCGCGCACGCCGCTAGCGCAGCCGAACCGCTGCCCGGCGACAAGTATGGTTACGAGTTCCGCTCGCACGACGTCTTCACCGACGGTGCGCGCACGCTGGCCGCCGCCACGCTGCCTGGCGACAAGTACGGTTATGAGTTCCGTTCGCACGATGCCTTCACCGATGGCGCCCGCGCCGGCAAGCCCGATACGTACGTGGACGGCGCCCGCACGGTGGCCGGCCTGGACCGCAGCGGCGTATCGGCAGCCCCGGCGCGCAGCTTCGACCCGTACAGCGAAGGCAGCCGCGTGGGTGGTTTCGATCCCTACGGCGAAGGTGCGCGTGCGTGATTGCCGCCGGTTTGCTCCCCTCTCCCACTTCGCGGGGGAGGGGAGCGTTTGCGAGAGACGTTGGCTTGCGTTCAGCACCTCGCGCACCTGATTGCGAGCAGTGGCCTCAATCCTCCCGCCCCATCCGCCGCATCGCCTCCCGCATGGTCCGCATCTGCGCGCTGAACACGGTGCAGGCTTCGCAGATCGCCAGGTGGCTGCGCATGCGCAGCCGTTCCACCCATGACAAGGGCTGGTCCAGGCCCTTCATGGTCAGGTGGTGAACCTCTTCGCAGTCCGGCAGCAGGCGGCGGGCGGGGCGGTCGGGCATGGTGGTTGCCGAGGGTTATGTGGACGAGATCGTTCGCAGGAGGCCGATCACCCCTTGCCGGTTGCGTCGCGGCGCCCGAACCAGTGCAGTTCCAGGCACGCGCGCAGCCGCATGCGGGCCCGGTACAGCATGGCCCATGCATTGGTCGCGCTGATCTGCAAGACCTGACAGATTTCTTCGGTATCCAGCTCCAGCCATTCCCGCATCATGAACAGCCGGCCCAGCCGCGGCGGCAGCCGGTCGACGCACAACTGCAGGATCTCGAAGAACTCGCGGCGCTCGAAGGCGCGCTCGGGGTCGCCCCAGTCGGAAGGCGGGTCCTGGTAGTGGCCGTTGCGCGTGAACAGCGCATCCAGCGCCTCCTGTTCGGACGGCACCTCGCCGTCCTCCGGCGCCACCAGCGCCAGCCGCACCTCGCGCCGGCCGCTGCGCAGGCTGTCGATCAGCTTGTGCTTGAGGATGCCGACCAGGTAGGTGCGCAGCGAGGACTGGCCGCCAAAGCGCTCCGGGTGCTCCAGCGCGGCCAGCAGCGTTTCCGACACGGCGTCTTCCGCCAGCCCCTCATCGCGCAGCTGCAGGCGCGCAAAGCGCAGCAGGTAGGGCCGTACAGCCTGCAGTTCGGCAGGATCGAGGCTCATGGGGCGCGTCAGCGGCGTTGGCAGATGCGCCATGATACCGCTGGCCCGCGCTTCACGGCATGCGCTTCAGTTCAGTCCCCGGAATTGCCCGCAAAGCCTGAACACGTCCTCGTTCAGCGGCACCTCCCGCGCGCAGGCATAGCGGGTGGCCAGCTTGAGCAGCTCCTTGATATCGCGCCCGCTGGCCTTCGGATAGGCCCGCAGCAGCGCCTCGACCAGCCCGTCGCCCAGCTCGGCGCCGAACTGCGCCGCCTGCAGCCGCCACAGGCGCCGCGCATCGACCTTGCCCGGCGTTTCGTAGTGGATGGTGGCGATGCAGCGCGACAGGATGGCATCGTCGACCTCGCCGATGCGGTTGGTGGTCATGAACAGCAGGCCGTTGAAGTACTCCAGCGTGCGCAGGAACTCGGCGACGATGGCATTGTGCTCGAGGTCGTTGTCCCGGCAGCGGATACAGACGTCGGCCTCGTCCAGCAGCAGGATCGCGTTCCAGCGCATGGCGCGCTGCAGGATGCCGCCCAGGCTGGCGCCGGCCGACGCCGCCGTGGTGCCGAGCTGTCCCGAATGGACCCGGTACAGCGGCTTGCCTACGACTTCGGCATAGATCTCGGCGGTCAGCGTCTTGCCCAGTCCCGGCGCGCCCTGGCACAGGATGGTGGTGCCGCCCGACTTGCCGGCCACGAAGTCCGGCACCAGCACGTCCATGTGCGAGGTCAGGATATCGATCAGGTCGCGGTGGTGGTCGGGCAGCACCAGCTTGTCGCGCAACTCTGGCTGGTAGCGGTATTCGGTCAGGTGCTGCACATGCACCCACAGGTTGCGGTGCCATTCCAGGTGGAAGAGATGCACGTAGCCGTGCAGCGGCACCGACTCGAAGCCCGCCTCCACCCCGGCCTCGCGCCAGAACGACGCATCGCAGCTCATCTCGAAACGGCGCGCGAGCCGTTCCTCGTCATTGACGCAGCGCGCCGCCACGCCATCGGGCACGCGCGTCAGCTCGGCCGCGCCCTTGGCGTCGAGCGACCACGCCGGCCCGCTGGCGACAAACTGCGCGCCGAAGCGCTGTTGGTAGCGCACGAAGCGCCGCGCGTGGTGTTCGAGGCCGTCTCCCGTGCAATTGCCGAGACGGCTCCCGATCGACAGGACTCAGCGTCCCGGCAATCTGTACGCGATGGTGCGGATGACACCACCGCTGTCGGGAACTTCGCAGAGAATCCGCGCGGACAGCACCTTCAGATTGAACGGCGGCGCGGTCAGCACGAGCCCGCTCGGTTGCGCCCCGAACAGGCGCAGGTGCGAGCCGATCGTCTTGTCGAGATTGGGCGTGAAGTTTGCGCTTTGTGGCAGGTACTCGGTCAGGATCAGGACCTTGTACGGCCCCAGCTTCGACAGCACGGTGGCGATGCGCGCATTGTCCAGATGGTCCAGCACCTGGCGCAGGAACACGATGTCGCCAGGAGGCAGCAGGTCGGTCGTGATGTCGACGCAGCGGAAGTCGACGTCAAGATCGGCGAACCTCGTGCGGTTCGACTGGATCGCCGCGTCCACCACGTCGCAGCCGATATAGCGTCCGCACACGGCGCGCAGGCGTTTGCCGACATTGAAGTCGCCGCAGCCCATGTCGACGACGGACGGCCGCTCCGGCATTGCCGTCAGGTACGCAGTCACCGCCTCGACATAGGGTTCGACGATCTTCGGGTCGTGGGAACTGCTGCCGCTATAGAACCCCGACTGGTCCTCCGCCACGCCCCAGGCGCCGGTTTCGTACACATGGGTGAAGATTTCGCCCAGCGACTTGCCTTCGTACAATGAGCTTTCCCTGCGTATCACACCGTCGCGGCGGAATTTCAGCAGCCACGCCGGCATGAATGGCTTCAAGCGTTGCTTGAATCGTTGCGCCAGCACGGAACCTGTGGGAGTGGCTGCCGTAGTCATATTGTCTCCTGTCTAGGGCCTGCTTCGGATGTTTCAGACTAGTAACAAGCATGAGCCGCTTCATCCCAAAGATTGATGACGTTTGTGCGGAAAGCCTCAGAACACGCGGCTAATCTCGGAGCAGAGTAAGCGCTGCGCCAGCACCGCCTTGACGTGAGCCCAAGTTCGGCCATTCTCGGCCGCTGATGGTGCGCTCCCACCTGGCGTAGAGTGGCTTGACCTCGAAGGAGCGACCATCGCGCCGCACTTAGGCTGCCATCGCTCTAACGGCGACTACTCACCTTGAAAAGGATTAAGTCTGCCCGCTCCTAGAAACCCTCACGATTGTCCAATCTTCGCCACCAGAGACAACTTGCCATTCAAGACACATCTGCTTTCCGCTGCAGGAAGGCACTATGAGCAAAGTCCTTGAATCCATCGTCGACGCAATCGGCAACACTCCGCTGGTCCGCCTGGATCGCCTAACCCTGTCCACAGATTTGTGGGAGTGATCGACCGGCGCAGGACTACGTGCGCGCGATGAAGCTATCTCGCACGTAATGGCCCCCGAGTTCGGCCATATACTCCGCCTTGCACCCTTCACCCGGAGCCGAACCATGGATTACACCCCCGGTATCAGCCAGCTGGCCGGCCTGCTCGCCGACCCCGGCCGCGCCGCCATGCTATGGGCGCTGATGGATGGCAGCGCGCGGCCCGCGGGCGAGCTGGCGCTGATCGCCGGCCTGTCGGCGTCGTCCACCAGCGGGCACCTGGCGCGGTTGACCGAGGGCGGGATGCTGGCGGTGGAGACGCGCGGGCGCAACCGGTATTACCGGCTGGCGGCGCCGGAGATTGGCGTGGCGATCGAGGCGCTGGCGTCGGCGTCGCTGGCCAGCCGGCCGCCGCGGCTGCGCGACGTGCCCGTGTCGCGCACCGCGCCGCCGGCGCTGCGGCAGGCGCGTACCTGCTACGACCACCTGGCCGGCGAACTGGCGGTGGGGTTGTTCGAGCGGATGACGCATAGCGGCTGGCTGGTGCTGGACGCGCAGCGCGTGGAGCTGAGCGGCGACGGCGCGCAGGCGCTGGCGGGACTGGGCATCGACATTGCTGCAGCGCGGCGCAAGCGGCGCCAGTTCGCCTGCACCTGCCCGGACTGGAGCGAGCGCAAACCCCACCTCGGCGGTGCGCTGGGCGCGGCGCTGCTGGGCAGCCTGCTGGAGCGCGGCTGGGTCGAGACTACGCGCACTTCGCGCGCGTTGCGCGTGACACCGGCGGGCCAACGCGAGATCATGCGCATCGCGGCATAGGTCGCGGCACTAATCGCGGCATGACCAAGCCGCACGGCACCACAGGAGATCCCGCATGGCCACACCACTGGACGACGACACGCAGGACGCGATCGCGCGTTTCTTCGCCCTGATCAACCTCGACGACAGCGCGCAGACGGCGGCGCAGCTGTCGATGTTCGAAGACGCGCTGCTTGACGCCGAGGACGACGACACCGACGGCGGCGAGCTGCTGTGGGTGGTGCGCGAAGTCATCGACTGGCAATCCGGCTTCTTTGTCGACTGGAAGGACTGCCAGTCCTTTATCGGCTGCCTGAACCAGCTGTGCGAGCGCATCGACCTGGAAATCGACTGGGGCACGGACGAGCCCGAGGAAGAGTCGTTCCTGGAAAGCACCAGCGTGCCCGAGCTGATGGAGCTGGCGCACAACCAGTTGCGCGTGGCCGGCTATACGCTGTGGAACTGGGATACCGGCGGCGACGCCTACGCCGGCTGGATCACGCGTAGCGAGGATGATGAAGAGATGCTGGACCTGGCCGAGCAGTTGCGCTTCGAGGTCCGGCCCGCGAACCAGCCCTACTGAGCCATCCACGGCGAACGCTGCGGCTGGCCCAACCGCGCCACGGCGGCGCTGGCGGAGGTTTTGGGCACTTGCGCGAGTTCGGCGCCTTGTGTGAAGCCGCCGCCTTCCACCACGCGGCAGAAGATTTCCCAGTCTTTCCAGTCGATGGTCTTCATGCGGGGGGAAGCTGGGATAGGGTTGGAGGCGGCTGCGGTGGGAGAGCGGCATTGTCCCACAGTGTGGACAATGGCACCGGTCGATGCAAGCAGCGCTCGGCAGCGGTCCCGCGCAACCCTGAGGCGATCGCTTACTTAACTCTTACTCGAACAGGATCACCGATCGCGCCAGTTCGCCCCGGCGCAGTTCGTCAAAGGCATCGTTGATGCGCTCCAGCGGCAGGCGCTGCGCGATCAGCTGGTCCAGGTGCAGCCGGCCGGCCATGTAGAAATCGACCATGCGCGGCATGTCGACCGGGAAGCGGTTCGAGCCCATCAGCGAGCCCTGGATGCGCTTCTCACCGAGGAAGTCGCTGCCCTTCAGTTCGATCTTGACGCCCGGCGCGATCATGCCGATCACGGTGGCGGTGCCGCCGCGGCGCAGCATGGCAAAGGCCTGCTCGGTGGTCTGCTTCAGGCCGATGGCCTCGAAGGCGTGATGCACGCCGCCGCCGGTCAGCCCGCGCACGGCGTCGAGCACGTCGGCATTGCCGGCATCGATCACGTCGGTGGCGCCGAACTTGCGCGCCAGTTCCAGCTTGGCCGGCACCCGGTCGATCGCGATGATGCGGCCGGCGCCGGCAATCGCGGCACTGTTGACCGTGGCCAGGCCGATGCCGCCGCAGCCGATCACGGCCACGCTCTCGCCCGGCTGCACCCTGGCGGTATGGATGACCGCGCCCATGCCCGTGGTGACGGCGCAGCCGATCAGCGCGGCGCGGTCCAGCGGCATGTCGCGGCGGATCGCCACCAGCGCGTGCTCGTGGATCAGCATCTGCTCGGCAAAGGCCGACAGGTTCAGGAACTGGTTCATGGGTCCGCCCTGCCGCGCCATAAGCCGCGGCTCCTCGCCCTCGCGGCGGCGGGTGTCGGGCTCGATGCACAGCGACAGGTGCCCCGTCAGGCAATGCTCGCAATGGCCGCAGTACGCCGACAGGCAGGTGATGACGTGGTCGCCGGGCCTGACCGTGCGCACCTCGGCGCCAACCTGCTCGACCACGCCGGCGGCCTCGTGCCCCAGGATGGCCGGCATCGGGTAGGGATAGGCGCCGTCCAGGAAATGCAGGTCAGAGTGGCACACGCCCACGGCAGCGGTGCGCACCAGCACTTCGCGCGGGCCGGGCTTGCCGATGGCAACATCTTCGATCACGAGCGGGGTCTTGGGTTGATGCAGGACGGCGGCTTTCATAACGCTCCTTTGCGGCGGGCGTGCCGGGACGGCACGGTGCAATGAAGCGAAAAACCATAACCGCAAACGATGGTTCAGGAAAGGCGCGTCGGCGCCGTGCAGCGATGTTTACAACTCTTTCTTGATCGGGAGCACACGCAGTACACCGATGCCCAGATGCTGCAGTGCGCCCATGCCGGGCTCGCTGTCGTAGGTGGTGAGCTGACTGTTCTCGCGCGTGGTCCACGTCAGCCGCGCGTTGTTGCCGTCGGCATCGGTGCGCACGCCGACGCGGTAGGCCATGTCGAGCAGGCCGTCCTCGGTGGTCTTGATCATGCGCTCGGCCAGCGCCGGGCTGTCGAGCACGATGCCCATCTCGGTGTTCAATTTGGCCGAGCGCGGATCCATGTTGAGGGAGCCGATGAACACCAGGCGCCGGTCGACGATGTAGTTCTTGGCGTGCAGGCTGGCGCGGCTGGACGACAGCCAGGAGCGCGAGCGCGAACCCTTGGCGGCCTTGCCGCGCTGCGCCAGCTCGGCATAGGCGCTGGGCTTGAGTTCGTACAGCTCGATGCCGGCGGCCACCAGTGCCTCGCGGTGCGGGGCATAGCCCGCGTGCACGGCGCTGACGTCGGTGGCCGAGAAGGAATTGGTCAGGATGCGCACGCGGATGCCACGCTTTGCGATCGCGATCAGCCAGGCTTCGCCGTCGTCGTCGGGGACGAAGTATGGGGAGATCAGCAGGACTTCCTTCTGCGCGCCGCTGATCATCTTCTCCAGCCGGGCGGTGGCATGGCCGGGATCGTCATGGGTCTGGTGGGTGATCTTGGCGGCCTTGTCGGAGACCACCGTAGCCTTGCCGGTGTAGGCCGGCATGCGGCCGCTTTCGATGCCCTTGGCCAGGCCCGAGTCGAGCAGTTCCTGCACGTACTGGCTGGCCTTGGCCTGGTCGCCGCGCGCCTCGAGGCGCTTGCGCAGGTTGCGCATTTCCACTGGCGCCTCCTTGCCCTCGGGGATCAGCGCCACCACCGGGTAGGAAGACTCGTCATTCCAGTATTCGTCAAAGACCGCGGATACCTGCGGCACGGCCGGGCCGGCGATCAGCACGTCGAGGTCGCTGAAATCCATGTCGGTGCGCGCGGAGAAGTAGGCATCGCCGATATTGCGCCCGCCCACCACCGACATCTGGTTGTCCACCGTCATCGACTTGTTATGCATGCGCCGGTCCAGCCGGCTGAAGTCCGCCAGCATTTCCAGCCAGCGCAGGCTGCGGTTGGCGAACGGGTTGAACAGGCGCACTTCGATATTGGGATGCGAATCAACCGCCGACAGGACCTTGTCTACCTCGCCGCCGGTGCGCAGGTCGTCGAGCAGCATGCGCACGCGCACGCCACGGTCGGCAGCGTCGATGATATCGCCCAGCACCGCGGCGCCGGTACCGGTCGGCTCGAGGATGTAGGTCTGCAGGTCAAGGCTGCGCTGCGCCGCGCGGGCCAGCGCCAGGCGCGCGGCCAGCGCATCGGGGCCTGACGAGAGCGGGTAGAACAGCGACTCGCCCGGGCGCTGCGCCAGGCGCGGGGCCAGCGCCTTGCCCAGCGGCGTGTCCGCGGCAGTGGCGGTGGCGGCCGGCGCGCTGGACGGCGGGCGCTGGGCCGATGCCGGCAGGCTTGCGCAACCGGTCAGCCCCATGGCCAGCGCCAGCGTCAGCGTGATCGCCAGCGGCAGCGCTGCCAGCGGTTGCGGCCGCTGGCAGCAGGTATCGGACGGATAGTGGCAGAAGAAAGTCTGGAACATCCATGGAGCTCCCTGCGCCGGAAAGGCGCCGGGCCGGGACGCGCGCTGCAGTCAACTCCATACAGACCGCATGTGGCGTGCCAGACCCCGCTATCACGACAATACACCGCGGCAACAGGTGACGGCAGCGGTGCCATTCCTTTCCAGGCGGGGTCGTTGTCCTACATGGCTTGTGCGCTGCGGCATGACTTGCGTTGGGTGGCGTCAAGTTTGCGGCTTTTCCTGCACTGTATTTTCTCTTATGATCCCGCCGCGTAGCCAGTTGTATATACCGGCCGGTAGGCCGCCCCGGCGGAACCTCCAGCCGCGTTGCCTCCGCGGCCGATCCCCGGCATAGTTGCGCGCTTTTGCGCGTCCCGACCCAAGTCCCGATGTCCAGCCAACCTTCCATTTCCGGCGCGCCAGCGCCAACGCTGCGCCGCACGCTGCGCGCCCGCCATCTCACCATGATCGCCATCGGCGGCTCGATCGGCACCGGGCTGTTCGTGGCGTCGGGCGCCACCATCGCGCAGGCCGGGCCCGGCGGCGCACTGGCCGCCTACATCCTGATCGGCGCGATGGTGTATTTCCTGATGACCAGCCTGGGCGAACTGGCCGCGTACATGCCGGTATCGGGATCGTTCGCCACCTACGGCGCGCGCTATGTCGACGAAGGCTTCGGCTTCGCGCTGGGCTGGAACTACTGGTACAACTGGGCGGTGACCATCGCGGTGGAACTGGCCGCGGCGCAGCTGGTGATGCTGTACTGGTTCCCCGACACGCCAGGCGTGCTGTGGAGCGCGCTGTTCCTCGGCCTGATGTTCGCGCTCAATGCCATCTCGGTGCGCGGCTTCGGCGAGGCCGAGTACTGGTGCGCGCTGGTCAAGGTGGTGACGGTGATCGCCTTCATCGGCATCGGCACGCTGATGATCTTCGGCATCCTGCGCGGCGACATGCCGGCGGCGAACGGCCTGGCCAACCTGACCCTTGGCGATGCGCCCTTCGTCGGCGGGCTGCCGGCGCTGATCGGCGTGGCCATGATCGCCGGCTTCTCGTTCCAGGGCACCGAGCTGATCGGCGTGGCCGCCGGCGAATCGGCGGACCCGGCGAAGAACATCCCGCGCGCGGTGCGGCAGGTGTTCTGGCGCATCCTGCTGTTCTATGTGCTGGCGATCCTGATCATCGGCATCCTGATCCCCTACACCGACCCCAGCCTGCTCAAGAGCGACGTGCAGACCGTGGGCGTGAGCCCGTTCACGCTGGTGTTCCGCCATGCCGGCCTGGCCTTTGCCGCCGGCGTGATGAATGCAGTGATCCTGACCGCGGTGCTGTCGGCCGGCAATTCCGGCATGTACGCCTCGACCCGGATGCTGTACAACCTCGCCACCGAGGGGCGCGCGCCGCGCATCTTCGCGCGGCTGACGCGCAACGGCGTGCCGCTGCTGGCGCTGCTGGCGACCACCGCGGTGGGCGCGCTGTGCTTCCTCACCTCGCTGTTCGAAAGCAAGTCCGTGTACCTGTGGCTGCTTAACCTGTCGGGCATGACCGGCTTCATCGCGTGGCTGGGCATCGCGGTCAGCCACTACCGCTTCCGCAAGGGCTTCGTCGCGCAGGGCCATGACCTGTCGCGCCTGCCCTACCGTTCGCCATTCTTTCCCTACGGACCGATCTTCGCCTTCGCACTGTGCCTGATCGTCACGCTGGGCCAGAACTACCAGGCCTTCACCAGCGGCAGGATCGACTGGGTCGGCGTGGCCGCCACCTATATCGGCATCCCGATCTTCCTCGCGATCTGGGCGGGCTACCGCATCGTGCGCAAGACCCGCTTCGTGCGCTATGCCGAGATGGAATTCCCCGCGCTGCCGGCCGGCGCCAATGGCGTGGCTACGCGCGCCGCGGTTCCGGTTCCGGTTCCGGTTCCGGTTCCGGTTCCGGTTCCGGTTCCGGGAGAATAGGGGCCAGTCCCGCGGATGGCACTGTGCCGCCCGTCCCCGGGCGGCCGCACGCTATGCTTGAGGCAGGCGCGCGGCGCGCCGACCAGGCCGTGGTCGCGGCATCGTGCAGGCAAGGCCTCGTCGCGCGCCAGCAATTCGATGGTGGCGGAAAGTTCGTTTTTCTGGCCCTGCAACGCCGACCGGTATGGGCCTTTCAATTCGCGTTTGTAGTCTCGTCTGAACTGGCTCGTCAGTTCATTCATCCTCATCGTTGAGATCCGCCATCAACGCCGCCACGGACCCGAATTTGCGCAGGCCGCCGGCCCGCGCTTCTTTCAGCGCGGCAATGGTTGCAGGGTTCGGAGTTATCAGCCCCGAAGGCAAAGCCTGCTCCAGCGCGATGCGGGTCAACAGCATGCGGACGGCGTCGGAAACGGTCAAACCCATTGCTTCCAGCACGGCCGCGGCCTCTTCCTTGATTTGCTGATCGATCCGGGCACGAACGAAAGTCGAGGCGGACATGGCAGGCTCCTGCGGACAATAACGAAGTGGACGAGCAACTACTTGTTGGGCGGCCGCGAGGCAGGCTACATGCCGTTGTCGCCTTCGACCTTGCCTACCGATATCTTGATCCCGCCTGCGATGGCGGTGCGCAAGCCGTGGACGCATACGTCTGCTCAGCATCGCCCTTCAGGTTGCGCACCCAGAGTTGCGCGAACAGACCATCCTTGCGTGAATAGCCGCCGAACCAGTCGATCAGGCGCCCGATAAAGCATTGGCGGCCAACCCAGACTGGCATATCCCTCACGATTTCATAGGCGTAGTGGCCCGCGCCGTAGCTGTAGTAGGCATCGCGGTCGTCGTCCTTGACCGTGTCGGGGACGGGGCACAAGGGCTTGTCCTGAGGGCCTACATCACGAGCGACTTCACTGCTCACTTGAGCAAGCGCTCTCGTCATGGCCGCATGCAAGGCGCTGTCCAGCCTCGTCACCGTACCCTTCGCCTCGTCCTTCTGAACCTTGGGGACGGATAACCGGTAGCGGTAGTGCACGGCCAGCCTGGGCACTTCGCCAACGACAAACTGCCATTGCCCGAGGCTGGCTAGATGCCGTGCTGCCGCAACTGGCCGCCAGGTTCAACGGCGCGCAGGTGATCGGGTCGGGATCTTGCCTTGCCATGCACTGCGCCCGATCCAATAGGGCGGCCGCGGCTTTCCCCTGCCACGTGTCTTTTATCTGCGGCAAGGCGCCCCTCGCCGGGACGGCATTCATGTGCCCGGTTCCGCATATTGCAGCTTCCCTCTGCCTACCCGCCAGCATGTCTACCCGCCTCGTTCTTTCGGGAAAACGAATGTTGACAATCACCAAACCGTGATCTACAACATCGTCTACACACCAAACAGATTTTGTAGACAATTTAGTAGACATCCCAGCAAGCAATCCCATGGCGCACAAAAGAGCCAGACGGCCGCACGTTCGCCTATCGTCAAGACAACCATCTGCCAGGAGACTCAGATGATGCAAACGACCGTAACGCCAGATGCGACCGCCGGCGCGCAGCAGGCGGGGCATGCCGCACACGGCAATGCCCTGATCAAGCCCACCTACGACGAGCGGCTGACCAACGAGGACCTGGCGCCGCTGCGCAAGCAGACCTGGGGCACCTACAACATCTTTGCCTTCTGGATGTCCGACGTGCACAGCGTGGGCGGCTACATCACCGCCGGCAGCCTGTTCGCGCTTGGGCTGACCAGCTGGCAGGTGCTGGTATCGCTGCTGGTCGGGATCGTGATCGTGCAGTTTTTCTGCAACCTGGTGGCCAAGCCCAGCCAGGTGACCGGTACGCCCTACCCGGTGATCTGCCGGGCCTCGTTCGGCGTGCTCGGCGCGAATATCCCGGCCATCATCCGCGGACTGATCGCGGTGGCGTGGTACGGCATCCAGACCTACCTTGCGTCCAGCGCCTTCCTGGTGCTGGCGCTGCACTTCTTCCCATCGCTGGCGCCATATGCCGACGTCAAGCTGCACGGCCTCGCCGGGCTGTCGACGCTGGGCTGGGCTGCGTTCATGGTGCTGTGGGTGCTGCAGGCGCTGGTCTTCTGGACCGGCATGGAGACCATCCGCAAGTTCATCGACTGGGCCGGCCCGGCGGTGTACGTGGTAATGATCGCGCTGGCGATCTGGCTGGTGAACAAGGCCGGCTGGGAAAACGTCAACTTCACGCTGAGCTTCGTCAAGTACACCGGCTGGGAAGCGGTGCCGGTGATGCTGAGCGCGATCGCACTGGTGGTGTCGTATTTCTCCGGCCCGATGCTGAACTTCGGCGACTTCTCGCGCTATGCCAAGGATTTCAAGTCGGTCAAGCGCGGCAACTTCTGGGGCCTGCCGGTCAACTTCCTGGGCTTCTCGCTGCTGACCGTGATCACCACCTCGGCTACGCTGCCGGTGTTCGGCAAGCTGATCACCGACCCGGTTGAGACGGTGAGCCATATCGACAGCACCTTCGCCATGCTGCTGGGCGCCTTCACCTTCATGACCGCGACCATCGGCATCAACATCGTCGCCAACTTCGTATCGCCGGCGTTCGATTTCTCCAATGTGTCGCCCAAGCACATCAGCTGGCGCACGGGCGGCATGATTGCCGCGGTGGCCTCGATCTTCATCACGCCCTGGAACCTGTACAACAATCCGGCCGTGATCCACTACACGCTGGATGTGCTGGGCGCCTTCATCGGCCCGCTGTTCGGCATCCTGATCGCCGACTACTACCTGGTGCGGCGCCAGCACGTGGAAGTCGATGACCTGTACACGCTGAACCCGCGCGGCCGCTACTGGTACCGCAACGGCTTCAACCCGGCGGCGGTGGCCACCATGATCCCCGCGGCCATCATCCCGATCCTGTGCGTGGTGGTGCCGGCCTGGCAGGCTGCGGCCAACTACAGCTGGTTCATCGGCATGGGCATCGCGCTGGTGCTGTACCGCCAGCTGGCACCGCGCATGATGCCGGGCCACCTGGCCGCGCCCGCCGCTGCCTCCAGCCAGGCTTGAAACGACATCACTCCTTCGACAGCATCCATCCCAGAGCCGCGTCCCATGAAGCTGAAGATCATCAACCCCAATACCACCGAAAGCATGACCGAGAAGATCGGCCAGTGCGCCCGCGCCGTGGCCGAGCAGGGCACGCGCATCAGCGCGGTCAGCCCGCGCATGGGCCCGGCCTCGATCGAGAGCCACTATGACGAGGCGCTGTCGGTGCCCGGCATCCTCGACGAGATCCTTGCCGGCGAACAGGAAGGCGTGGACGGCTACGTCATCGCCTGCTTCGGCGACCCCGGCCTGTACGCGGCGCGCGAGGTGGCGCGCGGCCCGGTGATCGGCATCGCCGAGGCGGCGATGCACATGGCCAGCATGGTCGGCAGCAGCTTCAGCGTGGTGACCACGCTGGCGCGCACCTGCAATATCGCCTGGCACCTGGCCGAGCGCTATGGCATGAAGCGCTTCTGCAGCAACGTGCGCGCCTGCGACCTGCCGGTGCTCGACCTGGAGCGCCCCGGCTCGGACGCGCGCCGCATCATCACCGAGGCCTGCCGCCGCGCGCTGGTGGAAGACCGCAGCGAATGCATCGTGCTCGGCTGCGCCGGCATGACCGACCTGTGCGACGAGATCGCCGACGCCATCGGCGCGCCGGTGATCGACGGCGTGACGTGCGCGGTCAAGCTGGCCGAGGCGATGGTCTCGGTGCGGCTGGCCACCAGCAAGCGCGGCGACTGGGCGCGGCCGCTGCCCAAGGCGTATGCCGGCATGCTGGCGCCGTATGCGCTGAACTGATGTTTCCAGAACCTCTTACCTTATCGCGCAACATGCTCCAGACACGTTATCCCCGCGACCTGACCGGCTACGGTGCCCAGCCTCCCCACGCGCGCTGGCCGGGCGGCGCGCGCATCGCCGTGCAGTTCGTCCTCAACTACGAAGAAGGCGGCGAGAACTGCGTGCTGCACGGCGACGCCGCCTCCGAGCAGTTCCTCTCCGAGATCGTCGGCGCCGCAGCCTATCCCGACCGCCACATGAGCATGGAGGGCATCTATGAATACGGCTCGCGCGCGGGCGTCTGGCGCATCCTGCGAGAGTTCGAGAAGCGCGGCCTGCCGCTGACCATCTTCGGGGTGTCGATGGCGCTGCAGCGCCATCCGGAGCTGACGCGAGCGTTCGTCGAGCTGGGCCACGAGATCGCCTGCCACGGCTGGCGCTGGATCCACTACCAGAACATCGACGAGGCCACCGAGCGCGAGCACATGCGCATCGGCATGCAGATCATCAAGGAGCTGACCGGCGAACTGCCGCTTGGCTGGTACACCGGGCGCGACAGCCCCAACACGCGCCGGCTGGTGGTCGAGCACGGCGGCTTGCTGTACGACTCCGACTACTACGGCGACGACCTGCCCTTCTGGACCGAGGTGGAAGTCACCGGCGGCGAGAAGAAGCCGCACCTGGTGGTGCCGTACACGCTGGACTCGAACGACATGCGCTTTGCCACGCCGCAAGGTTTCAACACCGGCGAGCAGTTCTTCCAGTACCTGAAGGATTCGTTCGACGTCCTCTACGAGGAAGGCGATCCCGCAGGACAGGACAGCCCCAAGATGCTGTCGATCGGCATGCACTGCCGGCTGCTCGGCCGCCCCGGCCGCTTCCGCGCGCTGCAGCGCTTCCTCGACTATGTGCAGGGCCATGACAAGGTGTGGATCTGCCGCCGTGTCGACATCGCGCGGCACTGGGCGCAGGCGCATCCGTTCCGCCCCGCGACGGCTGGCGCTGCCGTTGCCAACCCGGTGAAGGAAGCCGCGACGGCCTGACCAGGAACGTCCGCGTCGCCATATTTGTGTACGATATAGCCGTGTTTCGTCGCCACTTCCGGCGACAGCCCGACTGTCCGTACCCTGATATGGCAACCACATCGAAGAACGCGGCGCCCGGCGCCGCGGCAAAAGCGCCGCGCCGGCCCGCATCCAAAGCGGCACCGAAAGCCGCACCCAGGCCCGTCCCGCCAGCCACCCCGGAGGAACCGGCCGGCAACGAGTCCGCCGCCGGCGAGGCCTCCGCCACCGAGGCCATCTACCTTGGCCTGCTGACGGCGATCATGGAGCATCGCCTCCTGGCCGGCACCAAGCTGGTCGAAGAACGCCTGTGCGAAGTCACCGGCGCCAGCCGCGCCCGCATCCGGCAGGTGTTCGCCCGCCTCGCGCATGAAAAGCTGGTGACGCTGGTGCCCAACCGCGGCGCCTTCGTGTCGAGCCCCACCGTCGACGAGGCGCGCGAGGTCTTTCAGGCCCGCCGCGTGGTCGAGCCCGCGCTGGCCGCCGAGCTGGCGCTGGGCGCCACGCCGGCCAAGGTCCGCAGCCTGCGCCGTCATGCCATGGAAGAGGACAACGCTCGCGCCCGCGGCGACCGCGCCGCGATGATCCGGCTGTCCGGCGAATTCCATATCCTGCTGGCCGAGATGGCCGGCAATGCGATCCTGGAAAAACTGATCCGCGAGATGGTTTCGCTCACCTGCCTGATCATCACGCTGTACGACCGCCCCGGCGCACCCGCATGCGCCGAGCACGAGCACCGCCAGCTGATCGATGCCATCGAGCAGCGCGATGCCGCGCGTGCCAGCGCACTGATGGCCGAGCACCTCGAGCACATCGAAGGCTCGCTCGACCTGAGCATGCCCGACAGCGGCGCGCCCGACTTCTACAGCATCTTCAGCAAGGGTTGATTGAAGCACCCGGTCCGCCGGCCTGGTATTGCACTCGCCGCATGGCAGCCTAGACTGCGTGGATAACAACCCGCACTTGCAATGCGCCGCAGGGGATGCCATGGCTGCCACTGCCGAAACCGTCACAACCCAGCGTCCGCCGCTGGCCTTCGAGCGTCTCTATGCCGATGCCGACGGCGAATCCCACTTCGGCCCGGTTTCCGTGGCCATCACGGAGAGCCTGTTTGCCCCGCCCGCGCGGGCCTTCTGGGTATCGCCGCTGGCCGATGCGGCGCGACAGGGGTTCCTGCTGGTGCCGGCCGGCTGGGTCGGCACGCTGCACCCGTCGCCGATACGCATGTGGATCTTCGTGCTGGCCGGTGCGATGGAGTTCGAAGCCAGCGATGGCGAGCGCCGGCCGCTTGCCGCGGGCAGTGCGCTGCTGCTGGAAGACACCACGGGCAAGGGGCACGTCAGCAGGGTTATCGGTACTGACGACGCCACCCTCGCCGCGGTGCAACTGCCCGAAGGCCGCGGCTGAGGCGCCCGATGGAACCGCCCACCGAACCCGCTACGCCACCAAGGCCCGTACCACCGCTGGTGCCCAGCGGCTACCGCCAGGGCATCATCACCGCCATCACGGTGCTGCTGGGCTTTTCATTGGCGTTCTGGCGCTTCTGGGGCTTCGAAAGCCCGGGCCACTGGAACGTGCGCGCGGTGTTCGCCGCGATCTCGCTGCTGGCGGCAGTCTCGCTGCAGATCGTGGCGCTGTTCCGCGCGCTGCGCATCGAGGACGATGCGGTGGAGGAATATCGCAAGACCGTACGGTGGTTTATCGCTTCCGCTCTGGCGTTGCTGACGGGACTGGCCGTGGCCATGGTCGACGCGGCGCTGTCTCCCTGACTGCGCCGGCACATTCAATCGCCGATGCCGCCGATATCGATGCTGTCGACGCGATCCGGGTAGAAGGCCACGTGCGACGCAATCGCGGCGACCGCGTCGTAAGGCGTCTCGTAGCTCCATACCGCATTGCGCCCGCGCTCGCCGGCGGCGGGGACGGAGAAGTAGCTGCAGTCGCCCTTGTAGGGGCAGTAGGTGGCGTGATCGCTGCGTGCGAGCTGCGCCATGTCGACATCGGCGCGCGGGATGTACTGCACCGGCGCGTAGCTGGCTTCCTGGAGCGTCAGCGCCGCGGTGCTGTCGGCGACAATACGGCCCGCCACCTTCACCACCACTCGTCCTTGTGTCGGCGTGATAGTGATGGGATGGTCGGGGCCGGGTATCTTGACGGGCTTGCCTGGCATCTTCGTGCTCCTGCATGGCGGGATCAGGACATTCTAGGCGCTTGCCGGTTTATGTGCCGCGTGTGTGGTCGCCGGCCTATTCGACCTTGACGTTGGCCTTCTTCACCAGCGCGGCGTAGCGCGCGGCTTCGCTGCGGAAGAACGCTGCAGCGGCTTCGGGCGTGCCGGGCTCGACCACCGTGCCCTGCTTCTTCATCGCTTCCAGCACTTCGGGCGACGTGAAGGCCCTGGCAAAGGCATCGTGCACGCGCCTGACTTCCGGCGCCGGCATGCCGGCCGGGCCGATGACAGCGAACCAGCCCGCGACGTTGTAGCGCGGCAAACCCTGTTCGGCGATGGTGGCAATGTCCGGCGCGGCGTCCGTGCGCTTGTCGCCGCACAGGCCGATCGCGCGCAGCGTGCCGGCCTTCAGGTGCGGCGCCACCGCATTGAGCGCGACCACGCCCATTTCCACCTGCCCGGCGAGCAGGTCGTTGATCATCGGGCCGGTGCCCTTGTACGGCACATGGCGTGCCGTCACGCCCGCCTCGTCCAGGAACATCTCGCCGGCCAGGTGGATGATGGTGCCGTTGCCCGACGACGCGTAGTTGTAGCCATCGGGCCTGGCCTTGAGCAGCGCCACCAGCTCTTTTACGTTCTTCGCCGGCACCCTGGGGTTGACCACCAGCACCAGCGGCGTGGTGCCGATCACGCTGATCGGCGTGATGTCCTTGATTGCGTCGAACGGCATCGCGCGGAACACGCTGGGGTTGATCACGTGGTTGTTCGATACCAGCCCCAGCGTGCTGCCGTCGGGCTGCGCCTTGACCACGGCCGCGGCACCAGTGATGCCACCCGCGCCAGGCAGGTTCTCGATCACCACCGGCTGGCCGAATGCCTTGCCCAGCGCGGGGCCCGCGGCACGAGCGATGGTGTCGACGCCGGAGCCGGCGCTGATCGGCAGGATCAGGCGCACGGGCTTGCCCGCTCCGCCCTGTGCGAGCGCTTCTAAGCCAGGAACGGTGAGGGAAACGGCGAGCGTGGCGGAAATTGCCAGCACGGACTTGAGCAGGGTGCGACGTTGCATGGATTTGTCTCCGTATCGTTATCGTCGGGCGATGCCGGCGCCGCTGTGCCGCGGCCTGCCGGGCAGGCGCAGTTCAGCCGCGGCCCTTGCCGAGCTGCGCCAGGATCTCTTCATTGTGCTCGCCGGGCCTCGGCAGCGGGCTGCGCACGCCGGGGCGGCGGCCGCCCATCAGCAACGGCAGCAGCACCGTGGGCGTGGTCGAGCCGTCGTCGGCCTGCATCGGCACCAGTCCGCCGCTGGCGAGCAGGTGCGGATCGTCGAGCAACTGGTCGGGGCGCACGATCGGCGCATAGGGAATGCCGGCCGCTTCGAGCTTCGGCGCGAGTTCCGCGGAACGATGGTGGCGCAGGATCGCACCCAGTTCTTCCAGCAGTTGCGCCCGCACGGCCACGCGCGCGGTGTTGCTGGCGTACTCCGGCTTGTCGATCAGTTCCGGATGCTCCAGGACGTGGCACAGCGTGACGAACTGCTTGTCGCTGACCGCGCCGATAAAAAGCTGCTCGTGCTGCGCCAGCGTGAACACGTCATACACGCTCCACGCCGACACGCGCGACGGCATCGGCGGCGGCGGCTCGCCGGTCATCGCGAATTGCTGCATGTGCTGCGAGGCCAGGAACACGCAGTTCTCGAATAGCGCGCTCTGGATCTCCTGCCCCTTGCCGGTGCGGTCGCGCTCGCGCAGCGCGGCGAGCACGCCGATCGCGCCGAACATGCCGCCCATGATGTCGTTGACCGAGGTGCCAGCGCGCAGCGGCCGGCCGCTCGGGCCGGTCATGTAGGACAGGCCGCCCATCATCTGCACGACTTCATCGAGCGCCAGCCGGTTCTCGTACGGGCCGGGCAGGAAGCCCTTGTGCGAGACGTAGATCAGGTGCGGGTAGTCGCGCGACAGCGTGGCGTAGTCCAGCCCCAGCTTCTGCATCAGGCCGGGACGGAAGTTCTCCAGCAGGATGTCGCTCTGGCCCGCCAGCTCGGCGGCGGCGGCGCGGCCTTCGTCGGTGGTGATGTCGAGCACCACGCTTTTCTTGTTGCGGTTGAAGGCGCGGAAGAAGCCGATGCCCAGGCCCGGCAGGCTGCGCGTCTTGTCGCCGCCGGGCGGCTCGACCTTGATCACCTCGGCGCCGAGGTCGGCCAGGATCATGCCGCAGGTGGGGCCCATCACCATGTGCGTGAATTCGACCACGCGCACGCCGGCGAGCGGCAGGGCGTTGCTGTTGCTGTCTTGGGGCATGTTGGTTCTCAAACGGTGGCCGCGACGCGCTCGGCCGCGAAGGTCTTGGGCAGGCCGGCGCGCCACAGCGTGCCGTGCAGGGTCTCGTCGCGCAGCCAGCCGGCCACGTCTTCACGCAGCGCCAGCAGGCGCCCGATGTCGATGCCGGTATCGATGCCCATGCTGCCGAGCAGGTAGGCAAGGTCTTCGGTGGCAACGTTGCCGCTGGCGCCGGGCGCGTGCGGGCAGCCGCCGATGCCGGCCAGGCAGGCGTCGAAGCGGGTCACGCCGGCCTCGAGCGCGGCATAGACATTGGCCAGGCCGAGCCCGCGCGTGTCGTGGAAATGGCCGCACCAGAAGCGCTCGCCGGCGATGGCGATGGCGCGCGCGAACAGCTCGCGCACCATGGCCGGATCGGCGTAGCCGACGGTATCGGCCAGGCTGACGCGGTCGGCGCCGGCATCGAGCAGCGCCTGCATCAGCCGCAGCACTTCATCGGCATCGACATGACCCTGCAGCGTGCAGCCGAACGCAGTACCGACGCCGCCTTCGATCAGCGTCTTCGCGCCGCTGGCATCGCGCGCGGCGCGGATGCGCGCCACTTCGGCCACGACTTCATCGGGCGTCTTGCGCAGGTTGGCAAGGCTGTGCGCGTGGCTGGCCGACAGCGGCACGATCATCAGGTCGGCGCCAGACTCCAGCGCGTCCTGCGCGCCGCGCAGGTTGGGCACCAGCACTGACGTGAACATACCCGGCAGCGTGCGCGCGAACGCGACCAGTTCGGCGGTATCGGCCAGTTGCGGCAACAGGCGCGCGGGGACGAACGAACCGACTTCCAGTTCGCGCAGGCCGGCGGCGTGGGCGCCGCGGATCCAGGCGAGCTTGCTGGCGGTGGGCAGGATGGTGCGGATGCTTTGCAGGCCGTCGCGCAGACCGACTTCGCGGATCACGGCCTGGCTGGGGAAGGAAAGGGTCATGGTTCTCGGGGACTGGTGAGGCGTCCGTGCGGGGGCGACGGGATAACTCTATGAGTTTCTCCAGGCAAGCTGAAGCGATGGTTTACGCATCCAGACATGCCGAAACGGAAAGTCATCACGTGCCCTCTGTCACGCTTCGGGATTTCCCGGATGCGATGTCATTGCGCCTCCAGGCGGCGTAGCATTCCAATCCGGAAACCAAGTTGCCCCGCCATGCGAGACCTCGACCTCACCACGCTGCGCCTGTTCGTCGCCGTCTGCGAAACCCGCAACATGGCGCGCGCGGGCGAACAGGAACACATCGTTGCGTCCGCCATCAGCAAGCGGCTGGCGCAATTGGAAGAGACGGTCGGCGCCACGCTGCTGGAACGCCGCCGCCGCGGTGTCATCCCCACCCCCGCCGGCGAGATCGTGCTGGGTCATGCGCGCGCCATGCTGGCGGCGGCCGACCGCGTGACGCGCGACATGGTTGACTACGGCTCCGGCGTGCGCGGGCAGGTGCGCCTGCTCGCCACGGTGTCGACCATGGCGGAATCGCTGCCGGACGACATCGCCGCCTTCATGCAGTTGCCGGCGCACCGCGACGTGCGCGTGACGATCGAGGAGAGCCTGAGCAGCGAAGTGGTGCGCGCGCTGCGCGACGGCACGGCGCCGCTGGGCATCTGCTGGGACGCGGCCGACCTGGAAGGCTTCCAGACCCGCCCCTACCGCACCGACCACCTCGCCGCCGTCGTCCACGCGGGGCACCCGCTGGCGCGCGCGGATACCTGCCTGTTCGAAGACACGCTGGACTACGACCAGATCGCCATGCCGGCACAGACCGCGGTGCAGATCATGCTGACGCGCTATGCCGCGATCCTGGGCCGCCGCATGGCGCATCGCGCGGTGGTGTCCACCTTCGACGCCGCGCTGCGCTGCGTGCGCGCGGAACTCGGCATCGTCATCATCCCGGCGGAGATCGCCACACTGGTCGCCACGGCCTTTGGCCTGCGCGTGATCCCGCTGCGCAACGACTGGGCGCGGCGGCGCTTTGCGATCTGCTGCCGCGACTTCTCGCTGCTGTCGCCCGCGGCACAGCTGCTGGTGCAGTTCCTGGAAGAAGCCGCGGCGAAGGAAGCGGCCGCTTCAGGCGTTGTGCCCGCGCAGACCCCGGCGCGGCGCAAACGGTAAGCCGCGCGCGCAACTTCTCGTGCGTTTCGAGGGTTACCCCGAGGCGTTTTCGCAAGCTTATGTTGCGTGCCGTTGCGTAGACTGGCTTGCGTTTTTCGCTGCCGGCCACGATGGTCGAAGAAGAAAAAAGCCGGGCGAAACCTGATCACGACAATGCGCGCCGCCACGGCGCAGGAGCACGCAAATGAACTTCAACGGCAAGAACGTACTGGTCACCGGCGCACGCGGCAACCTGGGCCGCGCGGTCGCGCACGCCTTTGCGCAGGCGGGCGCGCGCGTGGTGCTGCTGGACCGTCACGACGCACCATTGCCGGAAGTCGGCAGCGGCCACCTGGCCCTGCAGGCCGACCTGCTCGATGCGGACAGCCTGGCCAAGGCCATCGGCGCAGCCGTGCAGGCGTGCGGGCGCATCGACGTGGTGTGCAACCTGGCCGGCGGCTTCGCCATGGGCACGGGCATCCACGAGACCAGCACCGCAGACTGGAACCGCCTGTTCGACATGAACGTGGGCACGGTGCTGAACATGGCGCGCGCGGTGGTGCCGCACATGCTGGCCGCCGGCGGCGGCGCCATCGTCAACGTGGGCGCCAATTCGGCGGCGCGCGGGCTGGCGCAGATGGGCGCCTACTGCGCCTCCAAGGACGCGCTGGCGCGTGTCACCGAATCGATGTCGGCCGAGCTGCGCGACCAGGGCATCCGCGTCAACGCGGTGCTGCCCAGCATCCTCGACACGCCCGAGAACCGCCAGGCCATGCCGGATGCCGATACCTCGCGCTGGGTCGCCCTCGATGCGCTGGCCGACGTGATCCTGTTCCTCGCCTCCGACGCCGCGCGCGCGGTGCAGGGGGCGCTGGTGCCAGTGGTCAACCGCGCCTGACCGCTGGCCGGGCCGGCTTGCGCGCCGCAGGCCTGTCCTGCGGCTATGGCTGCAACAGCGGCTGCGGCTGCAGCGAGCCGGCCACTTCCTGGATCTGCTGGCGCAGCCAGCGCCGCAGCCGGTCGGCGTCGGTGCGGGCATGCCAGATCTGCATCATCTCCACCCTGGGCAAGGCAAACGGCACCGGCAGCAGCAACAGGTCCGGGTCGCGCGCGACCGCCTCATCCGCCACCGACCGCAGGCAGGTCAGCAGCAAGGCCGTGCCGCGCACCAGCCGGCTCGGCGCCAGGAAGCTCGACAGCCCCGCCACCACCTTGCGCTTGCGCCCTTGCGCCGCCAGCGCGCGGTCGACCACGCCGTTGAGGTCGCCGGTCAGCGTCGTCAGCAGGTGCTCGCAAGCCAGGAATGCATCGAGATCGAGGCCGCGCGCCAGGTGCGGGTTGGACCTGGATGCCAGCACGACGAAGTCTTCGCTGCACAGCCGCTGCTGGTGGAAGGTATCCGGCAGGTCTTCGTAGAACCCCGCGATCGCCAGGTCGCAGGTGCCCTTTTCCAGTTCCTCGCGCGGCAGCTCGCCGCGGGTGTTATGCGTGACCACGACCAGCCCGGGTGCGTCGCGCCGCAGCCGCGGCAGCAGCGCGGGCAGCAGCAGTTGTTCCATGTAGTCGGTGGTGTAGAGATGGACGGCCTCGCCGCGCGCAAGGAAATCGCGGCCATCGCAGGCCTCGTAGAAGGCATCCAGTTCCGCCACCAGCCGCTGCACCTGCGGTGCCAGCTCGTGCGCGCGCGGCGTCGGCGTCAGGCCGCGCGGCGCGCGCACGAACAGCGGGTCGCCCAGTTCGTCGCGCAGCCGGTTCAGCTTGTGGCTGAGCGCCGGCTGGCTCAGCGCCATGCGCGCCGCCGCGCGCGAGGCATTGCCTTCCTGGTAGAGCACATGGAAGACGTAGAGCAGGTTCAGGTCCTTGCTGACGATATTCATTTTTTGGATGGCAGAAATCGAAGATTCGAAGTTTTCGAATCATATCCAGCTGCGTAGGATGTTGCCAATGCCGGGGCTGCCCCGGCTGACCGTGGACGCAAAACCGGAGAACGAACATGCAAATCCTGATGGTGCTGACCTCGCACGACCAGCTTGGCAATACGGGCAAGAAGACCGGCTTCTGGCTGGAGGAATTCGCCGCGCCCTACTACGTCTTCAAGGACGCCGGCGCCGACATCACGCTGGCTTCGCCCAAAGGCGGCCAGCCGCCAATCGATCCCAAGAGCGACGATCCGGATGCACAGACCGATGCGACCCGCCGCTTCCGCGCCGACACCGCCGCGCAGCAGGCGCTGGCCAGCACGCTGACGCTGGACCAGGTAAAGGCCGACGACTTCGACGCCGTGTTCTATCCCGGCGGCCATGGCCCGCTGTGGGACCTGGCGGAAGACAAGCGTTCGATCGCGCTGATCGAGCAGTTCGACCGGCTCGGCAAGCCGGTGGGCGCCGTGTGCCATGCGCCGGGGGTGCTGCGGCACGTCAAGGGCGCGGACGGGCAGCCGCTGGTCCAGGGCAAGGAAGTCACGGGCTTTACCAACAGCGAGGAAGAGGCGGTGCAGCTCACCGAGGTGGTGCCGTTCCTGGTGGAGGATGTGCTGAAGGCCAGCGGCGGGCGGTTTACGCGAGGAGATGACTGGGCCAGCCACGTTGCGGTGGCGGGACGGCTGGTGACGGGGCAGAACCCGGCGTCGTCGGAGGCGGGGGCTGAGGCGGTGTTGGGGTTGTTGAAGTAAGGCGAGAGTCTTCCACCTGCTGGCGGTTTGCACCCCTCGCCCGCTTGCGAGAGGGGTGCGTTTGCAGGGGGTGGTAGCTTGCGGCAGACGGTTGAGCTTGCGATGCGCCGGTTGAAGGTTCTTACTGCGGCACCAGCTCCAACCTCTCCCTGCTCACCCTCTCCACCGCCTTGCGCGTATAAACCAGCGGGAAATACTCCCCCTTGGCCCACAACGGCGCCAGGTCGCGGTAATGCGCGCTCGCAGGATTGCCCGACTGCCCCGGCGTGTTGATCACGCGCGAGCCATCCCAGTTGCCAACATCCAGCACCATGCGGAACGAGGCCCCCGCGGTCAGCCGGAAATCGTTGTTTCGGTAGCTGGTATTCATCGGCGTAAAGGCCGAGCCGCCGATCGGGCCAGCGTTGATGTTGAACTGCTGCCGCTCGGCGTCGTTCAGGATCGGGTCCATCGGATGCGTGAACACCGCGGTGTGCAGCTTGCCCCATTGCCAGCCGCGCGGGTCGGGGCCGAGCTTGCCTTCCATCTCGGCCAGCGCGGCCTTCAGCGATTCGAGCATCACCGCATTGCGCCGCGCCGCCGGCATCCACGGATCTGGCTGCTCCAGCACCGCGACCACGCGCGCTGCATCGCCGGCGCCGACCAGCCGGGCGGCATCGGCGGGCAAGGCCGCGCGCACCACCGCCGGGCGCAGGTGCTTGCTGAACCAGACTTCGAACAACGCCGCCGCGGCGCTGTCGGCGCGTTCGTTGCCGTCCCAGCCGCGCAGCAGGTCAAGGCCGCGCGCCAGTTGCGCGTCGTCGCTGCGCACGTCCTTCAGCAGCGCCACCACGCGCTGCGCCGGCAGCGACACCGTGTCGTTCTGCCACGCCATCGAGTCCTGCACCGAGCTGCGCGGACTGGCGCCCACCACCGCCTTCAGGCGCCGCGCGCGCGAGCTGTCGCTCCATTCGTAGCCCACGCCCGGCTTTGCCGCCGGATGCTCGGGCGGGATGTTGTTCTCGTTGGCGGTGACGATATAGCCGGGCGCCGGGTTGTAGGCCCACGGCAGCTCGTCCATGTTGCGGTAGCCGGCCCATTCATAGCGGCCGTCGCCCGGCACCGGCGTCAGCCCGTCCCAGTTGGGGCGCTTGACGGTCAGGCCGCCGGGGATCCAGCCGATATTGCCGCCGGTGTCGGCATAGACCTGGTTTTCGCCGGGCGCGCCCCAGCGGTTCATGGCGGCGCGGAACTGGTCCCAGTTGCGCGCGCGCATGTAGTCCATCGAGCCGAAGTACGGCGCCATGCCGTAGTCGAGCCACGCGGCGCGCAGCACCCAGGCGCGCGCGGCGTCGGCGTACAGCACCGGGCCGTGGCGGGTGAAGTCGACGGTGACCTTGCGCGGTGCTGACTCGCCCTTGACGACGATCTCCTCGGTGACGGTCTCCATCGGCTCCCAGCGGCCCTTGTACTTGTACTCGCGCGCGTTGGCCGGGTTCAGCTCGTAGCCGTAGAGGTCTTCCTGGTCCATGTAGAAGCGCGTCAGGCCGAACGCGATGGTGCCGTTGTGCCCGATCGAGATGCCTGGCAGGAACGGCTCGCCCGCGCCGATCACCGACATGCCGGGCGCGTTCAGGTGGCTGATGTAGCGCAGGCTGGGCGCGCCATGCGAGCGGTGCGGGTCGTTGGCCAGGATCGGCCGGCCGGTGGTGGTGCGCTTGCCGCCGATGACCCAGTTGTTGGAGCCGAGGCTGCGGCCGGTGTCGCTGTTGGGGTCGACCAGTGCGTAGAGCTGGTCGAGCGGGATGCTGGCGTTTTGGGCGCCGCTCCATGCGTCCTTGGGAAAGCGCGCAGCGGCGGTGGCCAGCTCGTAGGCACGGCGCAGCTCGGCAGCGGGCACCGTGCAGGGATCGAGGCCGGCGCTGAGTCTGGGTTCGACCGGCGGGTCGAGCTCGCGCCGGATCCAGTCGGCGCGCACGGCATCGGCCTTGGCTTCGCAGAACAGGCGGGCGCGATCGATCTCGCCGGTGAAGTTCAGCGTCAGGCCGTGGTGGCGGATGCGCACGATATCCTCGGCCTGCCAGCGCGCGGGCTTGTAGTTGAGCTTGCGGAACTCGGGCGGCAGCAGTTCCGGCTTCTGCTCGGTCAGCGCCACGTAGGCGTTCACGCCCGCAACGAAGGCCTCGGCGACGCGCTTGGCGTCGGAGCCGTAGGCCAGCCATTCGCGGTACATGTCGCCGCGGAACAGCACCGCGCGCGCCATGCGGTCGCCGTCGGCATAGGCGGGGCCGAAGTCCTTCGCCATCTCGCCGAGGCCGCGCTTGCGCCACAGGTCGATCTGCCACAGGCGGTCGCGCGCTGCCATGAAAC
This sequence comes from Cupriavidus sp. a3, assembly GCF_051015765.1. NCBI lineage: Bacteria > Pseudomonadati > Pseudomonadota > Betaproteobacteria > Burkholderiales > Burkholderiaceae > Cupriavidus > Cupriavidus sp. a3. The sequence goes on along the minus strand of NZ_CP170644.1, from coordinate 70,820 downwards.
CCTGCACGTAGAAGGCGTCGTAAAGCGTGCCGGCGTAGATATGCGGCACGCCCCAGCGGTCGACCAGCACGGTCGCGGGTTTCTCCAGGCCGGGAACGGCCAGGCGGTCGGCGCGCGCGGGCGCCTCGGCCATGGCGGCGGGGATGGTGGTGGCAACGGTGGTGGCAGCCAAAGCCAGCGCAGCGGCAAGGCGGCGGGGGGTGCGTCGCATCAGGTCTCCTCGGTTTTGTGTTCGCTGCAAATGCTTTGCAGTCCACACCGAAGATAGTGCATGCGCGGCCGGGGCGCGAGTGGGTAAAGGAAGGCGCGCCGATCTCCGCACGGCACGTGGTGCAATCAGTAGACGTCGCGCCGGTAGCGGCCCTCGTCGGCAAGCTGGCGCAGCGCGGGTTCGCCGAGGATTTCCGTGAGGGCCTCGTTGACGCCGCCGGCCATGCCTTGCAGGCTGCCGCAAACATAGATGGCCGCGCCTTCCTGCACCCACTCGCGCACCAGCGCCGCCTGCGCGCGCAGCGCGTCCTGCACGTAGTGCGGCGTGGCGCCGTCGCGCGACCAGGCGTGGTCGACACGCTGCAGCGTGCCGTCGGCCCGCCATGCGGCCAGTTCGTCGGCGAAGAAGGCGTCATGCTGCGCCGAGCGCTCGCCGAACAGCAGCCAGTTGCGGCGCCGTGCCGCCGCGGCGCGCGCCTTCAGGTGGGCGCGCAGGCCGGCCAGCCCGGTGCCGTTGCCGACCAGGATCAGCGGCCGATCGTCGGCGGGTGGATGGAAGCTGCGGTTGGCGCGGATGCGCAGCGCAATGCGCGCGCCCACGGCCGCATGCTCGGTCAGCCAGCCGGAGGCCAGCCCCAGCCGGCCGTCGTCGCGGCGCGCCTGCCGCACCAGCAGTTCGAGGCGGCCGTCCTGCGGCAGCGAAGCAATTGAATACTCGCGGTGCGGCAGCGGCGACAGCGCATCGACCAGCTGCTGCGGCGGTACGGCCTGCATCGCGGCAAAGTGGACGTCGGGCAGCGGCATGCGCGTGGCCAGCGCCTCGGCTAGCGTCAGGTCGCGGGCGTCGCAGCGCACCGGCGTGGCACCGTCCAGCGCGAGGCGCGCCAGCAGCCGCGCGACCTCGGCCGGCGCATGGCATGGGCCGACTTCGGCGATATCGCCCGGCTGCCAGTCGAGCGCGTCGCGGTCCCGCGGCTCCAGCACCACGTGGAACGCCGGCGCGCCGTGGCTGCCGGGATTCAGGTGGCGGCGCTGGGCCAGCACCCAGTCGCCGTAGGGCGGGCGCTCCCAGTCGGCAATCTCGGCGCCGCCGCTGAGCGCCGACAGGTGGTTCTGCCAGTGGCGCAGCGCGCCGGCATCGCCGTTGTCGACCTCGATCAGGTCGAACAGCGGCTGCGCGCGATGGCGCTGCAGCCAGTGGTCGAGCGCGTGGCCAAAGGCGCAGAAGCGCGCGTAGCTGCTGTCGCCGAGCGCCAGGATGCCGTAGCGCAGCTCGCGCAGCCCGTCCGCGCGGCCAGCCAGCAGCCGGCGCGCAAACCCGCAGGCGCTGTCGGGCGCGTCGCCCTCGCCGGTGGTACTGACCACGAACAGCGCCTGCCGGCAGGCGGCCAGCCGGCCGGCATCGACATCGGCCAGCGACAGCAATTGCACCGGCATGCCGGCGCCCTGCAGCGCGGTCGCGGTCTGCAGCGCGAGCTGCTCGGCAAACCCGGTCTGGCTGGCATAGGCGACCAGCGTGGCGCCGTCCGTGGTGCCTGCCAATGCCGCCACGCGCGTGCGCCGCTGGCGGTGGGTCGCCAGCACCGTGCCGCAGAAGCCGGCATAGGCGGCGACCACGCCGGCGGCGATGGCGCTGCGCGACGGTCCCAGCAGCGACAGCGCCACGCCGCCGGCCAGCGCCAGCCAGCTGGCGCCGGCAAAGGGTGAAAGGATGGGACGGCTCATGCCAGCATCGCGGCAAAAGCCGGGGAAAGATGTTCGTCGAAACCGCCCGGCGTGCGCACCAGGAAGCGCGCGGCAATGCCGTGGCGGCGCGCGTGCGCCATGCCGGCCTCGGGGCCGAGCACGGTCAGCGCGGTGGACAGCGCATCGGCCAGCATGCACTGCGGGTGGATCACCGTGACCGAAGCCAGCGCGTGGCTGGCCGGGTAGCCGGTGCGCGGGTCGATGGTATGCGCATAGCGCCGGCCGTCGCGGTCAAAGTAGCGGCGGTAGTCGCCGGAGGTGGCGACGGACAGGCCGTGCAATGCCAGCAGGGTCTGCCCGTGCTGTTTTTCCTGTTTTTCTTGTTCGTCGCTGCCCAGGCCCGGCGGCGCTTCCAGCGCGACCCACCACGGCATGCCGTCAGGCTTGACGCCATGGCCGCGCAGTTCGCCGCCGATCTCGGTCAGGTGGTGCGCCAAACCCTGCGTGTCGAGGTAGCGCGCCACCGCGTCGACGGCAAAGCCCTTGGCGATGGCGCAGAAATCCAGTGACACGCCGCCGGGCTGGCGCGCGCGCCTTGCATCGTCATCGAGTTCGATGCGCGACCAGCCACAGCGGCCGCGCGCTGCCTGGACGGCATCGGGCGACGGCGGCGCGCCGCGCCGCGGCGCCGGGCCGAAACCCCACAGGTCGACCAGCGGCCCGGCGCTCGGGTCATATGCGCCGCCGCTGTCGCGCGCCACCTGCAGCGCGCATTGCAGCACGGCAAAGCAATCGGGCGGCAGCTCGTGCCAGCTGCCCGCCCCGGCGCGGTTGAAGCGGCTGATATCGGAATCCGGCTCCCAGTTGCTCATCTGCGCAATCACGCCGTCGATCACCGAGGCGATGCCTGCGCCGATGGCATCGGCATCCGCAGCCGGCGGCAACATGGCCACGACCGACCAGGTCGTGCCCATGCTCGCGCCGCCCCAGCGGTGCTGCCGCCCATCGCGCGCGGGCGGCACCGGAGGTGCTTGCAGCGCGACGGGGACCAGGATGCGGTTCATCAGCGCAATGCTTATTGCGGCAGCACTTCTACCGTGACCGCGTAGGTCGCGCGGCGCGACTTGGCCTGCTTGAAGGTCGCCTTGTCGTCGCGCACCTCGGCTTCCATCCAGTACATGCCGGGCGCCGGCCACTTGACGCTGAACTTGCCGTCGGCGTCGGTGGTGACGCTGAGCTCCTGCAGCTTGTCGCGATAGCGGATGCCGCCCGGCACCACCTCGACCTTCAGATTGGCGGCGGGCTTGCCGTCGAGCAGCAGGCGGAAGCTGGCGGTGTCGCCTGCGACCAGGTCGTTGGGATGCGTAATCGGGGCCAGCTCCAGGCCGCGGCCGGTGGTGCGCAGGCCCTTGTCGCTGGGCTTGCCGGCGGTGACGAAGGACTCGACCCGCCCTTCGGCCTGCGTGACCGTCAGCTCCTGCGCGTTGGCCGGGACTTCCCTGGCGAAGTTCTCCGCCGAGCCGCGCCAGCGCTTTGCCTGGCCATCGACCTTGTAGCTGGCGAACAGGCCCTGGTTGACCACCGCCACGCGGTACGTGCCCGGCTGCGTCAAGTGCACGTCGAAGGTGCTGCGGTACTTGCCGGTCGCCGCGTTCTCGGCCTTGACGGCGCTGCCGTCCGGTGCGGTCACCTGCAGGTTGTCGAGGCGCAGCGGCACGTGCTCGAAGTAGAACAGGTCGTTGGAGACCGCGGCGTCCACGGTCACCCACGAATCGTTGCCCGACAGCACGGTGGCCGACGGCAGCAGCCACTGGCGGTGCGCGTGCGCGGCCAGCGGCGCCAGCGCGGCCAGGGCGAGCACGGCCAGGTTGGTGGCCATGTGGGTGGCCATGCGGGAACGGGCGGGGGACAGGATGGCAGACAGGTTGGCGGCGGGTTTCATCGTCGGGCTCCGGGAAGGATTACGGCTTCAGGTCGACGGTGACACCGCCGAGTTCGTGGTCGCCCTTGGCGCGGGCGGTCTGTGCGGCTTGCGGCGGCCAGGTGAACGGCACGCGCACCAGCTCGCGTCCGCCGACTTCGCGCGCGGCTTCGACCACCAGCTGGTAGTCGCCCGCCGGCAGCTTGCCCAGCGGGTTCTTGCCGTCGCGGAAGCTGACCGTGTGCTCGCCCGGCGCGCGGGTCGCGCCCGAGATGCCGTCGGCCGGCATGTTCAGGTCGCGGCCGGCCTTGCGCCACCACTGGCGCATGTCCTTGAGCCACTTGGTGCCCTCGTTTTCCTTGAGCTTGCCGTCATACCAGACCGCCAGGGTCTGCACCGGGCTCTGGTCGGCGCGCTCGACCCACATCGCCACATAGGGCTTGTGGTACTCGGCCACGTTGAGTCGCGGGATTTCCACCTTGACGTTCAGGTCGGCGGCCAGCGCGGGGCCCGCGAACGGGACCGTGGCCATGCCGGTCAGGGTGACGGAGAGCAGTCGGCGCATATTCGGAGAAACCTCGTCAGTGAGATGCAGCAGGAAAATCGATCGGGATGCCGGCGTGCCTGGCCAGGGCCAGGCTCAGTGAATGAACAACACCGCCAGCAGCAGCGGCACCACCAGCCCCAGGCCGACCAGCGGCCAGGTCGCCAGCCGCCCGCCCGCATGCAGCTTGAGCAGGAACAGGCCGGTGACGCTGAAGACCAGGCACGCGAGCGCGAACACATCCAGGAACAGGCTCCATGCCTGGCCGGTGTTGCGGCCCTTGTGCAGGTCGTTCAGGTAGGAGATCGCGCCGCGCGTGGTTTTCTCGTACTGGGCCTCGCCGCTGTCGAGCTCAAGGCTGACCCAGGCATCGCCGCCCGGGCGCGGCAGCGCCACGTAGATTTCATCGGCCGACCATTCGGCCTCGCGCCCGCCGGCATCGACATCGAGCGCCTGTGCCAGCCAGGCGGCCAGCGCTTCGGGCACGGGCGCCTTGCGATCGCGGGCCTTGCCGTCGCCAGCGGGCTCCTGCGCGCGCAGCGTGTCGAGCAGCGCAGCGGGGGCGGTGGCATGGCGCGTCTCGACCGCGGGCTTTGCCTCGATCTGCGATGCGTGGTTAAGCGTAAATCCGGTCACGGCAAACAGCATCATCCCGATCAGGCAGATCGCGGAACTGATCCAGTGCCACTGGTGAAGGTGCTTGAGCCAGAACGCGCGGCGCTGCTGGCCGGAAGCTGGCTGGGATTCGGTCATCGCGGTGGTAGGCGGCTGGCCCCGGTAGGACCGGCGGCCGGCCCTGCTGGGAATCCTGGGAAGCTGGAGCGCCGCCTTGCACACAAGACGCAGGGGTTGTGCCATTGCCATCACAATGACGGACGCAGGAGAGAAGGATAATCGTTCGCATTTGAATGCGCAAACGGTTCCGGGCGCGTCAGGTTACGGCGCATTACAAGGGTCAGGCTTTGTGTGTGTGTGCGGCGCGCGCCCTCCTCGGATGCGCCGCTATAGCCACTATGACAGCGGCGCTACAACCACGTGCCCGCCGCCCACCCCGCCACGCCGCTGGCCAGCACCACCAGCCAGGGCGGCAGCTTCCACAGCATCAGCGCCACCAGCGCCAGCGCGACCAGCACGATATCGAGCGGCCCGCGCACCGCGCTGACCCACACCGGCTGCCACAGCGCCGCCAGCAGCAGCCCCACCACGGCCGCGTTGACGCCGGCCAGAGCCGCCTGTGCCCGGCGGTTGCGGCGCAGGCTATCCCAGTAAGGCAGCGCGCCGATGACCAGCAGCGCGCCGGGCAGGAAGATCGCCACCGTGCACAGCAGCCCGCCGGCCCAGCCGGACGGCGGCACCTGCGACGAGGCGCCCAGGAAGGCGGCAAACGTAAACAACGGGCCGGGCATGGCCTGGGCCACGCCGTAACCGGCGAGGAAGGTTTCCTTGCCGACCCAGCCGGGCGCCACCACTTCGGCGTCCAGCAGCGGCAGCACCACGTGGCCGCCGCCGAAGACCAGCGCGCCAGCGCGGTAGAAGGCATCGAACAGGCGCACGGCGGGATCGGCGCTCAACTGCGCCAGCACCGGCAGACCGGCCAGCAGCAAGGCGAATGCCACCAGCAGCAGCGCCCCGGCACGATGGCTGACCGGCAGTCCGAGCGGCTCATGCGTGCCGGCCAGCGCCGGCCGCAGCAGCAAGGCGCCCGCCAGCGCCGCAACGGCCATCACCGCCACCTGCGTCCACGCCCCCGGCAGCGCCAGCACCGCGCCCGTGGCGGCGATCATGATGGCGATGCGCACCGGGCCACGGCACAGCGTGCGCGCCATGCCCCACACCGCCTGCGCCACCACCGCCACCGCCACCAGCTTGAGCCCGTGCAGCACCCCGGGTGCCGCGGCCATGCCGTAGTGCGAGACGCCCAGCGCGAACAGGATCATCAGCAATGCCGACGGCAGCGTGAAACCCAGCCATGCGGCGAGCGCGCCAGCGTACCCCGCGCGCGACAGCCCCAGCGCGATCCCGGTCTGGCTGCTGGCTGGGCCAGGCAGGCACTGGCACAGCGCGACCACGTCGGCATAGGCGGCCTCGCTCAGCCACTGGCGGCGCCGCACCAGCTCATCGCGGAAGAACGCCAGGTGCGCAACCGGACCGCCGAACGACGTCAGGCCGAGGTGCAGGAACACCAGGAACACGGCAAGCGGCCCCTCGTGGCGGTGGGTGTTTTCGGAGGGGCTCGGCAAGGTGGCCATGTGCGCGGGGATCGATGGAGATAAGAAAGGCTACGTCGGTGCAACGCGCCGATTCTGCCGGATTTCCGGGGGCAACGGCGCGACAAGAGCCGGCAGCAGCACGTCTCGCATGCCACCCATAAAAAATAAGCGCTCACTACAGCACTTATAAGGCAAATGTATTAAAGCCAAACAACCACACCGCTTCCATGGACGGTATTACCCCAATCAAGTTAGTTTCCTGCCCCGCCGTTAGCCCGCAGACGCACACGCATGCCCGGACAGGCGCCAACCACGAATGACGCCGCAGATGCGTGTCACCGATGAGCAATGCGCAATGCGCTGAAGGAGGAATGGAAAGCATGCTGGACAACCTGAGCCTGAAGAAAAAACTGATGCTGCCGCTGGTGCTGAGCTGGGTCTGCCTGCTCGGCATCACGCTGTGGAACGCCTGGCACATACGCACGCTGCGCATGGATGAGCGCCGGCTCGACCTGGCTCACGTCACCGACACCGCGGTCTCGGTGGTGGCCGAGTACGAAGCGCTGGCCAGGGCCGGCAAGCTGCCCGCCGACGAGGCCAGGCAGCAGGCCATCGAGCGCGTGCGTGCGATGCGCTTCGGCGCCGACGGCTACTTCACGCTGATGCGCTCCGACACCGTGGTGCTGATGCACCCGTTCAAGCCGGAGATGAACGGCAAGGCGATGGAGGGGATGAAGGACCCTAACGGCGTCTACCTGTTCCGCGATATCGCCGCGATCGGCAAGGGTGCCGGCAAGGGCTTCGTCGAATACCTGTGGCCCAAGCCGGGCGCCGAGGCGCCGCAGCCGAAGCTGAGTTACGTGGCCAACTTCCGCCCGTGGGACTGGAACTTTATCGCCGGGCTGTACCTGGATGACATCGAGGCGGCGTTCCGCGCCGAGCTGTGGAAGGCGCTGGGCCTGCTGCTGGCGGTCGGCGCGCTGATGTCGCTGGTGATGGTGCGCGTCTCCGCCAGCCTGCACCGCCAGCTCGGCGGCGAGCCGGCGGCCACCGCGCAGATCGCCGGCCGCATTGCCGAGGGCGACCTCGCCGGCCATGTCGAAGTGCGCCCGGGCGACGAGCACAGCGTGCTGTTCGCGATGCAGCGCATGCAGGCGCGCCTGACCGGCGCGATCGGCAGCATCCGCGGCTCGGCCGATTCGATCGCCGGCGCCGCCAAGCAGATCGCCGCGGGCAACGCCGACCTGTCGCGCCGCAGCGAAGAGCAGGCCGCCTCGCTGCAGGAAACCGCGGCGAGCATGGAGCAGCTCACCAGCACCGTGCGCCAGAGCGCCGACAACGCGCGCCAGGCCAGCCGCCTGGCGGAGGGTGCCTCGGACATCGCCGTGCGCGGCGGCACCATCGTCAACCAGGTGGTCGGCACCATGGGCGAGATCAAGCAGGCCTCGGGCAAGGTGGCCGACATCATCGGCGTGATCGAGGGCATTGCCTTCCAGACCAACATCCTGGCGCTGAACGCCGCAGTGGAAGCCGCGCGCGCCGGCGAGCAGGGCCGCGGCTTCGCCGTGGTGGCCGGCGAGGTGCGCACGCTGGCGCAGCGCAGCGCCACCGCCGCCAAGGAGATCAAGGCGCTGATCGGCGACTCGGCGCAGCGCGTGGAAGACGGCGCGGTGCTGGTGGAAAGCGCCGGCAAGGCGATGGACGAGATCGTGGCAGCGGTCAAGCGCGTGACCGACCTGATGGGCGAGATGCGGGCCGCCACCGAGGAGCAGACCGGCGGCATCGAGCAGGTCAACCAGGCGGTGTCGCAGATGGACCAGATGGCGCAGCAGAACGCGGCGCTGGTGGAAGAGGCGGCGGCCGCGGCGGCGTCGCTGGAGGACCAGGCCGACATGCTGCACCGGGCCGTCGGCCAGTTCCGGCTGGCGCGCGCCTGACCGCAGCGGCGCTGTCACGTCAGCGTCATACGCGGCCGGCGGCTGCGTGTATCATGAAGCGCAGCCGGCTGCACCATGCAGCCGGCCCCCATCCTAAGCAGTCCACTACCGGGAGCGCACCATGATGGCATTCATCGGCACCGTGTTCGTTGGCCTCATCGTCGGACTGATCGCACGGGCGGTGAAGCCCGGCGAAGACAAGATGGGCTGGATCATGACCATCATCCTCGGCGTGCTGGGCTCGGTGGTGGCCGGCTACGTCGGCCGCGCGATGGGCTGGTACCAGCCGGGCCAACCGGCCGGCTGGATCGCCTCGGTGATCGGCGCGATCGTGCTGCTGGTGATCTACGGCATGGTCCGCCGCAAGGGCTGACTGGCCTTGCGCACGGTGATGGCATCGTTGGCGTCGGCCAGGCTCGGCGCTTCGGGCTTGGCCGGCGCAGGCGCCGCGGGCTGAGCCACCGCGTCGGCGCGGGGCGGCGGGGCTTCCAGCCCCTGCGCCATGCTGGCGCCCGGCACGGCTTCGGCCGGTGACGCCATGGTCGGCACGCGCGGCATGCGCAGGCCCGGCGCCGCATCACGGCAGCGCAGCAGCGCACGGTCGCCGCCTGGCGCCATCGCCGCCACCTGCGGCGCGATCGCGCGCAGCACCCGCACCGCCAGCGCGCTGGTAAAGCTGTAGCGCACCGCGTACGGCTCGCGCACATTGACCACCACGGTGCCGAAGAAGCGCTCGCCCAGCGTAAAGACGAACGTCGCCGAGCGGTTCACCGAGCGCGACGAGATCAGCCGCCCGCCCGGCCCGTACACCTGGAAGCGCTGGTCGCCGGTGCCGGTCTTGCCCGCCACCGTCAGCGACCCGCCGTCGCGGCCCGGCACCGTGAAAGCGCCGCGGATCGACTTGGCGGTGCCGCGTTCCACCACGTCCAGCATCGAACGCCGCGCCAGCTCGGCCACCTCGGCCGGCAGCACGCGCTTGCCCGGGCCCGGCTGCAGCACGTAGCGCGTGGCGTAGGGCGTGCCGTCGGCAAAGGCCAGGCTGCGCACCGCTGCACTCTGCGTGGCCACGCCGCCGGCCAGCAGGATGCCGGCCAGCTCGGCCAGCGCCGCCGGACGGTCGCCCGCCGCGCCGATCGCGCTGGCGTACGACGGCGTCAGCGAATCGAACGGATAGCCCACCCGTTGCCAGCGCCTGGCGATGCGGGTGAAGGCGTCCTGCTCCAGCAGCGTGCGGATGCGGTTGTCCTGGCCCGCCTTGCTGCGCGTCTTGAACAGCCACTTGTAGACTTCCTGGCGCTCCGCCGTGCTGGCGCGCAGCAGCTCCGTCAGCGTGGCGTCGGGGTGCTGGTCCAGGTACTCCACCATCCACAGTTCCAGCGGATGCACCCGTGACAGGTAGCCGCGGTCGTTCAGGTTGAACTTGTCCTTGCCGTACTTGCGGTACAGCGCGGGCAGGTCTTCCTTGGCGAGCTGCTTGTCGCCCAGGCGCGCGCGCATGATGCGGATATAGCTGTCCTCGTCCAGGTAGGGGCGCGCGCTCAGCAGCGTCACCGACATGCGCACCGCGTTGATGTGCGGGATGGTCATGCGCACGCGGCCCAGCAGCGTATCCAGCCGCTGCTCGGAAGTCTTGCCGCGGTAGCGCTGGTAGAAGTTGACCATGTAGGCGCTGCCTTCCTGGTCGGCAAAGCGCTCCAGGTACTCGCGCCGGCCCGGGGCGTTGCGGTCCTCGAACAGGTCGCCGATGTCCGGATTGGCGTGGAAGGTCTCGTAGCGCACGATGTCGCGCATCATGCGGATGAAGACCAGGTTGACCGAATGCTGGAACGCGATGCGCACGGTCATGTTGCGCTCGCCCGCCGAGCGCTCGAAGTTGGTGAAGCTCTGCAGCCCGCCGCCGGTGTAGAAGCCTTCCCCGGCGCTGCCGGAGTACTTGCGCTCCATCGCGGCCTCGAGCATCGCCATCAGTTCGCGCTCCTCGGGCTTCTTCGCCTTGGACAGGTAATCCACCGCCCAGTGGGCAAGCACATCCTGCCGTGCCAGCCGCACCCCGGCCAGTTCGGCGCGGCCCATGCCGGCGTATTGCGCATGCAGCTCACTGACGATTTCCAGGTAGGTCACCAGCGTGCGCAGCTTGGCGGTCGAACCGAGGTTCAGCCGCGCGCCGCTGTTGATGTCGAACGGCTGGTCGATGTTGTCGGCCTGCACCCGCACCACGTTGGCGTTGCCGACACGCTCGAACAGCGTGAAGCTGGTCATCAGCTTCGACGGGTCGTCGTTGTCGCGCAGCAGGTTATGGCCGTACAGGCCCATGGCGCGCGCGTCCGTCTTGTTGTTCACGCGCTGCAGCGTCTCGGTGACGATGCGCTGCGCCTCGCGGTTGATGGTGCTGTCGACCGTCAGGTCGAGCCGGTCCATGTCGTAGCGGCTTTCCACGCCGGTCAGGCGGGTGACATCGGCGCGAACGCGGTTGACGGCCTTGCGCGTGACGAACGGCTCCTGCGGCCCGCGCTGCGGCGGCGCGGCCTTGTCCAGCGGCTGCGCCAGCGCCGCGTCGCGCAGCTCGGCGGTGATGACGCTGTTGGCGGCCAGCAAGCGCAGGTAGCTGGCCGTCAGCGCATCCAGGTTGGTGTCGTCGCGGCGCAAATGGTAAGACGGCCGGCGCTGCGAGATGATCAGCGACAGCGCTCGCTTGAATACCTGCGCCTGGCGCGGCTCGGGCGCGCGCTGGTCCATTTCCTTGAGCAGCCGGTTGACCTCGCCGAAGTCCTCGCCATACCACACCCACAGCGCGTCGCCGATGCCGTTGATCTCGCCGAAGCCCTCGCGCGCCGACAGCGGCACGGTGTTGAGGTAGTCGACCACGATGCGCTCGCGCGCGCGCTGCGTGTCGGGTCCGTCCAGGTAAGCGCGCAACGACGCCGATGCCATCTGCCGGAATTTCTCGGGGATCGACGCGGTGCGTCCTTCGGGTGAGTGCCGGTACTTCTCGATCTGCGTGGCCAGCGTGCTGCCGCCGGGCGCGTCGTGCGAACGGTCGGCCAGCCGGATGAACTGGTCGAGCACCGCGCGCGACAGCCGGCGCCAGTCCAGCGCCGGGTTCATGTTGGGGTATTCGGGGTTGAGCAGGCCCTGGTTCTCGACGTACAGCAGCGCGCTCACCAGCAGCGGCGGCACCGTGGCGAAGTCGGGATACTGGCGCTGCGGATAGCGCTCGAACGCCAGCGTCAGCCCGTTGCAGTCGCGCAGCAGGAGGCCGGCCTGGTTCTTCTCGCGGTACGGCGCGAACAAGCCCTGGTCCATCAGCCTGACCATGTCGGGCGACATGCGCGCCTGCTCGGCGGGAACGTAGCCGCGCTGCTGCAGCCGTTGCGCGAACTGCGGCAGCAGGCCGTAGCCCATGCGTGCGTCGTAAGGACCGGAATGCGGAAAGCGGATGCTGTCGCTGGCGCCAGGCTGGATCTCGAAGGTCAGCCGCTGGCCGAGCTCGCCGATGAGCCGCGCCTGCCAGTGCGAATTGCGCACTTCGCTCGCGACAAAGCTATACACGACGTAGACGCCCCCGGTGAGGGCGACCGCCAAGCCAGCGAAAATCCAGCCACGACGCGACACGTTTGGGCTTCCCTGTTTGGCCGGCGTTGCGCGCATCGGAATCCGCGCACCAGCTCGAAGCGCAATGTTCTCGCGGCACGCGCATTGCGCGTGCCGCCTGTCTTGATATTAGTAGGAGTCTGGCCGGCGTGCATCAAGCATGCGCGAGGTCATGGCGTTATTGACCCTCGCCGTGCATCGCGCCGTCGCTAACGCGCGTCATTCGGAGACGCGCTTGCGCCACATGCCGGCGTGCCCTGCACCGCCGGCGTGCGTCGCTGTCATGCCTGCTGCGCGCGTGCCACCGGCCGTCCCCCGAACGGGTAGCCCGGGTCGTTGTAGCCGTGGGTCGACGCATGCCCCGGCGCGACCAGCGCATCGATCATCGATTCTTCGTCGGGCGTGATCGCAGCCCCGAGCGCACCGAAGTAATCTTCGAACTGCGCCAGCGTGCGCGGCCCCGCGATAACCGACGAGATGATGGGGTTGGCCAGCACCCACGCCGTGGCGAACTGCCCCGGCGTCAGGCCGCGCGCCTCGGCATGCGCCTTGAGTTGCTGTGCGATCACCAGCGATTCCTCGCGGAATTCGGTTTCCATCATGCGGCGGTCGGCACGGCCGGCGCGCGTGCCCTGTTCCGGCGCCTGTCCGGGCGCGTACTTGCCGGTCAGCACGCCGCGCGCCACCGGGCTGTAGGGCACCACACCCAGGCCGTAGTGCTCGCAAGCCGGCAGGATCTCCACCTCGGGCAGGCGGTTCAGCAGGTTGTAGTACGGCTGGCAGGCCACCGGGCGCGGCACGCCCAGCTCGCCGCACAGCCGCGCGATCTCGGCAATGCGCCAGCCGCGGAAGTTCGACACCGCCCAGTAGCGGATCTTGCCGCTGCGCACCAGGTCGCCCATCGCGCGGACCGCCTCTTCCAGGTTCTCGCCGGGATAGTCGCGGTGCAGGTAGAGGATATCGATGTAGTCGGTCGCGAGCCGGTGCAGGCTGTCCTCGACCGCGCGCGTGATCCACACGCGCGAGTAGTGCGAGTGGTTGGGCGCGGGCTGCATTACGTTGCCGAGCTTGGTCGCCAGCACCCAGTCGTGGCGGTTCGCGGTCAGCAGCCGGCCGACCATCTGCTCCGACGCGCCCTTGGTGTAGACATCGGCGGTATCGATGAAATTCACGCCGTGGTCACGCGCGCTGGCAACGATGCGCGCCGCCTCGGCCTCGTCGGTCTGGTCGGCAAACATCATGGTGCCCAGGCACAGCGCTGAAACGCGCAGGTTGCTGACGCCGAGGCGGCGGTAGGGCATGGTGGTGGCTGGCATGGGATTCTCCGGAAGGGGGGTGTGACCACGGTCCCACATTTTGCCGGGAGTTGGGCAGGCTTGCCGGCAAGCGCACCGTCAGATGGCGGGCAGCGAAATAAACGCGGCCGCCATGCGCTTTTTATTGCACCCCTTGCAGCACCTTTGCTGCACACCCGATTCCGCGCGACAGCGCCCTGAAATGGTTTCAAGATGTTGCTGGAACGCCAACTGGCGACGATTTACCGCCATATTCTTGCGTTTGCCGGCGGCGCCCACCCCGCCGGCCTGACCAGGAACAAGGATCGGACACCATGCAAACGGAAACCACGGATGTCGTCATCATCGGCGCAGGCCCGGCCGGCTCGGTCGCGGCGGGCCTGCTGCGCAAGCACGGAATCCCGGTACTGGTGATCGAGAAGGAAATCTTCCCGCGCTTTTCGATCGGCGAGAGTTTGCTGCCGCAGAGCATGGCCTATATCGAAAGCGCCGGCATGCTGCGCGCGGTGGTCGAAGCCGGCTTCCAGTACAAGAACGGCGCCGCGTTCTCCCGCGCCGGCCAGCACACCGCCTTCGACTTCCGCGAAAAATTCTCTCCCGGCTGGGGCACGACCTACCAGGTGCAGCGTGCCCGCTTCGACGATGTGCTGATCCGCGAGGCGGCACGCCAGGGCGCCGAGGTCCGTTTCGCGCATCTGGTCGAGAACGTCGATGTCAGCGGCGCGCAGCCCGAGGTGACGGTGCGCGCGCCGGACGGCAGCCGGTACCGGGTGCGCGCGAAATTCCTGCTCGATGCCTCGGGCTTCGGCCGCATCCTGCCGCGCCTGCTCAAGCTGGAGTCGCCGTCGGGCTTCCCGGTGCGCAGCGCGCTCTTCACCCATGTCGAGGACCGGATCGCGCCGGGGGGCTTCGACCGCAACAAGATCCTGATCAGCGTGCATCCGCAGCACCCGGATGTCTGGTACTGGACCATCCCGTTCTCGGACGGCCGCTGCTCGCTCGGCGTGGTGGCGGAGAAGGCGTTCCTGGACAACTACACCGGCACCGAGACCGAGCGGCTGCGCGCGCTGGTGGCCGAGGAGCCCGGGCTGGCGAGCCTGCTTGCCGATGCCTGCTGGGACACCCCGGCGCGGCAGATCGCGGGCTATTCGGCCAACGTCAGTTCGCTGTGGGGCAATGGCTACGCGCTGCTCGGCAATGCCGGCGAATTCCTCGATCCGGTGTTTTCCTCCGGCGTCACCATTGCCTTCAAGTCGGCCAGCCTGGCCGTGGAGTGCCTGGTGCGCCAGCTCGGCGGCGAAGCGGTGGACTGGGAGAAGGATTTCGCGCAGCCGCTGCGAGCGGGCGTGGATTGCTTCCGCGTCTTTGTCGAAGCATGGTATGAAGGCCGCTTCCAGAAGCTGATTTTCTACCCCAATGCCACGCCGGAGATCCGCAGCATGATCAGCGCGGTGCTGGCCGGATATGCCTGGGACCGCAACAACCCGTTCGTCGCCGATCCGCGCCGCCGCATGGCGGTGCTGGAAGAATTCTGCAACGTCTGACCGCCGCCGAGCCGGCATGGCAATTCTGCAAGGACAACAAGCATGACCAATCCGACCGTACTGGTCACCGGATCGTCGCGTGGCATCGGCCGCGCCATCGCGCTGCGCCTGGCGCGCGATGGCTATGACGTGGTGGTCCATTGCCGCGCACGCCGCGACGAAGCCGAAGCCGTGGCCGACGCGGTGCGCGCCCATGGCAGCAGGTCGCGCGTGCTGTGCTTCGACGTCAGCCGCCGCGACGAGGCAGCGGCCACGCTGCTGGCCGACATCGCCACGCACGGCTGCTACTACGGCGTGGTCTGCAATGCCGGGCTGGCCCGCGACGCGGCCTTCCCGGCCATGACCGGCGCCGAATGGGACGAGGTGGTGCACACCAACCTCGATGCCTTCTACAACGTGCTCAACCCGGTGGTGATGCCGATGGTGCAGCGCCGCCAGCCTGGCCGCATCGTCACGCTGTCGTCGGTCTCCGGACTGGTCGGCAACCGCGGGCAGGCCAACTACAGCGCCGCCAAGGCGGGCATCATCGGCGCCACCAAGGCGCTCGCCATCGAACTGGCCAAGCGCGCCATCACGGTCAACTGCGTCGCGCCCGGCCTGATCGACACCGACATGGTCGAGGCGCACGTGCGCGAGGAAGCGCTGCGCCTGATCCCGGCGCGGCGCATGGGCACGCCGGACGAGGTTGCCGCCACCGTCGCCTTCCTGCTGTCGCCCGATGCCGGCTATATCACGCGGCAGGTGATTTCGGTCAACGGCGGGATGTTCGGGTAAGGCATGGCCGGGGAGATCCGATGAACGCGGTAAGCATCTTCTTCCTGCAGGCCATGCTGGTGGTGGCGCTTCCCTACCTGCTGTGGCGCGGCGCGGGCCTGCAGGCCGCCTTTCCGCTGGTGGCGGTGCAGGTGCTGGCCGGCATCCTGCTCGGGCCGTCGGTGTTCGGCCAGCTGGCGCCCCAGCGCTGGTCGGCGCTGTTCGGCCCCGATCACCTGCCGATGCTGTCCGGCCTGCAATGGCTCGCCGTGACGCTGTTCTGCTTCCTGACCGGCCTGCATTTGCGCGAAGACGCGGCGACGACGCACTGGCATGACACCCTGCGCATCTCGCTGGGCAGCATCGCGGCGCCGTTCGTGCTCGGCGGCGTGACGGGATGGTGGATGATCCGCGCCGGCTGGCCGGTGGCGGGCGAGCATGCCGATCCCTACTGGTTCGCCTGCGCGATGGGGATCTGCACCGCGGTCACCGCGCTGCCCGTGCTAGGCGCGCTGCTGCGCGAGATGCGGCTGACCGGCACGCCGCTGGGCCAGCTCGCGCTGCGCTGCGCGGCGGTCAATGACGCGTGGGTGTGGCTGTTCCTGACGCTGGTGCTGCTGCAGCAGGGCAGCCAGCAAGGCGCCAGCGCGCTGGTGACCGGAGTGCGCGCCGGCGCCTACCTCGCCTTCATGTTCGGCGTGGTGCGCCCCGCGCTCGCCTGGCTGCTGCGCCGCGCGCAGGACACGGAACTGCTGCTGGCGGTCGCCTTCTTCCTGGTGCTGGCGTCGGCATTCCTGGGCGAGCTGGCCGGGCTGCATCACGTGATGGGCGGCTTCGTCGCCGGGCTGGCCTGGCCGTCGCAGGCGGCACAGCGCGTGCGCCAGCAGCTGGAACCGATGACGGTGGTGGTGCTGTTGCCATTCTTCTTCCTTGCCGCCGGGCTGCGTACCGAGATTTCGCTGCAGGAACCGATGACGCTGTGGATCGCCGCACTGTCGCTGGTCGTCGCCATTGCCGGCAAGATGGCCGGCGTTGCGCTGCCGGCGCTGCGCGCGGGCATGGGCTGGCGCAAGTCGCTCGCGCTGGGCGCGCTGCTGCAGACCAAGGGACTGGTCGAGGTGGTGGTGCTGACCGTGCTGCTGGACGCGCGCGTCATCAGCACGACGGCATTCTCGGGGCTGCTGCTGATGGCGCTGGCCAGTACACTGCTGGCGCGTCCTCTGACCTTGCTCGCGACACATGGCCGCTTGCGCTGAGCGGCGGCCGGAGGCGCGAATGGCATCCTGTCGCTTGCCGCCGGCGATCGCCGGCTGCTTTCAGTCCCGGTCCGGCGCGCCCGGCGGAAAGAGCGAGCGATAGGGCCGCGCCTCGTCGACGGCGCGTGCGAAGAGCTGCATCGTGGTCTCCTGTCGGCGCGCCAGCACTACGCCGCGGCGAAGCGGTCCGTGGCGGCGATCAGCTGGTCCATGATCCCCGGTTCCGTCCACGCATGGCCCGCCCCTTCGATCAGGTGAAAATCGGCCTTCGGCCAGGCCTTGTGCAGGGCATGCGCATAGCGTACCGGGCACGGCATGTCATAGCGGCCATGTACGATGACCCCGGGAATATCCGCCAGCCTGTACGCATCGCGCAGCAGCTGGCCATCCTCCAGCCAGCAGCGGTGCGTGAAGTAATGGTTCTCCAGCCGCGCAAAGGCAAGCGCGAAGTGGCTGTCGTCATGCTTGGCGCTGTTGCCGGCATCCGGCAGCAGCGTGATGGTCTCGCCTTCCCACACGCTCCAGGCACGCGCGGCTTCGACCTGCTTGTCCTTGTCGTCGCCGGTCAGCAGCTTGCGATAGGCCGCCATCATGTTGCCGCGCTCCGCTTCGGGCACCGGCGCCTGGAAGCGCTCCCATTTCTCGGGGAACATCTCGGACACGCCATACTGGTAGTACCAGTCCAGCTCTGCCTGCGACACCGTGTAGATGCCGCGCAGCACCAGTTCGCTGACGCGCCGCGGATGCTTCTGCGCATAGGCCAGCGCGAGCGTCGAGCCCCAGGAGCCGCCGAAGACCAGCCAGCGCTCCACGCCGGCAAGTTCGCGCAGCCGCTCGATATCGTCGACCAGGTGCCACGTGGTGTTGTGCTCCAGCCCGGCATGCGGCGTCGATCGTCCGCAGCCGCGCTGGTCGAACAGCAGCACGTCATAGCGCGCCGGGTCGAACAGGCGCCGATGGTCGGCCGAGATCCCGCCACCGGGGCCGCCGTGCAGGAACACCGCCGGCTTGGCGCCCGGCGTGCCGACGCGCTCGTAATAGAGCACGTGGCCGTCGCCGACATCGAGCGTGCCGCAGTGGTAGGGCTCGATTTCGGGGTAGAGGGTACGGAGGGAGGGCATGGGGGGTGGCTCCGGTGGTCTCGAGGCCACAGTGTACGCTGCCGCAATGGGGAATCGCGTCAGCCGCCGATCAGCCTTGTTCCATCTCGTGCTGTGCCGCCAGCGCGAGAAATGCCGATCGGCTCATATGCCGGCTTTTGGCAGCATCATCGATTTGCTGGACCAAGCGCTCTGGCAAGCTGATGTTCACCCGTACGGCTCTTGTGTTGACGCGCGACAAGTCGATGTCGACCAGCATCCAGATGCCGCCCTGATACTGCGGATGATGAAACCAGCGCTCCGGACTGGATGGTTCGGGAATCGGCTCCCCGTCGGCAAAGTGGGCTTCGACAGCCTCCTGCGCGTTGGCTGGAATGTCCGCCCAGTCATCGGCAGCGGAAAAGCATCCGGGGAAATCCGGAAACGAGATGCCGTGGGCGTGCTTTGCGTCGCCGGGCTCGATATGGACGGGATATAGCATGGGGCGATCAGAAAAAATTTTCTGTTACCGGAGGCGGGCCTGCTTGAGGATGCTGCGCACCGTGCCGAGTGGCAGGTCTTTCTTCGGGTGAGGCACCGTTACCTTTCCTGGTTTGGTGGGGTGCCTGAACTGATGGTGCGATCCGACGATGTGCGTCAAATACCAGCCGTCGGACATCAGTTGCCTGATCAGGTCCGCGCTCTTCATTTGCGCAACTTTACACAACACGCGCTGAGCCGTCCAGCCGGTGTTGCCGGAGACGGCGAAAAAAAACCGGCACCCAAAGGCGCCGGTTTTGCTTACCTGGCAAATCGTGCCAACCGGCGCGACCCCACTCAGTCTTCCAGCTTCGGCAGCGAAGCGCTCACCTGCGTCGACAGCAGGCCGGTCTTGGCGTACGTCTGCAGCTTCTCGCGCGTATCGACGATATCCAGCGTGCGCATGGTCAGCTGGCCGATCCGGTCCAGCGGCGTGAACATCGACTCGCCCTTTTCCATCGTCAGCCGTTCCGGCTTGTAGGTCAGGTTGGGCGAGGTGGTGTTCAGGATCGAGTAGTCGTTGCCGCGGCGCAGTTCGATGGTGACTTCGCCGGTGATGGCGCCGGCCACCCAGCGCTGGGCGGTTTCGCGCAGCATGATGGATTGCGGGTCGAACCAGCGGCCCTGGTACAGCAGGCGGCCCAGGCGGCGGCCGTTGTCGCGGTACTGCTCGATGGTGTCTTCGTTGTGGATGCCGGTGATCAGGCGCTCGTAGGCGATGAACAGCAGCGCCAGGCCCGGGGCTTCGTAGATGCCGCGGCTCTTGGCTTCGATGATGCGGTTTTCGATCTGGTCGCTCATGCCCAGGCCATGGCGGCCGCCGATGCGGTTGGCTTCCATGAACAGGTCGACGCTGTTGGCGAAGGTCTGGCCGTTCAGCGCGACCGGCTGGCCTTCCTCGAAGCGCACGGTGACTTCCTCGCGCTTGACTTCGACGTCATCGCGCCAGAACTGCACGCCCATGATCGGCTGGACGATGCGGATGCCCGAATCCAGGTGCTCCAGGTCCTTGGCCTCGTGGGTGGCGCCCAGCATGTTGGAGTCGGTCGAGTACGCCTTTTCGGCCGACATCTTGTAGTCGAAGCCGTTCTGGCGCATGAACTCGGACATCTCGGCGCGGCCGCCCAGTTCGTCGATGAACTGCTGGTCCAGCCACGGCTTGTAGATCTGCAGGCCGGGGTTGGTCAGCAGGCCGTAGCGGTAGAAGCGCTCGATGTCATTGCCCTTGAACGTGCTGCCATCGCCCCAGATGTTGACGCCATCTTCCTTCATCGCGGCGACCAGCATGGTGCCGGTGACGGCGCGGCCGATCGGGGTGGTGTTGAAGTAGGTGATGCCGGCGGTGGAAATGTGGAACGCACCGCACTGCAGGGCGGCGATGCCCTCGGCCACCAGTTGCGTGCGGCAGTCGACCAGGCGGGCTTCCTCGGCGCCGTAGGCCTTGGCGCGGCGGGGGATATCGTCGTAGTCGGGCTCGTCGGGCTGGCCCAGGTTGGCGGTGTAGGCGTAGGGGACGGCGCCCTTCTGGCGCATCCAGAGGAGTGCCGCGCTGGTGTCAAGGCCGCCGGAGAAGGCGATACCGACGCGCTCGCCGGTAGGAATGTGCTGCAGGATGGTAGTCATCGCCAGAAATCTAAGTGAATTTGTCGGCTCTTGGGCGGGCTCCCGCCGCGTCGCCCGGAAGGGTGCCAGCGCGCGGAAGCACGGCGACGCGGCCGGCCGAGTCACGGGCCGAGTCAGTGCCAAACGCGAATTGTGACACGGCAGCGCCCACGCGCCAAACGCAGGCCAATGCCGGGTCGCGGGCCGCACCCCGGCGGAGCGTTGAAAAGCCGCGAACGCGCCCTTCAAAACTCTCGACTGGTTAGCTCCCGGGACCCCTCCCTATACTGCGCCGCATCGTCGTTTTGAGAGCGGAGTCGTCATGCTGCATCGCGCCCTGCAAGGGATCCGGGTCCTGGACCTGTCGCGCATCCTCGCCGGTCCCTGGTGCACCCAGAACCTGGCCGACCTGGGCGCCGAGGTGACCAAGGTCGAACATCCCCGGCGCGGCGACGACACCCGCGGCTGGGGCCCGCCCTACCTCGACGCGCCGGCCGGCACCGAAGGCGGTCCGCGCCTGTCGGGGTACTTCATCTGCTGCAACCGCGGCAAGCACTCGGTGGCAATCGACTACAGCACGCCGGAAGGCGCCGCGCAGGTGCGCGAGCTGGCGCGCGAGGCCGACGTGCTGGTCGAGAACTACAAGGTCGGCACGCTGCGTCGCTACGGGCTCGACTACGAAGCCCTAAAGGCAATCAACTCACGCCTGGTCTACCTGTCGATCACCGGCTTCGGCCAGGACGGGCCGATGGCCGACAAGCCCGGCTATGACTACGTGTTCCAGGGCATGGGCGGCTTGATGAGCTATACCGGCCAGCCCGACGGCGCCCCGGGCGCGGGGCCGCTGCGCACCGGCGTGGCGGTGGTGGACCTGAGCACCGGCATGTATGCGACCTCGGCGGTGCTGGCCGCGCTGTACCAGCGGCAGTCGACCGGTGCGGGCGCGCATCTCGATATCGCGCTGCTCGACGTGGCCGTGGCGATGAATGCCAACCAGGCCGCCAACTACCTGGTCTCTGGTCAGAACCCGCAGCGCAGCGGTAATGCGCATCCCAACTGCGCGCCGTATGAAGTGTTCCGCTGCGCCGACGGCCACCTGATCCTGGCGATCGGCAATGACGGCCAGTTCGCGCGCTTCTGCGCGGTGGCGGGCATGCCCGAGCTGGCGCAAGACCCGCGCTACGCCACCAATTCGGCGCGCATCGAGCACCTGCCGGCGCTGCGCGCGCTGCTGGCCGAGCTTTTCCCCACGCGCACGCGCATCGAATGGACCGAAGCGTTCGACGCCAACGGCGTGCCCTGGGGCCCGATCCACACCATGGACGAAGTCTTCGCCCACCCGCAGGTGCAGCACCGCGGCCTGATGCGGGTAGCGGAGCATCCCGTCATGGGCCGCGTGCCGATGGTGCGCAACCCGATGCTGGCGGGCCACGACGGCCCGCTCATGCCGCCGCCGCTGCTGGGCGAGCAGAGCGCCGCGAATTGATTGCCCTGCAAGACACACAAACCCTGCTCCGGAGACAACCGATGAAGCCAGTCCTTTCCACCGTTGCCCTGTTCGCAGCGCTCGCCACTGCCGGCGCCGCGCAGGCCAGCGCCTACCCCGACCGCCCGATCAAGCTGGTCGTGCCCTACGCCGCGGGCGGCACCACCGACATCATCGCCCGCATCGTCGGCACCCATCTGGGCCCGGTGCTGGGCCAGCCGGTGGTGGTCGAGAACCGCCCGGGCGCCGGCGGCGCGGTGGGCAGCGCCTATGCCGCCAAGCAGCCCGCCGACGGCTACACGCTGGTGATGGAGGTGGAAAGCTCGCACGCGGTCAATCCCAACGTCTACGTCAAGACCGCGTATGACCCGGTGAAGGACTTCGCACCGATCAGCAACCTCGCCGACGTGCCGAACGTGCTGGTGGTCAACCCGTCGTTTCCGGCCACCGACCTGCAGGCGTTCATCAGGCTGCTGAAAGCCAATCCCGGCAAGTACTCGTTTGGCTCGTCGGGCAACGGCGGCCTGAGCCACATGAACGGCGAGCTGTTCATGAACGCCACCGGCACGCGCATGCTGCATGTGCCCTACAAGGGCCTGGGCCCGGCGCTCAACGATGCGGTCGCGGGCCAGATCCAGGTCGTGTTCGACAACATCCCCTCGTCGTCCGCGCTGATCCAGGGTGGCCGGCTGAAGCCGCTTGCGGTTGCGGCGAAGCAGCGCCTGAAGGTGCTGCCCAACGTGCCGACCTATGCCGAAGCCGGCCTGCCGGCGATGAACAACCCGTCGTGGTTCGGGCTCGGCGCGCCGGCCGGCACGCCCGCCCCCATCCTCGACAAGCTGAACCAGGCCGTGCGCAAGGTGCTGGCCGAACCCGACGTGATCGCCGCGATCGAGAAGCAGGGCGCGATCCCCGCGCCCACCTCGCGCCAGGCCTTCTCCGACCTGGTGCGCGGGCAGAATGCGCACTGGAAGAAGGTCGTCGACGATATCCGGTTCACCAGGCTCCAGTAAGCCAGCCACCAGCAAGGAACGACATGAGCGAAACCATCCAGGAACAATACGCCGGCGTCGACGTCGACGCGCGCGGCATTGCCACCGTCACCATCCGCGACGCGGGTTCCCTCAACATCCTCGGCACGCCGGTGATCGCCTCGGTCACGCGCGCGATCGAGGCGCTGGCCGCCAACGATGCGGTGCGCGTGGTGGTGCTGCGCGGCAGCGGCGACAAGGGCTTTGTCGGCGGCGCCGATATCAAGGAAATGGCCGCGCTGGACCGCGCCAGCGCGCAGGCATTCATCAGCGGCCTGCGCCGCCTTTGCGACGCGGTGCGCCATTGCCCGGCGCCGGTGATCGCGCGCATGCCGGGCTGGTGCCTGGGCGGCGGGCTGGAGCTGGCGCTGGCGTGCGACATCCGCATCGCCGCCGACAATGCGCAGCTCGGCATGCCCGAGGTCAAGGTCGGCATCCCGTCGGTGATCCACGCGGCGCTGATGCCGCGCCTGATCGGCAATGCGCGCGCGTCATGGCTGCTGCTCACGGGCGAGATCGCCAACGCCGAAGACGCGCTGCAGTGGGGGCTGGTCAGCCGCGTGGTGCCGCTGGATGCGCTGGACCAGGAGGTCGAGCGGGTGGCCGCGCTGCTGGCGGGCTTCGGTCCCGTTGCCGTGCGTCAGCAGAAGCGTTTATTGCGCGAATGGGAAGATGCGCCGGTCGATGTTTCGATCAACAACAGCGTGGCGGAATTCGGCAGCGCGTTCGACACCGGCGAGCCGCAGCAGCATATGGCCACGTTCCTGAACCGGAAGCGCTGACCTGCGCGCCCTGGTTGCGCTATTACGGCGCCGTGCCGGCCACGGCGCCGCCCTCGCGCGTGGCCACCACGCGCGGATCGTTGAGCAGGAACTGCGCGAACGCCTCGGCAAATGACGGCAGCTTGCCGTCGGCGCGCACGATCAGGTTGAGCTCGCGCAGTGCCCAGGGCTCGGCCAGCCGCACCCCCGCCACGCGCGCATCGCGCAGCGCTTGTGCCGCCACGCTGCGCGGCACGAGTGCCACCCCGACCCCCGCCTCGGCCAGCGACAGCACCGCGTCGAAGCTGTGCGCATGCAGGCGCACGTTAGGGCTCTTGCCCGCGCGCTGCGCCATGTCGCGCAGGAACAGGAAGTTGCTGCTGGTGCGGCTCATGCACACAAAGTCGAAAGCCAGTGCCGCGCCGAAGCGAACCTCCGGCTCGCGCGCCAGCGGATGCTCCGCCGCGACCGCCAGGATCAGTTCGTCGCGCGCATAGCGCACCGAGCGCACGCCGGTGGTCTCGAAGTCGCCGGCGAGAATGCCGACGTCGGCTTCATGCGCCGCGACCGCGGTCAGGATCGACTGGCTGGCGCGTTCTTCGAGGTCGATGTTCACGTCCGGGTTGGCCAGCAGGAAGCGGCTCACGCTCGGGATGATGAAGCCATTGAGCGAGCTGCTGTTGGCCAGCAGCCGGATATTGCCCTTCAGTCCCGCCGAGAAACGGCCCACCTCGCCGTGCATGCGCTCGACGCCGAGCAGCAGCTCGCGCACATGGACCAGCAATGTCTCGCCGGCCGGCGTCAGCTCCATGCCGCGCGCGGTGCGCACAAACAGCGGCGTGCCCATCGCATGCTCGAGGTTCTTCAGCCGGTAGCTGGCCGCCGACGCGGTGATATGCGTGGCCGAAGCGCCGCCGGAAAGACTTTGTGCATCGGCGATCGCCTGGAACAGGCGCAGGTCGGTCAATTCGTAACGCAAGGCAGCTCCGGATGTCTAAGGTGTTCAGGCGAGAGCCGGATAGTGACGGTTCGCGGGCATTCTACAGCCCGGCATGCACGCCCCAGCCGAGGCCGATCCCGCATTGATGTGGACACCAGCCACTTGGTTTGCTAAGGTATTGTGGACGGCGTACACAAATCGTTGCGCCCGTTGCCGGATCCCCGAGGCCATCGTCCGTACGCCGGCTAGGTTCTTCCTGCCTGCCCCGCCCGGGAGGCTCTCTCTACAGGAGTTGTCATGCAAGTCCAGCCCTATCTCTTTTTTGAAGGCCGTTGCGATGAAGCTGTCGAGTTCTACAAGAAGACCCTTGGCGCCAAGGTCAATATGCGGATGACGTTCAAGGAAAATCCCGAGCCGCAAAAGGCCGACCCCGGCTGCCAGGCGCCTCCGGGAACGGAAGACAAAGTCATGCACATGGAATTCCAGATCGGCGACAGCGTGATCATGGCTTCCGACGGCCGCTGCTCGAACCAGCCCAAGTTCGAGGGCTTCGGGCTGACAATCAGCTTTGCCGACAAGGCCGGGGTGGAAAATGCCTTCAACGGCCTGAAGGAAGGTGGCCAGGTGGTGATGCCACTGGACAAGACTTTCTTCGCCGAGCAATTTGGCATGGTGAGCGACCGCTTTGGCGTCATGTGGATGCTGATCACCGAGCAGAAGTAAGCGCGGCGCGTGCGGTTTCGCCGGCGGCATCGGCATACGGGATTACAATGCGCGCCGCCAGCCGGAGAAACCGGCGAACCCACGACAGCCACGCGCCATGGACGAACGCATCACCGAACTCGAAATCAAGCTCGCCTTCCAGGAAGACCTGCTCGAAACGCTCAACACCACGGTGGCGCGCCAGCAGCAGCAGATCGACCTGCTGCAGGAGCAGTTCCGCGCGCTGTACCAGCAATTGCGCAGCGCCACGTCGACGGCGGCAGAGTCCGATCCCCTGCAGGAAATCCCGCCGCATTACTGACCTGCGCGCATGCGCGCCGGGGCTATGTGACGGAACGCCATCCCGCGCGCGCGGTCTGACTGGCTGACTCCATCCACGCCGCGCCGTCAAGGCGCGCACCATCCGCCACATGCGCCTGCGCCCCTCCCTGCTCCTTGCCGCCGCGGCCGTCTTCGCCGCGGCTACGCCCGCGCTGGCCGGCTACAACGTCTGGACCGGCGAATACACGCTCACCCGCCAGGAACTGCAGGCCGCGCTGGATCAGCGTTTTCCCGCCACGCTGCGCTACGCGGAAGTGGTGACCGTACAGCTTAGCCACCCCCGGCTGGTGCTAGACGAGGCCAGCAACCGGCTCATCACCCATGTCGAGGCCCGCCTGACCAACGCGCTGCTGCCCTCGCCGCCGGTCGACGGCAAGCTGGCGCTCAACAGCGGCGTGCGCTACGACTCCGGCAAGCGGGCCGTGCTGCTCGACAACCCCACGGTGCAACAGGTGGAAGTTGCCGGCATGGCCCAGTACCGCGAGCAACTCAACGCCATTGGCGCGGTCGTTGCGCAGCAGCTGCTGAAGGACTATCCGGTCTATACCTTCAAGCCCGAGGAACTGCACTTCGGCGGCAAGGAGGTCGAGCCGGGGACCATCACGGTCGGCAAGGAAGAAGTGCGGGTTGAAGTGAAGAACCGCTAACGCCGCGCCGTTTCGCGCGCGCCGCGGAACACCAGCGCCAGTCCCGCCAGCACCGCCGCCATCCCGGCAAGCGCCAGCGGCGCCATCCGGTTGCCCAGCAGCAGGTAGTCCAGCACCGCGGTGCCCGCAGGCACCAGGTAGAACAGGCTGGTCACATTGACCAGGTTGCCCGCGCGGATCAGGCGGTAGAACAACAGCGTGGCGCCGATCGAGATGCCGAGCGTCAGCCACAGCAGCGGCAGCGCGAACGCCAGCGATACCTCGAAGGCAAAGGGCTGGAACGGCAGGCACAGCAGGCATGCCGCGAGGCTGGCGCCATACTGCAGCGGCAACACCTGCGCCGGCGCGCGCGCGATGCGCTTCTGCAGGATGGCGCCGACGGTCATGCAGGCCAGCGCTGCCAGCCCGCACGACACGCCCGCCACAGAAAGCCGTGCCAGCAGCAGGCTGTCGGCGACCACCAGTGCCAACCCGGCGAGCGCGAGCGCCAGGCCCGCGATGCGGGTGGTGCTGTAGCGTCGCTCGGTCAGCAGCAGGGTCAGCATCGGTTGCGCGCCCAGCACGGTGGCCAGCACACCAGGCGTCATGCCATGGTCGAGCGCAAGGAAGTAGAACACGGCGTAGCCGCCAATCAGCAGCAGGCCGGTCAGCGCCACATGCAGCCGTTCGCCGCGCGGCGGCAGCAGGTGGCCGCGTGCCAGGCCGATGGCGCCAAGCACCGCCAGCGTGATGGCGAAGCGCAGCGTCAGCAAGGCAAAGGGCGTGGCATGGTCCAGCCCGAGGCGCGCCGCGATGGCGCCGCTGCTCCACAGCAGCACGAACAGGGGTGTGGCCCAGAACGCGGCGGATACCGCATGCCGGGCGTGGGTCGCGGCGCCCAGTTGCGCCGCGCAGTCTTTTTCGGTGGTCATGGATGTCATCTGTCGAAAGCCTGGCAGACCCCGGCGCGCAAGCGCGCATAGCAACTGCGGCAGCCGGCAGCGGCGCACAGGCGCGCGGCTGCCGTGCCGTCAGGCACGCGCAGGCGTGAAAACCGGGGAGCTGTGATGCGGGCCGCGATGCGCGCCCGTCAGCCGCGTGGCGGCGGGGGCGGATGCGCGCCGGCGGAGAACGGCGGCGGTGCGACAGCGACGAACGCAGGCTGGCGACGCACGCGCGGCATCGCGTCGCACGGTGGCGCGGCGATGACGGGGCGTTGGCGGTCTGCGTTCATGACGAAATCGGGAAAGGATTCGAAGATCTGGCGATGCTATGCCTGCAAGGCGGCCGCGTCAACGGGTGGTGTGCCGGGTCGCGCCGGAGTTCGAGCTGCGCCACCAGCGCCTGCAACGTGGGCGCGCAGCCGGCTTCGACCTTCAGCGCCAGCATATCGTCCGCGCGCGTGGTGCCCAGGTTGAGCGCCGCCACCTGCTTGCCCATCTGCCCGGCCCAGACACAGAAGCGGTAGCCCGAATACACCATCAGCGACGAGCCCACCACCAGCACCGCGTCGGCGGCCTCGAGCGCCGCGCGCGCGGCATCGACGCGCACGCGCGGGACCGACTCGCCGAAGAAGACCACGTCAGGCTTGAGGATGCCGCCGCAGCGCCCGCACTCGGGCACGCGGAACTGCGCGAACAGCGGCGATTCGAAATGCACGTCGCCATCGGCGGCGGGCTCGGCGATCACGTCGCGCAGCGCGGCGTTCTGGTCCAGCAGCCAGTCCTGCAGGCCGGCGCGGTCATGGCGTGCGCCGCAGTCCAGGCAAATGGCGCTGGCCAGGCTGCCGTGCAGCTCGATCACGTCGCGGCTGCCGGCGCGCTGGTGCAGGCCGTCGACATTCTGCGTGACCAGCGCGCCCAGGCGGCCATGCTCGCCCAGCCGGGCGAGCGCATGGTGCGCGCCGTTGGGCCGCGCCTGCCACGCCACCGGCCAGCCAAGCATGCTGCGCGCCCAGTAGCGCTGGCGCCCGGCGTGCGAGCCTAGGAAGGCCTGCAGCGTGATCGGTTGCGAACGCTGCCACTGGCCGCGCGCGTCGCGATAGCCGGGGATGCCGGAATCCGTGCTGATGCCGGCGCCGGTCAGCACGAACAGGCGCGGATGGCGCCGCACGAAGTCGAGCAGCGCGTTCAACTGGCCGGATCCTCCGCGTGCCGCGCCGCGTGGCGCGCCTCCCACGCGCGCAGTTCCTCGCGATAGCGGTCCAGCTCCTGGTAGTAGAAATCGAAGATGCACGGATCGCAGCCGGAGCCGCAGCATTCGTCGTCGCCGGGCCGTTCGGGCGGCACGGGGCGCGGGTCGTCCGCGGGGTTGGCGACAGGGTTGACGGGAGACACTTGGGACACGGACTGCACGCCGCTGCGGGCGGAAATGGCGGATCAGCCGCCAGTATATGCCGCCGGCGCCAACCACGCCGCCCCCACGCCGCCCACCACGCCGCCGACCACCCCGCCACCCGCCACGTGGCTGCAGCGCCGGGCCAAGTGGCGCTCAGTGGTTCAGCAGCACGCTTCCGACCGGGATCACCAGCGCGGTGCCGGACAGGCAGGCGATGTCGTCGTCGGCAAGCCAGCGCGCCACCACGTCTGCCAGCCGCGCGCCGATGCGGGCCAGCTCGGCCGGGTCGGCCAGGTAGACGGCGTCAATCACGTCCTGGTCGAATGCCAGCGACGCGCTGATGCGGCAGCGGCCGGGCGAGCCGGGCGGCTCGGCCTGCCAGCTCACCTGCACCTCGCTGCCCCCGGCGCGATGGTATTCGGCCGACATCGGGAACAGCCGGCAGGTATGTTCGCGGGTCCACTCCACCAGTGCGGTCATGGCGATTCCCCCTCTCTGCGGGCTGCGCCCGCCCTGGTCTGCGTTCATCTTAGTCACTGCAAGCGGCCTGTGCAGTGCGCTCCCGGCAGCGGATACCGATCTGCACGCTTCCGAGCGGCATGATGAATTGTTTTGCGGCGCGCACTCCAGGCGGCCCGTGCGCCGCGTTTTGCCCGAAGATAAGCCGACGCCCATCCCGGCCGCGCACAGACCGGGCAACCGGCGCCGCATTGCGGCTGCCTGCTGAACGGACGACGACATGAAGGCAGCCACACCCTGGGGGTTGCGGATCCTGCGGCTGGCAGCGCTCGCGCTGGCGGCTTGCCTTGCCGTTGGCGCCCGGGCCGCGCCGGACGCAGCGCCGGACGCAACGCCTGACTCCGCACTCGCGCCGGCACCAGCGATCATGCCCCCGGCACCCGCCGCGATCGACACACCCGCCGTGAGCGCCGCGCCGGCCCGCGGCGCGCGTCCGCGCATCTGCCTGGTGCTGTCCGGCGGCGGTGCGCGCGGCGCCGCGCATATCGGTGTGCTCAAGGTGCTGGAGGATCTGCGCGTGCCGGTGGACTGCATCGCCGGCACCAGCATGGGCTCGCTGGTGGGCGGCGCCTATGCCACCGGCATGTCGCCCGCCGAGATGGAACGGCTGGTCAGCGGGCTGAGCACCGAAAAGCTGTTCAAGGAACGCCCGCCGCGCAAGGACCTGACCGTGCGCCGCAAGCAGGACGATTTCACCAACCTGTTCACGCCCGAGATCGGCGTGCAAACGAGAGGGCTGCTGCTGCCCAAGGGCGCGGTCTCGGGCGTGCAGCTTGAGACGGTGCTGCGCCAGCTGGCGCGCACGCCCGGCTACCGCGACTTCGACAAGCTGCCGATCCCCTACCGCGCCGTCGCCACCGACCTCGTCGCCGGCACGCCGGTCGTGTTCAACGCCGGCGAGCTGGCCAACGTGATGCGCGCCAGCATGTCGGTGCCGGGCGCGGTGGCGCCGGCGGAATACCAGGGAAGGCTGCTGGTCGACGGCGGGCTCACCGACAACCTGCCGGTCGGCGTGGCGCGCGCGATGGGCGCCGATGTCATCATCGCCGTCAACCTCGGCACGCCGCTGATGAAGCGCGAGGAGTTGACCTCGGTCATCGGCGTGACAGGCCAGATGCTCAACATCCTGACCGAGCAGAACGTGCGCGCCTCGCTGGCCTCGCTGGGCCCCGCCGACGTGCTGATCGAGCCCGCGCTCGGCGATTTTTCCGCGACCGACTTCGACCACCTGACCGCCACCATCCCCATCGGCGAAGCCGCGGCGCGCAAGGTGGCCGAGCGCCTCGCGCCGCTGGCACTGCCGCCGGCGCAGTATGCGCAGCTGCGCGCGGCGCAGCAGGCGGTGTCGCCGCCCGACACGCGGCCGGTGGATGCGATCGAACTGGCGCCGCTGCACCGCGTCAATCCCGAGTTTGCGACGGCGGTGATGGAGACCAAGCCGGGCGAGCCGCTTGACCAGGCCACGCTCGACCAGGACATGCGGCGGCTGTTCGGCACCGGCGACTTCGAGCACGTCAACTACGGCATCATGGAAGAGCCGGGCAAGCGCATCCTAGTGGTCAATGCGGTCGAGAAATCGTACGGGCCGGACTACCTGCGCTTTGGCCTCGGGCTCAGCACGGACTTCCGCGGCGATGCGTTCTTCAACCTGATCGGCAGCTACCGGCGCACCTGGCTGAACTCGCTTGGCGCCGAATGGCGCACCGATCTCCAGGTGGGCCAGACTACTTCGCTGACGAGCGAGTTCTACCAGCCGCTGAACACGCGCCAGTACTTCTTCATCGCCCCGCGCATCGAGCTGGAGCGCCGCCCGGTCAACGTGTTCCAGGGCAGCACCCGCCTGGCCACCTATGACCTGCGCCGCCTTGACGTAGCGCTGGACGTGGGCAGCCAGTTCACCAAGTACGGTGAGCTGCGGCTGGGCGTGCAGACCGGCACGCTGGACGCCACGCTGAGCACCGGCCCGGAGGCGCTGTCGCCGGGCCCCGGCAGGATCAAGCGCGGCGCAATTACCGGCCGGCTCTTCTTCGACCAGCTCGACAGCGTCGACTTCCCGCGCTTCGGCTATGCTGGCTCGTTGCGGGTCTATGCCTCGCAACCGGGACTCGGTGCCGACGATTCCTATATCAAGGCGCAGGGCGACCTGGTGTATGCCCATTCGATCGGAAACCATACCGTGTCGCTCGGGCTCAAGGCCGGCACCAATGTCGGCAACCCGCTGCCGCGCTATGACCTGTTCCAGTGGGGCGGCTTCCTGCAGCAATCCGGCTATGCGACCGGGCAACTGCTGGGCGGCAACCTGCAGTTTGCGCGGCTGGTCTACTACAACAAACTGGCGCGGCAGACGCTGCTGCAGGGCATCTACGCCGGCTTCTCGCTGGAGGCAGGCCGCATGGGTGCGCCGCTGGTGCCGGGAAGCCCGACCGGGCTGCTCAAGTCGGGATCGCTGTTCCTGGCGCTGGACAGCCCGCTCGGGCCACTCTATTTCGCCTATGGCCGGGCCGCGGCCGGGACATACAGCTTCTACCTCTTCCTCGGCAAGCCGTTCTGAGACGCGGGTCCACCGCAACGTGGGCCGCGCGTGTGATGCGAGCGTACCCCACCGAAGTTGTATGTAATGTCTTAATTCAAAGGTCTATACTTTTCCCGTCAGCAAGACCCCCTCTTGAATGACGACCCTTCCCCGGTCGCCGCTGCCCCAGCGGCGACTTTTTTATGGGCGGTCGCCGCATTCGGGCAACGGCCGCGAGCATGGTTGCCCACCTCCTATCCCCGCCTCGGGCCGCGCTGCCGGCCGCACTCGCGGAGGTTTCCATGCAGATCGGTTTCACCATTTCACAGCGGCCTGTCGCGTGGTCCGGTGCGCTCGCTGGTGGCCACGCTGACCTTCATGGCGGCGGGCTTCCTGACGGTGCTGGTGCAACGCCACCTGCTCGGGAGGTATCGCATCGATCACTAAACGCGCATCGTGGCCACCGGGACACAGTTGGATGCACGCAATGCTGGCCCGTTGCGCCAAGCCGGTTTAAGATTGCGCGATTATCGAACAACGAACCCGGACAAGCACAGCCCAATGGAAGTCCTCCGCCCCATCGGTCTCGGCCATGCACAGGCCGACACCGTCCGCGTCGCCCGGCCGCAGGCCGATTTGCTGAGCAGCTTTGCCGGCGATCCCAATTTCATGCTGTCGCTGGCGCGCGGGCTGACCGTGCTGGAGGCCTTCTCGGAACGCAAGCGTCCGCTGACCATCTCGCAGGTGGCGCAGCGCACGCAGCTGTCGCGCGCCTCGGTGCGGCGCTGCCTCTATACGCTGGAGCAGCTTGGCTATGTCAGCCAGCAGGAGGGCCAGTTCGCGCTGCGCCCGCGGGTGCTGCACCTGGGGCATGCGTATTTCTCTTCGACCTCGCTGGTGTCGCTGGCGCAGCCGATCCTGGACAACCTGAGCGCGCGCATCCACGAGACCTGCGCGCTGGCCATCCTCGACGGCACCGACATCCTCTACCTGGTCCGCTCCGAAGTGCAGCGGGTCCTGAACTACTCGCTGGGCATGGGCAGCCGCCTGCCGGCCTACTGCACCTCCAACGGCCGGCTGCTGCTGGCGCACCAGCCGGCCTCGGTGCTCGACGGCTTTTTCGAGCATGCCGAGCTGCGTCCGCGCACGCTGCAGACCAAGGTGTCGCGGCAGGAGCTGGAGGCATGCTTCGCGCGGGCACGCGAAGTCGACTACGTGATCGTCGACGAGGAGCTGGAGCCGGGCCTGCGCGCGATTTCCGTGCCGGTGCGCTCGGCCTCCGGCATCGTGCTGGCTGGCCTGAGCGTGAGCGTGCGCGCCGCGCGCGTACCGGAAAGCGAGATGATCACGCGGCTGCTGCCGCCGATGCGCGAAGCCGCGGCGGCCATCGGGCGGCTGATCGGCTCCTGACGGGCCGCGCCTCGCGCGCCGGGATGTTCAGCCCCGGTGCGCCAGCTCCAGCGCGAATACCAGCCGCTGCAGGAAGTTCTCCATACGGCCGTCCGGATTGATAAAGGCGCAGCCGAAGTGGTGGATGGCGTTGCCGTCATGGCCGACCAGCCAGTGGCCAACCACCTGCAGGTCGAGCTCGACCTTGCCCAGCTCGCGGAAGTCGAGACGGCACTTGGCCACGGTGGTACCGACCGGCAACTGTTCCTCGGTGACGCTCTTGGAGCGCAGCCCGACGCCGGACAGCGACAGGTCGGCAATGTCCAGGCACAGCAGCGCATTGTCGGCGCCCCGGATTTCGCAGCGGTAGCCCTTGGTCACCAGTGTGCGCGCGCGGAAATGGCGGCGGCGCTGGAAGTGATAGAGCTTCTCCGGAAATTCGACGACAAAGGCCGGGCCTTGCTCGAAGCGGGTCGCGGCCGGCTGCCCCACCATAAAGTTCACCGGCACGCCGCGCAGCAAACCCGAGAATGCATTCTCTTCCGAGGTCATCAGCGACTGCCGCTCGGCGTCGGCATTGCACCAGTCGAACACGAAGGTCCGGTTGACCGGATCGACCTGCAGGATCGAGGTGACGAACTGGTGCCCGGTACGGGTGCGCACGCTCAGCATGCACTTCTGCCACGACAGGTCGCGCAGCACGGTGCCGATCTGGGAGTTGTGCGTGAGGCGGTAACGATCGTCCGCCGGCGTGTCGGCGGCGGCAGTGTCGGTCTCGGTTCCGGTGCCGGCCCCGGTGGCTTCGTGCTGATTCATGGATTCACGCAACGTCTGGTATAGCGGGATGCCGCCGGCTGGGGGTGTAGTGGGGGCGCGGCAGCCAGTCGGCCTGCCGGCCGCGCGCCGCATGTTAAGCGCGTGCCCCCGCGTCCGGCAAGACTCATGGCGACACCTTCGGCAAAACTGTGGCAGAACTTGAGCACAGACTTACGGGGGGTAGCGCCTGCGCCGCTTTCAGGCGTCCTTCGGCTCCAATGGCGGCCCCGCCGGGGATGCGGCCGGCGCCAGCATTGCCTGCGCCTCGTCGCGCAGCCACGCGAGCAGCAGCAGCCGGCGCGTGTCGTGCTCGAACGGCGCCGGCGACAACAGATGGTACGCCGACCCGTCCGGCGTGAAGCCGAACGGGGCAGCCAGGCGCCCGTCGGCGATCTCGTCGGCGGCCATCAGCCGCGAAGCCATGGCCCAGCCGAGGCCCGCCGCCGCGGCCTGCAGGCTCAGGTAGAAGTGCTCGTACCAGGCATCGCCCTCGAAGCGGACGGCCTGCGCGTCAGGGCCGGCGGCAGCCAGCCAGCGTTGCCAGGCATAGGGCCGGGTGCGCGTATGCAGCCGTGCCGGAACAGCGGCGGGACCCTGGGCCAGCAGCGGGCGGCACACCGGCCCGACCCATTCCTGCGCCACCTCGCGCGCGTGCCAGCGCGGCTCGAAGGCGAAGTCATTGCGCCGCAGCGCCAGGTCGGCGCCGCTGCGCGCGAAATCGATCGGGCCGCCCGCCGCCATCAGGTGCAGCGGGATGTCAGGGTGGCGCGCGGCAAAGCGCGGCAGGCGCGGGATCAGCCAGCGCATTGCCACGGTCGGCTCGCACGACAGCACCAGCGCCCGGCCAGGCGGCTGGGTGCGGATGCGCGCCGCGGCGCCGGCCAGCATCTCCATTGACTGTGAAGCGGCGGCGAACAGCGTGCGCCCCGCATCGGTCAGGAAGACGCCGCGGTTGCGCCGCTCGAACAGTGCCACGCCGAGCGTGTCTTCCAGCTGGCGGATCTGCCGGCTGACCGCGCCGTGGGTCAGGTGCAGTTCTTCGGCCGCGCGCACGAAGCTCTCGTGGCGTGCGGCAGCCTCGAAAAAGCGGATCCAGCCCAGCCAGTGCATCGGGATTTTCAGTCAGTTTTTCTCACGTATTTGCGCGAGTATATATCGGTTGTGAGTCTCGTTTGTGGCACGCAGAATTGGGTACGCTTTGCCGTGCCGGCCTAGTCCGGCGGCGGCGATCGGCTCTCAACCCCAACGTAACCTCACACAAAATGATTCCAGTTGCCCTTCCAGTCGTCGAACCGCTGGCGGTCGCCGCCGTGACCGTGCTCGCCGTGGTCAGCCCCGGCCCGGATTTCGCCATGGTGACCCGCAACAGCTACCTGTACGGCCGCCGCGCCGGGCTGCTCAGCGCCCTTGGCATCGCAATGGGGGTGCAGGTCCATGTGCTGTACACGATGTTCGGCGTGGCGCTGCTGATGGCGCATGCGCACAGCGTGCTGACGGTGGTGAAGGCGCTGGGCGCGGCCTACCTGGTGTGGATCGGCCTGCAGACGCTGCGCCGGCGCGCGCCGCTGGCGGTCGACCTGCACGGCGCCCCGGCACTGCGGCCGGCCGCGGCCTTGCGCATGGGCTTCCTGACCAATGCGCTGAACCCGAAATGCACGCTGTTCGTGGTCAGCACCTATACGCAGGTGGTCGACGCGCACACGCCGGTGCCGGTGCAGTTCGGCTACGGTGCGTTCATGTCGCTGGCGCACCTGGCGTGGTTCAGCCTGGTGGCCGGTGTATTCGCCGCGCCGGCGTTGCGGGCGGCGATGCTGCGCCGCCAACGTCTGCTGGACGGCGCCATCGGGTCGGTGCTGTGCGGGCTCGGGGCCGCGCTGGGGCTCAGCAACCTGGCGTAGCAGCAGGCCGGGCCAGTGGCCACGCCTGCAGCACGAGGTGCTCCGCGCCCTGCGGTCCCAGCCGG
Organism: Cupriavidus sp. a3; assembly: GCF_051015765.1. Taxonomy (NCBI): domain Bacteria; kingdom Pseudomonadati; phylum Pseudomonadota; class Betaproteobacteria; order Burkholderiales; family Burkholderiaceae; genus Cupriavidus; species Cupriavidus sp. a3. Next base: position 35,228 of record NZ_CP170644.1, on the reverse strand, counting down.
CTTTCGAACAGCACCAGCCGCTGCACCGGCCAGGGATCGCTGGCGAGCATCCGTTGCGCGTCGAGCCAGGCGCGCAACATGGCCTCGGGTACCGTCGGGCGGCAGCGTGCCAGCGTCAGGTGTGGGTGGTAGCGGCGGCGCTCCGGCTCGATGCCGGCGGCCTGTGCCAGCGCCTGCCCCACCGCGGCATGCAGCGCGCGCAGTGCGTCAAGCCCGGGACCCGGCGCGAGGCCGGCCCACAGCACCGAGCCCTGGCCGGTCCGGAAGCGGCCGGTGCCTGCAGCCTGCAGCGTGAAGGCGGGCGCTGCGAGTCCGTCGAGCGCGGCGTTCAGCTGCGCCTCGGGCACGCCGCATTCGCCGAGGAAATGCAGGGTCAGATGAACCTGCGTGGCCGGCACCGGGCGCAGGCCGGTCGCCTCCGGCAGGGTCGACAGCAACCGCTCCGCCCGCGCCGGCGGCACTTCCACGGCGAAAAACAGGCGCGGCATGGCGCCGGCTCAAGCGCCCGCCGGGCCGACACCCTCGCGCCGCAACAGCGCGCGCTTGCGCTCGATGCCGCCGGCGTAGCCCGTCAGCGCGCCGGCAGTGCCGAGCACGCGATGGCAGGGCACGATGACGGACAGCGGGTTGCGCCCCACCGCGCCGCCGACCGCGCGCGCGTGCGTCGGCGGCAGGCCGAGGGCGCCGGCCAGTTCGCCGTAGGACGCCGTTGCGCCGCATGGAATGGCCTGCAGCGCGTGCCAGACGCGCTGCTGGAACGGGCTGCCCGCGAAGCGCACCGGCACGGTAAAGGCGTCGCGCTTGCCGGCGAAGTATTCGGCCAGCTCCAGCGCGGCGCGTTCGAGCACGGCCGCCTCCTGCAGCGATGCTTCGCCACTGCTTGCTGCGACGTTGGCGGGATAGTACTTCTGCCCCGCGAAGAAGACGCCGGTCAGGTGCGTCCCTTCCGCGCGCAACAGCATGGTGCCCAGCGGGCTGTCGATCTGGCGATAGCTGCTCATGTCATGGTCTCCGGTTCGGACGCGGCGGGCGCGTCCTTCATGGTCTCATAGCGATGCCACAGGTGGACCGCCGCATAGGCGCGCCACGGCGCCCATTGCGCAGTGCGCGCGTGCATTGCACTGACGGTGCCGACGCCCAGCACCTTGCGCAGCGCATAGTCGGTGCCAGGGAAGGCATCGGGCCAGCCCAGCGCGCGCATGGCGACGTACTGCGCGGTCCAGTCGCCGATGCCGTCGATGGCGCGCAGCGCCGCGACGGTCGCTTCGGGCGGCGCGTGCGCGTCAAGCGCGAGTGTGCCGTCGGCCACGCGCTGCGCCAGCGCCTGCAACGTGTGCGCCTTGCCCGCCGGCACGCCGGCGTCGCGCAGGTCCTGCGGCGGCATGGCGGCGATGGCGGCGGCGCTCGGGAACAGGTAGCGCAGACTGCCCGGCAGGGCATCGGGCAGCGTTGCCGCCGAATCCGCGCGCTGCGCCAGTGCGGCCAGGATGCGGCGCGCGTGCGCCACCGAAATGACCTGACCCACCACCGCACGCACGGCAATCTCAAACCCGTCGACGCTGCCCGGCAACCGCATGCCCGGCACGGCCTGCGCGAGTTCGCCGAGATGGCGGTCGACCACATCGGGGCGGCAGCCCAGGTCGCACAGGCGCCGCACCTTGCCCAGCGCCTGCGGGATCGCGCGCGCCAGCGACGCCGACAAGGTCACGCGCAACACCATGCGGCGCGGCACATGCTCAATGCGGACCCAGCCGTCATGCACGGTGCCGCCCGCTTCCACGCGCAGCGTGCGCGCATAGGCGCCGTCGCGGATCTCTTCGATGCCATCCACCGCGCGCGCGGCCAGGAAGCCCAGCAGCGCCTCCCACGCCAGCGGCGGCCGGTAGCCAAGCTCGAACACGAGCCGGTCGGCCACGCCGTCGGCAGCGCGCCGGCGCAGCGCGAGCGGGGTCAGGCCGTAGCGCGTCTTCAGCACATCGTTGAAGCGGCGCACGCTGCCGAAGCCGGCCGCCAGCGCCACCTCGGTCACCGGCAGCGCGGTGTCGGCCAGCAGGCGCTTGGCCAGCAGCAGCCGCTGGGTCTGCGCGTACTCGAGCACCGAGACACCGAACTGCGCATCGAACAGGCGCCGCAAATGCCGCTCGGTCACGCCGATGCGCGCGGCCAGCGTGGTGACGCTGCCTTCGGCCATGAAGCCTTCGTCGATCAGCGTGGCGGCGGCCTGCGCGAGCCGGCCCGAGATATCGGCAAGCCCGTGCCCGGGCGCCAGTTCCGGGCGGCAGCGCAGGCAGGGCCGGAAGCCGTGCTTCTCGGCGGCGGCGGCACTTTCGTAGAAGGTGCAGTTCTCGCGCTTGGGGGTGCGTACTGCGCACACCGGCCGGCAGTACACACCGGTCGAGGAGACGCCTACGAAGAAGCGCCCGTCGAAGCGGCGGTCATGCGATGCCACGGCCTTGTAGCAGGTGTCGGGATCAAGGTTCATGCAGGCATGCTACCGCTTCGGCCGCCTGGGCACCGGCTGGATTCGGACATTTCCCTCTGGCATGCAGAGGTGGGCTGCGGCACAGTTCCGGGTATGGGCGGCGGCTAGAATTGCGCTTTGCGCCACTGCCGCGCCCCCCTTCAGCTCATTACCCGGCAGCCAGCCCACACCGGAGATGCCATGCGCCGTTTTGCCCTGCACCTGTCGATGCTTGCCTTGCTGGCCCCGCTGCCCGCGCCGGCGCAACCCGTGCAGCCGGTGCCGGCGGCATCGCCTGCGCAGGCGCAGCAGGTCGCCACTGTGGAGGGCATCACCGAATACCGCCTGCCCAACGGCCTGCGCATCGTCATGGCCCCGGACGCGGCCAAGCCCACCACCACGGTCAATATCACCTACCTCGTGGGCAGCCGCCACGAGAACTATGGCGAGACCGGCATGGCCCACCTGCTCGAGCACCTGCTGTTCAAGGGCACGCCTTCGCTGCCGGGCAAGGCCATTCCGACCGAGTTCGCGCGGCGCGGCATGAGCGTCAACGGCACCACCACGCAGGACCGTACCAATTATTTCGGCACCTTTGCCGCCAGCGACGAAAACCTCGACTGGGCGCTGCGCATGGAAGCGGACCGCATGGTGAACAGCGTGCTGTCCAAGGCCGACCTCGACAGCGAGATGACTGTGGTGCGCAACGAGATGGAAATGGGCGAGAACAGCCCGTCGCGCATGCTGATGCAGCAGACCATGTCCGCCGCATACCGCTGGCACAACTACGGCAAGGCACCGATCGGCGCGCGCAGCGACGTCGAGAACGTCAGCATCGACAACCTGCGCGCGTTCTACCGGCGCTACTACCAGCCGGACAACGCGGTGCTGGTGGTGGCGGGCAAGTTCGATCCCGCCGCCACGCTGGCACGCATCGAGCGCTACTTCGGCCCGATCCCGCGCCCCACGCGCGTGCTGCCGCCCGAGCATACGGTCGAGCCGGCGCAGGAAGGCGCGCGCGAACTGGTGATCATGCGGCCCGGCGACAACAGCCTGGTGGCCGCGCAGTACCACGTCAGCCCCGGCGCACATCCCGACACCACGGCGCTGTCGCTGCTGACGATCATCCTCGGCGACACGCCCGGCGGGCGCCTGTACAAGGCGCTGGTCGAGCGCGGCCAGGCCGCTTCGATCGGCAGCGCGTTCTATGCGATGAAGGACCCCGGCACGCTGCTGTTCATGGCGGAGACGTCCAGGGACCAGTCGCTGGCAGCCGCGCGCGCGGGCCTGATCACGCAGGTCGAAGGCTTTGCCGAGGCCCCCGTGACCGAAGCCGAGCTGGAACGCGCACGCGTGCGCATGCGCAATGCCTACGACCACTACATGAGCGACCCCGGCGCGCTTGGCATCGCCCTGTCGGAGGCCATTGCAAAAGGCGACTGGCGGCTGTTCTTCCTGAACCGCGATCGCATCGAGACCACCACGCTGGCGGACGTGCAGCGCGTGGCACAGAACTACCTGCAGTCGTCAAACCGCACCGTGGGCCTGTTCGTACCGTCCGCGCAGCCAGCCCGCGCGCAGGTGCCCGGCAAGCCTGATGTCGCCGCGATGGTCAGCGGCTACCAGGGCAAGCCGGCGCTGGCCGCGGTCGCGCCGTTCGACCCCAGCCCCGCCAATATCGACGCACATACCACGCGCCAGACGCTGGCCAACGGCATGCAGCTAGCCCTGTTGCCCAAGCCCGCGCGCGGCGAGGTGGTGCATGGCGTGCTGGTGCTGCGCATGGGCGACGTGCAGAGCCTGCAAGGGCTGACCACGGTGGGGGCGATGACCGCGTCAATGCTTCGGCGCGGCGCCGCCGGCATGAACCGCGAGCAGATCGCCGATCGCATCGAGGCGCTGCGCGCGCGCGTCGGCATCGGCGGCAGTTCGGAGCGCGTGACCGTCAGCTTCGAGACACGCCGGACGCAGCTGCCCGAACTGCTGGCACTGCTGCGCGAGATCCTGCGCGCGCCGGACTTTCCCGAAGCGGAGTTCGAGACGCTGCGCAAGACCAGCATCGCGGATATCGAAAGCATCCAGAGCCAGCCGGGCGTGATGGCGTCGAACGCACTGGGCCGTCACGGCGATCCGTATCCCATGGGCGATCCGCGCCACGCGCGCAGCTTTGCCGAGAACATCGCCGACCTGCGCGCGGCCACGCTGGCGCAGGTGCGCGATTTCCACGCGCGTTTCTACGGCGCGGGCAATGCGCAACTGAGCCTGGTAGGCGACTTCGATGCGCCGGCCGCGGCGGCGCAGGTCGCGCAGCTGTTCGGCGACTGGACCGCGGCGCAGCCGTTTGAACGCGTCGACCGGCCGTTCGTGCCGATTGCGCCGGCCGAATTCACGCTGCCCGCGCCGGGCAAGGCCAATGCCGTCTACGTGGCCGCGGCGCCGATCGACCTGACCAGCGACTCGCCGGACTATGCGCTGATGATGATCGCAAACCGCGTGCTGGGTGGTGCCAGCCTGCGCAGCCGGCTGGCCGACCGCCTGCGCCAGCAGGAAGGGTTGAGCTATGGCGCCAGCAGCTGGGTACAGGTGGGCGCGCTCGACCGCGCCGGCCGCTTCGGCGTGCAGGCGCAATACGCGCCGCAGAACCTCGCGCGCTTGCAGCGCGCGGTCGCCGACGAGCTCGAGCGCTTCACACGTGACGGCATCACCGCACCGGAACTGGCAGAAGCGGTCAGCGGCCTGCTGCAGCAGGGCACGGTCAGCCGCAGCAATGACGCGGCGCTGGCGGGTGCGCTTGCCAACCAGCTCTACCTGGGCCGCACCATGGCCTTCACCGCGGAACTCGAGGCTCGGCTGCGCGCGGCCACGACGGAATCGGTCAACGCCGCGATCCGGCGCTATATGCAGGCGGGTGGCATGTCGCGCGTCTATGCGGGCGACTTCAGCGGCGCGCCTGCGGCGCAGCCGACTCAGGCACGCGAGGCGGCCAGCGGCAGCCAGGCAGGCGGCGGGGCGAACACTGAAGCCGCCGGCGCCACATCGGCCGCGCAGCCCTGACATACCGGGGAAACAAAGTTCGGCTGCACTGGCGGGAAGCGCAGGACCGGCCAGGCAGCAGCTGCCCGGGCGGCTAGGCTAACGGCCGGGGCGCGCAAGGCCGGGCATGTAGGCATCGCCGCGGTGCAGGCTCTTGCCGCGACCCCGGGTTGACTGTATATTCGTACAGTATAAGTCGATACAAGAGGTGTGGATGTCAATCGTGCGAGCTGGCAGCAAGGCAGAAGCGCTCCGGCTTCTGGCCTCGGAAAACGTGCTGGCGCTGGAGCTGGACTACGAGACAGGCTGGCAGGATGCGGTCGAACTCGGCAGGCTCGGAGAAAAGCGCGGTATCAAGGTGCAGTATCGCGGACAGGAAAGCATCGCCGTCCGCTCCCGCGAAGCCCTGATCGAAGGGCTTGCCAAACCCAAGGGCACGTTCCGCCAACGCAATCTCTATTGCCAGTTCGATCTCGGCACGCTGGCGGACCATGAACTGCTCGACCTCGAGGCCAAGGCCACGCGGCTCGGGGACTATATTCTCGCGGGCCACCTGCTGCGCGATGTCGATGGAGTGTGGCCGCAGCCAAAAAGCGAGCAATAAGCGAGCAATAAGCGCTGCAACCAAAAGCAAAGGCCGCCATGCCGGCGGCCTTCGACCTTCTATATTGCACGCGGCGCGATCAGTGCCAGACCCGCGTCGCGTTGGCCCATCGCGCCGCGCACGATTGCGTGGCGGCAGCGGCGATTGACTCGGCCGCATCATCGGCAAGCTCGCCGGCATCGGCCGGCGACACCTGCGCGGCGCTGTCCAGCGCCGTGCGCCACATGACTGCCGACACCAGCGTCTTGCATTGGCGGCGTTCGCCATGCGCCAGCGCCAGCAGGCGCTCGTAGCCTTCCATCACGATCAGGCGGTCGCCGCGGCATGGCTGCAGCTGCAGCGTGTACAGGTGATCGCATTCGCAATGCAGGCTGCCGCCGCTTACCGCCAGCACGATCGCGCCGGGCAGCGCAATGCCGCTGGCCTGCACCTTGCCGCGCAAGCGCGCCAGGTGCGCGTGCGCGCGCGGGTCGCTGTCCTGCGCCATATTGGCCGGCACCGCGCCCAGCGCCATCAGCTCCGCGGGCGATACCGCCAGCGTGTACGCCTGTAGCGCAGTGCGATAGGACGCCACCACCGCGCGCAGGCGGTGCGGCGTGTCAACGTCATGGCCTGCCGGCCCGCGATCCTGCCAATCGTCCATGTCGACTCCTGCCGCGCCGGGCGTTTGCATGGTCAGTCGCGCAGCAGCTGCTTGGCGATGATCAGCTGCTGGATCTGCGTGGTGCCTTCATACAGGCGCAGCAGGCGCACGTCGCGGTAGAAGCGCTCAGCCTTGTACTCGGCGATATAGCCGGCGCCGCCGTGGATCTGCACCGCGCGGTCGGCCACGCGGCCCACCATCTCGGTACAGAACATCTTGGTGCAGGAGGCCAGCATGCTGACTTCCGGATCGCTCTTGCCGGCGGGCTTGGCGTCGTAGCGCTGCGCGCAGTCACGCACCATCGACAGGCCGGCGTAGAGCTCGGCCTGGCTGTCGGCCAGCATCGCCTGGATCAGCTGGAAGTCGCCGATGGGCTTGCCGAACTGCTTGCGCTCCTTGGCATATGCCACCGCGTCGGTGATCAGGCGATGCGCCATGCCGCAGGCCAGTGCCGAGATATGCAGGCGGCCGCGGTCGAGCACCTTCATGGCGGTCTTGAAGCCCACGCCCGGCACGCCGCCGATGATGTTGGCGGCGGGCACGCGCACGTTCTCCAGCACCACGTCGCAGGTCTTTGTGCCGCGCTGGCCCATCTTCTTGTCCGGCTTGCCCAGCGAGATGCCCGGGGTGTCGGCCGGCACGATGAAGGACGAAATGCCCGAGGCACCCGCACCGCCGGTGCGCGCCATCAGCGTGAAGGCGCCGGCGCGCGGTGCGTTGGTGATAAAGCGCTTGGTGCCGTTGATGACGTAGTGGTCGCCGTCAAGCTCCGCCCTGGTCTGCAGCGAGGCTGCGTCGGAGCCGGCATTCGGTTCGGTCAGCGCAAACGAGATGATCAGGTCGCCGCTGGCGATACGCGGCAGGTAAGACTGCTTCTGCTCCTCGGTGCCATCCATCAGGATGCCCTGCGAGCCGATGCCGACGTTGGTGCCGAACACCGAGCGGAAGGCAAACGCGGTGTGGCCGAGGTCATACACCACATCGCATTCCTGCGACATCGACAGGCCGATGCCGCCGTAGTTTTCGGGAATGGAGATGCCGAACAGGCCCATCTCCTTCATGTCCGCGACGATATCGGCGGGGACGTCGTCGGTCTCTTCCAGCGTGTCCTCGGCGGGCTTCAGGCGTTCGTCGATGAAGCGCTGCACCGAGGCGCGCAGCAGGGCAAAGGATTCTTGGTCAAGGGCCATGAGGATTCTCCGGGTCAGGCAATACGTCGGTCTGGCCGACATGGTACGCCGGCGGCGCGATTTGACAATCCACTGGAGATTGGACAGAAGCGTCAACAAAATTTGACAATCCGCCTGTGTCAGTTCCACGTCACTGCGAGCAGCCCGGCCAGGCCGAGGGCCAGTGCCGCCAGCGCGTCGCCGGCGATCAGGCCGCCACCCAGCAGCGATGCGGTGCTCATGTCCTCGGGCAGCGCCTGCCGCTCACGCCTCGCCCCAGGCCTGCGCCCGGCCAAAGCGCCGCCGACGCTTGCCGCCACGCCGCCCGCGGCCATCCAGCCGGCCGCCGCCAGGTTGACGAAGCCGCCGAAGGACGATGCATAGGGTGACGGCAACAGCACCGCATCCAGCAAAAAGTCCGCCACCCTGCCCCGCCGGCCAGACTGCGCGAAGCGCTGCCACGCCGGGCCGCCCAGGATGACCTTGCGCAGCACCGCCGTAGCCAGCCCCAGGGCCAGCCCGAGCGCGACCGCGGCATGCTGGGCGGCGCGCGGCTGCGCCAGCCCGTGCAGCACGCCGACGATCTTGTAGGTCATGGCCGAGGCCCAGCGCGCCGGCTGCTGGTCCGCCGGCAGTTGTGTCTGGTCCAGCGCCAGCACCGGATACGCCTGCATGAACAGCCGCGCCATCGCCACGGCCACAAGCGCGCCTACCACGATGCCGGCAACCTGGTAGCCGAACTGCACCATGCGGTCGCTGCCCAGGCGCCAGCCGGTGGAGCGGTCCTGCTGCATGTCGCTGGCTTCGGCGGTCGCCACCAGCAGCACCGTCGCCGCGATCAGGCCGACATGCGGCGCGCGCAAGCCGGCCGCGGCCATCAGGATCACCGTCAGCACGAAGGCGGACGAGATCGGGTTCTGGTCGACCATGCCGACCGAGATGCCGTTGACCAGCGCGAACACCAGCACCAGCAGCACCGCCATCAGCTGGAAGACCGGCGGCTGGCCGAACCACGCGACGCCCGCCGCGACCGTGGCGGTGCCCCACAGCAGCGCCCACGCGGCCACCCAGGCCATGCCGGGTCCACGCCGCGCCTGCGCCTTTCGCGGGGCCCGGCTACGCCACTGCCGCCACGCCTGCGCCAGCAGCAGCGCGACATCGAGCGCGGCCGCCCCCATGATCATCCCCAGCGCCACCAGGAAGGTGGCCTTGCGATATGGTTCGCCAGGCGCGAGCCATCCCACCGACACGAACCACGGCGTCAGCGCCCAGCCGGCAAGGCCGCCCACCAGCGCGGCAATGCCGATGCGCGCCCCGACGATCATGCCCGCGCCGAATGTCGCCGCCGACAGGTCCAGCGCCGCCAGCCACGACACGCGCGCCGCGCCCAGGCCGCTGGCCAGCCCCAGCGCCATGCCGCCGCCCAGCCGCGCCACCGAGCGCCGCAGCAGCACCGGGTCGGTCAGCGCGCGCAGGATATTGGCAACCGCCAGTCCCGACGGGAACGTCAGCTGCATCCGGTCCACCAGCAACGGCGTGTACAGCATGCCGATGCCCACGCCGTACATGCCGATGCACAGCATGTAGAGCACCAGCTGCCACAGCGGCGGCTGTGCCAGGCCGAGCCAGGTCATCGCCTGCAGCACCACCGCCATGCCGCCCATGCCAGCCACCGATGCCGCCGCGGTCTGGATGTAGTTGGCGCCATGCCGGCCCGGGGCGCCGTAGCTGGCCGTCACCACCGAGCCGAGTATGCCGGCCAGCACCTGGCCACCGACAAAGAAGCCCAGCGAGAAATTCATGTAGGCGGCGGCAATGCCGCCAAGTGGACCGAGCACCAGCATGCCGGCCGCGCCCAGCAGCGCGTGGTAGCGCCAGCTGCCGGCAGCGGGCAGCCAGCTGGCGCGGTGCACGGCGTCGGTGGGCAGGGTTGGCATGGCGAAGGTTCGCAGGCAGCAGTAGCGGGGTGCGTTCTGCGAAGCATAGGCCACGGTACCGGGTAGGCGATGTGCGACTTGTCTCTCTTTACAGGGCGGCGCCGCCGAGCCAGCCGGGTAAACACTGGTTTCGTGCGCAACCATCTGGGATATAGTTGCGTACGAAACCAATTACATCAAACGAGACCAGCCATGACCGACTCCACCGCACCACGCGCGGCCGTGCCACCGGTACCGCCTCCCGCGACGCCGCGCCCCTGGCCCCGACACGTACCCGTGCTGATCGCCGGCGGCGGCCCGGTCGGGCTGGCGCTGGCGGCACTGCTGGCGCGCTACGGCGTCGCCTCGCTGGTAGTGGAGGCCGACGACGGCTACTGCGCCGGCAGCCGCGCCATCTGCATGTCGCGCCGCTCGCTCGAGATCCTGGGCTGGGTCGGCGCCGACCAGCAAACGGTCGAAACCGGCCTGCCCTGGGTAGGCGGCCGCAGCTACTACCGCGACGCCGAGGTGCTGCATTTCCGCATGCCGAGCGAGCCGGACGAGCGCTTTGCGCCGATGGTCAATATCCAGCAGTACTACCTCGAAGCATTCGCGCACGAGGCCGCGCTGCGGGGCGCCACGCCGGCCGAGGTGCGCTTCGGCGCGCGCGTGCGCACGGTGCGTCCGCATGACGGCGGCGTGGTCGCGGAAATCGAGAGCGCCGACGGCGTGGTGCAGGTCGACGCGCAATGGCTGGTCGCCTGCGACGGCGGGCGCAGCACGGTGCGCGAGCAACTGGGCCTGCGCATGGAAGGCACCCAGTACGAAGGCCGCTATGTCATTGTCGACATCGTGCAGAAGACCCGGCGCGAGGTGGAGCGGCTGGCCTGGTTCGACCCGCCGTCGAATCCGGGCTCGACCATCCTGATGCACCGCCAGCCCGACGATGTCTGGCGCATCGACTACCAGATCCGCGACGACGAGGATGCCGAGGAAGCGGTCAAGCCGGAGAACGTGCTGCTGCGCGTGCAGAGCCACCTCGACATGATCGGCGAGACCGAGCCCTGGCAGCCGCTGTGGATCTCGATCTACAACGCCAAGTGCCTGACGCTGCAGGACTATCGCCACGGCCGCGTGCTGTTCGCCGGCGACGCCGCGCACCTGGTGCCGATCTTCGGCGTGCGCGGGCTCAACTCCGGGCTGGATGATGCCGGCAACCTGGCGTGGAAGCTGGCAGCGGTCGTGCGCGGCCAGGCCGCGGACAGCCTGCTCGACTCCTATTCGGCCGAACGCGTCCACGCCACCCGGCAGAACATCGCCTACGGCGCCAAGAGCACCGAATTCATGGCGCCCCCCGACTTTGCCTTCCGCCTGATGCGCGAGGCCACGCTGCGGCTGGCGCAGGGCGGCAGCCCGGTGCGGTCGCTGATCAACCCGCGCCAGTCGGCACCGATCGCCTATGCCGGTTCGCCGCTGAACGGCGCCAGCGACTTCGGCGCCGACTGCCCCGGCGCCGCGCCCGGGTTGCCCGCTCCGGAGGCGCGCGTCGCCAGCGCGGAAGGCATCGGCCACCTGACGCAATGCTTCGGGCAGCGCTTCACGCTGCTGTACTTCGGTGATTCGCCAACGCTGCCTGCCCCGCTGGCCGCGCTGGTGCAGGCCTATCCGCATACACTGCAGGCCCGCGTGATCGTCAACGGTAACGCCGGCCCCGCGCAGGGCGCACTTGCCGATGTCGCCGGCCAGGCGCAGGCGCGTTACGGTGCCCGGCCGGGTACGCTCTACGCGATCCGCCCCGACGGGTACGTGCTGTCGCGCTGGCGCGCGCCCGCATGGGACGAGGTCGGCGCAACCCTCGCCCCCCTGATGCAAACCCCGCAATCCCAACCCGCCGGAGCCCGCCATGCAAGCTGATGACCTCGACCTCGCCTATACCCGCCTGTGCGAGGCCTTGGGCCGCGTTGGCGAAGCACGATCTCCGCTGCTGCTGGCGATGATGTGCCTGGGGCTGATGAGCCGGCAGGATTCGCTGGCACCGGTGCTGGCATTGATCGACGAGGCGGAGGCACGCAGCCAGGCGTAGGCACTACAATGCCGACGCCGACCGGACATCGCCATGAAACCACTGCCACGCCTGGACCAGTTCCTGACCTACCGCCTGCACCAGGTCAACAAGCTCAGCGACAAGGACAGCGCCGCCGCCTACCTGGAGCAGTGCGGCCTGCTGCTGAGCGAAGGCCGTTGCCTGGCCGCGATCGGCGCGTTCGCGCCGCTGTCGGTCAACGCGCTGGCGCACCGCGCCAACCTGACCAAGGGCCAGGCGAGCCGCTCTGCGCAAGCGCTGGTGGAACGGGGGCTGGTCAGCAAGGAAACCAGCGCCGCCGATGGCCGTGGCGTGGTGCTGTCGCTAACCGCGCAGGGCAAGCCGCTGTACCGGCAGGCGATCGCCATGATTGCGCGGCGCAATGACGAGATCTTCGGCTGCCTGAGCGAGGATGAGCAGGCGCTGCTGGGCAGCCTGCTCGACCGGCTGGTCGCGCACGCTGCCCGGCAGGACGGCGCGGCGGACAGCGACGAGGACTAGCCGCAAAGACCAGCGACGACGCCTAGCGACGCAAGCCGTCCACGTGCGCGCGCGCACCGTCGCGGCGCGCGGCGTCGGCTACTTCGTTGGTGACCACGGTCTGGCCGATCGGCGCCAGCGCGATGCCGGCCAGCTTCAGGTGCTGGATCGCGAACGGGATGCCGATGATGGTGACGAAGTTGGCGACCGCCGCCATCACGTGGCCGATCGCCAGCCACACGCCGGCAAACACAAACCACAGCACATTGCCCACCAGCCCCAGCGCGCCGGTGCCGACATCGTCGCGCCCGGTCAGCTCGCGCCGGCTGATGGCCTGCTTGCCGAACGGGAAGAAGGTGAAGCCGCCGATCACGAAGCAGGCCTTGCCCCACGGGATGCCGACGATCGAGATAAAACAGAGCAGCCCGGCCAGCCACCAGGCCAGGCCCATCACCACGCCGCCGAGGATGAACCAGAGGAAGTTGCCGATTGCGCGCATGCGAGCCTTTTGTATGTGAACAGGAGAGGACTTCGATGATACGCGCGGCGAGGGAGCGTACCCGTTTCTGCGTGCCCGTTTCTGGCCACTGGCAATGACTCCTGTGCATGGCTCGCGGGGCTGAATTGCGATCGCAAACCTGCAGCGGCGCGCCGCATGGCATTGCGTCGCACCTGCAAAGCGTACCCATTTCTGCGTGACTTTGGCCGGGGCTCAGGCCGCTGGAAATACAACCCTGACACGCAGCCCCGGCCGCGCGTCTTCCAGCGCCACGCGCGCCCCGTGCGACTGCGCGATCTCCGCCACGATCGCCAGGCCCAGCCCGCTGCCGCCGGTCGGCGCCTCCGGCACGCGGTAGAAGCGGTCGAACACGCGTTCGTGCTCCCCGGCCGGAATGCCGGGGCCGTTGTCGCTGACCACCAGCTCGACCGAACGCCCGTCGCTGCCGCGCGCGACCTGCACGTCGACGCGGCTGCCGGCCGGGATATAGGCCAGCGCGTTGTCCAGCAGGTTGGTCAGCAGGATGCGCAAGGCATCGGCATCGCCATGCACAATGGCAGGCGCCGCGTCGGCGTCGGCATCGCCATCCACGCCCAGGTCGATATCGCGATCCAGCGCAGCCTGGGCCAGCTCCGCCACCACGCCGGTGGCCAGCGCGCGCAGCGCGACCGGCTCGTGCGGCGGCGTGGCAGCGCCGGGCTCCTGCCGCGCCAGAGTGAGCAGCTGCGTGACGAGATGGGTCAGCCGCTCCAGCCCCTGGCGCAGCTTTGCGAGCGCCTCGTCGCGCGCAGCGCCGCTGTCGGCACGCTCGACCAGCTGGGCCTGCAGCTGCAGCGCGGCCAACGGCGTGCGCAGCGCGTGCGCGGCGTCGGCCACGAAGGCGCGCTGCGTGTCGATGGCGTGCGAGAGCCGCGCCAGCAGCTGGTTCAGCGCGGCGCTGAGCGGCGCGATCTCGTCCGGCATCTGCCGCAGCGCCAGCGGCGCGAGCGTGGTGGCGTCGCGCGCGCGCACTTCGGCAGCAATCTCGCGCAGCGGCCGCAGCCCGCGCCCCACCGCCATCCACACCAGCCAGCCCAGCAGCGGCAGCAGCAACAGCAGCGGCGCCACGGTACGCAGCGCCATGCGCGCGGCCAGCGTGCGGCGCGCGCTCATCGGCTGCGCGATCTGCACCACGGTGGGCCCGAGCTGCATGCTGTACAGCCGCCATTCGCCCTGCTGCGTGGTCACATTGGAGAAGCCCAGCTCGGCGCGCGCGGGCAGCGCCGGGTGCGAGTGCGACAGGTACAGGCTGCGCCCGGAGCCGTCCCAGATATGGATGACGACATCCTCGTCGGCATGCGACAGGTCGCCGGGCGAGCCGATGAAGGGCGGCACCACGGGGTTGGCAAACTGGCTCGGCAGCGCCGCGGCCATCTGCTTCATCTGGTAGTCGAACAGCGCGTTCGCTTCCTGGCGCGCCTGGCCGTAAATCAGCGCGGTGGCGATGGCAATGCCGGCGAGCAGTCCCGCTGCCAGCCACCACAGCAGCGTTCGCTGGATGGAGCGCATCAGCCGGGCTCTCCCTCGCCGTCCAGGCGCGGCACCACGTAGCCCACGCCGCGGATATTGCGGATCAGCGCGGTGCCGAATTTCTTGCGCAGCGCGTGGATATAGACCTCGACGGTATTGCTGCCGACCTCGTCGTCCCAGCCGTACAGGCGCTCCTGCAGCTGCGGCACCGACCAGACCTTGCCCGGCCGCGACATCAGCGCCGACAGCAGCGCGAACTCGCGCGCCGACAGCCGCACCGGCTCGCCGCGTTGCGTGACCTCGCGCGTGGACGGGTTGAGCACGATCTCGCCATAGGTCACCAGCGGCTCGGCCCGTCCCGCGGCGCGGCGCGCGAGCGCGTGCATGCGCGCGGCCAGTTCCTGCAGGTCGAAAGGCTTGACCAGGTAGTCGTCGGCGCCGGCATTGAGGCCGGCGACGCGGTCGGCGACCGCATCGCGCGCGGTGAGGATCAGCACCGGCGTTGGCACGCCGCGCGTGCGCAGCGTGCGCAGCACGTCCAGCCCCGAGCGGCGCGGCAGGCCGAGGTCGAGCAGCACCAGGTCGTAGCAGGCCTCGCCGTCCTGCGACGACGTGGCCGCGGCCAGGCCGGCGTCGCCGTCGCGTACCCAGTCGACGGTGAAGCCCTCCTGCCGCAGCGCCTGCCTGACGCTGTCGCCGATCATGGCGTCGTCTTCCACCAGCAGCACGCGCATGGCTAGGCGTTCCCCGCTTCGCGGTCCAGGCGCTCGGCCAGCGCGCGCGCCAACCCCGGCAGCGCGGGGTGGCGCGCGGTGACGACATGGACCGGCACGTCTTCGAGCCAGCCGCGCATGCGGCCCTTGGCGACAAAGCGCTCGGCGAAGGTGGAGGCCTGCAGCGCCGGCACGAAGCGCGGCAGGATGCCGCCGCCCAGATAGACGCCGCCGCGGGCGCCCAGCACCAGCGCGATATCCGCCACGACCGAGCCCAGCAGCCCGAAGAACACCGTCATGGTGCGCTGGCATAGCGGGTCGTTGCGCTGGAACGCGCCGTCGGTGACCTGCTCCGGCTGCAGCGGCGCGAGCAAAAGCGTACCCGTTTCTGCGGCCAGCGCGGCATGGATCTGCGACAGCCCGGCACCCGATAAAAGCCGTTCCGCGGACACCCGGCCGAGCTGGCGATGCACCGCGCGCCACGCCACCCATTCATCGTCGGTGGCCGGCATCAGTTCCATATGGCCACCCTCGCCGGCCAGCGCCACCATCTGCCCGCCCGGAGCGGGGACCAGCCCCGACACGCCCAGCCCAGT
The DNA here is from genome assembly GCF_051015765.1 of Cupriavidus sp. a3. NCBI lineage: Bacteria > Pseudomonadati > Pseudomonadota > Betaproteobacteria > Burkholderiales > Burkholderiaceae > Cupriavidus > Cupriavidus sp. a3. The sequence goes on along the minus strand of NZ_CP170644.1, from coordinate 19,522 downwards.
GCCCGGCCCCACCAGCGCCAGCGGCGCGGTCGGCACCACGGTGCCGCTGCGCACCCGCGCCAGGCCGTCCGCCGGCAGGTGCGGCAAGGCCAGCGCCAGCGCGGTGAAGTCGTTCAGCGCCACCAGAGTCTGCAGGCCGAGCGCGCGGCGCATGCCCTCGATCGAGAACGACCAGTTGTGGTTGGTCAGCTTGACCTGATCGCCGGTGACCGGATTGGCCAGCCCGACCGCCGCATGGCGCGGCAAGCGCTGCCCGGTGGCCGCCAGGCCATCCAGGAACTGGCGCATTGCGGCTTCGAGCGAGGGAAAGTCGGCGACCTTGAGCGCGGTCACCGGCCCGATCTGCATCGGCGCGGACTCGATCGCGAAGCGCACGTTGGTGCCGCCGACATCGCCGAGCAGGCGCGGGAAGGTGGCGCTGGCGCTGGCGCGGGCGGTCGCGGGAGTGGAGGCGGTGTCAGCCATGGCGTCGGTCACGTCCCCTTCAGTCAGAATTCAGGCCTTGAACACATCGAATCCATGCCGGTGGCGCGACGCCACCAGGCTCACCGGCAGCGCCGGCGTCGGCCCCTGCAGCACGCGTTCGAGCACCTTTGCCTTGGCTTCGCCAGTGACGGACAGGAAGGCGCGTTCGGCCGCCAGCAGCGCGGCCAGGTTCAGCGTGATCCGCGCATGCGGCGCGGTGCCCGGATGCGTCAGCAGGTAGGCCGGCTGCGGATCGCTCAGCGCGTCCTGGAGTTCGGGCGCGTCCGGGAACAGCGACGCGGTATGCCCATCCTCGCCCATGCCGAGCACCACCACGTCAGGCTGGCGGAACGCGCGATTCGCGCGCGCCACCGCCGCGGTTGGGTCGGCCACGTCCTGCGCATCGGCTACCAGCGGGATAAAGGCGGCGCTGCCCGCGGCCTCGCGCAGCAGGTGCGCGCGCACCAGCGCGGCATTGCTGTCGGGGTGGTCGGGCGGCACCACGCGTTCGTCGACCAGCGTCACCGTCACCGCTTCCCAGCGCAGCGGACGGTAGCGCAGCCGCTCGAACATCGGCACCGGCGAGCGTCCGCCGGACACCGCCAGCACCGCCCAGCCGTTGACGCGGATGGCGAGTTCGAGCGCATTGCTGATCGAGATGGCCAGGGCCTCGGCCTGGTCCATCGGGGTGGGATGTTCAAACAGGCGCATATGGTTCCCTCTGGTTCAGGCTTCTTCGTGCCACAAGCCGCCGTCGCGCGACATCAGCGCCGACGACGCGGCCGGGCCCCAGGTGCCGGCGGTGTAGGGCTTGGGCGGTACCGTGCTGGCTTCCCATGTATCGATGATGGGCTCGACCCAGCGCCACGCCTGCACCTGCTCGTCGCGGCGCACGAACAGACCCAGCCGGCCGCGGATCACGTCCAGCAGCAGCCGCTCGTAGGCGCCGGCGCGGCGCACCTTGAACGAGTTGGCGAAGTCGAGGTCGAGCGAGGTCGGCGTCAGCTCGAGCGTGTCGCCGGGCTGCTTGACCAGGCAATACAGCCGGATGCTTTCTTCGGGTTGCAGCTGGATCACCAGCCGGTTCTGCGGCGACAGCGTCAGCGGGCGCGGAAAGATCGCGTGCGGCACGTCGCGGAAGTGGATCACGATCTCGGCCACGCGTGCCTGCATGCGCTTGCCGGTGCGCAGGTAGAACGGCACGCCTTCCCAGCGCCAGTTGGCGATCTCCGCCTTGATCGCGACAAAGGTCTCGGTGCGGCTGTCCGCGGCGATGCCGGCCTCATCGGTGTAGCCCGGCACCGGCTTGCCGCCGATGGCGCCGGCGCGGTACTGGCCGCGCACGGTTTTCTCGGCGACGTCCTGCGGCGTGATCGGCTTGAGCGCCTTCAGGATCTTGATCTTCTCGTCGCGGATGGCGTCCTCCGATAGGCTGGCGGGCGGCTCCATCGCCACCATGCACAGCAGCTGCAGCAGGTGGTTCTGCACCATGTCGCGCAGCGCGCCGGTCTGGTCGTAGAAATCGCCGCGCGTTTCCACGCCGAGCTCTTCGGCGATGGTGATCTGCACGTCCCGGACCCACTCGCGCCGCCACAGCGGCTCGAACAGGGCATTGCCAAAGCGGATCGCCATCAGGTTCTGCACCGACTCCTTGCCGAGGTAATGGTCGATACGGTAGATCTGCTCTTCGGCGAAGTAGTTGGCTACCGCCGAATTGATCGCCTCGTTCGAGTCGAGGTCATGGCCCAGCGGTTTTTCCAGCACGATGCGTACGTTTGGCGCCGTGCGCGTATTGAGCCCGGTGCGGGCGAGCTGCTCGCAGATCGACACGAACAGGTGCGGCGCGGTGGCGAGATAGCACACCACCACTTCCGGCCTGCGCGACAGCACCTTGTCGGCAAGCGCATCGAAATGCGCGGGCACGCGTGCGTCGGCCTGCACGTAGGTGATGCGCGCGCAGAACTTCTCCCATGACTCCGGCGGCGCATGGGCCAATGCGGGCCGCACGGTCTGCTCCAGCGACGCGAGGTAGTCGCCGGTCGACAACGGCTGGCTGCCGGTGGCGAGGATACGCGCAGCCGGATGCAGCAGGCCGGCGTGGTGCGCGTCGAACAGGGAAGGCAGCAGCTTGCGCCGCGCCAGGTCGCCGGTGCCGCCGAACAGCACCATGTCGAAATCAGGCATGCTCACCCTGTGCTCCTTGAGGATTCGGGAGGATTCGAGTTGTGGCGGCCATCGCGCGCTGGCGGGCCGTGTTGCGGCAAGTTTACGTGAGTCGCTACGGCTTGGCGAGGCAAGCGTACCCATTTCTGCGTGGCGCGCCCGGGCCGCGGGCGGGCCTCCGGCGTGCAGCGCCCGGCAAAGTGCGCTAGGCTGAAAGCTCCCCCGCAGGAGAACCCCATGCCACGTCATCCAGTGCTCGAGCGGGTCACCGCCCGCATCGTCTCCCGCAGTGCCGCCACCCGCCAGGCGTACCTGGACCGCACCCGCGCCATGGCCGGGCAGAAAGTGGAACGCGCCCAGCTCTCCTGTACCAACCTGGCCCACGCGGTGGCCGCGATGCCTGACGAAGCAAAGATCCGGCTGAAGGCCGACGAGCGGCCCAACCTGGCGATCGTCTCCGCCTACAACGACATGCTGTCGGCGCACCAGCCGCTGGCGGCCTATCCCCAATGGATCAAGGAAGCCGCGCTGGAGTCCGGCGGCACCGCGCAGTTCGCGGGCGGCACGCCGGCGATGTGCGATGGCGTGACGCAGGGCCAGGACGGCATGGACCTGTCGCTGTTCTCGCGCGACGTGATCGCGCTGGCTTCGGCCGTGGCGCTGTCGCACCAGATGTTCGATGCCGCGCTGTACCTGGGCGTGTGCGACAAGATCGTGCCCGGCCTGGTGATGGGCGCGCTGTCGTTCGGCCACCTGCCCGCGGTGTTCGTGCCGGGCGGGCCGATGACCACCGGTATCAGCAACGACGAGAAGGCGCGCACGCGCCAGCTCTATGCCGAAGGCAAGATCGGGCGTGAGGCGCTGCTCGAAGCCGAGACCCGCTCCTATCACGGCCCCGGCACCTGCACCTTCTACGGCACCGCCAATTCCAACCAGATGCTGATGGAAATGATGGGGCTGCACCTGCCGGGCACCGCCTTCGTCAACCCCGGCACGCCTCTGCGCGAGGCGCTCACGCGCGAGTCCGCGCGCCAGGCGCTCAAGCTGGTGCATGGCGGCGAGCGCTACACGCCGGTGGCCGAGGTGCTGGACGAACGCGCCTTCGTCAACGGCATCGTCGGGCTGCTGGCCACCGGCGGCTCGACCAACCACACGCTGCACCTGATTGCGATGGCGCGCGTGGGCGGCATCGTGCTGGGGTGGGACGACTTTGACGAGCTGTCCGCGGTGGTGCCGCTGCTGGCGCGCGTGTACCCCAACGGCAAGGCGGACGTAAACCAGTTCCAGGCGGCCGGCGGGCTGCCGGTGGTGATCCGCGGGCTGCTGTCGCTGGGACTGCTGCATGACGACGTGACCACCATCTTCGGCCGCGGGCTGGAGGACTATACGCGCGAGCCAGTGCTGCGCGACGGCAAGCTGGGCTGGATCGACGGCCCGGCGGCGCCGCTCGATGACAGCATCGTGCGCAGCGCCGACAAGCCGTTCTTGCCGGACGGCGGCATCAAGGTGCTGGACGGCAAGCTGGGCCGCGCGGTGATCAAGACCTCGGCGGTCAAATTGGAGCACCAGGTCGTTCAGGCGCCGGCGATCGTGTTCGAGCGTCAGGACGACCTGCTGCACGCATTCAAGCGCGGCGAGCTGGAGCGCGACTTTGTCGCGGTACTGCCGTGGCAGGGCCCGGCCGCATGCGGCATGCCCGAGTTGCACAAGCTGACGCCGACGCTGACGGTGCTGCAGGATCGCGGCTTCCATGTCGCGCTGGTCACCGACGGGCGCATGTCGGGCGCATCTGGCAAGGTGCCGGCGGCGATCCATGTCTGTCCCGAGGCGTTGCGCGGCGGCACGATCGCGCGCGTGCGCACCGGCGACATGATGCGCGTGGATGCGCCCGCGGGCGTGCTTGACGTGCTGGTGCCGGAAGACGAATGGCGCGCGCGCGAGGCCGCCCATCCGGACCTCAGTGCCAACCGGCACGGCGTCGGCCGCGACCTGTTCGCGGCCTTCCGCAGCAATGTGAGCACGGCCGAAAGCGGCGCCTGCACGCTGTTTGCCAACGAGGGCAAGTAGCGCACGTTCGGCGGTATTCGGCGGCAGCGTCTGCGTACCCGTTTCTGCGTGCTGTCACCGGGAATGCGGCGCCTCGCCGATAACCGGCGGACTCGCAAATTTTTATGTAATTAGTGAATATTGATCGCGCGATGTCAGACGATCACAGACAAAGACATGGCGCGCCACACCGAAAGGGCATAACCGGGCGCCAATTGGTTTCCCGCACAATCCGCCAGCAGTGCGTACCCCGTCTCCCCAGCCCTTGCCCGGCAAGGCTGGCGGCGAGTCACGCGGAGCGCGACGATCCCGCGCGCCAGGTGCCGGGCGTGACCCCGAACGCGGCACGGAAGCGGTGGCTCAGGTGGCTGGCCGAGGCAAACCCGGCACGCACGGCTACTTCATGCAGGCCAGGCCATGGCTCGGCCAGCAGCTGGCGGGCGCGCTCGAGCCGCGCCCTCAGGATCCAGGCATGCGGCGGCATGCCAAACGAGACCCGGAACATGCGCGCGAAGTGGAACTCCGACAGGCCCGCCAGAGCGGCCAGCTCGCCCAGGGTCGGGTTGTGCGCCGGATGGGCCTCGATCCAGTCGCGCACCGTGCGCCTCGCCTGCGCCGACAGGCCGCCGCGCCAGTCCGCCGGCGCGGCGCGCCCGGCATGCTGCAGCACCAGGTGGCTGACCGCCTCGTGCGCCAGCGCATTGCAGGCCATGCGCGCATCGGGGTGGTGCCAGTCGAGCGCGGCCAGCCGCTGGCTCAATGCGTACAGGAACGGATCGTCGGCAAAGGTCAGGTCGCGCAGCGCCACTGAACGCGGCTCGCGGTCGAGCAGGCGCACGCAGTGCCAGGCCAGCATCTCCGGCCTGAAATACAGGTGAACGAAGCGCTGCGGGCCGCCCACGTGCCAGCGCGACTCATGGTCCGCCGGCAACAGGCAGAGCCGCCCGGGCGCGCCCTTGTTGCCGGGCTGGTCGCGCCGGTAGGTGCCAAGGCCGCCTTCCAGGTAGACCGAAACCGTGTGATGGCCGGGATGGGCGTAGGCGGTATCGTCGTCCCGGTTGCGCCATAGCGCCACGCCCAGCCCATCGCCCAGCATGGCCGCGCGCTCCAGCGACGCGCGCGAGCCGGTGAGCGCGGCGAAGACCGCGTGGCGCTGGAGCGGATCGGACGGAGCGGCCATGTGACGGGGGCTGACAGGAGCTGGCGGGGCGACGTCGGCGGGGCGCCCCGGGGCAACTTTCAGCGACGAAAGTTGGTCCGGAAAGCCGCCGCACAAAGCTGGACTATACCGTCAGCCGGGCGGTGGCTGCTCATGCGGCAGCCAGCCAAGGACTAAGCAGGAGCTACGCAGAAACGGGTACGCTTCGTGGCCCCACCACAGCCTGGACAGATCTGGGCGGCGAACAATCTGCGCTTGTCAGGTGGCGAGTTCATGCAGCCGGTCGCGCGAGGCCAGCGCCGGGAACAACCGCATCCACACCGCCACCACCAGCAACGTGCCGACGCCCCCAAGGATCACCGCGCCCACTGGCCCGAACAGCGCGGCGGTCACGCCGGATTCGAACTCGCCCAGCTGGTTGGAGGCACCGATGAATACCGAGTTGACCGCGCCGACACGCCCGCGCATGTCGTCGGGCGTATCGAGCTGGACCAGCGTCGAGCGCACCACCACGCTGATCATGTCCGAGGCGCCAAGCACCACCAGCGCGGCCATCGACAGCGGCAGCCACGTCGACACCCCAAACACCACGGTGGCGACGCCGAACAGCGCCACCGCGCCGAACATGATGCGCCCGGAGCGCCGGTTCAGCGGATGGCGCGCCAGCCACAGCGCCATGACCAGCGCACCGACCGCCGGCGACGAGCGCAGCAGCCCCAGGCCCCACGGCCCGGTATGCAGGATGTCGCGCGCATAGATCGGCAGCAGCGCCACCGCGCCGCCCAGCAGCACCGCGAACAGGTCCAGCGAGATCGCACCCAGCAGCACCGGCCGGCTGCGGATATAGGCAAAGCCGGCAAACACCGTGCTCACGCTGACCGGCGCGGTCAGCCGCTGCGCGGCCTGGCGCAGCGTGATGCCGCTGACCAGCACCGCGGCGATGACGAACAGCGTCGCGCTCAGCGCGTACACCACGCCGGGGCCCGCCACATAGGCAAAGCCGCCGATGGCCGGGCCGATGATGATCGCAGTCTGCCCGGCGGAACTGGCCAGCGCCACTGCGCGCGGCAGCTGGCGCGGCGCCACCACGCTGGGCAGCAGCGCCTGCAGCGTGGGGTTCTCGAACGCGCGGGTGGCGCCGATCAGTGCCACGAAGATAAAGATGTGATGGCTGTCGATCCAGCCGGTAAGGCTGGCCACCGCCATGCCGGCGGCCAGCAGCGCTTCGATCGACTGGCACGTGCGCACGATGCGGCGCCGGTCGAAGCGGTCGGCAACGTGGCCGGACATCAGGATCAGCACCACCGAGGGCAGGAACTGCACCAGCCCGACCATGCCCAGCATCAGCGGGTCGCGCGTCAGGTCGTACATCTGCCAGCCCACCGCCACGGTAAAGATCTGGTAGCCGATGGTGGTGCACAGGCGGGCGAACCAGTAGCGGCGGAACGCGGCGTCGCCAAAGACGCTATCCGGCTCGGCGGCCGGGACGGTGGCAGGGGAAGACATGGATGCGAAGGACGGGATCGGACTGCGAAGGCGCCGCGGCAAAGCGCAGCAATGTGCTGCAAAGGCGCCCGGCAAGCGGCGGAGTAAAGCCACGATTTTACGGTGGCTGCTGAATTAGTGCATACACGTGCATGCCCTGCGCGCCAGCAGTCAAGATAAGTGGATCTTTTGTCATATTTTACAGTGCAAATGTATCCAAGCTGATGCATGGATGCGACAAACGTCCCCGTTTGATCTGACTAATCGCGTCTGAGAATCACTCGCACTTATAATCCGGCCCCATTCGGCGCATCCGCCAGTGGACTGCGCTGCCCTTTCAGGATTTTCATCTTGCAGCCCGCTTTCCGTCCCACCGCCGGTGCCATCGGCGCCGCCCTGTTGTTCGCCCTCCCCGTCCATGCCCAGAACGCAGCCACGGCTCCCGCAGCCGGCAGCGCCAACGCGGAAACCACCCTCAATGCCGTCACCGTGGTCGGCAACTGGCTCGACAACGCCGATGAAGCCAAGGTGCTGGAGCACCCCGGCGCCCGCACCATCGTCGACCGCGTGACTTTCCAGGAAGCCGGCGCCAACAACGTGCGCGAAGTGCTGCGCCGCGTCCCGGGCGTGCAGGTGCAGGAGAACAACGGCACCGGCGGCAGCGATGTGTCGCTGAACGTGGGCGTGCGCGGCCTGACTGCGCGCCTGTCGCCGCGCTCGACCATCCTGATGGACGGCGTGCCGCTGGCGGTGGCGCCCTATGGCCAGCCGCAGCTGTCGATGGCGCCGCTGTCGCTGGGCAACCTGGAAAGCATCGACGTGGTGCGCGGCGCCGGTTCGGTGCGCTACGGCCCGCAGAACGTGGGCGGCATCATCAACTTCGCGACGCGGTCGATCCCGCAGACCTTCGCGGCCGACGCCTCGGTCTCGACCGACATCTACAGCCACGGCGGCAACGTCAAGACCAACCCGACCGCGTTCATCGGCGGCACCAACGACAACGGGCTGGGCGGCGCGCTGCTGTATTCGGGCATCCACGGCAACGGCTATCGCGAGAGCAACGACCACGTCAATATCGACGACCTGCTGCTCAAGGGCAACTACCGGATCTCGAAGACCGACGAACTGAGCGCTGCCTTCCACTACTACGAGGGCAGGGCCGGCATGCCCGGCGGCCTGACCCCGGCGCAGTACGCGGCCGACCCGTTCCAGTCGGTGCGGCCCTATGACAATTTCGACGGCCGCCGCAACGACTTCAGCCTGAAGTACAGCCATAACGACAACAACCGCAAGTTCGAGGTGCTGACGTACTACACCGACAGCTTCCGCGGCAGCAATATCGAGCAGCAAGGCACGGGCGCACAGGCCAACCGGCGGCGCCTGACCTCGGCGCCGCGCAACTACCATACGTTCGCGATCGAGCCGCGCTACTCGCAGCTGTTCCGCGGCGAGAACATGAGCCATGAGGTCAGCGTCGGCTACCGCTTCCTGCGCGAAGCCAGCGACGAGAAGGCCTCGCGCACGGTGTTCTACACGCCGGGCACCATCGATCCGACCACGCTGCCGTCGCCGGTGTACCAGTCGCGCACGGGCGGCACCACCGCCAACGCGGTCTATATCGACGACACCATCAACGTCGGCAGCTGGACCATCACGCCGGGCCTGCGCTACGAATTCATACGGTCGTACGTGACCGACAACTTCACCGGCGCGCGCAACGATGTCTCGTCCAACGAGCCGCTGCCCTCGCTGGCGGTGATGTACCACGTCAGCGACCAGTGGAAGCTGTTCGCCAATGCCGGCGTCTCGTTCGGGCCGCTGCAGTACTTCCAGATCGCGCAGACCACCAACGGCCTGACGCCGGAGAAGGCGAAGACGTACGAAATCGGCACGCACTTCAACAGCAACGGCTGGGGCGGCGAGCTGACGCTGTTCAATATCGACTTCGACGACGAGCTGCAGCTGCGCGGCGGCACCGGCGGCGCGCCGGACGCGTGGACCAACCTCGGCGCCACCACGCACCGCGGCGTGGAATCATCGCTGCGCTATGACTTCGGCGCGCTCGACAAGTCGCTGGCCGGCCTGTCGGCGTATGCGACCTACACCTTCACCGAAGCCACCTACAACCAGGGCAACTTCGCCGGGCGCGACCTGCCGTTCTATTCGCGCCATGTGGCCACCGTGGGCATGCGCTATGCGCGCAACCGCTGGGCGTTCAATATCGACGGCTACGCGCAGTCGAAGCAGCATTCGCCGGGCGACCCGAGCACGTCGACCACGTACCAGACCGCGGAGAGCGCCAATGGCGCGCTGGGCGACATCCCTGGCTATGCACTGCTGAACATGCGGCTGGGCTACGACTTCGGCAAGTCGGCGCAGAACCTGAAGGTGGCGGTGGGGGTGAAGAACCTGCTAGACAAGCGCTATTTCACGCGCTCGACGGACAACAATGCGGGCAAGTATGTGGGGATGCCGCGGACTTTCTATATCCAGGCGTCGCTGGCGTATTAAGCTGGCGCAAGTAAGGCGGCGTGTTTGCTCCCCTCTCCCCCGGCCCCTCTCCCGCAAGTGGAAGAGGGGAGCAAATCCCCCGAATGCAAAACGGCTCGCCAAGGCGAGCCGTTTTGCATTGTCAGCGACGGGATCGTCAAACGATCTCGCGTGTCTCCAGGAACTGCAGCTCCGGGAACCGCTCCTGCGTCAGCCGCAGGTTCACCATGCTCGGCGCCAGGTACACATGGTCGCCGGCGCCGTCCAGCGCCACGTTATGCCCGGCCTTGGCGATCAGCTTCTCGATCTCCGCGGGCGAACCCTTGAGCCAGCGCGCCGTGGCGCACTCGTGCGACTCAAAGATGGCATCGACGCCGTACTCATGCTCGAGCCGGTGCGCCACCACGTCGAACTGCAGGATACCGACCGCGCCCAGCACCAGGTCGTTGGAGGCGAGCGGACGGAACATCTGCGTCGCGCCCTCTTCCGCCAGCTGCTGCAGGCCCTTCTGCAACTGCTTGACCTTGAGCGGGTTATTCAGGCGCGCGCGGCGGAAGAACTCCGGCGCGAACGACGGGATGCCGGTGAACTTGAGCGGCTCGCCTTCGGTAAAGACATCGCCCAGGCGGATGGTGCCGTGGTTGGGCACGCCGATGATGTCGCCGGCGTAGGCCTCTTCCGTCGTGTTGCGGTCCTGCGCCATGAAGGTGATGGCGTTGTTGATCGCGACGGTCTTGCCGGCGGAGACGTGCAGCAGCTTCATGCCGCGCTCGAAGCGGCCCGAGCAGACGCGCACGAAGGCGATGCGGTCGCGATGGCGCGGGTCCATATTGGCCTGGATCTTGAAGACGAAGCCGGTGAACTTGCCTTCGTTCGGCTCGACCACGCGCGTGTCGGTGTTGCGCGCCAGCGGCGGCGGTGACAGCTCGCACAGTGCGTCCAGCAACGACTGCACGCCGAAGTTGTTGATCGCCGAGCCGAAGTAGACCGGGGTCTGCTTGCCGGCGAGGAACGCTTCCTTGTCGAAGGTATGCGACGCGCCGCGCACCAGTTCGATCTCGACGCGCAGCTCGTCGGCCTGGCTGCCGAGGATGCGGTCCAGTTCCGGGTTGTCCAGGCCATCCAGGATCGCCGCGGTGCCCTTGTCGCCTTTCGGGTCGAACAGCTGCACCTTGTCGTCGATCAGGTGATACACGCCGCGGAACTGCTTGCCCATGCCGATCGGCCAGGTCATCGGCGCGCACTGGATCTGCAGAACGTCCTCGATTTCATCGAGCAGCTCGATCGGCGAGCGGCCCTCGCGGTCGAGCTTGTTGATGAAGGTGAGGATGGGCGTATCGCGCAGGCGGCAGACATTGAGCAGCTTGATGGTCTGCGCTTCCACGCCGTTGACCGAGTCGATCACCATCACGGCCGAGTCGACCGCCGTCAGCGTGCGGTAGGTGTCTTCCGAGAAGTCCTCGTGGCCAGGCGTGTCGAGCAGGTTGACGATGTTCTCCTGCGCGTTGCGGTCCGCGTTGTTGCTGGCATGCCCGCGGCCATACGGGAACTGCATCACCGACGAGGTCACCGAGATGCCGCGCTGCTTTTCCAGTTCCATCCAGTCGGAGGTGGCATGGCGGTCGGCCTTGCGCGCGCGCACCTCGCCCGCGACCTGGATGGCGCCGCCGAACCACAGCAACTTTTCGGTCAGGGTCGTCTTGCCCGCGTCGGGGTGGGAGATGATGGCAAAGGTGCGTCGACGCGCAATTTCGGATACGAGCGAGCTCACGGAATCTGGCTGGGAATAGGTAGAGGGAACAGAGGGTGCGGCATCAGCCGGCACCCGGACCGGCGCCGCCGCAGGCGGCATTGCGCCGGGCCCTGCGGGACTTACGGAAGGAATGGGGCGCTATTTTACCGGTTCACGGGCCAGGCCGGGGGTTTGCCTTCGCCCTTGCCATCCCCCTCCCCTCCCATGCCCGGCACGCCGCGCAGGCTGCCGAACTGAAGCGCGTACTGGCGCGTCAGCTCGGCGCCGAAGAAGAAGATCTGCGCCGAGTAGTAGATCCACAGCATCAGCGCCACCACCGAGCCCGCCGCGCCGTATGAAGAGGCCACGGCACTATTTCCCAGATAGAGGCCGATCAGCCGCTTGCCCACCGAGAACAGCAGCGCGGTTATGACGGCGCCCATGGTCACGTCGCGCCAGGCGATGCGCGCGTTGGGCAGCATCTTGAAGATCACGGCGAACAGCGCGGTCACGACCGCAAAGGAAAACGCCGTCGAGATCACGTCTGCCACCGGGGCGAACCAGGACTGCGTCCACAGCTGGCCCCAGATGCGCTCGACCACCGCCAGCGCGGCGTTGACGATCAGCGACACCAGCAGCATGAAGGCCAGCACCAGCACCAGGCTGAACGACAGCAGCCGCGCGCGCAGCAGCGTCTGCCAGCCGGCGGTCTTGGGCACCGGCACATGCCAGATGTCGTCGAGGCTGCTCTTGAGCTCGGCAAAGGCGCTGGTGGCGCCGACAAACAGGATGCCCATGGCGATCAGTGCGGCCATGCCGCTGCCGCCGGCGCGGTGCGTGGCGGCCAGGATCTGCTGGATCGCCGTGGCGCCCTGTTCGCCGACCAGCCCTTCGATCTGGGTGAAGATCTCGCCGCGCGCCGCCTCGGCGCCGAAGAACAGGCCGGCGATCGAGATCACCAGCACCAGGATCGGCGCCAGCGAGAACAGCATGTAGAAGGACAGCGCCGCGCCCTTGCTGGCGGCGCGGTGATCGAACCAGGAGGCCACCGCCGCGGTGACCACGCGCAGCGTGCGTCCACCGGTGTGGCGGTCCGGCAGCCAGTGAGGGCGGCGGGGCCGCGGCTGCGGGGATTCGGTGCCAGGGGACGATGCGGGACGGTGTTCGGAGTTGTCGTTCACGGCCTTGGGTTTGCCAGGTTCGGGAGCCCTGGTACGCAGGGACGGAGCCGGAACGCCTGGCGCGAGCGGCCGCGGCACGCTCCGGCAGCAAGGGTAGCTTGCGTTCATCATACTGCGCATTGTGCGGCTTGCCCAAGCAGCACCCCCGGGGCGACCTGCTACATTAAGATCAGGCACACCTGCCGGCGCATCCGTGCCAGCGCGCCGGCGCAAGGAGGCATCTGTGATCCGTTCCCTCTCCGCACGCCCGGTGGCCGCCATGCTTGTGATCGGGATGCTGGGTGTTGCCGGCTGCGAGCGCAGCCAGCCCGGCCCCAAACCCATCTCAGGCACTGCCACGGCCTCGTCCTCCGCTGCCGCTCCCGCCCTGCCAGCGGCACCCGCCCCGCCGGGCCAGTCCCGCTGACGACCACGGCGGCCGCTAGCCGCTTGCCGCGCCCTGCCATGAGGGACGCCCGCTGCGTACCCGTTTCTGCGTACTGCGCCGCGCGTCGCCGCAGCGCCGGGCGGGCAGCGCGCTCGGCAATGTTCAAGGCCCGGTCCTCAGGTCCCCGGAACCTTTCTTTGTCTTCCACCGTGTCCCCCGCTGTTACGCCAATGCAAGGCTGAAGTAACTCCAGTTTCAAAGATGCAACCCGGTGCAATGCGAAGAATGCGCCGCTGCCGGGGCACGCTATCCCGCACCCGGCGTGCATGTCAGGCGGCCATGCCCGCACATGCGCGGGCGCGCCCGGCGGTGGCGCTCGCCGCACGCGTTGCAACGGCGAAACCGAATGGCCCCGTGGCGCCGCCCCGGCCGCGCACGGCACGACCGGACGAGCCGCAAACCCGCATGGGATATACCTTTGCGGCCATTGGCACACTTGTCGCTCAGCATCCGCAGGGACGCCGTGCGCGTCCGGGCCATCAACCAGCCACTACTGCGGAGAGAGACCAGCCATGCGTCATCCGCCTTCACGCATGACGGCGCGCCGGCGCTCATACCGGTTGGCGGGCCCCCCGCCTACGGTGACGGACCTGCTTTCGCCGCCACTGCTGCCCTACCCGCGCGCGCGGGTCGAGCCGGCACAGCTGGACACGGCCAGCGCGCCGTGCCCCGGCGGTGCGCGCCGGGCGCGGGGTCCGTCCTGCACGCGCGCAGCCGGCAGGCGCCCGGCCGGAAGGCGGCGCGCCTGACCGGGAGCTGGTGCGATATTGAGTGGGCACGCGGGCCAGCGTGCCCGCGCGGATTTGTGCTCCGTCCCCCGGCGGGCACTTTTTTCCACAAGGAGGAGACGCCATGAAAGCCGCAATCCCTGCCGCAGGCGTGCTGGCCGCCTTGGCGGTCTTCTCGGCCCCTGCCGTGGCAGCCAGCTATGCCTGGTTCGATCGTCCCGACGACGCCAGCGCCAACAGCCACGCGGCGGTCAGCAATGATGTGTACGTGCGTGGCTTCGGCTGGGCCTGGGGCGAACTGCATATGCAGCAGGATACCTCGCCAGGCGCGGCCGCACCTGCGGCGCCGCAAGGCCGCCGACAGGCGCGCGACTACCCCGACCGGCGCGACGCGCCGCCGTGGCTGCAACGGGATGACAACGGCCCGCCGCGCACGCCGCGCGGCAAGATCAGCATGAATCTCGCGGCCGCCCCGGCGGATGGGACGATTGGAGGAGGCACGGCCGGCCAGCCTCGCGTGGTTGTGCGCTGACGTGCCAGCGGGCACGGGGAAAGGCGGAACCGGCGAGCGGACGTCGGCGGTTCCCCTTTCCTGTGGCGCGCTGCCCGAGGCTCGACTGTTTGCAGTTCGATAGCTGCGGACAGCGGTGACCGGCGCTTGCGCTGCGCACTTGCCAGCCTACTCGCCCGCGGCGGGCTGGCTCTCCACGCGGATATTGTGCTTGTGCATCAGCCGGTACAGGGTCACGCGCGACACGTTGAGTTCGCGCGCAGCCGGCACGACGTGGAAGCCATGGCTGGCCATCACGTTGCGGATCGCCTCGCGCTCGGCCTCCTCGCGGATCGCGTCGAGGGTCTTGCGCGGCAGTTCCGCACCGCCGTGCAGCTGCAGGTCCTCGGCCGTGATCTTGCGGTTGTCGGTCATCACGATGGCGCGGCGCACGCGGTTGATCAGCTCGCGCACGTTGCCCGGCCATGCGTACTGCATCATGGCCTGGGTCGCGCATGCCGAGAAGCCGCGGATACGCCGGTGCGCCTCGTGCCCATGCTCGGCCAGCACGGCGTTGGCCAGCTGGAGGATGTCCTCGCCGCGCTCGCGCAGCGGCGGAATGCTCAGCGTCAGCACGCACAGCCGGTGGAACAGGTCGGAACGGAAACGTCCGTCGCCCTGCGCGGCGACCAGGTCCACGTGCGTGGCCGAGATGATGCGCAGGTTCAACGGGATCGACTGATGCCCGCCCAGGCGCGTGATGGTGCCCTGTTGCAGGAATCGCAGCAGCGCCACCTGGCTCTCCAGCGGCAGGTCGCCGATCTCGTCGAGAAACAGCGTGCCGCCCTGCGCCTGCTCGATCCAGCCGATCTTGCGCTGGTTGGCGCCGGTGAACGCGCCCTTCTCGTAGCCGAACAGTTCGGACTGCACCAGGTGCGAAGGGATGGCGCCGCAGTTGATGGCGATGAACGGCCCCTTGCGCCGGCTCGAGGCATCGTGAATCGCCTGCGCGGCGAGTTCCTTGCCGGTGCCGGATTCGCCGGAGATGAATACCGGCGCCTCGTTGTGCGCCACCTTGGCGAGCGAGCGGAACATGGCGCGCATGGCCGCGCACTCGCCGATCATGGTGCCGCGCGACGCCGTCTCCTGCACGCGCACGCCATGCAGCGACGCCATGCCATGCGCGTGCTTGAGCGTGTAGATCAGCTCCTGCACCGAGAACGGCGTGCGCACGTAGTCCACGCAATAGTCGCGGATCAGCCCGCGCACTCGCTCGTCGGCAAGCATCGCGTCGCAGGTGATGGCCACCCAGGCGACATGCAGATGCTGCAGCGCAAGTTCGAGCTGGCCAAGCTCGGCATCGCTGTATTCCGCCTGCAGGTCGATCACGCCAGCGCTGGGCGGGCTCGCGCGCACCACGCGTTCGGCGTCACGGATCTGCTGCACGCGGCGCAGTTCCCATCCGGGGCCGAAGCTGGACGGGTCAAAACCAAAATCTTCATGACGCGACACGACTACGATCTGCGCAGTGCGTGGCGCCTTGCACAGTCGGTCCATCACGATCTCCCGGACGTTTGGCTTGTTCTTGGTTCCGGCACCCGGCGCCGGGGCCTGTGGCCGTGGCGCGGACTGGCGCTGGACTGGCTGCGGTTTGGCGCCCGCAGGCAACGTCGGTATCACGAGGTGGACAGACTGCGGGACGGCTCCTCGGGCGCGGCGAGATAGCCGCTGCCACCCTGGAGCTGTTCGCGGATGCGTCGGCGCACCGCTTCCTTCTCGCGCATCAACTCTACGCGCGGTGCCTCGGGGGTCTGTCCGGAGTACTGGTAGTAGAGCGACTTGTAGGTGAGCTGGCTCAGGATCCATTCCTGCAGCATGGCGCGCTGGCGCGCCAGTTCGTCCTCCAGCAGGCGATGGCGGCGCAGCAGGTTTTCCACCGCGGCACGGGCGCTGTCGCTGAGCGCACTGTCCTCGGCCAGCAGGGCCGCCACGTCGGCAGCAGCGCCGTCGCGGCTGGCGCGGTGTGCGGGTGTTTCGCCTGCGGCTTCCCCCAGAGCAGCCCAGGCTTGGTGGATGGATCGGCTATTGGATCGGCTTATGGACTCCCTGACGGGCCCGATGGCGGGTCGCCGAATCTCTCCTGCGGTCATGATTATCCCCGTTGAACAACATCCCCCGGCACTACACGTCTGCGGATACCACTTGTCAGTCTTGGAATTATTTGTCTCTGCGTGGCGTACGTGTTTCCGCACGCTCCCTGGTCGTGGCCGTGCCGCCTTGCCTGGCGGTCTCATCCGAACTGTCCCCAGACTAGCGGACGGCGCCAACGCGCGCTCGGTGTGCTCCGGCAATCCAGCCGCATGCACCGGAGTCAAGAAGGGGCGCCTTGCCGCGCCCCTCTTTGCCACGCCTATAGTTCAGTGCATTTGGGGCGGTTTGTCCAGCCCTGAGTGGGTGACTTACACCCAATCTCATACTTTGGAATGAGCCGGCCTGCACACCGTCGATCTGGCCCGCCGGAAGCGGCTTGCGGGCTGGTTCGTGACAGATTCGCGACCGAATTTCGAGCCAAATTTCGGACCGAATTTTGGACTAAATTTCGGACTGGATGCGGCCCGCCTGTCGTGCCGCCGGCGCGCCGTTTCCACGCCCGCATGGTACGCAGAAACGGGTACGCTCTCGCACCCCGAACGGGTGATGGCAGAGCTCTCGTTAGCACGCGTGGCCAATGCGCGAGGTGGTATGGCTCGCGGCAAGGCATGTCGAAACGCAGCCCGCAGAAACAGGTACGCTGCGAACGCTCGTGCGGCCGCGGAAGGGCCGCAGAAACGGGTACGCTTTGCGCGCGTTCCGATGCTCCGGCCTTGCGACCTTGCCGCGAAGGGGCAACGGGGGTGTGCAATCAAGAATGGGCGGCCCACGCCGCCCATTCTTGATTGCCGCCAGGAATGCTCAGTGGCCCGGCAGGTAGTAGAACTTGAAGACAAAGACCGCGGCGATGATCCAGACCATCACCGGCACGCTGCGCGCGCGCCCGGTCAGCAGCTTGAGTGCCGCGTAGCTGATGAAGCCGAACGCCACGCCATTCGCCACCGAGTATGTGAAGGGCATGCCCAGCGCGGTCATGACCGCCGGCACGACTTCGGTGACATCGTTCCAGTCGATCTCCAGCAGCTCGCGCAACATCAGGCAGGACACATACAGCAGCGCCGGCGCGGTGGCGTAGGCCGGAACCGTGCCCGCCAGCGGCGCGATGAACAGCGCCGCCAGGAACAGCACCGCCACCGTCACCGCGGTCAGCCCCGTACGCCCGCCGGCCTGCACGCCGGAAGCGCTTTCGATATACGCAGTCGTCGACGACGTGCCGAGGAACGAGCCGGCCATGATGGCGGTGCTGTCAGCCATCAGCGCCTTGTTCAGCCGGTCCATGCGGCCCGCCTTGAGCAGGCCGGCGCGGTTGGCCACGCCCATCAGCGTGCCGGTGGCATCGAACAGCTCGACCAGGAAGAACACCAGCACGACATTGATGATGCCGATCGACAGCGCCGCCGAAATATCGAGCTTCAGCAGCGTCGGGCTCAGCGAAGGCGGCGCCGAAAACACGCCGTGGAAGGTGTTGCCGGCAAAGGCAAAGCTCAGCAGCGTGGTCAGCAGGATGCCGATCAGGATCGCCCCCTTCACGCGCAGGTGGTCCAGCGCGACGATCACGAAGAAGCCGACGATGGCGAGCACCGCCGGGGGTTGGTGCAGGTCGCCGAGGGTAACCAGCGTTGCCGGGCTCGCGGCGACGATGCCGGCATTCTTCAGCGCGACGATTGCCAGGAACAAGCCGATGCCCGCGGTGATCGCCACGCGGATGGAATGCGGGATGCCGTTGACGATCATCTCGCGCACGCGGAACAGCGTCACCAGCAGGAACAGGCAGCCCGAGATAAAGACCGCGCCCAGCGCCGCCTCCCACGGAAATCCCATGCCCTTCACCACCGTGTACGCAAAGTACGCGTTCAGGCCCATGCCCGGCGCCATCGCAATCGGGTAGTTGGCGTAGAACCCCATGATCAGCGTGCCGATCGCTGCGGCCACGCAGGTCGCGACGAAGACCGCGTCCTTGGGCATGCCGGCGTCGCCCAGGATCGACGGGTTGACGAAGATAATGTACGCCATCGTCAGGAAGGTGGTGATACCGGCGAGGACCTCGGTGCGGACATCGGTCTGGTGCTCGCGCAGCTTGAACAGGCGCTCTAGCAGCGTCGGCTGGCCGCGCGAGGGGTTGACGGAAGGCGTACCCGGCTTGGAAGCGGGTTCCGGCATCGACATGACTAAGTCTCCAGTATCGTTATCGTGTCCGCGGCAGGGATCCCTGCGCGGCATGGCCGCGTGGCGCGCCATCATGCGGCATGCGTACTCTGGTCCAGCATGGGCCCGATACGCCACGGCGCACACGAATAAGCGATATGCAAAAAGCGTGATGATCCCACAGCGGATACCGGGCGCACAGGGCCCGCGGGGGCGCCGGGCCCGCCCGCGCGTGGCCGGGGTTGGGGCTGGCCCCAACTTGACGCTGGCCCCAATCCCCCGTATAAACCCGGCTAGATTCAAGCGACGAGGCAACAGTTCATTCGTTAGCCACCGTCTGGTACTTCGGTTGTCCATGGTGTCCTTTCCTTGAGTTCCCCTGTCGGATGGCGCGCGCGTCATGCGACGTTTTATATCCTTTTTCTGGAAAGCAAATCATGCAAACCGGTATCGTCAAGTGGTTCAACGACGCCAAGGGTTTTGGCTTCATCAAGCCGGACGCAGGTGGTGACGACCTCTTCGCCCACTTCTCGGAAATCCGCGCCGACGGCTTCAAGTCGCTGCAGGAAAACCAGCGTGTGCAGTTCGAAGTCAAGAACGGCCCGAAGGGCCTGCAGGCAGCGAACATCACCCCGCTGTAAGCGTTGCCCGCGGCGCGCCACGTGCGCGCCACGCAACGGAAGAACCCCGCCTCGGCGGGGTTTTTTGTTTTCTGTCGGCTTGCGCTGCCGGCGGCGCGTGGGTTGCCCGCCGGGAGGTCCGCCGCTCTCCCCGCCTCCCGCTTCCCCGCCTCCCGCCTCCCGCCTCCCGCCTCCCGCCTCCCGCTTCCCCGCCTCCCGCCTCCCGCTTCCCGCTTCCCC